>NZ_LMEE01000007.1 GCF_001425305.1 Phenylobacterium sp. Root1290 | reverse complement strand
CCGTCGGCGCCGGCGTCGTGGCCAAGATCGTCGAATAGTCGATCTCACCACCACCAAGACAATCAGGCCGCCGAGGGAAACCTCGGCGGCCTTTTTGATGGGCGGGTCGCGGACATAAGAAAGGCCGCCGGGAGCGATCCCGGCGGCCTCGTTTTCGGTGTTGTCGCCCTAGGTCAGTAGGGGCGGCCGCTCACTGGCCGCATCGAGGTGACCGCTTCGCCCAGGCCGTACTGGCGCAGGTCGGAGACGTCGCGATCGAAGATCTGGCAGCGGCCGCGGAAGTCGCTGTCGCTGCAGATCTGCCAGGCGCCGCGGCCCTGGATGCGCAGGCTCATGGCCTTGTCATTGAACTGCCTGGGCAGGTTGGTGACCTCGCGATTGGCCTGGTAGGCCTGGCCGCCGAAGTCCGGTGAAGAGAAGAGCATCAGCGTGCTCTGGCCGCCGCCCCACGGCGGATTGGGGCCGCCGCCACCGCCGCCGCCGCCGCTCCAGCGGCAGACCAGACGGCCGTTGTCGTTGCCGATGTCGCCGCGGCAGTCGCGGAAGTTCAGAGTGCTGTAGTTCCAGCGGCCGCGCGCATCCTGACAGCTTGCGGTCAGCGTGCCGCCGCTGACGCGGGCGTCGCGACAGCTCTGCTGATAGCTGCCGGACGGCAACTGGCCCCAGCCGCCGCCGCCACCGCCGCCGTTGTCCCACGAGCAGGAGAGGCGACCGTTGCTGTTGGCCACGTCGCCGCGGCAATCGCGATAGCGCAGCGTGCTGTAGGTCCAGCGGCCGCGGCTGTCCTGGCAACTGGCCGTCAGGGTGTCGCCATTGACCCGGATGTCGCGGCAGGACTGCTGATAGCTGCCCGGAGGGGCCCAGCCCCCACCGCCGCCCCACCGCTGATCCTGCGGCTGCTGCGCTTGCGCCGGAACGCTGAACAGCGCGGCGACAGCCGCGACTGCGAACCATGACTTCATCGTCGGTCTTCCCAAGCTGACCCCAACGGCGCACTACGCCCGCCAACATTAGACACTACGGCGAAACGTCAGCATAGAACGCGTTGTTTACCGCTCGCAGTTTAGTCTTCGCAACCTAAGGGGGCGCAGACGGCGCTGGGGCGGAGCGGCTGCGAGATGAGCGCGCGACTGGCGATCGAAACGCTGAAGCCAGCGCAGCTGGATTCGGCCGCGCGCGCCCAGTGGAACCAGCTTCGCACCACCGACCAGATCTTCCGCAGTCCCTATTTCGATCTCCGCTACGCCCTTGTCGCGGGGGAGGCCGCCCCCGGCGCCGAGATCGCCGTGATTTCGCGTGGGGGCCGCGTGGAGGGATTCCTGCCCTTCCAGCGCAGAGGGCGGCTGATCCAGCCGATCGCCGCGCCGCTGACCGACTATCACGGCGTTCTGGCGCGGCCCGAGGCGCACATCGATCTGCGCATCGTCATGGCTGCGCTCGGGGCCAGCAGGTTTCGCTTCAGCGGTCTGGCGGGCGGGCAGGGGCTGGACGGCGCCGCGGCGACCCGGATCGCGATGGTCGCCGATCTGTCGCGTGGCGTGGACGCCTATCTTGAGCGGCGCGGGAAAGACTTCCTCAAGGACAAGCGGCGCAGGGCGCGGCGGCTGGCCGAGGACCATGGTGCGGTCGAGTTCGAGTTCTCCGCCGAGCCTGGCGAAGCGATGGATTTCATCCTGCGCCTCAAGCGCCAGCAGATGCAGCGGACGGGGCAGCACGACATCTTCGCCAGCCCATGGGTGCAGCGCTTCCTGCGCGGGCTGATGGATCGGCGCGATGCGGACTTCGGCATGCGTTTCGCCACGCTGCGCGCCGGAGGGCGGCTGATCGCGGCCGAGGCGGGCCTGTTGTCGGGTGACGCCTATCACCTCTGGTTTCCGGTCTACGATACGGAATTTGCTAGATATTCTCCCGGATCACTGGCGACGCTCGAGACCTTGCGCGTCGCGGCCGAAAAGGGGGTGTCGGTCGTCGACTTCGGGCCGGCCGGCGAGACCTACAAGCGCGACTTCGCCGATCCGGCCGCGCATGTATTCGAGGGCGACGTCACGCACGGCGGGCTGGTCGAGGCTGCGCGGCGGACCGCCGATTTCGCACTGGCCGGCTCCCCCAGGCTTCGCCAGGCGCTGAGCGAGGCGGGGCAGCGCGTCGATCGCCGCTGGGATCGGATCACCGCCTGTGAGCCGCGCCTGGACGGCCAGGTCACGGCCGCATCGCGCAGCCTCACCGCCATCGCCGCCCGGCGCCCGGGCGCCTCGATAGGTGTGGGCGTCGGCCTCGGCCTGGGCGCGAGCCTAGTCAGCCTGCTGGCCGAGTAGAAAGGGACTTCTCAGATGAGCATCGACACGCCGCTGGTCGCCGCCTGGAGCGCGCGACAGAAAGCTGACTTCGCCCATGTCCCGATGACCTTCGAGCATCGGCTGGCGCAGACGGGCCTGTTCGACGACGACCGCCTGGCCCAGGTGCTGGACCGCTATCCGGCCGATCTGTTCGACATCAACCTGTTCGACTTCGACGCCGACGGACAGATGCGGATGCAGACCGGCGTGCGCGGGCGGTTGCCGGGCGCCGAGGTGCTGGAGGGCGTGAAGCAGGGCCGGGTGTGGGTTCAACTGCGCGGCGTCGAGACCCACTATGAAGAACTCGGCGAAGCGATCCGCGCGACGTTCGCTGACATCTCCGCTCAGGCTCCGGGCTTTCGACCCGTGCAACTGACGGGACAGCTGATCATGTCGGCGCCCCAGGCCAAAGTGCCGTTCCACGCCGATGCGCCTGGGGTGTGCCTGTTCCACATCCGTGGCCGCAAGCGCATCTGGATCTATCCGAGCGACGAGACCCACATGCCTCAGCAGGGCATGGAGGACATCATGCTCAAGCAGACCACCGAGGATCTGCCGTATCGGCGCGAATGGGACGCCAACGCCCAGGTGTTCGACCTCGATCCCGGCATGGCCGTCACCTGGCCCCTGCACGCGCCGCACAGGATTGAAAACCTGGGCGTGTTCAATGTGTCGCTCTCGGTCGACTACCAGACCTGGGACACGCGGATCACCAACGGCGCTCACTACGCCAGCGGGCTGCTGCGGCGCTGGAAGCTGCCCGTGGCGAACATGCGGCGCACCCCGCGGGCGGCGCGCGCGGGGCTGTGGGCTGCGCACCTGGCGATGAAGCGGATGAACCTTGTCGAGGACCGGATCAGCACGATCGAGCGCAGCTTCGAGCTGGACGGCGGCAAGCGCTGATCCCGGCGAGCTGGTCTTAGAATCAATAAGTTAGCCGCCGATTCCGGATTTGACGCACGCGTCAAATTCTTGATTTGCCGCTCGAATGTCCCAGGCGCACAGTCAAGTTTGTCCGAAAAGGACGTGTCGTGTGCGGGAGGGACGGAAACAGCATGCGCGTAACCTTTGGGAGTGCGTCGGCGATCGCCTTGGCGGTCACTTTGTGCGGGGCCTGCAGCGGGCAGGGCGGCGGTCAGGCCCAGGCTTCGGCCGCGCCGCAGGGAGAGTCGATCACGGCTGTCGGATGCCCCGTCGCCGGGCCGACGACGGGCTGCGTCACCATCAAGTCCGGCGGCAAGGTCTATGACCTGGCCACGGCCAATCCTGCGGTGGATCTGTCCCGCAAGGTCGGGATCTCGGTGACGGGGCGCGCCGCCGGAGAGGTCACGGCGTGCGGCGTGAAGATGAGCGACGTCGAGGTCGAGTACCTCGGCCTGGAATGCGCTGGGGCGCCGCCGGCGTCCTAATTGGGTTTCGGCGCGCGAGGCTGGGGTTCGCCGGTCGCCGGATCGGTCAGGGTCTTGGAATTGCGCGCCGAGCCTTCCGAGCCCTTCGGCTCGGTCGCAGGCCGGGGCGGACTGCCCGGCTTCAGGTCTTCGTCGCGGTTGCGCGCGGCGTCGGTGCTGTCTTGGCGGGGATCGGGCATGTGCGCTCCTTGTCCGAGAAGAACGCCAGGCTCGCCGGAGCGATCCATTCGCCCGCCGCCTCGCCAGCGATCGCGCGCCGAAGAGGCTTGAAATGGAAACCGGTTTGCGTCATACGCCTCCGTCCTACCCGACATCGTTGGAGTTTGTCATTTTACACCGCCAGGGGCGGCACGAACGGTGCTCAGACCACGGTTCGCCAACCCATTGCTCGGAACGGTTTCCGGTTCGAGAAAAGCGGAGTAAGGGCAGGCTGTGACGGTCAGGTCAGGCCGTGTAGGAGTGTAGCTCAGCTGGTAGAGCGTCGGTCTCCAAAACCGAAAGTCGTGGGTTCGAGTCCCTCCACTCCTGCCATTCACTATATGAGTATGCCGGGCGCGGAACGTCCGCCGCCCAACTGATAGAGAGTCGTAAGAGCCTGATGGCCAGGAAACCGGGTTCATCCCCGCAAGCGATGAAGAACCGCGCCAGCAAGACGGCTGCGGCGATCGCCCCTGCCTCGGCCCTGGCGAAGGACGCGCCGGCCAAGAAGAAGCGCACCAGCCCGGCGCAGTTCGCCCGGGAAGTTCGCGCTGAAGCCCGCAAGATCACGTGGACCACCCGCAAAGAGACCTGGATCACCTCGGTGATGGTCGGGATCATGGTTGTGATCGCCTGCGCCTTCCTGGCGGTGGTCGATCTGGGACTGGGTGCGAGCATGAATCTCGTGCTCAAGCTCGCGAACGGGGGTTGATGAGAGATATGAACGCCGAAGCCCCGATCGCGCCGAACCCGCGCCACAAGTGGTACATCGTCCACGCCTACTCGAATTTCGAGAAGAAGGTGGCCGAGTCGATCCGTGAACAGGCCAAGAGCCAGGGCCTGGAGGAGAACTTCTCCGACATCCTGGTTCCGACCGAAGACGTCGTCGAGATCCGCCGCGGCCGCAAGGTCAACGCCGAGCGCAAGTTCTTCCCCGGCTACGTGCTGGTGAAGATGGAGCTCACCGATGAGGCCTACCACCTCATCAAGAACACCCCGAAGGTGACCGGCTTCCTCGGCTCGGGTTCCAAGCCCATGCCGGTGTCCGAAAAGGAAGTCGCCCGCATCATCGGCGCCATCGAAGAGGGCGTTGAGCGGCCCAAGCCGACCATCTCCTTCGAGATCGGTGAGCAGGTCCGCGTCACCGACGGCCCGTTCGCAAGCTTCAACGGCTCGGTCGAGCATGTCGACGAGGAGCGCGCCCGTCTGCGCGTCACCGTGTCGATCTTCGGCCGCGCCACGCCGGTCGAGCTCGAGTATGGCCAGGTCGAAAAGAACGTCTGACGCCGACGCGAGCCGACGACGGTTCAGGAATTCAGGGGCGGCGCTTTCGGGCGTCGCCCTTTTCCATTCCGGCGCTGGGCGTTGCGGGGCACGTCCTAGCCTGCTATGAGCGCGCCCTTCCGGTCGGCGACTCGTCGTCCGGTCTGCGCGCATGCGCATCAAATCCGTGGGAGGGGAGGGCCACCTAACCCCGCACCACGGCTCAACCGACCGGCTTCCGGTCACGAGGAGAAACAATGGCCAAGAAGATTCTGGGCTATATCAAGCTGCAGGTGCCCGCGGGCTCCGCCACCCCGTCGCCGCCGATCGGCCCGGCGCTGGGTCAGCGCGGCGTCAACATCATGGGCTTCTGCAAAGAGTTCAACGCGCGCACCGAGAAGGAAGCCAAGGGCACCCCCCTGCCGACCGTGATCACGGTCTACCAGGACAAGTCCTTCACCTTCGTCACGAAGACCCCGCCGGCCACCCACTTCATCAAGCAGGCCCTGGGCCTGAAGTCGGGTTCGAAGGCTCCGGGCCGTGAGAACGCCGGCAAGATCTCGCGCAGCCAGCTGCGTGAAATCGCCGAGAAGAAGATGAAGGACCTCAACGCGAACGACGTTGAAGCCGCCGCCAAGATCATCGAGGGCTCCGCGCGCTCGATGGGCCTCGAAATCGTGGAGGCCTAAGCACATGGCTAAGCAACCCAAGCGCATCCAAGCCTGGACCGGCGACCGTAACGCCGCCCACGCCGTCGAAGCCGCCGTCGCCCTGGTCAAGGCCAACGCCACGGCCAAGTTCGACGAGTCGATCGAAATCGCCGTCAATCTGGGCGTTGACCCGCGTCACGCCGACCAACAGGTCCGCGGCGTGGTGAGCCTGCCCTCGGGCACCGGCCGCGACGTCCGCGTCGCCGTCATCGCCAAGGACGCCAAGGCTGCCGAAGCCACCGCCGCCGGGGCCGACATCGTCGGCGCCGAAGAGCTGGTGGAACGCATCCAAGGCGGCTTCATGGACTTCGACCGCGTCATCGCGACGCCGGACATGATGGCCCTCGTCGGCCGTCTGGGTAAGGTGCTCGGCCCGCGCGGCCTGATGCCGAACCCGCGCGTCGGCACCGTGACCCCGAACGTCGGCCAAGCCGTGAAGGACGCCAAGGGCGGCGCCATCGAGTTCCGCACCGAAAAGACCGGCATCATTCACGCCGGCATCGGTAAGGCCTCGTTCTCGGAAGAAGCCCTGCTCATCAACGTCCGCGCTCTCGTGGACGCGCTGAACAAGGCCAAGCCGTCGGGCGCCAAGGGCACCTACATCAAGAAGATCAGCCTGTCGTCGACGATGGGCCCGGGCTTCAAGGTGGATACCGGTTCGATCGGCGTCTAACGCCAATCGATCTCGGAAGAGTTCGAAGGGGAGCGGTCGCAAGACCGCTCCCTTTTTCTTTGCCTGAGAACGGGCTTCTATGGGCCAGGCGTCAGGAGGCCGGGCATGGAGCTGAAGACCACCAGGTACGAGGTGAGCGACGGCGTGGCGGTGATCACCCTCAGCCGGCCCAAGCGCCGCAACGCCTGGACCGGGCGAATGCACACCGAGTACCGCTGGCTGCTGCGCGAGGCAGACGCCGACAAGGCCGTGCGGGTGATCGTCGTCACCGGCGATCCGGAAGGGCAGGCCTTCTGCGCCGGCGCCGACCTGGGCGCGCTGGAGGGGCACTCGGACAAAGGGCGCTACGATCCCGGGACGAGCGACGACATCGCCCGGCCTGGCTTCGGCGTCGATCCGAACTTCGATGCGGCGTTCGCCTATCACTTTGGGGTGGGCAAGCCGATCATCGCCGCGATCAACGGCGCGGCCGCCGGGGTCGGACTGGTGCTGGCGGCCTTTGCCGATCTGCGCTTTGCCGCCAGGAACGTGAAGTTCACCGCGGCGCACGGGCGTTTCAACTTCCCGGCCGAGTTCGGCCTCTCCTGGGTGCTGCCGAGGATCGTCGGCCTGACCCACGCCAACGACATCCTGCTGTCCAGCCGGACCTTCACGTCGGACGAGGCGGCGGCCATGGGGTTCCTGAACCGGCTGACGGAGCCAGAGGCCCTGATGCCGGCGGTGATGGACTATGCCCGCACCCTGGCCCGGAACGTCGCGCCCGGCTCGGCTCGGGAGACCAAGCGCCAGATCTATCGCGACCTGCATCGCGACGCCGCGGCGGCGGTGACGGAGGCCGAACGGCTGCTTGAGGCGATGATCAAGGACCCCGACTACAAGGAGGGAGTTAAGGCCTGGATGGACAAGCGCGCAGCGCAGTGGACGGGCTGAGCCCTTCCTTTCGTTCGCGGGCGGGCTAAGCTCGGCCGGAACGCGAGAGGGCGACCGCGATGGAGAAGGTCGAGTTGGCGGGACTGGCGACCGAGGACGCGGCGCAGGCGCAGAGCAAGGGCGCGCTGCACCTCTATCTCTGGTTCGCCGCGCGCGGGACATTCGTCTGGGCGGTCTCCACCCTGGTTTTGCGGCTGCTGCCCAGCGCCTGGGTCGACCGGCCGGCCTGGACGCTGCTGATCACCGGATTGATCTCGGCTACGGGACTGGTGGTCGCCACGCTGCTCTTCCTGCGCAAGATCGATCAGCGCCATCGCTTGGCCGCGCTGGTGTCGTTCGTGGCGCCGCAGATGGTCCTGGACGCCGCCGTGACGGTGTTCTTCACGCACGTGCTGCCGAACTTTCCCCCCGACCACGCGCCGCTGTTCGGCGCGTTCGTCCTGTGGGCCTATGCGGTCATGCTGACCACGGCGGTGATCGCCACGCGCCCGCGAGTTGGCTGAGCCGTCGATCGCCCGACGTCGAGGCGATTGCCTATCTGATCAACTACGTGTAAGAGCCGCGCCTTCTAGAGTTTCGTCGTCTCGCAAGGGGCGGCGTGGACGGAAGGGTTCGCCCTTCCATCCTGTCCAAGAACTGTGGGGACCCAGGGGCCGCCTGGGACCGTGACACGAGGAAGAGCCCTTCCTCGGCCATAGGGAGACGGGAAGATGAGGTTCCGCCGGCCATCGGCTTCGATGGGCGCGTGACCTGCGACTTCTCCCGAAAAGGACAGGCCTAAACGATCCGCGCGCGGGTTCGTGCCTTCGCATGGGTCGTTCTGCTGCGGTCGTCGGAATCGTCCGGCGATCTATCTGAGTATGGAGACCGCAATGGACCGCGCTCAAAAGCAGGAGTCTATCGAGACGCTTAAGGGCGTCTTCGCCGACGCCGGCGCCGTGGTCGTGACCCACAACCTGGGTCTGACCGTTGCGGAAATGACTGATCTTCGCCTGCGTCTCCGCAAGGAAGGCGCCGCGCTGAAGGTGGTGAAGAACACCCTGGCTCAAAAGGCTCTGGACGGCTCGATCGGTGAAGCGGGCGACGCCCTGTTCACCGGCCCGGTCGCCATCGCCTATGCGCCGGACCCCGTCACCGCCGCCAAGGTCACTGCTGAATTCGCCAAGGGGAACGACAAGTTCTCCATCGTCGGCGGCTTCATGGGGACCGAGGTTCTGGACCAAAAGGCCGTCGCCGCCCTGGCGACCCTGCCTTCGCTGGACCAGCTCCGCGGCAAGATCATCGGCCTTCTGCAAGCCCCGGCCACCAAGGTCGCCGGCGTTCTGCAGGCTCCGGCTGGTCAGCTGGCTCGCGTCATGGGCGCTTATGCCGCCAAAGACGCCGCCTGATCGTCATTCCCGAACACAACCTCTCTATTTCCGTAAGGACCTAAACTATGTCGAAGCTTGAAAAGATCGTCGAAGAACTGTCGGCCCTGACCGTTCTGGAAGCCGCTGAACTCTCGAAGCTGCTGGAAGACAAGTGGGGCGTCTCGGCCGCCGCTCCGGTCGCCGTCGCCGCCGTTGGTGGCGCCGCTGCTCCGGCCGAAGCCGCCGAAGAGCAAACCGAGTTCACCGTTGTTCTGACCGCCGGCGGCGACAAGAAGATCAACGTGATCAAGGAAGTCCGCGGCGTCCGTCCGGACCTCGGCCTGAAGGAAGCCAAGGACCTGGTCGAAGGCGCTCCGCAGAACGTCGTCGAGAACGTCTCGAAGCAAGTCGCTGAAGAAGTGAAGAAGAAGCTCGAAGAAGCCGGCGCCACCGTCCAAGTGAAGTAAGCTGGACGGCGCAGCTTCTGCGTCTTTCGAACGGGCCCGGAGGGAAACCTCCGGGCCCGTTTTCTATGTGCGCCTAGTGCAGCTTGCAGATGTCGCGGGCGATGCGGAACTCGGCCGGGCGGATCAGGTCGCGGTGGGCGACGGTGATGGTGTGCAACACGCCGTCGAGGCGATGGCTCCAGAAGTCCAGGAACCGGTGCAGGTTGGGGAACCGGGGGTAGAGGTCGTACTCCTGCCAGAGGTAGCTCTGGAGCAGGGCGGGGTGGTCGGGCATCCGATAGAGGATTTCCGCCGTGGTCAGGCCATATCCTTCGAGCTGCCGTTGGAAGTCGGCGCTGACAACCATGTGTCGCCTCCTTGCATGTAGAACGCGTGAGCGTGCGTCCAGCTGCTGTGAAGCTTCCGGCTGATTTGAATAATGGCAAGCAAAAACAGAATGTTAGCATCCGTCTGAGGCGGCTGCTGACAGTTCTCGCGCTCCGGCTGCCCAAGGCGAAGGCGGCGGGCGCCCTTTTCTGTGGATCAGTCGGTGAATTGGAACCGGCGGAGCGGCTCGCCGGTTGACGTCACGCAGCTAACGAGAGATCGAAGGATGTCCCCGGGAGACACCCGGGTCCGACCAAGATGGAGCGGCGTGGAGTCGATTGCCCACGCCGTTCCATTTTCATGTGGAAAGGGGGTTCCCTTCGCCGCATAAAACGCCTATCTGGCTCTCTTCGCGAAATTTCGGATTCGTCGCTCAGGCGACTTTTCAAGCGCGCACGCTCCGAGGCATGGCCCGCCGCCCTCCGGCCATGCGAGGGAGCGCCCCTGGCGAAACAGGGGCTTCCAGCGTCCGGCGCCCGCAAGGGCGTTCGAGGGTGGACGCAGGACAACACGACCTGGCGCACGGAAACCGTTCCGGGCGTCGCTCAAGGGAACAAAATGGCGCAATCCTTCACTGGAAAGAAGCGGATCCGGAAGTCTTTCGGCCGCATCCCCGAAGCCGTGCAAATGCCGAACCTCATCGAGGTTCAGCGCTCCTCCTACGAACAGTTCCTGCAACGTGAGACTCGCGCCGGCGAACGCCGCGAAGAGGGCGTCGAGGCTGTCTTCCGGTCGGTCTTCCCGATCAAGGACTTCAACGAACGCGCCGTGCTGGAATACGTCTCGTACGAGTTCGAAGAGCCGAAGTACGACGTCGAGGAATGCGTCCAGCGCGACATGACCTACGCCGCGCCGCTGAAGGTTAAGCTGCGCCTCATCGTGTTCGAAACCGATGAAGAGACCGGCGCCCGCTCCGTGAAGGACATCAAGGAGCAGGACGTCTACATGGGCGATATCCCGCTCATGACCGAGAAGGGCACCTTCATCGTCAACGGCACGCAGCGGGTCATCGTCTCGCAGATGCACCGTTCGCCGGGCGTGTTCTTCGACCACGACAAGGGCAAGACCCACGCGTCGGGCAAGCTGCTGTTCGCCGCCCGCGTGATCCCGTACCGCGGTTCGTGGCTCGACTTCGAGTTCGACGCCAAGGACATCGTCTACGTCCGTATCGACCGCCGCCGTAAGCTGCCGGCGACCACTTTCCTGATGGGCCTGGGCATGGACGGGGAGGAGATCCTCTCCACCTTCTATGACACCGTGACCTACGAAAAGCGCACGGATCCGAAGAAGGGCGCCGCCGGCTGGACCGCGCCTTACAAGGCCGAGCGCTGGCGCGGGGCCAAGCCGGACTACGCCCTGATCGACGCCGAAACCGGCGAAGAAGTGGCTCCGGCCGGCCAGAAGATCTCCGCCCGTAACGCCAAGAAGTTCGCCGACGCGGGTCTGAAGACCCTGCTGCTGGCCCCCGAGGCGCTGTTCGGCCGCTACCTGGCCGGCGACCTGGTCAACTTCGAGACCGGCGAAATCTACGCCGAAGCCGGCGACGAACTGGACGCGGCGCTTCTCGCCGCCCTGGAAGAGCAAGGCTTCGACAAGCTCGACATCCTCGACGTCGATGAAGCCACGGTCGGCGCCTATATCCGCAACACCCTGCGCGTGGACAAGAACAACAGCCGTGAAGACGCGCTGTTCGACATCTACCGCGTCATGCGTCCGGGCGAGCCGCCGACGGTGGAAGCCGCCGAGGCGATGTTCAAGTCGCTGTTCTTCGACGGCGAGCGCTACGACCTCTCGTCGGTCGGCCGCGTAAAGATGAACATGCGTCTGGAGCTGGATTGCCCCGACGACGTGCGCATCCTGCGCAAGGAAGACGTGCTGGCGGTTCTGCAGACCCTGGTGGGCCTGCGCGACGGCAAGGGCGAAATCGACGACATCGACAACCTCGGCAACCGCCGGGTGCGTTCGGTCGGCGAGCTGCTTGAAAACCAGTACCGCGTCGGCCTGCTCCGCATGGAGCGCGCCATCAAGGAACGCATGAGCTCGGTCGATATCGACACGGTCATGCCGCACGACCTGATCAATGCGAAGCCGGCGGCCGCCGCCGTCCGCGAGTTCTTCGGATCCTCGCAGCTCTCGCAGTTCATGGACCAGACCAACCCGCTGTCGGAAATCACCCACAAGCGCCGTCTCTCGGCGCTTGGCCCGGGCGGTCTGACCCGCGAGCGCGCCGGCTTTGAAGTCCGCGACGTGCACCCGACCCACTACGGCCGGATCTGCCCGATTGAAACGCCGGAAGGCCCGAACATCGGCCTGATCAACTCGCTGGCCACGCACGCCGTGGTCAACAAGTACGGCTTCATCGAGAGCCCCTACCGGCGCATCAAGGACGGCAAGACGACCGACGAAGTCGTCTACATGTCGGCGATGGAAGAGGCCAAGCACGTCATCGCCCAGGCCAACATCAAGTTGGACAAGGGCGAGATCGTCGAGGACCTGGTCCCCGGCCGGATCAACGGCGAACCTTCGCTGCTGCCGAAGGACACCGTCGACCTGATGGACGTGTCGCCGAAGCAGGTCGTCTCGGTCGCCGCTTCGCTGATCCCCTTCCTCGAGAACGATGACGCCAACCGCGCGCTCATGGGCTCGAACATGCAGAAGCAGGCCGTGCCGCTCATCCAATCGGATGCGCCGCTGGTCGGCACCGGCATGGAAGCGATCGTGGCCGTCGACTCCGGCGCTGTCGTGGTCGCCCGCCGCGCCGGCGTGGTCGAGCAGATCGACGGCACCCGGATCGTCATCCGCGCCACGGAAGAGACCGACCCGACCAAGGCTGGCGTCGACATCTACCGTCTGCAGAAGTTCCAGCGTTCGAACACCTCGACCTGCATCAACCAGCGTCCGCTGGTCCGCGTGGGCGACAAGGTGGCTTCGGGCGACGTCATCGCCGACGGTCCCTCGACCGAGCTGGGCGAACTGGCCCTGGGCCGCAACACCCTCGTCGCGTTCATGCCGTGGAACGGCTACAACTTCGAGGACTCGATCCTGATCTCCGAGCGCATCGTGCGCGACGACATCTTCACCTCGATCCACCTCGAGGAGTTCGAGGTGATGGCCCGCGACACCAAGCTGGGTCCGGAAGAAATCACCCGCGACATCCCGAACGTCGGCGAGGAAGCCCTGCGCAACCTCGACGAAGCGGGCATCGTGGCGATCGGCGCCGAAGTCCAGCCGGGCGACATCCTGGTCGGCAAGGTGACGCCGAAGGGCGAAAGCCCGATGACGCCGGAAGAAAAGCTGCTGCGCGCCATCTTCGGCGAAAAGGCTTCGGACGTGCGCGACACGTCCCTGCGCCTGCCGCCGGGCGTGGCCGGCACGATCGTGGAAGTCCGCGTCTTCAACCGTCACGGTGTGGACAAGGACGAGCGCGCGATGGCCATCGAGCGCGCCGAGATCGACCGCCTGGGCAAGGACCGCGACGACGAGTTCGCGATCCTGAACCGCAACATGACCGTCCGCCTGCGCGAACTGCTGATCGGCAAGACCGCCGTCTCGGGTCCGAAGGGCCTGGGCCGCGGCGAGATCACGACCGAGAAGCTGGAAGAGATCGCGCCGGGTCTGTGGTGGCAGATCGCCATGGACGACGAAAAGGCGATGGGCGAGCTGGAGGCCATGCGCCGTCAGTTCGACGAGGCCCGCAAGCGCCTCGACCGTCGTTTTGAGGACAAGGTCGACAAGCTGCAGCGCGGCGACGAACTGCCTCCGGGCGTGATGAAGATGGTCAAGGTCTTCGTGGCCGTGAAGCGCAAGCTTCAGCCCGGGGACAAGATGGCCGGCCGTCACGGCAACAAGGGCGTCATCTCCAAGATCCTGCCGATCGAGGACATGCCGTACCTGGAAAGCGGCCAGCACGTGGACATCGTGCTGAACCCGCTGGGCGTGCCATCGCGGATGAACGTCGGCCAGATCTTCGAAACCCACCTCGGTTGGGCGGCTGCGGGCCTCGGCAAACAGATCGCCGACCTGCTGGAAGCCTGGCAGAACGGCGGCCAGAAGCAGGCCCTGATTGATCACCTGCGTCAGATCTACGGTCCGGATCAGGAGCTTCCCGATACGACCGAAGACTTGATCGAACTGGCGAAGAACCTGTCGAAGGGCGTGCCCTATGCGACCCCGGTCTTCGACGGCGCCCACATCGACGACATCGAGAACCTGCTGGAATCGGCGGGCCTGGCGCGTTCGGGTCAATCGATCCTGTACGACGGCCAGACCGGCGAGCAGTTCAAGCGTCCGGTCACGGTCGGCTACATCTACATGCTGAAGCTGCACCACCTGGTCGACGACAAGATCCACGCCCGTTCGATCGGCCCGTACTCGCTCGTCACCCAGCAGCCGCTGGGCGGTAAGGCGCAGTTCGGCGGTCAGCGCTTCGGGGAAATGGAAGTGTGGGCTCTGGAAGCCTACGGCGCGGCCTACACCCTGCAGGAAATGCTGACGGTGAAGTCCGACGACGTGGCCGGCCGGACCAAGGTCTACGAGTCCATCGTCCGCGGCGACGACACCTTCGAAGCCGGCATCCCCGAGAGCTTCAACGTGCTCGTGAAGGAAATGCGCTCGCTGGGTCTGAATGTGGAGCTGGAGAACGGCTAAGGCCGCGCTTCGACTTCGCCGCTTGTGCGGGGGGAGGGGCCGTCAGCTCCTCTCCATCGCCTTTCGAAATACTGACGAACTGGAAAATCGATGAACCAGGAAGTCCTGAATATCTTCAATCCGGTCCAGGCCGCTCCGACCTTCGACCGTATCCGTATCGCCCTGGCCTCGCCGGAAAAGATCCGCTCGTGGTCGTTCGGCGAGATCAAGAAGCCCGAGACCATCAACTACCGGACCTTTAAGCCGGAACGCGATGGCCTGTTCTGCGCCCGTATCTTTGGCCCGACCAAGGACTACGAATGCCTGTGCGGCAAGTACAAGCGCATGAAGTACAAGGGCATCATCTGCGAGAAGTGCGGCGTCGAGGTCACCCTGGCGCGCGTCCGTCGCGAGCGGATGGGCCATATCGAACTGGCCTCGCCGGTCGCCCACATCTGGTTCCTGAAGTCGCTGCCGAGCCGCATCTCGATGATGCTCGACATGGCGCTGAAGGACATCGAACGCGTCCTCTACTTCGAATACTACATCGTCACCGAGCCGGGCCTGACGCCTCTGAAGCAGCACCAGCTGCTGTCGGAAGACGACTACATGCGCGCTCAGGAAGAGTACGGCGACGACAGCTTCACCGCCGAGATCGGCGCCGAAGCGGTCCAGGGCCTGCTCAAGGCGATCGACCTTCCGAAGGAAGCCGACCGCCTGCGTGAGGAACTCCTCACCATCACCTCGGAAATGAAGCTCAAGAAGACGTCCAAGCGTCTGAAGCTCATCGAGAGCTTCATCGAGAGCGGCAACAAGGCCGAGTGGATGATCCTGTCGGTCGTGCCGGTGATCCCGCCGGAACTGCGCCCGCTGGTGCCGCTGGACGGCGGTCGTTTCGCGACCTCCGATCTGAACGACCTCTATCGCCGGGTCATCAACCGGAACAACCGTCTGAAGCGCCTCATCGAGCTGCGCGCCCCGGACATCATCATCCGCAACGAAAAGCGGATGCTGCAGGAAGCCGTGGACGCCCTGTTCGACAACGGCCGCCGCGGCCGCGTGATCACGGGCGCCAACAAGCGTCCGCTGAAGTCGCTGGCCGACATGCTGAAGGGCAAGCAAGGCCGCTTCCGTCAGAACCTGCTCGGCAAGCGCGTCGACTATTCGGGCCGTTCGGTCATCGTCGTCGGTCCGGAGCTGAAGCTGCACGAGTGCGGCCTGCCGAAGAAGATGGCGCTCGAGCTGTTCAAGCCGTTCATCTATGCGCGCCTGGACGCCAAGGGCCTGTCGGGCACCGTCAAGCAGTCCAAGCGCATGGTCGAGCGCGAGCAGCCGGCGGTCTGGGACATCCTGGACGAGGTCATCCGCGAGCACCCGGTTCTGCTGAACCGCGCGCCGACGCTTCACCGTCTGGGCATCCAGGCGTTCGAGCCCAAGCTGATCGAGGGTAAGGCCATCCAGCTTCACCCGCTGGTCTGCGCCGCCTTCAACGCCGACTTCGACGGCGACCAGATGGCCGTCCACGTCCCGCTCTCGCTGGAAGCCCAGCTGGAAGCGCGCGTGCTGATGATGTCGACGAACAACATCCTGTCGCCCGCGAACGGTCGTCCGATCATCGTGCCGTCGCAGGACATCGTCCTGGGCCTCTACTACCTGTCGCTGGCCAAGGATAAGGAACCGGGCGAGGGCAAGCTGTTCGCCGACCTCGGTGAGATCGACGCGGCGCTCGACGCCAAGGTCGTGACGCTGCACACCAAGATCAAAGCCCGCCACTCGGAAATGAACGCCGAAGGCGTTCTGGTCCGCAAGGTGATCGATACGACGCCGGGTCGGATGAAGATCTCGGCGCTGTTCCCGCACCACCCGGCGGTCGGCCATCGTCTTCTTGAGAAGAACCTGACCAAGAAGGAAATCGGCAACCTGATCGACACCGTCTACCGCCACTGCGGTCAGAAGGCGACGGTCATCTTCGCCGACCAGATCATGGCGCTGGGCTTCAAGGAAGCAGCGAAAGCCGGCATCTCCTTCGGCAAGGATGACATCATCATCCCCGAGCGGAAGAAGCCGATCGTCGAGCAGACCCGCAAGCTGGTCGAAGAGTACGAGCAGCAGTACGCCGACGGCCTGATCACCAAGGGCGAGAAGTACAACAAGGTCGTTGACGCGTGGGCCAAGGCCACCGACCGCGTCGCCGACGAAATGATGTTGGAAATCTCGACCGCCGAGAAGGACGAGACCGGCCGCGAAAAGGAGATCAACTCGATCTTCATGATGGCCAACTCCGGCGCCCGCGGTTCGCAGGCCCAGATGAAGCAACTCGGCGGGATGCGCGGCCTGATGGCCAAGCCGTCCGGCGAGATCATCGAGACGCCGATCATCTCGAACTTCAAGGAAGGCCTGTCCGTCCAGGAGTACTTCAACTCCACCCACGGCGCTCGTAAGGGCCTGGCCGACACCGCGCTGAAGACCGCCAACTCCGGCTATCTGACGCGTCGTCTGGTCGACGTGGCGCAGGACTGCATCATCAACGAGGAAGACTGCGGCACCACGCGGGGCATCACCCTGCGCGCCGTCGTCGAGGGCGGCGACGTCCTGGTCTCGCTGGGCCTGCGCATCCTGGGCCGCTTCTCGGCCGAGGACGTGAAGGATCCGGGCACCGGCGAGGTCATCGCCCCGGCCGACTCGTACTTCGACGAGAACATGTGCGACCTGGTGGACGCCGCCGGCGTCCAGTCGGTGAAGGTGCGCTCGGTCCTGACCTGCGAAGCCAAGGTCGGCGTCTGCGGCGCCTGCTACGGCCGCGACCTGGCCCGTGGTACTCCGGTCAACATCGGTGAAGCGGTCGGCGTCATCGCCGCCCAATCCATCGGCGAGCCCGGCACCCAGCTGACCATGCGGACCTTCCACATCGGCGGCACCGCCCAGGTGGCCGAGCAGTCGTTCTTCGAAACCGGCAACGAGGGCGTGGCCCGGATCATCGGCGGCATGACCGTCCAGGCTCCGGACGGCGACTTCGTGGTGCTGAGCCGCAACCTGCAGATCACCGTCCAGGTCGATGGCAAGGACCGCGAGTCCTACAAGCCGCCGTATGGCGCGCGCCTGAAGGTCAAGGACGGCGACAAGGTCAAGCGCGGCCAGCGTCTGGCCGAATGGGACCCCTACTCGAACCCGATCATCTCCGAAGTGGGCGGCAAGGTCCGCTTCGAGGACCTGGTCGAGAACGTCTCGGTCCGTGAAGAAGCCGATGAAGCCACCGGCATCTCCAACCGCGTTGTCATCGACTGGCGCGCATCGACCAAGGGTTCGGACCTGCGTCCGGCCATGTCGGTGATCGGAGCCGACGGCGCCTATATGCGCATCTCCAACGGCGGTGAGGCTCGTTACCTGCTGCCGGTCGGCGCCATCCTTTCGGTTGGCGACGGCGACGAGATCCGGCCGGGTGAAGTCCTGGCGCGCGTCTCGACGGAAAGCGCCAAGACCCGGGACATCACCGGCGGTCTGCCGCGCGTCGCCGAGCTCTTCGAAGCCCGTCGTCCGAAGGACTGCGCGGTCATCGCCGAGATGGACGGCCGTGTCGAATTCGGTCGGGACTACAAGAACAAGCGCCGGATCAAGATCACCCCCGAGGATGGTGGCGAACCGGTCGAGTTCCTGATCCCGAAGGGCAAGCACATCGCCGTCCACGACGGGGACATCATCCGCAAGGGCGAGTACCTGATCGACGGCAACCCGGATCCGCACGACATCCTGCGCATCCTGGGCATCGAGGCGCTGGCCGAGTTCCTGGTTGACGAGATCCAGGAGGTCTACCGCCTCCAGGGCGTGCCGATTAACGACAAGCACATCGAGACGATCGTCCGTCAGATGCTGCAGAAGGGTGAAATCCTCGAGCCGGGCGACACCGGCCTGCTCAAGGGCGACCACCTGGATATGACGGAGATCAACGAGGAGAACGCCAAGGCTGAAGCCCGCGGCGGTCGCCTGGCGATCACCCAGCCGGTCCTGCTCGGCATCACCAAGGCGTCGTTGCAAACCCGCAGCTTCATCTCGGCGGCGTCGTTCCAGGAAACCACCCGCGTCCTCACCGAAGCGTCCGTCCAGGGCAAGAGCGACACCCTGGAAGGCCTGAAGGAGAACGTGATCGTGGGCCGTCTGATCCCGGCCGGCACCGGTTCGTACCTGCGCAACCTGCAGCGCATCGCCGCCAAGCGCGACGAAGCCCTTGCGGCCAGCCGCGAAGAGGCGATGGAGCCGCTGCCGGAGGTCATCGCGGTCGACGCGGAGGCCGAGAAGGTCGAGAGCTAAGACCGCTCTCCAGTCAGAGAGCTAAAGAGCGGCCCGGGAGCGATCCCGGGCCGTTTTTCTTTGCCCGCAGGTCGCAGTGGGCGGTCCGGCTTCCTAAGTGTCACGCTCAAGGAGGACCTTCATGCCGCTTCTGCTCTGCCCCAACTGCAACGTCTCGATGCAGAATGTCGCCCGTTCAGGCGTCGAACTGGACATGTGCCCAGGCTGCCGCGGGGTCTGGCTCGACCGCGGGGAACTCGAGAAGATCCTCGGCGCCGGCCGCGAAGGCCAGCAGGGCGAGGTCCAGGCCCGCGAGCGGTTCGACCGCGAACTGGACAGCTTCCACCGCGATCCTGAGGCCTGGAAGCGCAGTCATCCCTATGACGCCGATCGCAAGCGCTACCGCTACGACGAGGACGACTACTACCGGCACAAAAAGAAGAAGAAGGGCTTCGACATCTTCGACATCTTCGACTGACGTCGGCTACTGACGCGGCGTCCAGACCTCAGGGAAGGGGTTGGGCGCCTGCGACGGGCTGCTGGGCCCCGAGGGGACCGGCGCGGTCATCGGGCCTTCGCGCTCGCGCCACTTGGCGCGATTACGGGCCGCCGCCTTGTCGAACTCTCGTTTCTTGTCCGCGGCGATCGGCGGCTCGATGAACGGAGCGTCCTTCGCGCCCGCGCCCAGTCGCTCCTGACAGGCCTCACGTTCTTCGCGGCTGAGGAGGGCAGGGCTGGCGCATCCGGCCGCGCCCCTCCGCAGCGCCTGCCGTAAGTCTGCTGGCGGCGCAGAGACGCCCGGCATGGCCGGAGAGACGGCCCATGGGCCCCGCGCGGCGGCGGGCGCATTGGGCGTCACCAGCGGCGCGACCTGGGGCGTCTCGTCAGGCCTCAGCGTGCGCCTGGGCCTGATGGGCCGCTCAATGATGGACGGCTGACGCTCAGCCGCGGGCGCCGGGCGGCGAAGGGCATAGAAGGGTACGACCTCGACTTCCATCACAGGTGGCGCAGGCGCTAGGCGAAGCTCGGGATGTTGCAGGCCTAGCACCGTGAGCGCCGCCAGATGCGCGACACCCGAGACGCCGAGCAGGACGTACAGCCTATATCGGCGCATCGAGCCCATCGGCTCTCCTGGGTTGCAACCGTGGCCATTGATCTTCCTCCGGCGCGGCGAATTCGTGACGGAATGCGGGCGGCGAGGAGCGAAAAGCCCTTTTGTTCACAAGCGTTGACGACTGGTGGCTACGCGAGTATGAACCGCGCTCCTTTCGAGGCCGGGGATTCTCCTCAGCCCCGATGAACGGCTGTCCGGCGACGGATGGGCAGGCCCGCCGGAACGCAGGAGATCGCGCGCCGGCGAGTTTTTGCGTTCAGCGGGTGGTTTCGAAAACCGAGACAAACCGAACCCTTATCGAGGCGCCACGGCCAAACGGCACACGCCTCCAGAGCAGAGATTAGATGCCTACAGTCAACCAGCTCATCCGCAAGCCTCGGCAGGACAAGCCGTCGCGCAACAAGGTGCCGGCCCTGAAGGGCTGCCCCCAGCGCCGTGGCGTTTGCACCCGCGTCTACACGACGACCCCGAAGAAGCCGAACTCCGCGCTTCGTAAGGTCGCCAAGGTGCGCCTGACCACCGGCATCGAAGCGGTGTGCTACATCCCCGGCGAAGGCCATAACCTGCAGGAGCACTCCGTCGTGCTCATCCGCGGGGGCCGGGTGAAGGACCTTCCGGGCGTCCGCTATCACATCCTGCGCGGCGTGCTCGACACCCAAGGGGTCAAGGACCGCAAGCAGCGTCGTTCGCTCTACGGCGCCAAGCGTCCTAAGTAAGGAATAAGAAGAATGTCCCGTCGCCGTCGCGCCGATAAACGAGAAGTCCTGCCGGATCCCAAGTTCGGCGACCTCACCGTCACCAAGTTCATGAACTACGTGATGTACGAAGGCAAAAAAGCCGTCGCCGAAAACATCCTGTACGGCGCTTTCGACATCCTCGAAGCCAAGCGTAAAGACCAGACGCCGCTGGAAACCTTCCACGCGGCCCTGGAAAACGTTGCGCCGGGCATCGAAGTCCGCTCCCGCCGGGTCGGCGGCGCCACCTATCAGGTGCCCGTTGAAGTCCGTCCGGATCGCCGCAAGGCCCTGGCCATCCGTTGGCTGGTCACCGCCGCCCGCAAGCGTGGCGAGAACACCATGACCGAGAAGCTGGCCGGCGAACTGCTGGACGCCTCCTCGAACCGTGGCACCGCCGTCAAGAAGCGTGAAGACACGCACAAGATGGCCGAGGCGAACCGCGCCTTCTCGCACTACCGCTGGTAAGACCCGGCATCCATCGCTTTCCGGCGCGGGCGGTTTGAGTTAAACCGCCCGCGCCGTTCGTTCAGCTACCCGAACGCCCAACTTCAGCAGAGCTTCCGCTATGCCCCGCACGCACAAAATCGAAGACTACCGCAACTTCGGCATCATGGCGCACATCGACGCCGGGAAGACGACGACGACGGAGCGGATCCTCTACTACACCGGCAAGTCCCATAAGATCGGCGAAGTCCACGACGGCGCCGCGACCATGGACTGGATGGAGCAGGAGCAGGAGCGTGGCATCACGATCACCTCCGCTGCGACCACGGCGTTCTGGAACGACAAGCGCCTGAACATCATCGACACCCCCGGCCACGTGGACTTCACCATTGAAGTCGAACGCTCGCTGCGCGTGCTCGACGGCGCCGTGACGGTGCTGGACGGCAACGCCGGCGTTGAGCCGCAGACCGAAACCGTCTGGCGTCAGGCCGACAAGTACAACGTTCCGCGGATCGTGTTCGTCAACAAGATGGACAAGCTCGGCGCCGACTTCGACAAGTCGGTCGAGTCGATCCGTGACCGCCTCGGCGCCAAGGCCGTGCCGATCCAATTCCCGATCGGCGCTGAGTCCTCGCTGAAGGGCCTGGTCGACCTGGTCCGCATGAAGGCCGTGGTCTGGGACAACGACGGTCTGGGCGCGTCCTTCCGTGACGAAGAGATCCCGGCCGACCTGATGGACAAGGCCGTCGAGGCTCGCCAGTACCTGATCGAGAACGCTGTCGAACTCGACGACGATGCGATGGAAGCCTATCTGGGCGGCGAAGAGCCCTCGGAAGAGACCATCAAGAAGTGCATCCGTAAGGCGGTTCTGAACGGCGCTTTCTATCCGATCCTCTGCGGCTCGGCGTTCAAGAACAAGGGCGTGCAGCCGCTGCTCGACGCCGTCGTCGACTACCTGCCGTCGCCGCTGGACATCCCGCCGACCCCGGGCATCGACTTCCGCACCGAAGAGCCGGTCGTGCGCCGCGCTTCGGACGACGAGCCGCTGTCGGTCCTGGCGTTCAAGATCATGGACGACCCCTTCGTCGGTTCGCTGACCTTCTGCCGCATCTATTCGGGCAAGCTCGAAACCGGCATGAGCCTGATGAACTCCACCCGCGACAAGAAGGAACGCGTCGGCCGCATGCTGCTGATGCACTCCAACAACCGCGAGGACATCAAGGAAGCCTACGCCGGCGACATCGTCGCCCTGGCCGGTCTGAAGGAAACCCGCACCGGGGACACCCTCTGCGACCCGAACAAGTCGCCGGTGATCCTGGAGCGCATGGAGTTCCCGGCGCCGGTTATCGAGATCGCCGTCGAGCCCAAGTCGAAGGCCGACCAGGAAAAGCTGGGCGTCGCCCTGGCGAAGCTGGCGTCCGAAGATCCGTCCTTCACCGTCTCGACCGACCACGAGTCGGGCCAGACGATCCTGAAGGGCATGGGCGAGCTGCACCTGGACATCAAGATCGACATCCTGAAGCGGACCTACAAGGTCGAAGCCAATATCGGCGCGCCGCAGGTGGCCTATCGTGAAAGCCTGGGCCGCAAGGTCGACATTGACTACACCCACAAGAAGCAGACCGGCGGTACGGGTCAGTTCGCCCGCGTCATGATCACGTTCGAGCCGGGCGAGCCGGGTTCGGGCTTCGTGTTCGAAAGCGCGATCGTCGGTGGCGCGGTGCCGAAGGAATACATCCCGGGCGTCGAGAAGGGTCTGGAATCGGTCAAGGACAACGGTCTGCTGGCCGGCTTCCCGCTGATCGACTTCAAGGCGACCCTGACCGACGGCAAGTACCACGACGTCGACTCCAGCGTGCTGGCCTTCGAAATCGCTTCCCGTGCGGCCTTCAAGGAGTTGCGCGAGAAGGGCGCTCCGAAGCTGCTCGAGCCGATCATGGCCGTCGAGGTCGTGACCCCGGAAGAGTACCTCGGTTCGGTCATCGGCGACCTGAACGGTCGTCGTGGCATGATCCAGGGCCAGGACACCCGCGGCAACGCGATCGTCGTCAACGCCTTCGTGCCGCTGGCGAACATGTTCGGCTATGTGAACACCCTTCGCGGGATGTCGCAGGGCCGCGCTCAGTTCACCATGCAGTACGATCACTACGACCCGGTGCCGCAACACGTCGCCGACGAAGTGATCAAGAAGTACGCGTAGCGTTTTTCGTCGGAAAAGCGCTTACAAGAAGAGTTTGAACGATCTCCTCGGAGATCGTTCGGGCCCCCAACCCTAGTTTAGAGGACAAGCCCAAACAGGGCTGGAGCTTGAAATGGCTAAAGAAAAGTTCGAACGCAATAAGCCGCACTGCAACATCGGCACGATTGGTCACGTTGACCATGGCAAGACGACGCTGACGGCTGCGATCACCCTGACGCTG
>NZ_LMEE01000006.1 GCF_001425305.1 Phenylobacterium sp. Root1290 | reverse complement strand
GAACACCAGCCGGCCGTTGATCCGGCCCCAGCCGGTCACCACCCCATCGCCCGGCACCCGGTTGTCGGCCATCCCGAAGTCCACCGCCCGGTGCTCGACAAACATGTCGAACTCCTCGAACGAGCCCTCGTCCAGCAGCAGGTCCAGACGCTCCCGCGCCGTCAACTTGCCCTTGCCGTGCTGGCTCGCAATCCGGCGCTCGCCGCCGCCAAGACGCGCCTCTCCACGGCGCTTCTCCAGCTCTTCAAGGATGTGCTTCACGCGACCGCCTCCCACGCCAAGGTTCAAGGCGTAGTCGGACGATCCGATGCTGGCAACCGCGCAGGCCGCGTCAGCCGAGGGCCTTGAACCACTGGTCGAGCATGCGCGCTTCTTCCAGCAGGCGCGCCGTCCGCTCGGCCGCCTCCTCGTCCACGCCCCACTTTTCTTCCTGATAAGCCTCGTCGATGCGCGACAGGGCCCAGGCTTCCTCGCCGGTCAGCCAGCCACGCTGCAGGGCCAGGGCCAGCACCGCCGAACCGAACAGCGGAGTGCCGAACGCCACGCCGGTCAGGGCGAAGTCGTCGAGATCCAGCGCCAGCGCCTTGACCTTGGCCAGGGTCTCTTCAGGCTGCTCGGTATGGATGATGCCGGTGGCCCTCCGGAAGACCAGGGCCAGCTCCTGCTCGGCGCGGCGCAATACCGGGTCCCAGCCCGCGACCTGACGCTCATAGAGGCTGTTGCCGGTCTCGGAAAAATAACAGAGCAGGTCCGAGGCCGCGTACTGCGCAACCTGGCTGGCGGTGGCGTCGCGGGCCTGCGGGATCGCCTCGGTCGCAGTGAAGGCCAGGCGCGTGATGTGCATCGCGGCCATCTCGATGTGCTTGCCCTGAGCGTCCCACTCGGCCGCGACCATCTCAGCCAGGGCCTGCGTCGGCACAGTGAGTTTGCCGCCCTTGGGCGAGCGGACGTTGCGTCCGTCGAGCTTGACCGAATAGGCGCCGCCCTCGGCCACCACCGTGACGTCCTTGTAGAACCGCTTGGGCTTCTCGCCCGGTTCGATGAAACCCTTTTGCACATCGGCCTCCTGCGCTCGCACGAGTGAATTGCGCGGCGCGGTGCGTGCAATGACCGGGGATCGCCGATTGCGCAAGCGCGCCGGTGTCGGCGATCCTGCGGCGATGAGCGACACCGTCCTGACCCAGCGAGATCTGAACCGCATCCTGCTGGCCCGGCAGATGCTGCTGGCCCGCGAGCCGCTGGATCCCGTCGCCGCGCTGGAGCGGCTGTTCGCCCTGCAGGCGCAGTTGCCGCGGGCGCCGTTCCTGGGCCTTTGGGCGCGGCTTACGGACTTCACGCGGCAGGACCTGCTGGACGCCGTCCACACCCGTCGCGTGGTCCGTTCCACCCTGATGCGCGGAACGCTGCACCTGGCCAGCGCTGACGACGTGCTGGCCTTCCGCACGACGATCATGCCCTCGCGCGACGTCACCCTGCCGTGGGGCGTGAAGCCGACGCCCGAGGTGCTGGAGGCCGTGCTGTCGATCGGCCGCGAGCACTTCGCGCCCGAGCCGAAGGATTTCGAGAGCGTGCGTCAGGTACTGGAGGTTCAGGGCTTCGATCCCGTTCGCCCGCTGGCCTATGCGACGCGGATGTTCCTGCCGCTTGTGCAGGCCTCTTCGGATGCGCCCTTTGGCCACGAGCCGGGCGGGGCCTTCACCCTGGCCAAGACCTGGCTTGGACGTGACGAGCGCAGCGAGCCCCAGCCGCAAGCCCTCGCCCGCCGGTATCTGGCCGCGCACGGCCCGTCGTTGCCCGCGGATTTTTCGGCTTGGTCTGGGCTGAAGGCCGCGGCGGCGACGTTCGAGGCGCTTGGCGACGACCTCACGACGTTCAGGGACGAGCGCGGCCGCAAGCTCTACGACCTCAAGGACGCCGTCAGACCGCCTGGCGAGACGCCCGCGCCGGTGCGCCTCCTGGCCGACTTCGACGGCGCGGTGCTATGCCGGGCCGACCGGACCGGTATCATCGCCCCCGAGCACGCGCCGCTGCTGGCCAGCAAGAACGGACTGATCCCGGCCATGGTGCTGGTCGATGGCGTCGTGGCGGGGACCTGGCGTATCGAGCCCAGGAAGAAGACCGCGCCGGTGCGCATCCGCCTGTTCGGCAAGGTCGCCGCCAAGGACCTCCGGGCCATTGAGGCCGAGGCCGTCTCGGCGGCGAGGTTCCTGGCGCCGGACGCCAAGCCGGAAGTGGCCTTCGAGACCTAGTGCCGGCGCTTGCGGCTCTTGAACGGTTCCGGATTGGCCTCGTGCTCATCAAAGCCGAAGCGGTTGAAGCCTTCCTTCAGCTCCTTGCTGATCGGCGCCTCGAGGATCAGCGTGCCGCGCGAGGGATGCGGCAGGGACAACCGGCGCGCATGCAGTTGAAGCTTCAGGCTGCCCGAGAGCTCGGCCGAGGCGTCGGTCTTGTATTTGGGGTCGCCCAGGATCGGGTGGCCCATGGCCAGCATGTGCGCACGCAGCTGATGGGTCCGGCCGGTGTGCGGGCGCAGCGCCATCCAGGCGACGCGGTGCGCGGCGCGGCTGACGGTCACGAACTCGGTCTCGGCCGGATCTGCGTTGGGATCCTTCGGATCGGCCGGCACCACCATCTCGCGGTCGCCGACGCCCTTCTTGACCAGGTGCAGTTCCATCACCCCTTCGGAGGGCTTGGGATTGCCGAGCACCAGCGCCCAGTAGGTCTTTTCGGCCCGCCGGCGCGCAAAGGCTCCCGACAGCTTGGCGGCGGCCCCAGGGGTCTTGCCGAGCACCAGGACGCCCGAGGTGTCGCGGTCGAGCCGGTGGACCAGGCGCGGTCGGTCCAGCCCCTCGCCCCAGGCGCTGAGCAGGCGGTCGACGTGCTTGGTGGTCTTGGTTCCGCCCTGCACCGCCAGTCCGGCTGGCTTGTTGAGCACCAGGACCTCTTCGTCCTCGTAGAGCACCAGCGACTTGGCGTAGGCGATGTCGCGCGGATCGAGGCCGGGCTTGTCACCAGGCTTGGGCGCGTCAGGCAGCGGCGGGACGCGGATCGTCTCGCCGGCCGCCAGCCGCTGATCGGGCTTGGCCCGACCGCCATCCACGCGGATCTGCCCTGAGCGGGCCATCTTCTGGATCTGGATCTGCGAGACGTGCGGCCAGCGGCGCCGGAACCAACGGTCCAGGCGCACGCCGTCTTCGCCCGGATCGACGGCGATATTGCGAACTTCTCTCACGCGAAGATCCTCCGCGCCAGCAGCAGACCCAGGAACAGGGCCGAGATGGAGAGCAGCACCGAGGCGCTCGCATAGGCGAAGGCTTGGCCATACGTGCGGCGTTCGACCATCAGCGCCGTCTCAAGCGAGAACGCCGAGAAGGTCGTGAACCCGCCCAGGACGCCGACCCCCAGGAACACGCGCAGCTTCTCCTGATCGGCGCCCCCGCGATGCGCGAGATAGCCGGCCAGCATGCCCATCAACAAGCCGCCCGAGACGTTGGCGATGAATGTCCCGAACGGCCAGCCCGGACCCCAGAACCTTAGCGCCTGGACGCCCACGGCGTAGCGCGCCACGGCGCCAGCCGCGCCTCCGGCGGCTACCAAAAGAAGTTTCTCCATGCGCTCTTATGCGACGCACCGCCCCCTCCGCGCAAACGGTCGGTTAATCCACCCTCGTCACGGCCGGTTAAGTCCGTCTCGTCATGTTCGCAGCCCTGTTGGGGCGGCTGGATGTCGGACGTGCGCGAGAGTGGTGTTGAGGCGTCCGTCGGACCGTCCGAGGGTTTGCCGCCATGGACCTTCGTGACGGCCGAACGCCGCATCCTGGCCCTGGACTATTCCATCGAAGAGCTCGTCAGCCTGAAGCACACGGCCACGGCGGCCCTGCGCATCCGACCTGTCGTGCGGCACGTGAAGTCCGGGGTCATCATCCCGACCTGGGCCTACGGCCGCCTGGCCGACAGCGATGTCGAAAGCATCGACCGCGCCACTTTGGAGTTCGCCGGACGCCTTCGCCCCTCCGACACCGAAGCCAAGCTGCCGCTGGTCATCCCCCAGTCATTCCGCAATCTCGCGGGGCGGCGGGGCCGCGCCGGCCTGGTCCAGGCGACGCACGGCTCTGCAGAGGCGCTGAAGACCCGGGTCATCGTCGAGATGACCGAGATCGGCCGTGGCACCCCGCCTGGGCGCCTCAATGAGGTGACCAGCTTGATTGGCGCGATGTGCAAGGGCGTGTTCGCCCGCCTTCAGCCAGGACGGGATGCTGCGGCTGCGTTCAAAGACGTCCGGCTTCAGGGACTGGCCCTTGATGCGGGCGATGTCGTGGGCGCCGACAGCGACGTGGCCGCCGCCCTCCTGGAGATCGGTGAACAGGCGCAAGGCCTGGCGCCCCTGCTGATCGCCCAGGGGCTCCACTCCGACGGCTTCTTCGCCGTTGCGGAGGTCGCCGGCTTTACACACGTGGCGCTGCGCGGGCACGACGCGCCCGCCGACGCGGCGACCTAGATGCGTTCCCCGATCGTACGGCGGACCTCGCTGGCGTTGTAAACTTGGCCGCCCGCGGAAGCGGGTGGAGCTCCCTTGCCCATGATCACTTCGATCGTCTGGGTCAGGGCCGGCCCGCCGCCGAGATTGAAGCTGGTGCCCACCCCGACGCCGACGCCGCTGCTATAGCCGCCGCTGCCGCCGCCGGCGCCGACCGAGAGCCGTGGGCCGCCGTCTGAGCCGCTCTGTGCGACATAGCGGTCGACGACCCGGAACCAGTCATAGCCGTCGGCCAGCGTCAGTTCGGCCGCGCGTAGCAGGGCGTAGTCGGACACCTGACTCATCGGCGCGCCCGGTCCCCCACGGAACGTCACGCGATAGCGGCCCGGCTCGATCCGCATCTCGGAGAACCCGACGGATTGCCCGCCGGTCGCGGGACCGTAGACGGTAGGCGCCGTGGCGCAGGCCGCCAACGCGGCGCAAAGGACGATGATCGCAGTCAGGCGTCTCATGGTCATGACCTCACCCTCGCGGACCGTTGGCCCGCTCACTGGCTAACGGTCAAGCCTTGGCGACGTTCCCGCCCAGACCAAGGGCCGCGATCAGCGACTGCATGTCCTGCGGCGTGTCGGCCTCGATCTTCTTGGTCCCGCCTGCGGGATGCGGGAACGACAATGCAGCGGCATGCAGCATAAGGCGTGGAACCGGATGTCCGCCGGCCATCAAGGCGCCGCCATAGCGCACGTCGCCGGCGATCGGCCGCCCGATAGACGCCAGATGCACCCGGATCTGATGCATGCGGCCGGTCTGGGGGGTCAGTTCGAGCAAGGCGGTGGTCTCGCCGCGCGCCAGCGTTCGATAGCGGGTCAAGGCCGCCTCAGCGTCCGGATGATCGGGCGGGCAGACGCGCATGTAAGCCTCGCGTCCCGACTCCTCCCGGCGCAGGGCCGCCTCGATCACGCCCGAGGCCGGCTCGGGCGGTCCCGGCGTGACGATCGCGCGATAGGTCTTGGCGAACCGCCGCCCCATCATGTGCTTGCCGAGGAAGCTGGCGGCCGGCTTGGTCTTGGCGGTGAGGATGACGCCGCTGGTGTCGCGATCAAGCCGGTGGATCAGGCGCGGCCGCGCCTTGCCCGGCTTTGCGAAGGCCCACAGCAGTTCGTCCAGCGTATTGACCTGCCCTCGCCCGCCCTGGCTGGACAGGCCCGAGGGCTTGTTCAGCGCCATGATGTCGGCGTCCTCGTAGATCACCAGGCTGCGGACCAGGGCGATCTCTTCGGGACTCAGGACGACAGGCTTCGGCTGAGCT
Source organism: Phenylobacterium sp. Root1290 (assembly GCF_001425305.1). GTDB lineage: Bacteria > Pseudomonadota > Alphaproteobacteria > Caulobacterales > Caulobacteraceae > Phenylobacterium. Next base: position 21,745 of record NZ_LMEE01000006.1, on the reverse strand, counting down.
TTGACCTTCGGCGGCGTGCGGGGCTTCACGTCCGGCGGTTCCGTTGCTCGGCCCAGCGCTCCAGGCGCTCCTTGATCCGCGCCTCCACGCCGACATCCTTGGGCTGGTAGAAGCGCTGACGCTCCATGCCTTCCGGGAAGTAGTTCTGCCCCGAGAAGCCGCCCTCGACGTCGTGGTCGTAGGCGTAGCCCTTGCCGTAGCCCAGATCCTTCATGAGCTTGGTCGGGGCGTTGCGGATATGGGCCGGCGGCATGAGCGAGCCGGTTTCGCGCGCCGCCCGCTGCGCCGCCTTGAAGGCCACATAGACGGCGTTGGACTTCGGCGCGGCGGCCAGGTGCACGACCACCTGCGCCAGGGCCAGCTCGCCCTCCGGACTGCCGAGAAAGTCGTAGGTGTCCTTGGCGGCGTTGGCGAGGACGAGGGCCATGGGGTCGGCTTCGCCGATGTCCTCGACGGCCATGCGGATCAGCCGCCGGGCGATGAACAGCGGGTCCTCGCCGCCGCCCAGCATCCGCGCCAGCCAGTACAGCGCCGCGTCCGGATCGGAGCCCCGGACAGATTTATGGAGAGCGGAAATGAGGTTGTAGTGCTCTTCGCGGTCCTTGTCGTAGGCGGGGCTTCGCTTCTGAAGGATCTGGCCTAAGTCCTTGATTGACAGGAGCTTTGCCGATCCGATGTTGAACAGGGTCTCGGCCAGGGTCAGCAGGTAGCGTCCGTCGCCGTCGGCCATGGCGACCAGGGCCTGACGGGCCTCGGGTTCCAGCGGCAGATCGCGCTGCTCATGCGCCTCGGCCTTGGCCAGCAAGGACTCCAGCGCCTCGTCGTCCAGCCGCTTGAGCACATAGACCTGAGCCCGCGACAGCAGCGCCCCGTTCAGTTCGAACGACGGGTTTTCGGTGGTGGCTCCCACCAACGTGACGATCCCCTCCTCCACGAACGGGAGGAAGCCGTCCTGCTGGGCGCGGTTGAAGCGATGGATCTCGTCGACGAACAGCAGAGTCGACTGGCCGGCAGCGCGCCGCATCCGCGCCTGCTCGAACGCCTTCTTCAGGTCGGCGACGCCGGAGAAGACCGCCGAGATCTGCTGGAACTCGTAGCCGGCCTCCTTGGCCAGCAGGCGGGCGATGGTGGTCTTGCCGGTGCCGGGCGGGCCCCAAAGGATCATCGAGGACAGCCGCCGGGCCTCGGCCATGCGGCCGATCGGCCCTTCAGCGCCCAACAGGTGATCCTGTCCGACGACCTCGGAGAGCCGCTGCGGTCGCAGGCGGTCGGCGAGCGGAGACGGCGCGTGCGGCGTCAGCCCGGCAGCTTCGAAGAGATCGGCCATGGCGCGTTCTACCGCCCTTCGAGGATCGGAGCGAGAGCGGCGCGTGCGCGCCGCCCGCGTCAGGTCCGGAAGTTGGCGGTGACCTCCTGGCCGTTGCGCTCGATGGTCACCTGCCATTGACCGCCGCCGGCCCCGAGAACGCCGGTCAGTTCCCGGACCGAGCCGATTTCCCGGCCGTTGACCTTGCGGATCAGATCGCCCGGACGCAGGCCGGCGTTCATCGCAAAGCCGCGGCTGATGTTCGTCACCAAAACGCCACGGCCGGCGAACGGATCGATGCCCAGTTCGTCGGCCACCGCCGGCGACAGGTTCACGACCGTCGCGCCGTCGAAGGGATTGCGGCCCGAGATCACCTGCTCGTCCTTGGCCGGGGTCGCCGGCGGCGCCTCGGCGCGCAGGGTGAGGGTCTGCTCGCCGCTGCCGCGACGAACCCCGAGCTTGATGCTGTCGCCTGGGCGACGCGAGGAGATCGCATAGGACACCGCCGCCGCATCCACCGCCGGCCGGCCGTCTACCGAGACGATCACGTCGCCCTGACGCAAGCCTGCGCGTGCTGCGGGGCCGTTCGGCCAGATGTCGGCGACCAGCGCGCCCTGCGGCACGCTCATGCCCATGCTGCGGGCGAGTTCGGCGGTGACCGTCTGGGTGCGCGCGCCAAGCCAGGGCCGGACCACGGCCTGGCCGCCGCCCGCGGCGGTTTCCACCACGCGCCGGACAATGGCCGCCGGGACCGCGAACCCGACACCCGACGACGTGCCCGACCGCGAAAGGATGAAGCTGTTCACCCCGATCAGATCGCCGTCCATGTCGACCAGGGCGCCGCCGGAGTTGCCGGGATTGATCGCCGCGTCGGTCTGAATGTAGGCGTTGGACGCATCGCCGTTCGGATCGGCGGTGCGGTTCAGCGCCGAGATGATGCCGTTGGTGACCGTCTGGCCGACGCCGAAGGGGTCGCCGATCGCCAGCACCAGATCGCCGACCTGGGCCTCGCCGGAATCGTCGATGGCCAGGGTCGGCAGCCGCTCATTGCCGACATCGATCTTCAGGACCGCCAAGTCAGTGCGCGGGTCGGCCAGCAGGATGCGGGCGGTGTATTCGCGGCGGTCAGCCAGGGCGACGGTGATCTCCTGTCCGCCCTCGACCACGTGATTGTTCGTCACCACGATGCCGTCGGCCCGGACGATGACGCCTGACCCGAGCGAGCCTTGGATGCGCTCGCGTGGCGCGCCCATGCCGAACATGTCCCAGAACGGATCGGGGCGCTGGCGCACCAGCCGCTTGGACGAGATGTTGACCACGGCCGGGGCCGCCCGCTTCACCACGGGGGCGAAGGAGGCCTTCATCGTCATGGCGTCGCCGGGCGCAGTCCGACTGGGCTGAGCAAGGGGTGGGATCTGGGCGTTGGATTTAGCTGCGGGGTCGGAACAGGCCGCCAGCAAAGCCAGGGCGGGGATCAGGACGCGGTAGGCGCGCATAGAGTCTCCAGGCATCGTCTCAAGCCCGCACTCTCAGGAGTTTTCAGGCGCAATGATGGCGAATATCTAGGCTGCGCCGCGACGAACCGAAACTGTCCTCAGGCGCCTGCGGCCGCAGACTTAGGAACACGCCCTACTCTCAGGGACAAAAGGAAGGCTCCGACCAGCAGCGCCGCGGCCAGGTAGATGGCCAGCCCCGGCTGATGCAGAGCTCCCTCGTGGCGGATCGACCAGGCGAAGGTCATGCCGAAGACAATCGGCCCGATCACAGAAGCGATCCCCTGCAGGGCCTGATTGGCCCCCTGCAACTGGCCCTGGGCGGAAGGCTCCACGCGGCGCGTCATCAGCCCCTGCAGCCCCGGCATAAGGAAGTTCATCAGGGCGAAGACCGGAACGCCGATCATGTAGGCCCAGCCGGTCTGCGCCATGCCGTAGATGGCGAAGCCGGTCGCGCCGGCAGCGGCGCCGAGCAGCAGCGCGCCGCGCTCGCCGATTCGGGCCACGACGGGCCCGACGAGCAGCGTCTGCACGATCACTCCGGCCAAGCCTGTGGCCATCATGGTCAGGCCCATGAAGCCCGGCGTCCAGCCGTAGCGGTAGCCCGTGTAGAGCACGAAAATCGCCGGCAGCACGGTGTGGGCCAGCTGGAACAGGAACCCGATGCTGGCAAGGCCGAACAGTTCGTTGTGGGCGCGCAGGAAGCTGAGCGAACCCACGGGGTTGGCGCGCTTCCAATCGAACTTGGCGACACGCTTCTCGGGCGGCAGCGATTCCGGGAGAATGAAGAACCCGTAGAGCCAGTTGAGCGTGGTCAGGGCCGCCGCCACAAAGAACGGCAGCCGCAGGTCGATGTCGCCGAGGAAGCCGCCCAGCGCGGGTCCCACAAGGAAGCCGAACGAGAAGGCCGAGCCCATCCAGCCATAGGCCTTGGCCCGCTTATCCGGCGGCGTGACGTCGGCGACATAGGCGTTGGCCGTCGAGAAACTCGCCGCCGTCAGGCCATTGATGATGCGGCCGACGAACAGCCACATCAGGCTGGGCGCCAGCGCCATGAACAGGAAGTCGATCGCCAGGCCGCCCAATGAAATCAGCAAGATAGGCCGGCGGCCATAGCGGTCGGAAAGCATGCCAAGGATGGGGCCGCAGAACAGCTGCATCACCCCCCAGACGGCGCCGAACAACACGTTCCATTCCGACGCTGCGGCGGTATCGCCGCCGGTGAACTCCTTGATCAGATTTGGCAGCACCGGGATCATGATCCCGAACGACACCGCGTTGATCACCGAAGCGGCGAAGATGAACCGGAAGGCCCCTGCCCAGCGCTTGTCGTCGGCGCCGTCGGCGCTCTCGGGACGCTCAGTCATGGCTTCCTCCGGTCGGCCGCTCCGGGCCGTTTCGATCTCTGAACTACCATGTTCGGCGTCTTACGCCGACGTATCGCGATAGGATGTCAGCAGCCTTTGCCACCACTCGGCCAGGCGCATGAGAAGGGTCTCGTCGGGGAAACCATGGCGAGCCGCCCCTTCCGGCACCTGGTCGAAGCCGCGGTGCTCGACGCTGACCCGGGTCTCCTCGCCGACCGCAGCGAAGCTAACCTCGACTTCGGTCATCAGGTCCGGCGGGAAGTTCGCCTGCCGCCAGGAGAACACCAGCCGCGCCGGCGGCTCCCAGGCGACGATCCTGCCGATCTCGAAGATCTTGCCGTTCTGCAGGGTCTCGATCAGGCGGCCGCCCTCTCCCGGTTCGAAGGCCAACACGCCCGGCGCCCGCGGCGTGGTCTGGAAGAGGCCGTTGGGCCGCCACCAGGCGCCGATCTCCTCGACGAAGGCCGTGAACGCCCGCTCCGGCGAGGCCTTCACTCGCAGCGCGACGAACACCTTCGAGCTCACGGCGTCTTCTCGACATGCGCCTTGAACGCGATGAGCTGTTCGCTCCACAGCCGTTCGCTCTCTTCCAGCCATCGCAACAGATGCACCATGGGTTCAGGCCTCAAGGCGTAGATGCGGACGCGCGCGTCGAACTGGGGGTGGCTCTCCTCCACCAGGCCGCTTTCCCGCAGCGTGCGCAGGTGACGGCTCATGGTCGGCGGCGACAGACCGAGTTCGCGAGCCAACTCTCCCGCCGGGCGCGGCCCCCGCGCCAGCAGATCCACGACCTGCCGGCGGTAGGGATCGGCCAGGGCGGCCAGGGTCGAGTCGACCTGTCGCGCCGTGTTCATCGCCAGCCGGTGATCTTCAGGCCGCTGGCGGCCTCGGCGTCTTCGCGGCTCACAGCCTGCACGGTTTGCGACACCGTCCAGATGTGCCCCTCGGGATCGCGGCAGCGGTAGGTCTTGTCGCCGTAGAACTGCATCTGCGGCTCGGCGTCGATGACCGCGCCGGCCGCCTTGGCGCGGGCGAAGTGATCGTCGAGATCGGTGTCGATCTGGATATGGACAGTCTGGGTGTTCTTGCCGCCGACCGACTTCGGGCTCTTGTGGTCGGCGCTCCACTCCTGGCCGATCATCACGTAGCTGTCACCGAACTCCATCTGCGAGTGCGCGACATTGCCCTCGGCGTCTTCCAAGAGCATCACCAGCTCGAACCCGAAGGCCTTTTCCAGCCAGGCCAAGGCGGCCTTGGGGTCCTGATAGAACACGGCGGAGCGCAAACCGGACATGTGACGTTCTCCTTCAGTTTCAGGCTTTGATGGTGTGGCCGGTGGCCTGTTCCATCTCTTCGACGGACAGGGCCTGGACCGTTTGGCCGAACGACCAGGGATGATCTTCGAGGTCGCGGCAGGTGAAGACGCGGTCGCCGTACGGCTGATCCGCGGGTTCACGCTCTATGGCCGCCCCGGCGTCGCGAGCGCGCTCGCAGACCGCGTCGAGGCCTTCCGCCAACTGCACATGCACCGACTGGGTGGACCGGCCGCCGAAGGCAGCAGGACTGACCGCGCGTCCGCTGGGCGGCCCCACGACCATGATGTAGCCGTCGTGCAGGACCAGTTCGGAGTGGATCACCCCGCCCTGCCCGTCCTCGACGACCATGCGGGTCTCAAAGCCAAAGGCGCGCTCCAGCCAGGCGATGGCGGCGACCGGGTCGCGATACCAGAGCAACGGGCCGATCGTCGGCAGCTTGCTGCGCTCGTTCATCTCGCGTCTCCCTGCTCCAGGCCTCTCAGCGGGCCTTCATTTTCCCAATGATATAATATTTTCAGTTTTTCGCAAATATATTTCGCGGTCGGCTGCCGGCGTGCACGCAAAACAAAAGCCCCGGATGTTTCCATCCGGGGCTCTGAATGTCTGCAGACTGCAGGCTGGTCTTATTCGTCGCCGAAGCCGACGTTCTGGACCGGGCCGGAGTCCTTGCCCTTTTCGGCCGGGTCACGATCGACGAACTCGATCACGGCCAGCGGGGCGTTGTCGCCGTAGCGGAAGCCGGCCTTCAGGACGCGGATGTAGCCGCCCTGGCGCTCCTTGTAGCGCGGGCCGAGGACCGCGAAGAGCTTGCCGACCTGCTCGACGTCGCGAACCTGGCTGATCGCCTGACGGCGAGCGTGCAGGTCGCCGCGCTTCGCCAGCGTGACCAGCTTTTCAACAACCGGGCGCAGTTCCTTGGCCTTCGGCAGAGTCGTGACGATCTGCTCGTGCTTGATCAGGCTCGCCGCCATGTTGGCGAACATCGCGGTGCGGTGGGCGGTCGTACGACCCAGTTTGCGGTGGGCTTTGCCGTGACGCATTTCATATCTCCTGGGCCGCTGGGCCCGCTGGGCGCGGTGAAGCGCCCTTGCCTAACCAAGTCCCAGCCTGCTCCCGCCTGGGTCAAAACGAAGCGCCGGAGCCTTCCGCCGCGGTTGCGGCCTCATCAGGCCCTTGCCGCCAAAGCGGCTCGGAGTCAGCGCGTAGTTCTAAAGAACCGAGGCCCGCCAGGCGGGCCTCGGAGCGTCTTACATCTGATCGTCGAACTTCTTGGCGAGTTCTTCGATATTTTCCGGCGGCCAGTTCGGCACGTCCATGCCGAGATGCAGGTTCATGCCCGCGAGCACTTCCTTGATCTCGTTCAGCGACTTGCGGCCGAAGTTCGGAGTGCGGAGCATTTCCGCCTCGGTCTTCTGGATCAGGTCGCCGATGTACACGATGTTGTCGTTCTTCAGGCAGTTCGCCGAGCGGACCGAGAGCTCGAGCTCGTCGACCTTCTTCAGCAGCGCCGGGTTGAACGGCAGTTCCGGCTTGCTCTCGCCTTCGACCTTCTTCTTCGGCTCTTCGAAGGTGATGAAGATCTGCAGCTGGTCCTGGAGGATACGGGCGGCGAAAGCCACCGCGTCCACCGGCGAAATCGCGCCGTTGGTTTCCACTTCCATGATCAGCTTGTCGTAGTCGAGGCTCTGGCCCTGACGGGTCGGCTCGACACGGTAGGCGACGCGCTTAACCGGCGAATAGAGGCTGTCGACGGCGATGAGGCCGATCGGAGCGTCTTCCGGGCGGTTACGCTCGGCCGGGACATAGCCCTTGCCGTTGTTGACCGTGAACTCCATGCGCACGGTGGCGCCGTCGTCCAGGGTGCAGAGCACGTGGTCCGGGTTCAGAATCTCGATGTCCGACGGGACTTCGATCTGGCCGGCGGTCACGATGCCCGGGCCGGTGGCCTTAAGCGTCATACGCTTGGGGCCCTCGGCGTGCATGCGCAGCGCCAGTTGCTTGATGTTCAGGACGATGTCGACAACGTCCTCGCGAACGCCTTCCAGCGACGAGAACTCATGGACCACGCCGTCAATCTGGACGGCGGTCACGGCCGCGCCCTGCAGCGACGACAGAAGCACTCGGCGGAGGCTGTTGCCGAGCGTCACCCCGAAACCGCGCTCGAGCGGCTCGGCCACCAGACGCGCCTTGCGGTTCGCGTCGGTTCCGGCCTCGATCAGCGGCTTCTCGGGACGGATGAGCTCGTTCCAGTTTCTTTCGATCACGTAGAGATGTCCCTCGAAACGCAGGATCGCCGGACGCGAAAAGCTCGGTCCGGCGCGTGGGGAGTGCAGTACTGCGGTACTTTAGACCCGCCGGCGCTTGGGCGGCCGGCAGCCGTTATGCGGAATGGGGGTCACGTCACGGATGGTGGTGATCGTCATGCCCACGGCCTGCAGCGCGCGGAGCGCCGACTCACGGCCCGAACCCGGACCCGAGACGTTCACTTCCAGCGTCTTCACGCCATGCTCGGCGGCCTTGCGGCCCGCGTCCTCGGCCGCCATCTGAGCGGCGTACGGGGTCGACTTCCGAGAACCCTTGAAGCCCATCATGCCGGCCGACGACCAGGAGATGGTGTTCCCCTGCGCGTCCGTGATGGTGATCATGGTGTTGTTGAACGAGGCGTTCACGTGCGCCACGCCCGAGGTGATGTTCTTGCGTTCGCGACGTTTGACGCGCGCCGGTTCCTTGGCCATCGCTAAGCTCTCTTACTTCTTCTTGCCGGCGATCGGCTTGGCCGGACCCTTGCGGGTGCGGGCATTGGTGTGGGTGCGCTGGCCGCGGACCGGGAGGCCCTTACGGTGACGCAGGCCGCGATAGCAGGCCAGGTCCATCAGACGCTTGATGTTGACCGCCGTCTCGCGACGCAGGTCGCCCTCGACGAGGTAGTCGCGGTCGATCGCCTCGCGGATCTGCAGCACCTCAGCGTCGGACAGTTGATTGACGCGGCGAGCGTCCTCAATGCCAACCTTCTGGACGATCTCCTTGGCTTTCGCCTGGCCGATCCCATGGATGTACTGCAGCGCGATGACGACGCGCTTGTTAGTCGGAATGTTGACGCCAGCGATACGGGCCACGCGTTGAATCTCCTAGTCACGCAGAGAAGCGCGAACGGCGCCCCGGCCCAGAATCCCGTGTGGGAAGGCCGGCACGTCCTTCGCGCCCTTTCGCGGAAGCGCACCGTTATAGGGAACGTTGCGTTTCCGTCAATGGAGCAATCGCAGGAATCTGAAGCTTTTCAGACTTCCGCAATCGCTGGGCGGGTTGGTCGCCAGATATCAGGCCTTGAGGGCCTGGTCGATTCCGGCGGCGACGTCCTCGATCGAACCCATGCCGTCCAGCTCGACCAGTTTTCCCTGGTCTTGATAGTACGGCAGCAAGGGCGCGGTCTGGTCGTTATATGCCGAGAGCCGCACCTTGAAGCTCTCGGGGTTGTCATCGGGACGGCCCGATTCGGCGAAACGACCGGCAACCCGCTTGAGGAGCTGCTCGTCGTCCACCTTCAGGCGCAGCACTAGATCGATTCGCGAGCCGCGCTTGGCCAGCATCTCGTCCAGCGCCCCGGCCTGGGCCAGGGTCCTTGGGAAGCCGTCGAAGATCGCGCCGCCGGCCGCGTCGGCTTCCGGAAGACGCTCTTCGATCAGCGCGATCACGATCTCATCGGTGACCAGCTCGCCACGCTGCATGACGCCCTCGACACGCTTGCCGAGCTCAGAGCCCGAAGCGATCGCGGCGCGCAGCATGTCTCCGGTGGAGAGCTGGACCATCTTGCGGGAATCCACCAGGCGCTTGGCCTGAGTTCCCTTGCCCGCCGCCGGCGGGCCGAACAGGATCAAATTCATAGCTTTTATGTCCCCTCCCCGGCCGCCCCTTTTCGGCCGGTACGCCCCTTAGCGAGCGCGTCCCCCGCGCAGCTTGGATTTCTTGATCAGGCCTTCGTACTGGTGCGCCAGCAGGTGCGACTGGATCTGGGTGACCGTATCCATGGTCACGCTCACCACGATCAGGATCGAGGTGCCGCCGAGATAGAACGGCGCCTTGAAGTACCCGATCAGCGCTTCTGGCATCAGACAGACCAGCGTGATATACGCCGCCCCGATCACCGTCAGGCGAGTCAGCACGTAGTCGAGGTACTCGGCCGTCCGCTTGCCAGGGCGGATGCCCGGCAGGAAGCCGCCGTACTTGCGCAGGTTCTCGGCGGTGTCGTCCGGGTTGAACACGACCGAGGTGTAGAAGAAGCAGAAGAAGATGATCAGCAGCGCATAGAGCACCATGAACGCCGGCTGGCCGTGCTGCAGCTGGCCCACCATGCCGGGCAGCCACTGCGCCCAGGCCGGAAGGTCGGCCGTAGCCAGGAAGCCCATCGCCGTCGTCGGCAGCAGCAGCAGCGACGAGGCGAAGATCGGCGGGATGACGCCGGCGGTGTTGATCTTCAGCGGCAGGAACGAGGTGTCGCCGCCGAACATCCGGTTGCCTTGCTGGCGCTTCGGATACTGCACCAGCAGGCGGCGCTGCGAGCGCTCCATGAAGACGATGGCGAAGACGACGGCGATGGCCAGGGCGATGATCGCGAACATCGCAAACGGCGACAGCGAGCCGGTCCGCGTCATCGTGAACATCTGCCAGACGCCCTGCGGCAGGACCGCGACGATACCGGCGAAAATGATCAGCGAGACGCCGTTGCCGACGCCGCGGCTGGTGATCTGCTCGCCCAGCCACATCAGGAAGAGCGTACCGCCGGTCAGCGTCACGACCGTCGAGGCCAGGAAGAAGACGCCAGGGTTCAGCACCAGGCCGGGGCTGTTCTGCAGCCCGGTGGCGATCGCGAACGACTGGAACAGCGCCAGAATGACCGTCAGGTAGCGGGTGTACTGGTTGAGCGTCTTGCGCCCCGCCTCCCCGCCTTCCTTACGCAGCTTCTCCCAGGGCGGATAAACCGTCCCGAGCAGCTGAACGATGATCGAGGCCGAGATGTACGGCATCACGTTCAGCGAGAAGATCGCCATCCGCTCGACGGCGCCCCCGGAGAACATGTTGAACATGCCCAGGATGCCCTGCGCCTGGCCTTGGAAGGCCTGTGCGAACGCAGCCGGGTCGATGCCCGGGATCGGGATATAGGTCCCGAGGCGATAGACGATCAGCGCACCCAAGGTGAAGAAGATGCGCTTGTGCAGCTCCGTCGCCTTCTGGAAGGCGCCGAAGTTCATGTTTGCTGCTAGCTGTTCGGCGGCCGAAGCCATTTAGAACCCCAGACTGAAGGACCGGACGTACATAGGGCGTCCATCCTGCGCTGTCATCCGGCCCCCTTGCCTCACCCCGCCGCAAACATGCGGAAAAGGGCCAGGCGGGGCGCCGGACAATCAGCGTGGGTCCCCGCACGAAGCGGGGATGAGCGGCTTACTCGGCGGCTTCGGCAGCGGCCGGACCGGTCGTGGTGACCTTGCCGCCAGCCTTCTCGACAGCGGCCTTGGCCGCGGCCGAAGCCGAATAGACGGTGATCTCGATCTTGGACTTCAGTTCGCCCTTGCCCAGGAGGCGCACGCCGTCCTTTTCACGACGCAGAACGCCGGCGGCGATCAGCACCTTGGCGTCGATGGCCTTCTTGGCGTCGAGCTTGCCGGCGGCGATCGCCTGCTCCAGACGCCACAGGTTCACCTCGGCGAATTCCTTGGCGAAGGGGTTGTTGAAGCCGCGCTTCGGCATCCGCATGTGCAGCGGCATCTGGCCGCCCTCGAAGCCGGCGATCGAGACGCCGGTGCGGGACTTCTGACCCTTCACACCACGGCCGCCGGTCTTGCCCTTGCCCGAGCCCGGGCCGCGGCCGACGCGCATGCGGTTCTTGGTGGAGCCTTCGCGCGGGCTCAGTTCGTTAAGCTTGGTCATATGACGCCTCTCCTTGGAGATCTGACGCCCGGGCGCAGGCCCGGACTCGGCTGAAAAAGAAACTCGGCCGCCGAAACGACCGAAGAGGCGACGCTTTTGGCGCCGCCTCTCCTAAACGTCCAGTCGAAAGGCGTTTAGCCTTCGATCACTTCCACCATGTGATGGACCTTGGCGATCATCCCGCGCACAGACGGGCTGTCTTCCAGGACCGACACGCGGCCGATGCGGTTCAGGCCGAGACCGATGAGGGTCGCGCGCTGATCGCTCTTACGGCGGATGGGGCTCGCCGTTTGACGAACGGTCACCTTAGCCATGGTTTACTCTCCGTCAGCGGCGGCGACCGCAGCGCTGTCAGCCTTGCGGCCCAGCACGTCGGCGACCTTCTTGCCGCGCTTGGCGGCGACCTGGCGGGGCGAAGACTGAGCCTTCAGCGCCTCGAAGGTCGCGCGCACCATGTTGTAGGGGTTCGACGAGCCGACCGACTTGCCCACGACGTCCTGGACGCCGAGGGTTTCGAGCACGGCGCGCATCGGACCGCCGGCGATGACGCCGGTGCCCGGAGGAGCCGAGCGGACCATGACCTTGCCGGCGCCCCAACGGCCATTGCCGTCGTGGTGCAGGGTGCGGCTCTCGCGGAGCGGCACGCGGATCATCGACTTCTTGGCTTCCTCGGTCGCCTTACGGATGGCTTCCGGCACTTCACGCGCCTTGCCATGACCGTAGCCGACGCGGCCCTTCTGATCACCGACCACCATCAGGGCGGCGAACGAGAAGCGACGGCCGCCCTTCACAGTGGCGGCGACGCGGTTGATGTGCACCAGCTTCTCGACGATGTCGGATTCAGCGCGCTCTTCCGCTTGATTGCCGCGGTTGCGGTCACGACGGCCTTGGCCGTCACCACCACGTTGTTCGTTTCCACGAGCCATCAGCGTACCCCTAGAAGTTCAGGCCGGCTTCGCGCGCGGCGTCGGCCAGGGCTTTCACCCGGCCGTGGTAGATGTAACCGCCACGATCGAAGACGACGTCCTTGACGCCCTTTTCGATGGCGCGTTGCGCCACGAGCGCGCCCACACGGGCGGCGGCGTCCTTGTCAGAACCCTTCTGCTTGTCGCCCTCGAGGGTCGAGGCGGCAGCCAGGGTCACGCCGCGCTCATCATCGATGATCTGGGCGTAGATGTTCTTGGACGAGCGGAAGACCGACAGACGCGGCCGACCATTCGCCACCGACCGCAGGCGGATGCGCGTGCGCTCGGCACGACGCTTGGCGGTGTCACGGGGTTTAAGAGCCATGGCCTACTTCTTCTTGCCTTCCTTGCGGCGAACCTTCTCGCCGGCATAACGGACGCCCTTGCCCTTGTAGGGCTCCGGCGGACGCAGGCGGCGGATCTTCGAGGCGATCTCGCCGACGGCTTGCTTGTCGATGCCCGAGATCTTGATCTCGGTCTGCTTCGGCGTCGCGAAGGTGATCCCGGCAGGCGGGGGCACGTCCACGTCGTGGCTGAAGCCGAGTTGCATGGAGAGCGCCTGGCCCTTCATCGCAGCGCGGTAACCAACGCCGACCAGTTCGAGGGTTTGCTCGAAGCCCTGGGTCACGCCGACCACCATGTTGCTCACCAGGGTGCGCGACAGGCCCCACATGGCTTGCGCCCGGGTCGAGTCGACGCGCTTGGAGAGCTGGAGCTCAGCGCCTTCCTGCTTCACTTCGATTTCTTCGGCGACGGTCCAGGAGAGTTGACCCTTGGGCCCCTTCACCGTGACGGTCTGGCCGTCGATGGTCACCGTCACGCCCGCGGGGACGGCGACCGCCTTCTTTCCAATCCGCGACATCTTAGTAGACCCGCAACAGGACTTCGCCGCCCACGTTCGCGTCACGCGCGGCCGTGTCCGACATGACGCCCTTCGGCGTCGACAGGATCGAGATACCCAGGCCGTTCTTGATCGGCTTCAGGTCCTTGATCGACGAGTAGACGCGGCGGCCCGGCTTCGAGATCCGGCGGATCTCAGCGATCACCGGCTGACCATCGAAGTACTTCAGCTCGATCTCGAACTCCGGGAAAGCGCCCGGCTTCTGAACGAGTTGATAGCCGCGGATGTAGCCTTCCTCGGCGAGCACGTCGAGGACGCGCGCGCGCATCTTCGAGGCCGGCGTGGAAACCTTGGAACGGCCGCGGGTGGCGGCGTTCTTGATGCGGGCGATCATATCGCCAACGGGGTCGTTCACCATGAGACCCTCCTCACCAGCTCGACTTGACGAGGCCAGGAATCTGGCCGTTCGAGCCCAGTTCGCGCAGCGCGATCCGGCTCATCTTAAGCTTCCGGTAGTAGGCGCGCGGACGGCCCGTGACTTCGCAACGATTACGGATGCGGGTCTTGGACGAGTTACGCGGCAGTTCGGCGAGCTTCAGGCGCGCTTCGAAGCGTTCTTCGAGCGGCAGGCTCTCGTCGTTGGCGATCGCCTTGAGTTCTTCGCGCTTGTTGGCGAATTGCTTCACCAGCTTGCGGACCATCTCGTTGCGATTGACAGCGCTTTTCTTGGCCATTTGTTCTTTCCTTCCCGCCGTTACGCTTGAACGAACGGGAACTGGAATTCCTTGAGAAGCGCGCGCGCTTCGTCGTCGGTCTTCGCAGTCGTGGCGACGATGATGTCCATGCCCCACATTTGATCGATTTGGTCGTAGTTGATCTCCGGGAACACGATGTGCTCCTTCAGACCCATAGCGTAGTTGCCACGACCGTCGAACGAGGTGGGCTTCAGGCCCCGGAAGTCCTTCACGCGCGGCAGCGCGATCGTGATCAGGCGGTCCAGAAACTCGTACATGCGGTCCGCGCGAAGGGTCACCTTCGCACCGACGACCATGCCTTCGCGCAGCTTGAAGCCGGCGATGGAGTTACGAGCCTTGGTCGGCTGCGGCTTCTGACCGGCGATCTTCGCCAGGTCGGCGATCGCCGAGTTGACCTTCTTGGAGTCCGAGACGGCTTCACCGATGCCCATGTTCAGGACGATCTTGTCCAGCTTGGGGATCTGCATCTCGTTCGTGTAGCCGAACTGCTCCTTCATCGCGGCGCGGATGCGCGCGCGATATTCGGACTTCAGCCGGGGTTCGTAAGCTTGCTCAGCCATTGATCACCTCACCGGTCGTCTTGGCGACGCGGACCTTCTTGTCGCCTTCGACCCGGAAGCCGACGCGGGTCGGCTTACCCTTGGAGTCGACGATCGCCACGTTCGAGATGTGGAGCGCCGCTTCCTTGTTCTTGATGCCGCCTTGCGGGTCGGTCTGCGTCGGACGGGTGTGGCGCTGAACCATGTTCAGGCCCTCGACCACGACGCGGTCTTCCTTCGGCAGCACGCGCAGGACAGCGCCTTGACGGCCCTTGTCCTTGCCCGTGAGGACGACAACGCGGTCGCCCTTCTTGATCTTCGCGGCCATTACAGCACCTCGGGAGCGAGCGAGATGATCTTCATGTGGTTCTTGGCGCGCAGTTCACGGGGAACCGGGCCAAAGATCCGCGTGCCGATCGGCTCGGATTGCTTGTTGACGATCACGGCGGCGTTCTTGTCGAAACGGATCACCGAACCGTCCTTGCGCTTGATCGCGGAAGACGTGCGCACGACGATCGCCTGCAGCACGTCACCCTTTTTCACTCGACCGCGCGGGATCGCTTCCTTCACGGAGACGACAATCTTGTCGCCAACGCCGGCGTAGCGGCGACCAGCGCCACCAAGCACCTTGATGCACATCACACGACGGGCGCCGGAATTGTCGGCGACCTCGAGGTTAGTCTGCATCTGAATCATGGGATGAGACTTTCTTTAGGAGGCTTGCTGGTCAGCGCCTTTCGGCAGCGCTTCCCAGGTCTTGGTTTTAGACTTCGGAGCGCATTCGATGATGCGCGCGATGTCGCCGGCCTTGTAGACGTTCGCCTCGTCGTGGGCGTGGTACTTCTTCGACCGACGAACGGTCTTTTTCAGCACCGGGTGCAGGAAGGTACGCTCGACCTTCACAACGATCGTCTTGTCGCCCTTGTCCGAGACGACGACGCCTTCGAGAATTCGCTTTGGCATGTTCGTTGTCTCCTTAGGCCGCGGTCTGCTTGGAGCGCAGGACGGTCTTGATCCGCGCGATGTCCTTGCGGACCTCGTCCACGCGGTGGGTCTTCTCGACCTGGCCGGTCGCCGCCTGGAAGCGCAGGTTAAACTGCTCTTTCTTCAGGTTCAGCAGGGCCTCGCCGAGTTGGTCGGGCGTCATGCCCCGGATATCGTCGATCTTCATCACGCGTGCTCCGCGACAGCGGCGTCGATGCGGGTGACGATGCGGGTCTTCACGGGAAGCTTGGCCGCGCCGAGGCGCAGGGCTTCACGAGCGACATCGTCCGGCACGCCGTCGATTTCAAACATGATACGGCCAGGGTGAACGCGCGCGGCCCAGTACTCGACCGCGCCCTTGCCCTTACCCATCCGCACTTCAGCCGGCTTGTCGGTCACCGGAACGTCCGGGAAGATCCGGATCCACACGCGACCTTGGCGCTTCATCTGACGAGTGATCGCCCGACGAGCCGCTTCGATCTGACGAGCGGTGATGCGTTCCGGTTCAACGGACTTCAGACCGTAGGAGCCGAAGTTCAGCGAGAAGCCGCCCTTCGCAACGCCGTGGATCTTGCCCTTGAACTGCTTGCGGTACTTGGTCTTTTTCGGAGACAGCATGGCTCTACCTTAGGCTCCAGCTTGCTCGCGACGGTCACGACGCGGACCGCGATCGCCGCGGTCGCCACGTTCACGTCCGCCGCCCTCGCCGGCCGGGCCGGATTCCGTGGCCAGGCGCTTGTCGAGAGCCATCGGGTCGTGGTCGAGGACCTCGCCCTTGAAGACCCACACCTTCACGCCGATGATGCCGTAAGTGGTCGAAGCTTCGGTCACGCCGTAGTCGATGTCGGCCCGCAGTGTGTGACGCGGAACGCGACCCTCGTGGTACGATTCGGTACGGGCGATTTCGGCGCCGCCCAGACGGCCAGCGACTTCGATGCGCATGCCCTTGGCGCCCAGACGCATCGCGCTTTGCAGCGAACGCTTCATGGCGCGACGGAACGCGACGCGGCGCTCGAGCTGCTGGGCGATGTTCTCGGCCACCAGCTGGGCGTCGGTTTCCGGCTTACGGATTTCGACGATGTTCAGGTGAACTTCGCCTTCCGTGATCGCCGCAACGTCCTTGCGCAGCTTGTCGATGTCCGCACCCTTCTTGCCGATGATCACGCCAGGGCGCGCGGCATAGATGGTGATGCGGCACTTCTTGTGGGGACGCTCAATGATGATCCGCGAAACGCCGGCTTGATACAGGCGCTTCTTGAGCTGCTTGCGGATCTTGATGTCCTCATGCAGGAGCTTGCCGTAGTCCGCCTTCTTGGCGAACCAACGCGAGTCCCACGTGCGGTTGATGCCGAGGCGAAGCCCGACCGGATTGACTTTCTGACCCATCAGGCGGCCTCACCCAATTCGCGGACCACGATGGTGATCTCGCTGAACGGCTTTTCGATGCGCGAAGCACGACCGCGAGCGCGGGCGGCGAAGCGCTTCATCACCAGGTTCTTGCCCACGAAGGCCTCGGCGACGACCAGGTTGTCGATGTCGAGGTTGTGGTTGTTTTCGGCGTTCGAGATGGCCGAGTAGAGCGCCTTGCGCACATCGCGAGCGATGCGCTTGTGGCTGAACTCCAGCTCGTTGAGGGCGCGCTGCACCTTCAGGCCGCGGATCGACTGAGCCACGAGGTTCAGCTTGCGCGGGCTGGTGCGCAGAGTCGTCACCTTGGCCATCGCCTCAACGCCGGTCAGGCGGCGTGCTTTAGCTTGCTTTGCCATGGTTACTTCCTCTTGGCCTTCTTGTCGGCCGCGTGGCCAGGGAAGTACCGGGTCGGAGCAAACTCACCGAGCTTCATGCCGACCATGTCTTCGCTGACCAGCACGGGAACGTGCTTCTGGCCATTGTGGACGCCGAACGTCAGGCCGACGAACTGCGGCATGATGGTCGAGCGACGCGACCAGGTCTTGATGACGTCCTTGCGGCCAGACGACAGAGCGTTGTCGGCCTTCTTGAGGAGGTATCCGTCGACAAACGGACCTTTCCAGACGGAACGGGTCATGGCTTAGCGAGCCTTCCGAGCGTGGCGCGAACGGATGATGTACTTATCCGTCGCCTTGTTAGAACGGGTCTTCGAGCCCTTGGTCGGCTTGCCCCACGGGGTGACCGGGTGGCGACCGCCGGAGGTGCGGCCTTCACCGCCGCCGTGCGGGTGATCGACCGGGTTCATGACGACGCCGCGGACGTGCGGGCGGAAGCCCATGTGGCGGGTGCGGCCAGCCTTGCCCAGGACCTGGTTCATGTGGTCCTGGTTCGACACCGCGCCGACCGTAGCCATGCAGGTGTCTTGAACCATCCGCAGTTCGCCCGAACCGAGACGGATCTGGGCGTAGCCGGCGTCACGGCCGACCAGCTGGGCGTAGGCGCCAGCCGAGCGGGCCATTTGGCCGCCCTTGAGGGGCTTCAGCTCGATGTTGTGAATGATCGTGCCGATCGGCATGCCACGGAGCGGCATGGCGTTGCCCGGCTTCACATCGGCCTTCTCGGCGGCGATGACGACATCGCCGGCCTTCAGGCGTTGCGGGGCCAGGATGTAGGCCAGTTCGCCGTCCTCATACTTGATGAGGGCGATGAACGCCGTGCGGTTCGGGTCGTACTCAAGACGCTGAACCGTGGCCGGCACGTCGAACTTGCGACGCTTGAAGTCGACCTTGCGATACAGGCGCTTGGCGCCGCCGCCGCGGAAGCGGACAGCGATACGGCCGTTGCCGCCGCGACCGCCCGACTTGGTCAGGCCCTCGACGAGCGACTTTTCCGGGCGGCCCTTGTGGAGCTCGGACCGGTCGACCAGCACGAGGCCGCGACGGCCCGGCGAGGTCGGATTAAACTGCTTCAGAGCCATCGAACTAGAGCCCCGTGGTGATGTCGATCGACTGGCCTTCGGCCAGGGTCACGACAGCTTTCTTGACGTCCGAGCGACGGCCCGGACGGCCGCGGAAACGCTTGGTCTTGCCCTTGACGACCAAGGTGTTGACCTTGGTGACATTGACCTTGAACAGCGCTTCGACAGCGGCGGCGATTTCATCCTTCGTCGCATCGTTGGCGACGCGGAAGACGACCTTGTTCTGCTCCGAGAGCAGAGTGGCCTTTTCCGTGATCACCGGCGACAGGATGGCGTCGTAGTGGCGGGCGACGGGGTCGGCCATTACGCAGCTTCCTTCTCAGCAAAGCGCGCATTGATCGCTTCGACCGCGTCCTTGGTCAGGACCAGGGTCTTGCGACGCAGCACGTCATAGACGTTCAGGCCGGCGTTCGGCAGCACATCCACGTTCGGGATGTTGCGAGCGGCCATCGCGAAGTTCGCGTCGACCTCAGCACCAGCGATGACCAGCGCGTTCTTCAGGCCGATCTTGTCGAGGTTGGCGCGCAGGGCCGAGGTCTTGACCTCGGTCAGGGCGACGGTGTCGACGACGACCAGAGCGCCCGACTTGACCTTCGAGGACAGCGCATGGCGCAGGGCCAGGGCGCGGAACTTCTTGGTCAGGTCGAAGGCGTGGCTGCGCACGACAGGCCCGTGAGCCTTGGCGCCGCCGACGAACTGGGCCGCACGGCGCGAACCGTGACGAGCGCCGCCGGTGCCCTTCTGCTTGTACATCTTCTTGCCCGTACGAGAGACCTCGTTGCGGACCTGGATCTTGTGGTTCCCCGAGCGGCGCTTGGCGAGTTGCCAAGTCACCATGCGCTGCAGGATGTCGCCACGGATCTCGTCGATGCCGAACACGGCGTCGGACAGTTCGATCGAACCACCCTTGGCGCCGTCAAGTTTGATGACGTCGAGTTTCATTACTGTTCTTCGCCCCCAGCTTCGGCCGGAGCCTCTTCCACCGCAGGCGCCTCAGCGGCGACCGGAGCCGCAGCAGCCTGGCCAGCCTTACGGAAGCCGCCCGGGATCGGGGCTTCAGCCGGACGAGCCGACTTCACCGCGTCGCGGATCTTCACGAAGGTGCCCTCGGTGCCGGGCACGGAGCCCTTCACGAGGATCAGGCCACGCTCAGCGTCGACCTTCCAGACGGTGACGTTCAGGGTGGTGACGGTCTCTTGGCCGAGATGGCCGGCCATCTTCTTGTTCTTGAAGGTCTTGCCCGGATCCTGGCGGTTACCGGTCGAACCATGGGCCCGGTGCGAAACCGAGACACCGTGGGTCGCGCGCATGCCGCCGAAGTTCCAGCGCTTCATGGCGCCGGCGAAACCCTTACCGACCGTGAGGGCGGTGACGTCGACCTTTTGGCCGGCGACGAAATGGTCGGCGGTGAACTCCGCGCCCACTTCGATCAGGTTCTCTTCGGTGACGCGGAATTCCGCGACTTCGCGCTTCGGCTCAACTTCAGCCTTGGCGAAGTGGCCGCGCATGGCCTTCGAAGTGTTCTTGGCCTTCTTGGCGCCAGCACCGAGCTGGAGAGCCACATAGCCGTCTTTGTCCTGGGTGCGCTGACCCGTGACCTGGCAGCCCTCAAGGCTGAGCACGGTCACAGGAACATGGACGCCGCCTTCATCGAAGAAGCGAGCCATACCCAGTTTCTTGGCGATCACGCCGGTACGCATCGACCGATCCCCTCTTAAAGCTTGATCTCGACGTCCACGCCGGCGGACAGGTCGAGCTTCATGAGCGCGTCCACGGTCTGCGGGGTGGGGTCGACGATATCGAGCACGCGCTTATGCGTGCGGATTTCGAACTGCTCGCGCGACTTCTTGTCGACGTGCGGCGAACGGTTGACGGTGAATTTTTCGATTTGCGTCGGCAGGGGGATGGGCCCCCGGACGGTCGCGCCGGTGCGCTTAGCCGTATTGACGATCTCGCGTGTGGAATGGTCCAGCACGCGGTGATCGAAGGCTTTGAGCCGGATGCGGATGTTCTGACGATCCATATCGCTCTTTAGTTTCCCCTACAGACGACGAACGTCCGCGTGACATTGACCATTTCAAAGACCAACCCGAACGCCTCATAGGAGACGCTCGTACGCGTAAGTCCGCAAAAACGACGTGAGCCTGCGCGAACGCTTCGCGAGGCCCTGTCCCGGAACCTCGATTTGCATCGATTTCCGGGCCGTTCTGCGAACCGCGTCTGTGCTTCAAATCACTTCGAAGCACACAGCCGGTCCAACAGGAGGCGCGTCTATACGTGTGCGACTCGCCGGCGTCAAGGCTTGCCAGCGTCCGCCCCGCGCGCTCTAGCCGATGATGACGTCGCCCGAGCCGAGCACCGCCTTCGAAACCGCGCCGCTCACGGCCTTCACCTTGACGTCGCCCGAGCCCGCAATGCGAGCCTTGAGCGACTCCGCCCGGCCATTGACGTCGACGCCCCCGGAGCCGGCGACGGACACCGCCATCGCTCCGACCCGGCCGCCCGCGATCTTTACGTCGCCCGAGCCGGCGATCTTCACATCGAGCGCGCCATCGAGCGAGGCCGTCCACACGTCGCCAGATCCGGCCATGTTCACGGACATCGGCCCTTTTACTGCTTGGGTCTTGATATCCCCAGACCCGGCCACGCGCAGGTTGGCGCGGCCGACGCTGCCGACGTGCGTGTCGCCCGAGCCGGCCTGGTTGAGCGTCAGCTCCCCGGCGACATTCGCGACGGTCCAGTCGCCGCAGCCGGCGTTTGAAAGCCGGAGATTGTCGGACTTCCCGATCGCGCCGAAGACCGCCCCGCCGCTGTCCAGATCGACGTCGCGGGGCGCGCGGATCACGATCTGCGGCATATTGGCGTAAGCGACGGCGCCGACGCCGGCGACGCTGACCGAGGCGCCCGCCCCCTCCCCTTCGCAGTGACGGATCTTCCGGTCCAAGTCCCCGTCGATGGTCACCCGGCCGCCTTGGGCCCTGACCTGCAGCGGCAGTTGGGCGTGGTTGGAGAGGATCTCGACCTTCACATCGCTGCGCGCCTCCGGGATCACCGTGACGCGCACAACGGCGTCCTTGATCTCAACCGAGGGAGGGGCAGCCTGGGCGGCGCCCGCTGACAGAGCCACGCCAAGCCCAAGAAATATCACCGGCAAACGCATGTCTTTCCCTCCGCTCCGCTGAACAACCTTGGCGCGACGGTAGGCCGTGCCCATGGTGGGGTCAGCTTAAATCCAGGTCATGACCTAAGCTTCATCTTCCCCCTTCCGGGCATCAAAAAGGCCGCCGAGGTTTCCCTCGGCGGCCTGATTGTCTTGGTGGTGGTGAGATCGACTATTCGACGATCTTGGCCACGACGCCGGCGCCGACGG
>NZ_LMEE01000005.1 GCF_001425305.1 Phenylobacterium sp. Root1290 | reverse complement strand
CATCAAAAAGGCCGCCGAGGTTTCCCTCGGCGGCCTGATTGTCTTGGTGGTGGTGAGATCGACTATTCGACGATCTTGGCCACGACGCCGGCGCCGACGGTCCGGCCGCCTTCGCGAATGGCGAAGCGCAGGCCTTGGTCCATGGCGATCGGGGTGATCAGCTCGACGTCCAGCTCGGCGTTGTCGCCCGGCATGATCATCTCAACGCCTTCCTTCAGGCGGATGATGCCGGTCACGTCGGTCGTGCGGAAGTAGAACTGCGGACGATAGTTGGTGAAGAACGGGGTGTGACGGCCGCCTTCTTCCTTGGTCAGGATGTAGGCCTCGGCCACGAACTTCGTGTGCGGGGTGATCGAACCCGGCTTGCAGAGMACCTGGCCGCGCTCGACGTCTTCACGCTTGGTGCCGCGCAGCAGCACGCCCACGTTGTCGCCGGCTTGACCTTGGTCCAGCAGCTTGCGGAACATCTCGACGCCCGTGCAGGTCGTCTTCTGRACCGGACGGATGCCGACGATCTCGACTTCYTCGCCGACCTTCACGATGCCCTTTTCGATCCGGCCGGTCACCACGGTGCCGCGGCCCGAGATCGAGAACACGTCTTCCACCGGCATCAGGAACGGCAGGTCMACCGGACGCTCCGGCTGCGGGATGTAGGCGTCGACCTGGGTCATCAGCTCGAGGATGCGGTCYGCGCCGATTTCCGGGTTGCGRTCTTCAACCGCCGCCAGGGCCGAACCCTTGACGATCGGAATGTCGTCGCCCGGGAACTGGTAGGACGACAGAAGTTCGCGAACTTCCATCTCGACCAGGTCCAGCAGCTCGGCGTCGTCGACCATGTCGACCTTGTTCATGAACACCACCAGAGCCGGCACGCCGACCTGACGGGCCAGCAGGATGTGCTCGCGGGTCTGCGGCATCGGGCCGTCAGCGGCCGACACCACCAGGATCGCGCCGTCCATCTGCGCCGCGCCCGTGATCATGTTCTTCACGTAGTCGGCGTGGCCGGGGCAATCGACGTGCGCGTAGTGACGGTTCGCCGTCTCGTATTCCACGTGCGCCGTGTTGATCGTGATCCCGCGCGCCTTCTCTTCCGGCGCAGCRTCGATGTCGGCGTAGTTCATCGCCTTCGCGCCGCCGGTCTTCGCCAGCGTCAGGGTGATCGCAGCCGTCAGCGTCGTCTTGCCATGGTCAACGTGACCAATCGTGCCGATGTTGCAGTGCGGCTTATTGCGTTCGAACTTTTCNCAGCGTCAGGGTGATCGCAGCCGTCAGCGTCGTCTTGCCATGGTCAACGTGACCAATCGTGCCGATGTTGCAGTGCGGCTTATTGCGTTCGAACTTTTCCTTGGCCATCGGGGTCCTGCCGGCGTTTGAATCAGAAGGTTGGAGCGGGTAGCGGGAATCGAACCCGCATCCTCAGCTTGGAAGGCTGCTGCACTACCATTGTGCTATACCCGCCGCTGAAGGATGCGCGGGGTCGCGCCAGTCTCCTTAAAGTCACGCTCCGAGTGCGTGGTGGGGGAAGCAGGACTCGAACCTGCGAAGGCGTACGCCAGCGGATTTACAGTCCGCCCCCTTTGCCGCTCGGGACATTCCCCCAGCGCGCTCGGAGCCAGATCAGATGCCTGGACAGTGCCCCCCGCCTGAGCGAAGAACCGGTCCGGCCCCCGATTTGGAGCGCGTCTTATAGTGTCCTCCCCTCACGAACGCAACGCGCACTCGAAGGGTGCGAAAAAGTTTGGTCAAAGGCCCTTCAACCGCAAGCCAGACAACGGTTCTGACGAGTGGCTGTGGGGCTGGCACGCGGTTGCAGCCGCACTTTCCAATCGGAAAAGGAGTGCGCCCCAGAGACTTTTGGCGACTCCCGACCGGGCCAAGGAGCTCGAATCTCGATTCGGCCGCCCCAAGGCGCTGGAGGTCGTCGAGTCGGCCGGTATCAGCCAGATCCTGCCCCAGGGCGCCGTGCACCAGGGCGTCGCCCTGCGCATCCCCCTGCTCGAGTCCGTCGCTCTTGAAGACTTCGAGGCCAAGCCCGGCGCCGTGCTGCTGATGCTGGATCAGGTCACGGACCCGCAGAACGTCGGCGCGATCCTGCGCTCGGCTGCGGCGTTCGGCGCCGCTGGCGTCATCCTGCAGGACCGTCACGCGCCAAAGCTCACCGGCGCGCTGGCCAAGGCCGCGGTCGGCGCCGTCGACCAGATCGATACCGCCCACGTGGTCAATCTTTCCCGCGCGCTGGAGAGTCTTGCCGACCTCGGCTGGCGCGCAGTGGGGCTCGACGGTCATACCGACACCTACCTTGAACAGGCCCTGGACGGCGGCCCGACAGTGCTGGTGCTAGGTTCAGAGGGAGAAGGTCTGCGACGTCTCGTCGCTGAGCACTGCGACGAGCTTGCCAAAATCCATATGCCAGGCGGCTTTGAGAGCCTGAACGTCTCGGCGGCCGCCGCCGTTGCGCTCTATGAGGCCAGCCGAACCCGGTCGTAGAATTAACATCACACACGGAAAGTCTTCCGTCGTGCAGCTAAGCGGTTGCGGAGGCGCGGCGGCTGTCGCATTCAAGGCCCGATGATCGAAACTCTTCTCGCCCCAGGCGCCCTCGCCGCGCTCTTCTCCGTCCTGATGATCGACCTGGTGCTTGCCGGGGACAACGCCGTGGCCGTTGGCCTGGCCGCGGCCGGCCTGCCGCCCGAGCAGCGCCGCAAGGCGATCCTCTGGGGTCTGATCGCCGCAGTCACCATGCGGATCGGCTTTGCGCTGATCACCGCCCAGTTGCTCGGGATCGTCGGCCTGCTGTTCGCCGGCGGCCTGCTGCTGCTCTGGGTCTGCTGGAAGATGTGGCGCGAATTGCGCGAGCAGGCCGCTCACGATGAGGCGACCGCCGGCGCCGTGATGGACTCCGATCCGTCGACCGAGCCTTCGGCCGAAGCCGTCGCCCGTCAGCCCAAGACCTTCCGGTCGGCCTTCATCCAGATCCTGATAGCCGACCTGTCGATGTCGCTCGACAACGTGCTGGCCGTGGCCGGGGCCGCTCGCGAGCATCCGGGGATCATGGTCTTCGGCCTGCTGCTGTCCATCGCCCTGATGGGGGTCGCCGCGAGCTTCATCGCCCGCCTGCTGCACAAGTACCGCTGGATTGGCTACATCGGCCTGGCCATCGTGCTCTACGTCGCTCTGCACATGATGTGGGAGGGGCACCAGGACGTGGTCCGCGACCTCGGCCTCACCGCCTCCTACAATGCGGTCATGCCCAGCTTCCTCGAGATCGGTCCAGAAGCGCCGGCCCCCGCCCACTAGGGCGGGCCCGCCGCACACAGTTACGGACGCCGCCGAGCCGCTGGTTCGGCGGCGTTCTCGTTTCCGGGGTCAGACGGTCTCGGCGATCCGACGCATAGCCTCGGCGATCACGCTCTCGTCGCGCCGGTAGAAGGTCCACTGCTTGATGCGTCTTGGCCGCACCAGCCTTGCCTGGACCAGCAGCCGCATGTGCTCGCTCAGGGTCGGCGCGCTGATCCCCAGCTTGTCGGCGATGAACACGCCGCAGACTCCGTCCTCGACTAGGTCTCCATGCACCTGTGGTGGGAAATGCGCCGTCGGGTCCTTGAGCCAGTCGAGGATCTGAAGCCGTCGCTCGTTCGCGAGCGCACGGAGAAGGTCGGCTAGGTCCATTTTGGTACTTTGCCAATTGCCTAACTTATGTCAAGTCGAGGAACCCCTCCTCACCGGATCCAAGCCATGGCCAGCTACCCCTTCGTCACCCTGGACGTGTTCACCGACACCCGCTTTGGCGGTAACCCGCTCGCCGTCTTCACCGACGCGCGCGGCCTGAGCGACGCAGACATGCAGGCCTTGGCCGCCGAGATGAACCTCTCGGAGACGACCTTCGTCCTGCCGCCGCAGGACGCCGCCAACACAGCCCGCGTGCGGATATTCAATCGCACCGCCGAGATGCCGTTCGCCGGCCACCCCTCCGTCGGAACGGGCTGGGTGCTGTCGCAGATGGGCAAGGGCGACCATCTGCGCCTGGAAGTTCCCGCCGGCATCGTAGAGGTGAACATCGAGGACGGCGGCGGCGTCATCGCCGCGCCCCTGCCGCTGGCCCTCGGCGTCGAGCTTTCGGTGGAGCGCATCGCGGCCTGCGCGGGGCTGGCCCCCGCCGACATCGTCCTCACAGCCCATCGCCCGATCGAGGCCACCGTCGGCGTCACCTTCGTGATCGCCGAGGTCACGGCCGATGCGCTCACGCGCGCCGCCCCTGATCTCTCGGCCTTCCGTCAGGCTGCCCTGGACCTGCCTGAGTTCGGCGACCGGCTATCGCTGCATCTCTACGCCCATGACGGCGCGGGCCGCTTGCGGGCGCGCATGTTCGCGCCGAACTCCGGCACGGTCGAGGATCCGGCCACCGGCAGCGCGAACGCGACGCTGGCCGCGCTGCTGCTATCGCTTTCGGATGCGGACCACGGCGCCTGGGACATCATCCAGGGCGTCGAAATGGGCCGTCCCTCGCGTCTGCGCGCCGGCGCCCGTCGTACAGCCGACGGCGTGCGCGCCACGATCGGCGGCGGCTGCGTCCCCGTACTGCGCGGCGAGGCCAGCGTCTGATGACCGCCCGAAAGCCCCTCGACCTCTTCGCCTTTGGGGTGATGGTGGTCCTGTGTCTGTGCTGGGGCTTTCAGCAGATCGCGGTCAAGCTGATCGCATCGGACATCACGCCGGTCATGCAGATGGCGTTGCGCTCGGGCATCGCCGCCCTGGTGCTCGGCGCCGTGACGTTCCGGAACGAGGGCCGCGGCGCCTTCGCCGACGGCACCCTGCCCGCCGGATTGCTGGTGGGCCTGCTGTTCGGCCTGGAGTTTCTGTTTATCGCCCAGGGTCTGGTGCTCACCAGCGCCTCGCACATGGTCGTTTTCCTCTACAGCGCGCCGATCTTCTCGGCGCTCGGACTGCATCTGCGGTTTCGGGAGGAGCGGCTGCGGCCGTTGCAATGGATCGGCGTGCTCGTCGCCTTCGGCGGCATCGCCGTCTCGTTCCTGGGCGCGGACGGACAGGTCAGCCACGACATGCTGATCGGCGACGCCCTGGGCCTGTTGGCGGGCCTGGCGTGGGGACTGACGACGGTGGCGATCCGCGGCTCACGCCTCTCCGACGCACCGGCTGTGAAGACCTTGTTCTATCAGGTCGCCTTCGCCGGCGTAATGCTGCTGGGCATCGCCGCCCTGCGCGGCGAGACGGGCGTCAACCTGACCCCGACCGTCGCCCTGAACCTCGGCTTCCAGACCATCGTCATCACCCTGATCAGCTACGTGATCTGGTTCTGGCTGCTGCGAAAGTACCTGGCTTCGCGGCTGTCGATCCTATCGTTCCTGACCCCGCTGTTCGGCGTGATCTTCAGCGTCGTGGTTCTGCACGAACCGCTCGAGCCGGCCTTCGTCGCCGGCGCGCTGCTGGTCCTGGTCGGGATCAGCCTGGTCAGCGGGGCGGAACTGCTGCGCGACCGCTTCGGCCGCGCAGCCGCTTAGGCCGCGGCGTCCGGACCGCCGAAGCGCTCCAGCCACTCGGCGACCTGCTCGTTCTCGACCTTCTTGAACAGCACTTCCGGCGCGGCGACCGCACGGCCAGCAGGCAGGATGTCGAGGATCGCCGCCCCCTGGGCGCTCGGCCACGCGGCCGGATAACCCTCGCCGACCGCAATGGCGATCTTCTCGCAGGCGAACGGGATGAAGGGCTCGGAGACCTTGGCGAACAGGGCGACCAGGTTCAGGCCGGTGCGCACCACCACCGCGGCGCGATCCACGTCGGTCTTGATCGCGGTCCACGGCGCGGCTTCGGTAAGATACTGGTTGCCCAGCACCCAAAGCTGCCGAAGGGCGGCCGTCGACTTGCGGAACTCGCGGGCGTCCATGAGCTCGGTCAGTTCGGCGAGCTTGGCGTTCACGTCAGCGTAGAGCTTGGTCTCCAGCTCGCCCGGCTCGCCGCCGGCCGGGACCACGCCCTCGAAGCGCGCTTCGGTGAACTTCAGGATTCGATTGACGAAATTTCCCAGCACGTCGGCCAGGTCGGCGTTCACCTGCGCCTGGAACTGCTCCCAGGTAAAGGTCGAGTCCGAGGTCTCCGGCGTGTTCGCCGTCACCCACCAGCGCCAGTAGTCGGCGGGCAACAGTTCCAGCGCGTGGTCCATGAACACGCCGCGCTTCTGCGACGTCGAGAACTTGCCGCCGTAATAGTCCAGCCAATTGAAGCCCTTGAGCTGATCGACCAGCTTCCAGGGGGCGTTGTTCACGGTCCGCCACGAGCCGTCGGCCTCGAGCTTCTCGTTGATCCCGATCAGGGTGCAGGGGAAGCCGACCGTGTGGAACGGCACGTTGTCCTTGCCCATGAATTCCACATAGGTCACGTCCGCCGCCTCGGATCCGCGCCACCAGCGTTCCCACTCGCTGTCCTCGGCAGGGCCGCGGCCGGCCTCGGCGGCGCGGGCGTCGGCCCACTCCCAGGTCGCGGCGATGTACTCGATGGGCGCGTCGAACCAGACGTAGAACACCTTGCCGGCCAGGCCTTCGATGTCAGGCGTCTGGCCTTCCGGGTTCGCGCCCCACTCGAACGCGTTGACCGGAACGCCCCACTCCAGGTCGCGGGTGATGCCCCGGTCCTGCAGCCCTTCATCCAGCCACTTCAGGGCGATGGAGGTGACCAGCAGCGGCCACTCGCCCTTCTTGCCGTCGATCCAGGTCCGAAGTTTGTCGGAGAAGAGGCTCTGGCGCAGGAACAGGTGCTTGGAATCGCGGATCTCGATGTCTTCCGATCCCGACACCGCCGAGCGCGGCTTGATCAGGTCGGCGGGGTCCAGCACCCGCGTGCAGTTCTCGCACTGGTCGCCGCGCGCCGCCTGATAGCCGCAATGCGGGCAGGTGCCGATCACGTAGCGGTCCGGCAGGAAGCGCTTGTCGGCGTTAGAGTAGACTTGCTGTGTCACCCGCTCCTCGATGAAGCCGGCTTCCCAGAGCTGCTGTGCGAACCGCTGGGTCAGCTTGTGGTTCTGAGGCGAAGACGAGCGCCCGAAGTGATCCCACGACAGGCCGAACTTGCGGCCCAGGTCGTGCTGCACGTCGTGCTGCTGCGCACAGAAGGTCGCCGGATCGAGGCCGGCTTCGGCCGCCGCCAACTCGGTCGGGGTGCCGTGTTCGTCGGTCGCGCAGATGTAGAGCGTCTCGTTGCCTCTGGCGCGCTGGAACCGCGCATAGACGTCGGCCGGCAACATCGAGCCCGCGAGCGTCCCCAAGTGCTTGATCCCGTTGATGTAGGGCAAGGCCGAGGTGATGAGGATGCGGGACATGACTGCTCTCGAAATGGGGAGGAACCGCGGCTTATAGGGCGCCGGCGCCCATTCGCGATAGCGCGCTCTCTAGAGCGGCCCCTTGAAGATGAACACCGCCCCGGCCGCGATCAGCGCGAAGCCGACCATATGATTGAGGGTGAAACGCTCGCCGAGATAGGTGATCGAGAAGATCGCGAACACCGCCAGGGTGATCACTTCCTGCATCGTCTTCAGCTCGGCCGGGGAATAGAACTCGCGGCCGATCCGGTTGGCCGGAACCGCCAGGCAGTATTCGAAAAAGGCGATGCCCCAGCTGACCAGCACCAGCAACCAGATCGGCCGGTGCTCGACCTTCAGATGCCCATACCAGGCAAAGGTCATGAAGATGTTGGAGACGACGAGCAGCAAGATCGGCGCGATCATCGCCATGGAGGTAGGCATCGGAAGCGCTCCTTGCGCATTAGCACTTAAAATCTGGCGGCTTGGCCCTATAAGCTGCCCTTCGGGCGAGTTGGAGAGCGGGCATGAAGGGTTGGACGAAAGCGCTGGGTACGGCTGCGGTCCTGGCTTTGAGCGTGACCATGGCCGCGTGCGGCCAAGGCGGCGGCGCCAAGGACCAGACTCTGAAGATCTACAACTGGTCGGACTATATCGACCCCCAAATCCTGGCCGACTTCACCAAGGAAACCGGGATCAAGGTCCAGTACGACACCTTTGATTCCAACGAAATCCTCGAGACCAAGGTCCTGCAGGGCAATACCGGCTACGACATCGTCGCGCCATCGAACCATAACGTGCCCCGCTACATCGCGGCCGGCGCCATCGCCCAGCTCGACAAGGCCCAGTTGCCGAACAGCAAGAACCTGTGGCCCGACATCATGAGCCACATGCAGCCCTTCGATCCGGGCCAGAAGTACACCGTGCCCTACATGTGGGGGACGATCGGGATCGGCTACAACGTCAAGGAAGTGGCCAAGCGCCTGCCGGGCGTGAACATCGACAGCTGGGCGGTGGTGTTCGACCCCGTCAACCTCGCCAAGCTGAAGGATTGCGGCGTCTACTACCTCGACGCCTCCGAGGACATGTACGCGGTCGCGCTCAACTACCTGGGCAAGGACCCGAATTCCAAAAACGTCGCCGACTACCAGGCCGCGACCGACATGATGGTCAAGGCGCGGCCCTTCATCCGCAAGTTCCACTCCTCGGAGTATGTCGAGGCGCTGGCCAACGGCGACATCTGCCTGGCGGTCGGCTATTCGGGCGACATCCTCCAGGCCCAGACCCGCGCCGAGGAAGCCAAGAACGGCGTCGAGATCGCCTACGTGATCCCCAAGGAAGGCAGCCAGGTCTGGTTTGATGTCTTCGCCATCCCGGCCGACGCGCCCAACCCGACCGCGGCCTACAAGTTCCTCGACTACATGCTGCGTCCCGAGGTCATCGCGAAGGCGTCGAACTACACCCAGTACGCCAACGCCAACCTGCCGGCGACGCCCATGGTCGACGCCGAGATCCGGAGCGATCCGAACGTCTACCCGACCCCGGACCTCTTCAAGCGGCTCTTCGTCACCACCACCAAGGACCAGGCTCTCCTGCGCGAAGTCACGCGCATGTGGACCCGGGTGCAGACCGGCCAGTAGGAAGGCGGATCGATGACCGAGCGCAGCCGCCCGCGCCTGAACATCGGCGCGGTCCGTTCGACCTTTGCGCCCTGGACCGATCCCACGGCCAAACCCCTGGTGCGCTTCGAGAAGGTGGTGAAGCGCTTCGACGGCGAGACGGCGGTGAACGGCGTCTCCCTCGACATCTATCCGGGCGAGTTCTTCGCCCTGCTCGGCCCGTCCGGCTGCGGCAAGACCACGCTCATGCGCCTGCTGGCCGGCTTCGAAACCCCGGACGAGGGCCGCGTGCTGCTCGCCGGTGAGGACCTCGCGGGCAAGCGGCCCCACGAGCGCCCGGTCAACATGATGTTCCAGTCCTACGCACTGTTCCCGCACCTGTCGGTCGAGCGGAACATCGCCTTTGGTCTGAAGCAGCAGGGCATGGCCAAGGACGAGATCGCCGCCCGGGTGGACGAGATGCTCTCCCTGGTCCGGCTCGACGGCCTGGCCAAGCGCAAGCCGCACCAGCTCTCTGGCGGCCAGCGCCAGCGCGTCGCCCTCGCCCGGGCCATCGCGCCGCGGCCGAAGATGCTGCTGCTCGACGAGCCGCTCGCCGCCCTCGACAAGAAGCTGCGCGAAGAGACCCAATTCGAGCTGATGGCCCTGCAGCAACAGCTGGGCATGACCTTCCTGATCGTCACCCACGACCAGGAAGAGGCGATGGTCACCGCCGACCGCATCGCCGTTATGCGGGCAGGCCAGATCGTGCAGATGGGCCGCCCCGCCGACGTCTACGAGGCGCCCAACTCACGCTATGTCGCCGACTTCATCGGTGACGTGAACATCTTCGAGGGCAAGGCCGAGCACGCCGACGGCGTCACCGTCCGCATGGCCAGCGCCGAGTCGCCCCAAGGGTTCGACATCGTCGAGGACGACAAGATCGAGATCGGCGCCACCGCCTGGCTGGCCGTCCGGCCCGAGAAGATCCAGGTCCACCTCGACGAGCCGCCGCCCGGCCCCAATCGCTTGGCCGGCAAGGTCGCCGACATCGGCTATCTCGGCGACTGGACCACCTATCTGGTCGAGTTGGAGAGCGGCCGCACCATCCGCGCCGCCCGGGCCAACGCCTCGCGCTTCGTTGATCGTCCTGTCGACTGGGACGATCAGGTCTGGCTGACCTTCGCCCGTGATGCGGGCGTGGTGCTGACCCAGTGAGCGCCCGCCGCGACCGGACCAGCCTGGCGGCGCTGGCGCCGCTCCTCTGGCTCGGCCTGTTCTTCCTCTTCCCGTTCCTGCTGGTGGCCAAGCTGTCGCTGTCGGAAACGACCCTGGCCATGCCGCCCTACGCTCCGCGCCTGGACTGGTCGCAGGGCATGGCCGGCCTGCGCGCCTTCCTGGCGGGCCTCGACTTCGAGACCTACGCCAGACTGACCACCGACCGGCTCTATATCGTCGCCTATCTTTCCAGCCTGAAGTTCGCGGCGGTCGCCACCTTCATCCTGCTGCTGATTGGCTACCCGCTCGCCTATGCGATGGCCCGCTGCCCGCCGTCGCTCCGCAGTGCGCTGCTGATGGCGATGATCCTGCCATTCTGGACCAGCTTCCTGATCCGGGTCTACGCGCTGATCGGCATCCTCAAGCCGGAAGGCCTGCTGAACGTCGCCCTGCGGGCAGTGGGCCTTGGCCCGGTGTCGCTGCTCAACACCGACACGGCGATCTATATCGGCCTGGTCTACGCCTACCTGCCGTTCATGGTGCTGCCGCTCTATGCCGTGCTCGAACGCCAGCAGCACGACCTGCTGGAGGCAGCGGCCGATCTCGGGTGCGCGCCCTTCGAGGCGTTCTGGAGGGTGACGTTCCCGCTTTCGCTGCCCGGCGTCGCGGCAGGGTCCCTGCTCTGCTTCATCCCGATGGTCGGCGAGTTCGTCATCCCCGATCTGCTCGGCGGTTCTTCCACCCTGATGCTCG
This sequence comes from Phenylobacterium sp. Root1290, assembly GCF_001425305.1. Lineage (GTDB taxonomy): Bacteria > Pseudomonadota > Alphaproteobacteria > Caulobacterales > Caulobacteraceae > Phenylobacterium. The sequence continues at coordinate 194,084 of NZ_LMEE01000005.1, read as the reverse complement.
GCAAGACCATCTGGACAGAGTTCTTCGCCAACCGCGACTGGCCTGCGGCCTCGGCCGTGGCCATCGTGCTGCTGTTCACGCTTGTGATCCCGATCGTCCTCTACCAGCGCCAGCAGGCCAAGCTGACAGAGCTCGGCCGATGAAGCGCGGGCTCAGCGGTTTCAACATCGCCGCCTTGGTGGTCGGCTTCGGGTTCCTCTACCTGCCCATCGTGCTGCTGGTGGTCTACTCGTTCAACGCCAGCCGACTGGTGACGGTCTGGGGCGGGTTCTCCACCCGTTGGTACGCCTCGCTGTTCCGCAACGAGCAACTGCTGGATGCGATCTGGGTGACGTTCCGGGTCGGCCTGATCTCGGCGACCATCGCCACGGTCTTGGGCACGCTCGCCGCCATCGCCTTGGTCCGCGCCCGCCGCTTCCGCGGCCGCACGCTCTTTTCCGGCATGGTGTTCGCGCCGCTGGTCATGCCCGAAGTGATCCTCGGCCTATCCCTATTGCTTCTGTTCGTCTCGCTCGGCCTGCCGCGCGGCTTCTGGACGGTCACCGTCAGCCACGCGACCATCACCATGTGCTACGCCTCCGTGGTCATCCAGGCCCGGCTCGCGGCTTTCGACCGCCAGCTGGAAGAGGCCGCCCAGGATCTCGGCTGCCCGCCGATCAAGGCGTTCTTCCTGGTGACCCTGCCGAACATCGCCCCGGCTGTGGCGGCGGCGTGGATGTTGGCCTTTACCCTCTCGCTCGACGACCTGGTCATCGCCAGCTTCACGTCCGGCCCCGGCGCCACCACCCTGCCCATGCGCATCTACAGCCAGGTTCGCCTGGGTGTGAGTCCGGAAATCAACGCCGTTTCCACCCTGCTCATCGGGTTGGTCGCGACGGGCGTGATCGCCGTCTACCTGTTCCAGATGCGGCGCAAGACCGAAGACTAGTCGGCCTCGTTCAGCCTCGTGGCCCGCGCCGACAGGTACGCGTAGAGCTCGGCGAGCTCGGCGTCGCTGAACACCTTGAAGTCCGAACGCGCCACCAAGGTCATGATGCCCAGATGCCGGCCGCCGGGCGGAACCCCCGTGCGCATCAGGGTCGTGAACGCCTCGGCGTCATAGGCCCCGACCACCCGCAGATCCGGGCCGCCCTCGAGGTCGTCGCCGGCCAGATCCGAGCCATGGCACTCCGAACAAACGGTCCGGGCCGTGTGCCGCCCCGCCGCCAGCTCCGGCCCCAGATCCATGGCCGGCCGCGACCGGGCGCGCGCGACTCTCCGCGGCTCGTCCAGCGCCCCGGCCAACACCGCCGCGCGGGCGCGCCATCCAGCGCTCTCGGGCGGGGTCGGAGCTCCCGCCGGGGCGTGCGAACGTATGAAGGCGAGCACCGTCGACAGCTCGTCCGCCGTCAAGTGCATCAAGGTCTGCGATGGCATGCCCCACAGCGCGCGCCCGTCGCTGGGCCTCACGCCTTGGCGGATCGCCTGGGCCAGTTGCTCGTCGCTGTAGCGCGCCGCCGCCAGGGTGAGGTTCGGGGCGTAGTTGCGCACCAGCCGCGGGTTCGGATTGTAGACCTTCCCCTGCAAGTCCGCGCCATGGCAGCTCGTGCAGCCGTAGAGCTTGCTGAGGCGGCGCCCCTCCGCCGCCAGCGCCGGCGAACCCGCGCTCGCCGCCTCCGGTCTGACCGGATAGGTCCGGGTGATCAGGACCTCGCTCCAGATCCACAGCGCTACGACCAGCAGCGTCCCGGTCGCCACGCCTCCCAGCAGGATCGAAATGAGAAGCCGCCCCGACTTCATGCCGCGCGCCTAGAGCGTGGGCACGCGATCGAACCAGGGCCGCGCCTGTTCGAGTTGCCCCGCCAGACGGAACAACAGCGCCTCCTCCCCCGTCCGCCCGACGAACTGGATGCCGATCGGCAGCCCGCCCTGGCTCCAGGCCAGCGGCACGCTCATCGCCGGTTGGCCGGTGTTGTTGAAGGCCTGGGTGTTCGGCATGAACGCAAAGAGCCGCTGCGTGTACTGGCGGACGTCTTCCGTCAGGTGACCCACGGGGATCGCCGGGCTGCCCAGCGTCGACAGCAACAGCACGTCATACTGCTGGAAGAGGCCCGCCACGGCCCGCCCGTAGGCATGGATCGCCGCCAGCCCGCGCACATAGGCCGCGCCCGAAACTTCCTTGCCGCGTTGGTACATGAGCCAGGTCAGCAACTCGACGTCACCCTCTGCGACCGCTCGGCCACGGCGTTCGCCTTCAGCGTCCAGGGTGGCGGCGATGCTGGCGGCGATGACATCGCCCGCCCCTTGCTGCATGGCCGCGAGGTCGCCGGGCACGCGCACTTCCTCGACCATGTGCCCCAAGCCGTCACACAGCTTCGCGGCGTCCAGCACAGCGGCCGCGCACTCGGGATCGAGCGCTGCGGAGGCCAGCGCCGCGGTGGTGTAGCCGATCGCCAGCTTGCCAGGATCGCGCCGCACCTCCTCGGCGAACGGCCGTTCAGGCGCCGCCAGGAAGTAGGGATCGCCGGGCTGCGGCTGGCAGACCGCGTCCAGCAGGGCGGCGCTGTCACGCACCGAGCGCGTCACCGCGTGCTGGATCGAGGCTCCGCCCCACCCCTCGCCGGTCGGCGCGAACGACACGCGTCCGCGCGACGGCTTCATCCCGAACAGGCCGCAAGCCGAGGCGGGCGTGCGGATCGAGCCGCCGCCGTCGCTGGCGTGCGCAGCCGGCACGATTCCGGCCGCCACGGCCGCCGCCGCCCCGCCCGATGAACCGCCCGGCGTGCGCGTGGTGTCCCAGGGATTGCGGCAGACGCCCAGCAGCGCCGGCTCCGTCACCGGCATCAGCCCGAACTCCGGCGTATTGGTCTTGCCGAACAACACAAGTCCAGCGTCCTTGTAGGCCGTGGTGATCGCGCTGTCGGCGGCCGCAGTCGCGTCGCGGAACACTGCTGAGCCTGCCGTGGTGGGCGAGCCCGCAAGCTGCGCGCCCAGATCCTTCAACAGGAACGGCACCCCCGCCATGGGACCGCCCCAGATCTCGCGCTTGACGTCCTGACGCCCCCATTCGGTGAGGTCCATGGTCACCGCGTTGATCTTGGGATTGACCGCCGCCATCCGCGCGACCGCGGTCTCCAGCAGTTCCGAAGGACTCACCTCGCCGTTCGACACCAGTCCGGCCAGACCCACGGCGTCGTGCTTGCGGTACTCTTCGAAGTTCATGGCGCGCTCCCTGCTTTGCCGCAGGTGACCATAGGCGCGCGCCTATTCCAACCTCGCCTGGTCGCCTAGTGACGCAGGCCGATGTGCTCCAGGGTCGCGCCCTTCATCGAATGGGTCTGCTGGATGGGCAATCCGGTGGTCTCGAACTGGGTCTTCAGTTGCTGCTTGCGCGCCTGCATGCGCTCGCCCAGATCATCCATGTCCAGCCCCGCATCCCGAGCCTGAGCGAACATCCCCTCGGAACGCATCTCTTCCTCATGGACGTGGTGCTTGATCTCCTCGGACAGCACCTTGACCTTGGCGTCGTAGAACGCTTCGTCAGGCGCAGCGTCCGCCAGTTCGGCGATCAGCATCTTGGCGCCGTCGTGCTCGACATAGGCCTCGTCGAGCGTGCCGTCCCCTATCTTCCCCCGGCAGGCGGGATAGAAGATCTCCTCCTCGATCATCGTATGGACGGTCAGGTCGACGCAGATCTGGTGAACCAGCGCGGCCTTTCGCGAAGCGCCGCGCGCTTTCTCAAAATCCTCGAACAGAGCTTCGACGGCGCGGTGATCGGCCTTGAGCAGCGCGATCGCGTCGAGATGCGACGTAGCCATGGTGTCTCTCCTGAGATTGCTCTCGAGATCAACCTTCGCCCCGCAGGCAGCGTTCCTTCAGTCCTCGGCGATCTCACTGTGCTTCTTGGTGTCGCGCATCCGCAGGTAAGTGATGAGCGAGACGCCAATCATGCCGGTGACGTACCAGTAGAACCCGCTCTCCATCCCCTGCGCCTTGAACCACAGGGCCACGTACTCGGCGGTGCCGCCGAAGATGGTGTTGGCCAGGGCATAGGGCAGCGCCACGCCCAGCGCCCGGATATGGGCCGGGAACAGCTCCGCCTTCACCACGGCGTTGATCGAGGTGTAGCCGGTGACGATGATCAGGGCGCCCAGCACGATGGCGAAGGCCACGTACGGGTCATTGGTCTTCGAGAGCGTCGTGAAGATCAGATAGGTGAAGGTCACCCCCAGCACGCCGAAGGCGATCATCAGCGGCTTGCGCCCGATCTTGTCCGACAGCGCCCCGGCCGCCGGCTGGATCAGCATGTAGACAAACAACGCCGCAGCGCTGATCGCGGTCGCCGTCTCGCGGCTGAACCCCGACGTGTTGACCAGGAACTTCTGCATGTAGGTCGAGTAGGCATAGAAAGCGAGCGTGCCCCCCGCGGTCAGCGCGATGACCACGAAGGCCTGGCGCGGATAGTGCTTGAACAGGGCGAGGCCGCTCGACTTGGGCGCGTCGCTGGCCTGGGCGTTCTTGAACGACTCGGTCTCGGCCAGGCCCCGGCGCAGATAGAACACCACGACCGCCAGCGCGCCGCCGATCACGAACGGGATGCGCCAGCCCCACGCCTCGAGATCCGGCTCCGGCAGGATGGCCTGCAGCAGCAACAGCACCAGCAGCGCCAGCAACTGGCCGGAGATCAGCGTCACGTACTGGAAGGACGAGAAGAAGCCGCGGCGCTGCTTGCCGGCCATCTCGCTGAGATAGGTCGCGCTGGCGCCGTACTCGCCGCCGACGCTCAGCCCCTGCATCAGCCGCGCGAGCACAAGCAATGCCGGCGCGATCCAGCCGATCTGGTTGTAGCCCGGCGTCACCGCGATCAGCAGCGAACCGGCGCACATCAACGACACCGACAGGGTCAGGCCCGCCTTGCGGCCCTTCCGGTCGGAGTAGACCCCCATGATCCAGGCCCCGATGGGGCGCATCAGGAAGCCGACCGCGAACACGGCGGCGGCGTTCAGCAACTGCGCCGTGCGGTCGCCCGCCGGGAAGAACACCGGGGCGAAATAGAGCGTGAAGGCCGAATAGACGTACCAGTCGTACCACTCGACCAGGTTGCCCGTGGACCCGCCGATAATCGACTTGAGACGATGCCGGCGATCGGCGGCGACGCTATCGGCCATGAGACCCCTCCCCCTGGGGAATCAGAAACAATCGGCCGGCGCTTTATCGGCGCCGGCCGGACGACCGGAGACTACTTCCGGACGAAGCGTTCTTCATAGCCCTTCGCGCCGCCTTTCGGCGACTAGTGCGAACTGGAAAGCTTCATGAGCACCAGGCCGCCGACGATCATCACCGCGGCCAGCACGCGCACCGCGCTGATGTGTTCCCCCAGCACCGCCACGCCGACCACAAACGCGCCGACGGCCCCGATTCCGGTCCAGATCGTATAGGCGGTGCCCAGCGGCAGGGTCTTCATCGACACCGACAGCAGCGCGAAGCTCGCCACCATCGTCCCGATGGTGATCACGGTGGGCACGAGCTTGGTGAAGCCGTGCGACTGTTTCATGGAGAACGCCCAGACCACCTCGAGCAGTCCGGCGACAAACAATAGAATCCAGGCCATTGCGGCCCTCCTTTCGAAGAGCCGGGCCGTCCCGGACATTGCTACCCATGAGATATGGGGGAGGTCGTTCCTCGCGGGCCCTAGCTAGGTCCGGCCCGCCAGCGGGTCAAGGTTGCGGCCTCTTTGACGCAATGGTGCCGGCTACAGGATTCGAACCCGTGACCTTCGGTTTACAAAACCGCTGCTCTACCAACTGAGCTAAGCCGGCGCGGCGTCTCGCGCGCCGGCGACCGATGCCACGCCCCGCCCCCGCTGCCAAGCCCCCGGCATGGCCGACGCCTCGCCCTCACCTTCGCACCGCCCGTCCGAAGCGCTATGAGACCGCATGGACTCCAAACCGATCGAGATCTTCATCGACGCCGACGCCTGTCCGGTGAAGGACGAGACCTACAAGGTCGCCCAACGCTACGGCCTGAAGACCTGGGTCGTCTCCAACGCATTCATGCAGATTCCGCAATCGCCGCTGATCGTCCGGATGATCGTCGACGCCGGACCCGACGTCGCCGACGACTGGATCGCCGAGCACATCCGCCCGGGGGACGTGGCCGTCACCAACGACATCCCTCTGGCCGAACGCGTGCTGAACGCCGGCGGTTATGCCCTGGCCGCCAACGGCCGCCCGTTCACCGAGAACTCGATCGGCTCGGCGATCGCCCAGCGCGCCCTGATGGAACAGTTGCGTTCGACCGGGGACATCCTCGGAGGCCCCAAGCCCTTCGACCGCAACGACCGCTCGCGCTACCTCCAGGCGCTGGACGAGATCATTCAGAAGGAACGCCGGCGTCGCGCCTTGCAACGCGGCGGCGCATGACTAGCTTGCGGTCAAGTTTGGCTGAGGGGTTTTGAAATGCGCAGTGCGCTGATGCTGTCCGTCCTGGGGTCCTGCGCCCTGCTTGCCGGCTGCGGCCAAGGCGGCGGCGAGAAGTCCGCAGGATCGGCCTCCGCCCCCGCCGCCGAGCATGAACCCACGGCTGCCGAAAAGCAGGCCGTCCTCGATAGCCTGCCGGCCCCCTACAACACCGCCGACATCGACAACGGCAAGATGAAGTTCGCCATGTGCCGCTCGTGCCACACGATCGTTGAAGGCGGCGCCAATCTGACCGGGCCGAACCTGCACGGCGTCTTCGGCCGCAAGGCCGGGGCGCTTGAGAACTACAAGTACTCGGAAGCTGTGAAGAACGCGGGGTTCGTCTGGGACGCCGAGCACCTCGACAAGTGGCTGGCCGAGCCGCGCACCTTCCTGCCCGGCACCAAGATGTCCTTCGCCGGCCTGAAGGCCGAGAAGGACCGCATCGACCTGATCGCGTTTCTGAAGGTCGAGACCGGCTACAAGGCGCCGTGAGACGCTAGCACTCCAGAAAAGCAACCTTGACGAGAATACAGATCGGCCGCAGCATGACGCTGTCGAGGCTGCGCTTGCATCTGTCAGCCGAGATCCTGCGCCGGCGCCTGTGACACCCCCTTGTCGCAGCCGGCGCCACCCCGACAACTCGCCTCCCCCGCTGGGGGAGGCTTTTTCGTTCAGGGACTAGCGAGGATCGCTACTCGGCGGCGTTCGCCGCCCGCGCCTGTTCGGCCTCTTCGAAGGCCTCGATGCGCCGCGCCGTGGTCTGCGGCGACTTCGTGAACCGCGCCAGCATGTTGTAGAAAACCGGCACGATGAACAGGGTCAGCAGGGTCGAGAAGATCGCCCCGAAGAAGATGACCACCCCAATCGTCTTGCGGCTTTCGCCGCCTGCGCCGCCCCACATGATGAGCGGGATAGCGCCAGCGGCCGCCGCGATCGAGGTCATGATGATCGGGCGCAGACGCAGCGAGGCGCTTTCGATCACGGCCTCGCGGATCGACAGACCCTCGTCGCGAAGCTGGTTGGCGAACTCGACGATCAGAATGCCGTTCTTGGCCGCGATGCCGATCAGGATGATCAACCCGATCTGACTATAGGTGTTGATGGTCGAGCCTGCGATCAGCAGGCCGAACAGCCCCCCAAGGGCCGCGACCGGCACGGTCAGCATGATCACGGCCGGGTGGATCCAGCTCTCGAACTGCGCGGCCAGGACCAGGAAGACCAGCAGCAGCGCCATGCCGAAGGCCAGGCCCACCGCGCCGCCCGCTTCCAGATAATCGCGGGCCATGCCGCCCCACTTGACCTGCGGGCCAGGCGGCATCTTGGCGATCTCGGCCTCGAAGAACTTCACCGCATCGCCCACCGGATACCCCGGGTTCAGCTGCGCCGAGAGCGTCACCGAGCGCAGGCGATCGACGCGGGAGCGATCGGGCGTGTCGCCGCGCACTTCCGTGGTCACCACGGTCGAGAGCGGCACCAGTTGCCCGGAGCTCGACCGGACATAGAGCTTGCCGATGTCTTCCTCGGTCTGCCGCTGCTCGCGGTCGGTCTGCAGCAGGACGTCGTATTCCTGGCCATTCTTGATGTAGGTCGTGACCCGGCGCGTGCCGAAGTTGCTTTCCAGCGCGCGGCCCACGGCCTGAGCCGAGACGCCCAGCGCCGCGGCCTTTTCGCGGTCGATATTGACCAGCACCCGCGGGCTCGTCGGCTCGTAGTCGAGACGCGCACGCGCCAGGCCCGGGTTCGCCTCGGCGGCCGCCAGCAGCGGTTTGATCCAGGCGGCGACCTGAGCGTAGTCGTCGCCGGCGACGATCACGTCGACGCCGCTCCCGCCGCCGCCGCCACCCCCGCGCTGGAAGGCCGGCCGCACCGAGGCGATCGCCCGCACAGAAGTGATCGACGACAGTTCGCGGTTGAGGCGCGCCGCCAGTTCGTTCGACGTGACGCCGATGTCTTCGGCGACGTTGGCGTTGCCAAAGCCGCTGTTGAACTGTGTGCCGTTGAAGCGTGGCACGCCGAGGATGTATCGGGTGATGACCCCGTCGTTCAGGAGCTCCAGCAGACGCGCCTCGATCTGGGCCGCGGCCTTCATCGTGTAGTCGTAGCCCGCGCCTTCCGGCGCGACGATGTTGAGATCGACCCGCCCGCGGTCCTCTTCCGGCACCAGCTCGCGCGGCAGGACCGCGAACAGTCCGCCCGCCCCCGCCGCCAGCACGATGACCAGCCCGATGGTGGCGAAGGTCGCCCGGCGGTCGCCGAGCAGGCTGTCGAGGGAGGCGTGATAGGATGACTTCAGCTTGGCCATCGCCGCATCCACGCGACGGGCCAGGAAGCCCTCGCCATGCGCCGGACGCAGCAGCTTGGAGGCCAGCATCGGCGACAGGCTGAGCGCCAACAGGGCCGAGAACGCCACCGCGGCGGCGATCGCCACCGCCAGCTCGACGAACAACCGGCCAATATAGCCCGGCAGGAACATCAGCGGCGCGAACACCGAGATCAGCACGATGGTCGTGGCCACCACGGCGAAGAACACCTGCCGCGCCCCGCGCTGGGCCGCGACGATCGCCGGTTCGCCGTCGTCTATCCGGCGCTGGATGTTCTCGACCACGACGATGGCGTCGTCGACGACCAAGCCGATCGCCAGCACCAGGGCCAGCAGCGTCAGCAGGTTCAGCGAGAAGCCCAGAGGCGCCAGGACGATGAAGGTCGAAAGGATGCAGATCGGCGCCACCACCGAGGGGATCAGCGCCGCGCGCCAGGTCCCCAGGAAGATGAAGTTCACCAGGGCCACCAGGCCCATGGAGATCGCCATCGTGATCCAGACTTCTTCCAGGGCGTGCTTGGTGAAGATCGTATAGTCGACCGCCACCTCCAGCACCGTGCCCTTGGGCAGCGACTTGTTCAGTTCCGGCAGCAGAGCGCGCACGCCGTCGGAAATCTCCAGGTCGTTGGCCTGCGACTGCCGCGTGATGCCGATGCCCACCTGGTCGCGGCCGTTCGAGCGGAAGCTGCGGCGACGCTCGTCAGGGCCTTCCTCAACGCGGGCGATATCGCCCAGCCGGGTGACGTACTCCTGCGTCGTGTTGCCGGTCGCCGCCGCCGTGCGCGCGCCGGACGGCACGACGGGCAGTTGCGCGAACTGATCGGGCGTCGAGTAGCCACGTCCGACGCGGATCGTGAAATCCTTGTCCGGGGCTTCCAGTGAACCGGCGGGCAGTTCGAGGTTCTGGTTGTTCAGGGCGTTTTCGACATCGTCGACGGTCACGCCACGCGCAGCCATCGCATCCGGATCGAGCCAGATCCGCATCGAGTAGAGCTGACTGCCGCCGACGAAGACCTGCGCCACGCCGGGCACGGTCGAGAACCGCTCGACCAGATAGCGCTGGGCGTAGTCCGACAGCTCCAACCGGTTCAACGTTGTCGAAGCGAACGAGATGAACATGATCGGCGAACCGTCGGCCGTCGCCTTGGCGATCTGCGGCGGGTCGGCCTGCAGCGGCAGGTTCGCCGCCACCCGGCTGACGGCGTCACGCACGTCGTTTGCGGCGTCGTCCAGATTCCGATCGAGCCGGAAGGAGATATTGATGTTCGAACGGCCGTCGCGCGACGACGAGTTGACGCGGTCGATCCCCTGGATGCCGGAGATCTGTCGCTCGATGACTTCCGTGATCCGCTCTTCGACGACTTCGGCGGACGCGCCGCGATAGGTCGTGGAGATGGAGACGACCGGCGGATCGACGCTGGGCAGTTCACGGACGGTCAGCGAGGCGAACGCCGCCACGCCGACGACGCAGAGGATGATCGCCGCGACCGCCGCGAAGACGGGACGGCGGACCGAAATGTCGGACAGCATCATGCGCCGGGTCGCGCGGCGCGCGCCTCAGGCTGAGCGCCCGGCTTCTGGGCCACGAGGATCCGGACCGGCTGGCCCGGCTGAATCTTGTTGAGTCCGTCGGCGACGATCTGTTCGCCGGCCCGCAGCCCGTCGCGGATCTCGACGAAACCGTCCTGGCGAACGCCGGTGATCACGGGGCGCTGCTCGGTCATCGACTGCTCGCCGCGCTTGGTCAGGACATAGACGAAGGCGGCGTCGCCCTGGACCGAAACCGCCGATTCCGGCGCGGCCACGACCTGCCGCTGGCCCTGGGCGATGGAGACGCGCAGCATCATGCCCGGCTTCAGCTTGCCGCTGGGATTGGGGAACTCGGCGCGCGCGGTGATCGCGCGGGTGCGTTCGTCGATACGGGTGTCCAGCTTCTGGATGCGGCCTTGGATGGTTTCGCCTGGATAGGCGTCGACCCGGGCGGTGATCGGCTGGCCTTCGCGGATCGAGGCCAGGTAGCGATCAGGCACTTCGAAATCGACGCGAACGCTCGACACGTCATCCAGCGTCACGATGGCCGCGCCCGGATTGACCAGGGCGCCCGGGGCGATGTCGGAGAGACCGACCACGCCGGCGAACGGCGCGCGGATCATGCGGTCGCCTTCGCGGGCCCGCGCGGCGTCGACGTCGGCCTTGGCGGCCAGATAGGTCGCTTCGCGCTGATCCAGGGCGGTCTTGGACGCATAGCCTTGGGTCGCGAGTTGCTTCCAGCGGTCGTAGTCCCGCTGCGCCTGCACCAGCCGCGCCTGCGCCTGAGCGATCCCCGCGCTTTGCTCGGTGGCCTTCAGTTCGACCAGCACCGCGCCCTTGGGCACCGACTGGCCGTCGCTGAAGCGGACCTTCTCGACCAGCTGCGTCGCCGCCGCCGTCAGCGTCACCGACTGGCGTCCCTTGGCGACGCCGATCACGTCGATGGCGTCAACGAAGGTCTTGGCCTGCGCGCCGACCACGTTCACTGGCGAGGGGCCGCCCATGCCGCCGCCGCCGCCGGGGCGTCCGCCGCCTCCCCCGCCCTTTTGGGCGGCCATCGCGCCGCCGCCGGGGCCTCCGGGACCTTCCTTCTTGCCCAAGGTCAGCTTCCAGCCGCCCGCGAGCACCATGAGGCCCAGGATCACAATCGCGCCGACGAGGAAAAAGTGGCGTCGCAACAAGTTACGAAATCTCCGGGAAGGCGCGGAAAAGGGATACGGAATAGGCTGAATCGAAGCGGGTCTTAGGACGACGACATAGGCGCCGTCCGGTGACAGAACGATGGCTTTGCGTGTCGGTGCTGAAATACATCGTCGATAACTCCGGCGATAATACTCGACGAAGCTTATTGGGGGCGAACTGCAAAGAAAACGGGCGCCCGAGACCGGACGCCCGCCTTGCCCAGTCCTTGCCTAGGACCTCGCTAGACGTCGTAGCCCGGCAACGACCGATCCAGCTGACGCAGCGCGCCCGGCCAGGCCAGTTTGCCGCCCAGGCCCCGCGCCATCTGCGCTTTCACTTCGTCCTGCGCGGCCTCCGGCGCGAACAACACGTTTTCGCGGCCCGCCGACAGCGCCATGACCTGCTGCTTACAGGCCCGCTCCAAGTAGAACATGTTGATCCAGCAATCGGCCGCCGTCTCCCCGACGGTCAACGTGCCGTGATTGCGCAGCAGCATCATCTTCTTGTCGCCGATGTCGGCCACGAGGCGCTCGCGCTCGTCCAGGTTCAGCGCGATGCCTTCATAGTCGTGATAGGCCAACTGCGTGCGCACGATCAGCGCGTGCTGCGACAGCGGCAGCAGGCCGTCCTTCTGCGCCGCGACGGCCACCCCCTGGTCGGTGTGCAGATGCATGACGAAGTGGGCGTCTTCGCGGGCCGCATGGATCGCAGAGTGGATCGTGAACCCCGCCGGATTGATGAAATACGGCGTCTCCTGGAGGATGTTGCCGTCCAGGTCGATCTTCACTAGCGCCGAGGCGGTCATCTCGCCGAAGTACATGCCGTACGGATTGATCAGAAATTGGTGATCTGGTCCCGGCAGCCGCGCCGAGATGTGGGTGTAGATCGCGTCGTCCCAGCCATACAGCGCGACCAGCCGGTAGAGGGCCGCCAGGTCCACCCGGGCCTGCCATTCCTCAGCGCTAACCTTGCCCTTCAGCGAGCCCACGCTCGCCAGCGAACCATCGGCCATGGCGGCCTCCCTGTGGTGATTTCTGCCTGATCGTTGATTACTAGAGTCGCGCCGACAGCGATCACCGTCAAGCGCAGCCTCGCACCTTGATTCTACACGGCAAACGAGCGTTGACACCCGTCGGCGATGGATCGAGAACTCTGTTAGCGCAAAACCAACTGGCGCTCTTGAGTACCGCGTATCGGCCCGAATGTTCCTAGGCTGGGGATGGCGGGTCTCTTAGGAAAAATTTGTAGCTGCACGCTCGGAGGCGGGAGGTCGCCTGTGCGGAACATGCTGAAACTTGCCGCGTTCGCGGCGGGGCTGACCTTGGCTGGAGCCCCGGACGCCGCAACCATATACAGGGCGACATTAGTCGCGCCGTCGCCCGTGGGGACCGTCGCATCGCCCGAGACGGCCGCATCCCTGATCAGCTGGGCGCTGATGATCGCCGGCTTCGGCATCGCCGGCATGGCGATCCGCTGGCGACGCTGGGTCTTCAGAGCCTAGCCGGTCAGGCGGTGGTCTTCACGCGCGCCACCGCGTCCAGCCAGCGTGCGTAGGCCGCTTCCCGGCCATGGACGCTCAACGTCGGTTCCATGCGCTCGGTCGAGGGCCGCGCCGCCGCGGCCTCTTCGACACTGGCATAGACGCCCGCCCCCAGGCCCGCGAACAGCGCCGCGCCAAGCGCCGTGGTTTCCATGTAGGTGGCGCGGCCGACAGCGATGCCGGTCAGGTCGGACAGCCGCTGGCTGAACCACGCGCTGCGGGACATGCCGCCGTCGATCCGCAGCTCAACGTCGCGGCCGAACGCGCCGGGCGCATCGGCCCGCATCGCCTCGATCAGGTCGCGGGTCTGCAGGGCGCAGGCTTCGAACGCCGCATCGGCGATCTCGGCCAGCCCCGTGTCGCGGGTCATGCCGAACAGCGCGCCACGCGCATTGGCGTCCCACCACGGCGCGCCAAGGCCGGTGAAGGCGGGCACCAGCACCACGCCATGATCGCTGCGCGCGCTCTGGGCCAACTTCTCGACGCCGGCGCCCCCGCCCTCGACCTTCAGCCCTTCATTCACCCACTGCAGCGCAGCGCCGGCGATGAAGATCGAACCTTCCAACGCATAGGTGGGGCGACCATGCAGCCGAGCCGCCACCGTGGTCAGCAGCCGTGAGCGCGAAGGCGCAAGATGCTCGCCGGTGTTCACCAGCATGAAGCAGCCGGTGCCGTATGTGGCCTTCATCTCTCCGGCGCGAATGCAGCCCTGGCCCATCAGGGCCGCCTGCTGATCTCCCGCCACGCCGCGGATCGGGATGGCTCGCCCCAGCAACTCGCTCTGCGTCGAGCCGTAGTCGCCGGCGCAGTCCAACACCGTCGGCATCAGGGCCGCCGGCACGTCCAGCATCTCGAGCATCTCGGGCGACCACGCCTGCGCCTTCAGGTCGAACAGCATGGTGCGCGAGGCGTTGGTCGCGTCGGTGGCGTGGACCTTGCCGCCCGTCAGTTTCCAGATGACCCAGCTGTCCATGGTGCCGGCCAGCAGTTCGCCGGCCTCCGCCCGGGCCCGTGCGCCATCCACCGCATTCAAAATCCAGGCGATCTTCGTGCCGGAAAAATAGGGGTCGAGCAGCAGTCCGGTCAGCTCGGTGACCAGCGGCTCGCGACCTGCCGCGCGCAGGCGCTCGCAGGTGGGCGCCGTGCGGCGGTCCTGCCAGACGATCGCCCGGTGGATCGGCTTGCCGGTCGCCTTGTCCCAGACGACCACGGTCTCACGCTGATTGGTGATCCCCATCGCCGCCACGTCCTCGATCGGCCGACCGGTCTTCGCCAGCGCCTCGCGCATGACAGTCACCGACGCCTCGAAGATCTCCTCGGCGTCATGCTCCACCCAGCCGTCGTCAGGATAGAATTGCTGCAGCGGGCGGCCCGCCTCGGCCACCGGCGCGCCGGTGGCGTCGAACACGATCGCCCGCGTCGAAGTGGTGCCCTGGTCCAAGGCCAGGATCAGAGGTTCCGCCATTCTCCACCTCCGCAGATCTCACTCGGCGCACGACTCGCGCCCACATGGTCAACAGGTTGTAACCATGTTTTCATCCGCTCGGCGCAGATTCGAAGTGAGCGCCGGGGATGCCAGTTTGAGCGTGGCCGCCAAGACCGATGACCTGCTGAGTCTGGCCCGCAGCCGCGCGCCGGCCGACCGCGAGCGTCTGCTGCTGGCCATCGTCGATCTCTGCGACGACGGCGAAGGCGCCGCCGACCTGATGACATCCAAGCCGGTCCAGGCCCTGCTGAACTCGATCTTCATGTCGCTCGTCGTCGAGGCCGAACGCGACATCCGCCGACGTCTGTCGGAGAAGCTGGCCCAGGCGGACTGGGCGCCGTCGGCTCTCGTCAACGTGCTGGCTCTGGATGACATCGAGATCGCCCGCCCCGTCATCGCCAGCAGCCCGGTGCTCAAGGACCACGACCTGGTGCGCCTGCTGGTCGAGGCGACGATCGAGCACCAGATCGAAGTCGCCCGCCGCCCCAACATCGGTCCACCCGTCGTGGCCGCCATTCTCCAGCACAGCGAACCGGCGGTGCTGACCGCCCTGGCCGGCAACGCGACGGCTGCCGTGGCCGAGCATGACCTCGCGGTGCTGGTCGCCGCATCCGAACGCAACGCCGCGCTTCGCTCGCCGCTTGCGCGTCACCCCGGTCTGACCGGCGGTCTGGCCCGCCAGCTCTACGTCTGGGTCGGACAGGCGTTGCGCCATTCGCTGGTCGATCGCTTTCGCCTGGACGCCGCCGCGCTCGACGCCGCCCTGGCCGTTTCCGTCCAGGAGGCCCATGGCGGCCTGGCTACGCCGGAAGTCGCCGCGCCTCACGCCCGCGAGGGCGAGCGCGAGGAGATGGAGCGGCGGCTGGTCGCCAAGCTCGAGGCCGCCGGCCAGCTGCGTCCCGGCTATCTGCTGCGCGCGCTGAAGGAAGGCCGCCTCACCCTGTTTCTGGCCAGTTTGGCGTCGATCGGCCGCTTTGATCCGACCCATGTGCGCCGGGCCGTCGACTCCGACCGCCCAGAGCTGCTGGCCCTGGCCTGCGCCGCCGTCGGCATCGACCGCAGCGTCTTCCCGACCATCCTCCAGATGGTTCGCAACCTGAACCACGGCCTGCCGGGCGGCGGACAGGAAGGCGCGCGCCGCGCCGGCGGCGCCTTTGGGCCGTTCGACGCCCACTTCGCGGGCGCCGCTTTCCGCCAGGCCGTGAACCCCGGTTGACGGATCGCCCGTTTCACGGACTTTTGCCCGGCCATGTTCAAGCCTGAGCCCTTCGTGACCCGTCTCGCCTTCGCGGCCAGCGACCGCCCCGAGGCCCAGGAGGCCAAGGAAGCGCTCATCGCGCGCTATGGTCAGGCCTCCGACGACGAGGCCCAGGTCATCGTCGCCCTCGGCGGCGACGGCTTCATGCTCGAAACCCTGCACGAGAACCTGAAGGGCGGCCGGCCGATCTACGGCATGAACCGCGGCTCGGTCGGCTTCCTGATGAACGAGTACAGCGAGGACGCGCTCCTGGAGCGGATCAACGCGGCCGAGCAGGCGATCATCCATCCGTTGTCGATGGTCGCCGTCGATGCCGACGGCCGCCGCCTTGAGGCGCTGGCCATCAACGAGGTCTCGCTGCTGCGCCAGACGCGCCAGACCGCCAAGCTGCGCATCTCGATCGACGGCAAGGTCCGGCTGGCGGAGCTGTCGTGCGACGGCGCTCTGGTCGCCACCCCTGCCGGCTCGACCGCCTACAATCTCTCGGCCCACGGCCCGATCATTCCGCTGGACGCAAAGGTGCTGGCGCTGACCCCGATCAGCGCCTTCCGCCCCCGCCGTTGGCGCGGCGCCCTGCTCGCCCACACCGCCAAGGTCACCTTCGAAATCCTGGAAGCCGACAAGCGACCCGTCAGCGCGGTGGCCGACAACTTCGAGGTCCGCGATGTGGTCCGGGTACAGATCGCCGAGAACCGCGACGTGGCGTTGCACATGCTGTTCGACGCTGGCCGAAGCCTCGAAGAGCGCGTCCTGGCCGAGCAGTTTTCTGTGTGATTACCGCTGGTTCCGGGCTCATTCGTTGTTAACGCCTGCCCTCTAGGCTGACGCATGTTGTCCTAGGAGGCCGCGTAGTGAGCCAACAGAATCCGGTCATGCAGCCGCCCAGCCTTCGTCTGAAGGTCGGTGGCCGGTTCGGTGCGATCGACCCGAGCGCCATCGCCAAGGCCGAAGCCGCCCTGAAGAGCCTGTCGGGCAACTTCGCCCAATGGCTTTCCGAAGAAGTGGTCAAGCTCGACGCTTCCCGCGCGCGCGTCCGCGACGAAGGCGTTTCCGCCGAGACCATGGAAACCCTCTACCTCCGCGCTCACGACCTGAAGGGTCTGGGCACGACCTATGAATTCCCGCTGATCACCCGCATCGGCGCTTCGCTGTGCCGGCTGATCGACGACAAGGACAAGCGCCTGACCGTGTCGCTGGCCCTGGTCGACGCCCACATCGACGCCATCAAGGCGGCCGTGCGCGACGACATCAAGACCGACGACCATCCCGTCGGCCGCATCCTGATCGAAGAGCTGGAACGCAAGGTCGCCGCCGCGGCCTGACGGCGTCTACATCACGCTCGACAGCGGCTCCTCGACCACGCCATAGCCGGCGTCCGGCGGCAGAACCAGAACCTTGCCGTCCGGCCGATCCTGGATCTGCGGCTCCACCGTCACCAGGGTCCGCGCCTGGGCCTGCGCGACGCAATCGTCGGCGCTGACCGCTTCGGCCAACAGCTTTACGTTCATGCGGGTCGGGAAGATCACCTTCCGCTCGCCGGCCTCGGCCAGCCGCAGAACCTCGAGCGGCGAGATCCATTCGGCGTCGACCGTCTCGCGGCCATCGCACGCGGCCAGCTGGTCGTCCGGCGCCGTCACCACATAGAACCAGGTATCGAAGCGCTTGGGCGTCAGCGGCGGCGTGATCCAGCGCGCGAAAATCGTCAATGCATTCAGATCGATGACGACGTCCAGCTCGCGCACCACGTCAAGAAAAGCCAGCTCGCCCGCATCCACCTTCTGACGCACGTCCAGCGGCGCCGACTCCCCGCCGATCGGCGATCCGTCCGAGCGGCGGCCCAGCAGGATGCCCGCCTCCTCGAACACCTCGCGGATCGCCGCTATGCGCAGGCCGCGCTGCTCGGCGTCGAACTCCGCCCAGCCTAGCGCCTGGCCCTTCCAGGCCGGGTCGTGGTCGCCCGCATGGCTCTTGCCGCCCGGAAACACCAGCGCTCCGGAGGCGAAGTCGATCTGGTGATGGCGCTTCACCATCAGCACTTCGAACGTCGGATCGTCGCGCAGCAGCAGAATCGTGGCGGCGGGCTTGATGTCTGGCGATGTCATGGCGCGCAGCTTGGGAGCCCCTCCCCGCGCACGCAAGTATGACGCTAGGGCAGTTAGGCGCTGGCCTGACGCCGCGCCTCGGCCTTTTCCTGATAGGACGCGCGGGCCGCGCCCGACAGCCTGTCCATCTTGTCCAGCAGGTAGTCAGTGTCCTCGCGCCCGGCGATCTCAGGCTGGGTCAGGAAGCGATGCAGCATCCGCTCCTGGAAGCGCTCGCGGTCCCGCGCGCCACCGTCGAACTCCATGGAGTGATATGTGTCCACCCCGGCCCGGAAGGCGCCGTAGAGCCGCGCCGGCAACCCGGCCCGGTCATAGACCGCCTTCAGCCCCAGCGGGCCGGCGTCGTGGATCATCAGCCAGGTGCGGTGGTGAGGCACGCTGGCCAGCTCGGCCAGTCCCCACTCTAGGAAGGTCATGTGCCCCTGGGCGAGGGCCCGCAGCAGCAGCGAGGCGGTCAGCCGGTCATGCTGGCGCAGATGGCTGACAAAGGCCTTCACGTCGCTGGTCCGCCCGGCTTGGTCCACCAGGTCCACCGTCGCGCGCTCCTGCGCGCCCATGGCGATCTCCAGGGCCAGCTCGGCGGAAATCTCGTGTCGGTTCAGCAGGTGGTCGCGAACCTGTTCGCTGACCATGCTGACCAGCTTCTCGGTCACCGCCAGCGGCAGCGCGTTGCGATAGGCCACCGCCGCCAGCACCTGCTCGGAGCGTTCGAACCGCTCGACCGCGTCGCTCAGCGTCTGGTCGGCGAAGTCGGCGTTGTCGTTGGCGCACGCCGCCTCGACCGCACTCTCCGCGCCATGATCGACGATCGCCCGCGTCACCGCCTTCGACACCTGCGGCCGCTTGGCGATCGCGACCTGACGCACCGGCTCGCCCAGCCGCACGATCTCGACCAGATCGGCGTCGGTGAACACCGGCGACGCGCCCAGGATCGGCAGGCAGACCGTTTCCACGTCGCGGGCCAGTTGCAGCGCCACATCGTGCGGCACCAACGGCGAGCTCTTCAAGGTTATCGACAGCGCCTCGCGCACCATCTCGGCGGCGTCGCGCGCCATCACCCGCAGGATGTCCTGCGCATGGCCGCGGTCGTCTTCGCTGAGCACGGCGGCGTCCAGTCGGCGGCAGATCTTCCGCGCGGCGAAGGCGCGTTCGTCTGGCGTCGCGCCCCTGACCAGCGTGCGGATGTCTTCGTCCGTCAGCGCCGCCCGCGTCGTCGCCATACCCCTGCCCCCGATAGGGGCGTCAGCCCCCGCCAAAAGGATAATCTAGGGTTAAGCTTAATGAACGGTTGCTCGCCCGGCTGTGGATTTACCTTGCCGCGTAACCCTCCGCCAACCCTGCCGCGCTAGGGTCTTGGCCAGCCGCCGAGGAACCCCATTCATGCTGGTCGAGACCGATAAACTAAAGACCCGAGGCGGGTCATCGGTCACCCAGCAGGCGCTTGAGACCCAGACATCCCTGCTGCCCTACGCGCTGGGCGTCTTCACCATCAGCCTGCCGATTCTGGTCTGGGCCGGCTCCTACGCGCAGAACGCCGTCTGGATGACCGGCACTTTCGCCATCTTCGCCGTCGCCTGGGGCGTCTTCTACGCCGCGGTGAACTGGCTGAAGGAGCCTGAGGCCCTCAACCTGCGCAAGCGTGGCCAGGTCCACATCCTCTGCGGCCTGATCTGGGCCGCCGCGGTCGCCCAGTTGGCGGCGTTCGGCGACGGCGCCGGGCCGGTTCGCGGTGAACTGATGCTGATCTCGGTCGCCGCCGCGGTCATGGTGATCTTCTTCACCGCCCCCTGGCTGCCCAGCCTGCTGATTGTCGGCGCCGCCACCGCCGCAGGCCCGCTCTACTTCCTGCTGCGCAACGCCGAGGAGCGCAGCCTCGCCAACCTGGCCTGGGGCGGCATCGCCCTGGCCTTCGCCCTCGCCCTGATCCTCAACCGCATTCTGCGCCGCCAGTTCGCCCTGGCCGCCGAGCGCGAGGTGCTGATCACCGACCGCGACCTGCGCATGGACCAAGCGCGCCAGCTCGCCCAGTCGAAGTCGGACCTGGTCGCCACCCTCAGCCACGAGATCCGCAACGGCCTGACCGGCGTCGCCCACGTGCTGGCGTCCGCCGTCGGACACAACGGCCGCAGCGCCCCCTCTCGCGAGCAGCTGTCCGCGGCGCTGGACGCCGCCAACGACCTGATCTCGGTGCTCAACACCACGCTCGATTCCGAGACCGCCGAAGCGGGCCGCCTGGAGGTCGACACCCACGCCTTCGACGCCGTCGCCCTGATCCGCGACCTGGTCATCCTCAACCGCCCCAACGCCGCCTCGCGCGGCCTGGAGCTCACCCTGCACATCGCGCCCGATCTGGCCTCGCGTGAGCGCGGCGCGGCCGTCGCCGACGCCCACCGCGCCCGCCAGATCCTGGCCAACCTGCTCGGCAACGCGCTGAAATTCACCGTCCGCGGCCGCGTCGAGGCGCGGGTCGAACTGGCCGCCTCGGGCCGCCTGGCGGTCGAGATCGCCGATACTGGCCCTGGCCTGGCGCATGAAGAGCTCGAACAGGCCTTCGAGCCGTTCAACCGGATCGCCCGCACCAGCGCCGGCACCTCCGGCGCGGGCCTTGGCCTGTCGCTCTCGCGTCAGCTGGCGCGCCTGATGGGCGGCGAGCTCTCGGCCCACAGCGCCGTCGGCGTCGGTTCGTGCTTCCGCCTGGAACTCCCCTTCGACGTTGAGGCCCAGCCCACCGGAGAGATCGAGACGCCGGTCGAGCTCGGCGCTGTCCAGACCGAGACCCGCCAGCGCCTGCGCGTCCTGATCGCCGAGGACGACGCCCTCAACGCCGCCATGCTGCGCGCCGTCCTCGAACAGCTCGGCCACCAGGTCGTCCACGCCGTCGACGGCCGCCGCGCCGTCGATCTCGCCCGGGTCTGCGAGTTCGACCTGCTGATGATCGACGGGCGCATGCCCAACATGGACGGCCCCGCCGCCATCGCCGCGGTCCGCGAACTGGAAGGCGCCATC
The DNA here is from genome assembly GCF_001425305.1 of Phenylobacterium sp. Root1290. Taxonomy (GTDB): domain Bacteria; phylum Pseudomonadota; class Alphaproteobacteria; order Caulobacterales; family Caulobacteraceae; genus Phenylobacterium. The sequence continues at coordinate 173,220 of NZ_LMEE01000005.1, read as the reverse complement.
GCCCTGGTCCCGATCGTCGCCGTGATCGGCGGCGACGCCGACGAAGCCAACGAGTGCACCCAGGCCGGCGCCGACTCTGTCCTGCGCAAGCCGGTCAGCGTTTCGGCCGTCGCCCGCGCCGTGGCCGACGCCGTCGCGGTCGAGCGCGGCGAGACCCCGGCACGCGCCTTCGCCTGACCTGACGCCCGGGCAGCCTTGAGGCCGCGCCCGGCGAGCGCCAAGATGCCCCCAACAACAAGGGAGGGCGCCACGTGCTGCTGCAGGGTCTGAAGGTCGTGGAATTCGCCTCCTATATCGCCGCCCCGGGCGCGGCCGGCGTCCTGGCCGACTGGGGCGCGGAGGTGATCAAGGTCGAGCGCCCCGAAGGCGACCCGATGCGCCACGTGTTCGGCGACGCCAAGGGCGAGATTTCCGGCAATCCCACGTTCGGCCTCGACAATCGCGGCAAGCGCGCCGTCGTCCTCGACATCTCCAAGCCGGAAGGCCGCGACGCCCTCGCCCGGCTCGCCGGCCAGGCGGACATCTTCCTGACCAATGTGCGTCCCGCCGCGCTCAAGCGCGCCGGGCTGGACGAGACGACCCTGCGGGCCGCCAATCCGCGGCTGATCTACGCCATGGTCACCGGCTACGGCCTCGACGGCCCCGACGCCGGCAAGCCCGGCTTCGACGTCACCGCCTTCTGGTCGCGGGCCGGGGTCGCGCACATGCACGCGCCCAAGGGCACGGACCCATTTATCCTGCGCACCGGGGTCGGCGACCACATGACTTCGCTCGCCACGGTCTCGGCGATCCTCGCGGCGGTCTATGAGCGCGAGCGCACTGGCGTCGGTCGCGTGGTCCAGACGTCCCTGCTGGCCACCGGCATCTACGCCGTCAGCTCCGACCTCGCCGTGCAGCTGGCCTTCGGCAAGCTCGCCTCGAACCGGCCGCGCAGCGCGCCCTTCGATCCGCTGGCCAACTTCTACCGCAGCCGCGACGGCCATTGGTTCGTGCTGAACCCGCGCGGCGCCAGCAACGACTGGCAACTGCTCTGCAAGACCTTCGATCGGCCCGACCTGCCCGCCGACGAGCGCTTCGCCTCCGGCCGCGTCCGCCGCCAGAACAGCGCCGCCCTGGTCGAGCAGTTCGACGCCGCCTTCTCCGCCCTGGATTTCGAAGAGATCGCCCGCCGGCTGGATGAGGTCGATCTGGTCTGGTCGCCGGTCCAGACGCCCGCCCAGGTCGCCGCCGACCCGCAGGCCGCCGCCGCCGGCGCCTTCGTCGAGATCGAGGACGGCCATGGCGGCGCCTACCGTTCACCCGCCGCGCCGGCCCGCTTCCCGGGCGCCGAAGCCGACCGTCGCCCGCCTGCCCCGGGCCTTGGGCAGCACACGCGCGAAGTCCTCGCAGAGCTCGGTTATTCCACCGCGGAGATCGAGGCCATGCTCAGCGCCGGCGCCGCCGCCTAGCTGCGCCCGCTCAGCTTGCCTTGTCGCGCGCTTCGGACAGGACGCGCAGCATCTCGCTGGTGAACAGCGAGCCGGTCACGCGGCGGCTGGCGCTCGCGTCGTCGTCGGACTTCACGCCCCGCAGGATCAGGTCGACCATGGCGTCCTGGCTTGATTGCACCGCCTGCTGGCGCGCCGACGCGTACTGGACGAATTCGGTGCTCGGCGCCGGCTGCCGCGCGCCCGTCGCCGCTGGGCCGTTCGCGCCCTTGGTCAGGTTGGCGTAGACCTCGGAAACCGTGGCGGCTCGGCCGTTGCGATAAAAGATCGAGCGGTTGGCCCCCGCCGCGTCGGGAAACAAGGCCGCGGCGCTGGCCCCAGGCTGGGTGCGGACAGCCTCGATCAGCCGCGCCGATCCCTGCGGTCCCAGGAAGTGCGCGGCATACAGCTCGCCGGCGGTCGGCGTGCGGCCGACCCTGCCCTTGAGATAGGAGGCGTGGTCCGACGTCAGTTCGCCGGCCATCAGCGAGGCCGCGTGCGGATCCAGCCGCAGGTCCATCACCGCCTTGCGCGCCTCGGCCCCCGCCACCCGGTAGCGGCCGTCGGTCCCCTTGGTGATCAGCTCCGAATAGCGGGCGTAACCGTACTTGGCGCCGTGCTGCTTGAGCGTCGCCAGCCAGGTTTGCTCGACGAACTGGAACAGGCCCGCCGCCGAGGAGGTCGAGGCCTTGGCCCGCGGGTTGTAGCCGCTCTCCCGCGCCGCGGTTTTCATCAGGAAGGTGAAGTCGACGCCGGTGGCGTTCGAGGCCCGCTGAATTGCGGCCTCCACGACTCCCTTGATTCCCTGAATCGACATGGCCCAGGTGTGCCCGGTCATGGTTAACGCGCCGCTAACCATGTTCGCTGGGCGCCCCGCCCCAAACCCCGCCGAAAAGCTACCGCCCTTGCCTCACCACTCAAGCGCTTCGGGGTTCTCGATCGGCGATCCCGATCGTGTATCCACCGCGACGCGCTTCAGCCGGCCGTCTTTCAGGAGCCCGACCATGTAGGCCTGGACTTCCGACGTGGGGTTGGAGGCGCTTCTCGCGATGCCGGCCACGACCGCCGGTGCGCCCTTCTCCGAGGCTTCAGCCGTCCGGATCGCGTCGGCCAGCGAGACCTTGGCGGCCTTCACCGCAGACGCGCGCCGTTGGTTCCGCCAGGTCAACATCCACGCCGGGACAGACGCCCCAATAAGCTCAACCGCTTGGCTGGTCGGATTGTCGAGCCGCCAGAACCTGACCTCCTCCCCCTTCAACACGATGGCGGAGTAGCCTGGAGCACCCGCGACGTTGTCATAAGTGATCGCCGCCACGCGTCCGCCGTTCAGGGCCTCGATGTTGGTCACCATGTCCGGCAAGATCTTCGGATCGCCGCTGAAACCAGTGACGTCGATGCTGAGGTTCTGGTTCACCTTCAGGGTCTGGGCGAGAGATGGCGCTGCAGCAGCCAGACTGCTGACGGTGGCGAGCGCAAGCAGAAGGGCGCGCATGGAGCTATCCTTGGAGGTTATGTTTCCCACCCGCGTTACACCCCTCAGCAATTGCAAAGTCACTCGCGCCGACACCTGAGCATGGGCGGTGGTCCACCTGAGAGCCGCCCTCGCGAATGACCGAGACAGGTGGATGGTGTTGAAGAAGTCGGTCCTCAGTCTGGAGATAGCTGGCCAGGGGGATCTTGCATGGAAGCCTGCGGGTAAAGCCCGATATCGCCTTCCGGCGCCGCCCCCAGAATCCAGGCTTCGGTTCTGGCGAGGAAAGCGACCATGGCGAAGAAACCCAACATCCTGATCCTCTGGGGCGACGACATCGGCCAGTCGAACCTCAGCTGCTTCACCAGGGGCATGATGGGTTACACCACGCCCAACATCGACCGCATCGCCAGTGAGGGCATGCTGTTCACGGATTACTACGCCGAGCAGAGTTGCACCGCCGGCCGCGCCAGCTTCATCACGGGGCAAGGCGGCCTTCGCACCGGCCTCACCAAGGTGGGCATGCCTGGCGCCAAGGAGGGCATGAAGGACTCAATCCCCACCATCGCCACTGTGCTCAAGGCCCAGGGCTACGCCACCGGCCAGTTTGGCAAGAATCACCTCGGCGACCGCGACGAGCAACTGCCGACCATGCATGGCTTCGACGAGTTCTTCGGCAATCTCTACCACCTCAACGCCGAGGAGGAGCCGGAGAACCCCGACTATCCCGACGCCAAGGAGTTCCCCAATTTCCGCAAGCGCTTCGGCCCGCGCGGGGTCTTGCACTGCAAGGCCGACGGCAAGGGCGGGCAGTCGATCGAGGACACCGGCCCGCTGACCAAGAAGCGCATGGAGACGATCGACGACGAGGTCACCGAACGATCGGTCGCCTTCATTCGCGAGCAGGTGAAGGCCGGCGTACCCTTCTTCGTCTGGTTCAACACCACCCACATGCACTTCCGCACCCACGTGAAGCCGGAAAGCAGGGGTCAGGCCGGGCGCTGGCAGAGCGAGTATCACGACGTGATGATCGATCACGACAAGGCGATCGGCGTCCTGCTCGACCTCGTGGACGAACTGGGCATCGCCGACGACACCTTCGTCATGTACTCGACCGACAACGGACCGCACTGCAACTCCTGGCCCGACGCGGGTACGACGCCGTTCCGGTCAGAAAAGAACACCAGTTGGGAGGGCGCCTACCGCGTGCCCGCCATGGTCCGCTGGCCGGGCAAGATTCCCGCTGGCTCGGTCTCGAACGACATCGTCTCGCACCTCGACTGGTTGCCGACCTTCGCCGAAATGGCGGGCGCCGCCTCGATCAAGGAGGACCTCAAGAAGGGCGCCACCCTCAACGGCAAGACGTTCAAGTCCCACCTCGACGGCGACAGCCTCGTGGGCCACCTGACCAAGGGCGAGAAGAGCCCGCGCAAGGGCTTCATCTACTTCACCGACGAAGGCGAAGTGGCCGGACTGCGCATGGACAACTGGAAAGTCGTGTTCATGGAGCAGAAGGCCGAGGGAACACTGGAAATCTGGGGCCGCCCCTTCGTCACCGGCCGCATCCCGAAGCTGTTCAACCTCCGCACCGATCCCTACGAGTTCGCCGACATCACCTCGAACACGTACTGGGACTGGTATCTAGATCGGGCCTTCATCCTGGTCCCGTGCCAGGACATCATCGGCGAGTATCTCGAGACGTTGAAGGCGTTCCCGCCGGCCCAGAGGGCGGGCAGCTTCAATCTCGAGAAGGTGATGGACACCCTGCAGTTCGGCGCAACCGGCGGCTCCTGAGGACCGACTGTCGCTCGCCTCGCGCAAGCGCGGCGAGCGACCCCGCCCAGGCGCCCGCCGCCCTTGTCGCTGGACAAAGCTGAGGCGCGCCTTGCACGTCGTCGACCGAGTTCCAATCTTGGCCGTCTGGCTTCAACGCAAGGTGCTTCCATGACGCAGCCCACGATCCGCTTCAACGACGGGGCGGCCTTGCCGCAACTAGGTCTCGGCGTCTGGCAGGTGCCGGACGACGAAGCTGCGAACATCGTGCAGACCGCGGTGGACGCGGGCTATCGCCATGTCGACACCGCCGCCATCTACCAGAACGAAGCCGGGGTCGGCCAAGGCCTCAAGCGCGCCGCGGCCGGCGCCGAAGTGGCCCTGACCACCAAGCTCTGGAACGAAAGCCAGGGCTACGACCGCGCCCTCAAGGCCTTCGACAAGTCGCTCCAGCGCCTGGGCCGCGACAGTGTCGACCTCTACCTGATCCACTGGCCCTGCCCGACCCAGGACCTCTATGTCGAAAGCTGGAAGGCGCTGGTCCGCCTCAAGGAAGAGGGACGCGCCAAGTCCATCGGCGTCTCCAACTTCGCCACCGATCATTTGCGCCGGATCGTCGGCGAGACCGGCGTGACGCCGGCGGTGAACCAGATCGAACTGCACCCTCGCTTCCAGCAGACCGCCCTGCGCGCGGTGCACGATGAACTGGGCGTGGTGACCGAGTGCTGGAGCCCGCTCGGCCAGGGCAAGGTTCTGGAGGATCCGATCATCGGCAAGGTCGCCGCCAAGCACGGCAAGACGCCGGCCCAGGCGATCATCCGCTGGCACCTCGACAGCGGCTTCCTGGTGATCCCGAAGTCGGCCAACCCTGGCCGCCTGCGCCAGAACTTCGACGTCTTCGACTTCGCGCTCGACGCCGAGGATCTGGCGGCCTTCGCAACCCTGGACACCGCCGAGGGCCGCATCGGCCCCGACCCGCTGAAGTTCGGCTAGCCGCGCCGCTGGCGGGGCGGCGCCACTTCGCCACCGCCCCGCCACGGTTCAGCTTCGCGACGGCCAAGCTCCAGACACGATCACGGCGCGACCCTTTGTTTCAGCGACGAAAAACAAAGGGAGGTCGCCAATGGTCATCCGTCAGTTCCTGCCGGCCACGCTGGGCCCGCCAAAGCCCCGATTGGGCCGATCTCCGGCCGTCACGGCCGCCATCGCCTTGTCGGTCGTCGTCCACGGCGGCCTGGCCGCCTACCTCGCCGTGAAGACCTGGAGCCCGCCCCAGATCGAAGCCCTGCCTGAGGGGCCGATCATCAACGTGCAGACCTACACGCCGCCGCCCAAGACTGAGATCCAGCCCAAGCCGGTCGAACGCAGCGTGGCCCCGCGCCAGGCCGCGATTGTCGACACCCCGTTCACGACGCGGGCCCCGATCCCGATGGCGCCCGTTCCGGCTCCGGCGCCCACTGAACCGCCGACCACGATCGCGCCGCCCGCTCCTCCGATCCCGGCGCCGCCGTCGGTGATCGTCGCGCCCAACTGGCAGAAGCGCCCCGGCGCCGCCGAACTCGCCCGCTTCTACCCGGACTCCGCCCAGCGGCGGGGGATCGGCGGCACGGCGACGATCTCTTGCCAGGTCAGCGCCGCAGGCCTGCTCAGCGGCTGCTCGGTCGCGCGGGAGTCGCCGGCCGACGAAGGCTTCGGCCGCGCCGCCCTGAGGCTCGCCCCCTACTTCCGGATGAGCCCGATGACCCGCGACGGCCAGCCGGTAGAAGGTGGGACGATCCAGATCCCCATCCGCTTCAACCTCGGCGGATGAACCGGTCTCGGCCTGCTCAATAGCTCTTGGGCAGGCCGAGCACCCGCTCGGCGATGTAGTTCATCACCATCTCACGGCTGATCGGCGCGATCCGCGCGATCATCGCCTCACGGAAGTAGCGCTCGACATCGAACTCCTTGGCGTAGCCCATGCCCCCGTGCGCCAGAACCGCCGCCTCGCAGGCGTGGAAGCCGGCCTCGCCGCCGAGATACTTGGCCGCATTGGCCTCGGCGCCGCACTCGCGCCCGGCGTCGAACAACGCCGCGGCCTTGAACGCCATCAGGTTCGCCGCCTCCAGCTCCGCCCAGGCCTTGGCCAGCGGATGGGCCACGCCCTGGTTCTGGCCGATCGGCCGGCCGAACACGACGCGCTCCTTGGCGTACCCAGCCGCCCGCGCCAGCGCCGCCCGGCCCAGGCCCACGGCCTCGGCTCCGAACAGCACCCGCTCGGGATTGAGCCCGTCCAGCAGGTAGTAGAAGCCGCGCCCCTCCTCGCCGATCAGGTCGTCGGCCGGGACCTCCAGATTGTCGATGAAGACGCTGTTCGACTCGACCGCCTTGCGGCCCATCTTGGGGATCACCGTCGCGCTGATCTTGCTGCGATCGAAGTCGGTGTAGAACAGGCTCAGGCCTTCGGTCGCCTTCTTCACCTGGTCCTTCGGCGTGGTCCTGGCGATGATCAGCATCTTGTTGGCGCGCTGGGCCATGGTGGTCCACACCTTGCGGCCCGTGATCACATAGCCGTCGTTCGTGCGCACCGCGCGCGTCGTCAGGCTCGTGGTGTCCAGGCCCGAGTCCGGCTCGGTGATGCCGATGCAAATCTTGTCCTCCCCCGACATCAGCCGCGGTATCGCCCGGTTTCTGAGAGCCTGGCTCCCATACCTGACGATCGGCATCGGCCCGAAGATGTTCAGGTGCATGGCGCTGGCGCCCGAGAACCCCGCCCCCGACTGCGCCACCGCCTGCATGACCAGCGCCGCCTCCGTCAGCCCCAGCCCGGCCCCGCCCAGCTCCGCCGGCATCGCCGTCCCCAGCCAGCCGCCCGCCGCCATGGCCGCCACGAACGCCTCGGGGAAATCGCCAGTCTCGTCGGTCTTGCGCCAGTAGTCGGCGTCGAACCCTGCGCAGAGCCTGGTCACGCTCTCGACGATGGCTTCCTGTTCCTCGCTCAACCAGAAGCCGCTCATCGATCTCTCCCTACTTCGCCGGCGCGTCGAACCTCGCCGGACTCATGGCTTCGGCAAAGGGACCAGCTTCCCCTTCCGTCACGCAAGCCACGATCAAGCGGGCGATCAGCGGCGCCAGCAGCCAGCCGTTGCGCCGCGCCCCGACCGCCAACAGCACGTCCTGGTGCCGCCCGCGCCCGACCATAGGCAAGCCGTCCGGCGTCGCGCCCCGCACCCCGGTCTCGGCCTCGAATGTGGCCCCGGCCAGATCCGGGAACAGCCGCACGCCAGCGGCCCTCAGCGGCTCCACCCTGGCCGGCTCGACCGCCCTGTCCCCTAGCCCCGCCTCCATCGTCGCGCCGATGGTCAGCCCGCCGGGCGCGGCGGTGACGTAAGCCCCCTGCCCCCGCACGACGACGCCGCGATAGGCCCTCTCGCGCGTGCGCAGGATGTGTCCCTTGATCGGCGACAGGTTGGCCAGTTCCGGGGCCACGACGGCGAGGTCCTGGCCGGCGCCAGTGGCGATCACCAACCGCTCGGCGCCTTCAAAGCCGGTGGCCGTCGCCTGGCGAAACTCGACCCCCGCCTCCGTCGCCGCACGGCGCAAGGCCGCCAAGGTGCTCGAGGCCTCGATCCGCCAGTCCTCGCGCACCAGCAGGCCGCGACCCCACGCCTCGGCCACCCCCGGCGCCAGACCCGCCAGCGCGCCGCGCTGCAGTTCGGTCGGGTGAAGCCCCAGGCCTCGCAGCCCCCCATCGACGCGGGCCAGGAAGTCATCGTCGCCAACGGCGACGGCTCCGGAGCGATCCACGGTCACGCCGATGCGCGCTTCCAGGGCGGGCCAAAGATTGCGCGCCGCCATCAGCAACTCGAAATGGGGCGCAGCGCTGGCGTCCAGCACCGCCTCGAAGGCCGGCGCCAGCATGCCGGCCGCCACGCCCGAAGCGTTGTCCCCGGCGGGCCCCGGATCGAAGACCGTCACGCGCGCCCCGGCGTCCGCCAGGGCCAGGGCCGTCGTCAGGCCCAGCGCGCCGGCCCCGGCCACGGTGATCTTGGGGCCTTTGCTCATGGGCCTAACGAAAGGGCTTCGGCCTCAAAATCAAGCCAATAGACCAAACCAAAGCGGCGCCTCGGCAAGATCGTCGCCGACCAGCTGGTTGCGTGGCGGGATAGGCCTAGCGCGGGCGGAACAGCGCCTCGAGGCCCTGAATCACGTCCTCCATCAGCGGTGAATCCCCGCTCTCGTCCGCCTGTGTCAGCGAGGCGGCTCCGTGGCCGCAGGCCCAGACCGCCAGGGCGACCTTGTGGACCACCACCGGGTCGACGCCCTGCTGGCTCGGTGCGCTGGCGATGACCTCCTGCAGAACCGCAAAGGCGCTGTCGCGCGCCTCGGCGACTTCGGGCTCTGCGATCAGCGCGGCGTCGAACATCAGCTCGTAGAGCGCCGGTTGGCCGCGGGCGAAGGCGAAGTACGCCAAGGCCGTCGTACGGATCGGCGTGGCTTCGGCGGTGGCGCCCGCCTGCCGCAGGCTGGCCTCCAGTTCGCGAAACCCCATGGAGGCCAGGCCCGCCATCAGCGCAGCCTTGGATGCGTAGTGGTGATAGACAGATCCCGCGGCGATCCCCGCTCGCGCCGCCAGCGCCCGCAGGTTCAGGTCTGCGCGGCCGCCAGCCTCCAGCAGCGCCCGCGCCTCATCCAACAGAAGCGTCCGCAGATTGCCCACATGATAGGGCCGGCGCCGCGCGCCCTGATCGGCCCAGGTCATCGTGCCGCGCCCGCCCACCCATGGAGGTCCGAAATCGAAAGCGCGCTTACGCGGCGACGTGGCATGGCGTTCTCCCTACGTGAACAATGTTCTCAAGCCCGCCGCCGAATGTCGAGGCCGCCGATGGATCGCGCCGGTCGATGTGACCGTTGATAACCTATCGTCCCGCCGCTAGCGTCCCCCACACAAGAAAGTTCGAGGGGAGTACGACATGGCCGCGGACGTGAAAGTCGCCATTTTGGGCGCGGGCTTCGCCGGCCTCTGCATGGGCCTGCAACTCAAGGCCCAGGGCGAGTCGTCATTCGTCATCCTCGAAAAAGCCGACCGCGTCGGCGGCACCTGGCGCGAGAACATCTATCCCGGCGCCGGCTGCGACATCCCCAGCCACCTCTATTCCTACTCCTTCGCCCCGAACCCCGATTGGCCGGAGGTCTACTCCGCCCAACCCGACATTCTCGCCTATATCGAAGGGGTCGTGGACCGGCACGAACTCGGTGATCACATCCGCTTCGGCGCGGAAGTCACGGGCGCGGTCTGGGACGAGGCGGCCGGCTGCTGGACGATCGACCTGGCCGACGGTTCGAGCGTGACGGCGCAGGCCTTCGTCACCGCCTGGGGCCAACTCAACCGGCCGAAGGCGCCGCCGATCGAGGGCCGCGAGAGCTTTGCAGGCCGGGCGTTCCATTCGGCTCAGTGGGACGCTTCCATCGACCTCGCCGGCAAGCGCGTGGCGGTGATCGGCAACGGCGCCAGCGCCATCCAGTTCGTACCCGAGATCGCCAAGGTCGCCGGCCGGCTGACCCTCTTCCAGCGTTCGCCCAACTGGATCGTGCCACGGATGAACCGCCCGTACACCCCAGAAGAAAAGGCCCAGTTCCGCGCGCGTCCCGAACTGATGGAGAAGGTACGCTCCGAGATCTTCCAGATGGCCGAGGACCGCCTCATCGCCAAGCGCAACGGGACCGCTCCCGTCGAGGAAGTGCCGATCCCGCTGGCCCATTTGAACGCCCAGGTCGCCGACCCCGAACTGCGCGCCAAGTTGACGCCGGACTACGAGGTCGGCTGCAAGCGCGTACTGATCTCCAACGACTTCTATCCGGCGTTGACGCGGCCGAACGTTGAACTCGTCACCGAGGCGATCACCCGCATGACGCCGCAGGGCGTCGTCGACCAGACCGGCCGACTGCATGAGGCCGATGTCGTGATCTACGCGACCGGATTCGAGACCAAGTCATTCGCAGGTGAGACCGCCATCCACGGCGTGGGTGGCGTCACCCTCGCCCAGGCGTGGAAGTCCGGGCCGGAAGCCTATCTAGGGATCAGCGTTTCCGGTTTCCCCAACCTTTTCATGCTCTACGGCCCGAACACGAACCTCGGCCACAACTCGATCATCTACATGATCGAGGCCCAGGTGGGCTACGTACTGCAGGCCCTGGCCCAAGACCGGCCAGTGTCGGTCAACTCGGACGTCCAGGCCGCCTACAACGACAAGATCCAGGCAGAGCTCGCCCACACCCCGTGGGCCGGAACCTGCACCAGCTGGTACAAGACCCCCGAGGGCAAGATCCTCAACAACTGGCCCGGCTCAGCCCAGGCCTACGCTCAGGCCGTCGCCGGTTTCGACGCCGAGGCGTACGAAGTCGTCCGCACCACCGAACCGGCCGAATAGGTCAGCCGAACACGAAGTCGGCCGCCGTCAGCGCCGACTTCGCCACCCCTGCCAGCACGATGGTCTGGCCGCCAAGGTCGATCACTGTGTCGCCGCCGTCGGTGACGAGTTTGGCCGACAACGCCCCGAAATCAGCTGCGTCCGCCGGCGAGATGCGGATGCGGTCGCCTTCGGCCTGAGAAAAGTCCATCACCACATCGCGGCCGCCTCCGCCGGTGAAGTTGAACAGGTCGGCGCCCGCGCCGCCCATCAGCACATCATCGCCCAGGTCGCCGGACAGATAATCGTCGCCGCCCCCGCCGAAGACCGTGTCCCCGCCCTGTCCGCCCAGCACGCTGTCGCGCCCCAGATCGCCCAGCACGTAGTCGTTCCCCTGGCCGCCCTGGACGAAATCGTCGCCCTGGCCGCCGAACACGCTGTCGTTGCCCAGGTCCCCGAACAGCAGGTCGGCCCCGGCGTTGCCGTGCACGAAGTCGTTGTCCTGGCCTCCGCGCACGATGTCGTCGCCACCGGCTCCGCTCAGGGTGTCGTCTCCGGTGTTGCCCTGGATCAGGTCGGCCCCGCCCGCGCCGCCGACGCTATCGCTTCCCGGTCCGGCCGATACCGATCCCCCTTCAGCAGGCAGCGCGATCACGTCGTCGTCGCTGGCCGGCTGCGGCGGCACGTAGCCGACCGCATAGTTGTTGGAGATCGAAATTCCTAACCCCGCGTTGCCCGCGTCGTCGGTCACCAGGGAACTATCCAGCAGGATGAGATTCGTTGCGTCGCTCACGCCGACGGTCGGGGTAAGCGTCGCCGTCCAGGTCTTGTTGTCGCTGGTGGCGAGGTTGCTGAGCACGCCGTTTTCCACCGACAGGTCGGAAAGGCCAAAACCAACAACTGGTTCGGAAAACTCGATCGTAACCAGGGTCGTCTGCCCCGCCTGGATTGTCGGATTGCCGACAATGATGCTCGTCGCCGAAGGCCTGGCGGTGTCGATCTCGTAGTTGCCGGAAACGGCGCTTCCTGTACCGGCGTTGCCAACCCCGTTAGCCACCCCGGTCAGATCCAGCGTGATGACGTTCGATGCGGCGCTGACGTTGACGTTCGGCGTCAGGGTGGCGGTCCAAGTGACACCGCCATCGGTGCTACTGGGATTCGTGAGCGTCCCGTTCTCGACGGTCAGATCGCCTCGGTCGAAGCCGTTTACGGCCTCCGAGAACGTGATCGTTACGTCGCTGCTCTCGCTCGCCTTGAGTGCGGTGGCGTCCACGACAACGGTCGCCGTCGGGCGCACCGTGGCGATTGTGAAGTTGGCGGAGTACGTCGGCGACGCCCCGGCGTTTCCGGCCAGGTCGGTGTAGCCTGTATTGTCCAAGCCGATCACGTTGGTGTAGTCGCGGACGCCCTCCCCCGGCGTGAAGGTCGCTGTCCAGGTGATCCCGCCATCGCCGCTGCTCATCGCCGTGAGCGCTCCGTTCGGGGTCGACAGGTCGTCAATGGTAAAGCCGATCACCGCCTCCGAGAACGTGACCGTCATCAGCGAGGTCTCGCCGGCCTTCAGCTCCGGATCGGCCAGATTTACGGTCGCCACGGGCCGTTGGTGATCGACGACGTAGTTCAGAGAGTTGACCGTACCCGACCCTGCGTTGCCCGACAGATCGGTCACGCCGGTCAAATCGAGCACAATGACATTGCTGTTGTCGTTTACGCTGGCCGTCGGCGTGAACGTGGCCGTCCAGGAGACACCGCCGTCGCTGCTGCTCACGGCAGATAGCGCACCATTGTCGATCATCAGATCTGCGTTGGTGAACCCGGTCACGGCTTCCGAGAACGTGAAGGTGACATTGCTGGTCTGCCCGATCCCCAAGGCCAGGTCGGCAAGCACCACCGTCGCGGTCGGGCGAACGGTATCGACCGTGTAGTTGCCGGAGTCGCTTGTGCCCGCCCCGGCGTTGCCGCTGGCGCCCATGACGCCGCTCATGTCCAGCGTGATGACGTTCGTCGCATCCGTCACATTGGCGCTTGGCGCAAACGTCGCCTCCCAGGTGACCCCGCCATCTGCGGAAGCGACCGCTGACAGCGTCCCGTTCGCGACGGTCAGGTCGGCGTTCGAAAACCCGCTGACGGCCTCCGAGAAGCTGATCGTCACCAGGCTGGTCTCGCCGATTCTCAGCGCCGCGTCGGCGAGGCCGACCGTCGCCGACGGCCTCAAGGTCTGGATCATGAGCGACGGGCCGGAAGCGCCCGCGCCGTCATCGCCTGCCGCGTTCGTATAGGAAGCGTTGTCCACCGAGATCGTGGCGGACCCGGCAGCGACCCCAGCCGTGGGCGTGAAGCTTGCCTCGTAGACCAGCGGATCAGCTGTTGGCTCCAGAACAGAAATCGAGCCCCCGGTCACGCTCACATCGCCGAGCGAAAACCCCATGGGGAGTTCGGAGAAGGTGAACGTGACGGTCGCCGTCTCGCCGGCTTTCAGCGTGATCTTGTCGCAAGTGATCGTGAGCGTCGGCGCGGCCATAGGGACTTACTCAAAGGGAACTGGGTCCCTCCAAATGCCCCGATCGCGCGAATTATTCTACCCAAAGTCGTAGTTAACACGCGCTAATCGCGTCGAAGCTAGGCCGCCCTCGTCTCGGCCCCGTCTTCCAGCACCTTCTGCAGCGCCTCGAACAGCCGCCCGACCTCGATCGGCTTGGGCACGAACCCGTCCATCCCGGCCCCGGCGTACTCAGCCACCTGGTGGGCCATGGCGTTGGCTGTCAGGGCGATGATCGGGGTTCGCGGCCGTCCCTCCAGGGCTTCGCGGCCGCGGATCAGGGCGCAGGCGCTTGGTCCGTCCATGACCGGCATCTGCACATCCATCAGGATCACGTCCCACTCGCCGCTCTCCCAGGCGCGCACAGCCTCCAGGCCGTTCTCGACGATGAACGGATCCACGCCGATCTGGTGCAGCAGGGTCTTGAGAACCAGCTGGTTGACGGTGTTGTCCTCCGCCGCCAGCACCCGCAGCGCCGAACAGGCGCTGGCCTCGGGCTGTTGGTCGCTGACCGTCGGCGGCGTCGGCAAAGCCACGCTGGCGCCAACCCAGGTCAGCGGCAGGGTCACGAAGAACGTGGTGCCCTCACCCACCTCGCTCCGCGCATCGATGGCGCCGCCCATCAGCCCCGCCAGCTCACGGCAGATCGCCAGCCCCAGGCCCGTGCCGCCATAGCGCCGGGTGGTGGAAGCGTCGGCCTGCTCGAACTTCTGGAACAGCGCAGCCAGCCGGTGCGGCGCGATCCCGATGCCGGTGTCGGACACGCTGAGCCGCAGCCCGGAGGCGTCACGGTCGACGATGACCCGCACCTCGCCCTGCTCCGTGAACTTCAAGGCGTTGGAGACGAGGTTGTAGAGGATCTGCCGCACGCGGGTGGAATCCCCGCGATAGACGCCCAGCGCTGCGGGCTCGATCGCCAGGGCGAACGAGAGCCCCTTCTTGTTGGCGATCGCCGTGAACGCCGCATGCGCTCCGCGCGCCAGCGCCGCGACGTCGAAGTCGGCCTCTTCCAGCTCCAGCTTGCCGGCCTCGATCTTCGACAGATCCAGGACGTCGTTGAGGATCGCCAGCAGCGTCTCGCCCGACTGCCGGATCACCTCCAGCCGCTCACGCTGGATGTCCGACAGCCCATTCTCGGCCGACATCGCCTGGGCCATGCCCAGCACGCCGTTCAGCGGCGTGCGAATCTCGTGGCTCATCGTGGCCAGGAAGGTCGATTTGGCCCGGTTCGCAGCCTCGGCGTCTTCCTTGGCCTGCACCAGGGCGCGCTCGGCGGCCTTGCGCTCGCTGATGTTCTGCAGCGCGCCGATCACCCGCAGCGGACGCCCGCGCTCGTCGGCGATCAGGCGCGTCGAGCCCATCGCCCAGACCTCGCGCTCGTCGCTGCGGACCAGGCGGTACTCAGGGCTATAGGGCTCGCCATCGGTCAGATGCTGTCGCCACGCCTCCTCGACACGCTCCCGGTCGCGCGGGTCGATCGTGCTGAAGATGTCGCGATGCAATTCTTCATAGGTCTTCGGCTCGGTGAAGAACGTGTCCTCGGCCCCGGTCTTGATCAGCTCGCGGCGCGCGTAATCCATCTCGAACACGTGGATGTCGGCGATCTCCATCGCCAGCATCAGCCGCTGCTCGGACCGCTCGGTCGCTTCCAGAGCTTCGATCATGTCGGTGATGTCGTGGCTGGCGATGATCAGGCCGCCGACTCCGCCGTCGGCCGTAAGCCACGGCGCCAGCTCGGCCCGATACCATCGGATCGCACCGCCGGGCTCGACCACCTGCAGCCGGTCGGCCGTGATGACCTCCCCGCACAGCACCCGGTCATAGGCTTCCTGCCATCGCTCGTACATGTACGGCGCCAATTCCTGGATGGTCCGGCCGTAGACGATCTGCTGGCCCAGATCGAGCGTCCGGATCCAGCGTGGGCTGGCCCCGATCACGCGCATCTCCCGGTCGGTGAGCACCAGCGCCACGGGCATGGCTTCGACGATCGCCGCCAGGGTCGATTGCATGGCGTCGCGCTCACGGCGGCTCTGCTCGCGGGCCTTGCTCGCCTGGGCGCGCGCCCATTCGTCGGCGACGAATTGCGCCAGATCGTCGAGGCGGCAGGCCAAGGCGCCGTCAAAGGCGCGCGGCTGATCGCCGAACACCGCCAGCACTCCAGGGGTCGTGCCGTCGGCCAGCCGGATCGGCACGCCGACATAGGATCTCAGATAGGGCGGCCCTGCGACGGCGGGGCTCTCGGCGAACCGGGCGTCGGCCCTGGCGTCCTCGATCCACAGCAGCTCGCCGCTGGCCTGGACGATCTCGGCCGCCCGGTCGCGTTCGCGGAGGATGCGGCTGGCCGGGTCACGGCTGCGCCAGACCTCCCCGTCCTTGAGGAAAATGATCTGCGCATCGAGGGCGGAAAACATGGTCCTGGCGAGCCGCGTCGCGCGGTCGCAGACGGCCTGGGAGATATCCAGGCCGAACGGGCGCGTCTCGGCCGTGCCGTCCGCCATGCTGATCCCCCCTGATTCTTATTGATATCAGCGGGATGACCCTGAGCGACTAAAGTTAAGGCTCGATTGAAGCGGTTGTGGCCCGAACCGGGCTCAACCCCGCGCCGTGGCCGCCGGCCAGGACCACTCGCTGAACTCGCGCGGGTGGATGAACTCGGGGCGGAACCAGGGCCGCTCGCGGGCGTCGAAGATGCTCGCCAGCCATTCAGCCACCTTGGCGACCCGGCCGGACTTGGCCGCCTCGCGGTGATGGCACAGCCATACGGTGGAACTGGCCAAGGGCGGGATGTCCAGCATCACCAGGTCGGGCGCCACCGCCACGATCGCGGTCGGGATCGCACCGATGCCCGCGCCCCGCTGGATCGCATGCAGCATCACCGTCGAGGAGTTCACCACCATCGACGGCTCGGCCAGCTCCATGAACGCCGAGGTTTTCGCGCCCCAGCGCCCGCGCTTGCTGACCTGGGCGGAGTGATAAATGAAGCGGTGTCCCACCGCCGCCTCGATCCGCGTGGGGGCGCCATACGTTTCCAGGTACTCCCGCGAGGCGAACAGCGCGTAGTGCAGCGTCGCAAGGGGCGTTGCGGTCAATTCCGGCACGCCGCTGGCGTCCATCAGCTGGATCGAAAGGTCCACCTGACTGTCGACGGGGTTCTCCGGATAGAATCCGCAATCCAGACCAAGCTTGATACCAGGGTTCTCGCGGACGAAATCGGCGACCTCCTGCCCCAGCACATAGCCGCCCAATCCCTCAGGCATGGCGACCGTCACTTCGCCCGCGTCCGGCGTCTCGTGATCCAGGCTCAGGCGCTCGATGTCCAGCGACGCGCGCTGCATGGTCAACGCCCGGTCGTAAACCAACTCTCCGGCCCGGGTCAGTGAAACCCCGCGTAGCCCACGATCGAAAAGCTTCGCCCCCAGGCGCAGCTCCAGGTCCTCGATACGCCGTGTGACCGTGGGTTGAGTGGTGCGCAGCCGCCTGGCCGCGGCGCCGAAACTACCCGTCTGGGCGGCGGCTACGAAGGTTTTGATATCGTCCCAATCGGCGCGACCGCCGTCGTCGTTGTCCATCCGGCACCCAAAAGGCCGTGGGGCCCCCATACGAACTTCGAGGCTGCACACTCGAACATTGACGCTCTACCAAAACACATCTTCGCACAAGAAGGCGGCAAGATGATGATCATTCGCGATTTCGCAGAACGCTGTCATCGAGGACTGAGGGAACTCGGCCTGACGCTCGCCACGCATGACGAGATCATCGAGGGCCGCGCCCTCGCCGCGCGCACAGTCAGTCCGAACATCGCCACCGTGGAAACCCTGGCGCAGCTCCAGGATCTCACTCAGTCCTCCTCGTTTACCTTCCGTAGCGTCAATGGACAACTCTCTGGCGTCATGGCGATTATCCCGCTGACGGCCGCGGCGCTGCCTGACTTGGCCGCCGGCGTCTTCGACGGCGTCAACCCGCCGCAGGACCAGGCCGCCCGCCCGGGCGAGGCGGTGGTCGCAATCTACGGCTGGGGCATGGCCGGCACGACGCTGCGCGGACGCGGCGCGGTGATGGCCGGCGCGGTGAAGCTGCACCGCGAACTCTTCCCCACCATCCCGCTCTACGGCCGCGCGGCGACGCCAGGCGGGGAACGCACCCTGCTCAAGCGCATCGGCGCCCGCCCCGTCCCTGGCCCCGGCGGCCTGGTGATGGCGCGCGCCTGGTCCGCTGTCAGGAAGGCCGCCTGATGAACGCCAATGTCCGCATGCCGCTCGATGCTCGCGCAATCGCCGACGTCGACGAGGCCGAGCTCGAGATCGTCGTCTGCCGGACCCTGCCCGACATCATGCAGGCCATGGCCGTCCGATCGCTGGTCTACATGGGCGAACAGGCCTGCCCCTATGACGAGGAATACGACGGCAACGACTTCGCCGGCACGACCCACCTGATCCTGCGCCGCGACGGCGAGCCGGTCGGGACCCTGCGGATTCGCTGGTTCGCCGACTTCGCCAAGGTCGAGCGCGTAGCCGTGCGGCGCGAGTACCGCGGCGGTCGCGCCACGCTCATGCTGATCCTCGCCGCCAAGCGCCTCGCCGAGAAGAAGAACTACCGGCAGATCCTCGGCTACGGCCAGGTCCGCCTGATCCCCTTCTGGGAGCAGTACTTCAACGCTCAGATCCGCCCTGGACGCGACGGCTTCGCCTTCTCCGATCACGACTATGTCGAAATGGTCGTCGAGGGCGCGCCCCCGCCCGACGCCATCACCCTGGAAAGCGACCCCATGGTGCTGTTGCGGCCCGAAGGCGCCTGGGACGAGGTCGGCGTGCTCGACCGCTCGACGGCCCGGCCCGTCACCAATCAGGGCGCCCAGTCGCGATGACCGCGCCGCCCGCCGCACTGGTGTGCCTGGACATGCAGCGTGCGCGCCTGTCCGGCCCGCAGCTCGCGCTTAACCCCGGCCAGATCGTCGCCGCCTGCCGCCATGTCCTGGCCCAGGCCCGCGCCCGGCGCTGGCCGATCCTGCACGTGCATCGGCGCGAGGCCAGCTCCGAAGGCGCGCGGCCGATCCTGGGCCTCGAGCCGCTGCCGTCCGAGCCGGTGTTCCTGCGCCCCGGCCCCTCCGCTTTCTCGCATCCGGCGTTCGCGCGCCGGGCGCTCGAACTGGGCGGGCCGCTAGCCCTGGTCGGTTTTTCGATGGCCGACAGCGTGTTGGCCACCGCTGTGGCCGCCGCCGACCGCAAGCTGCCGGTGGACGTGCTCTGCGACGCCGTCGCCTCCGGCTTCCGGGACGACGGCGTGCTCCTGCAAGCCCTCAGCGCTCCGCTGGCGGCGCTTTCGCCGCTTTGCCGGCTCATCCAGACCGAAGACCTGCTTCAAGAGGAGGTCGCGACTTTCGCCGCGGCCAACGCCCCATGACCGACATCAAGATCACCGCACCGGGCGATGACGCCCAGAGCTTCCTGCGCGCCCTCGATGGCGGCCCGCGCATGGACCCCGATACCCGCCAGCTTCTGCAGATGGCCGCCCAGCTTGGGCCGCGCGACCGCGTGGCGCTGAGCCACATCATCCGCCGGGCCGGCGAGATCTGCGACGAGCAGGGAGAAGAGGTCGCCCTGGCTGTCCTCCAGCAGATCGAAGCGATCCTGAACGGCCGGAAAGCCGATGCCTGAACGCTGATAAGCGAGTTGACGCGCCCAAGATTCGCGCCATAAGCGAACATTAACTTTCTGTTGCGGCACAACGTCCACTTCACCATATAGGTGTAGCGAGGCGAGATACGCCTATGTCAGATTGTCGGCGTGCGCTTCCGATACGTGTTTAGGGACGTTTTTCAGTGAACGAGAACTCCGAGGACCAAGGACCCGACCCGATCGACGTGGCGGTGGGTCACCGCATTCGTGTGCGTCGCAAGTGGCTTGGCATCTCCCAATCCACCCTCGCCGACCACCTGGGGGTGAGTTTCCAGCAGGTGCAGAAGTATGAGCGCGGCGCCAATCGCGTCTCGGCCTCCATGCTCGTCCGTATCGCCCAGAAGCTCGACACCACCGTCGGCGAACTCGTCGGCGAGACGCCGACCCCGATGAGCGACGAGAGCCTGTTCGAAAAGCTGGCCGTGCCCGGCGCCGTGCAACTGCTCGAAGCCTTCGCCAGCGTTCAGCAACCGTCCATGCGCACGGCGATCCTGAACCTCACCCGCTCGCTGATCGAAGAGTCGGAAGAGACCGTCAGCATTCGGCGCGCGCGCTAATCGCGCTCGCGCCTCGCCGCAAAAGCGAGGTGGTGCAGCACCACACCGGCTGTCACCGCCACATTCAGAGAGTCGAAGCCGTCCGCCATCGGAATGCGGACGGTTCTCGCCCGCTCCAGCAACGCCTTCGACAGGCCCGGCCCCTCAGCCCCCAGCACGACCGCCGCACGCCTTGTCCGGGGCGTGTCGGCTAGCGCCGCCTGCCCGCTCGGGCTCAGCGCCAGCGGCTCGAAGCCGCGCCGTTCCAGCACGCCCAGCAGGTCCTCGTCCTCGCCCAGCCGTGCGAACGGCTTGAGCAGCGCCGCCCCGACCGAGACGCGGATCGCCTTCCGATACAGCGGATCGCAACAGGTCGGATCGAGGATCACCGCATCGGCCCCGAACGCCGCGGCGTTGCGGAACAGTCCGCCCATGTTGTCATGATTGGCGATGCCGCTCAGCACCAGGACCAGCGCCTCGTCCGGCAGGCTCGCCAACAGGTCGTCGACGCTCGGCTCGGCCGACCTGCGGCCCAGAGCCAGTATGCCCCGGTGGATTGGAAAGCCGACGACCGCGTCCATCACCGCCTGGCTGGCGGCGTAGACCGGAACGTCTTGCGGCAGCGCGGCGATCACGTCCGCCAGCGCGGCCACGCGCTTTTCAGCCAGCAGCAGCGACTGCGGCCGCGCGAGCGGCGATCGCGCCAGCACCCGCACCACCACCTCGCCTTCGGCGACGAACAGACCTTGCCGGCCCACGAGGTCGCGCTCGCGCACATCGCGATAGGCCGCGATGCGCGCGTCGTCCGGATCCTCGATGGCGACGACTTGCGCTACCAGATCTTCACCCGCTGATCGGGGGTCAGATACAGCCCCTGCCCCGGCTTCACCTCGAAGGCCGGGTACCACGGATCCAGGTTGCGAACGGTCTGCGCGCGGTACACGCCCGGCGAGTGCACGCCCGACAGCACGTTCCTGCGCAGCGAGGCCTCGCGGAACTTGCTGCGATAGTTCTGCGCCCAGCCGAAATAGAACCGCTGGTCGGCGGTGAAGCCGTCGATCACCGGCGCCGGCCGCCCCTTCAGCGACAGGTGATAGGCGTCGTAGGCGCTGGCAAGACCCGCCAGGTCAGCGATGTTCTCGCCCAGCACCTGGTTGCCGTTGAGGTGCAGGCCCGGCAGCGGCTCATAGGCGCTGTACTGCGCCGCCAGCGCCTGGCCGCGGGCCTTGAACTGCGCCATGTCGGCGGGGCTCCACCAGTTCTTCAGGTTGCCCTTGACGTCGAACAGCGCGCCGGTGTCGTCAAAGCCGTGCACGATCTCGTGCCCGATCACCCCGCCGATGGCGCCGTAGTTCACCGCCGCGTCGGCGTTGGGATCGAAGAAGGTCGGCTCCAGGATCGCCGCCGGGAACACGATCATGTTCTGCATCGGCAGGTTCAGCGCGTTGACGGTCTGCGGCGTCATCCACCACTCGTCGTGGTCGACCGGCCCCTTCAGCTTGGCGACGTTGCGGCGGTAGTCGAACAGATCGGCCCGCTGCCAGTTGCCGTAGGCGTCGCCGCGCACGATCTCCAGGCCCGAATAGTCGCGCCACTTGTCGGGATAACCGACCCCGACGCGGAACACGGCCAGCTTTTCCTTGGCCTTGGCCTTGGTGTCCGCGCTCATCCAGTCCAGGCGATCGATACGGGCGTCGAAGGCGGCCAGGATGTTCTTCACCATCTCCTGCATCTGCGCCTTCGCCTCAGGCGTGAAGTGGCGCTCGACATAGAGCTGGCCCACCGCCTCGCCCAGCGCCGCGTTGGTGTTGTCCACGCCGCGCTTCCAGCGATCGCGCTGCTGCGGCGTCCCGCCCAGCGCCGTGCCGTTGAAGGCGAAATGCTCGTCGGCGAACGCCTTCGAGAGGTAGGGAGCCCCGCGCTCGATGGCGTGGAACGCCAGATAGTCCTTCCAGGTGTCGATCGGCTGGCTGCCGACCAGCTTGGAGATGCCGGAGATGGCCGACGGCTGCCAGGGACCGACGACCGGCTGGTCGGTCATCCCCGCGCCCTGCAGCCAGGCGCTCCAGTCGATGCCCGGCGCCTTCTTCTGCAGATCGGCCTGGCTCCAGACGTTGTTGGCCTTGGCCACGTCGCCGGTCTCGTCGACGGTCAAGTGCGCCCTGGCGATCGCGGTCTCCAGCGCCAGGATCTTGGCGGCCCGCGCCTCGGCGTTCGCATAGCCGCCGAGCGTCAGCATCGCGGCGATGTGCGCCTTGTACTTGCCGCGCAGTTCCTGGAACCGCGGGCTGTCGTCCAGGTAATAGGCGCGGTCTGGCAGGCCCAGCCCGCCCTGCATCAGATACGGCCGATACTTGGACGTGTCGTTCATGTCCTCGGCGACCCACAGCCCGAACAGCCGGTCGGTCGTGTAGTCGGTCATGTTCAGTGCATCGACGTCGGCCCGCAGCGTCGCGCCCAGCTCGCGCGACAGGTCGGCGCGGGTCTTGATCGCCGCGATGCGGTCCAGTTCGGGCTTCAGCGGCGCGGCGCCCGCCGCCTCGATCGCCGCCTCGTCCATGAAGCTGGCGTAGTAGTCGCCGATCTTGCGCGCGTTGGAGCCTTCCGCGCCCTGCGCCTTGGCGGCTTCATCGAGAATTGCGCGGGTGCGCTCGGTCGCGAGATCGGCGAGGACGGCGAAGGTGGCGTAGCTGCCGCGGTCGGCTGGGATCTCCGTGGCCTTCGTCCAGCCGCCGTTGGCGTAGGCGTAGAAGTCGTCGCCCGGCGCCACTGCCTTGTCCATGCCGGCGACGTCGAAGCCGAACGTTCCGTACTTCGGATTCGGCTTGGCCGCCTCGGCGACCGGCGCAGGCGTCGCGTCCACGACCGGCGCGGACGCCGTCGTGGCGCAGGCGGACAGCACCAACGGCGCGCACGCGCCGAGCAGCAGGGTTTTCCAGGTGTTCATCGAGCGCTCCATCGGCGGCGCGGTCTCGCGCGCCGCTCGCTTTGGAGCCTTTCATACACCGGCCGCCTCCTGGGAAGCGGCCGATGCATTAAACTTCCGTCATTTGGCGGGGGCCGGCACGGCCGGCGGCGTCGGTTGAACGGGCGGCGGCGAGCCGTCAGCCGGTACAACGCCGGTGTCGCCGGCGTCAGGCGCGGCGGTCTCCACAGGCCCTGGAACCGGCGTCGCCTGGCTGGTGTCGGGCATGGCTGCGCCGGTCGTCTCGCCTTGCGGTTCGGGGCGTTGGTCGCAGGCGGCCACGCCGAGCAGAAGCAGCCCGCAGGCCGTCACGATCAAAGGCGTCTTCATCTGGGTCTCCCTTCGTCGAAAGAAGGTCAACGACCACGGTCCTTTGCCGTTCCGAGCAGTTTCAGGCGGCCCTTGCGCGGCGCACCCCGCTCAGGATCGCCTGGGCCGCGCCCGCCGCCTGGCTGCGGATGTCCGGAACCGAGGTGATCTCCCAAAACGCGCCGCGGGTCAGCGGCCCAACCGCGAACAGCCCCGGCTCCGGCCGCCCACTGGCGCCGATCAGCCGAGAGCCGATATCGACCTCGGCTCCCAGGCGACAGGGGTCGGGACGGATCACCCCTCGCGTCAGCAGGCGTTGCAGCAGCGGCTCGCTGGCCCGGTCCAGGTCGCCCAGCAAGCCCGCGCAGTTCACCACCGCCGCCACGCCCAAGCGCCGCACCAGACGCCCGCCGCGCGGCCGCCAGGACACTTCGACATTGTCCCGCGTCAGGCTGAGGCTCGTCACCTCGCCAGCCCGCACCACCAGTTCGCGCCCGCGCATCAGCAGGCTGATACGGCGCGCCACGCTGGGCGCCAGCCGGTGACGATGCACATCCCACCAGGGACGCAGGTGGCGCAGGAACGACTGCCGCTCGGCCTGGCTCCAACTCAGCCAGATCGACTGGACGTGCGGGCGCAGGGAATCGATCGCCTCGCGCCACTGGCCGTCCGCCGAAGCGGCGCGGATCTCCGCCAGCAACTCCCGCGGCGAACCGTGCGGCGCGATCTCCGCCCCCTGCTCGCTCGTCGGCGCGTGCTGGCGCGGAGTCAGGCCCCGGCGGGAGATGGCCCAGAACCGCCGGCCCGGCCGCCACAGGCTGACCGCGGCGTCGATCATGGTCAGGCCCGTTCCCAGCAGCAGGACATCGGACGCTTCGTCCTCGAGCTTGGCCTTGGAGTCCCACGGATCGCCGATGTAGCGGGGCGAGTTCAGCAGCGCCTCGCTCGCCGTGCTCGGCGCGGCCGGCCGCAGCACGCCCAGCGCCAACACCACCGCCGCAGCATCGATCTCACGCCCCAGGGCCAGCCGCACCCGCCAGCCTTCTCCGGACCGCTCCACGTCGACGGCCTCGTCCTGCTCCAGCAACAACCGGCCTGGGGTCGTGGTCTCCAGCGCCTCGCGCAGCAGATCCTGCAGATAGTCGCCATAGACGCCGCGGGTGACGAACCCGCCGTGCGAACTCCACCCCTCGTGGCGCGCCAGCCAACGGGTGAAGTGCTCCCGATCGTCCGGGAAGGCGCTCATATTGGCCACCCGCACGTTCAACAGGTGGTCGGGATTGCCCGTGGAATAGGCCGCCCCGCGGCCAAACGCCTTGGCCCGCTCGATCAGGCGAACTGTCGGACCTTCCGGATCGGCGGCCAGATGCAGCGCCGTCAGTAGTCCCGAGAACCCCGCCCCGATGACCGCAACCGTGGGCCGCTGACTCATTGATCCAAACTCCAAACGCGTAGGCCGACCTAATTCCTATCACTTTTGTGGACTTTAAAACGACAGAAAATCTGCATTCGAACGCAGATCGGATGAGACGGCTGTGGAAACTCGCGCTAAAACTTGACGCCTGCGTCATCTTTGGCTTGAGAACCTCGGGCGCATCGGACTTGGAGGAGGAACTGATGAGCGACGGAAACATCGATCTGAGCAAGGACGCTCGCGCGCTGGCCTATTCGACCCCGCTCGACCAGATCAATCCGGCCCAGCCGGCCCTCTTCCAGTCCAATGAGATGTGGTGGAACTTCGAGCGCCTGCGCAAGGAAGCGCCGGTCCACTACACCGCCGACAGCGAATACGGCCCGTACTGGTCGATCACCAAGTACAACGACATCATGGCCGTCGACACGAACCACCAGGTGTTCTCGTCCGAGCCGGGCATCACCATCGCCGACCAGAACGGCGACGAAGGTCCGCTGCCGATGTTCATCGCCATGGACCCGCCCAAGCATGACATCCAGCGCAAGACCGTCAGCCCGGCCGTCTCGCCCAGCAACCTGCTGGTGCTTGGCCCGCTGATCCGCGAGCGCGCCGCTGCGATCCTCGACTCCCTGCCGATCGGCGAAGAGTTCGACTGGGTCGACAAGGTGTCGATGGAACTGACGGCGATGACCCTCGCCACCCTGTTCGGCATCGACCAGGCCGATCGCCGCAAGCTGACCTACTGGTCGGACGTGGTGACCGCCGTTCCCGGCCACGGCCTGATCGACACTCTCGAGCAGAAGATGCAGATCTTCCTCGAGTACCACGGCTACTTCACCGAACGCTGGAACGAGCGGGTCAATTCCGAGCCGACCGGCGACCTGATATCCATGCTGGCCCACGGCAAGGACACGCGGGACATGTCGCCCCGCGAGTACTTCGGCAACGTCGTGCTGCTGACCGTCGGCGGAAACGACACCACCCGCAACACCATCTCCGGCTCGATCCTGGCCCTCAACCAGAACCCGGACCAGTACAAGAAGCTGCGCGAAAACCCCTCGCTGATCCCGTCGATGGTCTCCGAGACCATCCGCTGGCAGACGCCGCTCGCCCACATGCGCCGCCGCGCGACCCAGGACTTCGAGTTCCAGGGCAAGCAGATCCGCGAAGGCGACAAGGTGGTCATGTGGTACGTCTCGGGTAACCGCGACGACGAAGTCATCGAGCGTCCGAACGACTACATCATCGACCGCGAGCGCCCGCGGAATCACATGTCCTTCGGCTTCGGCATTCACCGCTGCGTCGGCAACCGACTGGCCGAACTCCAGCTCCAGATCATCTGGGAAGAGATCATGAAGCGCTTCCCCGACATCCAGCTCGTCGAGGAGCCCAAGCGCATCTACTCGACCTTCGTGAAGGGCTACGAGTCGATGAAGGTGGTCATTCCGAAGCGCGCCTGACCGCTTTCGTCGCGAACCGATTGGAGAGCCTGGGCCCCGCGCCTAGGCTCTCTTCGTATGAGAACCCTGCCATTCGATCCGACCGATATCGGCGCCGTCGTTGACGCCATGTACGCCATGATCTCGGGCCCCAAGGGGCCTCGCGACTGGGCGCTGCAAGCCGAGATCTTCCACCCTGACTCCCGCCAGATGCGCACCTGGGTCGGCGAGGACCGCCGCCCCTGCATCAAGATCATGGGCCCGGCCGACTACCAGGCCGACGTCGAGCCGTTCTTCGCCGCCAACGACTTCTATGAGGTCGAGATCGCGCGCCGCATCGACGTGTTCGGCAACATGGCTCAGGTCTGGAGCGCCTATGAGGCCCGCACCGAACCCGGCGAAGCCCCGCCCGAACGCCGCGGGATCAACTCCATCCAGCTGTTCTGTGAAGCCGACGGTCGCTGGCGCATCGTCTCGATGATCTGGGACAACGAACGCCCTGGACTTGCCCTTCCGTCATTCGGGTAGAAACTCGCCTCAAAAGGGAGGCGGCCATGTCCGAGCCGTTCGACATCGAGGCCCACGTCCGGCGTCTGAGCAAAGACGGCTACACGGTCATCGAGGACTTCGCCGACGCCGACGCCCTCACCGCCGCGCGCGCGGCCCTGGCCCCTCACCTCGGCTCGCACCACGGCCGCAACGCCTTCGAGGGCTTCGCCACGGAGCGCGTCTACACCCTGGTCGCGCGGGGCCAGGTGTTCGAGGACCTGACCGCCGAGCCGAGGCTGCTCGCGCTGCTCGATCGCTTCCTGCAGCCGAGCTACCTGCTGACCGCCAGCCAGGCGATCTGCATCTATCCCGGCGAGGCGGCCCAGGCGCTTCACACCGACGACGGTTTCTATCGCCAGCCGCGCCCGCGCCCCGCCATCAGCCTCTCGCTGATCGGCGCAATAGACGCCTTCACCGCGACCAACGGCGCCACCGACATCATCCCGGGCAGCCATCTCTGGAGCGACGCCGACATCGCCGCCCTGTCGCCGCAGCAGGCCTTGTCCATGCTGCAGCCGGTGATCATGCCGGCGGGCGGCGCCATCGTCTTCCAGGGCACGCTCGTCCAT
The DNA here is from genome assembly GCF_001425305.1 of Phenylobacterium sp. Root1290. Classification (GTDB taxonomy): domain Bacteria; phylum Pseudomonadota; class Alphaproteobacteria; order Caulobacterales; family Caulobacteraceae; genus Phenylobacterium. The sequence continues at coordinate 146,126 of NZ_LMEE01000005.1, read as the reverse complement.
CGGGGCGGCGCCAACCGCTCGGACGCACCGCGCTTGGCCTTCACCAACCAGTACTGCGAGCCTTGGGGCCGCACGCAGGAGAACTTCTATCTCGGCGTGCCCCGCGAGCGCGTGAAGGCGATGTCGCCGCGCCTGCAAGACCTGCTCGGCTACAACATCTGGCCGCCGTTCATGGGCCAGGTGACCGGCTCGCATCCGCTGAAGAGCCTGGACGACGACTGGATCGCGCCGGTGGAGCGCGCCCCCTAGAGGTTCCGCGCGAACAATGCGTTCAGCCGCTGCCAGTGCCGCTCGGCGCTGGTCTTGTCGTAGGCCGCGCGCTGCGGGAACGCAAAGCCATGCTCGACCTTGGGATAGAGCTCCACCTCGGCGTTGATCTTGTCCGCCGCCAGCGACTGGTCCAGCGCCTGGACGGTCTCCAACGGCGCCCAGCGGTCGATCTCGGCGCAGGCGAAATAGAGCTCTCCCTTGGCCTTGCGGGCGGCCAGGTGCGGACTGTCCGACTTGTCCGTCACCAGGAAGGTCCCATAGATCGAAGCCGCCGCCGCGACCTTGTCGGCATGCCGCGCGGCCGCGTTGATCGCGAACTGCCCGCTCATGCAGTAGCCCACGCAACCGATCTTCTTGGTGGAGGCGGCCGCCTGCCCCTTGGCGAACTCCACCAGCGCGTCGGTGTCCTCCATCACCATGGCGATGCTCAAGCCGTTCATCAGCTCGAACATTCGCGCCCGGCCAGGATCGCTTGGGTCGGGCGACAACGGGCCCAACTCCAGCACGCCTGCCCTGTAGTAGAGGTTGGGGAGCATCACGTAGTAGCCGGCGCTGGCCAGCCGCCGCGCCATGTCGCGCAGTTCCTCGCGGATCGCTGGCGCGTCCATGTAGAAGATGATCAGCGGATGCGGCCCGCCGCGATCGGGATGGACGATGAAGGTCGTCGTGGCCCCGTCCTTGGTGGAGATATCGATGGTCTGCTCGATCATGTCTCAGCTCCTGGGCATCAGCACGCAGGCCCGCGCCAGCGAGACCCGCGTCAGCTCGCGGCGGCGCAGGAACACGGCCATCGCCTCGGTGGTCGGATCGCGCGAGACCTGCCACTCGCCCAGGTCCCGATAGCGGGTCATCAACAGCAGCCGGCGCGCGCCGGACTCGCGGTCCGCCTCGTCCTCCTCGGCCAGGAACAGGCCGAAGATCTTGGTCTCGAACCGCGCTTCGAAGTCGGGCCAGGCCTCGCCCGATAGCCGGACGAATTCGTCGGCTGCGTCGCCGTCGATCGTGAACCAGTTATGGACGTAGATCCCGCCCGGCTCAGGCGGCGTGTCGTCGACCGGCCGCAAGGTCGGCGACAGCCGGCAGCGGTCGCTGGCCACGATCCCTGGCGTGAACGAGACCCGCGTCCCCGCCGCCGCCAGCACCAGCGCCTGGTCGGACGCAAAGCCCAGCAGCGGCGCGAACACGGCTTTCACGCCGGCCGACCCATAGAGATGGTCGGCCAACAGCTTCTGCGCCGCGCGCTCGCGTCCCAGCGTCAGCTGAAAATAGTCGTATTCCAACGACTTGGCCCTAATAGTTGACGCGCGAGGAGATCGCGCCGTCCACCAGCATGTTGATCCCGGTCGTGAAGGCCGAGCGCGGGCTGGCCAGGAACACGGTCGCGGCCGCCACTTCCTCGGGGGTCGCCATCCGGCCGGTCGGGTTGCGCTTGATCATCTGGTCGAAGAACTGCGGCATGCCCGCCTTCACGTTGCCCCAGACGCCGCCCTCGAAGAACACCGTGCCCGGCGACACCACGTTGGCGCGGATGTGCTTGGCGGCGTTCTCACGGGCCAGGCCCTTGGCGTAGTGGATCAGCGCCGCCTTCATCGCCCCATAGGACGAGGCGTTGTTGGTTTCGGCCGCCGACACCGACGAGGTGATCAGGAACGCCGCGTCGCCGTGCGTCTCGGCCGCCTTCTCCAGGAACGGCCTGGCCGCCTCAAAGCTGCGCACCGCGCCCAGGATGTCGATCTCGAACATCGCGCGCCACTCGTCCTCGCCGGCGCCCTGCACCAGCGCGCTGGCGTTGGAGACCATGACGTCGATGCCGCCCAGCGTCTCGCCGGCTTCAGTGATGAAGGCGCGGATCGCCGGGCCGTCGGCGATATCGACCGCCTTGCCGAAGGCCTTCACGCCCTTGGCCTCCAGCGCCTTGACCGCCTCGGCGACCTGGTCCGCGTTCCGCGCGCAGATCGCGACGTCCGCGCCCTCGTCGGCCAGCAGGTCGGCGATCGCCCGACCGATGCCGCGCGATCCGCCCGTCACCAGGGCCTTCTTACCCTTCAATCCCAGATCCATGTCCCGCTCCCAACGTTCGTTGGACGATGTTCTAACCCGAAGCTGCGACGCTTGAGCAGACTTGACAGGACGTCTCCCTCGACAATTTGTGAGCCCATGCTCACGACGCCGACCTCGACAAAGGACAAGCTGGTGCGCGCGGCCCTCGAAATCGGCGCGCAGGACGGACTCGAATCCGCCACCACCGCGGCTATCGCGGCCAAGGCCGGCGTCGCCGAAGGCACGCTCTACCGGCATTTCCCGTCCAAGGACGACCTGCTGATCGAGGTCTATCGCGGCATCAAGCGGCGCATTTTCGAGGCCATCAGCGACGGCGAGAGCGGCGACGAGGCGCCTGACGCCCGCCTCAAGCGCGTCTGGCGCAAGCTCTACGACACCTATCGCGGCGACACCCAGGCCTTCCTGTTCGGCCAGCGCTTCGCCGAATCCGCCCTCTCAAAGCGCGAAGGCGGCGCGGCGCACGAACAGATCGCCGCGGCCGTCGGCCGGCTGCGCCGGGCCGGCATCGAGCGCGGGCTCTTCAAGGACCTGCCAGGCGACCTGCTGGGCAACCTGTTCTTCGCGCCCGTCGGCCCGATGCTGAAGACCGAGCTCAAGGGCCGCCGTTGGACCGAGGCCGAACTCGACGCCACCGCCGAGGCGGTGCTCGATTCCTGGCGCGCCTAGAGTCCGCCCCCGCCGGCGCCCGGCGGCATCTTCACCCACAGCGGCATGCTGAAATCGAGGAAGATGGAATGGCCCTCGAGGCGGTTCTTGGCCTCGAACTCCTTGATGGCATGTAGCCGCAGCGTCGCCGGCGCCTTGCCGAACAGCATGAAATTGTAGGCTCCGTTCACGCCCAGGCCGGCCACCCGGCCCTTGAAGGAACCCAACCGCGCGCCGGCGCCGGAATCTCCGGTGACTTGCTCGAAGTAATAGCCCTGCACGCCGGCCGACCAGGTCTTGTTGAACTTCTTCTCGACCGCCGCCTCGGCGTGGAATTCGGTGCCGGTCTCGTAGTTGGTGTGCTCGTTCTCGCCGTTGAACGTGAAGCCGGCCTTGCCCGAGACATCCCATCCGGACGTTTCGTTCAGGTAGGTCCCGGCCAGCGACACGTCCGCAGCCCAGCGATGGAACGCCAGGTTCGCCAACCTATCCTCGCGGTAATTGCCGATCGGGATGTTGATCAGCGTGCTGGCGGCGATGTGGGTGTCGCCGCTCGTCCAGCCCCAGATCGCCGTCACCAGCGGGTCGCCGACGACCAGGGCGGAGTCGCTGCGGCTGCGTGAAATCTGCTGGCCGCCAGGACCGGTCAGTGTCGCGGAGACATTGATGTCCGGCCCCCCGATCGGCAGCACCGCGCCCAGGACCAGAGTCCCACCCGCCAGCTCCGTCGTCGGGACCCACAGCACGGTGGCGAAGTTCGCGTTGACCGTGGCGTCCAGCCCGGCGACGACGTTCCCGCCGATCAAGAACTCCCGATCGGCGCTCGCCTCGCCGCTGTAGTAGTACTGGGTGTCGAGTAGGAAGACGCCCTGGATTGGCGGCACCACCGCCGCGCCCGGCCCGCCGGACCCCAGCAGATAGACGCTCGCCCCGCCCTCGGAGGCGTTGGCCTGCCCTGCCCAGAGCGCCGTCACGGCGAGCGCGGCGCCGCATCCCAGCAACCGCATGGTCATCCCGTCAGCTCGCTTCATCGCGACATCCCCTATGGCGCTGATCACGAGGGGATCGTGGCGGCAGGTCCCGACCGCGACCATGAGGTGAAACCCGCAGTTCCTTGTCAGCAGACCGATGACAGCGATTGTCGGCTAGGCTGCTCCTCGCACGTCCTTGGGCCATGCAGACCTTGAGGAGATCCGGGATGAAACCGACCAGCGGCTATGCGTCCAACGCCGGGCTTGAGACCTACTACGAGATCCATGGCGGCCCGCTGCGATCAGGCCAAATCCCGTTCGTGCTGCTGCACGGCGGCCTGATGACTATCGAGGTCGGCTTCGCTGGCCGCCTGCTGCCGCAACTGACGGCCCTCGCCCCGGTGATCGCCCTCGAGCTCCAATGCCACGGCCACACCGGCGATCGCCCCGGTCCCGTCCGCATGGACGTCCTGGCCGACGACATCGCCGCGGTCCTTGACCATCTTGAGGTCCCCGCGGCGCATCTGGTCGGGTTCAGTTTGGGCGCCATGGCCGCGTTCGGCGTGGCCGTCCGCCACCCCGGCAAGACCGCCAGCCTCACCGCGCTCGGCGCCTCCTACACCTTCGACGGCATGCAGCATGAACTCGTGAAGCTGCAGCGCGACCCGGCCCACATTCCCTCCGAAGCGCTGATCCCGCTGTTGCCGACCGAGGAGGACTTCGCCGCCTGGCGCGCCGGGTTCGAGGCTGCGGCCCCCGATCCCAGCGCCTTCGATCAGAGCGTCGAGCGCATAAACGCCATGGTCTCCAGTTGGGATGGCTGGGCCAAGGACGACATCGCCCGCATCGCCGCCCCGGTCCTGCTCGCCATCGGCGACAACGACTTCGTGCGGATCGACCATGCGCAAGAGACCGTCGCTCTGCTGCCCGACGCCCGGCTCGCCGTCCTCCCCGGCACGACCCACACCGGACTGCTCGATCGCGGCGAATGGCTGGTCCCGATGATCGCCGAGCGGATTAGAGCGCCTTCTCCAGCACGATGAACTCCAGGTCGTCGCGCGCCGGTTCGCCGAAACGCAGGTCCGCATAGGGGAAAGGACGCGTCTCCCCGGTGCGGCCATAGCCGCGCCGCTCGTACCAGGCGATCAGGGTGTCGCGGATCTGGATGACCGTCATGCGCACGCGTTGCGCGCCGAGCGCACGGGCATGCTCCTCCGCCGCCGCCAGCATCGTCCGCCCCAACTGCCGGTCCTGCAGGTCCGGCCGGACGGTGAGCATGCCGAGATACCAGGCCCCGCCGTCCGTCGGCTCCAGCCAGACGCAGCCCAGCAGCGGCCCGCCCGCCGCCTCGCGCATGGTCATCACCACGGCCGACGGCGTCGCGGCCAGGTCCCGCGCCAAGGTCTCCGCGTCCGTGCGCCGGCCGCCCAGGTAGTCGGCCTCGGTGGTCCAGCCCTGCCGCGAGCTCTCGCCCCGATAGGCGGAGTTCACCAGCGCGGCGACGGCAGGAAGTTCGGACGGGTCGGCGGGGGCGAAATGCATGCCCCTCGTAAATCCACAAGCCGCGCCGCCGGGCCAGCCCAAAGTTCCGCCCTTGAGGAACAGCGCCCCTCCCTTGACGCTTTCCAGCTCAGCGCCTAATTGTCTGCATGTGAGTGAGCGCTCACACTTCCCCCAATCCAAATCTGCGGAGTGCCCCATGATCCGTCGGGAAATCGGCCGAACCGGCCGTGACGTGAATGCTATCGGCCTGGGCTGCATGGGCATGTCGATCGCCTATGGCGAGCCGATGAACGAAGCCGAAGCCGTCAAGCTGCTGCACCAGGCGCTGGACCTCGGCGTCGATCACTTCGACACCGCCGAGCTGTACGGTTTCGGCGCCAACGAAAACCTGCTCGGCCAGGCCTTCCACGACCGCCGCGACAAGGCGTTCATCGCCACCAAGTTCGGCCCGGTGGGCGATCTCGCCACTCGCACCGTGCGCGGTGTCGACGGCTCGGAAGCCAACATGCGCCGCGCGATCGAACAGTCCCTGCGCCTGCTCAAGACCGACCACGTCGACCTCTACTATCTGCACCGCAAGGACCCGAACCTGCCGATCGAGGAAACCGTCGGCGCGATGGCCAAGCTGGTCCAGGAGGGCAAGATCAAGGCGATCGGCCTCTCCGAGGTCAACGCCGACAGCCTGCGCCGCGCCCAGGCCGTGCATCCCATCGCCGCCGTGCAGTGGGAGTACTCGATCTTCACCCGCGACATCGAGCGCGAGGTCCTGCCGCTCTGCTGGGAGACCGGCGTGACCGTCGTCGCCTATTCGCCCCTCGGCCGCGGCATGCTCACCGGCGCCTTCACGCGCGAGCACAGGCCGGAGGGGAACGACTACCGCGCGGTGGTCTCGCCGCGTTTCCAGGGCGACGCCTACGAGGCCAACCTCGCCCTGGTCGAGGAGATCGAGAAGATCGCCCAGGCCCGCGGCGCGAACGCTTCCCAGATCGCCCTGGCGTGGGTCCTGGCCGCCAAGCCGAACGTGGTCGCCATCCCCGGCACCACCCGGCTGGCCAACCTCCAGTCCAACCTCGCCGCAGCCGACGTCACCCTGACCGCAGCGGAAACCGCCGGCCTCGACGCCCTGGCCGCCAAGGTCGCGGGCGAGCGCTACGACGAACGGGGCATGACCCTGGTCAACGCCTAGGTGCAAGGGGGCGCGACTTCTCGTCTCGCCCCCTTGTTCGGTGCATCCGAACAGCGCTTTCGGACGTATCGTCCCGGTATCTGATCGGGGGCGATCCATGGACGTCAGTCAGCTTCTCGTCGTCAACGCCGCGGTGTCGGCCGCCTGCTTCCTCGGGCTCTGGCTGCTTTCGATCCGCCTGAAGGACCCCAGCTTCGTCGACGGCTGGTGGGCGCTGGGCATGGTGGTCATCGCCTGGACGACCTTCTTCGTCGGCGGCGCGCGCGGCCCCCACGCCCTGGCGCTGGTCGCACTCTGCACGGTCTGGGGTCTGCGCCTTGGGCTCTATCTGTTGTGGCGCTGGCGCAGCCACGGTCCGGACCCCCGCTACCAGGCCATGATGGGCAAGGCCCAGGCCGAACGCGGCTGGAGCTTCGCCAAGGCTTCGCTGCTGATGGTCTTCGCCCTTCAGGGACCGCTGCAGTTCATCGTCTGCCTGCCGGTGCAGCTTGGCCAGGCGACGGAGGCCCCGTCGTTCGAGGCCCTCGCCTGGGCGGGCGTCGCCCTGGCCTGCATCGGGATCGCCTTCGAAACGATCGGCGACCACCAACTGGTCCGCTTCAAGGCCGACCCCGCCAATGCCGGCCGCGTGCTCGACACCGGCCTGTGGCGCTATACGCGCCACCCCAACTACTTCGGCGACGCCTGCCTGTGGTGGGGCCTCTACCTGATCGCCGCCGACACCGGCTGGATCGGCGCGGCGTCCCTGCCCGGCCCGCTGCTGATCACCTTCCTGCTCACCAAGTGGAGCGGCGCCCCGACCGTCGAAGGCCGGATGCGCCGCAGGCGGCCGGAGTACGAGGCCTATATCGCCCGCACCTCCGGCTTCATTCCCCTGCCGCCCAAGCGGACCTAGACCGCTAGATCCGCGCCTCGATCCACCCGACGATGTCGGCCAGCACGCCCTCCTTGCCCACGTCGCTCAGCAGGTCGTGGAAGTGGCCCTCATAGAGGGTCAGCGTCTTGTCCTTCGACCCGGCGTGTTCGTGGAAGAACTGGCTGCCCTTGGGCAAGGTCGCCTTGTCCTCCGTCCCGTGGATGATCAGCACCGGCAGGGTGATGGTCGGGATCTCCTTGGTCAGCCGCTCGTCCGCCCGCTGCAACGCCGCGACCGTGATGCTCGGCTGGGTCTCGTCGTGGATCAGCGGATCCTCGTTCATCGCCTTCACCACCGCCGGGTCGCGCGAGAAATCGACGTTCTTGAGCTTCAGGATCGGGATGTTCGGCGCCACGTGGCTGACGCCCTTGATCACCTGCAATGCGATGTCCGGCGCCGGCACCCGGAATGCAAAGCTCTCGCAGATCAGCCCGGCGATGTCGGCCTGGTGATCCAGGGCGTAGGTGCTGGCGATCACCCCCCCAGCGCTGTGGCCCAGCACATAGACCGGCAGTCCCGGATCGCGCGCCTTGGCGATGCCGACCACCTGCACCAGGTCGCCGACATACTCGTTCACGTGCTCGACGTGGAACCGCTCGCCCTCCGACAGGCCGCGGCCCCGATAGTCGTGCGCGTAGACCGCAAAGCCCTTCGCGGCCAGCTGCTCAGCGACCCACACATACTGTCCGCTATGCGAATTGAAGCCGTGGCTGATGACCACGATCGCCTTGGGCGCGCCCTGCGGCCGCCACGAGCGCATGAAGATCTTGAGGCCGCCGGCCCCCTCGAAAGTTTCTTCCGTCGGAACCTGGCCCATAGCGCCCTCGCTGAGTTGAGGGGCGCAACCTACCCTCGAAACAACGAACGTAGCTATCCGAAAGAACCTGGAGTTTCGCTATCCCCCGAAGGCGCCTGCATAGCGCTCACGCAGCAGGTTTTTCTGCACCTTGCCCATGGCGTTGCGCGGCAACTCGTCGACGAAGAACACCTTCTTGGGCGTCTTGAACGCCGCCAGTTGCTCGCGCAGCGTCGCGATCATGGCTGCCTCATCGCCGGTCCCGATCACCACCGCGGTCACCGCCTCGCCAAAGTCGGGGTGCGGCAAGCCGATCACGGCGCTCTCGGTCACCCCGTCCATCTCGTCGAGGATCAGTTCGATCTCCTTGGGATAGACGTTGAAGCCGCCGGAGATGATCAGGTCCTTGGCCCGCCCGCTGATCCACACCCGCCCGTCGGCGTCCTGGCGCCCGACGTCGCCGGTGATGAAGTAGCCATCCTCGGTGAACTCCTGGGCGGTCTTCTCCGGCATCTGCCAGTAGCCGCCGAACACGCTGGGCCCCCTGATCTCGATGGTCCCGGTCTCCTCGCCGCCGCCGATCCTCAACTCCACGCCCGGCAGCGGATAGCCGACACTGCCGGCGATGCGCTCGCCGTCCAGCGGGTTCGAGGTGATGATCACCGCCTCGCTCATCCCATAGCGTTCCAGGATGCGCTTGCCGGTCCGCGCCTCGAACTCGGCGAAGGTCGATTCCAGCAGCGGCGCCGAGCCGCTGATGAACACCCGCATGTGCTCGGCCGCCTGCCGCGTGAAACCGCGATTGGCCAGCAGCCGTGTGTAGAAGGTCGGCACCCCCATCATCACGGTCGACTTCGGCAGCCCCGCCAGCACCTGAGCGTCGTCGTACTTGGCCAGCCACACCATCGGCGCGCCCGACAGGAACGCGCAGTGCAGCGCCACGAACAGCCCATGCACGTGGAAGATCGGCAGCGCGTGCAGCAGCACATCGTTCTCGCTGAACCCCCAGGCCGCGTGCAGCGCCTGGGCGTTGGCCGCCAGGTTGCCGTGGCTCAGCATCGCGCCCTTGGACCGCCCGGTGGTGCCGGAGGTGTAGATGATGCAGGCCAGGTCGTCATCGCCGCGCGCCAGCGTCTCGCGCAGCGGCTCGCGGCTGCGCGCGTCGGCGACCAGTTCGACCGCGTCCTCGACGAACAGCACCGGCTGCGCGTCGTCCATGAAGTAGTCGATCTCGGTCTCGGTATAGGCGGTGTTCAGCGGCAGGAAGACCGCTCCCACCTTCAAGGTCGCCAGATAGACGACCACCGCCTCGACGCTCTTCTCCGACTGCAGCGCCACCCGGTCGCCCGGCTCGACCTCGTGCTCGACCAGCAGCGCCGCGGTCCGCGCCACGTCGTCCTCCAGCGCCCCATAGGAGATCGCGCTCCCGTCGGGCAGCAGGAACGCCGGCTTGGAGCGATCGGCGGGAAAACGCGAAGCGAGCAGCTCGTAGAGGTTCATGCGTCCTGCCTAGCCGATCCTCGCCCGCCCCGGAACTCCCCTCCCACGAAGTGGCCAGCACGTCCCCTCTCCCCCACGGGGAGAGGGCTAGGGTGAGGGGCCACGGCCCCGCCGCCCCCCGCAGCCTGAGAGAAGAGCGCCCCTAAACCGGCAACGCGGTCGTGAACTTGATCTGCTCCATCGCGAAGGCCGAACTCACGTCGTTCAGCGGCGCGGCGGCGATCAGGCGCTTGTAGAACCGGTCATAGGCGGCGATGTCCGACACCACGACCTTCAGAAGGTAGTCGGTCTCCCCCGCCAGCCGGTAGATTTCCACCACCTCCGGCAGGGCCGACGCCCCCTTGGCGAACTGGGCCAGCCACTCCTCGTCGTGGCGGCTGGTCTTCAGCGACACGAACACAACAAGCCCCAGGTCCAGCTTCTCGCGCGCCAGCAGCGCCACGCGGCGCTCGATCACACCCTCGTCCGTCAGCCGCTTGACCCGCTTCCAGCATGGCGTCTGCGACAGCCCGACCCGCTCGGCCAGCTCGGCGACCGGAATCGTCGCGTCGGCCTGCAGCTCACGCAGGATTCGCCGATCTATCGGATCAAGGAGAACGCTACTCATAAAATCCACCGCTCGACAGGAACAACATTCTCCATTCTGAACGAACGGCGACAAATTCGACAACGCCTTTCTCTCCCCACGCGCCCATCCTGCAGGTCGATTGCGTGGGAGAGTTTCATGTTGGACGCGTTCAACCGGCATCCGAGTTCCGTGGGCGAGAGCTATGGCCGGCACCTGGCCCAGGCCTCCAGCTTTGGGCTGACCATGATCACCGCCGGCGCCGCCTGCCTGGTGCACGCCATCTTCCCGTTCTGGTTCGAAAAGACCGCCAGCCTCTGCGTCCAACGCCTGCATGCCCAGATGGCCGCCCGCGGCCGCCCGGACGCCGGCGCGCACAAGGCCCTGCAGGCGTGACCCACCTCCCGCTCACCGCGGGACAGGCGCGCCACCCCGCGCTCGGCGTGGTCGCCATCGGGCTGATCGCGCTGGCCGCGCTGATGCTCGGCCGCGCCAGCGGTTTCCCGGCCCCGGTCATCGCCGCCGTGGCCGGCATGGGCCTGGGCCTGGCCGGCTGGTCGACCACCCTTGGGCCTGCGCTCTGCTGGTGGGCCAAGCCGGGCTTGAAGACCGGCGTCGCCCTGCTCGGCGCCCAGATCGCCTTCGCCGAACTCGCCGCCCTCGGCCTTCCCGTCGCGCTCGCCAGCGGCGGCGTGGTCATGGCCAGCCTCGGCGCGGCGACGGGCATCGGCCTGCTCGCCGGCCTGCCGCTGGTCGAGGCGCTGATCGCCGCCAGCGCTGTCTCGATCTGCGGCGCCTCGGCGGCCATGGCCGCCGCCAGCGCCCTACCCGACAGTGACGCCAGCCGCCGCACCACCGCCCTGGTGGTGGTCGGCGTCAACCTGCTCTCGACCATCGCCATGGTCGCCTACCCGCTGATCGCCCGCCATCTCGGCTTCAGCGAGCGCCAGACCGGCGTCTTTCTTGGTCTCTCGATCCACGACGTCGCCCAGGTGGTCGCCGCCGGGCAATCGGTCTCGCCGGCCGCCGAGGCTTCGGCCGCCCTCTCCAAGCTCTCGCGCATCCTCTGGCTCGGACCGGTGATCGTCGCCGTGGCGCTGTCGATGGGCATGCAGGCGCGCGCCCGCCGCTTCCCCGTCCCGCCGTTGTTCGTCTGGGCCTTCGCCGCCATGATGGCCGCACGCAGCTTTGGCCTGATCCCCGCCGCACTGTTGCCTGCCCTGGCTCTGACCTCGCAACTGCTGCTGCTCGGCGGCGTCGCCGCCATCAGCGCCCAGGTCGCCCCGCGCGACCTCATGCGCATCGAGCCGCGGCTCGCCTCGACGCTCACCGCAGCCACCGGCGTCATCGCCCTGCTGGCCGCCGCGACCAGTTTGACGCTGGTGGGATAGCTCCAATCCCCGGCGTCGCCCGGGCGGGCGCTCCCCCGCGCCCGTCCGGGCTCCCCCCGCAGTGTCATCCCGGTTTGCGAAGCAAGACCGGGATCCATTCGCGCCGTACTGGCCAATTTCGCGCGAACCTTGAGGGATCAGGTGTTCATAGGTCCCGGCTTTCGACTGCGCCGAAACCGGGATGACACCTCATGCTACCCGATCGCCGCCTCCAGCGCCGCGTGAGCCTGCCGCGCCTGCGCCCATAGCTCCGGCTTCGCCAGGTCGCCTGGCGCGATCTTTTCTGGCCAGTGCGCCACGACGACCTTGGCCAGCGTCGTCCAGCGCGCCTCGTCGAGGATGAAACGCGGATCGATCCCGGCCCGCGCCGGCCCGTCCACCGGAACCCTCAGCCGCAGGCAAGCCGGCCCGCCGCCATTGCGCATGCTCTCGCGCACATCGACCACCACCGCCCGCGTGATGGGATTGTCGCCAGCCACCACCGCCTCGACCGCCGCCCAGGCCGCCGCATTGTCCTTGGCGTCCGACGGCAGGATCAGCGCCATGCCGCCCTCCGGCAGACTGACCAGCTGCGAGTTGAACAGATAGGACGACACCGCGTCCGCCAGGCTGACCCCGAACGTCTCCACGACGTGCAGGTTCGGCAGCCGCGCCCGCAACTCGCCATACAGCCTGGCCGGATCGGCGAAGGCCTCCGGGTGGGCCAGCAGCACGTTCTGGTTTGCGACCGCCACCACGTCGTTGTGGAAGGCGCCGGCCTGCACCGCGCCTTCGTTCTGCAAGGCATAGAAGGTCCGCTCGGCCGCCAGCCCGGCCAGCCGCGCAACGGCCTGGCTGGCGCACTGGCTCTGGCGCTCTGGAAACGCCCCGCCGCGGCTCGCCTCGCCATGCGCGAAGACGTTGAGGCCCGGCGCGCCGTGGCTCGCCGCCAGCCGCATGTGATTGGCGGCGCCTTCGTCGCCAAAGTGCCTGGCGCTCGGCAGCGGCCCATGAACGGCGAAGCGATCCTCGCTGGCGAACACCCGCTTCAGCAGCGCGAAGGTCTCATCCGCCTCGAAGCTCCGGTGCAGCATCCCGGCCAGGTTGGCGGTCACCAGATGCACCCGCCCATCGGCGGTGTCGGGCGCCGCCAGCACGGTCGCCGCATTGGCCCGCCACATGCTCGAGGACGAGCATGCGGCCCGAAACAGCGCCAAATCCTGCTCGGCCGCGGTGGCCAAAACGTCGTCGTCCGAGCCTGCAAAACCGAACCCGCGCAACGCCTGCGCCGCCGGCCGCAGCGGCGGCGGCAGGAACCCCTGGGTCAGGCCCAGCTCCATCGCCGTGCGCATCTTGGCCAACCCCTGCAGGGCCGCCGCACGGGGATAGGACACCTCGCCGAAGTTGTTCTGGCTGGCGACATTGCCGACCGAAAGGCCCGCATAGTTGTGGGTCGGCCCCGGCAGGCCGTCGAAATTGATCTCAACGGCGCTCACGCCGCCAACCCCGTGGCGATGCGGAAGTCCACCGCCCCCGCCTCCATGCTCGCCACCGGATAGGCGCAATAGTCGGCGGCGTAGTAGGCGCTGGGCCGATGGTTGCCCGACAGCCCCGGCCCGCCGAACGGCGCGGTGGCCGCCGCGCCCGTGGTCGGCCGGTTCCAGTTCACGATGCCCGCCCGCGCCTGGCTCCAGAACCTGCGGTACAGCGCCTCGTCGTCCGACAGCAGCCCAGCCGCCAGGCCAAAGCGCGTGGCGTTGGCGACGCTCATCGCCTCGTCCCAATCCCTGGCTCGAACCAGTTGCAGCAGCGGTCCGAAGTTCTCGGCGTCGGGAACCGCCACCCCGGTCACGTCGACGAGGCCCGGCGTCAGGAACGGCTTGCCGTCCTCCAGCTGTCGCAGCTCGCGGATCGCCGTCCCGACCAGCCGCGCCTGCGCGTCCAGCAGGTGTGCGGCGCTGGCCATGTCGATCACCGGCCCCATGAACGGTTGCGGCTCGTCGAAAGGCGCGCCGACCACGATGCGGTCGATCAGGGCGCTCAGGCCCTCGACGATGCGATCCCCCGCCGCGCCCTGCGGCACGATCAGCCGCCGCGCGCACGAACAGCGCTGACCGGCCGACACATAGGCCGACTGGACGATCAGGTGGGCCGCGCTTTCCGCGTCGGCGACGTCCCAGGCGATCAGCGGATTGTTGCCGCCCAGCTCCAGGGCGACGATCTTCTGCGGCCGGTCGGCCAGGGCGACATGGATCGCCTGCCCGGCATTGACCCCGCCAGTGAACAGCACGCCGTCGATCCCGTCATGGACCACCAGCGCCTTGGCGATCTCCGCGCCGCCGACCACCACCTGCAGCACCTCGTCGGGCACGCCCGCCTCGCGCCACAGATGCGCCAGCAGCAGGCCGCTGGCGGGGGTCTTCTCACTGGGCTTGAACACCACCGCGTTGCCGGCCAGCAGCGCCGGGGCGATGTGGCCGTTTGGCAGGTGCATGGGGAAGTTGAACGGCCCGATCACGGCCAGCACGCCGTGCGGCCGGTGCGCCAAGCGCGCCGTCCCGCCTGGAATGTCGCTGCTCCGCTCGCCGGCCCGTTCGGCCTGGGCGCGGATCGAGACCTCGACCTTGCCGGCGACGGTGTCGGCCTCGGTCAGCGTCTCCCAGAACGGCTTGCCGGTCTCGCGGCTCAGCAGCCGGGCGATCTCCTCGCGCCGCGCCTTGGCCAGCTCGGCGAATCTGCGCGCCACCGCATGGCGCTCGTCCAGCGAGCGGCTCGACCAGGCCTCGAACCCTCGCCGCGCCCGCGCCAGCAGAGCGTCCAGTTCGCCGGCCTGCGCCGCCGCGCCGCGCCAGACCACCTCGCCGGTGCAGGGATCGGTGGAAACGATCTCAGAATTCGACATGGCGGATGACGTCTCCCACTTGCACGTTCAGAGCGGCGGCCAACTCCGGGCTGACCCTCACGCCCTCGCCCTGCGCCGAGATCCGCCCGCGCGAGGCGCGGAACGTCTCGACGGCGCCGGCGCAGGCCAGCACCTCGACCCCGTCGTCGCAGGGGCCGATCTCACGGAGCGTCGCAACCCGGCTGTCGCGGACCGCCCGCAGGTTGTCGATGTCGGCGACCATGGTCGGGCCGGCGTCGAAGATGTCGATGCAGCCTTCGAACTTGAAGCCTTCCTCGGTCAGCAGGGCGTGCGCCCGCGCACCGTCCGGGTGGAACTGGCCCACCGACAGCGCCGCGTCGGTCGGCAGCAGGTTCAGGTAGATCGGATACTTCGGCCCCAGGTCGGCGATGACCTGCTTGCCGGCGCCGACGCTGATGCGGTCGGCCTCCTTGAACTCCAGGCCATAGAACTTGCGGCCCACCGCTTCCCAGAACGGCGAGCGGCCGTCCGCGTCCTGATAGCCGCGCAGCTCGGACACCACCCGGTCGCCGAACCAGTCGCGGTGCTCGGCCATGAACAGGTAGCGCGAGCGCGCCATCAGCCGCCCGCCCGCCATTCCCCGCAGGCCCGGCCGGACGAACAGCCCTCCGACCTCCGCCGAGCCGTCATAGTCGTTCACCGGAGTCAGGATGGTGTTCTCCACCACCTTGCCCAGCGCCTGCGACGTCTGGCGCAGGCGGCCGATGCGATACGAGTAGAACGGCCAGTCGCCGCCCACGCTCGGGAAAATACAGCCCGTGCCCACCACTTCGTCGCCAGCCTGCATGACCAGCAGGATCTGGCTGCCGGCCTTGCGGTTTCCCGCCAGCGCATCGGCGCTGGCGTTCAGCAGGCCTAGTAGGCGCTCGCGGCAGGGCGGCAGATTGGTCATGCCCAGCCCGGCGCTCAGCGCCAGGGCGTGCAGGGACTCAAGGTCGGACAGGGCGGCCGGGCGGATAACGACGCCGGTGCTTATCATGGCATCCTCCGCAGAAATGATCGAAGCCTCAGATGCTTATTGTGCTAGGGATTCCTCGAAATGGGCGGCGGAAGACGAGGTCTTGCTCCGCAGATACTGCGGCGGGAACAGGCCTTGGACGGATATCCTTCGCTCGACCGGATCGATCTCAAGATCCTGGCGAATCTGCAGGCCGACGGCCGCATCACCAACCAGGCGCTTGCCGACAAGGTCGCCCTCTCGCCCAGCGCCTGCCTCGCCCGCGTCCGCCGGCTCGAAACCGAGCGCCTGATCCTCGGCTATCACGCCCGCCTGGACATCGAGCGCATCCGCCCGACCGTCACGATCTATGGCGAGGTGACGCTCAAGAGCCACCGCCCCGCCGACCTGCTGCACTTCGAGTCCGTCCTGGCCGAAATCCCAGAGGTGGTCGAGGCCGCGCAGGTCTCCGGTCCCTTCGACTACCTGATCAAGGTCGTCTGCCCCGACGTGCGCGCCTGGGGCGAACTGGCCGACCGCCTGCTGCAAGAAGGCCTCGGCGTCGACAAGATCGCCTCCCACATCCTCATGAAGGACGCCAAGCCCTTCACCGGCGCCCCGGTGAGCGCCGGCAAGCGCTAGGCAGAAAATTAGTCACCGCACAGAGGAACGCGCGAGCCGCAAGCTCAAGGTTACGCAAGTAACCGCCGGCCCAATGAATGTCATTACGTTTCAACTATATAAGCTTGAGCAATCCCACTCAGGTCAATGCCTGATAGCGGCCATACATCATTGACGTCCGCAATATTCAGACATCCCTAATCTCCAAATGCGGGAACGCAGACGGAGAGATCGATGCCTCAATCAAGCGATTTGTCCCGGCGTTTTGTTGTTCAGGCCGGTGGACTTGCATTGGCGGCAGGGACCGCCGCCCTCACGTCCGCCTCAGCATCCCAGGCCGCTGATCGCGACTTCGATATCGATCGAACTTTCTCGCAGTTCATGCGCGACATCGGCGCCGACGTGTCCGACGCCGGCGGGCGCGTCACATTTACCGGCGCAGATCCGATCATCCGCAGTCACTTTCGGGTCGGATCCTGCATGGCGATCGCCGCCATGGGCGCGGGGCTGGGCGCAGCTGCGATCTGGCGCGACCGCACCGGCGAAAGCCAGGACCTGACTGTCGATCTCCGCGAGGCCGTCTACAACGTCAATCCGCTGATCGGGGCCATCCTCCTGATGGCCCAGCGCGACGGAACGATCCCCGCCGCCGATCCGGTGCCGCGCGACTTCATCATCCCGACGGTGAACGGCCTGATGCTTCAGGCGCCGCTGGGCCTCGGCAATCCGCTGACCTTCGTGCCGTTCGAAACCCGCGACGGCCGCTTCCTGAACGTGACCGGCGCCTATCCGCACCTGGAGGCGCGCGCCCTCAAGACGATGAAGTCTCTCCCCGGCCGCGAGAACATCGTGAAGGCGCTCAAGCAGGTGAACGCCTTCGAGTTCGAGGAAGAACTGAACGCGGCCGGCGGCGTCGGGGTCGTGCACCGCACCACCGAGGAATGGCTGGCGCATCCGGAAGGTCAGGTGCTGGCCCGCACCCCGCTGATCGAGATCATCAAGCTTTTCGATGGCGCGCCGGTGCCGTGGGCCGCAGGTCCCGCCGCCCAGCCCCTGTCGGGCCTTCGCGTGCTCTCCAACACCCACGTGATCGCCGGCACCTGCTCGTCACGTACGTTGGCGGAATATGGCGCTCACGTGCTGCATGTGGCGCGCGATCAGGCCTTCGAGCACGAAGCCCTGGTCGTCGACGTCAATGTCGGCATGCGCTCGACCTTCGTCGACCTTCGCAATCCCGACCAGAACAAGCGGCTGAAAGCTCTCACGCCCCAGGCCGACGTGTTCGTGGAAAACTACCGCGTCGGAACTCTGGATCGCCTCGGCTTCGGCCCCGCCGAACTCGCCAACGGACATCGCGGGCTCATCTACCTTTCCTGCAACGCCAACAGCGCGACGGGACCTTGGGCGAACCGCGGGGGGTTCGACATGGAAGGTTTATCCGTCTCGGGCTTCACCATCGCGGAAGGCGGCGGAGGCGTGCCGCGCTTCCCGCCGACCCTGGTGATGAACGACTACATCGCCGGCTATCTCGGAGCGTGCGGCGTCATCGCCGCCCTGCGCCGGCGCGCCAAGGAAGGCGGCAGCTATCACGTCCGGGTCAGCCTCACGCGGGCGGCCATGTGGTACGCCAGCCTCGGCCGTTTCCCGAACACCCAGTTCGATCTGTCCGGTCCCCAGAACCGGCTGATCACGCCCGAGCTGCTGGTCGCCCAAACCCCCTATGGCGAGGTCCGCCGCCTCGGTCCGCAGGTGAAGCTCAGCCGTACGCCAGGCCGCTGGCGCACGCCGCTGGTCGCGGTGCGTGGGTCCGACAAGGTCGCGTGGGTGTGATGCGCGCGCCGCTCATCGCGCTGGCCTTCTGTGCGACGGCCGCCGCCGCCCAGGCGCAGACGCCGAGCGCCGCCCCCGCACCGCAGGCGCCGGCGGACGAAACCGAACTCAGCCCCTATCCGGAACTGCTGGAGACACCTCTCTCCACCGAGGGAGATATCGCCGAGGACGAGCGTCTGGCGGCGGCCGCCGCCGACACGCCCGAACTGCAGCCGTGGTTCGCCTTCAAGCAGAGGTTCGAGGATCGCACCGGGATCAGTTTCGGCGGCTCCTACGGGATCCTCGCCCAAAGCTACTCCGACAGCCTGGTCGACCAGGATTGGGCCGCCGGCCACAAGTTCACCTTCAACGCCTCGGCCGCCCTGCTCAATCGCGGACAGCCCAACGCACTCCACTTCGACCTGACCGTCGAGGACAGGCGCCCCATCTTCGGATCGGAGCGCGCGCCCCTCGCCGCCGGCGTGCTGGCGGGGTCGGGCGTCCCGACCGCGGCGACCTGGGGGGACTTCGAGCTTGGGGTCACCCAGGCCTACCTGCGTCAAACCCTTGCGGGCGGCCGGTTCCAGTACACGATAGGCAAGGTGTTCGCGCCGAACTTCGTCAACCCCTACCCGTTCTTCGACGACAATCGGCAGTTCCTGAGCCTGGCCTTCTCGACCAGCCCCACGATCGCCGTGCCGCTGCGCGGGGCGGGCGCGGTTGCGGCGGTCTATCCGGGCACAGGCTCGCTCTACATCAAGGGCGGCGTCTTCACGGCCAACTCCAGCGATACGGGCTGGACCGTGGACGACTTCTTCAGCCGCAACGAGCACTTCTATTTCGTCGAGGTGGGTTCAACCAGTTTCGCCCGTCGCCCCATCCCGATCCACGCGCGCGGGCCGATGGACGCGAACAATTTTCACGTCACCTTCTGGTATCGCGACCCGCTGGAGCCTCGCGACTCCCAGGACATCACACGACCGCAGGACGAGGCCTACGGCGTCGCCTTCAACATCAACCAGATGGCCGGCGAGAACATCATGTGGTTCGTCCGCGGCGGGCTGGGGACCGGAGGCTTCGCCAAGGTCAATCTGACGGTCGGAATGGGATACAGGCCCCCTGACCGGCAAGCCGATCTGTTCGGCGTCGGCGTCGGCTGGTCCGATCCCGACGACGCCCAGATCCCGCAACAGCTCCCGTTCGACCTGCGCGATCAGGGCACGCTCGAAACCTTCTACAGGTTCGCCCTGACGCCCAACATCGCGCTCACGCCCGCCTACCAGCTCATCGTCAATCCGAGCCTCAATCCAAGCGAAGACGCGCTGTCGGTCTTCAGCCTTCGGGCGCGGCTGGCGTTCTGACCTGCGACGCCGCCTCGAACACCGCCCATTGCGCGTCGAACGCGCGCTGGTAGGCGGGCCGCGCCTCGCCGCGGGCGATGTAGGCGCAGAGGTTCGGGTGCTCCTCCAGCAGGCCCGACCCGTCCAACCTGCGCAGCACGGTCACCATCATCAGGTCCGCGGCGCTGAACGCGCCATCCAGCCAGTCGGCCTCGCCCAGCCGGCGCGACAGTTCCCCCAGCCGGGTCCGCACCCGCTCGTCCAGCATCGGCAGCCGCGCCGCGTACCAGGGCTTGTCGCGCTCGACGATGGTCGCCATCGAGCGCTCGACGATCGGCGGCTCCACCGTGCTCAGCGCCGCGAACATCCAGGCAGTCGCCCGCGCCCGGGCGTCCACATCGACCGGCAGCAGGCCCGAATGGCGCTCGGCGATGCGCAGCACGATCGCGCCGGACTCGAACAGGGTCAGGTCGCCTTCCTCGTAGGTCGGGATCTGCCCGAACGGATGGAGCGCCAGATGCGCGGGTTCCTTCATCGCCTGGAACGACACCAGCCGGACCTCGTAGCGCTGGCCCACCTCTTCCAGCGCCCAGCGCACCCGCATGTCCCGCGCCAGACCGCGCCCCCGGTCAGGCGAGCTTTCGAAGGCGGTGATGACGGGCGCCTCGCCCTTGGTCTTCAGCATGATCTTCCTCCTGGCTCTCCCAAGGACGAACGAGCAACGGCCATTGCGACACCCGTCCGCAACTCCGGCTGCGAGCTTTGGCCCTGCCCGAGCTCACGACGCCTGCCGAGTTGACCTGTTGTCGTCCCAAACGCCACTGTGCTCGGAAAACGCTCGGAGGCGACCTGTGCTGACTGGATCTTGCCTGTGCGGCCGATTGGCCTACGAGGTCGACGCCGAGATCGATGGCGTCATCCACTGCCACTGCGAAACCTGCCGCAAGGCCCATGGCGCCGCCTTCTCCAGCCTCGCCGCGGCGCCACGGGAGCGGTTCAGATGGATCCGGGGCGAGGACGTCCGCAAGTCGTTCGAGTCATCGCCCGGCAAGCATCGGCACTTCTGCTCGGAGTGCGGCTCCCAGCTGGTAGCCGAGCGGGACGGCGCCCCGGCCGTCATGCTCCGGCTCGGAGGCCTCGACACGCCTATCCACGTCGAGCGCCAGTGGCACATTTGGCGCTCCGACGGCGCGAGTTGGTACGATCCCAGCGTCGCGCTGCCGGAGCTCCCCGAAGGCTTTCCGCCGCAGAAGTAGCCCGAGCTAACCGCGCTCGACGCTCGACGCCGGCAGCACCCACGCCGAAAGCTCGGCGATCTGCTCGAAGCCGAGACTCGCATAGAGCGGCCGGCCCGCCTCGGTGGCGCCCAGGTGAAAGCGCACCACGCCGCGCCGCCGATAGTCGTCAATGATCTGACTCAGCAGGGCGCGCCCCATGCCTTTGCGCTGGTGCTCAGGCGGCGTGGCCATCAGCGTGATCCCCGCGGTGTCGCCCGTCGGGGTCACCGAGACGGTGCACATGGGTCCTTCGTCGCCCCAGGCGATGTAGGTCGCCACGCCCGAGGTCTCGGTGATGCTCACTTCGAGACACCTGGCGACGACATCGCGTGGCTCGTCGAAGGCGGCGGCGATCAGATCCCCTGCGATGCCGACCAACTCCGGCCCCAGCGCACGGACGATCTTCGTAGGGCGGCCGGGCTGAACGGCGACATCTGGACGAAGCACCATCAGCGGCGCAGTGCCGACAGCGGCCAGTCCCAGCCCCGTCGCCACCGGCGCAAGGCTCTGCGCCACATGCGGGCTCATGATGGCCGTGAGCGGCCTGTTCCGCTCCTTCGCCCGGGCCACCGATCGAACAAGGAAGCCTTCGACATCGGGGTCGGCCCCCAGGATCAGCCTGTTGTGGTCGGCCAGCGGCTCATCGGTCAGGCCCAGGACGCAGCTGCGCGTCACGTGCAGCTCGATCCCAGGCGCCGCGATCATCTGCGCGACCAGCGCCCGCACGCAGAGCCGGATCAGCTCTTCGGTCTCGTCCATGGATCCCCCCGCCCGATCCTACTTCCGCAGGATCTTCTCCATCGCCTTGCCCTTGGCGAGTTCGTCGACCAGCTTATCCAGGTAGCGGATTTCGCGCATGATCGGCTCCTCGATGTTCTCCACCCGCACGCCGCAGACCACGCCCGTGATCAGCGAGCGCGCCGGGTTCATCGCCGGCGCCTGGGCGAAGAAGTCCTCGAAACTGGCGTCCATCCGCGCGTCGAGCTCCCCGGCGCCGTATCCGGTCAGCCAGCAGATTATCTCGTCGACTTCCGCCTTGGTGCGCCCCTTCCGCTCGGCCTTGGCGATGTAGGCCGGATAGACCTTCGCGACGCTCATGGCGTAGATCTTGTGCTTGGTCATGCGCGCTCCTCGGGCGAGCGGCCAGCCTAGCGGGTCCCGGACGCGGTTGTCGCGCCCCGGGCAAGACCTCTCGCCATCTCCCGGCGAATAGGGCACGAAGCGCCCCATGAAGCGCCTCGCCTTTCTTGCTCTGTTCGCCGCGGGCGCCTTCTGGGGGCTGGGCTTTCCCCTGGGCAAGCTCGCCCTGCGCGAGACCGACGCCGCGCACATGGTGCTGCTTCGCTTCGCGGTCGCCGCCCTCGCCGCCGCGCCCTTCGCCTTCCGCGACACCCAGACCCGGGCGCTGTTCCGCTCGCCGCCGGTGCTGCTGGCCGGCGCGCTCTACGGCGTGGCCTTCATGGTCCAGTTCGAGGGCCTGGCCCATGTCAGCGTCACCCTGGCCGCGCTGCTGGTCGGCGCCATGCCGGCCCTGATCGCCGTCTCCGCCCGCCTCCTCGGCGAAAAGGTCAGCCGCGCCTCCTGGGCCGGCGTCGCCGCCGCCACGCTCGGGGCGGCGCTGATCGCCGGCAGGCCGGACGCCGGCTCCTCGCCTTTCGGCGTCGCCCTGTCGCTGATCGCCCTGCTGATCTTCCTGGCCTGGCTGCTGGTCCTGCGTCGCGCGCCTCAGGCGGCCAGCCCGATGGCGATCCCGGCCGTCACGGTCGTGGTCGCCGCCCTGACCATCCTGCCCATCGCGCTGATCATGCACGGCCCGCCGAAGCTTGACCTCAGTACGGCGGCCTGGGCCGGCATCGTCGGCCAGGGCGTGCTCTCGACCCTGATCGCCACCGCCGCCTGGCAGTTCGGCTCGGCCAGGGTCGGCGCCGCCAGCGCCGGGGTGTTCATCAACATCGAACCGCTGATGGGCGCGGGGATCGGCGTCGCCCTGTTCGGCGATCAGCTGACGCTGGCCCTGGCGGGCGGCGGCCTGCTGATCATCGCCGGAAGCCTGGCCGTGGTGTTGGGCGAACGCTCGACTCCGGCCATCGACACCCCCGCCCCGACGCCCGCCTAGGCCAGCAGTCCGGCGATCATCATCCGCAGCGGATTGGCCGGGTCGGCCAGCAGCTTGACCGTCATGGCCAGCGAGATCACCACCAGCAGCGGCCGGATCAGCCTTGGCCCCCAGCGCATCGCCGCGCGAGAGCCCAGCCGCCCGCCGATGAACTGGCCCACGGCCATCGCCGCCCCCAGCGCCCACAGCACATGGCCGCCCATCCCCAGCACCACCACCGAGACGACGTTGCTGGTCAGGTTCAGCACCTTGGTGTGCGCCGTCGCCCGCACCAGCCCCATGCCCAGCAGGGTCACAAGGCTCAGGGTGTAGAACGACCCGGCGCCCGGCCCGAAGAAGCCGTCGTAGAAGCCGATTCCGCCGGCGACCAGGCCATAGCCGACGCTCCCCAGCCGCGCATGCCGCTCCTGCTCGCCGACCTTGGGCCCCAGCAGGAAGTAGAGCGCGATCGCCACCAGCATCACCGGCAGCAGCAGCATCAGCCAGCGGGTGTCGACCACCATCACCGCCAGCGCGCCGGCCACAGCCCCGACCAGGGCCATGACCAGCGGGACCTTGATGACCTCCAGGTCGATCCGCCCCGCGCGCCAGAAGGTCCAGGTCGCCGAGGCGGTGCCGATGCTGCCCTGGACCTTGTTGGTGGCGATGGCCGAGACGGGATCGATCCCCGCCGCCAGCAACGCCGGCACGGTGATCAGTCCGCCACCGCCTGCGATCGCATCGACAAACCCCGCCGCCAGCGCCGCGACGCACAATAGCGCCACGACCTCCGGCCCCAACTCAGCGAACAAAACGGCCCCTCCAGAAGGCCGTTGCTATAGGCCCGCCGCGGCAGGGCCTCAAGTTGCAGCTCGAGCTGTCCATCCCGGCCCTCGGCTGCGCCGAAACCGGGATGACACCCGTAGAGAGCTACATCCGGTGCAGGGCGCAGAGCTTGTTGCCGTCCGGATCGCGCAGATAGGCCAGGTACAGCTTGCCCGTCGTGCCGGCGCGCACGCCCGGCGGCTCCTCAATGCTGACGCCGCCGGCGGCCACGCCTGCGGCGTGCCAGGCGTCGGCCTGCTCGGAACTGGCGCAGTTGAAGCCGACAGTGCTCCCGTTACCGATCGTCGCCGCCTCGCCGTCGATCGGCAGCGACACCGCAAACACCCCGGTCGGCGTCATGTAGAACACCCGATGGCCGTCGACGAACCCCGGCGACACGCCCAGCGAGCCCAGCAACGAGTCGTAGAATCCCTTGGCGCGGTCGAGGTCATTGGTGCCGACCATCACGTGCGAGAACATGGCGCTTCCCCTTCTTGTCCCGGCTTGCTGCCGGCGGCCGACGCTACCACCACGGGTCGAGCCGTTGGAAGGGTCTCGAACGGGTCGCGGCTACTTCGGCTGCGGCACCAGGCGGAGGTAGGGGCGCGGCGCATCCCAGCCGCCCGGATAGATCGTCTTGGCTTCGTCGTCGGACACCGAGCCGGCGATGATCACCTTGTCGCCGTGCTTCCAGTTCACCGGCGTCGCCACACGGTGCTTGGCGGTCAGCTGCATCGAGTCCAGCACCCGCAGGATCTCGTCGAAGTTGCGGCCCGTGGTCATCGGATAGGCCAGCATCAGCTTGATGCGCTTGTCGGGGCCGATGATGAACACCGTGCGCACGGTGGCGTTGTCGGCGGCGGTGCGGCCGTCCGAACCGCCTTCGATCTCCTCGGGCAGCATGTTGTAGAGCTTGGAGACCGCCAGATCGGTGTCGCCGATCATCGGAAAGTTCGGGGCGGTTCCTTGCGTCTCGGCGATGTCCTGCGCCCAGCGGGCGTGGTTGTCGACCGGATCGACCGACAGGCCGATGATCTTGGTGTTCCGCTTGTCGAACTCGGGCTTCAGCTTGGCCATGTAGCCCAGCTCGGTCGTGCAGACCGGCGTGAAGTCCTTGGGGTGGGAGAACAGGATCGCCCAGCTGTCGCCGATCCAGTCGTGGAAGTTGATCTTCCCCTCAGTGGTCTCGGCCGTGAAGTTCGGCGCCTCGCCATTGATACGGAGTGACATCGCTATTCCCTTCTTTTTCCGGCGCGCACACGAGGCGCCGACCACCGACCATGCCAATTCGGCGCAGGATCAGTTGGAGACCAGGTCCTTGTAGATCTTGCCGTCCTTCATGATCACCAGGAAATTCCGCTCCGGGTCGGTGACCAGCTTGATGTCCTGCAGCGGGTCGCCGTTCACCAGCAGCAGGTCGGCGAACGCCCCCTCCTCCACCACGCCGATGGCGCCCGGATAGGGATTCCGCAGCCCGGTGGTCTCGCGCAGCATCTGGCCGTTGGTCGAGGTCGCCATGATCAGCGCCTCGGCGGGCGTGTACCAGCGCGTCAGGTCCACCAGACCCTGCGCCTGCCGCGCGGCCAGGGCCGGTGAGAACAGGATGTCGGTGCCGAACGCGGTCTTGATCTTGTACTTGCGGACCAGCTTGTAGACGTTGTCGGTTCCTGACACGACCTGGGCCAGCTTCGCCTGCTCGCTTGGCCCCATGCCGGCCGCCATCGACAGGTCCACGAACGGCTGCGTGCTCAGCCAGACGCCCTTCTCGGCGATCAGCCGGGCGGTCGGCTCGTCCATCAGGTGGCCATGCTCGATGCAGCGCACCCCCGCGGCGATCGCCCGCTGCATCGAGGCGGACGTATAGGTGTGGGTGCAGACCACCGTCCCCCAGTTCTCCGCCGCCTCGACGGCGGCCCGCAGCTCGGCCTCGGTGAAGGTCGACACGTCCAGCGGGCTGAACGGCGAGGCCACGCCGCCCCCGGCGGTCAGCTTGACTTGCGAGGCGCCCTGCATCAGCTGCTCGCGGGCGCGCAGGCGCACCTCGTCCGGGCTGTCGGCGATCATCGCCCCGCCTAGCACCTCGATACGGCTGTGCTCGCCCATCGCCCGCGGCAGTTCCGGCAAGGTCCGAAAGTCGCCATGTCCGCTGGTGACCGAGATCATCGCTCCCGACGGATAGATCCGCGGCCCGACCAGCACGCCCTCGTCGATCGCCCGCTTCAGGGAAAAGCTCGGCCCGCCCATGTCGCGGACCGTCGTGAAGCCGCGCATCAGCGTCGCCTCGGCCTCGGCGCCCGCCAGCAGGGTGGTGTAGCCGACGTCGCTGACCAGCATCACCTGCGGCGTCGCCCGGATCAGCATCGTGTGCCAGTGCAGGTCGGTCAGGCCCGGCATCAGCACCCGCCCGCCGCCGTCGATGACCCGCGCGCCGGGGCCGGCGTCGATCGGACTGCTGGAGATCTTCTGGATCACCTTGCCCGAGACCAGCACGTTCGAGGGACCCAACAGCACCCCGCTCTTGCCGTTGAAGATGCGTACGTTCTGGAACAGCGTCGCCGCGTTATCGGCGGCCGCGGCCGGCGGCGCCTGGTCGGCGCGGGCGGCCGGCCCGGCGCCCAGGACCATGGCCAGCGCCGCAAGCGCGCCCGCCAAGACAGAAGACCGACCGGCAAGGATCATGCTCGACGTCCCTTCGTTCCGCGCAGGGCGCCGACCGCCCAGCCCCAATCACCCGCGCCCCATCGCGCGCTCAGCTCAGTTCAGCGCGGCGGCGCCTTGTTGCGGGCGATGACCTTCAGCACCACCAGCACCACGCCCAGCGCCGCCAGGGCCAGCCCGACCAGCGTCGCGAACGGCCCGGCGTCGAACACGCCGAACAGGACCAGGGCCAGACCGACCACAATCAGCAAAAGACCGATGAGATACTTCGCCAGCAGCGCGCCGGCGCCTGGGGGTGCAGCAGCCATGATGGCCCTCGCTGAACAGTCCCCCTCATTCGCGGAACGGCGATACTTCACCTTGGTTCCCGCCAGAGGCGCGCGCGCAACCAAAAGGTGAGCCAAGGGCGTCCGGCGCCTTCCCCGCTGTCGGGCGTTGGAGCTCACGGCCCGCGCCCGGCGGGTCGCCAGCGGCGGAGATCGACATTGGCGCTTACCGAACACCTGGACCTTCGCGGCGGCCGGCCGTGCTGGCAGGCCGACGCCCCCGACGCCGCGCCCTCCTCGGCTCAGCCAGACCGCGACGTCGACGTCGCCATCGTCGGCGCCGGGGTGATGGGCGCGATGCTGGCCGAGCGGCTGACCCGCCAGGGCGCCAGCGTCCTGGTCCTCGACCGCCGCACGCCCAGCACCGGCGCCACCTCGGCCTCGACCGCCCTGGTCATGTGGGCCGCCGACACCCCCCTGACCCACCTGGCCGAGGATGTCGGCTGGGAGCAGGCCGCCCGCCGCTGGCGCCGCGTCCATGCCGCCGTCCAGGCGCTGGACGCCGACATCCGCAGCCTTGACCTCGACTGCGCCTGGACCGCACGGCCCGAGCTCTATCTCGACGGCGACCTGCTGGACGCCCAAGGCCTGCAGGCCGAGGCCGACGCCCGCCGCCGCGCGGGCCTGCCCTCGACCTTTCTCTCCGCCGCCGAGGTCGAACAGCGCTTCGGCATACCCGGCCGCCCGGCCCTGCTGTCGGACGGCGCGTTCGAGGTCGATCCCGTCGCCCTGACGCTCGGCCTGCTCGCCGCGGCCCAGGCGCGCGGCGCGGCCTGCGTCTACCCCGCCGACGTGGTCAGCCTGGAAAGCGGCGTCGAGGGCGTGCGCCTGCACCTCGCCGACGGGCGGGTCGTGAGCGCCGCCCAGGTCGTGCTCGCCACCGGCTACGAGGCCGCGCGCCCCGCCCTGCCCGCCAGCTTCGGCCTGATTTCCAGCTTCGCCATCGCCACGCCCCCAGGCGTCGCGCCGCGCTGGCGCGACAACGCCCTGATCTGGGAAGCCTCGGAGTCCTACCTCTACGCCCGCGCCACCCGCGACGGCCGGGTAATCGTCGGCGGCGAGGACGAGGACTTCGCCGACGCCGGGCGCCGCGACCGCCTGATCCCCGAGAAGGCGCAGGTCCTGGCCCGGCGCGGCGGCGCCTTGATCGGCGACGCGCCCCTGCCCGTCGACTGCGCCTGGGGCGCGACCTTCGGGACCTCCCCCGACGGCCTTCCGGCCGTCGGCCCGGTCCGCGGCCAGCGCCACGTCTGGCTCGCCAGCGGCTTCGGCGGCAACGGCGTCAGCTTCGCCCGCCTGGGCGCCGAACTGCTCGCCGGCCAGCTCGCGGGCGAGCCGCAGGCCGACGACGCCGACTTCTCGCCCTACCGGTTCGAGGCCTAGCTCGCCAGGAACGCCTCGGTCTCGGCCATGAACTGATCGAGCTTGTCGTGGTGCACCCAGTGGCCGGCGCCCTCGAAGTTCACCAGCCGCGCATCGCGGAAGTTCTTGATCCGACCGTCCTTGACCGGGTCCGACGCCCAGGATTCC
The DNA here is from genome assembly GCF_001425305.1 of Phenylobacterium sp. Root1290. Lineage (GTDB taxonomy): Bacteria > Pseudomonadota > Alphaproteobacteria > Caulobacterales > Caulobacteraceae > Phenylobacterium. Next base: position 118,002 of record NZ_LMEE01000005.1, on the reverse strand, counting down.
TCGCCGCGCATCAGCAGCACCGGCGCGGTGATGTTGCGCCACAGCTGGTGCTGGTCGTCATGCGACAGGCCGCCGACCCCGCCCCACCGCGCATGGTTGTCGAATTTCCAGGAGAAGGTGCCGTCCTCGTTCTGGTGCGCGCCATAGACGGTCAGGTGCCGGGCCTGCTCGGCCGACAGGTGCGGGTTCTCCTCGGCCATGCGGGTGACGGCCTCCTCGATGCTCGCATAGCGGCGCGGCGCGCGGCCCGAGTTCTCGCGGCGGTCGGAGATCCAGCTGCGCAGCCGCTCGTCCACCGACTTCTTGGCCTGCTGCGCCATCACCTTCGGCGACGGGCCCAGGCCCTCGATGGCGACGATCTTCTTCACCTGCTCGGGGAACGCCCCGCTGTAGTTCAGGCAGATCCCCGCCCCCATCGAGTGGGAGATGATCGTCACCGGGGCCAGGCCCTTCTGATGCACGATCTGGGCGATATCATAGAGATAGGCGCTCATGTCATAGCCGCCGCCGATGGCCCAGGCGCTGTCGCCATGGCCGCGCAGGTCGGGCGCAATCACGTGATAGCGGTCGCGCAGCCGCTCGGCGACCCAGTCCCAGTTGCGGCAATGATCACGCCCGCCATGCACCAGCAGCAGCGGCGGCGCGCTCTCGTTGCCCCAGTCCACATAGTGCAGGCGCAGGCGCTGGGAAAAATAGAAGTGGGACGTCGGGCCTTGCATGGGAGTCTCCGCGGTGGCGGCCGACGCTTAGCACCGGCGCCCCGGCCAGCTCCACCACTGGAAATCTCCAGGCGGCCTTAGAACACCTCCAGCCAGCGGTCGTTGTCGGCGTCGGGATTGGACTTGCCCAGGCAGACCAGGCCATCCCGCGCCCTGGTCTCCTTGCCGCGCGTCAGCTCCCAACGCAGCTGCTTGCAGGCGAACGGCCCCACCGCCTCGGCGCTGACCGCGGTGATCTTCCCGACCGAGGCGCGCCCCCGCCAGTTCAGCGACTGCCCGACCTCCAGCGCCCCCAGGGCGCTGTCAAAGGCCCACATGTCCCGCAGACCCAGGAACTTGTTGGCCGCGGTGTCGAAGCTCACCCCGCCCTCGCAGTCGTCGCACGACACCTCGCCGAACGCCTTGAAGGCGCTCTTCTGGGCCTCCAGCGCCGCATCGAACTTCAACTGCCCGGGCCGCCGAACCTTCGGATCGCCCAGATTGATCGGCTGCGGCCCGCTCGCGGCCTGCGCCGCCGACGCGACGGCAAGGACGACGGCGGTCGCCAAAATATGATGCTTCACAAAGGCCTCCCTGGATTGCTCCACCAGAGACTGCCCCACGCGGCCGTCGGCGGCGCGGCCGCGTCGACGGAGGCCGGGCTGGATCGACGGAGCGACGAAATGGGCCTGGGGCGGGACGAAGCGGGGCCAGGCGCGCGCCGCGCGTGAGTCGCGAGGGCGCAAGTGAACCAGGCCGCTGAGGGCTCGTTTGAGACCTTGAGAGCGTCTCCTGTCCGGCAGCGGCCCTAAGGCGAAGGTCGCAAGGTCTGCGAATCGGCGCCCGCGCGGCGACTACATGAGCTCAAACGTCCCTGGGCTGCTTCCGACACTCCCGCAACCAAGTTGCGCTGTTCCGTGGGAGCAGTCGCGCACGTGCGGGGCGGCGTCCAATGTAGATGACCCGCCGGCCGTGGAGGCGCGGGGGAGAGGGTCGCGCGCCTAGCAACAAATTCCACCGCATCTTCGGGTTTACCCTGCTACCGCGCGGGCGACCTTACTGCGACGTTTCCCTGGGTTAGTCCTGAGGGAGACGCGACAATGAAGCATGCCACATTTCTCGCGGCCGCGGCCGCTTCAGCGCTCGCGCTAGGCGCCTGTCAGAGACAGGAGGCCGCACAGGACGCAAGCGTTCCGGAGGCTCCGCCGACCCAGGCCGCCCCCGCCGTTGCGCAAGCCACGCCTCCGCCCAGCGTTGAGGAAATAACCCCCATCGAACCGCTGGTGGTGACTGCCCCCGCCACCCCGGGCACGCCCAGCACAGCGACCCTCCTTTGGGGCGTAACCCTGACGAACCTGTACGAAGTCCAAGCCGGGAAGATCGCCGAAACGAAGGCCCAGTCTCCCGCCGTGAAGAGCTTCGCAAAGACGATGGTCACCGACCACCCGGCGATGACGAACCAGATGACCCAGCTCTTCAAGGCCACGAACGAAGAGATTCCCACCGAGCTTGGCCCGCGCGGCAAAAGCATGATCAACGCCCTGAACGCGGCCCGCCCAGAGGATTTCGACAAGGTCTACCTCGAGCAGCAACGAGCCGCGCAGCAGGCGGAGCTATCCCTCCTGCGGGACTATGCCGCCGCCGGAGAAAGTTCAGAGATCAAGCCAGCGGCCGCAAAGGCGGCTCTCTTGGTCCAGGCCCACCTCGACAAGGTGCGCGAACTGCAGGCCACGGCGAAATAGCGCCGTCGCCTCTGCGACGACTGAAATATCGTTGAAAGCACCCCGTACGTGCGCGTAATTTATGCGCATGGACAACGCGCACCCTACTAGTCGCCAGCGATTGAACCTGACCCTCCCAGCCCCGCTGGTCGAGGAAGCCAAGGCCCTTGGCCTGAACCTCTCCCGCGCCTGCGAGAGCGGCCTGGAAGCCGCCGTCGCGGCCGAGCGGGCGCGGCGCTGGCAAGCTGACAACCGCCCGTTCTTCGACTGGTACAACGCCAAGGTGGAAACGGATGGCCTGGTGCTGGCCGAGTATCGGCAGTTCTGATGAAGCATGGCGTCTACCGGCTTCCGAGCGGCGTGCTGGTCGTGGACGTGCAGTCTGACCTGCTGAATCCCACAAGCACCCGCGTGGTCGTGCCGCTCATTGCGGCGCCGGACCTGCCAGGCTCACAGCCGGGACGGCTGACGCCCGTCTTCGAGGTCGAGGGCCAAAGGGTCATGCTCTTGCCGCTGCAGATGGCCGCCATACCTCTTCGCGAGCTCGGACATCAGCCTCTGCGCATGCTCACCGAAGACGAGGCCTACGCCGTGAGCGGCGCGCTCGGCGTACTGTTCGAGGGCGTCTAGCAAAGTCCGCCTTCGAGCCACACCTGCTCCGAGCCCAGCCCCCTACCCCATCGCCGCCTTGATCTCCGCCGCCGGGATCTCGCCGCTCGCCAGCTTGGCCAGGATCAGCGCCGAGAGCTGCGCGCGCTCGACGAAGCTCTCGGGCCAGGCGTATTCGTCGTGCGAGTGGATGTCGCCGCCGCGCACTCCCAGGGTGTCGACATTGGGCAGGCCGGCGGCGAACAGGTTGTTGCCCTCGCACACCCCGCCGGAGGGGGCCCAGGTGATCTCCTGGCCGATCAGGGCGCCGGCGTCCTTCACCGCCCCGAACAGCTGCTGCTGGGCCGGGGTGAACGGCTTGGCCGGGCGGGTGAAACCGCCGTGCAGTTCGGCGGCGATCCCCTCGGCCGCCGTCGCTGCGACCTGGCCCTTCACATAGTCCAGCGCCCACTCTCCCGCCGCGGCGTCGGGCAGGCGGATGTTGAAGCGCACCACGGCCACGTCCGGCACCATGTTCAGCGGCCCGCCGCCGTCGATGCGCGCGACGTTCAAGGTCACGCCCTCGCGCTGGCCGTTGGCGGCGGCCAGCCGCACCGCCAGGTCGGCGGCCGCGGCGACGGCGTTGCGTCCCTTGTCGAAGTCGCGCCCCGCATGGGCCGCGCGCCCGCGCACCACGACATGGAAATTGCCCGAGCCCTTGCGCTGGGCGGCCAGCGCCCCGCCGGCCATGGCCGGCTCGTAGGTCAGGCCCACATGCCCGCCCGCCGCCAGGCGCGCCAGCACCGGGCCTGAGGCCAGCGAGCCGATCTCCTCGTCCGGCGACAGCAGCACCCGGTAGCCGACCTCGCCCCGGTCGGGGTGATCCTCGAACGCCCGCAGCGCCGCCAGCATGACGCTGATCCCGCCCTTCATGTCGGCCAGGCCCGGCCCGTTCAGCGCCCCGTCGGCCCGCTTGGTCACCGCCGTGAACGGGGTCCCGGCCGGATAGACCGTGTCGTAGTGCCCGGTCAGCACCACCTGCACGCGCGCCTGCGGGCGCACGGTCAGCATCAGAGCGTCGGGATGGACCTGGGCGGTCAGGCTCCCGTCGGCGGCGACCTCGTGGCTGTCGGCCAGGGATACGTTCTCGACCTCGCCCGGCAGCTCGCCCATCGCCGCCTCCAGAACGGCGCGCTGAGCCTCCAGTCCCGGCAGGTTCCGGCTGCCTGACGATAGGGCGCACCATTCCACGGCGCGGCCCAGAATCTCCGATTCCTCCCCGGCAAGCCGCTCGAGGATGGATGAATCTTGCGCGGTCAGTTTCATGGCTGCGAGCCTCGCCCCCAAAAGCGGGCTCGCGCAAGGCCCCATCGGGAGGTTACTGGAAGCCCATGGCCATAACCTTCCTGAATCGCCTTTCATCGGCAGCCGAAACCCGCTGGCTGGAGGCGCTGCGCGCCGCCCTGCCGGACGAGACGATCACCACCGAGCCCTCGGCCGACACCGACATCGCCGTGGTCGCCAATCCCGGGCGCGGCGTGCTGGGCAGCCTGCCGAACCTGGCCTTCGTACAGTCGGCCTGGGCCGGGGTCGACGGGCTGCTGGACGACCCCGACCTGCCGGCCGCGCCGATCGCCCGGCTGATCGATCCCAGCCTCGCTGCGCAGATGGCCCAGGCGGTCGCCGCCCACGTGCTGGCCCTGCACCGCCAGGCCCCCGCCTACGCCGCCCAGCAGCGGCGCGGCCTCTGGCGGCAGTTGCCGCAGGCCCCGGCCAGCGAGCGCCGTGTCGGCTTCCTCGGCTATGGCGAACTGGCCAGCGCCAGCGCCAACCTGCTGGAATCCATCGGCTTTCAGACCTATGGCTGGAGCCGCCGGCTGGGCGACCTCGACACCCTGCTGGCCACCAGCGACTATGTGGTCAACCTGCTGCCGCTGACCGACCGCACCCGCGGCATCCTCTGCGGGCCGGTGTTTGCGAAGATGAAGCGCGGCGCGGCGGTGATCAACGTCGCCCGCGGCGGCCACCTGGTCGAGCAGGACCTGATCGCGGCCCTCGACGCCGGGGCGCTCTCCCACGCCGTCCTCGACGTGTTCGACGCCGAGCCCCTGCCCCGCAACCACGCGTTCTGGTCCCACCCCCAGATCACCGTGACGCCGCACGTCGCCGCCGTCACCGACCCGGTCTCGGCCAGCGCCTTCATCGCCGCCAACATCGCCCGCTTCCGCGCCGGCCAGCCGGTCGAAGGCCTGGTCAGCCGCAAGGCCGGGTACTGATTTACTTCCCCTCTCCCCTCGGGGAGAGGCCGGGTGAGGGGGCCAGCGCCCCTCCCCCTCACCTAACCTCTCCCCGAGGGGAGAGGGACCCCACACGGAGTTGCCCTAAACCGGCAGCTCCGTCACCGACTTCACCTCTTCCAGCACCGCATAGGTCCGCGTCTCGCGCACGCCGGGCATGCCGACCAGCACGTCGCCAAGGAAGCTGCGATAGGCCTCCATGTCGCTGACCCGCGCCTTGATCAGATAGTCGAAGCCGCCCGCCACCATGTGGCACTCCAGGATTTCCGGCGTCCGCAGCGCCGCCTTGGCGAACTCGCTGAAGGTGTCGCCCGTTGTACGGTCGAGCTGGACCTCCACGAAGATCAGGAGCGCGCGGTCGATGGCCTTGGGATCGAGGATGGCGGCGAAACCGGTGATCACCCCGCGCTCGCGCAGCCGCCGCACCCGGTCCGAGCAGGCCGAGGGCGACAGGTGGCACTGCTGGGCCAGGTCCAGGTTGCTGATCCGGCCGTCCCGCTGCAAAGCCCGCAGCAGCCGCCGGTCGGTGTCGTCCAGCTGCACGTTGTCCGCCAAATTAACCTCCGCCCTAAAATTCGTGCGGCCAATGCCCACGATGTCCGTCGGACATTCGGCATCATAATCGATACGCCGGACGACAGGAAACAACCCCACGAAAGCTCCGCCCATGACCTCCTGGACCGCCCTGGACGACCTCGACGCCAAGTATCGCGACGAGACGCAGGCCGTGACCGCCCTGCTCGCCGCGCGTCCGTTGAGCGGCCAGCAGCAGATCACGATCCGCGCCCAGGCCGAGAACCTGGTCCGCACGGCCCGCAAGGCGGCAAATCGTCAGGGCGTGGTCGAGAGCTTCCTGCAGGAGTTCAGCCTCGGGACCCGCGAGGGCCTGGCCCTGATGTGCCTGGCCGAGGCGCTGCTGCGCACGCCCGACGCCGAGACCCGCGACCGGCTGATCGCCGAGAAGATCGGCGGCGCCGATTGGGCCAGCCACCTGGGCCAGTCCGACAGCCTGTTCGTCAACGCCTCGACCTGGGGGCTGATGCTGACCGGCAGGATCGTCGACGTCGACGAGGACGCCCGCCGCGACCCGCCGGGCTTCCTGCGCCGGCTGGTCGAGCGGATCGGCGAGCCTGTGGTGCGCAAGGCGGTGGCCCAGGCCATCGGCATCATGGGCGAGCAGTTCGTCCTTGGCCGCACCATTGAGGGCGCCCTCAAGCGCGCGGCCAAGGAAGGCCAGGTCTGCTCGTTCGACATGCTGGGCGAAGGCGCGCGCACCGCCGCCGACGCCGTCCGCTACGAGCAGGCCTACGCCGACGCTCTGGAGGCCGTGGGCCGCCATTCCAAGGGCGCTGGACCTGAGGCCGGCCACGGCGTCTCGGTCAAGCTCTCGGCGCTCTCACCGCGTTACGAGGCGACGCATGAGGACCGCGTCTGGACCGAGCTTTATCCCCGGGTGAAAAGGCTCACCCTGATCGCCGCCAAGCACGACATCAACTTCACGATCGACGCCGAGGAGGCCGACCGCCTCACCATCTCCCTCAAGCTCCTCGACCGCCTGGCCCGCGACGCCGACCTGGGCGCCTGGCGCGGCCTTGGCCTTGCGGTCCAGGCCTACCAGAAGCGCGCCCCCCTCGCCGTCGCCCGCGTCGCCGAGATCGCCCAGGCCAGCGGCCGGCGGCTGATGGTCCGGCTGGTCAAGGGCGCCTACTGGGACAGCGAGATCAAGCGCGCCCAGGTCAACGGCCGGCCGGACTATCCGGTGTTCACCACCAAGGCCGCCACCGACCTCTCCTACCTGGTCTGCGCCCGCGCCCTGATCGCAGCCAGTCCGCACGTCTACGCCCAGTTCGCGACCCACAACGCCCACACCCTGGCCGCGGTCGACGCCATGGCCAAGGAGGCCGGGGTGAAGATCGAATTCCAGCGCCTGCACGGCATGGGCGAAGCGCTCTACCGCGCCGCCGAGACGCTGCGCGACGGCGCGATCGTGCGCACCTACGCCCCCGTCGGCGGCCATGAAGACCTGCTGCCCTACCTGGTCCGCCGGCTGCTGGAGAACGGCGCCAACACCTCCTTCGTCCACGCCCTGCTCGACGAGCGCGTCCCCGCCGAGGACGTGGTCGTCGATCCGGTCGTCGCCGTCGAAAAGGCCGGCGTCGGCCCGCACCCGAAGATCCCGCGCCCCGCCGACATCTACGGCGCCGAGCGCAAGAACTCCGCCGGCTTCGACCTCTCCATCCCCGACGAGGCCGCCCGCCTGCACCACGCCGCCCGCGCCCTGCAGCCGCTGAGCGCCGGCCCCGCGGCGGGCGAGGCGCAGACCGTGTTCAGCCCCTCACAGACCAACGTCGCCGTCGGTCATGTCCGCGAGGCCTCGGTCGCCGAGATCGACGCCGCCTTCGCCGCCGCCCGGGCCGCCCAGCCGGCCTGGAACGCCCTGGGCGGCTTCCGCCGCGCCGAGGTGCTGCGGGCCATGGGCGAGGCCCTGGAGGCGCACGCCGAGCGGCTGATCGCCATCTGCGCCCGCGAGGCCGGCAAGACCCTGGCCGACGGCGTCGCCGAGGTGCGCGAGGCGGTCGACTTCTGCCGCTACTACGCCCACCTCGCGCAGACGAAGTTCGCCGGTCCCGAAACGCTGAAGGGCCCGGTCGGCGAGACCAACAGCCTGGAGCTCCATGGCCGCGGCGTCTTCGTCTGCATCAGTCCGTGGAACTTCCCGCTGGCCATCTTCACCGGCCAGATCGCCGCCGCGTTGGCCGCGGGCAACGCCGTGCTCGCCAAACCTGCCGAACAGACCCCGTTGATCGCCGCCCAGGCCGTCGAGCTGTTCCATGCGGCCGGCCTGCCGCCCGCCCTGCTCGCCCTCCTCCCGGGCCGTGGCGAGACCGTCGGGGCGGCGCTGACCGCCCACCCGGACTGCGACGGCGTCGCCTTCACCGGCGGGACCGACACCGCGCGGCGGATCAACCAGACCCTGGCTGCGCGCCCCGGCCCGATCATCCCCTTCATCGCCGAGACCGGCGGCCTCAACGGCATGTTCGTCGACACCACGGCGCTGAAGGAGCAGGTCGTCGATGACGTGGTGCTCTCGGCCTTCGGCTCTGCGGGCCAGCGCTGCTCGGCCCTGCGCATCCTGTTCCTGCCGCACGACACCGCCGACCTGATCATCGAGACCATCAAGGGCGCCATGGACGCCCTGGTGATCGGCGATCCGGCCGATCCCGCCACCGACGTCGGCCCGGTGATCGACGAGGAGGCCCGCTCGGCCCTCGCCGCCCACCTCGCGCGCCTCGAGCGCGAGGCCAAGGTCCTGCATCGCCTGGAGGCTCCCAAGACCGGGACCTTCTTCGGCCCGGTCCTCGCCGAGATTCCTTCGGCGCGGTTCCTCGAGCGCGAAGTCTTCGGGCCGATCCTGCACATCGTTCGCTATGAGCCCTCCGACCTCGCCAAGGTCGCCGGCGAACTGGCGGGCCAGGGCTATGGCCTGACGCTGGGGGTGCACTCGCGCATCGACGCCTTCGCCCGCGAGGTGCGCGGCCTGGTCCCCGCCGGCAACGTCTACGTCAATCGCTCGATCATCGGGGCCGTGGTCGGCGTCCAGCCCTTCGGCGGCGAGGGCCTGTCGGGCACCGGCCCCAAGGCCGGCGGTCCGAACTCGCTGTCGCGCTACGCCATCGAGCGGGCGGTCAGCGTCAACATCACCGCCCAGGGCGGCGATCCGGCCCTGCTGAACCTCAGCCTCTGAGCCACGCCGGGAAAGCAAAAAGCCCGGGGCGACGCCCCGGGCTTTTCTGTCTGGCGATGGTACCACCTCTCGGATTCGAACCGAGGACCTCTAGAGCCACAATCTAGCGCTCTAACCAACTGAGCTAAGGCGGCGCATCGCAAGGCGGCTCTTCTAGTCGCACAGCGCCACGCGATCAAGGGTCCGTGCCTGCGGCCAAGCGAACTTCCGAAAGATTTTCGAGGCCCTGCTCGAACGGGCAAAGAAAAAGCCCCGGAGCCGAAGCTCCGGGGCCTGATCTTTAGGTCGGGTCCTGAGGGCTTTAGCCCTTCGGAAGCACGAAGCGGATCGGGATCCGCACGGTGCCACCCTCGACGGGCGCGCCGTCTTGGGTCTTCGGACGCATCCTGAACAGCTTGCTCAGGCGGATAGCGGCCGATCCGAAGTCCTGGTCCGCCGGCTCTTCCGAGACGACTTCGCAGTTCTCAAGGCTTCCCTTCGCCGTCACCGAGCAGCTGAGCGTGGCTCGGCCCTCGATGTTCATCCGCATCGCACGGTCCGGATAGTACCGCGCGATGTCCTCGCCCGAGGGACGACGAGCCCAGTCCGGGTTCGTAATCACCGACGGACGCGGCGGGGCCGGCGGGGCGGCCTTCGGCGGTTCCGGCGTTTCGATCCGCTTCTCAACCGGCGGAACCGGCAGAGGGGGGATCTGCGGAATGTCAGCCGGCACGTTCACCGGAGGCCGCGGTTGCAGCTTCGGCGGAGGCGGCGGCGGCGTGTTCGGCGGCGGCGGCGGGGGCGGCGGAGGCGGCGGCGGCGCGGGCTTGATGATAGCCACGTCCGTCACATCATCCGAATACTCCCGATACTTGGGCTCGAACCTCGACTTGTACAAATAGTAGCCAAGTGCGGCGTGCACGATGATGGAGCCAACAATGGCGATGGTGACGCCAGTGTTACGCTTCTTCTTCGGCTCGTCGAAGACACTGCGCTCGTGATGTTCGTGGGTAGTGTCGGTGGTTTCAGCCATTCGTCACCCCCTTCTAGTTCTTGTCTTCGCCGATCAGGGCCACGCTGTAGAAACCGTTGTCCTGAAGCATATTCATGACGCCCATGAAGTCCCCGTAGAGGACGTCCTTGTCGGCGCGAATGAAGATGCGTTCCTTCTCCGGATTACGTTGCCCGATCGTGCTGCGCAGATTGTCTCCGATATCCGACATCTCCACGCGGGTGTCACCGATGTAGATGGTGCCGCCAGCCTGGATGCTGATGTAGACGGGTTTCGGAGGGTTCGTAGATGGTTTGGCGACCGCGGGCGGAAGATTAACTTGCACGGTCACGGCGGCCATGGGCGCCGCAACCATGAAGATGATCAGGAGCACCAACATAACGTCCACGAAGGGCGTAACGTTGATTTCGCTGTTAGCGTCGACCGCGTACCTGCCACCCCCAGAACCTGAGAGTTTGGCTCCCATGTGGGTTACGCCCCTTTGTCGAGCTGCCGCGAGATGGCGTTCATCAGTTCAGCAACGAAGCCTTCCGTACGCGCGCCGTAAGCCGAGATGCGGGTCTGGAAGTAGTTGTAGAAGATAACGGCCGGGATAGCGGCGAACAGACCAATACCGGTGGCGAGCAGCGCTTCGGCGATGCCGGGGGCGACGACGGCCAGGTTGGTCGTGTTGGTGTTCGCGATGCCGATGAAGGAGTTCATGATGCCGTAAACGGTACCGAACAGACCGATGAACGGACCACCCGAGCCGACCGAGGCCAGGAACTGCATGCCGCTCGACAGACGCTTGCCGAGGTTGGCTTGAACCGCGCCGACCGCGGCTTCAGCCCGGTGCAGCGTCGTTTCGCGGTGCGTGGTGTTGACGGCCAGGCCAGCCTGACGCGACAGCTCGACTTCTTGGGTCGCCGCGGCGGCCATGTCGGCCAGCGGGTTGCCTTCGAATTCGTCCGACAGGGCGATACGGCCCATTTCGTTGACCGACTTGGCGCCGCGGAAAGCTTCGACGAAGCGGTCCGAGGATTTGTTCAGCGAGCTGAACTCGAGCAGCTTGGTGACCAGCAGGGTCCAGGAAAGGATCGAGGCCAGGACCAGGCCGATCATGACGACCTTAACGACCGGTTCGGCGTCAAGGAACATCTGCATGACGGTCAGCTTGCCGGCATGTTCGATTTGAGCCGGGGCGACGTCTTCGCCCGTGGCGGCGGCGGCGTCGGCGGCCGGAGCAGCCGTAGCAGCGGCGTCAGCCGCGGGGGCGGCCGGAGCGGCCGCAGCGTCGGCGGCGGCCGGAGCGGCCGGAGCGGCGGCTTCCTGCGCGAACGCCGGCGCGCTCGCCATCAGCGCAACGGCGCCAATGAGAGCGATGAAAGGGGTCTTTCGTTTGTTGTCGAGCATCTGTCGCCAGTTCCTGATTGGTCTAGCACGTTTGGACCGAAGGGTCGTCGCGCGAGAGCGTCTCCCACCCTAACTAAATAGCCCGTCGCCCTGTCTGGTCGCCCAGTCAAAGCGCGAGAGCCGCTTCGCTGCGCCCGACCCTGGCGCCGTCTTCCACCTGCGTGAAACCGGGCGTTCGGATACGGGAGCGAGATCGAGCTTCCCGAGGGGAACCCGAAATCTTACCGCAATGTTAGACGTGCGGCAGGGGTCCTTTGGCAACCCCTATTCCAAGCGTCAAGAGGCCATGCTGAGGGGTGCGACCCCAAGAAGTCTGGGGGAATGCGCGGTATGTTGCGCCGCACAACGCGCTAGCCAAGTAAAGCGCGGCGAATTTCTACTTCTGGCGCACAAATAATGCTGCATCGCAGCATGCGCGGCGGAACGTCGGTCTTAAAATAACCGTCGGCAGCCCGGTCATTCGGCGCCGGTGCGCTTCAATTTCAGTCATCGACCTGTCGCGCCGGGGAGATGAGAGTCAGCGCCTCCCGAGTCAACCAACGTTCGGCGTTTGCAGGCCTAAGACCCGCCAGGCGTGTCGCCGGCGCCATGGCCCAGCCGTCAGTCGGCGCTGGCCCGCCCGATGCAGATTCGGCCCCATAACCGCAGGGCTTGGCCCCATTCCGAAAAAGAAGCGGCCCGCGCGGCCGTCGAAACGCAAAAAATGGCGGCGAAATCGCCGTCGCGGCCTTCCAGACCGCATCGGAGGGGGAATCGCCGCCGGCTGGTCCAGGCGCCGCGCCTGGGCGATCATGGGCGCCATGCCCGCGCCTCCAGCCGCCCCTCGCAAGGCCTCCTTCGCCCCCGTCGCCGACCAGCGCACCCGCCTGCTTGTGCTGGGCAGCCTGCCCGGAGAGCGCTCGCTGGCCGCGGCCCAATACTACGCGAACCCGCAGAACCAGTTCTGGCGGCTGATGGAGACGGTCGTCGGCGGCCAGCTCGTCGCCCGCCCCTATCCCGAGCGGCTTGAGGCCCTGCTCGCTGGGGGCGTGGGGCTCTGGGACGTGGTCGGCTCGGCGGTCCGCGCCGGCAGCCTCGACACCGCGATCCGCGACCACCAGTCGAACGCCCTGCCCGAGCTCTGCGCCCGCCTGCCCGCCCTGCGCGCGGTCGCCTTCAATGGCGGCAAGGCGGCGAAGCTCGGCATGACGATCCTGGCCGGCCGCACGGACCTCGCCCTCATCGCCCTCCCCTCCAGCAGCCCAGCCCACACCATCGGGTTCGCGAAGAAGCGTCAGGCCTGGGAGGTGCTGGGCGGCTATCTATCCTGAGCGCCCCAGTGCGACGTCGAAGGCCTACGCCTCCAGCGCCGTGATCATCTCCACCCGCGGCGCATGCCGACCGCCCTCGAACTGCGCGGTCAGGAACGCACCGACGATATCGAGCGCCAGCCCCTCGCCGACCACGCGCGCGCCGATCGACAGCATGTTGGCGTCGTTGTGCTGGCGGATCATGCGGGCCGAGAAGGTGTCGGCGCAGACGCCGCAGCGGACGCCCCTTACCTTGTTGGCCGCCATCATGATGCCCTGGCCCGTGCCGCACAGGATGATCCCGAACCGGCAGTCGCCCGACACGACCAGCCGCGCCGCCGCTTCGCCGTGCTGGGGATAGGGCGTGCTCTCGGCCGTCGCCGGGCCGATGTCGACCGCCTCCCAACCCAACGTCGCAATGTGAGCGGCGATCGCCTGTCGGAGCTGAATGGCGCTGTGGTCGCTGGAGAGGACGATGCGATTGTTGGCGGTCATCGAAGTCGTCCCCTCTGGCGCAGCGGTCAACCGCTCGGCCGCCTTGGACCAGACAGCCTAAGCGCAGTCAATTTCCGGACGCGCGCAGATAGATCCCAGACAGCAAGCCACGTGCTGCGTGAACCATCGAAATCATTGAGGGGAAAGTGGTGCCTGGGGGCGGATTCGAACCACCGACACGCGGATTTTCAATCCGCTGCTCTACCAACTGAGCTACCCAGGCCCGAGCCGTTCCGATCAAATCGGAGGGCGAAAGCAGGTCCCGCCTGCGCGGGAGCCGCGTCTATAGAAGAGGCGTCCGCGCCTGTCCAGCGGCGGATTCAGTCTTCTTCGCTTCCGTCGCCCTGCGCGTCATCGTCCGCCGACGGAATGGCGTAGCGGCCGCTCAGCCAGCGCTGCAGATCGACGTCCGCGCAGCGCTTGGAGCAGAACGGGCGATACTCCTGTTCGGCGGGCTTGCCGCAGATCGGACAGGGCGCACTCATGCCGCCCTCACCTCGATCCGGGTTCGGGCCAGGCCCTCCTGCGGGGAAATCTTGAACCGCGCGCCGATCTTGCCGGCCAACTGTTCGGCATACGGCGCGGCCGCCTTGGCGACCGACGGGGCGCAGGTCGCCTCCAGCCGCGCGCCTGGCTGGCTGGCGCCTTCCGTCTCGATCGCGCGGATCAGGCGCAGCGCCAGCGTCAGGTCGCTCAACGCCCCGCTGGCGTCACAGAGAATATCGGTCAGCGGCGGGGTGCGCCGCGGAATGGTCATCTCCATGGTGCCGAACCGCCCGACCGGACCGATCGCGACACCTGGATTGTCGGGCCCGAACGCCGCCCGCGCCGCGGTCAGCAGCGCATTGCCGTCGTGGCCGCGCCCGACCAGGTCGAACACTACGATGCCGCCCAGGCCTTTCAGCCGCAGCAGCCGTGCGCCCTGCGCCAGCGCCGCATGGTTCGCCGCGCGAGTGACCCGCTTGACGTCGTTGCCCTTGCGCTCGCCGATATCGACGTCGATGGCGACCAGCGCCCGCGTCGGCTCGATGGCGATATCGCCGCCGCCGGGCAGCTTGTGAACCACCTGCAGCGCCTCGTCCTGCGCCTCGTCGGCGGCCAGCCGGGCCTGCCGTCCTTCGATGATTTCGACGTCGCGGGCGAAGGCGGCGAGCTGTTCGGCCAGGCTCGGCGCCGCGCTCAGCAGCTTGGGCGGGCCCTGCGCCGGGCCGATCGCCCGCACGGTCGCCAGCTTGCCGTCGCGCGGCTCGCTGCGAATCTCGACCTCCAGCGAAGCGCCCTCGACCGGCCGCGAGTCGGGCTTGAACGACAGCAGCGCCTCGACGCCGCCCAGGTCGACGAAGGCCGACGCAAAGGCCGGCTCGACCTTGCGCACGCGTCCAATGTGCCGCGCGCCTAGCCGGGTGCGCGTATCGCCGCCGTCGCGCTCGATCAGCAGCCGCTCGGGCGCGCCGTCCAGCATCACCACGCCGCGGCTCTCGCCAATCCCGCGATCAAGAAAGAGGGTGCGCTCGCTCATGCCCGCACAAATCCCACGCCGCGCAGAAGGTTCAGCGTCTCATAGAGCGGCAGCCCGACGACCGCCGGATACGATCCCTGGATCGACATCACGAATGCTCCAGCATGGCCTTGGATGCCATAGCCGCCGGCCTTGCCCAGCCCCTCGCCGCCGTCGAGATAGGCCTCGATCTCGGCGTCGGTCAGCCGCTTGAAGTGCAGGCGGGTCTCGACCAGCCGGCTGGCGGACTTGCCGCCCGGCCCGTGCGCGGCCACGCCGGTCAGCACCTTGTGGGCGCGGCCCGACAGCAGCTCCAGGCAGCGGCGGCCCTCTTCGCGGGTCTCCACCTTGGGCAGGATGCGGGTCCCCACAGCGACCACCGTGTCGGCGGCCAGCACAAAGTCGTCCGGGCGAGCCTGCGCGACCTTCGCGGCCTTGGCGACCGCGAGGCGCAGCGCCGTCAGGCGCGGGGTCTCGGTCTTGAGCGGGGTCTCGTCGATCTCCGCGGCGATGATCTCGTCGGGCTCGAGCCCGACCTGGCGCAGGAGATCCAGCCGCCTGGGACTTGCTGAGGCCAGCACCAGGCGCTGCGGCGTCATCTTGGCCAAGCGGCCTCTAGCGGACGCGGAAGGTGATGCGGCCCTTGGTCAGGTCATAGGGCGTCATCTCGACCAGCACCTTGTCACCGGCCGAAACGCGGATGCGGTTCTTGCGCATCTTGCCGGCGGTGTGGGCGATGATCTCGTGGTCGTTCTCGAGTTTCACGCGGAAGGTCGCGTTGGGCAGGACTTCACTGACCACGCCCGGAAACTCCAAAAGCTCTTCTTTAGCCATGCAGGCTCCCAAGTGGTGTTTATCGAATCACCAACGGCCCGCGCAGTGTGTCTCGGCGCGAGCCGTGGCGTGCAATCCAATTATAGCGCAGAGGCCTTTACGCTCTCAGCGCCCAGAAGGCTAGCGCGGGAAGCGCTCGGCGATTCTCTTGGCCAGGTGGTCGCGCACCTCGCGATAGGCCGCCATCCGCGCCTCGCGCGAACCGTCGGCCAGCGTCGGATCGAAGGTCGGCCAGTACTCGATCTCGGCGGCGCGGCCCCGCGTCATCTCCACGGCCCGGTGCTGCGCTTCCGGAGTCAGCGAGATCACCAGGTCGAACGAAGCGTCCTCCAACTGGTCGAAGGTCTTGGGCGCGTGGCTCGCCAGGTCGACGGAAATCTCTTCCATCACCGAGCGTACGAAAGGGTCGGCCCCCTCGCCCGGCTCGCCCGGCTCGCGCTTCAGGCCGCAGCTGTCGACATAGACCCGGTCGCCCACCGCCCGCTTCAGCAGCGCCTCGGCCATCGGGGAGCGCACCCGGTTGAAGTTGCAGGCGAAGAGGACGGCGCCCGGAAGCGGGGCGCGCGGCGCTTGCGAAGCCATCCAGCCTAGCCCCGCCAGTGCAGCGCGCAGATCAGCGTGAACAGCCTGCGAGAGGTGTCGAGGTCGGTCTCGACCTTGCCGTTCAGCCGCACCCTGAGCAGCTCCGAGGCTTCGTTGTGCAGGCCCCGGCGGCCCATGTCCAAGGCCTCGATCTGCTGGGGTGAGGAGTTGCGGATCGCCTGGTAATAGCTCTCGCAGATCATGAAGTAGTCTTTGATCAGCCCGCGGAACGGCGACAGCGAGAGGATGTGGCGCTTCTCGTAGGTCGGGCCGTGCACGTCCAGCACCAGCCGGTTCTCGATCAGCCCCATGCGCAGGTCATAGGGGCCGCCGTCCGCGCCCTCTGGATGGAAATAGTTTTCCTCCAGCAGGTCGAAGATTGCGATCTGCCGCTCCTGTTCCTGGTCGCGCGAAACCGCAGCGAGGGACTCCTCGTCGATCTCAACGGACTGCAGGCGGTGCTTGATACGGTCTTCGTCGGCCATGGCGCTGCGAGAGAGGCTTGCCGGAGCTTTATTGCAAACCGCCCCCTAACGTCATCCTGCCAAGTGCGATCTTGCGCCCTGCGCACAAGAAAAGACGCCCGGCGTGTTCGCCGGGCGTCAGTGGCTCCATGTTTCTGGGCGCCTCAGCCCTTAGTAGCGGGCGTACTGGTATCCAGCGGGCCGGACATAGGCGCCGTGGACATAGCCTACGCCGACGCCGCCCTGGCCGACCAGGATCCATTCGGTGCCGCGCACCCGGGCCAGGGCCTGGAAGCCCTCGCCGGCCCGCAGCGACCCGACGCGGGCCGAGTTGGTGGTCGGCGCGGCCCGCAGGTTCAGCGTCGAGCTGGCGACGAACGAGCCGCCGTCACGCTGGAAGGTCGCCGGAGCGATGTCCCCGTTCAGGCGATAGCCGTTCTGGGTATAGGTCGCCGGGCGATAGCTGGGCTGCTGGGCGTAGCCCTGGGCCGCCTGGTCGCGCTGCATCTTGCAGCCGACATACGAACCGGTGGCCGCGCCGGCGACGGCGCCGATGGCGGTGCCGGTTCCACGGTCGTTCTTGGCCAGGTTCGAACCGGCCGCCGCGCCCAGCAGGGCGCCGATCAGCGCGCCGCCGACCTGCTTGTTGCCCTGCGCGTCGCAGCTGACGATCGAGCCGACCCCGCCGCCGGTCGGCGTGCGGTATTGCTGGGCGTTGGCGGTTCCGACCGCGCTCGCCGCGATCACGCCGGACAGGGCGACCACAGCCAGCTTGCCGTTCATCAGATTGCGCATTGCTGGTCTCCGTCTTTCATCTCTTGGAGGCCGGTGCGGCCCCGATGACGGACAACTTACAGAGCGCTACCTGAACGGCCTCCGGGACGGAATTGACAGGAACTGTTCAGCTTCGGGAACGGCGCGAAGCGCTACTGCCCCAGCCGGATCGCAGCCGAACGCGCGTGGGCCGGCAGGCCCTCGGACTCGGCCAGCGCCACGGTGTGCGGCCCCAGCACCGCGAACGCGGCGGCGTCGCACTTCACGATCGAGGTGCGCTTGATGAAGTCGTACAGCGACAGCCCCGACGAGAACCGCGCCGCGCGGCTGGTCGGCAGCACGTGGTTCGATCCGGCCACATAGTCGCCGATCGCCTCGGGCGTCACCCGGCCCAGGAAGATCGCCCCGGCGTGGCGCACGCGGTCGGACAAGCGCTCGGGATTGTCCATCGCGAACTCGACGTGTTCGGGCGCGATCAGGTCGACCAGGCGCGGGGCCTCGTCCAGCGGCGCGATCACCACCGCCCCGTGGTCGCGCCAGGACGCCGCGGCGTCCTCGCCGGTGGTCAGGGTCGCCAGCTGCTCCTGCACCTGCGCCTCGACGGCGGCGGCGAAGGCCTCGTCGTCGGTGATCAGGATCGATTGCGCGGCCGGGTCGTGCTCGGCCTGGCTCAGCAGGTCGGCGGCGATCCAGTCGGGGCGGTTGGCCCCGTCGGCCACCACCACGATCTCCGAGGGCCCGGCCAGGGCGTCGATGCCCACCGTGCCATAGACCCGCCGCTTGGCGGCCGTGACATAGGCGTTGCCCGGCCCGACGATCTTGTCGACCGGCTTGATCGGCCCTGCGCCATAGGCCAGCGCCGCCACCGCCTGCGCGCCGCCTACGCGCCAGATCTCGGTCACGCCGGCTTCCTTGGCCGCCGCCAGCACCGCCGGCTGCAGGCGTCCGGGCGGCGTCACCATGGCGATGCGCTCGACGCCGGCCACCCGCGCCGGCACCGCGTTCATCAGCACCGTCGAGGGATAGGCCGCGCGGCCGCCGGGCACATAGATCCCGACCGCCTCCAGCGCGGTCCAGCGCCAACCCAGCTCGACCCCGGCCTCATCGACGAAGGCCGCGTCCGCCGGACGCTGGCGGGCGTGATAGGCGGCGATGCGGGCGGCGGCGAAGGCGATGGCCTCGCGCACGGCCGGCGGGCACTGGGCCGCGCCCTCCTCGATCTCCTCCGCCGTGACCCGGATGTTGCTCTCGTCGATCTCGACCTTGTCGAACTGCCGGGCGAAGCGCAGCAGCGCCTCCAACCCCTCGGCCCGCACAGCGGCCAGCACGTCGCGCACGGCGGCGTCGACCTCTTCAGGCGTCTCGCGACGCTCGTCGATGAAGGCGGCGAAAGCGGCTTCGAAGCCGGGCTCGGAAAAGGAGAAGCGGCGCATGCCGCGCTCTTTAGACGCCGCGGCGTTGCGGGGCTAGACCTACGCCTCGTGCCTCGGCGTCCGGGGCGTCGGCCAGGGGGCGCTGACGTCGGCCAGCACCACGTCCAGGCACTCCACCTCGGCCCGCAGGTCGCCGCCGCCGGCGAAGGTGAAGGTCACCGCCCCGCCGGGCGCCTCGCCCGGCTCGAAGGCCACGTCCAGCAGCTCGACCACCGCGTCCTTGGCGTTTCGCCGCAGCTTGCGGGCCTGGACCCTCATCACCCCGCCGACCTGGACGGCCGAGCGCACCCGCTCGCCCCCCTTGGCTTCCCAGCGATAGCGGTTGAACGCCAGGGTCAGCCGGCGGCCGGCCGGCTCATAGGAGATGTCGCCGATCTTGCCGACGGCGTCCTGCAACGCCGCGGCGATCACCTTCAGGTCCTCGGCGTCCTGCGCCAGCAGCCGCATCGCTTGCGTCATCTCAATCCTCAGGCTCGCCGTCGCCGGCGATCCGGCGCACGCTCGCGCCACAGGCGCTCAGCTTCTCTTCCAGGCGCTCGAAGCCCCTGTCCAGATGATAGACGCGGCTGACCATGGTTTCCCCACGCGCGGCCAGGGCCGCGATCACCAGGCTGACCGAGGCGCGCAGGTCGGTGGCCATGACCGGGGCCCCCTCCAGCGTCTCGACCCCGCGCACCCGCGCCTCGCCGCCCTGCACGGCGATCTCGGCCCCCAGCCGCGACAGCTCGGGGGCGTGCATGAAGCGGTTCTCGAAGATGGTCTCCTTGATCACGCTCTCGCCGTCGGCCAGCGTCATCAGCGCCATGAACTGCGCCTGCAGGTCGGTGGCGAAGCCCGGATAGGGGTCGGTCTCGATCTCGACGGCCCTCAGCCGCGATCCGTTGCGCTTGATGGTCATGCCGTCGTCGTGGCGCGTCACCTCGACCCCGGCCTCCTCCATCTTCACCAGCAGGGCGTCGACGAAGTCGCAGCGGGTGTTGGTCAGCCGTACCTCGCCGCCGGCCATCGCCGCGGCCAGCGCATAGGTGCCCGTCTCGATGCGGTCGGGAATCACCGAATGCGTCGCCCCGTGCAGGCGCTGGACGCCCTCGATGACGATGGTCGAGGTCCCCGCCCCCGACACCTTCGCGCCCATGGCGTTCAGGCAGTCGGCCAGGTCGCCCAGCTCCGGCTCGCAGGCGGCGTTGGTGAGCACGCTCGTGCCCTTGGCCAGCACCGCGGCCAGCATCGCGTGCTCGGTCGCCCCGACCGAGACGAACGGAAACGCGATCTCCGCCCCGATCAGCCCGCGCGGCGCCTGGGCGTAGACATAGCCCTCGTGCAGGTCGATCGACGCCCCCAGCGCGCGCAGCGCCTCAAGGTGCAGGTCCACCGGCCGCGCGCCGATCGTGCAGCCGCCCGGCAGCGAGACCTTGGCGTGGCCGGTGCGCGCGATCAGCGGCCCCAGCACGTTGAACGAGGCCCGCATCTGGCGGACCAGGTCATAGGGCGCCAGCGCGCTGACGATCTCGCGGGTGTGCAGGATCGTCTCGGGGCCGTTCTCCCCGTCCTGCTCGACGACCTCGGTCCCCAGGCGGCGCAGCAGCCGCGCCAGCAGCCGCGTATCGGCCAGGCGGGGCATGTTGGTCAGGCGTAGCGGTTCGTCGGTAAGCAGACTGGCCGCCATCAGCTTGATGGCGGAATTCTTGGCGCCGCTGATGGGGATCTCGCCCATCAGCCGTGCGCCGCCGGTAATGGCGATGCGATCCAATCGTGTCCCTCGGCGGGTCCTGGCGCGATGGTCGCGCTTGTCGAACCCTTTGGGCGCTATCTATCGCGCTGCTGCGGCGCCGAAAAGCGGCAGGCCCGTCACGAGCCCCGCCCTCACGAAGCCTTGTCCGAATCGTCCGTCGCGGGAGCAGGCTTGTCGGCCGGTTTGGGCGCGGCCTTGCGCCGCCGGAGGTTGGCCCGCAGCGCCGCCGCCAGCTGCGCCTCGCGCTCCTGCGCCGGGGTTTTGTCCTGCTTTCCCATGAAAACGGGGGGTGCGGCGAGACAGCCCACAGGTCAAGCGCAGTTTCTGCATATTGGGGCTTTCCACCGGCTGCGGGTTTGGCTATAGCCCCCGCCTCGCCTTTCGCCGCCGTAGCTCAGTGGTAGAGCGCATCCTTGGTAAGGCTGAGGTCGGCAGTTCAATCCTGCCCGGCGGCACCATGTTTCCCCAACGCTTTCAGGGCGTTGGGGAAACACCACTCCCCCCACATCGCCAGACGAACCGCCGCCGCAAGGCGCAAGCCGCCACGCTTGGGCCGTTCGGCCGCACGCGCAGCATAACGACGATCGCTTGAGCCG
The DNA here is from genome assembly GCF_001425305.1 of Phenylobacterium sp. Root1290. Classification (GTDB taxonomy): domain Bacteria; phylum Pseudomonadota; class Alphaproteobacteria; order Caulobacterales; family Caulobacteraceae; genus Phenylobacterium. The sequence continues at coordinate 96,873 of NZ_LMEE01000005.1, read as the reverse complement.
ATCACGGGTCGGGCGTAGAAGGCGTGATGCGAACGCCTCGCATTCCCATTCGCACCTCTACCGGACAAAGCTCTTGCGCGATCCCGCCCGCATCGTTTCCCCGCCGGCCCTGGCCGCCGGACTGGCCGGCGTCGGCGGCCGCGCCGTGACGTGCAGGGCCTGATGGCCGCCGCTTCCGCGAACGCGGGCGTCGCCTACCGGCTCGCGGTCGCCTGGCGCGCCGTCCTGGCGGTGGGGGCCAACTATGGCCTCTGCGCGCTCGCGGCCACTGCCCTGGCCCGGCTGCTGCCGCTCGCCGGCGTGAGCCGCGTCGAGGCGGCGGTCGCCGGCACGCTCGTCGCCATCATCGCCATGCCCGTGCTCCCAGTCTTCGTCTTCGCCGCCCGCAGCGCGTGGAAGCCGACCCTGGTCATGGCCGCCGGCGCCGCCCTGCTCTGGACGGGCGCCTGGCTTGCGGGCGTTCCGGCATGAACGGCGGCCTGCGCGCATCGATGAGTTGGCTGCATACCTGGACCGGCCTGATCTGCGGCTGGCTGGTGTTCGCCATCTTCGCGACCGGGACAGCCACCGTCTTCCGGCACGAGATCGAGGCCTGGACCCGCCCCTCGCTGAGCGCTCGCTCCGACCCGGCCGTCGGGCTGCAGCGCGCCTACGACCATCTGCTGGTCGCCGCGCCCCAGGCGACCCTGTTCGGCGTCCAGGCGACCAACGGCCAGGAACGCGACATGCTCGCCTTCTGGTCCAACCTCGACGGGACCTACGGCCAGGCCGACCTGGACCCGGCCACGGGCGCCCCCGCCGTCGATCCGCCCACCGGCGGCGGCGAGATGTTCTACCGCTTCCACTTCGAGCTGATGGCCCCCTATCCCTTCGGACGGCTGGCCGCCTGCCTGGCCGCGGCGTTCTTCGCCAGCGCAGTGGTCAGCGGGGTGATCACCCACAAGCGGATCTTCTCGGACTTCTTCACCTTCCGACCAGAGAAGGGCGGCCAGCGCGCCTGGCTGGACGGTCACAACGTGCTCGGCGCCCTGGCCCTGCCGTTCCACCTGTTCATCGCCCTGACCGGGATCGTCACCCTGGCGACGACCTTCATGCCGTTCGGCATGACAGGCGCCTATGGCCAGGACGCCGCGGCCTTCTACGCCGACAGCGCGCCCGAGACCCGCGGCATGCCCGAGCGCGCCGGCAAGCCCGCCGTCATGGCCCCGCTCGCCCCGATGATCGCCACCGCCGAGCGCGAGCTGGGCGGCAAGGTCGGCCGACTGACCGTCAACAATCCGGGCGACGCCTCGGCCCGCGTCAGCCTGCACCGGGACAATCAGGGACGCCTCAGCCGCCCGGTCAGCGGCGCGGTCTTCGACGGCGTCAGCGGCCGGCTGCTGGCGGTCTCCCCGCCGCCCGGCCCGGCCATGGCCACCAACGACCTGCTCTATGGCCTGCACATGGCCGAGTTCGCCGGCCCGGCCCTGCGCTGGCTCTACTTCTTCGCCGGCCTTTCCGGCTGCGGGCTGATCGCCTCGGGCCTGGTGCTCTGGACCGTCTCGCGCCGCCGCAAGCTGGCGAACCCGGCCAAGCCCTATTTCGGCTTCCGCCTGGTCGAGGTGATGAACGTCGGGGCGGTGATGGGCCTGCCGCTGGCCATCGCCGGCTTCTTCTGGGCCGACCGCCTGCTGCCCGCCGGCCTCGCCGATCGCCCCGCAGTCGAGGGCCGCATCTTCCTGGCCACCATCGCCGCGACCATCGTCTACAGCGCCCTGCGCCCCCAGAAGCGCGCCTGGACCGAGACCGCCTGGCTCGCCGCCTTCGCCTTCGCCGCCATCCCCCTGCTGTCGGCGGCGACCGGCGGACGCAATCTCGCCGCCAGCCTCGCCGCCGGCGACTGGGCCATGGTCGCGCTCGACCTGACCTTGGTGGCGCTGGGCGGCGGCTTCCTGTTCATGGCCCGCCGGGCCGGCCGCGTCGCCGCCCCGGCGCCGCGCCGGGCCGCGCGCACGGCGGCGGCGGAGTAGCGTCATGGAACTGCTCGGCTTCGTCAGCGCCCCGCTCGCCTTCGCCGCCTTCATCAGCGCGGCGCTGTCCATGGACCGCCACCATCGGCAGGTGACCGGCCACGCCTGCCCGGCCGAGCGCCGCGCCCGGCTGCGACTGTCCAGCAAGGCGCTGTTCGTCCTGGCGATCCTGGTCGGCGTCATCGGCGGCGGGGTCGGCCTCGTCGCCGGGATCCTCGGCGCTGGTCTGGCCGCAGGCGCCGTGGTCACCACCCTCACCGTCCGCCCCGCCCTGCTCGCGCGGCTGCTGGCGCCCCGCGCCTCCTAGCCCGCCGCGAGGTCCTTGATCCCCTAGGGCGGGAACCGCGGGACCTCCTGGCGAGTCGTCTTGCGGGGCGCCAAGGAGGTCCGATGTCCCGCGAGCTTCACTACATCGGGCGCGCCGATCACGAACCGATCGACGACGCCCGCCACTTTCATGTCTGCGCCACCTGCGGCCAGCCGGTCGACAGGCGCGACGTCGGCGCGGCCGTCCAGCACGCAGCCCGCGGCCATCAACCGTGGATCGTGACGCCGGCCCCCACCGAGGTGGTCATGACCTCGCACCAGACCTGAAAATAGCGGCGCGGACCGTGTCGAATTCCTTGTCGGCGAGACCATGTGAGCATATGCTCAGTGCATATCCCCCGGTCTTGCACCGCGCTCGCGGTGATCGGGGTTGCATGCGCATCTACTCCTTCTCACTGGTCAATCACCTCGGCGAGCGGTTCCGCACGCAGACGGCGCAATGCGACGACGACCAGGCTGCGATCGCCCTGGGCAAGCGCTTTGAAATCGACGGCTACCCGGTCGAGGTTCACCTCGACGGTCGGCGCGTGGCGCTCTCCTCCCTACCGCCCTGGACGCCCGAGCCCTGGCTTCGCCACCTGCTCTAGCGCTCTATCGTCGCTACCGGCAGGTTGGCGGGCCCAAACCTGCCGGTAGCGACGATAGAGGGCCCGCAAACGCCCAACTTCGCCCCCTATCGCGACAGTACCTGGAAGCCGGGCCCGAAAACCTGCCGCTCGGCTAGGCCGGACGCAGCAGGATCTGCACCTGGCCGTTCGGCAACCGGGCCACGCCGCGCGCCCCGCCCGCCAGCAGCAGCGCCTCGTCCAGCGCCGCCGGATCGACCAGCCGCGCACTGACCCGGCCCGCCTTCAGCCCGGCCTCGACGACGTTGCCCGCCCCGCCCAGACCGGCCAGCCAGGGGCCGACGTCGAACGCTGCGCCCGGCGCCGGCGTCGCGGCAACGACCGGCGCGGCAAGCGGTGCGCCGGCCATCGCCGCCCGGATCTCGCCGGCCACCTGATCGGCCACCGGCCCCAACACGACCTGCAGCGCCTTGTCGGACGGGCGGACCATCCCGCGCGATCCCAGGGCCTTCAGCCCCGCCTCGTCGACCGCGGACTGGTCCGCCACCACCAGCCGCAGCCGGGTCGTGCAGGCGTCGACGCTGACGAGATTGCCCGCCCCGCCCAGGGCGGCGACGAAGTCCTCGCCGCGGCGGCCGCTCAAGGGCCGCGGCGCGGCGGCGTCGGGCGCGGCCTCGGGCTCGCGCCCCGGCGTCTTGAGGTCGAACCGCGCGATAGCCCAGCGGAAGACGCCGTAGTACAGCCCGAAATAAGCCAATCCGATCGGCAACAAATACAGCGGGTTAGTCGCCTTTCCGAAGTTCAGCGCATAGTCGAAGAACCCGGCCGAGAACCCAAAGCCCAGCTTTACGTCCAGCAGGCTCATGACGATGAACGACAGCCCCGTCAGCACCGCATGGATCGCGTACAGGACCGGCGCCAGGAACATGAAGCTGAACTCGATCGGCTCGGTCACGCCGGTCAGGAAGGTGGTCAGCGCCATCGAGGCGAGCATCCCGCCGACCGCCTTGCGCCGGTGCGCGGGGGCGGCGTGGTACATGGCCAGGCACGCCGCCGGCAGGCCGAACATCATCACCGGGAAGAACCCGGCCATGAAGGCTCCGGCGCTCGGATCCCCGGCGAAGAACCGGTTCAGGTCGCCCGTCGCGCCGTGAAAGTCCCCGACGATGAACCAGGCGATGTTGTTGAGGATGTGGTGGAGCCCGGTGACGATCAGCGCGCGGTTCAGCACGCCATAGATGAACAGACCCGCCTCGCCCGAACCGACGATGGCGCGGCTGGCGCCGTCCATGCCGGCGTCCAGCCCCTCATAGGTGAAGCCGACGAAGCCGCCCAGGGCCAGGCCCGCCAGGCCGGCGACGATCGGCACGAACCGCCGGCCTCCGAAAAAGGCGAGATATTCCGGTAGCTTGATGTTCGAGAAGCGATTGTAGAACTGGCCGCCCACAAGGCCCGACAGAATGCCAATGGGCACCGAGACCTTGGCGATGGCCTTCTCCTTGAAGGCCGCGGCAGCCAGGCCCACGGCGTCGCCGGTCATGCCCTTCAGCGCCTCGGGCGGCACGTGCAGCAGCACCTCGGCGCTGCGCGAGGCGATCAGGAAGCAGACCACCCCCGCCAGCCCGGCGGCGCCGTTGTTGTCCCGCGCCAGCCCCACCGCGACGCCCGCCGCGAACAGCAGGCCGAGGTTGGCGAAGATCGCCTCCCCCGCCGCGGCGATGAACGCCACGTCGAGCAGGTCGGGCTGCCCCAACCTCAGCAGCAGACCGGCCGCCGGCAGCACGGCGATGGGCAACATCAGCGCCCGGCCAAGGGATTGCAGCGCTTCGAGGGGCGAGGCCATCAGGCTTCTCCGGTCAGGAAGGTGTTCGAGAGCGCCCGCACGGCTTCGGCGGACGGCTGGGCCAGCGCCCGCCGCGCCAGGTCTGCGCACGGCTCGGGCGACAGGGTTCGGATCAGGGCCTTGGCCTCGGGGATCGCCGCCGAGGGCATGGAGAGCTCGCTGACGCCCAGGCCGATCAGGATCGGCACGGCGGCGAGGTCGCCGGCCAGGCCGCCGCAGACGCCGGTCCACAGCGCGTGCTTGCGCCCGCCCTCGCTGGCCTGGGCGATCATCCGCAGCACCGCCGGGTGCAGAGCGTCGATCTCGCCGGCTAGGTCCGGATTGCCGCGATCCATGGCCAGCGCGTACTGCGTCAGGTCGTTGGTCCCCACCGAAAGGAAGTCGGCCTCGGCCGCCAGCAGATCGGCCGTGGCCGCCGCCGCCGGGGTCTCGATCATCACGCCAAGGTCGGTGCGCCCGACCCGGCCCATCTCGCGCCGCGCCTCATCCAGCGCCGCGCGGACGGCCCGCAGCTCGGACAGGCTGGCGACCATCGGGATCATGATCTTGGCGTGCGGCGCCCCGCGCAGAATGGCCCGGAGCTGGGTCTTCAGGACCTGCGGCCGGCGCATCAGAACGCGCACGCCGCGCACCCCCAGGGCCGGATTTTCTTCAGGCCAGATAGGGAGATAGCTCGCAGTCTTGTCACCGCCGACATCGAGCAGGCGGATGATCATCGGCCGCCCGCCCATGGCCGCGGCGATGGCTCCGTAGCGCTCGGTCTGCTCGTCCTCGTCGGGCGCGGTCTCGCGCTCGAGGAACAGAAACTCGGTCCGCAACAGACCGCAGCCCTCGGCCCCCGCCGCCTCCGCGGCCTCGGCGTCGACCAGCGAGCCGAGGTTCGCATAGACCTTGATCCGCGTGCCGTCGGCCATGCGGCAGTCTTCGCGCGACGCGGCCCGCGCCGCCACCCGGCGCTCGGCCCGAACCGCCAGCGTGGTCTGCGCCGCCTCCAGCGCCTTGGCGTCGGGCGCCACGTGCAGCAGTCCCGCGTCGGCGTCGAGGATCAGGCTGGTCCCCTCATTGATCGCCGCCACGCCCGCCCCGGCGGCCACCACCGCCGGGACCCCCATTGAGGCGGCCAGGATAGCCACGTGCGAGGTCGGACCGCCCTTGGCCGTGCAGATCCCGGCCAGCCGCGCGGCGTCCAGGCCCATCAGCTGCGAGGGCAGCAGCTCCTCGGCCAACAGGATCGCGCCGGGCGGCAGGTCGGGGCCCCGGTCCTCCTCGCCGGCCAGGATCAGCAGAACCCGCCGCTCGAGGTCCAGCAGGTCGTCCACGCGCTCGGCGATCCGGCGGTCGCCCAGGCCGCGCAACGCCTCCACATAGGCGCCGATGGCGCTGCGCCAGGCGAACCCCGCGCTCTTGCCCTCGCCGATCAGCCGCGCCGCCTGGCCGGTTAGTTCCGGATCGTCCAGGAACGCGGCGTGCGCGCCCAGGATGGCGCGCCGCGCCTGACCCTCGCCGCTCTCGGCCTCGCGCGCGATCTTGGCGCTGACGGCGGCCAGCGCCGCCTCCAACGCCGCGCGCTCGTGCGCAGCGCCCTGGCCCGCCTCGACGACCTGAAGCTCTTCGACAAACAGCCGCACGGCCTTGCCGACGGCCAGGCCCGGCGAAGCCATCACGCCCTTCAGCTGCGCGAGCGCCGCGCGCTTGGCGAGCGCGATCTCAGGCGCAGGGGGACGGATCGGCGCGCCCTCGCCCATCCCGCCCTCGATCAGCTCGGCCAGCGCCTCCAGCGCCGCGGCGGCGTCGGGACCTGCGGCGGCTAGGGTGGCGGCATCGCCGTGCCGCAGGCCCAGCGACATGATCCCGACCGGACTGCGTGCATTGGCGCGGCGATTGAGCGCCAGCAGCGAAACCTCGGCCTGGAAGCGTTTGGCGACCTCAGCGACGCGCGCCGCGGGACGCGCGTGCAGGCCGTGGACCAGCGGCACGACGATGGCGCGGGTCAGTTCGGGGCCGGCCACAGGGGCCGTCTCGGCCACACGGGCCGGCGGCGACAGTGTCAGCAGCCGATCGCCGACCTTCACCGCCGCGCCTGTGATCCGCGTTGCGATCGTGCGGCCTGCCGCATCGGTGACGACGATCGGCGTGATCAAGCTCTTGGCGTGCTCGGCCAGCACCGCAAGATCGAAGGAAATCAGCCGCTCGCCGACCCGCACGGCCTGGCCTTCGGCGACGTGGACCTCGAAGCCCTCGCCGCCCAGGGTCACGGTGTCGAGCCCGACGTGCATCAGGATCTCCACGCCGCCCTCAGCCCGCAGGCTGACTGCGTGACGCGCGGCGTGGACCGAGATGATCGTGCCGTCACAAGGCGCATGCAGCACCGAGCCGGTCGGATCGACCGCCACACCGTCCCCCAGCATGGCCTGGGCGAACACCGGATCGGGGACCTCGGCCAGCGGCGCGGCCCAGCCGTCAAGCGGCGAGAGCAGGACCAGTTCAGCGGTCATGACCGGCTCCGTGGACCAGGGTCACACGATCGATCACCCACATCGGCTCGACGGCCTTCTGGGTGAAGCTGAAGCACAGTTTGCGGGGGCCGGCCGCGCCGGCGATCTTGCCGGTCAGGACCGTGACGCCTTGCGAACGTGTCGCCGGCGCCAGCGGCAGCGTGGCGACAACCGCGCCTTCGCAGGAATCCTGGCGAACCTCCAGCTCGCCCTCGGGCGTGGCCGGCGGGCGGAATTTGATCTTCTCGACGTCCTTGCCGATCTGGAAGTTGAACGGGATCTGGCCGACCGCGACTTCGATCTGCGAAACGCCCGTCAGATCGGCGCCTTCGTAGATCCAGCAGGGGTTCATGATGTCGACGAGGAAGCGGGCCCGGTCACCCTGGAGCGGCGCGTCGTCCTCAAGGTTCAGCACCAGCGCACCCTGGCAGACCTTCAGTTCCTGGCTGGCCCGCGTGCGGATGCTGCGCGCGTCGATCGTGAGGTCTGACGCTGCCGCCAACGGCTGGCCGCCGCGGAAAGCCTGCGCGCGGACCCGCGTCCCCAAAGGCGCCGCGAACGGTTGGCTGTAGAGCATCGCCCCGGCGCCGGGCGCAGAGCCGTCCAGCGTGTAGCGGATCTCGCCGACCTCCTCGGCTCCCAACAGAGCGACGCGCGCGCCCCCGCCTTGCGGTTCGCTCAGCGCGCGCACCTTGAGCGGCGTCTCGTCGAAAGTCAGGCCGAGCGCGCGATAGCGTCCGAGTTCGGCCGGCAGGCGGTCTGCAAAACTCTTCCAGTCCTTGGCCGCGGCGGGCGACCAGGCCGTCTCGGCCACCGCCGCGACGCGCGGGAACAGCATCTTGGAGACGCGCTCCTCGGTCCGCGCATGTTCGGTCCATATGTTGGCCTGGACGCCGAGCACATGGTGGCGCTCGTCGGCGTTCAGCGCCGTGGGCATCGGCTCGTAGCCATAGACGTCCTTCAGCGTCACGACCGCGCCACGGCCCGGCGGTTCGTCCGGCGCGGCGCTCTGGCGATTGTTGAGATACATCATCGGCTCGGGGCTCAGGATGGTGTCATGGCCCAGCTTGGCGGCGATGATCGCGCCGTCGATCCCGCGCCAGGACATCACCGTGGCGCTCTCGGCGACGCCGCCCTCCAGGATCTCGTCCCAGCCGATCAGCCGCCGGCCCTTGGCCTCCAGCATCTGCTCGACCCGGGAGATGAACCAGCCTTGCAACTGGCTCTCGCTGCCGATGTGAAGTTCCTTCATCCGCGCCTGGACAGCGGGATTTGTCTTCCACTGATCCTTGACCGCCTCGTCGCCGCCGACGTGGATGTAGGTCCCGGGAAACAGGTCGACGACCTCGGTCAGCACGTCGTCCAGGAAGGCGAACGTCCGCTCATCGACATTGTAGAGATAGGGAAAGACGCCCCAGTCCGAGGAGGTGGCGGTCGGCGGCGTGGCGGCGGAACCCAGCTCCGGATAGGCGACGATCGGCGCATGGGCGTGACCGGGCGTCTCGATCTCCGGGACAATGGTGATGTGGCGCGCGGCCGCGTAGGCGACGACGTCGCGGACCTGATCCTGCGTGTAGTAGCCGCCGATGACGCGCGGCTTGCCGGTCGCGGGATCGAAGTCGGCCGCGGGGGCCGGCCCAGCCGGCACGCGCCAGGCGCCGACCTGCGTCAGCTTGGGGTATTTCTTGATCTCCAGTCGCCAGCCCTGATCGTCGGTCAGATGCCAATGCAGGGTGTTGAGCTTGGCGAGCGCCATCCGATCGATGAGGCCCTTCACGTAGTCGACGCTCTGGAAGTGACGGGCGCTGTCGAGCATCACCCCGCGCCAGCCGAACCGAGGGGCGTCGTCGATCTGGCGGGCCCAGATCACCGCCGGCCCCCTGCCGGGCTCGGCGGTCGCAAGCTGCCAGGCGCTGACCGCGCCATAGAACAAGCCCGCATCGCCCGCCGACGCGATGGTGATGCGCTGGCCGTCGACGTCCAGTTTGTAGGCTTCGCCAGTCGGTCCCTGGCGGCTCAGGACGATCGCCCGCTCGCCGGCCTTTGGCGCGCGGACCGCCAGCTTGAGGCCGCGGCTGCGCAACAGCAGATCGGCGAGATAGCGGGCGCTGGCCTGGGCCTGGGCGTCGTTGGTCGGCGCGCTGATCACCGTCCGCTCGTCGAGCTGGAACGCGCCCTCACGCGGGGTGTCGGACACCGGCGCAGGAATGATGGGAGCCGCCGCCCAGCTCGCGCTGGCGAACATCGCCGCTGCGACCGTGGCGAGGAGAAGAGAACGGATCATCGGCCGGACTCGCACAAAATAAGGGCGGAGCGGCAAGCCGCCCCGCCCAGTGGCCTCGACGAGGCGGGGTTGCGGGGAATCTCGGCGCAGCGGGTCATCATGGAAGCATCCTGGACCGGCCTGCGCAGTATGCGAAGGCGCGGACGAGGTCCCCGGGCATGGGTCCCTCGTCCGCCGCGGGCGCAGCTCAGGAGCTGAGCTGTTTCCACGTTCGGCTTCGCGTTCGCGCGGATCAGAAGCTCAGGCTGACCGTCGCCATGTACTTGCGGCCGGTGCGATAGGCGCCGCGGGGCAAGGCCTCGGTGTTGGCGTAGGCGTAGTACTCGGCGTCGGTGAGATTCATGCCCGCCAGGGTGACGCTGACATTGTCGGTGAAGTTATAGGTTCCCGAGATGTCGAGGTTGTCGGAGTCCTTGACGTACATGTTGTCGCCGCGGTCGATGCCGGTGAAGTACTCCGAGCGCCAGGTGTAGGTCGCACGCAGCTGGATCGGGCCGTTCTCATAGAACGGGCTGACGTTGATCTGGTGCTTGGAGTTGTAGGGCAGATCCTGACCGTCGCTGCCGTTGCCGTCAGCATAGGTGTAGTTGGCCAGAAGGCCGAAGCCGTAGGCGTAGTTTTGCTGATAGGCGATCGAGACGCCTTTGATGTCGGCCGTGCCGGCGTTGTGCGGACGGCTGATCTGGTAGGTCGTGACCCGGTTCTGCGACTGGTTGAAGTACTGCTCCGGCGCGGTCTGCTGCAGGATGTAGTTGCTGATATCCTTGTAGAAGAACTCGACCGCCACGATGGCCTGCGGTTGGAAGTACCACTCCGCCGCCATGTTGAAGTTGCTGGACTTGTAGGGGTCGAGGTTCGGGTTGCCGCCCGAACCGGTGAGGATGCCGTCCGACAGCTGGAAGAAGTTGGTCATGTCGGCGTAGTTCGGCCGCGCGATCACCTGGGCGGCGGCGAAGCGCAGCAGCAGGTCCTCACGAACGCTGTAGACCAGGTTCACGCTGGGCAGGAAGTTGTCGTAGCTCTTCTGCGTGGACTTCCAGGTCCAGTCGGACGGAGCCGCGCAAGGCGAGCCGGGATTGCAGACGTAACCGGCGCTATCGACGTCGGTGTAGACGTAGCGGACACCGAAGTTGCCGCGCAGTGCGCCAGCGTCGATCTCGCCCTGAGCGTAGAGGGCGTTGATGTCCTCCTGGATCGCCCAGTTGCCGGCGGTGAACTCTGGCGCCGCAAAGATCGACGGCGTCGGCATCGCCCGTCCGGGCGCCAGCCAGGTGCCGCCCTCGACGTAGCTGACCATCGCCCCGCCATCGATGCGGAAGCGGTTCGTCATCTGCTGATTGGAGCCGAAGCCGTCGAGGTAGTTGCCCGGCACGGTGCTGGGGCCAAACAGGCTGGCCGGCGCCGCGACCCCGGTGACGGCGATGCCGGCATACTCCTGGGTCGTCTCATGACGGCGGAACTTGTAGCCGACCTGGACGCGCTTGATGACGCCGTCGAGGTCCATGCCGAAGTCGGCCTGGGCGTACTTCTCTTCGTCGGTGGTCGGCTTCTCCACCAGGTTGCCGCTCCAGCCCGGATCGGTGGCGAAGGCGGCCGGATCGCCCTGGACGTTGTTGGCGTAGGTCAGCTGGCCTGGGTTGCCCGGCGCGCCGCTGATGTCGACCGTGTAGTCACCCCAGTTGAGGAACTCGAGGAACACCTGCTTCTTGGTGCCGCCGTCGGCCTTCGAGAAGCCGACGTTGCCGGACACGTCCCATCCGTCGCCCTGGTACTTCCCGCGGAAGTCATAGGTGTCGGAATTCATCTCGGCTTCGCGGGACTGGACATCCAGGACGCTGAGGGCGTTGCGGAAGGTTGCGGAGGTGACGACGCCGTTGTTCACCGTCAGTCCGGTGAGAGCGCCCAGGCTGTTCCAGGTGTTGCCCTGGAAGGCGTACATCGACTGGTTCAGGTTGTCGTAGTTCGCCTGGATCTTCAGCCAGTTGAACTCCAGTTCGACTTCCTCGGTCGGGCGGAACTGCAACGAGGCGGTGTAGCTGGTGCGGTCGCGCTCCTGCTCGAAGAACGAGGTGCCAAAGGCGTTCGGGCTGCGGGCGTTGAGGTTATTGCCCAGCGTCGTCGCGCAGGTCCCGGTGCATCCGAAGTTGCGCGAGTCGACCGGGTTGTCGGCGTTGCCGCCCGCCCAGTTGCTGGCCGCCATGGTGCCATAGGTCTCGATGCCGTCGCGGCGCAGCTGGTCGGTGGCTTTCTGGACAGATAGGGCGATGCCGAAGGTCTCGGCCTCGTTCTTCCAGCTGCCCATGAGAGCGCCCTGAAAGTCGCCCTCCTCCGAGCGGTCATTGTAGAGGTAGCCGATCGAACCGGCGGCCAGCATCGGCTTCATGTCGAGCGGACGGCGGGTGATGACGTTGACCGTGCCGCCGATGCTGCCTTCGTCGATGCGCGCTTCCGGCGTCTTGTAGATGTCGACGCGGCCGACGATCTGCGGCGCCAGCAGCGCGTAGTTGAACGTCCGGCCCGGCGAATCGAGGATGAACCAGTCGGCGGACGCGACGGTCTGGCCATTGAGCAGCGTGCGGTTCAGCGCCGGGTCGGTGCCCAGGATGCTGACCTTCTCGCCTTGGCCGAACTGACGGTCGACTGTGACGCCGGGAACCATGGTCAGGGCTTCGGCGACGTTGGTGTTCGGGAACTTGCCGACATCCTCGGCGGTGACCGAGTCGACAATGGCGTCGGCGGCGCGCTTGGTTTCCAGCGACTGCTGCAATGAGGCGCGGATGCCGGTGACGACGAACTCGTCGACCTGGGTGTCCTGCGCGAAGGCCGGGCCCGCGACGGCGACGGCCAGAAGACTCGCCGAAGCGATCAAAATGGATTTGCGATGTTGGTTCACTCGGCTTCTCCCCTATTTCCGGGCCTTGTTTCCCCCGGAGCCGACGCGAGCCCAATGTGATACCAATTCTTCGCATAGACCTGCGAGACCGGCGTTACATTGACCCTGCGGAGCCGATCTGTGCGCAGTTTCACAAAATTGACAAGCCCAAAAAGAGACCAATTGCGCTACTGGTACATATTGGTATCTAAATGGTCTCAAGACACGTCGGCGGTGCACAAGCCGGCGATCGACGCGGAGAAACGCCTTTGACCTTTTCCGAGCGCATCGGCCAGTTGGACGCGAAAGATCACGCGCCGCTGTATCGCCAGCTCCAGCGGGTGCTGCGCGATGCGATCGCCAACCGCCTGCTGGGGCCTGACGACGCACTGCCGGCCGAACGAGACTTCGCCGAAGAGCTGGGCGTATCCAGAATCACCGTGCGCAAGGCGCTGGACGGCCTGGTCAGCGAAGGACTGCTGGTCCGCCGCCAGGGCGCGGGCACGTTCGTCGCCGCGCGGGTGGAGAAGAACTTCTCCAAGCTGTCGTCTTTCACCGAGGACATGATCGCCCGCGGGCGGATTCCCCATTCAGCGTGGTTGTCGCGAACCGAGGGCCAGGTGACGCCTGAGGAGTCGCTGACACTGGGCCTGTCGCCGGGCGCGCCGGTCTATCGCTTCAACCGGATCCGCTATGCCGACGGCGCGCCGATGGCGCTGGAGTATTCGACCTTGGCGGCGTTCTGCATGCCCAGCCCCGACTTCGTGGAGACCTCTCTCTACGAAGCCCTGGAGAAGACCGGCCATCGCCCGGTCCGGGCGCTGCAGCGGCTGCGGGCCGTCCTCTTCACGCCCGAGCAGGCCGAGTTGCTCGCTGTAGCGCCGCGCGACGCGGGACTGCTGATCGAGCGGCGCGGCTTCCTGAAGGACGGGCGGACGGTGGAAGTGACCCAGTCGTACTATCGCGGGGACGCCTATGACTTCGTCGCCGAACTGAACGCTCTTTAAGACAAGACCTGTGCCCCGGAGAAAACGCGTGACCCTGAAGCCCCCTGCCCTGCGCCCCGAGGCTACGCGCATGTTCCAGGAGGCCGCCGAGGCGCCCGCCGTCGTCGCCCGGATGCTGGCCGCCAACCACGAGGCGGCCCAGGCGCTCGGCGCGGAGCTGCGGGCCCATCCGCCCAGGGCGGTGGTGACTTGCGCCCGCGGTTCCTCGGACCATGCGGCCACCTATGCCAAGTACCTGATCGAAACCGGCACGGGCGTCGTCACGTCGTCTGCGGCGCTGTCGGTCAGCTCAGTCTATGCGACCGAGCCGAAGCTGGACGGCATGCTCTATCTGGCGATCTCGCAGTCGGGGAAGAGCCCAGACCTGCTGGCCGCCGTGGAGGCCGCAAAGCAGGGCGGCGCGCGGACCGTGGCGCTGGTCAACGATGAGGCTTCCCCGCTGGCGGCCATGGCCGACCGGGTTCTGCCGCTACACGCCGGCCCTGAGGTCAGCGTCGCCGCGACCAAGTCCTATATCGCCGCCCTGGCCGGCATCGCCCAGTTGGTCGCCGCCTGGACGCAGGACGCGGCGTTGGAAAAGGGCCTGCACGACCTGCCGGCCATCCTGGAGAAGGCCTGGCCGCTGGACTGGAGCCCGGCCGCCGAGCGGCTGAAGTCGGCGCACAACCTCTATGTCCTGGCGCGCGGGGTCGGCTTCGGCGTCGCTCAGGAGGCGGCCCTGAAGTTCAAGGAGACCTGCGGCCTGCACGCCGAGGCCTTCAGCGCCGCCGAGGTGCTGCACGGCCCGATGGCGCTGGTGAAGGAAGGCTTCCCGGTGCTGGTCTTTGCGCAGGACGACCAGAGCCAGGAGAGCGTCGTGGCGCTCGCCAAGGATCTGGCCGATCGCGGCGCGGACGTGATGTTGGCCGGCGGAGGCGGCGATCTGCCGACCCTGAGCGCCCATCCGATCCTGGAACCCATAGTGCGGGTGCAAGGCTTCTACCGGATGGCCAACCAGCTCTCGATCCTGCGTGGCCACGATCCCGACCGGCCCCCGCACCTCAACAAGGTGACAGAGACCGTCTGATGACCACCGCGTTCGTCAACGGCCAGGTGCTGACCGAGCAGGGCCTGGAAACCACCAGCGTCGTCATCGACGGCGAGCGCATCGTGGCGCTTGGCGAGACCGCGGCCGACGTGACGATAGATCTCGAAGGCGGCTATCTGTTGCCTGGCTTCATCGACACCCAGGTCAATGGCGGCGGCGGGGTGCTGTTCAACGACGCCCCGACGCTCGAGGCGATCGCCACGATCGGCGCGGCGCACCGCGCCTATGGCACCACGGGCTTCCTGCCGACCCTGATCAGCGACGACCTCTCGACCGTCGCCAAGGCCATCGCCGCCGTAGACGCGGCGATCGAGGCCGGCGTGCCCGGCGTGCTGGGAATCCACATCGAAGGCCCGTTCCTCAGCGAGCAGCGCAAGGGCGTGCACGACGCTTCCAAGTTCCGCACGCTGGACGAGGCGGCGCTGGAGCTGCTGACCTCGGCCAAGCGCGGCCGGACCCTTGTGACCCTGGCGCCCGAGACCACGACGCCGGAGATGATCGGCCGGCTCGCCAAGGCCGGCGTGACCATCGCGGCTGGCCACACCAACGCCACCTACGAGCGGATCACCGAGGCGCTGGAAAGCGGCGTGACCGGCTTCACGCATCTCTTCAACGCCATGTCGCCGCTGACCAGCCGCGCGCCGGGCGCGGTCGGGGCGGCGCTGGAGAACCAGGACAGCTGGTGCGGGGTCATCGTCGACGGCCGCCACATCCATCCGGCCGCGCTGCGGATCGCCTTCGCCGCCAAGCGGCGAGACCGCTTCATGCTGGTCACCGACGCCATGCCCAGCGTCGGCATGGTCGACAAGAGCTTCACGATCCAGGGCCGCCCGATCCGCGTCGTCGACGGCGTCTGCGTGGACGAGAACGGAACGCTGGCCGGCTCGGACCTCGACATGGCCGGCGCGGTCGCCAACGCGGTGCGGATGGCGGGCCTGAGCCTCGCAGAGGCGGCGCGCATGGCCTCCGCCAACCCGGCGGCATTTATCGGACTAAAGGGAGGATACGGGGCGATCGCGGCGGGCGCGCGGGCCGACCTGGTCCTGCTGGATCAAGACCTCAAGGCGCGGCGGACCTGGATCGCCGGCGCCGAATGACACTGCGAGTCGCTCGCAACTGCCTCTGACGCTTGGACAAGAGTTCGCTAAATCTGGGCTATTGGCGCCAAGGCCGGGCCCTGGACTAGTCCTCGTCCGCGAACGCGCCGAGCAGGTTCAGCCCCTCGATCCAGGTCGCGCCTTCCCGCTTGGTCACCGTACGGACCTTGCCCGATCCGGTCGCGGCGATGGCGTCGGCCAGCGGCTGGGAGTGGGTCACCAGCCACACCTGCGAACGCTCCGCCGCCTGGGTCACCAGGCGCGCGAGCGGAACCATCAGGTCCGGATGCAGGCTGGCCTCGGGCTCGTTGAGGGCGATGAACGGCGGCAGCCGATAGGCCAGCAGCGCCCCGGCCAGGCCGAGAAACCGCAGCGTGCCGTCAGACAGTTCGTCCGGCTCGAACACCCGCTGGGGGAACTCGGAAAACACCATGCCGAAGGTCGCCGCGCGCTCGGGCCTGGGCACGATAAGCTGCGCACCCGGAAACGCCGCGCCGATGACCGCGTCCAGGTCGTGGGTGTCCTGGCGGATATGGGCCAGGGTGGCGAACACCGCCGCCAGGTTAGCGCCGTCCGAGGCCAGTGTCGGGGTCGCCACCGCCGGGCATGGCCGCCGCATCGGCGACCCGGCGTCGGTGCGCAGGTCGTGATAGAAACGCCACTCCAGCAGCGTCCGCCGGACCATGTCGAGCATTGGGAAGCGGCTGGGATCTTCGAGCCGTCCCAGCACCGTCTCGGAGGCCAGCAGGTCGATGTCGATCTCGACCGGCCGCCCCGCCTCGTCCCTGACCATCACCGAGGGACCGCGACGATCCACCAGCCGGACCTGACGCCCGCCGCCGTCATAGGAGAGCCACTCCTCCTTGATCTGCGGTTCGGCGGCGAAGGCGGCGGCGGTCGGCTGGGGAAAGCCGACGGAGACATGATAGCGATAGGCCCCGCGCGCAGCGCCCCTGGCCTGGGGATCGGAAAGCCTCACCTCCAGCTCGATCCGGGGTGAACCGGACCCACGGCGACCGGCCCAGAAGGCGGCCTCCATGCCCTCCTGGGCAAGCTCCAGCCCCAGACTGTTGGTCGCCGCCGCCCGAACCAGCTCCAGCGCCCGATAGAGGTTGGTCTTGCCGACCCCGTTGCCGCCGACGAACACCTCCAGCTCTGAGACCGGGCAGGTGATCTTCCGCAACGAACGGTAGCCGGTGGCGGAGAATTCTCGGACGCGAAGCAAAGGCATTCCCGGGCGGCTGGCGAGGCTCCGGAAGCCTAGCCACTCGCCGTTTCGAAGTCTCCCGAGACTTGTGGCGGGGAAAGCCGTCGGGTGGCTACTCGCTGAACACCGCCGCCATGTCGGCCGCCAGGGCGTCCACGCGGTCCATGTCCGCATCCCAGGAGAACATGAACCGGGCTCCGCCGCCGATGAAGGTGTAGAAGCGCCAGCCTCGCGAACGCAGCGCATCGAGCCGATCCTCCGGCGCGGCGACGAAGACGGCGTTGGCCTGGACCGGGAACATCAGCGAGGCGCCGGACAGCCCCTCGATCTGGTCGGCCAACCGGCGGGCGCAGGCGTTGGCGTGGGCCGCGTTGGCGAGCCAGGCGCCGCCCTCCAGCATGCCGATCCAGGGCGCAGCCAGGAACCGCATCTTCGAGGCCAGTTGCCCGGCCTGCTTGCAGCGGTAGTCGAAATCCTCGGCCAGGGCGCGGTCGAAGAACAGGATCGCCTCGCCCACCGCCATGCCGTTCTTGGTTCCGCCGAAGCAGAGCACATCGACGCCGGCCTTCCAGGTGATGTCGGCCGGATCGCAGCCGAGGTGGGCGCAGGCGTTCGCGAAGCGCGCGCCGTCCATGTGCAGGCGCAGGCCGAGTTCGCGGCACACAGCCGAGATCGCCCGCACCTCGTCGGCCGAGTAGACCTGTCCGGTCTCGGTCGGCTGGGTGATCGTGACGACGCGCGGCTTGGGATAGTGGATGTCGCTGCGCTTGCCGGCGATCTCGCGGATGGCGGCGGGGGTCAGCTTGCCGTCCGGGCTGGGCGCGACCAGCAGCTTGGAGCCGTTGGAGAAGAACTCCGGCGCGCCGCACTCGTCGGTCTCGACGTGGGCCGACTCCGCACAGATCACGCTGTGATAGGACTGGCAGAGCGCGGCCAGGGCCATGGAGTTGGCCGCCGTGCCGTTGAAGGCGAAGAACACTTCGCAGTCCGTGGCGAACAGGGCGCGGAAAGCGTCGGCCGCGCCCTGCGTCCACGCATCTTCGCCATAGGCCGGCGCGTGGCCGCGATTGGCGGCGTCCATGGCCGCCCAGGCCTGCGGACAAATGCCGGCGTAATTGTCGCTGGCGAACTGCTGGATATTGGACATGCGCCCCTCGGGAATGCGGTTTGCGCATCGGGAGGCTGAATGACGCTGAGGCTTCGTCCCGTTTGGTTGCCGGACCGGCCACATCCCTCCTTGCGGAAGCGCCACCTTGCTCGGGAGCAGGTTGGCGTTTGAGCGTCGGCTCAAACTCTTGATGCTTTTGCGCGCTGGGTAGCGGGGATCGCGGCGGAGGGCAAGGGGAGCCGCCCTCTCCCTCACCCCTCGGTGTCATCCCGGCTGAAGCGAAGCGGAAGGCCGGGTAGCTCCAACGAGGTGGGCGCGATCTGCGCCAACCGCCGCCGGATCTGGTGCTCATGGGTCCCGGTCTTCGGCCTACGGCCGAAACCGGGATGACACCAAATTCAAAAGCCCTGCCCCCAGGTTGGAAAGGTCGCGCGAGCCTCCCCTACTTGCGGAGGATGTCCTTCCGCTTGCGCTCGTATTCGGACTTGCTGATCACGCCTTCATCCAGGGCGCGCTTGAGGTCGATGAGTTGCTGACCGGTGGTCGCGGTGTCGACCTGAGTGGTCGCGGTGCTGCCGCAGGCGGTGAGCGGCGCGGCGGCGAGGCTGAGAACAAGGGCGGCGGCGAGCGTACGGGTCATAAGCATCCTACTGTTTTGAGCCCCCGCCCCATCTTGGCTCGGAGCGCCGGGCGCGCGCAACCCTGCGTCGCGTGCGCCCGGGCCAGATCAGAGCGCGGCGAAGGCCTGTTCGAGGTCGGCGATCAAGTCGGCGACGTTCTCAATGCCGACCGAGAGGCGGATGACATCGGGGCCGGCGCCGGCGGCAATCTGGTTCTTCTCGTCCAGCTGACGGTGGGTGGTGGAGGCCGGGTGGATGATCAGGCTGCGCGTGTCGCCGAGATTGGCCAGGTGCGAGAACAGCTTCACGCCGCCGACCAGCTTGATGCCCGCCTGGTAGCCGCCCTTGAGCCCGAACGAGAACACCGAGCCGGCGCCGTTGGGCGTATAGCGCTTGGCCAGCGCATTGTACGGATTGCCGTCCAGTCCGGCGTAGGACACCCACGCCACCTTGTCGTTGGCCTCCAGCCACTTGGCGACCGCCAGGGCGTTGTCGACATGGCGCTGCATGCGCAGCGGCAGGGTCTCGATGCCGGTCAGGATCATGAAGGCGTTGAACGGCGAGATCGACGGGCCAAGGTCGCGCAGGCCGAGCGCGCGGCAGGCGACGATGAAGGCGGCCGGGCCGAACGCCTGCGTGAACACCTTGCCGTGGTAGCTGGGGTTCGGCTGCGAGAGGTAGCCGAACTTGTCGCTGGCGGCCCAGTCGAAGCGGCCGGAGTCGATGATCGCCCCGCCCATCGAGTTGCCGTGACCGCCGAGGAACTTGGTCAGCGAGTGGACGATGATGTCGGCGCCGTGCTCGAACGGCCGGCAGAGGTAGGGCGTGGCCAGGGTGTTGTCGACGACCAGCGGCACGCCGGCGTCATGGGTGACCTTGGCGATGGCGGCGATGTCGGTGATCACGCCGCCGGGGTTGGCGATCGACTCGACGAAGACGGCGCGGGTCTTGTCGTTGATGGCCGCGGCGTAGTCGGCCGGGTTGTCGCTGTCGATGAAGGTGGTTTCCCAGCCCATCCGCTTGAAGGACTGGCCGAGCTGGTTGATCGAGCCGCCATACAGCTTGCGCGAGGCGACGATGTTGCAGCCGGGCTCCATCAGCGAATGGAAGGCCAGGAACTGGGCGGCGTGGCCGCTGCCGACGGCGAGCGCCGCGACGCCGCCTTCCAGGTCGGCCAGGCGCGCTTCCAGCACGCCCGTCGTGGGGTTGCCCAGGCGGGTGTAGATGTTGCCCGGCGCTTCGAGATTGAAGAGGTTGGCCGCGTGATCGGCGTCGTCGAACACGAAGGCCGTGGTCTGGTAGATCGGAGTGATCCGGGCCTTGGTCGTGGGATCGGGCGCGGCGCCGGCGTGAATGGCGCGGGTCTCGAAGTTCTGGGTCATGCGGGCGTCCTCTACGTCTCGTTGCATGCGACCTAGCCCGCCATGTGCGGCGTGGTCCAGCCTGGGAGACTACGGAGCGCCATCAGAATTGCTGTCGCGAGGCCCAGCGGCCGAAGGTGTCATCCCGGTTTGCGCAGCAAGACCGGGACCCATGAACACCTGATCGGGCGGAAGTTGGCGGACGCCGCGCGACATCCGCGGGCGCGGCGCGAATGGGTCCCGGCCTTCCGCTGCGCTACAGCCGGGATGACACGCGTTGGAGCTAGGCGGTTTTCAGCCAGCCGTCCTCGACCGCCACTGGCCAGGCTCTGAGAGAGGCGCCGGCGCAGGGGCCGCCGACGCAGGCGCCGCTGTCGATGTCGAACAGAGCGCCGTGCCAGGAGCAGGCGATCAGGTCGCCGGCTGGGGTCAGGTAGTCGTCGAGTTTCTGGGCCAGCGGCAGGCCGGCGTGTGGGCAGCGGTCGACATAGCCCCTCACCTGCTCGCCGCGGCGGACCACGAAGCCGTGGAAGAAGCCCTCGCCGATCTGCAGCACGAAATTGCGGGCTGCGCCGTCGGCGATCAGCTCCAGCGGGCCGAGCTTCACGCCCGCGGGGGTGGAGAACAGCCGCGCGGGAAGCTGGGGCGTTTCCTCGCTCACCCGAGGACGATTCCGGTGCAGGGGCCAAAGCCGATGGCGACATAGCCGTCGGCGCGGGCATGGCCGGCGATGGCCAGCTCGTCGCCGTCCTGCAGGAAGGTGCGGGTCTCGCCGCCCGGCAGGGCGATCGGCTGCGCGCCGCCGCGGGTCAGTTCCAGCAGACTGCCGAGCCCGCTGTCGTCGGGCGTCGAGATCGTGCCGGTGCCGAGCAGGTCGCCGGGATTGAGGTCGCAGCCGCCGACAGTGTGGTGGGTCACCATCTGTGCGGCGGTCCAGTAGAGGTGGCGCGCGGCGCTGGCCGAGATGCGGACCGGGGCGCTTCCCTGCGCGCGCATCTGGGCGGTGGACAGGAAGACCTCGAGATCGAGGGCGTAGGCCCCCGAGGCCTGGTCCGCCTCGTCGGCCAGATAGGCCATCGGCGCCGGGTCGCCGTCCGGCCGGGCCGGCTGGGCGATGCGGAACGGGGCCAGGGCTTCGCTGGTGACGATCCATGGCGAGATCGTGGTCATGAAGTTCTTGGCCAGGAACGGACCGAGCGGCTGGTATTCCCATGCCTGCAGGTCGCGGGCCGACCAGTCGTTGAGCAGGCAGAGGCCGGCGATGTGGGTGGACGCCTGGCCGATGGGGATGGGCTGGCCAAGTTCGTTGCCCTGGCCGATCCAGACGCCGAGCTCCAGCTCGAGGTCGAGGCGGGCGGAGGGTCCGAAGGTCGGCGCCGCGGCGTCGGGGGCCTTCTTCTGGCCGCTGGGACGGCGGACCTGCGCGCCCGAGACGCGGATCGACGAGGCGCGGCCGTGGTAGCCGATCGGCACGTGCTTGTAGTTGGGCAGCAGCGGGTTATCGGGACGGAACTGGCGACCGACGTTCAGCGCGTGATGAATGCCGGCGTAGAAGTCGGTGTAGTCGCCGATGGCGGCCGGCAGGTGCAGGGTGCAGGCGCCGGCGGGGTAGAGCCAGGTCTCGACCTCGGCGCGGTCAGGCGCGCCCTGGGCCAGCAGCGCCGACAGGCGGCGGCGCAGGGCGCGGCGGGCCGAGGGCGCAAGGCCCAGCAGCGGGTTGAGCGTGGCGCCGGCGCCGGCCTCAGCGGCGGCCTTGGCCTCGCCGCTCAGCAGCGGCGAGCGCGCGGCCAGCGACAGGTCGAGGATCAAGTCGCCGATGGCGACGCCGCCGCGCGGGGCGCCTCCGTTCGGCGAGAAGACGCCCAGCGGCAGGTTCTGGATCGGGAAGTCGGCATGGCCGTTGGCGCTGGCGACCCAGCTGGTACGCGCCGGGTCGTGGGTCTCGTCGATCATGTGCCGCTTAACTCAGGAAGAGGGAACTTGGGCCTTGGCGAAGCCGGTCCAGCAGTCGTCGTAGTCGAGCTGGTGAAGCGGGGTTTCGACGGCGAACTTCGTGGGCCGGATCACCCAGCGGCTCTCGAACATGAAGGCCATGGTGTTCTCGATCTTGTGCGGCGCCAGGTTGGAGGCGACCGCCTTCTCGTAGCTCTCGCGGTCGGGGCCGTGGCCGCTCATGCAGTTGTGCAAGCTGGCGCCGCCGGGCGCGAAGCCGCCGGCCTTGGCGTCATAGGCGCCGTGGATCAGGCCCATGAACTCGCTCATCACGTTGCGATGGAACCACGGCGGGCGGAACGTGTGCTCGGCCACCATCCAGCGCGGCGGGAAGATCACGAAGTCGCAGTTGGCGACTCCGGGGATCTCGGACGGCGAGGTCAGGACCGTGAAGATCGACGGATCGGGGTGGTCGTAGCTGACCGTGTTGATGGTGTTGAAGCGGTCCAGGTCGTACTTGCAGGGCGCGAGCGTGCCGTGCCAGGCGACGACGTCGAGGGGGCTGTGGTCGAGCGTCGTCGTCCACAGCGCGCCCTGGAATTTCTGAACGACTTCCGTGGGTTCGTCGCGATCCTCAAACCATGCGGCGGGGTGGAGAAAATCGCGGGCGTTGGCCAGGCCGTTGGCGCCGATGGGGCCGAGCTCCGGCAGACGGAACGGCGCGCCGTAGTTCTCGCAGACATAGCCGCGGGCCTGCGGACCGGTCAGTTCGACGCGAAAGCGCAGGCCGCGCGGGATCAACGCGATCTCGCCCGGCTTCAGCTCCAGGCGGCCGAGTTCTGTGGCGATCAGCAGTTCGCCGTCCTGGGGCACGATCAGCAGCTCGCCGTCGGCGTCGTAGAACACGCGGCCCTGCATCGAGCGGTTGGCGGCGTAGAGGTGGATGGCGATGCCGGCGAAGGTCCCGACGTCGCCGTTGCCGGCGTAGGTCACCAGGCCGTCGACGAAGTCGGTCGGCTCGGCCGGGACCGGCAGCGGGTCCCAGCGCAGGCGGTTGGGGCTGGGCGGGGCTTCGTCGAACGGACCCGAGCGCAGCAGCTTGCCGCCGGCATAGGGCGCGAACGGCGGATGGCTGGCGGTCGGGCGCAGGCGGTAGAGCCAGGAGCGCTTGTTCTCATGGCGCGGCGCAGTGAAGGCGCTGCCCGACAGCTGCTCGGCGAACAGGCCGAACGGCGTCTTCTGCGGCGAGTTCTGGCCGACCGGCAGCGCGCCGGCGACGGCTTCGGTTTCGAAGCCACCCCCGAAGCCGGACATGTAGTTCAGCGGCATGGTCTTCTCCACGGCCGGTTTCCCCCTCGAACCCTAGGTGTCATCCCGGCTGAAGCGAAGCGGAAGGCCGGGATGACATCGCTTGGTCTACTCGGCCGCGTCGACCTTGATGACGCCGCGGCGGATCTGGTCGAGCTCGATAGACTCGAACAGGGCCTGGAAGTTGCCGTTGCCGAAGCCCTCGTTGCCCTTGCGCTGGATGATCTCGAAGAAGATCGGGCCGAACAGGTTCTCGGTGAAGATCTGCAGCAGGATGCCTTCGTCGCCGACATTGCCGTCGATGAGGATCCGGTTCTTGCGCAGGCGCTCGAGGTCCTCGCCGTGGCCGGGGACGCGCTTGTTCACCAGCTCGTAGTAGGTCTCGATGGTGTCCTGCAGGTTCACGCCGCGGGCGCGCAGGGCCTCGACGGTGTCGAAGATGTTGTCCGTGGTGAAGGCCAGGTGCTGGATGCCCTCGCCGTTGTACTCGCGGATGAACTCTTCGATCTGGGACTTGTCGTCCTGGCTCTCGTTCAGCGGGATGCGGATGGCCTTGTCGGGCGCGATCATCGCCTGGCTGAAGAGGCCGGTCGCCTGGCCCTTGATGTCGAAGTACTTCTGCTCCTCGAAGCCGAAGATCTGGTTGTAGAAGCTGGACCAGGTGCGCATCTGGCCGCGCTTGACGTTGTGGGTCAGGTGGTCGAGCAGGTCGAGGCCGACAGCGTTTTGGGCCTCGGCTTGCGCCGCGCCGGGGATCTGCTCCCAGGCGTCGTAGATCGTGCCTTTGTCGCCGTGGCGATCGACCAGATACAGCAGCGAGCCGCCGATGCCCTCCAGCACGTAGGCGTCCGATAGCGCCGAGGCCGAGGCGTCGGCCGGCTTGGCGCCGCGCGAGACAGCGAGGTCATAGGCGGCCCTGGCGTCAGCGACGCGGAAGGCCATGCCGTTGGCCGAGGGGCCATGAGCCGCGCGGAACTCGGCGGCCTGGCCGGTCGGCTCCTGGTTGACCAGCAGGTTGGTGCGGCCCTGCTTGTAGCGAACGATCGCCTTGGTCGGGTGCTTGGAATAGGCGGTGAAGCCGAGCTGCTCGATCAGGGCGGCCATCTTGGCAGGATCGGGGCTGGTGAATTCGACGAACTCGAAGCCGTTGAGGCCGATCGGGTTTTCCGGGGTCACGGTCATGTCAGGCGTCTCCCTTGAGGCAGGCGTCGAGCGCCTGCACGAATGGCTGGACGGTGTCGGCCGTCAGGCCAGCGATGTTGATGCGGCCGGAACCGGCCATGTAGACGGCGTGGTCGCGGCGCATGGCCTCGACCTGGGCCGGGCTCAGTGGCAGCAGGGCGAAGAGGCCGTGCTGATCGCGCAGCGGCTCCAGGCGCGGATCGGCCTTTGCCAGCGCCGCGCGCACCTGGTTCAAACGCGTGCGCATGGCGTCCAGTTCGGCCCGCCACTGGGCGGTGAGAGCCGGATCTTCGAGGATCACGCGGACCGCGGCGGCGCCGTGATCCGGCGGCATCGACCAAGCGCAGCGCGCCAGTTGCAGGATGTTGGAGCGAACCACGTCCTCATGGCCGCGGGCGCGGACGAACAGCGCGCCGGTGCGCTCGCGGTAAAGTCCGAAGTTCTTGTCGCAGGAA
The DNA here is from genome assembly GCF_001425305.1 of Phenylobacterium sp. Root1290. Lineage (GTDB taxonomy): Bacteria > Pseudomonadota > Alphaproteobacteria > Caulobacterales > Caulobacteraceae > Phenylobacterium. The sequence goes on along the minus strand of NZ_LMEE01000005.1, from coordinate 72,113 downwards.
TAGGCGACGATGGCGGTGTCGGACGCCTCCATCACCAGCCGCATGCCAGCGGCGTCCTCGTCGAGGCCCGCCCCAAGGCCCTGGTACGCCAGGTCGATGAGCGGCACGGCGCCGCGCGCGCTGAGCAGGGCGGCGACTTCGGCCCACTGGACCAGCGACAGATCGGCGCCGGTCGGGTTGTGGCAGGCGCCGTGCAGCAGCACGAGGTCGCCGGCCTCGACCCTGGCCAGGGCGGCCATCATCTCGTCGAAGCAGATGCGCTGGGTCGCCGCGTCGAAGTAGCGGAAGGTCTCAACCGCCATCCCCGCCTGGCGGAAGATCGGCGCGTGGATCGGCCAGGAGGGCGTGCCCATCCAGATGCGCGCGCCGGGCGTGCCGGCGTTGGCCAGTTCGGCGGCCAGGCGCAGGGCGCCGGTGCCGCCCGGGGTCTGGACCGCGAACAGCCCCTCGCCCGCCGCACCGCCGCCGAACACCACCGGGGCGATGGCTTCCAGGAAGCCGAAGTCGCCTTCGGGGCCGAGATAGGCCTTGGTGGGCTGCGTCTCCAGCAGCACGCGTTCGGCCGCCTTCATGGCGCCGAACACCGGCGTGTCGCCGGCCGCGTCGCGATAGACGCCGACGCCGAGGTCCAGCTTCTGGGGGCGCGGGTCGTTCTTGTAGAGGGCGATCAAGGACAGCAGCGGATCGGGCGCCTGGGCCTTCAGCCCGGCGAACAGCGAGCGCGCGGGGGCGATCACAGCGGTCATGCAGCGTCCTCCTTCAGTTGCGAAGAAAGTTACGCGCTGCCGGCGATGAACGGCTTTCAATCTCGCGGCGTTTTGGCGATCATCTGGTGAAACGTTTCACCAATGGGCCAGTTCATGAAAGAGACGCATCAGCTCGACGAGATCGACCGGAAGTTGCTCCGCGCGCTACAGGCGGACGCCTCCCAGAGTCATGCCGTGCTGGCTGAGCAGGTCGGCGCGTCGCCGGCCTCTTGCTGGCGCAGGATCAAGGCGCTGGAGGCGGCCGGCGTGCTGCGCGAAGCGGTTCGGCTGGTCGACGCCGAGCGGGTCGGCCGCGGCGTGAACGTCATGTGCCAGCTGCGCATGAAGTCCCACGCGACAGCGCAGCGCCAGGAGTTCGAGTCCTTCCTGCGCACGCGGCCTGAGATCATGGAATGCCACTCCATGTCCGGCGAGTGGGACTATCTGATGCGCGTGGTCGTCTCCGACGTGGCGGGCTACGAACGGTTCCTGATGGGCGTGGTGCTGAACCACCCGAACGTGGCGACGGCGGCCTCGCACTTCGCGTTGAACCAGGTGAAGTACACCACGGCGATGCCGGTCTGAGCGATCGGAAAGCGCCCTAGGCGCAGCAGGAGGCGACGCATGGCGCGCGAAACGTCGAACAAGGCCGATGAGACGCCGGCCCCCGTCAAGCTGCTGTCGGGCGGCAACCCCCAGATCCCCAAGGGCGACGGCGATGCGCCGGTGCAGGCCTATATCGCCGCGATGCCGGGCTGGAAGAGCGATCTGGGCCGACGGCTGGACGCCCTGATCGCGGAGGCCGCGCCGGACGTGCGCAAGGCGGTCCGCTGGAACTCGCCGTTCTATGGGGCCGAAGGCAAGGGCTGGTTCGTGTCGTTCCACGTCCTCACCCGCTACGTCAAAGTCACCTTCTTCGACGGCAAGTCGCTGAAGCCGATCCCGCCGGGCGGGACGCCCAAGAGCGGCGAGTCGCGCTGGATCGACATCTATGAGGACGACGACCTGGACGAGGCGCAGATGATCAGCTGGATCAAGCAGGCCGCCGCCCTGCCCGGCTGGACGCCGTAGCCTAGGGCGCCGGGGGGCGTGGGGCGCGCCAGCCGCCCGGAGCCTGAGGCGCCGTTGCGCGCGGCTCCCAGGGATCGGCGACCCGGCCCCAGGCCTCGCGCCGCAAGATCGGCGAGTTGCGGATTATGGCGTCGGGCGGCGTAATGCCCCGGCCATGCCCGTCGCTGGTTCCCCAGCTTCGCGGATCGGTCGAGGTCGTGCGCGCGCCGCCGCCGCCTTCAAGGGGCCGGCGCTCGCGGACATGGCCGTCGGCTTCCGTGCAACGCCAACCTCCGTCGGGCAGCGTCCTGCACCCTGGAGACTCTGCGCTGGCGGTGGACGCGAGGGCCAAGAAGGCTGCGATCAGCAAGACGCGCATGGGTCGCTCCATTCCGGGGCGCGCTGGAACACTGCGCCCGACTGGAGTTTAGCCGCTAGCTTGCGGAGCGGTCACGTTCTGAGTTCGCCGAACATTGTTGTGAAACCGCCGGCCGGTCGTGTCATATCGAAGCGGCGGTGCGCCGAGGCAGCGAAAGGTCGCCTGTCTCAAAGCGTGACGGCTCGGACGCAGCATGCTCTCCGACGCCGAGCGTGCCGGCATGGCCAGGGAGGCTACCGATGAGCGATGCGCGCACGCCCGAAAAGATCATGCAGCTGGGGTGGGGGTTCTGGGGCTCCAAGGCCCTGCTCAGCGCCGTCGAGCTCGGCGTGTTCACCGCCCTGGGCGGGGGGCCGCGATCGCTCGATGAGCTCACCAGGCAGCTGAAGCTGCACCCGCGCTCGGCCCGCGACTTCCTCGACGCCTTGGTGGCGCTGGGGGTCCTGGAGCGTGGCGAGGACGGGCTCTACGCCAATACGCCGGAGACGGGCCTGTTCCTGGACAAGGCCAAGCCGTCCTATGTGGGCGGCATCCTGGAGATGGCCAACAAGCGGCTCTACCGCTTCTGGGACGGGCTGACCGAGGCGCTGCAGACCGGCCAGCCGCAGAACGAGGCCAAAGACGGGGGCGAGGACCTGTTCGGCGCCATCTACGCCGACCCGGTGATCCTGGAGAGCTTCCTGCGCGGCATGACCGGGGTCAGCCTGCCGGCGGCGCTGGCGATGGCCGAGCTGTTTCCCTGGAAGGAGGCGGCGTCGTTCGTGGACGTCGGCTGCGCCCAGGGCGGCGCGACCGCGGCGATCGCGGCGGCGCATCCGCACCTGGCGGCCATCGGCTTCGACCTGCCGGCCGTGCAGCCGGTGTTCGAGGCCTATGTGAAGGAAAAGGGCCTGGAGGGCCGCGTGCGCTTCGAGGCCGGCGATTTCTTCGCAGGCGGACTACCGGCCGCGGACGTCATCATCATGGGCCACATCCTGCACGACTGGAACCTGGACCAGAAGCGCGCCCTGCTGGCCAAGGCCTATGCCGCCCTGCCCGACGGCGGGCGGCTGATCGTCTATGACGCGATCATCGACGACGAGCGGCGGCACAACGCCTTTGGCCTGCTGATGAGCCTGAACATGCTGATCGAGACCAACGGCGGCTTCGACTACACCGGCGCCGACTGCGTCGGCTGGATGAAGGAGGCCGGGTTCCGCGAGGCGATCGTGCAGCCGCTGGCCGGCCCCGACTCCATGGTGATCGGGACGAAGTAGCGGTCAGGCCTCGGCGCGGCCGGCGGCGAACTTCGCCATCAGCGGACCGTACGCCTCGACCGGCGGAAACCCTTCGAAGCTGGCGACGGCCGGGGTGACCGCCCACGGCAGTTTCTCGGCGGTCATGGTCTCCATGTAGGGGTCAAGGCCGCTCGGGTCGTCGAGCAAGGTCGTGCGCACATTGACCAGGTGATCGGCCCCGTCCGGGCGGGTGAACATCCAGCTCTTGCAGTGTGGACAGAAGAAGTGCCGCGTAGCGCCGTGCAGGCCGCCGATAACAGGCTCGCCCTCGGTGACAGCGAAACCGGCGCTGGTGGTCAGCACGCTGAGCGAAAAGGCGCTGGAAGTCATCTTCTGGCAGCCGGTGCAGTGGCAGGCCATGGTGATCAGCGGCGGCGCGGAGATCGTGAACCGCACCTGGCCGCAACGGCAGCCGCCGTCCCGCGTGAACTCGCCCATGATCGCTCTCCGCCCTCTATGTTTCGAGGCGCCGGTTATGGCAGCTTCGCGCCGGGTCTCCAATGCGAGGGACTTTTGCTCATAGTTGAGCACAGGCACCTATGAGACGATTACGAAGTGCGTCCGGGGGGAGAAGTCGGATGAAGATTCTATTGGCGGCGGCCGCGCTTGGCGCGGGGCTCGGCGGGCCGGCTTTGGCCCAACCTCTGTCGATGAGCCAGTGGCAGGAGTGCGACGGCTTCAGCGAGGCCACGAAGAAGACGGACGGCATAACGCTGGACAACTACAGCTTCGTGGGCCTGACGACACAGGCGCCGCCGCCGCTGCGCCAGAACCCGCCTGCGAGCCCGGACGCAATCGCGGCATGCGACGCTGTCCTGGCCCGTCCCGAACTGGCCGAGGCGTACTGGCAACGGCGCGCGAACCTGCTGAAGAGCCGCGCGATCCACAGGCTGTCCGCTGGCGACGCCGCCGGCGCGCTGGCGGACCTGGACCGAGCCGAGGCGGCGGTGAGGTCGCCCGACGATCCCTACTATCAGCGCGGGTTGAAGCTTGGGATCGAACTGGCGCGTGCCTACGCCTATCTGCTGGCGGGCGACAAGCCGGCGGCTCGAGCCCTGGCCCAGAAGGCGGGGGACCAGCGCCCTTACCTGCGATCACCAACCCTGGCCTCGGCGCTGATTATGGCGCGCGCGAGCGACCGCAAGGACGTAGACGACGCCCTGCACGCGCGGGGCCGGCTGGACCCGTCGGATATCGACCTGCTGTTTCTGACCGAGATGCAGGACGGCCGCTTCGCCGACGCGATCGCTCTCTATCCGCAGCTGTCGCCGCCCAAGACCTTCGACAGCCAGCGCTGGCCCTTCCAGATCGTCGAACAGGACCTGAAGAACCGCGCGGTGGGCGAGGTCTACTGGGCCGCGCGCACCGGAATGTACGCCATCGCGATGGACGGCCTTGGGCGGACGGCCGAAGCGCGAGCAGCCATGGACGGCGGTCGGGCGCGCCTGGCCAGCGCCGCGGCGACGACTCCACCGTTCATGGCCAACGGCTATCCGGTCAAGTCCAAGTACCTGCCGGAACTGGCTGCGCTGTTGAACCAGGAGATGGCGATCCAGGGTGGAACGGCGCTGGACAAGGCCGAAGCGGCCTTCGGCAAGGTAGCCAAGACGTCCACCTCGCCGCGGCCGTTCGATCGACCCGAGGAGGAACTCAGGGTGATCCTGAACCAGCTGCCGGATTCGGACGTGGCCGGGCTCATCCCTGCCTACAAGCCGGCGAAGGGGACCTTCTGGGGCCCGGCCGAGGACGACGTCGAAGGCTATCGGGAGCGTACCGATTCAAAGAGCGGCCTGACGACCGTGCGGATGCGCCTGCGCCTGGGCTCGGCCGCTGTCGGCGAGGAAATGGCGCTGTTGCGCGCGGCCGAACTGGCGGCCGCAGCCGGCCGCGACGGGATCGTGATCATCGAACGCCGCGACTTTCACCACACCTTCGCGACAACCTACAACAACATCCCCGGCGCGGCGGTCCCCACGGGGTACTCGACTGAACTGGACGTCGCTTTCGTCGATCGCTCGAACCTGCCCGAACCCTATCGGCAGGCGGCATGGCGGGTGCTGGACGCCAATGACGTGCGACGGACGCTGACCCCGCTTTATCCGCCGCCGGTGCCGAAGACGCGGTAGCACGCTTGACCGCGGCCGGCGGCCCTTGGCATGGCTGAGCCCACACCACAGACGCAAGGAGGGCGCCCGTGAATCCGTTCCCCGACGACATCTTCACCGAGCCGGCGGACGTGGATCCTGACGGCCTGGCGAACCTGGGGCCGCTGCGGCGGCTGGCCGGCGTCTGGGAAGGCCGCAAGGGGGTGGACGTGAACCCCAAGGCCGACGGACCCGAGCAACGCGAGTATGTCGAGCGCATCGTCATGCGGCCGATCGATCCGCAGGCCAACGGGCCACAGCTGTTCTATGGGCTGCGCTACCATGTGCGCGTGATCGCGGTGGACGAGGAAACGACCTTCCACGATCAGGTCGGATACTGGCTGTACGAAGCCGCCACCGGCCTGATCCTGCAGTCGCTGGCGATCCCTCGCGGGCAGACGGCGCTGGCCGGCGGCGGCGCCACCGACACCGGCATCGTGGTGAAGGCGACGCGCGGCGACACGCAGCACGGGATCAGCTCGACCGCCTTCCTCGAGCACGCCTTCCGGACCGACAGCTACCAGCTTGAGATCACCTTCCACGGCGATGGAAGCTGGAGCTACGTCTCCGACACGATGCTGGCTGTGCGCGGCCAGGAGGGGCTGTTCCGGCATCGCGACCGCAACACCCTGATCCGGGTGGCCGAGCCGACCGGAAATCCGCTGATGCGGCGCGAGAGCGGGCTGGACCTTTAGGCGCGGCGCGTTTCAGCGACGCGGCGGCGCGCTTGGGCGACGGGCGCGCGCAGACGGCGCGGGATTGAGGCATGGGGCGCGGGCCTTCGAAGGAGCCCGACATGCGCCGCTTGCTGATCCCCGCCGCCATCGCCCTGCTGGCCCTGTCCGGCGCGACGGCGGCGGCCCAGACCCTGCCCACCGACAAGCATGCTCCGCCGCACCTGCTGAAGTACTGGCGTAGCCATGGACCCGGCTCGACGCTGGGGATCGACGCGTCTGAAACCGCGCCAGGCGCCTATCCGGCCGCGCCGGCGATGTTCGTCCACGGCGTCTATGGGGGAAAACTGCCCGCGCCCCAGGCGGACCTGCTGCGCCGCCGCCTCGATGTGGTCTTCAAGGCGCTGATGAGCCAACCCTCGCTGGCCGACATCCACGGCGCGAGCCTGGACGTGGCGATCAACATCAGCCGCGCGCAGACCGAGGAGGAAGGCGTGCTGCCGGTGACGGCGAACCTGACCTTTCGCGCCAAACGGATCCTGAAGGACGATCCGAAGACGATCCAGAAGAACGGCCGCTATGTGACGCCTTGGCTGGAGGGGGCGGTGCTGGAGGTCATGCTCAACCCCTACGACTTCATCGCGCGCCGCAGTGTGGTTGCGGCCGCGCCGCCGCAAGGCCGGCTTCAGGCGCTGAACGCGGGCACGACGATGGCGCTGTTCGTCTCGGACAAGCCGCAGCCCGCAGAGTTCGACAGCCATGCCCTCGCCCGCGCACTGGCGCACGACTCATCGTGGCTTGGAGGTCCCGGAAATCGGCCGATCCTCGTGCGCGTGTCGGGCGCGCGGCACGAAAACCTGGCCGCATGGGACAAACGCACGCCGACCACCGAGCCGCTCGGGCGGCTCATCGCCGCCGTCTACATGACCGATTGGGAGAAGGTGCAGCGCGACGTCGCGGCCGTCCGTTAGCCGCGGATCGAGGCGTACGCCTCCAGCGCGCGCTCACGCGCCACGGCGTGGTCGACAATGGGCGCCGGGTAGTCGACGCCAAGCCGGACGCCAGCGTCGGCCAGCTCCAGCGGCGTGGCCTTCCACGGCGCGTGCAGAAGCTTGTCCGGCAAGCCGGCGAGCTCGGGCGCCCAGCGACGGACATAGGCGCCGTCCGGGTCGAACTTCTCGCCCTGGGTGACCGGATTGAACACCCGGAAGTATGGCGAAGCGTCCGCGCCCGAGCCGGCCACCCACTGCCAGCTGGCGGCGTTGTTGGCGAGGTCGGCGTCCACCAGCGTGTCCCAGAACCAGGCTTGGCCGGCGCGCCAGTCCACTAGCAGGTCCTTGATCAAGAACGAGGCGACGATCATCCGCACGCGGTTGTGCATCCAGCCGGTCGCCCAGAGCTGGCGCATCCCGGCGTCGACGATCGGATAGCCGGTCAGGCCGCGCGTCCAGGCGGCCAGCCCGTCGGGGTCGCGCCTCCAGGGGAAATCCGCGAAGTCCGGCCGCAACGGCCGGTCCGGCAAGGTCGGCGTGTGGAACAGCAGATGGTGGGAGAACTCGCGCCAGGCGATCTCGGACAGATACACCTCCACGCCCGACGGCATCAGATCACCGGTTTCGGCGAGCGCGGCGGCCGTCTGCGCGCGCCAGACCTGTCGGGGTCCGATCTCACCGAAATGGAGGTGCGGCGACAGGCGCGAGGTGCCTTCGCGGCCCGGCAGATTGCGCGCTTCTCCGTATTGCAGGCTGAGGGGACCGGCAAAGGCGTCCAGCCGCTCCAGAGCCCCTGCTTCCCCCGGGGTCCAGGCCGCGCGCAAACCTCCGGCCCAGTCCGGACGCGACGGAAGCAGCGCCCATTCGGCGAGCGCGTCGCTGCGCGGCCACTCTGCGGGCGCCGGTATCCCGGCGGGCGCGGCGACGGCGGCGGGAAGCTGCAGGCCCGCGCGCAGCGCTTTCCAGAAGGGGGTGAAGACGCGATAGGGCTCGCCCTTGCCGCTCATCACCTCCCATGGCTCGCGGAGCAGCATGGCGTTGAAGCTGCGCACCGAGACGCCCTTGGTCTTGAGCGTCGCCTTCAAGCGCTCGTCGCGGGCCGTGGCCCACGGCTCGTAGCACCGGTTCCAGACGACCGAGCTCGCCTGCAGCTCCCCGGCCAGCCGTTCGATCTCGGCCGCGGCTCGGCCGCGCCGCAGGACCAACCGCGAGCCTCGCGCCTCCAGGTCGCGAGCCAGGGATTGGAGCGAGTGGTGCAGCCACCACCGCGAAGCGCGCCCCGCCTTCCACTGGCCGGCGTCCTCGTCGTCGAGCACGAAGACGGGCACGACCGGGCCGCCCTGCTCAAGCGCCGCGGCAAGGGCGGGATTGTCGGCCAGGCGAAGGTCGCTGCGGAACCAGAGAAGCGTCGTCATGCCTGCGACTTCGCGCGCAGCGGAGACGTTGGCAAGGTCAGGAAAAGTCGATCACCACCGCCGTCGCATCGTCGCGCGGCTTGCCCCTGGGCCGATCGACGCCATCAGGATCGGCATCCTCCATCGCGCGCAGTTCGTCATAGAGCGGCGCGAGCCCGCGGGTTCTGGCGGCCTCCATCAGGCTGTCGTCGTCATATCGCCCGAAGACATCGACCAGGCGATAGAACCCGTCAGACATGAGCATGACTTGCGCAGGCCCCCTGACCCGCGCCGTCTGCACGTGGGGTGTTCCGATCCCCGACAGGTCGAGGATCCAGTAGCCCTCCGGCGTGTTCATCAGCGTCCGATGGCGCCGCGCCATCGCGGTCTGCGCCTGGCGAAGGTCATCCAGCGGCAGCCCTTGCGCGAGCCCTGTCGCGAAGGCCGCCGCAAGATCTGCATCCAGGCGGGTCACGCCGCAAGATCCGAACCGCTGCGCACGGCCGCCGAGCCCCCGCCAGAGCAGGATGCAGTCGCCGAGGTTGGCGAACTCGACCTCCTCCCCCTGCGCACGCACCGCGACGAAGCTGGCGGACGGAAGCTCGAAGGGCGCGCAGCCGGCGAGGTCGCAGATGGCCGCGGCCTTTTCGTGCGCCCGCGCCGCCGCGGAGGCCAGCAGCGGGGCCCAATCAGCGTTGGCGCTGTCGAGCGATCCCAGCGCGGCGTCCAGCTCCGCCACAAGCCAGGCCGCGTCGCTGGCGCCTGCGAGGCGCTGCGTGGGCCAGAGGCCCGTCGCGCCGTCCATGACCCAGACGCAGCCGCCGACGCCGCCGCAAAGGTCCTCGTTGTTGCGGCTGCCGGGCTGCGACAGCGACTCGATGATCTTCGGCGTCATCCGCGCGATGGTCCGAAGCGCGCGACGAGGTCATAGGCTTCGCCCGGAAACAGCTGGCGGACCCGTGTGACGCCGACTCCGCCGCGCCAGGTGCGGCGCTCGACAGCAAGGCAGGCGGTCTTCGTCGGGATCGCCAGCAGGCGCGCGTCCGCCGCATCGACGGACATGGCTGCGATGCGGTTCTCCGCCTCGGTCCAAGGAATGTGCTCGAGCAGCCAGGCGCCTGGCGAGATCTCGCCGAAGTCGACGCGCGCGGCCTCAGGAGCTGCGCGCAGGCTGATCAAGCGGTCTTCCAGGGCGAAGGGCCGCGCGTCGGCATAGTGCACGCCGCGCAAGGCCAGCAGCGTCCTGCCGCCCGCAAGCTCGACCTCGGCGACGCCATCGGGCGCCCGCTGGACCGTCGAGATCAGTTCGAACCGATAGTCCTGGCCGCGGCCCTCGATCTCCGAACGGAGATCGGGAATGTCGAGCACGGCCGAGTGAACGCGCGGCCTGGCCACAAAGGATCCCGCGCGGCGGCGGCGCTCGATCAGGCCGGCCTCGGCAAGCGCGGAGATCGCCTTGCTGACCGTCATCCGCGAGCAGCCGTAGAGCTCGGTGAGCTCATGCTCGAACGGAATGCGATCCCCGGGTCCGAGCTCGCCCGAGAGGATCTTCGCCTCGATGTCCGTGCGGATGCGCTGGTGGAGCGCGGCCGGCGCTTCAGCTTCCACGATGGGAGCGGGCTTGTTCACGCGAGCACGTTCTCCAGGACCTGCCGATAGCGGGCGGCGATTTCCGCGCGCCTGCGGTGGCGCCCATTTGTGACCAGCTTCGCGCCGGCCCGCCAGACGCCGTCGATCAGATCCTTGCGGCCCGCGAACACGAAACTGTCGAGCAGCACGTCGCCCGATCGCCCGGCGAGGGCGGGGTGCGACGGATCGAGACTGACGATGTCGGCGGGCGCGCCCTTTCGCAGGCCAGCGATCGGCTGGCCAAGCGCCTGCGCGCCGCCGGCCGCCGCCGCCCGATAGAGATCTGCGCCGGTGGACCCGCCCGCTTCGAGAGCAAGGACGTTGCGGGTCCTGCGGGCGAGGCGCTGGCCGTACTCCAGCACGCGCAGTTCCTCAGCCGCGTCGATGAGGACGTTGGAATCCGAACCGATCCCGAAGAGACCGCCAGCGTTCTGGAACTCCAGGGCGGGAAAGAGCCCGTCGCCCAGATTGGCCTCCGTGATCGGGCAAAGCCCAGCGACCGCGCCGCTGCGCGCCAAGGCCAGGGTCTCGTCAGGCGTCATGTGCGTGGCGTGGACCAGGCACCACCGCTCCCCCACCTGCAGATTGCCCAGCAGCCACTCCACCGGTCGGGCGCCGGACCAGACGACGCAGTCTTCGACCTCCCTGGTCTGTTCGGCGATGTGGATGTGGATCGGCGTCTCGCCCGCCAGCGCCGACAGAGCCGTGAGTTCCTCCGGCGTCACCGCCCTCAGGCTATGAGGCGCCAGCCCCACCACCGCGCCGGGCAGATCGGCGACGGCCTTCCGGCTGGCCTCCAGCAGACGGGCGAAACCATCGAGGTCGTGGATGAAGCGGCTCTGGCCCTCAGTCGGCGCAACACCGCCGAAGCCTGCGTGCGCATAGAACACCGGCAGCAAGGTCAGGCCGAGGCCCGTCTCATCGGCTGCCTCGGCGATCGCCACGGCCATTTCCGCCGGGTTGGCGAAGGGCGCGCCATCGACGTCGTGGTGGAGATAGTGGAACTCGCCCACGCGCGTGAAGCCCGCCTCGAGCATCTCGACATAGGCCTGAGCGGCGATCGCCTGGAGGTCCTCGGGACCCAGACGCCGGAGAAACCGGTACATGACTTCGCGCCAAGTCCAGAAGCTGTCGGATGACGGACCGCGAACCTCCGCCAGCCCGGCCATGCCGCGCTGGAACGCGTGGCTGTGCAGATTGGGCATGCCCGGCAACGCAGGGCCGTGCGCCTGCTCGCCGCTCGCACGAGCGACGCCGATCTGCACCTCGTCGATCACGCCAGAGCGCAGCGTGAAGCGGACGTCGCGCGCCCAGCCCCCCTCCAGCAACGCACTATCGAACCAGATCGTTTGAGAGTGGTCAGACACTGGACAAGCCTCCGCGCTCGGACTTATGTCTATACATATTAGCGGCCATGGGGAAGGAGGCGGACATGCGATGTGATCGACTCTGGGTGAACGCCCGGCTTGCGACCCTGGCCGCCGACCTACCCGGCCTGGGCGTCGTCGAGGACGGCGTGATCGCGGCCCTTGACGGCAAAATCCTGTACGCCGGCCCTGTCGCGGAGGCCGGTTCGCTTACGGCGACGCAGACCATCGATTGCGACGGCCGCTGGATCACGCCGGGCCTCATCGACCCGCATACCCATCTGGTGTTCGGCGGCGACCGCGCGCAGGAATTCGAACTGCGGCTGGCAGGCGCGTCCTACGAGGAGATCGCACGGTCCGGCGGCGGAATCGTCTCGACGATGTCGGCCACCAGGGCCGCGAGCGAGGATGACCTTCTCACCGCCGCCCTGCCCCGCCTTGACGCGCTGATCGCCGAGGGGACCACCACCGTTGAGGTGAAGTCGGGCTACGGACTGTCGCTTGAGCATGAACTGAAGAGCTTGCGCGCCGCGCGCCGGCTGGCTGCCGAAAGACCGGTACGGATCCGGACGACTTTCCTTGGGGCGCATGCCTTGCCCCCGGAGCACTCCGGCGATCCAGACGGTTACATCGACGTCGTCTGCCAAGAAATGATCCCGGCGGTCGCCGCGGAGGGGTTGGCGGACGCCGTCGATGCGTTCTGCGAAGGGATTGGTTTTACTGCAGCTCAGACCCGCCGGGTGTTTGAGGCCGCGCGCGCCCACGACCTGCCTGTCAAGCTTCACGCCGAACAGCTCTCAAACCAGCATGGCGCAGCCCTGGCGGCGGAATTCGGCGCCCTGTCCGCGGACCACCTGGAACACCTCGACATGGAAGGCGTCGCCGCGATGGCTCGCGCGGGCGTCGTGGCCACCCTGCTGCCGGGCGCCTACTATTTCGTGCGCGAGACGAAGCTGCCGCCGATCGAGGCGCTCCGGGGCGCCGGCGTGCCGATCGCGCTGGCCACCGACTGCAATCCCGGCACCTCGCCGCTCACCTCGCCGCTGCTGACGATGAACATGGCCGCTACCCTGTTCCGCCTGACGGTCGAGGAATGCCTGGCTGGCGTCACGCGCGAAGCCGCGCGCGCGCTTGGGATGCTGGGCGTGGCCGGGACGCTGGAGGCCGGAAAGGCCTGCGATCTCGCCATCTGGGACATCGAGCGCCCAGCAGAGCTTGTCTACCGCATGGGGTTCAACCCCCTCCATGCGCGCGTGTGGAGTGGAAAATGAAGAGTGTGATGCTGCGTCCGGGCGAGGTGAGCCTGAGCGAATGGCGGGCGGTCTACCGCGGCGCGGACGTTCAGCTCGACCCGGCTTCAGCGCCGCGGATCGCCGAAAGCGCGGCGGCGGTGGAGCGCATCCTCGCCAGGGGCGAGCCGGTCTATGGCATCAACACCGGCTTTGGAAAGCTGGCCAACGTCCGCATCGACACGGGCGATCTTGAGACGCTGCAGCGGAACATCGTCCTCTCGCATGCGGCCGGCGTCGGAGAACCCTCTCCGGTCCCCGTCGTGCGCCTGATGCTTGCGCTCAAGCTGGCCAGCCTAGCGCAAGGCGCTTCCGGCGTGAGGCCGGCGACGATCGAACTTCTCGAAGCGATGTTGGCCAAGGGGCTGACGCCGGTCGTGCCGGCGCAAGGCTCGGTCGGCGCCTCGGGGGACCTGGCGCCGCTGGCGCACATGGCGGCCACGATGATCGGGGTCGGGGAGATCTTCGTCGGCGAAACAATCCGTCCTGCCGCCGAAGCCCTGGCCCAAGTAGGCTTGAGTGCGCTCGCCCTGGGCCCCAAGGAAGGCCTCGCCCTGCTGAATGGGACGCAGTTCTCCACCGCCAACGCCCTGGCGGGCCTCTTCGAGGCTGAACGCCTTTTCCAGAGCGCATTAGTGACGGGTGCGCTGTCCACCGAGGCGGCGAAGGGCTCGGACACGCCGTTCGATCATCGCATCCACATGCTGCGCCGACACGCAGGCCAGATCGAGACGGCGCATGCGCTGCGCTCTCTGATGGCGGGCTCGGCGATCCGCGCCTCGCACCTGAAGAACGACGAACGGGTTCAGGATCCCTACTGCCTGCGCTGCCAGCCCCAGGTGATGGGCGCCACGCTGGACATCCTGCGCCAAGCCGCCACGACGTTGGGCACGGAGGCCAACGGCGTCTCGGACAATCCGCTGATCTTCCCCGAAACTGACGAGGCCCTGTCCGGCGGCAACTTCCATGCGGAACCCGTCGCATTCGCGGCCGACATGATCGCGTTGGCTGTCTGCGAAATTGGCTCGTTGTCGGAACGGCGCATCGCCATGCTCGTGGATCCGGCCCTGTCGGGGCTGCCTGCGTTCCTGACGCCCAAGCCTGGACTGAACTCAGGTTTCATGATCCCGCAGGTCACCGCCGCAGCGCTTGTCTCCGAGAACAAGCAGAGGGCGTATCCGGCCAGCGTCGACTCCATCCCGACCTCGGCCAATCAGGAAGACCACGTCTCAATGGCCGCCCATGGCGCGCGCCGCCTGTTGTCGATGGTGGAGAACGTCGTCGCCGTCCTGGGGATCGAATTGCTGGCGGGAGCGCAGGGCTCCGACTTCCACGCCCCGCTCGTCTCGAGCGCGCCGCTGGAGGCGGTCCGCGGCCTGCTACGCGCCCACGTGCCGCGCCTCGACGACGACCGACACTTCCATCCGGACATGCAGGCGGCGAACGCCCTGGTGCGTTCGGGCGCCGTCATCGCGGCGGCGCAGGTCGTCGACTTGCCAGGAGTGGGATGATGGGCTGGCTGGAGGTTCGGCGTGGCTCGGCGCCGCTGATCGTAACCTTCCCGCACACAGGAACGGAAATTCCGCCCGCCATCGAGGCGCAGCTTGTCTCCCCCTGGCTGGCCAGGAAAGACGCCGACTGGTGGATCCATCGGTTGTATGACTTTGCGGAGGAATTGGGCGCGACGACTGTGCGCACCGCGATCAGCAGAAGCGTCGTCGACGTCAACCGCGACCCGTCCGGCGCCTCGCTCTACCCGGGCCAGGCCACAACCGAGCTGTGCCCGACGACGACCTTTGACGGGGAACCGCTCTACCGGGATGCGGCGCCGCGAGCAGGCGAGATCGCGCGACGTCGAGCAGATTACTTCGAGCCCTATCACGCCGCTCTCGAAGCGGAGATCGCCCGGTTGCGGCAAGTTCACGACAAGCTCGTGCTATACGAAGCCCACTCGATCCGCTCGCGCATACCTCGACTATTCGACGGCGACCTGCCCAACTTCAATCTGGGCACGAACTCCGGCGAAAGCTGTTCCGCGGACCTGACCGCCGCGGTCGAAGCAGCCTGCGACGATGCTCGCTACAGCCGCGTGACCAACGGGCGCTTCAAGGGCGGCTGGACGACCCGCCACTACGGACGACCGCAGGCCGGCGTCCATGCGATCCAGATGGAGCTGGCCTGTCGGGGCTACATGGACGATCCGGCCAAGCCGCCGACGCCAGCTACCTGGCCCTCGCCCTACTCCCCGGTTCAAGCCGCGCCGCTTCGCGCCGTGCTGATCGAGATCCTGAAGGCCTGCATCGCCTTCGCCGAAGCCTGAGACACCCATGACCCGCATCGACAAGACCCGCGTGATCCGTCCAGCCGTCGGGACCAAGCTGTCAGCCAAGAGCTGGCTGACCGAGGCCCCGCTGCGGATGCTGATGAACAACCTGCATCCCGACGTGGCCGAGCGCCCGGAGGAACTGGTCGTCTACGGCGGCATCGGCCGCGCGGCCCGAGACTGGGAAAGCTACGACAAGATCGTCGAGACTTTGCGTCGGCTGGAGGACGACCAAACGCTGCTGGTTCAGAGCGGCAAGCCAGTCGGCGTCTTCCGCACCCACCCCGACGCACCGCGGGTGCTGATCGCGAACTCCAACCTCGTGCCGCGCTGGGCGACCTGGGATCACTTCAACGAACTCGACCGCCAGGGGCTGGCCATGTACGGCCAGATGACCGCCGGATCCTGGATCTACATCGGGGCCCAGGGCATCGTACAGGGCACCTACGAGACCTTCGTGGAGATGGGGCGCCAGCACTACGGCGGCGACCTCTCCGGTCGCTGGCTGCTGACCGCGGGCCTCGGCGGCATGGGCGGGGCGCAACCGCTTGCAGCCGTGATGGCGGGCGCTTCCTGCCTTGCGATCGAGTGCCAGCCTTCAAGCATCGAGATGCGTCTTCGCACCGGATACCTCGACCGCTCGACTGACAACATTGATGAAGCGCTGGCCTGGATCGACCAGGCCTGCGCCGAGAAGCGGCCGGTCTCGGTCGGCCTGCTTGGCAATGCCGCGGAACTCCTGCCTGAGCTCTACCAGCGCGGCGTCAGGCCCGATCTGCTCACTGACCAGACGTCGGCCCACGATCCGGTGAACGGCTACCTGCCGAAAGGCTGGAGCTTGGAGCGTTGGTACGCCATGCGCGACCAGGATCCGAAGCAGGTCGAAGAGGCCGCTCGCGCCTCCATGGCGGAGCACGTGCAAGCGATGCTGGACTTCCAGGCCGCCGGCGTGCCGACCGTGGATTACGGCAACAACATCCGCCAGATGGCCAAGGAGCAAGGCGTCGCCAACGCATTCGCCTTCCCCGGGTTCGTCCCCGCCTATATCCGCCCGCTGTTTTGCCGCGGCATCGGCCCGTTCCGCTGGGCGGCGCTGTCGGGCGATCCCGAGGACATCTACAAGACCGACGCCAAGGTGAAGGAGTTGATCCCCGACAACGCCCACCTGCACAACTGGCTGGCCATGGCGGCCAAGCGGATCAAGTTCCAAGGCCTGCCGGCGCGCATCTGCTGGGTTGGATTGGGCGATCGGCACCGCCTGGGTCTCGCCTTCAACGAGATGGTTGCGAAGGGCGAACTAAAGGCGCCGGTGGTCATCGGCCGCGATCACCTGGACTCGGGCTCCGTGGCCTCTCCCAACCGGGAGACAGAGGCTATGCGCGACGGCTCCGATGCCGTTTCAGACTGGCCGCTGCTCAACGCCCTCCTCAACACCGC
This sequence comes from Phenylobacterium sp. Root1290, assembly GCF_001425305.1. Taxonomy (GTDB): domain Bacteria; phylum Pseudomonadota; class Alphaproteobacteria; order Caulobacterales; family Caulobacteraceae; genus Phenylobacterium. The sequence continues at coordinate 55,412 of NZ_LMEE01000005.1, read as the reverse complement.
CTCGGGCGCGACCTGGGTCTCGCTGCATCACGGCGGTGGGGTCGGAATGGGTTTCTCACAGCACTCGGGCATGGTCATCGTCTGCGATGGTTCCGACGCCGCAGCGCGTCGGCTAGAGCGCGTCCTGTGGAACGATCCGGCCACAGGCGTCATGCGCCATGCGGACGCCGGCTATGAAATCGCCCTCGAAGTGGCGCGAGAGAAGGGCCTCGATCTTCCGGGCATCCTGTCCTGATGCGCGTCCTTCGCGCCGCAGATCGCAAACCCACGGCCTGGAAGAATGGCGGCGGGACCACTTGGGAGGTTGCGGCATCGCCGGCCGGCTCGACCTTGGACACCTTCGGCTGGCGAATGAGCATCGCGGAGGTCGCCACTGACGGCGCCTTCTCGAACTTCCCTGACGTAGACCGCGTGCTCACGGTGATCGCCGGGAACGGCCTTGAGCTTAAGCTCAAGGACACGACGACGATGTCGCTTGGCGAGAAGTCGGAGCCGTTTGAGTTTCCTGGCGATGCCTCATGCGAGGCGGTATTGGCCGCCGGTGCGATACGCGACTTCAACGTCATGACGCGACGCGGAGCTTGGTCGGCGAAGGTCCGTCGCGCTACGCCGCCCGACCCGTTTCAGACGCAGGCCGATATGACGCTGCTGCTGGCGTGCGCGCCGCTCGATCTCGGCGCCCTGCAGTTGCTCCCCGAGGACGCAGTCCTGCTCGAAGGACCCGCCACTATCGAGTTCTCTGGAGGCTCGCTGATCATCGCCGAGCTTCGTCGCCTCTAGTCCAGAACCTCGACCAGTTCGATGCGGAACTCGAGCGGGGTGTTGGCGGGAATGATGTCCTTGCCCGCTGGCCCATAGGCGTACTCCGGCGGGAGGTAGATCACCCACTCGTCGCCCGGACGCATCAGCGGAAGCACCGTCACCCAGCCCGGGATCAACTTGCCCAGCGGGAAGGTGACCGCCCCGTCAGGGTCGTTCTTTGAGGAGTCGAACACCTTCCCATCTAGGAATTTGCCCTCATAGCGGACCTTGATCGTTGAAGACCTGCTTGGATGACGACCATCCTCGGGGCCGGACTTCAGGACCTTGTATTGGATGCCGGGGATCGTCTTGACGCCCGGCGCTTGGGCGTTGCGCGTGAAGAACTGCGCATTGGCGTCCTGTGCCGCCACCGGCGCCGCGAGCGCCAGCGATAGACATGCTCCTGCGAGTATCCGCATCTGCTTCTCCAATCTCAGGCGCCGTTTACAAGGCGGTCGAGGCTCGCCGCTACCGTCGGGTGGTAGGTCGGCTTCGCCTTCGCAAGGATACGGACCGCAATCGGCTTTCCCCAATCGCCCTGCCGCACGAGGCCAGCATAGAGCGGACGCAGGAAGAGCCCCCGCCCAACGCTCGTCAGGAACTCCTCAAGCGCAGGCAGGGCCGGCTCGTACCGATTGGCGATCGCCAACTCCAGCCAAGCCGACCGGATGTAGCTGTTGGAAGACGTAGAGAGCGTGAAGGTCCGGTCAAGATCGCCCAGCTGCTCGTTTGTCAGCTTGCGAGGCAGGTTGTTCAGGAAGCGCAGCCATTCCTGGGTCGTCCATGCCGACACCGCCAGCTGCGACGCCGGCGCGCCGCTCTTAAAGGCCGCGACCTGAGCATCGACCTTGGCAAGCGCTTCCGACTTCACGTGCACGGCATTGTCCGGAAGACCAGCCGCGTAGGCCCAGCGATCAAGCTGCAGCTTCGCCTCCAACGCCTCGTCGCCTTTGATGAGGTTCGCACGAAGGTCCTTCAAAAAGCCCGCCGTCGTCTGCGGTTGGAAAGCGTGGCGATCGAAGTAGGAGCTAAGATACGCGTCCCAGCGCTCACGCCCGACCGTCGTCTCGATGGTCCGAAGGAAGGTCGCGCCCTTGAAGTAAGCGAGTTGCCCGCTGACATCGCCATAGAGCTTGGTCGAGTCGGCCGTCGCTCCGCCCGCCTCAACGATGTCAGCCTGCATGCCATCCCAATCGAGGTCGGCTTCCATCTGTGCGCGCGGCGCGCCGTACTGCGCCTCCATGATCCGGTTCTCGAAATAGGTCGTGAAACCTTCGTTCAGCCAGCTGTCCGGCCACGTCGCATTGGTGACCAGGTTGCCCGACCAGCTATGCGCCAGCTCGTGGGCGACCAACCCAACATTCGCCCGGTCGCCGGTGATGAAGGTCGGCGTCAGGAAGGTGAGCGTGGGGTTCTCCATTCCTCCGAAAGGGAATGACGGCGGCAACACCAGGACGTCGTAGCGACCCCAACGATAGGGGCCATAGAGCCCCTCGGCAGTCGTCACCATCTGCTCGGTGTCGACCAGTTCGGCGGCGGCCCGGTCCATCATCGACGGTTCAGTATAGACGCCTGTTCGTGGCCCGAGCTCCCTGAACGTCAAATCGCCCACCGCCAGCGCGATCAGGTATGGCGGAACCGACTTGTCCATGCTGAACCGATAGGCGTGTTTGCCGTCACCCGCGGGCTCACCTTTCGGCGTGAGGCGCTCACCGCTCATGACCGCAGTCAGGTCGCTGGGGACAACGATCCGCGCCGTCCAGGTTTGCCGGATGCCCGGACTGTCCTGCGTCGGGATCCAGCTGCGGTTGTTAATGTCCTGCCCTTGGCTGAAGAGGTAGGGCTTGGCCTTGCCAGCGGTCAGCGACGGCGGCAGCCATTGCAGCGCCCGCGCCCCCGCGCTTGAGGTGTAGTGCACGACGATCCGCTTCGCGCCCTTCAGTTGGACGGTCAGCGGCGCGCCCAGTTCGCCGTCTGCCGCCCCCAGCGTCCAAGGCAGGTCGCGACCCCGAGCGTCGGTCACCTTGGAGACTTGCAGGTCAAGCGTGTCGAGGACGATCTCCTGCGCGCCGGGCGCAGCCAAGACGTCCATCGCCGCCTGACCGCTCATCGTCTTGGCGTTGAAGTCGGCGACCAGGTCCAGATCCACGTGGGTCACGCGGGCGACCAGCGGCTGGGCATAGGAACGAGCGTCCCTCGCATCCGGCGTCGTCAGTATCGGCGCGATGGTCGGCGCGGCGAGGACGTCGGTCGCGATAGTCGCGCAGGACAGGGCCGACGCCAGGAGAAGTGCCCGAAGAACAATGCGCATTGTGACGCCCCAGGAAACATGTGGGCTCGTTGAAGCCCGAGTCGACGCCATCCTAGCCGCTGGCGGGGGCAATTCTTACCTTTGTGGCCAACTTTCGCGCATGAACTAGGCTTGTCGGCCTGATCTGCGCTATTTAGACCCGGACACTAATTCGGCTTCGGATTTCCAGGATGACCGATAGACACACCGCCTTTGTCGGCTCACGGGCCCTGGCCTCGGGCACCCTCGCCGAGATCGCGCCTGCAGTGAAGGCGGCGTTCGACGCGGGCGAGGCTCGCCTCCTCGTTTTCAATGATCAGACCGGCCGACAAACCGAGCTGGACCTGCGGGGCGACCTCGACGCCGTGCTGGCAAGGTTGGCGCCCCAGGCCCAGGCGACCGACCGGCCCGCTGGCCGGGGCCGCCCGAAACTTGGCGTCATTGCACGCGAAGTGACGTTGCTGCCGTCTTAGATGGTATCAAATTCCCGGGAAACTTCAAGAACAAAATAGGAACATTTCCCCGCTCAACGACCCGCCAGGATGTCCAACGCCACCTCCAGAACCGCCTCCAGGCGATGGATCTCGCGGTCGCCGCCGCTCACCGCTTCGCGCGGCGTCAACTCCTCGCCGCAGACCATGTCGCACGCGGCGACCAGGGCCGGCTGCAGCCGCAAGCTCTCCCGGTAGACACGCAGCGCATCCCTCGCCCGGGCATTGGCCTCGGCGCGGGAAATCACCGCGCTCAAAGGCATGTCGCTCCCATCGCCCGGCTTCACATCCAGGGTCGAGGCGATGGCGACTTCCCCGCGCGCCTTGCGATAGCAATGGCCGTAGCGCTCGCCCGCCGCCTTCTGCACCGGCGTCAGGCGGCCCTTGCGCGCCAGCCAGTCCAGTCCGGCCAGCCGGCGGTAGGGCCGCTGCCGCTCTCCCCGTGCAGAGGGCGGCGTCTCGAACTCGGCGCCGCGCGCCGCCGACAGCGACACCGTCTCGGCGACACCCTCGGCGACCAGGCGCGCTTCCAGCCGCGCCCTCCCCTGCTGTTCTACTTTTGACAAGCGCTCGCGCTCCAGGCGCGCCAGATAGGCTGCTCGGCTCATCGCGTCCTCCATGTCAGAATTGCTCAGGCGGGATCGACGGGCCCGCAGCCGACGACAGCGTCGCCCAGGCGGTAGACCGCCTCGCTGGACGCCTGCTCGCCCTCAAGGGCCGTCAGTCCGGCCGCGGCCGTCGCCATCAGATCGCGCAGGAACCGCCCGCGCGTCTCCGGCGGCAAGGTGCGCAAGGCGTGCGCGACGACGTCGGCGATCGCCGCGCTCATCGCGGCCACGTCAGCGGCAGGCACACCGCGACCCCATCCTTGCCGATGCGGCGCTCCGAGAAGGCGCAGAAGCCTCCCTCAGCCAGCACCGCCGCCACGTGTTTGTCATGACGCGCGAACCTCGGCAGCTGGATGTCTCCCGCCCCTGCCTGCGCCCTGCCGCGAAACCCCGCTTCCAGCTTCCGCGCGTGATCGGCCGGTAGCCCCAGCTCTACCATGGCGCGCGGGGCCGACGTCCCCATTTGTCGTAGGGCTGAATATTCTTGGCCCGTTGGGGCGGCTCTAACCTGCGTTTCGTGTCCCATGGCGAAAATGTATGGAACATACAGTGAACGGGCAAGCAGATTCTGTATTTATTTTACACATCCAGTTCGCTAGAAGACTCGCATGGACGATCGCTTCCAACGCCTGCGCCTCGCGCGCACCGAGAAGGGCTACGAGACGGCTGCGGCCGCCGCGGACGCCTTCGGTTGGAATCGAAACACCTACTCCTCCAATGAAAACGGCAATGCGACTTTCTCGTACCGCCGGGCGAAGGAATACGCCGCCGCCTTCGGCGTACGTCCCGAGTGGCTCTATGACGCCGCTGGCGCGATGCGTTCGACCGGCGCCGACGGCTTCGCGCCGATCATCGGCCGGGTCGGCGCAAACCCCGAGGGCGACGTCCTGCTCGCCACCGGCCAGGGCAGCGGCGAACTCGCGCCCATCCCGCCAGGGGGCACGGAGAAGGCTGTGGCTTTAAGGGTTTCCGGACACTCCATGCGCGGCCTGGCCGACGACGGCGCCCTGATCTACTTCGAGGATCAGCGCAGCTCGCCCAGCCCGGACATGCTTGGCCAGGTCGTCGTGGTCGAGACCGACACCGACGAGGTTCTGGTCAAGCGGCTGCTGCGCGGCTCCGGCCCCGGCCTGTACGACCTGGAAAGCGTCGCCGGCCCCACGCGCCATGACGCCCGCCTGCGCTGGGCCGCGCACATCACCGCGATCATCCCCCCCTTTCAGGCGCGCCGGATCATCATCAGCGAGGGCTAGAGGGGCGCGGCCGGCCAAGTTCGCTTTCGCTTGCAGCGCGTCAGTATAAAATATACATTAGCCGTATGGCAGAGACTGAACTTCACCGCCTCATCGACGCCGAAGCCTCGGCAGACGCGGCCCGCGCTGAGTTGTCACGGCGAGAATTGGCCCGCTATCGGGGCGTTTGCTGGTCCGGAACCGCCACCGAGGCGCCTGCCGTCAGCTCGCCAGCCACAATCCAGGCGCGTGCAGAGGCGCGGCTGGCGGTTCGCCAGGACTGGCGGAACGGGGCCGACGGCCGCTTCATCGCCGCGATCGCCGACTGCCAGGCCGCCGCCCGCGCCGCTTTCACCACCGGCGAGCGCGCTCGCGCCGGCGCGGCCCGCGGCGAGGCCGCCGACTGGCGCCTCCGCATGCTCGACGAGCTGACGTCGCAGGCCCGCGCGCTCGCCGCCGGCGTGCGCCAGGCCCGGCGATCCATGAGCCTCTAGCCGCGTCCGACCGATCGGCTTGGCGAGCGCCAGGATCGCTGCTCGCCTCGCGCCCGGATCTCATCATGCAGCAGATCTGCAAGGTCGAGCATCTGCTCGCGCGACAGTCTGCTCGTGGCGCCGCGGACTTCCGCAGCGAGCCGCGCCATCTGCGTGGATGGCAAACCTCGATCGGTGCTCATCACCTGTTCCCTCAGGTCAGTCCTCCCAGTCCACTCCCTCAAACGGCGAGCTCGGCGACGCGTTCCCGTTAATCGAGCATCGTCGATTTGACATAGATAGTTCGCCAACCTAACTACATCGCCATGCCGACCACGCCCGAGACGCTCGCCCTCGCCGATAGCCTTCGCGCGCCCCTGCTGCGCGTCGCCCGCCGATTGCGCCAAGAGGCGCAACGCGCGGGCAGTTCGGCGCTGGATGCACTGATCCTCGGCCACATCCGCCGCAACCCCGGAATCGGCGTCAGCGAACTGGCCGACGCCGAGCAGATGTCCCGCCCCAGCATGAGCGGTCACATCAAGCGGCTTGAGGCGGCCGGCTGGATTCTGCGGACCGGCCACGCCCAGGACGGCCGCCGCTCGGGGCTGGAGATCACGCCCCAGGGCGTCGCCCAGATCGACGCGGTCCGCCAACGGCGCAACGATTGGCTCGCCGACCGCTTGACCCGCCTGACGCCGGAGGCGCGCGCCGCCCTAGCCGCCGCCAACGAGCCCCTCCTCCAGCTGCTGAGCTTCGACCAATGAGCCCGGTGGATCAGCCGCTTCGGGACGAAGGCTCCACGCCGGCCACGCGCGGCTGGCTGATCCCGGCGATCATCGGCTCGGCGCTGCTCATGCAGACCATGAACGCGACGGTCATCGCCAACGCGCTGCCGACCATGGCCGTCGCCCTGGACGAGCCGCCGCTGCGGCTCAACCTCGCCATCACCATGTTTCTGCTGGCCTCGGCGGTTTTCCTGCCGATCAGCGGGTGGGTCGCCGACAAGTTCGGCGCCAAGCGCATCTTCATCGTCTCGATGGTGCTCTTCGCGATCTCGTCGGCCGCCTGCGGCTTCGCCCAGGACCTCACCCAGCTGGTCATCGCGCGGATTTTCCAAGGCATGGGCGGGGCGATGATGGCCCCGGTCGGCCGGCTGCTGCTCTTGCGCACGACGCCCAAGGCAGAGCTCGTCGGAGCGATGTCGGTCATGACCATGCCGGCCCTGCTTGGCCCGGTCATCGGCCCCATCGTCGGCGGCGCGATCGTCACGTTCGCCGACTGGCGCTGGATCTTCTTCCTGAGCATCCCGGTGGCCGTCGTCGGCGTGCTTCTCGTCCTGCGCTTCGTACCCAACGTGAAGGAACAGCAGGTCTCTCCCATCGACTGGAAGGGCACGCTGCTGACCGGACTTGGCCTCGCCGGCCTGATCTTCGGCTTTGAGAACCTGGGCCGCGGACTTCTGCCCGACGCCCTGGTCGCGACGATGTTCTTCGGCGGCGCGGCGGCGCTGGTGGTCTACTGGCGTCACGCCCGCGGCAATCCGCACGCCATTCTCGACCTTTCGGTGTTCCGGCTGCAGACCTTCCGCGCCTCGGTCGTCGGCGGCGCGTTCATGCGCATCGCCATGGGCGCCACACCGTTCATGCTGGCCATGCTGCTGCAGATCGGCTTTGGCCTCTCGGCGATCCAGGCCGGGCTGATGACCTTCATCTCGGCGGCCGGCGCGCTGGTCATGAAGACCACCGCTCCTCCGATCCTGCGCCGCTTTGGCTTCCGCTCTGTGCTGATCGTCAACGCCTTGATCGTCGCCGTCAGCTTCGTCGCTTACGGCCTCTTCACCCCGACCACGCCCCACTGGCTGATCCTGGTGATCCTCGCCATCGGCGGCTTCTTCCGCTCGCTGCACTTCACCAGCCTGAACGGCCTGGCCTTCGCCGATATCGACCAGGCCCGCATGAGCCGCGCCTCGACCACCTCGTCGATGGTCCAGCAGCTGGTGCAGTCGGTAGGCATCGGCCTGGCCGCCAGCCTCATGCACTTCTTCATGGTCGCCCGCGGCGAAGACCACCTGACCGCCGCGGCGATCTCGCCGGCCTTCGTGGTCATCGGGCTTATCACGCTGATCTCGCTCGCCTTCTTCATCCCCCTGCCCCGCGACGCCGGCGACGAGATGAACGGCCGGCGGGCGCGGTGATCCATTCGGCCGCTGCGGCGTTATTGCGTCTCCCAGGGGCGATCCCATCAGGAGGCGAGAATGATCCGCAAGGCGCGCGCGGTTTGGCGTGGAACGGGCCGTGACGGCGACGGCGATCTGACCACCGATTCAGGTGTGCTCTCGTCGACGCCCTACAGCTTCAAGACCCGGTTCGAGGACACCCCGGGCACGAACCCCGAGGAGCTGATCGCCGCGGCGCACGCGGGGTGCTTCACCATGCAGTTGGCGTTCCTCATTCAGCGCGCCGGCGCAGCGGCCGAGGAACTCTCGACCGAGGCCGCGGTGTCGCTCGTCCCCGACGGCGAGGGCTTCAAGATCGACCGCTCGGCGCTCACCCTGCGCGCCAAGGTGCCAGGCATGGATCAAGCCAAGTTCGACGAACTCGCCCGCACCGCCGAGAAGAGCTGCCCGGTCTCTCGGCTGCTCAACGCCGAGATCACGCTTGAGGCGACGCTCGAGAGCTAGCGGCGGGCCAGCGGAGTGCTCATCCGGCACTCCGCGCCTTCCGGCGGGAAGGTCAACTCTACCGATCCGCCATATGCCTGCAGCGCGCTGCGCGTCAGCCGCGTGCCAAAGCCGCTGCGCTGAGGCGGGCTCACCGGGGGTCCGCCATACTCGCGCCAATGCAGCGTGAGGTTCCCGCCCCCGACGCCCCAGACGATGGCCACCCGCCCCGCGCCCGACAGCGCCCCGTACTTGGCCGCATTGGTCGCCAGCTCATTGAGGACCATCACCAGGTTCACCGCCATCTCAGGGCCAAGCGGCGCAGGCGCTTCCACGCCCTGAATATCGAACCCTTCGGCCGCGAACGGGGCCAGGGCCGCGTCGATGACGTCCCGCAGATCGGCCGCTTCCCAGACGTTCCGCGTCAGCAGGTCATGGCCGCGGGCCATGGACTGGATGCGGCTGTCGAACGCGGCGCGGAACGCCGCCGGGTCATCCGGCGCATTACGCATCGTCTGCGAGGCGATGGCCTGCACGGCCGCCAGGTTGTTCTTCACCCGATGGTTCAGTTCGCCCAGCAGCAGGTCCTGGCGCTGGCGCGCGGCCACCTGGGCCGAGATGTCCTGCGAGGTCCCGATCACGTGGATTGGCCGGCCCTGCCCGTCGAAAGACACGCGCGCAGCGCCGCGAACCCAGGTCGCCGATCCTCCCTCGCCGCCGCTCGTGGTGCGATGCTCGACGACATAGTGGCCGTCATTCTCGCCGGCGAGCGCGGCCTCATAGGCGACGCGAGTCGCCGGGAAGTCCTCGATATGCACCGCGGCGGCATAGGTCGCGTAATTGATGTCGCCCTCCGGGGGCAGGCCGAACATGCGCCGGGTCCTGGAGTCCCAGTCCACACGATCGGCGGCGACATCGTACTCCCAGAGGCCGAGCTCGGTCGCGTTCAGCGCCAGGGTCAGCCGCGCGCCCTGGCGCTCGGCCTCGACCTGCGCGGCGTGCTGCTGGGTGATGTCGATGATGATGAAGGCGACCTGACCTGCATTGCCGGTCAGCGGCGAGAAGGTCCCGAGGAACCAGCCCTGGCGGCCGCTCGGAAATCGGAAGGAATACTCGATGGTTTCAGCCGCGCCGGTGCTCAGCACTCGGCGCAGGACATTCACGCGCCCCAAGATCTGCTCGGCTTTTATGCCCAGCTCACGGCCGGTGCGCCCGTTCAGGCCGCCATCGGCGCAGCCGTAGAACTCGCAGGCGCCCCGGTTGGCCATGACGAAGCGATAGTCGTCGTCCAGCACCTCGATGACGCCCGCCAGCATCGCGGAGGCCTCAAGCATCGCCTTCAGCAGAGCTTCGCCACCGGCGCTGGCGCTCGGCCAGCCGCCCTTCTGCTCGTCGTCCGCCATTTGTGCTCCGCCCCGCCTGCGAACCGATCCTAAGGCCGGTTCACGCGCGTGGACAGACGGCTAACCTATCAGGCGGCCCGCTGCGTCGTTTCGTCCGGCTCGACCGGAAGATCGCCCGAGGCGGCGTTGTAGACGTCCATGTCCAGCGTGCCCTGCTGCTTGGCCACCAAGGTCGGGACCAACGCTTGCCCCGCCACGTTCGTCGCCGTCCGGCCCATGTCGAGGATCGGATCGATCGCCAGCAGCAGCCCCACGCCTTCAAGCGGTAGGCCCAGGGTCGACAGCGTCAGGGTCAGCATCACCACCGCTCCCGTCAGGCCGGCGGTCGCGGCCGAGCCGATCACCGACACGAATACGATGAGGAAGTAGTCGCTGAGCGCCAGCGGCACATTGTAGAACTGCGCCACGAAGATCGCGGCCACGGCCGGGTAGATCGCGGCGCACCCGTCCATCTTGGTCGTCGCGCCCAGCGGCACGGCGAAGGCCGCATAGGCCCTTGGCACGCCCAGGGCGTTCTCCGTCACCGTCTGCGTCACCGGCAGGGTCCCGATCGACGAGCGCGACACGAAGCCGAGCTGGATGGCCGGCCAGGCGCCGGCGAAGAATTTCAGCGGGTTGAGGCCGTTGCTGGCGAGCAGGGTCGGGTAGACGACGAACATCACCAGCGCCAGTCCGGCATAGACCGCCAGGGTGAAGGCGCCGAGCTGGGCCAGCGCGTCCCAGCCGTAGTGACCGACGGCGTTGCCGAACAGGCCGATGGTGCCGATCGGCGTCAGGCGGATCACCCACCAGAGGATCTTGCGGACGATGGCGAGCGCGGAGGCGTTGAACGCCAGAAACGGCTCGGCCGCGGCGCCGGACTTCAGCGCCGCGATGCCCGTGACCAGCGAGATGACGACGATCTGCAGCACATTGAACGACAGCGACGTCGTCGCCGCCCCGTCGGCTAGCGTAGTCGAGGCGCCGATCCCCAATATGTTGGAGGGCACGAGCCCGGTCAGGAAGTCGAGCCACGAGCCGCTGGTGTGCGGCGCGCTGGCCGCCGCGGCGGCGACCGTGGTGTTGAGTCCCGGCTTCAGCACCAGCCCGAGCATGATCCCGATGCTGACGGCGATCAGCGCCGTCAATGCGAACCAGGCCAGCGTGCGCCAGACCAGGGCGGCGGCGTTCTGCAACTGGCGCAGATTGGCGATGCTGGCCACGATGGCCGTGAACACCAGCGGCGGCACCAGCACGCGCAGCAATTGCACGAAGATCGAGCCGGCCAGCCGCAAGGCTTCGGATAGCCCGTGCCCGGGCTGCCCCGCCTCTGTTCCGAGGTCACGCGCCAACAGGCCCAGGCCAAGGCCCAGCGCCATGCCGGCCAGCACCTGGAAGCCGAATGAGGCGAAGATCCCGCCCCGTTTGCGCGCCTGCGCCATGCATAGCTCCTACCGAAATCGCGGGGAGCATGGTCGGGGCGCCCGCCCCACGCCAGCGGTTTGAACTTTTTGCGTCCTTAGAAAAGCTGATTGCGCCCCAATCCGCCGTGCGAACGGCGCCGCCCGGCAGTTCCTGCCCACTGGAGCGCGCAGATTTTGCCGCCGCAGGACGGCAGAATTTACCGTGTTGGCCCGTTGGAGACCCTGCGCGAGGCCTTGCCAAACAGCGGTCGGTGGAAAAATCCCAAGCCGATCAACGGAAAAAGGTTAACGGCCCAAACTGGCCCAGCCCTTGCTCAGGATCTTCACAGGCAAAATGCCTCTGGCAGTCAAAATGACGCCGGTCTCCGAGAAAAGGAACCAAGTGTATGTCGATGAATTCGGTCAACACGAACAAAGGCGCGATGATCGCGCTGCAAAACCTGAACGCCACCAACAAAGACCTCGGCACCGTTCAGAACCGCATCAACACCGGTCTGAAGATCTCCACCGCCAAGGACAACGGCGCCATCTGGGCCATCGCCCAGAACCAGCGCGCTGAATCGGCCTCCCTCAATTCCGTCGTCTCGTCGCTGCAACGCGGCCAGTCGGTGGCTGACGTCGCCATGTCGGCCGGCACCGCCATCTCGGACATCCTCGTCCAGATGAAGGAAAAGGTCCTGGCGGCGACTGAAGCGGGTCTGTCGACCGCCTCCAAGGCGGCGCTCAGCGACGAGTACACCGCGCTGCGCGACCAGATCGACACCATCGCCAACAACGCCACCTTCGACGGCGTGAACCTGATCTCGTCGACCTCGGTCAACAGCGCGAGCATCAAGTCGATCGCCAACGCCGACGCGACCGCGACCATCGACATCGACCACGTGACCTTGTCGAAGTCGAACGCCAAGATCGCCGCCACCCTGACCTCGCTGACGTCGGGCGTGACCTCGGCGGACGTGCGCTCGACACCCACATGACCAACGTCATGAAGCTCCAGGACACCCTGGACGCCGGTGTCGGCAACCTGGTCGACGCCGACCTGGCGAAGGAAAGCGCGAAGCTGCAAGCGCTGCAGACCAAGCAACAGCTTGGCGTGCAGGCCCTCAGCATCGCCAACCAGTCGTCGAGCAGCCTGCTCGGCCTGTTCCGATAAGACTGACGAACGCATCGCGTTCAACGGCGGCGGCGGGAAGGGAAACCTTCCCGCCGCTTTCGTTTGGGCGCTACTCGGCGGCCATGGCCAGCGCGCTTCCGCGGGTGAGCGAGGTCTTCGCCGCCAGCGCCGCCTTCGCCGCTTCGTACTCAGCCGCCAGGCGATCGATCATGTCGCCGGCGCTCGGAATGTCCTTCACCGCGCCGATGCCCTGACCGCAGCCCCAGATGTCCTTCCAGGCCTTGGCCTTCTGGTTGCCGCCCGAGCCGAAGCTCATCTTCGACGGATCCGATTGGGGCAGATTGTCCGGGTCAAGGCCCGCCGCCTCGATCGAGGGACGCAGGTAGTTGCCGTGCACGCCGGTGAACAGGTTTGAGTAGACGATGTCATCGCCGCGGCTGGCCACGATCATGTCCTTGTAGTCCTGGGCGGCGTTGGCCTCCCTGGTCGCGATGAACGCCGAGCCGATGTAGGCGAGATCCGCGCCCATGGCCTGGGCGCCCAGGATCGCCGCGCCGTTGGCGATGGAGCCGGAGAGCGCAATCGGGCCGTCGAACCACTCGCGCAGTTCCTGAACCAGGGCGAACGGCGACAGGTGACCAGCGTGTCCGCCGGCGCCCGCAGCCACGGGAATCAGGCCGTCGGCCCCCTTCTCCACCGCCTTGCGCGCAAAGCGGTCGTTGATGACGTCGTGCAGCACCACGCCGCCGTAGGAATGGATCGCCTGGTTGACGTCTTCACGCGCGCCCAGCGAGGTGATGGTCACCGGAACCTTGTACTTCACGGCCATCTCGACATCGTGCTCGAGGCGGTCGTTGGTCTTGTGCACGATCTGGTTCATCGCGAACGGCGCCGAAAGACGATCGGGGTTCTTGCGGTCCCAGTCGGCCAGTTCTTCGGTGATCTGGGCCAGCCACTCGTCGAGTTGGCTCGCCGGCCGGGCGTTCAGTGCCGGGAATGAGCCGACGATGCCGGCCTTGCACTGGGCGATCACGAGTTCCGGACCGGAGATGATGAACAGCGGCGAACCGATCACGGGAATCCGCAGGCGCTCTGCGAGAACGGGGGGCAAGGCCATCGAGGGTCGTCCTTATGAGTGGCGTCGATCTAATTTTTACAGCGTACACACAAACTTTTGCGCCGCGCAAGCTTCGCCGCCCGATGACCCCGCGTGAACTTGACGCGTCGGCGGGACAGGTCGCAATGACAGGCTGATGACCGACACCCTGATTGCTCCCGGCGCCTTCCCGCCCGCCACCGCCGCCGACTGGCGCGCCCTGGTGGAAAAGACCTTGAAGGACGCGCCCTTCGACAGCCTGCAGCGCCGCACGCTTGAGGGCCTGCTGATCGCGCCGCTCTATGAGTCCGCGACGGAGGGAGCGACGTTCGTCCCGCGTCCGCACGACGCAGAGCGCCCCTGGGACCTTCGCGCCGCGGTCTCGCACCCCGATCCGTCGCGAGCCCGGGGCGATCTGCTGGCCGACCTGGAAGGCGGCGCGGCGTCGGGGCTGATCGTCATCGACCCGAGCAACGCCAACGGCGTTGCCATCGGTTCCGCCGCCGGGCTGGCCCAGGTGATTGATGGGGTGATGTTGGAACTGGCCCCCGTCGCCCTCGACGCGGGCTTCCTGGGCCCCAAGGCCGCGGACTGGCTCGCTGCCGCAGCGAAAGGGTCGCCGACCGCGCTCCTCCTCTTCCACATGGACCCGCTCGGCGCTTTCGCCGAAACGGGCGAGAGTCCTGGTCCCATCGAAAGCCATCTGGTGTCCGCCGCCACCGTCGGCGCGCGCCTGGCCGAATCCTATCCGAAGGCGGGGTTGTTTCTGGCCTCCGGGCGGGTCGTCCACGAGGCCGGCGGCGGCGAGGCAGGCGAGCTGGCGTTCATGCTGGCCAGCGCACTCGCCTACGCCAAGGCGCTGGTCCGAGCGGGCATGCCGATCGACCGCGCGTTCGGCGCGATCCATCTTGGGCTCGCGGTCGACGCCGACTACTTCACCTCGCTGGCCAAGCTGCGCGCGGCGCGCGTGCTGTGGGCGCGGTTGACTGGGGCGTGCGGTGTCGACGCGCCGGCCCGCATCGAAGCGCGCTCGTCGCGGCGCATGCTGGCCGTGCAGGACCCCTGGACCAACATGCTGCGCCTGACGTCAGCGGCGTTCGGCGCGGCCGTGGGCGGCGCCGACGCGGTGGTGCTCGGCGCCTTCACCGACGCCATCGGCCTGCCCACCGCCTTCGCCCGGCGCCAAAGCCGAAACGCCCAACTGGTGCTGATGGAGGAGGCTCACCTCGGCCGCGTCGCAGACCCCGCCGCCGGTTCGGGCTACGTCGAAGCGCTCACCGACGAGATCGCGCGCGCCGCCTGGGCGCAGTTCCAGGCGATCGAAGCCAAGGGCGGTGTCATCGCGGCCCTGGCCTCCGGTCACGTGGCCGACCAGATCGCCGCCGTCAGCGCGGCCAGAGACGCCGCCGGCCCGTCCAAGATCGTCGGGGTCACCGCCTTCCCCCCGACCCAGGACGCGCCTGTCGAGGTCGAGCCGCCTGTCGCCATCACGGCGGAGACGCCCTCCGCCCGCTTGCCCGGGCCGGACGGCCGTTGCCCGCCGCTTGTCCCCATCCGTCTCGCCGCGCCGTACGAGGCCGTCTGATGAGCCAGTTTCCCGACTTCAGCGCCCTGCCCTTCGAGGCGGCGCCCGCCGCGCGCCCGCCGATCACCGGACCGGCCTGGGAGACGCCCGAGGGCATCGCCGTGCGCCCCGCCTACGGCCCGGCGGACATCGCCGGACTGGCCAACGGCTATCCGGGTCTCGCGCCGTTCCTGCGCGGCCCCTACCCAACCATGTATCTCACCAACCCGTGGACCATCCGCCAGTACGCGGGCTTCTCCACGGCCGAGGACTCCAACGCCTTCTATCGGCGCAACCTGGCCGCGGGTCAGATGGGCCTGTCGGTCGCCTTCGACCTCGCCACCCACCGCGGCTATGACAGCGACCACCCGCGGGTGAAGGGCGACGTCGGCATGGCGGGCGTCGCCATCGACTCCATCCTCGACATGCGCACGCTGTTCGACGGCATCCCGCTCGACAAGATGAGCGTCTCGATGACCATGAACGGCGCCGTTCTCCCGATCCTGGCGCTGTACATCGTGGCCGCCGAGGAACAGGGCGTGCCGCACGCCAAGCTGTCGGGCACGATCCAGAACGACATCCTCAAGGAGTTCCTGGTCAGGAACACCTACATCTATCCGCCCGCGCCCTCGATGCGGATAATTTCTGACATCTTTTCATATACTTCGAGCGAAATGCCGAAGTTCAACTCGATCTCGATCAGCGGCTATCACATCCAGGAGGCCGGCGCGACGCTGGACCTGGAGCTTGCCTACACCCTGGCCGACGGCATCGAATACGTACGCGCCGGCGTCGCCGCCGGCATGACCGTCGACCAGTTCGCGCCGCGTCTGTCGTTCTTCTGGAACGCCGGCATGAACGCCTTCATGGAGATCGCCAAGCAGCGCGCCGGTCGCCTGCTCTGGGCGAAGCTGATGAAGGACGAGTTCGATCCCAAGGACTCGCGCTCGCTCTCGCTGCGCGCCCACACCCAGACCAGCGGCTGGAGCCTGGCCGCGCACGACGTCTACAACAACGTGCCCCGCACCCTGGTCGAGGCGATCGCCGCCACTGGCGGCCAGACCCAGAGCCTGCACACCAACTCGCTGGACGAGGCCCTGGCCCTGCCGACCGACTTCTCGGCCCGCATCGCGCGCAACACCCAGCTGTTCCTGCAGCTCGAGAGCGGCCAGACCCGCGTCGTGGACCCGTGGGGCGGCTCCTACTATGTCGAGCGGCTGACCGCCGATCTGGCCGCCCGCGCGCTCGAGCACATCGCCGAGGTCGAGGCCCTGGGCGGCATGGCCAAGGCGATCGAGGACGGTCTGCCCAAGCGCCGCATCGAGGAGGCCTCGGCCCGCACACAGGCCCGCATCGACGCCGGCCGTCAGAGCGTGGTCGGCGTCAACCGCTACAAGCCCGACGTCGCCGACGAGATTCCGATGCTCAAGGTCGACAACTCGGCCGTGCGCGAGCGCCAGCTTGAGAAGCTCCAGCGCCTGCGCGCCGAGCGTGATCCGGTGGCGGTCGAAACCGCCCTCACCGCTCTCACCAACGGCGCGGCGGGTAAAGGCAACCTGCTCGAACTGTCGGTCAACGCCGCCCGCGCCAAGGCGACGGTCGGCGAGATCAGCCTGGCCCTGGAGAAGGTGTTCGGCCGCCACGCCGCCGAGGCCTCGGCCGTCACCGGCGTCTATCTGCGCGAATCCGGCGCCACGCCTCAGGCGGACCGCGCCAAGGCGATGTCCGAGGCCTTCCGCCAGACCGACGGCCGCAAGCCTCGGGTGATGATCGCCAAGATGGGCCAGGACGGCCACGACCGCGGCCAGAAGGTGATCGCCTCGGGCTTCGCCGACCTCGGCTTCGACGTCGACATCGGCAACCTGTTCCAGACGCCCGCCGAAGCCGCCGCCCAGGCGGTCGCCGAGAACGTGCACGTGGTCGGCGCCAGCTCGTTGGCGGCCGGCCACCTGACGCTTGTGCCTGAACTCAAGGACGAATTGGCCAAGCTCGGCCGGCCGGACATCCTGGTCGTGGTGGGCGGCGTCATTCCGCCCGAGGACTTCCAGGCCCTGCGCGACGCCGGCGTGGCGGCGATCTTCACGCCTGGGACGGTGGTGCCCGAGGCGGCGATCGAGGTGCTCGACCGGCTCAACGAGCAGATGGGCTACGCCCAGCTGGAAAAGGCCTGAGCCGGCGGAGACGCTGGAACAGAGGGTGCTTCCGGGGCAGACTGGCGCGACGCCCAAACAGGAGCCCGCCATGTTCATCGCCATGAACCGCTTCCAGGTCCTGCGTGGACAGGAGAGCGCCTTCGAGGCCGTCTGGCTGTCGCGTGAGACCCACCTGGAGTCGGTGCCCGGCTTCCTCGGCTTCAGCCTGCTGCGCGGCCCCGAGCACGAAGACCACACGCTCTACGCCTCGCACTCGCGGTGGGCGTCCAAGGGCGCCTTCGAGGCCTGGACGAAATCCGAGGCCTTCCGTCTGGCTCACCGAGGCGCAGGCGACAACAAGCCGCTTTATATGGGCCATCCGCAGTTCGAAGGCTTTGAAGTGCTGCAGAGCGTCGCCCCGGCGTCAGCCTAACGCGAGCCGATCATCACCAGGTTGCCCTCGCTGTCGCGCAGCAGAGCGTACCGTTCGTTGGGAGCCCACGGGGCGTCAATCGGCTCCTGGTCGAAGACGACGCCCTTGGCTTTCAACTCGCCATGGGCCGCGTCCACGTCGGTCACCACGAGGATCAGGCTCGGCTGCTCGCCCGGCGCGTCGTTCGCACGCCGCTCGAACAAGATCCTTGTAGGCGAACCGGGCACCTCGAACTCGATCCAACGCCAGCCGCTGCCGTACTGCTGGTCGGTGGCCAGCACGAGTCCCAGAACGTCTCGATAGAACGCGATCGCCCGGTCCTGGTGGCTGACCGGCAGACCCGAGAACTTCACGTGCTTGAACATCGCGGTTCCTCCTTGGCCGTCTAGATGACCTTGGGCGCGACCCTCACCGTCTTCGAACGCCGTGCGGGCTTGCCGTACCAGGTCGGAGGCAGCTCCGAAGCTCCATGCCGCGCCTCGATATCCTTCTGCAACGCGCCTGCAGCCATCAGGTGGCCGGGAAACAGCGCATCGACCGCCCAACCGATCACCGGGGGCACCGACGCCGCGGAATCGAGAATGAGATAGGCCGACATGCGCGCCAGCGTCGGCAGCGAAGCTCCCGCCGCGACTGCATGGTACATCAGCAGCGCCCCCGCCCCGACGCTGTAGGCGGTTCCCGCCACAGGCACCCAGGCCAGCACGCCGTCCAACCCAATACCCACAGGCCCCACACCGACCAGGCGGTCCGAGAGACGCTTGATGCGCTCTGCCGCTCTCCAGGCCCCGTGGGCGCGATCCTTTTCTTCAGCCATCACGTTTCAACGTCATCGCCACTGTAAGGCTCCACGCTAACCCCAAAGCTCAGGCTGTGGCGGAAAAATCAGCGAACCGTCGAAGATCAAGCCCGGCTCGCGGTCGCGGGCCAGCAACAGCGGCCCATCGAGATCGGCCACGTCGGCGCCCTGCGCGATGATCATGGCGGGGGCCATCGAAAGCGACGTGGCCACCATGCAGCCGGCCATGAGGTCCAGCCCAAGCCGCTTGGCCTCGCTGCAGAGCGCCAGCGCCTCAGTCAACCCTCCGGCCTTGTCCAGCTTGACGTTGATCGCCCCGTAGCGCCGCGCGCACGTCGCCAACTCCTCGCGGGTATGCAGGCTCTCGTCCGCACAGAGCGGCACCGGACTGGTCCAGCCTTCCAGCGCGCCATCGGCGTCTGCGTGCAGAGGCTGCTCGATCATCTTGACGTCCAGCCGCGCGAAGTCGGGCGCAAGGCGGACCAGATCGTCAAAGGTCAGCCCCTCGTTGCCGTCGACAATCAGCCTTGTCTTGGGCGCCGCCGCCCGCACCGCGGCGACGCGGTCGAGGTCGTCGGGCCCGCCGATCTTCAGCTTCAGGAACGGGCGGCGCGCCATGGGCCTGGCGGCGTCCGCCATGGCTTCAGGCGTATCCAGGCTGATCGTGTAGCAGGTCTTCACCGGGTCGAGGCGCGAGCGGCCGGCGGCGCGCCAGGCGGGAACGCCGCTCAGCTTGGCTTCCAGGTCCCACAAGGCGCAGTCGATCGCGTTGCGCGCAGCGCCCGCCGGCAGCAGGCTTTGCAACGCCTGGCGCGTCAGGCCGCATTCGAGTGCGGTGCGGATCGACTCGACCCGCGCCATCTCGCCCTCGACGTTCTCGCCGTAGCGCGCATAGGGCACGGCCTCCCCGCGCCCTATGCGCCCAGCCTCGGCGATCTCCACGACGATGACGTGGGCCTCGGTCTTGGCGCCCCGGGCGATGACGAAGGCGGCGGCCAGAGGCCATCGCTCGTCTCGCACCGTCAGGCTTCGCGTCAAGCCAGGTCGCCGGCCGCGGCGTCGAACAGCAGGTAGGTACGGCCCGCTTCGGAGCTCAGCAGCGTCTCGACCAGGAAGCCTTCCGGGTCGCGTTCGGCGGCGTCCTCGATCAGCTCGTGGTAGCGCGCGAGGTAGTTCAGCACCTGCCGCTTCAGCAGCTCGTCGGTGAACAGCTTGCGGGTCAGGCGCCGCGTGGCCGCGGGGGCCAGCTTGCGCACCACCGCGCGTGCGCCATCGACATCATACACCTGGAGGATCGCCGCCAGCTCATGCACGCGGCTGCGCGGCAGCAGCGCCGTCGGGTCGATGCCCATCGCGCTGATCTCGGCCGCCAGGGTCTCTTCCAGGGGCGGCGGCGGGATCTCGACGTCGTCGTTCTGCTCCAGCGAAGACAGCAGATCCTTCCAGGTCCAGCCGTCGCCGGCCTGCTCCTCCTGCCGCCCGCCAGCCTGGTCGAACACGGAGGAGAACTCCGCATCGGTGGCTGTCGGCGTGAGCCGCAGACGCGGCCGACCGGCCTTCTCATCCGTCGGCGTCGGGGGAATGGCTTCGGTGAGTTCGAGCTCGGCGTCGTCGTCGGCCGGCTGTTCGGCTTCAATGGGGACCGGCTCGGCGGGAGCTGGCTCCTTCGCCTTCAAGCTGGCCTTCAGCGAAACGCGTTCGGGCCGTTCGCGCGGCGGCGGCGGCGGCGCGCTGGCGGTCGTGGCCACCGAACCCATCAGCCGCACGGCCTCGCTCAGCATGTCGTAGTTGCGGCGCACACGTTCCTGGAACGCGTCATCGATCGCCTGGGTCTCGTCGGCCGTGCGACGCGCGTGGTCCATCAGGTCGTCGATGCTCTCGGCGACGGCCATGCGGACCTCTTCGGCCCGGTCACGCGCCGCGGCGGGCAGCTTGGTCGCCCGCTCCTCGATCTCGCTGATCATGCCGGTCAGTTCGTTCAGCGTGGCGCGGGCCGCCAGCGCGCCCTCGTCCAGCTTGCGGATGGTGGCGGCCCCGGCCTGCTCGACCATCTGCGCCGACTGCTCGATCAGCGCCCGCGCCTCGGCCAGGCGCGCCTCGAACACCTTGTTCGCCTGCTGGCCGGCGGTGAAGGCGGCCTCGGACAATTGGTCGACTTGATTTCGCGCTGTCTCGGCATGGCGTGCGGCGACCTGGCGCGTCTCTTCAGCGGCCTGCGTCATCGCCATGATCGTGGCGCGGGTCTGCTCTTCCAGACGCACGCGCTCGCCGGCGGCGGCCTGGGCCACAGCCTCGACTGAGTGCAAGGTCGATTGACCGAACTCGTCGCGCTCGGCCTTTGCGGACTCCGCCAGTTCGCGGAACTGGGCGGTGGCCTCGGCCATCAGCTGGCGCAACGCCTCGCCGCCCTTCACCGCGCGATCGCCCATTTCGGCCGCCGACAGGCGCGCCTGGCTGATGAACTCCGAAAGCTGAGCCGCATGGGTCTCCGACTGAGCGGCGAAGTTCTCCTGGTCGGCGCGCAGCGCATGCGCTGCGGTGACAAGTCCGGCCCGCTGCTCGGTCAGGCCCTTTTCGACAGCGCCGATCTGTTCGGTGACGCCCAGGCCGGCTGTCTCGAGCCGCGCGATGTGGCGGGTGAGATCTTCCGCGGCCGTCCGGGCGACGTCGCTGGTCTCGCCTGCAGCGGCGGCCAGGTCGGCGGCGCGGGCGGCGAGCGAGGCTTCGGCCTCACGGAGCTGCGCCTCGGCCAGGTCGGAAGCTTCCCCGACCATCTTGGCCTGGCGGGTGATGGCGTCAGCCACGGCGGTGGCCTGGGCGTCCAGCGTCTGGGCCAGGCCGCCAAGCTCGCTACGCTCGCGGCCAAGCGTTTCCGACAGCCCCTGCGCCGTGCGCGCGGCGTTCGAGGCCGCAGCGGCAAGCTCTTCGCTCTCGCCGGCCAGAGCCTGTCGCAGGACGATAATCGTATCGCGGGCTTCCTGGGCCGCGGCGCCGGCGCGGGCGATCTCGTCGCGCATCGCGTGGACCAGATCGACGGTCTGCGCACCGGCCGCCATGGCCGGTGTCACCATTTCATCGGCCAAAGCCTTGGTGCGGCGCGCCTCGGCGCCGAGCAGTTGCCCCTGCCGAACCATGTAGGCCAACACCCACACCAGCGCCGCCGGGCCGATGGCCAGCATGGCGAAGACCAGCATGGCGAAGGGTTCGAAGTCGAAAGGCGCGACCTCGCGTCGATAGCCCCATGCAAAGGCGATCGGCGCGCAGGCCCACAGCACCGAGACCACGAACGCGGCCAAATAGATGGACCATCCCGACGACGATGCGACCGGGCGGGTCTGCATCACCGGCATTGCGGGCGCGGCGGCCGTTCGCGGTTTCGCGGGGGCCGCCGGCTCGGCCTTGAGAGTCAGATCCCCCGTGGGCGGCGGCGCGAAGGCGAAAGCCTTCTCGGCCTCGGCTTCTGCGACCGTGGGCTCGGGCGCGGCGACGCTTTCGCCGTCAAGCGATTGGAAATCGACCGGTTGTTGCCGCTTCTTGATCTTCATGGCCCGTATAAGCGGCCTTCCACCCCTGCCGACGAACGCGCAGAACACGCGCGTCCCGTCATTGCACCCAGGATCGAAGGATTACCGACGAACGCCCGTCAGGCAAAGCACTGATCGGAGGGAAGTGTCCGCCTGCGGCTCTAGGTCCGCACCAGCCGCGCCCGGGTTTCAGGGCAAATCTCGCGAACCATGGTCGGCCCCTTGCCGGCCTTCACAATCACCTTGGGAGCCGGCGAGGTCGTGGTTTTCCGGTTCGTGGTGCGCGCCACCGTGCGCTCCGCGGGAACAGGCTTCTCAACCTTCTGCGCGTCCAGGGTCACCCCGAAATGCGAGTACGCCGCAGCAGACGACGACACCACGACGGCGGCCACGATTTCGGTAAAGGTCTGCATCGGAACTCTCCCGTACGTCCGATACGATTCCAGCGAGCGACGTTATACGACAGGCGGATGCATCGGGCGATCTGTCGCAACATGAAATTTCAGTCATGTAGCGTCACTCACGGATCGACGAAGGCCGCTCCCTCGTGGATGAGCAGCCACTGCTTGCGATCAAGACCGCCGCCATATCCGGTCAACGTGCCGTCCGCGCCGATCACCCGGTGACAGGGCACGACGATCGAGACGGGATTGGCGCCATTGGCCAGACCGACCGCGCGGATCGCCTTGGGTCTGTCTATGCGTTCGGCCAAGCCCTTGTAGGTCAAGGTCTCGCCGACGGGGATGGAGCACAGCGCCGCCCAGACCGCCCTCTGGAAATCGGTTCCTCCTGTCCGCCACGTGACCCCGTCCAACGCCGTCAGGTCGCCCTCGAAATAGGCGGCGAGCGCGGCCCGCATCGCGGCAGGTGCGGCGCCGGACACCAGGTCGGTCGGCGGGTTCTGGCGGCGCAGCAAGGTCAGCAGCCGCGTCTCGTGGGTCGTCCAGTCCAAGGCGCGCATCGCGCCGTCGGTGTCGGTGACCAGCAGCGCCTCGCCTAGCGGCGTCGACATGCGGTCGAGACGCAGCGCTTCAGGCGGCCTTGGCATGCTTCGCCTCCGAGGGGTTCTTCGGGTCGGCCGCCCAGAGATGCGAGGCGGCGTAGGCGCGCCACGGGCGCCAGCGTTCCGCCCGCGCCAGCAACTCGGCCGGCGATGGGCGTAGACCGTCCGGCCCTTCCAGGGCGCGCATCAAGCCGATGTCGGCGCTGGGGAAGGCGTCCGGCTCGCGCAGCGCCCGCATGGCGATGTACTGGGCCGTCCATTCGCCGACGCCAGGCAACGCCCTCAGCGCCGCGACGGCCTCGTCCAGGCTGCGGCGCATACCGAACAGCTCCGGATCGGCGGCCGCGGCGGCAGCCAGCCCGACCAAGGCGCGTCCCCGCGCCCGCGGCATGGGGAGGGTCTCGACGTCGATGAGCGCCAGGGCGGCCGGCTCGGGGAAGAAGTGCGTCAACCCCATGGCGTTGGCGGCTTCGTCCTCTAACACAACCCCGTGCTCCGCAGTGATCTTGCCCGCCAGCATCCGAGCCGCGTGGACGGTGATCTGCTGGCCAAGCACGGCGCGCACGGCCAGCTCGAAGCCGTCCCAGGCGCCCGGCGCCCGCAGGCCCGGCCGCGCCGCGACCAGCGGCGCCAGCGCCGGGTCCTCGGACAGGTGCGCCTCGATGACCGCCGGGTCGGCGGCCAGATCGAAGACCCGGCGCACGCGCGCGATCACAGCGGGCCAGACTTCAACCTTGGGGAACCGCAGGGTGGCCTTTAGGTAGGCGCCGTCGCCCGGCTCGATCATCAGCACCCCGCGCGCCTGGCCGACGCACAAGGCCCGCGCATAGCGGCCGTCACGGACGGTCTCGACGCCGGGGATCGCCCGCGCCGTCAGGAAGGCGAGCATCGCATCCCAATCGTAGGGCGCGCGATAAGGCAGTCGGATGGTCGCCGCGCCGCCTTCGCCGGCGGCCACATCCGCCCCGCCCAGCCGCCGCAGCTTGGCCGGCGGGCGATCGAACAGTTGCTGAAAAGTCTCGTTGAAGCGCCGGACGCTGCCGAAGCCCGCCGCCATGGCGACCTCGGCCATCGGCATGCGCGTCTCGTGCAGCAGTTGCTTGGCCAGCAGGACGCGGCGCGTCTGGGCGACCGCCACGGGCGAGGCGCCGACGTGCTGGTGGAACAGCCGCCGCAGTTGGCGCTCGCCGACGCCCAGCCGTTCGGCCAGGCTGTCGACGTCGCCGTTGTCCAGCGCGCCGGCCTCGATCAGGGCCAGGGCGCGCGACACGGTGTTGGAGGTTCCGCGCCAAGATCCCAGGTCTGGCGAGGTCTCGGGCCGACACCGCAGGCAAGGCCTGAAACCGGCTTCCTGCGCGGCCGCCGCCGAGCGGTAGAACCGCATGTTCTCGCGCTTGGGCGTCCGCGCCGGGCAGATCGGGCGGCAATAGATCCCGGTGCTGGTCACACCACTGAAGATGCGACCGTCGAAGCGGGCGTCGCGCATCTGGAAGGCGCGGTAGCAGGCGTCGTCATCCATATCCATGGCGCGATGATCGGCCTATGAGCGCCGCATGTCTCGCGGTTTTCGGACATGACCGGTCTTGCTCTCGCGGTTTTCGGACGGCTCCATTTTCCTCCTTGGCCTGTCAGTAAATCTCTATCGTCATCGGCGCCCGGGTCCCGTAAGCCGTCGCTCGGGGCCAATCCGTGCAGCGCGCCAGCAACGCGGGCGGACTTTTTAGTTGTTAGAATTCAGGGTGAGGCCCGAGGTTCACGTGCAAGGTACAGCCCTGATGCAGGCCAAGGCGCCGGCGATCGCTCCCGAAACGCTGACCCATCTTCAGCGCCTGGAAGCCGAGAGCATCCACATCATGCGCGAGGTGGCGGCCGAGGCCGAACGCCCGGTCATGCTCTATTCGATCGGCAAGGACTCCGCCGTGATGCTGCATCTGGCGGCCAAGGCGTTCTATCCGTCCAAGCCGCCCTTCCCGCTGCTGCACGTCGATACGACCTGGAAATTCCAGGCGATGTACGAAATGCGCGAGCGCATGGCCAAGGAGCTCGGGTTCGAGCTGCTGGTCCACAAGAACCCCGAGGCGGTCGAGCGGAACATCAACCCGTTCGACCACGGCTCGGCGTTGCACACCGACATCTGGAAGACCGAGGGCCTGAAGCAGGCGCTCGACAAGTACGGCTTCGACGCGGCCTTCGGCGGCGCGCGTCGCGACGAAGAGAAGAGCCGCGCCAAGGAGCGCATCTTCTCGTTCCGCTCGGCCCAACACCGCTGGGATCCCAAGAACCAGCGCCCGGAACTCTGGCGGCTCTACAACACCCGCAAGAATCCCGGCGAGAGCATTCGGGTTTTCCCGATCTCCAACTGGACCGAGCTGGACATCTGGCAATACATCCACCTGGAAAACATCCCGATCGTGCCGCTGTACTTCTCGCAGGTGCGGCCGGTGGTGGAGCGCGACGGCGCGCTGATCATGGTCGATGACGACCGGATGCCGCTGCGGCCGGGCGAGGTTCCGATGCAGAAGTCGGTGCGGTTCCGCACCCTCGGCTGCTACCCGCTGACCGGCGCGGTGGAGTCCACAGCCGCCACGCTGCCTGAAATCATTCAGGAAATGCTGCTGACCACGACCTCGGAGCGCCAAGGCCGGATGATCGATCACGACCAGGCCGCCTCGATGGAGAAGAAGAAGCAGGAGGGCTACTTCTGATGGCCCACCAGTCCGAACTCATCGCCGAGGACATCGAGGCGTACCTGTCCGCGCACGAGCGCAAGAGCCTGCTGCGGTTCCTGACCTGTGGGTCGGTGGACGACGGCAAGTCGACCCTGATCGGCCGCCTGCTCTATGACTCGAAGATGATCTTCGAGGACCAGCTGGCCGCGCTCGAAGCAGACTCCAAGAAGGTCGGCACCCAGGGCGGCGATATCGACTTCGCCCTGCTGGTCGACGGCCTGGCCGCCGAGCGCGAGCAAGGCATCACCATTGACGTGGCCTATCGCTTCTTCTCGACCGACAAGCGCAAGTTCATCGTCGCCGACACCCCCGGCCACGAGCAATACACGCGCAACATGGTCACCGGCGCCTCGACCGCAGACGCCGCCGTCATCCTGATCGACGCGCGCAAGGGCGTGCTGACCCAGACCCGCCGGCACTCCTACCTGGTCTCGCTGCTGGGCATCCGGCACGTGGTCCTGGCCGTCAACAAGATGGATCTGGTGGGCTGGGATCGGCAGGTTTACGACGCGATCCTGCAGGAATATGCCGAATTCGCCGCCCAAATCGGCATCAAGGACTACACCGCAATCCCCATGTCCGCCTTGAAAGGCGACAACATCACCAGCCGCAGCGAAGCCGCGCCCTGGTACGAGGGGCCGGCCCTGATGCCGCTGCTGGAGACCCTCCCCGTCGAGGATGATCTGCGCGAGCAGCCGTTCCGCATGCCGGTGCAGTGGGTGAACCGTCCGAACCTGGATTTCCGTGGTTTTTCAGGGCTTATCTCGACCGGAACGGTGCGTCCGGGCGACAAGATCAAGGCCCTGCCCTCGGGCCGCGAGAGCGTTATCGACCGTATCGTCACGTTCCGCGGCGACCTTGCCGAAGCGGTGGCCGGACAGTCGGTCACCCTGACCCTGAAGGACGAGATCGACATCTCGCGCGGGGACGTCATCGCCGAGGCCGCAGCCCCGCCCCCGACAGCCGATCAGTTCGAGGCGACCATCGTCTGGATGGACGACGAGGCCATGCTGCCGGGCCGGCCCTACCTGCTGAAGGTCGGGACCCGCGTCGTGTCGGCCCAGATCACCGAGCCGAAGTACAAGGTCAATGTGAACACCCTGGAGCACCTGGCCGCCAAGCGGCTGGAGCTCAACGAGATCGGGGTCTGCAACCTCTCGCTCGACGCGCCGATCGCGTTCGATTCCTATGCCGAGAACCACGACCTCGGCGGCTTCATCCTGATCGACCGGATCAGCAACCGCACCGTCGGGGCCGGGATGCTGCACTTCGCCCTGCGCCGCAGCCAGAACATCCACTGGCAGGCGCTGGACGTCGACAAGGCCTCGCGCTCCGCCCTCAAGGGCCAGCGCGGCCGGGTGGTCTGGCTGACCGGCCTGTCGGGCTCGGGCAAGTCGACCATCGCCAACCTGGTCGAGAAGCGGCTGCACGCCGACGGGCGCCACACCTACCTGCTCGACGGCGACAACGTGCGCCACGGCCTCAACAAGGACCTCGGCTTCACCGACGAGGACCGGGTCGAGAACATCCGCCGGGTGGCCGAGGTCGCCAAGCTGATGGTCGACGCCGGCCTGATCGTGCTGGTCTCGTTCATCTCGCCGTTCCGGGCCGAACGCCGGCTGGCGCGCGACCTGCAGGCCGAGGGCGATTTCGTCGAGGTCTTTGTCGACACGCCGCTGGCGGTCGCCGAGGGCCGCGACGTGAAGGGCCTCTACAAGAAGGCCCGCGCCGGAGAGCTGAAGAACTTCACCGGCATCGACAGCCCGTACGAGGCGCCCGAGCACGCCGAGATCGTCATCGACACCACCGCGATGTCGGCGACTGAAGCGGCCGAGCAGATCGTCGCCTGGCTGGAAGGCGAGCTCGACTACTCGATCTGACGTCCCTGGTCCGCACCGCGCCGCGCGCTATGGTGACGGTGCGAGTCAGGAGGAACGGCATGGCGGCGCCCAAGTCGGTGATCGGCCAGACGGTCGACGCCATCCGCGAGGCGGTTGCCCCGCCCGCCCGGCTGCTGACCGACAGCGAGCGCAGCATCGCGGCGGCGGACATCTACGAAGCCGGCCGGCTGACGCCCGCCTACAGTTTCATGCTGTTCAGCGCCTGCGGCATCGCCGCATTGGGTCTGCTGCAGTCGTCGGTCGCGGTGATCATCGGGGCGATGCTGATCTCGCCCCTGATGGGGCCGATCATGGCGATGGGGATGGCGCTCGCCCGCCTGGACACGCGAGCCTTCCGCTCGTCCGCCGCCACGCTGGCCATCGGCGCGGGGCTGTCGGTCGCCGCCTCCATTCTGATCGTCTGGCTCTCGCCGCTGAAGGACGCGACGCCGGAAATACTGTCGCGCACGCGCCCCACTCTGCTCGACCTGATCGTCGCCCTGCTCTCAGGCTTCGTGGGCGCCTATCTGACCGTGAACCGCAAGGGCGGCGCGATCGCCGGTGTGGCCATCGCCACAGCCCTGATGCCGCCGCTCGCGGTGGTGGGCTACGGGCTGGCGACCGCCAACTGGCAGATCGCCAGCGGAGCCATGCTGCTGTTCCTGACCAACGTGGTCGCGATCCTCGGCGCGGTCTACGGCGTGGCCCGACGCTATGGCTACCGGCCGCAGGTTCGCGAGGGGCGAGCCTGGGAGACCTGGGCGCTGCTGATCGTGATGACGGCGCTGTGCGTGCCGCTGGCCGTGTCGCTGCGCAGCATCGTTATCGAGGCCCGCGAGACAACCCGCGTGCGCGGCGTCGTTACGGACGCGTTCGCGGGCGCCTCGCCGCACATCGCCGAGTTGGTGGTCGAAACGGAGCGAGGCGGCGCCAACGAAGTGCAGGCCGTGGTCGTCACGCGAAAATTCGTCCCGGGCGCGGAGGCGCGGGTGGCCAGCCAGCTCAAGACCGGCGCGCATGTCGAGATCGAGCAGGTCGTCACCGCCACCGGCGTGCCGCCCTCGGCCGGCAGCGGCGGCGCCCTGGCCAATCGCGTCACGCCGACCAGCGCTCCAGCGGGCCCGGAGCAGAAGCTGCGCGCCATGTTGGCGGGGGTCGGCCGGGTCGAGTCCGTCCGGCGCGACGGCGAGGCGGTGGAGGCCAGCCTGGTGCTGAACGGATCGCCGAGCCTTGTCGACTACCAGGCCGCCGAGCAAGCCGCGCAGCGCTTCCTGCCCCAGACCTCGGTGCGGCTGGTCCCGCCCCTCGCGCCGCTGCCGGCGGTGCAGTTCGCCTATGGCTCGAGCGCGCTCGACGCAGACAGCCGCAGGACGGCCGAGTCCATCGGCTGGGCGCTGAACCGGTGGGGGCTGACGGCCGCCAATGTCGAGGGCTTGGCCACGCCTAGCCCACGCGGGCGGCGCGCCGCCGACCTGCGCGTGGCCCAATCGCGCGGCGAGGCGGTGGCGAGCGTCCTGCGCGAACGCGGGATCGACGTCAGCGTCGCCGCCAGCGTGCCGGACGCCGTCGAGGGAGACCCGGCCCAGTACCTGGCCGCGCAGGTGAGCGCCGCGCCCTAAGTCTGTACGTCCAGGCGATCCCCCGCGGCGAGTTACGCCTGAGCAAGCGTGCAAAAGGGGAACGGACGCCGCCGCGCCGGGTTCAAGCACCTCCATCCACGGAAGGAGAGCTGTCTTGAAAGTCAGCGAAGTCATGACCGCCCAGGTCGTCACCGCCAAGCCGAAGACCTCGATCAAGGACATCGCGCGGATGATGTCGGAGATCGACAGCGGCGTGATCCCGATCGCCGAGGACGGCAAGGTCCTGGGCGTGGTGACCGACCGCGATATCGTGGTGCGGGTGGTCGCGGACGGCGGCGCGCTGGACGCGCCGGTCTCCGACATCATGACCGACGACGTGCAGTCCTGCCACGCCGACGACAACCTGGCCGACGCGACCGCCAAGATGGGCGCGCACCAGGTGCGCCGCCTGCTGGTCTACGCGGACGGGCGCCTGGCCGGCATCCTGTCGCTGGGCGACGTGGCGCTGGACTATGGCGCCAAGGCGGTCGGCCGGACGCTTGAGGAGATTTCGGCCGAGCCAGCCAACCAGCAATAGGCGCCCGGCCAGAGGGCGCCGCTACGCGCCGCGAACCCCTCACCCAACCTCTCCCCTTGGAAGGGGAGAGGAGAGTTTGGCTGGCCGGCCGCGGGACTAGAACTGCAGGACGATCTTGCCGAAGTGTTCTCCGCCCTGCATGGCGGCGAACGCCTTGGCGACGTCGGTCCAGGGGAAGACCTTGTCGACCACCGGTTCGATCCGGTGCAGCTCGATGGCCCGGCACATCGCCTCGAACATCTCGCGCGATCCGACCGAGAGCCCCTGAAGCCGGGCGCTGTTGCCGATCAGGACGCCCGGATGGACGCCCTCGGCCCCGCCGGCGACGACGCCGATGATGGCGATATGGCCGCCGATGCGGACCGCCTTGAGGCTCTGCTGGATGGTGCCCGAGCCGCCGACCTCCATCACGAAGTCGGCCCCCACGCCGCCGGTGGCCTGGCGCACCGCGCCGGCCCAGTCCGGCGTGGTCCGGTAATTGACCAGATGGTCGGCGCCGAGCGCCTTGGCCCGCTCCAGCTTCTCGTCCGAGGACGAGGTGATCACCGTGCGATAGCCGGCCGCCTTGGCGAACTGCAGGCCGAAGATCGAGACGCCGCCGGTGCCTTGCAGCACCACCGTGTCGCCGGGCTCGAGCCGGGCGTCCTCGAACAGGCCGCGCCAGGCGGTCAGCGCCGCGCACGGCAGGGTCGCGACCTGCTGGTCGGTCAGGAAATCAGGGACCTTGGAGACCCCCTCCTGGCTGAAGACGCCCAGCTCGCGCCCCGCGCCGGGGATCGGGAAGCCCAGCGCCGAAGACAATTTCTCCAGAGTCGGACGGCCGGAGGTCCAGTTCTGGAAGAACAGGGTCGCGACCCGGTCGCCGACTGCGACACGGGTGACGCCCGGCCCCACCGCCTCGACCATGCCGCAGCCGTCGGAAAACGGGGTGATCGACCCGCCGGCCGTGGCCGAGCCGCGGCTGTACATGCCGTTGACCATCAGCATGTCGCGATAGTTGAGCGACACCGCCTTCATGCGGACCAGGACCTCGCCGTGGCCCGGGACCGGGTCAGGCGCGTCGATCACCTTCAAGGCGTCGAACCCCCACGGCGCTGAGACTTCCAAGGCGCGCATGCATCTCTCCCCAATTGCTTTGCGGGGATTAGCAGCCCGTTGGCGTCGGGCCGCAAGACTGTCGTCGCGGAACGCGGGGCTAGTAGCCGAGCGCGGCGGCCAGGGTGCGTACGCTCATGAAGATCAGGATCGCCGACCCTATCGTCCAGAGCGTCGCGCGGACCTCATGGATCTGGCCGGTGAAATAGGCGGCGAAGTGCGCCAGGCGCGAAACCACGTAGCCGTAGAGCAGCCATTGGGCGAGCCACAACGGCGGATCGGTGAGAATGTAGAGGAAGCCGGCGACCAGGAAGAACGGCACGTTCTCCAGATCGTTCTGCTGGATTCGACGCACCCGCTCGACGCGCTCGTTCGGCGCCAGCTGGGAGGGATCGGGATTGGGATTGAGCGGCGTCTTCTTGAGATCTTCCGGCGCACGAAAGCCGCCTTTGACGCCCATCATCCGCACCACGGTCAGCCATGACATGGCCACCACCTTGAGGATCATCAGGCTGGCGGCGACGGCGTAGGTGGCGACAAGCGGATCCTGCAGACTGATCTGACTCATGGCGACCTCCCGACTTCGCCTTGATGTTGCTCAGCTTTCCACGGCCACGTCTAGGCGTCCAGCCGCCTGACCCCGTAGAGCCGCAGGGCGCCGACCAGGCCAAGCGCCGACATCGCGGCCATGGCGAGATAGCCCTTTGCGCCGGCGACATCGAACAGCCAGCCCGAGCCGATGGTCGCCGCCCCCATCAGCAGGCCGCCCGAGAGCGCCGAATTGATGGTCTGGGCGGCCGAGGCGTTGGTTGGGGTCGAGAGCTTCTCGACCAGCTGCAGCGAGGCGAGGAAGGTCGCAGCGTAGGTGAAGGTGTGCAGCGCCTGAAGCGGCAGCAGCAGCCAGAGCGGCGGCGAGAAGGCGAGCGCCGTCCAGCGGATAAGGGCTGCGACGCCGCCGATGACCAGCAGATTGCGCGGCCCGATCCGGCGGCGCCACGGCTCCATGAACCACATGAAGGCGACCTCGACCGCCACGGCCAGGCCCCAGAGCAGGCCGGTGGCGCTCTCGGGCATGCCCTGCTGTTTCCAGGAGAGGGTCGAGAACGAGTAATAGAAGGCGTGGGCCGACTGGATGAGGCCGACCGACACCACCGCCAGCATGAAGTTGCGGTCGCGCAGCAGGTCGCCGAGACCGGCGAGGCGTTCGGAGAGCCGGCTGGCCTGGCCGCCCTCGCGCACCGGGTCGGGCGGCAGCAGGCCCCGCGCGGCGCCGGCGGCCAGCATGGCCGCCGCGGTGATCCAGACCAGGACCAGCTCAGGCGAATAACGCGCCAGCAGAGCGCCGACCACGACATTGGCGACGATGAAGGCCACCGAGCCGATGCCGCGCGGCCAGCCATAGTTGAAGCCGTCCCGGCCCGCCCGTCGGAAGACGATGACGTCCGTCAGCGGGATCATGGTCGAGAGGATGGTGTTGGCCAGGAACCAGATCCCGAACCACCAGGCGAAGCCGAACGGCGCGGCGAGCAGGCCATAGGCCAGCGCCGTGGCTAGGCCCATCAGGATCAGCGGCGTGCGGCGGAGCGCAAAGCTGTCGGCCCACATGGCGATGGCCGGGGCGGTGACCGCGCGCGCCAGCATGGGCGCCGACAGGATCAGGCCGATCTCGGCGCCGGACAGTCCGCGCGCGGCGAACCAGACCGGAATGTAGGGCGAGCTGGCGCCGGTCCCCACGAACAGGGCCGCATAGAAGAGACCAAGGCGAACCGGCTGTGACATCCGCCATCCCGCTTATGCGAGTCGCCGGCAACAATCCCGTGACTTCGGCCCGTTCAAGCGCGGCTTTTCCTTCCGTAACGGCGCCGAGCCGTGCTAGCGCGAAGCTTGAAATGTCCGAGCACCGTAAAGCCGCGAGCGTATCCGAACTCCTCGATCAGATCGCGGAGCGTCCGGGCCGCGAGGTATCGGTCGGCGACCTGCTGGACACCTTCGGCGATCGCGCCTTCGGGGCGCTGATGTTCGTGTTCGCCGCGCCGCTGGTGCTGCCGATGCCGCCGGGGGTTTCGGCGTTGCTGGGCGCGCCGCTGATCTTCATCACCTTCCAATGGACCATGGGCCGCAAGACCCTGTGGCTGCCCAAGGTGATGCTGTCGCGGACCATGAGCATGGCCGACTTCCGCGCCCTGACCGTGAAGCTGAAGCCGCACCTGGCGCGGCTGGAGCGGCGGCTGCGGCCGCGGCTGACCTTCATGTACAACCCGATGGGCGACCGGCTGGTGGGCGCGTTGTGCTTCGTGCTGTCGCTGATCGTGTTCCTGCCGGTCCCGTTCGGGAACATGCTGCCGTCGTTCGCGATCGCCGCCTTCGCCATCGGCGGGGCCGAGCGCGACGGGCTGGCGGCGCTGATCGGCTGGATCGCGGCGATCCTGTCGGTGGTGGTGCTGATCGTGCTGTCGAAAGCGATCGTCGCGGCGATCCTGGCCTTCTTCTCCACCCTGCTCGGGATGTTCTGACTACTTCTGGCGGCTGCGATACGTCGTGGCCCAGTCGTCGGGCGTCACCCCGCGGCATTCGCCCATGAGATCCTGCGCGGTCGGGGCGAAGGCTTTGCCGTCCCAGACCCAGACATTGGCCGCCCCGCAGTCGCCGATTCCCCTGCCCTTCTCGAAGTTCGACAGGGTCTGGGTCGCCGGGTCGTAGTCGACGTTCATGAGGTCGGTCGTCGCCTCGCCTCCATCGGCGTAGCGGATCGACAACGGGCGGGCCGCGCCCTTCGCATCCACCACCGTGAAGCTGTAGATCATGTTGTAGGCGCCGCGGCTGCAAAGCGGCGCCCAGAGCGTGAGGTCGGCCGAGAGCCGGCCGGAGATCGGCTCGGCGCCCAGGTCGGCGATGTCGTCGTCGCAGTCTTTCGTCAGCGCCATGACCGAGGCCGGCGGCGTCTTCGGCAGGCCCGCCTGCGACACGGCGGGCGCCGCGCGGACCAGCGGAAGTTCCGGCGCCGGCGGCACGCTGGCGGCGGGGGCCGGCCCCTTGGCGACCAGCGCGGTGACGCCGCCGGCGCGCTTCTGCTTGTCGTCCATCCAGCGCAACGCCGCCGAGCTGCCGGCCAGGGAGATCGCGCCGATCGGCTTGCCGCCCGCCGAGACCTGCAGCGCCTGACCGCCCGCGGCGGCGGCGATCACAGCGGCGGCCTGGGGTGGAGACAGCTCGGCAGAGGCACGGCCATCGCCATCCTCGCTGGCCGCCTGGACGCTGGCGAGCGCGCGGCCGTCGACCGACAGCGACCAGGTTCCGGGCGGTCCCTCCATCACCAGCCTGGCCTGCGGCGCATCGGCGGCGGCGGCTCCGCGCTCGATCCGCAGATAACCGGACATTTCGAAGGCTTCGCCGGCGAAGCCGAAGGCGGCGCACTGCCGGGTGTTGTCGCAGGCGACCCACCAGTCCTTGAAGGCCTCGCCCGCCAGGGCCGGCGAGGCCAGGAGCGCCGCCGCCCCGGTCAGGACCAATACCTTCGCCGTCATCGCTCGCTCCCGGTTGCCGATACGCGGGCGCAGCGTAAGGTCTGGGTACGGCCTTCGTCGACGGAGAACTCCCCATGACGCGTAGCCACGACAGAGCCCTGCGCGACCGCGCCGCGGCGGTGATCCCCGGCGGCATGTACGGCCACCAGGCGGTGGGCCTTTTGCCCGACGACTATCCGCAGTTCTTTTCCAGGGCCGAGGGCGCGCACATCTGGGACGCGGACGGGAAGCGCTATCTCGATCTGATGTGCGCCTATGGGCCCAACCTGTTCGGTTATGGCCAGCCTGAGATCGACGCGGCCTACGTCCGCCAGCTGGGGCTCGGCGACACCCTGACCGGGCCGACCGAGCTGATGGTGCGGCTGGCCGAGGAGATGACCCTGTTGGTCAGCCACGCCGACTGGGCGATGTTCTGCAAGAACGGCACCGACGCCACGACCATGGCGCTGATGACGGCGCGGGCGCACACGCGGCGCAAGACCATCGTGCGGGCCAAGGGCGCCTATCACGGCGCAGCGCCCTGGTGCACGCCGCGGCCGGCGGGCACCACCGACACCGACCGGGCGCACCAGATCTTCTGCGACTACAACGACGTGGCCAGCCTGGAAGCGGCGGTGGCGGAGGCCGGCGACGACCTGGCGGCCATCTTCGCCGCGCCGTTCAAACACGACGCCTTCATCGACCAGTCGCAGCCGAACCTCGCCTACGCCAAGCGCGCACGCGAGTTGGCCGACCAGACCGGGGCGCTGCTGATCGTCGATGACGTGCGTGCGGGCCTGCGGATGGCGCGCGACTGCTCGTGGGCGGTGCTGGGGATCGAGCCGGACCTGTCGACCTGGGGCAAGTGCATCGCCAACGGCCATCCGATCTCGGCGCTGCTGGGCTCGGAAAAGGCGCGCAAGGCGGCAGCCTCGATCTATGTCACCGGCTCGTTCTGGTTCCAGGCCGCGCCAATGGCCGCGGCGCTGGAGACGCTGCGGCTGGTGCGCACCACCGACTATCTGGAGCGGCTGATCGCCATGGGCGAGCGGCTGTCGGCGGGCCTGACCGAACGCGCGGCTGCGGCGGGTTTCGGCCTGCGCTGCACCGGGCCGGGCCAGATGCCGCTCTATCTGTTCGATGACGACCCCGACCTGCGGAAGGGCTTCTTCTTCGTCTCGCAGATGCTGAGCCGGGGGTTCTATCTGCACCCGTGGCACAACATGTTCCTCTGTGCGGCGATGACGGAGGCCGACATCGATGGGCTGCTGAACGCGGCCGAGGACTCGCTGGCGGCGCTCAAGCGCGAGGCCGGCGGCCTGGCGCCGGTCGAGAAGCTGGCCTTCCTGGCCGGCGGACAAAGATAAGAAGAAGGGTGGGAACGATGGACGATTTCTCCGAGCACGACGGCCTGGCCCTGGCGGCCCTGGTGGCCAAGGGCGAGGTCACGCCGCTGGAGCTGGTGGACGCCGCCATCGAGCGGATCGAGCGGCACAACCCGTCCCTGAACGCGGTGGTCTACAAGGCCTATGACGAAGCGCGGAAGACCGCCCAGGGACCGCTGCCCGACGGGCCGTTCAAGGGCGTGCCGTTCCTGATCAAGGACCTGGGCGTGCCGGTGGCCGGATGGCCGCGAACCTATGGCAGCCGCTTCGCCGCCGGCTGGGTGGACAAGGACGACTGCGGCCTGACCCGGCGCTACCGGGAGTCGGGCGTCGTGCTGGTCGGCAAGACCAACACGCCCGAGTACGGCATCACCGGCGTGACCGAGGGCGGCTATCTGGGCGCCTGCCGCAACCCCTGGAACCCCGATCATGTCTCGGGCGGATCGTCGGGGGGCGCGGCCTCGGCGGTGGCGAGCGGGATGGTGCCGCTGGCCCACGCCAGCGACGGGCTCGGCTCGATCCGCATCCCGGCGGCCTGTTGCGGGCTGGTGGGACTGAAGGTGACGCGCGACCGCACGCCGAACCTGCCGGACGGCGACAACTACGCGATGGGCTTTTCGGTCGACCATGTGGTGACCCGAACCGTGCGCGACAGCGCCGCGATGCTGGACGCCACCGGCCGCCCCGAGCCGGGCGCGCCCTTCGAAGCGCCGCACAAGGAGCGGCCCTATATGGAGGAAATCGAGCGCAGCCCCGGCAAACTGCGCATCGCCTGGTCGTCGGAGACCCCGTCGGGCCGGCCGATCGACCCGCAGATCCAGGCCGCGCTGGAACGCACCGCAGCGCTGCTGAAGGGTCTGGGCCACGAAGTCGTGGAGAAGGGTCTCGGCATCGACTACCGCGCGCTCTACACCGCCCGCGGTCCCGTCTCGGGCGCCAACTTCGCGGCCAACATCGCGCGGCTGTCGGCGATGCTGGGCCGCGAACCGCAGGAGCACGAACTGGAGCCGCTGACCTGGGCGGCTCTGAAGAGCGGGCGCAAGGTGACCGGCGAGCAGGCCTTCCGCGGCTGGCAGGACCTGCGCGACCTGAACCGCAAGACGCTGATGTTCTTCGAGGACGTCGACGTCTACCTCTGCCCGGTGCTGGGCACGCCGGTTCCGCCGGTCGGGCTGATCGACCCGGTGGCGGTCGATCCGCAGGAGCTGAACAAGCGCCAGAGCCGAGCCTTCCCCTACACGCCGCCGTTCAATTTCTCGGGCCAGCCCTCGCTGTCGCTGCCGCTGGAGATGGACGATGCGGGCCTGCCGATCGGCATGATGTTCACCGCCCGCTTCGCCGACGAGGCGACCTTGCTGCGGCTGGCCGCGCAATTGGAGAAGGAAGCGCCTTGGAAGGGACGCAGGCCTGCGCTCTGGGGGTAGAAAGCTTCACGCCTCCCGCGTTAGCTTGAGGCCAGGATTCTAGGAGTACTTCATGAGCGACCGGATCGAACGGCCCTGGGCCCTGATGCGCCACCACGCGGGCTGGGCCGACGTCTTCCATATCGAGAATGAGACGGCCGACTCGATCACCGGCTTCTATCCCGACCGCGAAACCGTCGGCCCGCCGGTGAACTACAGCGTCCGCGCGGTGCTGGCCCGTTTCCCCACCATGGAAGCGGCCCGCGCCGCTCGCGAGGGCGCGGTGCTGGAATGGCGCAAGCATGACGCCGGCGTGCGCGAGGCCGAAGACAAGCTGCGGGCGGCCGAGAAGGCCCGCGAAGACGCCTGGCTGAACTGCCTGCGCGGCGCCGCCAACGGCGGCTGACGCCAAGCCTAAGGTGGTGTCATCCCGGCTGAAGCGGCCGGGACCCATTCGCACCAAGTGATCAAGTCTTGGCGGCGATCGATGTCTATCCTGAGGGATCTGGTGTTCATGGGCCCCGGTCTTCGGTCTGCGACCGAAACCGGGATGACTCGCGTCGAGCCACCTCCCCCAGGAGGGGAGGAGTTTAGAGTCTAGAACCTCAGGCCCTTGGCGATCGCCCAGGCGACCAGCACGGCCAGCACGACGCCGACCACCAGACGCCAGAGGCCGGCGGGGCGCAGGGCCTCGCCCTGGAACGGGCGTTTGCCGGTGATCATCGCGCCGATCAGGTTCTGGCGCTTCCAGACCCAATAGAAGCCGATCGCCACGATGTGCAGCGCCACCAGCGCCTGCAGCACGCGGAACACCGTTTCGTGCAGCTCGGCGGCGACGCGGCTGGCGTCGAAGCTGACGAGGTGCGAGAGCGGCCCCGATTCCAGGCCGTCGAGGTCGCTGGCGAACAGGCCCAGACCGACCTGGACCAGCATTACAGCCAGCATGGCCAGGACGCTCCAGGCGCCCAGCGGATTGTGGCCGGCCCCGTCGCTGGCCCGGCGCGCGCCCAGCGTGCGCATGTAGGCGAGCGTCGCGCCCGGCCCCTTCAGGAAGTGCGTGAAGCGAGCGGTCGAACCGCCGGCGACGCCCCACCAAAGCCGGAAGACCAGCAGGCCGATGATCGCGTAGCCGGACCAGCGGTGGACCTGCATGTTCTCGCCCGCCGTGAACCACGACACGAGCAGAAGCACGACCAGCGACCAATGGACGATCCGGGTCGGCAGGTCCCAGAGCGGGCGCGGCGGTCCTGCCGCAGCGTCGGACGCCACGCTACTTCTCGACGCGATAGACGTCGTGGCAAGCCTTGCAAGTGCCGCCGGTCGCCCGGAACTGCGCCTTGATGGCGTCGATGTCGCCGGCCGCCGCGACGGTCTGCAGCTTGCCCGCCTGGGTCTGGAAGTTGGCGGCCGCAGCGCCGAACTTGGCGGAGTCCGTCCAGATGTTGGGCTTGGCTTCGGTCTTGAAACCCGCCTCGGGGCCGGAACCCTTGGGGAACCACTTGGTCACCTGCGCGGCCTGGGCGTTCACGACCTGGGCGTTGGCGGCGATGAGCTTGGCGTCGGGCGAGCCCTTCTTGAGCTCGTCGCTGATCGCCTTGAACGAGGCGCCGATCTTCTTGTAGCCGGCCTGGCGCGTGGCGATCGCGGTCTCTACGGCCGTTGCGGCGATCGCGCCGGAGGCGCCAAGCGCCAGGACGAGCGCGATGGCGAGGGGTTTGGCGGGGCGGAAGGGCATCGTCGAACCTCTGCTTTTCTGATCGGTCCAGAGTGGGCGCCCGTCTGTCGGGCGTCAATGGACGATGACCAGCGCTGATTGCGCAATTCTCGCAGGCGCCTAGGTGCGCGGCTTGGCCACCGGCGCGCCCTGACGGCCGGCCTGGGCGATGAGCGATCCGCAGGCGGCGTCTTCGGCAAGACCCAGGTCCACGAACGGCAGGACAGCGGCCAGCGGCGCGACCAGAGCCCCCAGCGCGGCGGCCGCGCCGCCCTGGGCCAGCGCGCCGGAAGCTTCGACGCCGAACTTCGGCTGGACGATCGGGCCGTTGACGGTGACCGGCGCGGTAAGGCGGATCAGCCGCGGCTCCTTGGCCTGGCCGGTGATGCGCAGGGACATCGTCTCGTCGCGCAGATCGATCCGGCCCTCGCCGGTGCTCAGCACCGGCGTCGTGTCGATGATGATCCGATTGGCGGTCAGGACCCCATTCCGGGCCTGGAAGTGCGCGACCGCGCAGCGCAGCTCGGTCTTGCTCTGATCCTTGGCTAGCAGCAGGCCGAGCCCCTTGGTCACGTTGATCCCCATGAGCTCGGCGAAGGCCGCGCGGATCTCGCCGCCCGGGGCCACGAACAGCGCCTGGCCGTCGGCGTGAGCCGCCGCCTCGCGGACCGAAGCCCCCGCCCCGCTAAGCTTCACGCGGCCGACCAGGGCGCCGGTGATCGGAGCGGCCCCTCCGCTGCGGATCGGGATGAGCTGTTCGATGCGCGCCCGCGACAGGCGCAGGTCGATGCTGCTGACGGGCATGTCGCGGCGGGCGTCGAGCTTGGCCTGACCGGCAATGGAGCCTTGGGTGAGGTCGAGGCGCAGCGGGTCGGCGTCCAGCACGCCGTCCTTCAGCCGGATACGCACGGACCCCGCCCGCAGCGGGAAACGCGGCGCATTGATGCTGGCGGCGCTGTACTTCACGTCGGCGTCCATGGCGCGGATGCGGGAAACGTTCAGGGTGGCGTCAGGCAGCAAGCGGTGCTGCGAGGCCATCTGGCGGCCGACCGCCTGCTGGCCTGGCGAGGCCGTCTCGCCCGCGCCCTGGCTGGGCGCGCCGCCGAACACCGCCGCCAGGTCGTCGAAATCCAACCGCCGCGAGCGCAGGTCCGCGGTGAGGAAGGGCCGCTCGCCAGCGGTGTTCACCGAGAGATTCCCGGCCATGTCGCTGTCGCCGACCTTTCCGCCCACATCGGCCACGCGCCAGAGCTTCTGGTCACGCGACAGCCGGCCTGAGAGCCGGTACGGCGGTGAGTTGGGGAAGGCCACGCCAGTCAGATCGTAGAGGTCGGCCAAATCCGGCCCGCTGGCCGTGACCCGCGCCTGAAAGCGCCCGAGATCGAAGGGACGCGTGATGTCGCCCTTGGCCAGGATCCGCGTGGCTCCGGCGCGCACATCGGCGTCGAAGGGATAGGGGCGTCCGGGGCGGACGTTGACCAGCGGGCCGCCGGTCAGGTCCAGGCGGAACGGTGCGCCGTTGATCTTGCCCGTCCCGGCGACGACGAAGCCTGCACTGGCCGAGCCCCGCCGCTCGGCGGCGTTGACGGCGGCGTCGAGCGTGATCTGACGGCCGGCGTCCTTGAACGAGATCTGGCCGCCCTCGATGCGGAAATCGTGGATTGGCGGCAATCGCAGCGGCTTGGGCGGCGCGTCGGGGCGAAACGACCAGTTGGCCCGGCCCTTGGCGTCGCGCAGCAGGGCGATGCGCGGCTTGGTCAGCTCCAGGCGGCGGAATACCAGTTGGCCGCGCAGCAGTGGCAGCGCCTCGATCTGGAGGTCGAGGCGCTCGATGTCAGCCATCTGGCCCTTGCCGGCCCAGGCCGGGTTGCCGATCTGCAGGCCGCCGACGCTGGCGCTGGGCGTGAAGCTGAACGGCCGCACGTCGAGATCGCCCTTGATCG
Source organism: Phenylobacterium sp. Root1290 (assembly GCF_001425305.1). GTDB lineage: Bacteria > Pseudomonadota > Alphaproteobacteria > Caulobacterales > Caulobacteraceae > Phenylobacterium. The sequence goes on along the minus strand of NZ_LMEE01000005.1, from coordinate 14,578 downwards.
CCACCTCGCGGTCGAGACGGGCCGAAGCGAAACGCGACACGGGGCCGCGCAGCTGGTTCCAGTCGAGCATCGCCAGCACCGCCACGCCGCCGACAAAAACGATTGCGACGCCGGCCACCGAAACGGCCAGCCCCCTGCGGTGGGTGCTGAGCCAATGTCTGACGCCGCGCTGGCTGGTTTCGGTCGTGTCCTTCGGCAATGGCCTCGCTCCGGAATGTTCCAGAACGCGCGAGCCGGCGGCCGGTGGCGCCGCTAGTGTCGGACGCCTCGGCCGGAAAAGGCCGCGACAAGGGTGATCGCGATGATGCGGACGTCGAGAACGAGGCCGCGACGGGCCAGGTAATCGGCGTCCAGTCGGGCCTTGTCGGTGTTGGGCAGGTCGTCGCGGCCGTTGATCTGCGCCCAGCCGGTCACGCCCGGCCGCAGCGCCTCGACGCCGGCCGCGGTGCGCAGCGCGACGAGGTCATCCTGGTTGAACAGGGCCGGCCGCGGCCCGACCAGGCTCATGTCTCCGACCAGCACGCTCCAGAGCTGGGGCAACTCGTCCAGGCTCGTGCGGCGCAGGAACCGCCCCAACGGCGTGATCCAGGCGTCGGGATCAGTCAGCAGATGGGTCGCCACGTTGGGCGCGCCGGTCTTCATGGTGCGGAACTTCGGCATCTTGAAGAGCGCATTGTAGCGGCCGACGCGGCTGGACCAGTGCAGCGCCGGGCCGGGACTATCCATGCGAACGGCGAGCGCGATCGCCGCCATGATGGGGGCGAGCACGATCAGTCCGGCCAGGGCCGCCAGGATATCGAAGGCCCGCTTGGCCACGCGCGTTCCCCTCGCCGTCTGCAACTGGCCAGGGATAGCGCGGCGCGGCCCGCCGCGCCAAGGGTCAGGCGTCGGAAGCGGGATCGTCGGTGGGACGAAGCTTTGCGCGCGCCTTCAGCGGCGGTTCCGCCGCCGGCTCGGCTTCTGGCGGCGCCGCCACCGTTTCAACCACCGCGGCGGCGACGTCGACCGCCTCCTCCACCATCGCCTGCGCGACGGCGGCAGTCTCGGCGGCCACCGTGGCCGGCTCAGGGATAAGCTCAGGCGAGGGCTCAGGCGACGGCTCTGGCGCGCTCACGAGCTGCGGCTTGGCCGGGCCCAGCAAGGCCTCGAGATTGGCGTGCTCGACCCAGCGGGTCATCCACCAATAGGCGACGCCCGCGGACGCCGCGCCCGCGAACATGAACCAGAGCGGCGAGGCCGCGCCGACAGGAATGTTGAACGCCTTCTGGGGATCAAGGGCCGCGGGCCCTTCTTCGAACATGGTGAGAGCCATGGGTAACGCCTCCAAACAGCTAGGGTTTGTGCGATGCAGCAAACCCTAGCCCGACTTTTCGCAGGCGCAAAATGAAGGTTTCAGGTCGTCCAGACCTGGGCCTTGCCGCGATCGCCCAGCCGGCTGACGGTCCACTCGCAGATCTCGGCAAGCGGGGCGTCGAAGCCGTCCGGCGCATTGGCGATCACCAGGGCGCAGCCGTTCATCTTCATCGGGTCGGTCAGCGGCCGCATGCGCGCCTCGGCCACCAGCAGGGGCCCGTCATAGGCGTCCTCGGCCTCGCGAAGGAAGGCGTCGAAGGTCTCCAGGTCCTTGACCGGCATCCAGACCATCACCACCGCCGAGGGGTTCTTGCGCGTCAGCGCGCCGAGCGAAGCGGCGCAGCGTTCGTAGTCGTCGCTCTTCTCGAACGGCGGGTCGATGAGGACGAGGACCGCGCCTTCCCTGGGCAGGCGGGCGGCGACCTCGACATAGCCGTCGGCGCAGGCCGTCTTGGCCGCCGGCCAGCTGCGCAGCGTTTCGGAAAGGGCCGAGTGTTCCGGAGCCCGCAGTTCGCAGCCGAGATAGGCGTCGCCCTTGCGCAGGGTCGCGGCGACCAGCAACGGCGAGCCGGGGTAGAGGCCGACCTCGTCGCCGCCATTGAGGCGCGCCACCGCCTGGCGCAGCGGCTGCAGCGCCGGCGGCAGGTCAGGCGAGCGCATCAGCTGGACGACCCCGGCCTTGGCCTCGCCCGAACGCTGGGCCTCGTCGCCGGTGAGATCGTAAAGGCCTCTGCCCGCGTGGGTGTCAAAGACACTGAGCGGCCCTGGCGCGGCCTGCATGCGCGCCAGGAGGTCGAGCAGCGCGGCGTGCTTGACCAGGTCGGCGAAGTTCCCGGCGTGGAAGGCGTGGCGGTAGTTCAAGGCGGCGTCCTTGCGAGGGAACCGGGCGGTCGCGGCCCATGTTTGAGCGACGGTGCTTCCTGCCACGTCCCGCCGACATCTCCAAAGGCGCTCCATGCCCCTCGACGCAGCCCCGCCGCTGGCGGGCGGACTTGTCTATGTGAACGATCACGATCCGGGCCTGACCCGCGTGGCGGGCGCCACAGGGTTCACGTACCGGGACGCGGACGGCGAGCCGGTCAAGGACGAGACGACCCTGGAGCGTATCCGGGCGCTGGTGCTGCCGCCGGCCTGGAAGGATGTGTGGATCTGCGCCTCGCCGCGCGGGCACATCCAGGCGACGGGCCGCGACGCCCGTGGGCGCAAGCAGTACCGCTATCACGACGGCTGGAGCCGCAGTCAGGCCGAGGAGAAGTTCGAGCGGCTGATCGCCTTTGGCCGCGCCCTGCCCAGGCTTCGCAAGCAGGTCGAGACCGACCTGCGCCGGCGCGGGCTGCCGCGCGACAAGGTTCTGGCCGCGGTGGCGGCGCTGATGGAGCTGACCCTGATCCGGGTCGGCAACGCCGAGTACGCCAAGACCAACAAAAGCTTCGGCCTGACCACCCTGCGCGACCGGCACGCGGAGATCACCGGCGGCGGGGCGGTGTTCGAATTCCGCGGCAAGAGCGGCAAGGTCCATCGCACCGGCTTTCGCGACCGGCGCCTGGCGCGGATCGTCAAGGCCTGCCAGGACGTGCCCGGCCAGCGGCTGTTCCAGTATGTGGACGAGGCGGGCGAGCGGCGCGCCGTGGAATCCAGCGACGTCAACGACTACATCCGCGCGGCCATGGGCGAAGGCTTCTCGGCCAAGGATTTCCGCACCTGGGCGGGGACGCTTTACGCCGCGCGGGGCCTGGTCGAGCAGCCGCCGGCCAAGGACGCGGCCGAGGCCAGGCGCCGGGTGGCGACGACGGTGAAGGCCGCCGCCGCGCTGCTGGGCAACACGGCCGCGGTGTGCCGCAGCTCCTACATCCATCCCCTGGTGCTGGAGGCCTATGAGCGAGGCGCGCTGCCACTGAAGGCCGGGAATTCGGCACGGGGGTTCGAGCTCTCGGTTCTGCGCTTTCTGGAGGCGGCCCAGGAGGCCGCGCGCTGACGCGCCGTCACCCTGGCGCTGCTTGCAAATTGGGAGTTAGCCTCGCGCAAACGGCCATGGGAGGGCCACATGCTCGGACACAAACTCCGCTTCGGGGCCTTCATCGCGCCGTTCCATCCGCTCGACGAGAACCCGACCCTGGCCATCCAGCGGGACCTGGAACTGGTGCAGTGGATGGACCAGTTGGGCTACGAGGAAGCCTGGATCGGCGAGCATCACTCGGCCGCCTACGAACTGATCGCCAGCCCCGAAGTGTTCATCGCCGCCGCGGCCGAGCGGACCAAGCACATCCGGCTGGGCACTGGCGTTTCGTCCCTGCCCTATCACCACCCGATGATGCTGGCCGACCGCATCAACCAGCTCGACCACATGACCCGCGGGCGGGTGATGTTCGGGGTCGGGCCAGGCGCGCTGGTCTCCGACGCCTTCATGATGGGCATTCCGGTCGCCAAGCAGCGCGACCGCATGGACGAGGCGCTGGACGTGCTGGTCCCGCTGCTGCGCGGCGAGGCGGTGACCCACGAAAGCGACTGGTTCAGCCTGGTCAACGCCCGCCTGCAGATGACGCCCTATTCGCGGCCCTCGGTCGAGATCGCCGTGGCCAGCCAGGTCTCGCCGACCGGGGCGCGGGCGGCGGGCAAGCATGGCGCGGGCCTGCTGTCGCTGGGCGCCACCACCAGCGCGGGCTTCAACTCGCTGGCCGCCAACTGGGGCATCGCCGAGGACATCGCCAAGGAGAACGGCCAAACCATGGACCGCAGCCGCTGGCGGCTGGTCGGCCAGATGCACATCGCCGAGACCAAGGACAAGGCGATCGAACAGATCCGCTTCGGGCTGGAGAAGTGGATCTATTACTTCAAGGAGATCGCCAACCTGCCGATGGTGCCCGACGACTTCAAGGGCGACCCGGTCGAGGCCTATCTGGCGCTGGGCCAGGCGGTGGTGGGCACGCCTGACGACGCGATCGAGCGGTTGCAGCAGCTGGTCGACGAGAGCGGCGGCTTCGGCTGCTTCCTGCTGATGGCGCACAACTGGGCGCGCTGGGAGGACACCAAGCGCTCCTACGAGATGATCGCGCGCTACGTGGTTCCGCACTTCCAGCAGCTGAACGTCAATCGCCAGGCGTCGATAGACTGGGTTCGGAGCAACAAGACCGAGTTCACATCGCAGACCCGCGCCGCGGTAGGCGCCAGAATCGTCTCGCATATGATGGAAAAGGGCTCCGACAAGATCCGGCCGGAGATCGTGGCCATGATCCAGGGCGCCGCCCCGCCGGCCAAGGAGTAGAGTTGAACCTTCAGGCTTATCTCGACCGCATCGGCTTTTCCGGCGTCCCACGTGTGGACGCCGAGACGCTGAAGGCGATGCAGCGCCTGCACCTGCGCACGATCCCCTACGAGAACTTCGACGTCCAGCTGGGGCGGACGATGACGCTCGACCCGAAGGCCGCGTTCGACAAGCTAGTCACGCGGCGGCGCGGCGGCTGGTGCTACGAGATGAACGGCCTGCTCGGCGCGATGCTGCGGGAGGTCGGCTTCGAGGTGACCGAGATGGCCGGGGCGGTGCTGCGCGGCGAGCGCGGACCGAGCTCGCACGCCAACCACCTGGTCCTGCGGGTCGACCTTGACCGGCCGTACATCGCCGATGTCGGGTTCGGCGACGCGCTGCTGGAGGCCGCGCCCCTGGAGTTCGGGCCGCACCACTGCGCCGGCTTCGACTTCGCATTCGAGGCGCTCGACGACGGCTGGCTGCGGTTCCACAATCATCCGCTGGGCGGCGCGCCGTACTACGACTTCCGCAACGAGCCGGCCGATCGCGGGGAACTGGCCGCCATGTGCCGCTCGCTCAGCAGCGCGCCGGACTCGGTGTTCACCCAGACCGCCTTCGCCTTCCGCCACGAACCGGGCGGGGTCGCGGTGCTGCGCGGCCGCACGTTCAACTTCATCCGGCCCGGCGAGAAGACGACACAGCTCATTGATTCGGCGGATGTATTCGCGAACATCCTGCGCGATCGCTTCGAACTGGACATCCCAGAAGCGCGCGATCTCTGGCCTGCGGTCTGCGCCCGGCATGAAGAGCTGTTTGGCGCGCTCGCGTCCTAACGGTTCCCTGCCGGGACAGTCATAAAAGCGTGCCTGGACTTCGCGGCCGCGCGCGGTCAAATCCGGCGCGGGAGGGGGACAACAGGAGCAACGCGATGAGCGATCTTTCCCTGCCGCCCTCCGTAACCGTCAGCCCCACCATCGTCGGCGTGTCCGTGCTGACCGATGACGGGGTGACCGTCCAGGTCAGCCTGCCGCGCCCGCGCGGGTTGCGGGACCTGCCAATCGAAGAAGTCGCCGATCGCGCCCGCCGCATGGCGCAGGATGCGCTGCGGGCGGCCGCGACAAGCCTCGGTTCAGCCTAGCCCTCGGTGTCCACCGACGCCTGCATGGCGGGCGCGTAGCGCGGACCGGAGACGGTCTGCGGGTTCACCAGCTCCTCCACCTTGGCCATCACCGCGTCCGACAGCGTGACGGCGGCGGCGGCGGCGTTCTCTCGCATATGGTCAGGGCTGGTCGTGCCGGGGATCGGCACCAGCGTGTCGTCCTTGCGCAGCAGCCAGGCCAAGCAGAGTTGCGCCGGCGTGCAGCCCGCCTCGCGCGCCAGGGCGGCGAAGCCCTCGAACATCTTCAGATTGGCGGCGAAGGCCTCGCCCTGGAATCTGGGCATCGCCTTGCGGAAGTCGCCGTCCTCCAGCGCCGCCGGATCGGACACGCCGCCGGCCAGGAAGCCGCGGCCGACCGGGCTGAAGGCGACGAAGGTCACTCCCAGTTCGCGGCAAGCGTCGAGCACCGCGATCTCTGGGTTGCGGGTCCACGGCGAGTACTCTGTCTGCAGGGCGGTGATCGGGTGGGTGGCGTGCGCACGGCGCAGGGTCGGGGCCGACACCTCCGACAGGCCGATGGCCCGGATCTTCCCTTCCTTGACCAGGTCGGCCAGGGCGCCGACGCTCTCCTCGATCGGAACGCGCTTGTCCCAGCGGTGCAGGTAGTAGAGGTCGATGACGTCGGTCTGCAGGCGCTTCAGGCTGCCCTCGCAGGTGGCCTTCAGGACGTCCGGATGGCCGTTGAGTTCGCGCTGATCGCCATTGGTCAGCCCGCACTTGGAGGCAAGGATGTAGTCGCTGCGACGGTCCTTGAGCACCTCGCCCACGAGGGTCTCGTTGTGGCCGACGCCGTAGACGGCCGCGGTGTCGAGGAAGGTGTAACCGGCGTCCAGCGCGCCCTTCAGCACCCGCTCGGCCTGTTCCCGCGGCGGCGGCGAACCGTAGGCGTGGGAGAGGCTCATGCAGCCCAGCCCGATGGCCGAGACGTTGAAGTCGCCAAGTCTGCGCTGGTCCATGCCGTTCTCCCGTTCCCTGCTTATTGGGCGGGAGAAGGCGTCAGGCGCGCCGCGCGGTCAACCGCCTTACGGCGTGACGTTCATCTTGATGACGATGCGGCCGGGGTTGGCCAGCGCGAAGGCCTCGGGCACCTCGACCTGAGCCGCCAGCTTCACCGCCTCGGCGGCCGGCGCGCCATCGGCGTCCAGGGCCTTGCAATCGGTCAGGTTCGCGCCGCTGACCTGGCAATCCACCAGCACGGCCTGGGCCACCGGCTCGACGACCGGCGACACTGTCGGCGCCGGCGCGGCGTACGAGGTCGAGATCACGGCGGCGGCGAGAGCGGACAGGAACATGGGACCTCGGAGCGTTAACGAAGGTTACTCAATGGTGAAGCCCCGAGGATGGCAAGTGTTTCATTTCGGGGCCGTCGGGGTTGTCCACCGCAATCGACGTGCCCAAACCGCCGCTTTTCGCCCCGCTGCTGAAAATTGGGCGCCGGCGCCCATCGCGGTTGCAGCGCACAACTGCGCTATTGCACCGCAACAAATTCGCTTGAAACCTCGTCCACCAAAGGGCAGGAAAAAGATCAGGCGAAACGGTCACGCGAGAATTTGAACCGTCGCCAAGGGAAACGTCGGGAGGTGGTTGGCCCCAACCCCTTTCCGGGAACTAGTGATTATGATCCGTACTCTTGCTCTGACCGCCGTGGCCGTTTTCGCCATCACCGCTCCCGCTCAAGCCGCTTCGATCAGCGTTCCGCTGGCCGGCAAGAGCCAAGCCCAAGTCGAAGCCGACGTGGCCAAGGCCGCGCGCAATGTCTGCTTCCGCGCCACCCGCAGCGAAGCCCTGGCGCTCGACGCCTATTCGCGCTGCGTGAAGGCGACCGTGAAGGTCAGCCTCGACAACTACGCGACCGCCCAGGCCCCGTCGAATTCGGCCCTGGCCGCGCGCTAAGCGCACCTCCCAGTTCTGTGTAGCAAAGGCCGGCGGAGACGCCGGCCTTTCGCATTTCAGCAGCAGCGAAACCCGCCGCGACCTCCGGCCCCGTATCGGGCGTCCTGGCGATCGCGGAAGAACTCGGTGCGGGTCATGGGGACCCGGTCGGGGTGGGTCGTGGCCAGATGCTCGACATAGGTCTCATAGTTCGGGACCCCGACCATCAGGCGCGCGCCGTCGCAGACGCATTGGGCGAAGCGGGCGAAGGGATTGGGCGAGGCCATGTCCCCTACTCCGCCGGGATCGCGTCGGGATTGATCTCCCGCGCCGTCCAGCCATCGGCCCGATATGCCTTCAGGCAGGCCGTGATCCCGAACCAGATCATGCTCAACACCACAGCGATGAACACGGCGCAGAGCGCCGCGTCGATACGGTCGTTCCAGACGATCTTGCTCATGTCGGCCATCCCCTTGGCCGGGGCCAGAACCTCGCCCGCCGCCAGGGCGTCGCCGTACTTGCGGGCGTGCGACAGGAAGCCGATGGCCGGATCGGGCGAGAACAGCTTCTGGAAGCCCGCCGTCAGCGTGCAGATGCACAACCACACCGCCGGGATGATGGTGACGAAGGCGTAGCGGTGCCGCTTCATCTTGAAGATCACCACAGTGGCCATGATCAGCGCGATGGCCGCCAGCATCTGGTTGGAGATGCCGAACAAGGGCCAGAGCGTATTCACCCCGCCGAGCGGATCAGTCACCCCCTGGTGCAGGAAGAAGCCCCACGCGGCGACACAAAGCCCCGTGGCCGTCAGGTTAGCCGTCCAGGAAGACGTCTCCTTGAACTTCGGGATGAAGGTCCCGAGCAGATCCTGAAGCATGAAGCGTCCAGCCCGAGTGCCGGCGTCGACGGCGGTCAGGATGAAGAGCGCCTCGAACAGGATGGCGAAGTGGTACCAAAAGGCCATCATCGCCTTGCCGCCGAGCACGTGCGAGAAGATGTGCGCCATCCCGACCGCGAGCGTCGGCGCGCCGCCGGCGCGCGAGATGATGGTCGTCTCGCCGACGTCCCTGGCGGTCTGCTCGATGACCTCCGGCGAGATCGGGTGGCCCATGGCGCCGACCGCGGCCGAGGCGCTTTCGGCGGTCGTTCCGATCACCGCGGCAGGACTGTTCATCGTGAAATAGACGCCGGGATCGAGGATCGAGGCGGCGATGATCGCCATGATCGCCACGAAGCTCTCCATCAGCATGCCGCCGTAGCCGATGAAGCGGGCGTTGACCTCGTTGTCGATCAGCTTTGGGGTCGTGCCCGACGAGATCAGGGCGTGGAAGCCCGAGACCGCGCCGCAGGCGATGGTGATGAACAGGAACGGGAACAGGGTGCCCGACCAGACCGGCCCGCCGCCGGCGGCGAACTGGGTGACGGCCGGCATCTGCAGCTCGGGCCGCATGATGATGATGCCGATGGCCAGCGCCAGGATCGCGCCGATCTTCAGGAAAGTGGACAGGTAGTCGCGCGGGGCCAGCAGCAGCCAGACCGGCAGCACGGCGGCGACCGCGCCATAGCCGATGAGAATCCACGAGAGCTGAAGGCCGGTGAGGGTGAACATGGCCGCCAGTTCCGGCGAGGCGGCGACCTTCTGGCCGCCGACGATCGCCAGGATCAGCATGACGAAGCCGAAGATCGAAACCTCGGCGATCCGGCCGGGGCGGATGAAGCGCATGTAGACGCCCATGGCGATGGCGATCGGCACCGTCGCGGCGACGGTGAACGTGCCCCAGGGGCTGGCGGTCAAGGCCTTGACCACGATCAGCGCCAGCACCGCCAGGATGATCACCATGATCATGAAGGCGCCGAAGAGCGCGATGACGCCGGGGATCGGGCCAAGCTCCTCGCGGATCAGTTCGCCCAACGACTTGCCGTCGCGGCGCATGGAGATGATCAGGACCAGGAAGTCCTGCACCGCGCCGGCCAGCACGACCCCCGTCAGGATCCAGAGCACGCCGGGCAGATAGCCCATCTGGGCCGCCAGCACAGGACCGACCAACGGTCCCGCGCCCGCGATGGCCGCAAAGTGGTGGCCGAACAGGACGTATTTGTTGGTCGGAACGTAGTCCAAGCCGTCGTTGCGGGTGATCGCCGGCGTCGGCCGAGCGGCGTCGAGCCGCATCACGCGCTGGGCGATGTAGAGGCTGTAGTAGCGGTACGCGACCAGGTAGACGCAGAGCGCCGCGGTCAGGATCCACAGCGCGTTGACGTTCTCGCCTCGCGCCGTGGCCAGCACGGCCAGCGAGACCGCGCCGATCGCGGCCAGCAGGGCCCAAGGCCCGTGTTTTCGAACCAGTTCCATGCCGCGTCTCCTCCCCTGCCGCGCCCGTACTCGGCGCCCGCCTAGCCCTACAACTGATTGAGCCTGCGCGTGAACCTCTCTAGGACGCGGACATGAGCGAGCCGCAGATCAGCGAGGCGCTGGCGAGCGCCCTGGACGTCGTCGCCGACGGTTGCGCCGGGCTGCTCGATCCCTGGTGGGTGTTCGGCAGCGCGGGCATGGCGCTGGTCGGCGTCCCGGGCCTGACGCCGCCCGACGTCGACCTGATCGTCAGCGAACGCGACGCCACGACGCTGCTGGCGCAGTGGAGCGCCGAGCCGCTGGCGGCGGCGCCCTCGCCTCTGTTCCGTTCGAGGATCTTCGCCAAGGCCATCGTCGCCCCACTGCCGATCGAGATCATGGCAGGCTTCGAGGCGTTCTCGGACGGCGTCTGGGCGCCGGTGGTCCCGGCGACACGTGAACCGGTCAGCTGGCGCGGCCGGATGCTGTTCACGCCCAGCGCCGGCGAGCAGGCGGCCATCTGCCGCCGCTTCGGACGACCGAAGGACCTGGCTCGCGTCGCACTGTTGGAGGCGCTGGCCTAGTCGCGAACGCGCACGATCAGCGACTGGCTAGCCGTGGCCATCAGCTCCCCATCCTGCGCGAACAGGTACATGGCGCCGTGGCCGAAGCCGCCGTGCACGCCGGTGATGCGAATGTCGCAGAGCACCCACTCCGTCGGCACAATCCTGCGATAGCGGATGGTGTTGTCGAGGCTGTTGCCGCCGGCGTTGAGGCCCAGCGCATTGCCGACCGCGCCGGGGATGAAATCGGCCATGATCGCCAGCATGCCGGCGTCGATGGCCACCCCGTCCCGCGGCCGGATCCACAGCAGCAGGCGGCCGTCTTCGCCGCCGTCGCTCACCTCCGTGCCGCCATAGCGGCCCTTGGCGACGCGCACCTCGATGCGGCTGTGCAGGTCATCGCCGCCGCCGCGCCAATGGTCGGCCGCTTCGCAATCCTGCGGCGGCGCCACCTCCGGCATGGCCAGCCATTGGCGCGAGATCTCGCTGGGCCGCGCGCCGAGGGCGGCGTTGACCGTCAGGATCTCCTTGTCGCCGACATGGCTGATCACGCGGGCCTGACTGTTGTACTTGCCGGCCGCGGGCACCCAGACATCGAGGTCCACCACGCTGGGCGGTCGGGCATAGGACAGATACTGCGCCGTCGCCCAGATCACCGGCCGCTCGCAGGTCCGCTCCAGCGCGGTGATCGCCGAGGCCATGCCGACCCCGCCGAACATGAAGAGGTTGTCGCGTGAACCGACGCAGACCGCAGGGGTCAGCGGCAGGTACCAACGGTGCGGATTGTGGGTGGCTCGGAGATCGAAGAACTGGGGCGCGCTCATGGCGCTCTCCATGAAAGCACCTGAGCTTCAGCGCAAGCCTGTTCGGATCAGCGCGACGCTTCGGCCGCCTCGGCCTCGTTGCGCAGGCGCCGATCGGCCTCCTTCATGAGCGCCTCGGTCGACTCGTTGGCCGCTTCGCGGGCGCGGATCTCGTCGACCAGCCGCTGGTCGGCGTTCTGGCCGTGCAGCGCATAGAGAAAGGCGCCGAAGCCGCCCACCGCCGCCACGGTCAGCACCAGGGCGGCGATGGCCGCGATGCCGGTCCAGGCCTTGGACTCCTGTCCGGGAGGGGCGGGCTTCAGATAGGCCGCGCCGATGAACACGACGCCGGCCAGGAAGGTCGCGCAGCCGCCGGTGTGGATCATCGCCCTTTGGCCGACCAGGTCGACATTGGCGATGACGCTGGGCGCCAGGCCGATCAGACGATTGCCCTCGGTCAGTTGAGAAACCTCGATCGTGCCGGCGAAGACGACCTGGGCGAGGCCCAGTATGGCGAGAATCCATCCGGCGATGATCATGAGACGCTCCACACAGCTACCCGCCCGCGAATCCTGCGGGCGCTCGAAGTCTACGCTGTGAGCAACAGATTGCGTCGATGAAAGGACGCCGCGGTATGGCGTTGGCTTCCGGGCATGAAAAAACCCTCCTGCGGATGCGGGAGGGTTGTGAGATTTGGGTGCGGGGACGCGCACGCAGCGATACCTCACACCCTCCACCGAGAGCGGCGGCCGAGCCCGATCTGGTCGGTATCGCACAGTTTTCGCGGTGGCGTTTGCCGCTTAAGCGTTACACCCGAGCCACCGCCGCACCCTCGCGACCCTCTCGATGTTCGCAGGAATAGCGGTCTTGGGCACCGGCTTCCGAAGGACTTCGCAAGCCTCTTCTCCCTCGCCCATTCGATGAAGTGTGAGAGCCAGTCCCACTAGGGAGGGTCCGTGATAGCCACGTTCGGATAGCGCCGTCCTTCTGCCGAACCAGTTCTCCGCTTGCTGCTCAAGAGTCCGCACCCGGTCGAACCAGGGAAGACCATACTGGACTACGGCTTCCGCCATCTCGCTCGGCCCGTTTACCTCTTCCCTCTTCCACCAACGATCGTAGCCATCAATCAACGCTCCTAGCCGGGTATCGATTGGGGGCATCTGAAGGGCGCCCGCGGGACCAAAAATGGAGAGGAAGAGCTTCTCCGTCTCAAGATCCTTCATGAGGAGATTGACCGTCACGCCACCCAGCCGACTGGATTGCCGGTTCACGCACTCCCACATATCGCCTCGAACCCGTACCCAATCGTCGCCAGAGCGTTTGAAGCCCATGGGATCAAGAACCCTGTGGAGCGCACTCGCATAAGAACGCCGCATCACATGAACCTCTTTGGATCGTAGAACAGGGCTCTCACCTTCTGGCCGGTGGCTTCCTCGTATTTCTTCACCTGCCTTGCCGCCGCCGCTCTTCCGGACGGCGTGTCCGGCTGACCTCAATGTACTTGCGGACCGCGGGATCCGGCGTTCGCCTTGGGGCGCCAACATCCGGCTTGAGTGTCGTTCCGTTAGGTCCAGCTACCCTCGGCTCAGGCTGCCAACCTTCCTTACCTCGCGCCATGTCCTTGTAGAACTTATCTGCGCGTTGCCCAGCTCTGGTCGCCCAGTTGTGGCCGACCCGCAGATGAGGCATCCGCTCGGTCAGCACGAGCGGTCCACGGGGGACCGCTTGAGGCACGAGCCGTGCGGCGATAGCGGCCGCAGCCTCAAGGCCTAGTACTGCGGCAGCGGGAGCAAGCGCCGGCACGGCCATCCAGCTGTTCTCCTTGGAGATCTCCCGCCGCTTCTGTTCGAATTCCGCCTGCTGATGCCGCAACTCGGCAAGATCATCCGGCGGAGGAGCGTAGAGACTGCCGTACCGTACGCTGTCGGCAGCCTGTCGCTCTTTTTGGACCTCCTCAGACGTGCGCAAGTACCAACGCCGCAGCGCATCGCCTTTAAGACGCGCCGGATCAACCTGCCCATCGGGCATGCTTCGCTCTCCATAAGAACATGGCTGTTCACGACCTGGCGCCCAAGCCTCGACGCGGATAGCTCGATTTCGGGGAAAGCGGTGCGTAAAGCGTCAAGCTACGCCTCGACGCGATTCCTGCACCGCATCGAAACTCTCGCAAATTCGCACTCAACCGCGATCATGGATGGTCTTCTGAAGCTGGACTGGTCGCGCGCGCGGGATGAGCAGCGCAAAGGCCGCACCCGCGATGTGGAACCCTTCGCGAACTTAGCAGCCCTGCTCCACGTGGTGCATGACCAGCCGAAGTGCGGGGCCTGTGTCCGCACCTGGGCGTCTGACCTGCTCCGCGGCGGCGAATACATCCACGCGATGCTGCACTTCCCGCGCGCGGTGTTCTTCTACCCGTTCCGGGGCGACACGCCGGATAGCGAAGCAGACACGGCTGTTCGCGGCCGGGCGGTCCTTGATCTGGTGACTCAGGCGGCCGAGAGGGATCTCAAGGCCACACGACCGCACCTGACGGGGTCTCCAGGTGCGGCGACGGTCGCCAAATGGCAACCGCTCTACATCGCCGCCGACCAGGTGATGCACGGCGTTTGCAACCAGATCTTCTACGGCTCCGGCGCCTTCCGTAATGGTTCGAATGAGGATGGCCCAGGCCTGGCCACTCCCGACGCCAAGCGCCGGTTCCTCAACGACTTCGCGCGGATCCTCGACACGATTGCCTCCCAGGCCCAGGCGCACACCGTCCACAACCTGATGCAGTTCCTCGCCTACCTTGAGGATGGGGATCCCACGGCGGTTTTCGATCGCGCCGCGGGCGTGTCGTTGAGGCCGGCGTCACAGGGTGGCTACCAGTACGAGTCCCTGGGCGTCGACGCCTTGAGCCTCCGCGCAGGGCCGGTCCGCCGCGTGGCGCTTTTGGGTGCAGGGACCCCCACTCAACTTAGGCGTGACGGCGCGTCGGGCTTGACCTCGATGTACTTACGGACCCAGGATCCGGCGTTCGCCTCGGAGCACCGATATCCGGCTTCAGTGTCCTTCCGTTTCGTCCAGGCACTCTCGGGTGGGCTCGATACTGCTGCCGACCGCCGACAAGCAAAAAGCCCCCGGGCGATGAGCCTGGGGGCTTTTGATTAAACCTTGGGTGCGGGGACAGGATTTGAACCTGTGACCTTCAGGTTATGAGCCTGACGAGCTACCGGGCTGCTCCACCCCGCGTCAGGGTGTTGATTGTGTATTGAA
>NZ_LMEE01000004.1 GCF_001425305.1 Phenylobacterium sp. Root1290 | reverse complement strand
TAGCCCGATTTCAACGCCGCTTCGTGCCGGCAGGAAACGGCCGGCGGTCAGTGCCGTGAATGCCTGCAACCCACCCAATGCGGACCTGACGCCAACGCGCTGATTGGGATGACGGCCTTGGAAGCAAGCGCCCTAGCTTTGCAGGTTTGAGCTAGCCGGGCGGCCGGCGCGCATGTCCAAGCCTTCGGGCTAAAGGCGCCGGCGTGTATGCTCAAGCACGTTCTCAACGCCCGGCGGGACGACAACTTACGGTAAGGGCTTGCCAAGTGGGTCGCCCATTGGCGAGACTCGAACGTAATGAGAACTGACCTCGATCATCTTCCCGAGCTGCAGCAGCGCGAACTGGCGCGGGTGACGCAGACCCTGCTCGCCGAATTCGACGCGGCGGTCGCCGGCGGCACCCAGCCCTTCCGCAAGCAGGGCCGGGTCCTGAAGATCGCGCTGTTCGGCAGCTATGCGCGCAACGATTGGGTCGACGAACCGGAGAACGGCTACCAGTCCGACTACGATCTGCTGATCATCGTCAGCCACGAGAAGCTGACCGAGATCGCCGACTACTGGTACGTGGCCGAGGACAAGATCCTGCGCAATCCGGAGATTGGGCGGACGGTCAACATCATCGTCCACACCATGCAGGAGGTGAACGAGGCGCTCTCCAAGGGGCAGTACTTCTTCACCGACATCGTCCGCGACGGCGTGCTGCTTTACGAGTTGCCCAATCATCCGCTCGCCAATCCAGCGCCGCCGACGGCGAAGGACGCCTACGAACTGGCAAGGGGATACTTCGGCAAGCAACAGGCCTCTATGGATTCATGGCTTGAGCTTGCTGAACACGCCCGCTTGAAGGGCGAAGGTGGCGACTGGCCTAGCAAGGCAGCCTTCAATCTCCACCAGGCAGTCGAGACGGCCTACGCCTGCTTCCTGTTGGTGCGGACGCTTTACTTCCCGCGCTCCCACAACATCAAATTCCTCCGCTCGCTGGCGGAACAGGGCGAACCGCGGTTGATCTCGGCTTGGCCGCGCGAGCAGCGCGCTGACCGTCGGCGTTTTGAGCTTCTGAAGCGGGCCTATGTGGAGGCGCGCTATTCGACCAGCTACGAAATCAGCGCCGAGGACTTGCTGGCGCTGGCGTCCGAGGCGGCGGCTTTGCGCGACATCGTCGAAACTGTCTCCCGCGAGCGTTTGGACGAACTGCGACGGCAGACCGGTCTCTAGCGTTCATCCTTTGAGAGGCCGCGAGAATTCGCCCCCGCCGCATGGATAACTTGATTGCCGATCCTTTTGACGCCATATTGCGTCAGAATATGTGGCATTTAAGGGAGTGCGATCCGTGGCCCTGGTGAAGTATGCGGACGGCGGTTTCTTCGCGCCGCGCAAGATCGCCGACGCCCTTCGCACAACTGTTGACGAGGTGGCCCGTACGGCTGGCCTTGGCAAGGACGCGGTGCAGCGCAAGGATCGCTTTCAGTCTCCTAAAACGCAGCGCAGGCTTCGAGAAATGGCCGAGGTGCTCAACAAGGTCGAGCCCAGGTTCGGGTCGGACTTGATCGCCTATGCCTGGTACCGTTCCGAACCGCTGCCCGGCTTCTCGGGCCAGACCGCAATGCAACTGGTGCGCAGCGGTCGGGCAGATGATGTCCTGGACTACATCGACGCGGTCGACGCCGGCGTCCACGCCTGACAAGGCGATGCGCTACGCTGGACCTCTCTATCGAGCTCTCAACCCAATCTATGCCCGAGAACCGATGTCAGGTCGCGGGGCGGCGCTCTACGGAGGCCGCTTCAACGCCAAGGGTGCGCCCGCGCTCTACACGTCGCTCGGCGCGATGACAGCCTTGCGAGAGGCCAACCAAGTGGGCGCGCTTCAGCCCACGACGCTGGTTTCCTACGAAGCCGATATCGAACGTGTCTTCGATGCGCGCGACGTCCGAGCGCTGTCAGCTGAAGGGATGGACCACGCCGCACTGGCAGACGACACGTGGCGCGATCAGATGAAGGCTGCCGGTGAAGCTCGAACCCAGGCTTTCAGCCGAGAGCTGAGCGCGAGGGGCTTTGATGGCCTCTTGGTGAGGAGCTTCGCGGCGGGCGCGGGAGCGCAGGATCTCAATTTGGTCCTGTGGAGGTGGGGCCCCTCCCTCCCCTGTCGATTGCAGCTGATCGATGATGAGGGGCGCCTTGCCGAAGTCTAAAGGGCGCCTCGGTGGAGCGCGTCAACGCTCCTAACGCCACTCACCAGCTGTGGGAAATCAGGCGGCGAGCCGTCTGACCTCGATGCGCTTGTCCGCCGCCGTGACGGATATCTCATAGTGATCGGCCTGCACGACCTCGCTGATGTTCAATGGGCGATGGGCGACGATGTTTGTTCCGCCGCTGCGCCGCAGACTGTCAAAGATTATCCCGCTTTCCCCGGCAGCTCGGATGCCCTCACCCATCGTCTGAGAAGCTGAGTAGCTGACCGGGTCATAGAGGTCGGGGTGCGTGGACTGTTGGCCTCGAATGTCGAGATACTCACCCAGCAGGGTCGCGCAATAGGTTCGATATGTTCGTTGGGCCGTCGCCAACCCCCTGGCATGGGCCTCGCGTCGCAGATGGTGTCCCACCTCGGCCGCGGCGGTCGATAGCGTGTCGGCGGCGTACCACGCGCCGAGATCGGGTCCGTTGAAGCGCATGCCGCCTGGAGCGACATGAAGGAAGGCGGCCATGACGACGCTGGAATTGGGACGTCCGTAGACCCACTCGTTCTGCGGCAAGCGCGCGATGCGCTGAGCCACCAGTCGATCGTTGGTCCACCCAGCCAGGTCCATGACCGCCTCAAGGTCGGCCAGGGTGGCGACGGTGTCGAAAACGCCGATCGGGGGAAAGCGCGAGGGAACCAGGCGGAAGCTGGGCGTCGGCGCGGGCGCGTGCACAGCCTTCAAGAGAATACGATGTCCGCGTCTGAGTATGGACTGAAGTCATGGTCCAACTCGTTTGGCGGCATGTAGAGGCCGCCGCGCGCTGCATCCAGGAAACGCCGGACAGCAAGCAAGCCGTCCTGGGTTCCGCTCACAATGAGCGCCAAAGGCGGGTGGCCGCCAAACACCGTCGCGCGATGGGGGATGCGCAGCCACGCGACGGCGTCCGCCTCGTTCGCGTGAAGCACACCTAGTGCTTGGTGGATCCCTAGGATGGACGAAATACGGATGAGCACGTCGACATCGAGGGTGATGTCGCGATGCTCACGGGCCGACTTGGCCCAGTTGTGAAATGTCGACCGTGAAGGAAGCCCGAGCACCAGCCGGCGCTGTTCTTCACTAAGGCCCCACAAGTCGCTGATCGCGAGGAAGGTGCGCAGGCCAGGAGCGCTCAAGCGACGTCGATTCTCCGGCGCAAAACGCTCCACGTCCAGCCGCGGCGGCCCCGGTTGAATATCTCCGTCCAAGCGGGGTTTGGAAGACACTTCATTCTCCGATCAGAATTGGACATAGTCCAAATTTGTACAAACGTCAAGTTTGCCTGATCAGGCGAGCCTCCGGCTCTCGCTCTTGGGCGAGGTGTCATGCGGCAGGGACCGCTCGGAACCGTCCAGAGCAGGCGGGGTTGAGACTAGGTCCCCAGGAGAACGAATATGACCGATCAAAAACAGCCGCCTAAGCCTGACAACAACGACACCTCCAAGGTGCGCGAAGACGAACAGCTGAAGCCGGCGCCGGTCGATCGCGCCAAGGATGACGGCGGCGGCCTGTCTACCGGCGTCGATACCGGCGCCATCCAACCTGGCAATACCGGCGACGCCAGGATCTAGGCCAGCAAGGCTCTGGCGCCGCGGTGTCGGAGCTGCCGCCCCGCCTAAGTACGGGCCTGTCGGGCCATTCTTGAGATGCCGCACGCATCTGAAGCCTGGCCCGCAGCCTTCAAGGAACAGACCATGGCGAACGAAAATCAATCCCCCGGCCGCAAGGCCAACGCCGCCGAACCCCTGGCGCGCCGCTCGGGGCTATTGTCGGACAAGGCCGTCGAGCGTACGGGCCTGAAGTCTCGCAAGGCGGCAGGGCCCGATGGGCGCGATGCTGCCGTGGTTGGCGCGACCTTCAAGAAGAAGCCTCAGTAGCGAGTGACCAGCAGAGGCGCTTGGCGGCATCTGTCCCGCTGAGGTGAAGGGCCGAGCTCAGCCTCGGCATGCTCAAGGGCAAGTGGCCCGCTCCGCTAGGGGTTCCGGGAGCGGGCCTTCGCTCAGACCAAATCGATCGGTTCTCCCCCGAGAATCCGAACGAACGCAGCAAGCGGCAGAATGCTGGGGCAAATGTGTGTTGCGCACAAGACCAATACTGATGTCAGCAAGCTCGGTAGGGGGCGTATAATCATCGAGCACGGCCAAGACGCTTGATCGCTGAAGAGAGCGGGCGTTCAGCTTCGCAGTAATCTTCCCAACCGGCGATCCGCTTAAGCAGCTTGGGCACGCTGCGGACGGTGTACTTCGAAGGATCAAGGCCCTTCTTCACCTGCGTCCAGGCCAGAGGCATGGAGACAGGGGCGCCTGGCCGACCGCGCGGCGACAACGGCGCTACCGCCGTCGCCATGCGGTCATTGCGCAGGTAGTCGAGGAAAATGCGCCCTTCCCGATCCTTCTTTGCCATGCTGATGAGGTAGCGGTCGGGAGCATCGGCCGCCATCGACTTGCAGACATCGCGCGCGAACGTCTTGGCGACGTCCCAATCCAGGCCCTTGGCTTTCAGCGGGGTGACGACGTGCAGGCCCTTCCCGCCTGTCGTTTTGCAGAAGGCGACCAGGCCCAACGCCTCCAGTCGCGTGCGAACTTCCTTCGCCGCTTCGATCACGCGCTCGAAGGCGACGTCAGGGGCCGGGTCGAGGTCAAACACCAGTCGTCCAGGCTGCTCGGGCAGGAAGGGGTGGCTGTTCCAGGGGTGAAGCTCAAGTGCGCCAGTCTGCGCGGCTGCGACCAAGGCCTCGACCCGGTCGAATTGCAGGTAAGGCTTGCGGTCTCCCCAAACCTCGACCTCGGTGATCAAGGCCGACTGACCCTTGGCCGTGTGGCGTTGGAAAAACTTCTGCTCTCCATCGATGCCGTCCGGCATCCTGATCATTGAGCAAGGGCGCCCACGAACGTGCTGCAGCATCCATTCGCCTACGCTCTCGTAGTAGCGCGCCAGGTCGAGCTTGGTCACCGCGCCCCCATCACCTCCGTCCGGCCACAGCGCCTTCCCACTGTTTGAGATGTTGACACCCATCACCGTCGCAGCCCCTTGAGGCGTGACCGTCGCGCCCGCAGGACGCGGCTCGGCGAGCGGGGTGGTCCGGGCCGCCGGTGTCTCGGCCTCGACGTCCGCGGCCGGTTTGTCCTCGCGCAGGCCTTTGAACGCCGCCTGGCGGATCTGGCCGTCCCCGGTGAAGCCGGCATATTCAATTTCGGCCACGAGCAGCGGCCGTAGCCAGTGGATCTCGCCGGTTCGGCGCGGCGCGCCAGGCCCTGTGAACGGACTTTGCTTCGTCTCCAGCTCCCGCAGCTTGGGCAGCAGCCGTTGCAGCTTGTCTCTCCCAAAGCCGGTGCCGATCCGTCCGACATGCACGAGATCGCCATCGCGATAGACCCCTGCGATCAGAGACCTGAAGGCATCCCCCGTGGTCGTGTAGCCGCCGATTACAACCTCATGGCCAGCGCGGCATTTGGCTTTCACCCACGTCTCGCTGCGGCCGGACTGGTATGGCGCGTCCAGACGTTTGGAGACCACGCCTTCGAGGTTCATTCGGCAGGCCGATTGCAAAACCGCGTCGCCCGCGCTCGTGAAGTGGTCGACGTAGCGGATGTTCGCGGGGGCCTGGGCGATGTGAGCGGCTAAGCGCGACTTGCGATCGCTCAGCGGCATGGCGCGGAGATCTTCTCGCCCATCGAACATCTGGTCGAAGACGAAATAGACGAGGTTCTGAGTGCGGCCCTCGGAAATCGCCGCCTGCAGGGCCGCGAAATCCGGCGCGCCGCTGGAATCTAAGGCCACGACCTCGCCGTCCAAGACAGCGTCGGCAATGCCCTCGCCGGCGCGAATGATCTGCGGAAACTTGGCGGACCAGTCCAGGCCCTTGCGCGTCATGAGCCGGGCCTGGCCGGCCTCGATGCGCAGCTGCATCCGGTAGCCGTCGAATTTGATCTCATGGGCCCAGTCTGCGCCGGGCGGCGGCCGATCCACCGACTTTGTCAGTTGAGGCTCAATAAAGTCCGGCAAGCGTGCGGCGCTCTTGCCCGCACGCTTTGCCTTTGGCGCAGGCGGCGTGCTCTTGGCGTCCTGGCGGTTGCTGCGCCACACCGGACCAGGACCGGCGCCCTTGCGGGTCATGAACGGAGTGGGCGCGCGGCCTTTTGCAGCGGCGATCCCATCCATCGTGCGGCCGGAGGCGACCGAGCGGTCCGCGGCCGACGGCCCGCCGTCTTCTTCGTCAGCGCCCTCGTCGCGATGTTTGATGAGGATCCAGCTGGCGCGTCCACGGTTGTCGCGGCGGGTGCGCACAAGCACCCAGGATCCGTGCATCCGCTCGCCTTCCATGACGAATTTCAGCTCGCCCTTCGCCAGGGCGCGCTCGACACCTTCAAAGCCTTTCTCCGGCGCCCAGAATCCCCGGTCCCACAGCATGACGGTTCCGCCGCCATACTGGCCCTTCGGGATCGTCCCTTCGAAATCTCCGTAGTCGAGCGGATGATCCTCCACCTCCATCGCCAGGCGCCGGTCGGCCGGATTTAGCGACGGCCCCTTCGGTACGGCCCAGGAGCGGAATGCGCCTTCATGCTCGAGGCGCAGGTCGAAGTGCAGATGGCTGGCGGCGTGCTTCTGAATGACGAACCTTAGAGCGTCTGACGCTACGACCTTCGCATTCTCGCCAGACGGTTCGCCGGTTTCGTTGAAATCACGCATCTCCTGATACTTGGCGAGTTTGCTTGCAGTCATGGCGACCTTCCATGTTCCCGCCTAGTCAACGAAGAGCGCGCGGCGTCGATCCTTCGACGCAAGATGAGATTGTCCCACAGCCGCCCAGAGCGGCGGCGGCGCACTCGCCTTAGGGCTGGCAGGGCCCTCTTGGAGGCGGCCCGAGAGCCGCCTGGGAACTGTAGCGCCAGCCGCAAGAGAGGGCGCAAGTCGAGCGCTCGAGCCGCCTCCCTGCGACGGAACGTGGGAGGCAAACTTGGCCGTTCTCTTGCGAGCGTACGACGCTCAGCCGTCTAACAATTGTTATATAAAGGGTTTTTGTCTGCCCGCACCCTAAGCGCGGCGGAACAGCGGTCGATCAAGACCGTTGGTGGTCCTCAGCAAACTTCGGACCTCACCCATGAAAACCATCCTCCCTCATATCGTAGCGGCGTGCCTCGTGGGGGCCTGTCAGCCTGCGGCCGACGAGCAACGCGCCGCGGGTCAGACGAACGAGGTCGTCAATGTGGCGCAGGATGTAGCGGGCGCCGCGACCGGAGTGTCGACGGCGGCTGCGAGCGCCATCAACACCCCGACCTTCATTCGCGACGCGGCGATCGGAGGCATGTACGAAATTCAGTCCTCAAAGCTCGCCCTGACCAGATCCAAGAACCCAGACGTGCGGGCCGCAGCGAACATGATCATCGCCGATCACACGGCCGCCGATGAAAAGCTCAAGGCGCTTGTCGCCTCGGGAAAGGCGCCCGGGCCGTTGCCCACGGGAATGGACGAGCGGCGCAAGGGCATGCTCGACAACCTGACGGGCGCGTCAGCCAACGACTTTGACGACCGCTACCTCGACCAGCAAACGATGGCCCACCACGAGGCGCTTCTGGCCTTCAACGGCTACGCCCAGGCGGGAGACAATCAGGACCTGAAGGCCTTCGCCGCCGCCACTGCGCCCAAATTGGAAATGCATGCGCAAATGGTCACGAAACTCGACCGTTCCACAACGGCAGATGATGAGGCCGGTCACGGCGCTGCGGCTCAACCGAATGCGGTGGGCAAGGCGGCTGACGCCGTGAAGCGCTGACCCCTGGTGGGGCGGACCTGCTCCTTGCCGGGTCCCGATGACTGCCGACCTGGCCCTGGGTTAGCTCCAGGGCAGCACCCAAGTCTACACTTGGCGGACCTAATCCATGCCCCTGCTCGGCTTTCTAAGATTCATCTTCGGTCTCCTCGCCCTCGCCGTCGTTATCGTCGGCGGATACTTCGTCTGGAGTTGGTGGCGAGGCGACACACTCATCGATCTTGCCGGGCGCGCGCAGTGGGTGCGGGGCGAGGTGTGGAGGCTTTGGCTTGGAGCAGGGATGCTCGCCTGGGCCGCAATGGGCCGCGCCGTGGTGCTGGCGTTGATCGCCCATCGAGACAAGGTTCCTTCCCATCCCCGGCGCGGCCTAGGCGAGGCGGTTTGCATCCTTACCGACACCGGCCGTACCCTTTATGTCGAGCAATTTGGCCCAGTTGATGGGCCGCGCCTCATTCTGACGCACGGATGGGGAATGGATTCCACGATCTGGTGGTACGCCCGCGGGATGCTTGCGCGGCGGTTCCGGGTCGTTGTCTGGGACATGCCCGGACTTGGAATCTCTCGGCGGGGACGCACCCAAACCGACCTTGAAGCTTTCGCCGACGATCTCGCAGCCCTTGTCAAATTCACCGGGTCTCGACCCGCGGTCCTGGTGGGCCACAGCATCGGCGGGATGGTGATCCAGACGCTTTTGGCTCGTCCCGGTTTCGCCAGAAATAAGGTCCTTGGCGCGGTGCTGCTGAACACGACCTACACGAACCCCTTGCGAACCATGGTGGCGGCGGGCCTTGCCAAGGCTCTGCGGCGGCCAGTCCTGCAGCCCCTCCTTCATGTTGCGATCTGGCTGCAGCCGCTTGTCTGGGCCAGTGCCTGGCTAAGCTACCTCAGCGGCTCGGCCCATATGGCCAATCGTTTCGGATTTGGGCGTTTCGTGACGCGCAGCCAGCTGGAACACGTCACGCTCCTGGCCACTCGCAACCCTCCAGGAGAGCAAGCCCGCGGAATTCTGGCGATGTTCCGCTGGGATGGGTCAGACAGCCTGCATAGGCTCGACATCCCCGTGCTGGTCATTGGTGGGGACCTTGACCTCGTCACCAAGCTCGAGGCGAGCGAACACATCGCGCGGACATGCAAGCTTGCCGACCTGGTGGTGGTCGAAGATGTGAACCACATGGGAATGCTAGAGCGCGCGGAGGTCTACAACGACCACATCGCCGCCTTCGCCGACCAGCTGTTGGCCCATCGCGCCTGGCCGCCAACCCCGCCTGACTCCCATCTCGGAACAAGCCTGCAGGACGACATGCGGTCTCGATCGGCTTCAACTGACGGCTCGCGCCGCTGAGCCGAACTGGAAGCAGTCTTTCAGAAATCTTTCCACCAGGCCGCTTGACCGTAGGAACAGAGATCCCCCCCGCAGGTTGGGATTCCGAGATATCCCAGGAAACCTGAAAGATAACATATGTTTATGCACAACAAGAGGCTTCAGTACACCGTGCGCGTGGCCGAACCAAACCCGGTTCTCGCCAGTCTGCTCCTCGAACAATTTGGCGGGCCCGACGGTGAGCTTGCTGCGGCGATGCGGTATTTCACACAAGGCCTCGCCGAAGACGATCCCGGCCGTAAGGACCTTCTGCTCGACATCGCCACCGAGGAACTGAGCCATCTGGAGATCATCGGCAGCATCGTCGCCATGCTCAACAAGGGCGCTAAGGGACAATTGGCGGAAGCGGCCATGTCGGAGGCCGAACTCTATCTCTCGCTCACGCGCGGCGGCGACAGCCACACC
Organism: Phenylobacterium sp. Root1290; assembly: GCF_001425305.1. Classification (GTDB taxonomy): domain Bacteria; phylum Pseudomonadota; class Alphaproteobacteria; order Caulobacterales; family Caulobacteraceae; genus Phenylobacterium. The sequence continues at coordinate 214,351 of NZ_LMEE01000004.1, read as the reverse complement.
CAGGCGCTGCTTTATGGCGGCGGCCCTGCCTTGACGAATTCTTCCGGCGTGCCCTGGACCGCCGCCTATATCGACAGCCGCGGCGAGCCGACGGTGGATCTGCGCTCTAACATCGCCGCTGAGAGCCGGGCCAAGATTGTCTACGAGCGGCTGATCAACATCACTGACGATCCTGGCATCAGGGACGCCCTGGGCTTTCTGATGACCCGCGAGATCGCGCACCAGAAGTCGTTTGAGAAGGCCCTCTACGCGATCGAGCCCAATTTCCCGCCGGGTAAGATCCCCGGCGACCCGGCCTTCACCGATGTCTATTTCGACATGTCTCAGGGAGACGGCGACGCCAGCGGCGCATGGAACTCCGGAGAAAACTGGCAGGTCGTCAGCGATCGTGACGCCCAGGCCGCCGTGGACGGGGGAGATGGTTCGGCCACGGTGAAGGTCAGCGCCAAAGAAAAGAAAACGCTCGCGAACATGGCTGCGCGCACCCAGTCTGACCCCACCATCGACCCGATCACGGGCGCTGATCTTGGCGCCGGGCCGGGCGCGGGCGCCACTACTCCCCTAGGCGAGTAGGGCCTGGGGCGAAGGCGATGAACCGCACAATGCTGAAGACCTGCACCTACGGCGTCATGCATCTGACGGTGGCGATCATCGTCGCCTTCGCCCTCACTCGCGACTGGCGCATCGCTTTGGCGGTCGGGGTGGTGGAGCCGGTCGTCCAAACGGCCGCATTCGCCATACACGAACGGCTCTGGAGCAAGGCCGGCGATATACCGGTCAAGACTCTATGCGGTCACGGCCATGGGCCCGCCGCGCCGGACAACGCTTGAGCGAGGGCCTGCCGCGCGGAGTGCAACACGCGCCCCGCGCGTTGGAGGAGATCAGTCCGTACGGAGATTGGCTGCCGAAAGCTTGCCGCTGCGGCGATCCTGCTCCACGTCAAAACTCAGCGTTTGACCTTCCGTCAGGCTGCTCAAGCCGGCCTGCTCTACGGCGGAGATGTGAACAAAGATGTCTTCGCCGCCAACGTCGGGGGTAATGAATCCGAAGCCCTTGCTGGCGTTGAACCACTTGACGACGCCGTTGGCCGAACCCAGCGAGGAGTGGGAGCCGCCGCCCTGCCTTTGAGCCCCTGGCGCCTGACGGGGCGGCCTCCCGCCGCGTGACGAAGGCGTCGCAGCGGCGAGCAGCGTCAAACCGGTCGCGGTCGATTTGCCGGATCGCCGATCACGGGTGATCTCGAAGCTGACTTCGTCCCCCTCATTCAGTCCATCAAGGCCGCTGTCATGGAGCGCCGTAACATGGACAAAGACGTCGTCGGCGCCGTCCGATGGGCTGATGAAGCCAAAGCCTTTGTTGGCGTTGAAGAATTTGACGACGCCTTGCGTCATGGGAAACTCCTTGAGGGACTTGGCGCGATCTAACCGAAAGACGTGACGGGCATCAACGCCAGGCTTGTCCTTCTGGTTCGGCGCCGATGGCGATATCGCAAGCGGTGGCAGGAACCGCGCGCGGCGACGATTAATCGCGCAGGATGTCTTTGCTGGCCTCCGCGCCCCAGGCCCGCGGCCTGACTTCGGCGATCTTCGCGGCCAGGGCGGCCGTACTGATCGGCTTGGGAACGATCGGAACGTGCGCGAAACGCGCCGGCATCGAGGCGCCCTCCCCATATCCAGTCGCAAATATGAATGGGACGCCGCGCGCCTGCAGGCTGTCGGCCAGAACCTCCGACGTCTCGACGCCAAGGTCGAAATCGAGCACTGCTACGTGGGGCGTGAAGCTCGCCAGCGCGGCGTCCGCATCGGCGACGGATGACGAGGCGCATACATTGCGGGCGCCTAATCGCCGCAGCGTCTCTTCAACATCCATAGCAACCAGCACCTGATCTTCGACGAGCAGGATGTCGAGGCCGTCAAGTGATCCTGCACCGGGGCTCGCAGCGGTGTGCGTGACAGGAGCAGGGCCCGCAGGTGTGATGCTCGCCGGGAATGTCGTGCGAAGGCGGGCCGGCAGGTCCTTGACCTTCGCCCCGTCGCCGAGGTCATGCGCCGAGGGCTCCGCGTCGAACGATGTCCAGATCCCCGCGGAATCAGGCAGATGGTCGCGAAGGTTGTCGGCCAGCGCGTCCTTCGAGCTGGGGCGGGCGACCAAATTATCGAGCCGCTCGCGAGCCAGCTCGGCGCTCGCAATCTGGTCGCGTGCTTCGGCCAATGATATCTGCAGCGAGACAAAGCGACCAAATAGCTCGGCGCCAATCCGAGCTGACAGGGGCACGAGGCGGGGGCTGGCGTGATAGCAGTCGATAAGGCCCCAAAGTTCGCCCTCGACGATGAGCGAAATCGAAAACGATGCGCAGACCCCGATCTCCTCGAGGTGCTTGCGATGGGCCGACGTGACGCTGCGCAGATGCGCCAGGGATAAATCGATCGGCGCCTCATCCTTCGTCAATGCCGGGGTCAAAGCGACCGGGCTTCGGCGGGCGTCACTGATCATCTGAATGGTGTTGGCCAAGTAAAGCCGTCGGTCTCGATCAGGAAAATCCGAAGCGGGAAAGCGCTGGCCCAGGAGGCTGTCCAGACTCGGGCGCTTGGCTTCGGCGATGCCGAGGCCGATCCCGTTGTGCAGGAACCTGAGCACCAACACTTGGTCGTAGCCGAGGAAACCCCGCACCAGTCTCGCCCCAATCCCGGCGATCGACGCCACATCTGACTCCAGATCGACGCGTTGGATCAGAGCCTGGACCGAATTGAGCGCGTCATTGCCGTCGCTGGGCGAGGACGGTTCGATCTCGATGAAGATCCGGTCATTGGATCGGCGAACAGCAAGATCCAACAGGCCGGCCGCGCCCGGGAGATATGCGGCCAGCACAGCGCTGGAAAACTGCGATCCCCCAGCCTTGGCGGCGGCGTTGCGGACGTCATGCGCGGCCTGCGGGCCAATGACGCTGGCCAGATCCGCGCCGATGGGGTTCTGGTCGGCGCCTGCGACGAACATGCCCAGATTCTCCGAGGCGAACTGGATCAGGTAACTTACCGGATCGCACACAAGCATTGCGCCGTGCGGCTGGATCGCTCCGGGGGGATCGGGGGGATGGCGGCCACGGCTGCTTTGATCGACGGATTTGTTCATGCGTCCTAGGTCAGCTCAATTGGCGTCGTCGCGCCGGCCAGCGAGCGTCCTTGGAGCTCACTCAATGATCCCGGATCTGGTGGGCCAACGCTCAGCAGGCCCCGTGACCCCGGGTCGTGCAACGCGGCGCCGGATACGGCGTTGTAGCCCGACCAGGATCTAGAGCCCGTAAGTCGGCTGGTGAGATCCCAAAGGCGCGGGCGACGTCTGGAGGCGTTATGTTCGGGAGTAACATAGGCGGGCGACTCTGTCGGTCCACTAGTGGACAGTGGCCGGTGAGCCGCAGCGCCAGGATCGATCTGCGTCGATGAGTCAGCCCAAGGCCGAAGACTTCACCGCCAATCTCTTGCTTGCAAAGCTGACCGACGCCGACCGGGCGCGGCTTGCGCCGCACATGCTCGCCTTCGATCTCAAGCCCCTCGACATGCTCCAGGAAGCAGGAGCCGAGGTCGTCGATACGTGGTTCCCGTGCAACGCTGCGATGGCCGCCTTCTGTGTCGGCGGCGATCGCAACGAAGAGTCCGTCGAGGTCGCCCTGGTGGGACGTGAAGGCGCCATCGGCGGCATCGTCTCGAACGGCTCACTGCCGGCCTACGCCACGGCGCAGGTGCGTTTCGCTGGGCGCTTCCTAAGGGTGAAAACCACAGCGCTTGAGCAGGCGAAGCTGGATAGCATTACGCTGCGGCACTGGTTTGCACGCTACTCCGATTGCCTACTGGCCCAGGTCTTCCAAACCGCCGCCTGCAACGCCACCCACACCATTACACAGCGAACCGCCAAATGGTTGCTGGCGGCGATGGCCCGCACGGGCGCAGCAGAGTTCGAAATGACCCACGACCAACTGGCGCGCATGCTTGGCGTTGGGCGAACCTTCGTCACGCGCATCGTGAGCAACCTGCGCAAGGAGGGCGTCATCACGACACGGCGCGGTCTGTTCGTCATCAGCGACGAGCGCGCGCTGACTGCGCGTTCCTGCTCGTGCACCACGGCCCTGGAAGATCACTTCGATCGCGTGTTGCACGGCATCTATCCGAACGACTGACCAGCGGCGGAGAGACCCATTTTTGCCTCGCGTCAGCATCTCCTTGCGGCCGTGGAACGCGTCGGACTTGGCGCTCTTAATGAAGGCCAGAAGCTCGGCTACCCGCTCGAACGCGATCAGCGGAGCGGCAAGATGTCAGCCGCAAAACCGCAGACCACCTGAAGACTGCTCCCTAAGAGACGCGCGCGCAGATCAGCGGCCCGGCGGCTCAATGAGCCCGCCGGCGTCCGCGGCGCACGGCTCGCGACAGGCCGCTCGCCCGCACACGTCCGCCCTCAACGCCCAGTCCCCTTGCGACCCACGCCAGAGGGCGTCCACGCGGCGCCTTGGTCGGCCGCCAGCCCACCGGAACCAATGACTTTTACGACCATCAACGGCGCGCCATGCGCCCTCTTCCTGCCGCCCCACGCCTTGCCGCGGCTGTCGTGCATCGGCCGCCGATCCTGCGCCCGCTCCTGCACCTGAAGCCGACGGGCTAGCCTTACCTCCCGGTCGCCCGGAACTCTATCTAGCCTGGTCCGCTCCCCATCTATGACTTTCAAACAGACGACGCTTGAGCGCGCCTTTGAACTCGCCAGGACAGGTGAGTTCCGAACCGTCTCCGAGCTCTCCAAGCAGCTCAAGATCGAAGGGTACAATCTCGTTCAGATCGAAGGCGACATGCTCAAGCGCCAGTTGCGCGGCATTTGCGAGCATGCGCAGACGCGCCAACCTGCCAAACAAGACCTTCGGGACAATATCTCCTGACGCGCCCCCCCGCCCCCTAGCCCGGGGACAGGACACCTTGCGCCGACCAGAGAGGACAGTGAGCGCGACGACCCGGCCGCCGAACGCACAGAGAGCTATGCGCCCCGTCCGCGGCCCTCATGGCCAGCGCCTTGGGGGCTGGCCTGATACTGGCGGGCGAGGCCGTTGTTTCAGGCTTCTATAATTGGCGCATGCGCGACCACCTCTTGGTGTCGGGGCTGCTGATGGCGGGCGGGTTGCTGCTCGGCTTGCTGCTTCATGCCAGACTCATGTCGCTGAACAGCCGCGCCGGACGGTCGAGCGAGCTCACATCGATCATGTGGAGCAGGGCTCAAAGCCGCCGAGCTAGCGCGCGGTATTCTTTCACGCCGCCAAGGCCTTAAGGCTGGCGGCGAGTTCCTCCGAGCGAAACGGTTTGGTCAGGCGCGGCAAATCGGGAGGTAGGCCTTCGTCCTGCGCGTACCCGGACACCACCAGAACCTTGAGGGCGGGATAGGTCTGATGCAGCAGCCGCGCCAGATCCGCGCCGCTCAGGCCTGGCATCAGGTGATCGGTAACTAGAATGTTCGGAACCAAGCCCTCTTTCACCAGATGCAGGGCATGCTCGGCTGAATGAGCCTCCACCACGTCATAGCCAAGCTCAGACAGCATGTCCGCCGTGGTCAAGCGCACGATCTCCTCATCATCGACCAGCAGCACCGATCCCATAGCTTTGGACGCCGGCGGCGCCAGGCCAGCCTCTGGGGCCTGCGTCGGACCCGAGGGCGCCGAACTGACCGGCAACCACAATTGGACGTTGGTGCCTACCTCCAGGCGGCTCTGAATCGTCAACGAACCGCCCAGTTGAGCGGCCAGCCCGTGCGCCATGGAAAGGCCCAGGCCTGTGCCCTGCCCCACGCCCTTAGTCGAGAAAAACGGCTCGACCGCGCGCGCCAGGGTGGCCTCGTCCATACCTGCCCCAGTGTCGGCGACGGAGAGGCGCACATAGTCGCCCGCGCGAAGCTCAGCGATCTCGCCATGCGCCACCGTCACCGGGGTGGCGCTGATGCGCAGAGTGCCGCCCTCGGGCATTGCGTCACGCGCGTTCACGGCCAGATTCAACAAGGCCATCTCGACCTGGTTGGGCTCGGCATGGGCCGGAGGCAGTCCCGGCGTTACGTTCACCACCACACGGATCTGCGGCCCGGTCGTCGCCGAGATTAGGTCACCCATGTTCTGGACAAGCTCGCCGACGGCGACGGACTTGGCTTGAAGGGGTTGGCGGCGAGCAAAGGCCAAAAGCCGCTGGACCAGCGTCTTGGCGCGCTCGGCCGAATGTATCGCCCCTCCGATCAGTCGCTGTTCACGCGCCCCCCCCCACCCCTTTGCGCTCCAGAAGATCAAGCGCGCCGATGATCGGGGTCAGAAGATTGTTGAAGTCATGGGCGACGCCGCCCGTGAGCTGCCCCATGCTCTCGAGCTTCTGGCTCTGACGAAGCGCGGCCTGGGCGCGCTCGCGTTCAGCGATTTCCGCCTTGAGCGCCTCCAGCCCCTTCTGGACATCGGCGGTTCTTTCAAGGACGGCATTTTCGAGCCTTGCATTCAGGTGCTTGAGGTCACGCTCGGCCTCCACCCGATCGGTCACGTCGTAGCCGCCGGCGAAGATGCCTACAACCTTTCCCGCCTCACTGATCGGTTCGTAGAGAAGGTCGATATAACGAGTACGTTCGCCCCTCAGCGCGATCGGCATGGCCTGGGCTGAGAAGCGCTCGCCGCTCGTGTAGACCTTGTCCAGCAGTTCAAAGAACGCCTGATCCGCAAGGTCTGGAAATATCTCCCGGACCGGTCGGCCTATGAACTCTCGCAAACCGAACACGGTGCTGTTGGCCTCGTTGGCGAATTCGTAGACGTGGTCGGGGCCGTTCAGCACCGCCACGAACGCGGGCATGCGCTGCAGATTGGCGCGCATCTGGGCCTCGGCCCGGCGGCGTTCCGAAACGTTGTTGAAGAGGATGGCCACGCGCCGGTCGCCGGTCGGAAAAGCGTAGACGTCGAACCATCTCCCAAGGGAGTCCGAGCCCTCTTCAAAGCGGATCGCCTCGCCGGTGCGTGCGACGCGGCCGTACCTCTCGAACCAATGCTCCTCCAGCGTTGGGGCAGCTTCGCGAAGCCAGCGATTGAAGATTTCCCTCGGAAAACCGGTCTCGAGATAGAAGGCGGCGTTGGCCTCCACGACGCGGTAGTCGACTTGGCCCTGTCCGAGGTCCACTTCCACGACGCAAAAGCCGACATTCAGGGCCTCAAAAAGAGCGCGGTAGCGCGCTTCGCTTTCGGCGAGGGCCGCTTGGGTACGGCGGCTTGCTGTGATGTTGGCGGCGACGCCGACGACCCGAAGGCAGTGGCCGCCTTCGTCGAAAATCGCCCGGCCTTTCGCTGATATCGTGCGGACCAGGCCGTCGTCTCTGCCGATTGTTCGGTATTCCACGTCGTATAGAGCGCGTGTCTTGGGATCGCACGCGGCTTGGAAGGCGAGCGCTGTTCTCTCGCGATCGTCGGGGTGCAGGCCGGCATAGAAGTCGCCAAGACCGATGGGCGCCTCGTCGGCGATGCCGAACATGCGGCGCACGCGGGGTGGCCAAAACAGCAACTGGCGCACCACGTCGACGTCCCAAAACCCGATGTCGGCGGCGTCTGTGGCCAGCCGCAGCCGTTCCTCGCTCAGGGCGAGTCCCTCTTCGGCTCGCCTGCGGTCTTCGATGTCGATGACCGAGCCCACAAAACCCAGAAACTCGCCCGTCGAGCTCAGCCGAGGTTTCGCCGCGTCAATCGCCCAGCGATAGGCGCCGTCCGCGCCCCGCAGCCGGTACTCCAAGCGAAACGCGGTTTGTTCAGCGTTGGCCCTCAGGAAGACGGCCTCAGCCATCTCCCGATCGTCAGGATGCGTGGCCTCAAGCCATCCGAAGCCCTCAGCCTGAGCGGGCGTCTGACCAGTGAATTCGTACCAGAGCTGGTTCAGAAACACGCAGCGGCCGCTCTGGTCGGTCACCCACATGATCACGGGCGCGGCGTCGGCCAGCTCCCGATAGTTGGCGACGTCCTGCATGTGCTCGATGTCGATCACGCGCGCTCCTAATTCACGCTTTCGTGCCTCATGTGAAGGCCCGAAAAGCCAAACCCCCAGCCCGAGCGCGGTTCCATTCAGCGGCCGATCAGCGGCGGGAACGTCCGGGCGGCTTGCGTGCCAGGCGCTCGCCCGTATGCGGAAAAGGGCGATGTTGAGCTGGCCAAAGGCGGAGGGAACGACCTCTGCCTTGGCGAGTTCAAAACCGCAGTCAGGAGGCTAAACCTGGCTCTCCATCAGGAGCCCCGCTCCAGGCGCCCTCACCGCTTGGAGCGGGGGTGCGCCTTGGAAGACGCGCGCGAGCCTTATGCGGCGCGATGATCGCGAGAGGTCCCGCCCGTCAGCGACTGCGGCGACGCCCTGCTGGGGTATTGGATTTGCGCTTTGAGAGACCATCTAAGCAGCTGAGAAATCAGAAACATTTGGTGGCGACATGGCTGGCGGTTGGACGCGGGATGGTGCGGTGCTCGATCAGATTGCCGACACGATCGCCGACGGCGTATTCGCGCCCGAATGCAGGCTGGGAAAGGCACGGCTTGCTGCGTGGATTGCGGCGATGAAATTTCTGCATCGAGGCGCCAGGCCCTCCCTTCGGCGCGCACCTGCATCCAATGCCAATCGGAACATGACGGAGGCATTGTGCTCGTCGGCATCAATCGACGTGGCAGCAAGGACAGCCAGCTGCGCTAGCTCGGTGCGCTAACCCAAGCTATGACCCAGCAGCTTTCCCTCTTCGACCCGCCGCCAGTGTCCTCCGCCAAGCCGGCGCACCTGCCGCCTGGCCTGCGCTACCAGGCCGACCTGATCAGCGCCCAGGAGGAGACGAGGCTGGTGGGCCAGATCCAGGCCTTGCCCTTCGAGCCCTTCGCGTTTCATGGCTTTTTCGGTCATCGACGCGTGGTCTCTTTCGGCTGGCGATACGACTTCGCGCGGCGCCTCCTGGAGAGGGTCGATCCGATCCCTGAGTTTCTGTTGCCCTTGAGGCGACAGGTCGCCAGCTTCACCGGGCATGACCCCGAGGCGTTTATGCAAGTGCTCGTCCTGGAGTACCGGCCCGGCGCGGGCATTGGCTGGCATCGCGACCGACAACAATTTGAAGACATCGCCGGAGTGTCCTTGCTTAGCGCCTGTCCCTTTCGACTGCGGCGCAGGCGGGCGCAGGGCTGGGAGCGCGCGACGTTGTCCACCAGTCCTCGCTCGGCTTATCTGCTGCAAGGGCCGGCGCGCACGGACTGGGAGCACTCGATCGCGCCTGTGGAAGCTCTGCGTTACTCCGTGACCCTCCGGACTTTTCGCCAGGCTGAACTGGACGGTCAACCGATCAACGCATCGTCAGGGTCGGGCCGCGTTGTCGGCGCCGACAAAGGCTAGTTCGGGCATTGGAGCGGCCTTTTAGGCCCGCGAGCGGGGCGCCCTTCCTTGCGTGACGGGCGCCATTTCGCGCAGGACAAGTCAGAGGCCAGTAAAGAGGAAGGCGCGGACAGATGATTGAACTTCGCCCTTCAAGTCCGCAGGACGCCGAACGGGTCCTCCAGATATGGCGCGAGGCGGTGGCCGCCACCCACGGATTTCTCAAGCCAGCCGACCGTGACGACCTAGAGGCGCTTGTGCGTGACGTCGTTTCGCAAGCGCCACTGACCCTGGCCGTCGATCAGGGTGGGCGTCCTTTGGCGTTCATGCTGCTTGATGGGGCGCACATGGAAGCCCTGTTCGTTGATCCGCTTCATAGCGGCGCAGGTCTCGGCCGGCGGCTTGTGGAGCATGCGCTGGCCGCACATGACGTTATCACCACGGACGTCAACGAGCAGAACCATCAGGCGATGAGGTTCTATCTGCGCATGGGGTTCAGCGCCTTCGGCAGGTCAGAAACGGACGGCCAAGGTCGTGCCTACCCGCTGATACACCTGCGCCGTGGCTCGTCTGCGTTGAGCGCCCAATACTGCAACCCTCTCTGGTCGGGCGATGCGACGCGACCCTAGGGTAACGCCCGATGTTCAGATGTTGTCTGTGCATGGCGATATCGAGCCCTGACAGCGAGGGTCGTCGCATGCATAGTCCGCCGATGGAGAATCGCTTCGCCGTTCGACCTGATCCTCGCGGGTTCAGCGTTTACGACCAGACAACGGGCGACACGCTCGTAATCGCCGCCGCAAGTCAAAGCGGCCTGTCCTTCGAGGACGCCGAACACACCGCAGCGGTTTTCAATCAAGCGCCTGCTCCCGTCGGTTCGACCGCTCACTGACAAAAAGGCGCCTGCGCCCTCGCTGTCCGAGAGGGCAAGCGGGCGTTCGATGGCACGCCTAGACGTCGCGATCGCCAAGAGAGATCGAACCATCTGCGTTGCCTTGCCCTCTGGCGAACTTCTTTTCCGCAAGCGCTGCGAAGGCGCTGCGATGAGCTGCGAAGCCTAGCGTCCCTGAGCGCGCTTCGACCAACTTCAGGGCTGATCGCGCGACGCGAACAGTAACTCGTCGCACGCCGTCGCTCATGGTGAACTGGTAGTCATCTACGGCGAGGTGATCCTCTCCCAAGTCCGTCAGCGGCATGTCTGCCTCAAGTCTTTGCGTCTCCAAGTTAGGATAAGACGCGCATAAGGACAAAGAGTTCAGCGCACTGCTGATGGGTTGCTTGAAGTGCTCGACTGATCGCCAGGACATCGCTGAGTGGCGAGGTGGCCCTCTAGGGTTGTGAGCGATCTCGGCGTTTGATCTCTCACATTCACCAAATTGTTCGCGAACTCGTCGCGCGGGAGCCTCATCATTTTTGGTCGTCGTGGGTCAGTTTTCCTTCGCCACATCTTCCAGAAGTTGGGTGTAGCCTGGTTGGTTTTGTGAGTATCTGCGTCAATTTCTTGACTGTGCTTTGAAATTAGCTCTGCAATGGCGCCAGACATCCGAATGGGGGTGATCCATGGCCGCTGTCCCCGCGCCTGTTCTGGCTTTAACCTCGCTATTGGCTAAAGCGCGAAGGTGGAGCCTCTACCTTCCGGCTCCGCGCGCCTGGCATGCCGCCGGCAGGGCCCGGAGGATCGAGCGACATCGCCTCGATCTGCCGATCGAGGACCCGACCGCCGCGGTAGGATTGGCGGCGCTAAGGCAGGCCGGGTTCTGGCGTCCGGACGCGGACGGCGCGGACATGCTCAAGCTTTCCCCCGATGAGCGAGCGGACCTTGTGCGTCGGCTCGACGCCCTGAAAGGGCAGGAGGCGACCACGACGACAATCCAAAGCAATTCCGACCAGATGTCGCTGGCGATCTATGCGGCCGGGCTGGACACGAGGCTTCTGGCTCTGGTCGAACGCTATGTGCAGACGCCGGTGCTCTACCTGGGTGCAGCGGCCAAGTGCGAACGGGCCGACGGCGTGGCCGTCAATCAGCGACGCTGGCACACCGACATGGAAGATCTGCAGGTGGTGAGGTTCATCGTCTATTTGAGCCCTGTGGAAGAGAGCGATGGACCGTTTGAATACCTTCCAGCCGAACGCACGACCGAGGTGCGCAGCAGCCTGCGCTATCGTAGCGGCTTCCTAAGCGAGGCCCTCGCTGACCGGCATATTCCAGCTACCGAACGTGTGGGCGTGACAGGTGAGGAAGGCGCGGTCATCGTCTTTGATGGAGCCAGGCTGTTTCATCGGGCCCGGCCGCCGACGGACCGCGACCGCTATTCAGTGACCTACAGCTACACGTCGCGTTGGCCCCTGGAATTGCGGGCAACGGCGCTTCCACACCCGCGTCTGCGACAGGCTCTGGCCGGTCTCCCGCACCATGCCTTGGCTTGCCTCCCCGGCCGGGTCTGAATTCGCCGTCAATTGGGATCGCTTCTGGGCTCGGCGCGTTCCCCCTCCCGCTCGGCCGATGGGGTTGGCGCACCGGTGAATGCGCCCACGCCCAGGCCAAGCCGCAGCCGCCAATTGAGGACTTCATGAAGAGCGTTTCCGTGATTCCAGCCGCCGCCGGTTGGGTTGTCCGCTCGGATGCGATCCAAAACGAGCTCTTCTTCACGACCGGCGCGGCGGCCGAACGTGCGGGCCGACGGCTGGCCGAAGGTCTGGCCCAGGCCGGCGAAGCGGTCAGCCTGTCCATCTATCTCCGCGACGGCACCGCCGCCGCGAACTTCCTGCTCTCACCGCCGCCCCGACCCGCCTTGACCGAGTTCCTGCCCGCTTGGTCTGACAGCGGCGCGGCAAGCCCGCGACAAGACTCCGTCCCCTAGGCGAAATCGACTCCACAAACCGACAATGTTCTGCTTATGTTCCATGCGGAGGCGAGCATGAGCGACATTCTGATAGGCGGCGTTCCCTTCAACGCGCTCTCACATCGAGACGGGCGTTTCGTGCGGCTACCGGGGCTCTTTGCGTTCGCGCGCAGAGAGCCTGGCGACGTTTACCGTGTGCTCCATCTGGAGATGACTTCAGCCATCAACCGCGACGCAGGTCCCGCGCATGGTCGTTGGGCCTGGGCGCTGAGCGCGGGAATGAACACCTTGCTCGTCCACTGTTTTGGCCAGCCGGCCCCGTTGCCCGCGGACGCGCCGCTCGATTGGGAGACGGTAAACTGGCACCCCGGCGCTCAGGTGATCTTCCCAGGCGACGAGGCCGAACCAGAAGCTGTCGGTAAGTTTCCGCTCATCGTCGGTCGTCAGGCCTGACGCGGCGTCGCCAAGTCCAGCCCTATTGGGCTGCGCCCACCGTGTCGGCCATAACCGCGCCCCGCGCGCCCAGGGGCTTTGGAGCTCCCACCGTGGTGTCCTTTGCCGTCTGGTGTTCGATCTCCGAGTTCAATTCCGCTCCGAGCAGGACGACCTGGGCCGAAAGCCATGTCCAGGTCATGAAGCCGATCGCCGCACCGAGCGGGCCATAAGAGCGGTCGAAGTTCCCATAGCGCGCCACGTAGAAGGTGAAGGCGGCCGACATGGTGAGCCAGGCCAGGGCGGCCAGCCCGCTGCCCCAGGAGATCCACCGCCAGCGCACCCATCGGCGACTAGGTCCAAAGCGATAAAGCAGTCCCAGCGCGGAGGTGAAGCCTGCGAACAGCGCCAGCGCCAGAACAAGTCTGTAGGCCAGTGTCGCCTGCCCGGCCCAGCGGCTTTCCATCGAGGCGCCGAACGCCGCCAGTGCGATGGCGATCGCGGCGAAAACCAGACCCCCGATCGTGAAGGCGAGCGGTATGAGGATCTTGCCCACGAAGCCGCGGCGCTCCTTCTCCTCGTAGGCGATGTTGAGCCCGGTTATGATCGCCTTCATGGCGCCGTTGGCGCTCCAGAGCGCCACCACCAGGCCGAATGCGAAGGTCAGGGAAAGCCCCTCGCTGCGGGCGGCGGCGGCCCGCACGAGCTGGTCTCCGATCAGGCTTATCGCCCCGGCCGGCAGGATGGCCGAGAGCGACTGAAGGTGGTCGCGCGCCTCTGCGACATCGGCGAAGAGGCCATAGAGAGCGACGAAGGCGGCGATGGCGGGAAACAGCGCCAGCAGGCTGTAGAAGGTGACGCCGGCTGAGACCAAGGCGATCTGGTCATCGCCGAATTCCTTGAAGGTGCGCACCAGAATATCCTTCCAGCCGCGCGGCGGTATCTGGGCAGGCTCGTCAGCATGTCGGCCCCTGCTCGCCTGCCCTGCTTGCTCAAGATTGGCCGGCTCTTCGCCCGCCTGAAGTTTTTCCGAGCCAGCGGCGCTTCTGGAGAGACGCCCTCCCCTTCCGCCCCGCTCGCGTAGCGCGCGCGCTGTTTCCGCCGCGAAGACGCCCGCCAGCACGCCTAGGGTGAACTCGGCCGAAACCCGCATCGCCCGATCTAACGAACGAACTTGCGAAATGTCGCCTCGCCCCTGCAACGCGACCTCACGCAGCCGTGGCCTGCGAGGTCTGGCCGCCGGTCTTGCTCGGCGGATCCAGCAGGTCTTCGGCGCCGCCCTCCTGGCGGATCTGGTCGACCTTCCTCTTCAAGGTGTGATCGGCGCTGGTGTCCGCAATAGCCTCGATGTCCTCCTTAGCCGGCGTCGTGCTGGCGGCCTCATCCTCAGCCGTGAGGCGTCCCAGATAACGGACGTTCCAAACCGGCGCGGCCAGCGGGACCTTAGCCTCCTCCAAACTCTGCTTCACCCGGCGGATCGCTTCGCTCTTGGCCTTGCCGAGATCGGAGGCCGTCTGATCGACCCAGGCGAACACTTTCATGATCAACGCATGGTCCTGCGCGCGGTCGATCATGGCGGCGGGCGCCGGATCGGCAAGCACGCCGTCGATGCTCTTGACCGCGCCCAGGGCCAAGGCCAGCGCGCATGAGACATCGCTGCGATAATCGAGCGGCAGCTCGAAGTCGAAGCGACGCTCGGGCGTTCGGCTGAAGTTCACGATGTTTGCCTTGTAGACCGTCGCATTGGGGATCTGGACCTCGTTGCCGTCCCCCGTAGTGATGACAGTCACCCGGGAGGTGAGCCGCGTGATCTGGCCGTCAAAGCCCTCGATCACCACGTGGTCGTTCGGGGCGAACGGCTGGCGGATGCTGAGCATGACCCCGGCCAAATAGTTCTCGATCGTGTCGCGTACGGCGAAGCCGACGGCCAGGCCGATGAGCCCCGCAGCGCCGAGGATCGAGCCTAGCAACGCGGTGGCCCCCAGAATGCTGAGCGCGACCACGAGTCCAAGGACGATGAAGGCCAGGCGCACCAGTTGCTCTACCAGCGCCTCGATGAAGGCGTTCGGCGTCAGCCGTCGAAAAAGCCGTGTGCGCCCCGTCACCCAGCGGCCTGCATACCAGCAGCTGAAGAATGCCAAGGCCGCGATGATCAACAGCGGCACGAAGGAAAGCGAGGTTTCCATCAGGCTTTGGACGCGCTGCACGAGGGGTTCAAGCCGGCGAGAGACGCGGTGCTCTGTAGCCAGCTCGCTCTCAACCGATACGACGCCTTCGATGCGCTGGGCCAGGTCAAGCGCCCGATCGGCGTCCGCGGCCGTCAACACCGATCCGGTGAGACGCACCACCCCGCCATGGACTTGGGCGCGAACGGACTGAAGGCCCTCCACGTCGGCGAAGAGCTGGGAGAGGCGAGCCTGGATGGCGAGATCGGGACTGCGCAGCGGCACTGCGGATGTCCCCGGCGTTTCGGCATTTGTCTTGGCAGGCGCTGGGAGCGCTCCAATTTGAGCCTGCGCCGGCGCGCCCACGCATAGCAGCGCTCCGATCAGAAGCGAGATAAGTCCCGCCCGCCTCTGCCGCGGAAGGCCTCTGCCTGATCTGAATTTCTGCCGCCACGGCATGAAGCCTTGGCAGTGATCTGGTTTTGGCGGTTTAGGCATCGGCGTCCTTCGGATGGAAAAGGACAACAATCGCCTACGCCCCCGGTTGCCCAATCCAGCGTCGAAGGTTTCGGACGATCGAGCATCGCTGACCGCTGGCTGCGGGCGTGGAAGAGCTCGGGGGCCTTCACCCTCGTGGGCCGGCCACTAGCGGCCCTACGCGGCGCCCCCCGCGTATCGTCGGCCGGGGCCGTCAGCGCGGCGTTGGCGAGCGCTTTGCCGCGGCGGTCTTTGAGCGCGTGCTGCCCAAAGCCCCGCCCAGCCCCGCAGCCTTCGCGGCCGCGCTTCTCACCGCGCTATAGGCCGGCGCGGTCGAAGGGTAGTCGGCCGGCAAACCATAGCGATTGCGGTACTCGCTGATCGTGAAGCCATGCATCGCGAGGTGGCGGGTGAGCACCTTGTAGGGCTTGCCGTCGATGAAGCTGATCAACGCGTCGGGCGTTATGCTGCGCCGGATCTGGGACGCGGTAGCCTTCGCGACCGCAGGCTCGGCCACCTGTTCATCGCGAAAAGCGCCGTGAACCTTGGCGATCAGCGCCGGCAGGTCCTGGGCGTTCAGCAGATTATGGCTGACAAAAGCTGTTATAATCTGGGTCGTTCCGGCGAGGACGTGATTGCGTTCTTCCATAGCCGACTCTCCCGTCGCCGTTTGGTCGGAGCCTCGCCGTACGGCCGCCTCTTATTGGTAGGCGGGCGAACAATCGGTTTCAATGGCTATGGTTCTTGCGATGGTCGCGCGGATCAGGCCAGGCAGCGACCCCAGGGAACCTTGGCGCTTAAGGCGCGCTTGTGCCCGACAGGTCCCGCGCCAGATGTAACCAGGGGCCTAGCGTCAGTCCGGGGGGCTTTGTTCATGCCGCAGTACGTCGCATCTTTCCTCGCAAATGCAGCGGCCGTCGATCCTATCGTCGAGCAAAAGCTATTCGAAGCTGACGACGATGGCGCGGCCCGCGAACTGGCTAGCGCATTGGTCACGCCAGCATTTCCGCAAGTTCGGCTCGAGGCGGTCGAAAAGGGCCGCGTTCGGTTCATCACCGCCATCGCCCTGTTGCCCTGCTGAAGTCTGGAGCCTAACGCTCGCGCTCGCCGGATCGCCAGGGCGGCCCGCGAGCGCGGCTGAGGGTTCATTAGGACCGGCCTGTCAGATGAGCACGGCAGGGCCTTGGACAGACGCTCAAAGCCGGCCGGGGTCCACCCGCCACAAGTCGGCCCCTGAGCAAAGTGCTGGACGACTTCCTCCCTCGAGGCCCAGCGTTTTAGGGGCGCTAGTCAGTGACGCCAGGTGCGAACCCACGTCAACACCGGCACAGGTCGCGCTCGGCCCCGATTCCATTGCAATTCAAGCAAGTTATTTGGCCATTGGGGGGCGACTGAGGGACGCGTTTACTAGTTGTCGCGCGCGGAATCGCCCTCTTATCGGCGCGCAATGACGACCGATCGCCATCTTCAGTATCAGGCGCAGTATCAGCGCCGGCTGCGCGCCGCCGCCAAGGCGGCCGGCAGCAGCCAGATCAATGTCACCCTGCCAGGAGAGTTGATCACCCGGCTGGATGGACTGAAGGGCGCGCGCGGCCTCAGCAATCGGAACGACGCTCTGGCGCTTGTGCTCAGGGAATATTTCGACCGAGGCGAAGATGAGAGGAACCAGGCCGTGAGCGCATAGAAAAACCCGGCTCGCAAAAACGCGCCGGGCTCTTCCAGGTCATTCGCTAGACGGGTCTGCAAACCCGCCCGAGCTCCAAAGTCCTGCTCCTTCTAGCTGAATCTCCCACATTGCCGCAATCCAAAAACGCGCGTTCGCGCGACGGGAACCTGTGTGTCCGCGGCCTCCCGCTGGGAGAGTGGAAAAATGCAGACCGTCCACGACGGAACAGGCGACGTACGCCGACTGGCGGACGCCCAGTGGGCGGCCGCGAGGCTGGCGCAGTCCTATGAGGGACTGCCTGAAGGCGTCTCTAAAGCCATGCTACTCGACAGGTTTGAGCGCGCCGCGCCCCGGCTGGGGATACGGGACGGCCTTGTGCGCCTTGTCCGCGCCCTGGTGCGGGTGACGCAGGAGCAGGACTGGACCGGCGGCGTGCACCGCCCTATCGCCTGGCCGTCCAACGACATGCTCGGCGAAGAGCTGCAGCGCTCTCGCACGGTCATCCAGGGGCTGATCCGCGCAGCGGTGAAGGCAGGCCTCGTGCACATGCGCGATAGCGGCAACGGCAAGCGTTACGGCTACAGGGGGGAACGCGGCGAGGTCGTGGAAGCGTTCGGCTTCGATCTATCGCCTCTGGCGGTGCGCTGGGACGAGTTCGCCGATCTTGCGGCCGCGCGGGGGATTGAAAACGCCGAACGTCGGCGGCTGCGCCGCAAGGTGGGCGAGATCCGACGTGAGATCCGCACGGTCTGCGCCGACGCGCTGGAACAAGGCTTCAAGGGACATGACTGGGAGGGATCGATCAGCAAGGCCGCAGGCCGGCTGCCCAGAAGCCCCAGCCTCGCCGAGCTGATGGCGCTGGAATCTGAGTTCGGAGCGCTGTTGGCGGCGGTGGACAGGGCCTGGATGGAAGGTCGTAGGTTAAATGAATCTGAGCCCACGGGCTCTGAAAACCGAGCCCACAAAGAACCTACAACCGACCCAAAAGCTGAAACAGCAACGTATCCTGCTTGGCGTGACGCAGTAGTCGCGGGTCGGCCGAGCCAAGACGACGAGGGTCTGGATCCGCCGTTCAAGCCGAATGAAGAAGTCGTGCCGCTTTCGCTGGTGCTGGAGGCGGTCCCCGAGATTCACGCTCATCTCGAAGATCCCGGCTCTGCCGACTGGGAGGAGTTCGTGGAGGCGGCCTACAAGGCTGCGCTGCTGCTAGGGATCAACCTCAGCGCCTGGCGCGAAGCGCGTGAGACCATGGGGCGTAATCGCGCGTCGATCGCGGTTGCGACCGTGCTGGCACGCTGGCGCAGCGGCGAAGTGAAAAGCGCCGGGGGATATTTGCGCGCCATGTGCGAGCGAGAGCGAACCGGCGACCTCCACCTGCTGCCCAGCCTCTATGGCCTGAAGGAGCGCCATCATCCGCGCCGGCCGCGCGAGCGCAGGTCGACATGATCGCCGCCGTGCGCGCCGCTAGCGCGATCTGCGGGCTGACCCATCAGTGCGGAGATAACCGCGCTCAGACCTGCGCGCGCCGGCAGGCACGCGGATCGGCCTGTTCTGACGAGCGTGCTAGCCTGCCGACGGGGAGCTTGCCGGCAGCGAGGGAGGACTTCCGCTCGGTTCAGGCGTCGTCGATCACCTTCGGCGGGGCGTACTGCGCGACGATGTCCTCATGCTCCTGATCGCGCGAACGCCTGGCTACGTTGAGGCGCACAAAGAGCGGCTTGTCGCCAAGTCCGGCCTCCCGAGCCAGCCGTTGGGATCTGGAAAGGTCGTTGGTTACGCCGACGAGCAGAACCACGAGACCTTCAGGCGCGTGTTCCGCCACGACGAGGTTTCCCGCCATGACCGACGGCTGGGTCTGGGAAGCTGGCAGAAAGCGATATCGCGCGCCTGAGGCGCCCTTCAATTCGATGAAAATGGTCGTCTCCAGCCTCTTCACGCCCCTCTGCCACGAGCCGCTCTGCGCGCGCGGGCGCTTAGCGCTGAGCGACCTCTGCGTCGGGTGACACTCGGACGATTTTATGACGCATCCGCGCCTGAACGTGGCGGTCGGCTCGTGGGCGTTAAGCCGGCGGCGGACTTCTGGCTCGATTTCTCGATCGCGACCCAGCGTTAGGTCGGCGCCCTCCCCTCCCCTTCTTATTTGCCGGTCGACCACCCGTCGCCACACGCATGGTCCGGCCAAAAATCAGGAGGGGCAGCCCGGGGCGCGCAGGCCGGTAGCGGCGGGGTTGAAGGTATCGCCGAGCTGTCCGCGCCTGGTCGGGCACGAGGCCGTCCCGCGCCGCTGCTGCTCGGCGCCGGCCTTCGGCTGGGCGCGTTCTGGGCCGCTTGCGCCTGGCGGGAGGTAAGGTAAAGATTAGATTAATATCTGTTCGTTGCGGCATTGAAGGGTTTGTTTTTCCGGAGGAATTTACGTGTTCGACGAAGCGTCCCAGGACCGTGTGTTCGCGCAGCTTTCCTTGGCCGACGAGGCTTTGAGCCGGCTGGACGAGCGTCTGGGCGCCTGTCCCTGGCGCGGCGGTTATCTCGCCCGCAGAGACTTCGCTGAAGCTGTGGCCTGGAGTTGGACGCAAGGGGTCGTGACCCCGATGGAAGACCTCGTGCTGCATGACCAAAGCACGGACCTGCGTGTTCCGGACGGCGGGCTGCTCGCAACCCACGCCCTGGTACGCGCCCGGCGCAAGGCGGCGACCGGGGGCGTCGAACTGCTGCAGCCAGGCGGCGTCGACTGGCTGACAGGGAGACGCGCCAAGCCGCCAGCTGTCGGGGGATTTGTGACCGTGCGCGCGACGACGGCTATTGGGGCTGTTGGTCGGCCGGGCATGATCGAGCGCCTGTCGAGCGTGCTGACGGACCTTGAACGTGGAGACGCGAGCGAGCCGGCGGCGGGCGTGTCGGAGTGGTTGGACGTGGCGAGCCGCCTGGATGGCGACATTCCTCCCGTCCTGCGCGCCGCGGCCCTTCTGGAGGCCTGGTGGATCATCGACCCCCTCCCCCGCCAGCGCTATATCGGCGGACTGCTGGTCGGTCTCTGGCTGCAGGTCACCCGCAGGATCGCCAGTCATCTCGTCGGGTTCGAAACCGGCCTTCGCGCCGTGACGCGCAGCGGCCGTGAAGTCCGAGCCGGCGCCATGCCGCGCCGCCTGGCCTTCTGGCTGTCAGTCATGACCAGGTCGGCTGAGGAAGGTGTCGCCGAGCTTCAGCGGCTGGAGGTCACCCGCCAGGCGATGTCGCGGCATGTCGCTGGCAGGCGGGCACATGCCCGGGCGGGCGATGTCATGGAGCTGTTGCTCGCGAGCCCGGTCGTCACCGCGCCCATGGTCGCCGAGCGTCTGGGCGTGTCGCAGCAGAGCGCCCGGCGCTCGCTCGACGAGCTCGGTTCGGTCGTGGTCGAGATCAGCGGGCGCAGCCGCTTTCGGGCGTGGCGAGTGTGAGCTTGCCAATTGGCAAGTCCACATTCGGAGCAAGGCGGGGGTGGTGATTAGGTTTAGAGCGCTCCGGACCGAACGAGCTGGACGCCTTCGCTTCGCCCTCGAACCGGGTCTCTCCTGCATTTGGTCGTGAAGGAGCGCAGGCAAGCCTGTGGCAGGAGAACTTGCCAATTGGCAAACTCGCCCCTCCCCTGCCCTTTCTTCCGGCCTTTGGGCACAATGACCTCATGTCCAAGCGCGCGATTCGCCAGCAGGAGTTCGACCTCTTCGTCCCCCGCATGGGCGAACTGCGCCTGAAGGATCAGCGCGAGGTGATGGAGCGTCCGTTCTTCGCGCTCAGCAAGCGCAAGCGCCTCAAGCCCATCGAGTATACGAGTCCCGACGGCGACGTCTGGGTTCATGTGAGCGCGAACCCGCGGTTCGGCATCGCGACCATCTGGGACGCCGATATTCTTATCTGGGCGACGTCGCGCCTGAACCAGCTGCGCGAGGCCGGCTCGAACGAGATCCCCCGCACCATCCACACGAGCGCTTATGAGCTGTTGCGGGCGATCAGGCGCGACACCGGCGGCAAGGGCTACAAGGAGCTCGAGGCGGCGCTCGAGCGGCTGCAGTCGACCGTGATCGAAACCTCCATCAGGGCGCCCAAACGCAATAAGCGCGCGCAGTTCGGCTGGCTCGACGAATTCGTGCTGGAGACCGATCCGGCTACCGGCGCCTCCAAGGGCCTTAGCCTCACCCTCTCCAACTGGGTCTATGAGGGGCTGCTGAAAGAGCGCTCGCTGCTGACCCTTCATCCAGATTACTTCACCCTTTCAGGGGGCGTCGAGCGCGCCATCTACAGGATCGCCCGCAAGCATGCCGGGGACCAGCCGGACGGATGGGTTTGCCGCGTCAGCGTCCTGCACGAGAAGAGCGGCAGTGAAAGCCCGCTTAAGCAGTTCGCCTATCTGCTCAAGAAGATCGTCGCCGCCGACGACCTGCCCGACTACGCGCTCTCCTATACGACGACTCGGGACGGCGCCTTGGCCGTCCACTTCGTCAGGCGTGACGCCGCCGAAAAGGCGAAACTCAAGGCCAGCCTCGCTGCGCTCAGCGAATCGGAGGCGCGTCGCAGGCGCGAGGACGAGCGGGCAGGGGAGGTGGACGCCATGTTCTCGCGCCGCCGGGTTCCTTCGGGGGATCAGTGACCGTACCTGCGGGGTATCGATGACCACAGCCCCGGGGGATTGGTGACGAAAGGGCGGGGTATTGGTGACCGGGCACTACACCGAACCCAGGCCTCGCAACGGTTTGTGACCCGGCAGGCGGCCCTTAAGCCTACTAACCTGCCCATTATCAAATCTCTCTAACGGGGCGCGGACAGGCTGGCTTGGGCGGTACGCGAACCATGAGGGTTCGCGCTCGCCCGCGCTGAAATTAAGACCTCGTTTACCATTCGGAGGGACAACTTGGCAAAATCACGCTAGCCAAGCTCATATTTGCAAAGGAGGCCTGCCTGTGTCGCCTGTCGCGGACCTGAAAGACCCCGTTTCCGGGCCCGTTCTGCTCGACGCCATGGCTGCGTTGAACCAGCGGGCCGAGGACGTCATCTCCCGACTGCGGGCCACCGTCTTCGCCCCCGGTTCCGAAAAGATCGTCGACCTCCGCTTCACGATCACCAAGGCGGCCGAAATGGTGGGACGCACCTCAGAGGCCATCCGCCAGGCCGAGGCCGAGGGGCGCTTGCCGCCGCCCCGCCTGGGCGTCAACGGCCGCCGCGAGGGCTATACGCTCTCCGAAATCAATCACATGCGTGACGTCTTCGGGACCAGGCCGCGGCGTGCGGAGGGCGATCCGCCGATCATCATGGCGGTGCAGAACTTCAAGGGCGGCGTCGGTAAGAGCACCCTGACCTGCCACATCGCCCAGTATCTGGCGCTCAAGGGCTACCGCGTCGCAATCGTCGACTGCGACAGCCAGGCCAGCTCGACGACCTTGTGCGGCTTCAATCCCGACATCGACATCGAGGACGACGATACGCTGCTGCCGTTCTTCCGGCACGGCGGCGAGCCCGACCTGCAGTATGCCCTGCGTGCGACCGCCTGGCCGGGCATCGATCTGATCCCCTCAAACCTTGGGCTCTACCAGGCCGAATACGAGGCGGCGGCTCGGATGCGGGGTAATGCCGACGCGCTGGAGCGGCTTCGGCGCGGGGTGGAAAGTATGGCCGAGCGGTATGACGTGGTCCTACTCGATCCGCCGCCGGCTCTGGGGATGATTTCTCTGGCGGTGCTGCGGGCGGCCAACGCCCTGCTGATCCCCACACCGCCCTCGACTGTGGACTTCGCCTCGACCGCGCACTTCCTGCGAATGATCGTGGACACCCTCGAGGTGCTGGACGAGCACGGGCTGGGCAAGCGCGGCTACCACTTCCTGCGCGTGGTCGCCACGAAGGTCGACGAAGGCAAGAGCGCTCATGTGCAGATCCGCGAGATGATGGAGGCGGTGTTCGGCATGGACATGCTCAACGCCTCGCTGCTGGACAGCGCCGAAATCGACAACGCAAACGTCCAGCTGCGCACCGTCTACGAGATTCCGCCCAGCGGAAACCGCACCCACGAGCGCTGCCGAAACAATCTCGACCGGGTCAACGGCGAGATCGAATTGCTGATCCGCAAGGCTTGGCCCAGCCACCGCGCCGAGCTGCGCCGACTTGGCCTGGCCTGAAGAGGAAGGGAGCTTCAATGTCCACCACCACGGGAAAGAACCGCTCGATCCTCGCGGGCCTCGTCTCTCCGGTCACTGAAACCCCGTCTGGCGCGGGGGAGGGGGCGTCTGCGCCGCCGCCGGCCCGGGTGACCGAACGGCTCTCCGCGCTGGCTCGCGTCACCTCCGGAGACATAAAGGAAAAGACCCTGCGGCTGGTCGATCCGGCCCGATGCCGGATGTGGGAGCGGCACAACCGGCGCTATGACCTGCTGAACCCGCAACGCTGCGCCGATCTGCTGGAGAGCCTGCGCGCCCAGGGCGTCCAGGAGTTCCCGGCGATCGTGCGACGTATCGAGGGCGACCCGGCCTTCGACTACGAGGTGATCTGCGGCGCGCGCCGTCATTGGTCGGTGAGCTACCTGCGCCAGGTCGAGCACCGCGAGATCAAGTTCCTGATCGAAGAGCGCGAGCTGACCGACGAAGCCGCTTTCCGCCTGGCCGACATCGAAAACCGCTCACGTCTCGACATCAGCGACTATGAGCGGGCGCTCGACTACCGCGAGGCGGTGGAAAGCTTCTATGGCGGCGTGGCCCGGCGTATGGCCGAGCGGCTTGAGGTAAAGGAGACCTGGCTCTCCAGGTTCCTCGACCTGGCCAAGCTGCCGCGCGACGTCGTGGACGCCTTTGGGGACGTTCTGCAGCTGCGTGAGAACCACGCGCGTGAACTGAAACCACACCTGGCCGCCGACCCTGGCCGCTCACGCCTGATGGCGGCGGCCAGGAAGCTGGCCAGCGAGCAGTCGAGCCGGCGCGAGGCGGGGGAGGCGGTTCTTGATGCGCCCAAGGTGGTGGCGGTGCTCAAGAGCGCGGCGGCCGGGCAGGGGCCGGCCAAGCCAGCGGCGAAGCCCAGCCTCGTCAAGAACGCCCACTCGGCGCCGCTATTCACCCTCAAGCCGAAGGGGCCAGGCCGCGTCGTGCTTGAGCTGTCGCTCGACTCGCCCGCCACCAATGAAGACTTCATGGCCGCCTTCGAGCGGGAGCTGAAGCGTCTGAGGCCGGCGACGTCCTAGAGACTTGCCAATTGGCAAGCTCTCCATTGTCGGGGTTTCTGTGACCCAGGCGGCCGCTGGAGGGTATGCGCCATGCCCGCCGGCGGCCGCCATGACTCTCAATCTTTGGCGCGACCGGGCCTGGTCGAGGGCAGGCCGATGAGGTCGAGCCTGAGCGCCTCGGCGACAGCCTGAGCACGATTGCGGGTCTGCAGGCGGGCGCAAGATTGGGCCAGATACTGGTCCACCGTGCGAGACGACAGACCAAGGATCCTGCCGATCTCGCCGGATGTCATGCCCTGCCGGACAAGGTCCAGGCATTGCATCTGCCGCCGGCTGAGGCTTCGACAGCCCATGGTCGCCTCCCTTGGATCTGCGGGGCTTAAACGGCGCCAAAGGGATCCTGGTCGGCGCCGCGGCTCGATCTCGCACCTCAGGTTGGGAGGGCGGCAAAGCGTGATCAACTGAAAAGGGCCGTGGCCGCGGGCCGTTAAACACGTGGATCTCCGCCACTTCCTGGCGGCCCGCCCGTCGTTATGGCGAGGATGAGAAAAATCGTCTGTCGCCGCCAAGGCGTGTGCTGCAGCTTTTTCCAATGGATCGATACGTCCCGAGAGTTGCTCTGGCCCCATGTGGCCCGCCGTCGGCGATATCTGGCCTGGACGGCGACTGATGCCGCGTCGTCGCGATCCTTTCGGGGCGGCGCTGAAGACGTTGCGCGAGCGGCTGGCTGACGGCGACTATCCGCCTGGCGCGGCGCTGGTCATCGGCGACCTGGCCGCAGAGCTTGGGTTCAGCACGACGCCGGTTCGCGAAGCCTTGGCGTGGCTGGCCGGGGAGCGCTTGATCGAAGAGCGGCGCGGCGTCGGTTTCAACTGCTGGCGGATCGATCCTGCCGAACTGCTGTCGCTCTACGACCTGCACGAAGCCTATCTGCGACTGGCCTTGCAGACCTTGGGGCCGCCCCGTGAGCCAATCGCCACCCCTGCCGGCCCTGACGAGGCGGGGCCTGCGCCCTTGACCCGCCAGGCGGGACTAATCTTCCGGCGCATCGTGGCCGCCGGCGGCAGCACGCCGCTCTTCCAGGCCCATGCATCGCTGACAGTTCGGCTGGGCCGGGTGCGGCAGGCCGAGAGCCGCATCCTCAGCGGCCTACCCGCCGAGTTGGACGCCCTGGGGGCCTGCGCCTGGACGCCGGCGGACCTCACCGGCCAGGTGCAGGCCTACCATACGCGCCGACGCCAGGAAGCGATGAGCATCCTCGGGGCGATGGGTGCGGATTCGCACGTATAGTGAAATATGAGAACATATAGTTTGAATACATAGCGACGTGGCGGAGAATTGTTTCTGCCACAAATGGTGGTCATGAAGAGTGGAGATGCACAGATGCGTTGCTTTGAACTGCTCCGCCGTCTCGGCGGGCTCAACCCTGGGGACGCCAAGCGTCTGACCCGCGGCTATCCCGACGGCGAATTCATCGAACTCGCCGGCGACCGTTACGACGAGGTCTGAACCAGGAGCGCCCCGGCGCGGCCACGCCGCGCCGGGTGTCGTTCGCCTACGCGGAGAGCCAGATGACCGCCTTTCTCCCTGAGCAGGTTCATGCGGTCGACGTCTACGGCGACCTCGTGGCGCTCGATCTTCGGTCCGGCCGCTATCACTGCCTGCCTGGCCTTGGCGACGGCTTCGACCCTCAATTGCCGCTCGCCGAGCCGCTGGCCGAAGCCCTGGCCCGGCAAGGCCTCGGCGGGGGAGGCGAGAGGCCCGCCGCGCGGCTGGCGCCCGCGGCACGAGCCCAGCGCGATCTGCCGGACGGGGAGGGGAGCAGGGGGCCAAGACTGGCCGCTGACATGGCCGCAGCGCACCTTGCCGCGAACGTCAGGGTCCGGATCCTCAGCTTCTCAGCCATACTCGATCGCGTCCCGGCGGCGCGTCCGCTGCCTGCGGCGCCCGAGCGCGGACTGAGGGACGTGCGGGCCTTTCTGCAATGGCTGCCCTGGGCCCCCCTCCAGGGGCGCTGCCTGATGCGCGCGGCGATGCTGCGCACCTTTCTGGTGCGGCGAGGCCACCCTGCGCCGCACTGGGTGTTCGGGGTCTCGACCTATCCGTTCGCCGCTCATTGCTGGTTGCAGTGGGGCGATATGGCGCTCGACGACCAGGTCGGCAGGCTGGTGCGCTACACCCCCATTCTGGCGCGCTAGCCATGGCCGACTTTGTCGCGCTGCATTGGGACCCGGCCAAGGAGATATCTGCGCGGATCGGATGGATCACCCGCACCTTGGCCAAGGAGCCTGGTTGGCGACTGGCGATCGATGAGCCGGGGCGCCTCGTCGCGCTCTCCACCCCGCGTAATCTCAACCTGCGCCCGCTACCCGGCGGCAGGCTTCTGCTCGGCGATGTCCACACGCGCGCAGCAGAGGGGCTGCGTCTGGCGGCCGACGCAGATTTCGAGACGCTTTGCCGGGACCTCTCGCGCCAGGCTTGGGGCGGCTATGTGGTGATCGACGCGCCAGCCGCCGGTGCGGCGGCGGTGTTCCGCGCGCCCATGGGAGACCTTGAGGCCGTCATCTGCGGGCGTAAAGGCGTCCAGGTCGTGGCCAGCTGCGCTCCAGACTGGCTCCTGGTGGGACTAGCTCCAGTGCTCGCAATCGATTGGAGCATCCTGCGAGAACAGCTGGTCTCCCCAGGACGGCTGGCGGGGCCGCTTGGGCTCATCGGCGCCTACGCCGTTCCGGGCGGCGTGCTGGACTGGCCGGACGGCCGCAATCTGGCGATCTGGACGCCGCAGGACGCGGCGAGCGGCAGCGTGCGCGACGATGTAACCCTGCCGCAGTTGGTGGAGACCTGCATCGGGCAGATGACAATGGGGCGGCGGGTGCTCGTCGAGACCTCCGGCGGGTTCGACTCCGCCGTCGTCGCCGCCGCGCTCGGTCGCGGGCGGGGCGCCCGCGAGGCGATCCTCCTCAACTATCACACGCTCGAAGCCGAAGGCGATGAGCGGGCCTTCGCGCGCAGGGTGGCGCAGGCGGCGGGCCTGCCCCTGATCGAGCGGCGAAAGCCACAGGTCACTCTGGACGAGCCGAGCCTGGCTGCGGTCTCAAGCGGCTGGCGCCCAGGCGTCTGGGGGCTGGACAGCGGCTATGACGGCGACGTCGCCGAGCAGTGCCAAGCGTGGGGCGCAGAAGTGCTCCTCACCGGCAAGGGAGGCGACACCGTCTTCTACCAGATGCCTAGCGCTCTGATCGCCGTCGACCACCTGCGCGCGAGCGGCCTGGCGGGGATGGCCGGCCCTGTCCTCCCCGACCTGGCGCGCTGGACCCGACGCTCGGTGTGGTCGCTGCTTGCAACCGCTCTTCGCGCCAATCTCTCCGCCGGGGCCGGGGCCGGGGCCGGGGCCGGGGCCTGGGACCGGCGCCGCCCGGCGCCGGCCAAACGCCTCCAGGTGGAGGGCGTTGGCCAATCCCTGGCCTTCGCCGGCCCCTCGCGCCGCGCCGCCGCAGCCGACTTTCGCCACCCGCTGCTTAGCCGGCCGATCGTCGAGCACTGCCTGCGTCTGCCGGCGGCCGAGTTGACGCGGGGCGGCCGCGACCGCGCCTACGCGCGGACCGCGTTCAGCGCATGGTTGGCACCGGAGGTCGCCCAAAGGCACGGCAAGGGCGACGCCACCGCGCACTTTGGCCGCGCACTCGCTGGGCGCCTGGATTTCCTGCGCCCCTATCTCCTCGACGGAGAGCTGGCGCAGGCGCGGGTGCTCGATCGCCGTCGTCTGGAAGCGCAGCTGACCAGCGAGCACCTGATGTGGGCGGGCGGCGCGGGGCAGATCCTGCACGCCGTGATCATAGAGGCCTGGGCGCGGTCCTGGACCCGCCGTCTGCGTGGTCTTGGCTAGGTGCGAGCGTCTGGGCGAGAAATGCAAACACGCGCGCGTACATGTCTCGAACGTTGCCAGGGCTGGTGATCACGTGGCTTTCGCCCCAATAGGTCGCCAGCACTGCGGGCTTGTCCTGGCGATGGAGCGCGCTGAACAGCGCCTGGGCCTGACCAAGACCGATGGAGTCCTGATCGCCCTGGATCAACAACATCGGCGTCTCAATCTGGTCGGCATAGGTGAAGGGGCTGTTGCGCGCGTAGCGCTCGCGCGCGGTCCACGGCGGACCGCCCATGCCGGCGTTCTTCTCGACCCAGCCCTGACCCCAGTCGGACGCCGCGCCAAGTTCGGGACTAACGGCGAAATCCGGGGCGATGGCGCCCCAATAGTTCGCCAGGTCCGAGATGCCGGCGGAGGCGATGACGGCTTTGAAGCGCTGGGTCTCAGTGGCGGCCGCCATGGCGGCATAGCCGCCGAAGCTGTGACCCCAGAGCGCGACCCGGTCGCGATCAATCTCGCCGCTCGCCGTCGCCAGGTTCGCCGCCGCCAGAATCTGCGCCGTCAGCCCCTGCATCGGCTCTGTCGTCGAAGCCCGCGGCAGGCTTGGGACCAGGACCGCATAGCCCTGCGCCGCGAGCAGCTGCGGGTTGGTGTAAAAGGTAAGCGCGCCTGGGGCGTACTTGCTCGGAGGTTCGCGGTAGATCGCGCCGGGATAGGCGACGACCACCATCGGCCAGCCGCCGCTGGGTTTTTGCACGGCGCCCGGCGGCTTTGCCTGATCAGAACCGGAGGTCGGCGGCAGATAGAGCCAGTGGGCGACGCCGCCTGGCGCATCGAGCCGCGCGACCCGAGCCGGCGTGATATCGGCAAGGGCGGCGTTGAGCGTCAGGGCGCTGGCCGCGCCGCCGATCCCTTTGACCTGCAGGCGCCCAACACCCTGCTCGTCCACCTGCAGGACGGCGCTGCTGGCCGCGCCCAGCGCGATCAGGCGGCCGGCCGGGAGGTGGTCGGGCGCAGCTTGGCCCGCGGGCCCGGCCCTCATTAATCGAGCGCCTGGCCCGGCCTTAAGCAGCGCGGTCCAGTCACGGGCGGGCGGGGCGTTCAGCGAGAGCCGCATGGCCGGCTGCGGCGGCTCGGCGCTTACCCAACCTTCGCCGACCGCCAGCCTGACGGCGCGGCCCCGCGTGTCGATCGACCAGACGCCGTCGGCGGCGTCCAGCAGCAGTCCGCGATGCGTACTCGCAACGATCCGGCTCGGGGGGGCGGGCGCCAGCGCGGTCAGATTGCGGGGTCCGTCCGCATGCAGGGCGTACCAATCGGCTCGCCTGGCCCCTCGATCACGGGCCAGAATTACCGGATCGCGTCCCAGCCAGCCGGCGCGCACGCTCACCGTGCCGTCGGCGCCGATTGAGACCTCGGGCGCAAGGCCGCCGGCAGGCGCCGTCTGGCCGCGGCCAGTGGCGGCGTCGATCTGCGCTAGCGCCCCTTCGCGCCACGGCTGATCGGGCCGACGGGAGAAGATCAGAACGATGTTGTGAACCGGGGACCAGGCCAAGAGGCCAGGCAGGATGTCGGCCCCGGCCAGCGGCCGGGAAATCCCGCCCCGCTCCAGGTCGATCACCTGCAGCGTGTGGCGCTGAAGGGTCTCGCCCGACCGCAACGGCCCCGGCGTCGAAGGCGCGGCGAGACGCCCGGCCACAAGCGCTGCGACATGGCGGCCATCGGGAGAGATCTCCAGATCCACAAAGGCGTCGCGCGCCAGGATCTTTTCGGCTCCTGTTCGAGCGTTGAAGACGACCAGTTCAGAGGTCGGAAGACTGGGGCGCATGTCGGAGAAGCGGCCGCTGCCGGCGACGCTGACGGCCGCCTCGCCGCGGTCGGCGCGCCGCCAGAGCTCAGGCAGTTGGGCCATGGCGTTCCAGCCGAGCCGCAGCCTGACGGGCAGGTTTGCGCCGCGCCTGCGGATAAATACGACCTCGGCAGACGATCGCCACTGCGCCGTGCGGCCCAGAACCCCGTAGTCGGGCGCGCCCTCGAGCCAGCGCACCGACCTGTCGGCAAGGTTGAGCACGCCGCCGCGCCAGCCTTCGGCCTCCGAAAGCCGATAGACCACCATCGCTCGCCCGTCGGGCGCGATCGGGCCGGCGACATAACCCCCGCCTGCGCCAAGCAAAAGCTCCGCCGGGCCAGGTCGATCAAGATTGACCCTGTAGAGCCGGCTGGTCGCCAGCCGGCCATAGTAGTCGCCCTGGAAGCTCGCCGCGGCCGCATAGGGGCCGCGGACCTCGGCCACCATCCATCGCTCGCCAGGCGCGATCGAAACCTGGCCGAGCTCTTCAAGATTGAGCAGGTCGTCCACCGCCAGCGATCTGGCGGCCGCAGGGACCGCCGACAGCGGGGCGAGCGCGACCAGCCAGGCGGCCACGATCAGGATCACGCGCATGAGGCGTCTCGCGTCGCCGCTCTACCAGATCTTGGCGAGCTGAAGGGAGACGACGCGGCCCATGGGGCCGGCGTTGGCGGCGTCGAACCCCACGCCCTGGACCGAGTCGTAGAAGGGTGGGTCGGTGTCGAAGACGTTGCGGATTCCAAGCGAGGCGCTCACACCGCGCCAAGCCGCTTGCCGGCTGTCGGACGCCCAACGCGCTTGCAGATCCAGCGTGGTCCAAGAGCTGATCCTGCCGCCCTCGCCGTCGTCATATCCGTCGACATAGTTGGCGCTGGCGCTGGCCCCCCAGGCGCCGCGCGCCCAATCCAGGTTGGCTCGGGCGCGCAGATCGACCGGCTCGCCCGGAAGGTTGAGCATCGAGACCGCCCGCGCGGCGGGGGTCAGGGTCTGCTCGAACCGGGAGATGAAGGTCGCGCTGAGGGAAGCGCTATAGCGGTCCGCGCCGCGTTCGAAGCTGTAGTCGCCGCTGATGTCGTAGCCGCTTACATGGGTCGAGGCGGTGTTGACGTAGCGCGCATCGACGATCGCGCCGTAGGCCTCGGCGGGGAAAGCCCCTGGAAAGGCGAAGGTCGGGTCGCTGATCAGGGCGTTGATCAGCGCCAGGTCGGCGCTCGAGGCCGGGCTGACGAACTGTATAAACGGGGCGAAGGCCGGGTCGCTAAGGGCGGTGTTGACGTGCTCAAGCGCCGGGCGCGCGATACGCTGGTCGAAACGCGTGTCGAACCAGTTCGCGCTGAGGCGCAGGCCAGGCCATTGGCTGGGGCGATACTCAAGGCTTGAAGACCAGGACGTGGCGGTCTCGGGTTTGAGCTCCGTATTGCCGCCATAGAGTATAACCGAGAGCGTGCGGTCCGCGCCGCGGCGTAGGAAACTGGCGCCGATGCTTCCGGCTTCGCCGACCTCCACCAAGGTCGGCGCGCGGAAGCTGGTCCCGTAGCTCAGCCTCACCGTGAGGTCGTTCACGGGCGACCAGATGACGCCAAGCTTCGGATCAGCGGTCGATCCGACATCGTCATACTGTTCAAGGCGCCCGGCCAGGGAGAGGTCCAGGCGGCGCAGGCCCGGCCGGGCGTTGCCCGGACCAAACAGCGGCGCGCGCAACTCGGCGTAGGCGGCGGCGACCTGACGCTGCGACTGGGGCTTGCTGGAGCCGCGGGGAGAGGGCGTCGACGTCCAGGCCAGGGACTTCTGATCGAAGGTCTCCTGGCGCCATTGCAGGCCGACGGCGAGCTTGGCCGCGCCGGCGGCGGTCTGAAACAGCGTGCCGTCCGCTTGAGCCGACAGCGTCGTCACCCTACTGCGATTGGTCTGCTGCGTGAAGCCCGAGCCGATGAAATCGAGAACTGCGCGGCTGTTGGCGGCCCCCGAGCCGTAAGGGTTGAAGTAGCCGTCCCTGGCCGCACTGTAGGCGGTGGCGGGATCATCGACGCTGGCGCCCAGCGCCTCGTTCAAGAACCGGGTGTTGAGGGTGTTGCTGTAGCGACGCGAGCCCACCTCCTGCGCAAAGGCGCCATAGGTCTCCAGCCGCCAATCGGCGGGCAGTTCGGCCGCGAGGCTGAGGCTGGCGCCGAGGCTCTCAGCGACCCCCGAACTGACCACGGGACCAAGATCATCGCCATAGCCGTAGGCGATCTGCTGGGCCGAGAGACCAGGCAGCGGCACATAGTGCGGATTGTTCGGCCGAATGGTCAGGACGCCGGTGGCCGGCAAGCTGGCGAACGTGAAGCTTCGGCGCGTGTAGCGGGCATCCGCGCCGAGCTCGAACTTCGGGCCCAGCGACTGGGCGAAATAGGCGTAGACGCTGTCACGCTGGTCTTGCGGCAGAAGGTCGATGTCGCGCCGCTGGTTCTCCAGATTGACCTGGCCGGCCACGAGTTCGGCCGGGGTCGTCGCGGCCTGGCCGTTGGGGCGGATGGCGTAGAGGGGCGTATAGGTCGAGGTCGCAGCGTCCAGGCGAACCACGTTGCCGGGGGCGCCGTAGAAGATGCGATGATCGCGGCCGCCCAAGGCGCGCAGGTCGGCGGTGGCGGCGTAGCTCCGCGCGGCGGCTGGCAGGTTCTCGCGCTGGTGATGCTCGTAGGCCAGCAGGGCGCGGCCCGTCGACCAGACGGCGCCGAGCGACTGCGAGACCTGCAGCTCCGGCGCCTCGTGCCCAGAAGCGCTCGCGTATCGCAGCCGGGTCTCGGCGCCCTCGAGGTCGCGGCGCAGCCGAATGTTGACCACCCCGCCGACGGCGTCTGAACCGTAGAGGGCCGAGGCGCCGTCCATCAGCACTTCCACCCGTTCCACCGCGACCATCGGAATGGCCGACAGATCGGCGAAATCGCCCTTCGAGCCGGTGCCGGCCATCCGCCGCCCGTCGACGAGGACGAGCGTGGCGTCGGCGCCCAGGCCGCGCAGATTGACGCCGCTGGCGGCCAGGCTGTTGGTCCCCAGGCCGTCGGCTCCGGCGAGGAGGGTGGTCGGGGTGCTCTCGCCGCCGAAGTTCTGCGGCAGGCTCGCCAGGGTCTCGTCGAGCGTCGCAAACCCTCGCTGGGCGATCGCCTCGCGGTCGAGGACGACCACCTGGGAGGGACCTTCCTTGACCCCTCGTAGATGACTTCCGGTGACGACGACCTCGGCGATCTCCTCGGCCGGACGCGCCGGCGCTGGCGCGGGCGCGGAGAGCGCGGACGCCGAGGCGGGAAGGGCGGCCGTGACGTCGACGCCCTGACCGCCCTGACCTTTGCGGACCGGCGCCTTGCGCAGCACGACCGAACCGCGGGGCGTGCGCTCGGCCACCAATCCTGAACCGGTCAGCAGCCTGGCCAGGGCCTCGTCGGGCGTCAGTCGCCCCTGCACCGCCGGGGCGGCTCGACCCCGTACGATTTCGGCGGAATAAAGGATCTGCCGCCGGCTCTGGCGCGACCAGCTCTCCAGCGCCTGACTAAGGGGACCTGCGACGATATCGAAGTCATTGGTCGCCTGGGCCGCTGCGACCTGCGGCGCCGCCGCCGCGGTCAAGGCGATGAGAACGGCGTGCGACGCGCCGAATGAGCGACTGAACATGAAACCCCTCACCAATTGGCGTCGCTGGCGGCCGACGGCCTGCCCGACGCGTTGTGAGGGATAGACACCTGCGGACGCGCCGCACCCTGACGGGCGAAAGGCGAAATCTCCGACCCGTCCTCAGCCGGCGCGGTCGCGCAGCACGAGGTCGCCCCCGGGGGAGGGGGCGAGGTCGAGCACGTAGAGCTGGGCGAGCGCCTCGGCGAGGGCCTCGACGTCGCCTGTTCGGAACACTCCGCTGACGCGGGCGGCGGTCATGTCGTTATGCGTGTCGAGACGGATCTTGCGCTCGCTGTAGCGGTTGGCCTCGTCCAGGGCCTTCGCCAGCGGGCGGTCCCTGAAAACCAGCCGGCCCTCGGTCCAGGACGCGGCGGCCTGGAGATCGCCGGGCGCTGGGCCCTTGTTCGAGCCGATCAGGATCTGCTCGCCCGGCCGCAGTCGCCAGGACGGCCCGCCGGCCTTTGAGCCGCGCACCTCGACGACGCCCTCGAGCAAGGTCACGCGCACCTCGCCTCGCTCGTGCGCCACCTCGAACCTGGTGCCGATGGCCGTCACCTCCGCGCCGCCGGCCTTGACGATGAAAGGACGCGCCGGATCGCTCGCCACGGCGAACATCGCCCGGCCGCGCTTGAGGGTCACCTGGCGGGTGTCGCCGTCCAGGCGCGCGGCCAGCCGGCTGTCGGTGTCGAGGGTCACCTGGCTCCCGTCGGCCAGTCCCACCCTTTCCAGCTCCCCGACGTGGGTCTCGTAGGTCGGCGGCCGGGTATAGTGCCGCGCGGTTCCCATCGCGGCGAGCAGCGCCAGGGCCACGCCGGCCGCCGGCAGCAACCATCGGCCAGATGTGGTCGCCGGCCGCGGCGGGGGAGCGCCGACGGCGCGCTCGAGCGCATCACGGACCGCGGCGCGGATCTCGGGGTCGTCTTCCAGCGTCCGGCCCTGGCGCCAGAGCGCCTCCAGTTTGCCATAGGCTACGTCGTTGATGGGATCGGTCCGCCAGTCGTAGAACGACTTCAGCGTCGCCGCATCGACCGTGCGGTCGCGCAGCTGCGCGAACCAGGCCGCAGCTTCCCTCAGCGCCCGGTCTTGGACGGGATCTTCCGACATTCGTCAGTCCTCGAGCTGCTTGGCGCACAGGGCCAGCGCCCTCGTCAGTCGCCACTCGACGGTCTTGACCGACACGCCGAGACGCTCGGCGACCTGCGTGTTCGAAAGCCCTGTGAAGCGGCTGAGCACCATCACGTCCCTGAAGATCGGCGGCAGCGAGAGAATCGCCTGCTTGAACAGAAGCGCTTCGAGCTGATCGGGCGCATCGGCCCCTCCCGCAAGGTCGTACTGCCGCTCCAGGGCCGATGTAATCCGGCGGCGGTTCGCCTCGGCGCGGAGTTTGTTGCGCGCCAGATTGTGCGCAACCCGCGCGAGCAACGCCTGAGGATGACGTATTTCGTTGGCCGCATGGAAGGGGGCCAGCCGAATATATGTCTCCTGGACGACGTCGTCGGCGTCGATGTCGTAGTGACGGAGCATCAGGGCGCGCAGCCACCTGGCGTGGAGCTGAAAAAGCGTCGCCAGCGACGGGCGCGAATCCTGCGCAGCTGCGCTGTCCTCCCCTATGGGCCTTCCGATAGGCGTCGATTGCTCGGCCATGGCTTCGCCTCCCTGAATTTGAGAGGCGGCCCGGGAGTCCGGGTGTTGAGAACATGCTTGAGGCATGCGCCGACGCCTTTAGCCGCCAAGGCGGCCTGGACATACGCGTCGGCCACGCCGGACAAGTGGCATGGGGCGGACTTCTCAAGCGAGGTTCTCACGCCTCGGCGCCACGATCGCGGCGCAACCTTGAGTCTATGTCGGCCTGTTCGGCGAACGCAAGTCGCTTGAGCTGCGGGCGTGGCGCTCCCGCGGCGCGCCTCGCCCATTAGGGCAGGATAGCGGAGAGCCGCCGGCGGTCACGCTCGGTCCCGCAGCTGAAGCTGCTCCTACGGGCGCGCCGCCTACGGGCGCCTTTGGGGCGCCGCCGGCCGCTCGTCGGGCGTTCCGCCGCGCCAGGCGCGGCTCCCTGCAGCCTTCATTTCCGCCGGCCGCTCGCACGCTCGCGGCGACCGCTTAGGGCTCCGCCCTCGGCGCGCGCCGGAGCGCCTTCCGCCCAGCTTCGGTCCGCGCTGGACGGGAACGGGCCGGCGCCGGGACACGCCCCTGCAGCCGGGTCCCCGCGAAGGCGCCCGCTCTGCTTGCACACCCGGTCCCGCCGACGGGCAGGGCTGCGAGGCGCGCCCTGCGCCTCGACAGCCCCCTTAAAGGAGATCGTCATGACCCCCAACGAGATCGTCAGCGGAACCGAGACATCCCCCTCAACAAGCTCAAGATGTCGCCGCGCAACGTGCGCAAGACGCCGCACAGCGCGGCGGCCATCGAAGCGCTGGCCGCGAGCATCAGCGCCAAGCGGCTGCTGCAGAAGCCGGTCGTCGAGCCCGAGCGGAAGGCCGACGGCGGCCTCACGGGCACTTGGCTGGTCACTATCGGGGAGGGGCGGCGCCTGGCGCTGAAGCTGCTCGCCAGGCGCGGCCAGATCAGCAAGTCTCACCTGGTCCCCTGCCTGATCGACACCGAGTTCGATCCGCAGGAGATCAGCCTGGATGAGAATATCACCCGCTCGGCCATGCACCCGGCCGACCAGTTCGAGGCGTTCCTGGACCTGCATCTGCGGCTCGGCTGGGGCGCTGAAGACATCGGCGCGAGGTTCGGCGTCAGCGCCCAGCTGGTGCGCCAGCGGCTGCGACTGGCCTGCATCAGCCCTCTCCTGCTCGCGGCCTATCGCGAGGAGGACTTGACCCTTGAGCAGCTGACCGCCTTCGCGGTGAGCGAGGATCACGCCCGGCAGGAGCAGGTCTATTCAAGCCTCTCCTACAACCGCTCGCCCAGTTTCATCCGCCAAGCCTTGACCGCCGAGAAGGCGCCCGCCGACGACCGCCGGGCGATCTTCATCGGACTTGAGGCCTATGAGGCGGCAGGCGGAGCGGTGCTGCGCGACCTCTTCTGCGAGGACCGTGGCGGGTGGCTGGAGGACGTCGCGCTGCTCGACCAGCTGGCGTGCGAGAAACTCTCCGCGCAGGCCGAGGCGGCGCGTCAGGCCGAAGGCTGGACGTGGTGCGAGGCGCACCTCGATTATCCGTCCGGACACGGACTATCCAGGATCTATCCCCGGCAGATCGCGCGCACGCCCCAGGCGCTGGAGGCGATGGCGCTGCTCGGCGACGAGCGCGAGGCGCTGATCGCCCCGTGGTCGCAGGCGCAGGACTTGCCGCCCGAGGCCGCCGAGCGCGTCGCGCAGATCGACGCCGAGCTCGCCGCCTTTGGCGAGGACTACGCCTATGACGAGGCCGACATCGCGCGGGGAGGGCTCATGGCCGTGCTCACCTGGGACGGGGGTGTGCGCTTCGAGAGAGGCCTGATCCGTCCTGAGGACGCGCGCCAGACTCATGGCCAAGGCGAAGAGGACGGCGAGACCAGCGAGACGGCGAGCGGCGAAGCGGGCGACCAGGTTCGGGCCGACGCCTTGCCCGAGCGCCTCGTCGCCGAACTGACCGCCTACCGCACGGCGAGCCTGCGCGATGCGCTTGGCCAAGATCCGCAGAGCGCACTGGTCTGCCTCCTGCATGCGCTGGTTCTGGCGACGTTCTATGCCAGCGGCGGCGCCAGTTGCCTGGACATCAGCTGCTCGTCTCGCGCCCTGGGCGCCGAGGCGCCGGCCATCGAGGAGGCGCCAGCCGGGCGCAGGGTCGCCGAGCGGCACGAGGGCTGGGCGCGCCAGACCCCGCCGTCGCATCATGAGGCATGGGACTTCGTCCTTGGCCTGGACGGCGACAGCCGCATGGCGCTTCTCGCGCACTGCGTCGGACTTTGCGTCGATGCGGTAGAGGACCGCCGCTCCCAGCCCGCCGCCATCGGCCATGCGCAGGCGCTGGCTCACCGTCTGGCGCTAGACCTCAGAGGCGACTGGCGGCCCGACGCGCGCAGCTATCTTGGCCGGGTGACCAAGGCGCGCATCCTGGAAGCGGTGGCCGAGGCGGCGGGCGAGGCCGAAGCGCTGCGACTGGCGGGCCTCAAGAAGAGCGAGATGGTGGAGGCGGCCGAAGCGTTGCTGAGTGAGAGCGATTGGCTGCCGTCGCTGCTGCGCGCCGCGCCTGTCGCATCAACGGACGACGACCTAGCCGCTTGCCGCGCGGCCTAAGCTGCGGCGTCCCCTGCCGCGCGGCCAATCGCTGTGCGGCAGGTCCTGCGGCTCACGCGAGGTTTCGCCTGGCCCGCCGCCGCGCGTAGGGGCGGCGCCTCTCGCGCCGCCCGGCGAGCGTTCACAAGCGGCTCGCCCATGCTTGCGCGCGCCTGACGGCGACCGCGTGCTCAGCGCCATGGCTGCGGGTGATCAGTTCCTGGCGCCATGCGGCTCACGTCCGCTGCGCCCCGCGACCGTCACGGCCCGCGATGGCCCGATCTGGCCGGAGGAGATGCGGCTGCGCCGCCGGCCGTCCTGGCGCAACGGCGCCGCGCGCGATTTCTTCCCCTGGCGGTCAAGCCGCCATTCCTCGCGAGGCAAGAAACCGCGCCCGCGCCGTCCTGCGCTCCGCTGCGGGCCCTGCGGGCTGCGCATCCTGCCGCCTCCGGACTTGCGATCGCCATCGAGGCCGCGATGGGCGCGGCTGAGACGCAAGGACGGAGACTGAACATGGCCACCATCGGAACTTTCACCCAGCAGGCCAACGGCGTGATCAGCGGCGCCATCAAGACCCTCACCCTCAATGTCGGCGCCGCCCAGTTCCGCCCCGCCGAGAAGGACAACGAGCGGGCGCCCGACTACCGCGTCTTCGTAGGCCAGGTCGAGTTCGGCGCGGCCTGGAAGAAGACCTCCCGCGAGAACCGCGATTACCTCTCGGTCAAGTTGGACGACCCCAGCTTTCCCGCTCCCATCTACGCCAGCCTGGTCGACGCCGACGACGGCTACAGCCTGATCTGGTCGCGCAGCCGCGTCGCCGACTGAGCCTTCGCCAGCGCCCCGCCCGCGCGGGGCGCTGGCCCTCTCCAACACATCCCTTTTCTAGAGGAGGCCGCCATGGCCCGCCCCGACCCTTCCGCTCGCCCGGACCTCTACGCCCGGGTCACTCAACAGATCATCGCCGACCTCGAACGCGGGGTGCGGCCCTGGACCAGGCCCTGGTCGGCCGAGCACCTCGCCGGGAAGATCAGCCGCCCGCTTCGGCATTCCGGAGAGCCCTACAGCGGCGTCAATGTCCTGTTGCTCTGGTCCGAAGCGCTCGCCCGCGGCTATAGCGCTCCGGTCTGGATGACTTTCCGGCAGGCTCTGGAACTCGGAGCGCACGTCCGCAAGGGCGAGAGCGGCTCCAGCGTTGTCTACGCCAACCGCATTGTTCGCACCGAGGCGGGGGAGGGCGGCCAGGATGTCGAGCGCCAGATTCCGTTCCTAAAGGCCTACAGCGTCTTCAACGTCGAACAGATCGAAGGCCTGCCGGAGCGTTTCCACGCGCCGCAAGCCCCCGTGCTCGATCACGTCCAGCGCATCGCCCGCGCCGAGGCCTTCTTCGCCGCCACCGGCGCGGAGGTCCGTCATGGAGGTGACGCCGCCTACTATGTGATGGGCACAGACCATGTGCAGGTTCCGCCCTTCGAGTGCTTCGAAGACCCGCACGGCTACTATGCGACCCTGGCGCACGAGTGCACCCACTGGACCCGGCACCCGGCGCGGCTTGATCGTGACTTCGGACGCAAGCGCTGGGGCGATGTCGGCTATGCTCGGGAGGAACTCGTCGCCGAACTTGGCGCGGCCTTCCTCTGCGCTGATCTCGGCATCGCGCTGAAGCCACGTGAGGATCATGCAGCCTATCTGGCGTCCTGGCTCGAGGTGCTGAACGGCGACAAGCGTTTCATCTTCACAGCCGCGTCGCATGCGCAGCGTGCGTGCGACTACCTTCACGCCCTGCAGGCTCCTGGTTGAGGCGAAGGCTTGGCCGCAGCGGGCTGATGTCCGCTGCGGTTCTTTCTCGTCGGGACCAGCGCCTCGGCATTGGCGGACTGGTTGGGGCTCTGCGGGGCTCATTGGGCCGGATGGGCGCCCGAGGCCGGCTTCTCGTCCTATAGGCGGCTTCCTCGTGTCCGGAGCTGCGATGGGCGGGCGAAAATTCGAGGCTCCAGCGGACTGTAGAGCGACCTGCTCCGCGCGCGCCGGTTGGGCGGCGCTGGTTGCTGCCGGTGATGCGGGGCGTGGACAAGGCGGCGGTCGGCTTCTGCGCGTGCCTGGCCGGAGCGCGTAGGGTTACGCGTCGTGGGGGAAGGGAGGACTGGGGCAAGGTGGGGGGAGGCTAGGGCAGGATAGCCTTGGCGGCGGCGGTGTCTTACGGGGAGGGCGAGCGTGGCGATCTTCAATGTCCGATTGAGCGATGACCTGGCTGCGCGGTTCGACGCCGCGGCTTGCGGGAATGGCGGTCGGTCGGCCCTGTTACGGCGCCTGATCACTGAGGCTGCGGGGCAGGGTGAAAGCGAGACGAGCTTCTCCACCCGCCGCCCCGCCAAGCTTACCGTTCGGTTGGCCGAGGCTGATCTCGCGGCCGTCGCGGCGGCGGCGGCGGATCTTCACATGACCCCTAACGCCTGGGCGGGCGCGCTGATTGCGCGGCGTGTCGCAGAGCGGCCGGCGTTCGGCCCGGCCGGGCAGGAAGCGCTGGTATCGATCGCCGCTGAGCTGCGCCGGATCGGGGTCAATCTGAACCAGATGGCGCGGGCGTTGAATGCGCAGGCGCAGGACAGGACAGGGACAAGGCCAGCTCGGCTGCACGACCCGCTGGCCGTGGAGGTCTTTCGCCTGGAAGTCCGTGGCCACGCAGATGCGCTCGGCCGGGCGATAGCCGGAAACCTCACCTACTGGGATGTCGCGCGGTGAGCGAGCTCGTCACCGTTCGAGGCTTCGAGGAAGTCTGGCGGCCGGCGGCGCTGCCGCGTCGGAGACCTGAGGAGGTGCTCGGGACTGGCGGGGTCGGCGGGCGGCTGTCGCGCATCGTGCGCGGCGCGCCGGAAGTGATGGTCAAGGTGACAGGCCGCACGCGAGGCGGCGTGCATCTGAAAGGTCACATCGCCTACATCTCGCGCAACGGCGCTCTAGAACTGGAGGACGAACAGGGGTGGACGTGGCGCGGACGCGCTGAGGCCGCCGAGCTCGCCAGGGATTGGGCGGAGCAGTCGGACATCGCAAGGCCTTGGCGGAAGGATGCTCCGCTCAGCCACGCGCTGATGCTGTCGATGCCGGCGGGAACAGACGCGGAGGCCTTGCGGCTGGCGGCCCGCGCCTTCGCCGCCGAAGTGTTCGCAGAGCGCTTCGATTATGTGTTTGCGCTCCACACCGACACTGATCATCCGCATGTCCATCTGACCGTTCGCAGCGCCGGGCGAGATGGGTCACGGCTCAATCCCAAAAAGGGCGACCTGGAAGCCTGGCGGCAGGTGTTCGCGCAGGCCTTGCGCGATCGCGGCGTCGAGGCCGAGGCGACGCCGCGTCGCGCCCGCGGGGTGACGCGCAAGCCTCAACGGATGGCGATGCGCCGGATGGCCGATCGCTCGCTCGCGGGGCTCGGACCGATGCCCCGGACGGAAACGGCGGCATTGAAGGAGGCGGCGGGTGCTGCGTTTGCAGGCGACGTCGCGCCGCGGCCTTGGGAGGCGGCCCTGGCCGCGCGGCAAGGGCGAATTCGGGGGCTCTATCTGGCGCAGGCCGAGGCGTTGGCCGTGTCGCTCGATCCGGGACACAGGGCGCTCGGCGCGCAGCTGGAGGCGTTCGTCGGCGCCATGCCGGCGCCTGACAGTCGTCGCCTGGCGCTGGCGCGCCGTCTGCGCGGCTTGCAGGAAAAGCTGGTGAATAGGCGGCAGCCGCCGCAGCCGGAGAGCCGCGATCGTGAGGACTGATCCCGTTGCCGGGCGATTGGTCCGGCGACGATCTCGCGCGGCGAGGAGAAGCGCGCCGGCTCGGCGGTTCATCCCAAAAAGGGAGCGCCGCGTGGCGGGGACAGGCCACGCGGCGCTGGGCGCCCGGTAACTGACAGTTAGACAGGCGCCAGCTTTGCCGGTTTAGACCGGACGGTTCAGGCCAGGGCTGCCGATCGGGCGAGGTTCGGCGGCGCCGTCGTCGATGGACCTGTCAGTCGGCTCGAGGCCGCTGAAGGAGCGGGTCTCGCCCAGGTAGAGCGCGCGCTCGCGAGCGATTTCTTCCACGCCGTACGGATCGGCGCGTTCATCGAAGCGCGACCAGCCCGACTGGCGATAGGCGTCGCCCCGGGTCGTGGCGGTGACGCCGCGCTGGCCATCGAGAATGGCCTCGACCGTGGCGACTTCGTCATCGTGCGCTTTGACGCTCACGAGGGTGCCGCCGCGCCGCACGCCTTCGGAATAGACGTTGGCTTCATCATCGGTGTGGCCCGCTTCCTTGAGAGCGCCCAGAAGGCCTCCCGTCGCGCCGCCTGCGGCCGCGCCGATGGCGGCGCCCACAGCCGTCGAGGCCAGCCAGCCGGCCGCGACGACCGGACCAAGGCCGGGGATCGCCAGCATGCCGAGGCCGGCGAGCAGGCCAGCCCCGCCGCCCAGAAGGCCGCCGGTCGTGGCGCCCTTGCCGGCGCCGTCGGCGACGTCGTTTTCGCCGTCGCCATTGCGATCGCCCAGCACGCCCGCGCGCTCGCCGGCATGCTTATGGCCATCGTGCCAATTGTCGGTGTTGTTGGAGATGATGCTGATCTTGTCGTGGTCGAGGCCGGCACGCTCGAGTTCCTCGACGGCGGAGAGGGCGGCGGTGTGGCTGTCGAACAGCCGCGTAATGGTCTTGCTCATCGGATTTGGTTTCCTGATTTCGGGGGACTGGCGAGGCGGCGCGATCAAGACGCGCTGACGACGCCCTTGTAGTCGACGGCGACCTTGGCCTCGGCTCCGTCCTTGGTTGCGGTGCCCGACCAGACGCCGTTGGCGTCCTGCGTCAGAGCGCTGACCCCGGTGTAGCCCGACGCCTCAATCGCGCCCTTGGCCTGAGCTTCGGTGAACGAGTTGGCGCCGGGGGTCAGGGCGGCGGCGTCTTGGGTCGGGGTGGTGTCCACCGCTTCGTTGCGGGGGCTCTCCGAGGCGGCCACGACCGGGCCGTTGGTGTTGTCCGCTTCAGCCGTTTTCTGGCCGCAGGCCGCCAGCAGCGTCGCGATGGCCGCGACGCCGATCATCGTCTTGATCATGTGAGGTTCTCCCAGAGATGGGATGGAAAACCATGAGGCGGGCCATGGTTCCTTCACCTCTTCGGAGACGCGCCTGCGCCGGTCCGCGGCGGCGCTCACGGCGTCTCACGGACCGGCATGGTTCGCAGCTAAGCCTCCGCTTCGCCAAGTTTCGGCGGCGGTGCGCAGCGCCCAAATAGACTTTGATCGCGGTCGGCAGTTGGCTGAAGCGAGCGCCAAAGTCGCCGGTTCGAAATTGTTCCGCACCTTGGCGCTGGGGCCCACACCCGATTGAACTCCTCTCTGGCCGGCAGCAACCTTGCGTCATGGAAGATGGCGCATACGACGAGCATTTCGGGCCAGAGGCGTCGCGTCCGATGCTTCCCCGCGAGTTCCTTGACGGACTAAGCGAGAGCTTCCTTCAGTTTGACGCCGACTGGATGTGCATCGACTGCAATCCTGCCGCGGTGAGCTTCCTGCAGCGGCCTCGGTCGCAGATCGTCGGGCGATCGCTCTGGAATTTTCCTCGTGTTTCGAGGGGCAGTCCCTTCGGCGTGCTCTGTTGCCGGGTTCGGGAAACGCATTCGCCCGAGGAGGCCGAGGCGACTTTTCCGCGCCGGGGTCAGCTGCGACTGTTGCTGGTCCAGGTCTTCCCCCTGAACGGCGGCGTCGGCGCAGTCTGGAGAGACATCACGGAGGTTCGGGAAGCCGAGCGCGAGCTCGCCGATAGCGAACACCACTTCCGTACCTTGGCGGACAACATGCCGGCGGCGGCGTGGGCGAGCGGGGCGGGCGGCACACTGACGTTCATAAACGAGGCGATGGTCGAGACGCTCGGTCGAAACCGTGAAGTGCTGCTGGGGGACGGTTGGCTGGAGGCCGTTGACGGAGCAGACTTTGAGCGGCTGCTGACCACCTTGCGCCAGGCGCGCCAAGCCGCCAGCCCGTTCGAATACGAAGGCGGCTTTCGTCACGCCGATGGCAGCTTGCGCGTCATCCATCTTCATGGCCGGCCGCGCTTTCGCGGCAATGCGTTCGCCGGACACATCGGGACCGCACAGGACGTCACCGAACGGCGCAGGTTTGAACGGCGACAGGCGCTGCTGATCGGAGAGCTCAATCACCGAGTGAAGAACACGCTCGCGACAGTGCAGTCTGTTATCAGCCAGACACTCAGGGAGGTGGACGCTGAGCGCGAAGCCTCGCTGAACGGGCGGCTGATGGCGCTCTCGGCGGCGCACGACGTTCTGATCAAGCGCGCCTGGGAGGGAGCCTATCTCAGCGACATCGTGACGACGGCGATCGCACCGTATGCTCATGCCAATCGGGTCGAGGTTGAGGGGCCGCAGATCTGGGTGCCGACGGGGGCGACGGTAGCGCTGTCCATGGCCCTGCATGAACTCGCGACCAACGCGACCAAGTATGGCGCGCTCTCGACACCGGCCGGGGAAGTCAAGGTTCAGTGGGCGGCTGATGA
The DNA here is from genome assembly GCF_001425305.1 of Phenylobacterium sp. Root1290. Taxonomy (GTDB): domain Bacteria; phylum Pseudomonadota; class Alphaproteobacteria; order Caulobacterales; family Caulobacteraceae; genus Phenylobacterium. The sequence goes on along the minus strand of NZ_LMEE01000004.1, from coordinate 170,145 downwards.
CGGGCAGGGGGCGCTAGTGGAATGGCGCGAAATGGGCGGTCCGGAGGTGATCACACCGACACGCTCTGGTTTTGGATCGCGGCTGCTAGGGCGAGGCCTTGCTGGGGAACTAGGTGCGCCAGCCGAGCTTGAGTTCCGGCCTGAAGGGCTCGTGTGCCGCCTCCGCGTCCCTTCGCGGGAACCGGCGGCGACCGACGGTGAGTGAACTATCGAAGCAAAGTGCTTTCGTCAGACCGCTAAGCGCCATCAGCGGAAGTTGGGTCGAAGCCGAGAAGGGGACACTAGTGAGGTCCGCTGGCGGGAGCGTCAGCCTCAACCGCTCCCGCCCCATGCAAGCGGCAACTTGAGGTCAGGTGCTTCCGACACGCAGGAACTTGTCCGATGAGCGGCTCTGAGCTTCGGCCACGCTGGCGAACTGCATCAGATCGAGGATGGTTCGCCCGTAAAGGCACAGGACGCCGTCTTGGACCTCGAGCCCGACTCCAGCTCTCTCGGCCAAGGCCAAGAGTAAATCCGGCGACGCCTCAGCGATGTAGAAGGCGACATACGGCCGGCTTGCGGCATGAACTCCGCCGAATGATCCAGCGTTGCAGCTGATGAACGGCATGGCGCGGAGTGCCGATAGCGCAATCACCGCAGACGCCACGCCTACGTCTAAGCCCCACAGCGCCTCGGCTCCCTCGCTGTCCAGGTCTCGTTGCGCCTCGAAGGCGGCCTCGGCCTCAGCTGAGACCGGGACGGCGGCAATCTGGTCGACGACCGCTGCTTCCACCTTCAACGCGTCGCGCACGTCGTCCCAGAGCCACCCACGATGGTCCGCATAGCGACTGTTGCCACGCAGATAGCCCTCGTCGCCAGCGGCGTCGGCGACCTCAGTGGGGAGATCGTCGAGAGCGCCTCCAGCCACCACGCGGCGGACTTCGATGTCGAACAGCTTGATAGGCAGCGGCGGTTTTCCGACTCAACGAATGCGACAGTCTAACGCAAAGCAATCTTCACTTGCATTCAGCGGAACGAAAAGAGAACTATGGACATGGCGCCGGGAGGGCGCCAGCGTGGCGCCATGATCGATTCTTCGACCTCGCCGAGCGTCCGGGACCTGGACCGCATCAACCTGCGGCTTTCCGCGCCGACCTTCGCAGCGATCGACGAAGCGCGTGCGGCACGGCCGGGCCACGTCTCGCGCAACACTTGGCTAACCGAAGCGGTCGAAGAAAAGCTGGCGCGCGAGGCTGCGCGCTTAGACCCTGCAACGGGAGGTCGCCGCCATGGCTAGCTTCTACGAGTTCTTTGCGGGCGGCGGCATGGCGCGTGCCGGCCTGGGCGAGACCTGGAACTGCCTCTTCGCCAACGACTTCGATCCGAAGAAGGGCCTCTCCTACCAGGCCAACTGGGGCACGGGGGGAGAGCTGCATGTCGGCGATGTACGCGCAGTCACCGCCGACATGTTGCCGGGCGTCGCCGACTTGGTCTGGGGCTCCTTTCCCTGCCAGGACCTGTCGCTGGCAGGAGTAGGTGCCGGCCTCGGCGGCGAGCGCTCCGGCAGCTTCTATCCGTTCTGGAAGGTGATTTCCGAGCTGATCGCAGACGGACGCGCCCCGGCTATCGTCGCCGTGGAGAATGTCTGCGGCACGCTCACCTCGCATAGCGGCAAGGACTTCGAGGCGATCTGCCGGACCTTCAAGGCGGCCGGCTATCGCGCCGGCGCGCTGGTGATCAACGCCGATCTCTTTGTTCCCCAATCACGCCCGCGGCTCTTTGTGGTCGGCGTGCGAGACGATCTCGATATCGACCCGCAACTCCTCACGCCCGAGCCGATCGCGCCGTTCCACACACGGGCGCTTTGCCGCGCGATCGACAACCTGCCGATAGAAGTCCGCGAGCACATGGTCTGGTGGAACCTGCCATCGCCAGAGCGGCGGACCAGCACCTTCGCCGAGGTCATCGAAGAGAATCCCGAGAGCGTCGGCTGGCACAATCAGGCAGAGACCAAAAAGCTCCTGGACATGATGTCGCCGGTGAACCTCGCCAAGGTCGACGCCGCCCGGCGGGCCGGACGGCGGGTTGTCGGCGGCGTCTATCGTCGGACGCGTCTCGATGAGGCCGGTCGCAAGGTTCAGCGCGCCGAAGTCAGGTTCGATGACGTCGCAGGCTGCCTGCGGACCCCTGCGGGCGGATCCAGCCGCCAGGTCATCCTCGTAGTCGACGGCCTGCGGGTCCGCTCGCGCCTCATCTCGTCGCGGGAAACCGCGCGATTGATGGGGCTCGACGACAACTACCGCCTGCCGCGCAACTACAACGAGGCCTATCATCTTACCGGCGACGGGGTGGCTGCACCGGTCGTGCGCTACCTGGCCAAGCACATCTTCGAGCCTGTTCTCGGCGAGGCGGCCGATCAGTGCGAAAACCCAGGCGAGCGCGTTGCATGGCGGGCTTGAAGCGCCCCGACGATGTCCACGTCCCGCCCTTCGAGACGGAAGACCTTCGCACAAATCTGACGGCCTTCCTGGACGCCTTGTTCGAGGATCCGACTGGCGTGACGCGACGGGTCGGCCACTACAAGTGGGGCGTCTATGCGTTCTTCGACTATGACGGCGAGCCAATCTATGTCGGCCAGACCAATGAGATGCTGCGGACCCGCATCCGCCGGCACCTGACCAACCAACGCACGGACGCGGTGGCCATGTCGGTCCTTGATCCGTTCGAGGTCTACGAGATCGAGGTCTGGCCGCTCCCCGCCTTCCAGGAGACCTCCGGAAAGGACCCCTTGGCCCGCCAGCATCTCGATGCGCTGGAACGCCTCATCACCAAGGAGGCCGTAGCCGGCTCACGGTTCAAGGCGATTCTCAACGAGAAGGATCCTCCTCCCGGCCAGCTCGCCGTCACAGCGCCCCCTTCCTACCGCGGCTGCATCGTCTCCGAGCGCGTCTACGAACTCCGCTCTCACCCGGACTTCCGTCTTGCGCGCCGGGCGCTGATCATCTCCCGACTGGCCCAGGTGATCTCCGAACGCAGGGTTCAAGGTGGCCTGCGCAGGGTCCTGCAGACCCAGGCCAAGCGACTGCAATGGCTGGCCGAGCGCCGATACGAAGCGCTCGGCGGCGCGGCCTCAGTGCAGGTCGAAGGCGACACCGACAGCTAGAGCCTGGCGCAGCAACGGTGTGCGGTCGGCGAAAGAGTGTACGAAGGCCGCACCCATGCGGAGCAAGCTTCGCTTTACAACCGGACCTTGCGAGCTAGTAAAGCTAATCCGGTCCCTCGCCAACCTCTCTACCGACCGGAAAACGCGCTGGGGGCGGCCGTGGTAAAAGTCTGCAACATCCGACTGCTTAAAGACGCTGCGGTACTCGCCGAGCGGAAGGCTACAACAGCTAGCCTTGATTTGAAGCAATTCAACCTATTCTACGGCTTCAACGGGTCGGGAAAATCGACGCTGTCACGCGTCTTTACCGCGCTCCAGAGCGGCGAAGTTCAACATCGCCTCCCATCGAACTGCACGTTCGAAATTGAGATGTCAGACGGTTCTAGGCTCAACTATCCGAAGAGCTTTGCAGGCCACGAAAAACGCTTCTGCGTCTTCAATGGCGACTTCATCGAACGGAATCTGCGTTGGGATACCGGGCATGCAACGCCAGTCTTCTACATAGGCGCAGACCAGGCCGACGCTGCTCAACAGCTCAAGGAACTGGAGGCCACACTTCCTGCAGCCAAGCAAAAGCTTGTGGGGGAATCCAAGGTTGCTCGCGAGCGGGAGAAGGCCTTCGCGGTGTTCAAGAAACTGACCGCTGGCAACATCCGAGAGCGTCTGCGGCAAGTAGCGCGCTACGAAGCCACGCAATTTATGTCGGACGTTGAGAAGCTGGGCGCGACAGCCGCTGACGTGCTCAGCGACGATGTTTTGGATGCGGCTATTGCGACATGTGCGAGGTCTGAGCCGCCCGCGAAGGTGGATCCGGTCGGCATCCCTGCAGAGGCCATTTTCGATGCCATCCGCTCCGCATCCGAGCTGGTGCCGAAATCTATCGGAAGCATAGTGGTCGATGGGCTTGCTGCTCACCCGACGATGGTCCCCTGGGCGCAGCATGGCCACGAGTACCATGTCAGCCACAACTTGGAATCCTGCCTCTATTGCGGGTCCCATATTCCTGGGGAGCGAATAGCCCTCCTGACTGCTGCGTTCGACGACCAGCTTTCAGCGTTTGTCACGGACCTAAACACGTCCATAAACGCTGCAAATGGCTGTGCTGAAGCCCTCAACATTGCGAAGGCTGCGGTACCGGCCGCGGCCTCCCTTTCGGCCGAGTTTCAGCCGCCATTTGAGGCGGCCGCGGGCAAGCTGACAACGGCGCTTGACGATGTCACGCCGCTGTTGCTCAGCGCGCTGAAAAGTCTTCGCGCCCGACAAAGGACACCAACCACCGCGGTGACACCTAACCTACCCGGCATCGAAGACGTGAAGCAGCGTGTGCAGGCGCTTTCGGACAGCTGCGCGGCCGTGAACGACATCTGCAAGCAGCACAGCGACATGGTGGACACGTTCGTGGACCACCAGACGAAAGCCCGTGAGGACATCCGGCGGCACTTCGTCGCCAAGACTGCGAGCGAGTACGCAAAGCACGTCAAAGAGGTCGAAGAAGGAGTTGGCAACGAAAAGGCGGCTGAAGCGGCCATCTCCAAAATCAACGAAGGGGTAAGCGAACTACGCGCCAAGGTGCAGCAGCACGGCCCGGCTGCCAACAAAATCAACCTGCTAGTTAAGTCCTATCTCGGGCACGACGAGCTGACGATTGTCGCCGTCGAAGACGGCTACGAGCTTCATCGCCACGGCTCCCTTGTGACCGGCGCGCCGAGCGAAGGCGAAAAGACAGCCATCGCGCTCTGCTATTTCCTATCCACGCTGGAGGCAGATGACAGGAAAATAAAAGACCTCATCGTGGTCATCGACGACCCGGTTTCGAGTCTCGACACGAAGGCGATGAACTACGCGTGCAGCCTCGTTCGCAACCGCCTCTCCGGTGCGGCGCAGCTAATCGTGCTGACCCACAACCAGCAGTGCATGAACGAGTTCAAAAAGCACTGGAAGGGCTGGGCAAGGGGGGAGCCTGATAAGGTCAAGGCGCGTCTGAAATTCATCGACGTCACGGTGCCCGCATCGACCATGCTGCGAACCGCAAACATTATCGACCTGCCTGCGCATCTTCGCGAGTACGAGTCCGAGTACCACTATCTCTTCGAAAAAGTTCTCAGGTTTGAAGAGGCCGCCGAAGGGCATTTCGATTACGCGTTCATGATGCCCAACGTGCTGCGCCGCGTTCTCGAAATTTTCCTCGCATTCAAAGTGCCGCGGAGCGGCAACATCAGCGACAAGTTGAAGACACTCTGTGAACGCCATAAGGATCTGGACCTACACCGCCTCAACGCCCTGGAGCGTCTTACGCAGGTGGAATCCCACTCCGACAATCTCGACGACCTAATCTCGCAGTCAGCGATGACGGTGGAGGAGAGCCGTGACGCGAATGCCGCCCTACTCCATCTTATGAAGACCGTGGACGGGGACCATCACGCGGATCTTGAGAAGTACTGCAAAGCCTAGCGCCAATGGCGCTTGCTTGATGAGGCCTGGCTCCCTGACGCCGGAAGGGGGACCTAGTGTTCGCCGAAATTCGGAAGCTGCGCTGCGTCAATCTCCTCCGCGTTGTCTGAGGTCGCTGCTAAGGGGGTATGGCGATCGCGGAGGTCGCACGGCGCAACAGTTGGGTCGCGAAGCCGACACTACCAACCTCCCTAAGAGACCGACGCAGACGCACTGGATACGTTCTAGCGCCAGCCGGGAAGCAGACCCTCCGAAGGTCGCCTTCGAGCCCCATGCGGACATGACGCCAACGCGCTGATCTCGACGACGGGTCATGGACGCACGCGCCCCTAGCGTCGCAGGTTCGAGCCAGCCGGGCGGCCGGCGCGCATGTCCAAGCCTTCGGGCCAAAGCCGCTGGGGCGTATGCTCAAGCACGTTCTCAACGCCCGGCGGCACGACAACTTGCGGTAAGGGCTTGCCAAGTGGGTCGCCCATTGGTGAGACTCGAACGTAATGAGAACTGACCTCGATCATCTTCCTGACCTGCAGCAGCGCGAGCTGGCGCGGGTGACGCAGACCCTGCTCGCCGAATTCGAAGCGGCGATCGCCGGCGGCACCCAGCCGTTCCGCAAGCAGGGCCGGGTCCTGAAGATCGCGCTGTTCGGCAGCTACGCCCGCAACGACTGGGTAGATGAGCCTGAGAACGGCTACCAGTCCGACTACGATCTGCTGATCATCGTCAGCCACGAGAAGCTGACCGAGATCGCCGACTACTGGTACGTCGCCGAGGACAAAATCCTGCGCGATCCTAAGGTCGGCAGATCGGTCAACATCATCGTCCACACCATGCAGGAGGTGAACGAGGCGCTCTCCAAGGGGCAGTACTTCTTCACCGACATCGTCCGCGACGGCGTGCTGCTCTACGAGCTGCCCAACCATCCGCTCGCCAATCCAGCGGCGCCGACGGCGAAGGACGCCTACGAGCTTGCGCAAGAGCACCTTGAGAGCAAAGCGAAAGACCTAACCCTGTGGCTTGAGGACGCCGGCTCTCACATTGCTCGTGCAGATGTAGGCGACCAGCATCGGAAGAGAGCAGCTTTCCTACTTCATCAGGCAGTCGAGACGGCCTACGCCTGCTTCCTCTTGGTTCGGACGCTGTACTTTCCGCGCTCGCACAACATCAAGTTCCTGCGCTCGCTGGCCGAACAAGGCGAACCGCGGCTGATCGCGGCCTGGCCGCGCGAGCAGCGCGCTGACCGGCGACGATTTGAGCTTTTGAAGCGCGCCTATGTAGAGGCGCGCTATTCGACCAGCTACGAAATCAGCGCCGAGGACCTGCAGGCGCTGGCGGCCGAGGCGGCGGCTTTGCGCGATATCGTCGAAACTGTCTCCCGCGAGCGTTTGGACGAACTGCGACGGCAGGCCGGTCTCTAGCGGCTGCGGGTCTTGTCGGGCGTTCGCTCGATCGAACTGACGACGGCCGTGCGAAAGCGCACCCCCTTTGCGATCCAGGCCTCGATGCGCGCGCGCGCCGCCGTCATCGTTTGCTCGCGCAGGTTGGGGTCCACGATCCTGGCGTCGACGACGGTCTTTGCGAGGGCCAGTTGCGAGTTGGCGGAGAGGTCAAGGCGCGGTTGGGCGGCGATTTCGTTCTCGTTGTTGCGGCGGTCAGGTTTGGATGCGGGCCTGCCTTCCAGGCTGCGATTGAGGGCCTGGAGCTCGCGCTTGCTTGGCTGGTAGCCGCGCGTCTCCAGTCCCTCGCGCTTCAGCGCCATCCAGGCCTGGCGACGGAAAGCCGGCTCGCCGGTGATGGTCACTTCTTCCCAGCCGCGATGGCGGGCGATGGCGGCCATGTCCCGTAAGGTTTTCGCATCAGCGCGCTCGGCGGTGAGACGTTTGCCTTGATCGCGAAAGGCCGGCGCCTTCGTGCGATGGTCGACGAAGAAGGCTAGGCCGCCTGGACCAGGTTCGGTCAGGTAGCGCTTCTGCAGATCGTCAGGGACATCGCCGATCTTGCGCGATCTGGCTTTGGATGAAGACGCGATGGTGGCGGGCGTCGCCGTTTCCGCAGGTTGGTTTGCGGGGGCTTCAAGGGACGATGTCATCTAGGCGGATCCTCCGAGCGCAGGCCGGCGTCAACCAGGGTTTCGATCCAGGCGATGGCTTCTTCGGCGGTCGCATCTGGGCGCAGGGGGTCCAGGCCGGCCGCATCGATGTTGGGCTCGATCATGGCGAGGGTCAGGGGATCGCGGCCTTCGATTTCAGCTGCCGTCATTGGCCGGGTCTTGGTTGGCAAGGGCCTCGGGGGCGGTTGCGAGACTTGCCCGCCGTGCGGTGGGACTATTGGCGGCGGCCTGACCCGGCTGGTGAAGGCGCGCTCTCGCCAGTAGCGGATCTTGGTTCCGGTGATGGGCGGGGTGCCAGCCCGGAAGACCAGCAAACGCTCGCGCGACATCTGCATCAGTTCCTGCGGCAGCATCAACAGCCGCCGATGATCGGCCAGGGTGACCGTGCGCGATCCTTTTGCGAGGCCCGCGGGGCGGCTACGCGAGCGACTCTCATAGTCGTAGGCGCCGAGGCGCTCGGAGAGTTCCTGTGCGACCCTGAGATCCTTGGGCGCAAACACCACTTCGGCCCCGCAGTTGGCGATTATATCCTCGGCCAGATCACGTCCGTAGGCGGCCCGTAGTTGCGCTGGGCTCTGGAGAACCGGCAGCAGCCGCAGCCCATAGCCCGCGACATATGAAAAGGCGTGGGCCAGAACGTGCGCTGCGCCCAGCCGCGCGAACTCATCGAGCAGAACCAGGACCGGCGTCTGGTGGCGACCGTCGGAGGGGAGGGCGCGGGTGCTCAGGTCGATCAGCTGCTGAAAGAGCAGGCCATAGAGCGGCGCGACACGGTCGAGATTGTCGAGCGAAGCGCAGAGATAGAGACTGATCGAGGCGTCGCGCAGCCGGCGCAGGTCGAAGTCGCTCTTAGTCGTGGCCGCATCCACCCGCGGGTTGAGCCAGAGGCTGATCTTAGAAGTGATGGTCTGGCGCACGCCTGCGAAGGTGTTCTCCGAGGCTCCGCAAAAATCGGTTAGCGCGGTGCGCGCGCCGGCCGACAAATCTCGCTCAGGATCGGTCAGCAGGGCGGTGAGACGCGTGCGCAGATCGGGCTGGGCGAGCAGGCGATAGATCTCGCCGAAGCTGAAAGGCCCATCGCTTGCGGCCGCCAGGGCGCCCAGACCGATGAACCCTGTCCGGGCCGACTCCGCCCAGAAGGGATCAGCGCGCGCCGGAACGGGAAACAGCATGACGGCGATGCGCTGCAGCTCATCGAGCACCTCGGCGGCGTCGTGGCGGGGGATGTGGCCCAACGGGTTGTAGCAGTGGGTCCGCCCTTGCGCGTCCAAGGGATCAAAACAGTAGACGGCTTGGCCGTGGGCGGCTCGAAAGCCGGCCGTCGCCGTCCAGTTCTCACGCTTGATGTCCAGGACGACCACGCTGCCTGGCCAGGCCAGCAGGTTGGGAATGACGAGACCAACGCCCTTGCCTGATCGGGTCGGCGCGTAGAGCAGCAGATGTTCATCGCCGCCGAAGACCAGCGGCGCGCCGTTCCTGCGTCCCACGATCAGGCCCGCCCGCGCGCGCAAATTCGCTGCCCGAAGTTCAGGCTCGCTGGCGAAGCGTGCGCGTCCATGGAGCGTTGGTCGCGATCCCTGGACCAGAACGGTAAAGCCCGCGATCGGAAGGGCTCCGGCCAAGGCGCCCAGGACGATCCAGCGCGCCGCCAACGGCGAGGTGCGATGTTTCCAAACCCCGGCGAGCGTCTGCGGGAGGTCTTGGGCCGGCGGGCGCAGCCCAAGGCCGGCCAGCACGATGGTGATGGCGCTGGCGGCGCCAAGGGCCAGCGCGCCAAGGGCCAGAAGGGCAAGGCGCGCCCGCTCAGCGGGACTTGAGAGCGATGGGCTCATACCAGATCTCGCTGACAGCAAAGCGCCCGTTCACGCGGCGGACCTGCACGACGACGTCGACCAGCCGGTGAAGCAGAGTGAAGATCTCGGCCCTCGGCAGGTCGCGCCCCGCCGAGCTCTCCTTCACCAGCAGGGCCAGCTGTTCGAAGGCCAGCGCCGCCGAGTTGGCGTGGATCGTAGTGATCGAGCCGGGATGGCCGGTGTTGACGTTGCGCAGATAAAAGAAGGCGGCCTCGTCCCGCAGCTCCTGCAGCAGGATGCGGTCTGGACGCATACGCAGCGCGCTCTCGAGCAGCTGCTTGACCCCTACCTGCGCCTGGCCCTGGCCGTCCTTGGCGTACAGCAGGTGCACGGCGTTGCGATGGGGCACGATCAACTCGCGGGCGTCCTCGATAGTGATCAGACGCTCTTTGGGATCGATCAGTTGGACGAGGCTTTTTGCGAGCGTGGTCTTTCCAGATCCTGTGGCGCCGCTGATCAGAATGTTGCGGCGCGCGGCGACCGCGGCGGCGAGAAATCCCGTCCAGTCGCCTGAGCGATGTAGGACAGAGAGGCCATCGGACGCCTCGTCGCGGGCGATGTGCGCGGCGCCGTCGAAAAGACCCGCAGCGGCCAGTTCATCGAGGGACATGGACGCCGGGCCGCCGCGGCGGAAGGTAAGGGATATGTCCTGCGCCGCCGGCGGCAAGACGATCTGGCACCGCTCTCCCGTGGGCAGGACCGTGGTGCAGATCGGATGAGCCTCGCCCACGTCCTGGGCGCCTACGGCGGCGGCCGCGATGGCCAGGGGCCGCAGGGCCTCGGCGCCAAGGCGATCGGAAAGGATCCAACTCCAGCCCCCCGCGCGCTCAATGCCGATCTCGCCTGGCCGGTTGACTACGACCTCGCTGACGCCGGGCGCGTCGAGATAGGGTCGCAACGGCTGGAGGTAGTGTTCCAGGACGGATGTGTCGCCCGCCAACTCAGCGGGCCTTCAGCTGGTAGACCGGCGTGAAATCCAGATCGGCGGCGGTGAAGATCGCGACCTCGGCGCCGGCCGCCTTGCGCAGCACCGGGGCGATGTCGGCCGATTGGCGAAGAGCGACGCTGGCGGCGTCGGACGGCTCGCTAAGCCAGCGCCTGTCTATCTCGCGGCCGGCCTCGGCCACGCCGGCTTCCAGCACCGACATCAGGACAGCGCCGCCAAACCGGTCCCAGAACCGCGTGTCGACCTCTCCGTCCATGCCCGAGCGGCCTTGAGGATCGGCGGCGGGCGAGGCCAGTTCGATGGCGACCCCGGCCGGTGTAACCGCGCGGGTCCAGACGATGAAAAGCCGCCGCTGCCCCTGGCGCAGGCCCGCGCGGTGCTCGCCGAGCACCCGGGTGCCTTTTTCCAGCAACACGACCGTCCCCGCCGACGAGTAGATGTCGTGTGCGACCAGGCAGCTGGCCTGGCCGGGCAAGGTGCTGTCGAGCGCCGTCTCCAGAATGCAGGGCAAGAGCGAGCCTGCGAGCAGCATCATGTTGAGGTCGCCCAGGGGCCGGGCCTGCAGGCGTGCGATCTTCCCGTTCGGGCGCGGCGCTTCGGGGTCGCCTGGCGGCGGGGAGCGGTCCGCCATGGCCGCAAATCCGGGCGACACTCGCTGCGCCGAGCGGTTGATCGCCAGCATGGAGGGTGGCGTCGGCGGCTGCTGGGGGCCGGTGACCGGCGCTGGGACCTGCTCGCCGCCCCCGCGCGGCAACGAGGCGAACACCTGACCCTCGTCTGACAACAGCAAGTCGGTCTGGTCAGGGCTCGGCGCAGGCTCTTTTGCGCGCACGGCTTCAAACGGAACGATCTGACGGGCGGCCTGGACGGGCGCGGGCTGCGGCTCGGCCCGCTCTCGGCTCGCGCCGGCCGCCGCCAGGGCGGCCAGGCCGGCGACCAGGGCGGCGACGAGAGGCAGACGTCCAGCTCCCAAGCCTCGCCACCCGCCGGCGATGGGAGAGATGGTCCGGTTCAGGGGGCGCTCGGTCCTTTGCGGCGGCCCCTCGATCGTCGCGGTCTCCTGGCTCATGGCAGCCGCTCCACGCTGCGTCTGATTTCTGGCGAGGCGGTGCCGGTGGCGGCGGTCTGGGCGCCCTGGCCATAGGCGCGGTTGAGGATGCAGAGCAGGGCGCGCCCGCGTCGCAGGCGCAGGGCCGGGGCCGTCTCGTGGACGACGACGAACTCGCCGCGGACATCGAAGCGCGCCAGGCGCTCAGCGCCGTCGGCGCCCAGGAGGTAGATCGCCGGCAGCGGGCGCGCTCCTGGGAACCGCAACACCGTGAAGCGGCCGTTGTCGGAGACTTCCGACGGCGCGAGCGCCTCATCGCCGGCCAGGACGTAGTCGAGATTGCGCGGGCCTTCGATCGCGCCGCGCTCCAATTGGAGGTCAATGACTTTGCGCTCAAGCGCCGCGGCCTGGGCGTCGATCGCGGTGGCGAGCCTGACGGCGTCTTGCCCAGGATGACGCAGGCGTACGGCGAAGAGCGCCCGCTCGCCCGGGCCCGCGACGAGCTCGAAATGATAGTGCCGTGCGGTTCCCGCCGAGGCCTGCGTCGTCACGATCAGGTTGGTGCTGGCGCGCGCGCTCTTGGGTTTGAGGAAGAGAACGCCGTCCTCGGCCACCACTTCCCAGCCGGCGGGATCTCCGAGCGCGGCATGGCGCACGCTCTCGCCCTCGCCAAACACCAGTTGGGTCGCTGTGCGCGGCCCCGTCGGAACGCGGACGACGCTGCCGGCCGCATAGTCGATCGTGCGGATGCGCGCGTCAGGCGGGGGCGTGGCCTCGGAGGGGGCGGCGTTGGCCGGCGAGGCCGCCAAGGCGAGGCCCGCGAGACCGGCCAGGAAATGCAGGCGAGGGCTCATCGGACCACCTCGGGATCGACGCGGTAGCTCGACACCTGGAAGCCGAGCGGATTGGCGAGGCGGTCGGCCTCGCGCATCGGCGCCTTGGCGTAGGAGAAGGCGAGCGTTGCGATCCAGTCGCTGGCTGCTTCCGGAGCCCCGCCCCGCCGGACCTTGCGATGAAAACGGATATTGGCCACGCCCGGCGCGATGAAGCTGATCGCCCGCACCTCCACCAGGGCCTCCGCGGCAGGGCCAAACTGCGTCTGCGGACTGAGCGGCTGACCTGCGCGATAGACGGAGGCCCAGCGCTGTTGCTCGGCCGCGCTCGACATCAGCGACACCTGCCGGAAGTCCGCTTCCGCCGCCGCGGGCAGCCACCCCTCCCGCGCACGGACGTAGGAGGCCAGGAAAGACTTGGTGACAGCCTCGTCATAGCTGCGCGCCTCGACGTCCTTCAGGGCCGTCATGACCTCGACGGCGCCCGTCGCACTGTCGACCCGCACGACGTAGGGCTCGACACGTTTGAGCGGGGTCAGCGCCGCCAGGGCCAGCACGCCGCAAAGCGCCAGCAGGCTGCTGGCGCCGGCTGCGGTCCAGGCGATGACGGCCGAGCGGCGGGCGTTGGCCAGCCGATCCTCATCCCAGCGCCGAGCTTCCGCGAAATAGGCGCGCAGCTCGTTGGCCCACACGCCGCTCACCAGGTGGCTCCACAATGCGGGCCGGCGATCGCCTGCAGCACCGAACCATGTGGATTGGCGGGGCGGGCCTGTCCCCGGCAGCCGGTTGGGCTGGCGCAGGCGCTCAGCGCCGGCGCGACCAGGAGGAAGGCGAGCAGGACTGCGAGCGGTCTCATCTGACGGTTCCTGTGGGGCGGATCGATCCGCTGGTGGAGGGGGGCAGGCGCGCGGGAGGGGCGGCGGGCGCGCCGCGCCAAGCGCTCGCGCCAGCGGTGGCGAAGTCGGCGATGCCGGCGCTGGCGCCGCCGGCGATGCCCGAAGCAATGGCCGGCGTCTGGAGGAAGAAGATCCCAGCCAGGATGGAGAGGGCGACGTAGTGCAGGCCCGCCATCATCGGATCGACCGCTTCGATCTGCGCCCATTGGGCGGCGACGAGGGCCAGGACCAGCTGTGCGACCGCCAGGATGAGGGCGAACAGAACAAGGTAGTTCACGGCCTGGCTGAGCCACCCGAAGAACCAGCGGCGCGTCGCCTCGAAGAGCGCGCAGGCGATGAAGATCGGACCAAGGGCGATCATCAGGGCGAGGGCGGACTTGGCGAGCACGACCACGCCAAAGCCGAGCGCCGCGGTCAACGCTCCTGCCAGGAAAACGACGCCGGCCGTGAACAACGGGCCAAGGTCCATCGGCGTGGCGCTCTGGGCGATCGTCTCTCCGAGCCAGGCCGCGCGGGAGAAATAGTCGTCGAAGGCGGCGCCTGGATCTTGCGCCGCGCCGCCGCTGGTGGCGCGCGCGAGCGTCAGGGGCAAGATCCGAAACAGCGGGTCTGCGACCCAGGGACCGTAGGCGACGCTTGTAGTAAGGGTGTGGATCACGGCCAGCTTGATCGAGCGCACCGCGAAGTCGGCCAGCGGCTCGGCGATCGCGCCGCGAAGGATCGCAAAGCCGTAGAGCATCACATAGAGAACCAGCGCCAAGCGCGTAGGGCCGGCGACTTCCTCGACCATGGCCGAGACGCCCTGGTTCAGAACCTCATCGAGCTTGGTGTCGATGAATCCGTAGGCCGGCCCAAACACCGTGAAGCTCATCGCGCGCGCCAGGCCGGCGTCCAGCCGGCCATCATTGGAAGCCCTGCCGGTAGATCTCGCGGCGCGCCTCGGAAGCGGCTCGCGCGCTCTCGCGATCGCGCTGGATTTGCAGGCGCTCCTCGGCCCTTTGGGCCATTTCCAGCCCCTGCATCCGCATCTGGTCGTTGGCGATCATCGCCTGCTCGGCGGCGAGCCGGGCCTGAATGTCCAACACCGCGCGGGCGTTGGAGGCGCCATCGAGCGCGCGGCCGATCTCGGCGAGACCTTCCATGCGCACGGCGCCGACTTCAGCCGCGGCGCGACCCAGCGCCACGTCGCGTGCGGCGCGATCACCGGCCGCCTCCAGTTCGCGGTCCACGCCGACGCCCGGCCTTGCGGAAAACAGCCGGTTGGCCTCGCGCACGACCTGAGCGGCCTCGCCAAGTTCGCCAAGCCCGGTGAAGTCGCCGCGGGCGGCTGCCACATAGGGCGCGATCTCGGGTACGAAGGCGCGCACCGTCGGATGGCTGAGCGCGGCGGCCAGGTCGCCGATATTCGAGGCTTGGTTGAATCCGTCATAGAGCCGCTGGGCTTCCATGACCTGGGACTTGAGCTCGTTGAGATGATCAAGAGCCGTACGCGCCTGCGCCAGCAGACTCGCATAGGCGGCCGGATCGTGAACGATCGCCTGGCTCTTCGCCGGGCCGGCGCCGGCCAGCAAGCCGGCGGCCAGCAGCACGCACGTGAACCTGCTCATGCAGTTCTCCTCTGAGCGATCTGGAATGGGATGAGCCACTGGGCCGGATCATCGCCGTGCTCGCGCCGCAGGCGCGCTGCGAGTTCGATGTTGGCGGTCCTGCCGGAGAGGACGGCGAGCTGATCATCGAGGCCGGTGAGATCGAGTTCGGCGACGACGCTGCCAGGGCCCTGCTTGATCAGGAAACGACGCCCTTCGGGTGAAAGCTCATGTCGGATCAGCGCGAACTCCCGTCCTGACAGCCCGAACCCCTCGACATAGTCGCGTTCAGACGCATTGGGATTGGGCAGGAAGATCTTGGTGGCGCACTGCTCGACCAGGGTGTGGGCGATCGGAGAGGCCAGTACGTCGGCCGGCGACTGGGTGCCCAGGACCATGAACGCGTCCTGTTTGCGGTAGGTCTTCAACCCGTCCTGCGCGAGCTCACGAAAAGCCTCGTCCCCAAGCGCCTTCCAGAATTCATCTATGTCGACAACCAGACGCTCGACGCCGACGAGCCTTTGCAGGCGGTGCATGAGGTAGAGCATGATCGGGGTGCGGGTTTCGGCGGTGTCGAGAAGACCGGTGACGTCGATCCCCACCAGGCGCGCCTCCAGCGAAAACTCGTCCGTGGGTCCGTCCAAGGCCCAGCCCAGAGCCTGGCCCGCACGCCAGCGCTCCAGCCGTGCGCCGACGCCTGCGCCGTCACTCTGGCCAAGCAGCGCCCGAAGCGCGCCGATTGAGCGCTGTTTGGCCGGCAGCGGAACGAACGCCGCAATGGCTGCGTCTATCGCGCGCTCATCGGAGGGCTGCAGGGGCGGGGCGCCTTCGGCGGCGACCATCGCGCGCACAAGCCTGCCTAGGAAGGCCTGGTCGAGCAGGGTCGCGCCCAGCGCCTTGAAGGGGGCGAGCCCGGTCGGAAGGCCAGGCTGCAAAGCCAGGTAGGTTCCGCCGCTGGCCCGGATGAAAATCTCAGCGCCGCGGTCCTTGTCGATGAAAATCTGGCGCGCCCCGAACCTCTCCAGCTGAGCGAGCAGGAAGTTCTGGATGACGGTCTTGCCCGAGCCTGTCGGCCCGCAGACGAACGTGTGGCCCACATCACCGACATGAAAATTGAAGGCGAACGGCGATCCCGCCGAGGTGCGCAGCAGAGCGACCGCCGGTCCCCAGTGATTGCCGCTCGCCTGGCCGCTGGGATGGGTGTGAAGCGGGGCGAAGGCCGCGAAATTGCGGCTGGTGATCGCCGCCGGTCTCAGTCGCGCGCGGAAATTGCCGGGAAACTGGGCCCAGAAGCCTGGCGCAAGGCCAAGGTCCTCGCGGGCGACGACGAGGCCGCCCTCAGCCATGAGCGCTCGGGCCCGAGAGAGATGATCGGCGAGCTCGACGGGGCTCTGCCCGTAAACCAGCACCGAGGCTTGATGGTGGCCAAGCACGAAGCGGTTTGAAACCAGATCGTCCAGGCCCAACGCCAGATCTGCGACCTGGGACGCGGCCCGGTCCTTGGCTGATGTCATCTGGTTCTGCTTGCGCTCCAAGAGAGCGCGGGCCGCAGGCTTGCCCAGGAAGGCGAACGACTGGGCGATCACCAGCGGGAAGGGCGCGTGCAGCAGACCATTCCACAGGCCAGGCCGGGTGGAGGCCGGATACTCCTTCACGCCAAGCAGTCCAGCGAAGCGTTCCTCGGTCACATCTCGGATTTCGAGCGCCTCGCGCCCGAAGATCAGCCGCGCCGAATAGGCCGCTGCGCCCAGGTGGCCCCGCACGAGCGGCGCGCGCGCGGATTCGCCGGTGAGGAGAAGCCGCACCAGCTCCATCGGCTGGGAGAAGCAAAGACCATCGCGGCTATAGGTCTCCAGCGCGCTCGGCTTGTAGCGGGCGAGGTGCTGCGCAAGATCGCGGCCGGCTTCTTCCAGGCGTCCAGGGTCGGCGGCCAGGCGCTGCGATTTTGGGCCCGGATGAAGGACGAGGCTCAGATAGAGCTCGTTGACGAAGAGCCGGCTCCTTTGCAGGCGAGCGCGATAGGCCTGATCGAGCTCGGCGGCGAAGCGCGAGCGGAAGACGCCCGCGGGATCGATCGGCGCAGGGCGTCGCACCAGGTGCTGCCACACAGCCAGGCGCTCGGAGGCGATGTTTCGCCAGACGGTGTTGAGACGCTCGTGCAGATCATTGAGCTCGCGCTCATCGGCGGTCTCGAACGCTGCGCCTTCCAAGCGGTAGCAAAGCATCAGCGAGCCGTCGTCCAGCGCCACCATCTGCGGGCTGACGTGCCGGGCATAGGGCAACTGCGCCACGCGGCCGGGCGAAGGGCGTGAACCGAGCGCCATGGCGGGGGGCTGGTCAGCCACGGGCGCGCCTCGCAAGCTGGCTATGCACCGCCAGGGGATCTGGCGACGATCCGCCCCAGAGCCCGGTCCCGCCGACCTTGGCGCGCGCGGCCAGCCCCAGATAGAGAACGCGAAATGCGTTGGCGTCGTTGGCGCAGATCGCGCGGCAGACCAGATGGAGGCTTGGGGCGACCAGCAGGTAGAGCAGGGAGCCTGCGGCCAGGAAGGCGAGCGCCGAGACGATGAGGGTGACCCCGACGGCCTCCATCGGCGCGCCGAACACCATGGCCGGTCGCGTACAGGCGAGGAACAGGATGTCCTCGGTCAGGCTTTGGCGCGGCGCGTTCACCCTCAGCCGCCCGTAATCATGTCGACGATCGTGGTCGCGCCGAAGATCACGATGATGCCCACGACCACGGTGCCGGCCCGACGAAGATCGAGGTGCCCGAACATCCAGGCGATCCCGGTGAGGATCACCGCAAGGACCGCCAGTCCGCGGACGATGCCGCTGTTGAGCAGATCGATGATGTTCTGGATGAAAGCGCCAAGGTCGGCGCCGGTCCCTGGCGTCTGGGCCAGGGCCGGGCTCGCCGCGCTCGCGATAAGCACAGCCAGGACCAGGGGGCGGACAAGACATGCGCTCACGGGCGAACTCCTTGAGGGAATGAAATGACGAAGCTGATCGAAAGGGGCGGCGCGGAGAGTCCCTGCGCGGGCGTCTCAGGCGCGCGCCCCGCGCGCGCCGCCTTGTCCATGCGCTCGGACGCGGCGAGGACCTTGGCGACATAGCCATTGGTGAGGCCCCGTCGCGGGTGACCGGTGTTGTAGATCGACAGGGCGGTGCGCAACGCCGTTTGCGGCGGCTCTCCGCGCCTGATCGCCTGCGCGTACGCTTCGCGCAGAATGACCGCCGCCGCTGCGAGATTGCGGCAAGGGTCAAAGGCGTCATCGAGCGAAAGGCCGAGCCGCCGAAGGTTGCCGATATTGATCTGCGCCAGGCCCAGGTCGATGCTCGCTCCCTCGGCGATAAGGCTGGCGGCCAGCGAGCGCGCGCTATTGCGATCAACGGCCGGCAGGGCGCGGGGCGCTGGGCCGTTTACGCCGATGGCGAGGGGATTGAAGCTGCTCTCGACCTCGATGATCGCAAGCAGCGTCTGAGGCGCTACGTTCGGAGCGCATCGCTCGGCCACGAGCGCGCTCTCGGCAAGTTCGAGCATCACGTGCGCTCGCGGCCGGCCTGGACGTATGTCGTCTGTTGTTCCATGTGCGCCTCCCACCCGCAGGTTGGATCGGAAGCGGCAGGCGAGGCGATGCGTAAGGCTACCTGCTCAGGGCAGGTAAACTTACGGGTCGATCTTCCCGATCAGGCCAAGTTCCAGCGCTCTCAGCACGGCTTGGAAACGTGTGCGCACGCCCAGGTGCAGGCAGATCTTCGCCAGATGCCCTTCGACCGTGCGATGCGAAATGCCGATGATGCCGGCGATATCGTGCGAGCTTTTGCCGGCCTGGACCCAGGCCAGGCACTGCAGTTGCCGGATAGTGATCGGAGACGGATCTGCGAGGACGCCGTCGAGCCGCGGAGCGGCGTCTTTGAGAAGGATCATCTGGCGCTCCCTGGTTCTGGAGTGGCGCCCGCGAGCTTCACTGTCGCGCCGAGAGGACGCAATTCCGCAGATTTCACGTAGTGAAATTGCAGTAGGGGCGGCGCGGTCGGGAGCGCTGTCGTCGACGTTCCGGTTGGGAAGTCGATCGCAATGGCAGCGCCCGGGCGCGCCGCCGACAGCCAGCGATCTTACGTTTCGTCGTCGTCGTCCTTGGGGTCCGCGTCAGGAGGCGTCCCGGAGAGCCACTCGTCAGCGATAGCGCGCCGTTTCTTGGCGACATCTCCGAGGTCCTCATAGGCTCGGGAGAACGCATCGATGAGCGTCACGGGGTCCATGAGCCGTAGATCATCGGGAGAGGCCGCACAAAAGCGCTTGAGCGCCAGGGCGTTGATCAGCAGCGGTTTGTGATCGGCGCATTGGTCCGCCAGGCCGGCCTCGCCCAGATAGACTTCGACCACGACGCCAAGGGGGTCGCTGTTAGTCACGACCGCGAACCGGAACAGCTTCTCGAGTTTGATCTCACCGTCGCCGGCCTCGAAGCGCTCGTAGGACCGGAGCGACATGCCCATGGCGCGTGCGGTCTGCCGAACCGCCAGGCCCCGCCGTTTGCGTATCGTCCGAAACGCGGCGCCGAGCAGGCGACGCTGCGTCGTGCGGTCAGTAAATCGGGGAAACATGCACTCGCCGCTGCTGGTCGTTGGCTAAAACCTCTGCGCGAGCCGCACCGAGCTTCGCGCCTTAAACGATAGTATCATGGCGGCCTGCAGCGGCGATTATCAATCTGAAATCCGGATGCCGCACTTGTGTAAATGTGCTCGTCAGCCGCCAGTTTTTGGCGGGGTTTCCGTCAAGCTGAGGCTTGAACTGGTAATCACCGCGGTCCACGCCATCTATTGGCATCTGTTTTCAGACTGCATGCCCAAATTGGTCGGGTCGTTCAGAACCAGATTCTCTGTCTTGCGCGCTCTCGGCCCATGTTTTCACTGCGGACATCTGGCGCTCCCACGTCCAGGGCGTTGACGTCTAGGCGCCAACTCGCCACGGGCGGAACCGTTTTTGCCGCGGGCTTACTGCCAGTTGACCCTGGTCGGCGGCGCAGCGGATATGGGGCGTCCCCACGACAGCTGGACGCCTTTCGGACTGATCACCGGAAACGTCGACGAGCTCTGCGGGATCAGCCAGAACGTGCGGCAGCGGCCTCGGAACCGCCCAGTCTCCTCCCGGAGATGCCGGCGTTCTGGACCCTGACGGGCCGCGCCTCTCAAGCGGTTTTTGCGCCGGTCCGGCAAGGGGCGGACTTAACCTTTGATGTGGCCGTCAAACCCGCCCGACCGGGAAAGCTTGCAAACCCGACAGATGGAGCGGCGCAGGAGGAACATTGGGCTTCACACGCCTCTTTTCGGTGCAGCAACCGAAAGAGCTGAACATGTCCATTGTCGGCAAAGTCTTGGGCGCGATCACGCCTCCCGAGAGCGAAAAGCGGCGTGCCGAGGCGACATTGAAGGCCCGCCAAGCCGCCACGCCGGGCGACTGGCTATCCATGGCGCTGGATCACCATGGCCAGATCAGGAGCGCATTTGAGGCCTGTCGCACGGCCAAGCCGCAAGCGCGGCCCCAAGCCATGATGGCCTTGGCCGTCGTTCTCAATGGACATGCCCTGGCTGAGGAAGTCGTGCTCTACCCCGCGCTTGCGAAGGCGGGCGAGAAGGCTCACGCCGCGCTGGCCTATACCGAACAGACCACTGCGAAGATGCAGATGGCCGAGTTGGAACGCATCGACCCTTCGGATCAAGCTTGGCTGGACAAGGTCGAGCATATTCGCGGAGCTGTCCTCCACCACATGTTCGAGGAAGAGGGCTCCTGGTTCCTGGCCCTGAAGGCTGACTACGACGACCAGGCTTTCCTGACCCGGCGGTTCGCCGAGGAGTACGCGCGCTATGTGGACGGCGCTGAGCGGCTGCCCACCGGGGCTCTGCATGAAATTCGCTCCTTCGAGGAACCCGGCGCAGAACGGCCTCCGCTCTAGCTGCCGCGATTGGGTTCGTCGTGATGGCGGGCCGCTGAGATCGGGCGAGGGCCAAGGCTGGGCCGACGATGCGCAATCCTGAGGCTGCAGCCCTAAGCGAGCGAGATCTCGATCGCGGCGTAAAACACCTCATGTGGGACGCCGCTTTTGCGACTGCGGTCGGGGCGTTGAACTCCGGCGTCGTGCTCGTGGCCTATGCGCTCTACTTCGATGCTTCCAACAAGGTGGTCGGATTCATCGCCGCCATCCCGCTTCTCACGCAATTGTTGCAGGCGCCCGCCGTGCTTCTGGTCGAGCGGCTGCGTCGGCGCCGGCTCATCTGCGTAGCCTCTCTTTTTGTAGCCAGACTCGCCCTGCCGATAATGGCTGTGCTGTCCTGGATTCCAGACAAGGGCCTTGCGCTCGGCCTGCTGATCCTCGCCGAAACCATCCACTGCTCCTTCAACGCCGTGGCGGCCTGTAGTTGGAACTCCTGGGTCCGGGACCTCGTGCCCGAGGACAGACTGGGGCGGTTCTTCGCGCACCGGACAATCTGGGCGACGGCGATCGGCCTGGCGGGCACCATCCTCGCCGGCCTGGCGCTCGAACGCGCAGGCGACGGCGGGCCAAGCCCGGTCTTCTTCGCCCTCTACGCCGGAGGATTTCTAGCGAGCCTGTTCTCCACCTGGCATCTGGCCCAGGTCCCCGAGCAACTGATGGCTCCGCTCGAAGTGCGGCTCAACCTGCGCAAGCTTCTGCGTCAGCCGCTGCGTGATCGCAATTTTAGGCGGTTCATCATGTTCCTGGCCAGCTGGCAGTTCGCCGTTAACTTCGCCACCCCGTTCTTCACCGTTTACTTCCTCCAGCAGCTCGGCTTTGGGATGGCTTTCGTGATGACCCTCACAGTGGTCAGCCAGGCGGCCAACATCGGCGTGCTGCGCGCCTGGGGGCGCGTCAGCGACCGCTTTTCCAACAAGACAGCGCTCGGCGCCGCCGCCCCCGTCTTTATTGCGTGCATAGCAGCGATGGTGGTCGCCTCGCAGATCGAGAGCCGGGCGACCTTAAGCGCCTACCTGATCGCCCTGCACATCGTGTTCGGCGCATCGGCCGCAGGCGTCGGGCTGGCGTCAAGCGCGCTCGCCATGAAGCTGGCGCCGCGGGGCGCGGCGACCCCTTACGTGGCAGCCAGCGCCTTCCTGGGCGCCATGGCCGCGGGCGTGGCCCCGGTCATCGGAGGGCTCTGGGCCGACTTCTTCGCCGCCCGCGAACTGGGGCTCAACGTTCACTGGCGCGACCCCGCCGGCCTTCGCACCGTCTTCGCTTTCAGCCTGACAAACTGGGATTTCTACTTTCTCGCCGCCGCGCTCATGGGCGTATATGCGCTTCATCGGCTCAGCATGATTGACGAGCCCGGCGAAGTGCCCCGCCAAAGGCTGGTTGAAGAGGCCTTCCTGCGGGCCAGGGAAGGCCTGCGCAATGCTTCCCCCGTCGCGGGGCTGCGCGCCTTGAGCACGTTCCCAGGCGGATCACTGATCGACTTCAATCAGCGCCGGCAGGCGTTCAAGTCCATGTGGCGCGAGGCCAGCGCAGCGCGAGTCGTCTGGAGACACGGGTCGCCGCAAAATGACGATCCCTAGGGCATGTCGCCGAAGCCGCGCCTCTGCAGGACCGCGGACCACAGCCGAAGGCGCTGACGAGCCAGGGGCGGCATGTCCGGCGGCTGTTGTGCGAGAATCTCGGCGAGCGCCGACATCGGCGCGCCCCCACGTTCAGCGTACTTCGCCACGAGTACATCGACCTCCGCACCAAGCTGGCAGAGCTCCTCTGGCCCACAGAGGGCGAGAAGGGTCTCCGACAGCATCTGCTCAAGCGTGAGGTTCTGCACCTCGTCGGCGTCAGACATCGCCGGCCTCCAACAAGTCCGGCTCCCGCCGCTCGAAGCTCGCTGGCCTCTCGGCGTTGGCGGCGATGCGGCGGAAGGCTGTCAGCGCCTGCCCGATCACCTGATCCATGTTGTAGTAGCGATAGGTCGCCAGCCGCCCGACGAATGTGACATCGCGCTGAGCCAACGCCAGCGCCTCGTAACGCTTGTAGAGAACCTGGTTCTCCTCTCGCGGGATCGGATAATAGGGATCTCCGTCAGCCTGGGGATATTCATAGGTGATCGTGGTCTTCGGGTGGTCCTGACCAGTGATGTGTTTGTATTCGCTGATGCGCGTGTAAGGGGTGGCTTCGCTCGGGTAGTTCACGGTGCCGACGGGCTGGAACCAGGGCTGATCAAGCGAAACGTGCCGGAAGGACAGACTGCGATAGGGCAGAGGGCCGAAGCGGTGATCGAAATATTCGTCGACCGGTCCTGTGAATACGGTGTGGTCGTATGCGCCTTCCGCGCGAACATCCCCGAAGTCGACGCCGGTCTCGACGGTGATCAAAGGATGATCGAGCATGTTCTCGAACATGCGCGTGTAACCAGCCGCAGGCATCGCTTGAAAGCTGTCGGTGAAATATCGATCATCGACGTTCGTGCGCGTCGGAACACGCGCGGTGACGGACTTGTCCAATTGGGAGGGGTCTAGTCCCCACTGTTTGCGGGTGTACCCTTGGAAGAACCGTTCGTAGAGATCTCGCCCTATTTTCGAGACGACGACATCCTCCGAGGTGCGAATACGTGAGACGGGCTGCGCCTTGCTGGCGAGAAAAGCCTCCGCCTGCTCGTCGGTGGAAAGCGAGAGACCGTAGAGCTTGTTCAGCGTCGTCCTGTTGATCGGCATCGGTACGATCAGACCCTCGCCAAGGTCAGCGAGCACGCGGTGCTCGTACGGCCGCCAACGGGTGAAGGCCGAAAGGTACCGGACGATTTCGTCCGAGTTGGTATGGAAGATGTGCGGCCCATAGCGGTGCATCAGCACGCCTGCGCCGTCGATCTCATCGAAGGCGTTGCCGCCGATGTGAGGACGCTTGTCGATTACCCGCACGCGCCGCCCCAGTCGCCGGGCCAGCCGCTCGGCCAGGACCGCGCCGGCAAAGCCTGCGCCGACGATAAGATGCTCGAAGGGTGAGCGGCGAGAAGAGGTGAGGATCGCGGGACGGCTCGCGGCGAAAATGGCGCCGGTGAGCGCGCTCTGCCGGTTCGCTCCGATCGCCTGCACGATGTGATCCATCATGCCTTGAAAAGAGTGGTCCCAGGAAAGCGATGAAAGAGCATCGTCGGCCTGCGCCTGCCAGGCGCCGCCGAGGCCTGTCGTCAGGAACGCCTCGCAGGCCTGCACAAATGCTTCAGGCGCGCCGGCGACTTTCACGCCTTCAAGGTCGCCGTAGTGGCGCATGACGTCGGCGATCGGCGTGGAGACAACCGGCCGGCCGCCTGCCAGATACTCCGGCGTCTTGGTTGGACTGATGAAACGCGTAGACTCGTTGATGGCGAAAGGCATGAGCGCCACATCCCAGCCTGCAAGGTAAGCCGGCAGCTGGTCGTAAGTCTTCGCACCGAGGTAATGGATGTTCGGCCGGCGCGGCAGGTCGGCCTCGTCTATTTTGACCACAGGACCGAGCATCATCAGCGACCAGTCTGGGCGTGCGTCAGCCACGGCGGCGAGCAGATCAAGGTCCATGCGCTCGTCGATGACGCCGTAGAACCCGAGCCTTGGATGCGCCACAGCGACTTGATCATCAGGCTCAGGCAAGACGCCGCGCGCCTGAGCGAAGTGATGGCGATCGACACTGGAAGGGAAGGGGTGGATGTTGGCGTGACGGGACTGTTTGGCCTCGTAGAGGCTGTAGCCCCCGGTGAAGACCACGTCCGCCAAGGCCAGTAGCTCGCTCTCCAGCTCAAGCAGTTGAGGCGGAGAGAATTTGAAGGCCGACAATTCATCCATGCAGTCATAGACCGTGCAGATGCTCGCCAGATGGCGGGAGAAGGCCAGCATCATCGGTGTGTAGTACCAGCGGACTAGCTCGCCCGGTTGATGGGCCAAGACCCCGTCAAGGAGAGTTCTGAGGACCCCGTTCTGAGCGGTTTCGTCCAGTCCTGTCGGCAGGTTCGGCGTTGCGAGCATCACGCCGGTGCGCTCGCATACGCGTGTGTGCAGGGAGGGCTCGACGTTGCTGGGGCCAAAAAGAGGTTCTTCCCAGAAAATGACCCTTCCAGTCCGCGCAAAGCGCGACATCAGATGCTGCGGCCGCTGGAACACGAAATCCCAACGTAGGTGGGAAAAACAGATCAGAGTGCGTGGAGGGGCGATGTAGGGCGACTCCGACAGGGACCGCGCGCCCTCCGCCGATGCAAAACGGATCGTATCCATGCGCTCGTCCTTTAAGCTGGCGCCTGGGCGGCGCGTTGAAGGCGTGGAAGTGCCGCCGCGTGCATTACGCCGCAGCACGGCTTTGATCGGCCGCTCCGAATCGATTGCTTCGACGCCAGCGAAGCGCATCGCGCACAATGGTCTCCAGGTCGGATTGTTGCGCGCGCCAACCCAGCAGGCTGGCTATTCGCTCGGGCGCCGCCACCAGGCTCGCCGGATCGCCAGGCCGACGTAGGCCCAGGCTGCGAGGCGTCGGGACGCCGGTCTCGCGCTCGATCGCCGCGATGACTTCGAAAACAGAGCGGCCGACTCCTGTGCCGACGTTAAGCGCCTCAAATCGACCGGGCTCAAAAACGGCTTCTACGGCGGCCAAGTGGGCGCTGGAGAGATCCGACACATGAATATAGTCGCGCAGGCAGGTGCCGTCCGGCGTGGGAAAGTCGGTCCCAAAAACTGTCAGGGGCGCGCCAAGTCCAAGCGCGGCCTCGATCGCCAGAGGGATCAGATGCGTCTCAGGTTCGTGCGCCTCGCCAATCACCGCCGAGGCGTCGGCGCCAGCGGCGTTGAAGTAGCGCAATGCGACCGCGCTGATCCCAAAGGCTCGTGCGTAGGCGGCGATCATTCGCTCGCATGCGAGCTTGGTGTCGCCATAGGGACTGGCTGGATCCTTCGAGGCGCCCTCGCTCAGCGTCGAGCCGACTGAACCCGCGCCAGGTGCGCCATAGACCGCCGCAGACGAAGAGAAGACGAGGCGGGGAACCCCGCAAGCTCTCATGGCGTCGAGCAAACGCGCGGTGCCGCCCACATTATGGTCATAGAACAGGTCTGGCCGCGTCATCGAACGTCCGACCTCGATGAGGCTGGCGAAATGAATGACGGCGGTGACCTCGTGAGTGCTCATCGCTTCGCGCAGCGCGCGCTCGTCGCGAATGTCGCCATGGAGGAGGGGCCCCCATCGCACGGCGGCGCGGTGCCCGGAAGACAGGTTGTCGAAGACGATCGGCCGGTAGCCGCGGGCCGCTAGGGCCTTGGCGGTGTGAGAACCAATGTAGCCGGCTCCGCCGACCACCAACACCCTGTCGCCATCGTGCGCTGTCATGAGCCCGAAAGACACGGAAGAGGTATTGGTTCCTGCGCAAGGAGATTACAAACATAAGTTAATTCAATAACTTATCATTTGTTGTTAATGGAACGATCGGTGCGCCGGCGACTTGTGGGGACGTTGCGTCGCGAGGCTACCTGAATGTCAGCGCTCGAACTTTGGGGCGGGCACGAATGCACGGTCAATCGGGTGGGCGAGGCCTTCTACGATCAGACCTTGCGTAGCGGTCACCACGATCGGATCGAAGACCTGGACCGGTTCGCAGAGCTGGGCCTGAACCGGCTCCGCTATCCCGTTCTTTGGGAGCGCGTTGCGCCGGAGAGCGCAAACCAACTGGATTTTAGCTGGAGTGACGCGCGGCTGGCGCGGCTCGGCGAGCTTGGCGTCAAGCCAATCGTCGGCTTGGTTCATCATGGCGGTGGACCCGCCTACACGCACCTGCTTGACGATAGCTTCGCACCCGGTCTCGCCGCCTTCGCCCGGCGCGTCGCCGAGCGCTATCCGCACGTGGAGGATTGGACGCCGGTCAATGAGCCTCTGACAACGGCTCGCTTCTCTTGTCTTTATGGACATTGGTATCCGCATCTTGCGGAGGAGGGCGCCTTTTGGCGCGCGCTCCTTAATCAAGTCGATGCGGTTCGACTGGCGATGCATGAGATTCGCCGCGTCAATCCAGCGGCCCGGCTAATCCAAACCGAGGACATCGGGCGGACCTACGCCACCGCGCCTTTGCAATATCAGGCCGATTACGACAACGCCCGGCGCTGGATGACCTGGGATCTGCTCTTTGGGAGAGTGGTCGATGGCCATCGCCTCCACGCACGCCTTTGCGCATATGGCCTTGGCCCAAGGCTTGAGGCGATCGCGAACGCACCTTGTGCGCCCGATGTTCTTGGCCTCAACCACTACCTCACCAGTGATCGTTTCCTCGACCATCGGCTCTCGGAATATCCATTGGTCGCGCAAGGGGGAAACCTCGACCGGGCCTATGCGGATGTGGAGGCCGTGCGGGTGATGAGCCCGCCGCCGCCTGGGCTTGAGGGCGTGTTGCGCGAAGCGACCGATCGATATGGGCGCAGCCTCGCCATCACCGAGTGCCACAACGGCTGCACCCGCGAAGAACAGATGCGCTGGTTCGCCGAGGCCTGGGACACTGCAGAGAAACTCCGGACCGAGGGGCTCCCCATAGAGGCGGTGACCGCCTGGTCGCTGCTGGGCTCCTATGACTGGAACAGTCTGCTGACGGTCCAGCAGGGCAGCTACGAGCCGGGCGTCTTCGACCTTGGGGGACCTGCGCCTCGCGCCACCGGCATGGCGAAGTTGCTGGCCAATCTCGTGAGCGGCACAGAGCGCCCCCCAGCCGCGCACGGAGCCGGCTGGTGGCGACGAGACGTGCGGCTGGAACATCCGCCTGTCGGAGCCTGCGAGCCGTTTGTATCGCGCGCCGGCTCGCGTGGTGCGTCGCATCGAGCCCGGCCGATCCTCATAACCGGCGCCACGGGCACCCTCGGCAGGGCCGTGGCCAGAGCCTGCGAGGCCCGTGGGCTCGACTACGTATTGACCAGTCGCGCTGAACTGGACCTCGGTTGCGAGGAGATGGTCGAGCAGGCCTTGTCTCGCCACCGACCCTGGGCGGTCGTCAACGCCGCTGGTTGGGTTCGCGTTGACGACGCCGAGCAGGCTGCGGAGGCCTGCCTGGCGGCCAACGCAGAAGGTGCAGGACGGCTCGCCCGGGCGAGCGCTCGATATGAAGCCTCATTCGTCGGCTTCTCCAGCGCCCTCGTCTTCGACGGCGTTCTGGGCCGACCCTACTCAGAGGCAGACGTCCCAAGTCCCTTGAGTGTCTACGGCGCCTCCAAAGCTCGCGCGGAGGAACTGGTGCTGAGTGTGGACCAAACACTCATGATCAGGACCTCTGCGTTCTTTTCAGCGCACGATCCGCACAACTTTGCTTGGGCGGTGCGTGAGCAGCTCAAAAGCGGCCGGACTGTCATGGCGGCCGACGATCTGGTCGTTACGCCGACCTACGTGCCTGATCTCGTGCGAGCGACGCTTGATCTTCTGATCGATGATGCGAGCGGCCTCTGGCATCTCGCCAACCGGGGAGAGACGTCGTGGGCGGACTTCGCCAGGCGACTGGCCCGTGCGTTCGATCTCCCAGTGGATCTGATCGAAGGCGCTCCGGCCGCTCATTTTGCGTGGCCCGCGGCGCGGCCCGCCTGCTCGGCGCTCGTCAGCGAACGTGGTCTCATGATGCCCACAGTCGACGACGCGGTGAAGCGTATGGCCCGATCCTTGGCTTAGCTCGCAGGAGGAGGAGGAGGAAGTCCGCGGCCCACCGTCAAAGCTTTTCGCGCCAAAGGCCCCGCGATGGGGCTTGGCGCTCGGGCGCCAAACAAAGGGCCCGCGCCCATCCTTTAAGTCTTACGTCAGGAGCGTCATGTCTGGTCTCACTCCGTCTTCCTCCGACCTGGGCGTACGCCGCCCGCTGCGAGTCCGCCAAGTCGCCGTCTATCGCGGCCCTCATCTCTACAGCGCCATCCCGATGATTAGGCTCCAGGTCTCTCTCGGAGACCTGGAGACTCATCCGACCAATCAGATTGACGGGTTTGTGGATCGCTTGCTCGAAGCTCTGCCGGGTTTAGCGGAGCATGCGGCCGGCCGGCAGCAAAGCTTCCTTGAGCGGCTCGTGCAAGGCGTCTGGCTCGGGCATGTGGTTGAACACGTCGCCCTGGAAATCCAGGCGCGGGCGGGGTCTGCGCTGATGCGGGGAAAGACGCGATCCGTCAGGGGTCAGCCTGGCGTCTACAACATTCTCTACGCTTACGAGGTGGAGAAAGCCGGATTGCTGGCGGGCGCCTACGCCTTGGCGCTGGTGGACAGCATGTTGCCGTCGAGGTTGCGCGGCGTGGCTGGCCTCAATCGCCTCGGCGCGCAACTAGGCCCTGTGGACGTCGGACACGCCATAAAGAGCGTCCATCATACGTCGCAGATCCACGCACCAGGAGCCACCGCCAAGGTCTTGTCGCGCGAAGCCATGCGCCGGGGCATTCCTGTTAAGCAGCTGGACAGGCAGAAGCTCCTCATCTTGGGCCACGGCGCCGCGCAGGCCCGACTGCGAGGCAGTTTGCCGAGCCGAACGTCTCATATCGCAGTTGAAACAGCGTCGGACTTGATGCTGACGAAGGCGCTGCTGGCGGATATGGGTCTGCCGACCCCTCAGGGCGCAGTGGCGCATGACGCGCAGGAAGCGCTGCGGGTCGCCGCCAGTCTGCGCGGCCCCCTGGTCGTAAGGGCGGCGGATGGTTTGGGACGCGTGGCGAGCGGCCTTCGGGACCCTGAGGCCATCAAGCGGGCCTATGAGAAAGCATGGACCGATCGCGGCGGCTTAGTCCTCGTCGAACAGCAACTCCCCGGACACGCCTACCGCATAGTTGTCGTGAACGGGGAGGTCGTGGACGTCAGCGAGCGCCCCGTCGGGGCGCAGTTGACGGCTGACGTCGCTCAGAGTGATGAGCGGTCAGCTTCCCCTCCGAGCAGCGAGGCTTTCGCTCCTGCGACTGGCGCTGATCCTTCCTTCCACGGCGCGAAGGACCTCCTGAATGAAATTCATCCGCAGAACGCGGAATATGCCTGCCAAGCCGCCATCGCGATCGGGCTCGATGTCGCCGGCGTCGACTTCATCGCTCCTGACATCTCCATTAGCGTGGATGTAACGGGCGGCGGGATCGTCGCGGTGGAACCTTCACCGGCTCTGGAAATGCGAGGGGAGGCCCTGCCAGGCATGGCCCGCAGCCTTGCCGCTCCCGTCATTGACATGCTGTTTCCTTCTGCGGCCGCCAGCCGCATCCCGATCGTGTCGATTACGGGCACGAGCGGCAAGTCCAGCACGGCCCGACTGGTCGCACAGATCCTGCAGCAGGTCGGGCGGCGCGTTGGCCGAGCCGACACCAGCGGGGTCTATATTGGTGAGCGACGCCTGTGGTCCGGAGACGCCGGCGGCTTTCGCGGCGCTAGCGCCGTACTGGAACATCCTTGCACTGAGATTGCGGTGCTGGAGACCACGTACGATGGCATCGCGCGTGAAGGTCTCGCCTTTCGAGCCTGCGATGTCGGCGTCGTCCTCAACATCCTGGCCGGTCACGTGGGGGGCGGGGGCGCCGAGACCCTCTCATATGCTGCGGTCCAATCCGTTGTCGTCGAGAGCGTCCGCCGAGGCGGCGTGAGCGTTCTAAACGCGGACGACCCTCACGCCCTGGGCATGTCTCGTCACGCCCGCGGCGCAGTCGCGTTCTTCTCTAGCCGCGGCGGCGCGGAGCTGCCCGGGACCTTGCACCAGCACATCCTTAGTGGAGGTATGGCGGTTGTCCTTGAACCAGGCCTACCAGGCGGCGTGATCGTTCTCCACAGACATCGTGCAGCCAGACCGATCATCGCGGCCAGCGCTATCGGCGCTGCTGACGACGCCTCTCACCGGTTCGATGTCTTGAACACCATGGCGGCCGTCGCAATTTGCGCCGGCTTGAACGTGTCGGTGAGGGATATCCGGCGAGGGCTTGAACGGGTCACCGCCTTCCAAGAGAAAATTCCCTCCAGCGCCGGCGATCTGCCCAGCTTTTGAACAAGCGCCAGCGGTGGCGAACCCTTTAGAATCTGGCGACGCGCCGGGGGGAGTCTAGCCAGGGCGCGAAATCTGGCGGAGCGCCGGATATCGAGGCCAGTCGGGGTCCTTTTTTGCTTCCGCGCGTATCCAGATCTCTCTTTTCGGCGCGAGGACGCAATGGCTGGCCCAACGCAGGACGAGATTGGCCTCGAAATCGGACGGCGCTTGCGCGCGGTCCGATTGAAATGCGGCCTTTCTCAACAGGTTCTGGCGGAGGCCGGCTCCATTAGCTTCCAACAAATTCAAAAGTACGAGCGCGGTGAAGCTAGGATCAGCGCCGTGATGGTCTGCCGTCTCGCCGAGCGGCTCGGCGTCAGCCCCATGGCGCTGCTCCCTGACAATCAACACACCGCTGAGGGCGCAGTCGTGTTGAGGTCACGCGATGTCGCCGAAGCGCTGAGGATTCTAGATAGGATGGCGCCCCCGGAAACTCGGCGAGCGCTGCAGATGTTGAAATTGCTAGCCGGTGAAGAACGCTAGGCTCCGATCTCCAGTGCGTTCGACCTACCAAGAAAAATCGCCACCGCGACCGGCTGGGGGCCGACCCGTTCAACGGCCTCCACGAGATCGTCTTCGGAACAGTCAAGTTTCTCAGTCATTTCCCTGACCTTGGCGGGGTTCCGTAAATCGATGGGCTCGTGGGGATCGAATGACTTCGGCTCGTCGGGTCGCATGGTCGCTCTCCGTGGTCCTCATCTGCGGAAGAGCGCCTCAGCTCTGATCGCGTTCCGTCAGCAATGCATCGAGCATCGTGCCGATACGATCGAGGCGAGCGCTTTCCTCGACGGGAAGAGGCAGGTGGCCTGAACCCTCATGGTGATAGACCGCTGCAAGGTCGCGCTTGTCGACGAGCTGGCGGCAGGCGGGGCACCGATAATAGTGGATAGCCTCGACCCTCAGCTTGGCTCCCGCACGACGACCGACATAGCCGAATTTCGGGTTGAGCATCCGGTGATCCTTTCTCAACCCGTCAGGATTCCTGACGCGAGGGATGGTTCCGGAGCCTTCGGTTTGGCGGGGAAAAATTCCCGCACAGTGTCCAGTGCGTCGCTCTTTCGGCGACTTTGTGGGAACGACAAGGGGCGTTGCGATTATTCGCACACGGGACCGACCTAGTGGGGGAACACCCTGATCGGCGATGAGTTTGGAAACAGCCAGGACCTTCCTGGCGACCCCTGGAATGCCCCGCTCCTAACGAGCCCAGTCAGGGGCGGGGACATTCATGAGGCGCTCGAAACCGCTCGCCCGACCGTTGCATCGGTCGGGGGCGATGGCGGGGCTTGAATCGTCCTGGGCCGCGACCTTCCGTTGACGATCGGCCTGCGGCGCCGTCACCTCAGCCCAGAATAGATCAGCAAGCGGCCGACGCGGGCTTGATCGCCGAGTGTCTTCGCGCACCGGCTGGCTTGCGAGGCGCGCGCGGCGTTGGGGAGGGTGAGCGCGATCAATGTGTAACCTCTACGGGCTAACGAAGGGGCAGGCGGCCATCAACATGCTGGTGCGCCACATGAACGACCGGACGGGCAATCTGCCGCCGCTGCCGGGCGTCTACCCGGACTACGAGGCGCCGATCATTCGACATGGCGCCGATGGCTTACCCGAGATGGCGATGGTGCGCTGGGGCATGCCCAGTTCGCGCCAGGCGCTGTTCAAAGCCGCCTCGGAGCGGGCCGACAAGCTACGCGCGAAAGGCCAGACCATCGATGACGCGGCCTTCGCCGAACTGCTGAAAATGGAGCCGGACAAGGGCACGACCAACATCCGCAACACGACCAGCCCGGCGACCGGCCGCACCAACAAGCATTGGGAGCCCTGGCTTAGCCCGGCGAACCGTTGCCTGGCGCCCTTCACGTCTTTCGCCGAACCTGACCAGGACGGGGAAGGCACGCGACAGAACATCTGGTTCGCGTTTGGCGAGGATCGTCCGATCTCGTTCTTCGCCGGCGTCTGGACGCCTCACGCCTGCGTTCGGATGAAGTCAAAGGGCTGGGAGGAGATTGAGGCGTTCGCATTCCTGACGACGGAGTCCGCCGAGCCGGTGAAGACCTTTCACTCCAAGGCCATGCCCGTGATCCTCACAACGCAGGAAGAACGCGACGTGTGGATGCGCGCGCCCTGGTCGGAGGCCAAGGCGCTCCAGCGACCACTGCCAGACGGGTCTCTGGAGATCGTGGCGCGCGGCGTGAAGAAGGACGATGCAGGGCTTGAACCCGTAGTTTGAGCGCTTCATCGAGACGAGGTCCGAACTGACCAGGCGCCTTAGATCGATAAGGTCACCTTGCCGACCTCATGACATCGGCGGCACCTCAGACGCCGGCGGATGTCGTAGGGCGTGGCGTCCTGGCCAAACAGCGCGAGCGCCTCTCCGAGGTTGAAGTGAGACGTGTGACCGCAAGCGCACGCCACCTTCAACCGGTCTTGGGAGTGCATCGAATTGGAGAGGGTCTCGTACTTCGTCATCACTCTGGGTCCGGAGGGCCAGGGCCCCTGGCCGCGCTTACCGCCCTCGGTTCGATATCCTCGGGTTTGACATGGCGGCCTTGACCCCGCGATTGCGGCCCGTATCCCGGCCGCTTGGCGCGCGGCCGCGACCCGAGGAAGTCGTACCCGGCGCCGGAGGGAGGGCTGCCCTTGAAAAACAGCCGACCTTTGCATGCGCCGCCGTGCGGAAGGATGCGCTGACAGACGCCGGTTTTGTCCCACAGAACAAGCCCCGGTCCGCGAAGCCGGATCATGGCGTCGAGGTTCTCCTGTCGCTCAACGCCGCATCCCTCGCAGACCGACCGGACGCTCCAGCGGTGCTTCCACATGTCCGAGATGGTTTCGGCCTTGCTGCGCCACTCCGAAATGTGGACGCGGTCAGGGTTGCGGGCGCCCACGACATACCTCTGAGGTCTCGACCCGCCCAAGCACATTCCAGGTCATCTGAGCCAGCCCGCACGCACCCTCGATTTCAAACCACGCTCCGTCTCCCTCAAAGGGCGCGACCTTGGCTGCCTCGACATACTCAGCGGGCGTGCGACCCAGGATCTGAAAACAGAGGATGTCGCCGCCGTCCTCTTCCAGGAGGCGCAGGGGGCGGAGCCAGGCGACGTACCGAATAGGCGTTCCGCCATCGTCTTTCGCCCCGTGAGGACGTGGCTCTGGCGGTCGGGATGCTTGACGGGGAGGGGGCAGCGGCTCCATGTCGTGGACGTGAACAAAAAAGGAACATTGAAGTCAAGCAGCCATCGCGGCGCGGGCAGGCGATCCACAGATGCGTGATCGCGGGGCCTACCTAGGGTCGGCGTTGCACCAGTCTCTTAGCGTGAGGACACTCGTGGGGCGGGTCTCCGCTCCCATGCCGGCGCGCATGATTTCGAGCGCCCACGCGCACCGCTCATCCGACAGACTGGCCACCGCATCGTGCGGCGTCCATAGACTGTAGTCGCGCATGTGGCCGTCGGCGGCGGTGAACAGGACGCACATGTCTGCGGCGATGCCAGTCAGCACCAGACGGCTGACGCCGAGCTTTGGCAGCAGGACCTGCAGCGTGGTCGCGTAGAAGCCCGAGAACTGCGGCTTGACGACGAAATAGTCAGTGTCCCTTGGAGCCATTTGTTCCACCAGCGCGCGGCCATGGCTTGTCTCCCGGCAGGCCTCGATAATGCTCGATCGCTCGCTGCGCCAATGGCCGTAGTTGTCGTTAACGTAGACGACCGGCATGGCGAGCCTGTCGGCCTGTTCGCGTAGACGCAAGATCGACTCTCCCGCGGCCAATGCCTTCGGAAGGAGGCTCCCTCCGCCAGGGAAGTCCAAGTCGTTGATCATGTCGATGATCAGCAAGGCCGCCCCCTGGCGGCCGGAAAACGCATGAGGCGGGTCTTTCATGGTCAGGAGCCGAATTGCTTGGGGTCGCTCGCCGACAGCGCCATCTCGAAGCGCCCGATGAAGCCGCTGCTAGACCACAGCTCATGACCGAAAGGACTTTGCGTGACGCATGCCGTCACGACCGCTTCACAGGCGTCGGCGCAATTGAGCCGCGTACGTCCCAGGGTCTTTGAGTCGGGGCCCAGAACCAGAAGCCAGAAGTCGTCACCGTCCGAAGTCGAAGACGGGTGATCAGAATGGAACGTCATAAGGTCTTCGCCATCGGACAGGTCGAGACGCAGTCTCGGGCCTTTGCAACGATGCGCCCGAAGCCTTGTTCCGGGCGCTGCTACACAAATGGCAAGTGCGACACCTAATCCACGCCGCCGCTCAGGGGATCGGCGATAAGGCCGGGAATCTCACACAGGAGTTCGCGGGCGAAGAATCCCACCGGTGCAATGCTTTTGGAGAGCCGGCGGCCTGCCGCCCCGTGCACGCAAACCCCCCATGCCGCTGCGGTGAGGGGGGAGGCGCCGCGCGCCAATAGTCCGGCGATGACGCCGGCAAGCACGTCGCCCGATCCGGAAGTCGCCAGACCCACCGCGCCTCCTTCATGGCGCAAAGCGTCGCCATCGGGCGTCACGATAAACGTCGTCCCACCCTTCATCGCCACTACGGCGCCTAGCCGGGCGGCCGCTTCGCGCGCCGCGCCGAGTGGGTCCGCCTCGATCAGGCCCTTCTCACGCCCGAGCAGCGCCGCCATCTCCCCGGCGTGGGGCGTAACGACAATCGATCTGCTCTGCGGGCCGAACGGCTGATCAAGCGGAAGCGCGGTCAGCGCGCCGGCGTCAAGAACCAGGGCGCTCTCGCCCTCGCGAGCCAGAGCGAGTGCGAGCCGTGCTCCGATCTGGTCGTCGAGCATTCCGGGGCCGACAAGAACCGCGTGTGCGCGGGCGGCCAGGGGCGCGAGCAGCGCTGCTGCTTCCATTTTGAACTCGCCATCCTCGGTCGCGGCGGCTGTAACCACGGCGGCCTCGGGAATGGCGATCGCCAGATGCGCGGCGTTCTGCTGGGCGGCAGCTATTTGCACCTTGCCTGCGCCGGCTCTCAGCGCCGCAAGTGCGCTGAGCAACGGAGCGCCAGGTCCCCAGGCGCCGCCGCCGACCACCAGAACACGGCCGCGCTCGTTTTTGTCGGTCTCAGCCGGAAGCGGCGGCAACGGGAATGCGGCCAGCCGCGCGAGGGTGAGTTCCGAGGGATCGCTCACCGCGCCGCCACGGGTTGATCGGGAGCTGTGGTCAGGGTCACGCCCGCTTCTTGAAGCGGAGCGGCGAAGTTGTAGCGGACGAGACGGAGCGCGCCGTCCGATCCGACGCCGCGGTCAAAAACGTATTCGGTCACGCCGCAGTTGACCACGTCTCCAGTGCTGTCGATGTCGAGCACCTCGGCTTCGCTGAGGTTCTCGATCAAGTACCGCAGGCAAAGTACGACCACTTGGTGACCGACGATCAGAACGTTGCGTTCGGCGTGGTGAAGGCTAATCGTATCGAGCGCGCTGCGCAGTCTGAGGATGACATCACACCAGCTCTCGCCCCCCGGCGGACGGTGATAGAATTTCCCCATGATGCGGCGCGCCTCCGCCTGTTCAGGGAAGAGCTTGAGGATGCCCCCCGATGTCAGTCGATCCAGAACGCCGAACTCGCGCTCGCGCAATCTTTCGTCGACGGCACGTTCGCAACCGCCTGCGCAAAGCCCGCCCGCAAGTTCAATCAGTTCCGCAGTGTGGCGCGCGCGCAGGTAAGGGGAAGTGAGCACCACACTTGGCCGCTCATTCGGGGGCAATTGCGAGAACCACCCTCCAAGCGCCTTAGCTTGATCAGCGCCTCGAACGCTTAGCGGAACGTCGACGTCGCGCTCCTCTATCGCGATACGTGAAAGTCCCGCGGCGTGCGCCTCGTCGCGCGCGACGTTCCCGGCGCTCTCGCCGTGCCGGACGATCCAAAGTCTTCTAGGCCACCTTGACTGCATGGATCAGCCAACGCCGCTCCGCGCAGAACGCTCCAGGCGCTGCTCGTCTTTCACTGCAGTCGCCCGCGGCGGCCTAACGTTTGCTGCATCCCGGAGTTAACGCCCCTGTTCAAGGCTCGCCCCGGATTCATGGGCCATCGGGTCGACATCCACCACGCCGGTCCGCTGTAGAATGATGATCGCGGCGAGCCAGGCCACAAGCAGACCCGCCATGATCCAGATCAATGGGGGGACTCGCCTGCGCTGCGCTCCGGATGGGGCGGCGTCGCTTTCTCCTGGGTTGTCGTAAAGTCGCTTCGCGCCGGCCTCACCCGCCCGCTCGCTCGCCTTGCTGACGTGCCGCGTATGGTAGACGCCATAGGCAAGAGTGATCAAAAGCGCCAAGGCGCCGAAGCCGAACGCCGTCTCCCATCCACCAAGCATAGATTTTCTCCTGGAACTGACAGGATCTGAACGATCACAGGTGCGCGTCTGTTCCTTGGGTCGGTGTAAAAGGTTAGGTAAAACAACGAGATATATTTGTCGCTCGCAGCGGTCCGCAGGTCGAGCGGGCCCGCGGAAACCGGCCGCCCCCAAGCCAATTTAGGGACGACCGGTTAGGCTGGTCTGCGTAGCCGCGGCCTGGCCGATCGGGGAGGCGACCGGCCAGGATCGGTCAGACCAGCTTGTTGCGAGCCGCCCCATCCTTGGCGGCTTCAACGCCCGAGCGGATCACCGCCTCCGCCTTTTCGACGAGGGACCGGTCACCGCCGCTAAGTCCCTGCTGATCGGCTTCGGATTTGACCGCCTCGATG
Organism: Phenylobacterium sp. Root1290; assembly: GCF_001425305.1. GTDB lineage: Bacteria > Pseudomonadota > Alphaproteobacteria > Caulobacterales > Caulobacteraceae > Phenylobacterium. The sequence goes on along the minus strand of NZ_LMEE01000004.1, from coordinate 132,613 downwards.
GCCGCCTCACCGGAAGCGCGGAGCCCCTGGGCGGCCGCCGCAAGTTTCTCGCCGCCTGCATGGGCGAGCTTGTCCCGGGCCGCGCCAAAGGCGCGGTCTTCGACAGCCGTCGGGGGCAGCGCTGCGCCAATGGCGACCCCGACGGCGAGGCCGAGCGCGCCGACGATGAGGGGCTCCTGTTGCAGTACGTCCTCGAAGGAACGAGCCGCCCGGCGACCGGCCGAACCGGCCTGCTTACCAAGGTCATGGAGGCCCTGGGTCGCATGTTCGGCAGCGCCGCTGACGGCCTCCTTAAGACCGCTCGCCGCTTCCCCGGCTTTTTCGGCTACGCGTCCTGCCGCGTCGCTAAAGCCGTGATTCGACGACCCCTCTTCTGAGGTCGAGGCCAGGCCAAGGCCGCCGTTGGCGGGGTAAGTACCAGCGCTCTCGTTGTTCGACGCCTGGTCGCTCTTGCCCATCATGAGCCACGCCATGCCAGCGCCTATCATGGCGATAGCCATTGGGTTTTCTCGAACCTGCCCGCCGAGCGTACCCATCATGTCGCCGGCCCCACTCCCCTTGAAGCTACGGCTGATTTCGTCGATCAGCTGGCCAGGGGTCATTTTGTCCTTCAAGGCTTCCACGGTTCGGTCGAGGTCGTTGCGAGCGGTTTCGACTTCACGTTCGATGTCTTCTGAGGGCCGGGTCATGTGACTTGTTCCTTGGCGAGCTGTGCGTCCTTTTCCACTTGGCGGAGGCTGCGCTCGGGCGTGAGTTGACTTGGCGAGGCGGCCTTGGCGCCGGCGCGAACCAGCATCACGCCCACAAGGGCGACCACCACCCCGACAATGAGCGAGGCCCATCCGGCGCCCACCACCTTGGCCAGCGCAATCACCACGGCCTGGAGGAGGATCAGCAGGGCGACCATCAGACAAATGGCTCCGGCGGCGATCTCGCTGGACGCTTTCAAAAGCTGCGCAAGTTTCTCGGAAACTTCGGCGCGCACCAGCTCCGACTCTTTACGAAGCAGACCGGTCAAATCGCTCGAGAGGTCGCCGATCAGTTGAGGAAGGGTCCTGGTTTCAAGATCGGCCATCCTGCACCTCCGCGTCCGGCTCGTCGTTGATGGGAGAACGGTCGTCTCCGGCGGCCAGCGAAGTTTGCGTGAGATCCTGGGCCGGCGAGGAGGCGGTTGTCGGCGTTGTGTCCGGCTGGTGATGGGCCGAACTGCGAGCGAAACGACCGATGGCTATGCCGGCAAGCACGGATCCTGCAATAAACGCTGTGGGATTGTCGCGTCCAAGGTCCCGAGCTGCCTGCAGCATAGCCTCGGGACTCTTGCCCGCGATCGTCCGCGAGAAGGACTGCAAACCATCCGCAGCCTGTCCGGCGAGCTGGGCGGCGAAGGTTTGGTCCTGAGCGCCCAATTGCTCACCAGCGGTGCGAATGGCGTCGGCGAAGGAAGTGAGCGCATCGCTCACGGCGGCCTTGTTGTCTTCAACCTTCTCGACAACCTGGTCGCGCGCGCGCTCGGCGAAGTGGGCGGCCTCGCCTCGGACCGCTTCAGCCGCGTCTCCAAGCTTTTCTCGGGCCTGCTCGACCTGCCCGCGCGAGGCGTTCGGATCGGATGGGGCGCTACCCGCGCCGCTCTCTGGGTAAATGCTCGACATGACGTTTGCTCCGCGGGGTTATCCCTAGGCGACGCCCAGGAATGACAGGACCGCGAGCACGACCACGACAAGACCGACTAAGTAGATAATACTGTTCACGCTCACAGCTCCTAAGTTGGAGACTTCACAAGCGATCACGGACACTTAGGTTCCTACGGCGAGGCTTGCTAAGGCGCCTTTTCCGCCATTTTCCCGATATCGAATTCACAAGTTCGAGAATCTAGGAAAATCACCTGAGACCAGGGAACAATTACAGCGAGGGCAGAGGCGAGCGCCGGGTGGAGAAGTTCCGCGTTTCGGGGCCAAGAGCCTCCAGGAGGCGGGCGATTTCAGGGACAGCCGCCGCCTCGCCATCCGTGCGTTTCCACAACAGTCGTTCCTGATTGAGCTCAAGATCGTTGAAACCCTCTGGAGCGACACGCCAGGCCGGTCGCTGGAACCTGAAAGCGGCTGCCTTTGGGCCGGAATCAATGCGGGCTACGCCGGCGGCGCGGGCGAGGGCGCGGAGTCTGGCCGCGGAGATCAACTCGATGGCCAGGTCCGGCAGGGGACCAAATCGATCCTCCAACTCTTCGCTGAACGCCAGGATCTCCTCAGGCTGCTCCAACCGGGCCAAGCGCGCATACAGATTGAGCCGCACGGTCTCGTCGGGAACGTAAGCCTCGGGCAATTCGCCGGCCATACCCAGGTTCAATTCGGGACGTAGGCTGAGAAGGTCGGCCTCTCCTTTCGCCGAGCGGACCGCAGCCGAAAGCAGTCGCTGATAGAGCGCCGTGCCGATGAGCTTCACGTGGCCCGCCTGCTCGTCGCCCGTCAGGTCTCCAGCGCCGCGCACCTCCAGGTCCTGGGTGCTGATCGCTAGGCCTGAGCCCAGGCGGTCAAAGGCCTCCAGTGCGCCGAGCCGCGCGCGGGTGGCCGGCGTTAGAGAGGACGCATCATGAAAGAGGTAGGTCACGCCTTGCGCGCGACCGCGCCCAACGCGGCCGCGTAGCTGGTGGAGTTGGGCCAAGCCAAAGAGATCTGCGCGCCAGATCAGCATGGTATTGGCCCGCGGCACGTCCAGGCCGCTCTCAATGATGTTGGTGGCTAAAAGGACGTCCCCATCGCCCGCGGAGAAGGCGACCATGGTTTCGTCCACTTGCTCGGCGGGAAGTTCGCCATGGGCGATGCGCACGCTCAGCTTTGGGCAAAGCCGTTCCAGCTCATTGCGCCATTGCTCGATGTCGGAAATGCGCGGCACGACGAGGAAGCTCTGACCCGCTCGCGCCTTTTCGCGCAAAAGGGCTGTGCGCAGCGTCGCCGGGTCGTATTGCGCCAGAAACGTCCTGATCGGTCGACGGCGGGCGGGGGGCGTGGCGATGACGCTGACGTCCTGAACGCCGACCATCGCCAGCTGCAAGGTGCGGGGAATTGGCGTGGCGGTGAGAGTCAGGCGATGGGCGGCCGGCGCGAGCGCGGCCAGATCGGCCTTTAACTTTGCCCCGAAGCGCTGTTCCTCATCGATGACCAGGAGGCCAAGCTTGTCGAAGCAGACTTCTGGCCCGGCGAGCGCGTGGGTCCCGATGACCACCCCGATTGATCCGTCCGCCAGACCCGCTTTTACGTCCTGGGCCTGCTCGGCCGAGACAAGACGGGAGAGTTGCGCAACCCGCACGCCGGTCCCGGCGAACCGGCGCTGGAAGGTTTCGAAATGCTGGCGAGCGAGCACCGTGGTCGGCGCAACGACCGCAACCTGGCGCCCGGCAAGCGCGACCGCCGCGGCAGCCCGAAGCGCGACTTCGGTTTTGCCGAAGCCGACGTCGCCGCAGACGAGACGCTGCATCGCCTTGCCGGAGGCGAGGTCGGCCAGCACCGCCTCGATGGCGCGGGCCTGGTCAGCCGTTTCGGGGTAGGGGAAGCGTGCGGCGAAGCGGGCGTAGGCTTGCCGTGGAGGAATGAGCTTGTGGCCCTTCAGCTTCCCGCGTTCGCGAGCTAGCCCAATCAGATGAGCGGCGGCGGCGTCGATGTCCTGACTGATCATCGCGCGCCGCTTGGACCAACTGTCCGTGTGCAGACGATCAAGGCTCACCACCTCCGCCTCGCCCGCATAGCGCCAGACTTTGTCGAGCTCGTCGACCGGAGCCAGAATGCTCGCTTCGCCGTAGTAGGCCACCCGCAGCGCTTCGCGGTCCAATCCATCAACGTTCACGCGCTCGAGCCCCACGGCTCGGCCCAGGCCGTGATCTTCGTGGATGACGATGTCGCCGGGCCGAAGATCGGGGTCGGCGAGCAGGACCGGAACGCCGCCGGGTGATCGAGCGCTCATCCGGCTTCCCAGAACATCGGCGGCGGCGATGAGCGCCAGTCCGCCGGCGGGGTCATCGAAACCGGCCTCGAGATCGGCGGCGAGGAAAAGAATGTCGCCGGGCGCGGCCGCAGCGACGGCGCTCCAGTCGCCCGCGACCCTGACCTCGCGATCCAGATGACGCTTCAAGGCGCGTAGCATCGGAGCGCGCTCGTGGCTGAGGCCTGTGAGTACGACGCGTCGGCCGATGCCGGACCACTCGGCGACCTGGTCTGCGAAGGCGCGGCCAGGATCGCGCGCCAAAGCGAAGTTGGGGATGTCCTGGACCTCGGCGGTGTCCAACTCGGCCGCTTGGCGCTTCCTGATCGCGGCCGAGACCGAGCGGGCGGTCAGATAGAGCGCCGAGGGCGCTGGAACCTGTCCGTCTCCAAGCGTCTGTTGCGAATGATAGGCTTCCTTGATGAGCCCCTCGACGTCGGCCAGGCGAGCGCTCGCCTTGGGGTCGAGCGCAACGCTCGCCTGGGGCGCCAGCGACAGCAGGCTGCGCATCGACGAGCCATAGATCGCAGGGGCGAAGTGTTCCTGACCGCTCTGGCGCTCCACCGCCGGCGCAAGCACGAGTTCGGAGGCCGCCCCCAGCCGGACTTCCTGAAGGCCATCGCCCGACCTTTGAGTCAGCGGATCGAAAGCCGAGAGTTCGAGCACGTCGTCCTTGGGCCCCAGCCTGACCCGAACAGGCGCTTGGGAGGCGGCGGGGAAGATGTCGATGATCTCTCCAAGAATTGCGATTTCGCCTGGTTCGTCGATCCGCTCGTCGAACACGTAACCGGCGCTTGCGGCGAAGGCTTCGAGCTCTTCGCGCCGTAGGACCTGGCCGCAAGTGATGTGGAACGCGCCGATCTCGACAGCCCGAGCCGGCGGCAAACGCTGCAGCAGCGTCTCGGCGCTGACAATGATCGCGCGCGCGCCTCGGACCGGCGACTGTAAGCGCCCCAGCACTTCCATACGCCTTCCCATGCATTCGCGTGACGGGGAGGCCCGGTCATAGGGCAGGCAGTCCCAGGGGGGCAGGCTGAGCACCTCGATCTGCGGGGCGAGGTCCTGCATCGCCCGGGCGATTTCGTCGGCGCGACGTTCGTTGGAAGCGATGTAGATGAGCCCATCCGAACCAGCCGACAGGGTGGGCGAAACCAGAGCGTGGGCGATAAACGCCGTGGGGGGCTGCCTGCGGCCGCCGCTTCGAGCCTGGGGCGCTGGCAAAGGCCCGGGGGTCAACATGCCGGAGCCTTGCGCCTTAGCGGTACGAACCTTCGACCTGGCCATGGAATTGCGCCCTCCGGAGGATGGCCAAACTCGCTCGGCGAGCTCCTGTTCCCTGCATCTGGCCTGCGATCTCGGCGCGGCGGGCGCCTTCGCGGGAACCGCCGAGCAAGTGCTGGATTCTCTTCATGAAGGAGCATCGCAATGTCCAAGCGTGAACTGATCGAACCGACCCCCGGCGACAAGCGCTATGTGCGCCGTGACGACCAGGGCAGGTTCAGCGAGCAGGTCGATGTCGGCGCATCGCTTTCAGCCGACCAGCGCCGCAAGGCCAAGGCGACCGCCAAGCCAGGCCAGGGCGACCGCGGCGACCGCAAGGCCCACTGAGGTTTGGCCAAGCCCGCCGCGCGCCGACTGAAGGTCTTCCAGACACGGATCGGCTTCTATGACACCGTGGTCGCCGCCTCGAGCCAGGCCGCGGCGCTGCGCGCGTGGGGCTTGAGCCAGAACCTCTTCCCCGACGGCCGGGCATGGGTGACCATGGAGCCCGAGGCCGTCCAAGCGGCTCTTGCGCATCCTGACACGCCCTTGCGCCGCGCGGCGGGCGCCAGCGACCCTTTCGAGCTTGAGCCCGCCGGCCTGCCCAAGGTTCCGGACATGCCGCGGACGGGCAAGCGCAGGGTGATCGCTTCGCCGGCGGTCCGCCAGGCCGAAAGACCCCAAGCCGACCGCGGCGCTTTGAACAAAGCAGAAGCGGCGCTGCGTGGTCTTGACGAGGCGCGTATGGGTGAGGAGGCGTTGATGCGCAAACGCCAAGCCGAGCTCGATGCGGCGCGAGACAAGGCCCAAGCGGCCTACGTCGAGGGGCGAAGGGCCGCCACCGCCGCCGTGGTCGATGCTCGCCAGGCCTACCGAAAGGCCGGCGGCAAGAACTAGCTCGCCTTGCGTGTCTTGGAGGCCCTGGGCTTGGCAGGCGCCTTGGCGGTCTTGCGCGGGGAGGTCTTCGCAGGCGCCTTGCCCTGGAGACTGGCCCGCAGCGCCGCCATCAGGTCCACCACATTGGTGTCGTCCGGTTCGGCGACCTTCGCTGGCTTATGGCCCTTCTTCTTCTCCTCGATCAGCGCCTTCAGCGCGGTCTCGTAGCGGTCGACAAACTGGCTGGGATCAAACGGGCCTTGCTGTTGCTCGATAATCTTCTCGGCGATGGCGATCATCGCCGGGTCGGCCTTCGCATCGCTGATCGGATCGAAGATCTCATCGGGCTTTCGAACTTCCGCGTCAGTTCGGATCGTATAGGCCAAGATGCCTTTGTCGCGGGGTTCGAGCGCCAGAATGCGCTCACGGGTCGACATGACCACCCGCCCGATCGCGATCTGGCCGGACTTTTCCATCGCGGTGCGGATGACGCCAAACGCCTCCTGGGCGAGCTTCCCGTCGGGAGCCAGATAGTAGGGGTTGTCCCAGTACAGCCGATCGATGTCGGCTTCGGGAACGAAGCGCTCGATTTCGATTGTTTTGGTGCTTTCAAGTTTGACGGACTTGATCTCCTCGTCCGTCAGCAGGACGTATTCGCCCTTGGACACCTCATATCCCTTGACCAAATCCGACCGGGCGATGGGTCCGGTGTCGGGATCCGTCGTGATCATCTTAATCCGATTGTTGGTTTTCGGATTGATCAGGTTGAAGTGCACGTCGCCGCCGGAATCAGTCGCGGTGTAGAGCGCGACGGGGCAGGTCACGAGCGAGAGTTTGAGATGTCCCTGCCAAGTAGGGCGGAAAGCCATGATCGAAATCCTTGAGGCGGTCTTGGCCGCTGGAGACTCGACTCAACGGATGCGCCCCCGAATCGTTCGCTAGCTGCAGGGTTCGGTTTCGCCGCTCCATACATCGAGGCGAAAGCAGCGCTCGTGGCCGTCGTCCAGATCCCGCACGATCAGGCTGATCTGGTCATCGCCATCGATGAGGGGGTGAAAGTCTTCAGCATAGGCCAGCGCGGCCGCCTCGAACGAAGGCTCGGCGACGATCCGTGCATGATGGCGATCGAGGTGGCGGGCGTGAACGCTGAAGCGACGGGCTTCTGGGGCGGTCTGGGGCATTTGCGGCTCCTTGGCATCCCTGAACGCCTCTGATCGTAAAAGGATTCGTCGTCGCTTGGCCTCTTGGCTGTGGTTACCCCGGCTGCAGGAAAGCGTGCGGCGGCGGGGAGGTCACCAAGCCGGTCTCATCCTGGAGGAGCAACCTCGCCGCAGCAGCTGATGGATCCCCCTTCAAGGCCAACGTCATCGCTTCGAGCGCGTCGGTTCGCGTCGAATAGCCTCTCACCCAGCCAAGACTGCAGTGCAGGGTCCAGATCTGACCCCGAGAGAACAAGGCGTAATCGGCCACGAGTCACCCCAATCGTCCGCAAGCAGATCAACGTGTCGGCGAGAGGCCGGTTCAAGCCGCGCGGTGCGGCCACCTGCTTTGCGCTGACCAATCGGAACGCAGGTGAAAGCTACTCGTTTCGGCAGCACGTCTGGCGGCTCGCCAGGCCCTGATTTGAAGTGAGCTGACATGGACACTCATCACCACGCTGACGAACCGCTGGAAGTGGAAGCTATCGAAGGCGAAGTCGTTGTGACCGGACCGGACGGAGCGGCTGTTACACTTACCGCCGAAGCGGCCATAGCCTCAGCCAGGCGGCTGCTCCGGGCAGCAGGCCAACCCGCCGAGACCTATCAAAAGCCCCTGGGCTGACGGACGCGCCCGGCAAGCTGTGGCCACGGCCCGCCGCTCGGTTTACGGGCTCCTTGCTGACAAAAGGCGAATGTTGAATGGCGGCCGGCAACTCGTGGTCGCACTGCGGCGGCGGAGTCGAGCGTCGCACCTGGCCGAGCGCAAGCTCGGAACGCAACCGCAACATTGTGAGGGATGCAGGCTCTCGCAGCGCCGGCGCCGTGACCTCTCGGCGTGGCGTTCCAAGAGGTCACGGGCTGGGCATGGACGCATGGCCCGAACGGTCGGACGTCAATAATGACCCTCGACGCGTCCACCGGGGAGCCGGCAAGTCATCAAGAGCGCAATAAACTCTGGCTGCATTATCAATTGCTAGGCTGGGAGCTAGCGCGTGGCTCACGAGCGCGGTTCGCCCACTTAAGCTCGCCTACGGAACGGCCGCGACGCCTAGCTGGTCGGGCAGATCAGATATCGAGCCGGTCAAGCGCTTCAGTTAGCGCCCGGTTGGTCAGAGGTTTCGCCAGGATCATGCGGTCGCGCCAGACTTCCGGAAGTTCCTCCAGCTCATAGCCGCTCAGGAAAATGAAGGGGGCGCCGATCTGCATCAATTTTTCGGCGATCGGATAGACGAATTCACCCTCCAGGTGAATGTCGAGAAGCGCTAGATCAACGTCGAAGGCGTTGTCCTTCTCCAGGACCTGCGAAGCGGACCTGAACGGGCCAACAACCTCCCCTCCGAGCGCCTCGACCTCACGGGCGATGTCGCAAGCAAGCAGATAACGATCCTCGACAATCAGAATCCTCTTCCCCTCAAGTCGGCGCGAGCTCACCAAAGCCAGCAGCTCCGATCGTCACGCGAGCGTTCGCGAAGCCTAAGCACACGCCAGTGGAGCGTGACCACACGCTGACAATACATTTCTTGCTATCCACCTCTTTCCAAGGACTAAGCGCGGTCGCCTCTAGGCTCCTGCAAAGGTCCGATCCTGACTAACAGTCGGCCAGGGTTGTGGATGCATTGTGGCGGCGAACCCTGACTTTGGAGGCGCAAGCCTATTCGTCGTAAATCGCCTCAGGGTTATCACCGGTTAAAAGCGGCACGGGGACAGGGAGTGTAGCAGTTGTCGTGAGCGCCCGTATCACGCGGTGGCGGAGGCGGGCGGCGAGGAAAACATGCAGGCGCAATCGACCCAACGATGGGCCCGGAACGCAAACCACGAAGTGCTCGCTCAAGCCTTCGCTGGGCTGGACGGGCTTGGCGAAGAAGCTGTCGAAATCCTTCTAGGCTTGAAGGCGCTTGCGCCGGCGGCCGCAGGTCAACTGATCCTCGCTGAACATGATTTTTCCCGCCCTCTCATCGTCGTGAAAGGTTGGGCCGCCCGCGTCAGATGGCTGTCCGACGGGCGACGGCAGATCTTCGACTTCCTGTTGCCAGGCGATGCGCTGGGGTTGGGGCGTGGAGCGGACCATAGATCGCCTGTCGCTGTCGTCGCGATCACCGCAGTCCATCTTGTCGACGCCCAACCCGTTCGCCAAGCCATGCAACAACAAGGCCCAGCCCGGGTGGAGTTCATCGACGGCCTGGACGAGAAGGCCCGATTGGACGAGTTGCGTCTTCTGAATCAGATTCAACGCCTCGGACGTCATAGCGCCTATGAACGCATCTGCCACTTGCTGCTTGACCTTCGCGAGCGCTGCGGGCGCAGCGACCCGGCGCCGACCGTTTTTGAGATGCCGCTCACCCAGGAATGTCTGAGTGACGTCCTCGGGCTCAGTGTCGTGCACGTGAATCGTGTTTTACAACAGCTTCGCCGTGATCGGTTGCTTGAGATTCGGGGAGGCTTCGCGGCGTTGAACGATCTACAAGCGTTGCAGGACATTTGTGAGTTTTACGGCCCGACCAAGCGAGAGCTCGGCTCCCAAATCAGGGTCGTGAATGGTCCGGTCTGGGCGGGCGCCTCGCGCAGCTGAGCACGCCGTAGACCCTAGCGTCTCCCGCCTCGCCCAGCCCTTACAAGGAGCATTCAGACTGTGCAGCGCGGGGTTCAGATTCTCATGGGTGCAAGCCGCTCAGCGCGTTCTCGGCCATCGCGCTCCGGGTCGAACCGGGTGCGGGACGCGTGAGCAGCACCAGGCCTGAACGTCGATCTCGCCGGCTCGCCAGCGACTCTCACCACCCCGGTGTCTCCGTTCATGGCGGCGCTCTGGGCCAGATGATCTGCGACCCTGACGGCGGCTTCTAAATTGTCGAACCTCAGGGGTGCGGTCGCGCCCCTTTCGACAAGCCAGCCGCCCTTGTCCTCACTGATTTTGTATTCGACTCTCATAACGCGCTCCGCGGCGTGCCGGCTCGGCCGGCCCTGCTGTAGGATTTAGTGGACACGGCCCTCAGAACCGGGAAGGCGGGCCGTCGGGCTGAGTTTTTTTGGTGAGTGGCCCTCGATGTCGTCGGCGCCGGCGCTGCTGAGGTCGACCTTGCTCAGCCAGTCCGACGCGCGTCGAGCGTCGCATTCTGGTGAAGCAGCGGCGCGGGCTTCCGGTCGATCGGGGTGCTTACTCATCCTTTACTCCCTGTGTTCTGATAGGTCGAAACAGAGCGCTTCGTTCCCGCAGAGAAAGAAATAGAGAAATTAATTCAAAAACTTATCATTTGATGGTGACGCTGCGCTGCGCCCAAGGCTCCAAGCTCGATGCAGCGCGTTGAGTAATAAGAAAGGCGCCGTTCAGATGACCTGTAATTGCGATCGCAAATGAGTTCGGACCGCCTGCGCTTGCCGGCTGACGCGCCTGAAATGGAGGCGCGGGTGCGCGAGCACTCGTGGGCCGCAAGCGGCCTTGGGCCCGCAGAGCAATGGCCGCCAATACTGAAGGCGATGTTGAAAGTGGTGCTGCGCATGCCTCAGCCTGCCAGCGTCTGCTGGGGAACCAATGCATGCATTCTCTACAACGACAGCTATAGGAAGATCCTTGGCGACAAGCATCCAAGCGCATTGGGCGAACCTTTGGTCCAGGTCTGGTCCGAGATCACCGATGTCGTGGCGCCGGCCATCAAGGCGGTGCTGACGGGCGAGCCGCAGCTTTGGGATGATGTGCCGCTTCATATTGGCGGGCGCGGCGAGGATCGGACGCCTGGTTGGTTCGTGGCCAGCTGGACGCCGATCTTCCAGGATGACGGCTCGATTGGCGGTTTCCTCATGGTCGCAAACGAGACGACCTCTCGTCACCAGGCCGAGGCCCGTTTGCGCGAACGCGAATCCGATCTTGCGCGAGTACAGAGCGTGGCCCGGGTCGGCGGCTTGAACATCCAGATCGCTGAAGGCCTTCGAAGCTGGCGTTCTCCAGAGTACCTCAACCTCCATGGCCTGCCGCAGGAGACGCTCCAGGAAGCCCATGAGGACTGGCGCAATCGCGTGCACCCCGACGATCGTGATGCGGCCGAGGCGGTGCTATTCGCAGCGTTGGAAGGCGCTGCCAGCACCTACGAGAATGAGTACCGCATCGTGAGGCCAAGCGACGGAACGATCCGCTGGCTTCACGTAAGGGCTGACATCGAACGTAGCAGTACAGGCGAGGCCGTTCGCCTGGTGGGCGCCCATGTGGACATCACCGAGCAATGCGAGGCGCAGGAGGCGCTTCGTCGAAGCGAGGAAAGTCATGCCTTCTTACTCAGGCTGAGCGACGCGCTGCGTCCGTTGTCTGACGCCGAGGCCATCCAGGCCGCAACCTGCCAGATCCTTGGCGAATACCTGGCGGCTGACTGGACGCACTACTGCGACATCGACATCGAGCGCGGCACGATTTCGAATGCACGCGATCACTTTCGCATCGTCGACCCAAGTCATATCGGCCAATACGACCTGGCCAGTTTACCCGTGCACGCTCAATCGTGGGGCGATGGCCGCTCCGTGGCGATCAATGATGCAGATAGCGACCGTGACCTCGGCCCCCAGGAGCGGCGTGGTTTGCGGGCTCGCTCGGTGAGGGCCGCGCTGACTACGCCGATACGCAAGGACGGGATGCTAAAGGCCGTGCTCGCCGTGTTGAACAAGACCCCGCGTCAATGGAGCGATGAGGACGTGGCCGCCGTCGAGGCGGCGGCTGAACGGACATGGGCTGCCATTGAACGCGCTAATACAGAGTCGGCGCTGCGGCGCAGCCAAGCGAGGTTCAGGGACTTTGGGGCGGCGTCCTCGGACGGTCTTTGGATCCGCAGCGCAGATACCTTGGGCCTGGAATATGCGAGCCCAGCGATGAAGACCATTTATGGCGACGGCGTCGCAGCACTCGACCCCGATGTCAGAGCATGGGCGGGCTTGATCGTGCCTGAAGACCGGCATCTAGCCCTGCATCACCTTGAAGATCTGCGCTCCGGCAAAAGCGTCGTGCAGGAGTTTAGGATCCAACAACCCGTTGGCGGAGCCTTCCGATGGATCCGCAGCACGGGCTTTCCGCTGCACGGCCCCGATGGACAGGTGGAGCGAATAGCCGGGATATCTTCTGATCTGACGGAGGCCAAGCTGGCGACCGAACGACAGGCGATACTTGTGGCCGAGCTGCAGCACCGGGTCCGCAACATCATGGCCACGACCAGGTCTATATTCACGCGCTCGGGCGAGCGGGCCGAAAGCGTTCCCGACTATGTGGAGCGGATGAGCGGGCGGTTGCTTGCGCTGTCGAGGGTTCAGGCGCTCATAACGCGAGGCGCCGAGAGGGGTGTTGATCTGGCTTCACTCGTCGCAGAAGAGGTGCGCGCCAGGGCCGCGCACGATGATCAGTACACGCTGACCGGCGTGGACGTGGAACTCTCGCCCAAGGCTGCGGAGGTTTTAAACCTAGCGATCCACGAGTTGGCCACAAATGCGCTCAAACACGGTGCGCTTTCGGCGCCGAGCGGAACGGTGGCGGTGACGTGGGCGCTCTCCGATCGATCAGGCGCAAACTGGCTCACTTTAGACTGGGAGGAGTCTGGGGGCCCGCCCCCGGGCGCTGAAGAAACGCTGCGTCGAGGCTTTGGGAGCGACCTCATCGAGGCCCGCATTCCCTACGAACTGGGGGGCAGCGGACACATCACCTTCGCGCCGAGCGGCGTGCGTTGCCGCCTGGAGTTTCCGCTAACAAAGGGAGCGAGCACCCTGCAGACCGATGTTCCCGCGAGGGCGGGGATTTACGACGGCGTTCTCAACATGGCAGGCCAGCCGGACCTAACGAACTGCACTGTGATGGTGGTCGAGGACGAGTATTACATGGCTCTTGATACCGCGCGGGCGCTCCAGGCGGCCGGAGCAAGCGTTCTCGGGCCGCTGGCGAACGAGGAAACCGCGCGTGGCTTGCTCGACGCAATGCGCCCTGACGCGGTTGTCCTGGACATTAATCTTGGAGCTGGCCCTTCGTTCAAGCTGGCCGAGCAACTGCAGGAGCTGGGCGTACCGTTTCTCTTCGTCACGGGATATGACGGGCAAATTGTCCCCGAGCAGCTAGGCGATGTTCTTCGTTTGGAAAAGCCCGTGCAGTTTCGCAGGATCGTCCGCGCAGTGGCTCATCTGGTGGGGCGAGGCGGCTGACATCAAAGAGGTCCGGCGTGGTCACCACGGTCCAAGCTCAAGGATGTCTGCGCAGGCGTCCTTTCGCCGTTCAGCAATAGGACGCGATCACGCGCCATCGCTCGCTTCCAGAAGGGCCGCGACCCCTGCGCCGCCTTCCCGCACGCTGAGCCTGTGCGCGACGCCGTGAACCCAGCGCCGTTCAACCTCGATGCCGCGCCAGCCGGCTGGCAGCCTGGGAGCGGGTCCGCTAGCGGGCGTACACGGCGCGCCCAGACCAAGGTGAAGGCCTGTGAACCCAAATAGCAAACTGGCCAGAAAACCGCTGCATCTTGGCGAAGGAAGGCGCTGCGCGCGAGCGCAGCGGAACGTTCCTAACCCGGAGACCGACGAGACCGTTTGACACACTCGCTGGCAGACCGGCGCCCAGGGGGCCCCTGCAAGACGGCGGGCTTAGCGGACCGGACATGCGCAGCCCTTGCTCCCGCACCCGCAACACTGGCGCTGGCGAAGTGGTCGCGCCAGGTTCGCTTTGATCAGCGCCACAAAAAAAATCAACTTGGAAAAGTGGCCGTCCCTGCGCGAGCCTTGGCGGCTTTCGCGAGCTGCGGAAATCCCCGCCGACCGGCGGCTTGGGTACGGCGCTTTCGATCGATCGTTGGCGTCCTAGAGCGGCGGTTCGAAATCGTCCACCCGAAGGGATTGAGGAGGGGGGCGGACCACATGTTCCGTAGGCGGCGGTCCGCCAACGGCGGGCGAGCTCTCAGGCGTTCCCGTCCCATTTCAAAAAGCCGAATACTATCGAATGTTAAGAGCCTCTTCGTTGTCGCTTTTTGGCGAGGCCCGCAGGATTGGGCCGTGCAAAGGGTCAGCTTAGCCCCTGAATAATATCTGAACGGATGTGTGCGTATGCCGCAAATAATGAGAATATAGATCCATAGTTGAAGGCTCGCGGGCATTAAAACACGTCATAACTGGCATCAGAAATGTAGATCATGTGTGGCGGGTGCGACTATGAGCTTGGATGTTTCTAATCAACTATTCTAACTCGTCTGGTCTTCGTGTCATTAACCTGATGCGAGGTGCAATTGCTAGGCGTTTGCAATAGGAACCGCGTGCGGATGTTGGAGTTGCAGGATCCACCGGGGCGCCGAGCGCCCCAAAGCGAGGGAGTTCTGATATGGCGACGACGAAAGCGACCGCGGCGAAGTCCACGGCGAAGTCCACCGGCAATCGCAAGGCTTCGGGCCGCCGCCGGCGCACGGGACGGCGCGACCCGTTGGCCATTCGGCTGCTGAAGGCCGATCACCGCGAGGTTGAGACCTGGTTCGACGAGTATGAGCAGCTAGAAGAGGACAGCGAGAAGCTTGAGCTCTTCAACAAAATCGCTCTTGCCCTCAAGGTGCACACTCAGATCGAGGAAGAGATTTTCTACCCCGAAGAGCGCGGAGACGTCGAAGAAGACATGCTCGACGAAGCCTTTGTGGAGCACGATGGCGCTAAGAAGCTGATCGCTGAGATCGAGGCGATGAGCCCTGGCGACGAGTACTACGACGCCAAGGTCAAGGTGCTGGGGGAGTACATCAAGCATCACGTGAAGGAAGAGGAGCAGCCGGGCGGCATATTCGCTCAGGCGAAGAAGGGCGACGAGGACCTGGAGGCCATGGGCGAACGCCTGCAGGTGCGCAAGGATGAGCTCATGGCGCAGTTGACGCCCAAAAAGGTCAACTGAACCTGACAGGGCCGGGTGAAAGTCCGGCCCCCAGGCACGAAGTCGTGATGGGGCGTGGGCGACCGGCGGGGCGTTGCACTTCCGTTGAGCCCGCCTCCGCGGCGGTGAGCCGGTCCCGCCCGTGTCCGCAAATCGTCGGGAGGGTGTTGAAAGTCAGTGTCATGACCATCCACGGTGCTCGCGTCCTTGTTGCTGAGGACGACTACCTGTGCGCCAGCGACTTGAGCGATGAATTAAGGCGGGCGGGGGCCTGCGTCATTGGTCCTGTACCCACCGCGTCCGACGCCATAGCCTTGCTCGATAGCGGCATTGATCTTGTCGTCTTGGACGTCCAGCTTCGCGGCGAGATCGCCATGCCCGTCGCCCAGGCGGCCGACCGTCGCCTTATCCCTTTTGTGGTGGTTTCGGGCTACGAGGAGTCGCTCTTTCCTGAACTTCTTGACCTGGCCGAGGCCTGGTACGTTAAGCCAGTTGCATTCGTATCGGTGTCAGCGCGTATCGACGCGTTGCTCGCCCAGCAGGCGAGCTGACGGGGAACCGTCAGTCTGACGTATCAAGCCGGTATGGATCTGGGCCATCAGTGATCTTGCCGTTTTGAACCGAGACCGATCGGTAGACGAGATAGATCGGTATCGTTTCGGGCAATGCGATCGTCGTCTCGGGCGGGGCTTGGGGCGACCAATCTTGCGCAAACAGCCACCGGCCGAGCAGGTCGGCGTCCTCGAGACGTATGCAACCGGCGCTGCGGTAGGCGGGTCGCCCAGCCAACGCATCGCGCTCGGGGGTGTCGTGAAGAAAGATCCCCAGGCGGTTCGGCATCACGAACTTAACCGTGCCGAGCGTGTTGGCGGGACCTTGTCGCTGGCGAACCCGAAGAATCCTGCCGTTCGAAACAGCGGCCCAATCGACATCCTGCGAGGCGATCTGCCGGGCGTCAGCCGTCCAGCCCGACAACGCCTCCATCCCCAGCGCCTCCAGATGGCCATGGCCTTTGGCAAGCACTTGGGGCGCGATGCGCTCGCTGACCAGATCGGGCGGGACATTCCAATAAGGGTGGAGAACCGCGCTGCTGATCGTGGCGACCATCAGCGGAGTTTGGTCATGGGCCGCGCCTACAACGACGGGCATGCTGGCGACGGGGCGTCCTTCCTCGTACAGCCACAACCGCGCAACAGCGATGTCGACGAGAACGAACCTTCGGCCTAGCTCGGGCGGGAGGGCTTTTAGTCGCTCAAGGTTGGATCGCACCCTGTCGCGAAGATGAGCGGGCAGGGCGCCGGCCTGGGTCGCCGCCGCCCCCGCCAGCTCGGCGTAGAGACTGTTGCCGCTCTTAAGAGACCGAAGGAAATTTCCCAGCGAAGGCGATGCTGCAGCTTCCCGGAGCGTGCGCACTCCCACAGGGTCTGGAGCAAGATTGGGGTCTGCAAAAACGATGCCGGCGCCAGTGCCGCGCGCTGCTGCCGCTGACTGGATAAGCGCAGTCGATAGGGCGAATTCGGCGGCGATGAGATCGGCGGGCGCTCCCTTTTGGGCCCGCCTCACAATGTCTCTGAGCGTGTAGGTGTCGATGTCTGGCGAGGCCAGGACAATGCCGGCCTCCGGGCGCACCATGCCGTCCACGATCCAGAGCGGCGCGGGATGCTGCGCGTAAAAGAGCCTCAATGCGGCTTCGGACGGTCGCCCGTGGAGCGCATTTTCGATGGCCCGCTCGGTCAGATCGGAGTGGAGCCCTCCGACCTGACCTGCGCACGCCGTCAGCCATACGGCCACAAGCACGCCGCCCGCGTTAAGGCGGGCGCGCTCGAGGCTGCGCCTTCGGCGAGCCTTGCTGCGGCGTTCAGCCGCGTTCACCCGCCATCTGCATCGACTGATCGTCAGCGGCGCCGGCGGTGTCGGCGCCATAGCTGCCCGCAGTCGGCGCGGCGGCGCCCGGGGTCATCGATCGGTCCGTCTGACCGGAGCTTTGGCCAGCGGTCTGATCGGCGGCCTGTCCTGTGGTCTGGCCTGCCGACATGGAGGGGGAGCCCGCGGGAGCGGCGGGGTCGTTCTGTTGGGCGGTCTGCGCGATGGCTGCGCCGCCCAGTAACAGTGCGCCAACGGCGCCGGCGATGATAAGCTTATGGTTCATATCCAGGTCTTTCTGTGGTGATCGACCATCGTCAATCGTTCTAGGGCTTCAATCGTTCCAGGATTTAAGTGGGTGCCGAAACATAATCATAGAAAATAGCAACAACTGCTCAGATGGTAACATTTGTTATACACGAACCTTGCGCGCTTTTATTTGTCCTGCTTGCTAGGTGGCATCGTTTAGCTTGGGTGGGGGCGTGCCCGACGGATCGGCCAGAGGGTCGAAATTCGGCACAGTTGGGCTATCGGGGAGGCGTCTCCGCCGAGCCGCAAGTGGGATCTCTCTTTTGTCGTGATCGTCGCGGGAAGTGGCCGATTATTAAGCCGCCTTGAGACTTGCGGGGTGGCCAGCGGCCAGCGATTCGCCCGCGCTTACGCCCGAATTCTGCTTAACCTATGTTATTAGTGCATTCAAATCGTTGAAGTTCTGGAACCGAGGCTCTTCCGCGGGCTTTCCTTCGCGAGTTATTGTGAGGGACACATGGAAAGCTACGATTTGAGCCGAGACACTTTGTCGGCCGATCTGCTGGGCGGTGATCTGCAACGGCGTCTGGCTGAATGGAACCACGTGCGGCTCGATCCGACCACGCCTGCGGCGGACTGGCGCGAGCAGCTTCTAACCCATGCCCAGATCGCGATCTTCGAAGGCGAGTTCGTCGAGGCTTGGCGACACGACATCCGTAACCTTGCTGCAAGGGCGCCGCGCGATGAGGATGGTTTTGTCGCCTGGTTCGAGGAGCTCAAACTGACCGGACCTGGTCAGAACGATCCTCTGTTCCCGTGGTTGGCGGAGCGAGCGACTCTGGAAGAGATGCGCTGGTTTCTGCTGAACGAGGTAGCGGGAGAAGCTGGTTTCGACGACCTCGTCGCGATGACGCAGGTCAAGATGCCCGTGACCGCGAAACTCGAGCTCGCACGAAACTATTGGGACGAGATGGGCCGCGGCGCTGAGGCTGGAATGCACGGGCCGATGCTGGCCGATCTGTCGCGCGACCTCGACCTGAAGCCGGAGATTTCCACGACCGTTTGCGAAGCGCTGGCGCTTGGCAACCTGCTCGTGGCCTTCGCGAGCAACCGCCGCTATGCCTATCACTCGATCGGCGCCCTGGGCGCAGTGGAGCTGACCGCCCCCTGGCGGGCCGATCTTGTCGCCAAAGGTCTCAAACGTCTCGGCGTCGGCAAGACCCGCAAGTACTTCGCCCTGCACGCCACCCTGGACATCGCTCACTCGGAAGCCTGGAACGCGGAAGTGCTTCGGCCCTTGGTGCGCGAAAACCCAGATTGCGCGACCTTCATCGCTGAAGGGGCCTTGATGCGCCTTGATGCTGGCCGGCGCTGCTTTGAAGCCTATCGCGCCGCACTCTGGCGCGATCAGGCGAAGGCCGCGTGATGCCGGAAGTCGCGTTAGTCGCAGGTCGGCGTGACGGGCTTTGTGAAACCCTCCGTCGAGCAGGTCTGCGCCCAGTCCTCTTTAAAGGTGATCGCCTGGCCCAAGCCGCAGCCGCGGCGGAGGCCGACCTAGTGGTCGTCGAGCTCGGGGAAGCGACTTCAGGCATAGACATCGACCAAGCCTGCGAGCTCATGCAGGAAGCGCCTCAGACACGTTTGCTGCTTGTGGCGCGACGGCTCTCCGAGAAGTCGTTCAAACGGGTCCTGCAGGAACTGCCGCATGTTCCGGTCGTGTCATCGGACGCGGCCGACAAAATCGTACGTAGTGCTGTGGATTCCACGCTTCAGGCGCCTAGAAGCGGCTGAAGCGTAAGAAATGCTCTTCCGGTCGGCGTTCGGCGCCAGGGTCGAAGTCGCAAGACGGTAGCGAAGGTGTGGAGATTGCATCCCACCGCCAGGGTTTCGCCGCGCGTATCTGGAAGATCGCAAGCCGCTGCCCACGCGCACCAAGATGGCGGGTCTCTTCTCCCAACTGCCCAAGTCGGCGAAGTCGGCCGCCGATCCTTCCGCCGGCCGCTTTCCATCAGTTCATCTCGAGGTAAATGTCGGCGCCTCAGCGCTTATCCGAATGGAAATTACTACGATAACCTAACAAATGTTTCAAACGTGACAATGCAGGGCGCTGAATATCGGGTTTTTATAATAGTGCCGTGAACTACATCTTTTGGCGTGAGTTGAGTTCCCGGCAGAATGGGAGTTCGACATGGCCGGCGACATCTATGAAAAGCGAAATCCGGGTCTTGGAGGTGAGACGCACCAGGTGGCCGGCGGCGATACGCCAGTGCTGACCACGCAGCAGGGCGCGCCGGTCGCAGATGACCAGAACACCCTGAAAATCGGAGCGAGGGGACCCTCGCTCCTCGAAGATTTCCACTTCCGAGAGAAGATCTTCCATTTCGACCACGAGCGCATTCCCGAACGCGTAGTCCACGCGCGGGGATTTGGCGTCCACGGCTTCTTCGAGACCACGGATTCACTTGCAGACGTGACACGCGCCGATCTCTTCCAGAAAGTGGGTGAGCGAACGCCGGTTTTCGTGCGCTTTTCGACCGTGGCCGGCAACAAGGGATCGTTTGACCTGGCCCGAGACGTGCGCGGGTTCGCCACGAAATTCTACACCAAGGAGGGCAATTGGGACCTCGTCGGGAATAATATTCCGGTGTTCTTCATCCAGGACGCCATCAAGTTTCCGGACGTTGTCCATGCGGCCAAGCAGGAGCCTGATCGCGGATTCCCGCAGGCGCAGACAGCCCATGACAATTTCTGGGACTTCATCTCCCTGACGCCTGAGTCCATGCACATGATCATGTGGACCATGTCGGATCGCGCGATTCCGAGGTCCTTCCGGTTCATGGAAGGGTTCGGGGTCCACACCTTCCGGTTCATAGATGCGAGGGGCGCATCGACCTTCGTGAAGTTCCACTGGAAGCCCAAGCTGGGCTTGCAGTCGGTCATGTGGAACGAAGCGGTCAAGATCAACGGCGCCGATCCGGATTTCCACCGCCGCGACCTTTGGGACGCCATCGAGAGCGGCTCGCCGCCCGAATGGGAGCTCGGCGTGCAGCTCTTCGACGAAGCCTTCGCCGAAGCTTTCGAGTTCGACGTCCTGGACGCCACGAAGCTCATCCCCGAAGAACAGGTCCCAATCCGCATCGTCGGCCGCCTTGTCCTCGACCGGACCGTGGACAACTTCTTCGCCGAGACTGAGCAAGTCGCCTTCTGCACGCAGAACGTCGTGCCCGGCATCGGCTTCTCGAACGACCCGCTCCTTCAGGGCCGCAACTTCTCCTATCTCGACACGCAGCTGAAACGGCTGGGCGGCCCCAACTTCACCCACTTGCCGATCAACGCGCCGAAGTGCCCGTTCGCGACGTT
Source organism: Phenylobacterium sp. Root1290 (assembly GCF_001425305.1). Lineage (GTDB taxonomy): Bacteria > Pseudomonadota > Alphaproteobacteria > Caulobacterales > Caulobacteraceae > Phenylobacterium. The sequence continues at coordinate 111,985 of NZ_LMEE01000004.1, read as the reverse complement.
CCAGCAGGACGGCCACATGGCGATGGTGAACCCGACCACGCGGGCCAACTACGAACCCAACAGTTGGGGGCAGGGGCCGCGCGAAAGCCCGGAAAAGGGCTATCGGCACTTTGAGAGCGAAGAGACAGGACCAAAGCTCCAGGCACGTTCGGAATCCTTCGCCGACCACTACAGCCAGGCGCGTCAGTTCTTCGTCAGCCAGACGCCAGTCGAGCAGAAGCACATCGCCGACGCCCTGACATTCGAACTTTCGAAGTGCGAGCGCGCAGACATCCGCGAGCGAATGGTCGCCCACCTGCCTAACATCGACCAGGGCCTCGCTGCCCAGGTCGCGGCGGGACTTGGATTGGCAAGCGTGCCGACACCCCACGCCCCGGCTGCGGTACCCATCACCGATCTTCCTGCCTCTGACGCGCTTAGCATCCTCAAGCGCCCCAACCCCGGCTTCAAGGGGCGTAAACTCGGACTGCTATTGAGCGATGGGGCGAGCGCCGTGGTCGTTGGGCAGTTGGTTGCTGCCCTTGGCGCCGAAGGCGCTGTCTACGAAGTCATCGCCCCGCACATTTCCGGCGTGCGTCTGGATGACGGAACCCAGGTCCCCGCCAAGCAGAAGATCGATGGCGGACCTTCGGTGCTCTACGACGCTGTGGCGATCATCGTTTCTGACGAGGGAGCGGCTCTGCTGAGTGGAGACAAGACCGCCAAGGACTTCGTGAACGACGCCTACGCCCACTGCAAGTTCATCGGCTTCAGCCCGCAGGCCGAACCGCTCCTGGCTGCGGCGGGAGCTCCTTATGACGCCGACGACGAAGGCATGACGCCGCTCCGTGACGCGGCCGCGGCGGAGGCTTTCATCGCCAGCTGCGGAAAGTTGCGGGTTTGGGCGCGCGAAACCCTCACCGACCTCGACGCCGCCGCCGCTAAGGCGCCGGCCCGCGACAAGGGAGAATTAGATGACAACTGAAAACCAAGCCAGCCGCAGCGATGCGCCCCTGACCGCCCAGGTCGATCAGCACGACCTGGCCAAGGAGACCGCCGACATCCTCGGCTGGGACGACGCGGCCGTCTTTGGTCGTTCCGTCACAGTGAACAAGCCGCGCCATGAGGTCTACGCCTTCTGGCGGGACTTCCAGAACTTTCCCTCCTTCATGGAGAATGTGCGGTCGGTCACCATCGCGGACTCCGGCCTATCCCATTGGATCGTCGAGGCCCCGGGAGGTCAGACGGTGGAGTGGGATTCAGTCCTTACTGAAGACGCACCAGGCGATCTCATCGCCTGGTCGTCCGTGGAGGGGGCTGACATCAAGAATGTCGGCCGGATTGAGTTCAAGGACGCCGCGCCGGGACGGGGCACGGTCGTGACCGCCACGATCGCCTATGATCCGCCAGGCGGAAGGCTCGGAATTCTATTGGCCAAGCTCTTCCAGAACGAGCCGAAACTCCAGGCCCGCCGCGATCTGCGCCGCTTCAAGCAATTCATGGAAACCGGCGAGGTCGCCACGGCCCGCACGCACCTCGACAATGGAGAACGCGGCCAATGAGAGCCCTTACCTGGCACGGCAAACACGACGTTCGAATGGAGACCGTACCCGATCCGGAAATTATAAATCCGCGCGACGCGGTGATCCGTATCACCTCCACCGCCATCTGCGGCTCGGACCTGCACATCTATGACAGCTTCATTCCCACCATGAAGCCGGGCGACATCCTGGGTCACGAGTTCATGGGCGAGGTGGTGGACGTCGGACGCTCGAGCACCTTGCAGAAGGGTCAGCGTGTCGTGGTCCCCTTCGTGATCGCCTGCGGCTCTTGCTTCCATTGCGGCCAGCAGCAATTCTCGGCCTGCGACAATTCCAACCCGGCTGACAAGGCTGACATTTCCGAGATCGCCTACGGTTACCCGGCGAGCGGCCTGTTTGGCTACTCGCACATGACCGGCGGCTACGCTGGCGGGCAAGCTGAGTATGTACGCGTACCGTTCTCGGACATCGGTCCCATCGTGGTGCCTGACGGCCTGGAAGACGAGAAGGTGCTGTTCCTTTCGGATATTCTGCCCACCGGCTGGATGGCGGCCGAGAACTGCGAGATCACGCCTGGCGATACGGTCGCCGTCTGGGGCTGCGGTCCGGTTGGACTGTTCGCCATCCAGAGCGCGATGATCATGGGCGCGCACAGGGTCATCGCCATCGACCACTATCCGCGACGACTGGAACTCGCCCGGGCGATGGGCGCCGAGGTGATCAATTTTCAAGACGTCAAGGTCCGCGAGGCCCTCATGGAGATGACCGGCGGCATCGGTCCGGACGCCTGCATCGACGCGGTCGGGATGGAGAGCCACGGATTCACGCTCGACAACAACGTCGACAAGCTGAAAACCGCCACGCGCCTGGGAACTGATCGGCCGCACGTCTTTCGTGAAGTCCTTATGGCCTGCCGAAAAGGCGGGCGCGTCTCGATCCCTGGGGTCTACGGGGGTGTGGGCGACAAGATTCCCATTGGCGCGATGATGCAGAAGGGCCTTCAAATCCGCACAGGACAGACTCACGTCCAACGCTACCTGCAGCCGCTTCTGGAGATGATCGGCGAAGGCAAGATCGATACGACCTTCCTCATCAGCCACCGGATGGCGCTCGAAGACGCGCCGGCCGGCTACAAGATGTTCAAGGAAGAGCAGAACGAAACCACCAAGGTGGTGCTCAAGCCCGACTGGGCAGCAGGCGCCGCCGCCTAGGCGAACCGGTCGATCCGGGCTGCGATCGCCGCGATGCGCTCGCAGCCCTGGTAGGCCGGCTGGCTTAGCAGGCCTGAGAAGACGTCGGGATCAACCTCCTCATAAGTGAGTCTGCAGTTGGCGCTGCACCCCAAGGTGAGCGCGCGCCAAAGCGGATCCTGACCGCCGGTCTCGATGGGGGAAGCGCTGTAAAGCAGCGCCGCGCCTCCAAGGTTCAACCGCTCAGCGGCTTGCTTGGCCCACCTGATCGTCGTTTCCAGTCCCACCTCTCCGCCGCCGTCCCGATAGATGCGCTCGGATCGATCGCTGATGAAGGGCGGATTGGCGAGGATCAGATCGAAATCGCCCAGATCGTCGGGCAGGTCGCGGCAGAGCACAGTCTCGATACGCCGGCCGGCCGCCTGCGTATTCGCGCGGGTGAGAGCTAAAGCCGCCGGATTGACGTCGCAGGCCGCCACCTGGGCCGAAGGCCACAGGTCGGCGGCGATAAGCGCGCCCACGCCAGCCCCGCAGCCCACGTCAAGGACCCGCGCCGGCGTACGTGACGGCGCATACTGGGCGATCACCCGTGCGAAACGGTAGCTGTCGGGGCCAAGGAAAACGGCGTTCTTGTCGTTTGTCGGGAAGCTTGAGTGCGCGAACAGTCGTCCAGCTACGGTCGAAACCCGCACGAGGCTGCGCCAAGTCTCGCCGAACTCGAACAGCGGCGCGAACTTCTCGTCCTTCAACCAGGCGGGGCCTTCGCTCGGAAGGAAGGGGAGGCTCCAGCCAAAAATGCCCGCCAGATCGGGCGGCACGTCCCGCCTGCGGCGTCGATTGTGCGAAATGACCCCCGTATTGGGAGTGACGAACTGGTATCCCGCCTCCCGAAGGCCAGATAGCAGCATAAGGAGCGCCTCATGCGTGCTTTCGCTGGACGCAGGCTTTGACGAAATCATGGGAGTCTCCAGCGGCATAAGAAAGCCGTCGCGCGAATACTGATATCGGGCCTAGCTCAGGCTACAACATTTGTTAAAAGCGGTTACTTATTTGAATTCGGGGATCGATTTGAAGTAAAACCCGGGAACCATGGCCGGGGGCTGGCGTTGAGCGGCCACCCAGAGCCCCCGGAGCCTCATGTCCCCGTTCAAGTCAGCACCGAGCGCCCCGCAAGTCCGGCGACCGCTGCGGATCCTCGAAAAGAGCGTCTATCGCGGCCCCCACCTGTTCAGCGCTCGTCCTATGGTCAGGATCCAGGTCGATCTCGGCGAACTCGAGGCCTATCCGACCAACAAGATTGAAGGCTTCGCCGACCGCCTCTGCGCGGCCCTCCCTGGGCTGGCTCAACACGCCTGCAGTCGGCGCCACGCGGGCGGTTTCCTCGAGCGGTTGCAGGAGGGCACATGGCTCGGACATGTCGCCGAACATGTGGCCCTGGAGCTGCAGGCCCGCGCAGGCGCCGGTGTCGCACGCGGCAAGACCCGATCGGTCCGCGGTCGCCCCGGCGTCTACAACATTCTCTATGCCTACGACGGCGAGCGGGCAGGGTTGCTAGCCGGCGCTCATGCGCTGGCGCTGGTCGATCAGCTCCTTCCGCCGCAGTTGCAAGGCCTCGTCGGTCTTGACCGCATCACAGGCCCCTTGGGACCCATGGATGCCGACTCGGCCATCCAGGCCGTGCGCCGGGCTCGAGAGGCTGAAAGCCTGGGCCCCACGACCGCGGCGCTGGCAAGAGAGGCCGCTCGGCGGGGCATCCCTGTCAAGCGGATGAACAACCAGAGCCTCCTCCGCCTGGGTCACGGCGCGCGACAGGTGCACCTGCGCGCCAGCATCACCGGCCGCACGTCCCACATTGCCGTTGAGAATGCTTCCGACAAGGTGCTCACCAAAGCCCTACTGGAGGCCGTAGGGGTGCCAACGCCCCGCGGCGGAACCGCTCGCACTGTCGAGGAAGCGGTGCGCATCGCCGCTGGCCTGAATGGCCCTGCGGTTCTCAAACCGCTCGACGGCAACCATGGCCGCGGAGTTACGACAGACCTTGTCGGTGAGGCCGCCGTGCGCGGCGCCTTCGACAAGGCTAAGGCCGAGGCGCGGCGCGGCGTCGTCATCGTCGAGGCACAACTCCCCGGCCGCGACCACAGGATCCTTGTGGTTGACGGCAAGGTGGTCGCAGTCGCTGAACGGGCGCCTGCCCAAGTCACGGGAGACGGCGCCTCGAGCATCCGCGGCCTGATCGAGGCGGTTAATCAAGATCCCCGCCGCGGTCTTGGGCACAGCCAGGTCATGACCGCCATCCGCATCGATCAAGACCTGATGGACCGTCTGGCGCGGTTTGATCGTTCGCTGGACGACGTCCCGGATGCAGGCGAGATCGTGGTTCTACGCGACACCGCAAATCTCTCTACCGGCGGCGCGGCCATCGACCGCACCGACGCCATTCACCCGCGAAACGCAGACTACGCCCGCCAGGCCGCTGCAGCGGTTGGCCTTGACGTGGCTGGGGTCGACTTTCTCGCACCCGACATCTCGGTCAGCGTCGATGAAACCGGCGGCGGAGTCGTTGAAGTCAATGCGGCCCCCGGCTTTCGCATGCATCTCGAGCCCGCAGAAGGCACGCCGCGCAACGTAGCCGCTCCGGTGATCGACATGCTGTTCCCCAGGGCCGCCGCCAGCCGGATTCCAATCGTCGCGATCACCGGAACCAACGGCAAGTCGACCACGGTGCGCATGGTCGCCCATATCCTGCGCGGCGCGCAGCTCAATGTGGGCATGACCAACACCAGCGGTGTCTACTTCAATGAACAACGCCTTCGGGCCGGTGACGCCAGTGGTCCGCGCAGCGCAGCAGCGGTGCTAGAAAACCCGAAGGTCGAGGTAGCGGTCCTTGAAACCGCGCGCGGCGGCATTTTGCGCGAAGGCCTGGCCTTCGACGCCTGCGACGTCGGCGTGGTTCTCAATGTGGCGGAAGACCATCTTGGCCTGAAGGGCGTCGATACGGTCGCCGACTTGGCGGCGGTCAAATCCGTGGTGGTTGAAAGCGTCCGCCGATCGGGCGTGAGCGTTCTCAACGCCGATGACGCCCACACACTTCGGATGGCCAAGCATGCGCGGGGAAAGCTGGCCTACTTCTCGATGCGCGGCGGCGCCGACCTGCCAGGCTTCCTGCGCGAGCATATCGCTGCAGGCGGGATGGCCGTCGTACGCGATCCTGGCGCCAGGGGCGGGGCCCTTGTGCTGCACCGCGAGGGCCAAGCCCTTCCGGTAGCGGCGGTGGCCGATATCGCCGCGGCCCTTCAGGGAGCAGCAGGGTTCAATGTCATGAACGCCATGGCCGCCATCGCCGTCTGCTCGGCCCTGGGCACACCGATGGAGGTCATCCGGCGCGGGCTTGAGACCTTCGAGAGCTCCTTTGAACAGAACCCGGGCCGGCTGAATATTTTCGAGGGCCACCCCTTCAAGGTCATCGTCGACTACGCCCACAACCCAGCGGGCCTGAGCGCCCTTGGAGAGGTGCTGTCGGCCATACGCCCGCCCGGCGGGCAGGTGATCGGGGTCGTGAGCATCCCCGGCGATCGCCGTGACAACGACATCGGGCAGATGGGCGAACTGGCCGCCTCCATCTTTGATGAGGTCGTGTTCCGCGAAGCGCCAGACGGCCGCGGCCGCGCAGTGGGCGAGGTCAACCAAATCATGGCGCGAGGCGCCGTCGCCGCCGGCCTTGACCCCTCCCGGATCCACGCCATCGGGCCCGAGGACCAAGCGGTCGAGAAGGCCCTAAGTCTCGCAAACGAGGGCGATATCGTGGTCTTGCTTCCGACGTCGGTCGAAGCGGTCTGGGCGCAGGTCCTGGCCTACCGGCCCTCCGCCGTCCTCACGGAGGGACGTTCCTTCGGGGAGGCTTCCGAACATGTCTAGGCCAGGTCCCCTCTTCATCATCGGCGGCGGCGAGGACAAGGAAGGCGATCGAGAGATCCTCGGTGCGATCGCCAAACGACTGGCCGGGCAGAAGCTCGTCATCGCCACCATCGCATCGCACCGGCCGGAAGGATATTTCCGGACGTACCGCGAAGTTTTCGCCGAGCTTGGCGTGACTGACACCACGGAGCTCTACCTGGAGGACCGTGCGCAGTCGGCAGATCCCGAGACCCTCGCGGCCCTCGAAGGCGCCGCTGGCGTATTCTTCACCGGCGGCGATCAGCTGCGGATTTCCAGCCAGATCGGCGACACCCCGATCGAGAGAAAGATCCGCGATATTCACGCTGCGGGCGGGCTGATGGCCGGCACCTCCGCCGGCGCCTCGGTAATGAGCGATACAATGCTTGTGCGGGGGCCAGGCTCGGAGTCGCATCGCATCGGAGATGTCCACATGGCCCCCGGACTAGGGCTGATCCGCAATGTCATCATCGACCAGCACTTCGCTGAGCGCGGCCGTTTCGGCCGCTTGTTCGGCGCCGTCGCCCAAAATCCGCGCGTCTTGGGCGTAGGCATCGACGAAGACACAGCGATCGTCGTTGAGGACGGGGCCTTTCAGGTCCACGGGGCTGGGGCTGTCTATGTTGTCGACGGCGCCAGCGTGACCCGCTCCAACATCGCCGAGGCTCAGCCTGAGCGGGTCCTTTCAATGTTCGACGTCACCTTGCACGTGCTTTCCAAAGGCGACCGCTTTGCGCTGGAGGAGCGTCGCCCCGCTGCATGAGCGGGACATACTGCGGCCGGCCCGCGTACGCGCCCGGCGAAATGAAAATGGGAGTGAACATATGAAGTGGCCGATGATGATGTGCGCCGCCGTCTTGCTCAGCGCTTGCGGGGAGGGGCGTCAGCCCGTCGCCGAGAGCGACAGCCGGGCCGCCAGCACGATCGAAGCGCCCGAGAGCGCCGGTGGGGGCCCGGCTGGACAGACGCCCGAGTACGGCGAGCCCGGCGGGGTCCCGAGCCAGGTGCAATCGTCAGGCGACGGTGCTGGGCCTTCTGCGGGCGAAGGCTCTGGCCGGCCTTAAGGTGGTCTGACTACCAGTGTCCGCGGCGAACGGGGCGATCCGTCCGCCGAGCAGCTCGCCTCCGCCGGCCGGCGCTGGCGGCTGCGCGTCAGAGCCGATCGTAACATATGTTGTTATGCTGCTGATTTTATTAAGAAACGAGCGACGCTCCGGAACCCTCCCGCCTCTTCGTGCTTCTCTCTAGCCCGTCGTACGAGGATGATATGGGCCGCCACCCGCTCACTGAATTTCGTGCTCGCCAGACGAGCTTGCGCACAGTCAAACTGGTGGGAGGCGCGACCTGGTCATGATCCCGCGTCAGATCGCTCTGCCCGACGGATTTCACGCTGCCAAGGCGTTCAACCGCGAACAATGGCTCACCCACGTCGCGGTGTTGCTGCGCCCCTGGTTCACGGCGCGTGGCTTTGAAATCCCATTGCGTATCCGGCTGGGGGTGGGCTCGCTTTCGAGCACGCGCAAGGTTCTAGGGGTCTGTCACACCTGGGCCGATCGAGACGGCTTTCGCCACATCACCATATCCCCCTTCATCGACGACCCGCTGCTCGTCACGGTCGTGCTCACCCATGAGCTCATCCACGCGGTGTTGCCTGAGGACGAAGTCCACGGCCGGCGCTTTGGGCAGGCCGCCCGTGCGCTGGGCCTGTTGTCGCCGGTCACCCAGCCGGCCGCCGGGCCTGAGTTGCACGATTTTCTGGTCGATATCGTCAGGCGCGTCGGACCCTATCCGCATAAGGCGCCGGCCCTGCTGGCGAATGCGGTCCACGCTCGCGCAAGGGCGTGCTAGCGGCGGCGCTAGAGTAGCGTCGCGCGCTCCATCGCATCGCCGGGCGGTCCGGACGCGTCGACCTTTGGCCGCCCTCTTTGCTCTTCACCTGTACGGGGCGGCTTGGCGCGCTCATCTTGTGTAAGAAGTGCGTGAGTCGACTGTGGAAACTGACCTGGCAGAGCTGGAAGAGATGGCCGCTCGTCTCGAGGCGAGTGGTTTCTATCGCGTGCTTCGACGCCTTGACGCGCACGCCGCATCGCGCGCCGCGCCAAGCGGCGCGACGCGGATTGGCCTCTTTGTCGACGTCGAAACCACGGGCCTAGACCCGGCGCGCGATGAGATCATCGAACTCGCGATGGCGCCTTTCACCTATGATCTGAATGGCGAAGTGACGAGGATTGGAGAGGCGTTCTGCGCCTTGAGGGAACCTTCCATTCCAATCACGGCGCAAATCACGTCGCTCACCGGCATCACCCAGGAGATGGTCGCCGGGCAGGTGATCGATCCAGATCAGGTCGCCGCGTTCGCCGCGCCGGCCGCCATCGTCATTGCGCACAACGCCGCCTTTGATCGACGCTTTCTGGAGCGCTTTTGCCAGACCTTCACAACCAAGCCCTGGGCTTGCTCGATGTCCCAGGTCGATTGGGCGCTGGAGGGACATGAGGGAGCCCGTCTAGCCCACCTGGCGGCAGGCGCGGGCTTCTTCTACGACAAACATCGCGCCCTCAATGATTGTCATGCTGGGATCGAACTGCTCGCGCGGACGATGAAGACGAGCGGCAAGCCAGCGCTTGCGCAACTCTTGGACGCGGCGCGGCGGCCCTCCTGGCGGATCTGGGCTGAGAATTCCCCCTTCGAGCTCAAGGACGTCCTGAAGATGCGCGGCTATCGCTGGAACGCCGAGCATTCCTCGGGACCGCGAGCCTGGTATGTCGATGTGGGGGACGTCGAGCGGGAGGCGGAACTGGCGTTCTTGCGGCAGGAAATCTACCAGCGGGATATCGATCTCGCCTGCCGCCGCATCGACGCGCACGACAGGTTCTCTGATCGGGTCTGACGGCTTGGCCCGGTCGGACTTGCATGAGGCCGGTCTGACGCCGAACATGAGTCGCAGAAGACCTCGGGGGAGGGCGATGACTTTACGGATCTGCGCGGCTGGCGCGGCGGTGACGCTTATCAGTCTCTGGCCAGCAGCGGGGGCGACCCATCCCGGCGGCCTGGACGCAAACGGCTGCCACAACGATCGCAAGACCGGGCAATATCACTGTCACCGCGGCGAGCCCCGCAGGCAGCCAGCGGCGGCCCGCACGCCTCAAGCGTTCGTGGGCGGCGCGCCCCAGGGAGCCTATCGCAACTGTACGGCCGCGCGCGCGGCGGGAGCGGCGCCCCTTCGGCGCGGGCAGCCAGGATATGGCCCACACCTCGACCGTGATAATGACGGCGTCGCCTGCGAACCCTATCGAGGACGTTAGAGTACCCGGGCCTGCGAACGGCGTAGGATTTCCGGCGCGCACAGAGTGGCGCAGAAGGTGAGACCTCCATTTTGGGTTCGAAAAGGCGGGTGGGCTAACGCCCTTGGACGGTTTGGCTTCCGAGCCTCCCGCGCGCCAACCTTGCGTAGGGCTGCGCGTTTGGGACGGACAAGCGCATCTGAAAACAAGTGATCGAACTGACCGATGGGCCGCGAAGACTATCCGGTGACGCCAGACGGGCGATATTTTGTTGTCCACGGTCGGCTTTGGCGGCTCAGCAATCCGAACCTCAAGCCCGACGAACGCACGGCGCTGGTGAGCTCTCTCATGGCGGCGAGGCGCTCCATCCCTGCAGGCCGGCGCCGGCAGGACACGGAGGCGGTGCAGAGAGCGCGGGCAGCGGTCGACGCGGCGAAGGTCGCTTTAGGGGAACGCGGCCCACCCTGGTGGACCGATGGGGCGCCGGACTTCAATCGAAAAATGGCCCGCAACACGCCCTACGCCGGTTGGTATGCCGCGCTGAACAGGAACGCTTGATAGCAAGGCAAGGCGCAAAGCTGGCCGCCAAGCGGCAATCTGGCTTCAGAAAACCCCGACGGCGCCGTCAGCCCAGATCGCAGCCACAAAAGCCATGATCGCCAATACCAGCATAGACTTAACAGTCAGCGTCCGGCGGCTGCGGCATGACAGTTCGATAGCGCCGCCGCCCGCAAGAAGAAGCAGCGCGGCGAACGCAAAGTCGTGGCCCGTCCATGCGACTTCTTCGGTGAACTGCATCGCAACCAGCGGCGCGATCAGACAGCCTGCGATGGCCAGCCACATGGCTGCACGCAGGCGTGGGCCGGTTGGGCGAAATTTTGCGAGACTATTCAAGACTTTATCGGCTCCTCCGTATCATGCCCGTTCTTCCGATCCTCGATCCTAGAGCGACCGGCCTGAGAGCACTAGCAAGGCGTGGAGGCCCGCTGCTGCAAATAGCCATGCGCAACCCCATGGTTCATAGTGCCGGCCTCCATGAGAGCCCGCCGAGCGTCAGATGGATTTAGAAGACCTCTATCGCCTACTGCGAACCGGTCACGTTCAAGCCCAAGGCATCGTCGATACGCTCGAGGCGCCGTTGCTGGTGCTCGATCAAGCCCTCTGCGTCTTGTCGGGCAACCAGGCGTTCTTCGAGACCTTCCAGGTCAGCAAGGACGAAACGCTGGGGCAACGGCTGTTTGATCTTGGAGACGGGCAATGGGACATCCCCGACCTTCGCCAGCTGCTGTCTCAGGTCGTGCCGAAGAGCGCCGCAGTCGTCGGCTATGAGGTGCGCCACGACTTCCCTCAACTCGGTCAAAAGACCATGCTGGTGAGTGCGCGCCGGCTTGTTCACCAAGACAGCAGCAGCAGCAGCATTCTTGTGCTTTTCGAGGACGTCACCGAGCAGCGGCGGCACGAAGCCGAAAAGGACATTCTTCTCGCCGAGACGCGTCATCGCATGAAGAACCTGCTAGCCACGGTCCGTGCCTTGGCGAGCCGAACGGCCACGGAAGGGCGTTCTGCAGCGGAGTTTCGAAGCGCGTTTCTGGGCCGGTTTCAGGCGCTGATGGATGCCCAGGACGTTACGCTATCGGGGCAATCGACGGCTGACTTCGCCGACATCGTCGCCAGAGCCGCGAAGCTAGCGCCTGCCAACGGGGCCTTTATATACGAGGGACCCTCAGTCACAGTTCCGGCTCCAAAAGTCCTGGCGCTCAATCTCGTCCTCCATGAACTCAGCACCAATGCGCTGAAGTACGGCGCCCTCTCAGAAGAAGGTCGGGGCAAGGTAGTCGCACGCTGGTCGGTCGACGCTGATGGGAAAGGAAAGACGTTGCGCTTTGAGTGGCGCGAAGAAAGCGGACCTGCGGTGGCCGCCCCCGCCAGAAGGGGATTTGGGTCTGATCTCATCGAATTTAGCGTAAAGCAGGACCTGACAGGCACAGCGGGGAACTGCATTTCGATCCGGAGGGTTTCCGAGGAGTGTTCACCTTGCCGATCGGATAGGCCTTGCCCTCGACAACGACCGGCTCGCTACGGCGCACCTTCAGGGTGCTGGTTGTCGAAGATGAATTCCTCATCGCCATGGACCTCAACGAAGTCCTCGCGGGCGCTGGCTTCGAGGTTGTCGGGCCAGTGGGGTCCGTCGAGGAGGCCTTGAGCCGTCTCGCGGTGGACAGACCCGACGCAGCTGTCCTTGACGTCAGCCTGAGCGGCGAGCGTGTTACGCCGGTCGCGCATATGCTGCTCCTGATGCAGGTGCCCTTCGTACTCGCTTTTCTGCCGCCCGACCTGCTTAACGAGCCTATTTTGGCGACGGCCCAGAACCTCGGAAAGCCGACCAGCGCCGATAAGCTTCTTGCGGCCATGCACGCTTACTGCTCGCTGCGGGCTGACGGATCCTGAACTTGCAAGGCGGCGTCTCCGGCCCGGTCGCTCAGGTGTGACCCGTCAGCGAGGGGCGACCGGCCTTGGCTGGAGGGGTCTTTGACGGGCTACGTCCCAAACTGGCGGCGGGGGTCGCATCCGATAAGAGCGACGCAGGCGCGTGCGAGTCTAGCGCTGGACCATCAGCGCAGCTGGCAGGACGCAGGCCAGGTCCGCAGCCGCGGCTCTAAGGGTCGCCAACCTCTCGTACGAGTTCCTCGACGGCACGGCGGCGCGGGTGGCGGGCGTCACGCTCGGCGGCCGGGACGAGCGCTGTGGGCGGCTTTGTTCTCGGCGGCGGCTATGACATCGGCGCTTGGTCGATTTTGGCGAGCTTCGGCGACAGCTACGGCTATGCCGGTTCGGCTGGGTTTCGGATGTGTTCTAGGCGCTACTTCCGAGGTTCGTCGACCCAATCGAGCCTAGAGCGCTTCCTTGGCCGGTCTCGGCGCCCGGGGCGGCGGCCTCTACCTGGGACGCCGGTCGCTGCCAGCTCTAAGCGCTGAAGCTGCCCGTTAGCGACGCCCCTCTAGTTCTCGAGCCAAGGCTTGAAGCGAGGGCCATGGCGGGCCCTTGCGCAATGCCCAGATGAAGTGTTCGGCCCACTGTCGACCGTTCGGGAACTGGTCGCCCGCATCCCATCGCCACGCCGCAACCATCGCCAGAACGAGGGCGCGGCAATCGTTCAGCATGGCCCGGTCAATCCCTGGGTAGTGCGCAGTGACCTCCTCCGGCACGTGAGCCAGATCGAACTCGGTCGGTCCCCGGCAACAGGTCTCAAAGTCGATGAACAAGGGCCCAATCTTCGTGTTCAGCAGATTGCCGGGATGAGGCTCGCCGTGAAGCAATTGCTCCGTCGCGCCGCGACCGACGATCAATCGTCGGAAGCTCTCCAACATTCCGCTGAGCAGCTCCCGGTTTGCGTCGGTTAGGTCAGGCGTCCGCTCGCGGATCGCCACGAGTTGTTCAGCTTCCGCAACGCGGTCGGTGAAGTGTGGAGCAGTGATCTCGATCGTCCGCATGCCCGCGTGCAGGCGATGCAGCGCGTTCGCGTAGTCAGCGGCCGCGAGGTCCGGCGTCGCTGGCGCGTAGTAAGTCCAAAACGAAATCGCGAAACCGTCGCGCTCGAAGACGTGTTGTGGAACCCGGGGGTCAAGTGCTGCTGCGGGACTGTTGGTTTCCGCCAGGCGCCCGGCAAGCTCGACTTCGAACTGCGCTATCTGCTGTGCCATTGGCGCAACGCTGGCGAACGCATCACAGGGCAGCAGGCGCAACGCAAGCTTGTTCGAATTCTGTAGAACGACCGCGTCGTCGACTTGGAGACCGAGCGCCCTAACGGTCGAACTAGCCGCCGTTACCGCACGCTGAACCTCCGTGGTTTGCATGCGGTGCTCACTCCCCCGCTGAACCGCGCCGGTTGTCATGATCGCCGGCGGCGACCGCCGCCCTCACCAGCGACGCCGCACCCAATGAACGCTTGATAGCACCTAACGAATGCCGCCTACGGAAGGATGCGGCCGATCGCAAGTGCATTAGGGCAGTCCGTTTTCAGCCTCGCCGCCAACGTCCGCTAGTGGCGCCAGGCGATTATAGCTTGTGGTCTAGGTCCAACCCTAGCCGGTAGGCCCTTTGGATGTCGCCTCAATGTGGGAAGCAGATGCGCCTTCCTACGCCAGAGCAGGTGCGGCCGCCTGTTTCGGATTGCTGGTAGCCAGGGGGTCATCGCCAAAGCGGTTGGGTCCCGATGTGCCGGGAAGCCAGAAAGTTTCCGCCATCCACCAAACGAGGAGGGGGAAGTCGACGATCATCCCGCCACCTAAGAAAACCAAATTGAACAGGATCGTATCTGGCGGGATGCGGGTCAGTAGCATCACGAACGCTGCATGGGGCCCGAGGAAAACCAGGAGCCACCAACTTGCCTTTCCACGGTCATGCAGCCGGCGAACGAACGCGCCGACAAGATAGGCGGCCAGCAGCAGGCCGACGCAGTTCATGAGGCCGTCAAGCAACGTGGCTGTCAGTCTTGTAGACGGTGCAAGCGCCTGAAGAATGCTGATCGGCAAGGTCAGCGCGCCGAACGCGTAGAGCCGACCGATCGAGATGAACAGCGCCTTGCGCGATGCACGGCCCCGCCATCCAAAATTGGCGGTCGCGAGGGCGAGAAGAAGGCTTAGCTTGGACTCAGTTCGCTGGTTCTCCATCCGAAACTCCGCGTCGACGCCCCGCTTATGGACACGCCCGAGGAGCGTCTCTGATCATGCTAAAGCTTGTTCGCGCCCGGACGCCACGGGCTTCTACCCCTCCGGCGCGGCTCAAGCTTGATCAGGCAAGTTCGTCTCCAGCAATGAGCCGACATCTGGTCGTGGCGCCTTGCGGATTTCCCTCGCCCATTTGGCTGAGCGAACGCCAGGTATTGTCGGCTCGACAAACGCGGTGCGCTTAAGAGCCGATCCACTCAGCGGAGCTATCCTTCCCGGATGGCGATCTTTCTCGGCATTTTCGAAGCCTTACTGCACGTCGGAGCTGCGATGGCTGAGAGGCGGGCATTGATCGCGCGCCAAATCTTCCGCGTTGTATTTGTCGTTGGGGTGATCATTGCGTTGGGGATCACCGCATCGTTCTTCCTCGTACTTGCTTTCGTCTACGGCGTCGCCTCTGCAGCGGCCTGCTAGCTCTACGTTTGAAGGAACGGGCTCCCGCTGACCCCGGTGTCCTGCACATTTGATGGATCGCCCTACGGGCGGGAGCGTTTTTCGCTAGTCCAGTCGGGAGACGCGAGATGCCAGCAAAATCAGGAGCTCAACAGAAGGCCGCAGGCGCGGCTCTCTCCGCAAAGCGGGGCGACACCCCCAAAAGCGAGCTTAAAGGCGCGTCACAGTCGATGCTGTCGATGAGCGAAAAGGAGCTTGAGAAGATGGCCTCGACCAAGCGCAAAGGTAAGCCCGAGCACGTGCCGAAGACGCAGTGATCCAGGGCGACCTGCATGCGTCCGCCTTTTGCGGTCGTAGCGGAGCCTTCGTGCGACGGCGGCCTTTGTAGCCGCCGATGATCGGCGACCGCCGCGTTCGATCCTCTTTTGCATGTGACGCAGATCTGTCCGCCAACGACCGTGTAGACGCCGCTCATGACCTGATCGCCACCTGAAAGTCGAACGCCTGACCCCTTGTTGAACGGCCGCGTCGAACGACAAGCGCTAAGTCGTTCAGATCCATCAGTTTCAGTTCTTTGACGCTGATATAGTTGAATGCTCGCACCCGGCGCTCTCCCTCGCAAGACTAGCGCAATGTGGTCGGGAATTTCCCTGAGAATGGCGTCGCAGTCGGCGCACCTCGTCCTGACCCGATGTCTCCTTCGGTCGAGGGCGCGCATGGCCTCACCATGTCCCTGGCGGAACGAGCGTGTTTGTCGCGGGTTCGAAACATGCCGCCGCCCGCAGGTTCCGCGCTGCACGAGGGTCATCGAGAAATGTCCAGCCAATCGCCGGCCGAGACGGAGATCGCGCTTGGCGGGCGCGGGCAGCTCTTCCATCTCCTGGCCGAGGCCTCCGAGATCGAGCATACCTTGATGTGCAGTTATCTTTTCGCAGCCTTCAGTCTGCGGACGGGCGCCGAGGGAGGCCTAGAGGGCGAGCAGGCCGCCGCCGTGGAGCGTTGGCGCGGTGTCATCCTGAGCGTCGCGATCGACGAGATGGTCCACCTCCTGCTGGTTGCGAACCTGTCGATCGCCATTGGCGGTCGACCCCATTTCGGTCGGCCGAACTTTCCGGTCGAGGCCGGCTACTTCCCGTCCGACGTCGTCGTCAAGCTGACCCCATTTTCCCCGAAGACCCTCGACCATTTCATCTTCCTTGAGCGGCCTCGCGGACTCCACCTGGAGGACGGGGAGGGCTTCGAACCCGAGGCCGAATATGTGCGTGAAGCCGGCGATCCGCGACTGATGCCGAGCCATCAGGACTACGCCACCGTCGGACACCTCTACGAGGCGCTCCGGGCCAACCTCCTGAGATGTTGCGCCCATCTGGGCGAGGAACAGCTCTTTATCGGTCCCGTGTCGGCCCAGGTGGGCGCGGCCGATTTCGATCTGGAGAGCGTAAACACCATCGCCAATCTGGGCGAGGCGCTGCGAGCGATCGACACCATCGTGGAGCAGGGCGAAGGGTCGCCGTCGGACCGGGAGGGGTCGCACTACCAGCGCTTCATCGTGGTGCGCCAGGAGCACCAGGCGCTCATGGAAGCCGATCCCACGTTTGAGCCTTCTTGGCCGGTGACCGAGAGCCCGGTCATGTGGCGGCCGCCGGCCGGGGATGAAATGGCCTATATCGACGGTCGCGACGCAGCGCCGGTGCTGGACCTGGGCAACGCCGTCTACGGGCTTCTGCTGCAACTGGTGGTCCAGGCTTTCGGGCGCACGGGTGAAGGCGCAGGCGCCGCGCAGCGGCGCCTGATGGCGGCGGCGATCGACCTCATGCACGTCCTGGCCCGCGTCGCCGGCGCTCTCGTTCGCCTGCCCGCCGGCCTGGAGCATGAAGGGCGGCACGCGGGCCTTTCGTTCACCATGCTGCGCGCAGTCGAGCCGTTCTTCACTGGTGAAGCCGAAGACGTCCTGATCCTCGAGCGCCTCGCTGAGCTCCGATCTGGCGCCGAGCGTCTGGAACGTCGCGTCGCGGGCCTCGCTGGCCTCGCGAGCGCGATCGCCGCCGTTTCCCAGGAGTACCGGACTGGACGTGCGACTGAGAAGGGCGACGCCGATGGGACCGGTTGAGATCGCTGGCTGGGTCGCTCCGGCCGCAACCATGATTGCTGCGATCATGACCGCCTCGAACCTCGGGGCGCGGATCACCGGTTGGGGCTTCGTGGTGTTCGCCGTGGGATCCATCGCCTGGACCGTGGTGGCGATCGGCACCAGCCAGCTTAACCTTCTCTGGACCAACGGCTTTCTGATCGCCGTCAATGTGCTGGGCATATGGCGATGGCTTGGACGCCAGGCGCGCTATGAGGATGGCAGCCAAAGCGCGTCGGAAAAAAGCGCCAGTCTTCCTGCGCCCACGCTCATACCCGCCAGCTCCCTCACAGGACGCAAGCTCGTGGACCGGCGAGGCGAGACCCTGGGGACGGTCGTCGAGGCCATGGTGCGTTGCGATGATGCGCGCATTGGCTATCTCGTCATCAGCGAAGGCGGAGTGGGCGGCGTCGGGGAGCGACTTCACGCCATCGATGCTGGCGCGGTCCGTTTCGATCAGGAGGCGATCACGGGAGCTCTCACGGCGTCGCAACTCGCAGCGAGCCCCGTGCTCGAAGCGGGCCAGTGGCCCGCCGATCTGCGGGAGGCGAGGGCCTCGACCTGATCGACGTGAGCTTTCAATCCGATCGGCGAAACAGCCTCCCTCTGCGGCAATCCTCCCCGGCGCATACTGAAATCTTCGCGTCAGCGCGCAACCCAATGCTGCAATGCAGCATTGGGTTGCTGCATCGTTGGTGATGCGGAAGGACCAGTAAATGTCGGGACTTGCTGAGACGATCGCCAAGCTGAAGCGTGACCGTAATGCTACGGCCCAGGCCAGGGGGAGCGAAGGGCTCGAGGAAGTGCGCGGTTTCGGCGCTAACCCCGGCTCGCTCAGGATGCTTGCTTACGTTCCTCAAGGCCTCACCTCCCGCGCGCCCTTGGTGGTCTTGCTGCATGGCTGCACCCAAAAGTCCTCTTCCTTCGCCCGATCAAGCGGCTGGCTCGCCTTGGCCGACCGGCTCGGATTTGCGCTTCTGGCGCCTGAGCAGGACCTGAGCAACAACCCCAACCGCTGCTTCAACTGGTTCGAGCCAGGCGACACCGTGCGAAATGGCGGAGAGGCTGCGTCGATCTACGCCATGACGCAACACATGGTGCGGAGCCACGATCTCGACGCCCAACGTGTCTTCATCACCGGACTGTCGGCTGGGGGGGCGATGACGACCGTCTTGCTGGCGACCTATCCTGAGACCTATGCGGGCGGCGCGGTCGTCGCGGGACTGGCCTTCGGGGTGGCGGGCAACGTCTCCGAAGCCTTCGCCGCCATGCGGACCGGCAGCCAGCTGAGCAGCGCGCAGCTCGGCGCGCTTGCGGCGCGGGCCGCGCCTGCACCTTCGCGCTTGCCGCGTCTCTCGATTTGGCAGGGAGCCAGCGACGCCACGGTGGCGCCCGCGAACGCACAGACCCTGGCCCGGCAATGGACGATGCTCCACGGTATCGGCGAGCGCGCCCACGAGGTCACGACGTTGGGACGTCGCACCCGGTCGGTCTGGCGCGCCAGCGACGGCGAAGTTGCCGTTGAACTGAATCTTCTAGAGGGTGTTGGACACGGCGTGCCGCTCTCGGCCAGCGGCGATGATCCCCTCGGGGAAGTCGCGCCCTTCATGCTCGAAGCCGGAGTTTCCTCGTCCTTGGAGATCGCAAGCTTCTGGGGCCTCGCCTCGGCCAAGGACCCTATGCAGCGGCGTGTTTCTGATGATCGCCCGGCGCCCAGGAGGTCGGACTTGGCTTTTGGAGAGACCCTGATGGAGAAGGTGTCGCCCTACGTCTCCAAGGACGTCCGCAAAGTCATCGCCGACGCCTTTACGGCTGCGGGTATAATGCGCTGACTGACGACAATGGCGCCACCGGCCTGGGAACCGGGCGGGTCTCTTTGCCAAGCTGCGGCGGTGAGGCCGCAGGGCGTGTGATCGTCCTTGAAGGGCGGCGGGACCGCTCCCGCGGAGCGTCAGGCAAGATGCTGGGGTCCGCAGACGGGCGCGTGCGCCATGTTTCGGCCTTGAACAACCAGAAGATGCGAGGCGACAGATCTACCTTCGGGGGGGCTATGAACAGATTTCTATCGGGTCTCTGCGTGATCGTGGGGTTTGTCAGCGCGACATCCGCGGGCGCGGCCGATCTCTACGCGACCGTCAGCTACGCGCATCTCTCCCAAGACCTCCGCGACACACAGCTTGGCGCCGTCCAGGGTCGGCTCGGCGCCAGGTTTACTCCCTATGTCGGTCTCGAAGGCGAAGCAGCGTTCGGCGTGTCGGGAGACGACTGGAGCCTGGGGATGCTGCCCCCGGATACTACTTCCGCGCCAGCACTGAAGTGAACTACCAGGTCGCGGCGTACGTCGTGGGTTTCCTGCCCCTTACGCCGAAGGCCGAGCTATTCGCCAGGGTCGGTTACGGGCGAACCGAGGTTGAGACCGAGTGGTCCGCCCGAAGCCTGGCCGGCGATCAGCAGGCAGCCGTCACGAGCCATTCGGACACCTGGAACTGTGGCCTCGGCGGGCAATACCATTTCGATGACAAGAACGGCGTGCGCCTGGACTACACGCGGCATGACGCGAGCAGCGACGGAAGCGACATCGACGCTTGGTCTATCGGTTACACGCGCCGCTTCTGACCGCAGGTGAGAGCGACGCGTCGCGCTCGCATAGGGCCCTGGCTATGAGACCTGGTCGGCGACGGGCATCATCTCCCCGATTTTCGCGGCCAGATCATCAATTGCGAAGGGCTTGGTGATCATCTGCACATTCGTCCCATGGAAACTGGCCTGGGTCGCTGCGTTCTCGGCGTAGCCGGTTATGAACAGGATCGCCAGCTCGGGCCGAACATCGCGCGCCACCTCCGCCAGCTGTCTGCCGTCCATGGCGCATTCCTCGTAAGGCTTGCGCCCGCTCGGCGGTTTCGCGTTTCCAGTGGGAACCGGACTGTCGAATTTCGTGGTCCAGCGGCCTGCGACGAAGTGCGTCTGACCGCGATCTGCTTGGAGGCTCCGCCGGCGTCACCTGTTCGCCGCACTTAAGGAAATTCGACGCGGGCCGTTCGGGTTGGAGGCGGTCTGGCGGTCCTAAGCTGTGCGGACGATCAGTTCCGCCAGCCAGTACGATTGTAATGTCCATAAAACCGAACAATACGCAGCGCCCGGCAGAGGCGGCCGCGCCCAGGTCCAAGGCGAACGACGTGGGTCCAGCGCCGCAGTGGGAGGCGTATGAGGATCCTTCGGACTTTCAGGAAGCCCTGGTCCTCCACATCCGCCGGCACGGCGAAAACGTCAGCCGTCTCCACAAGGCCCTCAAGCAAGGCCGGGACGTCGTTGATGTCCGGACCCTTTACGACTGGGTGAACGGGGTCCTGGCTCCGCGCAGCGCGACCAGCTTTCGGGTGCTGGCCGCCATCGAGCGCCGATATGATCTGCCCGACGGCTATTTCCGAGCGAAGCTCCCGCATTCAGGCCGGATGGTCACTAGCAAGGTTCGATCCCGGCTCAGCGCCGTCGAGCGCCGCCGCCTTGCCTGGCATCTTCCCGACGACTTTGAGCGTCTTCCAAAGGCCAGGCAGGAAGAGGTGCTGTCATGGGTGCGGACCGTGATCATGGCCGGGGGCACCGACTATCGCCGCTACCAGATCGGCGCCTTGCAACAGCGGTTTTCGATCCGGTTCTCAAGCGGCGTCGGCGCCTTGTCGTTCCCGCCGGCGCCTGACCTGGAGGCGCGGTTGATGGACGAGGGTCGGCGTGAGTATGGTCGTCCGCTGGCGACGCAAGCCGCCCCCGCCCTGATCGACGCCGAGGCGCGCGACCTCGTCGTCTTCAAGACCTCGACCCTCACGACCAGGGGCCGGGCGAGGAGCGGCGTGTGGAACCGCGAGACCGCCGACCAGAAGATGGAGCACTTCGGCTTGCTGTTCGGAGCGCTGACAGCTTGCCCCGAGAGCGACGTGCGCGGCTACGGCGCGCCCTTGCGCAGCCTGACATTCGCACTCCTGGCCTTTCCAGCGGTCTGGGACTGGTATTTGACCTGGCGTGAGGGCCGGCGCGGCTTCTTCACGCGATGGGAGGAGGAGATGCTGCTGGTCGCCGCCGCCATTACGCGCCGCGACACAGGCTGGCTGAGACAGTCTTCCCATTTGGCGAACCACCTGCGGCCGATCGAAGGGCTGGTGACAGCGCAGGAAGTCAAAGACGCTCATCGCGACTGGGAGGGCGTCTGCGATGGTATGCATCGCCATGCGCTCATGCGAGCCAAGGAAATCGAACGGGTCGCCAGGATCCACCGTGACCCGTTCGAGCCCATCTTGCCGATCCTCCAGGCCGATAGTCCGCTCGCCGAATACCGAAAGATCACCGAGGAAGTGCGGCGTTGGCGCCCTGATCGTCGGCGATTTCCGATCGCCGCGGCCGAAGCGACAAGAAGCTTCCTGATGCTGCGGCTCGCCCTGCACCTGGGCCTTCGTCAGAAGAACCTGCGGCAACTGCTCGTGGCGCCCAAGGGTCATAGCCCCACGCCTGAGCGCCAATTGGAGAGCCTGAAACGCGGAGAGCTGCGCTGGAGCGCGCGCGACACGGCCTGGGAGGTCCTGGTGCCGGCCGCCGCCTTCAAGAACGCCGGGTCGACATTCTTCCGTAAGAGTCCGTTCAGGCTTCTGCTGCCTGATCTGGACGGACTCTATGAGGAGATCGAGACCTACCTGGCGAGCGATCGCGCCGTCCTCCTCAAGGGGCGCGAGGACCCAGGCTCGCTGTTCGTCAAGACCATGAAGGCCAACTGCGTGAGCGCCGAGTACGACTCCACGCCCTTCTACCAGGCCTGGCGTCTCACAATTGAGCGTCACGGCATCTTCAATCCTTACACCGGGCGCGGAGCCATCGCAGGATTGTTGCCTCACGGCCCGCACAATGTGCGCGACGTCCTGGCGACCCATGTGCTCAAGCAGACCGGCTCCTATGAGCAGGCGAGCTACGCCATCCAGGACACGCCGAGCACCATCGCCGAGCACTATGGTCGCTTCCTGCCGCAGGATAAGGCGGCCATGGCGGCCCAGGTCCTCAACCAGGTCTGGGCCGTCTGACGACCCGGGCGGCGGCCAGGACCGCCGCGCCTCTACCCTGACGTCGTTCCTTGCGGTGGAACAACGCGGCCAGCGCATGCCGGCGTCCTAGACCATCAGATCCTCGGGGTTCGGCGCAGGCGAGGGCTCGGCCGAACCTCGAGAGCTCTTGAGCCGGCTCTGCACCGGGCCCCCACGGCGTCGCAGGTCCAGAGCCGTGTCGACAACGGCCAGATGTGACAGCGCCTGCGGGAAATTGCCGAGCATCCGCCGCTCGCCGGGCATGATCTGCTCCGACAACAGCCCAAGATCGTTGGCCGCGCCGCAAACCCTGTCCAAAAGCGCTTCGGCTTCGGCATGCCGCCCCTGCAGGATGTAGACGTCGGCCAGCCACAGCGTGCAGGCGAAGAACGCCCCCTCGGGCCCCTCCAAACCATCATCAGCAGACTGCGGCAGATAGCGCAGAACAAAGCCGTCCTTCAGCAGTTCGCGCTCCACGGCCTTGACCGTGCCCACGATGCGCGGGTCGTCGGCGGGCAGAAAACCCACAAGCGCCAGACGCAGGTTGCTCGCATCGACCTGGCTCGACCCGTAGGCCTGGACGAAAGTCTCGCGCGCTTCGTCCCAACCGTGCGCCAGGACCTCGGCCTTTACCTGCGCGGCCAGGTCGCAATAGTGCGTCCTGGCCGCCTCATCCTTTTCGCCCAGCCAGCGCGAAGCCCGATCGAAGGCGACCCAGCACATCACCGCCGAATAGACGTGGCGGCGTTCATCACTGCGCACCTCCCATATGCCTGCATCGGGCAGCCGCCAGATGTCCTCAAGACGGGCGGCCAGCAGCCGCACCAGCGCCTCTGCGTCACCGTCGCTGTCCGCGCGAAGGTTTCTGGCGAAGAAGAGAGTGTCGATAACCTCCCCGTAGATGTCGAGCTGGAGCTGCACGTCCGCGCCGTTGCCGATCCTTACGGGCCTGGCGCCATCATGACCAGTGAGCCAGTCGGCCTCGACCTCGCCATAGAGCCGAGCGCCGCTGGCGCCGTAGAGCGGAAGCAGATCCACCGGCTCTCCGCCTGCCGTCCGCCGCAGCCATTTTACGAAGGCTTCTGCCTCCTCGGACATGCCGGCGTCGAGAAACACCAGCAGGGTGAAAGTGGCGTCACGCAGCCAGCAGAACCGGTAGTCCCAGTTTCTTGGGCCTTGCGGCCATTCGGGCAAGCCCAGGGTCGGCGCTGCGATCAATGCGCCGGTGTCGCGATGGGCGAGGGCCTTTAGGGTGATCAGGGAGCGCACGACGCGGTCGCGATGAGGACCCTCATAGCTATGCCTTGACGCCCAATCTTCCCACCAGGCGGCCGTCGCCTCCAGCGCCGAAAATGCGTCGCACGGCGGCGGCGCGGGGCCTGTCGAGGAAAACCAGCTCATTTCAAAACAGGTCCGTTCACCCGCTGACAGGGAGAAACGCGTAGCCAGTCGCCCTTCGCCGCACTCGAAATCCCGGTCGGATCGGATGATCACCGCGTCCGGGCCGACCATTGCGGTGATTTCGCGCGACGCGCCGGCGCGAATGAACGGGCTGACCCGCCCATACTCAAACCGAAGCTTGAGCTCAGAGATCATCTCGACCTGGCCCGCGCGTCCCTCGACGATACGCATGAGCGAGCGGCGATCTTCATCCATGGTCATGAAGTCGAGCACCGCGACGTCGCCCTCGGGTGTGGCGAAGACGGTCTCCAACACCAGGGTGTCGCCCAAGTAGCGCCGGGTGACCCGCGGCGCCTCGCAGGTCGGCGCAATGATCCAGCAGCCGTTGTCGGCGTCGCCCAGCAGGGCTGCGAAGCAGGCGGGCGAGTCGAACTGGGGAAGGCAAAGCCAGTCGATCGCACCTGCCCGGCTCACCAGGGCGGCGGTGCGCCCATCGCCGATAATCCCGTAGTCCTCGATCGCAGAACTCATGCGCCGGCCCGGGCTCCGCTGACGGCCGACCGTGCTTTGACGTGGAAACTCGTCACTGTCGTTCCCTTCGGCTGCCGCGGGGAGCGGCGGTCATTTGAGTCTCAGAAGCCTGGGTTGGGATCGGCTGCGGGATCATCGCTTTCAATGCCGCCTTGTCCGTGTGGTCAGCGGGCCGTGGGGACGCTTAAGCGCCTTGCCGCCAATCCATGTCAGCGCCGCAGCCGCGGCGAGCAGCGCCAGCCCCGTCTGCTTGCCATGCATGCTGGCCCACAACAGCGGACTGCCGCCTCGGGCGATGTCGCCAAAGCGGCCGTGGGCGCCGCGGTCGCCTTCGACAGGCTGGTAGAGATTGTCCTGCCGGTCAGGTTCGATCAGCGCGTCGTCCTGCTGGCCTTTGACGCCTGTCGCGGCCAGATATCGATCGAGCCAGGGCGAAGCGATGCGGTCTGCGAGAATAGCCTGCCAACTGGGCGCGCCGACCACTAACTCCTTGCGCGGATGGCGGGCGGCGTAGCGGATCGCTTCTGCTGCGACCTCCGGCTGATAAGGCGGGCTCGCGGGCTTGGGGGAACGCGGCATGGTGGTTCGAATCCAGTCGAACTGGGGCGTGTTGATCCCGGGCAACTGCACCATGGTGAGCTTGACGCGGCTGCGGCTCTCGATGAGCTCGGCGCGGACGCTGTCCTGGAAGCCCTGCAGCGCATGTTTGGCGGCGCAGTAGGCCGACTGCAGGGGAATTCCCCGATAGGCAAGGGCCGATCCGACCAAGACGATGACGCCACGGTCGCGCGCCATCATGCGCGGCAGAACCGCACGCACCCCGTGCACCTGGCCAAGATAGGTGACCTCCGTCACCCGGCGAAATTCGCCAGGGTCCATGTCGACGAACCGCGCCAGCATGCCGGCGAAGGCGGCGTTGACCCAAACATCGATGGGACCGAAGCGCTCTTCCGCCGCAGCCGCCGCAGCGTCGACCGCAGGAGGATCTGCGACATCGGCGCAAAGCACCAGGCCTTGGCCGCCGAGTTCGCGAACCTCTCTCGCCGTGGCTTCGAGCCCGAGCCGCCCGCGCGCGATCAGTGCGATGTGGGCGCCTTCTCGCGCGAAGCGACGGGCAAGCGCGCGTCCTACGCCGGCGGAAGCGCCGGTGATCACCACCACTTCAGGACGTTTCCCGCGAGCTCGTCGCGGCGATATCGGCTTCAAGTCTATTCTCCCAAGGCCGCGGCGCCGGCGCGCGGCGCAAGGACCAATAGTCTTGCTGCGATGGGAGGGTTCCCGGCGGATGCGCCAAAAGCTGTGCGGCGCCGGCACTCATCGGCCTCGTTCCCTACGCCGCAGGCAAAGAGCGGAGGTCCTGGCGAGACTGTGATCAGACATTCTCGAACCTTTGCGCCGTTCAAGCGTCACCCACGGTCAAGCCGCGCGAACGGCGCGGGCGCTATGTGGAGGATGCAGCGGCGATGACCAGCTCTGCGACGACCCCTCGCCGGGTGTTGCTGGCCACCGATCTTGGCCCCGACGGAGACCGCGCGCTGGAGCGCGCCTTGCAGATCCGGGAGGCGTGGAACGCCCAGCTCGTCATTCTGCATGTCCGCGAGCCCGAGGAAGATTTGGCGCCCGATGCTCCGCGCCGCTGGCTGCGCGAGGAAGAGCCGCTGCAGGAGATCCGCCGGCGCCTGCGCCTGGAACTTGGAGACCAGGCCGATCACGTCGAGATCCTTCTGGAGGAGGGCGATGCAGCCAAACGCATCGACGAGACCGCCGAGGCCGCGGCCTGCGATCTCATCGTCGTGGGCGCGGCCCGGCGCACCCCCTACAGCTTGCTGGAACTTGGCGAGACGCTGGACCGGGTGCTTCGACGAACTGTCACCCCCGTGCTCGTGGTGCGCGGGCGCACCCGCGGCGCCTTCCGTCAGGCGGTTTTCGCCACCGATATGTCAGAGGCCTCCGCGGCGAGCCACGCGGTGGCGGTGTCGATGTTTCCCGAGCCCGTCTACGCCTATCTCTACGCGTTCGACGCGCCTCTGGCCGGGCTGGTGGAGGACCGCGGGGAATTCACCGCCGACGCCGCTCGCGCCGCCGAGAAAGAACTTGAAGCATTCGCCATGGCCCTCCCGGTCCATCGTGACGCCGGCACGCCGGCTCTGGTGACCAAGTATGGCGCGCCCGCCCGCACCCTTTGCGAACACGTCGCATTGGTCGGGGCCGACCTCGTGGTCATGACCGCCAGCAGCCGCGGTCTCTTCGCAGAGCTGCTGCTCGGCTCAGTGGTCAAGGACGCGCTTGAGTGCCTCACCAGCGACGTCCTGCTCGTTCCCGAACGTCAGCCATAGCGCTAATGATGGCGCCGAACTGTTCATCCTGAGGCCGCGGTGATGGCCGCCGAGATGCTTTCGCCATGGATCGTGGGCGCTCCGGCTCTGGCCGGCGTTGCGGCGATGTGCCTGCCCTCGCAAGCCCGGAACGCCGCTGCGGCCCTGGCGGCGGGCGCCTGCCTCGCGGTCCTGGCTATCACCATCACGCTCGTCGGCGCGATCGAGGCGACGGGCCCCGTGCGCCAGTCGCTCAACTGGGCGCCCAGCCTTGGATTAGCGATCACATTCCGGATCGATGGCCTGGCCTGGCTCTTCGTGGTGCTGATCGCCGCGATCGGCGTCCTGATCGCCGGCTATGCGCGCGGCTACATGCCTGCCGATGAACCGACCCCCAGATTCTTCGCCTACCTCCTGGGGTTCACCGCCTCCATGCTGGGGGTCGTCACTTCAGGCAACCTCCTGCAGCTTGTGGTCTGCTGGGAGCTGACAGCGCTCTTTTCTTTTCTGCTCATCGGCTTCTGGTACGGCAGCCAGAGCGCGCGTTCGGCCGCGCGCCAGGCCCTGCTGACGACGGCCCTGGGCGGCCTTTGCCTGCTGGCCGGAGTACTGGTGCTAGGCCATATCGTCGGCAGCTATGATCTGGACGCGGTGCTCGCGGCCGGACCGCGGCTCACGGCCCACGCGCTGGCGCCGCTGGCTCTGGTGGCGATGCTCATCGGGGCGTTCACCAAGAGCGCGCAGTTTCCCTTCGACAGCTGGCTTCCGCGCGCGATGGCCGCGCCCACGCCCGTCTCAGCGTTCCTGCACTCAGCGACGCTAGTAAAGGCCGGCGTGTTCCTGCTGGCGCGCTTCTGGACGGTCTTCTCCGGGACCGATCTTTGGGTGTGGCTGGTGTCGGGCGTCGGCCTGACGACGATGCTGCTCGGAGCGTGGAGAGCCACGCGCCAGGACGACATCAAGGCCCTGCTTGCGCATTCCACCCTCAGCCACCTTGGCCTGATCACGCTTCTGCTGGGCCTCGGCGCGCCGCTCGCGGCCTTCACTGCGATCTTCCATCTGGTCAACCACGCCATGTTCAAGGCGGCCTTGTTCATGACCGCCGGAGCTGTCGAGCACCAGACCGGGACGCGCAGTCTGGCCGCGCTGGGCGGGCTGGGGCGCGCGATGCCCGTCACTGCGGCGGTCACCCTGGTCGCGGCCGGGGCCATGGCGGGCGTGCCCTTGCTCAGCGGCTTCGTTTCCAAGGAAATGTTCTTCGCGCAGGTCGCCGAAGCTGGTGGCGGCAACGCCGCGTTCGTGCTCGCCGCCACGGCGGCAGGCGCCCTCAGCGTGACCTACGCGCTTCGCCTCTTCGCATCGGTTTTTCTTGGGAAGACCTCGGCTGCGGCCAAACAGGCCCACGAAGCCCCGGCCTTGCTCTGGGGGCCGCCCGGCGTCCTGGCCGCCGGGTGCCTGCTTGTCGGCGTCGCCCCGGCCTTCTTCATGGGCCGAGCCCTCGATCTTGCCGCCGGCGATCTGCTCGGGGGCGCGACAAGCGCCTCCAAGCTGGTGTTGTGGCATGGATTTGGGCTGCCGTTGGCCATGTCCGCGGCCGCGCTTCTGGCCGGCGGTGCGATGTGGTGGGCTGGCCGCGGCTGGCGCGCGGCGCCTGGGGCGCAAAGCGGCCGGCCGCTTGCCGAGCGCTTCGCCGCGCTAACCCTGGCGCTTGAGGACATGGTGGCCCCGGCGCGGTTGCAGCGGCATGTGCTGATGATTTTCCTGGGCGTTCTCCTCGCTGTCGGCGTTTCCACGCGCTGGTCGGGCTGGGACCTGCGCCCGCCCCGCGAGCCGCCCGATTTCGCCTTTGCGCTGCTGTGGGCGGCCGGCATGGCCTGCGCCATCGGCGCGGCCGTCTTCGCCCGCGCTCGCCGGGTGGCTGGGGTCGTGCTCACCGGCGGCGCAGGTCTCGTCACCGCCGTCACCTTCACCTGGTTCTCCGCGCCCGACCTTGCGATCACCCAGCTCCTGGTGGAGATCGTCACGACCATCCTGCTGCTGCTCGGCCTGCGCTGGCTGCCTTTGGAGGACCGCGCGCGGCACGCGGCCCGTTCGGGAGGTTTCGTTCGCGGGCGGGACGCGCTGATCGCCGCTACGCTGGGACTAGGTGCGTCGTTCCTGGCCTATGGGGTCATGACCTACCCAACTCCGGCGGCGATCTCGCGCTACTTCCTGGAGCACGCATACGCCGGCGCAGGAGGGCGCAATGCGGTCAATGTGATTCTGGTCGACTTCCGAGGCTTCGACACCCTGGGCGAAATAACTGTCGTCGCCGTGGTGGCTCTGAGCGTGGTGGCGCTGCTCCGAGGCTTTCGGCCCGCCGCCGAGGCGGTGCGCCCCATGCCCGCGCAGGAGAGTCAGTCCGAAGCGCGCCGTGCGAGCGCAAAGCGCGTCATGCTCGTTCCGGGCCTGATCATCCAACTTATGTTCCCGATGATCGTCCTCTTTGGCCTGCATCTCTTCCTGCGCGGCCACGATCTGCCGGGCGGGGGCTTTGCCGGAGGGGTCACGATCTCGGCAGCGATCCTGCTGCTCTACATGGCTCTGGGCGTGCGCAAAGCAGAGGCGCGGCTGCGCATCGCCCCAGGGAGATGGATTGCGCTGGGTCTCCTCCTGGCAACCCTCACCGGCGTCGGGGCGATGCTCTTTGGGCAGCCGTTCCTGACCTCGGCCTTCTCCTATCTCAAGCTCGGCGAACTGCCCCCGGCGCCGATGGCCAGCGCGCTGATCTTTGACCTTGGGGTGATGTTGCTCGTCATCGGTGCGACCTCGGCGATGCTGGTGGCGATCGCTCACCAGTCACAGCGCCGACCGCGCGGCGAGCGCGACGGGGAGGCTAAGTAATGGAGCTTGTCCTGTCGCTCGGCATCGGGGTCCTCGTGGGATGCGGCGTCTGGTTGATGCTGCGTTCGCGGACCTTCCAGGTGATCATCGGCCTTAGCCTCTGCAGCTATGCGGTGAACCTCTTCATCGCCGCGACGGGCGGTCTGAAGATCGGTCGCGACCCGGTTCTGGCGTCTGGCGCGGTCAATCCTGAAGCCTATGCCGATCCATTGCCACAGGCCTTGGTCCTGACCGCCATCGTCATCGGGTTCGCCACGACGGCGCTGCTGCTTGTGGTGGTGATGGCTGCGCGGGGGCTGACCGGCGGCGACCAGGTGGACGGCGGCGGCCCCAAGGACGACCAAAAATGACGGGCGCCGATCATCTTGTCATCATGCCGATCCTAATTCCGCTGCTGGCGGGGGCGGGCTTGCTGCTGATCGGGGAGCGGCGGCCCGCCGCGACGATAGGCCTCTCCGTCATCGCCTGCGCGTTGCATGTCGGCGCGGTGGTGCTGTTGTCCCTGCATCTGACCAAGGTCGGGGGCGCGGCCGTCTACGAGGTCGGAAACTGGCCGGCCCCGTTCGGCATCACCCTGGTCGCCGACCGGCTCAGTACGCTCTTTCTCGGACTTGCCGGCTTCATTGGCTTTGCCGCTTTCGTCTATTCCACCAAACGTTGGAAGCGGCAGGGGGCATTCTTCGCGCCGCTGTTCCAGTTCCTGCTCATGGGCCTGAGCGGCGTGTTCCTAACCGGCGATCTGTTCAACCTGTTCGTTTTCTTCGAGGTCACCCTGACCGCCTCATATGGCCTGGCGCTGCACGGGGCAGGCAAGGCCAGGGTGGTTGCGGGCCTCCACTACATCGTGGTCAACCTGATCGCATCCCTGCTGTTCCTGTTGGGCGCGACCCTCTTCTTCGGCGTCGCTGGCAGCCTCAACTTCGCAGACCTGGCGGTCCGGATTCCGCAAGCATCCGATCGAGCTCAGGCGCTGCTTTCCGTCGGAGCGGCCTTGCTCGCCATCGCCTTCCTCATCAAGGCGGCCGCCTGGCCGGTCGGAATGTGGTTGCCCGGACTATACGGCGCAGCGGCCGCTCCCGTCGCGGCCGTCTTCGTGCTGCTGACCAAGGTCGGCATCTACGCCATCATCCGGCTGGGCCTGCTCTGGTCGCCGGAAGGCCAACCCTCGCCGGGTTTGGTCGTGGCGGTCGGGAGCGTCGGCGCAGCGACCATCTGCGCGGCCATGATCGGACTGGTGGCCTCGCGCTCAGCCGAGCGGATGGCCGGCTACCTTGTCGTGCTCAGTTCCGGGACGCTTCTCGCGGCCTTCGGAGCCGGCGGCCCCCTAGGCGGCCTGCTCTTTTATCTCGTGGTCTCGTCGCTCGCTTCGTGCGCCTTCTTCCTGCTCGCCGGCTTGCTGACCCCCCAGACCGCCCCAAAGACGCCCGCCCACGCAGTTCACCTGGAGCCTTATCCCGGGCAAGTGACGCCGCGTTTCGCACCGCCGGAGGCGACCCTTATCGTCATTCCCCGGCCGGCCGCTTTCCTGGGGGGCGCCTTCCTGTGCTGTGTGCTGCTGCTTTCAGGCGTCCCGCCGCTCTCCGGCTTCATCGCCAAGCTCGCGCTTTTGCAGCCGATGCTGGCTGGCCCGGACATCAACCCAATGGCCGTCGCTGTCGCGATACTGATCATCGCATCGGGATTGGCTACCCTCGTCGCCTTGAGCCGGGTGGGCATCGAAACCTTCTGGAGCGATCCGGACCGCACTTTCGAGACCATTGCCTGGCCCGAAGCGCTGGCGTTGATCGCCGTGCTAGCGGCCGCGCTCTTCCTCACGGTCCGTCCAGAGCCGGGGCTTGCCTACGCCAGGGCCGCCGCCGACCAGCTGACCAGGCCCGGCGCCTATGTGGCTGAGGTCCTGCCAAACCGGGAGGCGATCCCGTGAACCGTGTGCTTCCCCACCCTTTCGTCTCGCTGTTCGTATTGGGCGCGTGGCTACTGCTTGGACAGACGGCCGATATCTGGCGGGCGGCTTCCGGCGTGCTTGTCGCGGTGCTGCTGGGACTGGCCTTCGCGCGCCTTCATCCGCCGGCCATGCGCGTGCGCCGAGTTCATCTGCTGGTCCCTCTGGCGCTACATGTTGTGTACGACATCGTCAGATCCAACTTCGCCGTGGCCGCGATCATCCTTGGGCGGTCGCGCCAAAGCGTGACTAGCGGCTTTGTCGAAGTGCCGCTGGAACTGCAGGACCGCTATGGGCTGGCGATCTTGTCCTGCATCATCACCTCGACGCCAGGCACCATCTGGGTGAGCCTCGAGCGTAGCCCGCCCACACTGCTGATCCACGTGCTTGACCTGGTCGACGAGGACGCCTGGGTCCGCAAGATCAAGCAGAGATATGAGCGACCGCTCCTGGAGATGTTCACATGACCCCCGCCATGCTGCTGGTCGCCCTCCAGGTCTCGCAGGTCATGCTCGCCCTCGCCATGGCGTGCGCGGTCTGGCGCATGTGGATTGGGCCCCGCTCGGAAGACCAGATCCTCGCGCTCGACACCCTCTATGTAAACGCGCTGCTGTTCATGATCACCATCGGGATCACGACCGGCAGCCCGCACTATTTCGAGGTCTGTTTGGTGATCGCCCTGCTGGGCTTCGCCGGGACCGTGGCGCTGGCCCGTTTCCTTCTGCGCGGCGAGGTGATCGAGTGAATCCTCTGATCGCGAACCTGCCTGGATGGGCCTGCGCGCTCGTCGCGGCCTTGGTGCTCATTGGCGCCTCGCTGGCGCTCATCGGATCGATCGGCCTGGTAAGGCTCGAAACCTTCTATCGCCGGGTTCACGCGCCGACCCTTGGAGTATCGCTCGGGGCCTTCACGACCCTGGCCGGATCGATGGTCTTCTTCTCCGTCGCCCAGGGCCGCCTGGTGCTGCACGAATTGCTGATCGGGCTGTTCATCAGCCTGACGACGCCTATCACTTTCATGCTGCTGGTGCGGGCCGCGTTGCATCGCGACCGCAAGGCCGGGAGCGGCGAGGTCCCCTCCCGCGCAGAGCCTGAGCCCTGACCTCAGCGGCCGAACATCAGGGCGATGCGTTGCGCGAGCTGATCGATGCCGAACGGTTTTGAGATGATCGCCATCCCCTCATCGAGAAACTGGTTCTGATCGAGGGCCGGCTCGGCATAAGCGGTCATGAACAGCACCGGCAACTGCGGACGCCTCTCGCGGGCGATCTCGGCGAGTTGGCGTCCATTGAGGCCAGGCAGACCCACATCGGTGATCAGCAGGTCGATGGGAGCGTCCGATTGCAGAAGCGGCAAGGCTTCGCGCGAGCCGGTCGTCTCCAGCGGACGGTAGCCCAACTCCTCAAGCACCTGGACGACCAGCAACCTCACGGAGGCGTCGTCCTCGATGACCAGCACCGACTGGCCCGCCCCGCCCGGCGCCGGTTGGGCCTCATCGATGGCGACCTGGGTCTCGCCGACGTGAACGGGCAGGTAAAGCCGGAAGATCGTCCCTTGGCCGACATGGCTCTCGACGCGGACGTGGCCATGCGACTGCTGCACGAACCCGTAGATCATCGACAGGCCAAGCCCTGTCCCCTGGCCAATCGGCTTGGTGGTGAAGAACGGGTCGAAAACCTTTCCGAGGACTTCGCGGGAGATGCCGCCGCCTGTGTCGGCCACGCTGATCTCGACGTAATCGCCTGCCGTCGCGTGATCGCTCCGCTGCAGCTCGGCGTCGTCGAGCGTGAGCGCGCGGGCCCGGATGGTCAGCACGCCTCCTGAGGGCATGGCGTCGCGCGCGTTGATCGCCAGGTTGAGAATGGCGCTCTCCAGCTGGTTAGCGTCGGCCAGCGCCATCGGCAGCTGCGGCGTCATCTCAAGTTCAAGGCGAATCTGCTCACCCAGGGTCCGACGCAGCAGGTCGGCCATCGAACTGGCCAACGCTTCGACATCGACCGGCGCGCTGTGGAGACTCTGCCTTCGGGAGAACGCCAACAGCCGATGGGTCAGAGCGGCGGCTCTCTGACCTGACGTGCTGGCTGCTTCGAGAAATCGCTCTACATCCTGCATGCGCCCATCGCGAAGGCGCCGGCGCACCATGTCGATCCCGCCAAGGACGCCGGTGAGCATGTTGTTAAAGTCATGGGCCAGGCCGCCCGTCAGCTGACCCACCGCTTCCATTTTTTGACTTTGACGCAGCTGGTCCTCCAGCGCTTTGCGGGCGGTAATGTCGCGGCCCGTGGCGTGGATCGCATCGCCGGCGGGCGTGGTGGTCCAGCTGAACCAGCGGAATGCGCCGTCGCGCGAACGCACCTGGCACTCAAATTCTCCGATGGATTCGCCGCGCGCCGCGCGCGCCATCCGCTCGTGCATCGCCGGCAGGTCATCGAGGTGGATCAAGGCGTGGACGGGCGCGCCGACCAGTTCCTCGGACGAGAACCCGAGCACCTTTTCCCAGGCGGGGTTGATGGCGCGGAATTTCCCGTTCCGTCCGGCTACGAACAGGAGGTCCTTGCTGAGGTTCCAGACCTGGTCGCGCTCACGAGTGCGCGCGTCGACTCGGTCTTCCAGCGCCGCCGTCAGCCGGCGGAGCTCGGCTTCCACACGTTTGAACTCGGTGACGTCGTGAATGACACCCACCATTCGCTCGCCGTCGCTGAAATCGTCGCGGACGACTTCCCCCCGCCGCGCGATCCATCGGTGTTCGCCAGTGTCTGGACGCACAATCAGGAATTCGGCCTGCTCAAGTCCCCCAAGCTCGCGCCGACCGGTCTCAATAATCTCCCCGCCCTGGATCACGGCTCCGTTGACGGTGCGCACTGGAAGGGCGTCGGTGGGAGAGAGGCCAAGAAGGCGGCAGAACTGATCGGAGACCTCAACCGTTCCGAAGCCGGAAGTGTACCCGAATGTGCCCACGCCGCCGGCAGTCTGGGCGATGCGCAGCTGCTCCTGGACGCGCTTCTGCTCTGTGATGTCGGTCAGGACCCCGCTGAAGCGCAGCACATGCTGATCTGCGTCGCGCTCGGCGGCGCCGCGTGCCGACACCCAACGATATCCCGTCCGAGCCTCCCCGACGCGATATTCCTTTGCGAAAAGCTCTGAGCCATGCATGACGCCCGCGACCGCGATCTTGATGCGCATCACGTCGTCAGGATGGATCGCGGCGAAGAAGCTAGAGGTGGGGACGCCGGCGGCGGCGCTCTCCGGCGCCAGGTTGCACAATTGGGCGAAGCGGCCGTCGGCGTGCAGCCGCTTGGCGCCGACGTCCCAGCACCAGGCGCCTGAAAGCGTCTCAAGCGCAGGCGCTGGGAGAGCCTCGAGCGCCTTACGGATCTGGCTAGGAATGGCGGCGTGTCGATCGTCGGTCACGTCAGCCTAACTCGCCGAGGTCATCAGTCGCCATGACGCTGGCGATGAATTCGCCAACCAGTTCCTTCAAGGCCCTCAGCGAGGGCAGGTCCATCAACATGGCGATGTAGCCGCGGATGTCCCGGCCGCTGATCGTAAAGTTGATGTAGAGAAAGAGGACGACAGCGTCGTCCTCGGGCGGGTTTTCGATCTCGAAGAACAGCTTGCCGTCGCCGCGCACCACCTCAGGAAGCGACATGGTCAGCGGACGGCGTAGGAGGTTGGCCATTGTCGCCAGACACCCGTTGAGCACCACGTTTCCCGTCTCGGCCAGCGCCTCCATTTCCATCGCCCTGACTTCGCAGGCGTCGAGGTCGTCGCCCGTCACAGCCTTCACCAATTCAAGGCTGTTGGCTTGGGGAAAGATCAACATAGCCCTGCCCGAGAAGGCGCCTTCGAAGTCCTGCCGGACGGCGACAAGCTCTTCGCTCTCGCGCTCGCGGATCAGGGTGGCGGCGGCCATGCGGGTCACGACATCTACCGACGGCACCGAAAGCAACACCTGCTCGCCGACCATGCTGCGCAGCGAAGAGGCCGCGCGGCTGACGCCTATGTTCACCAGTTCGGTAAGCGCATCGTGTTCAAGCTCGGTCAGGTTGACGGAGGCGGTCATCCCAAGCGTCGCAACTTGAGCGCCGCGCCGCTCATGAAGTCTCGCAGGCCCTGCTCGGTGATCGGCTTGGGAACGAAGGTGGCGTTCGCCTCGCGGGCCCGGGCGATGATCTCGTCCTGCACGTTGGCGGTGGCCAGAGCGATCGGCATGTCAGGGTGGCTGACGCGGATCGATTCCGCCAACTCCAGGCCGTTCTGTCCGGGCATGTTGTAGTCCAGGATCACGAGATCGATGCTCCCTTGCTGCAGCAGCGCCTGCGCCTCCTCGGCATTGCTGGCTTCGATGCGTGTCCACTGCGGCTGCAGGGCGGAGATCGCCTTGCCCACCACGATCCTGGCTAGCTTGCTATCGTCGACAATCAGAACTGTGGGATTGGTGTCACTTGTCATCGGATTTACTCTTAGTGGGGTCGGTCATGTGAGCGCGGGTGGCGCGCAGTGCCAAAGCTAGGTGGTCGCGCACGAACGGGACGGGCGCATCGCCAATGAGCCTCGAGCCGGCGTGTAATAAAGCCTGCACGACCGCGGTGTGTAGCCGCCCGCAGGCCGACAGGTCGATAGGCCACCCAGGCGCCGCCTCGATCAGGACGACCAGACGTTCAGCGTCGTCAGCGGGGCAATCACCCTCCAGGCGGATCGCGTCCTCATCAAGGCGCACGCTCATGGCACAAGCGCCTTCAGGTCGAGAACCAGCAGTAGGGCGCCGTCGCCGAGCGACGTGCTTCCGGCGACGCCTGGCGTGCGCGCCAGCATCCCGGTCAGCGGACGCAGCACGACGTCCAGCCGCTCCATCACCTGATCGACCGCCACGGCGACCGGGCCGGCAGGGGTGGCGATGACCAGCGCGCGCTGCGCCTGCATAAGGTCGGGACGCTCTGCAGCGCCGGTAAGCTCGGACAGTGAGAACAACGGCGCGGTCTGATCGCGCCACTCTATCGCGTGCCGCGCGCGGATCGGATGCACTTCTCCAGGGCGGATGATGATCGTCTCGCCGATTTGATCGAGCAGAACGCCAAACCGCTCCGCGCCCGCGCGCACCACCACAATCTTGCTCATCGTCATGCTGAACGGTGCGACGAGGACGACTTCCGATCCCTGGCCGGGCCTGCTGCTGATCGAGACCTCGCCGCCGATAGCGCTCATTGCGCTCCTGACGGCGTCCATGCCCACACCGCGGCCCGAGACCTGGCTGACTCCGTCCGCGGTGGAAAATCCCGGCAGGAAGATCAAGTTGCTGATGTCGCCCGGCGCCATGCGCTCCAGCGCCTGGCGCGAAACCGCGCCGCGTTCCACGGCCTTGGCGCTGATCTTGTCGAGATCGAGCCCGCGGCCGTCGTCGCTGAGCGACACAATCAGCTGCGCGCCGGCCCTGCGTGCTCTGATCACCAGCCGGCCGCTCGCCGGCTTGCCGACGGCGTTGCGCTCATCAGGACGCTCAACGCCGTGATCGACGGCGTTTCGAACCAGATGGGTGAGAGGGTCGGCCAAGGCGTCGATCACCGCGCGGTCGGCTTCCAACCCGTCGTCGTCGATCCTCAGGTCCACCGTTTTCCCCAGTTCGCCCGCCAGCTCGCGAGCCAACCGCCTGTAGCGGCGCAGCATCGGCGCGAGCGGCGCCATGCGCAGGGCCATGACCTCATCGTGTAACCGGCCGACAGCGCGCGCCAGCAGAGCCGACTGCGCGATGAGCTCGGCCGACTGGGGCGCTGAGGAGGCCACGGCCCGGGTCGCCAAACTCGTCAGTCCGGCGCTTGCGGCGGCCAGATCCTGCGCTGTCGCCGCCAGCGCATCGATGCGCCCTTGATCGATGCGTTGCAGACGTGAGCTCGTCGCGGATTTCGTAGGCGCGACCACCTCAACCCGGTAGAGCTCGAACTGACCGACGGCCGACTTGAAGACCGCGCGCACCTCGGCCGCGTCAGCCGTTGAGGCCAGTCGGAAACTCAGCCGGCAGATGTAGGGATCGTAGGGCTCGCCCGGCGCAGCGTCGGTCAGCTGTAGTTCGAGCGCCGCCAGGCCCGGCGTCGCCGCCGCCAGAGCCAGGGGGTCCTCGCCGCGATAGTAAGCCTGCTGATCGGGAATGCACTCGACCACGGTCATCTGTGCCGCGCCCTTGGCGGCACGGCGTGCGAGCTCCACCGCCCAATCCGGCGGACCACGCAACGCGACGGTGGATTCCACACCGGCGGACGGCGTGCTAGGTGCAAGGCTTGCGATAAACTCGTCCGCGGATCCGATCGGCGGGACCAGCCCGCTCGCCATGCCCGCGATCCAGGCGTCGCACTGGCCCAGCGTTCTGAGCATGGCGTCGATCAGCTTTCCGTCGGCCCTGCGACGGCCGCTGCGGAGCTCGGACAGCACATCCTCGGCCGCATGCAGCGCTGTGGCCATGGCGGGCATGTCGAATAGCCCTGTTGAGCCCTTCAGGGTGTGAATGGCGCGGAACGCGCGGTCGAGCGCTTCGCTGTCGCCTGGAGAAACCTCCAGCGTCATGAGCGCTTCACATCCCTCGGCGACCTGCTCTGGTCCCTCGATCAGGAATTGTTCGAGAAGCTCGTCCATCTCAGGCCCGCTGATAGACGGTGGCGTCGTCCATCCGAACTGCGGCGAAGCGCCCGTCGAGACGGCCCATGGACTCGCTGTGGCCCAGGCAAAGATATCCGCCGGGCGTGAGCGCATCATGGAGATTGTGCGCCGCCAGGGCGCGCGAGGCGTTGTCGAAATAGATCAGCACGTTGCGGCAGAAAATCACATCGAAGCGCCCATGCGAACGGATGCTTGCAGCGTCGACGAGGTTGGCCGCAGTGAAGGTCACCGACTCCCGCAAATCGCCGATGATGCGTTTTGCGCCCCGTGCGGCCGGTTCGAAGTAGTCCGACACCAGCTTCTCGGGCAGGCGACTGAGCGCCCGAGAGCCAAAACGCCCCTCGCGGGCCGCGGCGAGAGCTTGGAGATCCACGTCCGATCCGACGATCTCGACATTGTAGGCGTCGACCAGGGGCCAATTCTCGAGCAGCCAGATGGCGATCGAATAGGGCTCCTCGCCGGTAGAGCAGGGCACCGACCATATGCGTATGCGATCGCCAGGCTCGCGGCTGTTCGCGATCTTGGGCAGCAGCGCGTTGCTCAGGGCCTGAAGCTGCTGGGTTTCGCGGAAAAAGTAGGTCTCGTTGACCGTACAGGCGCTGACGATGCGCTCTTGCTCGGCGCTGTCGTGGCGAAGGCGGGCGAGATAGGCCACAACCGTGCCCGCGCCGCTGCGGTTGACGCGATCAAGCAGTCGGCGCTCGATATAGTAGCGCTTGGTCTCACCAAACGTCATGCCTGTCCGCTCGTAGAGAAAGGCGCTGAAGCTGCGCAACTCCTCGGCCGTGAGGATGGGGGCGAGGGGTGGAATGCTCAAGCGCTCACCCTCGCCAGCAGTCGCGAGGCGATCTCCTCCAAAGGAGCGATGATCTGCGCCCCGCCTTTACGAACAAGTTCGCCGGGCATCCCCCAGACGACGGCGCTTTCCTCGGCCTCGGCGATCGTCGTTCCGCCATCTGCGTAGATCCGGGCCATCTCAGCAGCCCCGTCCGAGCCCATCCCGGTGAGCAGAACGCCAAGGAGGTCGCTGGCGGGAAGCTGTTCAAGCGCGCTAGCGACAAGGCGATCGACGCTCGGGTGCCAGCGATAGACGCTGCTGGCCGGCGCGGGCAGGGCGAACAACCCGGCCTTCCGTCGGCTGATGATCACGTCCGCCTCACCACGGGCGATGTAGACGTGACCAGGTTCTAGGCGCTCAGGCCTTGCGACCTCCACCACGTGGAGAGCGCATATCCGGTCCAGACGATGGGCCAGCGGCCCGGTGAACGTCGCTGGCATGTGTTGGGCGACTACGATGGGGCAAGGGAAGCGCTCAGGCAAAGGACCGAGGAGCGCATCGAGCGCCGGCGGGCCGCCGGTGGACGCTCCTACGAGCACCAGGCGCGGCGCGGCGCCTGTCGCCGCAGTCTGTCCAGTGCGGGCCGGCGCCTGGCGAGGCGCAAAGGCGGCGGGAGCGGCCGGAGGCGCGTTCAGAGCCAGACGCTCCCGCAAACGGCGGGCCCGGGACACCTTGGTGAGCGACGCCGCCCGCACCTTCTCCACCAGTTGAGGGCCGAACTCGGCCAGCTTCAGGGAAATCGCGCCCGTAGGCTTGGCGAGGTAGTCGACGGCTCCCAGGGCCAAGGCCTGCACCGTCTGTTCGGCGCCGTCGGAGGTGAGCGAGGAGAACATGACGACGGGGCAGGGACGCCGAAGCATGATCTCGTCCAGGCATTGCAGCCCGTCGAGACCTGGCATGTTGATGTCCAGCACAACGACCTGGGGCTTGATCTCTTCAAGCATCGCCAGCGCTTCGCGCCCATCGCGGCCCACGCTGATCTCAAAGCCGCCCGCATCGGCGAAGAGCTCGTAGAGCAATCGACGCATGAGCGCGGAGTCATCAACGATCAGCAGGCGGGTCACAATGAAGCCGTCGTGGCGCTGCGCAGGATGTCGCGCTCAGCCGTGGCCAGCAGGTCCTCGGCGTGGGCCAGGAGGATCAGATGGCGATCATCGCCCACTGCGGCGACGTTCCGGAAGGATGCGCTTGCCGCACCGAGCCTTGGCGACGGGGTGATCTGCGAGGCGCCGAGGGATTGGATGCCAAGGATGGCGTCCACCCGGAACGCCGCCAGACCCGCTCCGCGCACCCGCGTGACGATGACCTTTCCCTTCGCCGCCGCGGGCAGGTCGAGACGCGCGCCTTGATCGATCACCGGCATGGCTTCGCCCCGCCGGTCGGCCACCCCAACGATGAAGGCCGGAGCCGAGGGAAGACGGGTCATCGTGGCCGGCACCTCGGCGATCGCCTCGACCCCGTCCAAGGCCAGGCCGTAGGTCTCGTCGGCAAGCTGGAAGAGCAGGTGCGGCGATCGCGGTTCGTTCAAGGTATGCTGAGCGCGTTCGGCGAGGGGCTGCTCGGAGATCGCCGCCGCCCGGGCCACACTAAACAGTCGCGCCGTCGACAGCACGGCGACCAGTCCGCCTCGGGGCGGACGGGCGATCGAGACAACCTGGGTTTCCCCATCGCCTTGATTGATCGCCGCCGGGACAGGATCGATCCGCACCTGCTCCAGACGTAGGATTGAGCCCACCGCCTCGATTCCCAGACCGACCGGCCTGCCGCCCAACTCAGCGACGATCACGTTCCGCAACGGGTCAAGGGGGGCAAGGTCGAGCAGTAGGCGCAGATCCATGATCGGAAGCGGACGTCCCCGCCACTCCACAACGCCGACGACCGAGGGGTCCGCGCCTGGCGCGATGAGCGTCTCGCGGGGAAGGCGCATCACCTCCAAGACTTCAGAGAGCTGCAAGGCGTAGGTCCGTCTGGACAGCTGAAAGGTTACGAAGGAGGCCTTGTCGGCCGGGGAGGTCTTGGGGAGCGACGACTGCGGGGAGCTAGTTGGTCGTGCATGACCTGCTTCATGAGCTTCGAGATCTGCCAGCAGCCGGCCAAGTTCCAGGGGGTGCAGGCGGCCGTCGTCATCGCGCCGCAGCAAGAGGGGCGGCGGCGCCTGGCCGGGGAGGGGGAGTTCCACCAGGTCGCCGATCGCATCGACCATCAGGCCTAACGCGGGCGTTCCTGAGAGCAGCACGAATTTTTGCGGGTCCTTCGGCAGGGCCAGGTCCAACCAACGCGCCACGGAGACGACCGGTACGGCCTTTCCCCTGACGTTCGCTAGTCCTTCGATCATTGCGGCCGCGCCAGGCACTCGCGTGATCAAGGGACGGCGGGCGACTTCACTCACATCGCCAGCGGCCACGTAGATCGCGTCCGCACCGACATAGAGGGTCAGAAAGAGCGCGCTGGGCGCCACGATCAGGTTCGCGCCTTGGCGAGTTCGTCGGCCAATAGTGCGATCTCCTCGACCGCAGCGGCAAGTTCATCGGCGCCGCCCGACTGCTGGCGAGCGGCCGAGGCGGCCTCTGTGGCCGCCGCGCTTGCACTTTCCGCTACGGCCGCGACCTGCTGGACGCCGGCCAGGACCTCGCCAACTCCGCCGCGCACAGTGTCTACGGCCCGGCTGATCTCGGCGCCGGCGGTCCCAACGTCTTCCGCCGCCTCGGCCACCCTGTCCAGGCGCTCGACGATCTGCCGGCTCTTGGCCCCCTCAAGGGCCGCTGTCGCGGCGATCTGGTCCAGGTCGCGGAGCACCTGACCGATGAGGGCCTGGGTGTTTCGAACCAGATCCTTGGCGTCTTCCGCGCTCTCGCCTGCCGTGCGCGCAAGAGCGCGAATATCGCTCGACACCAGCGCAAAGCCCGCGCCCTCATCGCCCGCACGAGCCGCCTCCACCGAGCCGCTGACCGCGAGCATGCTGGTTTGGACCGCCAGCAGCGCGATGGCGTCGATTGTCCGCTCGATATGGCGGGCCGACTGCTGCAGGTCCTGCACGAGATCTACGATCGCCAGGGTGTCATCGCGAGACGTGCCTATGCCGCTGGCGAGACTTTCGACGGTCAGTCGGTTTACACCCAGGCTTTCGCGCGCCTTCTCGGCGCCTTGCAACGACTGCTCTGCGGCGGTTGCGACCGTTTCGACCGAGCGTTCAATCTGCGCCAGGGCGGCGGCGGCCTCCTGCGTGGCCGATGACTGGGACTGGGCGCCCCGGCCGATCTGGTCGATGGCCACGAGGATCTCCGCGGCGCTGCCGGCGAGTTGCTGAATGGTCGCCGACAATTGCTCGGCCGCCGCGGAAATTTCCTGGCTCTGCGCCTCGGCCTGATCCTCGCCCAGAGTGTCGGCCATGGCGGCCAAACCATCAGCGGCCAGCCTGCCTTGATCAAGCGCGCTCCCCTGCTGGGCGACTGAGCGTTGCGCCTCGGCGGCGGCCGCAGCCTGTTCTTCCGCAGCGCTGGAGATGCTTTCGGCCCCTAGCTGCGCTTCGCGCGCGGCGATGTCCGCTTCCATGGCGGCGTTCAGGATCGATTGGCTCGCGGTCGTCAAACTACGGAGATCGGCGCGCAACGCGACCAACTCTTCGGAAGCCTGACGGCCGCGCGAAGCCTCATGGGCGGCCAGGCTGGCCGCGCGCCGCAGTCGCTCGGCGATGACGCGGACCTCAACGCCAATGCGCTCGGCCTGGGTCTTCACCTCCCCTGAGCGTCGCTCCGACGTTTCGGCGAGCGCTCGGACCTCATCGGCGACCA
This sequence comes from Phenylobacterium sp. Root1290, assembly GCF_001425305.1. Classification (GTDB taxonomy): domain Bacteria; phylum Pseudomonadota; class Alphaproteobacteria; order Caulobacterales; family Caulobacteraceae; genus Phenylobacterium. The sequence continues at coordinate 69,402 of NZ_LMEE01000004.1, read as the reverse complement.
CGGAGAACCCGCGACCATCGTGGCCAGCTCTCGCCGCTTCGATCGCCGCGTTGAGGGCTAGCATGTTTGTTTGATCCGAGAGATCGGCGACCTTGGCGCTGAGCTCGGCGATCGCGCCGGATTCAGTCTCGAGCTGCTCGATCATCTTGATCGATCCTAGCTGTCGCTCTGCGTTGGTCTCCACGGCCTCCACGCAATCCTGGATAAGGCCCGCGGCGTCGGCTAGCTCGGTCTCCAGAAACGCGGCGCTATTGCTGTTGCGGCCGGCAAGGCTCTTTGAGTGGGAAAACGCAGCGGCCATGGCCTCCACCGAGGCGAGGGACTGGTGAGCCGCGCTCGCCGCCTGTTCGGCGCCCTCCGAGATCGCGTGCATGGCGCGCTGCAGCTCCTCGGCCGCAGCCGAGCCCTCGGTCATGCCGCTGGCGAGCTCTTGAGTGGCGGCCGCCAGACGCTCGGATAGCCCTTCGCCCCACGCAGGTTTGGCAGGCCGCGCATCTGCGCGTCGCCTTGGCGTGGCCGGGGCCGATGGCGTCTGAGGTTCAACAGGCTTGGCCCGCTTGTTGGCGAGTGCCGATTTCTTGACCAGCGCCATGCCGCCCCTCGTTTGTTCAAAGGCCACCGTCGGCGCGCCATGGAACGCACGCTGGCCGTCTACGGCGCAGCTAACGGTCAAGCTTGCGGCTGGTTCCCTTGACCTGTCGGCTCAATACTTGCCGACGCTTTGGCCTAGCCTTGAGGAGCGACTTGCGTCCCTAACCTATGTTAAAGTGAGACCGTTGGCCGCTGATCCGATTTTTGTCCCAACCGTCCAGGGGGGCTCAGTGAACGCCCTCGGCCCGATAGCAGGTCATGACCTTTCGGGGGCCTTGCCAGATCACGACTTTTTCGGCGCTGCCGTGCTCTTCCAAGAGGAGGACCGCCTCGATCAAGGCTTCAGCGTCGTTGTCGCAATACTCCACAGAGAAGGTCGCCGAAATTCCGCTCGGACTGGTTGGATAGAACGTATAGCTTTCCAATGAATCTGCTCCCGTTTTTGGCGGCAACACGTGGGATCAGATCCCAAGATTTCCAGTCGCGGAATGCCGGGAAGCCCCTCTTCGCGATAGCTTATACTGCGCCGCACATGGGGAATTGTCCAGCACTACAGGTGCTCTTCGATCACGTTGCCGCGACCCTCCTGTCGTTCGTGCTGTATGTCGATCACCTGCTCTTGAATGCTCGGCGTTGCCCCGCAGCATGTCTATCGAACGCCTTCCGAATATTATTGGTCATGCGGAATGGAGGACATCGCATGGAAACTCAGGAAATCTATCGCGGCCGGCTGATCGACCATATCCAACTGGTCGTGAAGGACTTCGGTGCGAGCCGCCGCTTCTACGGAAAGATATTTGAAGCGCTGGCCATGCCGCTTGGCGGCGAGGCGGAGGATTACTTCTGGGTCGACGAGCTCTTCGTCTCCACCGCCGGCAATGAAAACGCGGGCGGTGAGCTGACTGGGCGTGTGCACCTCGCCTTCCAGGCAAAGAACCAAGCCATGGTCGAGGCCTTTTACAAGGCGGGCATGGAGGCCGGCGGGATTGACAACGGCGCGCCTGGCGAGCGGTCTTACCATCCTGGGTACTTCGCCGCGTTTCTGCTCGACCCCGACGGCAACAATATCGAGGCCGTCTATCACGGGCCTCACCAGCGCAATGTGGCCGCCGTGAAGGTCACTTTCTAGGACGCCGGCGTCGCTCGCTGGCCAGGCTCGGCAGGCGGCGTTGCGAGTTGCGCGCGAAGCGCTTCATTCTCCGCCTCGAGATGCGCCAGACGGTCGTGCAATGGACGAACCGCGTCGGTGATCTGCGCCTGGGTGAACCGAGGCGTGATGTGCTGGGCGCAGTTCCAGTCGAACGCGGCGAGACGCAGTTTGTATATACGTTCCAGCCGTGCCCGATAACCGGGGGTCTGCACCGCCGTCGTCAAATCCGGATCGGCCGTGAGGCCGACGATCTCCACGCGTGCGTAGATCTTGAGACGTGCGCGACGAGGGTAGTCGACCAGGAACAGGCAGGCGTGATCGTTCGCCGTCAGGTTGCCGGTGCTGATGTACTGCCGGTTGCCGGCGTAGTCGGCAAAGGCGAGCGTCTGCGGATCGAGGACCTTGAGAAACCCGGCCGGCCCTCCACGATGCTGAACATAGGGCCACCCCGTGTCGGAGACGGAGGCCATGTAGAAGCTGTCGCGATCGGCGATGAAAGCCGCCTCGTTTTCAGTGAACCGATCAGAGGGCCGATCGCCCTCAAAGTCGGTCCAGAGCTGGTCTGCGCCCATCTTCTGCTGAGCCTCAAGGACGCTCGGCGTAATCGCGATATCGAGGAAGCCGTAGGACATCTCTGGCCTCAATGACTTGGTGGGGCGCGCGCGCCTGGGTCGGCGGGCGGGGAAGCGGTCCCGCTCGCCGACGCCGAGCGGGCTACTCGCCGACGCGGATCAGCATCTTGCCCGTGTTTTCTCCTCGGAAGAGTCCGATCAAGCCTTCAGGCGCGCGATCGAACCCGTCGAGGATGGTCTCCTGGTACTTGATGCTTCCGGCCTTCACCCAGGCGCTCATCTCCTCGACGAATTTTGCGTTGAGGTGAGCGAAGTCGCTGGCGACGAAGCCCTCCATGCGGATCCGCCCATAGATTAAGGAGAAGAGGTTTCGCACCCCTTCGCCCTCGCCATTATAGGTCGAGATCATGCCGCAGACCGGAATGCGTCCGCGCACGTTCATTCGCGGCAGCGCGGCGTCGAGGTGGGCGCCCCCGACGTTCTCGAAATAGACGTCGATCCCTTGAGGGGTGACCTCGGCCAGGCGCGGGCCGATCTCTTCGCGCCTGTAGTTGATCACCGCGTCGAGACCAAGCTCCTCGCCCAGCCACTTGGCCTTGTCGTCCGAACCTGTCGAGCCCACCACGTAGCAGCCCTTCAGCTTGGCGATCTGCGCGGCGACCGATCCGACGGCGCCCGCCGCCGTAGAGACGAAAACCTGCTCGCCGTCTTTGAGCGCGCCGACGTCGAGAAGGCCCCCGTATGCCGTGAGACCCGTACCGCCCAGGGCGTGCAGGTAGACGCTCAAGGGAATCTGCGGATCGGCTCGAACGAGGGAGAGCCCCTTGCCGTTGGAGACGAAGCGCTTTCGGAAGCCGGCGCTGTGGCGCACGAGGTCCCCCTCACGGTACTTCTCGTGGCGGGATTCCACGACGCGGCCGATACCGCCGCCGAGGAGCGGAGCGTCCAGCGGCTGATCTGAGTCGAGCCGCGGGCGCATGTAGGGATCGACCGACATCCAGAGGGACTCGACGGTCACCTCGCCGTCGGACGGCTCCCCGACGCTCGCCTCGACATGCGCGAAGTCATCGGGCTCAGGAACCCCGCGGGGCCGGCGGACGAGGTGGATTTCTTCAGTGGTGGTCATGGCGGCCCTGGTGTCGGCTTCAGTTGTGGCTCCAACCTAGGGGGGCAAGGGGGCGCCGGTAAGGGACGGGCGCCGAAATCTCCGCTTTAGAGGCCCCCGGGGCCAGGCTGACGCGCTTCATGGGGGGCGGCATAGGCGTGTCGCCCCCGAAGCGCATCGGGGGCGACACTACGCAAGGGGGAAGCGACCCGCAGGGACCTTCGCACCTGCAGATCCCCACCCTGTGCGTTTCCAAACTCTACACCAGATCGAACCGGTCGGCGTTCATGACTTTCGTCCATGCCGAGATGAAGTCCCTAACAAATTTCTCGCCCGCGTCCGCGGAGGCGTAGACCTCGGAAATGGCGCGAAGCTGAGAGTTGGAGCCAAACACCAAGTCGGTTCGGGTGGCGGTCCACCTTTCCTCTTTAGTCAGGCGGTCGGTGCCGAGGAACACCTCGTCGCCATGGGCGTCGATCTCCTTCCAAGCAGTTTTCATGTCGAGCAGGTTGACGAAGAAGTCGTTGGTGAGCTGGCCGGGCCGATCAGTGAGAACTCCGTGCTTCACGCCGCAGGCGTTGACCTCCAAGACCCGCAGGCCGCCCACCAAGACAGTCATTTGGGGAGCGGACAGGCCGAGCAACTGGGCGCGATCGACCAACAGCTCTTCGGTCGGCACGTTGAACGCTACCTGCAGGTAGTTGCGGAACCCGTCCGCCCGGGGCTCCAAAACTGCGAAGCCCTCCACGTCCGTCTGCTCCTGCGAGGCGTCCGTACGGCCGGGCGTGAAGGGAACCTCCACCCTGTACCCGGCCTGCGCGGCCGCCCTCTCTACGCCGACCGATCCGCCAAGCACGATGAGGTCGGCGATGGAGACCGACTTCGCGCCATCGAAGCTGGTCTTAATGTCCTCATAGGCCTTGAGGGCTCTTGCCAGCTTGATGGGGTCGTTGACCTCCCAGTCCTTCTGAGGCGCCAAGCGCAGGCGACCGCCGTTGGCTCCCCCGCGGTGGTCCGAGCCACGATAGGTCGAGGCCGACGCCCAGGCTGTAGAAACCAGTTCGGCGACCGAGAGCCCCGAAGCGGCGATCTTGTCCTTGAGCGCCGAAATGTCGGCGGCGTCGATGACGGGGCCAATTTGCACGGGGATCGGATCTTGCCAGATCAGGTCCTCGGCGGGCACCTCAGGTCCGAGATAGCGAGCCTTGGGTCCCATGTCGCGATGACAGAGCTTGAACCAGGCTCGGGCGAAGGCGTCGGCGAAGCGCTCCGGATCGTCGCGGAAGCCTTCGGAGATTTCCCGGAAGCCCGGGTCAATCTTCAGCGCCATGTCGGCGGTGGTCATCATGGTGGGGACGCGGCGATCGGGACTGTGAGCGCCAGGCGCCATGTCCTCAGGCTTTTGGGCCACCGGTTGCCATTGCTTGGCGCCCGCGGGACTGCGCACCAGCTCATACTCGTAATCGAGCAACATATGGAAGAAGGTGTTGTCCCATTTGATCGGCGTGGGTGTCCAGGCGCCCTCCAGGCCCGAGGTGATGGTGTGGTCGCCCATCCCGCTCTCGTGGCCGCTCTGCCAGCCCAGGCCCTGCTGGGCGATATCGGCGCCTTCGGGGCCAGATCCGACTTTGGAGGCGTCGCCAGCTCCGTGGGCCTTCCCGAAGGTGTGTCCCCCCGCCGTCAATGCGACGGTCTCTTCATCCGTCATCCCCATGCGGTGGAAGGTTTCGCGAATATCTCGCGCCGACTGCAGAGCGTCGGGCACGCCGCCGGGGCCCTCGGGATTGACGTAGATCAGGCCCATCTGGATCGCCGCCAGGGGGCTCTCCAGCACCATGTTCTTCTCCGGCTGGATGCGGGTCTCGTTTCCTTCCTGCCCGACCCATAGCTCCTCTGTGCCCCAATAGACGTCGCGTTCCGGCTCCCAGACGTCGGCCCTGCCGCCGCCGAAGCCGAACACAGGTCCGCCCATGGACTCGATCGCCACGTTGCCCGCCAGAATCATCAGATCCGCCCAGGAGAGATTGGCGCCGTACTTCTGCTTGATCGGCCAGAGGAGGCGACGGGCCTTGTCGAGGTTGCCGTTGTCGGGCCACGAGTTCAGCGGCGCAAAACGCTGCTGACCTGAGCCTGCCCCGCCGCGGCCGTCGCCGCTGCGGTAGGTTCCGGCGCTGTGCCAGGCCATACGGATGAAGAAGGGGCCGTAGTGGCCGTAGTCTGCCGGCCACCAGGGCTGGCTGTCGGTCATCAATGCGGTCAAGTCACGCTTGACCGCTTGATAGTCGAGCCTCTTGAAGGCGTCGGAGTAGCTAAATCCCTCGTCCATGGGGTCACCGGATCGAAGGATTTCCAGGGAAAGGTGGTTGGGCCACCAGTCGCGATTGGTGCGCCCCAGCAGCGACCGCAGAGCGCCGCGCTCTTTGCGCGGGTCATTAAGCGGGGTTGCGTCATCCATCTCGAAGTCCTCCCGTAACGACGATTTTCGGAAGCCTATGCCCGGCATTTCTTCCTGACCAATGGGAAAACTCTGTTGTCTCCATTGATCGGGTCTATGGAACCCGTCTTTTCCGCTGACCTAAGCCTAACCCCGCCGCAGACAAACCATCGAGCGCTGAAGCAAAAGGACTCTTCGCCAGCGACCGAAGACATCGTGTTGGATCGTCTATCTGTCTGGGAAGTTGAATGATCTCAGGCCTTGGCGCGCGAAGCGCTCAGACAGTCTGACATGAGGTCGTGTGGCTGACAGCCCAGAGAGAGGGATGGATATTGAGGATCGCTATCGTGCGGTGTTCGAAAACATGTCCGAGGGCTTTGTGGTCTGCGAAGCCATAGTCGGGCCGGACGGGCGCCTCGTCGACTACTGGATCCGTGAAGCCAACCCCGTGTTCTGCAGTCGTGTGGCCGGCGCCGCCGAAGTCGTTGGGCGACGCCAACTGGAGGCTAGGCCTGATACCGACACCCGCTGGATCAGCGCCTGCGGGCGGGCTCTGGCGGGAAAGTCCGTACGCTTTGAGTTTGCAGACGCAGAAGGAGGACGTTGGTACGACGTGCACATGATGCGGCTGTCGGATCGTCACTTCGGCCAGTTCTTCATTGATGTCACGGCGCGCCATCAAGCCGCTGAGCGGCAAGCGGCGCTGTTTCTGGAACTCAATCACCGCGTGAAGAACAATCTCACTATCGCCGCATCGTTGCTCGCCCTGCAGGCCCGTTCACAGAAACCTGAGGTCGCTCTCGCGCTAGTCAAGGCCGCGGACCGGATCAGCTCGATCAGCGATCTGCACACCATGCTCTATCAGCAAACGGCGCATGACAAGGTGCAGCTCCAACCCTACCTCGGCAGGCTGGTGGAGCGCTTGTCCTCCAGTCTGCTTGAAGGCGATCGCGTGCAAATTGAATTCGAATGCGATCCCGCCGAGGTCACTGCTGAAGACGCCGTCAGCATTGGACTGATCGTCAATGAGCTCGTCACCAACTCGGTGAAGCACGCCTTCGAGAACGCGCGGGAGGGAAGGGTGACGGTCAAGGCGCAGAGCGGGCCGGACGGGCTTGTGCTGCAGGTCGCCGACAATGGACGCGGTATGGAGCATCGCGCGAATGATAATGGCCTTGGGCTACGCCTAGTCAATTCCCTCGCAGCTGGATTGGGCTCGATCACGTGGAAGACCGGGCCCTCCGGCTCAAGCGTGGAGCTCCACTGTAGGGGCAGGCCAAGCCAAAAGAGCGAAAAGCTGGGGGCGACCTGACCAGCCTCGATGGACGTTGAGCCAATCGAGGCCTCGCCAAGCACGATGGCGGCTGGTGCGGCTCGACCAGTGCGGCGCGAAAGCCGCCGAACTATTCGTTCCGGTCCGCGATGGCCTCGCCGCCTTTTTCTTCTTCGAGCAGGGCGGCGTTGTCGGCGTTCGCCGAAAGTCGGACCTGATCGCCTTCGACTGAGGCGACCAGCGCGGCCGACAGATAGTGATGGTGATCGCCATGCGAGCCGCTGTCTGCGCGTGTAAGCTTGATCCGGCCGCCTTCGACCTTGTCGACCGTGCCGAGATGGACGCCGTCCGCGCCGATGACTTCCATATGTTCCCTGATGGCCGAGAGATCGGTCATGTGGTGCTCCTTTGTTTTGGCTAGCGTCGGATCAACGACGTGGATCACGGGCTGTTCCGCGAGCGTCGACGTCAACTGGCCGCCTTCCACAGCGCATCGAGGCGGCCATTACGCTCTTGCGTCTCCGGAAGTGCATGGGCGCCGTGCGGCCTAAAACGGACGCCAGAACGGCAAATGGCGGCGCAGGCGCTGGAGCCGACATGACGGGCTGTGGGGCTTGCATGAGCCGGCGGACCCTTTGCCCAGGACGTGCGTTTGAGCGTCAAGCTTAAGGATAGGGGCGCGCACGTGGGGGCCGACAGGCGGATTTCTCTGGACCGGATTTTTCCTGGCGACAGCGAGATGGCGCGCAGGATGCGCGCCTTCGACTGGGAAGCATCGCCCCTAGGGTCTCCCGACGCTTGGCCTTCCGAGCTGACCGGGCCGCTCAGCATGATGCTGACTTCCCGCTTCGAGATGTGGCTAGGCTGGGGGCCAGGGCTCAGCTTCTTCTATAACGACGCCTACATTCCCACGCTCGGGGAGAAGCATCCAAGGGCGCTGGGCCAGCCCTTCCAGACCGTGTGGCGCGAAGTCTACGCCGATGTTGAGCCACAGGTTGCGGCGGTAATGTGTGAGGGCCGCGCAACCTGGAATAAGGCGCTGCTCCTGCTTTTGGAGCGCAACGGCTACCCGGAAGAAACCTACCACACCTTCTCCTACAGTCCGCTGCGGGAGGGTGACGACGTACGCGGCATGATGTGCATCGTCACCGAGGAGACCGAGCGCGTCATCAGCGAACGGCGCTTCGAGACGGTGCGGCGCCTGAGCGAATGCCTGATCGGCGCAATGAGCCAGGAAGCCGTGTTGGAAGGGCTATGCGAAGGATTGGCGAGGAACACGGAGGACTTTCCGTTCGCGCTGGTCTTCGTGGAAGGTCCTGCGGGTGATCTGATCGGTCACAGCGCAACGGCCAAGGCCGGGGGGCTGATTGAGCACCCCTGGCCCCTTAAGGGGGAGGCCCGAATCTGCGAGCATCCGTTGGATCTGGCCCTCACCTATCCAATGGGCGGTTGGTCGCTTCCTCCTTCGCGAGCCTTGATCGTTCCTGTGCCCGGTTCGCAGGGTGCGCGCGCCGCGACTCTGGTCCTGGGACTCAACCCGCACCGCCGCGGTGACGCTGGCCTTCTGGACCTGGCCCAGATGATCGCAGACCGGGCGGCGGGGGCGTTCGCCCAGGCCAAGGCCGTAGAGGCCGAGCGCCGACGATCGGACCGGATCTGGACCCATGCGCGCGATCTCATGGTGGTCGTAGATGGCGAGGGTGTCTTCCGCTCCGTGAGCCCAGCCTGGACGCGGGTCTTGGGTCACGACGCCAGCGATGTGATCGGCCGGCGAATGGAAGACTTTGTTGAACCAGAAGACGCCGCCCTCACACGGGTCGCCCTCGCCCAGTGCACTGCAGGCCAAGACGTCACCGGCTTTGAGAACCGTTATCGCACGCGGCAGGGTGGGTGGCGCTGGATTTCATGGAACACCGCCAGCGAGGACGGCCTGATGTATGGCTATGGGCGCGACATCACTGCGGAGAAGCTGCAGGCCCAGCAACTGCGCCATGCTGAGGAGGCGCTACGGCAAGCTCAGAAGATGGAGGCGATCGGGCAACTTACCGGCGGCGTGGCTCACGATTTCAACAATCTCCTCACTGTCATCCGCTCCTCTGCCGACCTGCTCCGAAAGGAAGATCTCCCTGCCGCTCGACGGCGGCGATATATTGACGCCATCGCCGAAACCGCTGACCGCGCCGCCAAACTTACAAGTCAGCTTCTGGCGTTCTCCAGGCGCCAAGCCCTCACCGCGGAGAGCTTTGACGTCCGCAAGAAGGTCGCAGCCCTCGGCGAAATGCTTCGTTCGGTGCTCGGGGCGCGCATTGCGCTGGAAGTGGACATCGCAGGTGAGCCCTGCGTGGTGGAGGCCGACGCCAGCCAATTCGAAACCGCGCTTATAAATCTGGCCGTGAACGCCCGAGACGCCATGGATGGCGAGGGACGCCTCATGGTGCGGATTTTTCCTGCCCGGCGTCCGGACTTGGTGAGCGCCGAGCTGAGTGCGGAGGATAACTTCGTCGCCGTCGCCGTTACCGATCATGGAACGGGCATCTCTCCCGCATCCCTGAGCCGCATATTCGAGCCCTTCTTCACGACGAAGGAAGTCGGGCGCGGCACCGGCCTTGGCCTCAGCCAGGTCTATGGTTTCGCCAAACAATCGGGGGGCGACATCACGGTCGATAGCAGTGAAGGGCGGGGCGCGACGTTCACCCTCTACATGCCTCGATCGGTGAAAACGGTCGCCGAAATCCCGCTCGGTCCAGCTGCGTCCGAGCATCGCCATGAGGGGCGGATCCTTGTGGTCGAAGACAATCCGAAGATCGGCGAGTTCGCGACGCAACTGCTTCGCGACCTTGGCTATGGCGCCGAATGGGTCGCCGACGCGGACTCCGCCCTCACCCGGTTGGAAGGCGATGAAGGGTTCAACCTCGTCTTCAGCGATGTCGTCATGCCGGGCGTCGGCGGCGTTGAATTGGCCCGGTTAATACGGCGTCGGTGGCCGATGATCAGGGTGGTCCTTACGAGCGGTTATAGCGACGCGTTGGCGGCCGATGCGCACCATGGGTTTCTGCTCCTGCGAAAACCCTACTCGATCGAGGAATTATCGCGAACGCTGAGCGATGGGTTCGCAAGCTCGATGCCCGAGCCAGATTCTACGATTAGTCACCGTGCAAGCGATCAGGTGCGTTGACGTCGCCGCGCATGGGCAGGAGAGGCTTGGCCTTGCGCCGGGCCTTCCCATCTAAGAGCGAAGGAGTTCGAAATGGATGTCGCCCCCGCCACCCTCGGATACCTCTTCGGCCTCATGGGAGTGGGCGCCGTGTCGCTGATTGTCGGTCTGCGCGTCGGCGCGCGCGTGCGGCCCGTTGCGCCGGTCTCGCAGGAGGCGCAGCTTCTTGCTGCGATAAGCCTGCTGCGCCGGCATTTTGAAGAAAGAGCGCTTGCGGACTTGGAAGCCTCAGGTGCGAAGCTCTGGTCGCCCGATCCGGCTCGGATCGCGAACCTCAGCTTCGGCGCAGAGGGCGACACGACGGTGAATGTCTCAGGGAACGCCAAGGTTCGATAGGCTGTAGTTGAGCTTTGGAACCACGTTGGGTTGTCGCGCTTTGACCTTTCCATGTGTCCCAATCCAATGCTTGTGCTTTTAGTCGAGGACGAGCCGCTCGTGCGGTGGATCGCTCACGAAGGTCTTGAAGACGCCGGCTACGAAGTGGTCGCCGTTGAGAGTGCCGAAGAGGCGCTGAAGGTGCTCAGATCGCGGCCTGACGTAGGGGTGCTGTTCACTGACGTGGACATGCCGGGGGGTCTTGATGGACTCAGCCTCGCCGATCAGGTTCACCGCGCATGGCCTGCGGTGAAGCTTGTCGTTACATCCGGGCGAGGCATTGATCGCGAGGTGCCCGACGACGGCGCGTTCCTCAACAAGCCTTACTCTTTTGACGACTTGCAGACCGCCATTCTCAACGCCGGCGGCGAAGCTCCCAAGGGCGGAACGAGCTAGGCTGCAGGACGTCACTGCCGGTGACAAAAGGCCCTGTCCGCCCGCCCTTCGGTAGCGCCTGCGCCTAATCTGCGACCCCGCCGCGCAACGGGTCGGCCCCGTCCAGCAGCATGATATGCGCTCGCTGGCGGCGCACGCCGGCGGCGATCTGCTCGATTGTGCGGCCCTGGCGCTTTGGGAGCTTGGGGGAGGCGGTGCGATCGCGAGAAGGAGCTTGGGTGGCGTTTCGGTCCATGTCTGCTCCTTGGGCGGTCAATTGTGGAGGCGGTCAATTGGGGCGGTTCCAGCACTCAACACTTTCCTCCAAGGGAGGTTCAGCCCACGGAGCTTCACAATGACGTCAAGGGAGACGCCCGCCCCGCCTGGTTCTTGTCGAGGCAGCGCGCCCAAGCGGCCGGCCCTTCAGCGCGAAATCGATCGCCTGCGCCGAGCATTTCTGCGACGGCTTCTCCCATCGGGACCGAGCCGCATGGAATAGAGGGGGCGGCGACCCCAGATATAAGACGTCTCACACAACAGTCGTCTCGCACGCCGCCTGATCAACGGTTTTCGCCGACGCACTTTGTGGGGCCAGCCAGAACGCTCGGCAGCGGCCTCGGAAACCGCCCCGTCTCGCCCGAGATGCCGGCGTTCTGGCCTTTCGGGTTGCGTGGCCTGATGTCGCCTTTGCGAGAGTTCGGGTCATGGCTAGACAACCAATGCTGCGTCGAAGTGGGCTTACCGTGGCTTCTGCCTCAAAGATCCAAGTCTATCCGCCCGGGTAAAATGATGCGCCTCGCCAGTGACTGTACGAAACATACAGTATTCGCTAGCCAGTCCGCCGCCTAGAACGTATAGTGAACATATGGTCACGCGTTCGAAGCCTACCTCTCCGCCCGCCAGGGACTCGATCTCGGTCGAACTCGGCGACTGGTTCAAGGCCCACGCCACCGGGGCCGGCGTCATCGCCATCCCATTTGTCGTGATCGCCATATTGGCCACCGCCCTTGCGCGATGGTTCTTTTAGATAATCAAAACTTCCGGCGGTGATTTCACGGCCTGACGCCCGCCAAGGCAAACCTGGCTCGCGGTCCGCGCAAGGCGTTCGTCGAAGACATTTAGAGAGTCGAGGGCATCGCTCCTCATCTCGGTTTGGCTTCGCCTACCCGAAAGCACACAACTCGCGCCGCCGTCAGGCTTCGCGCGTTTTTCTCACAGCCAGCTCATTTGACGCGCCTGGGCGCCGGCTGCGCGGCCGCCCGCCTCATCACCAACTGCGTGGCGCCCAAGGTCAGGGCGTCTTCCACAAGGCCTGTCTTCTTCTGGCCGTATCGACGCATCGCCGCCATCCGCGCCCCAAACGTCAGGTAGGCCGCGGCGACAGCGCCGCCCGCGCCCAGCAGGGCGCCAAGGGCGGCTTGACGGCGAGGCGCCAGCGCAGCGCCTGCCAGAGCCCCCGTCACCAACCGGGCCGCGATGCCGGCGGGCACGATGCGGTCAGGCGCCGAGGTCATCTTGTCGCCCAGCAGCTCGCCGGCCGCCAAGGCCTTGGTCCCAGCCGCGACCAGCGGATGGCTGATGTATCGGGGCGCGCCGTTGTCGGTGGGAAGCGCCCCGGTTCGCGCCGCCTCGCTGACCGCCGCCAGCGGCGTGATGGACCTGGCGCCGGCGACCATACCGATGAGAAGCGAGTTGAGCATGCGTCTCTCCATTACAGACCTCGAAAGACGCGCGAGCGGCAGATTGGCTGCACCCGACGGGCGAACTAGGGATCGGTGAACCCCTTGGCGCTCAGCTCGACCGCGCCTCCCCGCGGATCAGACTTGAAGAGCAAGCCGCCGCTGCGCACCGAACCTCCCGGAACATCGTCGAAAGTGACGCTCGCGGTTTGAGCCGCCGCGCCATGACCGAGCCGCCCTTCGACGTCCACCTGCGCGGCGGGCTGATCTCCGCGGTTCTTGATCTCGATGTGCAGCAGGTAACCGTTTGCGACACGTTCAGAGCCCTTGGAGCGCACCACCAGATCGGGAGGGGCGTCGTGCGCCCGGGCGATGTCGAGAACGATCACCGACAGCACGGCCAGGATGAGCGCCGCACCGACGCCCGCCGCGATCCATTCCAGGAGCGGCGTCTGCGCGCTTTGCGACCCTGGCGATGGGGCCGACTTGCGCGCGGGGCTCGCCTTGTCTTTGACGCTCGCGGCGCGAGGTGATGTCGGCTTGGATTTTGGCTTTGCGGCAGTCATCAGATCACCAGCCGGGCGGTCGCAGCGCCGATGGCGGCGGGGAAGGCCAGCACGAGCACGGTCGCGTTGATTTCCGTGACGGCGAGGCCGTCGAGACGACCAAAGCTCCAGAGGGTATAGGCGCTGATCGCGAAAGAGATGGCGTAAGCCGGGGCCGTGAAGAACACGAAGGTTCCCGCAAAGCCGCCCGAGCCGCGCCGGACGTCCTGGCCGGGGAAACCCAGCTCATAGACCATGACATGCGATAGCAGCAGCGACACCATCAGCAGGAGAAGGCATCTGATCGGTCCCATCTGCCGCGCGATCTGGGAGACTTCCTCGGTCGGGGCGATGTTGAAAGCCAGAAAGAGGGCGCCGACCGCCACCGTGAAGAGCTCCCCACCATAGGCGGTTCGCGCCTTGGTGCGGGTGCGCGCTAGGTCGCTGTCTCCGAACTGTTTCCCGGCAAGCAGCGCGCCCATTGCGCCGGGAATGGCGCATAGAGCGATCTTTCCGGTCGTCTCAAGCGGGGCGTGCTCCAGCCGCAAGGCTCCAAAGAGGCTGAGGACGACGGCGGAAAGCAGCAGGCCGATGCCCAGCGCCGCCAGCATGTCGAGGATCTCATCCTTCAATCGAAAGGTCGGCTCGAATCCGGCGAAGTAGGAGAGGCCAAGCAGCATCGGCAGGCTGGCCAGCACGAGGCCAAGGAGCCTTCCTTGCTCCATGGCGAAGCCCAGCCGCCACATCTCCATCGTCATCAGCAGCGGCAAGGCGAACAAGAGCGCGCCGCCAAAGCCCAAGCCTAGAGCCCTTGCATAGTTACGGTTCGCCGCAAGATTCACGCGCCCTCCAAGCTTGACCAGCTGACCAACGTGGGCAGCGCTTGTGTGTTCCGGCCCAGCCGGCCGGACGCTCACGCCAGGCCCAGCCGATGCGGATGGGTGAACACCTCAAAGCCGTCGCGGCGCGCGATGGCGGCCAGGGTGATCCCGGCCGCGTCTGCGACGCGCAGCGCCAGCGCCGTGGGCGCCGAGAGCGCAGCCAGGACGCCGACGCCCATCCGGGCCGCCTTCTGTACCATCTCGACTGAAACCCGGGAGGTCAGAAGCAGCATCCCCTCGCCAGCCGGCTCGCCAGCGGCGAGCAGGGCCCCGGCGAGCTTGTCGAGCGCGTTGTGGCGGCCGACGTCCTCGCGCACCGCGACCAGGCCTGCCTTGGCCGTCCACAACCCGGCGGCGTGAACCGAGCGGGTCAAAGCGCCAAGCGGTTGTCCGTCCAGGAGGGCGATGGCCAAGCTGAGGTCGCTGGGACTGAAGGCGGGCGAGGCGTGCACCCGCAGCGGCGGACGCGACGCCTCGGCCAGGCTCTCGACGCCGCAGAGCCCGCAACCGGTCGGGCCGATCAGCGCGCGTCGGCGGTTGCGGAAGTCCTGAGCGCGCGCGCCCGCCAGCCACATGCGCAGCTCCAGGCCGCCCGGCTGCTCGACCACGTCCAGCTCGACAAGATCGTCCGGGTGGTCGATTACGCCCTCGGTCAGGCTGAATCCCAAGGCGAAGTCATGCAGATCGGCGGGCGTGGCCATCAGCACGGCGTGGGTGGAACCGTCGTAGACCATGGCGATGGCGACCTCTTCGGCCACCATGCGCGATCCGTGGCTGACGGCGGACGCTCGGACCGCAACGCGGCTGGCTTCTGCGCAGGCGGCGGTCATAGCGGACGAACCCTTGCCTGGGACCTTGAGCGCGACAGCGTCACGGGCACGGCCTTGTAGGCCGGCGTATGCGCCTTTGGATCGTGGTGGCCGAGCGGTACGAGGGGATTGGCTTCGGGGAAGTAGGCCGCGCAGCAGCCGCCCGGAATGTCATAGGCCACGATCTGGAATTGGCGCACGACACGCTCGACGCCGTCGTCGACCGCCGTGGTCAGATCCACCAACTCGCCAGCCGCGAACCCGAGCGCGGAGATGTCCGCGGGGTTCATGAACAGCACCATTCGCGTTCCCTGCACGCCGCGGAACCGGTCATGATAGCCGTAGATGCTGGTGTTGAACTGATCGTTGCTGCGCATGGTCGTCAGCTGCAACACGCCCTCGCGATGCAGACTGGCGAGATCGCCGGCGAAAAGGCGCGTAGGCGTCTTGAAGTTGGCCTTGCCCGAGCGAGTGTTCCACTTGCGCTCCCGCGCCGCCAGCGGGCGCGCCATGCCCCCAGGCAGGAACGCCTTCTCGCCAAGGCCCGTGAAAGTCGCGGGGAAGGTCTCCTCGATCGCCTGACGGATGCGCGCGTAGTCGTCGATCCAGGCCCGCCATGGCGTCTTGGCGTTGGCGGGCAAGGCGGCGAGGGCGAGACCCGCCACGATCGCCGGCTCGGACCGAAGCTCAGGCGAGGCCGGCGTCGCCCGCCCCCGCGAGGCGTGGAAATGCGCCAGGCTGCTCTCCATCGTGACGCTTTGCTCGCCGCTCGCCTGACGGTCGATCTCCAGACGGCCGAGACACGGCAGCAGGTAGGCGACCTCGCCGTGCACCACGTGGCTGCGGTTGAGCTTGGTGGCGATCGCTACGGTCAGGCGCAGCCCGCACCAGGCTTCCTCCACCTTGCCGGTCTCGGGCGCGGCGCGAAGGAAATTGCCGCCGAGGGCGACAAACGCCTTCACCTTCCCGTCGATCATCGCCTGGCAGGCGCTCACGGTCGTGAGGCCTTCCCTGCGCGGGGGCTCGAAATCATACTGCCGGGCCAGAACGTCCAGCGGGGCGAGTTCCGGCTTCTCGGTGATCCCGACCGTGCGTTGGCCCTGGACGTTGGAGTGGCCCCGAACCGGGCAGATCCCCGCGCCCGGCTTGCCGATATTGCCGCCCAGCAGCAGCAGATTGCAGAGCATCTGCACGTTGTCGACGCCGCCCACATGCTGGGTCAGCCCCATGCCATAGATGGCGATCACCCGCTTGGCGGCGCCATAGCTGCGGGCCACGTCGGTCAGCGCCTGGCGACTGAGGCCCGACACGGCCTCGATCTCGCTCCAGGGCGTCGAGCGGCAGTGCTCGGCGAAGGCGGGAAAGCCGGCCGTGTGTTGCGCTATGAACGCATGGTCGAGAACGCGGTGATCCAGCCCGTCGGCCACGGCCGCCTTGATGGAAAAGCCGGCGTCGCCGTCGGTGTCGCCCAGGAGCGCCTCGCGGTCTTTGATCTTGGCCTGGCCGGCGGCCAGCGCGCTGTCGTCGGCTTCGATCAACGCCTTGCAGACCCCCGTGAGCGCGGCGATGTCCCCGCCGACCTTCACCTGATGGATCTCGTCTGCGATCTGGGTCTGGCGGCCGATCACCATCTCCTTGGGCGATTGCGGGTTCTGGAACCGCTCCAGTCCGCGCTCGCGAAGAGGGTTGAAGCCGATGATCTTCACGCCGCGGCGGGCGGCGTCCTGCAACTGATGCAGGATACGCGGCGCGGACGTGCCGGGATTGTGCGCCAGATAGAGGATGAGATCGGTCTGATCGAAGTCTTGCAGCGTCACCGTGCCGACCGAGACGCCGATGCTCTCGGGCAGCGCCACCGAGGTGGATTCGTGGCACATGTTCGAGCTGTCTGGCAGATTGTTGGTGCCATAGAGCCGCGCCAAGAGCTGCCAGAGATAGCTCGTCTCCAGACTCGCGCGGCCGCTGGCGTAAAACACCGTCTGATCGGGGTCGGAGCGCAGCGCGGCCAGTTCCCGGCCGATCTCGCTGAAAGCCTCCTCCCAGGCGACGGGCACATACTTGTCGCTGCCTGCGTCCCAGCGCATGGGGCGCGTCAGTCGTCCAGCCTCCTCAAGGTCGTGGTCGATCCACTGTTCAAGCTCTGCGAGCGTGTGACGCGCGAAGAACGCCTCGTTGGTCCGGCGGCGGGTCAGCTCCCAGGCCGTGGCCTTGGCGCCGTTCTCGCAGAACTCGGCGATCTTCGGCCGGGCCGGCTTGGCCCAGGCGCAGCTTACGCACATCGGCCCGCCAGGCTTGTTCTGATGGGCGAGCGTTTCGACGCCGGCGATCGGCAAGCCCTCTCGCAGGAGGACCTCGCTCACGGAGGCCAGGGACCCATATCCCCCCGCGGGGCCTCCGAACGGCTTGATGGCTGGCTTCGGTTTCGGGCCGCTGTTCACGCGCGCGCTCCCTCTCATGAACTCTATCGCCAACGGACAAGGCGCCTTGTGGTTCACCCCTCATGGGGAAGGCGGCGCTAGCGCCCCTGGGCCGCCGCGGCGCGATCGGTGGAGGGATCGTGGTCCGATGCGGCCGCGGCGTCGGGCGTCAAGATCAGCGTGCGGCCCTCCACGCGCCAGGACGCCAGCTGAGAGAGAAAGTTCATCCCCAGGACGTCGATCGTTCCTGCGGAAGGGGAGATGACGACCTTGAGGTTCGCAGCTTCGATGCCGCCGATTTTCAGGCTCTCGATTTCTCCTGTCTTGGCCTGCACGACGCCGTTGGCGGTGCGGACAAGGACGGGCACGAGGCTCGGGTCGGCTTCGACGCGCGCCCGCGCCGCCGTATCGGGCGCCAGGGCCGTGACCGTTGCGCCGCTGTCGACCAGCATTCTGCGCCGCACGCCGTTGATGTCCGCCTGGACCCAGAAATGGCCGTCTGAGGCCATGGCGATGCGGACTTCGCGGCCGACGATCTGCTGGCTGTCCAGACCGAGCCGCTCGGTCACCTGCGAAAGATAGGGATCGAGGGCGGCGCGCTGGAAGATGATCAGCAGCCCCAGAGCCAGGACGCCGAACGAAAACACGGCCCGGATGACCAGTCCGATCCGCGGAATGCTGAAGAGACCAAAGAGCAGCAGCGCGGCTGCCGCGGCGGCCAGCGCCAACTGGCGCCAATCGAGTTCGGCGGGGAGGGACATGACCAGGAGTGAACAGCGTAGCGCTTGTTTTGATCCGCCGCCCGGGCAAGCCGGCGGCCGCTGATCGATGACGGTTCCAGCCGGCCAGGGTGAAACCTAAAGCTCGGCCGATCATTGCCTACGGGATCGTCTAGGGAGAACGGAATGCCGGAGCGGCGGACGCATGACTTCGAGACGGTCTCAAGACCAATGCTCCATCCGCTTCACGCCATCCTTCTGGCGTTCCCGATCGCGCTCTTCACAGGCGCGCTGGTGTCGGACATCGCCTATCTCCGGACGGCCGAACTCCAGTGGTCGAATTTCGCCGCCTGGATGATCACCGGCGCGCTCGTCGTCGGCGCGATGGTCCTGCTCTGGGCCCTTGTCAGCGCGGTGCTCGCACGTCGCGCAGGCCGCGTGCGGGCGGGGGGATATCTGCTCCTGATCGTGATCATGTGGGGCGCTGGCCTCGTCAACGCCTTCCAGCACAGCCGTGACGGGTGGAGCTCTGTGGGCGCCTTGGGGCTGCTGCTCTCGCTGACCTCCATGCTCGCCGCGCTGCTGGCGGGGTGGATCGGCTTTTCCGCCGCCCGGAGGATCGCGCGATGAGCCGGCGTCTGATCATCCTGGCCCTGGCGCCCTTCGTCCTGGCGGCCTGCGGCCCAAATGAGCGGGACCTTGCGCAGACCGGTCCCGAACCCCAGCTGCCCCGGCAGCACGAGACGCTGGTCCCGCCGATGAAGATCGCCAGACCTGCGGGGTGGGACGGGAAGGTCCCGACCGTGCCCGCCGGCTTTTCGATTACGCCCATGGCGAGCGACCTGAAGGTCCCGCGCCAGATTCTCGTCCTGCCGAACGGCGATGTTCTTGTCGCCGAGGGCTCGGGCGGCGGCGCGCCAAAGGTCCGGCCCAAGGACGTGATCGCCGGCTACATCAAGAGCCTTGGCAAGACCAAGGTGAAGGGAGGGGACCAGATCACCCTGCTGCGGGACGCCGACGGGGATGGAACCGCCGAGCTGCGCACGGTCTTCATCGACGGGCTGAACGCGCCCTATGGCCTGGCGTTCGTCGAAGGGGCGCTCTACGTCGCCAACCAGGACGCGCTGCTGCGCTTTTCCTATCAGGACGGTCAGACCCGCGTGGCGGGCCGCGGCGAGGAAGTGACCAGGATTCCATCCCAACTCAATCACCACTGGACCAAGTCGCTGGCGGCCAGCGCCGACGGCGCGCGGCTCTATGTGGGCATCGGCTCCAACAGCAACATCGGCGAACGCGGCATGGCCGTGGAAGAGGAACGCGCCGTCATCTGGGAAATCGATCGACTGACGGGCGCACGGCGCACCATCGCGACGGGGATTCGCAACCCCACCGCGCTGGCGATCGAGCCCACGACCAGCGCGCTGTGGGCCGTGGTCAACGAGCGCGATGAACTTGGACCCCAGCTGGTCCCGGACTATCTCACCTCCGTGCGCGAGGGCGCGTTCTATGGCTGGCCCTACAGCTATTGGGGACAAAACGTCGATCCGCGCGTACGGCCCCAGAAGCCTGAGATGGTCGCCAAGGCCATCACGCCCGACTACGCCCTCGGCTCGCACGTGGCGGCCCTAGGCCTGAGCTTCGCCACCCAGGGCGGCTTTGGCGGCGTGTTCGCCCAAGGCGCGTTCATCGGCGAGCACGGGAGCTGGAACCGGCAGGACCTGGCTGGCTACAAGGTGGTCTTCGTTCCCTTCGCGGGCGGCCGCCCGACCGGTCCCCCCGTCGATTTCGTGACCGGCTTCCTGGACGAGAAGGGCGGGGCCCGCGGCCGACCGGTGGGCGTCGCCTTCGATCCGCGCAGCCGAACCCTGCTCATCGCTGATGACCTGTCGAACACGGTCTGGCGCGTCGCGGCGCGGGCGCCAGGCTGAGGAACGGGAGCGGCCGGATGCTGCAAGAGCTATCGACGCCCTACTGCGGAGCGCCGCCGTTGCCGGAAGACGTTCTTGGCCGGTGGAACCTCGACCCGCTCGTCCTTGCAGCCCTCGCCGCCGCAGCCGTCCTTTGCCTCGCGCGTTCGCCGCGCCCGGCCGCGGGACTTGGCGGCCTGCTGGTCCTTGCGGTGATCTTCGTATCGCCGCTCTGCGCGATGAGTTCGGCGCTGTTCTCGGCGCGCACGGTGCACCATGTGCTGCTTGTGGCGCTTGCTGCGCCGCTGCTGGTCTGGGCCACGCCACGGAGCGCGCCGCGCGGCCAGCTCGCCGCGGCGCTCGTCTGTCAGGCGCTGGTGTTCTGGGCCTGGCATGCGCCGGCCGCCTACGGCCTGGCGCTGCGCGATGACGGGGCCTACTGGCTGATGCAGGCCAGCTTGCTGTTCTCGGCGATCTGGTTCTGGAGAGCGGTGCGCTCGGCCAGCGCGCTGGCGGCGACCGGCGCCCTGCTGGTCGCGATGGTGGCGATGGGACTGCTCGGAGCGGTGCTGACGTTCTCGCAGGCTCCGCTCTACGCGCCGCACCTGGCCTCGACCTTCGCGTTCGGCCTGACGCCGCTGGAAGATCAGCAGGCCGCGGGCCTCATCATGTGGGTGCCGGCGGCCGGCGTCTATCTCCTGGCGGCCCTGGCCGCCGTGCGTGACCTCCTGACCACGGGCCTGCGCGAAAACGCGTTATGATCGACAAGCTCGTCGCCAACATTCTGGAGTGGGCGGCCGGTCACGCCGACGAGGGCCGCTACTCCCCCGTCGCGATCGTGTTTCACTGGGTGATGGCCGGGCTGGTTGTCTTTCAGCTTGCGCTCGGCTGGTGGATGGGCCGCGCGCCCGTCGGGGCCGGCAAGGTGGGGGCCCACGATCTGCACTATGCGATCGGCCTGGTCATGCTTGTGCTGGTGGTTTGTCGCGGCGGCTGGAGACTGCTGGCGCCGCCGGTGATCAACGACGCCGACAAGCCGGGTTTGGAGAGCCTGTTCGCCCACGTCGGTCACTACGTCTTCTACATCTGCCTCTTTGGCTTGCCGCTGAGCGGTTGGGCGATGCTGTCAGCGACGGCGCGGGAGGAGCAGCTGCTGCTGGCGGGCATAACGCCCTGGCCGCTAATGCCCTTCCAGGAACTGACCGCCGAGCGCCGCTGGCAGATCGAGGCGGCGGCCGAGTGGATGCACTTTGGCCTTGTCGTGTCGTTGCTGATGCTGATCCCGGTTCACGTCGCCGCCGCGCTCAAGCATCACTTCATCGACCGGGACGACGTGTTCCACGGGATGCTGCCAATTGTGCCGCAGCGGCCTCGGCGGCGGACAGGCTGGCAGCGTCGCTATAGGGCCTGGGAGAAGCAGGTTGGCGCTCAAGCCAGCCGGCTATGGCGCTCGCTTCGAGCGGCGTCACCTGCGCGACCGCGATCGCCATGACGCCGCGCGCGTCGTTGCGCCGCTTGGCCGCCTGCCATCGCCTGATCTGCTCAAGCGTGTAGCCGGCGGGCTGACCTGCGAGGGCCGGATTGGCCGCGCCGACGCCGCGGCCATCGTCGCCGTGACAGACGGCGCAGGCGATCACGCCGCGCCGCGCGTCGCCGTCAAGCCACACGGGCGGGGTCGAAAGGCTTGGCCGCCCGGTCATCGGAGCGGCCATGGCGCCATAGTGCGCTGCGACCGCCCGTCGATCGTCGGGCGAGAGCCAGCGGACGGCGGGCTGCATGGTGGGATCGGGCCGCAGCCCCGAAGCGTAGTCGTCCAGCTGCTTTTGCAGATACCCGGCGTCGAGCCCCGCCAGGCGCGGAGCGGCGACCCCGTCGCCTTGTCCGGCGAGGCCATGGCATCCGAAGCAGGCGTTGGCCGCGCCGCCTCGTCCGCCGCTCAGCGCAATGACCTCGCCGCTCTTGGTGAACGGGTCGATGCGCGCTTGGGGCGCTGGACCGCAGGCCGCGATCAGACCGCAGAGCGAGGGAAGGAGGAGGGCCAGGCGCACGCAGTCGGCAACACCAGCCAGGCTGTATCGGTTCCGACACGGAACCTGCGCCGCGGGGCGAGGTTTCCTCACCGGCAAGGGAGGCGCAATGCATGCTGCCGGAAGATCGTCAGGGCGGCCCTGGGGCGCGGCGATCCTCATGATCGCAGCGCTCGGCGGCTGCGCCGACAAGAGCAGACCTCCACGCCAGATTTCCGGCGCCGATCCGCAGCGCGGCCTTGAGCTGATCAGGCAGTCTGGGTGCGGCGCCTGCCACGTGGTGCCGGGGCTCGATTGGCCGCGCGGCGCCGTCGGGGGCTCGCTGAAAGGGTTCGGCGCCCGCCCCCTGATCGCCGGGCGCTTTCCAAACCAGCCGGGCGTTCTGGTGGCCTGGCTTCGGGACGCCCCCAGCCTGGCGCCTGAAACGGCCATGCCGCCCAGTTCGCTGAGCCAGGACGAAGCCCGCGACGTCGCCGCCTATCTCTACGGCCTCCATGAACGCTGACTTGCGCGCGCCGGAAGCCTTCGCCGGCTGGCCGCCGCCGGCGCTTGACCCGGCCGGTCCCTTCGCCGCGACGGTCAACACGCTGTCCTGGGTGCTGTTCGCGGGCGGGGGGGCGGTCCTTGCACTGGTGGTCGTCGCCCTGGCCCTGGCGCTCCTGGGTCCTCGCCGTTGGCGCCGCAGATTGGGCGGAACCTGGCTGGTCTGGACCGGCGGGCTGGCCTTCCCCGTCGTCGTGCTCAGCGCGCTGCTGATCTATGGGCTGAGCCTCAACAGCCGCCTCAGCGAGACGCCGCGGCCTGGCGAGATGCGCGTGCGGGTCACCGGGGAGATGTGGTGGTGGCGGGTCGCCTATCTCGACAGCCAAGGTCGCGAGGCGCTGCAGGACGCCAACGAAGTGCACATCCCCGTCGGTCGGCCGGTGGTCTTCGAGCTCGACTCCGCCGACGTGATCCACAGCTTCTGGGTCCCGCGCCTGGGCGGCAAGAAGGACATGATCCCCGGACGGCGCAACATCCTGCGCCTCCAGGCCGACGCTCCGGGCGTCTATGCTGGCCAGTGCGCCGAGTTCTGCGGCGGACCGCACGCGCTGATGGGGTTCGTGGTCGTCGCTCACGACCCTGCGGCCTTCGAAGCCTGGCGCGCGGCGCGGGCCGGCGGCGCCAAGGCGCCGGAGGACCCGCAGGCTCTGCGCGGCGCGGAGGTCTTCGCCGCCGCCGGATGCGGCGCGTGCCACACCGTGCGAGGCGCCGGCGCCAATGGGTTGGCGGGACCTGATCTCACCCATGTCGGCGCCCGCCGCACGCTCGGCGCGGGCATCCTTCCCAATAACCGCGGGACCCTCGCCGGCTGGGTCGCCGACAGCCAGGCGATCAAGCCGGGCAACCGCATGCCGTCCTACCCGGTGCTGACCGGCCAGGACCTCAACGCCCTGGCCGCGTACCTTGAGGGGCTCAAGTGAGCGAGGAGGGAATCGCCCTGGAAACGCTGCAGGCGCGCTTCCCCACCAAGGGGCGCCGGCCTGCGCGCGAACTCGCCGAACTCGAACGCATCTGGCGCCGGCCAAGCGGCTGGGGGTGGATCACGGCGATCAACAACAACTTCGTGGGCGTCTACTATGTCGGCGCAGCCATGCTGTTCTTCGTCCTGGCGGGCGCGGTGGCCGTCCTCATGCGCACCCAGCTCGCCCTCCCGCTGAACGGCTTCCTGCCGCAGGAGACCTACAACCAGTTCTTCACCGTGCATGGCACGATGATGATGTTCCTGTTTGCGGTCCCGGCGGTGGAGGCGCTTGGCGTCCTGCTGCTGCCGCAGATGCTCGGGGCCCGCGATCTGCCGTTCCCGCGGCTCAGCGCCTACGCCTTCTGGGCCTATCTGATCGGCGGCCTGGCCTTCTTCGCTTCGCTGTTCTTCGGTCTGGCGCCCGACGGCGGCTGGTTCATGTACCCGCCCTTGACGAGCACGACCTGGTCGCCGGGCATCAACGCCGACTTCTGGCTGGTCGGCATCGGCTTCATCGAGATATCGGCCATCGCCGGCGCCATCGAGATCATCGTCGGCGTCCTGCGCACGCGCGCGCCGGGCATGACGCTCGACAAGCTGCCGGTCTTCGCCTGGGCGATGCTGATCTTCGCGGTGATGATCATCGTCGCCTTCCCATCGGTGATCCTGGCGACGACGCTGATGGAGCTGGAGCGGGCGCTGAACTGGCCGTTCTTCGATCCCGCCCGCGGGGGCGATCCGCTGTTGTGGCAACACCTCTTCTGGTTCTTCGGCCACCCGGAAGTCTACATCATCTTCCTGCCCGCGGCGGGCGCCATGTCGACGATCGTGCCGGCCGTCGCACGCACGACGCTGGTCGGATACCCTTTGGTGGTGCTGGCGATGATCGCCACCGGCTTCATCAGCTTCGGGGTCTGGGCGCACCACATGTTCACGACCGGCATGCCGACCATGTCGATCAATGTCTTCTCGGCCGCATCGATGGCGGTCTCGATCCCCGCCGGCGTCCAGGTGTTCGCCTGGATCGCGACGCTCGCCGACGGCAAGCCCCGCTACACCACCGCCGGACTCTTCGTCATCGGTGCGGTGGCGGTCTTCACGATGGGCGGGCTGACCGGGGTGATGGTCGCCATGGTGCCTTTCGACTGGCAGGCCCACGACACCTATTTCATCGTCGCGCACCTCCACTACGTGCTCATCGGCGGGATGGTCTTTCCCATGTTCGCGGCCATCTACTATTGGCTGCCGATGGCGAGCGCCCGGCCGCTCAGCGAACGGGTCGGCAAATGGGTGTTCGCGCTGATGTTCGCCGGCGTTCACATCACCTTCCTGCCCATGCATCTGGCCGGGCTGATGGGCATGCCGCGCCGTGTCTACACCTACCTGCCAGGCCGCCACCTTGAGCTGCCGAACCTGATCTCGACGATCGGCGCCTTCATCTTCGCGCTCGCGGTCGCGCTCTGGATCTACGACATGATCCGCAACTTCCGGCCGTTCGGCGAGCGGGCGGCGGGGGACATGCACCAGAGCCCCGGCCTGGAGTGGCTACCCGCGGGGCTCTACTCGGTCCGTTCGATCCCGATCGTCAAAAGCCTCTACCCGCTATGGGATCAGCCCGATCTTGCTCGCGACGTCGAGGCCGGGCGCTACCTGCTGCCGGGGTCGGCGACCGGCGGGCGCGAGACCATCCTGACCAGCACTCTTGCGGCCGCGCCGCAGGCGCTGCTGCGCATGCCCGATCCTTCACCCTGGCCGGTCTGGGCGGCGGTCTTCACGGCGGGGTTTTTCCTGCTGCTCACCGTGCAGGCCTACCCGGCGAGCGTGGTGAGCGGCGTGCTCGCGGTCTCCTGCATGATGCGATGGTGTTGGTCGCTGGACCTGCCGTTCGATGCGGAGCGCGCGCACATCGGCGGGCGCTTGCGCGTGCCGACCTATGTGTCTGGACCCAGCGGCCACGGTTGGTGGGCGATGATGATCACGCTCGTCGTCGCCGCGATGGTGCTGATCCTGGCGGCCTTCAGCTACGTGTTCCTCTGGAGCCGCAATCCGGCGATCTGGTCTGCGCCCCCGGCGCACGCGACGCTCCTTGGCGGGCTGGCGCTCAACGCCGCAGCAGCCGTGCTGGCGTTCACCTCGGCCCGTCTAGCCAGGCGGACCCTGCGCGCGGCGCGTCTGGCGGTCTGGCTCATGGTGGCGGCCGGCGTGGTCCTGGCCGGAGCCTGGCTGCTGGACCTGTCGAGTTGGCGTGCGAGCGACCTGCGGGCGCAAGCCAGCGCCCACGGCGCGATGGTCTACACCTTCCTGGCCTGGCAATCGCTGTTCGTCGCCGTGGCGCTGCTCATGGGCGTCTACATCGTGCTGCGTCGTCTCTTCGGGCTGATTGCGCCCGAGCGACCCACGACCTCCGACCTGATCAGTCTCTTCCTCATCTACTCGGCAGGGCAGGGCGCGTTCTCGATGCTGCTCACGCGTCTCTTCCCTGGTGCATGACCCGTGCGTACCGGCGTCATGATGCTCGCAGGCCTCGGGGTATGGGCGCTCCACTTCACGGGACTCTACGCGATCGCCAGCCTGGAAGATCTTGTCGGGGGCGAGGGTTGGCGGCTGGGCGGCGCCGTTTTCAGCCTGCTTTGCCTGGCGCTCTGCGGCGGGGTCCTGGCGCGCGCGCTCACGGACTTGCGGCGTCCAGAAGCGGCCCCCGCCCGGTTTACGTCAACAGTGGCCGCAGTGGGCGCAGGCCTTGGCCTGGTCTCGGTGGCCTGGCAGTCGCTTGTCCTGGTTAGGTTCTGAGGCATGCGCCTACGCATCGTCGCCGCAGCGCCGGGAGGGCGTCGCCAGGACATCACCGCCCGATCACCGCCAGGCGTGCGATCACAACGCCTGCGGCGCGATGGTCGCGCGCGGGCTGAGCAAGGCGGGCTGCGTCCGTGAAGATCGCCACCTTCAATATCAACAACATCAACAAGCGGCTGCCCAACCTCCTCGACTGGCTTGGCCAGGCCCAGCCGGACGTGGTGTGCCTGCAGGAGCTCAAGGCCGAAGACCAGGCCTTTCCAGAGGCGGCGCTCGCGGCCGCCGGCTATGGCGCGGTCTGGCGTGGCCAGCGGACGTGGAACGGCGTGGCCATCCTGTCGCGGGGCGGGGCGCCGATCCTGACGCGCCAGTCCCTCCCGGGCGATCCAAGCGACGGACAGGCGCGCTACATCGAAGCGGCGGTCAGCGGCGTGCTCGTCGCCTCGATCTACCTGCCGAACGGCAACCCGAACCCGGGGCCGAAGTTCGCCTACAAGCTGGCCTGGCAGGCCAGGCTGGCGGCGCACGCCGCCTCGCTGCTCGCCACCGGCGCGCCCGTGATCCTGGCGGGCGACTACAACGTCGCGCCGACCGAAGCCGACATCTACCAGCCCCATCACTGGGCGGGCGATGCGCTGGTCGACCCCCAGGCGCGCGCCCGGTTTTCGGGCCTGATTGAGGCCGGGTGGACAGACGGGCTGCGCGCGGTTCATCCCACGGGGCCGCTCTGGACCTTCTGGGCTTACATGCGTCAGCGCTGGCCCAACGACAAAGGGCTGCGTCTCGATCACCTGCTGCTCTCGCCCGGACTGGCCGACCGGCTGATCGACGCCGGCGTGGATCGTCAAGTCCGCGGCCTTGAGGGGGCGAGCGACCATGCGCCGGCCTGGCTGGTCCTTGGTCCTGAGCGCGGGAAGAGCGTATCCCCGGGCGGAAGACCCAAACGTCCACCGCGGAAAGGTGAGCAGCGATGAAGCGCCCGGCGGCCAAGCGGCGGACGGTCACAGCGGAGAATTTGGCTGCTCTGGGCGCAGAGCGGCTCGCAGAGATCCTAGTCGAGGTTGCGGGGACCAGGCCCGACCTGAAGCGGCGTCTGCGTATGGAACTGGCGGCCGAGCACGGGCCGTCCTCGTTGGCGGCGGAAATCGACAAGCGGTTGGCGTCATTCGAAACCAGTCGCGGCAAGATCACCTGGCGCCAGCGCCCGGCGTTCATCCGCGATCTCGACGCGCTTCGCGGGCTGATCGCAGATCGCCTGGCGCCGATGGACGCGGACGCCGCCATCGAGCGGCTCTGGCGATTGACCGATACGGCCAAGAGCATCGGAGCAAGATACCGCGAACGCGGCGACGAACTCGAAGTGGTGTTTGCGCGTGCGGCCGGGGACCTCGGCCGCTTGTTGAAGAGCGTGTCGCCCGGTCTCGCCGCGGCGGCGCTGGTCGACAGCCTGATCAAGAACCCGGTCGGATGGAAAGCCTGGCTGCCGAGCCTGCTCGACGAGGCGTCCGCCGAGATGGCCGGTGACGCGCTGCGCTTCCTGAGCGAGCGGGCAGGGGCCGGCCCCGGTTGGATCACCCTGATCAGATTGCTGGCCGACGCGGCGGGGAACGTGGAGGCCTATGCAAGCACCTTCCCGGCGCAGGCGCGTTCATCGCCGCCTGTGGCCGCAGGGATCGCCTTGCGCCTGCTCGGCGCCGCGCAGGTGGAGGCGGCGGGCGAGGTTCTGCGCGGCGCTGCGCAAGGCGCAGCGGGCAAGGCCGCCAGGGTCGATGAGGCGTGGGAAACGGCCTGGATCGCGTACCTGGAGCTGGCCGGCCGCGAGGATGAGGCGCAGGAGGTTCGCTGGGCTTCGTTCGAGCGGACGCTCAGCCCGGAAAGAGCCAGGGCCTTCATCGCCCGACTGGCGGATTTCGACGACGTCGAGGCCGAGGCTCGGGCGTTCTCGCTGGCCGCGACGTTCCCGAAGTTCGAGCCCGGACTTGCGTTTCTGATGGATTGGCCCGCCTTGCCCGAGGCCAGCAGCATGATCGAGGCGCGCGCCGACGAGATTGAGGTCGGGAGCGAGGACGCCGAGTTGTGGGCGGCCAAGCTGCGCCGTCGCTACCCGCGCGCCGCGCATCTCTTGCTGCGCAAGGCCGCCGCGGCGGCCTTCCGGCGCCGGGACTTCAAAGCTTCCGATCGTCTGACGGCGGAAGCCGACACGATAGATATCTGAAAGGACCGTCTGCTCCCTTCAGGCAGGCTGCGAGCTGAACAGACGGGCGATTCTAAGGGTCAGCTTTTGGCGCTGTTCGGTCATCCGCTGTCGGCGTTCAGATGACGGGGCGGTGACGCAAGCGTCGCCGCGGACCGGGCTCCATGTCGTCGATCTCGATGTCGTAGCATTCTATTTCGCGCGCGCCGCCGCGCCTAAGTTTGGGCGACCGGTCGTCCCAACGCTTGTAGTCGGTGGGCGTGGGCTGACTGGCAAGAACCCGGGTCCGCTCGCGACGGCTACCTCCATTAAATCTAATTTGAATAGAAGCGCCAAGCTTTGGCGTTAAGCTGGTGTCTGCTTCATGGTCGCACCCAACCATCGTGCCGCGGATGGTCGTCTTTCGTGTCGGCCATGTGCCGCTTGACGCACCGGTCGCTTGGTCGTCGCAGGTCTCCGCTACCCTAGTCCTGAGACGCTTATGACAAAGTCAGCACATTCGGGCTGAGAAAACCTGCTCCTCATGCAATACAAATCGCCTTTGTGAAGGACCTCTGAGCGAGCGATCCATCAAATGGCTATGACAGCGAGGCCAAGCTGGGCATGGCGTGCTGGGGCGCAGGGCGCACCTCTCGTATCTAATATTCTTCCCGATCGGGAAGAGTGAGTTCGGTGGAGCTCGCTAAGCGCTAATTCTTCCCGATCGGGAAGAATGGCATTGCTAAGTGTCATTTGATGCGCGTATCTTCCCGATCGGGATGTTTACGCCGCTGACCACTGCCGCCGAATTTGGCGCCGCGCTGAGCAGAGCCCGCAAGGGTTTGGGGCTGACGCAGCGCGATCTCGCCCTCGCCATCGGCGTTGGCGAACGCTTCATCGTGGAACTTGAGGCCGGCAAGCCGACCGCGCAACTCGGCAAGGCGCTCGCCGCCGCCAAGGCCGCCGGCATGTCTGTCGTCGATGCGGCTGAAATCGCAATTGAGCGTGGCCGGCCGTGACTCTGCCGTTCTTCATCGAAGATCGGCGTATCGCGGCGGTGGATGATGGTCCCGAGGGCCTCCAGCTCTACTACGAGAACGACTGGCGCGAGGCGCGTGAGGCGTTTCCGATCTCACTTTCCATGCCGCTCAAGGCCGCAGACCATTCGCCGGAGGTCATTGCCTACTGGCTCATGAACCTTTTGCCTGAGGGCGAACCGCTGCGCGCCATGACACGGGCGTTGGGCGTCGCTCGCGAGGATATTCTTGGCCTCATCGCCGAGACCGGTCGTGATCTCGCCGGCGCGCTCACCATCGCCGCGCCGCGACCCGGCGAGGCGCCGGGCATGGTTCGCATCGCAGGTCCCGACGACCTCGAGCGGATCATCGAGGAACTTCCCTCCAAGCCCTTTCTGGTCGGCGAGGACGGCGTCTCGATGAGCCTCGCCGGCGCCCAGGAGAAGCTGCCGCTCACACGCGACGGCGAGGGCCTGGCGGTCCCTATCAACGGGGCGCCATCAACGCTCATTCTCAAGCCAGACAATCCACGCCTGTCTGGCAGCGTGCAGAACGAAGCGCTTTGCATGGTGCTGGCGCGGCGTTGCGGCCTACCGGTGGCGGCGGTCACCACCGCGGTGGCGGGCGCACGCTCCTACCTCCTCGTCGAACGCTACGACCGAGAGGTCAGGGATGGGCGCATCGTGCGCCTCCACCAGGAGGACTTCTGCCAGGCGATGGCGCGACCGCCAGCGGCCAAGTACCAACATAACCGCACTGGCCGCCAAGGGCCCTCGCTCGCGGAAATGTTCGATCTGGTGCGCGCCCACATGACCGCTCGCGAGATCAACCGCCTGTTGGACGCCGTCATCTTCAACATCGCCATCGGCAATGTCGATTCCCACGCCAAGAACTACTCCATCCTGCTCAGCGCGGGCCGACCAACCCTGGCGCCGCTCTACGACCTGATGTCAGGCCTCGTCTGGCCCGGCATTACGCAGAACCATGCCCAGGATATCGGCGGGCAACAGCGGGGCCGACATATCTATGCCCGTCATTGGCGGCGAATGGCCGAGGCCGCGGGCTTGGCTGGTCCGGCCACGGTCCGGCGCGTAGCCGCGCTGACGGCCCGGATCGTCGCGGAGCTTCCGGCCGCGAGCGACGAGGTCGCCGCCATGCCGGCGGGTGCACACGCCGGCCTCGCCAATCTCGCCGCCGAGATCGGCCAACGTGCGGCCTTGGTCGGGGCCCATTCTCAAGAAGAGGGCGCTGACGGTGATGACGCCGCGCTCGAGCCGGCCGCGGACATGGGCGCCTATCCGAGTTGAGCCGCCCATACGGCCTGCACCTGTTCGCTCGCAGCGCGGCAAAAGGGGAGCGGTAGAGGCTCGATGACCATCAGGTTCTGGGGTGCGCTGCCTGATGTGCCAGCGCTCGAGCTGTTGCGTAGGCTGGCTGTGGTGAGCGGCATGCTGCTTGGATGCGGCGCGCTATGCGCGATCGCTGTTATCGTCATTCCACGCATTCGCTGACCGGGTCGGAACTAGCCGGCACAGATACCCTCAATGTCTCGGAAGGGCTCAACGCCGAAGCGGGGAACGACCGCTTCCGGCCCACAAGATCGGTTGGAGCAAGGGCTTCCTTCCCCGGAGGCGCCCCGCGGCGTTAAATCGTCGTGATCCAGCCGTCGCCCAGGCCGGACAGCTGGACATTGACCAGGGTCGTTTGCCCGCCGCCAGTCAGGGTGATCACCGTGTCCCCGCCGACCTGCGCTGCGCTGTAGGTGGTCCCGGCCAGCAGGCCGACGCGATCGCCCGCGGCGAAGTCGAGGACCTGGTCCTCGCCCCTGCCGCTGGCGGTCACGAAGAGGTCGGCGCCGGCGCCGCCGATCAGCGTATCGTCGCCGCGGTCGCCGAACAGGGTGTCAGCGCCCTCCCCGCCGGACAGGACGTCATTGTCCTGACCGCCGTAGAGGAAATCGGCTCCAGCGCCGCCCTCCAGGGTATCGCGGCCTACATTGCCCTGCAGGGTGTCATTCCCAAGATCGCCGTTGAGACGATCGTCGCCCTCACCGCCGAGCAGAAGATCGTTGTTCTGACCGCCGAACATAAGGTCGTTGTCGGCGCCGCCATCAAGCGTGTCGTGGCCGGTATTGCCCTGCAAGGTGTCTTGGCCCAAGTCGCCGAACAGCAGGTCGTTGTCGGCGCCGCCGAACACCTGGTCGTCGCCCTTGCCGCCATAGACAAGGTCGTCGCCCGCATCGCCCCGGGCGGTGTCGTTCCCGGCGTTGCCGTGCACGAAGTCCGCGCCCTCGCCGCCGACCACGACGTCGTCGCCGTCGTCGCCGTAGACTTCGTCGTTCCCGCCGGCGGAGCCCACCGTGTCGTTTCCGCCGCCGCCGTGCAGGACGTCGTCGTCAGCTCCCAGGAAAATGGTCTGGCTCGCGCCATCCCCCCAGACATGCTGGGAGCCCGCTCCGCCGGTCACGGTCGCGCTGCCGATGATGGCGGCGAATTCGACGTTCTGCAGTTCGATGTGGATGCCCGGATTGGAGCGACCGTCGATGACCAGCGCGGTCTGCGGCTGACCCTGCGCCTGCGGCTGGCCGCTGATCGTCAGCGGCTGAGCCCCCGGGGCCGCGTCGGCGCCCGTCGTGACGATGGTCTGCACCAGCAGGGGCGTGCTGGCGCCAAGACCATTCACAAAGTCCGTCCCGGCGCCGCCCAGTTGCCCCTGATCCTGCGAGCTGCTGTTGGTGTGCGCCCTGATCTCGCGGATCAGGTCGCTCAGCGCATCGCCGGCCGCCTTCGGCTGGGCCGCGCCGCTCGCCTGCAAGCCGTAGCCGACGGGGACCTGCAGCGCGAGGAGCGCCTGGCCGGCGCCGTCCTTCACCAGCGGGATGTCGGCGACCGTGTTGTTACCGACTTGCTCCACGCGCCCGGGCTGGACGACCAGGACGGTCACGATCTGGCTGACGGAACCGTCCGACGCCGTGCTGGTCTGCGTCTGCACCGGCACGCCGTCCACCGTCGTCGTGACCGGCGGCGTCGTGGGCGGCGTCGTGGGCGGCGCGGCTGTCGTATTGGTGACGCTGGTGGCGGCGAGGCTCGCTGCATCGTTGCGGCCGGCGTCCTGGATGGCGCTGACGTCGTCGCCGGCGGTCGGATCGACATACGCGACCGTGACCGCCGCGCCGGCGGCGACGGGCGAGGCCAGCGTCAGGCTGACGGTGTGCGCCGCGCCATTGACCGCGACCGCCGTCACCGAAACCGGAGCGCCGCCCACCATGACGGTGAAGGCGCCTGCCCCAGGCGCATGACCCGCATCCAGCAGACCGGCGTCGGAATAGGTCATGACGAGCGTGGCGCCGTTGACGGTCGCGCTCGTGAAGGACGGCGCGGCGGTGTCCACCAGCACGCCTGTCGTGGCCGGGATGTGGCCGGTGAGGGAGAGGTTGGCGTTGTTGCCCGCGCCGTCGCGGATCGTCCCGCCGTTCAGCGAGATGCCGTTGACCACAATGCCGTCAGCGTCGTTGTCGCCCGCCTGCACCGTGTAGGTGTAGGTGATCGAGTTGGCCGTCTTGGACGCATACGCCGCGGTGCGCGCCGTGGCCCCGATGGTCAGGCCGAGCGTGCTGCCGGTCCCGGTCACAGTGACGTTCTCGTCGAAGGTGACGGTGAAACTCGGCGTCTCGCCCACGACGTAGGTGTCGTTGGCCGGAACGGAGACGTTACCGGTGACGCTCGGCACGGTGCCGTCGATCATCACGCCGTTGGTGGCGCCCACGCTGTTCAGCGTCAGCTCGGCGTCATTGCCCGCCGAGTCGCGGATGGTCGAAGAGCCCTTCGAGAGGGCGCCCACGGTGATGCCGTCGGCGTCGACGTCGCCCGCCTGAACCGTGTAGCGGTAGGTCGCCGTGGAGCCGCTGCTCGAAAAGAAGGTTGCGCTGCGGGACGTCGAGCCCACCATCAGGGCGATCACGCTGTCGCTGCCGGCGATGGTCACGGCCTCATCGAAGTTGACGATGAAGTCGAGGTTCTGGCCGGCCACATAGGTGGCGCTCGAGGGCACGCTGACGCTGGCGACCCCCGGGGCGGTCGTGTCGACGAGGATGCCGCTGGTCGCCGGCACGTGGCCGCCGAGGGCCAGATTGGCGTGGTTGCCTGCGGCGTCCTTGATCGTGCTCGTGTTGAGGTTGACGGCGCCGATCGCGATGCCGTTGGCGTCGGTCTCACCCGGCTGCACCGTATAGGCATAGGTGACCGAAGCCCCACTGCTGGAGGCGTACGTCGCCTCGCGCGCGATGCTGCCGATGGTCAGGCCCAGCACGCTGTCGCTGCCGGTGACCGTGACGTTTTCGCCGAAGGTGACGGTGAAGGTCAGGGTGGCGCCTTCGCCGTAGCTGCCATTGGCCGGAACGGCGATATTGCCGCTGACGGCCGGCGGGCCGCCGTCGACCAGGACGCCCGCAAGCGACGGCAGGTGGCCGCTGAGGGTCAGGTCGGCGTTGTTGCCGGCGCCGTCGCGGATCGTGCCGCCGTTCAGCGAAATGCCCGTGACCGCGATGCCGTCGGCGTCGTAGTCGCTCGCCTGCACCGTGTAGCTGTAGGTGATCGAATTGCCCGTCGTGCCCGTGATGTCGGCGCTGCGCGACACGGCGCCGATGGTGAGGCCGAGCGTGCTGGGAGAGCCGCTCAAGGTCACGTTCTCATCGAAGGTGACGGTGAAGCTCAGCGTCTGCCCAGCCATGTACATGCCGCCGGTCGGAACGGAGATGTTTCCGCTCACCGTCGGCACGGTGGCGTCGACCAGCACGCCGCTGGTGGCGCCCACGCTGTTCAGGGTCAGGACGGCATCGTTGCCGGCCGCGTCGCGAATGGTCGAAGAGCCCTTCGAGAGCGCGCCCACGGTGATGCCGTCGGCGTCCGTTTCCCCCGCCTGGACCGTGTAGGTGTAGGTGATCGAGTTGGCCGTCTTCGACAAATAGGTGGCGGTGCGCGCCGTGGCGCCGATCGTCAGGGCGAGCGTGCTGTCGGTCCCGGCGACGGTGACGTTATCGTCGAAGTTGACGGTGAAGCTCAGCGTCTGGCCGGCGGCATAGGTGCCGCCCGACGGCACGCTGACGGTGGCCACTTCAGGAACGGTGGTGTCGACCAGCACGCCCGCGGTGGACGGCACGTGGCCGCCGAGAGCCAGGTTGGCGTCGTTGCCGGCGACGTCCCTGATCGTGCTCGTGTTCAGATTGAGGGCGCCGACCGCGACGCCATTGGCGTCGGTGTCGCCCGCCTGCACCGTATAGGCATAGGTGACCGAGTTGGCCGTGCTGGAGGCGAACACCGCCTCACGCGCGGTGCTGCCGATGGTCAGGCCCAGCACGCTGTCGGTCCCGACGACCGTGACGTTCTCGGTGAAGGTGACCGTGAAGCTCAGCGTCTGTCCGGCCGCATAGCTGCCATCGGCCGGTACGGCGATGTTTCCG
Source organism: Phenylobacterium sp. Root1290 (assembly GCF_001425305.1). Lineage (GTDB taxonomy): Bacteria > Pseudomonadota > Alphaproteobacteria > Caulobacterales > Caulobacteraceae > Phenylobacterium. The sequence goes on along the minus strand of NZ_LMEE01000004.1, from coordinate 34,385 downwards.
CTGACCAAGGGCGGCGGGTCCACGGTGTTGTTGGTCACGCTCGTAGCGGGGAGCGAGGCGGCGTCGTTGCCAACGGCGTCCTGAATTGCGCTGGCGTCGTCGCCGCCGGTCGGATCGGTGTAGGCCACCGTCACCGCCTGGCCCGCGGTCACCGCGCTCTGCAGCGTCAGTGTGACCGTCTTGGCCGCGGCGTTCACCGTAACCGAGTTGACGGTGACTGAAGCGCCGTCGGCCATAACCGCGAAACGGCCGGCGGCCGGCGCATTGACGGCGTCCAGCGTGATCGCCTCGTTGTAGGTCATCACCAGCGTGGCGCCGTTGACCGCCGCAGAGACGAAGACGGGCGCTGTAACGTCTACGACGGCCGGCGCGACGGCGATATCATCGATATGCAGATCCGAAAGGCCGCCGAACACGAAGCGGATTTCATCGATGTTCGCATAGGCGCTGCTGAACGTAAGCGTGCCGTAGGCCCCGCTTCCATCGTTCCCGCCAAGCGCGTAGTTGACGCCCCCAATGGAGTCGGACGCCGCCAGGTTGACCGTCTCCGGCGCGACGACCTGAACGCCATTGGAATAGGCTGCGATCGTCAGCGTCTGGGTCGCACCGGCGCTCTGTCCGATCTTGAACGACTGCAATGCAAAGTTGGTCCCGTCGGACGACTTCATCGCGTAGTTCGTGATGTTATCGCCGTTGTAGTTGAGGATGACCGCGCGGTCGCTCGCCCCCCCGTCATTGTTGAGCCAGACAGCGTACTCAGGTGAGGACGCTACGGCGTGATCCGCGGCGCTGCCGCTGGTGAATTGCCAGTTGCCCGCGGTCAGCGTCGTTCCGAACGTCGTGATCAGTCCCAGCGAGTCGAAGTTCTCGCTGCCGATGGCCAGCGTGCCTGCGAAGGCGTGTTGCCCTGCCGGAGTGATCGCGACGGACGTCTCGATCGTGCCTGTCTGCGTCTCCAGCACCCAGTCGCCGCCCGCGCCGGTCAGGTCGTCCGAGGCGGCGATGTCGGCGCCGGTCGCGGCGGCCAGGGCCTGAATGAAGGCTGCGCCCTCAGGGCCTGCGCCGATTTCGCATCCCCACAGCTGGATATCCCCGTCCGGCGCCAGCGCGCCGCCGATGGCGCGCAGTTCGCCGGCGTACGCGTCGATGTCGCCGGCCCCAAGCGTGGCCGAGCCCAGCATCATGACGCCGGCCTGGCCGTGTCCGACGATGTGGATCGCCGTGATGTCCGTCCGTCCCGCAAGCGCCTGCGCCATCTGCGCGACGCCGTCGCCGCTGGCGTCGATCAGCACCACCTCGGCGCCCGGAGCCACTCCGGTGACGATGGTCTCATAACCCTCGACCCGGGTATCGACGAACACGACTTCAGACCGGTTCCCGGCCGCTACTTCCAAACTCAGCACGCGTCCCCCAGACCGACCAAAAACACAACGGCTGGTGGCGCCCCAGCCTCGGCAAGGTTTTACGTCCTGATTAAGATAGCCTTACCACGGGCGGGCTTCGGCCGATCGCGACGTTCCTTCTAGCGGACCTTCAAACGAGCCCGCTTTCGGCCTCGCGGCGAATGTCCGCTCGTGGCGCCTGGCGGTCGTTCCCGTTGAGCGGCGGCTGGACCCAATGAGGGCCGCGCCGTCCCCCGAACGGGGCTGGGCAGGTCTTAGTCCGCCGCGGCCGATCAACGTCCGGAATGCGCCAGCCCGCGCACGGCTCGGACGCTACATCGGCGCAATGACCCAATCTTATGACCCTCAGAACACGCATAACCTGGACACGGGCAGGATCCTGTATCTGGCCTTGGCTGCGGCCGTCGCGACCTCGACGAGCTATACGGTTCAGCCCGAGCTTGCGTTGATCGCGGCGGACCTGAACGCGTCCCTCGCCGCGACCAGCGCCGCCGCCGGCATGCCGATCATCGGCTACATGCTGGGGTTGGCGCTGTTGGTCCCGCTTGTCGATCGCACGCCTGCCCACGTCCTGATCCCAGCGCAACTCGTAGCGCTCGCTAGTGCTCTGGCCCTGTCGGCTCTCGCGCCCTCAGTCGAAGTCTTCGGGGCGGGCCTCCTGCTGTCGGGAATCTGCGCGAGCACCGGCGCGCAGATGAGCACGCTGGCGGCCAAGTACTCTGCACCCGAGCGCCATGGGCGGGCTCTCGGAACCGTGACTGCGGGTATATCCGCTGGCATCCTCCTGGGCCGAATGCTCGGCGGGGGACTCACCGACGCAGTCGGCTGGCGAGCCATGTTGGTTCTCGTCGCCGCAGCCTGCCTGGCCTGCGCCGCCGTCGGGCGCGCCCTGCTGCCGCGCTCCGTTCAACCCGCCCCAAGCTCCTGGTTGTCGGGACTAGTATCTTCGCCCCGGCTTCTACGCACATATCCGGGGCTGCTGATCGCGGCCGGCGCCGGCGCACTATGGTTTTTCGCCTTCAGCTTGGTCTGGGTGGGCGTTTCGCTCGCCCTCTCACTGCCGCCCCATAGCCTCCCGCCTACAATGGTCGGTCTCTACTCACTTGCCGGTCTAGCCGGCATGGCCGCAACGCCCTGGGCCGGACGTCTGGCGGACCGTTTCGGAAGCAAGATGGTCGTCATGATCGGCCTCAGCCTTGCCGTGGCCTGCACCCTCGCAGCGGCGGCTGGACTGGGTGTCGCGCCCCTAACCTTGGCTGCCCTGGCGCTTTTCGACGTCGGACTCTTTAGCGCGCAGGTCGCAAACCAGCGCCACGTGCTGCGCCTGGACCCGCTCCGACCGGCGCAGCTTAACAGCATTTACATGGTCATTTACTTCGTCGGCGGCAGCCTGGGGGCGGCCGCTGGCGGCCCGATAGTGTCGGCCTTTGGCTGGCCAATCGCCGCCGGAACGGCCGCTTTGGCGATGTCCCTGGCGCTCGTCCTCTACGGCTGCCGTGCGCCTACCGCGGATGGTGTGGGCGCCCCGTCATCGGCGCCGGGGGAGTGAGATTTACCTAGGCGGGGACGCGCGACCTAGTCGTCCTCACAGGGCCTGGACACGGGGTGCGGGGGCAAGGGGGCCAGAGGCGGGCTTAGGAAGTCTGGGATCGAGGTTCAAGCCCGCTTTTTGGACGGGAGGGAACGTCTGCAGCTGGCTCCAGGCGGTCATTCGCCGCTGACCACGCTACGAGCGGAACGGTCACGAAGATGACGTCGGCCCGCCTCGTGCCCTGAAGTCCATAGTGGGTCGACAGCAGGCCGCAATTCAATAAACAGCAGGGGCCCGCAGCGCGGCCATTGGGGGGGCTGTGACGACACTGTTTTTTCTGGTCCTGGCGACAGGACTGGCTCCGTTGATCATCGGGACCCTGCGGCTAAGGCCGTCGGCAAGCGGTCCATCGGTGCAGATCAGCTCAATAGTGCTCTGCGCCCTGGCCTTCAATCTGACCTTCTTCTGGCAGGAATTGTGGCTCGTCGTGCCCAAGGCGTTGACGCCGGCGCTGCACCCCATCCTCTACCACAACGATCACGACTGGAGCGGCGAGGCGCCGACCGTCGAACTCTTGCAAGGGACCGGCGCCCTGGCGACGCTGGCAAGCGGGCTGGCGTCGTGCGCGGCCCTGGCCCTGTGGCGTGGCGGTTCCGCCACGCAGCGGGCGTTTCTGTTCTGGATGGGCTTTGAGGGTCTCTTCCAGGCGCTGACCCAGCTGGCGATCGGCACGCTGCTCCAGGGCAACGACATGGGCCGCGCGCTGACCTATCTGAATGTGGGCTCGGTCGCCAAAGCGGCCCTATTGGTCCTCGCAGTCGCGGGAATGTCGTTGGCTGGCCTCTGGCTCGCGCGCTTATGCCCCAGCGACCTGGGAGTTCGCGCAGGCGGCCGAACGCGGGCCTTCGCCTATGGGATGATGATCGTGACCATGGCCGCGATCGCCCTGATCATCCCGTTCCGCCTGCCGCGCCCCCTTGTCGAGGTGGCGCTCATCCCCTTGGTGGTGAATCTGGTCGGTGTAGGCTGGTTGATCATCGGGGCGGGGATCAAAGGCCCGGACGCCCAGAGTGTGGTGGAAGGCCAGCCCGGCTTGGTCGGTCCGGTTCTGGCTCTCGGCGTGACGCTGGCCGTATTCCAACTGGTTCTGCGGCCAGGCGTGGCGTTCTGACTCGGATGGGCGAAAGGTGGCCGAATCAAGTGAACGGCGCGACGCTGTCGGAAAGTTAGGTGCTCACAGCGCCGGTTTTGAACGGTCCGCAGGAGCGACCGTGAAGTCCGCTTTCGGGCCGAATGCAAACTTCCGCTATTGGCGCCAAGCCGACGTGTCAGGCACAAGGCCCGAAGCGGACATCGGCCAGGGTGGAAAGCGGACCGAGGGCGATCTCAGCGGCAGAGATAGCCGCGGTAGGCGCCATGGGGCTGGTTGGGCCCGTCCAAGGACCAAGCCTGAACCTTACCGCCCTCGGACGTGCGGACGAACGTCGAGCCCTCGATGCTGGTGGTGAAATTGTAGCCGCCGTTCGGGAGGAGGTCCCAGCGGCCGGCGCCGCCGCGGTTCACGGTGAGCCGCTGGGTCGAGCCATTGGGCAGGTGGTACTGCAGCACCGAGCCCGGCACGACCCAGCAGGTCCAGTAGGCCGTGGCCCCATTCGCGCCCAGGGCTTCGTAACCGGCGAGATGACGGAACGCCCAGAGAAAGGCATCCGGAGACTCGGAGCCAAGCGTCAGCTTGTAGGGCTTGGCGGCATCCTCGCTGGCGACGGCCATCAGGTAAACCCCGTCCTTGGGTAATACAGCCTCGACGCGTGCGGCGCCCTGGCCTGTGGCGGTGAGCATCTCGGCGCCTTCCGGCGTATGAAGCGTCAGCCCGTATCGGCCGGCGCCTGCGGCCGACGCCTGCAGGATCGACCCGGACTCGCCGATGAAAGCGAAGACCTCGACGCCCGTCCCGGCCTTGCCGGCCGGGCGGGCAAGCGTCTCGCCGACGCGGACGTTGGTGACGCCGGGCATGACCGGCAGCGGCGGCAAGGCGGTGGGAGGATCGGCCGGCTTCGGCGCGGGTTTCGGGGCAGGCGCGGCCTCGGCCACCAGCATGGGGGCGGGCGGATCGAAGGGCGGAGTCGTCACGCCATCGCCGATTGAGAGTAGGTACTTGCCGAACCGCTGCGGGCCCTGGCTGTGGACCACGATCACGTATTCGTCGTCCTTGGGCAGGTCGAGTCGGACCGGCGCCCCCCTGGCCGGACCTTCGACAAGCGCCTTCCCAGTGCGGCTTCGCCAGGAGCGGATGTGCACCTGCAGCGACGGGATATCGCTGCGGACCTGGGCGGTGACCACTTGGCCGGCGCGGCCGGTGAAGACCATGTATTCGGCGCTGCGGTCGACCCCGGAGGCCAGGTCGCTGGCGGTGAGCTCGCTGGCGATGAGTTGGCCCGCATGGACGGGATAAGGGCGAACGAAGTTGTTGGGCTGGGCGGTGATGTCGACGCGCTGAGCGGCGGGGGCGGGCGCCAGGACCGCGTGGGCCGGGACGGCGGCCGGGTCGCTGCTGCCGAAGGACAACTGGTACTTGCCGTTGCGCAGCGGGCCATTGGCGCCGACTACCACGAAATAGGCGCCGTCACGGGGAAGGACGACGCGCAGAGGCGCATCGCCCGCGGGCCCGCGGACGAGTTCCCGCTTCCGGTCCTGCAGGAGTGAGACGACCAGGGTCGGAATGTCACTTTGCACCTGCACGGTCACCGTCTCGCCGGCTCTGCCGGTGAAAACGAAGTGCTCCGCCCGCCAACCGGGGAAGGGGCTCATGTCACTCTCGGAGAGTTCGCTGGCGAACACCTCGCCAACCCGCGCCGTGATCGGCCGGTCGTAGCTGGTGGACCGCGCCGGATCGACATCCAGGCGCTGGGCGTGGGCCGCGCCGGCGAATAGTGCGGCGAGGGTTGCGAGGCGGGCGAGGCGGCTCACTGGGCGCGGCCTTGCTTGCGGCGCTCCGCGAAGAAGGCCTCGTAGTCGGCCTTTAGCTTGGCGTCGGATTGCGCCTGTCTGGCGGCCATCTCCACCTTCTTCTGGGCCTCGGCCGCGAGGGTCTTCTTCACCTTCTCGTCCCATGCCTTGGCGGCGTCTTGCGGGCCCGTGTCCGTCTTGAGGGTGAGGGCGGGCGCTGCGATCGGCTTGGGCGCTGTGACGATCTTCGCCGGCGGGGTCTGCGGGCTCGCGGCCCAGGGTAGCGGCCAAGCGTTGGGCGCGACGTTGTACGCGCCGCGGACAGCTCGATCCGCCTCCTCTCTCGTGGGGCGCGTCTTGCAGTCCACATACTCGGCAGAGCCCCATCGGGCGCTGGCGTCAGCGTCGATCTTGCGCCTGTAGTCCGTGGTTGAGGCGGGGAAGGTCGACGTCACAAAGACGCCGCTCTCATGGCTTTTCAGGCAGGCCACGAAGCCGGCCTGCATGGGGGCCTGGTGCCGGGGGACATTGCCTTTTCCTTCGACGAATACCGGGCGGGCGTCCTCCGGCAGGCCCTGCGGCCAAGGGCGCTCCTGGTAACTCAATCCCTGCTCGCTGCGTAGCTTGAGCGCCAGCTCCTCGGTGTCGTCCAACAGGCAGGTCAGATCGCGATGCTGAGGGAACAGTGGCTCCAGGCGATTCAGGAGGAAGAACCGGAATTGGTTGAACAGTTCCAGGCCGTTGGTCTTCACGGCCGGAAAAGCGTAGGCCGTGGACGCGCCCGGAACGCGCAGATAACAGGCCATATAGACCTGCACGTCGGGAACGGGACGGTAATACTTGGCTGCGGCCGGGGGCGCCGCGGCCATGAGCGTGATCAGCGCGCCCAAGGTTAGGGTCGCCACCTGCGTCCAAAAGCTCCGCCGCATCGCTTGCGCTCTCTCTCTCTCCTGATCGACGCGAACGTCGCCGTACTCAGATGAAGGTGGGGTGTACGCCGACGATCTTTTGCGCGGTAGCTGGAGGTCGGCCAAGCGCCACGGTCAGTCGCATGTCGTGTGGAAATAACCGTCGACTCAGGCAGCCCCACCCATCGGTTTTCGCAAGCGCCCGTGCAGCTTGGTGGTTTTCCGTCACTCGGAGAGGCGTGAGCCGCTATGGCGAGACCGATGACGCGCGCGGGGGGCGCAAGCCTGCTGTTCGCCAGCGCACCAAGTCTCGGCTCATGCCGTGAACCGGGCATCCGGCGTTTTGCCCCAAAGCGGAGGCCACGAGCCGCCGAGTGTGGTGGCTAGCGGACGCTCCGCTCAATCAGCCAGGGGTGCATGCCGTGTGCTCCTAGGAACGCGAGGCCGATCAGGCAAAGGAACGGCGCCCCCAAGTCCTCGCCGGGGCGCGGCGGGCCGGCGAGAAGGCCATGATCGCGGTCGAACTTAGGACTAAAGCCCCAAGCGTTGGCGTGAAGGCGAGAGCCAGTCTGCGAGGCGCCGTCTAGTTCACCCGTCCTTGAAACAACCATTGCATCGGCGCCCGTTCAACGTGGTGAAAGCGACGATCGGCCCATACCGAGGCGCCCGCCAAGAGGCCGATCAGAGAGACGGCGATGAGCAGTTCGTCCACGGCGTTCTCCCTGCGAACGACATTGCTTGGTCAGAGCTAGGTCGGCAACGGATCGAATGTGGTCGAACGCGCCGGTGCTGCTAGCGGACCTTCAAACGAGTCCGCTTCCAGCTAGTTGCCAATGATCGCAATTGGCGCGAAGCGGCCGCTAGGTCCCTGGCTCTCTCTTGGCGCTAGAGATCATTGCGAGACCCTAGCGCCGATGGTGCACCCTTAGCCCGTTCATCAGGAGATCGGTGAGGCTGGCGGCGAGAGCTTCACCCTCAGCCCTGTTGAGATCGACGCCGCCGCGGGACACCCAAGCCGAGGCGCCCGCAAGGGCGAGCATTGTGACGCGATTGTCCACTTTACGCAGAGAACCGTCGGCGACGCCGGCGCTGAACAGCATCTCATAGGCTCCCTGCAGCTTGAGCGAGGCGTCGGCCGCGGCCCGGCGCTGGTCCTCGTCGAGATTGGGCAGGCCCGAGAACACCCGTAGCGGGGCGATGGCCGGATGGAGGCTAGCCATAACGCTGGCATGGATCCCGGCGGCCATCGACTGGGCGGCGCTCGCGCCTGGAATGCGGGCCAGTTCGGCGATGCCGCGGAAGATGGCGTAGCCGCGTAGCTGGGTCGCCGAGATCAGCGACTGCTTGTCCTTGAAATGGTTGAGGATCGTACGCTTCGACGTGCCGACCGCCTGGGCGATGTCGTCGATCGAGGTCGCCTCCAGCCCGCTCTCGTTGAACAGCCGTGACGCGGTCGCCAGGATCGCGTCGCGGCGCGCGGCGGTCAGCGAAGGCCGGTCGAAGGCCTCGGTCATTCGCGGCGTCAGGTGGGTGATGTCGAGCGGCGGCAGAGGCGAGGGCGGGGCGGTGGCCAAGCCGTTCAGCACCATCTGGCCTGCGGCGGCCAGCAGCCGCTCGCCCGGGAGGCTGGCTTCCTCGGAGAGCCAGCGCGGGCCGAGCTTGAGCCAGTAGACCAGGCTGAGCAGGGCGCGGGCCGCGACCATGTGGTCGAGCGGCCGCACCAGACCCGCACGGGCGCCCTCGGCCAGGAGCTTGGCCAGCTTGCCCTCGACGACGCCGGCACGGCCAAGGATGATGCGGGCGTCGTCCTGGCGCAGGTAGCCGATCTCGCTGAGGGCGGTAATCGGCGGCAACGACGGATCGAGCACGCTGCGCACGAAAAGCTCGAGCGTCTGGAAGGCGTCGCCGCCGGCGGCGATCGCCGAGTCGAGCCGCTGCTCCATGATCTCGCAGGCGCGCAGGTAGCAGCGGAAGACCAGGTCCGGGCGGTCCTCGACGTAGCCGTAGAGGGCCGCGCGGGTCAGGCCCAGATTTGCGGCCAGTCGATCCAGAAGGTCGCCGGTGACGCCGACCTCGTTCAGCAGGCGAGCGGCTTCGTCCAGCACGCGCTCGCGGCGGCCGTCATCGCGGACGGTCCTGGCGACTGACGCGTCGTTCGGCGGCTTCCCCATCGTTCCTTTCCTAAGCGGCGTGCTGGCGGTTTGCCATCACGCATTGACAAGCTCTAACAGAACGATGAAATAACTTCACCAAAATGTAAGTTCCGGGGTTAGCCGGGAGCAGGGGGAAGCGATGACGAGGCTCAAAGGGCTGGCGGCGGGGACCGCCGTGGCGGCAGTTCTGGCGTGCGGCGGAAACGCCTGGGCGCAGGGCGGAACGATGATCGAGGAACTGATCGTCACCGCGCAGAAGCGTGAGGAGTCGATCCAGGACGTGGCCGGCGCGGTGGCGGCGATCGGCGCGGCCGACATCGCCGAGCGCGGGGTGCGCACCGTCCAGGACCTGCAGTTCCAGATGCCGAACTTCCAGGCGGGCACCTCGGCGTCGTCGACCATCATCTTCATCCGTGGGGTCGGGCAGAGCGTCGGGCAGCCCGGCGTCGCCACCCACGTCGACGGTGTTTATCTTTCGCGACCGCACCTGGTGGCGTTGCCGCAGTACGACCTTGAGCGGATTGAGGTGCTGCGCGGGCCGCAAGGCACACTCTACGGCCGCAACGCGACGGCTGGGGCCGTCAACTTCATTACCCACGCGCCGGGGACCCGGTTCGAGGGCTACGGCCAGGTCGCCTATGGCAACTATGACGAACTGCGGCTGCAGGGCGCGGTCAACCTGCCGTTGGGCGAGCGGGTGCGCACTAGGGTCTCGATCGACTATCGCGACATGGGCGAGGGCTTCGTCGAGAACGTCGTTCCGGGCAATCCGGACATCGGAGCGGCCAAGACGCTGTCGGGACGGATCCGCACCCAGGTCGACGTCGCCGAGAATGGCATGCTGGATCTCGTGATCTGGGGCGCACAGGTTGAAGGTTCCGGCGACTACATTGTGCTGAACAACCAGCCCACGGCGCTGGCGGTGGACAACAACCCCTACCTGGCTCGGGCCATCGTGCCGCTGGAGCCGAACCGCACCAGCGCCAACCGGCCCAGCGAGCGCGACTCGACCGCCTATGGCGCGACCGGGACCCTGAGTTGGGATCTCGGCGAGGCGACGCTGCGCTCGATCACCGGCTACTACTGGTTCGACTTCACCAACAGCATGGACGCCGACGGCACCAACCTCGACGCCACGCCCTTGAGCAACTGGTACAAGTCGCGGACGTTCACCCAGGAGTTCAACCTGTCGGCCAAGACCGGGCCGGTGGACTGGCTGGCCGGCCTCTATCTGATGGACGACAAGCTGAGCAATCAGGCCCGCTACAGCTTCCCGCTCGGCCTGAACGTGCCTTCGCTGCGCTCGCAGCTGCTGCCGGGGGCCTCGCTGATCACCCAGGGCGCGCCCTATCACACGGTGGCTTACGCCGGCTTCGCGGACGGCACCTACAACGTCAGCGACCGGCTACGGGTCATCGCCGGGGCGCGTTACTCGCGCGAGGAACAGGACAACTTCCAGTCCAACCAGAATGGGCCGCTGAGCACGCCAATCGGGGTGATCCCGGTGTTCACAAGCTGCCTGAACCGCTTCGTGCCGCTGGAATTCGAGGCCTTCACCCCGCGCGGCGGCGTGCAGTACGATCTCGACGCCGACGACCGCAAGTCGGCCTACTTCACGATCTCCAAGGGCTTCAAGTCCGGCGGCCTGAACCAGTCGAGCTGCGGCAACAGCTACCAGCCCGAGAAGCTGCTGGCCTATGAGGGCGGGCTGAAGACCCGGCTGCTGGACGGGCGGCTGATCCTCAACACCACGGCCTTCTACTACGACTACCAGGACTTCCAGATCACCCAGATCACCGGGCTGTCGGCGATGATCGTCAACGCGCCCGAGGCCACCGTCATCGGCCTGGAATTTGAGAGCGCCTGGTCGCCGGACGAGCACTGGACCTTCAACGCCAACGCTTCGTTGCTGAAGTCGACCTATGGCGAGTTCCGCAACACCGACTCCTTGGCCCCGGCCTTGGGGATGCAGGACCTGGAGGGCAACTACCTCAACTACTCGCCCAAGGCCTCCGGCAACATCGGCGTGCAGTACCGCACCGCGCCGCTGAGCTTCGGCACGCTGACCGGACGCGCCGAGCTCTACATGACCTCGCGGTTCTATCTGCGCGAGTTCAACCAGGACGCCGACAGCCAGCCGGGCTACGGCCGGCTGAACCTCAGCCTGATGTGGGACAGCCCCGACGAGCGGCTGAGCGCGCGGGCCTACGTCACCAACGTGACCGACGAGGGCTACCTGTCGACCATGGGCGTCTCCGACAATCTTGGCGCCCGGTTCGTCAGCTGGGGCATGCCGCGCCAGATCGGCCTCGAGCTGACGGGGCGGTTCTGATGCGGCGGAAAGTTGTGGCGGGGCGGGGCGGCGAATGCAGATGACACGGCGCGGTGCGATCATCGCCGGCGGCGCGAGCCTGCTGGCTGGAACCGCGGCGGCGGAGGGGCTGAACCCCCCGCCGGGCGCCGCCAACGACGCTTTCCCGATCTTCTCGGACGCTGAGATGGCCGGGCGACTGGCGCGGGTGCGCGAGGAGATGGGCCGGCGCGGGCTGGAAGCGCTGCTGGTCTATGGCCACACCGGCGTGGGCAACAGTCCCGGCCAGGTGAATCTGCAGTACCTGGCGCGCTATGCGGCGGTGATCGAGACTTATCTTCTGGTCCCGGCCGACGGAGCGCTGACCATGTTCCTGGCGGTGCCCTATCACATCCCCAATGCGCGAGAGATCTCGAGCGTCGACGACATCCGCTGGGGCGACGCCCTTGGCGGGGCGATCGGCGAGATCAAGGGCAAGGGCTTCAAGAAGGTCGGGCTGGTCGGACCAGGGGCGGTGGCGCACAGCGGCCCGACCCTGTTCGCCGAGGGCCGCGACCGGCTGGCGGCGGGGCTGGAAGGCGTGCGGCTGGAGAACGCCACCCCCTGGTTCGACGATCTGCGGCTGATCAAGAGCGACGAGGAGCTGGCGGTGATGCGCTCGGCCGGCGCGCTGACCGACGCCGCCCACGAGGTGGTGTTCGCATCGACCCGCGCCGGCGCGACGTCGCGTTCGATCCGCCGAGCGATGGACGTGCTGGCCGCGCAGAACGGGGCCACCTATCCGTTCGGACACATCGGGGCGATCTCGATGGCCGTGCCGCAGGGCTTCTATCCGGACTTCTATCCGACCGACGCGCCCATCGCGCCTGGCTCTGTGATGATGACCGAGCTTTGCCTGGGGCACGGCAACTATTGGGCCAAGCTGTGGGGCAGCTACTTCGTCGGCGAACCGACCGCGGAGTACCGGCGGCTGTTCGAGACCGCTGCGAAGGTCCACGACGACCTGGTCGCGGGCCTGAAACCGGGAATGACCGGGCGGGAGGTCAACGCCTTCCTGGCTCCGATCGCCGCCGCCGGGTTCGAGCAGCCGGCCAATGTGCTGGTCGGCGGTTGGAGCGCGATGAACCACGCGCCGCAGATGGGGGCGATGACCAGCAGCCTGAGCGAGCCGTTCACCCGGCCGTTCGTCGATGTGGCGCTGCAGCCGCGCCAGACCCTGACCGTGCAGGCCTGGGTCAGCGTTCCGGGCCAGCCGAAGGGGCTGTGGGTCGGCTCGTCAGGGGTGATCACCGAGACCGGCTACGAGAGCTTCAACCGATACCCGGTCAGCAAGCTGCGCGTGGTGCAACCATGAGAAGGAACAGCATCATGACGGAGATCGCCGCCGCGGCGGCCGCCTTAGCGATGGCGCAGAGCGCCGCCGCGCAAGCGCCGCCCGAAAATGTCCGCGGCAAGCTCGTGGAGTTGACGCAAAACTCGATCTCGGTGGAGGTCGCGCCGGGCAAGCGGCTGGACATGGGTCTGGCGCCGGAGTGGAGCGTGCAGGTGATGCGGCCGATCCGGCTGGAGGACCTGCAGCCCGGCCGCTTCGTCGGGGTGATCGAGCAGCCGCAGCCAGAGGGCTTCGGCCTGGCCCGCGAGGTGCACATGTTCCTGCCGGGCGTGCGGATGGGCGAAGGGCAGCAGCCCTGGGACCGGCCGCCGGGCTCGACCATGACCCAGGGCGACATCGGTCCATTGACGGACGCGCCGGGAGGCAAGGCCTTCGAGCTGACCTACGCGGGCGGCAGGCGGAAGATCGTCGCGCCCAAGGACGTGCCGGTGGTGCTGATCAACAACGAGGGCAGGGAGAACATCAAGGTCGGGGTCGAGGTGTTCATCCTCGCCTGGCCGGAGGCCGACGGTCAGCGCCGCGTCGATGCGGTGGCGACGGGAGAGGGCGGGACGCTGCCGCCGCTCTGAGCGCGGACCTCAGCCGCGGGCGGGGCCGCAGAGCGCCTCGAAGCCTGTGCTGGTGTAGGCCACGGCGTCGTCGATGGCCTGCGCCATCCGCTTGCGGTTGAGGCTACCCTTGCCGAGCCGGATCGGGGCCAGGGCCATGTGGCCGACGGCCATGGCGAGCACCTCGTAGATCTTGCTGAGCGGCGCGTCCGGGAACAGCGGGGCCAGCGCTTCGGCGTAGCGGGTCCGCACCGGCCCTACGGCGGTGTCGAACATGTCGGTCGCCTCGTCGCGCACGGTCACCTGCACCATGGCGAGGATGCGGGCATAGTTGTAGCCGGCCGGTGTGGAGGCGACCTCGAGGTGAGGCGACAGGTAGCCGCGCATCAGGGCTTCGAGCCGCGCGCGACCGGTGACGGCGGGCGCGATGTCGGCCAGCCGCTTCAGCCGCTCGGTCTGGATGGCGTCGAGGAACTGGGCGATCACCGCCTGGTAGACGTCGGCCTTGCTGCCGAAATGGTAGTGGATGGTGGCGGGGTTCACACCCAGCTCGCGCTGGATCGCCCGCAGGCTGGCGCCTTGGTAGCTGTGCTCGGCGAAGTGATGGGCGGCGACTTCCAGCAGCCGGGCGCGGGTGTCCGTTCGGCGCAGGTCGCCGTCCGCCTGAGCGGCTGTGCTGCCCTTTCTCACCCGTTCTCCTTCGCCAGATCCGGCCGACGCGAATCCATGGCCGTCGTTCAGGTTTCGACGAACGCCAGCCGTCCTGCGCGTGTCAACCGATTGATGGATCATGACGCAAAGAAATTAATCAGTCAGTTGATTGACAACTTGAGGCGGGCGGATTGGTATGCCCGCAGAGCAGATGCGAGGGACCAGGTGAGGCGGGATCCAGGGTTGGTGGCCGGATGGGGCAGGGCGGTGGTGCGGCGGGGGCGCGCATGACCCGGTTGGTGGACCTGACCCGATTTCTCGATCCCGCCGATCTGGAGCGGATCCCCGAGGCGTTCCGCGGCTGGGCCGGCAACCTCGTGCCCGACGTCGAACCGATCCGGCCCTGGGGCGAGGGCGCCAAGATCATGTGCGCGGCGTTCGGCTGCGAGCAGCATCACCTGCCGAACGGCGAGGGGTGGGGCGACGAGCGGCTGCGGATCACCACGCACCTGGGCACCCATGTCGACGCGCCGCTGCACTATGGTTCGACCTCGGAAGGCAAGCCGGCGCGGACCATCACCGACATCGCGCTGGAGGAACTCTACGTCGACGGCGTGGTGCTGGACATGCGCGGCTCGACGCCCGGCGCGGGGATCACCATTGAGGCGCTGCAGCGGGCGATTGACGGGCTGGGCGCCCCGATCCCGCAAGGCGGGGCCGTGCTGATCCGCACCGGCCAGGAAGCGTTCGGGGTCTCCGACCCGCGTTTCTTCCACTATCCGGGCATGACCCGGGAGGGGACGCTGTTCCTCGCCGAGCAGGGGGCCAAGCTGCTGGGCACTGACGCGCTTGGCTGGGACCGGCCGTTCCACGTCATGCGCAAGGCGTTTCTGGCCACCGGCAATCCGGGCGAGATCTGGGATGGCCATTTCGCTGGACAGGAGCGCGAGGTGTTCATCGTGCAGCAGATGGCCAACCTCGCCGACCTGCCGGCGCACGGCTTCAAGGTCGGATTCTTCCCGCTGCGGCTCGGCGGATGCAGCGCCGCGCCGGCGCGTGTCGTAGGGTTTGTCGAGGACTGAGCGGCCAAGGGGAGGCGCTAGGTGCTGTTGGAAGGACTGAACGTCGTCGAACTGTCCACCTGGGTCGCCGGTCCAGGCTGCGCAGCCATTATGGCCGACTGGGGCGCCTCGGTGATCAAGGTCGAGAGCGCCGCGGGCGACCCGACCCGGGGCTTCTTCCCGGACACGGCCGAGAGCCCGGGCAATCCGATCTTCGCGCTGGAGAACCGCGGCAAGCGCAGCATCGTCCTCAACCTGAGCCAGCCGCGGGACCGAGAGGCGATGCTGGACCTGCTGCGGGCGGCGGACATCTTCGTCACCAACCTGCGCCCAGGCGGCCTGGCCAGGGTCGGGCTCGACTATGAGATGGTGAAGGCCCACGCGCCGCAACTGATCTATTCCAGCATCACCGGCTATGGGCTGGAGGGGCCGGACGCAGACCTGCCGGCCTTCGACCTGACCGCGTTCTGGACACGCAGCGGGGTGGCGGCCTCGACCATTCCCCCAGACCAGGAGCCCTTCGCCTGCCGGCCCGGCTTCGGCGATCACGCGACTGGGCTGGCGACGCTGTCTGCGATCTTGGCGGCGCTGCACGAGCGGACTCAGACTGGGCGGGGGCGGCTTGTCGAAACCAGCCTGCTGCGCACGGCGGCGTACGCGATCGGCTGGGACCTCTCGATCCTGCTGCGCTACGGCGACGTGGTCACAGCCCAGCCGCGGCGCGATCGGCCGGGCCCGATCACCGGCTACTTCCGGACGGCCGACGGCCAGTGGCTCTGCGTTGTGCCGCGCGGCGAGGCGTGTTTCCCGGCGATGATGCGGCTCATCGGCCGCGCCGACCTGCTGGAGGACCCGGCCTATGCCCAGCCGATGTTGGACCTGGAACGGGTTCGCGAGGTGCGCGCTCTGGTCGACGCGGCCATCGGGGCGCTGACGCTGGAGGCGGCGGGGCGGGCCCTGACGGCGGCCGACCTGATCTGGGCTCCGATGGCGCGGCTGCACGACCTGGCGGTCGACCCGCAGGCGCAGGCAGCGGGCTGCTTCGTCGAGATTGAGGACGGTTGGCAGGGACAGTTCCGGTCCCCGGCCGCCCCCGCCCGCTTCCCGGAGGGCGCGCCGCAGGTGCGCGCGCCGGCGCCGAGGTTGGGCCAGCACACGGACGAGATCCTGCGCGAGCTCAAAGAGCGGCGCTGACTGCCCTGAGAGCGGGGGCATGGTGATGGATTGAGGAGGTCGCAGCGGCAGCTGCGGGCCGCCAATCCGCTTGCTGAAATTCAGTTAAAAGTCTGATTTTATTAAATTTTGCGCATTCCTTCTTGGCTCGATTGACAGTCGATCAATGGCGAGTAATCAATCAGTCGATTGATTAAGTCTGGCGCGCCGGACGATCAACGAACCGACCCGCGAACGGGCGGGCGACAAACAAGACTGGGGGAAACAAATGGCACGCTTCCTGTGGTGTACGACTGCGCTTGTTCCGCTTCTCGGCTGGGCGGCGCCTGTGCTGGCGCAGAGCGCGCCCGGCGACGCGATCGAAGAGGTCGTGGTGACCGCCCAGCGGCGCGAGCAGCAGATCAGCGACGTGCCGATCGCCATCTCGGTGGTTTCGGCCGCGACGCTGGAGGAGGTTGGGGCCAAGACCGGCGCCTCGCTGCAGGGCCTGGTCCCGGCGCTGAACATCAACGCCACCTCGAGCTATGGCGGCTCGCCGGTTTCGATCCGTGGCACCTCGGGCCTAGGTGGGGCGGAAGATCCGGTCGCGGTCTATATCGACGACGTCTACACCTCGTCGGGGCAGTTCTCGGTCACGGCGCTGTCGGACGTTTCGTCGGTGGAAGTGGTGCGCGGTCCGCAGGGCACGCTGCAAGGGCGCAACGCCACGGCCGGAGCCCTGATCATCCGCACCGCCGATCCGGAGCGTGAGTTCGGCGGCTATGTCCGGGCCACGCTGGAAGACCCGACCGCCCAACGCATCGAGGCCGCCGCCACCGGGCCGCTGGGCCAGACCCTGACCGGCCGCATGTCGTTTGACTGGTTGAACGAGGACGGTTGGGCGACCAACCTGTTCGACGGCCGCAAGATGGGCGGCACGCGGATGCACAACGTCCGCACCACCCTCCTGTGGGAGCCGGTCGAGGCGGCCCGCGTGCGGCTGAGCGTCAACTATCAGGACCGCATCGTCAGCCAGCCGTCCGTGCGCTGGGCGCAGACCACCATCTATCCGGCCCCCGGACCGGTGACGCCGGTCGGGACCCAGACGCCGCAGATCCCGCTGCCGGCCGCCGAGCAGGACCGCTATCTCGATGGCAAGGTGGTCAACCTGAACATCGAGCCGCGCAACCACCTGAAGTCGCCCAGCGTGGTGCTCAACGCGCAGTACGACTTCGGTCCGGCGACGTTGGTCTCGGTGACCGGGGCCAGCAACTACATCAACGAAGGGGTCAATGACTCCGACTCGCTGGCCATGACCGACCGCCAGGGGCGCAACGCGGCAAAGTACACTGGATCGGCCATCAGCCAGGAACTGCGGCTGCAGTCGAACGACAGCGAGCGGCTCGACTGGATCGTGGGCCTTTACTACGCCCGCTACCAGGCGACGATGAACTTCGACATCTTCAATCAGCGTCTGTCGACGCCGATCAACCAGGTGTCGGACTTCCACTCCGACCAGACCAATCCGAACTGGGCGGTGTTCGCCGACGGCACCTGGCGGCTGACTGATCAGATCGCGCTGACCGGGGGCGTGCGCTACACAGAAGACACCAAGGACTTCGGCAACACCTGGACCTCGATCAACACCGACACCGGGGCGGTGCTGGGCCGCGTGCCGTTCGACGCGCCCAAGCGGACCTGGACCGACACCTCCTATCGCGCGAAGGCGGCCTGGGAGCCGTCCGACGACGTGATGGCCTATCTCAGCTACAGCAAGGGCTTCAAGGCAGGGGGCTACAACGCGTTCGGGGTGGGCGTGCAGCCCGGCTATAATCCCGAGATCATGAAGTCCTGGGAGGTCGGGGTGAAGGCCTACCTCTGGGAGCGGCGGGCCTTCGTCGCGGCGGCGGCCTACGACAACCTCTATGACAATCTGCAGGTGACCAGCGGGGTGCCGACTGGCGGGGTGGTGATCACCAACGCCGCGGCCGCCAAGATCAAGGGTTTCGAGGTCGAGGGCGAGCTGCGGCCGACGCCGAATTGGACCTTCCTGGCTAACCTCGCCTACATCGACGGCAAGTTCAGCAGCTTCCCGCGCGCGCCGAATATCCTGGGCGTCCAGGTCGACGCCTCCGGCAACCGGCTGACCAACAGCCCCGAGTGGCAGTATTTCCTGCAGGCGCAGTACCGCACCGAGCTGAACGCCGACTGGGACGTGCGAGCCACGGCCAACTGGCGCTGGCGCGACGAGATCTACTTCAACCCGACGGATCAGGAGTTGGCGCACCTGCGCGGGCCGGCCAACGGCGAGGCGGGGGCGCGGGTCAGCTTCATTTACCGGCCGATGGACCTGACCTTCGCGGTCTACGGCAACAACCTCAACGACAGCCGGGTGGTGGCCAACCAGGGCCTGACCTTCAGCTACCCACAGGCCTTCTTCAATCGGTCGCGGGTGATCGGCGTCCAACTCGAGAAGAAGTTCTGACAATGGCGCGTCGTTATCTCGACCTGTCGGTGCCGATCCAGAACGACATCGAATCCGATCCTCCCGGCGCGCGGCCGCGGATCGAGTACATCCGCCACGAGGAGAGCTGGGAGGGGCTGGCGCGCAGCTTCCCCGGCATGCGCCGCGAGGACCTGCCGGAAGGGCAGGGCTGGGCGGTCGAGAGGTTGCAGGTCTCGACCCACAACGGCACCCACATGGACGCGCCCTGGCACTATCACGCCACCCAGGACGCGGCGCTGGCAGGCGGGGCCCGGCGGGCGATCACCATCGACGAGGCGCCTCTGGACTGGTGCTACCGGCCGGGGGTGAAGCTCGACTTCCGGCGCTTCGAGGACGGTTATGTCGCCACCGCCGCCGATGTCGAGGCCGAGCTGGCTCGGATCGGCTACCAGCTGCAGCCCCTGGACATCGTGGTGGTCAACACAGCGGCCGGCGGCCGCTACGGCCAGGAGGGCTATGTCGCCTCCGGCTGCGGCATGGGGCGGGAAGCGACGCTCTATCTCTGCGAGCGTGGGGTGAAGGTGGTCGGCACCGACGGCTGGTCGTGGGACGCGCCGTTCGTCCACACCGCCAAGCGCTGGGGTGAGACGGGCGACGCCTCGCTGATCTGGGAGGGGCACAAGGCGGGCCGGGAGATCGGCTATTTCCAGATGGAGAAGCTGGCCAACCTTGATCAGCTGCCGCCCTTTGGCTTCGAGATCAGCTGCTTCCCGGTGAAGATCAAGGACGCCAGCGCCGGATGGATCCGCGCCGTGGCGATCTTCGAAGCATGAGCGGGCAGGGGACTTCCGCCTGGCCGGAGCTGAAGCGCCATTGGCCGACGCTGCTGGGCGCCACGATCGGCGCTGCGTTCGGTTCGGCGGCGCTGCCGTTCTACACGGCTGGCCTGTTCATTGTGCAGTTGGAGCAGGCGTTCGGCTGGACGCGGACCGAACTGACAGCCATCGGCCTGGCCACCACCCTGACCGTCGCCGTCGCTGCGCCGTTCGCGGGAGCCTTGTTCGACAGGGTCGGAATCCGCGGGCCCGCGCTGGTCGGCTTCGCCGCCCTGGCCGCCAACTTCGTCTATATGAGCCAGCTGCAGGGCTCGCTGGTTCAGTATGCCATCGTCCACCTGGCGCTGGCGGTGTTGATGATGGGCACCTCGCCGATCGCCTTCACTCGGCCGGTCAATTTCGCCTTCGACCGAATGCGCGGGTTGGCCTTGGGGATCACCATCGGCGGCATTGGGGCCATGGCCGCAGTCGCCCCGCCGATCGTCGCACAGTTCATCGAGACGAACGGCTGGCGCGCAGCCTACCTGGCGCTTGCCGCGGCGGTGATCGTCGCCGGACCCCTGGCGCTGCTGCTGGTGGGCTGGCGCGCGCCGGACGCGCGCCGTTCGCCTGAGCCGGCCGCAGTGGCGCAGCGGCTGGTGACGCCGATCCGCAGTCGGCTGTTCTGGCGCCTGGTGGTCAGCTTCGTACTGATCGCGCTGGGGGTCGCCGGCTTCGTCACTCACTTCGTGCCGATGCTCACCGACGGCGGCATGAGCACGCTAGAAGCGGCGCGCGTCGCCGGCCTGCTGGGGGTTGCGGTGCTGGTCGGACGGCTGGGAGTCGGCTGGCTGGTGGACCTCTACTTTGCGCCCTACGTCGCCGCCGGGATCATGGCGCTGACTGCAGGCGGGCTGGCGCTGCTGGCGCTCGGCGGGCCGGACTTCGCTGTGGTCGGCGCCATTGCTGTCGGCCTCGCCATGGGGGCGGAGGTCGACCTGATCGCCTACCTCACCGCCCGCTACTACGGCATGAGCCACTACGGACGGATGTACGGCCTGCTCTATGGGGCGTTCGTCATCGGCACCGGGGCCAGCCCCTATGTCATCTCGCTGATCCAGGCGGCGAGCGGCTCCTATGCGCCGGCGCTTTGGATGTCGGTGGCGCTGCTGGCGATCGTGACGGTGCTGTTCCTGACTGCCCCGCGGTTCGATGCGCCGCCGGAGGACGAAGGCCTGGCCGCCGATCTGATCGAACTGAAGGAGTGACGAGCATGAACTTCCGACGCGTGGTCACAGGCCATGACAGCCATGGCCGTTCGATCATCGCCCAGGACGGTCCCGCCGCGAACCTGTTCGGACCGGCCGGCGCGCCGTACCTGATCAACTTCTGGACGACGCGTGCGAGGTCGGGAAAGGACGATCCGGCCGATGGCGACATTCCGCTGGCGCCGGGGCCAGGCGGGGCGACGTTCCGGTTCTTCCGGGTGCCGCCGGAGAGCGCCAGCGCCCATCTGGACGAGGCCGAGCAGCGCCGGCGCATCGCCGCCTACTATGCCCAGGTCGGCGCCCCGACCGCCCATGTCGAGGGCCGTCATCCCGGCTTCCATCGCACGGCCAGCATCGACTACATCGTGCTGCTGGAAGGCGAGGTCAGCCTGTTGGTCGATGAGGGGGAAGTGGCGCTTCGCCCCTTTGACGTGGTCGTGCAGCGCGGGACCAGCCACGCCTGGGTCAACCGCGGCGAGACCACGGCGCTCATGATGGCGGTGCTGGTCGACGAGCCGGATCCGCAGGGGCGCTGAACCAGCGCTTACGGCCTTGATTCAATCAATTGACTGACTGACTTTGTCGCCTACCGAGTATCACCGGGCTGCGCCCTTGGGCGCGCGGATGGGGAGCACCATGACCATCAACGCCACACACGATCCGAGCCTGAAGAGCTGGGTTGTCTCCGCCAACCAGCCCGGGACCGATTTCCCGATCCAGAACCTGCCGCATGGCGTGTTCAGCCGTGAGGGCGAGGCGACGCGCGGCGGCGTGGCGATTGGCGACCAGATCCTGGACGTGAAGGCCGCGCTCGTCGCCGGGCTGCTCGAAGGTGAGGCGGCTCAGGCGGCGGGCGAACCGGATCTGCGCCGGCTGATGGCGACGGAAGCTGGGGCGGTCGCGACGCTGCGCGCGCGGATCCAGGCGCTGCTGGTCGCCGGCGCCGCGGAGCAGGCCAGGGTCGAGCTGTGCCTGGTCCCGATGGCGCAGGCCCAGTTGCACATGCCGACGCGGCCGGGCGCCTTCACGGACTACATGACCTCGGCTCCGCACATCGCCGCCGCCCGACCGGCCCGCGCCGAGGGCAAGCTGCCGCCCTGCTTCTGGACCCTGCCGATCGCCTACAACAGCCGCGCCTCGTCGGTGGTCGTGTCCGGCCGGCCGCTGGAGCGGCCGCATGGCCAGTACCGCGGCGCGGAAGGGGCTGAGTTCGGGCCGACGCGGGCTCTCGACTACGAGCTGGAATTCGCCTGCTTCATCAGCCAGCCGAACGCGCTGGGCGCGCCGATCCGGCTGGCCGAGGCTCGGCGGCACATCTTCGGCTACTGCATCCTCAACGACTGGTCGGCCCGCGACGTGCAGTACTGGGAGAGCGTGCTGGGTCCGTTCCAAGGCAAGGCGTTCCGCTCGACTATCTCGCCCTGGGTCGTCACCGCCGAGGCGCTGGCGCCGTTCCGCGAGGCCATGCCGGCCCGCCCGGCCGACGCGCCGCTTGCCCCGCCGCACCTGATCGACGCCGGTAACGAAGTGGATGGCGGGCTCTCCATCCGCTTCTTCGCGCACCTGCTCACGCCGCAGATGCGCAGTGAGGGCGCGACCGCGGCGGTGCTCACCGACACCTGGTTCTCAGCCGGGTCGTGGAGCTTCGAACAGATGATCACTCACCATGCGATCGGCGGCTGCAACCTTGAGACCGGCGACCTGATCTCGTCCGGGACCCTGTCGGGCGAGGAGCTGTCTAGCGCTGCGTGCCTGGTCGAGATCACCGGCGGACGCGTTCCGGTGGAGCTGCCGAACGGTGAGCGCCGGCTGTGGCTGGAGGACGGCGACGAATTGGTGATGACCGCGCGGGCCGAGCGCGAAGGCTTCGTGCCGATCGGCTTTGGCGCCTGCGCCGGGCTCGTCGTCCCGGCCGTGAACTTCGCCACCTAAGTCCCCAGCCCGGAGAAAGCCCGTTGAGCAAGTCGATCGAGAGCGGGCCGCTGGAGGGCCTGCGGGTGGTGGAGATCGGGGCGAGCGTCGCGGTCCGCTATTGCGGCCGCCTGTTCGCCACCCTGGGGGCGGAGGTGCGCCAGCAGGCCGCCGCCGAGGGCGACCGGGGGATCGGCTACGCCGGGGCGGCCGGCGAGGCCTACGGGCGCTGGCTGGATCAAGGCAAACTGACGTCGCTGGGTGACGGCGGCGCAGACCTGGTGATCGGCGGACCCGACGCCGCTTCCATCGCCCTGGCCGAAGGGCTGGCGCTGGGCGCCGGCGCGCCGCTGTTGGCCATCGACTGGTTTGACCAAGCCGGACCCTATGGCGACTGGCGCGCGACCGACGAGATCATCAGCGCCCTGAACGGCGTCTCCTACTCGTTCGGCGAGCGGTTCGGGCCGCCGATGCTGGCCCAGGGGCACGCGCCCCAGATCACCGCCGGGGTAGTCGGCTTCAACGCCGCGCTCGGCGCGCTGCTGGACCGGCCCGATCGCAGGCCGAGGCGGATCGACGTAAACGTGCACGAGGCGGCCATGTGCTACGCGGAGACCGGCGCCTTGACCTCCGCGCGGACCGGCGCGCCGTCAGTGCGGCTGGGGGTCAATCGCTTCGTCCCGACCTATCCTTGCGCGCCCTATCGCGCGCTGGACGGCTGGGTCGGGATCACCTGCCTGACACCGTCGCAGTGGCGGGCGCTGTGCGGCCTGATTGAGCGGCCGGCCCTGGCGGCCGATCCGCGGTTCGCGACGGCCTATCAGCGCCTGATGATCGCCGACGAAGTCGATAAGGCGCTGGCCCCGGCGATCGCCCGACGCACCCAGGCGCAGTGGGTGGAGCTGGGCCTGGCGCACCGCATTCCGATCGCGCCGATGGTTCGCCCCGGTCAGTTGCCGGAGGTCGAGCATTGGCGCCGACGCGACGCCTTCGGGCCCGCGGGAACCCCGGACGTGGCCGCGCCGCGGCTGCCCTATCGGCTGCAGTTCGAGAGGGTGGCCGGCGAAGCCTGGGCGCCGGGCGAGGGCGAGGGGCCGCTGTGCGGCCTGCGGGTGGTGGACTTCAGCATGGGCTGGGCCGGACCACTTTGCGCCCGGACCGGGGGCGACCTCGGCGCCGACGTCGTCAAGATCGAGTCCGAGGGCCATCCCGATTGGTGGCGGGGCTGGGACGCCGGCAGCGTCGACGTCGAGACCCGCGAGAGCCAGCTCAACTTCATCAACGTGAACCGCAACAAGCGTGGGGTCGACATCGACCTAACCCTCTCCGAGGGCAAGGCCGCGGCCGGAGCGCTGATCGCCGGCGCCGACATCGTGGTCGAAAACTATGCCGCCGGCGTGCTGGCCAAGCTTGGTCTGGGGCAGGAAGTGCAGCGGCGCCTGCGGCCCGGCCTGATCAGCCTGTCGATGCCGGCCTTCGGGGTCAGCGGGCCGCTGTCGGGGCTGCGGGCCTACGGATCGACGGTCGAGCAGGCCTCGGGCCTGCCGTTCATCAATGGCGAGCCGCACTGGCCGCCAGCCCAGCAGCACGTGGCGCTGGGGGATCCGATCGCCGGGCTCTATGCGGTCTCGGCGGTGCTGGCGTGCCTGTACGCACGTGGACGGCTGGGCGGGGCGGACATCGACCTAGCCCAGGTCGCGTGCCTGTTCCAACTGGGCGCCGACGCAATCATCGCCGAACAGCTCGCGGCCGCGCCGGTGGCGCGGACCGGCGCTGCCCGCCCGCGCTTGGCTCTCTGCGAAGTGGTTCCGGCCAAGGGCGAAGACGATTGGATCGCGGTGGCGGTCGCCCAGCCTGAGGGGTTGGGCGCGCTCGCCCGCGTGGTCGGCGAAGCTGGAGGCGGCGCCTTAGCGCGCTGGGCCGGGATGCGTACGGCCGCTGAAGCCTGCGCCGAGCTGCAGGCAGTCGGCGTGCCCGCCGCGCCGATCCAGCCGCCGCACGCGCTGACGCGCGATCCACAGCTGCAAGCGGTCGGCTACTTCGCGAACATGGAGCGGGGTTATGTGGGCGAGCATCAGGTGGGCGCCTCGCCCTTCCGGTTCGACGGCGCGCGGCCGGCGTTGCGCCGGTCGGCCCCGCTGCTCGGCGAGCACACCGAAGAGGTGATGGCGGAACTTGCCTTTTCGTCGGAGCTTGACAGGTTTCCGCCGGAAACATTCGAGAGAATCCGTGTGTCGGGTGTCGATGCTGCAGAGGCGCTGTAGGCCGCGCGAACCCGCAGGAATCTATCGTCGGCGCCAGATGAGCGGCAGCTGGTTCAAAGGCTCTACGCTGATCCCGCTAGGGCTCGGGGTTGGAGTTCCGATCAGGAGGCGGCCGATCCTGCAGTCGGCGCCGGGCTGCAGACACGGCTCGGTCTGAACCAACTCCGCTCTGGAAACCCTGCGCGGCTTGAGGCTCTCCCTAGCTCCTAATCGCCCTCTGAAGGACCCTTCGACATAGCTTTCCACGGGCGGCGACATCTCACGGTTCGTACCCACAACCCGGCCTTGAGTGAAGAGTGCTACGTTCTGCACGACATCACTCGTGATGCTTGATGTGCTCAAGGACATAGAGTTTCATCAATTGACCCGCTGGCGGGATAGCTCAGCGTCTCTCCCGAATGCCGCCAAGGAGGCTGCTACGCGCCCTTCGGCGCCATCAATCATTTTCTTAGCCCCGCGATCCATCGCGCCAAGCACATCAAGCCTAAGCGCAGCGTCGAGTTGTCTAAGCTCCAGCTAACGCCTCCTGCGCCAAACCCCGCATTACCCGAATAATCGAATGCGGACGGGGAGGACATCTTATCGAATACATGTAGCCCATTGGATGGGCTGTCTCGCACTGAGAGCCGACGAAAGTAGAACATCCGCCCAGTCTTTCTCCGCCGTCCATGCCGCGCACCCACGTGCGAACGATTTGGCCCAAGTCCAATGAAGGCCGCCCCTTCAGGCGGCTGGCTGACGGGTGTCGCTTTCCCATGCGGGTGTAACGACCTATCGTAGAGCTAACTTACCTCCGAGACGCCGATGGCACGCCATACCTCGAGTTCCGTTCGTCGCGCATCGAAAATGCGGGCCCGGTTCGCGGCGATCCCTGGCGCGCGGGCATTGCGACGCCGTTCGGGCCCGCCCCTTGGAATTTTGGCTTTCGCGGTGTTCGTCGGTGCAGCGGTTGGATTTGTTATCACTGAGGATCGAATGCCGTCGGCTGCCCTCGCAGGGCCGGCGGGGCAGGCGCGGATCATCGACGGCGACACCCTCGATGTCGCGGGCGAACGTGTCAGGCTCTGGGGCGTCGACGCGCCCGAACGCGACCAAAGCTGTGAGGATGCGGATGGGCGCCCTTACGCCTGTGGACGGCAGGCCGCTGTTGCATTGTCAGACCTAGTCGCGGGACGAACTGTGACCTGTGATCAGCGGGACATCGACCGCTACGGCCGGACCGTCGCTCAATGTGCGGCGGGGGGCGAGGACCTTGGACGGCGGCTAGTGCGAGACGGTCACGCGCTTGACTATACTCGCTATAGTCGAGGCGCTCACCTTTCTGAGGAGATTCGCGCTCGTCGCGATAAGGCGGGCGTGTGGCAGGGCGTCTTCACTCGGCCAGAGGATTGGCGCCGGGGCGGCGGCTAGCGCAGCGCGTCTTGCTGTGTGTTACGCATCTTGGACAAAGCTCCCAGAAGCGAGGCCCGAAACATAGTCGGAGATGTCCGCCGGCCAACCCGCCATTTGGGATTCGAAGCGTTTGGGCTCGCCCGTATAGAGAGCGCGAAGAGCCTCTTCGTAGCCACTGAGGTGGCCGGCCAGGGCATGCATTACCCTGTAGGCCGCCGTCTGCGCTTTACGACGTTGATCGGCATCGGCGTTTTCCTGCTGGGCCTGCTCCACGAGGCGGCGAAGCGCGGCGGAGGCGCCTCCGGGTTGCTCCTGCAGCCAGGCCCAGTGTTTGGGCAGTAGGGTGATCTCGCGCGCGGTGACGCCGAGTTTTGGGCGTCCGCGGCCACGCGGCGGTTCTGCTTCAAATAGGGTGGGGCGCAGCCTACGAGCGACGTCCTCCGCATCACCGCGCAGGTCTAGATCAACGACGTTTCCGCTCGCGTCCTCGAACACGATCGGCATCTCGGCCTGGCGGTCCTGCGCTGCGTGAGCCGCCAGCGCCACGGTCTCCAGGTCGCCGGCTGCGAGGCGGGCGGCGCCGATGAAGGCTGTGTAGGTTTGCGACATAGTTGGTTCCCTGTCCGATTTTACAGGCCAATCTTGCAGCGGGCCCCGCTTGTCAATCTGCCCGGGTAGAAATGGAAGGAGCAGCAAGAGGCTCGCAGCGTTATGCCAAGCGCTCAGGTGGCGGGTCGCAGACCGCCGCGAGCGCAGGCCGGCTCGGGCGCCTATGCGTCATTCTCCAATGATGAGCAGAAGGGGAGGGGCCGGAATTAGTCGACAATTGGGTTTGCGCTGTCCATCTCGTGCACCGCCCTGTCTTCGGGCGCAGGGGCGACGAAGAAGCCCGCGAGCACAACGACGATCAACACGGCGGCGACCACCCAGCGGCCAACGGTCTTCGTATGGTCGTGGCGGACATGGGCCTGAAGGCGTTCTTTACCTGACATGGTCGCCTTCCTGCGGTTTTTGCAGGACGGCCGGAGGGAGGCGGGCCTGGGAGGCGGTCTTACTGATACTCATGGTCCTCAGCAGTCTAAGGACGGATGAGGCCGTTTTGCGTTGTGACCGAATCCCTCGTTTGATTGAGGGGTGGGCCCACGGCATTGCGTCGCGCGCGCAGTCTAAGTGCGCCGATTATGGACTGGGCCTTATGACCATAAGAGACCTGTTCGCGTTCTGCGCCTAATGTATCTTATCGGAAATTCTCGCATTAATGCTGGCCGAGTGCGCTTTAACTCAATGATCCAACTCCCCTGACGATAGGCGTCGCACGATCTCCTCGACGGCCTCGTCGACGAGAGTGAGTTCCCCCAACACGGACACCACACCCTCCTCGCGCGTCGGAGGCTCCAGAACGGCGAGCTGGCTCACCAGTAGCTCCGCTGGGAAGAAGTGCCCTCGACGCCGCGCTAGCCGCCTCCGTAATTCTGCCTCATCCACATCCAGATATATCGTGACCAGACCTGGATCGGCCGCCCGTAGCCGGTCGCGATAGGCCCGCTTGAGCGCCGAACAGGCGATCACCCCGCCCTGACCGCCGGCTACCCATACGGCAATCACCTTCGCCACGGCGTCCAGCCAGGGCGCACGGTCGGCGTCGTCCAAGGGCTTGCCGGCGGCCATCTTCGCTCGGTTGCCTGGCGGCTGCAGGTCGTCCGCGTCGATGAAAGCGTGATCAAGCCGCCGTGCCAGCGCCTCGGCGAGCGTCGTCTTGCCCGCCCCGCTCACCCCCATAACCAACAGCCGCCTATCCATCAGGACCGAACCTCACCGCCGTGAATACGGCTCCCCCTCTTCTGCAACGCGGCCTGTGGCCCGCATTGGAACGACGCACTCATTACTGACGCGCGCCGGCCGAGAGACCGTTTACCGTAGCCTGCGGCTTCAGTGTCGGGACTGCGCCACAAGTAAACATCGGGATCGCACCATCAGCGGAAGTCGGGTTGCAGCTTAGAAGCGGACTAGATGAGGCCCGCGGGCTTCCGGCTCGCCGCTTCCGACCGTTGGACACTACGAAGCCAAAGACGGAGGGACCGGAGGCATATCAGCAAACTCTGCGCAGCCGTCGGGGTACGCAATCCACGGCATGCCTTGCGAGCAGCGCACTGCAATGGTGGGGACCGGAAGCGTCGGATCTGCGAAGCAGCCTCCTGCAAATCCTGTCTGGCCGGACCGCCACGCCCCAAACGAACGCCAATAGATGGTCGAGCCGCACCTTGAGCAAAACCAGCGTTTGCCGAAGCCGTCGAGGACCGCCAGCGGACCTTCCACCCGACTGACCTGTTCATCGTGGAAGTAGACCGACCATCCGAACGGCGCGCCCGTACGCCGTTTGCAATTGTCGCAGCTACAGAGCCCGCTGCTGACCGGCTCGCCCTCAACCTCGACTTCGCAGGCCTGACACGCACATCTCGCAGTTCGAACCGTCATGGCATCCCCCGTGCTTCCGGCAGCAGCAACCCTCACGAGAGCGGCAGCGGAAGGCTGATCGTAGCGTTATCCTTCCTCCCCTTCCCACCCTGCCCGGCCGCCGCGCGACGAGCGTTTTCGGGCAACGATATCCAAAGCGCCCGCGATGTCGGCTAGGCGGGAGCATCCATTAGCTTCATCGCCGGAAGGGGGTCTCGCGGCTAAGTTAGCGAGCGGCCCTAGACCCGGTGTCGAAGCCGGATCTGCCGACCTGCACGCCATGCCAGCCAAGCTGCCGGCAACATGCCGATCGCCGAGAATACGATTGGGGCCCAGGGGGTGACGCCGGAGAACAGCAGGCCTGCGATCATTGGACCCGCGACCCTGGCGGCCGATCCCGCGGCGTTGTTAGCGCCGAGGATTGCGCCTTGCCGTCCGGGTGGCGCAGCCTGCGAGATAAGTGCGCTGGTGGCTGGCTGCGTCAGTGTGTGGCCCGCGACGGCGAGCGTCATCGCGACGACACAGAGCCAGATCCAGGGGGACACCGCCTGCACGAGCAAGAACGTACCTGTCGTGAGCAGGCCTCCAACAATGGTGGGCACGGCTCCCAGTCGTCGAACAATCGCGCCCGAGAGAAAACTCTGGCTGAGGGCGGCCGCGACGCCCGTCACGCCCATGACGAATCCGATTTCCTTGGGACCCCATCCGAAGCGGGCCTCCCCCCAGAGGCCGAAGATCGCCCACATCGCCGAGAATGAAGCGAAGCCTGTAAAGGTCATCGCAATCAACCGACGGAGCACGTCGTCAGACCACGCCTCTTTGAGGGACGCCAGCGGCCCTGGGCGGACCTGGTGCGCGACATCGGTTTGAATGCTTTCGCGTACGAACGCGAGAACCCCTGCCGTAGCGACCACGCACAATGCTGCGGCCACCAGCAGCGGCGGCTGAAAACCCGCAGCGCCAAGCTCAGGCCGCGCTAGGACGCCGCCCAGCCAGGGACCGACAACGAAACCAATGCCGAACGCGCCGCCCACCAGCCCCAGCCGGGCCGCCAACCGCTCCGATGGCGTCACATCGACAATGTACCCCTGGATCGTCGAAATGTTGCCGCTGAAGAAGCCGGCGAAGCCTCTTACAAGAATTGCGACGCCGATGGTCGGTGAGTAGGCCAGCGCCACATAGCCTGCCGCAGACGCCAAGATCGTGATCAGGAGCACGGGCCGCCGCCCAATTCGATCCGAAAGACGTCCCCAGGTGAGTTCTCCCAGAAACTGGCCCGCAGAGAAGCTCGCGAACATCAGCGTCACCTGCCATGGCGAGGCGTCGAAGACACTGGCGTAGAAGGGCAGAAGCGGGATCACCACTCCGAAGCCGATCAAGCTCACAAAAACAATGAGCAGCAACACCGGCACAGCGAGGCGCGTGTCCGGCGGGCGTTGAGCGCGACGAGGAGCCATGGGAGCCCTTAGCGCCTAAGGGCGCCCATAGCGACCCGGCAATTGGTCAGGGTCGCGCCACAAGCAGACTGTCGTTGGACCACCCCTAGCGGACATGGTCTGCCGTTGACCGACCAACGGGTTTGCCGCACCACTGGCCGATGACCGAACTCACGCGCCTCAAAGGTCCCACGGCCGCCCCTGCGAGCGGCGGCCATCCCCGATCGATGGTGATCCTGTTGCACGGCTACGGCTCGAACGGCGACGACCTGATGAGCCTTGTGTCCTACTGGCGCGCCGCCCTGCCCAACACTGTCTTCATGGCGCCCAACGCCCCGGAGACCTGTCCTGGCGCGCCTGACGGTTACCAATGGTGGTCGCTGGCCGACCTTGGGCGGGAAAGCCGGGCAGCGGGCGTGCGACAGGCCGCGCCGCTGGTGAACGCCTTCATCGACACGCACCGGACCGCCTACGATCTGCCGAACAACAAGGTGGCGCTGGTCGGCTTTAGCCAGGGAACCATGATGGCTCTGCATGTCGGCCCGAGGCGAGCCGAAGCCATGGCGGGGATCGTCGGATACTCGGGCATGCTGGCCGATGCCGAAGCCTTGCCGACGGAATTGAAGACCAAGCCGCCGCTGCTGCTTGTTCACGGAGACGCCGACCAGATGGTGCCGTTCGCCGCAATGAGTCAGGCGGAGACGGCGTTCAGGCAACTGGGATTCGAGATCAGCGCTCGCGCATCCCGCGGGCTTGGCCACAGTATCGATGAGGCCGGACTGCGGTTGGGTGCGGATTTCCTCGTCCGCGCATTGAACACTGCCAGTTAGGGCGAGCGCTGGGCTACTGCCGCTGTGCTCCAATAGCCGCCAAACCAACAGGCGCCAGTTCAACGGGCTCATATCGAACCTCTACCAATGATGCGCTTAGAGTTTCGTTTAGGGGACCTGGCGACGGTCTCAGATGGGCGCCTACCATGGACCCGCGCTCGCGCAGCACGCCGAGGGGCCTTGTCCGTCGCCTGCGAAAGCGCAGAGTTGATTTGGATCATTCGATGGTCCATATTTGGAAAAATGATCCGCCATCTAGTCGGAGCGTGGTTGTGCAGATTTCCGTAAGCGATGCAAAGGCCCAACTTACCGATCTCGTGCGGAGAGCGGAGGCAGGCGATGATGTCGTATTGACCCGCCATGGCCGGCCCACCGCCCGCTTGGTGGCGATTAAAGCCGTGGGCGACCGCGCGGCGCGCCGCCAGGTTATGGAGACGCTCCGCCTCCGCGCCTCTCGCAAAGCAGTCCAGGGCGCCAGCGCGGCCAGCAGCCAAGATTTTCTCTACAATGACGATGGCCTACCGGAGTGATGGTCGTCGACACTTCAGCCCTCATGGCGATCCTCCTCGGCGAACCCGACGCTGAGCGCTGCATGGTCGCCCTGGAGGGGCAGACCGATGTGCTGATCTCCGCCGGCACGCTGGCGGAGGCGATGATCGTTGCGGGCCGCCGCAACATCGGCAGCGAGATGAGCGCGCTGGTCGAAGGTCTTAGCTTCGAGGTCGTCTCTGTTTCCGGGGCTGGCGCGGCGAAGGTCGCTGAGGCCTATGCACGCTGGGGCAAGGGCGTTCACCCCGCTGCACTGAACTTTGGCGACTGCTTCGCCTACGCTTTGGCGCACGAGCTTGAGCATCCCCTGCTATTCGTGGGCGCCGACTTTTCCCAGACCGACGTCGAGGCAGCCTAGAAGGGGGCGAGCGACGCCGCGCCAATTTCGGGCGCCGCCTCGGCGCAGCCACGACATAGAAGCGTCCTTCCCGCTCTCACCGATCAACCTGACGCCCTATTGGGGAGGCGCCTGCGCATGTCTGGTTTGTAGGCTTGCTGCTCCAGGTGAGCTGCAGTCGCCCCCGCCTAGGATTGGAGTCAGCTTGGCGGACTAGATCGATGCCCGCTTGCGGACTCGGCGTTAGTCCGAATTCGACCCCACTCCGACATTGCTGGAGTCCGCATGCGGGTAAGCAGGGCGCTATCTGCACCCGATTGGGACCAAATTGGCGGCCGCAACTATCCTCTAATTTGTGAGAGCACCCCGGAAACCAATGACTTAGAGTCTCCGCAATCCAGAAAACTCACAATTCGTCGTCGGCAGTGGGAAGCAGTCTTGTGGAGGCGAAGTCAGCGATCTTCAATGATCGTGCGTATCCGGCTGGCGAGCTTGTCCATGGGGAACGGCTTACTCATCACGTGCATGCCCGGGTCCAGGCGGCCATTGGAAAGCGCCGCATTTTCGGCGTAGCCTGTGATGAAAAGGACTTTCAGAGTCGGTCGCTTGTTGCGGGCTATGTCGGCCATTTGTTTGCCGTTCATGCCGCCGGGAAGACCGACGTCAGTGATCAGCAGGTCGATCTCGGCGTCGGAGCCTAGGACCTTCAGGCCCGAGGCGGCGTCCGCAACCTCGATCGCCTGGTAGCCAAGCTCGCTCAAGGTGTCAGCGATCAGCATGCGCACCGTCGGCTCATCATCGACCACTAGTACGGTCTCACCCTTACTTGACCGGGGCGGCGGGTCGCGCAGCACCGAACTTTCCGCCAACTCGGCGCTGCCATGGTGGCGCGGAAGATAGATCTTTGCAGTCGTGCCGTGGCCCTCCTCCGAATAGAGGCGGACCTGACCACCCGACTGCTTTGCGAAGCCGTAGATCATCGACAGGCCGAGGCCCGTTCCCTTGCCAATGGGTTTGGTGGTGTAGAAAGGGTCGAATACTCGGGCGAGAACGTCCGGAGGCATTCCCGAGCCGTTGTCGGTCACACACACAGCGACATATTGGCCGACCGGCATATCCCGATCGCTCGCCGCAGCGTCGTCGACCCAGGTGTTTGCGGTTTCGATGGTTATGCGTCCGCCCTCTGGCATGGCGTCACGCGCGTTGATGCAGAGATTGAGGATCGCGCTCTCAAGCTGGTTCGGGTCGCAAAGGCAGACCCACAAGCCTGCCGCGAGGGCCGTCTCGAGAGTGATTCCGGGTCCGATCGTGCGCCGTACAAGCTCATCCATTCCGGTAATAAGCCCGTTGGCGTCAACCGGTTTGGGCTCCAGCGTCTGCTGTCGGGAAAATGCCAGCAGCCGATGGGTCAGGGAGGCCGCGCGCGACGCGGCGCCATGGGCCGCCGTCATATAGCGTTCAAGCTCGTTGATGCGTCCCTGGGCCAGCCGTGTCCGCATGAGATCGAGGCTGCCGGTAATGCCGGTGAGAAGGTTGTTGAAGTCGTGAGCCAAGCCGCCCGTGAGTTGGCCCACGGCCTCCATCTTTTGAGCCTGGAACAAGGCGGCCTGGGAGCGTTCCAGCTCGAGCTGCGCCTCGCGCCGTTCAGTGAGGTCGCGCGTAATCTTGGCGAATCCCAGGAATCCGCCGGCCTCGTCGTCGATCGGTTCGATGGCGACGCTCGCCCAGAACCGGCTCCCATCCTTCCGCTGTCGCCAACCTTCCGCCATGAAACGTCCTTGCGACCGGGCCGTCTCCAGTGCTTTCCAGGGTACCCGCGCCTCCACGTCCTCAGGTGTGTAGAAGCGGGAAAAGTGGTGTCCGACGATCTCCTCGGCCTTGTACCCCTTGATTCGCTCGGCCCCGGCGTTCCAATTGGATACGACGCCTTCAGGGTCGAGCATGTAGATCGCGTAATCCGTGACCCCCTGCACCATAAGACGGAACCGGCGCTCAGCCTCAAGCTGGGCTTGGGCCGCTTCGCGCGCCGCTGTCATGTCCCGGGTGATCTTGGCGAAGCCAATCAGCTCGCCGGCCTCCCGTATCGGATCGATGACCACCATGGCCCAAAAGCGGCTGCCATCTTTGCGCAGGCGCCACCCCTCGGCGGTGAAGCGGCCCTCGACGGCGGCGACTTTCAACGCGCGCTCCGGCACTCCCGCGGCGCGGTCCTCCTGCGTATAGAAGCGTGAGAAGTGCTCCCCGATGATCTCAGCGGCGGAGTAGCCCTTGGTGCGCTCCGCGCCAGGATTCCAGCTCGACACGCGACCGCTGAGGTCGAGCATGTAGATCGCATAATCGGTGATCGATTGAACGAGATGCTCGTACGCCGCCGCGCCAAGCGCGCCGCCGGGTTCGATCTTGGTCGGCACGCGGGTCAAATCCTTGTCGGTGAGACAGCTGCCAGCAACGCCACTGCGTGACTGCCCGTTCCAATACCACCAAGTGCCGATCGCTGAGAACCTAACGTTAGCCCGATTTCAACGCCGCTTCGTGCCGGCAGGAAACGGCCGGCGGTCAGTGCCGTGAATGCCTGCAACCCACCCAATGCGGACCTGACGCCAACGCGCTGATTGGGATGACGGCC
>NZ_LMEE01000003.1 GCF_001425305.1 Phenylobacterium sp. Root1290 | reverse complement strand
TTTCCAATTCAACGATGTCAAAGACCGTGACCGGCTCCGCCAGCCCCACTGTTTAGCGCCGGTGGTCGGCGGAGGCGGCTATCTAGGGGGCCGCCCCGTTTCTGTCAACCAGACTTTTCAGTCTTTCCGAGAACTTCGAGATCAACCCGAACCGCCCGAAATGGCCGACACCTGAACCGTTCCGACGCCTGCAAACTTAAGAAAACCAAGGTCTTCTCCAGTTCGTCCCGGCGGCGTCCCCGTCCAGGGAGGCGGCTATCTAGAGGGCCGCCCCATCCTCGTCAACCCGGCTTTTTCAGCTTCTTTTCGGAAGCTCCGGAAGAACCGGAAAACATCCGAAAACGGATCGAACCTCAACCGCTTCGCCATCGGCAAACCCAAGTGATCCAAGGGATCTCTTCAGTCCGTCCCGGCGGCGACCCGTCCGAGGAGGCGGCTGTCTAGGCCCCTGCCCGGGGGGAGTCAACAGCACTCATGACGCTTCGATGAAGATGGTGGGGAGAACTCTGCACAGCGCGCGCATTCTCAGTCGTGGGCAGCGCGCGAGACGCGTCACACACCTTGTAGAAAGCCTCGCGGCGTCATTTAAGGGGCGAGACCAGGAGACATATAGAAACAATGCTCTCGCAAAAGGCCCGCTACGCGCTGCGCGCACTCGTCGAACTGGCCCGCGCGGGCGGCGCCCAGGTGACCTCTGGAGAACTGGCGGCCCGCGCCGATGCGCCGCGCAAGTTTCTCGAGGCGATTCTGCTGGAGCTCGCGCGCAACCGGATCGTGGTCAGCCGTCGCGGCAAGTTCGGCGGCTACACCCTCGCTCGCCCGCCCGTGGAGATCAGCTTTGCTGAAGTCATCCGGGTCATCGACGGCCCGCTGGCTCTGGCGCCCTGCGTCAGCCGCCTGTCATTTCGCAAATGCGAGGACTGTCCGGACCTGGCGACTTGCGCGCTGCGTGACGCACTTCTGCGCGCACGCGACGCCACGTCGGAAGTGCTTGAGGGCTACAGCCTGGCCGACGCAGCCGACTCGGGGGGCGCCGAGGTCTTCGCCAGCTGATCCCTCAGCCGGTCGCAATGTAGGCCTTGAGGCCGTCAGCCTCGGCCTCGACCTCGGAGATCTTCCACTTCACCAGGTCGCCGATCGAGACAATCCCGACCAGCCGATCGGCCACGCAGACCGGCAGATGGCGGATTCGGCGATCGGTCATGCGGCTGAGAAGCGAGTTCACCGTCTCGCTCGGATCGGCGAAGATCACGTCGTGCGTCATGAACGCCGACACCGGCTTGGCGAGCGCCCCAGCGCCTTCGCTGGCCAGCGCGCTCACGAGATCCCGCTCCGAGACGATGCCGACCACGCGGTCGTTATCGAGAACGACCATCGCGCCGACCTTGCGTGAATGTAGCAAGGCGCAGATCGCGCCGACGGTTTCCGCCGGACCGACGGTAAAGACGAGGTCGCCCTTGGTCTTGAGGATCTGAGACACAAGCATCTGCACGTTCTCCCTGACACCGTCAGGCAAGCGTCGCGCAGGACGTCAGGGAAATCAACGTTCTCGCGAAAACGTCAAGCTTGCTGCGGGCGCGCAAAGCGTCCGAAGGCGCCGATCAGCAGCAGGCCGGCGATGTAGCCGAAGATGTGCGCTTCCCACGCCACCCCGGCGTTTCCCAGCCCTGGCGCGAAGCCGACCAACGCCAGCAGCAGGTTCACGGCGATCCAGGCGACCGTCATGCTCACCACCGCCGGGCTGAAGAACGGCCCCGGCGTTTCACGCCCAATCAATCGCGCCGCAGCGCCGAAGAGCCCCGCCACGGCGCCCGAAGCGCCGATCATCAGAGTGGTGCTGCCGGGATTGACCAGGCCATAGCCCAGGCTCGCGAGCCCTCCGCACAGCAGATAGAAGACCAGAAAGACCATCGCCCCGCGCGGGGCGGCGCCGAAGTACCGCGCCACCGGCGTTCCGAAGGCCAGCGCCGCTCCGCCGTTCATCAGGGCGTGCGCCCAACTGCCGTGCAGGAAGATGGCGGTGAAAAGGAGCTGCCAGCGCCCCTGCTCGAACCCGGCCGATGAGAACGCGAACGACTGCAGAAGCCAGTTCTGCGGCAGGAAGGTCTGGACGAGGTAGCCCAGCACGATGACCAGGGTCGCTGCGACCGCCGGCCAGGGGGCGTTGAAAATCGGCTGCCGCTCGCGGTCGCTCAAGTCCTGCTCTCCAAGTCGGGCCATCGCAGACCGGCGTTCACTTTATTCCGCTCGCCTTAACCAAATCGCGAGGGTCTGACCCTTAGATACACTCAAGTTCGGCCGGGCTAACTGCAATGTGCGACTTGGCCGTCGTCTTTTACGGGGTGGGACTTCCCAAGGCCATGGCCGCAGCACCTTCCACAGCTCTGCGTATGCTGGCGTTCGCCAGCGTGGCGAGCCTTCTGGGCGTCGCCTCAGCGCATGCACAGTCAATGACGACCAATTCCGCGGACTTTAACGCCGGCTACGGCCGCCGGGCCGGGTCGGAAAACCATCCGGTCACCTTCGCCACTCGCGACGCCAACGGAAATCGGGTGATCATCGACGGCCTGATCCAGACCGGCGAGGACCAGTCCAGCTTCTCCTTCGGCTCAGGAGCCGGGGAAGCCTACTCCGGCGTCGGTTCGCTGGGAGGCGGCTCCACCGCCATCGGCAACAGCTTGGTCGTCGTGACCCAGGGCAACTACAACACCGTCATCGTCAACTCGACGCAGACCAACAACGGCGCCGTTTCGGCCGGCACGACCCTGAACGGAGGCGTCGCGCCCGATGGCCAATAAGAACGTCATGCGGGCCAGCGCGCTGCTCAGCGTCGCGGCTATCGCCCTATCCGCCTGCGCTATCCCGATCGCCGGTCCGGGCGGCAACTACGCCCGCAGCATCGGCACCGCGACGGTGACGCCCAACCCGACCCCCTACTCCGACGCGCTGGTCTGCATGGCCGGCTTTGCGCGCAACACGCGCCTGGTCGCCCCGCGCATCGCCATCGGCCGCATCGCCGACTACACGGGCAAGTCCGAGTCGGACGGTTCGGGCCGCAAGATCACCCAGGGCGCATCGCTGATGGCGATGTCGGCCTTCGCCAAGGCCGGCATGCCGCTGGTCGAGCGTTTCGACACCTCGGTGTCCGAGCTCGAATTGAAGTACGCCAACAACAAGCTGATCTCCGATACGCCGAACCCGGCGCCGGACCAGGCGGCCGACTACCGCCGCATTCTGGCTGGCCAGGTGCCGGGCTCGGACTTCTATGTCGCCGGCGGCATCACCGAGCTGAACTACAACATCCGCTCGTCAGGCATCGACGTGGTCGGCGGCGATCTCGATCCCATGGATCCCAAGGGTTCGTTCCGCGGCCGTCTGTTCGTGATGAACATCGGCCTCGACCTGCGGCTCATCAATACCCGCACGCTGGAGGTGGTCGATGTGATCTCCTACCAGAAGCAGGTGATCGGCCGCGAAGTCGGGGTCGGCTTCTTCGACTTCCTGAACGGCAACGTGTTCGACATCTCGGCCGGCTCCGGCGCGCTGGAGCCGATGCAGCTTGCGGTCCGCAGCCTGGTCGAGCGCGCGGTCGTCGAGATGACCGCCAACCTTTACGGCATGCCCGGTCCCGAGGCCTGCCTCGCCTACGATCCGCTGGGCGCCATCGGCTCCGTCGGCACCACCGGCGGCTATGTTCCGGCCTACAACAACCTGGGCACCAACAATGGTCAGACGCGCGAAGATCCTTCTCGTTGGAACGTTCGCCGCGATTCTTCCGTGCCAAGCCGCTACTAGCCAGACGCCGCCCAGCGCGGTCCTTAACAACCAGATCCAGCTCGGCGACGTCTTCAGCCAGCAGACGTTGAACGTCGTCGAGGTCAGCGACTTCACCACCGGCGCCTCGACCGCCAGCGGCAACGCCTATTCGGCCGCCGCCAGCCGCTACGACGCCGACATGCGCTCCTACCAGGAGACGCAGGGACAGGTGACGGCCGACACCCGGCTCGACGTGGCGTCGAGCTCGGGCCAGACGACCAGCCTTTCGACCAAGGCCACCGGCAATTCGGGCCTGGCCAGCGCCTATGGCGCGACCATCAC
Source organism: Phenylobacterium sp. Root1290 (assembly GCF_001425305.1). Taxonomy (GTDB): domain Bacteria; phylum Pseudomonadota; class Alphaproteobacteria; order Caulobacterales; family Caulobacteraceae; genus Phenylobacterium. The sequence continues at coordinate 757,123 of NZ_LMEE01000003.1, read as the reverse complement.
CGGGGTCTACACTCAGGCGACCGGCGCAGCCGCCGTCACCGCCCACAGCCATACCGAGGCGCCGGGCGGCCGCACGGGCGAGATCGCCAGCCAGACCCAGGCCGCCGGCAACGCGCAGGCGATCGGACTGGAGTACGGCTCGGCCGGAGTGCGCACGAGCCAGACCAACGCCGCGACCGTCACCACGGACGGCGGCGGCGTCTACGGCTACGTCGAGGGCACGGCCAGCTACTCGGCGACGACCGCGGCCAATGACGTCACCCTCTCGGGCGTCAACGGCTCGGCCGCGCGCATCATCGTCGACCAGAACAATGTCGCGCCCCTGACCCAGGCTGCGCAGTTCACCGCCTTCGCCAACGTCCAGGACGCCGTCACCAGCTCCACGGCCGCCGGCAACAACGTCAACGCCGTCAACGAGGGCCATCTGCTCGACGTCACCTCGCGCCAGAGCAACCAGGCCTATGTCCGCGCTCAGACGGCCTCTTCGGCCTATCAATACGGTGCGGCCTCGGCGTCGGCCTACGGCGTCGGCAACGCCATCGTCGCCGGCGACATCGGCGGGGAGCTGCTGCTCGACACCGTGCAGAGCAATGACGGCGGCGGCATCGAAGCGGTCGCCCGCTTCGACGGCACGGAAGGCTACGACGCCCAGGTCAGCTCCACCGCCTATGGCAACTCGGTCACCGGCTACGCCTGCTCCGATTGCCAGGGCCGGCTCGACGTCAACAACGACCAGACCAACAGCGCCGACGTCGGCGCGCAGAGCGTGGTCAATGTTACATCCGGCCGGTCGGCCCGCGGCGTCGCCAACGCCGTCGGCAATTCGGCGACCTACTACGTCAGCCGTCCTTCCGGCCAATAGCCGCCATTCTGCGCCGCAACCGCGCCTTGCGAAGGCCACTCTGGCCTGCGCATGCTCCCAGCTTAACTGGTCTCGGATCCGTAACTTCTGATGCGACGTCTCTTCAGCGCGGCTTCCGCGCTCGCTATCGCTCTGTCCCTTCCCGTGGACGCCTCCAGCTTTCCCCTTCCGAAGCTGGGACGCGGCAAGGAGGCCCCGGCGACGGCGGCGGTCGCACTGAAGCCGGGTGAATGGGCGCAGGCCAGATCCGACGTCGAAGCCGACCCCAGCATCCGCTTCGGCGCCCTGCCAAACGGCATGCGATACGCCATCCGCAAGCAGTCCATTCCGCCCGGCCAGGCCGCGATCCGCCTGCGTTTCGATGCGGGCTCGCTGATGGAGACCGACGCCCAGCAAGGTCTGGCGCACTTCCTCGAGCACATGGCCTTCAACGGCTCCAAGGCCGTGCCGGAAGGCGAGATGATCAAGATCCTGGAGCGCCTCGGCCTCGCGTTCGGGGCGGACACCAACGCCTCCACGAACTTCGACGAGACGATCTATAAGCTGGACCTGCCGCGGACCAACGACGAGACCGTCGACACCGCCCTGATGCTGATGCGCGAGGCGGCGGGCAACCTGACCCTCGACCAGGGCGCGATCGACCGTGAGCGCGGCGTGGTGCTGTCCGAGGAACGGGCGCGCGACACCCCGCCCTATCGCATCTACCAGGAACGCCTTGGCTTCTTCCTGAAGGATCAACGACCGCCCACGCGCTATCCGATCGGCAAGGTCGAGGTGCTGCAGACGGCGCCGGCGGCGGAATTCACCGACTTCTATCATCGCTACTATCGCCCCGAGCGCGCGGTACTGGTCGCCGTCGGCGACTTCGACGTCGATGCGATGGAGGCCAAGATCAAGGCCAAGTTCGGCGACTGGACGCCGACCGGCGCCGCAGGCGAAGCCCCGAAGCTCGGCCAGCTTCAGCCGCGCAAGACCGAGGCGAAGCTCGTCGTCGAGGCCGGCGCGCCGCTGTCGATGCAGATGGCCTGGCTGCGCGGTCCTGATCTGGCGCTCGACACCACCGCCAAGCGCAAGGCCGACCTGGTCGAGCAACTGGGCTTCTCGGTGCTCAATCGGCGCCTGCAGGGGCTGGCCCGCGCGGGCCAGCCGCCGTTCATCGCGTCAGGCGTGTTCAAGAACAACGAGTACGACGCCGCCGAGGCCACGCTGCTGATCGTCAACGCCGAGCCCGGACGCTGGCGCGAGGCCCTGGCCGCGGCCGAGCAGGAACAGCGACGGGCCGTGCAGTTCGGCGTGCGCCAGGACGAGCTCGACCGCGAGATCGCCGAGTACCGCGCCAGTCTGAAGGCCGACGCCGCCGGCGCGGCCACCCGCACCCCTGCTCAGCTGGCGGGCGAGATCGTCGGCTCGCTGGGAGAGCGTGAAGTCGTCACCGATCCCGCCCAGGACCTGGCCCTGTTCGAAGCGACCGTGAAGGACCTCAAGGCCGAGCAGGTCTCGAACGCTCTGAAGGCCACCTTCAAGGGCGAGGGCCCGTTGCTGTTCATGGCTTCGCCCCGCCCGATCGAGGGGGGTGAAGCCGCTCTCCTGGCCGAGCTCGAGGCCTCCCGCAAGGTCGCCGTCGCCGAGCCCGCCGCGGCGAGCGAAGTCACCTGGCCCTACACATCGTTCGGCGGTGCGGGAAAGGTCGTCGAGACCAAGGACGCCCCCGACATCGACGCCACCTTCGTCCGGTTCGACAACGGCGTACGGCTGACGGTGAAGCCAACGCGCTTCAAGGATGATGAGATCCAAGTCCGGGTGAATGTCGGAGACGGCCGCCTGGATCTCTCCAAAGATGCTCAGACCCTCGGCTGGGCGTCCGGCGCCTATGTGGAAGGCGGCCTCAAGCAGATCAGCGCCGAGGACATGGAGCGTGTCCTGGCCAGCCGCGTCTATGGCGCCCAGTTCGGGATCGCCGACGACGCCTTCGTGTTCAGCGGCGTCACCCGCCCCGAGGATCTCGACGTCCAGATGCAGGTGCTGGCCGCATACGTGGCAGAGCCCGGCTGGCGGACCGAGGCGTTCAAGCGTCTGCAAGGCGCCTATCAGACCGCCAACGATCAATACGAGTCCACCGACTCCGGCGTCCTCAGCCGGGACCTGTCGGCGTTGCTGCACCCTGGCGACAAGCGCTGGGTCTTCCCATCGCGCGAGCAGATCGCCGACGCCAAGCTCGACGACTTCAAAAGCATGATCGCGCCCGCGCTGGCGGACGGATCGATCGAGATCGTCGTCGTCGGCGACACCACGGTCGAGAAGGCCACCGAAGCCGTGGCGCGCACCTTCGGCGCCCTGCCCGCCCGGGCCGGCGCGCCCGCCGCCCCCGGGCAGCGCGAGGTCGGCTTCCCGGACGGCGTCCAGAAGCCGGTCGTGCTCACCCACAAGGGACGGGCTGACCAATCGATCGGCTACATCGCCTGGCGCACCAACGACTTCTTCGCCGATCCTCAGAAGGCGCGCGACACAGCGGTCATGGGCGAGGTGCTGGAGCTTCGTCTGGTCGAGGAGCTGCGTGAGGCGCAAGGCGCGACCTACTCGCCCAGCGTCGTCTACAATCACAGCATGGTCTGGCCGCGCTGGGGCTACGTCTCGGCCAGCGTCGAGATTCCGCCCGCCAAGCTTCCCGATTTCTTCGCCGACGTGAAGAAGATCGCCGCCGATCTGCGCGACAAGCCGATCAGCGCCGACGAACTGGCCCGCGCCAAGAAGCCGCGGATCGACCAGATCGAGAAGGCCAGGGAAACGAACGGCTACTGGGTGGGCGAACTGTCTGGCGCGCAGACCGACCCGCGCCGCCTGGACGCTACCCGCGGCCTGATCCCTGGCACCGAAAGGGTTACCGCGGCCGACGTCCAGCGCGCCGCTCAAGCGGTGCTGACGGACGACTCCATGTGGATGCTAGAGGTCGTTCCGGCCAAGAAATAGGGAACGGCGCCGATCGTCGCGGCCGCGCGGCATAGCGTCATATGGTCAAGCTGGGGCGACGCTGGCTCTATCCCTCCAGCGAACCCGCGGCGCTGTCGCGGGACTGGAACGGCAGTTGGGGGGTCTCGCCCGTATCAGCGACCCCATCGCAGTGCTTGCGCGTCTGACGCGACGCCCCATGATCGCCCCCTGCAAAGGGGCCCGGGCCATGCTGCCGCTCGATCACATTCCATTTCCCGGCCCCGACATGGCGGCGACCGCGGCGGCGTTCTCGATGCTGGGCTTCACGGTTTCTCCGCAAGCCGCCTACACCTCACCTGACTTTCCAGAGGCCCGATGGCCCAGCCGCTGCGTCTTCTTGAGGCGCGGCTGGTTCGACCTGCTCCATGCGCCAGAAGCGCCGGCTGAGGCGCCGGTAAGCCCCGGGGCCGCCCTCTTCCTTACCGATGACCTGGCCGGCGCAGCCAAGCGCCTTGGCGAGTTCCGCCAGCGGCCGGCCTATGCGCTCGTGCGCGCTTGGGACCAGTCGCCCGAGCTCGGCCACGAGCACTTCGAGTTGTTCGACATTCGAGAGCGCGTGTGTCCCCTGGGGCTGTCAGTCATAGCCCACCAGTATCCCTGCCCGGACACGCTGCCCGCCTGGTTTGAACACCCCAATACGGCGACAGCGCTAACCGGCCTGATCTTTAGGGATGCGCAGCCCGGCGCCTATGCGCAACGCGCCAGCGCCGTCCTCGACATCTCAGGGTTCGGGTACTGGCCGGCGGACCGCTTTCGATCGACCTTTGGGGACGTAGCCGCCACCGCCGTTTGCGTGCGCGTGGATTCGTTGGCGACGCTGAGGCGATGGGCCGAGGCCAGCGGCCTCGCCTTCAGTGAATCGGAGGGGCGCCTGAATCTGACGGCGCCCGCCCCGCTCGCCTGCGGATTTCAGTTCTTCGAGGCTTAGTAGATGTAGCCGCCGACGCCGCCGTCGAGGCTCATGCTGGTGGAGATGGTCTCGGCGACACGCTCCTCCTCCTCGCGATAGGCGGTGTACGTCTCGATCTCGGTGATGGTCAGGATCTTCACGCCGGCGCCGAAGCGACGGAGCAGCGAGCGTTCATTGCAGTCGCGCGCCGCGGTCTGGCGACGGCACTCCAGCTTGCCGTCGCGGCCGTGATAGAGCGCCTGGCCCTTGGCGCAGGCCATGGTCTTGCCGCCACTGAAGTCGATCTTGCCGTCGAAGTCGGCGATGGTCGCCTGCAGCCAGGTGCCGGCCAGGCAGCGATAGAGTTCGCCTTCAAAGGAGGCGTCGATGTCGCGGTCGGGACGAACCTGCGAGGCCGGGTGCGGGATCTGGCGCGCGTCGATGCAGACGGCCTGGATCACCACGCGGCGGACCCGCATGCGGCTGGCCTCGTAGGGGACGCGCTTCATGCGCATGCCGGCGTCCACGTTCAGTTGGACGACGCTGGTCGAGATCGGCGGCGAGAAGCCGCCGCCATACCCACCACCGCCGTAATAGACGGCCGCGCCGGCTCCTGCGCTTGCACCCGCGCCCGCACGGGCGCCCGCCGAGGCGTTGGCGATGGCGACGTTCACGTTCGAAACGTGGACGTTGATGTTCGGCGTGCCCGGCGTGCAGCAGGGCGTTGTCGGCGGCGGGGGCGGAGGCGGCGGAGGCGTGCAGCATGGAGGCGTCGGCGGTTGGCAGCAGACCGGCGGCGGCGGCGGCGGCGCGCAGCATTGGGCGGACGCGCTTTGCGGGCCGACCAGCAACAACAGGCCAAAGCCGAGCATCAGGCCCAGCAGAGTAGAACGCGTCTTCATGGTTGGCCCCTCCAAAGGCCAGCCGGCCGCCGGGCGAAACTTATCGATCCCGGCAGTAAAGCTTATGCGGCTTAAGAATCTCTGAGCCTCGCGCACGCCCGGCGTCCCGTTCTGACACGCATTCGGCTTGGCCCGATTTTGCTTGCAAGCCCCATGCGGTCGCTGACGGCCGCCTCGGAGGCGTCGAGATGTTCCATTCGAACACGCAGCAGATGATTGATTACTGGCGCAGCAAAAGCGGCGTCGCCGGCCTTCCCTCGCGCCGGGACATTGATCCGTCCGAATTCGCCAAGCTGGCGCCGCACACCTTCGTGCTCGGACGCGAAGCATCCGGCGTCTATCCGGTACGCTTGGCGGGCGGTCTGATCAGCGAACTGCACCAGCGCGACCTGCGCGGGCGCAACTTCCTGACCCTGCTCGATCCGCTCGGCCGCTTGGAGGTTCAGACGGCGCTGGAGACGGCCCGCCGCCGGCCGGAGCCGGTGGTCGCCCGCATCGATGCGTTGAGCGAGACCGCGACCCTGGACCTGGAACTGCTGATCGCGCCGATCGCCGGCGGCCCCGGCTCGCCGGAGCGGTTCCTGGGCCTCTATCAGCCGATCTCTCTGGTCGCCGCCCTGCATGAGGAGCCGCTGCGGCAGCTGGTGGTGCGGGACGTGCGCGGCGTGGGTCCGGCCAACGAGGAAACCCATCGCCTGCGGCTGGCCACCCTCGACGGCCGTTGGGTCGCCTGAGAGTTCAGAGCGCCTCGCCGGCGTCGTCCAGGATGCGCGCCACCGCCTCTTCGGCGCGGGCGCGCGCGTTCGGCGACCGGAACAGCTTGGCCTGCTGCTGGAACGCCAGGCTGACGCCGACCAGCTCGAAGACGATCTGTCGGCAGTAGTCCGGCGGGGCCTTGCCGGCCTTGGGCAGGTCGGCGGCCACGCGGGTCAGGGTTTCGTGCCACTCGCGTTGCGAATCAACGAGCCGGTCGCGGATGGCGCCGGGCCGGTCGTCATACTCCTGGGCCGAAACCGCGAAGATGCAGCCCCGCATGTCGGGCTCGCCCTCCATCCAGTCGAACCAACGCGAGATCAACGCGTCCATGCGCGCCCTGCCCCGCGGCAAGACCAGGCTGGGCTCGATCACCCGGGTGCTGAACCGGGCGATCGCTTCCTCCATGACCGCCAGTTGCAGCGCTTCCTTGGAGCGGAAGTGCGCGAACAGGCCGCTCTTGGAGAGCTCCAGGCTGTCGGCCAACGGCCCCAGCGACAGGCCCTCCAGCCCGACCGAAACGGCCTGCTGAAGCGCCCGTCCGACAATGGCCTCTCGTGTGGCGGCGCCCTTTTTCATACGCCGCACATTAGCACGATCGGTCGTTTTCTCAAGAATCCGCTGACGCCTTGTCGAGAGTCGCCAGGTCCTCAGAGGTAAGGGTCAGGCGCGCCGATCCCATCAGTTCATCCAACTGCTCCAGGCTGGTCGCCGAGGCGATCGGACCGGTCAGGCCGGGCTGGGCCATGACCCAGGCCAGCGCCACCTGCGCCTGGGAAGCGGTGCGCGCCGCGGACACCTCGTCCAGCGCCGCCAGGATGCGCATGCCGCGCGCGTCCATCATCCGCTTTACGCCTTGGCCGCGCGGGCTCTTGGAGAGATCGGCCTCAGTCCGGTACTTGCCCGTCAGGAAGCCCGAGGCCAGGCCGTAGTACGGAATGACCCCGACCTGCTCATCGATGCAGACCTGCTGCAGGCCGCTCTCGAAGCCCTGGCGGGCGTAGAGATTGTAGAGCGGCTGCTCGCTGTTGTAGCGCGGCAGGCCCTTGGCCTCGCTGATCTCAAGCGCCGACTTCAGCCGTTCGGGGGTGAAGTTCGACGAGCCGATGGCGCGAACCTTGCCGGACTTCACCAGGCGGTCGAATGCTTCGGCCGTCTCTTCCTGGGGCGTTTCGGGGTCGTCGCGGTGCGACTGGTAGAGGTCGATATAGTCGGTCTGCAGGCGCTTCAGCGACGCCTCGACGGCCTCGACCATGTACTTGGCGGAGAGCCCCTTCATGCCCTCGCCCATTTCCGAGCCGAGCTTGGTGGCGAGCACGATCTTGTCGCGCTTCCCGCCCTGGGCGAGCCATTTGCCGATCACGGTCTCGGAGGCGCCGCCGCCCGCCGGAGCCCAGCGCGAGTAGACGTCGGCGGTGTCGATCATGTTGAAACCGCCCGCCACGAAGGCGTCGAGGAGCTTGAAGGACGTCGCTTCATCGGCCGTCCAGCCGAACACGTTGCCGCCGAGCACCAGCGGCGCGACCTTCAGGTCGGACTTGCCAAGCCTGCGCAGTTCCATCGTCACCTCCGAAATCAAATGTCCAAAAGAATAGAAAAATAGCCCCCTCAAATCAGAGGGGGCTCTACTGCGATCTTACGCCGCCTTCTGGTCATCTCCATAGACCGGCGCATCTTCCGCCGGCAGGGCGGCGCGGCCGCGAAGCATGTCGGCCGCCTTTTCGGCGATCATGATGGTCGGGGCGTTGGTGTTGCCGCCGACCAGGGTGGGCATGACCGAGGCGTCGATGACCCGCAGGCCTTCGATGCCGCGCACCTTCAGTTCGCCGTTCACCACCGCCATCTCGTCGCCGTCCGCGCCCATCTTGCAGGTGCCGACCGGGTGATAGATCGTCTCGGCGTGCTTGCGGATCCAGGCGTCGATCTGCTCGTCGGTCTCGACGTCCTTGCCGGGGAACAGCTCTTCGGTGCGGTAGGGATCCAGCGCCGACTGGGCGGCGACCTTGCGCATCATCCGCACGCCTTCGCGCAGGGCGCGGCGGTCCTCCTCAGTGGCAAGGTAGTTCGCGAAGATCGCCGGATCGTCCGACGGGTCAGCCGAGCGAAGCCCGACCCGGCCGCGGCTCTCGGGCCGCAGCTGGCAGACGTGGAAGGTGAAGCCGTCCTTGGGCACCGCGACTTTGCCGTGGTCCTGCATGATCGCCGCGACGGTGTGGATCTGCAGGTCGGGGCGGTCGAGGTCCGGCCGCGACTTCAGGAACGCGCCCGATTCCAGGAACTGCTGACGCCCCAGGCCCTTGCCGAAGAAGGCGTAGTTCATGCCGATGGCCAGGGTCTTGAGCAGGCCCTTGCGCAGCGAGTGGGCGGTGATCGGCTGCGGGCATTCCCAGGACATGGTGACGTCCAGGTGGTCCTGCAGGTTGGCCCCGACACCTTTCAGGGCCTTGACCACCGGGATGCCGAACTTGGCCAGTTCCTCAGGGTCGCCGATGCCGGAAAGCTGCAGGATGTGCGGCGACTGCACCGCGCCGGCAGACAGCAGCACTTCCTTGTCGGCGTGGACCACGCGCTTCTCGCCCGACTTGGCGTCGATGTACTCGACCCCGGTCGCGCGGCCGTTTTCGACGATGATCTTGCTGGTCCGCGCGCCGGTCAGGCAGGTCAAATTGGACCGCGACAGCGCCGGATGCAGGTAGCCGCGCGCGGCGCTCCAACGCTGGCCGTCGTGGATGGTCAGCTGATAGGGACCCCAGCCCTCTTGCTGGAAGCCATTGAAATCACTGGTGACCTTGAAGCCCGCCTGGCGGCCCGCCTCGACCGTGGCCGAGTAGATCGGGTTGGGCGTCGAGGCCTTGGAGACCTTCAACGGGCCCTCGCCGCCATGCCAGGCGTCGCCGCCGCCTTCCAGGCTTTCCGAGCGCTTGAAGTACGGCAGCACGTCCCGATAGGACCAGCCTTGCAGGCCCATCTGGCGCCACTGGTCGTAATCGCGGGCGTGGCCGCGGATGTAGATCATCCCGTTGATCGAGGAGGAGCCGCCCCAGCCCTTGCCACGCGGCCACCACAGCTTGCGGTCCTCGAGATTGGGTTCGGCTTCGGTCCAAAAGCCCCAGTTGAAGACGCCCGGCTTGCCGATCAGCGAGCCGACGCCGGCCGGCATCTTGACCAGGATCGAGTTGTCCTTGCCGCCCGCTTCCAGCAGCAGCACCTTGACCTGAGGATCCTCCGTCAGCCGATTGGCGAGCACGCATCCAGCCGACCCCGCGCCAATGATGACGTAGTCGAAGCGATCCATGTGTTCCGTCCCTAAACACTGTTAAGTTAGGCGCACCCTGACCCAAGCCAAGGCCTGAAACAAGTGCCGGAGAACCTCGTTTTTGGGCGCCCCAGCGTCAGGTTTCGGGCCGGACACCTCAGGAATCTGCCCTATCGCCCGGGGCGGTCAGACGCCTTGAGTGCGCATGACTTTCATGCGCCAATGGACTTAGGCGGCAATCTGACCCTATCGACATCCTCATGAGCGCCCAGCAGACGGTCTCGGCTGGAGGCGAACATCGCCTTCTCCGGGGCCTCAACCACCAGGTGAAAGCCGGCCTGATTGTCGGCTCGGTCGTGTTCATCGCGGCTATGGCGGGTATTCTGCTGCGGCCGAGCGGCCACCTCAGCACCTTCTGGGCGGCCAACGCCATACTGCTCGGCCTACTCGTCCGTCGACCCGACCTGGCCACGCCGGCCGGCTGGCTCGCCGCGGCCGCCAGCCTGGTGGCCGCCGACGCCATCACTGGCAGCAGCTGGTCGCGGACCCTGCTGCTGACGGCCGGCAATCTGATCGGCGTCCTGATCGGCTATCTGCTTTTCAAGCGGCTCTCGCCCGAGGACCGGCAACTTCAGCGCCCCGCCTCGCTGTTGTCGGTGACCCTGATCGCGCTGGCGGCGTCGGCGGCGACCAGCGTCCTGGGCGCCACGGTCAACGCCCTGGTCTTCCATCGCGACCCGATCAGCGGCTTCTTCATCTGGTTGGCGACCGAGCTCGCGAACTACATCGTGGTCCTGCCGGTGGCGCTGACCTTCCCGCGCCCGGCCGAGCTCAAGTGTTGGCTGGTCCGCACGGCGACGACCCGGCCGCAGCTGGCGACCATCGCGCCGCTGCTGCTCTATCTGATCAGCCTGGCCATGGTGCCGGCGGTCGGCGGCCCCGGCGCCCTGGCCTTCCCCGTCCCGACCCTGCTCTGGTGCGCCCTGACCTACAGCCTGGCGGCGACCACCCTGCTGACCTTGTCGTTCGCGGTCTGGAGCCTGCTGTTTCTGTCCACGGCGTCGGCCTCGATGGGCTTCGCCTCGGTCATGGGCTTCGACCTGATGTCGTTGCGGCTGGGCGTCATGCTGGTCGCCCTGGCCCCGATCACGGTGGCCGGAGTGATGGCCAGCCGCAACGCCCTGCTGCGCGAAGCCAACATCGCCCGCCACGCCGCCGAGGAGGCCATGGCCGCGCGGACGCTGCTGCTGGCGACTATGACCCACGAACTGCGCTCGCCGCTGACGGCGGTGGTCGGCTTCTCAGGGATGATGTCGCGCCAGGCATTCGGGCCGGTCGGCCATCCCAAGTACCTCGACTATGCGCAGTCGATCGAGATCGCCGGCTCGCACCTGAGCGACCTGGTCACCGACCTGCTGGACACCGCCAAGATCGAGGCCGGGCAGATCGAGCTCGCCCACGCCCGCGCCTCCAGCAAGGAGATCGTCGAACAGTCGCTGCGGCTGGTCCGCGGCCTCTCGATCGACGCCGGGGTCACCGTGGTCATGGAGCCGGGCGATTGGCCGGCGATTCATGTCGACCAGCGCGCCGTGAAGCAGATCATGATCAACCTGCTCGCCAACGCCGTGAAGTTCTCGCCGCCCTCGGGACTCGTCGAGGTGTCGTGCGAAGTGAAGGGCGACCGGCTGCTGATCTGCGTGAAGGACTTCGGCCAAGGCATCCGCGAAGAGGACCTGGCCATCCTCGGCCGCCCGTACGTCCAGATGGGCGATCGCGTCAGCCGGCCCGAAGGCTGGGGGCTGGGCCTTGCGCTCTCGCACGACCTGATCGAGCGGCATGGCGGGCGCTTGGACCTGTCGAGCAAGCTCGGCGCCGGCACCCGCGCCTGCTTCGACGTGCCCCTGGCCGGCGCCGAGCCGGAGAGCCGGGCCGCCGGCGCGGGCCGCTAGGTCCGCGACAACGCCGTCTCCGGCATCTCGATGTCGATTTCCAGCGTCGAGACCTGATCGCCCCGGTCCAGTTTGACCACGACGCGGTCGCTGTCGATCGCGATGTGCTTGGCGATCACCGCAAGGATCTCCTGCTGCAGAATGGCGGCGAGATCCTCGCCGCCGCCCAGGCCCCGCTCGTGCGCGAGCAGCAACTGAAGCCGGTCGCGCGCCACCGGCGCCGAGCGCCGGCTCCGGCCGAAGAAGTTCAGCAGGCTCATGCGACCGCCTTTCGGCCGAACAGCCGGCTCATGAAGCCCTGCTTCTCGCGGGGGATGCTGACGGCGACATTGTCGCCCAGCAGCCGGCGCGCGGCCTCGCTGTAGGCCTGCGCGGCGGGCGAGCCCGGATTGTGGAGGGTGACCGGGCAGCCGACGTTCGAGGCGCTGAGGATGTCGGGGCTCTCCGACACGATCCCGAGCAGAGGAATGGCGAGGATCTCCAGAACGTCCTCGACGCTCATCATCTCGCCCCTGGCCGCGCGGGCCGGATCGTACCGCGTCAACAGCAGCTGCTTTTCCATCCGCTCGCCGCTCTCCGCCCGCTGAGTCTTGGAATCCAGCAGGCCGATGATGCGGTCGGAGTCGCGGACCGAGGAGACCTCGGGATTGGTCACCACCACCGCCAGGTCGGCATAGCGCATCGCCAGAGTCGCGCCCTTTTCGATGCCCGCCGGACTGTCGCAGATCACCCAGTCGAAGCTCTCGCGAAGATCGTCGATGACCCGACCGACGCCCTCCTCGGTCAGGGCGTCCTTGTCCCGGGTCTGGGACGCGGGCAACAGGCTCAGCGTCTCGATCCGCTTGTCGCGGATCAAGGCCTGGGCCAGCTTGGCGTCGCCCTGGACGACGTTGACGAGGTCGAACACCACGCGCCGCTCGGCGCCCATGAGCAGGTCGAGATTACGCAGGCCGACGTCGAAATCCACCACGACGACCTTCTGCCCGGCCTGGGCGAGCGCAGCGCCCAGCGATGCGGAGGACGTGGTCTTGCCGACCCCTCCCTTGCCTGATGTGACGACGACAACCTTGGACATTACTCACCGTTCCTTCCACTCGCCCCACGACGAGAAACTCAACTATCCGAGCGCCGACAGCCTCAGCGCGCCGCGGTCGCAACGGACCTGGACGGCCTGACCGTGAAGGTCGGGGCCCCAGTGCTCAGCCGTCCGATAGAGGTGATCGACGCCAACCAGCTCGGCCTCGAGCCGGCGGCAGAAAATGCGCGCCTCGCCACCGGTCCGGAGGCCGGCGATCGCCCGCCCTCGCAAGGCGCCGTAGACATGGATCGAGCCGCCCGCGATGACCTCGGCGCCCGAGGCCACGGCCCCGACGATGGTCACGTCGCCTTCTTCGAAAATCACGGACTGCCCCGACCGGACGGGCCGGTCGATCAGCAGCGAGGGCGCCCCCGGCGCCTGGGCTTCGACCGCCTCCGGCGCCGCCGCCGCAGCCACGTCGCTGCGCGCCTTGCGCGCGACATTGCCGTGCAGATTGGTCGGGAGCTGCGCCCAAGGCGTGCCCGTCAGGGCGTTCTGGCGGACCCCCTCCACCCCGATCAGCTTCAGACCACGGGCGTTCAGCCCGTCCAGCGCCACCAGCACCGACTCAGGGCCGACGCTCTCCAGAGCCGGCCCCAGGTCGACCACGATGGGGCGATTGTCGAACAGCCCCGCCGAGTTGTGCATCTGCTGATCGAGCGCGGCGAACCACTGCGAGAAAGGCGCTTCCGGGCAAAGGATCAGGGCCATGATGCTGCGCCCACGGACCCGGATCTTGGGCAGTGAAAACGTCTCGGCGTTCACGTCGCGAGCCCGGCGTCACGGTGCGAATATTCGTTGTGCGCGGTCATGACGCCTCCGTCCGGATTTGGGGGACAGGGGTCCCCCCTCCGGGCGCTCCCTGACCTCGGGAGTCGTAGATTCTTGGGGCTTTCTTGCGACCGCATCCCGCCGCAGTTTCGGCGCCATGCGGCCAAGCTTCGGGGACGCGCGCGCGTCCCGTCACGCCGCTGGGCGTCGGAACTCCATGATCCAATTGGTCTCCCAGGTCGTCCCGCCGTCGTACGAGAACGCCTGGCTCCAGCGCGGCGTCGGCGTATCCGTGCCGCTCCAGTCGAACAGAACCTTGACCGGCCTGCCGTCGTCCACGTCGTCGCCGGCGAACACGCCCTTGCCGTCCTTGAAGCGGCCGTAGACCGGCGGCTGAAGCTGGCCGTCCTTGGAGTTGATCCAGTAGATCGCCCACTGGTCCAGGGCCGGGTCGTAGAGGCGCAGGGTCATGCCCCGGAAGCCCTTGGTCGGGAAGTCGCTCTCGTCGATCGAGACCGCGCCGTCCATCAACAGCTGAGCCTTCTCGTACGACGGGAAGACATCCCAATCGTCGGAGCCGACGCCGCGGACCTTGAGCCGCCGGTTCGTGACGTCCCAGTCGCCGTGATTGAAGTCGAAGTCGTGCGCCGCGCCCATCTGGCCGGTCCTCCTGATTGAACAGCGCCCGGTTTACCGAGGCGCTGCTGCCAGGAGAGTGTCAGCAGCCTGGCAGGGCCTTAGCGCCCCTTCCAGGCCGGCGCGCGCTTCTGGGCGAAGGCCATCGGTCCCTCGACGAAATCCTCGGATTTGAACAGGGCGGTGACCGCGGGATAGCGGTTCTGCCCCTTGATCGCCGCTTCGAGCGTCGGCTCGTCGAGACCGCGGTAGACCGCTTCCTTGGAGGCGCGGATCGACATCGGCGACAGTTCGCAGATCTGCCCGGCCCAGCGGCGGGCCGCGGCCATCAGTTCGCCTGCCGGCGTGACCTCGTTGACGAAGCCAAGCGCCTGGCCCTCGGCGGCGCTGACGCGGCGACCGGTGAGGATCATGCCCAGGGCCTGCTTCTGGCCGATCATCCGCGGCAGGCGGTGCAGGCCGCCGGCCAGGGCCGCCAGCCCCACGCGCGGCTCGGGCAAGGCGAAGGTGGCGGTGTCGGCCGCTACGATCAGGTCGCAGGCCAGCGCGATTTCGAAGCCGCCGCCCATGGCCACGCCGTTGACCGCAGCGATCAGCGGCTTGGTCAGGTCGAAGCGCGAGGTCAGCCCCGCAAACCCGGACGGCGGGCTCTTCATATCGCCGCCGGTTGCCTGGTGCTTGAGGTCGTTGCCGGCGGAAAAGGCGCGCTCGCCCGCGCCGGTGACGATGCCGACCCACTGGTCAGGATCGGCGGCGAAGACGTTGAACGCATCGTCCAGCTCGAAGTGCGCCGGCGAATGAAGCGCGTTCATCACCTCCGGGCGGTTGAGCGTGAAGACGGTGATCGGACCCTCGCGGTCCACGCGGATGAACTCATAGGCCATCGAGGATCCTCCCTTGTGTGCCGCTCCACGCTCGCCGGGGCGCCGTAACGTCGGTCAAGCGCTCAGACGGGACGAAGGCCGGCGCGATAGCGCTTCCAGTTCTCGACATAATGATGGGCGCCGCCGGCGAGCACGCGGGCCTGATCTTGCGAGATCTCGCGCACCACCTTGCCCGGCGCGCCCATGACCAGCGAGTTGTCGGGGATCTCCTTGCCCTCGGTGATCAGGCAGTTGGCGCCGATCAGGCAGTTCTTTCCGATCTTTGCGCCATTGAGCACGATGGAGCCGATGCCGATCAGCGATCCGTCGCCGATGGTGCAGCCGTGCAGCATCACCTTGTGGCCCACGGTGACGTTGGCGCCGATGGTCAGCGGAAAGCCGGTGTCGGTGTGCAGAACGCTGCCGTCCTGGACGTTCGAGTTCTCGCCGATGATGATCGGATCATTGTCGCCGCGCAGCGTCGCGCCGAACCAGACCGAGGCGTTCTTCTTGAGAATCACCCGGCCGACCACCGCCGCGTTCGGCGCGATCCAGTATTCATCATCATTGGGCAGTTCTGGGGCGACATCGCCCAAGTTGTAGACACTCATCCGTGCACCCCGTTTATTTAACCAAATGAACTATTTAAGGTTTTGGAAACCACGATAGCATCATTCTAGTGATGCGATTCGAGAGGGGCGAGAGCCCTTCCGCATCACGCCGCGAGTCGGCGTCCGGTTCGTGGCCTGAGTTTTGGGGCGGGGTACCAAGGTGTCGCGTTTGCTACGGCGGGTCAGCCCGCCTGGATCTCGAACCGAAGACGGGCCTGCCGGCCGTTGCGCACGACGCCGCCGCTTCACTGAAAAATCTATTCATCCTCGAGGGCGAGCCGTTTCGGCGTCGCCCTTTTTTCTTGCCCCGATGGAGGCCTAGATGACCAAGCGAGCTCTGAAGCGACAGCTGCGCGAAGGCGCGTTCGACGCGGCCCAGTTCGAGGATGACGCAAAAGTCCGCCGGCTGCCGGTAGACCGCGCCTGGTCGCCGCTGGCCCACCACAACGACGACCGCGACCAGGCCTATCTCAAGACCATAAAAGCCAAGTCCCCAGGCCAGCAGGAGTTGATGGACGCCATCGACGCCAAGAACCTGGTCATGGCCCTGGGTCCGGCCGGGACGGGCAAGACCTACCTGGCGATCGCCAAGGCGGTCGAAGCGCTGGAAGCGGGCCGGGTCGGGCGCATCGTGCTCTCGCGCCCCGCGGTGGAAGCGGGCGAATCCATCGGCTTCCTTCCCGGCGACGCCGAGGACAAGCTGGCGCCGTACCTGCGGCCGCTCTACGACGCGCTCTCCGACCGGTTGTCGATGAAGCGGGTCCGCGCGCTGATGGCGGAAGGGGCCATCGAGATCGCGCCCGTCGGCTTCATGCGCGGCCGCACGCTGAACAACGCCTTCGTGGTCATCGACGAGGCGCAGAACTGCACCTACGGCCAGCTGAAGATGTTGCTGACGCGGCTGGGCTGGCACTCGACCATGGTGGTGACCGGCGACCCGGCCCAGTCGGACTTGTTGCCGGAGCTGTCGGGCCTGGGCCCCGTCGCCGACAAGTTCGAGGCGGTCGCCAACATTGCGGTGGTGCGGCTGAAGGACGTCGACATCGTCCGCCACCCGCTGGTCGCCGAGATGCTGGGCGTCCTCTGACCCAAAAGGCCGGCCGGCCCTGGAGCATTCCGGGGCCGGCCGGCTACCTGTTCTATCGCGCCATGTAGCGCGCTCGCAGGTCGGGCTCGAAGTGTTCGATCGCGTAGCGCAGCATGGTCCGAGGCATCGTCGCGGCGTGGTCGTCGAGAAAGACCTGCAGGCGCTGCCGATCCTTCTTGCCCGCCTCGCGCAGCAGTCCGCCGACCGCCTTGTGGGTCAGGTCATGGGCGTCGCCGAGCAGCAGCTCGGACAGGGCGAAGGTGTCATCGAGATCGCCGCGGGCGACGAAGTGGAGCGTGGCGATGATCGAGGTGCGCCGTTCCCAAAGATCGGACGAACCCGCCAGCCGATAGAGCAGATCGCGCGGGCGGTCCTGCAGATGCGCGCCGACGACGAACTTCGCGCCGAGGTCCACCAGATCCCAGTTGTTGATCCGGTCATGGCGGCGGACATAGAGGTCGAAGAGTTCGCCGCGGCGCTCCGCGGCCGTCGAGCGGCGCGCGTACTGCTTGGCCATGACGCTCACGGCGCCGGCCCGGTCCTCGTGGATGTCGCTTTCCAGCAGCAGCTCGATCTCCGCAGGCGGCAGATCGATGAAGGCCTTGGCCAGCTCGAACACCTGGCCCATGCGGACGCCGATGAAGGTGTCGCCGGCGCCGTACTGGCCCTCGCCCGTCTTGAAGTAGCGCTGGATCTTGGCCAGCTCTTCGTCGGATCGCAGGGCGACCAGTCGCGCCTGGAAGGTCGCGGCGGTCGGCGGGGTCGTCATCGATCTCCCGCCGCCGCCCGCCCGATCAGGGCAGGTCTTCGGCCAGGATGGCCATTTCGAACATGAACGACCCGTCGCCGTCCTCGTCCTCGAACACCACGCCGATGAATTCCTCGCCGACATAGACCTCGGCGGAGTCTTTCTGCTTCGGGCGCGGGACCAGCGTGATCCGCGCGTTGGCGAAGGTGCCGCGCAGGTGACCTTCGAGTCGGCGGATAGTCTTTTCGTCCAGCACGCGGTGCTCCTTCGTCGATTTCGCCGGGAACCTACGGGTTTTGCGCCCGGCCGCAAAGCGCCCGCGTTTGAAAAAGCTGGGGACGCGGCGTGTCGCCCCGCTAGTCTGGCCTGCGAAGCAGCGGGGAAGAGCAGCGTGGCGGGCGTCGAGCTGGGACTGGTCGAGGGCTATTACGGCAAGCCGTGGACATGGGCGGAACGGCGGAAGGTCGTCGAGACCCTGGCCCCGCAGGGCTATGGCTTCTTCCTCTATGCGCCCAAGGCCGATCCGTTCCTGCGTCGGCGCTGGCAGGAGCCGCACCCAGCCGAGACCGCGTCCGAACTGGCGGCCATGTCGGCGCATTGCCGAACGCTCGGGGTGCGCTTTGGCGTGGGGCTGAGCCCCTACGAGATCTACCGCGACTTCGGCGCCCAGGCTCAGGAGGCGCTCGCCGCCAAGCTGGCCCAGCTGGACGCACTGGGCCTGGACGACCTCGCCATCCTCTTCGACGACATGCGCGGCGACCTGCCGGGCCTGGCCGCCAGCCAGGTCGAGATCGTGCACTGGATCGCGCAGCGGACGACGGCGCGCCGGGTGATTGTCTGCCCCTCCTACTACACCGACGATTCGATCCTCGACCGCGTCTTCGGCGAGCGCCCCGCCAACTATCTGGAAGACCTGGGCGCCGGGCTCGATCCGGCGATCGAGGTGTTCTGGACCGGCGAGGAGGTCTGCTCGCGCGAGTTCAGTCCGGGCCACCTGGAGCGCGTCGGCCGCCAACTGCGGCGCAGACCGATGCTGTGGGACAACTATCCGGTCAATGATGGGCCGCTGATGTCGCCGTTCCTGCACCTGCGCGCCTTTACCGGCCGCCCGGCCAGCATCGGCCCGCACATCGCCGGTCACGCGGTCAATCCGGCGCTGCAGCCGACCCTGTCGCTGATCCCTGCCCTCACCTTGGCGCAGAGCTATCGGCTGGGCGAAGGCTACGAGTACGGCCGCGCGTTCCAGGCCGCCGCGCGCGAGGTGCTGGGCGCGGACCTGGCCGCGGCGGTCGAGCGCAATATGAGCCAGTTCCAGGGCTTCGGCCTGGACCGCCTGACCGAGGAGAACGTGAGCCGGATGCGCCCGCGCTACGCCGGCTTCGACCACCCCGGCGCGCGCGAGATCGTCGCCTGGCTGGACGGCGCATATCGCATCACCTTGGCCGAGATCGAAGCGACTTGAACCCGCGAGGCGGCGGCGCCAAGACTGACGGATCGCGCTAGCGAGAGAGCCGAAAGATCCACCCAGTGGCTGGCTGAACCATCCCGAACCGCCGTCCGCCCGCCCAGGCCGCCAGCCTGGGCTGCTTGCCGCACGCCTTTCCGGACAGCCCCATGGCCTTCTTCCGCAACAGCACGGTCAATCTGCTCAATCTGCACTACGGCGTGCATGCGCTCGCGCTCAGCGGCGGGGGCGCGTTCTTCGCCGTCTACCTGCTGCGCGCGGGCGTGCCGGCGCACGGGGTTCTGGCGTCGCTGGCCGCGATTCTGATCGGCCGTTTCTTCATCCGGCCGCTGGTGCTGCCGCTGTGCAAGCGCTTCGGCCTCAAGCCGCTGGTCATCGCCGGGACGGTCCTGACCGCGGGACAGTACCTGCTGCTGGCCCAGGTCGATGGCGTCGGCTGGCCGCTGTTCCTGCTCTGCGCCGTCTCCTCGATCGGCGACACCTTCTACTGGACCACCTACCACGCCTATTTCGCCTCGCTGGGCGACGCCGAACACCGGGGCCATCAGATCGGGGCGCGCGAGGCGATCGCCGCGATGGTCGGCATCGTCGCGCCGCTGCTGACCGGTTGGGCGCTGGTCACCATCGGGCCCGAGGTCGCGTTCGGGGCCACGGCGGTGGTGCTGGCGCTCTCGGCCCTGCCGTTGCTGTTCACGCCCGAGGTCCCGATCGCCCAAGAGGCGCCGCTGGCGTTCTCCTCGGCCCGGCCCGGCGTGGCGCTGTTCATCGCCGATGGCTGGATGGCCTCGGGCTATGTGTTCGTCTGGCAGATCGCGCTGTTCATCTCGCTCGGCGAGAACTTCGCGGCGTTCGGCGGCGCGATGGCGGTGGCGGCGGTCGCCGGCGCGATCAGCGGACTGCTGCTGGGGCGCTTCATCGACGCTGGCCATGGCCGCAGAGCCGTTTGGCTGGCGGCCGGCACAGCCGCCGCGGTGATCGCCGCCCGGGCGGCGGGCTACGGCCACCCGGCCTGGGCCGTCGCGGCCAACGCCGCCGGCGCCCTGGTCGTCGCGCTCTACACCCCGACCATGATGACGGCCGTCTACAATCTCTCGAAGGCCTCGCCCTGCCCGCTCCGCTTCCACATCGCCACCGAAGGCGGCTGGGACGCCGGAGGCGCCGGCGGCGCGCTTACGGCCGCCGCGCTGCTATGGGCGGGCGCGCCGTTCTGGGTCGCGATCCTGATGGGACTGGTCGGGACGGGTGCAGCGTTCGTGCTGCTGCGCCGCTACTACTACGGCGTCCCAGCCGCCGCGGCTCAGATGACGTAGTCGTAGACCGCCTCGGCGAGGGTGTGGTCCATGCTGCGAGCCGGCTCTTCGCAGGTCGGGCAATTGACCAGCCGGGCCGGAACGCCGGCCGCCGTGCAATGCGGCGGGACGGGCTTGAGCACGACCGAGCCGGACGCGACCTTCGCGTAGTCGCCGATGGTGATGTTGCCCAGCACCTTGGCGCCCGCGCCCAGCAGCACGCCGTTGCCGATCTTGGGGTGACGGTCGCCGCGCTCGGCGCCGGTGCCGCCCAGGGTCACGCCCTGCAGCAGCGAGACATCGTTGCCGATGACCGCGGTCTCGCCGATGACGATGCCGGTGCCGTGGTCGATGAACACGCCCGAGCCGATCTTGGTGGCGGGGTGGATGTCCACCTGGAAAATCTCGGACATGCGGCTCTGCAGATAGAGCGCGATGGTCTCGCGGCCCTGATGCCACAGCCAATGGGCGACGCGCTGGGTCTGCAGCGCCTGGAAGCCCTTGAAGAACAGGAACGGCTGGACATAGCCCTTGCAGGCAGGGTCCCGCTCGAACACCGCCTTGAGATCGGCCTCGGCGATGTCGACCAGGCGCGGATCATTCCGATAGGCCGCGTCGGCCAGTTCGCGCAGGCTCATCGCCCGCAGTTCCTGGTCCCCGAGCTTGCGCGCCAGCTGGTACGACAGCGCCGCGCCCAGATCATCGTGACTGAGCACGACGGCGTTCAGCAGCGAGGCCAGCGCAGGTTCGGCCTTGGCCGCCCGCTCAGCTTCCATGCGCAACGCGGCCCAAACGGGCGGCGCAACTGAAGGATCGATAACTTCCAGGCGCTGGCTCAAAGGCTCCTCCCGTCCCAAGGCGGTCCCCTATCCTAGCATGGCGCGCGCGAGCGACGCCGACAAAAGCCCTTCTCGAGCCATGTGGTACGCCCGGAGCAACATCGCAACCGTTAAAGCGTCGCGGATATGGCCCTCGGTCGCGGCCGCCAAGGCCTCGCGAAACGGGACCCGGACGATAGCGATGTCCTCGGTGTCGTCGGCGTGACGAACTTCAGGCGCCGGCTTCAGGTCGGTGGCGAGGTATCCGATCGCCAGTTCGTCGGTGACCGAGTTCGACAGCTGGACGCGCAGGACCTCCTGCCAATCGCCGGCCGCCAGTCCCGCTTCCTCCGCCAGTTCGCGCTGCGCGCCGGCGAGCGGGTCCTCGCTCTTAGGTCCCCCGCCCTCGGGGATTTCCCAGCTATAGTCGGCGAAGGGAAACCTGTGCTGTCCGACCAGCACCACCGCCCCGTCCGCGTCGATGGGCAGCACGGCGAGGGCGTAGTTCTTGAAGCCGACGACGCCATAGAACGCGGCCGCGCCGGTCGGCGCCGTGGCGTCGTGTTCCGTGATCGTGATCCAAGGATTTTCATAGGCGACCTTGGAATCGCCGCGAAGCCAGGGCTTTCCATGCTCGGTCAGCCATGCGGGTTTTTGCGACATATTCTCAACTAACCTTGCAGATCGCGACGCCGAGTCCCAATAAAGGGAAGCCCTTCATCCCAGCGAGAAGCCCGTCTTGTCCATTGCACTTCCCGCAGCGCCCGCCTTTGGCGCTCCGGTCGAACAACATCCCTGCCCCGAATTGCTGAACTTTCTGGCGACCCGCCGCTCGTCATCGGCCGTCACCCTGGCCGAGCCTGCGCCGAGCGACGACGAGGTCGCGCAGTTGATCCGTCTGGCCGCGCGCGCGCCGGACCACGGCAAGCTTGCGCCCTGGCGTTTCGTCATCCTGCGGGGAGAGGACAAGGCGGCCTACGCAGCGCGGCTAGAGGCGCTGGCCCAATCGCGCGGCGATACGCGTGCGGCCGCCAAGCTCGCGAAGCTGAAACTGCCGCCCATGGGGATCGCCGTGATCTCCGCGCCCCGCGTTCACGAAATTCCCGAGTGGGAGCAGGTGCTGTCGGCGGGGGCGGTCTGCACCGGGCTGCTCTACGCCGCCCAGGCATTGGGTTACGGCGCGAACTGGATCACCGACTGGTACGCCTATGACGGCGAGGCCAAGGCGATCCTCGGACTGGCCCCCGGGGAGAGCGTCGCCGGTTTCATTTTCATTGGAACGGCGAAGGAATCGCCGATGGAGCGGGAACGCCCGGACAGCCAGGCCCTGACCACAGTCTGGAAGCCCTAGGTCCAGAAACACATTGGCCGGACAGCGATGGCCCGCTGCCCGGCCTGATGTGACACGCCCGAGGAGAGATGGGCGTGGTCGTTATATCACCCGACTTGGCAGACCGCTAGTCAATCAGGGCTGTTCGCCCTGCGGCCTGAGGCCGCCCGAAGCGCCCGCCCGTCAGGGACTACAACTTTTGCGATGTATTCAGCAGGGTGAATACTTTTCGCGGGCTGATTTTCCCGCCGCCGAAACCGTCCGGACCAGGATAATTGGCACGCACCCTGCGGTTAATTCTGATTATCCGCGCCCGCGATATGTCGCGACACCCTGGTCGGGAACCCACAGCCCTTCCGGCGCAGGCCCGCTTTGCCAGAAAACGTCGATCGGAATTCCTCCACGCGGAAACCAATAGCCGCCAATGCGCAGCCAACGCGGCGCGGCGACCTCGACGATCTTGCGGCCGATGGCGACCGTGCAGTCCTCGTGAAACGCCCCATGGTTGCGGAACGAGCCCAGGTACAGCTTCAGCGACTTCGATTCGATGAGCCAATCACCCGGCGCATAGTCGATCACCAGGTGCGCGAAATCCGGCTGCCCGGTGACGGGGCAGAGGGAGGTGAATTCCGGTGCGGTGAACCTCGCCAGATAGAGCGTATCGCTCTGCGGGTTCGGGACGCGTTCCAGGACCGCCGCCTCGGGGCTGTCGAAACCCCGGACGTCGCGGCCCAACTGGGTCAGATGCATTTCTTCCATCGCCGCGATTTATCCCGCCGGGAGGTTTGCGGCAACCAAGCGAGAGGCTATCAAACAAGCAACAATAGATGGGGAGAGCGTCATGGCCGGGAATGACTTCGAAGGCTTCGTGGTGGTGGTGACCGGCGCCTCGACGGGCCTTGGCCGAGCCATCGCCGTCGAGACCGCCAGCCGCGGCGCGCAAGCGGTGGTCATCAACTACGCGCGCAGCGTCGACGAAGCCCAGGAAACCGCTCGTCTGGTCGAGGCGCACGGCGCCAAGGCGGTGCTGGTCCAGGGCGACGTCGCCCAAGACGCCGATTGCCGAAAGATCGCGCAGGCCGCCGAGCCCTTTGGCCGGATCGACGCGCTGTTCAACAACGCCGGCACCACCAAGTTCGCGCCCAACCATGCCGATCTCGACGCCGTGTCGGCCGAAGACTTCCTGCATCTCTATGGCGTCAACGTCGTGGGCGCCTTCCAGATGACCCGCGCGGCGCGCGCTCTGCTGGAGGCCGGCGAGCGCCCCGGCGCCGTCGTCAACACCTCCTCGATCGCAGGCGTCGCCGGCATCGGCTCGTCCGTGCCCTACGCCGCCTCCAAGGGCGCGATGAACACCATGACGCTGTCGCTGGCCCGCGCCCTGGCGCCCCGCATTCGAGTGAACGCCATCTGCCCCGGCTTTATCGACACGCCGTGGTTCGACAAGGGCGTCGGCGCAGAGCGGGCGCAGAAGATGCGCGATGGCGCGGCCGCCAACACGCCGCTCAAGGCCGCCTCCACCGCTGAAGATGTCGCCGCCGCCGCGGTCTTCCTCGCCTCGCCGGCGTCACGCCACGTCACTGGCGAGACCCTGCTGGTCGATGCAGGAACGCACCTGGGCTATGCGCCCATGGCGATGCGCTGAGGGGGCGGACGCAATCTCAGGTGAAACCCTGACCTGACTCGCGGCCGTGGCGCCAAGAGCACAGTCATTCGCCCAAAAGTGCGGCGCCAGGTTTTGTTAACGCTCAAAAATCAAACAGCGAATACCCAGCACAGGTGATCAGCTCCGCTCACGTTGATCTGCCGGTCTGCCGCATGGCGATCTCGGGTCGACGGTCAGCTGGAGCCTGATCGAATAATGGGGATACAACGCAAATGAAGACTCTCACCACCTCGCTGATGGCTGCCGCGGCGACGATCGCCATGAGCGGCGCCGCCTTCGCGCAGGACGAAAGCCCGATCGACCTGTCGTTCAACGTCGGCGCGGCCACTGACTACGTCTGGCGCGGCGCCAGCCAAACCGACGAGAGCCCGCAGATCTCGGGCGGCATCGACGCCACCGTCGGCGGCCTGGTCTACGCCGGCACCTGGCTGTCGAACGTCGACTTCGGCAGCGGCAACGACACCGACTTCGAGCTCGACCTCTATGCCGGCATCAAGCCGCAGCTCGGCCCGGTCACGCTGGACCTCGGCGTCATCTACTACGGCTACATCAACGCTCCGACCGGCTCGGACCAGGACTTCATCGAGTTCAAGGTCGCCGGTTCGGTGCCGGCTGGCCCGGCCACGCTCGGCGCGGCCGTCTACTACTCGGACGACTTCTTCGGCGGCACCGGCAAGGCGACCTACTTCGAGGTCAACGGCTCGACCCCGATCGCCGAGAAGTTCTCGGTCTCGGGCGCCCTCGGCTACCAGGACGTCGACTACGACGGCGACTACACCACCTGGAACCTGGGCGTCGGCTACGCCCTGACCGACTTCCTCGGCGTGGACCTGCGTTACCACGACACCAGCGAGCATGACTTCGGCGATCTGTATGAGAGCCGCGTCGTCCTCGGCCTGAAGGCTGCGTTCTAAGTCTCGTCAGACTTGGCGAAATGGAGAGCCGCCCCGGCGACGGGGCGGCTCTTTTGCTTTATTCCCCGCGACTACTGAGGGAATTCCGCCACAGAACGAAAAAACATCGTTCTCCTGCGGAGCGAAAACCTCGCCTTGGAGTTTCATTGGACGGTCGCGTTGACGCGTCTATGTTGCCAACCTTCGGACAGGACGCGGAGCGCGATTCATGGAGCAGATGGCCAATAGGGCCCAGACCATCATCGCAGATGCTCTGATCGCCGCCGGCGCTTTCTTTTTGGCGTACCTGCTCGCTTCCGGTCAGTTCCTCGAAACTGCTGGACCTGCTCTTCCGGCGCTAAAACTACTTCAGCTCATTGGCATCTATACCGGCCTCGCAGCGCTGTTCTCAACGATGTTCCGCCGCGAGCTGTCGCCCTGGCGCTACGTGTCGATTCCCGACGCCCTGGTGCTCGCCCGCACGGCTTTCCTGACCGCCGGCGTTTTTCTGTTGCTGGTCTTCGTCCTGAACCGCGCCGAGGGCCTGCCCCGCTCGGCGCTGGCCATGGCGGTGGTGTTCCAGATGGTCGGCTCGATGGGCGCGCGCCTGATGCGCCGCGCGCTGCACGAGCATGCTCTGGACAGCTTCGCGCCCCTGAAGACGATCCGGAATCGGGCGCCGCAGGCCCCCTCGCTGCTGCTGATCGGCTCGCCGGCGCTGGCCGATTCCTACCTGCGCGACGCCGCCCGCCGCCATGATCATGCCTGGACCCCGGTCGGCATCGTCAGTCCCGACGCCCGCGACCTAGGCCAACAGGTCCGCGGCGTCTGCGTGATCGAGAGCCTCCTCAATCTTGACGAGGCCCTGACCGACCTGCGGCGCTGGAACCGCTATCCACGCGCCATCCTCTTCCTCGACGAACCGGGCCGCCTGAAGGGCCTGACCGCCGACCAGCTCGGTCTGCTCAAGAACGACGGCATCCGCCTGCTGCGCCGCCCCTCGATCGTCGAACTCGCGCACCACGAAGGCATGCCGCTGCTGCCGATGCGCGAGATCAGCGTCGAGGAGTTGCTGGCCCGCGATCCGATCGAACTCGACCGCGCCGCGGTCGGCGCCCTCATTCATGGCCGCCGCGTGCTGATCACCGGCGCCGGCGGCTCTATCGGCGCCGAGCTCGTTCGCCAGGTGGCCCAGTTCCGCGCCGCCCACGTCACGCTGATGGATTTCTCGGAGACCTCGCTCTTCGAGATCGATCGCGAAATGGGCGAGACCTGGCCGCAGCTCTCGCGCACGGCCGTGCTCTGCGACGTGCGCAACTCGCACCGCCTGCATCAGGCGTTTGATCGCGAGAAGCCGGATCTGGTCTTCCACGCCGCGGCGCTGAAGCACGTCTCCATGGTCGAACGTCACCCCTGCGAGGGGGTGCTGACCAACGTCATCGGCACCTGGAATGTCACCGAGGCGGCTCGCGCCTGCGGGGCGGCGCAGATGATCCTGATCTCGACCGACAAGGCCGTGGATCCTTCCAACGTGATGGGCGCCACCAAGCGCCTGGCCGAGGCGGTGATCCAGGCCCAGCAATCTGGCCAAGGCACCCGCTTTTCGGCGGTCCGATTCGGCAACGTGTTGGGCTCGGCCGGTTCGGTCGTGCCGATCTTCCGCTCGCAGATCGAGCGCGGCGGTCCGGTGACCGTCACGCACGAGGACATCGAGCGCTTCTTCATGACCATTCCGGAGGCGGCGCAGCTGGTGCTGCACGCCACCGCGCACTCCGCCGAGGGCGAAGAGACCAAGCACGCGCGCCTGTTCCTGCTGGAAATGGGCGAGCCGGTCCGGATCCTCGACCTGGCCCGCCAGATGATCGCCCTGTCGGGCCACATCCCTGGCAAGGACATCGACATCGAGGTCACCGGCCTGCGCCCCGGCGAAAAGCTGACCGAGCTGCTGCTCGACGAAACCGAACGCTCCCTGCCCTGCGCGCCGAAGGTGATGGAGGTCGTCTCCTCGTCGGCCCTGCGCATCACCCCCAACCATCTCATCGAACTGGAAGGGCTGGCCCAGCGCGGCGACGTCGATCAGGTTCGCAGCAAGCTGTTCGACATCGTGGCCCAGGTGCGTGGCGAGAAGCCGCCCGTCCCGGCGCTCAGGGTCGTCTCGAACGCCTAAGGCGCCGCAGCGGCGCCGAGCGGACGTGACGTGGACGCGTCAAAAGTCTAAGCGGTTCGCATGGCGGTTATTCTGGTCACCGGCTCGGCCGGCTTTATCGGCTCCCACGTCGCGCATCGGCTCCTCGATCGCGGCGACACAGTGGTGGGCCTCGACAATCTCAACCCCTATTACGACCCGACGCTGAAACAGGCGCGGCTGGCGCGACTGGAAGCGCGCGCCGGCTACCGGCACTGGAACATCGACCTGGCCGATCGCGCGGCCATGGCCCGGCTGTTCGACGAGGCCAAGCCCGAGCGAATCATCCACCTCGCGGCCCAGGCGGGCGTCCGTTACAGCCTCGAGCAGCCCGCCGCCTACATCGACGCCAATCTGGTCGGGTTCGGCAACATTCTCGAAGGCGCCCGCGCGGTGCAGGCGCAGCACCTGGTGTTCGCCTCGACCAGTTCGGTCTACGGGGCCAACGCCAAGCTGCCCTTCTCCGTTCACGACAGCGCCAACCACCCGATCACGCTCTATGCGGCGACGAAACTGGCCAACGAGGGCATGGCGCATTCCTACGCGCACCTCTTCGGGATTCCTGCGACCGGGTTCCGGTTCTTCACGGTCTACGGCCCCTGGGGCCGGCCCGACATGGCGCTCTTCAAGTTCACCAAGGCGATGCTGGACGACCAGCCGATCGACGTGTTCGGCCAAGGGAACATGCAGCGCGACTTCACCTATGTGGACGATATCGTCTCGGGCGTGGTCGCCGCGCTCGATCGCCCCGCGCAGGTGGATCCGAACTGGGACGCTTCGGCCCCCGACCCGGCGACCAGCGGCGTTGCGCCCTGGCGCATCCTCAATCTCGGCAACAGCCAGCGCGTGGAGCTGATGCGCTACATCGAAGTGCTGGAGGAAAAGCTGGGCCGCAAGGCGAAGCTGAACCTGCTGCCGATGCAGGCCGGCGACGTGGCCCGCACCGAGGCCGACGTCACCGACACCAAGGCGGCGCTCGACTATGCGCCGTCGACGCCGATCGAGGTCGGGGTGTCGAACTTCGTCGACTGGTATCTTGAATACTATCGCGTCGGGGCGAACTGACGCCTAGCGGCGCCGGCCCTGGTCGCGCGCCGCGGCCGCCTCAGCCTTGGCGCGACGCGCCTCCTCGCGGGTGGCTCGACGCTCGCTGATGACCGACCAGACGATCAGCCCGATGATGCACGCCGCCAGGAACGGCAAGGAAAACTGGCCAAGTCGTTCCATCTGGAATCCTTCACGTCAGCGACGGCAGCTAGTCGATAACAGGGTTGTGCGCCCTGGCAAGCGGTCGCCTACAGGCGCAGGTCCGCCGCCCCTTGCGGGAACATCGCCTTCACGTCGTACAGCACGGCGCCGGGCTTGCCCAAAGCCCGGATCGCCTCCACGCCCATGTCCTTGAACTGCGTGTGGGCGACAGCGACGATGATCGCGTCATAGGCGCCCGGCTCCAGCTTCGCGACGGGGGCCACGCCATACTCGGCCTCGGCCTCCGCAGCGTCCGCCCATGGCTCGTGGACATCGACAGCGATCTCGTACTCTTCGAGTTCCCGGACGATATCGATCACCCGCGTGTTGCGCAGGTCCGGGCAGTTTTCCTTGAAGGTCAGCCCCATGACCAGAACCCGCGCGCCACGGACCTGGATCTCGCGCCGGATCATCGTCTTGACCAGCTCCTGGGCGATGTAGCCGCCCATGCCGTCATTGATCCGGCGCCCAGCCAGGATCACCTGCGGATGATAGCCCGCGTCCTCGGCCTTGGAGGTCAGGTAGTAGGGGTCGACTCCGATGCAGTGCCCCCCGACCAGGCCGGGCGTGAACTTCAGGAAGTTCCACTTGGTCCCAGCCGCGGCCAGCACCTCCTGGGTGTCGATTCCCAGGCGGTTGAAGATCAGGGCGAACTCGTTGATCAGCGCGATATTGAGGTCGCGCTGGGTGTTCTCGATCACCTTCGCAGCCTCGGCCACCCGGATCGAGCTGGCCAGGTGCGTGCCGGCCGGCACCACCGCCGCATAGAGCGCATCGACGAACTGCGCGGCCTGCGGCGTCGAGCCGGCCGTCACCTTGATGATCGTCGACAGCCGATGCTGGCGATCGCCGGGATTCGCACGTTCCGGGCTATAGCCGGCGAAGAAATCGACGTTGAACTTCAGGCCCGAGACCGACTCGATGACCGGGATGCAGTCCTCTTCGGTCGCGCCCGGATAGACGGTCGATTCGAAGATCACCACGCCGCCCTTGCCGATCGCGCGGCCGACCGTGCGGCTGGCCGACAGCAGCGCGGTCAGGTCAGGCCGCTTGTAGCGGTCGATCGGGGTCGGCACCGTCACGATGAAGACGTTGCAAGCCCTCAACTCGGCATCATCGGACGCGAAGCTGAGGGCGGTCGCAGCCGACAGTTCCTCAGCCGAGGTCTCCAGCGTCCGGTCGTGCCCGGATTTCAGCTCGGCGATCCGCTCGGCGTCGATGTCGAACCCAACCACCGCATACTTGTCCGCCAGCGCCACCGCGAGCGGCAGTCCGACATAGCCAAGGCCGATGACGCCGATCTTGGCCGGCGTCTGCGTGAAGGGATTCTGGAGCATCAGGCGGGTCTCTCCTAGCGTCCGGTGGCCCGGAACAGCTCCGTGCAGGCGCAGAGGATATGGTAGAACGACGTCGCTGGCGCCGGCTCGTCGACGAAGGTCCCGTCCGGGCGCAGCTTGTCGCGCCAGGCCCCTGGCGCGGGGGTCATCAGATAGCGCCGCAGCACCTCGGCCGCCTCGATTTTGCCGGCCTCGTCGCCAAACAGCAGAACGGCCTTCAGGTGCTCGGTCTGCGGCCACAGCCGCGCGGTGGCCTCCCGGACGGAGAAGTCATCCCACAGCTCGTTCATGACGACCTGGCGCGCCGGGTCGATCCCGCGGCGACCAGCGTCGTAGAGGCCGCGCGCGGCGGCCAGGGCGTCTTCGCGGCCGCGCAGGCGTCCCCACTTTTCCAGCAGCCAGGCCCACTCGAACTGGTGGCCCGGTTCGACCAGGCGGCCGTCGTCGCCGTCCACGAGCCGCCAATCGGCGTCGAAGAATTCGCGCAGGAACCCGCCCTTGGGATCAATGAAGACGCGCAGCGCCATCTCGACGATCTCGTCGGCCAAGGCGTCCCAGACGCCGCCCTCGTTCTCGGCCCAGGCCAGGGCGCCTTCCAGCAGATGCATGTGCGCATTGGCCTGGTACGGATAGGCGATGTTCTCGACAAAGCCGCCGGCCGGGTTGCGCATGGAATCCAGGCCGTTCAGCACGCCCAGCGCCACCTGGCGCAGGGCGTGACGATCCGGATCGACCCTATGCAGGGTCGCCGTGCCGAGCAGGGCGAAGGCCTGATCATACAGCATAGGGGTGTCGTCCAGCGGCGCCCCGTCCAGCCCGACCAGCGTGCGGAACAGCCCGTCCGAGCGCAGGTAGCGCTCAAGGAAAAAGTCCATTCCGTACCAGGCCGCCTCGCGCCAGGGGCCGTCCCAGCCCATCGCTCCGGCCGTCGCGAAGACGTAGGTCTGGCGGCCCTGCACGCGCGCGCGGCGCGGACCCGGACGGGGTTCGCCGGCGGGGCTCAGGGCTTCGTAATAGCCGCCACGCTCGCGGTCGGCGCCGCGCTCCCACCACAGCGGCAACGCCGCCTCACGCACCCAGGCGTCATACCAGGCCGCGGCTGCAGCCAGGCTTTCGAACGGTGCTGGGCCTTGAGCGTCCAACCTGTCTTCCCGTCGCGCCGGCGAATCGACTTTCAACACTTCCAACCTTGTCCTCGTAGAGCCCTCGATAGCGCGTCGCGGCCGATGCGTCATATCGCGAATGCGCCCGGCCCAGTTATGGGCAGCTTGCGGCGAAATTGCGTGGCTGGCGCACGACACCCGACCGGCCTTCCACCGGCTCGCAAGGCGCTGTTCGGAAACCTTTGTTCAGGGCCAAGGTGTTAGATAAGTCCTAGCCAGGGTGCTCGCGTCCTGGCCTCGGCAATCGCACGAAGGCTTGGACATGCTCGGACTGGTCAATTCCGTCATTCTCAAACTCAGGCTCTACCTGATGAGACGGCGTCAGTTCGACAATCTGGCCCTGCGCAAGCTGTTCCGAGAACGCTACGACATCGACATCGGCATGTACTCCTATGGATGCTTCGACCAGTGGCGGATGCCGGGGCCGATCCGCATCGGCCGCTATTGTTCGTTCGCCAGCACGGTGCGGTCGGCGCCGATCAACCACCCGCTGGAAGCCCTGACGACCCATCCGGCGCTCTATGAACGCAAGTTCGGCGTCGTCGATGAAGACATCACCTGGGATCAGCCGCTGATCGTCGAGGACGACGTCTGGGTGGCGCACAACGTGGTCATCCTGCCGAGTTGCAAGTTCATCGGCCGCGGCGCAGTCATCGGCGCCGGCGCAATCTTGACCAAGGACGTGGAGCGCTATGCCGTCATGGTCGGCAATCCCGCGCGCAAGATCCGCGATCGCTTCGAGCCCGAGCTCGTCGAGGCCATCGAGGCCAGCCGCTGGTGGGAACTCGACACCCCTGCCCTGCGACGCGTGGTGCAGAGCCATGGCGACATGGTCGCAAAACCGACCGTCGCCGCGCTTGAGGCCTGGCGTCGCTCGGCCGACGCCTAGCGGCGGGCGGGCTTGAGCGTCCGCAGCAGGCCCAGCACCTCGGTGATCGTCGCCCGCTCGCGAAGGGCCACCCACGCCGCCACGATCACCAGCAGCGACCAGAAGAGCGCCACGCACGCATAGCGGTCGGTCTCGACCGCCCATGCCGCGCCGAAGATGGCCGCCAGCGCGGCGGCGAAGGCGGCGACCCGGTCGAACCCGTCCCAGGCGTTGAACCCGACCTGCCGGTTAAGCAGCACCAGAGCCACGATCAGGGCGGTGAACTCGCCGACGATGAATCCGACCACGATGCCCGAAAGGCCGCCGATGGCGAGGAAGCCGACAATGGCGACGGGCAGCGCAACGAGCCGCGCGATGTTGTTGAGCATCACGATGTGGCTGAGCCCCATGCCCAGCGCGACATTGGTGGGCCACAGCCGGATGAAGCGGGCCGCCTGCAGAATGCCGATCAACGCCACCAAGGTCATCGGCTGGTGGAATTGGGGTCCATAGAGCAGCACCACGAAGAAGGGAGCCACCAGGGCGAAGCCAGCGGCCATCGCCAGGGACAGCAACAGGGTTCGCCCGGCGAGCCGGCCGGCGGCGACCTTCAAGCGCCCGAGATCGCCGCGCGTCGCCGATATCAACGGCAGGTTGGTCGCGCCCAGGACGCGGGTGATCATCGACGCCGGAGAACTGATGAGCAGCAGGACCGCCGTGTAGTAGCCGAGGTCCTTCACGCCCAACTGGTGACCGATCAGCACCCGGTCGCCCTGCGAGCCGACAAACAGCAAAAGGCCGTTGATCAATAGCGGCCCGGCGAAAAGCGCCAGACGCTTGGCATATTCCGGCGAATACCCGATCGCGTAGGGCCGCTGTGCCATGGTGTGGGAAACGATGACCTGGACGATCGACCGCGCGATCAGGCCATACAGCACCGCGGTGAAGCTCTGCGTGTAGTAGGCGGCGATGATGATCGCGACCGTGCTGGTGATTTCCGCCAACCCCAGTCCGACCGCCTCGGCCCTGAAATCGTGGCGCCGCTGGGCGCGCCGAAAGTCTAGATGCACCCAGCCGCCGATCAGCGGCGAGATGGCCAGGATCATCAGCGCCGATGCGAGGGCCGGTTCCTTGTAGAGGTAAGCCATCGGATAGGCCGCGATCAGCAGGCCAAGCCCGATGAAGAAGCCGCGGCCGACGAACACCAACTGAACCAGCTTCTGGACAGCCGGGACGTCGCCGTCGCGGTCCTGGATCAGGAAGCGATCGCTTCCATTGTCGCTGACCGACTCGAAGAACTGTGCGGTGAGGATCAGGAGAGCGGCCAGGCCAAGCTGCTCTGGGCCGAGAAAACGCGCCATGATCGTATAGCGCGCAAGCGAACAGACCTGCGCGACTACCGACGCAACGACATATGATCTCGTACCCTGGCGAATGGCAGCGCCCTCAATCTGCGATCACTACAGCCGCCGGGCGGCTAGAATCACTTACTCAATATCCGCCGCACTTCATGGCGGTTTAGTGGAAGTGGTCGCTCAGGTTGCAACCAATGCGAATGTTCGGCGCAACTCCGCCCTATAGACGCCAAGCAAATCATCGACTTCGTGCATGCCCTTGGCGATATCGGCTGACAATTCTTGCCGCCGCTCGAGACAATCGTCGAGATACTTGAGCGCCATATCGACATCGAAACCTGAGGTCGGAATCATCCATTTGTACGCCAGCAACCCGAATAGTCCGCTGAATTTTCGGCTATAGGCCACCGGAACTACAGGCGTGCCCGATGAGAACGCACCGATGCACGCGTGCATTCTGCCGGCCACCAGGAAATCCAGGCTGGAGATATACGACTTGGCGTCTGATGGATTTGTGAAGTTCGGCACCCTGACCGAGCGTGGAAACTCCGCCGCGAGTTTGTCGCTCACCCGGCCATCGTCGTCCCAGGCGTACGCCTCGGCTGTGGCGTGGGGCAGCAGATGCACCTCGACGTCGGGCCGCGCGTCCAGTTGGGCGATGAAGCGACGCATGAGTTGGGCGTAGTCGACGCTCAGCCCAAACCGATTCCGGCCGCTCTCGGCTTCGTTGTAGAGCAGGCCCGAGACATTGACCCCGACCCGCAAGCGCTCGCCGCCGCGTTCGGCGCTACGGTCGACATAGGGCAGCGCGAACGCGACATCGACCGACAGCTTGCCATTCGCGCCGGGCGCCAGGTCGCGAAGAGCCTCGAGAGAGGTCTTGTCGCGGGCCAGGATGCTGTCGGCGCGCTTCAGGGCCATCGACGCCAGTTGGCGGTACGGCGAGCGCGTGAACGGACCGATGGTCTGCGGCGAGAGCACCAGCGGAACGCGGCGCGCAATGGCCTGCATCTTGGTCAGCCAGAGGAAGAGGAAGCGCCGGAAGCCGTAGATGTCGGCGAAGCTGTCGCCGGCCCCGATGTCCAGAATGCAGTCCTGTTCGCCGATCACCCGGAACGCTCCACGCGGATCCACGAGTGTCCGGGAGTTCATCACGAACACGTCGGCGTCCTCCGGCGAGACATAGACCGCGCCATCGTCGCGCATGCCGATAATCGTAAAGCGGGGAGCGAGCTCCAGTTCCGCGGCCACCGATCGCACGATCGCCATGTTGGCGACCGTGAGCGCGCCGACCCCGAGATTGCCGGAGTTTGGCGAGTGCCAGAGGAGCCCGATTTTGATCGCCTTAGCCGCCATTCATTCTTCCCACACACTCCGGAAGCGCCAGGCTTGGCGCGGCGCGGCGAAAGCCGCGCGGAAACTCAGCTTGTCAGACGCGATCCCTAGGTCGCACCCGCCTACGCCCAAGTGTCCTGCATCCGGCGCGAGCGGCCGGCGCAGGCCTCAGGTTCTGATCGCCTTCGCCAGTTGCGTGCCGACAAGGGCGTTGCGTTGCGCGGCCGGGGTGGCCGCCAGCAGGGCCGGCACGAAACTGTCGATCAACGCGAACGCGGCGGTCGGATCCGCGCCAAGCGCCGAGAAGCGCACCAGCACCCCATCAGGCACATAGCCTTCCATCGCCGTCTTGAGCCGGATCGACCGTTGGTCGCCGGCGCTCTTGGGCAGGTACTCGCCCATCCGCGTCCAATAGGTGACGTACTCGATCCGGTCGGCGCCCTTGGCGACGATCCTGCGGACCGGCAGTTCGGCGCCCCCGGGCAACGGCATCTCGCCGGCGCTTACCGACTGCAGTTCGAAGCCGAGCGCTGGATAGCAGGACTCCGGCCGATGCAGTTGGAGCAGGTCGCTCTGAGTGTCGCCGTAGGCGATGAGCATCATCACCTGCTCGCCGGTTTCGGCGTTGCGATAGATACGGCCGACCATCTCGCTGTAGAGCGTCGCCGCCAGGCCCTCGGTCTTCGGCTGGACCAGGCCGTCGCTCTCTTCCGAGGACCATTGGCCAAAGCGCACCGGGACGATCGTCTCGATCTTGTCGCCCGACGACACCAGGCTGAGCCGGCGTCGCGGTTTGAGGCCGTAAGACATCCCCGCCGCGCCGGCGCAGGCGCCCAGGAACAGCAACTGCCGACGCCCGATCATGCCGCTGCGCCCTTCGGCTTCAGCAGCCGCGACATGAGGTTGTCGACGGCGAACACCAGCAGCAGCGCGGTCACGAACAGGAAAATGCCCGCGGCCATGTGCAGGAAGCCCTGCGCCACCGCGTCCCCGAAGAAGTAGGTGAGCAGCACCAGCGTCACGATGCGGATGATGTTGGCCACGATGGCGATCGGGATAACCAGCGCGACCAGGAACAGCGAGTAGCGCCAGGAGGCGTTCCTCAGCAGGTAGATGTAGAACAGGCTGATGGCGACCAACCCAGTGATCGAGTTCATGCCCGAACAGGCGTCCTCGACGAGCAGCTGGTAGTGGCCGATCAGCAGCGTCACGCCCTCACGGAAGACCGGGATCCCGACAGCCTGCAGGCCCTCGGTCGCGGCGAACGAGACGAACAGCTTCAGCGGCGCGGTGATTCCGTCCATGAACCAGCCCGGCGGCGGCACCAGGAAGCCCAGATAGAGCAGCGGAAACCAGTGGGTGATCACGACCTTCAGGCCGAAGCAGGCGTACATCAACGCCACCCCGACACCGTAGAGGCCCATCACCTCCAGGCTGATGAAGTCATAGGCTCTACCGAAGACGTACAGCGCCAGGGATGCGATCATGGCCGGGATCGTCAGCCAGTCGCTGCCGGGCGACGCGGCGGCGGCCATCTCGTCGCGCTGACGCCAGAGCAGCCAGAGGCCTGTCGCCAGAACAATCGGACCGTGGGCGCCAGCCTCCTTCGACCAGACCTGCTCTCCCAGGGTGGCGATTGTCGGAATCGACAACAGCGCCATGCCCAAGGCGATCACCCATGCGTTGGTGACCACCGGTCGGGAACGCGGCAGATTTTCTGAGACTGTCGACGCCACCGATCAGCCTTCGTTCATCACGGTCCCGACAATGCGCGCGCGATCTTCGTTCAGTTGCGCCGCGAGCGCCTGCATGTCGCCGATAAAGCTGCGGTTGCGCCGCACGACGATGAGGCTGTAGCCGACCACGGTGCTGATACGGCGCGCATCGGCGCAGCTGTTGGCGGCCGGGGTGTCGATGATCGTCATGTCGAAGTCGCGCAGTTGCTCGTCGACCAGATCCTTGAAGCGGTCGCTGGCCAGCAACTCCTGGGCGTCAGGGGCGACGCCGCCCGAGAACATCACCGAGAGGTTCGGCAGCACCGAGGTCTGGATGATCCCATCCTCGGCCTCTTCGGCGCCCAGCGCCTGGCGCAGGCCGATCACGGGCTGCGAGGGCCGGATCAGGTCCTGGACGCTCGGCTTGCGCAGGTCGCCGTCGATCAGCAGCGTATTGACGCCGATCTGCGAGAGCGCGACCGCCAGGTTCACGGCGGTGAACGAGCAGCCGACGCCGGCGCTCGGTCCGCAGATGGCGAGCCCGCGGCGACCGTCGTCCACGTGCTGCGCCATGATGTGCGTGCGCAACGTGCGGATGGCTTCGGCCTGCTCGGCATGCGGCGCCGCGAGGGTCACGATCGACGGGGAGTAGGAGAAACTCAACTCTCCGCCCCTGCGGATACCGGCCTCAGCGATCGAGGCGCCCCCGTTGGGGTCGGCTTCATTGGTCCGAGGCACTTGCGTTTCCTTGCTCATGCGTTCGCGAATTTACGACGGCCAGGTCCCTGAACCGCGCGGCGCGAGGGAAGCTGGATGCCCAGGAAGCTAGGCGGCTTGCGCGGCCCGGCGATGACCGCCAGCAGCGGCGCGTCGATGACGGAGGTGACATCCTCGGCGCCGCGGACGCGGCGCCCGAAGAGCTCGATCAGCAGCGAGGCCAGAATGCCAAAGCCCAGGCCGAAGCCAAGCGCGCCGAACATGATCAGCGGCATATTGGGGAAGCTGGGGTTCTGCGGGGTCACGGCGCTGCCGAGCGGAACCAGGTTGGTCTCGCCGATTTCGGCTTCCTGACGCAGTTCGGCGGTGCGCGCGGCGGCCTTCTCGAACTGGACGCGACGCAGGTTCACCTCGGCCTGGAGTTGGCGCAGGCGCTCGACCTGATCGCGCTGGCCGATCACCTTGTTCTTCTGCCGCTCAAGGGCGCCCGAGCTCACCGAGGTGGCTCCTGCCATCGCGCCCATCGCGCTGCGTTCCTGCGCGACCTGGCCGGCCATCACCGCGCGCTGCTGACGCATGGCCAGCAGGTCGGGGTGGTTCGGACCCAGGGTGCGGGAAGCCTGCGCGATCGAGGCGTCGATCTGGGCGAGTTGCAGCGACGAGGCCGAGGGGCCGGCGATGACCGGCGCGGCCGCAGCAGCGGAGGCCTGGGCCAGCGCGCTCAGCTTGGCGCTCTCGACGTCGATTTCGCCGTCCTGAAGGACGATGCCGGTCTGCTTTTCGTAGGCGGTCTTGGCGGCCTCGGCGGTGACCAGCACCGCCTTGGCCTTTTCGGTCTGAGCCGAATACCACTCGGCGGTCCGGCGAGCGGACTCGCGGCGGAAGGCCAGGCTGGTGTCGATGTAGGACTTGCGGAGCGCGTCGGCGACGGTGCGCGCGGCCTCCGGCGAGTTCGAGGTGTAGCTGATCTCGAGGATGTTGCTGCCCTCGATCATCGACACGCCGGTGCCGTCGATCACGCGCTGGGCGGCCCAGCGGCGGAGGTCGCGGTCATCGCCCGGGCTGCGCATGTCGTACTGGGTGATCATGTTCGGATCGTTGAGCCAGCCGAGGTCCTCGACCACTTGGCCGGCGACCCGGTAGTCCTTGATCAGCTCGATCTGGGTCTTGGTGTAGGCGCGGGCGAAACCGGCGCCGGTGACCTGACCGGTCAGCGGGTCGGGCTTCACCAGGTCCATCATGACGCGGGAGTAGGCCGAGTAGCGCGGCGGCACGATCATCGTGACGATGAAGGCGCCCAGGACGCAACTGATGGTCGCAGCGACGGTCACCCACCGCCGAGCCCACAGGATCCTGAGGAACTGGATAATGCTCATTGTCTGCCTCCGGCCCCCACGCCGCTTAGAACAAGCGCTCGCCGATGACGATGACGTCGCCGGGCTCGACCTTGTCGTCGAGATTGACCTTCAATTTCGTGCCGCCGCGAGTGACCTGCAGGCGGCGCTCCGAGCCGGCCGCGCCAAGACCGCCGGCCTTGGCGATCGCCAGGCGATAGGTCAGGCCGGTGGCGACCGGATAGGATCCCGGCGAGTTGACCTGGCCGCTGATGTAGAAGAGCTCGGCTTGCGGCGCGAAGATCTTGTCGCCCGGCGCCACGACCGGGTCCTGGGACGCGTCGCCCATGGCCAGATCCTTGATCAGCAGGCGCCGCTCAGGGCCGCCGTCGGCCGGACGCAGAACCACGTAGTCGGCGCCGGCGGCGTTGACCCCGCCGACCCGCGCCAGGATTTCCGAGAGCCGATACGACCGGTTGACGGTCACGAGGCCCGGCGACGTGACCGCGCCCAGCACGGTCACGTAGCGGCTCGAATAGGAGACCACTTCGACGTTCACGATCGGGCTGGCGAAGAAGCCGCCCGCCTGGAGCGCCGCGCGCACCTGCTCGCCCAGCGCCCGCGCCGTGCGGTCGCCCGCAGCGACGCGGCCGATCAGCGGCAGTTGGATGGTGCCGTCGGCGCCGATCCGGGCCCGCGTCTTGAAGTCGGCCCGACCAAGGACCTCGACATCGACGACGTCATCGGCGCCGAGGATGTAGTCCGGCGACGGCGCAGGCTGCGCATCCGGGGCGGCGACAGCCGGCGGAGCGACAGCCGGCGCAACCGGCTGCGCGTGGACGCTCAGCGGCACGGCGAGGCCGACGCTGATCGTCACAAGCATTTTGAGCGGGCTATTACGCATGGTCAGGCCTCAGTCCGATCAGAATCCCACAGACGCCGCCAGCGCGACGACTGTCCGAGTGTAAGTATATTGCGGGGCGTTGGCGTCCCGATCTTCGTAGCGCGTGCTCAGGGTCCAAGTGATCCGATCACTTTGCAGGAACGAAAGAGCCCCAAATACGGCGTAGCTGTCTGAGTCCGACAGAACCGGCGCGATGGCGGCGAACGCGCCGTCGGTTTCGGTTTGCGCAAACTCAGCGCCAGCCGACAATGCAATTCGCGAGCCAAAGTCATATCCGCCGGTCAGGCGGACGGTCGTGTTGAGGCTGTAGAGGCCGCCAAGGCTGCTGGCCGGCTGCACTTCGCGGCCGGCGGAGAATTCGGTCCGCAGGCGGGTGGTCGGCCGATAGATCAGGTCGAGGCGGTAGGTCGAGCCTTCGAAATCGCTGTTGGCGATGTTGGTGTCGGTTTCCACCACCGTATAGCCGTAGGTGATGATCCCCTGCAGCCGCGAGCTGATCCGACGCTCGAATGACACGCCGAGCGACTTGGTCTCATAGCCGCTCGCCGAGGTCGGCAGGATCCGGTTCGGATACTGCGTGTCGGTATAGCCGCCGAAGATCG
The DNA here is from genome assembly GCF_001425305.1 of Phenylobacterium sp. Root1290. GTDB lineage: Bacteria > Pseudomonadota > Alphaproteobacteria > Caulobacterales > Caulobacteraceae > Phenylobacterium. Next base: position 717,506 of record NZ_LMEE01000003.1, on the reverse strand, counting down.
TCAGCGTTCCCAAAGCGGGACGGGCGTAGGTGACGCCCAGCGTCCCGTCCCAGGTTTCCGAATCATTCTGGAACACAACGGCGTTGCTGTTCTTGTTCCAGCTCTTGTGAGCCCCGACCGCCAGACCGAGCCCAGTGCCGCGCGAACATCCGAAGTCAGCCCCGACACGCGTGCTTTCCATCGCGTTCTCGGAGTCGGTCAGCGTCACCGTCTGGAGGTTGGCCTGGCCATGATAGGCCTGGATGGCGACCTGCCCCTCGCAGGGGCCGAACCGCAGGTTCATCCCGCCGGACAGATCCAGGTTCTCGCTGTCGAGATTGGTGTTGTTATCGTGAAAATCGTAGCCGACGCTGCCACGCAGGAAGATCGACTGACGGCTCACCGGCAGCAGAACGTCCGCGGTCACCGCCGGGCTGAAAATCGTGTCTTCGCGGGTGACGCCGCGCAACGCAGCGGTGGCCTCGTCCGAACGCGCGACATTGGAGTCATGCAGCACGGTCGCCTGCACTCCGAAATTCACGCTACGCGTATCCTGCGCCAGCGCCGGCGTCGAAAGCGCCGTGACGCCCAGCAGCGTACTAAAGACGAACTTCCCGTATTGCATGCGCATGCCCCCCATTTCGTAACGCTTTCTGATCGGCGAAAGCCTTCAGAGAGATAGCGCCCGCGATTTGCGCGTGCACTAACAAAGTAGGCTTTAGTTTGTGAACAATCTGCTCATGAACAGAGCGGTTAACTAGCGCTTCCCGAGAAGTACGCGCCGTATTGTGCCAATAAGGTTGCGCGCAGCCTCTGCTGACGCTGCACGCCGCGCAGCGCTCGCAACTTCCGTGCCGCGCAAGTCAGGCTTCGGCTGCAGGGTGGCGGTGAGCGCCCCGAGCCGGGCCTTGACCAGCCGCTTGCGCCGCGCCTGCGACGGCTGCATCAGGTCGATCTCCCCCACGTCCAGCGGCTCGATGCTGAGCGCCCCGGCCGCGGCGGCGGCCTCCAGGATTTGCACGCCGGCCTCGGATCGGGCGACGATCAGGCTTCGCCCGTCCTGCTCGTCGAAACTCGGATAACCGCTCTCGCCGCCGTACCACGCGTCGGCGCAGGCGATGTCAGCCGCTCCGCCCACGGCGTCCGAACAAATCTTGCAGCGGAACTGGACCTCCTTCGACAGGTGGCCGCCCCAGCTCTCGGCGTAGGACATCTTGGCCACGGCGCCGTCGCGGGTGGTCGCCGCCGCCGTCCCGGGCCAGCCCTGGCCGCGGAACCGGAACGCGGCCACGTCCTCGAACGGGACGTCCATCGCCTTGAGTATTCTGCGGACGCCATCGTGGCTCGGCATGCCGCCGCAGAAGAACGACAGCATCAGCGGCACGTGCCGGTCGACCCGTTCGTCGCGCAGCGCCAGCCGGCGCAGAGCCGAGACGTCGCAAGGCTTGCCGACGAACGCCATGCGCCCGCCAAGCGCCAGCGCCTCGTCGATCTGGCTCAGCGGCGAAGAGGCGGTGTAGCGCGATCCCGCCCCCGCCAGGATTTCCGCGGGCGTCCTCGAACAGACCGTGATGTTGGCGGTCGGATTGTCGGGATCGGCCTTGATGTGAAAGACGCGGTCGATGAAGCCAGTGCTCAGGGCATGAATGAGGATCGCCGACAGCGCGCCGCCCGAAGAGCCCTCGAAGCGCACCTCCTCGTCGGTGGCGAAGCCTGTCCAGATGCTGCGCCACGGGCCCCAGTAGGGATGCAACTGCGCCGTCCGGTCCCAGGCGGCGGCGACCGCGCCCGGACAGGACTGGGCTATGGCGGCCTCGGCAGCCTCGGTGATCGGAGCGGTCTGGACAGGGCGGCTGTAGCCCGGCGGCGTCATGCTCATGCCGATCGCACCATCCGACACGGCCGCGCAAAGCCCGCATCCTGTGCAAAGCTGACCGCGGAGCACGCGTTCGACGGTTGGTGATGCCGGCAAGGCCATACTAAGTTCCCTACGCCGCGCCGATTACGCGCAGACCCGCTACAACAAAAAAAGGTTTCGCGGCGGTTTAGCGGCGACTGGCTCACGAATATCAAGCCACGTAGTAACCCGTCTTTAGATGTCTGACTGTAACGAGAGACTCTCACGCGTGGACATTAATGGCGAGACGGTGGCGGTTTCAGACGTCGTTGTTGCGGAAGCGGCGCCCCCGATCGGCGCCAAGGACGGCTCGCGACGCCTCAGGCTCTGCCTGGCGGCCTCGGGCGGCGGACACGTGCGCCAGCTGCTCGACCTTGAGAACATCTGGTCCAAGCACGACTATTTCTTCGTCACCGAGGACACGGCGCTAGGCGCGAACCTCGCCGAGAAGCACCGCACCTACTTCGTGCCGCACGTCGCCATTGGCCAGGCTCGGCTTGGCTCGCCGCTGCGCATGATCGGCGCCGGCGTGCGCAACTTCTTCAGATCGGCGGCGATCATCGCCCGCGAGCGCCCGGACGTGGTCATCTCGACCGGCGCCGGCGCAGTCTTCTTCGCCGTGGCCTGGGCGCGCCTGCGCGGCGCCCGCACCGTGGTGATCGACTCCTTCGCCCGGTTCGACCGCCCGTCCCTCTTCGCTCGGATCGCCGCGCCGATCGCCCACGACATGGTGGTGCAGTCGCCGGCGCTGGCCTCCCACTTCCCGAAGGCCAAGGTGTTCGATCCCTTCCGGCTGCTGGACGAGGCCCCGCCCGCCAAGAAGCCGCTGCTGTTTGCGACCGTGGGCGCGACGCTGCCGTTCGAGCGCCTTGTCTCATCGGTAGCCGAACTAAAGGCCCGCGGCGGCCTGCCGGAAGATGTGATCATCCAGACCGGGGTCGGGGCGCAGAAACCCGAGGGCGTGGAGTCCGTCGAGACCATGTCCTTCGACCGCATCCAGGAACTGCTGACCGAGGCCGACATCGTCGTCTGCCACGGCGGCACCGGCTCGCTCATCACCGCCCTGCGCAAGGGCTGCCGGGTGGTGGCCTTCCCCCGCCTGATGGAAAAGGGCGAGCACTACGACAACCACCAGGCCGAGATCACCGGCGCGTTCGCGGCCCGTGGCCTGATCGCCGTCGCCAACTCGGCCGACGAGCTCGAAGCGGCGCTGGAACAGGTGCGCTCGCGACCGCCCGTGCTGGCCACCACCGACGCCAGCGAACTCATGCGCTACCTGGAAGACGTGCTCGACCAAGAGCGCGCCCGGCGCCGCCCCCAAACGCAAAGAGCGTGACGGCCGGCTTGGCCATCACGCTCTCCGCTTAGTCTTGGCGCCCTTGGGGTTCAGGCCTGACGGCCCAAACCCTTCGGGAACACTGGCGCCCTAGAGGACGAAGTCCGAGCCTTCCAGGGCGTGCGAACCGGCCAGCTTGATGGTCAGGTCCGCGACCTTGTCGCCGTTCATGTCGCCGTAGACGGTGGTCTCGCCCTTGACGACTTCGTAGCGCAGTTGGCCCGCCTGACCGCTGAACGCCTTCGTACCGATGAAGTCGTACTTGTCGTTCGCGGCCGTCTTGGTGTTCGCGTCAAGCTCGCTGAGCACGATGCGATCGCCCTGAGCATGCGAGAAGTCCTCGATCCGATCGACCGAACCCAGGTCAGCCGGACGGAACACGAAGTTGTCCGCACCAGCGCCGCCGGTCATCGTGTCGGCGCCCGGGCCGCCTTCCAGTCGGTCGTTGCCAGCACCGCCCAGCAGGACGTCGTTGCCATCGCCGCCGATCAGCGAGTCGTTGCCATTGCCGCCGTCGAGACGGTCAGCACCGGCGTCGCCCAGCAGGCGGTCGTTGCCATCGCCACCCGAGAGGGTGTCGTTGCCTTCACGGCCGCGCAGGATGTCGTCGCCGCCCATGCCCGACAGATTGTCGGCCTTGGTGGTGCCCGAGATGTCGTTGGCCAGGGCGTTACCCGTGCCGACGGTGGCGCCTTCCTGCAGCTTCAGGGTCTCGACGTTGTCGGTCATGGTGTAGTTGACCGAAGCGTAGACCAGATCGTCGCCGCCATTGGCGCCTTCGACCACCTTATCGTCGGCGTCCTTGATGATGTAGACGTCGTTGCCGGCGCCGCCGATGAGGGTGTTAGCGCCCTCGCCGCCCGTCAGGGTGTCATGACCAGCGCCGCCCTCGAGCTGCATGTTGGTCTTGCCGGTGACCGTCAGGCGGTCATTGCCGGAAGTGCCCTTCAGGATGGTGGAGCCGCCGGGGTTGGGCGTCGGATCCGGAGTCGGATTGGGCGTGGGGTCCGGAGTCGGATCCGGGATCGGATCAGGCTTCGGTTCCGGCGTCGGGGTCGGATCGGGCTTCGGGGTCGGGGTCGGGGTCGGCGCGCCGCCCGGCAGCGGGAAGCTCGAGATGCTTCCGGCCTCACCCTCGTTAGCCTTGATCCACGCGTCGATCTTGGCGATCTCGGCGGCGGTCAGAGCCTTGATGGTGACGTTGCCGCTGTTGGCGGTGGTCGTCGTACCCGCCAGGTTGAAGCTGGCCGCGTCGTTGTTCGTGATCTTGGCGTTGGTCGAGTTGCTGATCCGGATCCACGACGTCATATCGCCGTAGGGAGCCACTGTGTTGCCATCGACGGTCAGGCCGTTGGTGTTGGCGACCATGATGCCGTTGTACATCCCGCCAGCGACCACGTTGTCGGTCACGGTCACGCGGTCGTAGCCGATGCCCGCCTGGTCGGTGATGAAGATGCCCTGGATGATGCCGCCTTCGCCGCGGGCGATGACGTTGCCGCTCACCACGATGTCATGCGCCTTCGCGGCCGCGCCGCGGGTCAGGAACTGAATGGCGTCCGGGTGGTCGCCAGTAGCCGGCTTGAAGTCGTGGAACGAGTTGTTCAGCACCTGCACATTCGACGTGCCGGCGGAGATCACGCCATCCGCACGCATGTCATGCATGTTGTTGTCTTCAATGCGGACATTGCTGCTGTCCATCATGCTGATGCCGTGAGCGAGTTCATGGAACTCAGAACCGGTCACAGTCACGTTGGTGCTCTGGCGAATGAGCATCGCATTCTGGTCGTCGCCCGGGTTGTTGTTCAACGACCCGTGGAAGTTGATGTTCTCGAAAGAGATGTTCTTCGAGCTGTTGACTTGGGTGTTCCACACCGTGGACGGCTTGCTGTAATCCATGTGCAGGTTCTCGAACGAGAGACCTTGGCTGTTCGCCACGGTCAGCCCGGTCAAGGTCGCGGGATTACCGACGTCCTTCGAGGTGATCGTCACGGTGCCGTCAAACACGACACCCTTCAGCGAGACATTGCCGTAGTTACCGGCCGAAAGAAGGATCGTATCGCCCGACTTTGCAGTCGTCAGAGCGGCACGAAGAGTTTCTGCACTATTAACAGTAATATTAGTCACGTAGGGAGACCCTCACTATTGGTGGCCAAAGTCCGGCGCGGCTAAAAGCACCAAGGCCAACGAATGTGAGCGACTATCTACATACTCGATCCCGCCGCATACAGGTGACGGAACGTCGCAACAAACCTGAAACAAGCCCAATTTAGACTGCCCTGGACCTCGAACTTCACTGTTGATTCGGGGCAAGGTCATGTCCTGATTGGGGCAGAATCCAGGCGATTCTCGGCTATTCTTCAGTTCTCCTTGTCTAGCACCAAAAGAAAACCCGCCGCTGCAGGCCATGCAGCGGCGGGTCGGGGGTCCTAATCGGCTTTCGCGCCGGCTCAGAGCATGAAGTCGGCCGACGTGAGCTTGGAGACACCAACCACGTTTATCTCGAAGTCGGCGACACGGTCGCCATTCATGTCGCCGTACACGTGTGCGTCGCCGTTAATGACCTGGAACCGCAATTCACCGGCTTTCCCGCTGAAAGCGCTGCTCCCGATGAACGTGAACTTGTCGTTCGCGGCCGTATTGACGTTGGCGTCGAGCTCGGCGAGCAGGATTTTGTCTCCCTGCGCGGACGAGAAGCCTTCGATCCGATCCACGCCGGCCAGGTCGGTGGGGCGGAAGACGAAGCTGTCCGCACCGGCGCCGCCGATCAGGGTGTCGGCGCCCGGGCCGCCTTCCAGCCGGTCATCGCCGTCGCCGCCGACAAGAACGTCATTGCCGTCCGATCCGTAGAGGCTGTCGGCCCCGGCGCCGCCCTCGAGCCGGTCGTTGCCGGCGTCGCCCAGCAGGCGGTCGGCGCCGTCGCCGCCCGACAGGGTGTCGTTGCCTTCCCGGCCGCGCAGGACGTCGTCGCCGCCCAGGCCCGACACGCTGTCCGAGCCGGTCGTGCCCGAGATGTCGTTAGCCAGCGCATTGCCGACCCCGACGGACGCGCCGTCCAGCATCTTCAGGTTCTCGACATTGTCGGTCAGCGTATAGTCGACGAAGGCCTGGACCGTGTCGATGCCGCCGTTGACGCCCTCGACCACCAGGTCGTCGCCATCGGTGATCTGGTAGACGTCGTCGCCAGCGCCGCCCACCAGGGTGTTGGCGCCCGCGCCACCGGTCAGGACGTCGTTACCAGCGCCGCCTTCGAGCCGCATGTTGGCCTTGCCGCTGGCCGTGAGGCGATCGGCGCCGGCGGTGCCGACGACCACCAGAGGCGCGGCGTCGGGGATGCTGACCACCGGATCCGTCGGCTTCGGCGACGTCGTCGGCGTGCTCGGCTCAGTCGGCTTCGTCGGCTCGGTCGGAGTCGTCGGAACGGTCGGAGTCGTCGGGGTCGTCGGCGTGGTCGGAGTCGTGGGGGTGGTCGGCGTGGTCGGCGCGCCGCCTTCCAGCAGTCCGATCAGATTGGCCGTTTCGCCGCCGTTCGCGATCAGCCACGCCTTGACGTTGGCCACTTGCTCGGCGGTCAGCTTGGGGATGATCGCGTTGCCGGAGTTCGTGCCCGTCGTGCCGGTCAGATTGTAGACCATCGACTCGTTGTTGGTGACCTGGGCGTTGGTCGAGTTGTTGATGCGGATCCACGAGTTCATGTCGGCGTAGGCCGCGACCGTGTTTCCGTCGACCACCAGGCCGTCGACGTTGGCGACCATGATGCCGTTGTACATGCCGCCGACGACGACGTTGTCGGTGACGGTGACCCGCAGGTAGCCGATGCCGATCTGGTCGGTGATGAAGACGCCCTGGATGATGCCGCCTTCGCCGCGGGTGATCAGGTTGCCGTCGACCACGATGTCATGCGCCGCTTCGGTCGTGCCGCGGGTCAGGAACTGGATGGCGTCGGGGTGGTCGCCTTCAGCCGGGTAGAAGTTCGTGAAGACGTTGCCGACCACCTGCACGTTCGACGTGCCGGCGCTGATGACGCCGTCGGCGCGCATGTCGTGGAAGCTGTTGCCCTCGATGCGCACGCCGTTGCTGTTCATCATGCTGACGCCGTGGGCCAGCTCGTGGAACTCCGAACCCGTGATCCGCACATCCGAGCTGTTGCGGATCAGCAGCGCGGACTCGTCGTCGGCCGGGTTGTTGTTCAGGGAGCCGTGGAACTCCATGTTGCGGAACTCGATGTTGCTCGAGTCGGTGATCTGGGAGTTCCAGACCGTCCACGGCGAGCTGAAGTCGAGGTGCAGGTTCTGGAAGGTCAGGCCTTCGCTGCCGCTGACCACCAGGCCCGTCAGGGTCGCCGGGTTGCCCGGATCCTTCGAGGCGATGGTCACGTTGCCGTCGAACACCAGTCCCTTGATTTGGACATTCGAGTAATTGCCGGCGTCCAGAAGGATGGTGTCGCCAGCCTTGGCAGCCTTAAGCGCCGTCGTCAGAGATTGAGCGCTGTTCGCCGTGAGTATTGCCACGATGTTTCTCCGCCACCAGTACCGGTCCGACTTGGATGAAGCCGAGATCCGAATGCCCCGTTGTGGACTTACGAGTAGCAACCACCCGCTTGCGTTGCGTTTAATCGAATAGGTTAATTGCGGTATAACCTAAACAATTGGAAACCATACCGATCTGGACACTTCCCAAGCCACGCACGGGATTAGCGCCACGCCCACCCATGCTGGCGATCAGCTCGAAAGCGGTCGGTTATTAGGAAAGCGCCGTTTCAGGTCTGCTGAGCAGCGAGCGTGCGCGTGCGGCGCCGGCGGCGATAGGCGTCCAGGGCCGGCCGCTCGACGAGATGCCAGGACAGCGCCGCCAGCGGCAGGGTCGCGGCCATGACCACGAGCGTCAGCAGCAGATGCGCCTGGGTGGGCCAGAACGCATAGATGCCGACCATCACCGGATAGCCGTAGATGTACATGCCGTAGCTGTAGTCCGGCCAGTTCGCCGACGCCGCCCGCGCCTTCGCGGTCAGGAAGCCTCCACACAGCACGGCATAGCCGATCAGCAGCGCCCGCATGTGCACGCCAGCCCCGACCTGGTGAGCGGCCAGGGTGAGCACAAAGATGACCAGCAGGATCCACCAGGAGAGCGGGATCTTGTCGCGATAGATGTAGGCGGCGACGCCCAGGGCGAACGCGCCCCAGAGGCGGTCGAACATATTGATGTTGTAGGCGAGGCCCTCGCCCACCAGGCCGCGGATCGCGTCCTGCACCAGCGGGACATCCCACAACAGGACCCCAACCAGCGTCGCAGGAAGAACCAGCCACTTCATGATCGCCGGCCGCGCGAGGCCCAGCGCCCCCAGGATCGCCAGCAGGATGTAGCAGCGGACCTCCCAGGGCAGGGTCCAGAGAGAGCCGTTGAGCACGCAGGCCTCGCCGCCGCACTCGACTCCCGTCAGGCGGTACGAAGCGACGGTGAAGGACAGGTTGGTCGCGATGAAGCGCGCGGTGTCGCCGCCGAAATAGGCGCTCATCGGCGCCGAGGTCACGAACGCTCCGGCCAGCACGGTCAGCAGGATGCAGAGCGCGAGCCCCGGCCAAAGCCGCACGAACCGCGCCGTCAGAAACCGCGTGGAGCTGCCCAGGCGCAGAAGGCTCGGATAGACTAGGAAGCCGCTGAGGAAGAAGAAGCCGTCGACGGCGTAGGCGGAGATCGGGGCCCCCAGGAAGGCGCTCAAATCATCGGCGCCTTCGATGCCATAGGCCATGAAGTAGCAGTGGGTGTAGATCACCGAGCTGGCCAGCAGCAGCCGCATGGCGGTGAAGTTGTTGCCCTCGGCGCTCAGGCTCTGTTCACTGATCCGCATTCCGAGCCCCATGTCACCCCGCCTCGCCCGTCGCGTCGCCCAGCCTTGAAACTCGCGCTTGAACCTTAAGTTTACGACAACCAACCGCGTTCAGGTCGCGCCAATATTGATGAATCGTCAACGTCGAGTGCGCATATCTGCCGCAGGGACCGTCGTCGGGGCGGCCCGGTCTGACGGGACGAGCCTGCGACTGAGATGAGCCAGACGCCAGCCGCCCTCGATCATGGCTCGCGGCCTCGCGTCAGCGTGGTCGTCCCGCACTACAATGACCTCGTCGGGCTCGACCGTTGCCTGAGCGCGCTGCAGGCGCAGACCCTCCCCGCCGGCGAGTTCGAGATCATCGTGGCCGACAACGCCTCGCCGGTCGGCGAGGCCGCGGTCGCGGAGGCCATCGGCGGCCGCGCCCGTCTGGTCGTCGTCACCGAGCGCGGGGCCGGTCCGGCCCGCAATGGCGGCGTCGCCCTCGCCGGCGGCGAGATCCTGGCCTTCACCGACTCCGACTGCATCCCCTCGCCGCAATGGCTGAGCGAGGGCCTCGCCGCCTTGGGCCGCAGCGACTTCGTCGGGGGTGGGATGGAAGTCCTGGTCGGCGACGCGGCGAACGTGACCGGCGCCGAAGCCTTCGAGCTCGTCTTCGCCTTCGATAATCAGGCCTATGTCGAGCGCAAGGGCTTCACCGTCACCGCCAACCTCTTCTGCCCGGCCGCCCTGTTCCGGCAGGTCGGCGGCTTCCGGGTCGGTGTCTCGGAGGATCTCGAATGGTCCCACCGGGCCCGCGACGCCGGCTTTGCGATCGGCTATGCGCCGCGCGCCCTCGTCGCCCACCCAGCGCGCCGGACCTGGGCCGAACTGACCGGCAAGTGGCGCCGCCTGAACCACGAAACGTTCGGCATCGTCGCCGCTCGCCCGCGGGGCCGGCTCACGTGGCTGGTCCGCAGCCTGCTGCTGCCGCTCTCCGCACTCGCCCATACACCGCGGGTGCTGACCAGCCCTCGGCTGCGCTCGGCGCGGCAGAAGACGGCCGCCCTCGTCACGCTCTATCGCCTGCGCATCTGGCGCGCGGCGGACGCCCTGAGCCTGCTCGCCAGGACCGGAGCCTGACGGCCCATGCATGTCGCGGTCTGCATCGTCGCCTTTCGCAACACCGACGACATCGTCGGCTGTCTTGCAGCGCTGGGCGCCTCCAACCATCGCGACTTCGAAGTGGTGATCTGTGAGAACGGCGGCGAGGCCGCGTTCCAGGCGCTGCTGGCCTGCCTGCCCGCCGCCCTGCCCGACGGCCAAGTCGTCCGCGCCGTCCGCGCGCCGCGCAACCTGGGCTATGCCGGCGGCGTGAACGTATGCCTGGCCCAGGCGCCGGGCGCCGACGCCTGGTGGGTCCTGAACCCCGACACCCTTCCCGGCCCGGACTCGCTGGCCCGTCTGGCCGCCCGGCTGGCGGAAGGCGATTGCGACGCCGTCGGCAACACCGTCTACCTGCCCGACGGCCGGGTGCAGTCCCACGGCGGCCGCTGGCGCTCCTGGCTGGCGCGGGCCGTCTCGCTGGGTCACGGCTCGCCGCACGGCGGCGCGGTCGACCAGGCGCAGGTCGAGCGCGATCAGAGCTACCTCAACGGCGCCTCGATGATGATGGGCCGGCGCTATCTCGAAATCGTGGGACCGATGCGCGAGGACTACTTCCTCTACTGCGAGGAAGTGGAATGGTGCCTGCGCGGACTGAGGCGGGGCATGCGCCTGGGCTATGCGCCGGGCGCGGACGTCCTGCACGAGGCCGGCACCACAACCGGCTCCTACGATCACATCCGCAGCCGCCCACGTACGCCGATCTATCTCGGCGAGCGCAACAAGATGCTGACCACGCGCGACACCTATCCGCTACGGCTGCCAGTGGCCGCTGCGGCCGCGCTCGCGCTGATGTGCCTTCGTTTCGGACGCGCCCGCGCGTGGCGCCAGCTCGGCTACGCCCTGCAGGGCTGGTCGGCTGGGCTGCGCGGCGAGCGGGGCCCGCCGCGCTGGCTCGACGTCAGCTAACGCTGGCCGGGCGGCTCTGCTCGAGCTCGCCGTTCATGGCGCGATAGACCATCGCCGTGACGATGCCCATGAGCATGAAGATCAGCGGGTGGTTGTCCTGCTGGCTGAACACCGACTTGATGACGATGAAGTTCACCAGCGCGATCGCCGCGGGCATGAAGAAGCTCAGCTCGCCCGTCGGCGCGCGCACCGCGTACTTGGCGGCGTAGTAGGTCGAGGCGATCAGCATCCCATAATAGACGACGAAGCCGATCAGCCCGTACTCCAGGCCGATGGCCAGATAGTAGGTGTCGATCGTCTGGATGCCCGCTGGGCTGACGAAGCCCAGGGTCGACCCCGACGTCCCCGCCCCGTGGCCCCAGGGGGCCTTCAGGATCATGGGAATGCCCATGTCGTACTGCGCGCCGCGCGAGGCCGTGCTGGCCGCGGTGTCGCCGCCGCCCCAGACCATGTTGCGCAGCCGGCCGACGAACATCGTCGCGGTGATGAACAGGGCGAAGATCGCCGGATAGGCCAGCACGATCGCGGGAGCCAGCAGGCTGCTCTTGTTGGCCCGCCAGCGCAGGCCGCTCCACAGCAGCAGGTACAGCATGAACGCCAGCAGGAAGCCGACCATGCCCAGGCGCGAGTCGGTGATGATCACCACATAGAGCATCAGCGGCATGGTCGCGGCGGCCGCGACGCGGGTGAACAGCTTCTTCCCGAACATCACGAAGTGCAGGATGAACGGCGCCGTCAGCGCCAGGAACTCAGCCAGACCCAGCGAGGTCGTGAACGTGCTCTGCACACGGTAGAGGCCGGTGGCCGAACGCACGCTGCCGGTCAGCGCCCGTATGACGCTCTCGTCCTCCACCTTCAGGAAGTTCGGCACATAGGCGCCCCACGAGGGACGGCTGATCTTGTACTCGAAAATCCCCATCAGGCAGACGACCAGCGTGACCGCCCACAGGATCACCGCCCAGCGGTGCACCCGGCCAGGTTTGAGGAAGACGTAGCAGCTGGCGAAATAGATGGTCGTCCAGGTGAGCTGTGCATTGATCACGCGCTGGATCGACTGGTCCTTCTCGGCGGAGAAGGCGATCGTGACGATCTGCAGGACGATGAAGCCGGCCAGCAGCTTGTAGACCAGCGGCGTCGCGTTCAGGGACGCCTTCATCTGGGCCCGGAAGTCCGGCGACATCGAGTAGCTGATCGCCAGCACCAGGGCCAACGGCGCGCCGACCAGGCGCATCAGCGTGATCCACGGCAGACCCGGCAAGGCGATCGCCAGATAGTTCGGCCACAGGAACAGCACGATGATGAAGGCGAAGCTCAGCCCGTACAGCGTTCCGACCGGCGCCGACTTGGTGTCGGGAAGCGCCCAGATGGTGACAAACGCCAGCAGGATGATCGGAATCACCAACTGCTTGATCAGGAACGGCGTCGTCAGGCCGTACAGGAAGCCGAAGAACAGGCAGAATCCCGCGAACGCCAGCAGCAGCACCGCCTGCACCAGCCGTCCGGGACCCGGCTTTGCGTAGGGCCTCAGGATAACCGGCCGAGAGGCCTGGCCGCTATTGTCGCTCCCCGCCCACATCAGGGCCTCTCCCGGCTTTCCGGCGCGCCAAACAGCGGCGCGCATGCGCTTCAAAATCACTCGCCGCTGAACATCCTAGCGGCAAGCGTCCACAACGTGGCGCCCATGCATTAACATTCCGGGCAGCGACCACTAAGCTGGCATAGCCTTGTTTGGTGAAATCTGTAGAGTGCGCCACTTGGTGCTCAGGAGCCGTTCGCTCCACCTTTTAAGTAATTGTTAGTCGTGCTCAGTCCCCATCAGGTCTGATTGGGAGGCGCCAGGCCTCCTGCGTCAATTTACCTCGGCTTGCGCAGGTCATGACGGGCTATGGTCCCGCCGGTCAGCGGGGGCTGCGAACGATATAGAGAAGACGCGAACCCCATGGCTGATTATCTGGTTTCCAGCGCCGCCCAACTCACGACCGCACTTGGCTCGGCCAAGGCCGGCGATCGCGTTCTTCTTGAAGCCGGCAATTATTCCAATGTTCAACTGAAGGGCCTCGTGTTCGACGGCACGGTGACCATCTCGTCCCGCGACCCCGGCAATCCGGCGACGCTGACCGGCCTGACCGTCAGCAATAGCCAGGGCCTGTCCTTCAACAACCTTCATCTGGACTTCAGCTCGCCCTGGACCGTGTGGAACGCCCAGATCGTGAGCTCGAGAAACATCGAGTTCAACGGCCTCAACATCCACGGCTCGATGAACAACAATCCGGCTGACGATCAGTCGGGCATCCTGGTCAGGGACAGTTCCAGCGTCTCGATCACCGGTTCGGCCTTCCAGCAGCTCGACCATGCCATCAGCCTGTCGGGCAGCACCGGCGTGCGAATCGAGAACAACCGCATCCACGATATCCGCGCTGACGGCGTCATCGCGGTCGGCTCGTCCAGCGTGCAGGTCATCGGCAACTCGTTCACCGACTTCTATCCGGCGGCCGGCGACCACCCCGACGCGATCCAGTTCCTGACCCGCGGCGCGACCGCCAATGCGCGCGACATCGTGGTCAGCGGCAACCTCATCACCCGCGGCGCCGGCGGGATCATCCAGGGCATCTTCATCACCGATCAGATCGGCCTGGGCTACGAGCGCGTGACCGTCACCGACAACGTCGTCGTCGGCGGCATGTACAACGGCATCATGGTGACGAGCGCCAACGGACTGGTGGTGACCGGCAACTCCGTGATCGCCTACGCCGACATGAACTCGTGGATTCGCATCAACGACTCCACCAACGCCCAGGTCGCCAACAATCAGGCGATGATCTTCAACCTGGCCGGCACCACCAACCTCACCCAGTCCGGCAACGCCATCATCGCCGCGATCCAGGAAAACTCGACCAGCCCCCTCGCCCACTGGGTCTGGGGCACCGGCGGCGACGACCAGCTCAGCGCCCGCATCGATGGCGGCAGCCGCATCGAGGGCGGAGCCGGCAACGACATCATCACCGGCCGCGACTATGCCGACTACCTGCGCGGCGGCGACGGCGCCGACAACATCCAGGGCGGCGGCGGCAACGACGACATCAACGGCAACATGGGCAATGACACCCTCCACGGCGGCGCCGGGGACGACTGGGTGTCTGGCGGCAAGGACAACGACCTGCTGCTGGGCGGCGCGGGCGCCGACCTCGTGCTCGGCAACATGGGCAACGACACGCTCCATGGCGAGATCGGCGACGACACCGTCCGTGGCGGCCAGAACGACGACGTGATCTTCGGCGGCGACGGCAATGACTGGCTGTCGGGGGACCTTGGCGCCGACACCATGAGCGGCGGCGCCGGCGCTGACACCTTCCACACCTTCGCCCAGGCGGGGATCGACGTGGTGACCGACTTCAACCGCGCCGAGGGCGACCGCGTCTTCATCGGCGACGGCGCGAGCTACACCGTCAGCCAGGTGGGCGGCGACGTGGTCATCGACCTGGTCGGCGGCGCGCGCATGGTTCTGTCCAACGTGGCCTTGTCCTCGCTGTCCGATGGATGGATTGTCTCCGCCTAGTAATTTGCGGAGGCGTCAGGTCCGGTGACTCCGTCCGCCGCGCCCCGCGGCCGCGAAGGAGTCCAGCATGTTCGAACCGGCGCCGCACCTTGATACGGCCCCCAGCTCGGAATCCCTGGCCCAGCAGGTGGCGCAACGCGGACCGGTGACGGTCCGCAACCTGCTCACCCTCAACGTGGCGCTACGGACCGCCAGCCCGGGCGCGACCATCGTTCTCGCGCCCGGCTCCTATGGCCAGGTCTCGCTCAGCGACCTCTCGTTCGACACGCCGGTCACGCTCGTCGCCAAGGGCGTCGAGACCAAGGGCCTGGTGCTCAACAAAGTCACCGGACTTCGGATTGTCGGCATGTCCGTCGCGTTGGACGAACCCGACGCCGGTCGCCTCGCGATCACCGACAGCCAGAACATCCGCATCAGCGAGCTCTCCGCCCGCGGCCTGCCCCGCGGCCAGGGTCTGTTCATCACACGCACCCGCAACATCCGCGTCGACAAGTCGAGCTTCGAAGGCTTCCGGAACGGCGTCGTCCATGCGGGCTGTTACGACATCGCCATCGAAGGCAACACCTTCCGGCGGCTCGGCGCTGACGGCGTCACCGGCGCCGGCACATCTCGGCTGCTGATCAAGGACAACGACTTCGCCGACTTCGCCCCGACGCCGGGCGCTCACCCCGACGCGATTCAGGTCTTCACCAAGGGCACGACGGCGTCGGCGGAAGATATCTCGATCATCGGCAACCGCATCCGGCGCGGCTCGGGCGGGATCCCGCAGGGCATCTTCATCACCGACCAGACCGGCACGCTGCCCTATCGCCGGATCGTGGTCCGCGACAACGTGATCGAGGGGGCCATGTATAACGGCATCGCCGTCTCGCACGCCGAGGACGTCGAGGTGTCAGGCAACTCCGTCCAGCCCTACGAGGGCATGAATTCGCGGATCAACGTCAACAGCGTGACCAGGGGCAAGATCTTCAACAACCGCTACTGGAAGCTGCTGCTGGCCGACAACGAGGACGTGGTCGTCCGCGACAAGCCCAGCCTCAGCCCCCAGCGGCCGCCGCGCTAAAGCAGCCGCCGGCTGAGCGGCTGGTCCTGATCGGCGATGTCGAGCAGATAGCGGCCATAGGCGGTCTTCTCGAACAGCTTGCCGCGCACGCGCAGCTGATCGCGGTCGATGAAGCCGTTGATGTAGGCGATCTCTTCCAGGCAGGCGATGTGCACGCCCTGGCGCTTCTGGACGGCGCGCACGAATTCCGAGGCCTCGACCAGGCTCTCGTGGGTGCCGGTGTCGAGCCAGGCATAGCCGCGCGACAGCTGTTCCACGAACAGGTCGCCGGCTTCCATGTACATGCGGTTGAGGTCGGTGATCTCCAGTTCGCCGCGCGCCGAAGGGCGAACCCGCTTGGCGTACTCGACGACCCGGTTGTCGTAGAAATAGAGCCCGGTGACCGCCTGCCGCGACTTCGGCTCGACCGGCTTTTCTTCCAGGCTGACGGCCCGGCCCGTGTCGTCCAGCTCGACGACGCCATAGGCCTGGGGCTGGTCGACCTCATACGAGAAGATCGTCGCGCCGCTGTCGCGGGTCGCGGCGTTGCGCAGCAGCTGGCTCATGCCGGCGCCGAAGAAGATGTTGTCGCCCAGCACCAGCGCCGCGCGTTCGTCGCCGACGAACGACTCGCCGATCAGGAACGCCTGGGCCAGCCCCTCGGGGCGCGGCTGGATGGCGTACTCGATGCGGAGCCCGAAGTTGGACCCGTCCTCGAACAAACGCCGGTAGTTCTCGATATACTCCGGCGACGAGATGATCAGGATGTCGCGGATCCCCGCCAGCATCAGCACCGACAGCGGGTAATAGATCATCGGCTTGTCGTAGATCGGCAGCAGTTGCTTGTTCACCGCCAGCGTCGCCGGGTGCAAACGCGTGCCCGAGCCGCCGGCCAGGATGATGCCCTTCATCTAAAGTCCTTGTTCCTGCTTGGCGGGAAGCAGCGCCTCAACAATGTCTTCCACCGCCGCCCGCCATGGGCGCGGATTGATCGCGTAGTCGCTGCGCAACTTGGCCGTATCGAGGCGCGAGTTGGCTGGCCGGCGGGCCGGCGTGGGATATTCGGCCGTGGTGATGGCCTCGACCTTCGGTACCGGATAGCCGCGCGCGGCGGCCATCTCGAAGACCGCCTGGGCCAGTTCGAACCAAGTGGCTTCGCCGCTGTTGACGAAATGATAGGTGCCGGTGGGCGCCGTTTGCGGCGAAGCGACCAGCCGCGCGGTGATGCGCAACAGCACCGCGGCGATGTCGGCCGCGCTGGTCGGACAGCCGCGCTGATCGTTGACGACCCGGATCTCGGGCCGTGTCTCGGCCAACCGCAGCATGGTCTTTATGAAGTTCGTGCCGTGCGGGCTCACCACCCACGCGGTGCGCAAGATCACGTGGCGCGGATTGCCGGTCCTGACCGCCTGTTCGCCGGCCTCCTTGGAGGCGCCGTAGATGCCAAGGGGCGCGACGGAGTCGCTCTCCTTGTAGAAACCGTTCTTCGAGCCGTCGAAAACGTAGTCCGTCGACACATGGATCAGCGGAATTCGGGCCGCGGCCGTCACCTGCGCCAACGTCGCGGGCCCAAGCGCGTTGGCGCGCCAGGCCTCGACGGCCTCGCTCTCGGCCCGGTCGACGGCGGTGTAGGCCGCACAGTTGATCACCGCCGCCCAGGGACGCGAGGCGACCATCGCAAAGATGGCGTCGGGATCGCTCAGATCGAGTTCCGCTCGGCCCGGCGCAACGACGTTCACGCCATCCGGCGCCTGCCGCATGACCTCGTACCCGACCTGGCCGCTTCCGCCGGTCAGCAGCACATCCGTCGTGGCGGCTGACGTCATGCGTTGACGGTCTTCAGGCCCAGGCGTTGCCCGGCGTCGCCCCGCGCCAGGATCGGCGCCCACCAGGCGTCGTTGGCCAGATACCACTGCACCGTCTTGTCGATGCCGGTCTCGAAGCTCTCACGGGCCGTCCAGCCCAGCTCCGCATCCAGCTTGCTGGGGTCGATCGCGTAGCGATGGTCATGTCCGGGACGATCGGCGACGAAACTGATCTGGTCCTTGTAGGACTTCCCGTCCGTGCGCGGCCGCAGCCGGTCCAAAGTCTCGCAGATCACGTTCACGACCTGCAGGTTGGTGCGTTCCGCGCGGCCGCCGATGATGTAGCTCTCGCCCGGCGTCCCGGCCTCGAACACCCGGGTCAGCGCGCGTGCGTGATCGTCGACATAGAGCCAGTCGCGCACATTGGCGCCCGCGCCGTAGACCGGCAGCGGCTCACCGGCCAGACACTTGACGATCATCAGCGGGATCAGCTTCTCGGGGAAGTGATACGGCCCGTAGTTGTTCGAGCAATTGGTGACCAGCACCGGCAGGCCATAGGTGTGGTGCCAGGCGCGAACCAGATGGTCGGACGAAGCCTTCGACGCCGAATAGGGCGAGCGCGGATCGTAGGCCGTGGTCTCGGTGAAGAATCCGGTGTCGCCGAGCGACCCGAAGACCTCGTCGGTCGAGATGTGGTGGAAACGGAACGCGTCCTTGGCTGCGCCCTCCAGGCCGCGCCAATAGGCCAGCACCTCGGACAGCATCACGAAGGTGCCGATGATGTTGGTCTGGATGAAGTCGGCCGGTCCGTCGATCGACCGATCCACGTGGGACTCGGCCGCCAGATGGGTCACCACGTCCGGGCGGAAGTCGCGCAGCGCAGCGCGCACCGCCCCGCCGTCGGCGATGTCCGCCTGCCGGAACATGTAGCGGTTGTTCCCAGCCACCCCGTCCAGGGAGCGCAGATCTCCGGCGTAGGTCAGCTTGTCGAGGTTCAGAACCTCATGCTCGGTTTCCGCGATCAGGTGCCTGATCAGCGCCGAGCCGATGAAGCCGGCGCCGCCGGTGACAAGAATGCGCAAAACCTACTCCCCCAGAGATCGCTGGCGTCGAAGGTTACTCCATACCGCCTGCGACCCCATGGGCGAAAGTGCCAGAGCGTCCGATCCGTTCCCGATTAGGAACGTCCCGCAGCCCGGGGCGTCGCGATCGCCGCCTGGGCCGGCTTGTCGGCCGGCTTTTCAGGCGGCTTCTCCGCCACGATGGCGGCCTTTTCGGTCGTCGGAACGGCCGGCTTGTCGGCGACCGCCGGCTTGCGGCCTTCCAGGAACCGCTTCTGGGCGGCGAGGATCCAGAGATAGGGCAGCACGGCCTCTTCGGCGAACCGATAGCCGCGGCCATACTCGTCCTCGTGCGTCTCCAGCAGCATGTGCTTGGCGGCGAGCTCTTCGATCGTGGCCTTGAAGCTCGCGGCGTTGGCGGCGCTCGGATACACCGCATCCACGTCGCGGTCGTCGAAGCGGCCGTTGTTGAACAGCGCCGCACCGGCCATGACGCCCAGCACGTGACGCACGCCGGTTTTGCCGGCCTGGTCGATCTGCAGCAGCGTGTGCTTGGAGATCCGGCCACGGAACTCGGTCAGCGCCTGATCCACCGCCTGCGAGACGTCCTCGACGGCGACATGGGTGCGGCCCTTGTCGATGGCCGCCAGGCCCGAGTGGTGGCTCAGCAGGCTGGCGAGATAGGGCGAACCGTTGGCGACGAACACGATGAAGTCAGTCGCCGCCTTGTCGTAGGTCAGGCCGCTCAGCTCTTCGCCGTTCTCGACCAGGTGGTTGACCTCGGACGCGCTCATCTTCGGCACCTGCAGGGCGAAGATGTTCCGGCGGATCGACGGAATGTGCTCGACCAGCTCGGTCAGGTCGGCGGCCACGCCCGCAATCACCAGCTGGGTGCGAATCGAACGGTCGGAGAGGTTCTTGATGAGTTCGGCGATGTTGCGGCGGAATTCCGGAGAGTCGCAGACGTCGAACTCGTCCAGCACCACCAGAACGCGCGTGCCAGTCAGCTTGGCGAACAAGTCGGCGACTAGGCGCGGGGTCAGCGTCGTCGTCGGCAGCAGGTCGGCCAGCGTGCCGCCGCGTTCCGCCGCGTCGGTCGTCGGCGCAAAGCCGCTGTGGAACAGCAGGGGAATGTCCCCGGCCACGGCGCGGAAGATTTCGTCGAAGGTCGAGCCGGCGCCGCACGAGCAATAGACCACGATGTAGCGGGCTTCTTCGGCCGCCTGGGTCAGAACGTGAACCAGCGAGGTCTTACCGATCCCGCGCTCGCCGTACATGATCACGTGGACACGCTGGTCCTCGATCGAACGGATGAGCGTGGTCAGCACGTCGGTGCGGCCGGCGAACATCTTGCGATCGGTGATCGGCTGCGAGGGCGTGAACGCACTGCGCAGCTTGATACGCGCGCTGGCGAAGCGGTCGTTCAGCCGCGGGCTCAGCTGGTCGCCGGCCATCGACTGGAAGCGCGGAAACGCGGCGTCGACCGGCTTCTTGGCGGACACGCCTTCACGCGCCGTCGGCGGCGCGGCGAAGACAAGATTCGGCTGGGGTTTCTGGGCAGCTTTCGGCTTGCGCCCCATCGAGCGCGCCATCAGGCTATTGATCCAACTCACGGCGCCTCCAAGCACGCATGCTGCGGTGCATCTGCGGTATCGACGGTCTACGACTGCAGGTCCGACCCCGCCACCCGTAAACACGTTGATTGTGGCGAAATCTTAAACCGGGGCGAGTTGAGTCAACGTTAATCGCCGTCTTTTCTCGCCAAGCTTTACTGAACAACTTCGCGCTCCCGGCCGTCATGCCTTCGGGCGAGCAGCTCCGAAAGCACTTCGGACACCTTGTAGGCAGCCACGCCCAGGACCACGGAAACAAGCAGCACCAAGGGAACATTCTGGATGTGCAGCATGTGCAGGAACACGTGCACCGGCACTCCGTGCGTTAGATAGATGTAGAAGCTCGCCGCTGCAATCAGACCGATAGTTCCGTGCAGCGCATTCGGCAGGCTCAGCCGCGGCGCCCAGAGGATCAGTCCCGCCGCCGCCGCAAACCAGATGGCGTGGGTGACGTTAGCGGGGAACTGGAACCGCCCCCAGATGTCCATGGGCCCGGCCACCTGGAGCCCGGCGATGGCCAGGCAGACCAGCGTCAGCAACAACTTGCGGCCGGGGGTCGTGGCCCGGTGCAGGCACCAGCCGAAGGCCAGCAGATAGAAGATGCTGTCGGGCGTGCGTTCCAACAGGAACTCGTGCGGCAAAACCAGCGTCGCCACGACCCGGAACGCCAGCGCGCCGCCCAGCAGCGCGAGGCCGAACTCCCAGGGCTTGCTGGTCGCGAACCTGCGCACCGGCCCTATCGCGAACAGCAGCGCGAAGATGACCATGCATTGGAACAGCACTTCCAGGAACCAATATGGCTCCAGGAAACTGCCGAACCGCCCGAACAGATTGCTGACCAGCAGCAATGACGGCACGTCGAACGACTTCTCAGCCGCCAGATACAGGCACAGGACCAGGTAATAGGGCGCGATGATCCGCTGGAAGAAGGACACCAGCATCGCCCACCCGCCGCCCTCGTTGAGGCGCGAGCCCTGGTAACGCGAGAAATTGAAGCCTGAGAGCAGCAGCAGCACATGGGCGCTGCCCCCGACGGGCCAGGCGGAGGCGTGGGCGATCACCACGCTGATGATCGCCACCGCGCGGATGACGATCTCGGATTCGATACCGCGCAGACTGAAGGGGCCAAGGCGACGGGTCTTGGCGCGATTGGCCAGGAGTTGCAGTTCGGCGATGCTGGTCTCTTCCCAGCGGTCGGGCAGGAACCCGAGGCGGCGCTCGACGTCCAGCGACAGGGCGACATAGCCTAGCGAGTCCCCGCCCAGGCTTACGAAGCTGTCGGCCGGGGTCACCGTCGCGCGCGGGAACGCATGCCGGAAGGCGGTCTCGATAGCCTTGCCCGGGCCGGCCCGCACGGCTGAACGCCGTCCAGCCTGGGCCTTCGCCGCCGCCAACACGGCCTGATAGTCCATCTTGCCCGAGCTGAGCGTCGGCAAATCGTCATAGGCGACGACCTCGATCACCGAGGACGGCAGATCGAGTTCCTGCGCCAGGTCTTCGGCGATCATCCGCCCGTCACTGGCGAGAACGCCGACGGCCAGCATCTCGTCGCTGCCGGTCGCGATCGCCCGTACGCCCTTGCGCTGCAAGCGCCCCTCGACCTCGTCGAAACTGATGCGCAGGCCAAACAGCTTCGCGAACCGGCTCTTGCGCCCGACGATGCTATAGAGCCCGTTCCGGCCGCGGACGGCCAGGTCGCCAGTGCGCAGCTCAGACACCTCCCGCCCCTTGGCGAGGTCGGCCTCCTCGAGCGCGTAGCCGAGCATGACGTTCGGACCGCGATAGACCAGCTCGCCCTGGCGGTCGGCCGCTTCGATGACGCGGCCGTCCTCGTCGATCAGGTGAAACTCGCCGCCAGGGATCGGCATGCCGATGCATCCCGGGTTATCCAGCAGCTGCTGCGGCGGCACGTAGGCCATCCGCGCCGTCGCCTCGGTCTGGCCGTACATGACGTAGAAGCGCACGCCCGCAGCCTGCGCCCACTCGGCGTAGGCCTTCGCGGTCTCCGGCGGCAGTCGCCCGCCCGCCTGGGTCATGGAGCGCAGGGTCGGCAGTTCCCGCTGCTTCAGCCCGACCCGATCGAACAGTTCGTAGGTGTAGGGAACGCCCGCCAGCGACGTGACGCCCTCGGCCTTGGCGAACTCCCAGAACGTCTCGTCGACCACCGAGCGGCCGGTCAGCAGAATCGCCGCCCCCGCCGCAAGGTGCGAGTTCACCACGGACAGACCGTAGCTGTAGTGGATCGGCAGCGTCGTGGCGGCGCGGTCCTGCGGCGTCACCTGCAGATATTCGCCAATCGCCAGCGCGTTGGCCTCGACCGACTCTCGCGCCAGCCGGACCAGCTTCGCCGCGCCCGTCGACCCCGAGGTCGACAGCAGCACGGCCAGATCCTCATGCAGCGCGCGCGGGCCTGGCGGCCCGGCTTCGACGACCCAGCGCCCCGCGGATTTGAAATAGCGAAGGCTCGGCCGATAAGTCTCGATGGTGCGCTGAAGCTGCCCGCCGCCTTCGCCTCCGGCCATGATCACCGGATGGCCATGCCGCAGCGCAGCCACATAGGCGATCAGCGGCGCCAGTTCGTTGGCGGCCTCGATCAGCAGCAGATGCCGGCCCGGCGGCAGCGTCCGCGCGAACTCGTCGGCCCGCGCCGCAAGCTCGGCGTAGCTGAGACGCTCGCCGGCGTCGGTGACCACCGCCAGCGCACGGCCATGCTCCTCGAGCCGGCCGGCGAACGTGGCCGTAAGCGGAGCAGTCATATCGGAAAGACTCAACGGCCAACTCCCGCCTCGACCAGTTCCGCTTGCGTCGAGCGCCTCATGCGTCGCCGCCATCAAAAAGGAAGGCGCTGCGCCCCCCAGGCTCTGGTCAGAACTTCAAATTGAACGGCTTCAGGACGTAGGCGACATAGGCGAGCACCGCGACAATGATCGCGAACGCCGCAGCCCCATGGCCCTCGTTGCCGACGTAGTTCGCCAGCGCGCACCCGACGCAGGCCGGGAGGTACTGGAGGATGTTGTCTTTGGGCTCTTCAGCCGCCGTCGATCTTTGCAGGAACAGCACGATCAAAGCCCCGAAAATCGCGACCGTCACCCAATCGTAGATCGTCTGCACGACACCAGCCCCTAAGCAATGCTGCCCAAACCCGAGCAGCCGGCGGCCTGCATAAATCAGGCCACTCGCTAACCGCAATCCGTAGGATAGCCGAATCCGGAACGACGCTACGTGAAAATTGCAGATCTATGATGAACGTAAGTTAAGCCTGAGCTCGAAATCTGGAATTTGTTGTAGCCCGGGAAATGAATCTTAACTCGCACGGTAGAGGTTGCTGTCTCGTACACACTGAACTGGCGAATTTGGCGGTGACCCGATCCACCCCGGACATTGAGCGGCGGCGCAGGAGCCGCACTCCGTTTCGCCTGGCGCGGCGTGCGGGCGAACGCGCACGAGCGCTGGGCGTGGACGTCGACCTGGTGCGGCCGGAAGAGGTCATGCACTACATCGTCCAGGCGGTGCAGACCCGCAGCCCCAGCCGCATCGCCAACCACAACGCCCACAGCATCTACCTGACCAAGAAGAACCCGCAGTTCGCGGCCTTCTTCGAGCGCGCCGACCTGATCGAGGTCGACTCCACGCCGCTGATCTTCTTCACCCGCATCCTTGGGCTGCACAGTCGGCGCTTCCACCGCTGCACCTATCTAGATTGGCGTGATCACTTCTGGAGCGTCGCGGCCCGCAAGCACTGGCGCGTCTTCTACCTAGGGGGCGCACCGGGCGTGGCCGAGGAAGCCGCCCGCCGGCTCGCCACGCGCTATCCCGGGGTTAAGATCTCGGTTCGGGACGGCTTCTTCGACATGACGCCGGGATCGGCCGAGAACGCCGCGGTGCTCAGGCAGATCGGCGAGGTCGCGCCGCACATCCTGTTCGTCGGCATGGGAATGCCGCGGCAGGAGATCTGGATCGACCGCAATCAGGATATGTTGCCCGCTACGGTCACGCTGTCGGTGGGCGCGGCCTTCGACTACGAGGCCGGCGTGCAGACCCCAGCGCCCCGCTGGATGGGCGGCCTCGGGATCGAGTGGCTGTTCCGCCTGGTCGGCGATCCACGCCGCTTGTTCGCCCGCTATTGTATCGAGCCCTGGTGGCTGATCCTGCCAGCCCTGGGCGACGTCGCACTCGCCGCTCGCGAGGGCCGCCTCTTCCGCAGCCCCAAGCGCAATCCGGCCGCACAACCGGCCGAAGACGCCCGGAAAGCCGCCTAAGCGTTCTCGACTTCGCGGATATTGTCGATGCCGGCGTCCTTGAGCGCCGCCACCAGCTCTTCCAGCGCCTGCGCCAACTCGTCCTGATCGCGGCTGCGCAGCACCAGGTTCGAGCCGTACACCCCGTCGCCAAAGAACGGATAGCTGCCCAGCGACATGTCCGGATGGGCCTTGGCCACAGCTTCCAGGGGCGCTGCGATAACGCCCTCGCCCGAGCCTTCGACCCGCACCGTCCGCGCCACCGTCACCGTTCCGCTGCGCAGCCGCCAGCCCACATCCTCCAGCATGCCGCGCATGATCGTCGGCACCCCGGCCAGCACGAAGACGTTGCCGATGGTGAAGCCGGGGGGCCCCTGCACCGGGTTCTTGACCAACTCGCCGCCGACCGGCACCCGCGCCATCCGGCGACGGGCGGCGTTCAGTTCCACGCCGCCCCAGCGGGCGGTCATCATGGCGATGATCTCGGGATGCTCGATCAGTTCGACCCCGAACGCCGCCGCCACCGCGTCGGCGGTGATGTCGTCGTGCGTCGGGCCGATGCCGCCGGTGGTCAAGACGTAGTCGTAGCGCTCGCGAAGGGCGTTCAGCGCCGCGACGATCTCTTCCAGCACATCGGGCACCGTCCGCGCCTCGGCCAGGTCCACGCCCAGCACGCCGAGATACTTGGCGATGTCGCGCAGGTTGGTGTCCTGCGTCCGCCCCGAGAGGATCTCATCGCCGATGATCAGCACCGCGGCGGTCACCCGGCCGTCCGTCGAACCCGCCATACGCACCTCCGCAACGCCCGTCATTCTGTCGCACCTGACTAGTGGCGTCCGGGGACGCGCACAACCTGTCATGAGACCGGCGCTTTGCGCGAGCGGCGCTTGCGATGCTAGCCACAGGGCCGACCATCACCCGAGGGACCTGCCCGTTGGAATTCGCCCAGCCTCTCGTTCGCGGCCATCTCGTCAGCCGCTACAAGCGCTTCTTCGCCGATGTCGTGCTCCAGGATGGCACGCCGCTCACCGCCCACTGTCCCAATCCGGGCGCGATGCTGGGCCTCAACGTCCCAGGCCTGCCGGTCTGGCTCTCAAAGTCGGACGACCCCAAACGCAAGCTCGCCCACACTCTGGAGTTGGTCGAGGCCGACGGCGGCATGGTCGGGGTCAACACCATGCATCCTAACCGCCTCGTCGCCGAGGCCCTGGCCGCCGACGCCATCCCCGAGGTGACGGGCTACGCCACCCATCGGCGCGAAGTGAAGTATGGCGCCGCCTCGCGCGTCGACTTCCTGCTGGAGCACCCGGAGCGCACGCCCTGCTGGCTTGAGGTCAAGAACGTCCACCTTCGCCGCGGCGGCGCCCTGGCCGAGTTCCCCGACTGCGTCGCGGCCCGCTCGCTGAAGCATCTGGCCGAGCTGAAGGCCATGGTCGCCGAGGGCCATCGCGCCGTGATGCTGTTCGTGATTCAGCGCACCGATTGCGACGCCTTCGCCGCCTGCGCCGACCTCGACCCTAAGTATGCGGCCGGCCTGATCGACGCCGCGCGGGCCGGGGTGGAAGTCCTGTGCTATGATTGCGATATAAGTCCCAGCGCCATCCGCATCGCCCGCCCGGTTCCCTGGCGAGACGCGGCGCTCACGGAAGCCGAAAGAGTACTGCCATGACCGACGTCCTCGAAGCTGAGCACCGCACGGGCCAGATCCGCATTCACGGAGCCGAAGGCTTCGAAGGCATGCGCGTCGCCGGCAAGCTGGCCGCCGAGTGCCTCGACATGCTGACCCCGCACGTCGTGCCCGGCGCGGTGACCGAGAAGCTGGACGACCTGGCCCGCGAGTTCATCCTCGATCACGGCGCCATCCCGGCCTGCCTGTTCTACCGCGGCTACGGCAAGACCACCTGCATCTCGCCCAACCACATCGTCTGCCACGGCATCCCGGGCGACCGCGTCCTGCGCGAGAGCGACATCGTCAACATCGACGTCACCGTCATCGTCGACGGCTGGCATGGCGACACCAGCCGCATGTACGGCGTGGGCGAGATCGCCCCGCGTTCCAAGCGCCTGATCGACGTCACCTACGAGGCGCTTCAGCGCGGCCTCGACCAGGTGAAGCCCGGCAATCGCACCGGCGACATCGGCCACGCCATCCAGCAGTACGTGGAGTCCATGCGCTGCTCGGTCGTCCGCGACTTCTGCGGCCATGGCCTGGGCAAGGTGTTCCACGACGCCCCGAACATCCTGCACTTCGGCCAGAAGGGCACGGGCGAGGTGCTGCAGCCGGGCATGTTCTTCACGATCGAGCCGATGGTGAACCTGGGCAAGTACCAGGTGAAGCTGCTGGCCGACGGCTGGACGGCGGTGACCCGCGACAAGTCGCTGTCGGCCCAGTGCGAGCACTCGATCGGCGTGACCGAGACCGGCTACGAGATCTTCACGGGCTCGCCGGCCGGCATCTTCCAGCCCCCCGTCCAGAGCGCCTGACGCCCGCGCGGCAGGGTTGCGAGACCCTGCCGCTGCACGCCCCTTGCCAAGCTCGAACAAATGACGAACATTGTTCGTCATGGACGGATCGAGACATCTGGCCGAGGCGCCCCAGCCCGACCTCTGGTCGGCGGAACCGACGCGCGCGGCCAAGGCGCCGCGGCCGCACTTCCATGGTCACCGCGACCGCCTGCGCGAACGCGCGGGCCGCGACCTCGCCGCCCTCCCCGACTACGAGCTTCTCGAGCTTCAGCTCTTCCGCTCGATCCCGCGCGGCGACGTCAAACCGCTGGCCAAGGCGCTGCTGGCGCGGTTCGGCTCGCTGGCCGGCGTGCTCGGCGCCTCGGCGGCCGAGCTGCGCAGCGTGCCTGGCGTCGGCGAGAGCGTGGCCTTCGACCTCAAGCTGCTCAGCGAGATCGGCCTGCGGGTCGGCCGCGCGGCGGTCGGCAAGCGCCCGGTCATCAGCTCCTGGAGCCAGTTGCTCGACTATGTGAAGCTTGGCCTCGCCCACGCCCCGCGTGAGCAGTTCCGCGTTCTCTTTCTCGACAAGAAGAACCAGCTCATCGCCGACGAGGTGATGAACCACGGCACCGTCGACCACGCGCCGGTCTATCCGCGCGAGGTCGTGCGACGGGCGCTGGAGCTCTCGGCCAGCGCCGTGATCCTGGTCCACAACCACCCGTCCGGCGACCCGACGCCCTCCCAGGCCGACATCACCATGACCCGGGAGGTCGTCGAGGCGGCCCGCGCCCTGCGCATCGCCGTCCACGACCATCTGGTCGTCGGCCGCGACGGCGTCGCCAGCTTCCGCGCGCTCGGGCTCTTCTGACAATCCGCTGAAACTAAGAACAATCGACGCCTGGGGGCCGCCGCAATGATCCGAAACGCTCTTCTGCTAGCCGGCGCCATGACGCTGGTCCTGACCGGCGCCGCTGGCGCGCAGACGCTTGACGCCGCATCCGAGATCGACCCGGTCGCGGCCGTCTGCATCGGCCAGGGCGGCGAAGCGACCGAGGCTCGTCTGGCCGCCTGCTCCGAAATCGTCGAGACCTTCGAGGGGGCGGCCGCGCAGGCCTGGGGGCTAAGTATGCGCGCCGCCATCCAGGAGGACATGGGCCTTTCCGAGCGCGCGCTGGCCGACGCCGACAAGGCCGTCCGCCTCAATCCGAACGAGGCGTACGGCTACTTCGTTCGCGCGATCGTTCTCAGCGGAAACGGCGACAACAAGCTCGCCCTCGCCGATGCGGAGCGGGCGGTGAAGCTGGAGCCTAATGGCCTCTATCTTAGGCTTCGTGCGGATCTGCGGGACGAAGCCGGCGACACGGCAGGAGCTCTGGCGGACTACGACCGAGCCATCGAGCTCAGCCCAACTAATTCGTTCTACTTCGTGTCGCGCGCGCATCTGCGGGACAAGTTGAAGGATCGCGCCGGCGCGCTCGCCGATCTCGACACGGCAGTGAAGATGTCCAACGGCGAGCCGTCCCAATTGGTCCTACGCGCTGATTTCCTGCTCTATGCGGGCCGGTACGATGAAGCCAAGGCCGGCTATGATCAGGCTCTGGCCAAACGGCCCGACTATGTCTGGGCGATCACCGGCCGCGCTAAACTGCTTCAGCAGCAAGGCGATCTCACCGCCGCCAAGCTGGAATTGGATCGTGCGCTCAGCCTGAAGACAGACGACGCCGACGTCTATCTTGAGCGCGGCTGGCTTCGCTACGCAATGGACGACATGGTGGGCGCCAGGAGCGATATGGACCGGGCTGTGGAGCTCGATGCTGAGAACGCCCTGCTCGACCGCGCCCAGCTGTTCTTGCGCCTGAAGCAGTACGATCTTGCCTTGTCCGACCTTGCGCGCGCCCCGCAGTCGGCCGACACAACGGTCGCACGCGCCCAACTGTTCTCCGAACAGCAGGACTGGACGCGCGCCATCGCCGAGGCCGACCGGGCCGTGAAGCTGGAGCCAGAAAGCGTCGCCGCGCTGAACAACGCCTGCTGGATTCGCGGGGAGGCCCAGCGGGACCTCAACCGCGCCGTCACGATCTGCACCAAGGCGGTGAAGCTCGCCCCCGACGACTTCGCGCCGCTCGACAGCCGGGCCTTCGCCCATCTGCGGCGCGGCGACCTCCAGAAGGCGCTTGCCGACGCCGACGCCGCGCTGCGCCTCCATCCCGCCTCCGCCGAAACGCTCTATCTGCGGGGCGCGATCAGGCTTCGCCTCGGTCAGAAGGCGGAGGGCGAGGCCGATCTCGCGGCAGCCCGAAAGCTGGACGCCAAGGTCGAGGCGCAATACGCCAGCTATGGCCTGCTGCTCTGAATCTGGTGCCCCCTCCCGGACTCGAACCGGGACGCCATACGGCAAAGGATTTTAAGTCCTCTGCGTCTACCAATTCCGCCAAGGGGGCGCCGAACGTTCGGTACACGTGATCGCGCGCGCACCGCAAGCCGCGGACGCCGCGGCGCGGCCTCTGGCTCCCGGCTTGCTTGACCATATCCTGCGGTCCCGATCCGGGACGCCAGGAGAGGCACATGGGCGAACTGGCTTACGCGATCGATCCGGCTGACGACGGCTGGCGCTGGCGGGTGTTCGACTACGAGGGCGAACTGGTCGCCGGCGGCGTGGCGCCCAGCCAGGCCGAGGCCGAATCCGCCGCCGTGGCGCTGTTCCACGACGGCGTCAGCGCCGCCTCCGCCATCTAACCCTTCGGCAGGGCGGCGACCGCCTCGCGCAACGCCGCCAGCCGCGGCCCGTCGGCCGGATGGGTCGACAGCACCTCGGGCGGCTGCGGCTGCTTTTCGCCTTCGGCCGCCATCCGCTCGAAGAACCGCACGGCCCCGGCCGGGTCCATGCCCGCCCGCTGCGCCAATTCCACCCCGACCCGGTCCGCCTCCAACTCGTGATTGCGCGAGTAGGGCAGGATCACGCCGTACATCGCCCCCATGCCCAGCGCCCCGGCGATCTCGCCGGCATGTTCGCCGTACTCGCCGTTGGACAGCACCGCCTGCAGCACGTTCACTCCCAGCTCGACCGCCATCTGCTGGCTGACCCGCTCGGAGGGATGCCGCGCCAGGACATGCCCGACCTCGTGCCCCAGCACGCCGGCCAGTTCGTCGTCGTCCTGCACGAAGTCCATCAGCCCCCTGAAGGCGCCGATCTTGCCGTTCGGCAGCACGAAGGCGTTGATCTCCGGCCGATCGAAGACCACGAACTCCCAGTCCAGGTCGGGGCGGCCGCTGGCCTGCACGATCTTGCCGCCGACCCGCGCCAAGCGCGCCTGCAGTTCCGGATCGTCCGCCGCCGGGGTCTGCGCGCGCATGTCGGCCCAGGCCTGGTCGGCCATCTGTGTCAGGGCCTCGTCGGGCACCACCGCAAACTGCGCGCGCCCGGTCTCGGTGTTTTCGGAACAGGCGACCAGCAGCGCGCCGGCGGCCAGCACGCCCAGCAGGTTGCGGATCACGCTCACGCCTCGGCGCGCGCCGCCGCCTCCCACTCGCGGAACTCCGGCGTCGCCAGCAGCCGCGTCGCATAGGCGCCGCAGGCTCCGTCGTCCCCATAGTCCGACAGGTGCACCCCGTAGGTCCGGAACCGCGAGG
Organism: Phenylobacterium sp. Root1290; assembly: GCF_001425305.1. Classification (GTDB taxonomy): domain Bacteria; phylum Pseudomonadota; class Alphaproteobacteria; order Caulobacterales; family Caulobacteraceae; genus Phenylobacterium. The sequence continues at coordinate 687,028 of NZ_LMEE01000003.1, read as the reverse complement.
CGACGGGCGTGTAGAAGGCGTCTGCAATCGACCATTCCCCGCCCAGATAGGGTCCGCCCGACCGGCGCAACAGGTCCGACCACATAGCGACGATCCGGCGCACGTTCCTTTGGGTGGCTTCCGAGAGGGTGGCGACCTTCGGTTCGGCCTCCAGCGCCATCGGGCACTCGCCGCGCAGCGACTGGAAACCGGAGTGCATTTCCGCGGCCGCCGCACGGGTCAGGGCGCGCAGTTCGGCATCCGCCGGCCAGAGCTTTGCCTCGGGAAATTTTTCGGCCAGGTATTCGCAAATGGCCAACGAATCCCACACGGTAAGACCGCCGTCCTTCAGCGCCGGCACCAGCCCGGACGGCGAGTGCGGCAGGATCGCGGCCTCGGTCTTTCCATCGTCCTGGCGCAGCCCGACGAGGGTCTCGGTGAAGGCCGCCCCGGTGTGTTTCAGCACCAGCCAGGGTCGCAGCGACCAGGTGGACCACCGCTTCGTTCCGATCACGAGTTCCATAGGCCGCTCCTTTTCCTTGCGTCAGCCTATTGCCCAAGCCCCGGGCGCCTCGTCTAGAGTGCGCGGATAATAAGAAATTCAGTTCCCCAATTTTCTGCAGGAAACGCCATTCATGACCGAGACCGCCGCGCCGTCGGTTGAACCAACAGCTCCGCCTGTCGCCTCGGCGGTCAGCGCAGCACCATATTCAGCCTCTTATACCCGGTATGCGATGTTCCTCCTTTTGGGGATCTACATCGTCAACTTCCTCGATCGCGCCGTGGTCAACATTCTGGCCGAGCCGATCAAGAACGACCTTGGCCTCGCCGACTGGCAGCTCGGCCTCATGAGCGGCCTCGCCTTCGCGATCTTCTACACCGTCCTGGGCATCCCGATCGCCCGCCTGGCCGAACGCAAGAACCGCCCGATGATCATCGGCACCGCCGTGGCGGTGTGGTCCGGCTTCACCGCCCTTTCGGGCATGGCTCAGAACTTCGCCCAGCTGGTGTTGTTCCGAATCGGCGTGGGCGTCGGCGAAGCCGGCTGCACCCCTCCGGCGCACTCGCTGATCGCCGACTACGTGCCGAAGGAAAAGCGCGCCTCGGCCCTGGCCTTCTATTCGATGGGTACGCCGCTCGGCGGCCTCCTCGGCCTGGTCATGGGCGGCCTGATCGCCGACGCCTACGGCTGGCGCGTCGCCTTCTTCGTCGCCGGCGCCCCGGGCATCCTGTTCGCCCTGCTCTGCTGGTTCACGCTGAAGGAGCCCCGCAAGCTGATCGCCCAGCACTCGGCCGCCATTCAGGCCAACCAGGCGACCTTCGGCGAGACCCTCAAGTACCTCGGCACCAAGAAGACCTTCTGGCTCATCGCGCTCGGCGCGGCGATCAAGGCGTTCATCGGCTACGGCCACGCCCCGTTCACCGCTTCGTTCTTCCTGCGCGTCCACGGCGAGGAAGTCTCGAACCTGGCGGCCGGCTTCAACCTCCAGTCCATCGGCTTCCTGGGCCTGGCCCTGGGTCTGATGGGCGGCACCGCCGGCGCCATCTCCGCCTATCTCGGCGGCCAGATCGCCGACCGCTACGCCAAGAAGGACCTGCGCGGCTACGTGTCGGTCCCGGCCATCGCCTCGCTGCTGGCGGTGCCGATCTACATCATCGCCGTCAGCGTCCCGTCGGCTTCGGTCGCGCTGTGGATCCTGGTGATCAACGGCCTGCTCGGTTCGCTGTGGTACGGCCCGGTCTACGCCATCGGCCAGTCGATCGTGCCGCCGCACATGCGCGCCACCACCTCGGCGATCCTGCTGTTCACGATCAACCTGATCGGCCTGGGCCTCGGCCCGCTGGCGGTCGGCATCCTGTCCGACGTGATGAGCAACGGCTTCGGTCTGGGTTCGGCCCAGGGCGTGCGCTGGGCGCTGATGCTGTCGACCTGCTTCGGCTTCGTCGCCTTCGGCCTCTTCTGGATGGCCCGCAAGACCATCCGCGAAGAAATGGTCAGCTAGGACTAAGCGGGGACGCTTCGGCGTCCCCGCACCCTCGCTCCGCTGGTATGCCGCCTCAGTGCGGCAGGAACACCAGCCAGAACGAGGTCACCGCGAAGATCACCCCGAAAACCAGGTTCAGCCACCGGGCTCGCCGCACCGGCCGCCCCGTCGCCGCCTGGATCAGGAACACCGCCGCCGCCAGCGCGCAGCCCGCGCCGGCCAGCCAGAACTTCGCCGGCGGCGCCAGGAAGATCGCCCCGGCCACCATGGCCAGCGCAACCGCCCGCCCGATCAACTCGGGCGCCAGCCGCCTTCCCGTCTTTCCACCGTCTTCAGTCATCGCTGTCCTCGCTTGCCTGCCTGCGCTGGCCTTTGCCACGGCCGACCTTCGACGCCAACGGCGCCGCGAGCATGACAGAAGCGGCGGGCCAGCGGTTTCATGCGCGCTTGCCGAGCTGCGCGTTCCTCAGGAGAATGCCGTGGTGACCAAGCTGATTTTCGACTGCGACCCGGGCGTCGACGACGCCGTCGCCCTCTTCATGGCCTTCGCCGCGCCGCAAGACCTGGAGATCCTCGCCATCACCACCGTCGGCGGCAACGTCGCCGCCGATCTGACAGCCCGCAACGCCGCCATCATCCGCCAGATCGCGGGACGCGAGGACGTGCCGATCCATGCCGGGGCCAAGGTCCCGCTGATCCGCCCGCCGCTCGACGCCGGCGACTTCCATGGCGAGAGCGGGCTGGGCGCCTTGCCGCTGTTCGCGCCGACCAAGGGCGTCGAGGAGGGGCACGCGGCCAACGTCATAGTCGACCTCGTCATGCGCCATGGGCCCGGCGAAGTGACCCTCGCCGTGACCGGCCCCTGCACCAACCTGGCCCTGGCCATGCGGCTGGAGCCGGACATCATCGAGCGCCTGGGCCTAATCGTGGTCATGGGCGGCGCCCGGCGCGAGGGCGGCAACGTCACCGCCTCGGCCGAATACAACATCTGGGCCGATCCCCACGCCGCCGAGGTGGTGTTCTCTTCGGGCGCGCGGTGCGTGGTCATGGGCCTGGATGTCACTCACCAGGTCCGCTCCGACCCGGCCCGCATCGCCGCCATCGCCGCCATCGACACGCCCGCCGCCCAGGCCAGCGCCAACCTGTTGGCCTTCTCCAGCGCCCTGGAGCGCGACATCGTCGGCGGGGCCGGCGCACCGATCCACGACCCCTGTGTGATCGCCTACATCCTCGCGCCTGAACTCTTCACCCTGCGTCCCTGCCAGCTGAAGGTAGAGACCTCGTCACGGCTGACAGTGGGACACACCGCCGTCGAGTTCGGCTTGCAGGATCCGGCTGCGGCGCGGATCTTCTGGGCCACGCATGCGGACGCCGACGGCGTCTTCGCTCTGCTGAACGAACTGCTCGCCCGATGACCTCGATCACCGTCATAGGCTCGGTCAACCTGGACTTCGTGGCCACCGCCGCGAACCTGCCCGCGCCTGGCGAGACGGTGACCGGCGCGACTCTGGCCCGCCATCCCGGCGGCAAGGGCGCGAACCAGGCCCTGGCCGCCCGGCGGCTCGGCGCAGACGTGACCCTGGTCGGCCGGGTCGGCGCCGACAGCATGGCGGAAGAGGCCCTGGCCCTGCTGGCGGCCGAGGGCGTCGATCTCGATCGGTGCGCGGCGGACGCGCTCGCCGCCACCGGCGTCGCCCTGATCGCCGTGGCCGCCGACGGCGAAAACCAGATCATCGTCGCGCCCGGGGCCAACGCCGCCTTCACCCCTGACCAGCTGGGCGCCCCGACCAGCGAGGCCCTGATCTGCCAGCTTGAGCTGCCCGTACGGACCGTCGCCGCCGCGGTCGCCCAGGCGCGCGGCTTCGTCTGCCTCAACCTGGCGCCCGCGGCCCCGCTGCCGCCGCAGACCTTGGCCCGCGCCGACCTTGTCGTGGTCAACGAGACCGAGGCGGCCTTCTACGGCCAGGCGCTGCACAGCATCCCCGGCCTGGTCGCCGTCACCTGGGGCGCCAAGGGGGCCGGACTGTTCCAAGGCGGACGCCAGCTCGCAACCGCCGTCCCTCCGCTGGTCGAGGCCGTGGACGCCACCGGCGCCGGAGACGCATTTGTCGCGGCCCTCACCCTGGCCTTGCTGGAAGGCCAGTCACATGAGGCCGCCCTAGTCTTCGCCTGCGCCGCGGGCGCGCTGGCCGCGACCCGCCCCGGCGCCCAACCCTCGCTGCCGAGCCGCGCCGAGGTCGAGGCCAGGCTTCAGCGCGGCGGCGCGCCGATGTAGTCCAGCTTGCCGACGCCCACGCCTTGGCTGCGCAGGATCCCGTGCGCGATCGCCACGTGGAAGTAGAAGTTCGGCAGGGCGAAGCCGAGCAGGTAGTCGTCGCCGCGGAACACATGCTTGTTTCCAGGGCCGAAGTTCAGCTCGATCGTCCGGCTCTCGGCGCCGTCCAGCGACTTGGCGTCGATGGTCTCCAGATAGGCGATGGTGTCGTTCACTCGGCCGATCAGCTGGTCCAAGGTCGTCTCGGTGTCGGGCATCGACGGCGCCTGGACGCCGCTCAGCCGCTGGCCGGACAGCTTCGAGGTGTCGCTGGCCCGCTGGACCTGACCGGCCAGGGGCAGCATGTCGGGCGCCAGCTGCGCGCTGACCAGAGCGTTCGGATCAGTCCCGTTGGCGGCCGCGTGCGCCGCGCCCTTCTCCAGCAGGCCGCGAAGCGCATTCAGCCCCCGCACGAAGACCGGGATCGAGGCTTGATACATGGACAGGGACATGGCGCGCTCCAGCGACAGCAGAAAACCAGGGCCGAATATGGTCGGCCTACAGCTCAGCTGCAACGGCCCCGACCAACGGTAGCGGCGCGGACGCGGCCTCCTCCAGCAGCCAGTCGCGGAACGCCGCGGTGACCGGCCTCGCGGCCGACTTCGGCGTCACGAAGTGGAACCGCGCCGGGGTCGGCACAAAACCATAGGGCGCCGCTAGCCGGCCCGACGCAACATCGCCCGCCACATAGATCCAGGGAGACACCCCGGCGCCCAAGCCCGCGACGGCCGCCTCCAGCATGTAGAACAGATGCTCGTATTCGCGGTGCTCGACGCCGGCGTCGATCGTCACGCCGGAATGCTCGGCCCACTCGCGCCATGCCTGTCGGTGTGGCCGGGTGTGCAGCCGCGGCGCGGCCGCCAGGCCCAGCTCCGCCAGCCGCGGCGACATCACCGGACCATGAAAATTGTCGAGGAACGGCGTCGCCTCCAGCCCCTCGCCGACGACACTCTCCGCAAGCCGGATCGCCGCGTCGAACGGATCGCGGCCGAAATCGACCGGGCCATAGGCCTCGGTGACTCGGATGTTCAGTCCCGGATGGCGCGCGTGAAAGGCCGGAAGCCGCGGGATCAGCCATCGCATGGCCAGGGTGCCGACGCAGGAGACATGCAACTCCCGGTCCGCCGCCGACTTCAGGCTCGTGAAGGTGCGCTCAATCCCCTCGAACGCCGAGGCCAGGCTCTCGGCCAGGTCCAGCCCCGACTCGGTCAGCCTCAGGCTGTTGCGCGGCCCCTGCGTCAGCCGCACCCCGCACAGCCGCTCCAGACTACGGACCTGCCGGCTGATGGCGCCGTGGGTGACGCAGAGCTCGTCGGCGGCCAGGTTCATCCGCCCCAATCTCGCAAACGCCTCGAAGGCGCGCAGGGCGGTGAGCGGCGGCAGGTTTCGCTTAGGCATGTGACCTCAGATCACAGACATATCGTGGTTATACGCTACGCCCGAGCCCGCGACAGCAGGCTTTACTGATCCGTCTCGCAGGGTGCCTGCATCACCTTCATCCACTCTGCCGGCGGCGCTTCCAGGCTTGCCCGCGGAATGAAATGCCTGGCCGCCACATGCGCCCTGAGCAGCCACCAGTAACAGGCCCAAAGCCTGTGCAGTTCGTAGATCGCCCGGTCCAGGAACCAGCGGGCGACCCCGCGTTCCACATCCGCCGCCATCGACATTCGTTCGGCCAGCATCGGTCAGCCCTCGATCTGCGTCGCCAGCATGCGAAGCTGCGGGCCGCGCCGCAAACGACTAGTTGGCCGACCGTTCGTGACTTCAGCTCACAAGTGCGCCACGCGATTGACACCCGCTGAGCCGTCGCCACTTTAGCGGGTATGGACACCACCGAAATCGCCGGCCTGCGCACCTTGCTCTGGCCCCAGGACGGCGCGCCGCTCGCCACCAGCCGCGACGCCAGCGACATCATCGGCGAGGCGTTCTCGATCGACGCGCAGTTGGTGGTGATCCCGGTCCAGCGCCTCTCGCCCGAGTTCCTGCGCCTGTCTTCGGGGCTTGCCGGCGAGGTGCTGCAGAAGTTCGTCAACTACCGCCTGCGCGTGGTCATCCTTGGCGATGTCTCGCAGGCGGCGGCGGCCAGCGGGCCGCTGCGCGACTTCATCGGCGAATGCAATCGAGGTCGCGAGGTTTGGTTCATGCCCGACCGCGCCGCGCTGGAGGCCAAGGCCGCCCAAACCGCATAACGATGTTCGGCGGCGTGACCCAGGTCACAGCCGTCCGCCCGATCCGGGCCTACGAATCTGCCTCACAAGACGGCCGCATCCCGCGGTCCTTCACTCCCCTGGAGGCAGTCATGCATCGCTTGGTTCTCCCGACCCTCGCCGTTCTCGCCCTTTCCATGGCGACTGGCGCTCAAGCCGAAGAAGGCGTCATGCGGGTCAAAGTCGGTGATCTCAACGTCCGTTCGGACGCCGGCGCCCGCACCGCTTTCAAGCGCATCAACCTGGCGGCCCGCGACTTCTGCGGCCCGCTCCAAGGCTACTCCTTCGACTACGCCCACGACGTCCGCAAGTGCCGCAAGGAGATGATCGAGAAGGCCGTCACCAAGCTCGATGCGCCCCTGGTCACTGCGCTCTACGCGCCGCAGAGCGCGACGCAGCTGGCGCGGCGCTGAACCGACAGCCCACGGTTCGGCCCGCTATGATAGCCTCCGCTCTCGTGAGCGGAGGCTATCGCCGTGTCCGATCGGTCCGACAGCGCAGGATCCGTCCTGGCGAGTCTCGCCAGGAGCCCTGTGCTGGCGTGCCTGTCCCAGGCGGGGGTCGAGCGTCTGGCGAGTTCGGGCGGCTGGATCGCTCTCGCGCCCGGCGAGGTGCTGTTCCAGGCCGGCGATCCTGGTGACGCCGTCTATGTCATTGTCGACGGCGAGGTCGAGGTGCGCACCTCCACCCGTGACGGCCGCGACATTCGCCTGATCGCGCTTGGTCCCGGCGCCCTGGTCGGCGAGATGGCGGCCCTCGACGGCGGGGCCCGCTCGGCCGACGTGGCCGCCCTCCGCCGCTCTCGGCTCTGGCGCATCTCCCGCTCGGCCATGCTCGGCGCGCTGGAGGCCGAACCCCAGGCCGCGGTCGCCCTCGTCGTCGAACTGGTCGCCCGCCTGCGCGCCGCCGACATCGCCATCAGCGACCGCTCGACGCTGGACCTCGGCGGCCGCCTCGCCCGCCTGCTGCTGGCCGAACACGGCGCGGCGGGCCTCGTGCCGCTCACCCAGACCGAGATCGGCCGCCGGCTCGGCTTCTCGCGCGAGAAGGTGAACCGCAAGTTGCACGAGTGGGTCCACGAAGGCTGGATCGAACTGGCGCCCGCCGGGGTCCGCCTCATAGTTCCCGACCGGCTGGAGGCTCTGATCGGCCATCAGTTGGGAACCTGATCCCGCCGGGGTCGAAGAGCCGGTATGGTATGCGCGACTTGGCGCCGGCGGCGCTCGCGCGGCGCAGATCCCAGCAACAGAGGGACGACAGATGCCTGCGCTCCAAACTGCGATGTCCAAGCTCAACGCCTCGTTCTGCCCCGGCGAGATCGAGAAGTTCGCCGCCTCGAACGCCGCGGCGTTCGCATCGGGCGGCAAGATCGACGCCGACCTGCTGACGCCGCCCGGCACGGTGCTGCACCGCGCGCTCGACGCCTACCTGGACACCCTGCCCGGCGCATTCCACGAGACCCTGCGCGGCATCCTTCACTATGCCCTGAGCGCCCAGCCGCCGATCCCGGTCACCTTCGCCTGGGCGCCCGGCTACGACTTCGAACTCAACATCTGGCAGGCCCCCGACGCGGCCGAGACCCGCGGCGGCGTCACGGTGCTGATCAAGAGCCGCTATCCCGCCGACAAGCATCCATTGCACAAGTAGCCCTCAGTAAAGCGGCTCGCCCTCCCCGTCCTCGCTCAGGAAGGCCATGCGCACGCCGTCGCGCAGATGCCGCTCGTCTTCGGGATTGGCGTAGGTGACCAGCCGGGGCGCCTCGGCGTGTGCGCGCTCGCGCAAGGCGTTCGGATAGGCGGCGCGGGCGTCCTTGAAGCGGCCAAGCCGCGCCAGGCTGGCCGCAAGGATGGCGGCGGCGCGCGAGTCGTTCAGCCGCACCGCGCTCTGGGCGTGGCCGACCGCCTCGTCATAGTTGCGGGCCTGGTAGTGGGCCAGCGCCAGCAACTGCAGCATCGGCGCGATCTGCGGGTCGTAAGGGCTGAGCCTCAGGCTGCGTTCGATCGGGGCGACCGCCTCGGCCGGCTTGCCGAAGTAGATCAGCACCTGCCCCAGCCGGAAGTGACCGAAAGCGAAATTCGGGTTCAGCGCCAGGGCCCGCTGCGCCTGCTCCAGCGCCTCCTCGTGCCGCCCTAGATAGAGCGAGGCCCCCGCCCCGGCGAAGTAGCCGTAGGCGTCGCGCGGATCGAGCGCCACCGCCCGGCGGGCCGCCGCGCGCGCTTCCTCCAGATCGGCGACCGGCTCGCGCGACCAGCCATAGATCGCTCCGCCGTACAGCATCCGCGCCAGGCCCATATGGCCGAGCGACAGGTCCGGATCGCGCGCGATCGCCTGCCTGAACAGCGCCAGCGCCTGGTGGTAGTCGCCCGCGCTCATCCGGTTGAAGTGCCACATGCCCCGCTGGAAGCAGTCCAGCGCGCTGAGATCGGCCAGGCTCTTGCGGGCGATGCGAGCGGCCTCGGTGTCCAGCATCGCCGGCTCAATGGCCGCCACCACGTGCTCGGTGATCTCGTCCTGCAGGGCGAACAGGTCGGCCATGTTGCGATCCAGCCCGTCGGCCCAGATCTGCTGGGCGCTGACCGCCTCGATCAGCCGCACATTGACCCGCACCCGCTCGCCCGCCCGGCGAACGCTGCCTTCCAGCACGTAGCGGACCCCAAGGTCGCGCCCGACCTGACGGGCGTCCACGCTGCGGCCCTTGTAGGTGAAGCTGGTGTTGCGATCGATCACGAAGAACCAGCGCCAGCGCGACAGCGCCGTCACCACGTCGTCGGTCACCGCATCTGCGAAATAGTCGCTGTCCGCCTCCGGCCCGAAGCTCTGGAACGGCAGCACTACGATCGACGGCTTGTCCGGCAGGGCCAGCGCCGCCCGTCGTCCCAGGTCGGCCGCGCCGGGGTCCAGCAGCACCCGGTAGGCCCGTACCGGCCGCGCCAGGTTCTTCAGGTTCTGCTCACCGATGTCGTCGAACGAGACGTCGACGCGGCCGCTCGCGTCCTCCTGCACCCGCGCCGAGATCCAGATGCCGCCCGGCTCGGCCAGGCTCTCCAGACGCGCGGCGACGTTGACCCCGTCCCCCAGGATGTCGTCGCCGTCGATCACCACGTCGGCGGCGTTCAGCCCGACCCGGAACCGGATCTGATCGTCCTCGGCCAGGCCGTCATTGCGCGCCGCCATGCCGCGCTGGATCTGGACGGCGCAGTTCAGCGCGTCGACGACGCTCGCGAAGGCCGCCAGCAGTCCATCCCCCGCCGTCTTGATGATCCGTCCGCGACAGCCGGCGATCGACGGCTCGACCAACTCGTGCAGATGGTCGGCGAAGCGCGCCAGCGTCGCCTCTTCGTCGGCCTCGATGAGTCGGCTGTAGCCGACCACGTCGGCGACCATGATCGCGGTGAGCCGGCGCTCCATAGGTCAGGCCAAGCCTCCATCGGCCCGCCCCCGCAGTTCGCGGACTATAGCAGAACAGCTAGCGACCCAACGCCCGGAACGCCATTGGTCGCACGAATTCATCAACTTACGCCCACGCTGCGACCAACTCGGCCCTGTCGTCGACGAGAAGGGACGCCGCACGCGCGGCTTTGCGCTAACGTCCCGCGATTGAACGCGAGGGCTGCGATGTTCAAGTCTGCTGAATCCCGCCAGGCGCTATGGCTGACGCTCGGCGTATGGCTGATGTCCGGGGTGCTCTTCACCGCCACCAGCATCACCGTCGGGCGACCGATGAGCTCGACGCTCCTGGTGACCGTGTTGCTGATCAACGGCCTGGGCGTGGCGGTGTCGCTGCTGCTCTACATCGCTGCAATCCACACGCGCTATCGACCGGCCATCGCTCGGTTCGGGCTCATCGGCTTGGCGGTGGTCGTGGCCGCCGCGCTGCTGGCCTATGCTGACGTACTGATCATGGAGTTTATCCGCGCGCGCGGAGATCCGCAGCCGCAACTGACCGCCTGGATGCGCGCCGTGGCCAACTTCGTGGCTTTCCTCTGGATCTTGGCGATGCTCGGCGCCTTCTACGTCACGCTTCAGGCCAACTCGACCGTCCGCGAGCGCGAACGCCAACTTGCCGACGCCCGCACCGCGGCCAGCGAAGCCAACGCCGCCGCCAGCGCCGCGCGTCTGGCCGCCCTGCGCTACCAGCTCAACCCGCACTTCCTGTTCAATACGCTCAACGCCGTCTCGGCGGCGGTCATCACCGGCCGTTCCGACGAGGCCGAGAGCATGCTGTCCAGGCTGGCCGACTTCCTGCGCGTCACCCTCGTCGCCGACCCCGAAGCCATGATCACGCTCGAAGACGAGATGGCCACGCTGCAGGCCTATCTCGAAATCGAGAGCGTGCGCTTTCGCGAGCGCCTGGCCGTGGAGTTCGTCTGCCCCGACGAACTGCGCACCGCCCTGGTGCCGTCCTTCCTGCTGCAGCCGCTCATCGAGAACGCCATCAAGCACGCCGTCTCGCCGACCAGCGACACCGTGACCATCCGCCTGGAAGCCAACCGCGACGACGGGGATCTGGTCGTGCTGGTCCAGGACGACGGCGACGGCGGCCACGGCGGCGAGGTTCGTCCCGGCGCCGGCGTCGGCCTCAACAACATCCGCCAACGGCTGGAGGCGCTCTACGGCTCACGCGGCGTGCTGCAGGCCACGCCCCTGGCCCACGGATTCCTCGCCATGGTGCGCATGCCGCTGCAGCGCGCGCCCACCGTCACCCCGCTCCGACCGAAGGCCGCCGCCTGATGCGACTGCTCCTTGTTGACGATGAACCCGCCGCGCTCGAACGCCTGACGGCGCTGCTGACCCAGATCACCGATGTCGAGGTCGTCGGCACTGCGCGCAACGGCCGCGAGGCCGCCGAAGCCGTCGATGCGCTCAAGCCCGACCTGGTGCTGCTCGACATCCAGATGCCCGAGCGCAGCGGCCTCGACGTCGCCGCCGGCCTGCCGTCGGAGGAGCGTCCGGAGATCGTCTTCGTCACCGCCTTCGAGCTCTACGCCGCCGACGCTTTCGAGGTGGAAGCCGCGGACTATCTGCTCAAGCCGGTCCGCTTCGACCGCCTGCGCCAGGCCATCGAGCGCGCCCGCCGCCGCCGGGCCCTGCGCGCCGCCGCCGCCCGCGCCGACGAGGCCGCGGCCTCTCCGGCCGACGAGGACCCCGACGGCTTCTGGGTCCAGGTCCGGACAGGCTACGTGCGCGTGCCGCTTGGCGAGATCGACTGGATCGAGGCGGCCAAGGACTACGTCCTGCTGCACACCGCCACGCGCAGCCACATCCACCGCGCCACCATGACGGCGCTGGAGCGCAAGCTGCCGCCGTCCGAACTGGTGCGGGTGCATCGCTCGGCGTTCGTGCGGCCGGCCAAGGTCAAGGAGGTCAAGCGCCTGGGCAAGGGGCTGATCTCGCTGGTGCTGGAGGACGGCGTGAACGTCGCCGTCGGACCGTCCTACGTGAACGCCGTCACCGAACGTCTCGCCCTCTATCAGGACTGACCGACCCGCAAACGAAAACGCCGCCCTTCCGTGGCTGGAAGGACGGCGATCGTCGGGAGCCGATTGGGGGGCGGCTCCCTGATCCGCCTTGCGGCTAGGCCAGGGCCAAAGTCCGGCGGCGGTTGCGGATCGCGGTCCCGGCCAGGCCGAACCCCATGATCATCATCGCCCAGGTCGCCGGCTCGGGCACCGCGCTCGGCAAGGTCCCGGTGACCAGCAGGTTGTCGAACGTCACGCCCCTGCCGATCGCGGCGTAGTCGCTGGCGAACTGGAAGCGGATGTCGACCACCTGGCCGGCCAGCGCGCTCAGGTCGAACACCGCCCGGCCGGACTGGTCGCCGGAAAAGCCCTTGCCGCCCAGCTGCGTCGCCGCGCGGCCCGAAAGCGTGTAGAACTGGTCTGTCGACACCGGGGTCAGCATCGCGCCCGGCCCGAACACGCCGGTGGTCGAGAACGCCAGGTTGAACGCGTCGTAGCCGTACTCGCTGACGATGTCGTAGTCGAAGGCGAGCAGAGCGTCCGTCGCCTGGGTCAGATCCAGCCGCAGCTGATAGAACGAGTACTCGTTGTTGGTGTAGGCGCTGGCCTGGTGGCCGACCGTCCCGCCGCCGACGCTGAACTTGCCGCCGACGCTCTCGTTGGCGCCCAGGCCGCCCGCGAAGTTCTGGGAATAGATCGTCGCCGCCTGAGCGCTTCCCGCCATCATGGCGCTCGCGGCCAGCGCCGCCAGCAGTACGCTTTTCTTCATGGGTAGCCCTCCGTGACTTGCCGCGGGGAGGCGCGGCGCCTTTCGGGAGCTTCTCTTGGTGAACCGGCCACGCGCCGTCAGCGCAGCTGCGCCGAAAACCGACCAGGCCGCGCTGCCCGCGACGAAATACGACGCACGGTCGACTAACCCGTCGCGGCGTTCACCAGTGGTTTTATATATCCGCATGTCGGGACCGGGCGACCTCGCCCGTCCTTAGGGAGAACGGAACAGACCGATGCGCTACGCGATCCTTTGCTACAACGACGAAGCCGTGACCTCCGCCTGGACCAAGGAAGAGGACGACGCGGTCATGGAACGGCTCGAAGTCGTGCAGGAGCGCCTCCGCCAGGAGGGCAAGCTCGGCCCGGCCATCCGGCTGCTGCCGACCACTTCGGCCACCACCCTGCGCAAATCGCAGAACCTGGTGGTCGACGGCCCGTTCGCCGAGACCAAGGAACAGTTGCTCGGCTTCTACATCGTCGACGTCGAAACCCTAGAGGACGGCCTGCAGATCGCCCGGGACCTGGCCGTGGCCAATCCGGGCGGCGCCTATGAACTGCGCCCGATCGCCCTCTTCCTGCCCGGAATTGAGATGACGTGACCACCGACCCCGCCTGGATCGACGCCGCCCTGACCTCCGCCCGTCCGCAGGCGGTCAGCGCGTTGCTGCGCTACTTCCGCGACCTCGACCTGGCCGAGGAGGCGTTTCAGGACGCCTGCCTGCGCGCCCTGAAGTCCTGGCCGGAGAAGGGCCCGCCGCGTGATCCGGCCGCCTGGCTGATCCTGGTCGGGCGCAACAGCGGCATCGACGCCACGCGCAAGCGCTCGCGCCTCCAGGCCCTGCCCTCCGAGGACGTTCTCTCCGATCTCGACGACGTCGAGGCGCCGCTCGCCGAGCGTCTCGACGGCTCGGACTATCGCGACGACATCCTTCGGCTGCTGTTCATCTGCTGCCACCCGGATCTGCCGGCGGTGCAGCAGGTGGCCGTCGCCCTGCGCATCGTCAGCGGCCTCTCTGTCAAGCAGATCGCCCGCGCCTTCCTGGTCAGCGACGCGGCGATGGAGCAGCGCATCACCCGCGCCAAGGCCAAGATCGGCCAGGCCAATGTCGCCTTCGAAGCACCCGGTCCCGCCGAGCGCGCCGATCGCCTGGCCGCGGTCGCCGCGGTCATCTACCTGATCTTCAACGAGGGCTATTCCTCCACCGTCGCCGAGGCCGACGCCCGCGCGCCGTTCGCCGAGGAGGCCATCCGCCTCGCCCGCCTGCTGCTGCGGCTGTTCCAGACCGAGCCGGAGATCATGGGCCTCACCGCCCTGATGCTTCTGCAGCACTCGCGCGCCGCCGCGCGCTTCGACTCAGCCGGCCAGATCGTGCTGCTCGACGACCAGGACCGCGGCCTCTGGAACCGGCCGATGATCGCCGAAGGGCTCGCCCTGGTCGACAAGGCCCTGCGCCACGCCGCCCCCGGCCCCTACCAGATCCAGGCCGCCATCGCCGCGCTGCACGCCCGCGCCGCGCAGGCCGCCGACACCGACTGGCGCCAGATCGACCTTCTCTACGCCGCGCTCGAACATATGAACCCCTCGCCGGTGATCACCCTCAACCGCTCGGTGGCGATCTCGAAGACGCAGGGGCCCGAGGCGGCGCTGGCGATGATCGAGCCGCTCGCCGACCAGCTGGCCAGCTACTTCTACTTCCACGGCGCGCGCGGCAGCTTCCTCAAGCAGCTCGGCCGCCAGGCGGAGGCGCGCGTCGCCTTCGACCGCGCCATCGCCCTGGCCAACAGCGCACCCGAGGCGGCCCACATCCGCCAGCACCTCGACAGCCTGGCAGGCGAGACCGGCTGAACACTTTTTTGCAGCCTCGCTGTCGGAACGAGCTAACGTCGTTCGTCCTTGGATCAGACGCCCCTCAACGGGCCAACCAGGAAGGATAGACGTCATGTCCGTCTCCGCGACCGTGGAAACCACCGCCGGCGAACTTGCCAAAATCGACGCCCCGCCGATGATCGGGGTCACCCCGCACCTGAACGTCGTCGGCGCCAGCGAGGCCTCGACGTTCTATCAAAAGGCCTTCGGCGCGCGGGAGACGTTCCGCTTGCCCGCCGACGACGGCAAACGGCTGATGCACTGCGCGCTGGTGATCAACGGCGGCAACCTGATGATCTGCGACTGCTTCCCGGAGATGGGGCACGGCTTCGAGCATCAGCCGTCGGCCTCGTTCACCATGCACCTGCAGGTCGACGACATCGACGCGTGGTTCAACCGGGCGGTCGAGGCCGGCGTCCAGGTCCTCCAGCCGATCGAGGACATGTTCTGGGGCGACCGCTACGCGCGTCTGCTCGACCCTTACGGCGTCCACTGGGCGCTCGGCCAAACCAAGACCGCCTGAGGCACAAAGGATACGCCATGCTCACGACGCTCGTCGGACTGCTGATCATCGCGGTGCTGGGCCTGGTCGCCTACGCCGCCAACCACCCCAGCGATTTCCGGATCGAGCGCTCGACAACCGTCCGCGCCAAGCCGGAAACGCTCTACGACCTCATCGAGGACTTCCACCGTTGGACCGCCTGGTCGCCGTTCGAAAACATCGACGCCGATCTGAAGCGCGAATACGGCGGCGCCGAACGCGGGGTCGGGGCGCTCTACGGCTGGGAGGGCAAGAAGTCGGGCGTCGGGCGCATGGCGATCACCGAAGCCGAGAAACCCTCGCGGGTGCTGATCAACCTGGACTTCCTCAAGCCGTTCCAGGCCCACAACAGGGCCGAGTTCACGATCGAGCCTGAAGGCGACGGCGCCAAGGTCACCTGGGCGATGTCGGGCCACAGCGGCTTCGTCCCCAAATTGATCAGCATCTTCTACCCCATGGAAAAGATGGTCGGCCCGCAGTTCGAGCAGGGCCTCGCCAACCTCAAGGCGGTCGCCGAGCGACAAGGCTAAGCCGCCTCCCAAAGGAACACTCCGATGACCTCCCTCGACGCGGCGGCGCCCGTTCGCACGCCTAAAGCCATGGCCTGGGCCGGCTGGATCCTCACCGGCCTAGCCACCCTCTTCATGACCTTCGACATCGCCATCAAGCTGATCGACCTCCAGGTCGTCCGCGACACCCTGGTCCAGCTCGGCTACCCGCCGGAGCTCGGCCGCACCATCGGCGTGATCGAGCTGATCTGCCTGGCGCTCTACCTCAACCCCCGCACCTCGGTGCTCGGCGCGGTGCTGTTCACCGGCGTGATGGGCGGCGCGATCGCCACCCACATGCGGGTCGGCGATCCGCTGTTCAGCCACGTCCTGTTCGGCGTCTATCTCGGCGCGGCGCTGTGGGGCGGCCTCTGGCTGCGCGACGCCCGCCTGCGCGCCCTCTTCCCCGTTCGTCTCTGATCAGGAGCCATCAATGTCCGACAAGGTCGACGCCTACCTCGCCACCCTGCCCGACTGGCAACAGGACGCCCTGAAGCTGGTCCGCGCCGAAGCCCTCGCCGCCGGCCTCGCCGAGGAGTTCAAGTGGGGCCATCCGATGTGGTCTTCACCGCACGGCGCGGTCTGCCTGATGAAGGGCTTCAAGACGCACATGAACCTCGCCTTCTGGCGCGGCGCCCAGATGACCGCCGCCGACCCGCGGCTCGAGCCCAGCGGCGGCTTCCAGATGGCGACCATCAAGCTCACTGGCCCAGGTCAGGTCGGCGCCGGCGAGATCCGCGGCCTGATCGACAAAGGCGCCGCGCTCAACGCCGAGCACGGCGACCCAATGAAGGCTAAAGCCGCGACGTCCTAGAACTCCTCCCAGCGGTCGGCGTCGGGCGCCGGCTCCAGCTTGCGGGCCGTCGCGGCGCCGGAGGCCGCGATCCGCATGGGAACCGCTGTGGGACGGCGTTGCGGCTCGGGGACCGCCCGCTGCTGTCCCAGCGCGAACTGGGCCATCGCGCCGTCCAGCTCCGTGGCCTGCTGCGCCAGGGCATGGCTCGCCGCCGTCGATTCCTCGACCATGGCCGCGTTCTGCTGGGTCATCTGGTCCATGTCGTTGATGGCCGTGTTGACCTGGGCCAGGCCGACAGCCTGCTCCTGGGCCGACGCCGCGATCTCGGTGACCAGGTCGGTGATCTTGGCGACCTCGCCCACGATCCGCCGCAGCGCCTCGCCGGTCTTGCCGACCAGATCGACGCCCGAGCTGACCTGCGCTGTCGACGCAGTGATCAGCGCCTTGATCTCCTTGGCCGCTTCGGCCGAGCGCTGAGCCAGGGCCCGCACTTCGGAGGCGACGACCGCGAAGCCACGGCCGGCCTCCCCGGCGCGGGCGGCTTCGACGCCTGCGTTCAGGGCCAGCAGGTTGGTCTGGAAGGCGATCTCGTCGATCACCCCGACGATCTGGCTGATCTGGGTGGCCGACGCCTCGATCTTGCCCATCGCCGCGATCGCATCGGACACCACCGCGCCCGACGCCTCGGCGTCGCCGCGGGCGGCGCTGACGACGCCCTGGGCTTCCTTGGCGCCCTCGGCGGTCTTGCGCACCGTGGCGGTGATTTCGTCCAGCGCCGCGGCGGTCTCCTCGAGGTTGGCCGCCTGCCGCTCGGTCCGCCGCGACAGGTCGTCGGCTGCCGAGGTGATCTCGCCGGTCCCCGACTGGATCGCGCCCGACGCGACGGCGACGCTGGTCATCACGTCATGCAGCCGTTCGATCGCGGCGTTGAAGTCGGCCTGCAACCGCTCGTACTCGTCCGGAAAATGCTCGACGATGCGGTAGGTCAGGTCGCCCTTGGCCAGCCGCGCCAACGCCTTGGCCGTGGCCTCGACCGCGAACACCTGCTGCTCGCGCGCCTCGGCGCTTTCAGCGTCCCGCTTCTGATGCTGGAGTTCGGTGGCGGTGATGTCGGTGGCGAACTTGATGACCTTGTAGAGCTTGCCCGACTTGTCGAACATCGGGTTGTAGGTCGCCTGCAGCCAGATCGTCCGACCGCCCTTGGCCAGGCGGTGGAACTTGTCGGACATGAACTCGCCGCGGTTCAGTTTCTTCCAGAAGTCGCGGTACTCGTCGCTGGCGCCGTAGTCCGGGGTCACGAACAGGCTGTGCTTGCGCCCGACGACCTCCGAGGGCGAGTAGCCCATGGCGGCGTAGAAATTCTCGTTGGCCTTGATGATCGTGCCGTCCAGCTCGAACTCGATGACCGCTTGAGACTTATGGACCGCGCCCATGATCGCCTCGAGCTCGGCCACCGCACTCTCCGCCGCCTCGTCGGCGCGCGACTTTCGCTTGAACATCATCCCTCTGCCCCCCGCAGATCAGCGGCGAGCAACCACCCGCCCCACAACTGGAAGGTTGCGCCTGTAGGGTAAACGAAATCGTAAAGCGCTCCGGGAGAATAATACGTATTTTCCGTAACTTAACCGCCCAACATATGTTGATCCGCGACCAGGGTTTCGCAAAGGCCGGGGCGCCTGCGCCTCCCCTGCGACGCATGAGCTCTTCCCCTTCACCGCGGCTGCGGCCATGCTCGCCTCAACGAACAAATCGGGGAAGGGAACCAGAGTCATGGCCGCCACAGATGCGGGCGCCCCGGCGCCTGCGCGCACGCCGCTTTTCTCCGAGGGCTACAAGCAGACGGTCCTCTGGCTTCTGGTCCTGGCCTACACCTTCAACTTCATCGACCGGACGATCATCTCCACCATCGGCCAGGCGATCAAAGTCGACCTGAAGCTGACCGACACCCAGCTGGGCCTGCTGGGGGGCCTGGCCTTCGCCCTGCTCTACACGACCCTCGGCATCCCGATCGCGCGGCTCGCCGAACGTCATAGCCGGGTCAACATCATCACCATCGCCATCGTGGTGTGGTCGGGCTTCACCGCGCTCTGCGGCATGGCCACCAGCTTCTTCCAGCTGCTGCTGTTCCGCGTCGGCGTCGGCGTCGGCGAGGCAGGCCTCTCCCCGCCCGCCCACTCGCTGATCTCCGACTATTTCGAGCCCAAGAAACGCGCCTCGGCGCTGTCGATCTATTCGTTCGGCATTCCGCTCGGCACCATGTTCGGGGCGGTCGCCGGCGGCTGGATCGCCCAGAACCTCGACTGGCGCATGGCCTTCTTCCTGGTCGGGCTGCCCGGCATCATCGTCGCGATCCTGCTGAAGATCTTCGTCAAGGAGCCGCCGCGCGGCTACTCCGACCGCCTCGTCGCCCAACAGGCGGCCGACGCCCCGGTGCTGGAAGGCGACGAGACCGCCCCCGCCGTCCACGCCAAGCCGCCCTCGATCATGGCGGTGGCCAAGCGGATCTTCGGCAAGTGGGGCTTCTTCCACATGGTGGCGGGCATCACGCTCGCCTCCTTCGCCGGCTATGGCACCGGCCAGTACTCGGCGCCGTACTTCATCCGCATGTTCGGCCTCGACCTCGCTACGGTCGGACTGATCTTCGGGGTCATCGGCGGCGTCGCCTCAGGCATCGGCACGCTGCTGGGCGGCTTCCTCACCGACTACGCGGCGCGGCGGTCGGGCCGCTGGTACGCCCTGGTCCCGGCCATCGGCCTGCTGATCGCCTGCCCGCTCTACATTCTCGTCTACACCCGCGACGACTGGAAGATCGCCGCCGCGCTGCTGCTGATCCCGGGCATCTTCCACTACACCTATCTCGGCCCGACCTTCGGCGTGATCCAGAACGCTGTCTCCCTGCGCATGCGCGCCACGGCGACCGCCCTGCTGTTCTTCGTGCTGAACCTGATCGCCCTGGGCTTTGGCCCGCCCTTCTGCGGCTGGGTCATCGACACGCTCAGCCAGGCCCAGTTCGCCGCCAAGGACCTGGGTCCCTTCTTCGAACTCTGCCCGGGCGGCGTCGGCAAGGAAGGCGCCGGCGCGGCCATCGACGCGGCCTGCAAGGCAGCCGTCGCCCAGGGCACGCGCGAAGGCATCGTCTGGAACCTGCTGATCTACGCCTGGGCCGGCCTGCACTACCTGCTCGCCGCCATCACCCTGCCCAAGGACATGGCCGACGCCCTGGCCAAGACCGAAGCCGAGGCCGCCGCCGGCGCCTAGTGCGTCGGGCCGGCGCCCCAGGGGGTGAAGCAACCTAGCCTGGGGCGCCCGCTTGCGCGTAACCTCTCAACGGCATGACCCTCAGCGACCTCAACCCGCTTCCGCTCACCACCGTCGTCGGTGCGTTCCTGCTCGCCTTCCCGGCGCTGTTCTCGATCGTCAATCCAATCGGCGCGGCGCTGACCTTCCATCAGGTCACCGAGGGGCGCAGCGACCGGCACGAGCTGGCCTGGCGCATCGCCTTCAACGCCTTGCTGATCCTGCTGGGGTCGCTGCTGCTCGGCAGCTACATCCTCGGCTTCTTCGGCGTCAGCTTGGGCGCGTTGCGGGTCGCCGGCGGCCTTGTCGTGGCGATCCGCGCCTGGAGCCTGCTGATGGACCCGGAGGTTCAAGAGGACCGCAAGGCCAACGCGGCGGCGCCGACCGGCGCGAGTTCGCACGAGGATGTCGCGTTCTTCCCCCTGACCATGCCGTTCACCACCGGCCCCGGCGCGATCTCGGTCGCCATCGCACTGGCCTCGCAGCGCCCATCGGACAATCAGGGTGTACTGTCGTTCTTCGCCGGGGTGAGCATCGCAGCGGTGCTGGTGGCGCTGATGGTCGGCGTCTCCTACCGTTGGTCGAGCGTCGTGCTGTCGCTGCTGGGCCGGTCGGGCGCGCGGGTGCTGTCGCGCCTCGTCGCCTTCCTGCTCTTGTGCGTCGGCGTCCAGATCATCTCCAGCGGCCTGGAAAGCCTGGTCCCGACCTATCTGAAGGGCCTCAACTAAGGCGCCCGACATTGCGATTACGGCTCCGGGAGGCTAACACCCGCCCCGAAGGAGCCCTCGCCATGATCCCCCGTTACGCCCGCCCGGAAGCCGCCCAGATCTGGGACCCGCAGACGCGCTTCAAGATCATGTTCGAGATCGAGGCCCACGCCGCCGACAAGATGGCCGAGTTGGGGGTCATCCCGAAGCAGGCCGCCGAGACGATCTGGGAAAAGGGCCGCGACGCGATCTTCGACGTCGAGCGCATCGACGCCATCGAGCGCGAAGTGAAGCACGACGTCATCGCCTTCCTGACCCACGTCACCGAGATCGTCGGCCCGGAAGCGCGCTTCCTGCACCAGGGCATGACTTCGTCGGACGTCAATGACACCGCCCTGGCCGTCCAGCTCAGCCGCGCCACCGACCTGCTGATCGATGACGTCGACCTGGTCCTGGCCGCGCTGCAGAAGCGCGCCTTCGAGCACAAGCTGACCCCGACCGTCGGCCGCAGCCACGGCATCCACGCCGAGCCGACCACCTTCGGCCTCAAGCTCGCCGGCCACTACGCCGAGTTCGTGCGCGCCAAGGAACGCCTGGCGATGGCCAAGTTCGAGATCGCCACCTGCGCGATCTCCGGCGCCGTCGGCACCTTCGCCAACGTCTCGCCCGAGGTCGAAGCCCACGTGGCCGAGAAGATGGGCCTGGCAGTCGAGCCGGTCTCCACCCAGGTCATTCCGCGCGACCGCCACGCCGCCTACTTCGCGGCCCTCGGCGTCGTCGCCTCGTCGGTCGAGCGCCTCGCCGTCGAGATCCGCCACCTGCAGCGCACCGAAGTGCTTGAAGCCGAAGAGTTCTTCGACGTCGGCCAAAAGGGCTCGTCGGCCATGCCGCACAAGCGCAACCCGATCCTCACCGAAAACCTGACGGGCCTGGCCCGCCTGGTCCGCTCGGCGGTGGTCCCGGCCATGGAGAACGTCGCCCTCTGGCACGAGCGCGACATCAGCCACTCCTCGGTCGAGCGCGGCATCGCCCCGGACACCACCATCCACCTCGACTTCGCCCTGCGCCGCCTGGCCAATGTCGTCGACCGCCTGCTGATCTACCCGCAGAACATGCTGAAGAACCTCGACCGCCTCGGCGGCCTGGTCCACTCCCAGCGGGTGCTGCTGGCCCTGACCCAGAAGGACATCAGCCGCGAGGGCGCCTACGCCGCCGTCCAGCGCAACGCCATGAAGGTGTGGCGCGGCGAGGGGAACTTCCTCGACTTCCTCAAGGCCGATCCCGAAGTGATCCTGTCGGACGAGGAGCTCTCGGAGCTGTTCGACAACGGCTACCACTTCAAGAACGTCGACGCCGTCTTCGCCCGCGTCTTCGGCCAAGAGGCGATGGCCAAGGCCGCCGCGGAGTAAGCCGCTTTCGGCCGGAGAAGGTCCGTTCCTTCTCCGGCCAAGTCAGGCTAGAGAACAGGCATGTTCACGACCATGCGCGGTCGGCGGTGCTTCTGGCTCCGCCGCACCTACGGCCCGACCTGCATCGTATGACGCCCTGACCCGATCAGGCGACGCCGCGCGCACGCGCGGCCCATTGGACGGCCAGCGCCGTCGCGACATCACGAGACCAAGCACATGACGACCCAAAGCACCGACTGGGCCCAGCGCTTCAGCGACCGCATGTCCCGCGTTCGCGCCAACGAGATCCGCGAGCTTCTCAAGCTCCTCGACCAGCCCGACATCCTCTCCTTCGCCGGCGGCATCCCCGATCCGGGCCTCTTCCCCGCCGAGCGCATCCAGGCCGGCTACGACGCGATCCTGGCCGACCCCGACCTCTCGCGGCAGGCCCTGCAGTACTCGGTCAGCGAGGGCTACCTGCCGCTGCGCGAATGGATCGCCGAGCGCATGGCCGCGCACGGCGTCCCCTGCGGACCGGACAACATCATGCTCACCGCCGGCTCGCAGCAGGCGCTCGACCTGCTGGGCAAGCTGTTCATCAGCCCCGGCGACACGGTGATGGTCGCCCGACCGACCTATCTCGGCGCGCTGCAGGCTTTCACCGCCTATGAGCCGAGCTATCTCGACCTGCCGGAGGATGCGCTGAGCGGCGACTGCGACGCCCAGGCGCTGATGGCCGGCCGCGCGCCGCGGCCGCTCGGCTACTTCGTGCCCGACTACGCCAACCCGACGGGCGAGAGCCTGCCGCTGGCTCAGCGCGAGGCGCTGCTGGACCTGGCCGACCGGCTCGACATGACCCTGATCGAGGACGCCGCCTATCGCGAGCTGCGCTTCGCCGGCGAGATCCATCCCAGCCTGCTGGCCCTGGACGTGGCGCGCTCCGGCTCGATCGAGCAGGCCCGCACCCTCTTCTGCGGCACCTTCTCCAAGACCATCTCGCCTGCGCTTCGCCTGGGCTGGGTCTGTGGTCCACGGGCGGTGATCGAGAAGCTGGTCCTGCTCAAGCAGGGCAGCGACCTGCACGTCTCGACCATCAACCAGATGGTCGGCTGGCGCACCGTCACCGAGGACTACGAGCAACACCTCTCGCGCCTGCGCAACGCCTACGGCGCCAAGGCCCAGGCGACGCTGGACGCCCTCGACCGTCACATGCCTCAGGGCGTGACCTGGTCGAAGCCGGAAGGCGGCATGTTCGTCTGGCTGCGGCTGCCGGACGGCATGGACGGCAAGCACCTGCTGGAGCGCGCCATCGCCGAGGAGCGCGTGGCCTTCGTGCCCGGCGAGCCGTTCTTCGCCGAAGTCCCCTCAACGAACGCCATCCGGCTGAGCTATTCGCTGCCGACTGCGGCCGAGATCGACGACGGCGTGGCGCGCCTGGCGCAGCTGATCGCCCGCCAGATCTAGAAAGGCGGTGGGCGAACGTCGCTCGCCCACTCCCGCAACGCGGAAGAAGGTGCTTCAATACCTCCCTAGATGGTCCACCTCGCCCTGCTTCTGATCGGCGCAAAGGCGCTCCAGCCTCACTGGCGCACCCTTGTGGCGCTGGGCGTGTTCTGCATGGCGTTCGGCGCCGTCCTGGTCGCCGACGTCTGGAACGGCGTCGACATCTTCACCATCGACGTGGTCGGCGCGGTGCTGTTCTTCTACGGCCTGATCGATCTTGGCGCGGCCTTGTTCATCGGCGCGCGCCGCAGCAGCGCGGCCATCGTCCGCGGCCTGGTATTCATGGTCTGCGGGTTCCTCGCCTACAACTTCCCGGCCGACCGCAACCTCGGGGCGACCGTGATTCTCGGGACCGCCTTCGCGCTCGACGGCGCTCTGCGCATCCTGACCGCGGTCACTGTCCGTTTCCACACCTGGCGCTGGGCGCTGGCCGGGGCGATCGGCGAGCTCATCCTGGCCGTGCTGATTTTCGCCGACTGGCCGCTGCATCACCATCTGACCGCGCCGTTTTGCCTGGGGCTGGCCGTGGCGATGACCGGCCTGGCCTTCTTCCGCATCGGCCGGCAGTTGCGCCACCTGCCGCCCGGCGCCTCGGTCACGGCGCTGCCGCTGTTCTCGCATCTCAACTGGCACGCCCGCACGCCGCTTCCCAACCCTGACAGCGCCGCGCCCTGGAGCCACGCCGACCCGCTGACGGTCTATGTCTGGACCCCGACCGGCTCGGCGCTCGACCCGCTGCGGCGGCCGCTGGTCGACCGCTACGTCGCCGCCGTGGACCGCAAGGGCGTGATCTCCACCGGCCACTCGGCGCTCGACTGCCCGCCCGAACTCTATGTCAGCCACTATCCGGGCGTGGAGATCGACCACTCGCCGACCGACTTCACTCACATGCTGTGGGCCACCTCGGACAACGACATCCGCGGCCGCTTCCTGCCCTCGCACGAGGCCGAGGTCGCCGACTGGTGCCCGCCCGATCGCCACATCGCGTTCCATCGCTACAACCGCAACGCCCTGCGCCAGTTCTGGTCGGACTACAGCCGCGACGACACCTACAATCTCACCCGCCGCAACTGCTCCTCGACCGTGGTCATGGCGCTCGACGCGGCCATCGAGGGCGTGTTCTCCCATGAGCGCCCGGGACCGCGGCTGCTGCGGCTGTTCCTCGATCCGAACATGTACCTGCTGGCCCTGCTGCGCGGTCGGGCCGAAAGCATGACCTGGACGCCCGGCCTGGTGCTCGACTACGCCGCAAGGCTGCAGGCCGTGACGCAGCGCGCGTCGAAGGCCGCATGAGCGCCCGCGAGCCGCCCCGGCCGCTGGCCATCGGCGTGGTCATCGCGACGGCGGCGATCTTCGGCCTGACCTATGGCCTGGTCTCGCCGCTGATCTCGCTGAACCTCATCAAGCGGGGGCTGGGCGAAGGCGCCATCGGGCTCAATGCGGCGATGTACGCCCTGGGCGTGCTGCTGGTGGCGGTCTTCCTGCCGCGGCTGGCGGCGCGCTTTGGTCTGCGCAGCCTCAGCCTCACGGCGCTGGCGGCGGCGGCGGTCGTGCTGGCGCTCTTTCCCGCCTCGCCCTGGATCTGGCTCTGGTTCCCGCTCCGCTTCTGCCTGGGCGTGGCCTCCGAACTGCTGTTCGTCAGCTCAGAAGCCTGGCTGAACGGCATGGCCACCGAGGAAAGCCGCGGGCGCACCATGGCCGCCTACACCGCGACGCTGTCGCTGGGCTACGCGGTCGGCCCCATGATCCTGTCCGTGGTCGGGACCGACGGCGCGAGCGCCTATCTGATCGGCGCCGGCATCACCCTGGCGGCCCTGGCGGTGATGGCGCTCTCGAAGGTCCGCGCGCCCAGCTTCGACGAGCCGCCAACTGTCCGGCCCATGGCCTACCTCAAGCTGGCGCCCGTGGGCATCGCCAGCACCGCGCTGAACGCCGCCATCGAGACCGCGGGCCTCAGCTTCTTCGCCATCTACGCCATGCACTCGGGCTGGAGCGAGCCGGGCGCCGCGCGCCTGCTCTCGACCCTGCTGATCGGCGCGGTGCTGCTGCAACTGCCGATCGGCTGGCTGGCCGACCGTATGGACCGGCGACGGTTGCTGATCGGCCTGGCCGTGCTCTCGGCGGGCGGCGCGCTGGTCTGGCCGCTGATCCTGGACACCCCCTACCTCGCCTATCCGGCCATCTTCCTGTGGGGCGGGATCTTTGTCGGGATCTACACCATCGCCCTCGCCCACGTCGGCGGCCGCTTCAGCGGCGGCGACCTGGTCGGGATCTACGCGGTGATGTCGCTAGCCTGGGGCGTCGGCGCCCTGCTCGGCCCGGCCACCGCCGGCCTGGCGATGGAGGCCACGCCGCAAGGCCTGCCGCTGTTCGCCGCCGCTGCCTGCCTGGGCTTCGCCGTCCTCGCCTGGCGGCTGCGCAAGGGCGCGTAGCGCGCTCGTCGCGAGGCCGTTATTTGGCCAAGCGGGACCTCAGCGCTAGGTTCGCGCATGAAAACCAAGATGAATTCCCGCGTGTTCTGGGGCTCCAGCGCGATCATCGGCGTCCTGCTGGCGCTCGCAACCCTTGCCCCCGGAACCTCGGACTACGTCTTCCAGGCGGCCCAGACCTGGGTCATCGAGACCTTCGGCTGGTTCTACGTCGCCGCCGTCGCCGGCTTCCTGTTTCTGGTCCTGGTGCTCGCCTTCGGCCCGACCGGCAAGCTGAAGCTGGGGCCCGAGGACGCCGAGCCAGAGTTCCCCTACCTGTCCTGGCTGGCCATGCTGTTCGCCGCCGGCATGGGTATCGGCCTGATGTACTTCGCCGTCGCCGAGCCCATCCAGCACTATGCTGCGCCGCCAGAGGCCACGCCCATGACCATGGACGCCGCGCGCGAGGCGATGGTCATCACCTTCACCCACTGGGGCGTCCACGCGTGGGCGATCTACGCCGTGGTCGGCCTCAGCCTGGCCTACTTCTCGCATCGCAAGGGCCTGCCGCTCACGCTGCGTTCGGGCCTCTACCCGCTGCTGGGCAAGCGCATCGACGGGCCGATCGGCGATGCGGTCGACATCTTCGCCATCTGCGGCACGCTGTTCGGCATCGCCACCTCCCTCGGCCTCGGCGTGGCCCAGATCAACAGCGGCCTAAACTATCTCACCGGCATGCCGACGGGGCCCAGCGTTCAGGTCGGGCTGATCGTTCTGGTGATGGCCGCCGCGAGCGTTTCGGTACTGACCGGCGTCGACAAAGGCGTCCGCCGGCTCTCCGAGTTGAACCTGATCTTGGCCGTGGGCCTGATGGTCTTCGTGCTGATCGCCGGGCCGACCGGCTTCCTCGCCAAGGCCCTGGTCCAGAACTTCGGCCTCTACCTCGACCACTTCTTCGTCCGCACCTTCACCCTCTACGCCTACGAGCCTCGGGCCTGGATGGCGAACTGGACGCTGTTCTACTGGGCTTGGTGGATCGCCTGGTCGCCGTTCGTGGGCATGTTCATCGCCAGGATCTCCCGCGGCCGCACCGTCAAGGAATTCCTCGTCGGGGTCCTGTTGGTCCCAACGGCCTTCACCTTCCTCTGGATGACCGTCTTCGGGAACACCGCGATCAGTCTCGACATGGGCGAGGCGGCCGGGGCGATTTCCCAGGCGGTGGCCGCCGATCTCTCGACCGCCATCTTCCACTTCCTGGAGCATCTGCCGGCGCCTGGCTTCACCTCTGCTCTGGCCGTCGCCCTGGTGGCGGTGTTCTTCGTCACCTCGGCCGACTCCGGCTCTCTGGTGATCGACACTATCGCCGCCGGCGGCGCGGAGGATACGCCGCGCTGGCAGCGGGTCTACTGGTGCTCGCTGGAAGGCCTCGCCGCGGCCTTGCTTCTGCTGGCCGGCGGCCTCGGAGCCTTGCAGGCCGCGACCCTGGTCGCCGCCCTGCCCTTCGCGCTGATCATGATCCTGCTGGCCGTCGGCCTCGTTCGCCAGATGAATGCGGACCTGGCGGGAGTCAGCGTCATGACCGAAGCGCCGCCGCTGGCCGAGCGGGTCAAGCGCATCCTGGCGCCTGCGCGTCGGCGCGACATCGACGCCCATCTCACCCGCCACGGCCTCCCTGCCCTTGAGGAGGTGTGCAACGCCCTGTCGGCGGAGGGCGTCGACACCGCCGAGGTGATCGGCGAGACCTTCGGCGCGGCGTTGAAGGTGCGCCACGCCGCCGGCCGCGATTTCGACTACCGGCTCGCCGCCACGTCGCGGCCGCTGCCGGCGTTTTCGGCGCTGGATGCGCCCGAAGGCCGCCGCGCCCAGGAGTGGCGACTGACCGCCCAGGCCGGCTCGTCCCGCCGCCGTGACGTCACCGGTTTCACGCGCGAACAGATTGTCTCCGACATCCTGGTGCAGCTTGAACTCTGGCGGCGCGATGATCGGCACGTCGCCGAAATCGGCCAATAGTCACGCTGGAACAGACCCTTGCGCCTGCCGTTCCCCTCCCTCACCCAAAGGAGGACCCGATGGCGACCAACCACGAAATCGAAGAGAAGTTCTGGAAGGCCCTGAAGTCGGACATGACCCTCATGCTGGGTCTGTCCGGGGTCGATGAGGGCCACGCCCAGCCCATGACCGCCCAGCTCGACGGCGACAACCGCCGTTCGATCTGGTTCTTCACCGCCAAGGACACCGACCTCGTCGAGGCCATCGGCGCGCGCCACGAAGCGGTCGCCCACTTCGCGTCCAAGGGCCACGATCTCTTCGCCACGCTTCAGGGCGACCTGGTGCTGGACAACGATCCCGCGGTCATCGACCGGCTCTGGAATCGCTTCGTCGCGGCCTGGTTCGAGGGCGGCAAGACCGATCCGAAGCTTCAGCTGATCCGCTTCGATCCCGACCGCGCCCAGATCTGGCTGAACGAGAACAGCCTCTTCGCCGGCGTGAAGCTCCTGCTCGGGGCCGATCCGAAGCAGGAATACAAGGACAAGGTCGCCGACGTCCGCCTCAGCTAAGGCGTGAAGGCTCCCCCGTTCGGGGAGCCTTCGACTTCCGTCTAGACGCGCTCGACGATGATGGCCGGAGCCATGCCGCCGGCGGCGCACATGGTCACCAGGCCGCGCTTCAGGTCGCGGCGTTCCAGTTCGTCCAGGATGGTGCCGATCAGGATCGAGCCGGTGGCGCCGATCGGATGGCCCAGGGCCATGGCCCCGCCGTTCACATTGACCTTGTCGCGGTCCAGCTTCAGGTCGCGGATGAACTTCTCGGCCACCACCGCGAAGGCCTCGTTGATCTCGAACAGGTCGATGTCGTCGATCGTCAGGCCGGCCTTGGCCAGCACCTTCTGCGCCGCCGGCACCGGGGCGTTCAGCATCAGCGTCGGGCTGTCGCCCATATTGGCCATGGCGACCACCCGGCCGCGGGCCTTCAGGCCGTTCTTGGCCGCATAGGCCGGCGAGGCCAGCAGCACCGCCGCCGCGCCGTCGACCACGCCCGAGGAATTCCCGGCATGGTGCATGTGGGTGATCTTCAGGTCCGGATAGACCTGCCGGATCAGGTCGCCATAGGTGGTGCCCTTGTCGTCGACCGGCACGTTGGCGATCATCTCGAACGACGCCTTCAGCGCCGACAGCCCTTCCAGCGTGGTCTGCGGCCGCGGGAATTCCTCGCGGTCGAGGGCCAGCGAGCCGTCTTCGCGATAGACCGGCACCAGCGACTTGTCGAAGTGACCGCCCTTCACCGCCACGTCGGCGCGCTGCTGGCTGAGCAGCGCCAGCTCGTCCAGGGCGCGGCGGTCGATGCCTTCCAGGGTGGCGATGGCGTCGGCGCAGACGCCCTGCTGGCTTTGCGGATGGCGCGCGCGCAGGCGCAGGTTGCCGCCGTCCATCATGGGCGGCGTGGACGGGTCGCCCGTGGAGCTGGTGTAGGACATCATCTCGGTGCCGCCGGCGATCACCAGGTCTTCCATGCCCGACATGATCTGCGCCGCCGCCAGGTTCACCGTGGTGATGCCCGAGCCGCAGAACCGGTCCAGCGTCATGCCGCTGGCCTTGACGTCATAGCCGGCGTCCAGCGCCGCCATGCGGCCCAGGTCCCCGCCCTGCTTGCCGCGCTGGCTGGAGGTGCCCCAGATGATGTCGTCGACTTCGCCGGTCTTCAGATTGTTGCGCTCGGCCAGCGCCTTCAGGACCGTGGCGGCCAGGTGCTGCGGGTGAAAATCGGCCAGCGCGCCTTTGCCGACCTTGCCGATGCCGCGGGGCGTGCGGCAGGCGTCGATGATCAGGGCCTCGGGCATAGTCGTGTTCCTTCCTGGTGCGTCCGGCGCGCGCCGGATCGTTTGGCCGACAGTCGCCCACCCGCCGCCACGTCAGTCCAGCGCAAATGCGTCGCAGGGATCAGGCTGAGAAGATCCATCCCGCCGGCAGCGAGGACAGTTGCACCCCGACCAGGATCAGCACGTCCGGTCCGCCCAGGTTCACCAGCACGTCGGTCCCGACCTGGTTGACCGTATAGGCGACGCCGCCCTCGACCCGGACCCGGTCGCCCTCGCCGCCGTTGAAATCCAGCACCCTGTCCATCCCGGCGCCGGCGAAGGTGTTGAAGATGTCGGCCCCGCCGCCGCCAGCCACCGTGTCGGTCCCGCGGTCGCCGCTGATGAAGTCGTCCCCGGCCTCGCCCTGCAGCACGTCCGAGCCCTGCCCCCCGCGCAGGGTGTCGTTCCCCGCGCCGCCGAAGCCGGCGTCGTCGCCCATGTTGCCATAGACCTGGTCGGCCCCGGCGTCGCCATAGAGCAGGTCGCCGTCCTGGCCGCCGACCACCCAGTCGTCGCCCTCGCGCCCGCGGATGGTGTCGCGGCCGATGTTGCCGTTGATGTCGTCGAACCGAATGCCCCCGACGATCGAGTCGTCGCCCGCATCCCCGCGCAGGTAGCTGTCGCCGGCGCCGTGGTTAGTTCCGCTGACGATGACGTCGCCGCCCTCGCCGCCGGTGATGGTGTCGTAGCCGCCGCCGCCGTCGATGGTGTCGTCGCCGTCATAGCCGCGCAACACGTCGTCGAACGACACCCCCAGCAGACTGTCGTCGCCGTTCAGGATGAGCTGGAACGCCGTCTGCATGTCGCCGTCCGCCGCCAGCCCGACGATCCGCGTCGCCGAGGCCGAAAATCCCGAGACGTCGAAGTGCAGGAAGCCGGAAAGGTTCTCCTGAATGTGGTTCAGCTCGCCGCCGGCCAGCCGGCCCGCCCCGTCGAAGCTGAACCGCCCGAACAGCGCCACCCGATCGCCGAGCGCCCCGTCCGCGTAGATCCGCCCGGTGTTGGCCAGCGTGATCGCGCCGCTGAAAAGTATATTGAGATCAATGGTGTCCATGTTCACGCCAAACCTGGCGCCGGCCTTCAGAAACGCCATCACCTGCTCCCATGGGTTTCCCGGCATGACGGGCTCGCCCCAGACGTGCGTCAATGCTCAACGCGGATAGGTGGCGCCGTATTAAGACGAATTAGGAAATCGGCCCGCGCCAGACCGGCCCGCGCCTGCATCACTTCCATTCCGTAACGTCACTATCCGAACATCCGCCGGATACTCGGGAGGAGACGATAAGTCATGGACGCCAATGCGATGAACGCCCTGCTGGCCAAGCAGAAGGCCGCTCACCTGCGGGACGGAGAGCCCTCCGCCCAGGTCCGCATCAACCGCATCGACCGGGCCATCGCCCTGCTGATCGACAACCGCAAAGCGATCGAGGACGCGATCAACGAGGACTTCGGCTCCCGGTCGCGCGAAGCGACCGCCTTCACCGACGTCTCCGGCTCCATCGGCCCGCTGAAGAACGCCAAGGAAAACCTGGCCAAGTGGATGCGTCCTGAAAAGCGCAAGCCTTCGCCCGCGATCCTTGGCCTATTCGGCGCCAAGGCCGAGATCCGCTTCCAGCCCAAGGGCGTGATCGGGATCATCAGCCCCTGGAACTTCCCGGTGAACCTCACCTTCGCGCCGCTGGCCGGGGTGCTGGCGGCCGGCAACCGGGCGATGATCAAGCCGTCCGAATTCACGCCGGCCACCTCCGAGTTGATGGCCAGCATGTTCGCCGGCGCCTTCTCCGACGAGGAGATCGCGGTCGTCACCGGCGGCCCCGAGGTCGGGCAGAGCTTCTCCTCGCTCGCCTTCGATCACCTGATCTTCACCGGCGCGACCTCGATCGCCCGCCACGTCATGCGGGCGGCGGCCGAGAACCTGGTGCCGCTGACCCTGGAGCTCGGCGGCAAGAGCCCGGTGATCCTCGGCAAGTCGGCGGACATCGATGTCGCCTCGGCCCGGATCATGAACGGCAAGACCCTCAACGCCGGCCAGATCTGCCTGGCGCCCGACTACGTCCTGACGCCCAAGGAGACCCTCGAGCCCTTCATCGCCGGCGCCCAGGCCTCGGTGTCGAAGATGTTCCCGACCCTGAAGGACAACCCCGACTACACCGCGATCATCGCCCAGCGGCACTACGACCGGATCAAGGGCTATATCGACGAGGCCAAGGCCAAGGGCGCGCGGGTCATCGAGCTGAAGCCCGACGGCGAGGACCTCTCCCAGCAGGAGCACCGCAAGATCCCCCCCACCCTGATCATCGACCCCAGCGACGACCTGAAGGTCATGCAGGAGGAGATCTTCGGCCCGGTGCTGCCCGTGAAGACCTATTCCGGGATCGACGAGGCGATCGCCTATGTGAACAAGGGCGAGCGCCCGCTCGGCCTCTACTACTTCGGCTCCGACGAGAGCGAACGCGAGAAGGTGCTCTCGAACACCACCTCCGGCGGGGTGACGGTCAACGACGTGATCTTCCACGTCGCCCAGGAGAACCTGCCCTTCGG
Organism: Phenylobacterium sp. Root1290; assembly: GCF_001425305.1. Lineage (GTDB taxonomy): Bacteria > Pseudomonadota > Alphaproteobacteria > Caulobacterales > Caulobacteraceae > Phenylobacterium. The sequence goes on along the minus strand of NZ_LMEE01000003.1, from coordinate 654,861 downwards.
CGGCGTCGGGCCGTCCGGCATGGGCAGCTACCATGGCGTCGACGGCTTCCGCGAATTCAGCCACGCCAAGTCGATCTACACCCAGATCAAGGCGGACAAGCCGCTGCAACAGATGCGCCCGCCCTTCGGCCCGGCCATCCGCAAGTACCTCGACGGACAACTGAAGCGCTGACAGGGCTGGGGCGGCGAACGCCGCCCCAAAACTGCGCGCGCTTTTTCAGTAGAACGATCCTCGGTTCGCGAAATACCGCGCCGTCTATGGAACCAATTCCAATCTTCCGCCCCCAATCGAGCAGGCGTCGACGGATCTCGCCTGAGCGTTTTCTGATAAATACTAGGCGAACATCTGCCCCATACGTGGTAGGTTTAGGCAATCAATTCTGAAATTCACGATAGTAAGCCCGTCGCCCGGCTTCGGGACGGCGTGCGGGAGATCGCCCATGATCGAAATGAACAACGGCGCGCGCCCCAACAGTCCCATCGCCTTCGCCGGCCGGATCGCCGGAACCGGCGCCAACGGCGCTCATGACGTGCGGCTCGACAACGGCCACCATGTCGAAGCCTACGACGCCAAGGGGCCGGCCTCAGCCTCGCGCCCCATGCTCGGCGCGCGGGTGTCGGTGGAGATGGCCCACAACGAGATGCGGGGCTGGCGCCTCACGCGCCGATGACCAGCCGCCGAGCCCCAAGGCGCCTAAGCCCGGAAGGGGCCAGATGACCGCAACCTCCCCCATCGCCTGGACCGGCACGCGGCCCGCCCAGACCCACAATTCCGGCGGCAACCGCCGGCGCGAAGGCCGGATGCGTCTGCTCAAGGCCCTGCGGGGCCCAGGCGTCCTGATCTGGTCCGATGGCTGGGTCCCCGTGACCTATGAACTCGACGTCTTCCAGCTCGGCTCGGCCTGCGTCGCGAGCGGCGCGCTGCAGGGCGATCTCGACAAGCTCGCCGCGCTCTTCCAGCTCGATGTCGCCTGCGCCACGCGCCTGCGCACCGCCGATGGCTGGGAGGTCGACGTGGACCTCATCGGCCTGGAAGGCGACGCCGCAAGCTTCGACGTGACATCGGCGCTAGACGAAAGCGCTCTGCGCCGGATCGGCTGATCGCCGACCATCAGGCCAAAAAAAACGCCGCCCGGTGGGGCGGCGTTCTTTTTTGGGAGATCTGAGGCTTACTCGCCCGAGCGCAGTTGCTCGCGGGCCTGGGCCAGCAGTTCGTCCATCTTCATGCGCACTTCGCCCTCGCTGACGGCGACGCCCGAGCCCTTCAGGTCCTCGAACACCTTGCGCAGAACGTCCTCGTCGCCCGGCAGCTCGAAGTCGGACTTCACCACGGCCTTGGCGTATTCGGTGACGCTGTCGGCCGACAGGCCCATCAGACCAGCAGCCCACTCGCCCAGCATGCGGTTGCGACGCGCACCGGCCTTGAACTCTTGCTCCTGGTCGAGCTCGAACTTCTTTTCAAAGCCACGCTCGCGATCGTCGAAGGTCGTCATGTGTTCCCCAGTAGGCGGTCGGTCGGCGTTGCATATCCCGTGAACCGCGCCGTAGCAACGTAAACGCACGAAGAGGCCTCTGCGGCTCTTGCGCCGTTTGCGCGCCGCCGCCCATTCCGTTAGTTTTTCCGGGCCTCATATGAGTGAGAGGGCCATACGGTCGGAGCCGCGCGCGTTTGCATGGAACTGCGCGCGTTTTTCGTTTTTCCGCTGGCGGCCAAGCCCTCGCTCTGGGAGAAGGCGCACATGACCACCCGCCGCAAGAAGATCTACGAAGGCAAGGCCAAGATCCTCTATGAGGGCCCCGAGCCCGGCACCCTGATCCAGTACTTCAAGGACGACGCCACCGCGTTCAATTCGCAGAAGAAGGCGATCCTCGAGGGCAAGGGCGTCATCAACAATCGCATCAGCGAATATGTGATGACCAAGCTGAACTCGATCGGGGTTCAGAACCACTTCATCCGCCGCCTGAACCTGCGCGAGCAGCTGATCCGCGAGGTTGAGATCATTCCGCTGGAGGTCGTCTGCCGCAACGTCGCGGCCGGCAGCCTGTCGCAGCGCTTCGGCCTGCCCGAGGGCCAGGCCCTGCCGCGCTCGATCATCGAATTCTACCTGAAGGACGACAAGCTCTCCGACCCGATGGTCGCCGAGGAGCACATCACCGCGTTCAACTGGGCCTCGACCCAGGAGATCGACGACATGATGGCCCTGACCCTGCGCGTGAACGACTTCCTCACCGGCCTGTTCGCCGGGGTCGGCATCACCCTGGTCGACTTCAAGGTCGAGTACGGCCGCATCTACGAGAACGACTTCTCGCGGGTGATCCTGGCCGACGAGATCAGCCCCGATTCGTGCCGTCTCTGGGACAGCCAGACGAACGAGAAGCTGGACAAGGACCGCTTCGGCCGCGACATGGGCGACGTCATCGAGGGGTACACCGAAGTGGCCCGTCGTCTCGGCATCATGAAAGAGATGCCCACCGTCATCCAAGGAGGCCTGCACTAGTGCGCGCGAAAGTTCATGTGTTCCTGAAGCCCGGCGTGCTGGACGTTCAGGGCAAGGCCGTCGAAAACGCTCTGCACGGCCTGGGCTGGCCGCAGGTCGATGGCGTGCGCGTCGGCAAGACCATCGAATTCGACCTCAAGGACGCGACCGACAAGGCCGCCGCCGAGGCCCAGGTGAAGGACATGTGCGAGAAGCTGCTCGCCAACACCGTCATCGAAAGCTACCGGATCGAGGTGGCGTGAGAGGGCTCCTCGCCCTCTCCCCCATTCTCCCGCTGATCCTGACCGCCTGCGCGCCGGAGCCTGAGCCGCCCCGGCCGCGCCTGGCGCTCGACTGCTCGCTCTCCTACGAGGCACTCTCGGCCAAGGTCCTGGCCCAGCCGGGCCTGCTTCCCGCGCCGCAGGAGCGCGGCGAGCCCTACCGCTTCTACAACATGCGGGGCGGCGGCGAGGCCTTCGTCCTGACACAGGAGGGCGCGCCCGGCCATCCGGCGATCTTCAAGCAGGAAGCCGTCCAGGAAGCCGGCCGCAAGGTCATGAAGAACACCGGCTGCGCCTATGGCGACAAGGCTGGATTCGCCCAGGTGATGGCTTATCTGGAGAGCCTCAGCGCCAGGTAGGGACAAGGCCATGACGAGCTATCATCTCGCCCAGATCAATGTCGCCCGCCTGAAGGCGCCGCTCGACGCGCCGGAAACCGCCGACTTCACCGACAATCTCGACCGCATCAACGCCCTGGCCGAAGCCTCAAAGGGCTTCGTCTGGCGGCTGACCGGCGACGGGAACGACGCCACCGACCTTGCCGCCTTCGACGATCCGATGATCATCACCAACATGTCGGTCTGGGAAAGCCCCGCCGCCCTGGGCGCCTTCGTCTATCGCTCCGGCCACAGCCAGATCATGCGCCGCCGGGCCGAGTGGTTTCACGAGATGGAGGTCTTCATGGCCCTCTGGTGGGTCCCGGTCGGGCACGAGCCGACGGTCGCCGAGGGCGTCGCCAGGCTGGCCCTGCTGGAACGCCACGGGCCGACGCCGGACGCCTTCACCTTCCGTGCGCCGCATCCGGCGCCGGATGCGACCACCTCCCCCCTCCCAATTCTCGACAAATGCGCGTAAAGGGCCGCCCATGAAAGCCGCCGTCATCGTCTTCCCGGGTTCCAACTGCGATCGCGACTGCAAGGTCGCCGTCGAACGCTCCACCGGCGCCAAGGTGGACATGGTCTGGCATGGCGACACCGCCCTGCCCCAAGGCCTGGACCTGATCGTCCTGCCCGGCGGCTTCTCCTACGGCGACTACCTTCGCTGCGCGGCCATGGCCTCGCTCTCGCCGGTGATGACCGAGGTGCGCGCTGCGGCCGAGCGCGGCGTCGCCGTCGTCGGCATCTGCAACGGCTTCCAGGTGCTGACCGAGTCGAAGATGCTGCCTGGCGCGCTGCTGCGGAACGAGCGGCTGAAGTACGTTTGCAAGCCGGTGGCGCTCGAGGTCACCAACGCCCAGACCCGCTTCACCGCCGGCTACAACGGCCGCCGCGAGGTTGAGATGACGGTGGGCAACGGCGAGGGCAACTACTTCGCTGACGAAGAGACCCTCGACCGGCTGGAGGGCGAGGGCCAGGTGGTCTTCCGCTACCTCGACAACCCCAACGGCTCGTCGCGCAACATCGCCGGCATTGTCAACAAGCAGGGCAACGTCATCGGCCTGATGCCGCACCCCGACCGCGCCTTCGAACCCGAGCTGGGCTCGGCCGACGGCGCGATCCTGTTCCAGAGCGCGCTCGCCAGCGCCTAGTCCTCGTCGTCGCCGGTTTCGTCGCCGATCGCTTCGGTGACCAGCCGGCGCCAGACCGGATCGCTGTCGTCGACCAGATCGACGTCCTCCAGCAGCGCCACCGCGCCGCCGCCGTCGGGCAGCACGAGGCCGAGCACCTCCATGGTCTCGCCCTCTTCGGAATCGTGCGCTTCAGCCTGGACGGCGACGGCGGCGACTTCGCCGTCGTCCTCCCACCAGATCACCGGCTGCGGCAGCTCCATGTCTATCGGCCGCCCGCCGCTGGTGTCGCCCAGGGCGAAGATCGCAACGCGGTTCTGCACGTCCTCCAGCGTCGCCAACGCGCCGGTGAAGGGCTTCAGCCGCGACCAGTCCTCGGCGTCATAGCCGCCGCCGTCGAACCCGAGCTCGTCATCATTACTATTCATCGGGCCTGCCTAGACCCGATGGCGGCGCGATTCCAGCGCGCCGAGTTCAGTGCACGGTGGCCGGCACGCTCGCATCGTCGTCCCACATCCGCACCGGCATCGGGAAGCCGGCGTTGCAGAGCGCCACGTTCAGCGTCCGCGCCAGCAGCACCGGCGCCTCCGGCTGCGCGACCAGCGGCCTCAACAGTTGCAGCGCCACGTCCGGCGCGCACCGCGCTACGCCGCAGGCCAGCACCACCCGCTGCTCGTCCTGCGAATAGCCGCCGCAGGCGACGCAATGCACCTCCATCGACCGCAGGGCGTTGCGCTCGACATGCTCCATCAGGGCGACGAACACGCTCGCCACGGGCTTGGAGCTCACATGGGTCAGCCCGGGCCGCACCAGTTCGCGCGGATCCTCGTCGCACATCCTGGCCCGCGCCCACGCACGCAACGACGCCAGCACCAGCTGTTCCGACACGGCCAGACCCACCGGTCCGACTCGGAGGGACGCAGCGGCTTGGGGGGCGATAGCCATGGGGCGGCTCCTAATATGCGAATGACTCGCAATAGCGATACGCCTCGACACTCACGCGGTCAATCGCGCTCGCGACGCGGCGCTTTGCGCTTCCGCGGCGTCATGCCCTAAGCACGCCCCAACGACACGCGGAGGCGACATGCAAACCAAGCTGGGATCGGGCGAACTGCTCGACGCAAACGGCCATCTGGCCGCGCGCGGCTGGGCCGCGCAGGAAGTCCGCCGCTATGACCGCGCCGCCATCGGCGTGCCGCATGACGACACGGCGATCAAGGAGTGGGACTACTACGCGATCCTGTCGCCCGACTTCGGCCTGGCGCTGACGGTCGCGGACAACGGCCACATGGGCTTCCTCGGAGTCTCCTGGATGGACTTCCAGGCCCGCAGCTTCGTCAACGGCGGGGTCGGGCTGCCCGCCCCGCACGGCGCCATGGCGCTGCCGCCCAGCGCCGACGCCGGCGACATCGTCCACGTGCATCCGAAGATGGAGATCGCCTTCCGCTTTGCGCCCGGCGGCCGCAGCCTGGTGTTCGACGCCCCGGGCTTCGACAAGGGCGCCGGCATCTCCGGCGAGATCTTCCTGGCCCAGCCGCCGATGGACCGCATGGTCATCGCCACGCCGTTCGCCGAGCAGGCCACAGCCTTCTACTACAACCAGAAGATCAACTGCATGCCGGCCAGCGGCCACGTGGTCTATGCCGGCAAGCGCTACGACTTCGAACCCACCAGCGCCTTTGGCGTGCTCGACTGGGGCCGCGGCGTCTGGACCTACGACAACACCTGGTACTGGGGCTCGGCCTCGGGCCTGGTCGACGGCAAGCCGTTCGGCTTCAACATCGGCTATGGCTTCGGCGACACCTCGGCGGCCTCGGAGAACATCCTCTTCTTCGACGGCAAGGCCCACAAGCTGACCGAGCTGGAGTTCCATCTGCCGCCGGGCGCCCACGACAGCGGTCCCTGGCGCTTCACCTCCAGCGACGGCCGCTTCGAGATGACGTTCGAGCCGATCGTCGACCGCCACGCCGACTTCCAGATGGGGCCGGTCAGCAGCCGCCAGCACCAAGTGTTCGGCAAGTTCTCAGGCGTCGCGGTGCTCGACGACGGCACGCGGCTGCAGATCGACGACCTCATCGGCTTCGCCGAAGAGGTCGAGAACCACTGGTGAGCCTCTAGGCCTGCTGGTGCTTCAGCGGCAGCAGCGCCACCAGGCTGATCAGCGCCGCCACGCCCAGATAGATCCCCACCGGAACCAGGCCGCCCTGCGTCGACAGCGCCTGGGCGATCATCGGGGTCAGGCCGCCGCCGATGATGCCGCCGACATTGAAGGCCATCGAGGCGCCGGTATAGCGCACCCGCGCCGGGAACAGCCCCGGCAGGAACGCGCCCAGCGGGCCGTAGACGAAGCCCATGGTCAGCAGCGCCAGCGACAGGAACGCCCAGGCCCCCAGCAGCGAGCCGCCGCCCATCATCGGCGCCATCAGCGCGCCGACCGCGATGGCCATCAAGCAGCCGGCCATCAGCACCCGGCGCGGGTTGGTGGCGTCCGACCAATAGCCGGCCAGCACGATGCCCAGCGCCATGAAGCCGATCGCGCCCAGCTGCACCGACAGGAACGTCTCGCGGCTGTAGCCCAGGGTCTGGGTGCCGTAGCCAAGGGCGAAGGCGGTCGCCAGGTAGAAGGTCGCAAAGCACGCGACCACCGCAAAGGTGCCCGCCAGCGTCGGGCCTAGGTGACGCTTGAACAGCTCGGCCAGCGGCACATCCGACGGCTTCTCCTCCGCCAGCGCCTTGGAGAAGGCCGGGGTCTCGGTGAGCTTCAGCCGCACCCACAGGCCGACCCCGACCAGCAGGGCGCTGCCCAGGAACGGGATGCGCCAGCCCCAGGCCTGGAACTGCTCCTGCGTCAGCAGCATGCCCAGGATCAGGAACAGGCCGTTGGCGGCGATGAAGCCGACCGGCGCGCCGAGCTGAGGGAACATGCCGTAGCGCGCGCGCCAGCCCGGCGGCGCGTTCTCGACCGCCAGCAGCGCCGCCCCGCCCCACTCCCCGCCGAGGCCGAAGCCCTGGCCGAAGCGCAGAATGCAGAGCATGACCGGCGCCAGCCATCCGGCCTGCTGGTAGGTCGGCAGGAAGGCGATCAGCACCGTCGAGGCGCCCATCAGCAGCAGCGAGGCCACCAGCGTCGACTTGCGGCCGATACGGTCGCCGTAGTGGCCGAAGACGATCGCCCCCACCGGCCGGGCGAAGAACGCCACCGCCATGCTCGCGTAGGACGACAGCAGCTGCATCGAAGGCGAGGCGTCAGGGAAGAACAGCGGCCCGAACACCAGCGAGGCGGCGGTCGCGTAGATGTAGAAGTCGTAGAATTCGACTGCGGTCCCGACCAGGCTCGCGCCCAGGACCCGCCGCGCCGACGGCGCCTCAGTAGTCTTCGACATCCCCACCCCCAATGATTGGCATCCCGCTTCGCGCCTGACGGAGGCGAGGTCAAGGCTCAGCGGCCCCGAAAACCGCTTCTGGGGCTTGCGACAGTTCGCCCAATTGGCGTCTATCTGGCTAGAGATTCGCCGGAGACGAGAAAGTGACTCAAGGACTTGGGGCTCTGCGAATACTCGTCGTCGACGACAACGAGCAGATGCGCACCATCATCGGCACGGTTCTCGCCGCCGCAGGGGTGAACCGCTTGTTCTATGCAACCGATGGTCGCCATGCCCTCGATTTGCTCCCGCACCAGCAGATCGACGTCGCCTATGTCGATTACGAGATGCCGGTGATGAACGGTCTCGACTTCATTTCCCGGGTTCGGGCGCTGCCGGGGGACAACCGCTACCTGCCGATCATCATGCTGACCGGCCATTCGGACCTGCCGCGCCTCAACGCCGCGCGCGACCGCGGGGTCAACGAGTTCCTGGCCAAGCCGGTGACCGCCCGCAACATCCTGCTACGGCTCGAGTCGGTGATCATGCGGCCGCGGCCCTACATCGCCGCATCGGACTTCTTCGGTCCCGATCGCAGGCGGCGGCCGCAGGCGGGCTATGCCGGTCCCTTGCGCCGGGCCATCGACCAGGCCGGCGTGCTCGAACTCTAGGCGGCCTACCAGGCCCGGCACGTCGCGTCGGGAACCGAGGCCGCCCGCGTCCACCGATAGCCCTCGACGCTCGCCTCCCCGACCTTGTAGGTGGTCGCCTCGCGCGTGAAGCACGGCCCGAAGGCGCCGGCCTCGGGCGTGAACATCTCGCCGTTCAGCACCACCGCCTCGAAGGTCGCGACCGCCTCGGGTCCGAGCTCGGCGCCGACCATCGCCTTCCAGGCGTCGTGGTCGAACTTCACGCCCTGCTCGCGGCTGACGAACATCGGCGCCAACAGGTCGTCCAGCTTGCGCTTGCCGCCCGACTTCGCCCGGATCTTGGCGTCGAGATCGGCGAAGTAGAGCGCGCTGCGATTGTAGGGCACATGGCGGATGCTCTCCGAACCGAAGCCCGCCTTGGCGATCTTTTCGGCCGACCAGTCGCGCGCCTCGCTGCCCCAGTAGCCGCGGGCCGCCGCATTGATCTCTTCGCCGTACGCCTCGACCGAGCTGAACCCAGCCCGCATCGGCGCCAGCGCCGTATAGTAGGTGGTCAGGCCCTCGCTGAACCAGCTGCTGATCCCCACCGCGCCGGGCGACTCCACGCCGCCGACCCACTGGTGGATCATCTCGTGCGCGAAGGTCGTCCGCGGCCCCTTCGCGGCGAGGTCCCTCGGCGCCGAGGCGCGCGAGAGCATGAACGAATTGGGCAGGGCCGTGCCGCCGCCGACCGGCGGAGTGTCCAGGAAGCGCATGAACACGCGATAGCGCGGCGCCGGCTTCAGGTATCCGAAGTCCTTGTCGAGCTGCTGGTAGAGCTTGCCCGACCACTCCAGCTCGGCCGCCGGATCGAACGGCGCCTGGCCCAGCCACGTCCCGCTGAAGCCGTCGATGTCGCCGCGCGTCGGATAGCGCCCCATCGGCCCGGCCATGTACCAGGCCTGGCGCAGCTTCTCCGGCGAACCGGCCAGCGTGACGTCTCCGTCCCCGAACGAGGCGACCGCGCTCGACCCCTTGGCCAGGCCGCTGAGGTCCCAACGCACCTCCAGCTCGGCCTCGCCGACCTGCTCGGGCAGCACCAGGAACCCCGCCCCGGCGCCGCTGACCCCGCCGCCAGAGGGCCGGATGCCGAACGGCGGGCCCTGCGGCGCGCCGGCCGGCTGCACCACCGAGCGATAGGTGATCGTCACGGGATAGGAGACCGGCCGCTGGGCCGTCCAATGACGGAAATAGGGAAAGCCGCCCGGCGCGGCCGGATCGTCGACGGCGGACAGCGGAACCACGCCCTTGACGTCGCGCACGCTCAGCCCCTGCACCCGGTCGGCGACGCCGCGCACCCCGGCATAGGTCACCGGCGCCGAGAGCACGAGCGCCTCGCCCTCCACGCCCGTCAGCTGCGCCTTCACCTCGATGGCGGCGACCTCGGCCGCGCCATCGCGCACCGGCTTCAGAACGGTCTCGAGACGCGGCGCGGCCTGCGCGCCCAAGGCGATGGCGCTCACTGCGCCGGCCAGCAACCACCGTTGAGAATTCCGGCCCATCGCACGTCCCCCTGCTTGGCACATATGCTATGCGCCGCGCCGGGCTTTTCTATGCAAAGTCCGAGGACCGCCGCCGCTCCTCGAGGATAGCTATGCGCGCAGCTTCGCCGGATTGCCGACCACCGTCGCGCCGGGCGGCACGTCGCGGGTCACCACCGCGCCCGCGCCGACCAGTGCGTCGTCGCCGACGTTGACGCCGGGCAGGATGATCGCCCCGCCGCCGATCCACACATTGGCGCCGATGCTGATGGGCCGGCCGAACTCGACGCCCCGCGCCCGCTCGGCCGGATCGCGCGGATGGTCCGCCGTCAGGATCTGCACGCCCGGCCCGATCTGGGTCTTGGCGCCGATGGTCACCGCGACCACGTCCAGGATCACGCAGTTGAAGTTCAGGAACACCCCGGCGCCGAGGCTGATATTGAACCCGTAGTCGCAGTGGAACGGCGGCCGGATCGTCGCCCCCTCGCCCACCGCCCCAAACCGCTCGGCCAGCAGCGCGTGGCGCCGCGCGGGCGGCAGGTCGAGTGCGTTGAAGCGGGCCATCCACGCGGCGGCCGCCGCCTGGTCGGCCTGGATCTCGGCGTCGCCGGCGTCGTAGAGCTCGCCCGCCAGCATCTTCTGCTTTTCCGTCCGCGCCATGCTCACCCGCGCCAGATGCTGACGCCCTCCTTGATCGTCTCGACCACCTTCAGCGACGCCAACTTGTCCGTCTCCGTCGCGGTGGGGTCGCCCGACAGCAGCGCGAAGTCGGCCAGCTTGCCGTGCGTGATCGAGCCCTTGGTCGTCTCTTCGAAGTGCTGATAGGCCGGCCACAGGGTCATCGCCTTCAGCGCTGTCTCCACGGAAACCCGTTGGTGCGGCCCCAATATGTCGCCCGTGCGCGTCCGCCGGCTGACCGTAGACGACAGCACCCGCATGGAGTCCGGCTTGGCCACCGGCGCGTCATGGTGGGTGGTGAACATCATCCCGCGGCGCGTCGCCCATCCGGTCGGCGAGATGTTCTCCGCCCGCACCGGCCCCAGCACCGAGTCCCGGTGCCAGTCGCCCCAATAGAAGGTGTGCATCGGGAAGAACGAGGGGATGATCCCCAGCGCCTTGCAGGCGTCGACCTGGTCCTCTCGCGCGGTCTGGCCGTGGATCATCACCGGGCGCCGGTCGCCCGGCCCGTGCTTCTTCGTCGCCTCGCGCACCCCGGCGATCAGCACGTCGATGGCCGCGTCGCCATTGGCGTGCACCAGGATCTGCCAGCCGTTGGCGAACGCGGTGTCGATGGCCGCCAGGCACTGGTCCACGGGCACGGCGGGATAGCCGGCATAGGCCGCGCTCTGCCCCTCGGGCGGGACGAAATAGGGCTGGGAAAGCCAGGCGGTCTTGCCCTGCGGCGACCCGTCGATGGAGAGCTTCACCCCGCCGACCCGGAAACGGTCCTTGTAGGTTCGGCCCCAGAGCGGCGCCTTCATCACGTCGGTCGCGGTCAGCGCGTCGGGATAGGCCACCACGTCTGCGCTCAGCAGCCCACGGCTCGCCGCCAGCTGCAGCGCCTTCACCCCGCCGCTCGACGACTTGCCGTCCTGGCAGGTGGTGTAGCCGAACTGGGTGTAGAGCTTCACGCCCTCGGCGATCATCTTCAGGTTGGCGTCGAGGTCGAGCCGGCTGAGCAGCTTGCCCATCACCCCCATGAAGGCGTGCTCCTCCATCACCCCGTTCGGCTCCCCGCCCTCGCGGCGGAAGACGCCGCCCTGCGGGTCGGGCGTGGCCGCGCTGATCCCCGCCGCTTCCAGCGCCTTGGAGTTGGCGACGCCCAGGTGGCCCGACTGGTGGATGAACATCACCGGCAGCTCGCTCGAGATCTCGTCCAGCTCGCGGCGCGTCGGATGCCGCTGCTCGCGCAGCTGAGAGTCGTCGTAGCCGAAGCCGATGATCAGCTTGTAGCGCTCGACGAACGGACGGTTCGCATCTAGCCAGGCCCGCGTGATCGCCTGCAGCTGCGCGATCGAATTGCCTTCCCCGTCGGGCGCCGGCAACAGGTTGGCCGAGACCGCCTGCAGGCCCACGAACGAGACGTGGCCATGCGGATCGACAAAGCCCGGCAGCAGCGTCCGCCCGCCCAGGTCCACCAGCCGCGCCCCACGTCCGGCCCGCGCCAGCACCTCGTCCTTGGCGCCGACCGCCAGGATGCGTCCGCCGCGCACCGCCACCGCTTCGGCCCGTGGCCGCGCGTCGTCCATGGTCAGGATCGGACCGCCGAAATAGACCGCGTCGCTCTGGGCCGCCCACGCACGTCCGCCCGCCAGGCCGACGGCCCCCGCTCCAGCCATGAATCCTCGTCTCGACGCGCGCGACATGTTTCCTCCGTGAATGCCGGTCGGCCTGGCCGCCGGGTTTCCTTGATTTGCCTGGGACCTTACGCCAGATGGTCGGCATGTCCCTGCGCATCGACCCATTCCACGCCATTTCCGTCAGCGGACTGGCCCATCGCCTCAAGGCCGAGGGCCGGTCGGTGATCCACATGGAGTTCGGCCAGCCGTCGACCGGCGCGCCCAAGGCGGCGATCGAAGCGGCGCACCACGTGCTCGACACCGATCCGATGGGCTACTGGGAAAGCCCGGCGCTGAAGGCGCGGATCGCGCGGCATTATCTCGACAACTACGGCGTCACCGTCGCACCCAGCCAGATCACCCTGACCTGCGGCGCCTCGCCGGCCCTGGTGCTGGCCCTGGCCTCGGCCTTCTCGCCGGGCGATCGCGTCGCCCTGGCCCGGCCGGGCTACGTCGCCTATCGCAACACGTTGAAAGCCCTGCACATCGAGCCGATCGAGCTGGCCTGCGGCGACAACGAGCGGTTCCAACTCTCAGCCGAGCGGATCGCGGCCCTCGACCCGGCCCCGGCCGGCGTGATCATCGCCAGTCCCGCCAACCCGACCGGCACCATCATCCCGGCCGCTGAGCTGGAAGCGATCGCCAAGGTCTGCCGCGAGCGCGGGATCAAGCTGGTCTCCGACGAAATCTATCACGGCCTCAGCTATGTCGAGCCGGCGCGCTCGATCCTGGAGTTCGAGCCGAACGCCTTCGTGGTGAACTCGTTCTCCAAGTACTTCAGCATGGCCGGCTGGCGGCTCGGCTGGCTGCTTTCGCCGCCCGACCACGTGAAGGCGGCCATCGCCTACATGGGCGCGCTGTTCCTGACCCCGCCCTCGCTCGCCCAGCACGCGGCGCTGGCGGCCATGGACTGCCGCGACGAGCTGGAAGGTCACGTCGAGGTCTACCGCGCCAATCGCGCCCTGCTGCTGGACGCCCTGCCGCGCCTGGGGCTGTCGGCCATCGCGCCGCCGGACGGCGCCTTCTACATCTACGCCGACGTCGGCCACCTGACGAACGACAGCCTCGCCTTCTGCCAGCGCCTTTTGCAGGACACCGGCGTCGCCACGGCGCCCGGCGTCGACTTCGATCCGGTCGAAGGCCACCACTTCATCCGCATGTCGTTCGCGGTCTCCACGCCGGAGATCGAAGATGCGATCTCGCGGCTGGAGCCGTGGTTTGCGGCCCAGGCCGCCGCGACCGCGAAGTAGCTGCGGCCGGCCTCAGGCGTCCTGAGCCAGATATTCCGTCCAGGCCTGCTCCAGCACCTGGCGCGAACCCAGCGCGATCGGCGAGCGCTGGTGCAGCGATGTCGGGCGAAGGTCGAGCATCGGCCCGGCGGCGGCGAACGCTCGGCCTCCGGCCCGTTCGATCAGCCATCCCATCGGCGCGCACTCGTAGAGCACCCGCAGCTTGCCGTTCGCCACCTTCGGCCGCGAGTCGGCCGGGTAGAAGAAGACGCCGCCGCGAACCAGGATGCGATGGACGTCCGCGACCATCGCGGCGGTCCAGCGCGTGTTGAAGTCCTGCTTCAGCGGGCCGTCGCGTCCAGCCAGGACCGCGTCGATGAACTTGCGCAGACCGGGCTTCCAGTGACGCTCGTTGGACGAGTTGATGGCGTACTCGTTGCTCTGCTCGGGCACCTTCAGCTGCGGATGGGTAAGCACCCACGCGGCGCGCTCGCGGTCGAGCGTGAAGCCGGACACGTCACCGCCGACGCTCAGCACGAGCATGGCTTGCGGACCGTAAAGCGCATAGCCGGCGGCCAGCTGGTTGCGGCCGGGCTGGAAGAAGTCGGCTTCCTGCACCTCGGCGGCGTTGGCCGGCGCAGGCATTACGGAGAAGATCGAACCGACGCACATCGAGACCTCGATGTTGCTGGAGCCGTCCAGCGGGTCGAACGCCAGCAGCAGGCTGCCGCCCGGCTGTCCCGGCATCACTTCTTCCAGCTCTTCGGATGCGAAGCCGGCGAAAGCGGGCTCCTGACCGCAGATGTCCAGGAAGACGTCGTTGGAGGCGACATCGAGCGCCTTCTGCACCTCGTCCTGCACGTTGGTCGTCGCCAGCGCGCCCAGGCGGCCTTCCAGCGGCGCGCGCTCAACCAGGCCAGCGATCACCCGACAGGCCTCGGCGACCCGCTCCAATCCGGCCCGCAGCCCCTCGGTGGGCGCATCCTGCTTGGCGAGCCAGTCGGTGAGCGTCGTCGTCATGCGTCGTGTTCCTTCAATCCTGCCCCTCGATAGCCGTTTGTGCGGCCGAGGACGACCCGCTTTGACGTCGATCAAGGCGCGGCGCATCCCTTCGGCCTAGTTGGACGTTGCAGTGACCAGGAGGTCGCTATGGCGCTTCTGTCCCACCCTCTGAAGACGCCGCAGCGTCTGCTTGGTCCCCGGCGGCCATCCCCCGATCGGCCGCCCGGCGCCGCGTCCCCGCCGTTCCGTCTTTCGCCAGGGCGAGCGGCGGCGGGCGTGTTGCTGACTGTCATCGGCTTGGCCACGCTGGCCGGCCAGATCTTCGTGTTCAACTGCGGCTCCCAGGCCTGCGACCGCGCGATGATGACCATCGGCCTGGCGCTCGGCGCGGCGCTGGCGGCGCTCTCCCAGTTCGCGATCATCCTTGGCCTATGGCTGCTCTGGACCGCCCGGCGGCGCGACGCCTAAGGGCCTTGCCGCCTCCCATCCCCGCGCATAGGCTGGCCCCATTAATTTACGCCATAAAGGGAAGCGACGATGAGCGCGGCGGTGGAAACGACCCCCAAATCGGAAGAGGTTCTCTATGAGGTGGCCGACGGCATCGCCACCCTCACCCTGAACCGGCCCGAGCGGCTGAACACCATTTCCGGGCCGATGCTGGCCCGCCTGACCCAGCTGCTGATCAAGGCCAACGAGGATCCGGCAGTCCGGGTCATCGTCCTGACCGGAACCGGCCGCGCCTTCTGCGCCGGCCTAGACCTGGTCGACGCGACGCAAGGTTCGGGGATCGGCTCGGACAAGCAGGTCTCGACCATCTCGGTGAACCTCGACCTGCGCAACACGCCGCCGACGGTCCTCTTCGCCATGGACAAGCCGACGATCTGCGCCCTCAACGGCTCGGCCGCCGGCTACGGCATGGACACCGCCATGGGCTGCGACATCCGCATCGCCGGCGAGAGCGCCAAGATGGCCGCCGCCTTCGTCAAGCGCGGCGTGGTGCCCGAGAGCGGCGGCACCTGGATCCTGCCGCGCCTGCTGGGCTGGGCCAAGGCCGCCGAGCTGATCTTCACCGGCCGCACCCTGTCGGCGCGCGAGAGCCTGGAGCTGGGCCTGGTCAACCACGTCGTCCCCGACGCCGAGCTGGCCGCCAAGACCCGCGAGATCGCCCTGGAAATGGCCGCCAACGCGCCGTTGGCCGTGCAGTCGGCCAAGCGGCTGATGCGGATGGGCCTGTCGGAGACGTTCAACGACCACGTCCACCACGTCTATCTGCAGTTCCTGCAGCTGATCCGCACCCAGGACTTCAAGGAAGGCATGACCTCCTTCCTCGAAAAGCGCCCGGCGGACTTCCAGGGGCGCTAAATTCACCCGTAGCAGCAGTCGGCCCGGCCCCAGCCGGGCCGGCGCCGGCGGCGGGTCGCCCTAGCTTCTCGCGGCGAACCCGACGCTGCCGTCGTCGTCCGCCGCCAGGCTCTGAACCGCCGCGACCGAGGCCGCCGGCGGTCCGCCGCGGCATGCGGCGACCAGCCGCTCCAGCGCGGCCTCGTCGCCGATCGCCAGCAGCTCCACCGACCCGTCGGGGCAGTTTCGAACCCAGCCGTCGAGCGCCAATCCGCGCGCCTGACGCTCCGCCCACCAGCGGTAGCCGACGCCCTGCACGTGTCCGGTGATACGCAGCCTGACCGCTCGCCGCTCCATGACCACCAGGATGCGCCGCCGGGGGTGGTTGTTCAATGTCGCGTGCATAGGGCGCCAAACCGATTTCCTGACGCATGGTCACCCGCCTAGGCTGCGCGGAATCGGCTGAGTGGGAGACGACGATGATCAGGCAGGCATGGATTGTCGCTACGGCGGTGCTGGCGGCGAGTTGCGCGGCCCCCGGCGCTCAGGCGCCCCAGGTCCAGGCGAAGGCCGAGCCCAAGCCGATCCCCGAAATCCGCCCCGGCTACCTCGCCGGCTACATGCAGATGGGCAGCGCCCCCAACAGCCTGGCGATCCTGCCGCCGCCGCCCGCGGCCGGATCGGCGGCCCAGGCGCGCGACGACGCCTCTGCCAAGGCGGCGGTGGCGCTGAACGGCGGCCCGCGTTGGTCCGTGGCCGTTCAGGACGCCGAACTGAAGTTCCCCGCCGCGGCCGAGACCTTCTCCTGCGCCCTGGGCGTCAAGGTCAGCCCCGAGACCACGCCGCGGCTCTACACGCTTCTGCGCCGCACCCTGGTCGACAACGGGCTCTCCACCTACCCGACCAAGACCAAGTTCCAGCGCGCGCGGCCGTTCATGGTCAACAACACCCCGATGTGCACGCCGCAGGACGAAGCCGAACTGCGCAAGGACGGCTCCTATCCCTCCGGCCACAGCGCTATCGGCTGGGGCTGGGCGCTGATCCTGGCCGAGGCCGCGCCCGACCGCGCCACAGAGGTGCTGCATCGCGGCCGCGCCTTCACCCAGAGCCGCGTGGTCTGCAACGTCCACTGGCTGAGCGACACTGAGGAGGGCCGCATGATGGGCGCCGCCACGGTCGCCAAGCTGCACGACAACGCCGACTTCCGCGCCGACCTCGAGGCGGCCAAGGCCGAGATCGTCGCCGCCCGCGCCGCCGGCCATGCGCCGACCCGCGACTGCGCCGCCGAAACCGCGGCCCTCGCCAACGGCTAGCCCGCGTACGCAGCCTCCAGGCGGGCGACGATGATCTTGTTCATCGTCAGCATGGCCGCCCGCGTCGGCATCCCGCCTCAACGCTGGCTGCGAACTCGGGTGAAGACCCGATTGCCGCCGCCTCCGGCCCGCGCCCAAGCTTGACGCGAACCAGCATGGGAACGCGGCGTGGCCCAGCAGTCATCGATCTTGCCGGTAAGCGGCGTCGAATCGATCTTCGAAGGCGGCCCTCCCCGGCGGCTGACGGCCCTGGCGCGGCTGCCTTCGCCCGTCGCGCCCAATGCCGGCATCCGGGCGATGCTCGCTTTCGGGCTGGCCTGGATTCCGCTGGCGGTGCTGGTCGCCATCGACATCGTGCTGGGCCGCACCGGCATTCTCTACACCTTCATCGAGGACATCGGCGTCCACGCCCGCTACGCCGTCGCCGTACCGCTTCTGGTGCTGGCCCACGTCGTCTGCGCCCGGCGGCTCGGCCTGATCGCCCGCCACTTCCAGGGCTCGGGCCTGCTCAGCGAAGAGGATGAGGTCCGCGCCGCCGAGGCGCTCGAGGCCGCCCGGCGCCGGGTGCACTCCCTCTGGGCCGAGGCCGCCGTCCTGCTCGTCGTCTACGCCCAGGTCGCCGCCATGCTCCTGACCGAGCCCGCCGTTCTGGGCCAGGCGCGGTGGCAGGTCACCGTGGACGGCGCGCGCCTGTCGCCGGCCGGATGGTGGCACACCATGGTCAGCATCCCGCTGCTGCTCGCCCTGCTGCTCGGCTGGCTCTGGCGCATCGCCAACTGGGCGTGGTTCCTGCGCAGCATCGCGCGCCTGGATCTCCACCTCGTCGCGGCGCACCCCGACCAGTCGGGCGGGCTTGGCTTCCTCGCCCAGTCGGTCCGGGCCTTCAGCATCGTCGGCATGGGGCTCGGGACCATTGTCGCCGGCCGGTTCGCCTATGTGCACCGACACGACCTCGCCATGCCGTTCACCGATCCGATGTTGATGGCCAGCGTCACGGTCCTGGTGCTGCTGCTCGCCGTCGGCCCGCTGCTGTTCTTCGTGCGCCCGCTGATGCAGGCGTGGCGGCGGGGCGCTCTGCTCTACGGGGTCCTGGCCACGGACATGGGCGTCCAGTTCGAGCACAGCTGGTTCCGCGGCCCGCACGACCGCCCGATGCTGTCGGAGCCGGACTTCTCCGCCACCACCGACCTCTATCAGGTGGTTTCGAACGTCTACGGGATGCGGTTCATTCCGGTCGATCCGCGCAGCCTGCTGATGCTGGTCGGCGCGACCCTCGCCCCCTTCGTGCCGGCGATGTTCCTTTCGATGCCGGCCCAGGTCGTCATCGACGAGTTGAAGGCGCTATTGTTCTAGGATCCCAGCCAGCGCCGCCATCCCCGCTTGGGCTTCTCCGCCGGCGGCGGCGCGGGCGTCGCGACGGGCGGGGCGAGCGGCGCGGCCTTCGGCGGCGCAGGCGGGGGCAAGCTGAACATCGTCCGGTCGGCAGGCAGGAAGTCGACCCGCTTCAGCACCCGCTCGCGCGGCGCCGCCATGTCCCCGCCCGAGGTGACGATACGGAACGGCACCATCACCGATCCCACCCTGCGATAGTCCGAAACCTCGATCGTCTCGGGCGCGCCCTGCCCGTCGTGCTCGATCATGCGCGCCAGCATGCCGGTGCGCGCATCGAACCACATGTCGCGCGGCGCGCCGCCGGCCGGCTGCACGCGCAGCACCTCGTAGCTGCGCCCCTGATGCTGGCGCACGCCCTCGTGCGAGCTGCGCAGATCGAAGCGGCTCGGATAGAAATAGCCATAGGCGCTGAAGAAGGCTTCGCTCCGAACCTTGGCCACATACGGGCCGCGGTCCGATCCGGTCGCCGCCCCGCTGGACAGGATCCGCCACTCGGCCGCGCCGTTGTAGCCCTGGATCAGCTTGCTCCCGCCTTCGGTCTGGGTCTCCTGCCGCAGGCCGAAGCGCAGCGGGTCGGCCCAGCGCTCGATGGGCTTGCCGCCCTCCTCGCCGACCTCGTGCACGCCGCGCAGCGTATTCCAGCCGGCCGCGCCGCCTGAGGCCGCCCGAGCCTTGTCGAGCACGCGCTGGGCGGCGGGTGAGTTCTGGGCCTGCGCGGTCGCGCCGACGGCCAGCACCGCGACCGCGACCACCGCGGCGAACAGCTTACGCATCGGCGAAATCCACATGAGCCGGGGAAGGAAGCGGCGAAGATTGTCGAGAATGCGGCGAGTCGCACGCTCTCCGGTTCTGTTAGCGCGCCGCGCCGGGCAATTCACGCCCCGCCAGTTGCGCGCCATCGAAGCCGACGCA
Organism: Phenylobacterium sp. Root1290; assembly: GCF_001425305.1. Taxonomy (GTDB): domain Bacteria; phylum Pseudomonadota; class Alphaproteobacteria; order Caulobacterales; family Caulobacteraceae; genus Phenylobacterium. Next base: position 635,536 of record NZ_LMEE01000003.1, on the reverse strand, counting down.
CGGGTTCCTCGCCTGACAGTTCCGCCTGTTGCAGACGTCGCACACCCGCCCAATTACGATACTTTCAAGTTGACATAATTAAGCAGGCCGGAGAAATCTCCGCCGCGTAACGCCGTTGCTGCAACGGCCGACGCCTCGCGGGCCGTTGCCCGCCGAGGCGCAGAACAAGGGGGGATGCATGTTCCACACCACCATCACGCGGTCGTCCGCGGCCATGAAACGCGCGCTGCTGGCCAGCGCCGCGGCTGCCGTCGCACTCGGCGGGGCCTCCGCGGCCAGCGCGCAGGAAGAGACCACGCTCGGCGAACTGGTCGTCACCGCCCAGAAGCGCACTGAGCGCCTGCAGGACGTGCCGGTCTCGGTGAACGTCGTCTCGGCGCAGGCTCTGGCCGACAGCCACGTCTCGGGCCTGCAGCAGCTGCAGCAGCTCTCGCCGTCCCTGACCTTCACGCCCTCGGCCAACACCCGCGGCCAGGGCCTGTCGGTGCGCGGTCTCGGCACCCTCAACTTCTCCGACGGCGTCGAGCCGACCGTGTCTGTGGTCCTCGACGGCGTCGTCATCGGCCGCAGCGCCGGCTCGTTCTTCGACTTCAACGACGTCGAGCGGATCGAAGTGCTGCGCGGCCCTCAGGGCATGCTGTTCGGCAAGAATGCAGCCGCCGGCGTGATCAACATCGTCACCGCCCGTCCGAACCTGACCGAGTTCGAGGCCGACGCCTCGCTCAGCTACGCCACCTTCGACGAAGTCCGCGCCAAGGGCTCGGTGTCGGTGCCGATCAAGAGCGGCGAGCTCGCCGCCCGGATCTCCGGATTCTACAATGAATCCGAGGGGATCATCACCAACAAGTTCGACGGCAAGAAGTACAACGGCCTCAACTCCTACGGCCTGCGCGGCAAGCTGGTCTGGAGCCCCGACGACAGCTTCGACCTCTTCGCCACACTCGACTACACCCGCGCCGACCAGGACTGCTGCGTCAGCACCGTGCGCTCGATCCTGCCGACCACCCGCTATTTCGGCCCGACCGGCCCGACCCGCGCCTCGCTGTTCGCCGGCGTCGAAGTCGGCCCCTACAGCCGCGAGGCCAACTTCGACGGCAAGGCGTTCAACGACCAGAGCACGTGGGGGGCCTCGGTCGAGATGAACAAGGAGTTCGAGGCCTTCACCCTCACCTCCATCACCGCCTATCGGGCGTTCGAGGTCGAGGACAACAACGACGCCGACGGCGGGCCGCTGGCGATGCTGAACATCAACAGCGCCCACCAGAAGCAGGACCAGTTCAGCCAGGAGCTGCGCATCACCTCGCCGGCCGGGCAGCGGCTGGAGTACGTGGCCGGCCTGTTCTATTTCGACCAGGACGTCTCCACGACCACCGAGATCCTCGGCAACTTCGGCCAGGTCCTGCCGGCCGGTCAGTACTTCGAGAACTTCATCGACCGGGCGATCAGCACCCGCAACTACGCCGCGTTCGGCCAGGCGACGTTCAACGTCACCGACCAGCTGCGGCTGATCGGCGGCCTGCGCTACACCAACGAGGAGCTGAAGGCGCGCTTCCTGCGCACCATTCCGGCCGGCGCCCGCGCCGCGGTTCCCAGCCTCGGCGGCCCGGCGCTCGACGCCCCGCACCTGAACGCCAGCGACGATGACGTCTCGGGCAAGCTCGGCCTGCAGTACAAGGTCAATGACGACGTCATGGCCTATGCGACCTACTCGCGCGGCTACAAGGGCAAGGCGATCAACCTGCTGAACAATCTCAGCGCCGCGACGGTCAATTCGGGCAAGTACGTCCTGGCCCCGGAAATCGTGAACAACTACGAGGTCGGCCTGCGCACCACGCCGTTCGACCGGCGGATGATCTTCAACATCACGCTCTTCCAGACCGAGATCGAGAACTTCCAGGCCCAGACGTTCGACGCCAACACCACCACCTTCGCGCTGGCCAACGCCGGCCTGCTGCGCTCGCGCGGCGTCGAACTGGAAACCCAGTACCGTCCGAACCAGGCGTTCCAGTTCTCGGGCAACGTCGCCTATGCCGACACCCGGGTCGAAGACTTCGCCCCGGCCTGCTATCCGGGCCAGACGGCGGCCCTGGGCTGCGTCGGCGGCCGCCAGGAGGTCACCGGCAGCGCCCTCACCAACGCTCCGATGTGGTCCTACACCCTGACGGCCAACTACAATCGCCCGCTGGAATCCATCCCGTTCGACCTTACGGCGGACCTCTCGTACAGCTACCGCTCGTCGGTGTTCTTCACCTTCCGCGACCCGAACACCATCCAGCCGGGCTACGGCCTGCTGAACATGAACGTCGGCCTGCAGAGCCAGGACGGCCGCTACGGCGTCACCGTATTCGCGCGCAACCTGCTGGACGAGCAGTTCTACTCCGGCATCGGCACCGGGTTCCTGGACACCAACGCCACCGGCGCGGGCTACACTCAGAGCCTGACCCAGGACGCGTTCCGCCGGGTGGGCGTCGAGGCCAAGGTCCACTTCTGATCTGGATCCGGCTCACCCTTGCGGTGAGCCGGCCCGCCACGTCGCTATCCAAATGGGCGCTGCACCTGCAGCGCCCATTTTTTGTCGCCTACTCGTTGAACTGGCGGGCGAAGCGGCAGAGCAGGTCCGAAGGCTCCAGCATCGGTCCCGAGCCGTAGCGCTCCCACTCCTGCGCCCACAGCCGCTGCATACGGGCCAGCACCTCGGGATGACGCTGGGCCAGGTCGACGCTCTCGGAATAGTCGACGTCGATGTTGAACAGCTCCCAGCGATCCTCATCGAAGGGGCTGCCGCACTTGTGCATCGCCACGGCCCGCCAGCCGCCGTCGGTGATCGCCCGGTTGCCGCGCAGTTCGAAGAACTGCGTCGTCCGCGCGGCCGGCGCCTTCGGGTTGGTGAAGGTCGCGCCGAACGAGCGTCCCGCCACCGGCAGCTGCGGCTGGCCGTCGACCACCTCGGCGAACTTCGTCCCCGCCGCCTCCAGCAGGGTCGGGGCGATGTCGATCACATCCACGAACTGGCGGCGCACCGCCCCGCCGTCTTTGATCTTCGCCGGCCAGGAAATGATCAGCGGCGTGCGCACTCCGCCCTGGTAGGGCCACAGCTTGTAGCGCCGGAACGGCGTCACCCCAGCCATCGCCCAAGGCCGCGGATACGCCGCCTGGGTCTCCGCCGTGCCCAGCTGCGCCAGCCGCGCCAGCTGCTCGGCCGGGGCCAGGGTGTTGGGCCGATAGAGCCCGTTGAACTCGCCGGCCTGGCCGGCTTCCGACGCCGCGCCGTTGTCGGAGAACAGGACGACGATGGTGTTGTCGTCCAGCGTCGCCAGCAGCCGGCCGATCTGCTCGTCGGCGTGCTCCATGAAGCCGGCATAGACTTCCATGTAGCGGGCGAAGATCACCTTCTCGTCCGCGCTCAGCTCGGACCACGGCCGGTCGCCATCATTGGCGGGGGGCAGCGCCGTGTCGGGCGGGATCACGCCCAGTTGCTTCAGGCGCTCGAAGCGCGCGCGGCGGATCTCGTCCCAGCCCTTGTCGTAGACGCCCTTGTAACCGTCCGAATAACGGGCCGGGACCTGCAGCGGCGCATGCGCAACCCCCAGCCCCAGGTGCAGGAAGAACGGCTGGTCGGGCGCCTTGCCGCGATGTTCGCCGATCAGGGCGATCGACTTGTCCACCAGGTCGCTCGACAGGTGGTAGTCGGCCGGCAGCTTGGGATGGATGTAGCCGTTGTTCTCCACCAGGTCGGGCTTGTACTGGTCGGTCCAGCCACGCGCGAAGCCGTAGAAATAATCGAATCCTCGCTGCAGCGGCCAGTCGCCGCGCGCCGTCCCCTCGCCCAGTTGCTCCTTCGGGATCAGGTGCCACTTGCCGACGATCCAGTTGGCGTAGCCGGCGCCCTTCAGGGCCTGGGCCATGTTCTGGGCGTTCTCGGGAATGTGGAACGCGGTCTTCGGGAACGAGCCGGGCGGCGCCACCATGCCGACGTCCGGAACGTCCGCCATGTTCACCGTGTGGCCGTTACGCCCGGTGAACATCGCCGCGCGGGTGGTCGAGCATACCGCCTTGGTGTCGAACCGGTTGTAGCGCAGGCCGCGGCTGGCCAGCCTGTCCATGTTCGGCGTGCGGATCTCGGCTCCGAAACAGCCCAGGTCCGAAAAGCCCACATCGTCGAGCACGATGGTGACGATGTTCGGCGGCCGCGCCGGCCGCCGCGGCGCGGCGGCGGCCACGCGCGCAAAGGCGGTCGAGGCCAGCAAGGTCGTGAGCAGGACGCGGCGGTGGATCATGGCGGACTCCGAGGTTCCGCTCAGGTTTCGACCCGCCCCGATATTATGTCAACTTCGTAGTATCGTAATTCAGCGATGCGCTTGCGCGGGCGTCAGCAGGCTCTGGATCAGCACGCGCAGCTCGTCGTCGCTGACCGGCCAGTTGAGGGTGTGGGTGTTGCGCGCCACGCCGTTCAGCGCGTTGAGGATCACCGCGGCCGGCAGCGCTGGCGGTGGGCTCATCCTCTCCAGCGCCTGCCCCAGCGCGCCGGTGTTCCGGCTGCGGCGGCCCTTGGTGCCAGCGAACAGCGGCACGGCGATGTCTTGGTTCACGCGGGCTTCGGTCTGCAGCGCCACCGAACAGGCGCCAAGGTGCGAATGACCGTACAGTTCGATGAGCTTGTGGGCGAAGACTTCCAGGTCGGCCGCCGGGGCGCCGGTGTCCTTGAAGTCGGCCTCGCTCCAGACCTCGAGGAACGCCTCCAGCACGCAGGCCGTCGGCGTGTCCCAGCGGCGATAGAACGTCGCCTTGGTGACGCCGGCCTCGGCGCAGACCCGCTCCAGCGTCATGCCCGAATAGCCGTGCCGAGCCAGCACCATCAGAGCCGCCGACTTGATGCGCTCCTGCAGGCCGCTGTCGCGCGGGCGCCCGCGTCCCCTGCGCTCAGGCTCGGCCGTCTTGGCTTGCGTCGGATTCATCGCCTCTAGAGGCCCGCGCCGCGCCGGGCCGTCAAGTCCCCGCCCCTTGGCCGTCGCGCCCCGTTCCTGTAGGAAGCCTGGATTGCGCAGCGGCCTCTTACGGGTTTCCGGCCGCCGCTTTCAGCCGAGCCCGCATGCAGGAGAGATCCGATGGCGTGGCTCGTCCTCGGCGTTGCCGTCGTTACTGAAATCATCTGGGCGCTCAGCCTGAAGTGGGCCGGGGTGCAGGCCACCTGGCAGGCCGCCAGCGTGCCGATCGCGCTCAGCTTCGTGAACATGGGCCTGCTGGCCTGGGCGATGCGCGGCCTGCCGGCCGGCACGGCCTACGCCGTCTGGACCGGCCTTGGCGCCGTCGGGGTCGGCATCTGCGGCGCGCTGCTGTTCGGCGAGAAGCTGTCGGGCGTGCAGATCGCCTTCATGGGTCTGATCGTGGTCGGCGTCGTCGGGACCAAGCTCGCCGCCGGCAGCTAGCCCCGCGGCAGCCCGTCCATGATCGCGGTCAGCGCCATGGCGGTCTCGCGCTCCATGGCGCTGTGCCCGGCGTTGGTGATCACGAAGGTCGCCGGCGGCGCGCCCAGCTCGGCCAGCGTCGCGGCCAGGCGCGAGGCCTGCGGCAGCGGGCACACCTGATCGAAGCGGCCATGCACGATGTGGATCGGAAGCCCCACCAGCTTGGCGGCGTTGCGGACGATGTAGTCGGGCTCCAGGAACAGCTGGTTGGCGAAGAAGTGGGCCTCGATCTGCGCAAAGCACAACGCAAAGTCCGCCTCCCCGAACTTCCCGGCGTCGGCGTTGTCGGGGATCATGTTCGAGATCGTGCCCTCCCATACCGACCAGGCCATGGCCGCGGCGAGCTGGCGCGCGCGCTCTGCCTGCGTCTTCGGGACCATGTCGAAGATCGCCTTGTAGGCGCCCATCATGTCGCCGCGCTGCGCCGGCGCGATGACCTCTACGAACGCCTTCCACTCGTCGGGATAGGTCACATAGGAACCCGGCTCCGACAGCTCGAACGGCGTCTCTTCGAACACCGCCGCATTGCCCTGGTACATGTAGAGCAGGTCCTCGCGCGTCCCCAGGAAGATCCCGCGCAGGATCAGCGAGGCGACGTTCTGCGGATGGCGGATCGCGTAGACCAGCGCCAGCGTGCTGCCCCAGCTGCCGCCGAACACATGCATCTTGCCGGTGATCCCCAGCGCCTCGCGCAGGGCGTTGATGTCGCTGACCAGGTGATCGGTGGTGTTGTTGGCGAGCGCGACCTGCGGCCCGGCCGAGGCCACGGTCGGCTCGCTCTTTCCGCAGCCGCGCTGGTCGAACAGGATGACCCGGTAGCGCGAGGGGTCGAAGAACCGCGACATCACCGGCGCGCAGGCCCCGCCTGGCCCGCCGTGCAGGAACATCACCGGCTCGCCGTCAGGCGCGCCGTACTCTTCCCAGTAGAGCTTGTGGTCGGCCGAAACCTCCAGCAGCCCGGAACGGTTGGCCGCGGCCAGCGGATAGGCCCATTGGTCGGTGATCTTGCTGGTCGCCTGCAGTTTCGAGAAGTCCACGGGCCGCTCCCAAGTCGCTGCGAATGATCGCGGCTTGGACCCTCGCATGCCCCAAGGTCAAGACGCTCCCAAGGCCAACTTTCGGGGATCAACCCGATATTGGCGTGACATGCGAGGTGGCATAAGCCTTCTCAGCATGGGCGGGCGAGTTGAAGGACATCGCCATGACGCTCCTCGCCTTGGCTCATCAGGCGTTCGTCGGCGCCGTTTTCGCCTTGATGGTCGGCATCGGTCTGCGAACCCGCCCGGCTGACGCCCTGCACCTCATGCGGCACTGGGCCAAGGGGGCCCGGGCGTTCGCCGCGCTCTTCCTCATCGTACCGGCCGCGGTGATCCTGGTGGCGCTGATCCTGCCCATCCCGCCGGCCGTGGAGGTGGCGCTGATCGCCATCGCGGTCTCGCCCATGCTGCCCATGCTGCCCAACGACCTGGCCAAGATGGGGGCCGACCACGCCTATTGCGTCAGCCTTGAAGTCGTCGGCGTGGTCATGGCCCTGGCCGCCGTCCCGGTGGTCTTCTGGGTCGTCGCGCACATCGCCGGCGTCGAGATCAACATCGCCACCCTGCCGCTGCTGACCTCGCTGGCGCTGGGCGTGCTCCTGCCTCTGGCGATCGGCGGGGCCGTCGCGCTCGTCGTTCCGGCCTATTCGCTCCGGCTCGCCAAGACCATCACCACCGTCGCCACCGCCGTGCTGATCGTATCGGTCCTGGGCATTCTCTGGGGCCGCCGCGAGCTGCTGATGGCGCAGCTCGGCGGCTGGACGCTGCTGGCGATCGTGCTGCTGGTCGGCGTCGGCCTGGCGGTCGGCCATGCGCTGGGCGGCCCGCGGCGTCAGGACCGCATCGCCTTGGCGATGACCGCGGCCAGCCGCCACGTGGGCTTCGCGCTGGCGGTCGGGGCCAGCGTGGCGCCCAACTCGGTGCCGACCGTGGCCGGGGTCATCCTGGTCTACTTCGTGGCCCGCGGCCTGCTGGTCCTGCCCTACGTCCGCACGGTGGGCCCCGGCGCGCCGATCGCCGATGGCCCGCGATAGAGCCGCACCGGCGCGCCCTTGGCGCGGCTGATCACCTGCTTGGCCTCGAGGTCGAGCTGCACGCACTTCAGCCACCAGCCGGCCTTGTCGCCGCCGGGAAACAGGTCGCCTGGCAGCAGCGGCAGCAGCCGGGCCTTGGCCTCGGCCACGGTGCAGCCCGGCGCCTCGGCCGGCAGCACCGCCAGCATCGCCTCGCGCATGGCCGCGTACTTGGCCCCGTCCACCCGGGTGACGCGGCCCGGGCTGTTGGGGTTCTCGACTTCGATCTTCTCAGGCGTGGCTGGCATGTCGCGGCTCCTCCCTGCGGCTCTGACATCGCACGAACGCCGGCGCCTGTCGCCCGGCGGCGCTCAGGCCTGCGACGCCTTGGGCATCCAGGCCTCGCCCCACTGCGCCATCATCTTCAGGATCGGGCCCAGCGCCCGTCCCCGCTCGGTCGGCAGATAGTCATAGCGCACCGGATTGAACTGGTAGGGCCGCTGCTCCAGCACCCCGCACTCGACCAGGTGCGCCAGGCGCTTGGACACCATCATCCGGCTGCAGGCGAGCCGCGCGTGAAAGCCGTCAAACCGGGTCACCCCGCGCAGGGCGTCGCGAAGGATCAGCGCCGTCCAGCGGTCGCCGATGACGGATTGAACCCGGGCGATCGGGCAATCGTCAGCGGCCAGGTCACCCCAACGCATGACACTCCTCCGTTGCAAAAGGCCACGCTGTGTTGACCCCGTCGGAAACGCCCCTCATCGTGAGTCCAAAAAGTAGACTCATATTCGGGGGGTGTGAATGGGCTTGTTCAAATCGGCCAGGCTTGGATGGCTTTCGACCGCGTCGCTGCTCGGGCTGACGGGCGGCGAGGCTTTCGCGCAGGACGTCCCGGCCCCCGCCCCAATTCCGGCCGACGCCGCCGCCATGCGCGAAGCGGGCGTATTTCCCGCCGCGTTCTTCGCCGCCTACAACCCCATCACCGCCGCCGACATGGTCGCCCGCGTGCCCGGCTTCGAACTGCGCGACGGCGACGACCGCCGCGGCTTCGGCGCCACCGCGGGCAACCTCCTCATCAATGGCGAGCGGCCCAGCTCCAAGACCGCCGCCTCCGAACTGCTCAAGCGCATCCCCGCCGCCAAGGTGCAGCGCATCGAACTGCTGTCGGGCAGCAACGCGGCGGTCGACGTGCGCGGCCAGGCCCAGATCATCAACGTCGTGGTCACCCAGGCGACGGCTGAGGACTCCTCGACCACCTTCGTCGCCGGCCTGCGGCACATCCAATACTCCAACCGCATCGGCTGGGCCGTGCAGGCCTCGCGCACGATCCCGCTGTCGTCGAGCGCCGACCTCGCCCTGGACGTTCAGGCCCCGAACACCCTCGGCCGCGGCGTCATCCGCGACGTCCTGATCGGCGGGAGCGGCGTCCCGACAGGCTCGCGCTACCAGGTTGGCCAGTCCGACAATATGAGCCTCCAGGCCTCGGCGAACCTGCGCTGGCGGCCGACGGCGGACGACGCGGTCAACGTGAATTTCCAGTACATTCCGATCTGGAACTCATCGGAGTCCGTCCAGTTCGAGGCCGCCCCCAACGGCGCCCTGCGCAGCGCCCTCGACGGCATCACCGAGTACGACAACAACTACTCCGTCGAGCTCGGCGGCGACTGGGAACGCGAACTCAGCGACGCCCTGACGGTCAAGCTGATCGCCCTGGTCTCCAACACCAGCGTGGATCAGAGCGACACGTTCGACATCCTCACCGCGCCGGCCACCCGCGTGACCCGCACCCAGGACCGCACGACCCGCAGCGGCGAGCGCATCGCGCGCCTGCAGCTCAAGTGGAACCTCAACGACGCGCATACGCTGGAAGTCGGCGGCGAAGGCGCATTCAACTTCCGCGACACGACCCTGGACATCGCCAACCAGCTGCAGGGCGGCCCGCCGGTTCCCGTGCCCCTGGCCGTCGCCGACGCCAGGGTCGAGGAGATCCGCGGCGAGGTCTTCGCCACCGACATCTGGACCGTCAGTCCCAAGCTCTCCGTCGAGGCCGGCCTCAACTGGGAGGTCTCGCAGATCTCCCAGACCGGCGACCAGACCAAGGAGCGGCGCTTCAACTATCCCAAGCCGCGCCTGACCGCGTCCTACGTGGCCGGCCCGCGCACCACCTTCCGCTTCATTCTCCAGCGCGACGTCGCCCAGCTGGACTTCGCCGAGTTCAGCAGCGCGGTCGACTTCCTCAACACCTCGACCATCCAGGGCAATCCGAATCTCGAGCCCGAGAAGGCCTGGAAGTCGCGCCTGGAGGTGGAACGTCGCTTCGATCAGCGCGCCGTCCTCACCTTGGCGCTCTTCGCCGATCGGGTGCAGGACGTGCACGATCTGGTCGATATCGGCGGCTTCGACGCCTACGGGAACATCGGCGACGGAACCCGGCGGGGCGTGGAAGCCCGAGCGACGATACCGCTCAAGCCGCTCGGCCTGCCCGAATCCGAGCTGCGGATCAGCGGCCTCTACCAGCAGACTGAAGTCACCGATCCGATCACCGGCGAGCGCCGCTCGTTCTCGGTGCCCCTGGAGCGCCAGGGCACGCCCTCCGGCTCGGCGACGCTCAATTCGGGCAACAAGGATTGGGCCTATCTGGTCAACTACCGCCAGAACCTGCCGAACATCGCCTCGTCCTGGGGCGCCACGGTCTTCCAGTGGGCCGGGCGCGAGGAATACCGCCGCGCCGAGATCTTCGAGTATGTCCGCGAAAAGCCGCGCCTCGACCTCTACTTCGAGACCACCGCCCTAAAGCCGGTGACCGTCCGCTTCTTCGTCAACAACCTGCTGGTCTCTTCCGAAGAGCGCACCCGCACCTTCTATGTCGGCGACCGCAGCAGCGGCACGATCCAGCGGGTCGAGAACCGGATCTCCCTGGGCGGCCCCGAAGGCTCGCGAACCATCGGCTTCCTGGTCTCCGGCAAGTTCTAGGATCGCGCGCCCTCACGCGCAGTGGCTGCCCGGCGCGAGGGCTAGCCCACCCGCTCGATGTCGCCGAGGGCCCAGCTCTTGTCGAAGAAGGCCTCGGTCGGGCCGTACCAGCGGAAATAGGCGAACCAGCCACGGCCCGGCAAGGTCTTGATCCAGTTGGCCGAGCCGCCGGAGGGCGCTGAGGGGCCGAAGTGGATATCGACGGATCCGTCGGCATTCTCCCGCACGCCGCGCTGGCTGGAGACCCCGGCGCGCAGGGTGTCCGTCTCGATCATCGACCGGGTCAGGTTGTCATACACGATCAGCGACCAGAACTCTTTGACCGGCGCCTTGGGGGGCACTCGCAGCCGGTAGCTCTTGCCGCCGTCGAGCCAGTTCCCGTCCCCATCCTTGCCGACGCTCATGTACTGCGAGCCCGCGCCGACGATGGGTTTGATCATCCCTGCCGCCACCGAGAAGGCTTCGAAGGTGTAGTCCGTCCGCTCGTCGATCTGGCTGTAAGTCTCGGCTTCCTGATCTGGATTGAGGGTCAGCACCCATTCCCATTGGGTCCCGGGATAGGAGCGCGCGTTACTCAGTCGTGGAGCCATGCTGAGCGTCTGAGCCATCAGGAAGCCGACTTCCGCCGCATCGGTGAGGATCTTCTTCTGTCGCGCGTCCGGGGCGAAGGGCTTTCCCTTCTCCAGGCCCAGAGGCTTCAGCATGGCGTGGAAGAAGCGGTCTCGCGGTTCGATGGTCTCGCTTTCGAAGACGGTGGCGAGCAGGTCCCAATAACCGAACCCCCGCGGTGCGATGGAATCCATAGGCTTGGCGCCCGCCCGCTCGACCCGCGTCGGCGGCGGCGCTTTCGCATCCGCCAGCGGATAGACCTTTATGCCGGCCAAGGTCGCCACGGCGGCGTCCACGTCGCCGTCCTTGACGAAGGCGCGCCCCACATACATCGCGCGGTTCGTCTTGGACGGCACGGCGAGGTATCCCTCCGGACGCTCGTCACGTCCGGGCGGCAGCAGCAGGAACTTGGCCCCCCGGCCCTTGTCGGGACCGAACGGGCCGACCTCGACAATAGGCCGCTGCCAGTCGTCATCGATCACGCCGTAGACCCCGACAGGAGAGTCGATCACCACCGGCCCGTCCCGCCCCATGTCGATGAGGATGCCCGCATAGATCGTGGTGTCGTTGCCGGTCAGCACCTTCACGGCCGGGGTGGTGTAGTTGTCGATGATCGAGACCGTGTTGATGTCCACGTCCCAGTCGCGCTTGTTCGCCTGGCGCAGGGCGGCCATTGCGACGGCGGGCATTGCCCAGATGTAGGCCTGGCAGGCTCGCTGGAAGTCCAGCTCATCGTAGAGCCTGGTGACCGACGCCGCGCTTGGGTAGCCGACCTCCAGTTCAATCTTGCCGATGCGCGTGTCGAGCGGGCCGGTCATGACGGCGGGGTCTTGAGGATACATGCGCGATCTCCCTCAGCTCATCCGCTCGACGTCCGGCAAGACCCAGGTCTTGTCGAACAGCGGCTTGTCGGGACCGTAGAAGCGGAACAGCATCTCGAAGCGGCCGCCTGGCTTGGTAGGAACCCAATTAGCGTCCATTCCTGATGGCGGTTCGGGCCCGAAGAAGACGTCCGCAGAGCCGTCCGCGTTGGTCTGCAGACCTGGGGAGTCGGACGCGCGGCTGGCGCGCGAGACGTCACGGATCAGGGCGTGGGTGTTGAAGTCGTAGAGCGTCACCGACCAGTATTGGTGAACTGGTGCGTTAGGCGGGACGGTGAGCCGGTAGCTCGCGCCGCCGTCAAGCGGATCCCCAGCCGCGTCGCGCGTGCCGAACAGGTAGAACTGACCCGCGCCCAGGTGCTTCACGCTGGTGAAGGCGGCATAGTAGAGGAAGCCGCGAGCGTCGATCGGATAGATTTCCCGACGCGCGTAGTTCTCCGTCAGCACCTCGTGCAACTCGGCGTCCGAGGGCAGGAACCAGCGCCTGCCGTCGTAGTAGGGCGCGAAGGCCTCGTACCCCTGGTCGAAGAAGAGTTTCGCCTCCTGGGCCGCTGCGATCAGTATCTCACGGGTCGCCGCGTCGGGCGCGAAGGGCTTGCCCTTTTCGATGCCGATCGACCTGAGCATGTTGATCGCCATCCGATCGCGTTCGATCCAGGGCTGGCTCTCCACCATGCGGGCAAGCGTCTCGAAGAAGCGCACGTCATAGGGAATCGTGGCGTCGAACAGCTTGCCATCGGAGTCGATCAGCACCGTGTCCGGAGGAGCCCCAGCCAGGCTGAGGGGATAGAGCTTGATCCGCTTTCCGTACTCTACCGCAGCCTTGAGGTCAGCCTCTGCGCCGCTCTTCAGAATGGAGCGGAGCAGGCCATAGCCCTGGTGGACGTCCGATCGGAAGACGGCATAGCCATCGGGCACATCGCCGTCGTAGCCCGGCGGCAGGATCAGGTACTTGCCGCCCTTGCCTTTATCGACGCCGGCCGGACCCACGTCTTCGAACGCAGTCTGCCAGCAGTCCATCAGTGTGCCGGTGATCGATCCTCCCTCTGCTGGCGGGATCTCGACCAAAATCGGCCCAGCATCCGCAGTGTCGTAGAAGGGCATGAAGTAGATCGAGTTGGGATTGGGTGTGGTCGTCTGGTTCTTCCAGTCGAGCAGTTGCGACCAGTAGACAATCTGGTTCGCCGCCCCGCCCAGTCGGCGGAACGCTTGGTACATCAGGTCGTAGTTCACCAGGGGGATACCCCAGATGACCGCCTCTACCGCCCTGCGATGGAGCGTTGCGGCCTTGAGCCCGCCGGCATCGTGCAGCGCCATTCTCGTCGCTCCTTTTCAAGAGCAAACGGTAGCCAGCGAGCACGCTCGCTCCGATCAGGGTTTCGCCCCATTAACGGCAGGGAGGCGCCCGATGTGCAGTCTTCGCCGCGGGTCGAAGGCCCCCAAATGCGCCCAACAGAAAAAGCGCCTCGTCCGGTGAAATGCGCCTTTCCAAAGTTTTCTGTAGAATTGTCTCACCGCACGTGAGACTATAGGCCATCGACTTGCGCTTTGGCATCGGTTGCTCTCCACGCTTGATCCTCGGATTGAGCTCCGGGCCTACCAAGATCCTCTCCGACAATTTGATCGTACGCATCGCTTGATGTGCGCGAAACTCTACACAAAAGAGATACTCACATGACTACCGGCACCGTGAAGTGGTTCAACCCGACCAAGGGCTTTGGCTTCATTCAACCTGACGACGGCGGCCAAGACGTCTTCGTCCACATTTCGGCCGTCGAGCGTTCGACCCTGGGCAGCCTCCAAGAGGGCCAAAAGGTCGGCTACGAGCTGGAACGCGATCAGCGCAGCGGCAAGATGTCCGCCGGTCAGCTTACGCCCGCGTAAGCCGACGGCTCGTTTCGAGCCGCTGACTTGGAAGAGATCGGCGAGCCTGGCTCGCCGATCGACTCCTCGAGATCGTCCAGGACGATCCCGACTGTTGAGCGCGCCGCCCTTCGGGGCGCGCGTTCGCTTCCCACGCTCTAGGGAAGCGTCTGCAGGACCGCCGCTGTACATTTCAGCGCCCCCTGCCCCGACTGCCACTCCGTCACAAGTCACCGAACCCGGCAGGACGATCCTGCGGTGCTCGCACGCGCGGGCGGCAAGCGCGCCATCGGGCTTCCGACACACCAGGGCGACGTATCATGCAACGCGAACTCGATCTCACGCGGCTCATCGCTGACCTCCAGGCGCGATCGATCGTCCACCACCACATCCTCATGCAGTTGGTCCGGCGCGAGGCCGACGCCTCCGGCGACACCCGGAAGTATCTTTCCGTCCTCACCGACGACCTGACGAGAATCACCGACCAGAGCCTCCCCCTCGAGGACACCCGCGCCGCGGCCATGAGCCTGCGCGAATATCTCGACGACTTCCTCGTGAGAGCCGGGCGCTAGCCGCCAGCTCTCCAGGCGGCGTTTGCGGCCGCAAGTCCAGCGATGGGCGCGCCTCGGAGCCATTGCGCCAACGCCGCAGTTTCCCGCTCCCCCCTCCCCCTCAACGCAGAGTCCCGCTATATGCGCGCCCATGAGCGCTCAGACTGGCAAGACCCTCCGCGAAACCGCCGCCCAGTACGGCCTGAAGTCGGAAGAATTCGACGTCATCCTCCAACGCCTCAACCGCGAGCCCAACGAGGTCGAGTTGGGCGTGTTCTCGGTGATGTGGAGCGAGCACTGCTCCTACAAGTCCAGCAAGAAGCACCTGGGCAAGTTCCCGACCACGGGCCCCCGCGTAATCTGCGGCCCGGGCGAGAACGCCGGGGTCATCGACATCGGCGACGGCCAGGCCTGCATCTTCAAGATGGAGAGCCACAACCACCCCTCCTACATCGAGCCCTACCAGGGCGCGGCGACCGGCGTCGGCGGCATCATGCGCGACGTCTTCACCATGGGCGCGCGCCCGGTGGCGCTGCTCAACGCCCTGCGCTTCGGCGACCCCAGCCACCCCAAGACCAAGCGCCTGGTGTCGGGCGTGGTCAGCGGCATCGGCGGCTATGGCAACTGCGTGGGCGTGCCCACGGTCGCCGGCGAGACCAACTTCCACCGCGGCTATGACGGCAACATTCTGGTCAACGCCATGTGCGTGGGCCTCGCCGACGCGGACAAGATCTTCTACTCGGCCGCCCCGGCCGCCGGCCTCAGCGTCGTCTACTTCGGTTCGAAGACCGGCCGCGACGGCATCCATGGCGCGACCATGGCCTCGGCCGAGTTCGATGACGCCTCGGACGAGAAGCGCCCGACCGTGCAGGTCGGCGACCCCTTCGCCGAAAAGTTGCTGATCGAAGCCACCCTCGAACTGATGGCCTCCGGCGCGGTCGCCGCGATCCAGGACATGGGCGCGGCCGGCCTGACCTCCTCATCGGTCGAGATGGCCGGCAAGGGCGGCGTCGGCATCGAGTTGATCCTCGACAACGTGCCCCAGCGCGAAGTGGGCATGACCGCCTATGAGATGATGCTGTCGGAAAGCCAGGAGCGCATGCTGGCGATCCTGAAGCCCGGCCGCGAGCGCGACGGTCACGCCATCTTCGAAAAGTGGGGCCTGGACGCCGCCATCATCGGCGTGACCACCGACACCGGCCACCTGGTGCTCAAGCACAAGGGCGACGTGGTCTGCGACGTGCCGCTGGCGCCGCTTTTCGACGACGCTCCGCTCTATGACCGCCCGTGGGTCGCCTCGCCGCAGCTGCCGCGCCTGACGCCCGCCGACGTCGCCGCCCCGGCCGACTACGCGGACGCCGTGCTGAAGCTGATGAGCAGCCCGGACATGGCTTCCAAGCGCTGGCTCTGGGAGCAGTACGACCGTCACGTCATGGCCGACACCCTCGAGGACTCGGCCACCGGCGCGGACGCCGGCATCGTGCGCGTGCACGGAACCAGGAAGGCGCTGGCCGTCACCTCCGACTGCACCCCGCGCTACGTCCTGGCCGACCCCTTCGAGGGCGGCAAGCAGGTCGTGGCCGAGGCCTGGCGGAACCTGACCGCCGTCGGCGCCGACCCGATCGCGATCACCGACAACCTGAACTTCGGCAATCCCGAGCGCCCCGAGATCATGGGTCAGATCGTCCGGGCCATCGAGGGCATGGCGCAGGCCTGCCGCGACCTCGACTTCCCGGTCGTGAGCGGCAACGTCTCGCTCTACAACGAGACCAACGGCGCGGCGATTCCGCCAACCCCGACCGTGGGCGCCGTCGGCCTGATCGCCGACTACGCGCATCGCGCCGACTTCGCCGGCATGAAGGACGGCGACACGCTGGTGCTGCTCGGCTCGACGGTCGGCGAACTCGGCGCCTCGATGTATCTGCGCGAGGTTCTGGGCCAGGAAATTGGCGCACCGCCGAGCGTCGATCTGGCCGTGGAACGCAAGGTCGGCGACTTCGTGCGGAACCTGATTCTTTCGGACCAAGTCACTGTTTGCCATGATCTTTCCGACGGCGGACTGATCGCCGCCGCGACCGAAATGGCTCTGGCCTCGAACACCGGTTGCTCCCTTCGCTCCGCTAATTCGACGGCCCCGCACGCCTTCCTGTTCGGCGAGGACCAGGCCCGCTACCTGGTCGCCGTCAAGGACGCCGCGCCCATCCTCGCCGCGGCCCAGGCGGCCGGCGTCGAGGCGGCCGTGGTCGGCAAGGCCGGCGGCGCGGACCTCGCGGTCGAAGGCCTGTTCAGCCTGCCGCTCGCCAAGCTGCGCAGCGAGCACGAGGGCTGGATGCCGGCCTATATGGGCGGCTGATGTCCAAGCTCCGCCGCCTCATCGACCTGCCCGGCATCCGCGACCTGGAAGACAAGGCGCTGATGCAGCCGCGCTACGCCGACGCCGACGCGCGCTCGACCTATCCTGAGCTCGACGAGGTGTCGCGCGCCCTGTTCGGCATCACCCAGGACGAGGCCGACGACGCGCCCCGCCCCGAGGGCTGGGACCGCATCGAGCGCAAGCCTGTGCGCGATCAGGTGATCGCCTTCGAGGCCGAAGGCTGGGACGTCACCGACGACAAGCGCCGCCCGTTGCGGATGCTCGACCACTTCGCGCCGCAGCTCTGGCTCGCGCTGCGCGGCGTCGCCGGCGAGCTGCCGTTCCACGCCGAGCCCGACCCGGACGACGCGGTCTACTCCTCGCTCGCCGCCGACGCCGCCAAGTTCCGACGCGACCGACGCTAGTTGCCGCCGGATGCATCCGGCGGCGGGACTCGTGCGTAGGTAGGTCATGATCCGCCTCCTCGCCCTCGCCCCGCTCCTGTTGCTCGCCGCCTGCGCCAGCGCCCCGACGCGCTCAGGCTTCCTCTCCACCTATGACGGCCTGACCCCGCGCACCGACACGGTGCGGGCCAAGGTCGAGCAGCGCCGCGACGAGGCGAGCCTGGCCCAGGTGCGCCAGGTGGCCATCGAGCCGACGGTCATCTTGAACCCCGGCGGCTGGCTGACGCCGGGCGAGCGGGTGCTGCTGCTCCGCGAGCTGGACGCCCAGCTCTGCTTCGAGCTCTCCGAGCGCTTCGACATCGATCCCGCCGCGCCCAACAAGGTTCGTGTGGCGATCACCCGGGTGGACCCGACCGGCCGCGCGGCCTCGGTCGCCTCGGCGGCAGCCGGCTTCTTCATTCCCGGCCCATTGGGCCTGCGCGCGCCCGGAACCCTCGGCGCCTTGTCGGCCGAGGCCGAGATGCTGCGCGAGGACCGCCAGATCGTCGCCATCAGCTGGAGCCGCGGGGCCACCGCCATCGGCACCGACGACCCCTCCCTCAGCCGCGTGGGCGACGCGCTGCAGTTCGCCGAGCCGTTCGCCGACGCGGTCGCCGCGGCGATGACGCCCGAGGGCCTGAAGTCGCGGCCGATCCCGCGGCCGGACCCTTGCGCCGAGTTCGGCGCGCGCTTCCGGCCAGAAGGTTGGGCCGCGAAGTTCGCCACCGGCCTCTACGTGCCAGAGATGAGCGGCGCCAAGGCCGACAAGAAGGACCGCTAGGCGCTCGCCTTGGCGAGCAGCTCCAACGCCGCGGCCGCGAACGCTTCCATGTTCGCGACGCGGTCGCCGGAGCCGGTCTCGATCGTCGTGACGAACTCGATCGGCCCCGAGACGGCGATGCAGGTGTGCCCGGCGGCGTCGCCATAGCCATTGCCGGTCGGCCCGGCCGCGCCGGTCTCGGACAGCCCCCAGGTCGCGCCGAAGCGCTCGCGGACCGTGCGCGCCAGCAGCATGGCGTAGGGCTCGCTGGCCGAGCGCATGCCCGCCAGCGCCTCCTTAGGGATCTCCATCAGCATGACCCGCGCCTTGGGCGTGTAGACCACGCCGCCGCCGAGATAGTAGGCCGACGCCCCCGGCACGCTGAGCAGCGCGGCGCTGATCAGTCCGCCGGACGAACTCTCCGCCACCGCCACGGTCTGCTTTCCCGCCTTCAGCTGCTCCGCGATCTGCGCGGCCTGTCCCATCAACCCCTGCATCCCATCACTCCTCGTCCAGTCGGTAAGTGGCCCGCGCCACGTCTCGGAACAGCAGCGCCTTCTCGTCAGCGCTGGCGCCGGACGCCAGGCGCTTCAGCGCGTTCCAGAGCGTCGCGTAGTCGCAACTGACCCGGTCGACCGGGAAGTTGCTCTCGAACATGGCCCGCCCAGGCCCGAACAGCTCGATGCAGGTCTGAATGTAGGGCCGCCAGGCGTCGGCTAGCTCCGCCGACGACGGCAGGCTGGGCCGCTTGTGGAACTCGAAACCGCAGATCGCCATGCCCAGACCGCCCAGCTTGACGACGACGTTGTCGTGCTGGGCCACCTGCGCCATGTCCCGCTTCCAGCGGGCGAACTCCTCGTCGCGGCGACCGGCATAGGGACCGATGCCCAGGACCCCGCCGACATGGTCCAGCACGATGCGCGTGTCTGGAAAGGCGCCGGCCAGATCGGCGACCTCGGGCAGCTGCGGATGGAACTGCCAGGCCTCGAAGGACAGGCCGTTGGGCGCCAGCTGCGCGAAGCCTCGCCGGAAGTCCTCTCGAGCGTACAGCCCCTGCGGAGGATTGGTGTGGGCGTTGCGAACGTCGTCGCTGGGGTCCCAGGCTCCGGCATGCCGGATGCCGCGGAACCGGCCGCCGCCAGCACGGATGTGGCCCTCCAGCGCCGCACCCACGTCGACGTGCGTCAGGTCGGCGAAGCCCACGATCCCGGCGCAGGCGCGGACGGCGCCGTATCGCCCGCTGGCCGACATCGCCGCCACGCCGTTGACGAATTCGGTCTCGCCGACCGGCGACAGCAGCGGGCTCGTATCGGCGCTGTACATGGCCCCGCACTCGACGAAGACCGTGCTCTCGACCTTGTGCCCTGATCCCAGGTCGGCCAGCAGCTCATCCAGTAGGTAGCGGCCGTTCGGGAAGTCCCAGAGGTGATGGTGCGGATCGCAGATCGCGAGGTCGGGTTCGATGATCTCCTCGTTCACGCCGTCCCCCCGCTCGTTTTTCTTGGCTTCCGTACGCCGGCGCGCTCATGATGCCCGCCAATTAGAACGACCGCCATTTCTTCGGGAGGAATTTTATGGACGCCCAATCTCAGTGGACGGGCCTGGACGCTGCTCGTCTGGCGCGCATCGACGACCACATGCAGCGCAACTACATCGGCCCGCAGAAGATCATGGGCGCCCAGATCGCCGTTTCGCGCCGCGGCCAGCTCGCCTATCGCAAGTCGTATGGGTCGATGGACCTGGAACGCGGCAAGCCGATGGCCGACGACGCCATCTTCCGCATCTACTCGATGACCAAGCCGATCACCTCGGTCGCGCTGATGACCCTCTACGAGAAGGGCTACTTTCAGCTCAACGACCCGGTCAGCCGCTTCGTCCCGTCCTGGAAGGATCACCGCGTCTATGTCTCGGGCGACGACGACGCGATCGTCACCGAGCCTGTCCGGCGGCCGATCTCGTTCCGCGACGTGCTGGGCCACACGTCGGGCCTGACCTATGGGGGCGGCCTGCCGGGCGTCGGCGTCCAGCATCCGGTCGACAAGGTCTATCGGGGGCTCAAGGTCCGGACCTTCGGCGGCGAGGACACGATGCAGAGCTTCCTGGACAAGCTCGGCCAGGTGCCGCTGCTGTTCCAGCCGGGCGAGCGCTGGATGTACTCGCTGGCCACCGACGTCTGCGGCGCCCTGGTCGAAGTGATCTCCGGCAAACCGTTCGATCAGTACCTGCAAGATGAGATCTTCGGCCCGCTCGGCATGAAGGACACCTCCTTCTCGGTCGCGCCGGAAAAGGCGGACCGTTTCTGCGCCAACTATCAACGCGGGCCGGACAAGAAGCTGAAGCTGATCGACGATCCCGCGACCAGCGCCTTTGCGCGACCCGCCGGGTTCAAGTCCGGCGGCGGCGGCCTGACCGGCACCACCGACGATTACATGCGCTTCTGCGAGATGCTGCGCCGCGGCGGCGAACTCGACGGGGTCCGGATCCTGGGACCGCGCACGCTCGAGATGATGCACATGAACCACCTGCCGGGCGATCAGGACCTCTCGACCATGGCCCTGGGCACCTTCTCGGAGACCGCGAACGACGGCGTCGGCTTCGGCCTCGGCTTCGCCGCGACCAAGGGCCAGGTGGAGACCGCCTCGCTGGGGGCCGGCGACTACTACTGGGGCGGCGCGGCCTCGACCATCTTCTGGGTCGATCCCAAGGAGGAGCTGTCGGTGGTGTTCATGACCCAGCTGATGCCGTCGGGGACCTTCAACTTCCGCGGCCAGCTCAAGAGCCTGATCTACTCGGCCATCGTCGACTGATCGCGAGGGGGCGTCGATGGATCTGCTCGTCAACATCGACGTCCCCGACCTCGCCAGCGCCGAGGCGTTCTACACCGACGCTCTCGGCCTGACGGTGACGCGCCGCTTCGGCCGCGACGGCGCCGAGCTCTCCGGCTTGCCGGTGAAGCTCTATATTCTGGAGAAGCCCGAGGGCTCCCGGGGCGCGGGCGAAGAACCACGGCGCTATGCGCGCCATTGGACGCCCGTGCATCTCGACATCGTGGTCGATGATCTGGACGCTGCGCTGACCCGCGCGACCGCCGCCGGCGCGACCCTGGACGCCGCTCCGCGCGCCCACGTGTGGGGCCGCATTGCCGTGCTGGCCGACCCGTTCGGAAATGGCTTTTGCCTGTTGCAGTTCCTAGGCCGCGGCTATGACGAGATCGCACCAACGATCTGACGCCGAGCCGGCGCGGACCCATATGGCGATCCAGCGGTTGTTAAGCTTTCTATCGCAGAAAGATTCGCCGAGTGGAGTTCCCCCGATGCCCATGTCCATCGCTGACCTGGAAACCAGCCTGCGAGAGGCGTTTCCCGACGCCGAGATCGCGATCGACGATCTGGCCGGCGACGGCGACCACTATCGCGCCCGCATTGTCTCCCCTGCCTTCGCAGGGCTTTCCCGAGTAAAGCAGCATCAGCTGGTCTATGGAGCCTTGAAGGGCAGGGTCGGCGGCGAACTGCACGCCCTGGCCCTCGAAACCTCCGCGCCGGCTTAAGAGGGAACGGCCCGTGCGCTACCGTCCGTTCGGCGCATCGGGAAAGGCGGTTTCCGCCGTAAGCCTGCTATTGCGGGACGCGCCCAATATGGGCGCGCCTGGGGCCTGGCGCACCCTGATCATCTCGGCGATGGAAAACGGGGTGAACAGCTTCGAAGCGACGGCGGGCTCGGATGTCCTGGCGATCGGCCTGGGCGAAGCGCTCAGCGCGGTCGAACGCCGCCTGATCTTCCTGAGCTGGCGCCTGCGCGGCAATCCGGCCGGGGCCATCACCGCCCGCGATATCGCCGACAATGTACGCGCCGCCTTGCAACGAACACGCGCCGGCTATCTCGACCTGCTGATGATGGACGAGACGGCGGCCGAAACCATGACGCCGGACGCGCTCGCCTATCTCGCCGATCTGAAGAACGGCGGGGTGTGCCTGCAGATCGGGATCGCCGGCGATGGACCGGTGATCGACCGCTGCATCGCGAACGACACCTTCGACGTCCTCGCCACGACCTTCAGCCTGGTGTCCGAATGGCAGACCCGGCGGCGCATCCGCGACGCTTCGGCCGCCAACATGACGCTCATCGGATGCGATCCGTTCCCGACCGGCCTGCACGGCGCGCCCAATCCACGCCTTGAGACAGAACGACCGATGCGACGTGGCCTGCTGGGCGGTCGCCGCACTGAACAACTGGCCGCCTCCAACATCTACGGCTTCCTGCACGACACCCCCGGCTGGTCCTATGAGGAGCTCTGCCTGGCCTTCGCGCTGACCGAGCCGGCGTTCGCCAGCATCCAGTTGGAAGCGGGCCGCGCCGACATGATCGAGCGCATGGCCGCCGTAACCGACAAGGACCTGCCGACCGGCGTCGCCGCCCAGATCGAGATGGCACGGTTCGGACAGGTCGCGGCCCAGCGCCGCGCCTAAGCTCGCTGCCGCTTGACCAGAGCGCCCAGGCTCCCTAGCTCTGGGGCGAATTCTCCGCCGCAAAGGCCACACGTCATGACCGACACCGCGACCGCCAACCCCGTCCACGACTTCATCGCCAAGGCAGTGGCCGATCATCCGGTGCTGCTGTTCATGAAAGGCGTGCCGGAAGAGCCGCGCTGCGGCTTCTCGTCGGTCGTCGTGCAGATCCTCGACCATCTCGGCGTGGACTTCGTCGGCGTCGACGTGCTGCAAAGCGAGCCCCTGCGCGAAGGCATCAAGACCTTCACCGACTGGCCGACCATTCCGCAGCTCTACGTGAAGGGCGAATTCGTCGGCGGCGCGGACATCATCCGCGAAATGTTCCAGTCCGGCGAACTGAAGACCCTCCTGACCGAACAGGGCGTCCTGACGGCGTGAGCCGTCTGCTCGAACCGCCCCCCGGGCGCCAGGTCTTCTCGCTCCAGTTCACGCCGTCAGCGTCCGACATCGACGCCAACGGCCATGTGAACAACGTGGTCTATGTCCGCTGGATTCAAGACATGGCGACGTCGCACTGGGCGTCCCGGCAGCCGGCCGACGAACAGGTCCGCTGGGCCTGGATCGTGCTGCGCCACGAGATCGACTATCGCCGCGCCCTGATGCCCGGCGAGACCGCCACCGCCCGCACCTGGGTCGCCGAGACCGCCGAGGGCCCGCGCTTCGACCGCTTCGTGCGCATCGACGGTCCGGACGGCGCCATGTGCGCGCAAGCGCGCACGGAGTGGTGCATGATCGATGCGGCCACCGGCAGGCCAAAGCGCGTGACGCCCGAGATCATCGAACGCTTCGTCTAAGGCCGCCCCTAGCCGCCCGGCCCCATCCAGGCCGTGAGCGGGTTCAACAGGAACACCGAGGTGCGGGGCTCCAGGCCCAATTCGGCCCAGGTGAAGCGCAGCTCGGTCTTGCCCATGGCGAACGATCGGCACTGGTCGAGGCGTTTTCGGGCGAAAGACACCGTCGGCGCCGGACCCTTGCGATCGATGTAGAACGCGAAGTCGTCCTTCTTGGTGCAGCCGTTTGACGCCACCTGGATGGTCAGCGCCTCGCGGCCCGCTACGGCCGAGTAGACGGCCTCCAGTTCGGGATGGGTCGCTGCGCTGGGCGTGACGACCGGGGGCGTGCTCGCACATCCGGTCAACAGGCTCAGGCCCGCAAGCAACAACAGTCGACGATTCATCGGAGGAGTCGGCCACAGATCGCCGCAAAGCAAAAGGCCCCGGATCGCTCCGGGGCCTTCGCAATTTCGATATGGTCTTCAGCGCCGATTAGGACGCGTAGAATTCGATAACCAGGTTCGGCTCCATCTTCACCGGGTACGGGACCTCGGAGAATTCCGGAATACGAATGAACTTGGCGGTCATGGCCTTCGGATCGACCTCGACGTAGTCGGGGGTGTCACGTTCGCCCGACTGCAGGGCTTCCAGCACCAGGGCCATGTTGCGCGAACGCTCGCGCACGGTGACCACATCGCCGACCTTGACGCGGTACGAGGCGATGTTGACGCGCTTGCCGTTCACCTGGACGTGGCCGTGGTTCACGAACTGACGGGCCGCGAACACAGTCGGCACGAACTTCGCGCGGTAGACCACCGCGTCCAGACGCGATTCCAGCAGGCCGATCAGGTTTTCCGAGGTGTTGCCCTTGCGGCGCGCGGCCTCGGTGTAGGTGCGCGAGAACTGCTTCTCGGTCAGGTTGCCGTAGTAGCCCTTCAGCTTTTGCTTGGCGCGCAGCTGCAGACCAAAGTCCGAAACCTTTTGCTTGCGGCGCTGACCGTGCTGGCCGGGGCCGTACGAGCGTTGGTTGATCGGGGACTTCGGGCGACCCCAGATGTTTTCGCCCATCCGGCGGTCAATTTTGTACTTGGCGCTATGGCGCTTCGACATAGTCGTCTCTTTCACTTCGACCTGAGCCGGCGTCCCCGCAAGTGAGGACACGATCTCAACGGCGGCGTCAGGTCACCCGTCATAGATCGCAGACCACCGGGCGAGGCCCGGCGGCGCGAAGGGGCGGTGTATGACGTCAGCAGGCCGAAGAGTCAATCTCGGCAAGGGTTACTTGCAGCGGGCCTTGCCCAGCAGGTCGACGCGGCAGCTGCTCTTGTTACCCCGGTCGTCGGTGACCACCGTGTTGCCCAGCACGTCACGGCGCACGCTGGTGCGATTGCCGTCGCTGTCCTCGATGATCCGGTTGCCCAGCACGTCGCGGCGCACCGAGACCTGGTTGCCGTACTCGTCGACCCAGGTGGCCTTGCCCAGCACGTCCTTCGTACCGACGACCGAATTGCCATAGATGTCGTAGCAGGTGACGCGGCCGACATCGTCACGGCACATCACCTGCGCGGCGGCGGGCGTGGCCAACATGGTCAGAGCGGCGAGGGTCAGGGCGAGTTTTTTCAAGGGGCGCACCTCAAGCGTTACCTTGGACCACCCTAGCGTGAAACCGCCACGCTCGCCAGGATCGCTCCAGATCAGGCCGATGTCCGCGCCGAAAGCCGCCCGGCGGCGTCCTGCGCTTCGCGCCACCAAGCCTTGACCATCTCGCCGGCGTCTCCGGGCCGCGCAAGCTTCACCGCCTGGCCAGCCCAGAGCGAGACCATGTCGGGTTCGCCAGCCTTCGCAGCGGCGGCGCGAAGCGACTGGGTCAGCCGGTTTTGGACCGGATAGGCGGGAACCTCGTCCTCGACGGCCCGCAGCTCTCGCATGAACCGGTTCTCGATGCCGCGTGCGTAGCGGCCCGTGAAAGCCCGGGTCAACCGCGTGGCGTCGTCGCCCGCCGTCTCGATCGCCGTGCGCCAGGGCGCGCTGACCCCGGTCTGCTCGGCCAGCAGGAACGCAGTGCCCATCTGCACCGCAGAGGCACCCAGCGCCAAGGCGGCGGCGACGCCGCGCCCGTTCATGATGCCCCCGGCGGCGATGACCGGCAGGTCGATCGCGTCGAGGATCAGGGCCGTCAATGCGATGGTCCCGACCAGACTGGCCTCGGGCTCGGCCAGGAAGTGACCGCGGTGACCGCCGGCCTCGAAGCCCTGGGCGCAGATCCCGTCCGCACCGGCCAACGCCCAGGCGCGCGCCTCGGCCACGGTGGTGGCTGTGCCGACCACAAAGGTTCCGGCCTCTTGCAGGGCCGCGATCTGGGCCGCGCTGAGGATGCCAAAGGTGAAGGAAGCCACCGGCGGCGCCGCCTGGATGATCGCCGAGAGCTGCGCCTCGAAGTCGGGAGCAAAGCTGTTGGGATGCGCCGGCGGCGGCTCGCCGAGCTCTGCGTACCAGGGCGCCAGCCGCGCCAGGGCGGAGTCGATGGTCGAAGCGTCCGGACGCGCCGCGGGGGCCATCAGCAGGTTCACGCCGAAGGGCGCGTCCGTGGCGGCGCGCATGCGCTCGATCTCGGGTCCGATCTGGTCGGGCGCCAGGGCGCCGGCCGCCAGCGAGCCCATGCCGCCCGCTCGCGACACGGAAACCGCCATTTCCGGCGGCGATGCGCCGACCATCGGGGCCTGGAGAATCGGAATCGCCAAGCCGTCCAGCAGGTCGCGCAACGCCATCAGACTTCTCCTTCGCCCGCCTTCTTGCGCGCCAGCTTCTCAAGGGATCGACCACGCCCCTTCGACAGGGCCGTAACCACTCCACGGAAGGTGCGGACCTCCTGGTCGGAGAACCGGGCGCGGCCGAGCGCCGAGCGCAGGTTCTGCACCATGGAGGGCTTCTTCTCCGGTGGATGGAAGAAGCCTGCGTCGTCCAGTTCGCGCTCGAAATGCTCGTAGAGACCGAGCATCGCGGCGGCGTCGGCCGGCGGCGGTCCCTCGCGGAAGATCGGCGGCGCGCCCGACTCGACGGTCATTCGCCACTCGTAGGCGTTGATAGCCACCGCCTGGGCCAGGTTCAGCGAGCGGAAGCGCGGATCGATCGGCAGCGTCACCACGGCCTGGCAAAGCGCGATGTCCGCCGTTTCCAGGCCCGCCCGCTCGCCGCCGAACAGCAGCCCGACGGCGCGGCCCTCGGCCACCTCGTGCGAAAGGTTCGCCGCGGCCTCACGCGGGCCAAGGATCGGCAGTTGCAGCTCACGCGGCCGCGCCGTGGTGGCGTAGACGAGGTACAGGTCGGAGATCGCCGCTTCGACGCTGTCGTAGACCCGCGCGCCGTTCAGCGGCCATTCGGCGCCGGACGCCGAGGCCCAGGCCCGCTCCTGCGGCCAACCATCCCGGGGATTGACCAGGCGCAGGTCGGCCAGGCCGAAATTGGCCATCACCCGCGCGACGGCGCCGATGTTCTGGGCCAGTTGCGGGACATTGAGGATGATGCAGGGCGGTGCGGCGGCTTCCATGCCGCGTTTTGGGATGCGAGGGGCCGAAAATGCAAGCGCCGCCTGCCAGATCGCGCCCATCGCAGGTCAATAGGGGGTGAGCCACCCTTTGCGTCTGGGCCTTGGCCTAGTATACGGCCCTTACCCTATCTACCCTACCCTATCCTAGCCGTTACGCCCCCGGAGCGCTCTGCCCTCATGGCCAAGATTAAAGTCGCGAACCCCGTCGTAGACATCGACGGGGACGAGATGACCCGCATCATCTGGAAGTGGATCAAGGACAAGCTGATCTTCCCGCATCTGGATATCGATCTGGATTACTACGACCTGGGAATCGAGCACCGCGACGCCACCGACGACAAGGTCACCGTCGACGCGGCCGAGGCCATCAAGCGTCACGGCGTCGGCGTGAAGTGCGCCACGATCACCCCTGACGAGGCCCGGGTCGAAGAGTTCGGCCTGAAGAAGATGTGGAAGTCGCCGAACGGCACGATCCGCAACATCCTCGGCGGCGTCGTCTTCCGCGAGCCGATCATCTGCAAGAACGTCCCGCGCCTGATCCCGGGCTGGACGCAGCCGATCATCGTCGGCCGTCACGCCTTCGGCGACCAGTACAAGGCCACCGACTTCCGTGTGCCCGGCAAGGGCCGCCTGACCATCAAGTGGGAAGGCGAGAACGGCGACACCATCGAGCATGAAGTGTTCGAGTTCCCCGGCGGCGGCGTCGCCATGGGCATGTACAACCTCGACGATTCGATCCGCGAATTCGCGCACGCCTGCCTGAACTACGGCCTGCAGCGGAAGTACCCGGTCTACCTCTCGACCAAGAACACGATCCTCAAGGCCTATGACGGCCGCTTCAAGGACATCTTCAACGAGGTCTACGAGGCCGAGTATGCGGGCAAGTTCAAGGAAGCCGGCATTGTCTACGAGCACCGCCTGATCGACGACATGGTCGCCTCGGCCCTGAAGTGGTCCGGCGGCTTCGTCTGGGCCTGCAAGAACTACGATGGCGACGTGCAGTCCGACCAGGTCGCCCAGGGCTTCGGCTCGCTGGGCCTGATGACTTCCGTCCTGATCACCCCGGACGGCAAGATCATGGAATCGGAAGCCGCCCACGGCACCGTGACCCGCCACTTCCGTCAGCATCAGCGCGGCGAGTCGACCTCGACCAACTCGATCGCCTCGATCTTCGCCTGGACCCAGGGCCTGAAGCACCGCGCCAAGCTCGACGGCAACGCCGAACTGACCCACTTCGCCGACACCCTGGAAAAGGTCTGCGTCGACACCGTCGAAGCCGGCTCGATGACCAAGGACCTGGCGCTGCTGGTCGGCGACACCCAGGGCTGGCTGACCACGGAAGGCTTCATCGACAAGGTCGCCGCCAATCTGGAAGCGGCCTTGGCGAAGACCCCCGCCTAAGGCCATGAACGACCGCGCGCCAGGGCAATGGAGCCTCGGCCGCGCGGTCTTCCGCTTGATCGTCACTCTGATCGTGGGAACGGCGCTGGTCTTCGCGACCGCGCCGTTCTTTGCTTTCAGGGCCATGAAAGCGGCCGCCCGCGACGGCGACGGCCAGGCGCTGGCCCAACTCGTCGACTATCCGGCCGTCCGCCAGGGGCTGCGGCCGCAGGTCGCCGCCAAGCCGGTCCCCGCGCCGCCGCCCCCCGACGTCTGGAGCGATCCGATCGGCGCGATAAAGCGCGCGATCGAACCGATCGTACCCGTGCCGCCGGCGCTTGATCCCTACATGACCGCTCCAGGGCTCTACGACTTGGCCAGGGGCTATGCCCCAGGCGCGGGGCCCGCCGACGCCGCCAGAGGTTCGATCTTCCCGCGCCTGCGCTACTGGGACCCCAACCGCGCGCGTTTCGTGGTCCGCGCCAAGGGTGTGAAGACCGACGAGCAAGGCGTGATCTTCACGTTCGAGCGCCGCGACCTCTTCGCCTGGAAGCTCGTGCAGATCCGCCTGCCCGCTTCACCGCCGGCCAAATGAGTCGCGTGGCCTTGGCCTTGTTGCTGGTCGCCATGGCGATGGCTGGGCCAGCGATCGCCGGGCCATTGCGGGCCTGCCTGGCTCCGTCCCACGTCACGCCTGCGCCAGTGGAACGACCGCCCGCCCATGAGGTCGCTCGCGATGTTCCCATCGCGTCCTACATGCTTGCCCTGACCTGGTCGCCGGAGTGGTGCCGCACGCGTGGCGGCACGCAGGAAGCGCGCTTCCAGTGCCGGCAGAACCATATGGGCTTCGTCGTCCACGGCCTTTGGCCCAACGGCAAAGGCAAGCGCCATCCGCGTTACTGCGCCCCCGCGCCGGCCATCAGCGCGGCCACCGTCCGCAAGCACTACTGCATGACCCCCTCGGCAAGCCTGCAACAGCATGAATGGGCGGCGCACGGTTCCTGCGGCTGGGCGACGCCGGAGGCCTATTTCGGCAAGGCGCAGGCGCTGTGGAGCACGATCAGCCCGCCTAGCCTGTCCTTCGCGGCGGACAGGACCGTCACCGCCGGCGACGTACGGACGGCGTTCCTTGCCCGCAATCCCCGCCTGCGCCGCAACAGCCTCTACATCAAGGTCGCGGACGGCAACCGGCTACAGGAGGTGCGCATCTGCCACGACCTGCAGTTCCGCCCCGCCGCCTGTCGTAGTGGCCTGGGCGCGCCCGATCATGCCAGGATCAAGGTTCAGCACTAGCCATTCGTTCTTGTTTTGTTCGATTCGTGCCGTTAGCTTCGCGCCCTGATCCAAGGGAGACGAACGACATGATCGGCTATGTCACGATCGGGGCGCTGAACGTCGAGGAGGCAATGCCCTTCTACGACGCGGTGCTGGGCGCCATCGGCTATGAGCGCCAATTCTTCGACAGCGGCTGGGCAGGCTATGGCCCCAAAGGCCAAGAGGCGAACACCTTTATCTGTCCGCCCTTCGATGGTCAGGCGGCGCGGGGCGGCAACGGCGTGATGATCGCCTTCCGCAGCCCGAGCAAGGAGGCCGTGGATGCGGCGCATGCCGCGGCCCTGGCCAGCGGCGGCGTCGACGAAGGCGCGCCCGGCCCGCGTCCGGCGGACTCCACCAGCTTCTACGGAGCCTATGTGCGCGACGTGACCGGCAACAAGATCGCCATCTTCACCAAGCCCTGATCCGATCCGCTCAAATGAAAAGGCCGGGGTCGCCCCCGGCCTTTCTACTGCGTTCGACGTTGATCGGGCCGCCAGCCCAAGGGCCGATCGGCAAGCTGATCAGGTGGTCAGTAGCGCCTTGATCGCGGCCAGGCCGTCCTGAGCCTTGGCCCCGTCCGGGGCGCCGCCTTGAGCGAAGTCCGGACGCCCGCCGGCGCCCTGTCCGCCCATCGCCAGCACGGCGGCCTTGGCCAACTCGACAGCGCTGAACTTGCCGGCGGCCGCGCCAGTGACGGCGACGGTGACCGCCGCCTTGCCCTCGGCCGATCCGACCAGCGCGATGACGCCGTCGGGCAGCTGCTTCTTGAACTCCTCGGCGATGGGACGCAGGTCCTTGCCGCCGACGCCTTCCATGACGCGAGCAATCACCTGCACGCCGCCGATATCCTCGGGTCCGGCAGCGGCGCCGCCCGCCCCGCCGCCCATGGCCAGTTGGCGCTTGGCTTCGGCGAGATCCTTCTCGAGCTTGCGACGCTGGGCTTCCAGCGCCTCGACGCGAGCGGCCACTTCGGCGACCGGCGTCTTGAACTGGTCGGCCAGCGCCTTGGCGACGTTCGCCTGTTCGATCAGCCAACGGCGCGCCGCCTCGCCGGTCAGGGCCTCGATCCGACGCACGCCCGCCGCCACGCCGCCCTCGGAGACGATCTTGAAGAGCGCGATGTCGCCCGTGCGCGCCACGTGGGTCCCGCCGCAGAGTTCCACCGAGTAGTCGCCCTCGCCGCTCAGCGCCTTGCCGAGCGAGAGCACGCGCACCGATTCGCCGTACTTTTCACCGAACAGCGCCATGGCGCCGGCCTCGATGGCCTGGTCGGGCGCCATCTCCTGGGTCACCGCCGGGAGGTTCTGACGAACGACCGCATTCACTTCGGTCTCGATCCGATCGATTTCCTCGGCCGTCAGCGGCCCGCCGTGGCTGAAGTCGAAGCGGATGCGTTCCCCGTCGACCATCTGGCCCTTCTGCGACACGTGGGGGCCCAGGACGTTGCGCAGGGCCGCGTGCAGCAGATGGGTTGCCGAGTGATTGGCGCGGGTCGTGGTGCGCAGGTCCGGATCCACGGCCAGTCGTGCTTCCGCGCCGATCGCGAGTTCACCCTGCAGGATCTCGATCTCGTGCACGAAGAGGTCGCCGGCCTGCTTCTGAGTGTCGAGCACCCGCGCCTTGCCGCCGTTCCATTCGATCTCGCCGACGTCGCCGGCCTGACCGCCGCTTTCGGCGTAGAACGGCGTGCGATCGAAGATCGCCAGGACGGTTTGGCCGCTCTTGGCTTCGCCGATTTCAGCGCCGCCGGTCACCAGGGCCAACAGCTTGCCGGTCGCTTCGGTGGTGTCGTAGCCGAGGAACTGGGTCGCGCCGAGCCGCTCGCGGATGGCGAACCATTCAGCTCCCTGGGCGGACTGGCCAGAGCCGGTCCAGGCCTCGCGCGCCTGATCGCGCTGACGCTTCATGGCGTCCTCGAAGCCCGCCAGATCGACGCTGATGCCCTTGTTGCGCACCGCGTCCTGGGTGAGGTCGAGCGGGAAGCCATAGGTGTCGTAGAGTTTGAAGGCCGTCTCGCCCGAGAGCATGTCGCCCGCGTTCATCTTGGCGGTCGCCTCGTCCAGCAGCGTCATGCCGCGGCCCAGGGTGCGGCGGAACCGCTCCTCTTCCTGGCGCAGGGTCTCGACGATCACCGGCTCGGCACGGCGCAGCTCAGGATAGGCCTCGCCCATTTCGGCGACCAGGACCGGCGCCAGGCGGTGCATCAACGGCTCCTCGGCGCCCAGCAGGTGCGCGTGGCGCATGGCGCGGCGCATGATCCGGCGCAGGACATAGCCGCGGCCTTCGTTCGACGGCGAGACGCCATCGGCGATGAGGAAGCTGGTCGAACGGAGGTGGTCGGCGATAACCCGGTGCGAGGGACCGTTGGTGCCGTCCCCAACGAGGTTCTTCGAGGCCGCGATCAGAGTGCGGAACAGGTCGACGTCATAGTTGTCGTGGACGCCCTGGAGCACCGCAGCGACGCGCTCGAGGCCCATACCGGTATCGATCTGCGGCTTGGGCAGATCGATCCGCCGGCCATCGGCGAACTGCTCGAACTGCATGAAGACCAGGTTCCAGATCTCGACGAACCGATCGCCGTCCTCATCCGGGCTGCCGGGCGGGCCGCCGGGGATGTGGGCGCCGTGGTCGTAGAAGATTTCCGAGCAGGGACCGCAGGGGCCGGTGTCGCCCATCGACCAGAAATTGTCGTTGGTCGAGATGCGGATGATCTTCTCATCCGGCAGGCCGGCGATCTTCTTCCAGAGTTCGGCCGCCTCGTCGTCGGTGTGGTAGACGGTGACGCACAGCTTCTCCGCCGGAATCTTGAATTCCTTGGTCAGCAGCGTCCAGGCGTGCTCGATAGCGCCGGCCTTGAAGTAGTCGCCGAACGAGAAGTTCCCCAGCATTTCGAAGAAGGTGTGGTGACGCGCCGTGTAGCCGACGTTGTCGAGGTCGTTGTGCTTGCCGCCGGCGCGCACGGACTTCTGGGACGACGCGGCGCGGGGCGCCGGCGGCGTCTCGGCCCCGGTGAAGTAGTTCTTGAACGGGACCATGCCCGCGTTGACGAACAACAGGGTCGGGTCGTTCTGCGGCACGAGCGGCGCCGAAGGAATGATCAAGTGATCATTCTTCTCGAAATAGCCCAGGAACGCGCTTCTGATTTCGTTGAGGCTCGGCATGGCTCGTCGGACTTGAAAATGGAGAAAATAGATAGGGGCTCGCGCACCGTTGCGCCGCCCCGCGCGCGACCGTTTACGGATTTTGTTGACGCCCGCAAAGGAAAAGGACGCTTGGACGACGTGCGTCCAAGCGTCCTTGCGCATCACTGGAAGCGGTCGCGCGGGGGCTCGACCTGCTCGGGCGGGTCCGGACGTCGGGTTGGACGCGTCCGGTTCCGAGCGGCCGTGGCGGCCGCTCCGGCGATGCGGATCCTAGTCTTCGGCGTCTTCGTCGCCGGTCGGACCGACCAGCAGTTCTTCCTCGATCACCTCTTTGGCGCCGCGGACCTGCCGTTCGATCTGTTGAGCGATGTCCGGGTTGTTCTTGAGGAATTCCCGAGCGTTGTCGCGCCCTTGACCGATGCGCGTCGAGTTCCACGAGAACCACGAGCCGGACTTCTCAACGACCCCGGCCTTGACGCCCAGATCGATGATCTCGCCGAGCTTGGAGATGCCCTCGCCGTACATGATGTCGAATTCGACCTCGCGGAAGGGAGGCGCGACCTTGTTCTTCACCACCTTCACGCGGACATTGTTGCCGACGATCTCGTCGCGCACCTTGACCGAACCGGTGCGACGGATGTCCAGGCGCACTGAGGCGTAGAACTTCAAGGCGTTGCCGCCCGTCGTCGTCTCAGGGCTGCCGTACATCACTCCGATCTTCATGCGGATCTGGTTGATGAAGATGACCAAGGTGCCGGCTTTAGAGATCGAGGCGGTCAGCTTGCGCAGGGCCTGACTCATCAGGCGGGCCTGAAGGCCGGGCAGGCTGTCGCCCATTTCGCCCTCGATCTCGGCCTTCGGCGTCAGAGCCGCGACGGAGTCGATGACGATGATGTCAACGGCGCCCGAACGCACCAGGGTGTCGGTGATCTCCAGCGCCTGCTCGCCGGTGTCGGGCTGCGACACCAGCAGGTCGTCCAGGTTCACGCCCAGCTTGCGGGCGTAGGCGGGGTCGAGCGCGTGCTCGGCGTCCACGAAGGCTGCGACGCCGCCCGCCTTCTGGACCTCAGACACCACATGCAGGGCGAGCGTCGTCTTGCCGGAGCTTTCCGGCCCGTAGATCTCGACCACACGGCCCTTCGGCAAACCGCCGATGCCGAGCGCAATATCGAGGCCCAGCGAGCCGGTGGAAACCGCCTCGACCTCGATCTGGCTCTTGGAGCCAAGCTTCATCACCGAGCCTTTGCCAAAGGCCCGATCGATCTGCGCAATCGCCGCTTCCAGAGCGCGTTGCTTATCGCCTTCTTCTCGTCCCACGAGCTTTAACGCCGACTGACTCATTGCAAGGCGCTCCTTGTTTCATGATTCCAACCCGACAGTCCGAGCCTCAAAAGGCGTCGTCGGCCGCTGGAACAAGGCGTACGCGCTTTGTTCTGGGTTCACAAGATGTTCTTCTTGCGCCACAGCCAATTCTACGACCGGATCTGACGCATCTCCAGAACCGATGTCAGAATTCGTAGGTGGCGGCGACGCCGAAGCGGCGCGGACGCGGCGCGAAAGTCAGCGGCTGGCGGCCCGTCGTGGCGAAACTCGGATCGTCGGTGTCGGTCAGATTCTCGACAAAGGCGCTCAGGGTCCAGTCCGCGCTGCGAAGAACCGCCCGCGTGTTGACCAGCCAGTAGTCGCCGAGGGCCACGTCCGAACCGACGCCCGGATCGAAGGTGCTGTGCGAACGGCCGACATAGGCGGCGTCCGCGCGGAGCATGAGTTCCAGCCCCGCCGCCAGGTCGCGCCGATACTCGACCCAGCCGTCAGCAGCCACCCGCGGCACGGCCGGAATGTGATCGCCCGAAGCGCCCAGCCCGATGCCGACATCGCTTGCCTGGTCGCTGGTGAGGATCGCATCGGTCAGGGCCAGGTTCGCCCCGCCCCGCAAAGCCGGGCTGAGAACGAAACTGGCATCGGCCTCAAGCCCGTTCACCCGCGCCCGCCCCAGATTGGTGATGAACGAGAACGCCCCGTTGGTGCTGTTGGCGGTGTACTGCATGTCGCGCCAGTCGATGTGGTAGAGCGCGGCGCTGAGGGTCAGCCGGTTGTTGAGCCAGGAGCTCTTAATCCCGAGCTCGTAGTTCCACAGCCCATCTGCGCCATAGGCGGCGACGTTCGGCGGCAACCCAGGCACGGTGTTGACCCCGCCCGGCCGGAACCCCTGGGACGCCTGTGCATAGCCCATGGTGGTCGGGCTGAAGCGATGGCTGGCCAGCAGCTTCAGGCTCCAGCCGCTCTCGCCGGTCATGTTGCGGAAGTTGGCCTCGGTCGTATTCGAGATCACGTTGACGATCAGGGCCTCGCCCTGGGTCAGCTTGTCGTAGACGAAGTGGCGAGCGCCGAGCACGAAGGACGTGTCGCGGTCTGCGCCCAGGGTCACCTCTCCGAACACAGCGCGTTGCGAGAGCCGGCTGGCGACAATGCGCCGTCCGGTGAAGTCGCCGTGGCGTGGCAGGCCCGTGGCCGGATCGGCCACGATCACCTGACTGTCGATCGTGTCGCTGCGCGCCTCGCGGAACAGCCCCGCCGTCCACGCGAAGAATCCTGACGTATCCGACTGCAGCCGCACTTCCTGCACGTCCGCTTTCAGATCGATCGGCTGGTAGAGCAGTCCCGGCGCGCGGCTGTCGACATAGGCCGAGTAGAGATCGAGCTGGCCAGGCGTGCAGGCCCCAAGGGCCGAGATCTGCAGGTAGCGCTTGCAGCCGTCGAGGCTCAGCCGCTCGCTCTGCAAGGTGCCGGTATAGTCGATCTGGCGCGTGCTCTTCCAAGTGTACGACGCCACGTTGGCTGAGAGGCGCACGCCGGAGACGCGCCAGACCAGCGCCCCTTCGTACATGGTCATGAGGCTGTCGAACGGGGTGCGGACATAGGCGTAGGAAACGTTGGACGGGGCGCCCAGCCAGCCGCCGCTGGTGTCGCCTTCGCGCGTATCCTGGTGCGCCGCGGTCAAGTTGATCTGCAGGTCGCCTTCGAGCTCGAAGCCGACCCCGAGGCGAGCGCCGGAGGTGGAGCCCTCATTGACCCTGGCCAGGCCAAGTCGCCGGTTGTCGAGATAGGCTGGATCACGGCGGTGATAGACCGCCAGCCGCAAGCCGACCTTGTCCTGAACGAGCGGCTGATTGAGCACCAGGGTCTGCGCCTGCCCCCACTCGCCCGCGTTCGTCGACATCTCCGCGGCCAGCGAGGCGCTGGGATTCGACAGGTCCGGCCGCTTGAAGACCACCTTCAGCGCTCCGCCCATGGCGCTCGAGCCATAGAGCGTGCCCTGGGGACCGCGCAGCAATTCCAGCCGATCGACGTCGACCAGCAGGAACTCGGGCGAGGAGCCGCCGGGATCGGCGGTCGTCCCGCTCGGCCCCGTCACCGGGATGTCGTCGTAATAGAGGGCGGTGGTCGCCTCGCCCGAGCCGGAGACGCCGCGAAGGCTGAAGCGGTTGCGGCCGGTCCCGGTGCTGGTCTGGGTGAGCCCGGGCAGCAGGTTCGCGGCCTGGGTGAAGGTCGCAGCGCCCGCGCGGGTGAGCTCCTCACCGGAGAAGGCGCGCACCGACATCGGCGTGAGCCGATCCAGAGTGGGCCTTCGCAAGGCCGTCACAACCACGCCCTCGACCTCGGCCGCGGACTCGATCGCGGTCTTCTCCAGGCCCGCGTGCTCGACCAGATAGCGGCCCTGGAACTCGCGCCATGTAAGCCCGGAGCCCCGCAGCAATGTCTCGAGCGCGGCGTCTGAATCCATTCGCCCCCAGACACCCTTGCTGCGGCGTCCAGCGACCATCGCCGGCGTGAACAGGATGTCGCGATCGCTCTGAGCGGAAAACTGCGTCAGCGCCCGATCCAGCGGCGCGCCTGCTGGAATGGAGAATTGCGCCTTGCGGCCGGCGGCGGTCGCCGTCCCAGGCAAGACGGCGCACGACACACACGCGACAACAATCCCGAGACGGAGAATACTCAACGGCTACAAGGCTCCGCGCCAACGCCACGGCCTTCCGACAGACAACCTTCTATGGCCAGCCCAACCCGCCAGCCAGTGCGCTCTTTGCCGCTCTCCGCCCACATGGCGCCGACGACCGCCCCACCGTTGCCCGAAAACACAGCAGGGAGCCAAGTGTGCGGCTCCCCTCCCCAAACGTCATTGACCTGGGCGCCCCCATCAACAACGATGACATCAATAAGACAAATCGGGGTGTTCGGGAAATTCCATGGCGTGGGCGGAAACGACCGGTGCCAGGGGCGAGCCGGAGGGATTAGCGCACGCGTCGATCCCCTACCAGCAAGCCTTACGCGCGTTCTTTCGGCGAAGAGCCGATGGTCACGAGATCGACGACCTGATTCAGGAAGTGCTCCTGCGACTGCACAACCGTCGGCAAGGCGGAGAGGTGACGAACCTTTCCAGCTTCATCTTCCAGACCGCGACCAATGTTCTCTTGGACCGCCGCCGCCGCGACACAGTGAGGCGCCGGGGCGCCCACTGCGAACTCGAAGAAGCCCACCATCCGCTCGACGAGCTGTCGCCTGACCGAATCTTGCAGGCCAAACAGGAAGCTTCCGTGGCCCTGGAGGCCTTGAATCAACTTTCTCCCCGCACTCGCGCGGCATTCATGCTCGTCCGCTTCGAGGGCTTGAGCTACAAGGTTGCAGCGGCGCAACTTGGCATCTCCGTCAGCGCCGTCGAGAAACACGTCACCAAGGCTCTCCGGACCGTCTCGCTCCGGCTGCAGGAATTCGATGAACGACAACCAACGACAAATCGGTCTTTCCGGTAATCCGGACGCCGCGTCGTGGTTTGTGCGTTTGCAGCGCCACCCTGGCGACAGGCGTGTGCAGAGCGACTTCGAGACCTGGCTGGCGGCCGATCCGGCCCATCGTGACGACTGGGCGCTGGTAAGCGGCGCCTGGGATCGCATGGACGAGCTCAAGGAAGATGCTCAGATCCTGGCTGCGCGCGAGGCGCTGAAGGCTGACTTGGCCGCCGGCCGACGCCGCCCCCACCTGCGTTGGGCGGCCGGCATCGCGGCAACCATCGTCACCGCGGGCTCGCTGCTTGGGTATGGCTCCTGGCGCCAGGCGCAAGACAGCGCCGCACCGCCCGTCGTGGTGGCCGCAGCGCCTCAGGCCATCGCAGTCTATCGGACCGCGGTCGGGGGTCAGCAGGTCGTCACCTTGAAGGACGGCTCGAAGGTCACCCTCAGCACCGACACCGAAGTGCGTCTCGACGAGTGGGATCGCCGACGCGGCCTGACTCTGGTCCGTGGCGAGGCGTACTTCCAGGTCGCCAAGAACGCGGAAAAGCCCTTCGTCGTCACCGCCGCTGGACGGACGGTCACGGCGCTCGGCACCGCATTCGACGTTCGCGTCGATCCGGGGCAATGGTCGGTCAGCCTGATCGAAGGCAAGGTCCGCGTGGGCGGCCCCGGCGCCAGCGTCGAGATGATCCCCGGCCATCACCTGGCGCAGACAGGCGACGCGCCCTGGACCCTGGAAAAACGAAATCTCGCCGAGCTGACCAGCTGGCGTGAAGGCAGCCTGGTGTTCGAGAATCGTCCGCTGGCCTCGATCGTCCAGGAAATGAACCGTTACTCGACCCGCAAGGTGCGCATCGCCGATCCGGCGCTTGCCGCGACACCGCTCAGCGGCCGCTTCAAGTCTGGCGACGTCACCGGTTTCGTGGCCACGCTCGAGGCCTACGGCATGGTCAAGGCCGGCGACACTTCTCCTGACACAATCGACCTCTACCCGCCCGCGGGAGAGTGAGGATTTCAGACGCAGCTGCGTCTTGAGAAGCGGCGGCGCCCTAATGCGCCGCCGCCCTGGAGGACCCATGAAACTGATTTCGAAGGCGCTGGCGACCAGCGCGCTCTGCGCTACTGCCTGGCTTGCGGCTTCCGCCGCCACCGCCGCCCCGCTCACCGCCGCTGACAAGACCCAGCTCACCGCGGCCGTCGACGCGTACACCCCGAAGATGAATGACGCGGCCCTGAAGATCTGGAGCTACGCCGAGCTCGGCTATCAGGAAGTCAAAAGCAGCGCCCTCCTCCAGGACCAACTGAAGGCCGCGGGCTTCAAGGTCCAGGCCGGCGTCGCGGGTGAACCGACCGGCTTCGTCGCCAGCTTCAAGAACGGCAATGGCCCGGTTATCGCCATCCTGGCCGAGTTCGACGCCCTGCCGGGCCTGTCGCAGGCCGCCGCCCCCACCAAGCAGCCGGTCGCCGGGCAAGACAACGGCCATGGCTGCGGCCACAGCCTGTTCGGCGCCGCCTCGGTCGCCGGCGCCGTGGCGCTGAAGCAGTGGATGGTGGCCAACAAGGTGCAGGGCGAAGTGCGCGTCTACGGCACCCCCGCCGAAGAAGGCGGCTCCGGCAAGGTCTACATGGTCCGCGACGGCCTGTTCAACGACGTGGACATCACGCTGCACTGGCACCCGGGCAACACCAACTCGGCCAACCAGGGCACCTCGATGGCCAACATCAGCGGCAAGTTCCGCTTTTATGGCCAATCCAGCCACGCCTCGGGCGCGCCGTGGGCCGGTCGCTCGGCGCTGGACGGCGTCGAGATCATGAACGTCGCCAACAACTACCTGCGCGAACACATCCCCGACCGCACCCGCATCCACTACGTCGTCACCAACGGCGGCAAGGCCCCGAACGTGGTGCCGGACTTCGCCGAGGTCTACTACTACGTGCGTAACGCCGACCCGAAGGTCGTGGTCAACGTCATGGACCGCGTCAAGAAGGCCGCCGAAGGCGCGGCGATGATCACCAACACCAAGGTCGAGTTCGAACAGACCGGCGGCGTCTACAACCTCCTGCCCAACGACGTGCTCGGCAAGGTCATGTACCAGTCGCTGAACAGCGTCGGCGGGATCACCTGGACCCCGGAAGAGACCAAGTTCGCTCAGGAACTGGCCAAGTCGCTGCCGAACGGCGGCGGCGACCTCTCCTCGGTGGGCAAGATCCAGCCGTACAAGGACGCCGACACCTCGGGCGACGCCGGCGGCGGTTCGACCGACGTGGCGGACGTCTCGTGGGTCACCCCGACCGTTGGCCTCTCCACGGCCACCTTCGTGCCCGGCTCGGCCGGCCACAGCTGGCAGAACGTGGCCGCCGCGGGCATGAGCATCGGCCTGAAGGGCGCGGCCGTGGCCGCCAAGACGCTCTCGCTCACGGGCGCCGAGCTGCTGTCCAACCCCGAGCTGATCGCCCAGGCCAAGGCCGAGCTGAAAGAGCGTCAGGGCGCTGACTTCGCCTACAAGGCGATGGTCGGCGACCGCAAGCCGCCGCTCGACTACCGCAAGGCCGGCGGCGCCGAGTAAGCCGCCAGGCGGGATCGGATCAGCAGATCCGATCCCGCCTGCTTTTCTGCGGGTCGGTATCCTCCCGCCCCCTTAAAATTGTTCCGCAACCAGAGGTGCGGAATCGAACCCCGCTTGCGTCTCGTCTACTGAGGCAGGTCCATTTGTAGGGCTGCCTGTTCTGGCAAACGAGACGGGGGATGGAATGACGCGAAAACACGCAATGACGGGCGCCGCACTGGCGTTGGTCATGATCATGGGCGGAGCCGCCAACGCGGCGACCATCACCCCGCCGACCGAGGCCTTCGCCCAGAATCCGGGCAGCGACTATTTCCTCGCCGACTACACGGCCTACGAGGCCTACCTGAAGACGCTGGCGGGCCAATCCGACCGCATGAAGCTGGTCGACTTCGGAAAGTCCGAAGAGGGCCGCACGCAATGGATGGCTGTGGTCTCCTCGCCCGCCAACCTCGCCAAGCTCGATCACTACAAGGCGATTTCCAAGCGCCTGGCCAAGGCTGAAGGCCTGTCCAAGGAAGAAGCCGCCAAGCTGGCGGCCGAGGGCAAGGCCATTGTCTGGATCGACGCCGGCCTGCACGCCACGGAGACGGTGACGTCCCAGGGGCAGATCCAGGTGCTCTACCGCATGCTGTCTCAGAACGACCCTGAGACCCTGCGCATGCTGGACGACGTGATCATCCTGTTCGCGCACGACAATCCGGACGGCATGGAACTCGTGTCCGACTGGTACATGCGTCACGAGGACCCCAAGAAGCGCGAGTTCTACTCGATCCCCCGCCTCTACCAGAAGTACGTCGGCCACGATAACAACCGCGACAGCTACATGTCGCAGATGGCTGAGACGACCAACGTCAACAAGCAGCTGTTCCGCGAGTGGTTCCCGCAGATCATCTTCAACCAGCACCAGACCGGCCCGACGGGCATGGTCGTCTTCGTTCCTCCGTTCCGCGACCCCTTCAACTACAACTATGACCCGCTGGTCATGACCTCCCTGCAGGAAGTCGGGATGGCCATGCACAGCCGTCTGGTCGCCGAGGACAAGCCCGGCTCGGGCGCGCGCAGCGCCGCGTCCTACTCCACCTGGCACAACGGGATGGAACGCTCGATCGCCTACTTCCACAACTCGATCGGCCTGCTGACCGAGATCATCGGCGGCCCGACCCCCGAGACCGTGAAGCTGGTGCCGAACCTGCAGCTGCCGAACGGCGACCGGCCCATGCCGATCGCGCCGCAGACCTGGCATCTGTCGCAGACCGTCGAGTACCAGTGGACGATGAACCGCGCGGTCATCGACTACGCCTCGCGCAACCGCGAACGCCTGCTGTCGAACATCTACAAGATGGGCGCGAACAGCATCGAGCGCGGCTCCAAGGACAGCTGGACGACCACGCCGACCAAGATCGACGAACTGAACGAGGCGGCCAAGAACGCCAAGCCCGCGGGCGAGGACGAAATGATGGCATCGTTCTTCGGCCGCGCCGGCGCGGTCGATCCGAAGCTCTATGGCGTCCTGCAAAAGCCCGAAGCCCGCGATCCGCGCGGCTTCATCATCCCGTCCGACCAGGCCGACATGCCGACCGTCACCGCGTTCGTGAACGCGCTGATCAAGACCGGCGTCGACGTCGATCGTGCGACCAAGTCGTTCAAGGTCGGCGACAAGACCTATCCGGCCGGATCGTATGTCGTGAAGGCGGCGCAGGCCTATCGTCCGCACGTCCTCGACATGTTCGAGCCGCAGGACCACCCGCACGACCTCGAGTACCCGGGCGGCCCGCCCAAGGCGCCGTACGACATCACCGGCTACACCCTGGCCTACCAGATGGGGATCAAGTTCGACCGCATCCTGGACGGCTTCGAAGCCCCGACCGAACGCCTGCCGGACCTCGTTCCCGTGCAGTCGGGTTCGGTGAAGGGTTCGGGCAAGGCGGGCTGGCTGATCAGCCACGAGACCAACCAGAGCTTCACCCTGACCAACCGCCTGCTGAAGGCTGGTCAGCCGGTGTTCTGGCTGAAGGACGGCGCCAAGGCCGGCAAGGACAGCTTCGGTCCCGGCGCCATCTGGGTCCCGGCCTCGGCCGAAGCCCAGGCGGTGATCGCCAAGGGCGTGAAGGATCTCGGCATCGACGCCTTCGCCGTGGGCGCCAAGCCCGCGGGCGAAGCCCTGCCCCTGAAGCCGGTCCGCATCGGTCTGGTCGACGTCTACGGCGGGTCGATGCCCTCGGGCTGGAACCGCTGGCTGTTCGAACAGTTCGAAGCGCCCTTCGAGGTGGTCTATCCGAAGCGCCTCGACGCCGGCGACCTGGCCAAGGACTACGACGTCCTGGTCTTCGCCGACGGCGTGATCCCGGCTCCGCAGGGCGGTCCGTTCCGCGCCGGCCGCGCCTTCCCGCAGCCCAAGGCCGAGGATATCCCGGCCGAGTTCCACCCGTGGCTGGGCGCGATCACCGACGACAAGACGCTGCCGCAGGTCGCCGACTTCGCCAAGAACGGCGGCACGGTGATCACCATCGGCTCGTCGTCGCGCTTGGCGACCGTGATCGGCGCGCCGGTCGAGGTGGCCGTGGCCAAGAAGGACGGCGACAAGGTCGCCGGCCTGTCGAACAAGGAATTCTACATTCCGGGTTCGGTGCTGCGCGCCAAGGTCGATAACCGCCAGCCGCTCGCCTACGGCATCCCGCAGGATGTGGACGTGTTCTTCGACCGCAGCCCGACCTTCAACCTGAAGGCCTCGGCGACCGGCGTGGCGCGCGTCTCATGGTTCGACACCGATGCTCCGCTGCGCAGCGGCTGGGCCGTCGGCCAGGAGAAGCTGAAGGGCTCGACCGGCGTCCTCGATATCGACGTCGGCAAGGGCAAGCTGTTCGTGATGGGCCCGGAAGTGACCCAGCGCGCGCAGTCCTACGGAACCTTCAAGTTCTTGTTCAACGGCATGCTCTACGGACCGGCCGTCGCCAAGAAGTAGGCGTCTCCCCAGGACGCCAGGGAGCGCCGGGCCTTCGGGTCCGGCGCTCTTTTTTTGCCCGCTCGCCAGGACCTCCCGCAAACAAGAAGGGCGCCGGTCTTTCGACCGACGCCCTCCACCGCCAAGGACGCAGCGGTTTGTGGCGACAGGGGCGGTGGGGCCGCCCCTGTCTCCGATTTCAGTCCTAGAAACGCTTGCGCACGCCCACGTAGTAGGTGCGGCCCATGACGTCGTAGTTCTGTTGGTCGTAGTTGTATTCGGTGTCGCCAGCCTGCGGCGGGTTCTGGTTGAACAGGTTGTTCACGCCAAAGCGCAGGTCGGTCTCCCACGGAAGCTTCACGCGGCTGTTCAGGTCGAAGATGTTGTAGGCCTTCACACCACGCGCGGTGCTGTTCGGGCTGACGACCACGGCCGAGTTCTTCATCTCGCTGATATAGCGCCAACGGAGGCCGATGCTGGCCGGGCCGCGGGTGTAGGTCGCCGAGGTGACCGACTTCCATTCCGGGTGAGCCTGACCGGCGCTGGTCTCGACGGCCGTACCCCAGGTGCCGGCGTAGTCGTAGGTCGCCGCGTTCGGCAGGTTCTGGATCTTGAACTGGTCCAACCAGCCGATAGAGACGTTGATCGCCAGCGCGCCGGCGTCTTCGCTCAGGCCGACGTCCATCAGGTCGATGTTCCAGTCGAACTGGAAGTCGATGCCGGTGGTTTCGAACTGACCAAGGTTCTGCAGCGGCTGAACGGGGTTCAGCGGCACGCCGGACGCCGTGTTACGGGCGATCAGCTGGCAGTAGTAGTTGTTCGGATCGTACGTCGGGTTGGCGCCGCCGGCGTTGTAGCAGAACTGGAAGGAGTTCTTGATCGGCAGGCTGCCGACGGCGTCCTTCACCTTGATGCTGTAGTAGTCGATCGAGGCCGACATGCGGCTCAGCAGCGGGTGCTCGAACGGCGAGGTGACGACCGCACCGAACGAGAAGGTGTCGGCGGTTTCTTCCTGCAGGTCCGGGTTGCCGCCGGTGAGGGCGAACACCTGGGCCGTACCGAGCTGGTAGCTGTCGATGATCGCGGTCGGAACACCCTGGGTCAGGCAGAGCGCCCGGACCTGAGCGGCGTTCGCGCCCTGACGGAACGACGAACGGACATCGCAGGGGTCGCCGTCGGTGTTGGTCGGGCCGGCGGTGCCGATGGCGACCGAACCCGTCGAGACCGGCGCGTAGAGTTCGCCGACGCTCGGGGCGCGGATGGCGCGGTTGTAGCCGCCGCGGAAGCGCAGGCTGTCGATCACCGACCAGTCGAAGTCGACCTTGTAGGTGCTGATCGCGCCGACCGACGAGTAGTCCGAGAAGCGGTAGCCGAGGTTGGTGTTCAGCTCCTTGACGAACGGCAGATCCTTGACGATCGGGATCAGCAGTT
Source organism: Phenylobacterium sp. Root1290 (assembly GCF_001425305.1). Lineage (GTDB taxonomy): Bacteria > Pseudomonadota > Alphaproteobacteria > Caulobacterales > Caulobacteraceae > Phenylobacterium. Next base: position 591,191 of record NZ_LMEE01000003.1, on the reverse strand, counting down.
CGCCGAAGGCTTCGTAGGTGTCGACCGAGCCGGAGGCGTCGCGCAGCACGCTGTAGCCCAGCACGTCGGACGTGCCGTCGGGCTGGTTCAGCTGGGTGTCCGGGGTGAAGGTGTACTCGTTCGAGCGGTAGTCGACGCCGGCCGCGAAGCGGATCTCGCCGGCAGGCAGTTCGAACAGGCCGCCCTGGACGCTGGCTTCAACGATGCGCTGTTCCAGCTCGTTCTGGTTCAGCGTGCGGCGGCTGATGTAGCGGATGCAGTCGCCCGACGGGGTCAGGTTGCCGAAGGGGTTCCAGCCGCCGGTGCAGTACTCGGTGCCGCCGGTGGGGCTGCGCAGCAGGCGATTGACAGCGCTGGCGCTGGCGCCGCCGGTCTGCTCGTTGTCGAACTTGGCCTTCGAGAACGAAGCGTAGGCGTCCCAGGTCCAGTCCTTGAAGCCGACGTCGCCCGAGAGGCCGCTGGTCAGCTGGTAGACGGTGTACTCATAGCGCTGGATCCGCGGGCCGAGGATGTCCAGAGCCTTGTAGAAGGTGAAGTCTGCGCCGGGGGTGGGACGCGAAGCCAGGATGCCGCGGAAGTCGGCCGGAATGAACGGGTTCGAGACCGGAACGGTCAGGCCGTAGACGTTCGAGGCCAGGGTCGGGTTCGAAATGCCGACCGACTCGTAGTCCGTGAAGGTGAACTGCGTGAAGAACCGGAGATTGTCGGTCAGGTCATAGTCGATCTTGCCGAACACCGAATAGCGGTCGAGATCCGACTGCATCGAGGCGCCGTCATAGCCGAAGTTGACCTGCTGTTGGCTGCCCGAGGCGTTCGAGTTGACGATGTACGCGGTGTTGGTCTGGGGGTCGCGGAAGTTCTGCACCCGCACGCCGGCGGTCGAGAAGATCGTCTGGTCGGTATTGAAGCCGATTTGGCCGGTGTAACGGCCGGCAGCGTTGCCCGGCAGCGCGGCCGTGCCGTACTGGCCAACGAACACGCCGTTGACCGAAGCCAGGGTCGGCAGGTTCGCGCCGAACAGCACGGTGCCTTGCGGGATGGTCGACAGACCCGGCGTCGTCAGGCGGAAGACGAACCAGTCGCGGGCGCTCTGCAGCGCGATGTCGCGGTTGGTGTAGTCAACCGACAGAACGGCGCGGCCGCGGCCCTCGTCGAACGCCCGGCCGGCGGTGAGCGAAACCTTGAAGGACTCGCCGTCGCCGTGTTCCGAGATGCCGTACTGGCTGTCGACCGTGATGCCGTCGAAGTTGCGCTTCAGGCGGAAGTTCACGACGCCGGCGGTGGCGTCCGAACCGTAGGCCGTCGAGGCGCCGCCGGTGATGACTTCAACGTTCTCGATAAGGGCTTCAGGGATGGTGTTGAGGTCGACCGAACCGTCCGGGTTCGACGGCTGCAGGCGACGGCCGTCCATCAGGATCAGGGTGCGCTTGGCGCCGAGGCCGCGCAGCGAGGCGTAGGACTGGCCGCCATTGAGGCCGGTCGAGGTCGAGCCAGTGTTGCCCTGGCCGAACGAGCCGGAGAATTGGGGCATCTGCGACAGCGACTTTTCGACGGTCACCTGTCCGGTGTTCTCGATGGCCGCTTGGCCGACGGACACGATCGGGCTGTTGGCGACATAGTCGGGCCGGGCGATACGCGAGCCGGTGACGACCACTTCTTCAACGGCGGTGGAGCTGTCCTCCTGCGCCTGGGCAACGCCGCCAGCGAGCAACGCGCCGTAGGCGACACCCCCGACCATCAGCCACTTCAAGGTACTCGAATTCATCCGTCCGCCCTTATTATTTGACGACGCACCCCTCGCGCGTCCGAGCCCAAGACGCAGGGGTTCTGAGGACCCACATGTCCGATCCGTAATTTTTTGCAGTGCGGCGCCGAGCACTTCACGAGTGCGGCTTTTGCGTCTCGCCTACACATCCGGCGCCCACTGGACAGGCTCGGCAGGGCGTTCGCACAATGTGCGCGCACGCTCGCGCATCGGGCTCGCCAATGCTCAGTGAACGGAAGTCGAGACGCTTGTCCGCCGCCATCCCGCCTCCGCCCTCCCCAACCGTATCCCAGATGCTGGAACAGGCCCGCGCGCTTGGACGGGCCGGCCGGCTGGCCGAAGCCGAGCGCGCCTATCGCGGAGTGCTGGCGCAGGCCCCGGACTGTGTCCAAGCTGCTGCGGCGCTCGCCCGCTTGCTGACCGCCGGCGGCCGGGCCGCTGAGGCCGAGGTGTTGGTCCGCCCGTTCACCCAAGGCGAGGCTGCGTGGCACGAGGCGCTGTCCGCCCGCGCCGCGGCGCTGAAGGCGCTGGATCGCAAGCCGGAGTCGTTGGCCGACTACGCCCGCGCCGCCCAGCTCAACCCGACCAGCGGCGTCGCGGCCCACAATGTCGCCTCAGGCCTTGGGGACGCAGGCCGCGACCGTGAAGCCGCCGCCGAAGCGGAACGCGCCTTCTCACTCGGGTTGGATGCGCCCGAGACCTGGCTTGTCTACGGCCGCGCCCTTCAAGGCCTGCGCAGGTTCGAAAAGGCGCAGACGGCGTTCCGTACGGCGGTGACCAAGCGGCCCGGCTATGCGGACGCGCTGCGCGACCTGGGCCAGCTGATCTGGATGCGCTCGGGCGACGCGGCGCTGGCGTTGGCGCCGATCAATGCAGCCCTGGACGCTGCGCGGTCGCAGCCAGCGCTAGGCCCCGTCCTGTCCGGCGTTAAGATCCGGCTGCTCAACCATATCGCGGGCGAAGAAGAGGCCTTGGCTTTCGCGCAGGCGGCGCTTGCGGCGGCTCCCGGCGATCTACGCCTGGCGCTCGAAACGGCCGCCCTTTCGCTGAGCGTCGCGCCCGAACGCAGCCGCGATCTTTGCGCATCGGTACTGGCCCGCAGCCCGCGCGATCAGTCCGCCAGACGAACGATGGCCCACGCCCACCTCGCCCTGGGCGAGGCAAGCGCCGCCGCCCAGATCGCCGAGCACCTGCTGGCCGAGAACCCGATCGATCAGGAGGCGGCCGCAGCCCTGGCGACCGCACGACGGCTGGCGGGCGATGAGAGATATCGCGACCTTTGGGACTATGGCGCCCTGGTCCGCGCCCAGACGATCGATACGCCGCGCGGCTGGAGCACCCTGGACGCCTATCTGGGCGACCTGCGCGTAGCCCTCGCCGACCTGCATGCCCTGCAGGCCCACCCGGTCGAGCAGTCAGTGCGCGGCGGCACCCAGACCTCGCAGAACCTGCTGGCCTCCGAGCATCCCGCCATACGCGCCTTCTTCGAGGCGATCGAAGGGCCGATCGGTGCGTATCGCGCCGCAGTCGGGATCGGGGACGACATGTTCCGCGGCCGCAACCGCGGCGGCCACAGGGTGCTCGGCGCGTGGTCGGTACGGCTGCGCCCCGGCGGCTTCCACGTCGATCACATCCACCCGCAGGGCTGGATCTCGTCGGCCTGCTACATCGACGTGCCGCAGGCCCTCGGGGCCGGCGAGGACGATCGCGCCGGATGGCTGCGCTTCGGCGCGCCGCCGATCCCCACCCGGCCGGCGCTGGAGGCCGAGCATTTCGTTCGGCCGCAGCCCGGCCTGCTGGCGCTGTTCCCATCTTACATGTGGCACGGCACCGTGCCGTTCGGCGGCGATCAGGTACGCACCACCATCGCGTTCGACGTGGTCCCGGACTAGGGCCGGCGCGCTTTCGAGCGCAAAGGTTATGACCGGGCGACGATTTGGCATGAGGCGCCGAGGCCCGCGTGCGTCTTGATGGAAAGTCGGAATTTCGCGGCGAGGCCGCGCCGACCGCCTTCCACGAGCCGTGAGCAGCCTATGAACCGCCGTTTCGCCCTGCTGATTGTCCTTTCCATGGTGCTGGGCGTGGGGGTCGGGTGGGCGTGCAACCAGTTCCTGAGCCCCGAACAGGCCAAGCAGGCCGCCGAAAACCTGTCGCTGATCACCGACGTCTTCCTGCGCCTGATCAAGATGATCATCGCGCCGCTGGTGTTCACCACCCTGGTCGCGGGCATCGCCCACATGGAGGACGCCGCCGCCGTCGGCCGGATCGGCGCCAAGACCATGGGCTGGTTCATCGGCGCCTCCGTCGTCTCGCTGCTTGTCGGGCTGATGATGGTGCACCTGCTGCAGCCGGGCGCGGGTCTGCACCTGGAGACCGCGGCCGCCGCCGCGCCCACCGCAGCCAGCACCGACGCCTTCACCCTGAAGGGCTTCATCACCCACCTGGTGCCGACCTCGATCGTCGACGCAATGGCCAAGAACGAGATCCTGCAGATCGTCGTCTTCTCGCTGTTCGTCGGCACCGCGGTCGCCGCGGTCGACGATCGTGCGCCGGCCGTGGCCGTCCTGGTCGAACAGGGCGCCCAGATCATGCTGAAGGTCACCGAGTTCGTGATGAAGTTGGCCCCGCTGGCCATCTTCGCGGCGTTGGCCTCGACCATCGCGACGCAGGGCCTGGCCATGCTGGCGGTCTACGGCAAGTTCGTCGTCGGCTTCTATGCGACCATGGGCGTGCTGTGGGTGCTGCTGTTCATCGCCGGCTTCCTGGTGATCGGCAAACGCGTGGTGCCGCTGTTCGGCGTCATCCGCACGCCGGCCCTGCTGGCCTTCTCGACCGCCAGTTCGGAAGCCGCCTATCCCCGCATCCTGGACGCCCTGCCCAAGGTCGGCGTCCGCCGCCGCATCGTCTCGTTCGTGCTGCCGCTGGGGTACTCGTTCAACCTCGACGGCTCGATGCTCTACTGCACGTTCGCGACCATCTTCATCACCCAGGCGCACGGCGTGCACCTGACGGTCCAGCAGCAGATCTTCATGCTGCTGCTGCTGATGGTGACCTCGAAGGGCATCGCCGGCGTGCCACGCGCCTCGCTGGTGGTGATCATGGCCACCCTCACCTACTTCGGCCTGCCCGAAGCCTGGATCGCCATCGTGCTCGGCGTCGACCATCTGCTGGACATGGGGCGCTCGGCGACGAACGTGGTCGGCAACTCGGTCGCGGCCGCGGTCGTGGCCAAGTGGGAGGGCGAACTGGAGGACATCGAGGACCAGGATCCCGACGCGCCCGGAGAGCCCGTGAAGGCGAGCGTCTAACCGGCCGCCGGCTTGGCCCAGGCGCAGACGCCCAACGTCGCGCCTGCCTTCAGCTTGCGTTCGGCTTGCGCCTTGGGAACCGCCAGCGAGCGACCCGAGGCGCAGAGGACAGTAAGGTCGGCATGACCGGCCACGTCCAGCAGCAGCTGATCCCAATGGCGATACTGCACGTCGTGCCCCTCGCCCGGATACAGCCGCATCTCGACGACGTTCGGCAACTGGGCCTTCCAGCGTTCAGCCGTCTCCACCGTGACCAAGGTGTCGGCCGTCCCCTGGTAGATGAAGGCCGGCGCCTTGACCGCCGAGAGGTCTGGGGAAGGACCGCAGTATCGCATGACCTCGGCGACCTCGGGCGCGGGGTCGCCCATCTGGCCACGGATGTAGAACGCTCGTGCGCCCTCGTCATAGGCGCGGTCGGCGAAGCCGGGGATCTTGTGGGTCGGGCTGTCCTTCGGGAAGCCCCACCAGGTCTTGGGGTTCTGCACCTGGGACTTCATGAACGCGGTGAGTTGATCGGCGCTCAGCTTGCAGACGGCGTCCTCGGGCGGGCGCTGGGTCGCAGCCGCCAGCAGGTGAAGGGAGATCAGGCGCTCAGGCATCGCCGCAGCCACCTGCGCCATGTACGGTCCGCCGCCCGAGATCGCCACGCCCGAGGCGCGCTGGACCTGCAGATGGTCGAGCACCGCGCGCACTTCGGCGACATAGTCGGCATAACCCCATCCTGCCCTGATCGGGCTGTCGCCAAAGCCGTTACGCTCGACCGTGATGAAGCGCAGCTTCAGCTGCTTGCGCATCGATTTCAGGAATTCGGTCATCTCGAAGGCGCGCGCGCTGGTGCCGGTCCCGCCCATGAACAGGACTGGCCGGAAACCAGGCTCGCCGGTGTCAGTGAAATGGACCGTGCGCCCGTCGGCGGTCTTCAAGGTCTGGACCGCGACGCCAAGGTCGTCGAAGACCGCGGGCAGGTCGCCGACCTTGGCGACGCTGGGGGCCTCGGCGTGGGCGGCGCTGGCCAGCAGACAGGCAGCAAGCGTCAGGCTCAGGATCTTCAACGGCGTCTCTCCCCAGGGTCGTTGGCCTCACTAGACGCGGTTCGGGGCGCGTTTCCAGGGCGCCGTGGCGTCAGGACATGACCCGCATCCGCCGCAGCAGCCAGTAGGCGCCTCCCACCACCGCCAGACAGAGCCCGCAGGCCGCTGCGAAGCCCGCGTGCGAGGCGGCGAAGGGCATGCCCTCGAGGTTCATTCCGAAGGCGCCAACAATCACTGTCGGCGGGATCAGCAGGCTCGACATCACCGTCAGCGCCTTCATGCTGCGATTGGTGGCGCTGGTGATCTGGGTGTCGATCTCTTCGTGCACGAGCCGGGCCCGCTCCTGCAGACTGGCGGCTTCACGGTCTAGGTCTTCGGCTTCCTGCGCCAGGCGGGGAAGGTGCGATGACAGCAGATCCACCCCGTGGGCGGCGCGCGGCGCGCAGGCGCGGTGCAGGGCGCTGCGCAAGCCAAGGTACTCGCGGTGATCGCGCGACAGGCTCCGGCGGGTGGGCCCAAGCTTCAATCCCTCGACCTCACCGTGTCCCCCCAGCATGTGATCCTCGACACGATCCAGCGCCTCCGCGGCGGCGTGCAGCCGCATCTCCGAGACGTCGACATAGCGTTCGATCAGGCGGATCACGGCGTCCGCCGGTGCCTGGAGGCGCTCACCGCGCTCGGCCTCGCGCCGCACCTCATCGACGACGCGCAGCGCCTGGCGGCGGGCGGTGACCAGGCGCCGCTCGGAGAGGGCGAACAACAGTCGACCGGCGCCGTTGGCGCGGCCGTCAAGGTCACGCTCGAAGTCGGGAAGGACGCCATAGGCCCAGGCGCCGCTGAACTGGATCTGCACGCGCTGCTCCGTGCGCAGGATCAAGTCGCGCGCCGCGGCGGGCATTTCGGCGAAGTCTTCGAGGTGGAGACGCGCGCGTTGGTCGCTCAGGGGGAAGTGGGTCCAGACCCACGCCTGCGGGCAGGCCGGATGGGCATGCGCGGTGGCCTCGGTCAGAGGCCGCGCGAGGCCGTCGTCGAACAGGTAGGCCCAAAGGAAGGCGCTGGCTTGCCCCATCGTGCGACGATCTCCCGAGCCTGGCTCGGAACGGTCATGCGACGCGGAGATGACAAGCCGATGACGGCCCTAGACCGCGAGGTCCCGCAGGAACGAGATGGTCTCGGCCGCCGCCAGCAGCAGCGCCCCGACGACGATCATGTCGAACGCTCGGCGCGCCCAGACCATCAGGGGGTTGCGGCGGGGAGCCTGCACTTCTTCGGCGAATGTGAACCGCATTGTGTCCTCCGTCGGGACGTTTTGCCCAGTCGGAGGAGTGCGAACGCAAGGCGCGGGCCAGTTGCTACTTGGCCAGCATGGCCCAGCTCCAGAGTCCGAAGCAGGCGAACAGCAGCGTCCAGATGAAGACGCGAACGATCACCCACCCGTTCGGAGCCGGCTTCCGCGGGGACGGTTCCTCATACTGGATCGAGAAACGGGTCATGCGCGAAATATAACGACGTTCCGTCAACTGCCCGTAAACGCTTTTGGTTAGTTTCAGCGGCCTTAACCCTAATGCTCGCGTCAAGGCTTCAGGAGATTGACCAAATGCACGCCGGATCCTGCCTTTGCCGTGCTGTCCGCTTCGAGGTCGAAGGCGATCTGCCGCCGATCCAGCTCTGTCATTGCGGCGACTGCCGCAAGGCTCAGGGCGGGCCGTTCGGCGCCAATATTCCGCTGGAAACCCGTAACGTGCGGATGCTCAGCGGCGAGGCCGAGCTGACCGCCTACGAGTCGTCGCCGGGCAAGGAGCGGGTGTTCTGCCGCCGGTGCGGCGGGCCATTGTTCAGCCGGCTGGCGAGCAAGCCCGGGTTCATCCGCCTGCGGGCCGGGACGCTGGATGCGCCGGTCGGGGCGAAACTGGACTTCCACTTCTACGTCGACTCCAAAGCCGACTGGTGGCCGATCACCGACGACCTGCCGCAGTATCCGGACGCGCGGCCCTAGCGCGCCGGGCTGCGCCGCGCGGTTCCCCCGCCGGGCAGTTGGACGCTGTAGGCGCCCAGGCGCGGGTCAGGCGCCATGTAGTCGGTCGAGACGTACTGCGCGCCGGAGCTGAACGCAGCCTGCTGGCGGCTGAGATCGCCATTGCGCGCCTCGAGCGTGTCGGCGTCGGCGCGGGTGCGGACGATGAAACCGGCCTTCACCGCCGCGGCGATGCGGGCGGCCTGCTCCTTGGGCTCGTTGAGGGTGATGTAGCCGGCGGCCGGCGACGTCTCATCGATGTTCACGAACATCGCCCGTCCCTCCAGCGAGCGCCGCTGGCCGCGGTAGAGGGTGACCTGCTCGGGCGGCGCGTCGAGCGCGAACATCACCTTGCCGCGGGCGGCCTTCAGGGTCGGCCAGTCGCCTGCCAGCACCGCCTCGCGCAGGCTGGCGCGGCGGCCCTGGACGCTGCCTGGCGTGATCAGTTCGCCGGGCTGGAAGACTGACAGGATCTCGGCGTCCACCGCGTCCATGGCGGCGGCGTCGAAGGCGAGGGCCTCGACCGTTCCGGGGACGTTCAGCCCGCCCTCCTTGAGGTTCAGGAGGATGAGGATCGGCAGGTGATCGGGGTGCGCCTTCGACCAGGCCGCCACCTCCTTCAGGCAATCGGTGAAGCGCGCGCAGCTGGAGCGGTAGTCGATGTCCTGGACGTGCATGACCTTCATCCCCGGCCCCTGCAGCGGCGCGAGGTCGTACGGGATGTCGGGCGCCATCTTCATCGCCAGGGGCGAAGCATAGCGACCGCCGCCCGGGTCATTCAACAGATCGAGCTCGAGCTGGCGCGCACCGGCGCCCAGCTGGGCGGCCAGCGGCGGATGGGCGTAGTCCAGGCCGTCAGCCTGCTTGGGATCAACAACCCGCAGCAACGCCATCTGCCTGGGCGCGATCGCCTGCTTGTATGAGTTGTGGGTGCCGATCGCCTGCAGATCGTTGACCTTGAGCGCATCGACCGCCGCGCGGGTGCATCCGGGCTCGCCGTTGGGCGTCTCTAGATCGCAGCTTGCGGAGATGGCCGCGGCCGCGGCGAGAATGGTGATCAGCATGCCCCTCCCCTATCGCGCCGAGACGGCGCCCCGATGACAGCGTTCAGCCGGCGGCGCTGACGACGCTGATCTCCAGCGGCGACGCAGGGTGCTCGCCGCGCGCCGCCGCGCCGATCAGCTCGCAGAAGCGTTCGGGCCAGATCCTGTCGGTGGTCGCGGCGATTTCCTCCAGGCTCCACCAGCGGATGTCGTCGATGAGGTCAAGCTCATGAGCCTCCCAGCCCGCTCGGGAGACCTCCCCGCCACGGCAGCGCGCGACGATGTAGCTTTCCTTGAACAACGCCATTTCGCCGCTCGCGAGCATGCTGACCGCCTCGCGTGTCCACACGATGGGCCCCAGCTCGACATTCTCGACGAAGCCTGTCTCCTCGGCGATCTCGCGCAGCGCGGCTTCCAGCAGCGTTTCCCCCGGCTCGACACCGCCGCCGACGGTGAACCAGGACGACGTGCTGCGGTTCGGCAGTCGTCCCTTGAGCAGGAGGATCCGTCCGTCGTCGTCGAACAGCAGCACCCGGGCTGTCAGGCGTTCGCGCATGCATCCTCCCTGGCTTCGAAGACGAGAAGACTTAGCCGTTCGCCCCATTTAAGGCGAACCACGGTCTCAACGTGAAATTAATCGCGTCTGGCAAGTATGCGGCGCCCGTCGCGGGATGGAGACCGTCCGCTTGTCCTTAGCCCCTCAACGCCTGCTCGGCTTCGCCTTCGCGAGCGCGGATCTCCTGCTGGAGCTCGCGCCCGACGGCCGGATCGGATTGGCCATCGGGGCCAGCGAGGCGCTGTCCGGTTCGGCGGAGACCGATCTGGTCGGCCGCGCCTGGCGCGACTTCATCGATCCGCGGGACCGGGCGATGGTCGATGCGCTGCTCGCCGGCCTCAAGGACGGCGGACGCGGCGGCCCGATCGTGGTCGGTCTGGCCAGCGACGGCGGAGCCGAGCGCGCAGCCGCGATGAGCGCGTTCAAGATGCCCGGCAACGGCGGGGCCGTATCCTGCGCTTTCAGCCGCGCGGCGCCCAAGACCAGCCATGACCTGCACGACAAGGCCGCGTTTGAGGCGGCGGCAGGCGCCCTGATCGAGGCGGCGCGCGCGACCGGGCAGGAACTGGAGATGGCGTTCCTGGAGTTCGGCGGCCTGGCGGCGCTGCGTGAACGGGTGGCCCCCGAAGCCTTCCTCGCGCTCGAGCAGCGCCTGATCGGCGGTCTTCGCGCGCAGTCCCATGGCGGGTCCGCCGCGGCCAGCCTGGGCTCCGACCGCTTCGCCCTGGTGCGTCAGAAGGGCGAGGGCGTCGACGCCCTGGTTCAAAGGCTCATCACCCAGATCTCGTCCGATTCAAGCTCAGGCCTGCACGCCAATGCGCGGCTGATGACGCTTCAGTCCACCGCCTCGCCCGCGCAACTGGCCCGCGCGATCCGCTATGCGCTGGACAACTTCATCAACGAAGGCGTCAGCGACGGCGGGACGCTCGACCTGAACGAGATGGTCGATCGCTCGATCAAGAAGACCCTGGCCGACGTCGGGGTGCTGGGCGCGGCGGTGAACGACAAGCGCTTCCGCCTTGTCTACCAGCCGGTCGTCGATCTGAAGGCTGGTTCGACCCTGCACCACTACGAGATGCTGGTCCGCTTCGGCGACAGCGCCAGCCCCTATCCGATGATCCGCATGGCAGAGGAGCTCGACATGATCGAACCTCTGGACATCGCGGTCGTCGAGGAAACCGTCGCCCGTCTTGCGGCGGAGCCGGGATTGAAGCTCGCGGCGAACGTCTCTGGCCGCACGATCATCAGCCCCGCCTTCATCCAGGCCGTGCGTCAGATGCTGGCCAAGTCGCCGACCGTCGCCGGGCGGCTGCTGCTGGAGATCACCGAGAGCGCGGCGATCGACGACCTGGCCCTTGCCGACCGCCACCTGTCCACCCTGCGCCAGGAAGGCTGCGTGATCTGCCTGGACGACTTCGGCGCGGGCGCCGCGTCCCTGGCCTATCTGCAGCAACTGACCCTCGACATCGTCAAGATCGATGGCCGCTACATCCGCGAACTGCAGCACGGCGGCCGCGAGAGCACCTTCATCCGTCATCTGGTGCGCATGTGCGCCGAGCTTAAGGTCCGGACCATCGCCGAGATGGTGGAGAACGCCGCCGCCGAGGACGCCGTGCGGCGCGCCGGGGTCGACTTCGCCCAGGGCTGGCTCTACGGCGCGCCAAGCGACGCCCCCGCCTCCGTCATCGCTCCGGCGGTCGTCGGCACGCCCCGTCCGGCGGCGCGCCGCGTCGGCTCGATCGACAGCTGGGGCTGATGGGGCAACCGAGCTTCGTCACCGCGCGCCTGAGGCTTCGTCCCAGGCAGTTCAGCGACCTGGACGCCAGCATCGCCATCAACAGCGATCACGATGTGATGCGCTATCTCGGCGCGGTCTGGCCGCCCGAACGTCAACGCACCCATCTGACCGCTCAGATCCAAACCGACTTCGGCGAGGGCCTCGGATACTGGAGCCTCTTCGAACATGCCGCGCCGACCACCCTGCTGGGCTGGGCGCTGCTGACGCCCCTGCCAGGCTCCGACGATGTCCAGATCGGCTATCGCCTACGCAAGAACGCCTGGGGCCGCGGCCTGGCGACCGAAGCCGGCGCCTGCCTCCTCGACCATGCCTTCCAGGCGCTGCGCCTGCCGGCCATCGCCGCGAGCGTGCACCCGGACAACCTTGGCTCACAGCGCGTCTTGGCCAAGCTCGGGCTGTCGGACGTCGGGACCTACGAGACCGGCGGCAAGGTGGAGCGCCTCTACCGCCGGCTCGCCTGAGGTCAGCTCCGCGCCGTGGCGATGTACTGATCGACCACCGCCTCGAGGACGGTCAGCGGCATCGCCCCTGACAACAGCCCGGCGTCATGGAACTTGCGGATGTCGAAGCTCGCGCCCATCGCGGACTTGGCCTTCTCCCGCAGCCGCAGCCACTCCAGCTTGCCGACCATGTAGCTGCAGGCCTGCCCCGGCCAGACGACATAGCGTTCGATCTCGGTGGTCGAGGCCGTGGTCGGCGTGCCGCTGATGGCGCTCATCGTCTCGATCGCCTTCTCGCGACTCCAGCGCTTGGCGTGCATGCCGGTGTCGACCACCAGGCGTGCGGCGCGGAACAGCGCCGCCTGGATGTAGCCGATCTCGCCGCGCGGATCGCCATCATAGACGCCCATCTCGCGGGCCAGCTCCTCGGCATAGAGCGCCCAACCCTCGCCATAGGCCGACAGGAAGGTGGCGCGGCGTATCATCGGCAGGTCGGCCTCCTGCTGCAGCGACAACTGGAGATGATGGCCCGGCACGCCCTCATGATAGGTCAGGGTCGGCAGCGCCCACTTCGGATACTCCGCCGTGTCGCGCAGGTTGATCCAGTAGATGCCCGGCCGCGAGCCATCGAGGCTGGGCTGATTGTAGTAGCCGCCGGGAGCGGCCGCCTCGATCGTCTTGGGCACCCGCTTGATCTGAAGCGGCGCCTTGGGCAGCGCATCGAAGTACTCGGGAAGGCGCTTGGTGGTCGCCGCGACCATCTCCATCAGGTCGGCGATCAGCTTTTCCTTGCCCGGATCGGTGTTCGGATAGTGGTAGCGCTTGTCCTTGTAGAGCGCCTGGATCCGCTCGCCGACGCTGCCCTTGGTCAGGCCCTCTCCGCGCAGCAGCACGTCGGCGCGCGACTGCAGCGCCTTGGCCTGTTCCAACCCGATATTGTGCACCTCCTCGGCGCTCAGGCGCGTCGTGGTCGAGCCGTGCAGGGCCTGCTCGTAATAGGCCTCGCCATCCGGCTGACGCCAGACGCCCGCGTCGTGCCAGGCCTTGCCCTGGGTCTCCTTGAAGAGGGCGACCTGGCGCTCCAGCGCGGGCGCCACCTTCTCGGCGTAGATCTTGGCGGCCTGGCCGGCATAGTCGCCTGCGATGCCCTTGTCCTTGGCCCGGCGGGCGACCGAGGTCACCAGGCCCGAGGCCTCCGGCGCCACCAGCATGCCCTGCATCTGCGGCAGGGCGCGGGCGATGATGAAGTCCGGCGGGATGACGCCCGCGCCGATATCCTTGCGGGCGCGTTCGACCTCCTGATCGATGATCGCTCCGAAGTCGGCCAGGCGCGATAGATAGGCGTCCGCGTCCTCCTTGGTCTCGATGCGATGCTGATTGTCGAGCCAGTCGGGCGTCGACTGATAGGAACCGCTCAGCTGCGAGATCATGTAGGGCACGCCCGCGCCCAGATAGCCGTAGTCGAACCGCTGGTTGGCGGCCTCGGCGGTCTCGAGATTGAAGAGCACGCTGTCGTAGTTCACGCCCGGCATGCCCGAGAGCTGCGCGCGGTCGATCGCCTTCAACTCGGCCAACTGTGCGGTGTTCAGAGCCTTCGCCCGCGCCTTCTCGGCGAGCGAGCTGTCGTCGAGCTTGAACTTGGCCTGGGCGCGCTCGCCCTTGTCGAGGCCGAGCCCGGTGACCAGTTGCGGCGAATCGTCCAGCGCCTGGTCGAAAATCTTCTCCAGGAAGGCGGTCAGTTGCGCGGCCGCATCAGGGGCCGGCGCGGGCGGCGGCGCTGCGAAAGGCGGGGCCGCGGCCTTGCTGGCGCAACCGCCCAGGATGGCGAGCGCGCCGGCGGAAAGAAGTAGATGTCGGCGACTGTGCATGTCCGCCCCCCAAACTGTCACAATGTGACGCGACCCTAGGGGCGCCGGCGATCCCGCGACAAGGCATGGCCGTGGCGCGCCCTGTTAATTCCCCCTAATGCCATGCCGCCCTTCAAAGTGCTGTCGTAGAACCACCGCATTCTGCTGACAGGATCTTCCCGCCCATGTGACGGAACCTGGACCACGTGACCGACCCCAAGCCCGCCGACTGGAGCCGTAAGCTCTCCGCGTACAAGCGCCCGCGTTTGTCACGCAGCATCTTCGAACTGGCGCTGACCGCCTCCGCCCTGATTGGCCTTTGGGGCCTAGGCTGGGCTGCGTTCCATTTCGGCCTCTGGTGGCTCGCCCTTCTGCTCAGCATTCCGGCCGCAGTCTTCCTGGTCCGGCTGTTCATGATCCAGCATGACTGCGGTCACGGGTCGTTCTTCGAGGACAAGGCCGCCAACGACTGGGTGGGGCGGACCATCGGCCTGTTGACCCTGACGCCATACGACTACTGGCGCCGGACCCACGCCATGCACCACGCCACCTCCGGCAACCTGGACCGCCGAGGCCTTGGCGTGATCGAGATGCTTACCGTCGAGGAGTACCTCGCCCTCCCACCGATCAGGCGGCTGGGCTATCGGCTCTATCGCAACCCGGCGGTGATGTTCGGCCTGGGCCCGACCTTCGTCTTCTTCCTGCAGCAGCGCCTGCCGATCGGGCTCATGAAGGAGGGATGGCGTCCCTGGGCCTCGACGCTCGGAAACACCGCCGTGGCCGCCGTCGGCGTCGGGGTGATGATGTGGCTGCTGGGCGTCGCGCCTGTGATCCTCGTCAACTTCACGACCATGGTGGTCGCAGCCACGATCGGGGTCTGGCTCTTCTTCGTGCAGCACCAGTACGAAGGGGTCGCCTGGGCGCGGAACAAGGAATGGAACCGCGACGACGCCGCCCTGCACGGCAGCTCGCACTACGACCTGCCGCAGCCGCTGCGCTGGCTGACCGCCAACATCGGCATCCACCACGTTCACCACCTGTCCAGCCGCATTCCCTTCTATCGGCTGCCGCAAGTGCTGAAGGACCATCCGGAACTGCACGACGTCAGCCGCATCGGCCTGTGGGAAAGCTTCAGGAACGCCCGCCTGGCGCTGTGGGACGAAGCCGCACAGCGTCTGGTGTCGTTCCGCGACATCCGCCATCTGGCCCGCGCTGCTTAGGGCGCTTGCGGCCCCTGCCCTGGGGTCAACGTTGACACTCGGCGGCGGGTGCCCCCCACTTCCTCCCAAAATACAAAAGCATGGGAGGAGACGTGGTGAGCGCGTGGACATTCGCTGACGTCTGGGAGGCGATCGCCGCCAAACAGCCTGACCATCCGGCCCTGATTCAGGGCGACCGCGTCGTGACCTGGGGCCAGTTCGACGCCCGCGCCGACGCTTTGGCAGCACATCTGGTCGCGAACGGCCTTTCAGCCGACGCGAAGGTCGCCGCCTACCTCTACAACGGTCCAGAGTACCTCGAGACCTACTACGCAGCCTTCAAGGCCGGCATGGCGCCGCTCAACACCAACTACCGCTATGGCGGCGAAGAACTGACCTACCTGTTCGACAACGCCGACGCCGAGGCCGTGGTCTTCCACGCCGGCTTCGCCGACACCCTGGAGCCGCTGCGGGCCAAGTTGCCGACCGTGAAGCGCTGGATCGCGGTCGCCGAGCCCGGCCACCCTGCTCCGGCCTGGGCCGACGACTATGAGACGGTCGTAGCCGCGCCGCCCGCCCAGCGCCCGTTCAGAGCGCCTTGGGGCCGTTCGCCCGACAATCTGGTGCTGCTCTACACGGGCGGCACCACCGGCATGCCCAAGGGCGTGATGTGGCGTCAGGACGACCTGTTCAACGTGATCGGCGCCGGCGGCCACGCCCTGATGGGCCTGCCGCCGCTGGAGCACCCGCAGGACGTCAGCGGCCGGATCGGCTCATACCCGCCCCCCATGACCCTTGTCTGCTGCCCGCTCATGCACGGCACCGGGCAATTCTCGGCGTTCATCACCCTCAACATCGGCGGCACGGTCGCCAGCCTGCCCTCGCGCAACTTCAACGCCATGGAACTGTGGGACGAGGCCGTGCGGCTGCAGGCGGGCAACATCGTCATCGTCGGTCTCGCCTTCTCGACACCGATGCTGGAGGCGCTGGAGGCCAATCCCGGGCGCTGGGACCTGTCCAACGTCAAGGCGATGAGTTCGTCCGGCTCAATGTGGAGCCAGGAGAACAAGCGCGGCCTGCTGAGCCACGCGCGCAACGCGATGATCATGGACTCGTTCGGCTCGTCCGAAGCCGTCGGCCTGGGGGCCTCGGCCTCGGCGCCCGGCGCGGAAGCCGCAACGGCGGCCTTCATGCTCGGCCCCAATTGCGCGGTCTTCACCGAGGAGGGCCGGCGTGTGGAGCCCGGCTCGGGCGAGCGCGGGCTTGTCGCGGTCTCGGGCTTCCTGCCGACGGGCTACTACAAGGACCCGGAGAAGAGCGCCAAGACGTTCAAGACCATGGAAGGGCAGCGCTGGAGCGTTCCGGGCGACTGGGCCGAGGTCAATCTGGACGGAACCCTGAAGCTGTTGGGACGCGGCAGCCAATGCATCAACACCGGCGGCGAAAAGGTCTTCCCTGAAGAGGTCGAAGAGGCCCTGAAGACCCACCCCTCGGTGCGCGACGCCGTGGTGGTGGGCGTGCCCGACCCGCGCTTCGGCGAGCGGATCTGCGCTGTCGTCGAGCCCGAGCCCGATGCTGCTCCGCCCAGCCTGGAGGACATGGCCGCCCACGTCCGCTCGCGCCTGGCGGCCTACAAGGCGCCGCGGGAGCTGGTCGTGGTGGCCAGCATCGGCCGCGCGCCCAACGGCAAGGTCGACTACAAGGCCAGCCGCGAACGGGCTCTGTCTGCCCTGGGGGTCGGGGCCTAGCCCCTCCCCGCCGCGTCAGGCGTGTTTCGGTTCCGGGGAGACCTGGATCAGCAGCTTGCCGTCATGGTCGCCGGTGAACAGCCTGCCCAGCGCGCCGACCGCGTTTTCCAGGCCATCGACCACGTGGACCTTCCACTTCAGCTGGTGGCTGGCGACCAGGGGCGCGAGCTCTGACAGGGCTTCGGAGGCGCGCGGCAGATAGTCGATGACGATGAAGCCCTTTATCAGGATGCGGTGCATCAGCACCCGCCCGAAATCCGTCGGCCCCGCGATCGGCCCTTCGGTGTTGTAGGTGGAGATCATCCCGCACAGCGGCATGCGGCTGTAGTTGTTCATGTGTCCGATGACGGCGTTCATGACTTCGCCGCCGACGTTCTCGAAGTTGATGTCGACGCCGTTGGGCGCCAGCCGCTCAAGCGCTGCGCTGACATCCTCCGACTTGTAGTCGATGGCCCCGTCGAACCCGAGTTCCTGCGTCAGCCAGCGGCACTTCTCCGGACCGCCGGCGATGCCGATGACCCGGCAGCCCTGCAGCTTGGCCAGTTGCCCGACGATCGATCCCACCGCCCCAGCGGCCGCCGAGACCACTACCGTCTCGCCCGGCTGCGGCTTGCCGATGTCGTTGAGCCCGAAGTAGGCCGTGAGCCCGGTCCCGCCGAGCACGCTCATGTAGGCGGTCAGCGGCACGTCGTTCAGATGCGGCACCCGGCGGGCCATGCCCTCGTGCACGATGGCGTAGTCCTGCCAGCCGCCGAGGCCGGCGTTGACGATCGTGCCCTCCGGCAAGCCCGGGTCGCGGGACTGCTCGACCACGCCGATCGCACCGCCGCGCATCACCTCACCGATCTGCACCGGCGGCAGGTACTGATCCTGGTCGCTCATCCAGATGCGATGGGTCGGATCGAGGGAAAGATAGATGTTGCGGACCAGCACCTCGCCCTCGTGCAGCTCCGGCGTCACGGTCTCGATCAATTCCAGGTCGTCCGGAACGATCTCTCCGGCCGGACGGCGACGCAGGATCCACTGACGATTGGTCGGCATGAGGCTTCCTTCCCTGAGGCCGGAGATCATGTGCCGCGATGTCGTTGAGAGTCGAGCGCCTACAGCGCTTCCTGACGGCGTTTCAGACGGCCGGTCAGCAGGCTCAGCAAGGCCAGGGCCGCGAGCGGGAGCGCTACCTGGGGACGTAGCAGGACACCCGCATCGGGCGTTCTGCTGACAAGAAAGGCCTGCCCCAGACCGGCGCCGAGATAGCTGTAGATCAGCGAATAGGGCACCGCCCCGACGGCGGTCGCCGCCACATAGGCGCGGAACGGCGTGCGCGCGCAGCCTGCCGCCAGATTGACCAGGCCAAATGGGCTGAGCGGCACGAGACGCAGGGTCAGCAGATAACGAAACGGGGCGCGCTCAAATCCCACGACCAGCTTGCGAAAGCGGCCGCTGGTGAGGAATCGGCGGACACGGTCGCCCGCGGCGAACCGGGCCGCCAGATAGGTCATGATCGCGCCCAGCGTCGAACCGATGATCGTCGCCAGGGTCCCGACCAGGGGGCCGAACAGGAAGCCTCCGGCCAGCATCAACACCAGCCCGACCGGCACGAACGCGCCGGTGGCGACCGCGTAGAGGCCGATGAAGACCACCAGCGCCGCGATCGGCGCGGCCGCGACCTCGCCGCGAAGGCGGATTTCGTTGGCCTGGATGTTGTCGAACGACATGCTCGCCGCCAGACCGCTGGCGTAGAGCGCAACGGCGGCGCCAATCAAAAGCACCGCCGGGATCCAGCGCGCGACGATCCGCAGCGCGGCCATGCGTCGATCTGAATCAGTCTCGGTCATCTGCTGTACCGCCCTGACGTGCACCCCGGACAAGAAGTGCACGACCACAGCCTAGGACTGATTTTGTGACGGGACCAAGACGCCTATTTGCGCTGGTCGTTGCCCTTCTTCTTCCACGGGGGCTTGCCGGCCTTGGGCCCAGGCGCGCCGGGCGGGCCCTTGAAGGCGGGCTTTCCCCCCTCGTGCGGCGGGCCCTTGCGGAACGGGGGGCGATCTTCGCCAGCCGCCGCGGCCTTGCGGAAGGGCGGCTTGCCCTCACCGGGAGGACCTTTGCGGAAGGGGCGGTCGCCGCTCGGCGGGCCCTTGCGGTGCGGACCGCCGCGCGGCGGCGAGGTCGGGCCGCCGGGCGGACCGGACGCCTCGATCTTGATCTCGTCGTTGACTGTCACCTTCACGGCGGAGGCGAACTTGGCCTCGGCTTCCTTGGAGATCTCGAACTTCGTCTCGCGATCGAAGATCCGGATCGAGCCGATGTCCTTCTTGGTGATGTGGCCCAGGCGGCAGATCATCGGGATCAACCACTTGGGATCGGCGTTCTTGTCGCGGCCCACGGTGATGCGGAACCAGGTGACGTCTTCCGGCGCCAGCCGCGGCGCACGGCCGACGGGACCCTCGTCGCGGTCGGAGGGCTCCCAGCGCTCGCCACGCTGCGGGCGGTCGCGATCACGCGCCTGAGAGTCGCGCATCCGCGCGTCGTCATAGAGCTCTTCCGGCGCCGGCAGACGCTGGCGATAGAGCCGCATCAGCGCCGCGGCGACCTGCTCGGCGCTGCGGGTTTCCAGCACCAGGCGGGCCAGGGCCAGATCTTCTTCCGCCGGCGTTTCGGTGAGGATCGGGTCCTCGAGCATCCGGGCCTGGTCCTTGGCCTTGATCTCGTCGGCCGTCGGCGGACCCTGCCAGTGGACATCGACTCCGGCCGACGCCAGCAGCTGCTCGGCCTTGCGGCGACGCGTGTAGGGCACCAGCAGGACCGAAGTACCCTTGCGCCCCGCCCGGCCCGTACGGCCCGAACGGTGCAGCAGCGCCGGCTTGTTGATCGGCAGGTCGGCGTGGATCACGAGGCCCAGGTCGGGCAGATCGAGACCGCGCGCGGCGACGTCGGTGGCGACGCAGACGCGGGCGTGACCGTCGCGCAGGGCCTGCAGCGCTTCCGAGCGCTCACGCTGGCCCAATTCGCCCGACAGTCCGACGACCGAGAAGCCACGCTCGCGCAGCGCCGCGTGCATATGGCGCACGCCGTCGCGAGTGTTGCAGAAGACCAGTGCGCCCGGAGCCTCGAAGAAGCGCAGGACGTTGACCACCGCCAGCTCGACTTCATTGGGCGCCACGCGGACGGCCCGGTACTCGATGTCGCCGTGCGGCTCGTCGCGGCGAACGGTGTCGATGCGCAGGGCGTTGCGCTGGTAGCGCTTGGCCAGGGCGGCGATGTCCTTGGCGATGGTGGCCGAGAACAGCAGCGTCCGCCGATCGACTGGCGAAGAGTCCAGGATTTCCTCGAGATCCTCGCGGAAGCCCATGTCGAGCATCTCGTCCGCCTCGTCGAGGACGAGGACGCGAAGCGAGCCAAGGTCGAGGTTGCCGCGCTCAAGGTGGTCCTTGAGACGGCCCGGCGTGCCGACCAGGATGTGGCAGCCGGCCGCAAGGGCGCGCTGTTCGCGGCGCGGATCCATGCCGCCGACGCAGGTTTCGACCTTCGCGCCGGACTGGCCGTAGAGCCAGCCCAGTTCCCGGCTGACCTGCATGGCCAGTTCGCGGGTCGGCGCGATCACCAGGGCGAGCGGCGGGCCGGCCTGGCCGAACCACTGCTCGGCGCCGAGCAAGGTCGGACCCGCGGCGAGGCCGAACGCAACCGTCTTGCCCGACCCGGTCTGGGCCGAGACCAGCAGGTCGCGGCCTTCGGCCTCCTCGGTCAGCACCGCCGCCTGGACGGGGGTGGGTTCTTCGTATCCTTGGCTCGCGAGCGCGCGCGCCAAAGCGGGATGAATATCGGGGAAGGCCATGGTCGTCCTTGAAGGTTCGCGCCACACACAAAAAGAGCGCGGGCGCGCCTTAGAGGCCAAGCAAGCGTCTACGGCAAGCCTTACAACGCGGAATTCGTGCTGCCGGGCGCAAGCGCCGCACAAATAAACGTGCCAAGCTGCCTCTGCAAAGGGAGATGTGATGCCAGCTTACGAAACTGAAGTCGCCGCCGCCATGGCCGTCACCGACGCGTTCATGACCGCCTTCAACGCCCGTGACCTGCCGGCCTTCGAGAAGACCTTCAACTTCCCAAGCGTGCGCCTGGCCTCCAACACGTTGACCGTGATCGAGCCGGGCTATCATCAGCCGCAGATGTTCGAGAAGGGCCCGCTCTCGGACTGGGACCACTCTGCATGGGAGCGCCGCGAGGTCATCCACGCCGGCCCGGACAAGGTGCACCTGGACACCCGCTTCACCCGCTACCGCAAGGACGGCACGGTCATCGGCGGCTTCGACTCCATCTATGTGATCACCTGCGAGGACGGTCATTGGGGCGTTAAGGCGCGCTCCAGCTTCGCGCCCTGAGACTGGACATTTCGGACGGAAGGGCCTCTGACCTCGCCCATGTCCACTTCAGTGAAGAACGTCGCGGTGATCGGCGGCGGCCCGGCCGGCCTGATCGCCGCCGAAACCCTGAGCGCCGCCGGCGTGAAGGTGACCGTCTACGACCGCATGCCGACCCTGGGGCGCAAGTTCCTGATGGCCGGCCGCGGCGGGCTCAACCTCACCCATTCCGAAGACCTGCTCACGTTCCGCGCCCACTACGGCGAGGCCGCCTCATGGCTGGCCCCGATGCTGGAGAGCTTCTCGCCCGCTGACTTGATCGCCTGGGCTCAGGACCTTGGCCAGGAGACCTTCGTGGGCTCGAGCGGGCGCG
The DNA here is from genome assembly GCF_001425305.1 of Phenylobacterium sp. Root1290. Taxonomy (GTDB): domain Bacteria; phylum Pseudomonadota; class Alphaproteobacteria; order Caulobacterales; family Caulobacteraceae; genus Phenylobacterium. The sequence continues at coordinate 569,711 of NZ_LMEE01000003.1, read as the reverse complement.
TGTTCCCGCGCGCGTTGAAGGCCTCTCCCCTCCTACGCGCGTGGCTGTCGCGCCTGGCGGACCAGGGCGTGGAGTTGAGGCTCCGCCGCGATTGGCGGGGCTGGAACGAGGCCGGCGAGCTGATCTTCGCAACCGAAGGCGGCGCCATCGAAACCGCCGCGCCTGACGCAACGGTGCTCGCCCTGGGCGGCGCCAGCTGGCCAAGGCTGGGATCGACCGGCGCCTGGGCGCCGCTGCTCGCCGCCAAGGGCGTCGCCATGGCGCCGTTCCGCAGCGCCAACAGCGGCTTCGAAATCGCCTGGAGCAAGATGTTCGCCGAGCGTTTCGCTGGCGAGCCCTTGAAGAACATCGCCCTCAGCTTCGGCGACCGAACGATCCGTGGCGAAGCCATGGTTGCGGCCTATGGGATCGAAGGCGGCGCGATCTACGCACTATCGGCCGATCTGCGCGAGGCGCTGTCCAACGGCGGCCACGCGACGCTGGAGATCGACCTGACCCCGGACCTCAGCCGCGCCAAGCTGACTGACCGGCTGCATCGCGCGCCAGGGGGCCAATCGACGACGAACCTGCTGCGCAAGGCGGCCGGGCTGTCGCCGCTGGCGATCAACCTGCTGCGCGAGGCTCATGGGGTCGAGTTGCCCCGCGAACCTGGCGCCCTTGCCCGCGCCATCAAGGCCGCGCCTTTGCGCTTGACCGCCATGCGGCCACTCGACCGCGCGATCTCTTCCGCGGGCGGAGTCGAACTGACCGCTGTGGACGAGAACCTGATGCTGCGCGTGGTGCCCGGCGTCTACGCCACAGGCGAGATGCTGGATTGGGAGGCCCCAACCGGCGGCTATCTGCTGCAGGCGTGCTTCGCCACCGGCGTCCATGCCGCGCGCGCGATCCTCAAGACTTGGGACGAAGGCGCTCGGTAAGGCTCGGCGCCTTCTTCTTCGGGGCCGTCGCGGGCTTGGCCCGCGGCGCCGGCAGGGCGGGGAGCTGCTCCGCGCCGTCGGCCAGCAGGCGGCCAGCCAGCATGATGTCGGCCTTCACGGCGGCGAAGTCCTGAGCTTCCACCCAGGCCCGGACCGTGAGTTCGACAAAGGCTTCCGACATCCCAGTGAGCTCGACCTGGGGCGCCGGGTCCTTGATCACCAACGGATTGGACTCCGCACGCGCCTTCAGCGCCGCCATCAGCGCGGCGACGTCGCGCTTAAGATCGGTCTTGATCACCGCGTCCACGCGGCGACGGCTGTGATAGCTGGTGTTGACGATCACATCGCCGAACACCTTGCCGTTGGGCAGGACGACCTTGAGGTTGTCAGGGGTGGTCAGCTCGGTCACGAACAGGTCCAGCGAGCGGACCGTCCCGGTGCGTCCCGCGACCTCGATCACATCGCCGACGCGATAGGGCCGAAACAGCAGCAGCATCACCCCAGCCGCGACGTTGCTCAGCGTGCCCTGCAGCGCCAGGCCGACCGCCAGCGAAGCGGCGCCCAGGACCGCCAGGATCGATGTGGTCTGCACTCCCAGCTGCTGCAGCACCGCGATGATCCCGACGATCATCACCAGGTAGCGGGCCGCCGATCCTGCAAAACCCTGCAAGGTCACGTCCGGCGGACCGCCGCCGTGCACGCGGGCGATCAGCCGGCGCACAAGACGCGCCGCCCAGCCTGCCGCCCACCAGGTGACGGTGAGAATGATGACAGCGACGACCAGGTTCACGGCCAGGTCGCCCGCCGCATCGACGAACTTGTGGAAGACGTTCTCGTCGCTCCGGACCGTCTGGCTCAGACGGTTGGTGATCTCGCGTTCAAGTACCTGCATGCCCACCGCTTAGCATTGACGCCCCCGCCAAGACCAACCCGCGCAACGCTACGCCGCCTTTTGAAGTTCCTGCTTCACGCGCTCGGCAAGGGTCTTGATGTCGATCGGCTTCGGCAGGAACGAGATGTTCTCCTCGCCTTCGAGCAGGTTCGAGAACTCGGCCTCGGCATAGCCCGAGATGAACATGACCGGCGCACCGGCCAGGTAGACGCGGGCGTGCTTGAGCAGGTCGGGGCCTTGCATGCCCGGCATGACAACGTCGGAAATCATCAGGTCGATCTGGCCGGCGTACTGTTCGGCCAGTTCCAGCGCTTCCTCGCCCGACCCGGCCTCGATGACCTCGTAGCCGCGGGCGCGCAGCAGCTTGGCCGCCACGGTGCGCACCGCGTCCTCGTCCTCGACGAACAGGATACGGCCGGCGCCCGACAGATCGCGGGCCTTGGGCGGCGCGCGGTTGGCGGCGGGCGTCGGGGCCGGCGCGGCGGCGGTCGGAATGTGGACCGGCAGGAAGATGCGGAAGGCCGCGCCCTCGCCCGGCTTGGAAGCAACGCTGATCCAGCCGTCCGATTGCTTGACGATGCCGTAGACGGTGGCCAGGCCCAGACCCGTCCCCTCGCCCACCGGCTTGGTGGTGAAGAACGGGTCGAAGATCTTGTCCATCACCTCGGGGGTGATCCCCGGGCCGTCGTCGGAGACCTCGATGAGGGCCTGGTCGCCCTTGGCGGCGGGATAGCCCTGGGCGATCGCCTCGTCCTGGGTGAGACGGGCCAGACGGATCCGGACCACGCCGCCGCCGTGAGCGCGCACGGCGTCTCGCGCGTTGACGGCCAGGTTCATGACCGCCGTCTCGATCTGGCTGCGGTCAGCGCGCACGTGCGGCAGGTTGCGGCCGTACTCGGTCTCCAGCTTCACGTCCTCATAGAGCACGCGGCGCAGCAGGACTTCGGACTCGCTGATCAGTTCGCCCAGATCGAGGGTCTCGCGCTGGACGGTCTGCTTGCGCGAGAAGGCCAGCAGCTTGCGCACCAGATCGGCCGCGCGGGCCGATGTGGAGCGGATCTCGTTGAGGCCCTCATAGGAGGGATCGCCGACGGGGTGGCGCTGAGCCAGCACGTCGAGCTGGAAGAAGATCGCGGTCAGCAGGTTGTTGAAGTCATGGGCGACGCCGCCGGCCAACTGGCCGATGGCCTGCATCTTCTGGCTCTGCGAGAGCTGCAGTTCGATCTGCTTCTGCTCGGAGACGTCCACCAGATAGGCGACCCAACGCCCCTCGCCCTTGGACAGATAAAGGTGGGCGATCTTGGCCTGATCGGACGCCAGACGCACTTCGAGCACGCCCACATGCCCTTCGGCCAGCTTTTGCGCGGCGTCGGCGCGGGAGGCCGCGTCGATCAGGTCGCCGAACCGCGAACCGTTGGCGCCTCCGCCCGCCAGACCGGCCAGCGCCGGATTGGCCTCGATGATCGTCGCTTCGAAGGGATCCTCACCATCGAGCAGAGCCGCGCCGAACGGCGAAGCGGCGGCGAAGGCGTCCAGCACCTTGGGCGGCGGCGGCTTGGCGGTGTTGAACGCCTGCAGGACTTCGGCCGCGGCCGGCGGCAGCGCCAGCGGCGGGGTCTCAGCCAGTCGCACCAGGAAGCGGCGTTCGCCCAGCGGGGCGACCGTCGCCGTGTGCTCGGCGCCGTTGTTGCGGATCGACGCCTGGCCGGTCTCGCCGCGGCGGGCGGCGGTCAGGGCCGAGAACAGGCTGGCGGCCGAGGAGCCGCCCTTGGGCAGGCGGGCCGCCGCGCCGAGCAGCGAGCGCCAAGCGGCGTTGGCGGCATGGATGCGTCCGTCTGCGGCGGCGATCGCCGCCGGCTCGGTCAGGGCGTCAACCATCTGATCGGCGGCGGGTTCGCCGGCGACCGCCGGCTCCGCCGAGCCGCGCAGCGCGAACAGGCCCAGGCAGGCGACGCCGAACAACCCGATCAGCAGCATCACGCCCGCCCGCGTCGCGGGCCCGGCATGGAAGGCCGGCACCGCCGCGAAGCCGACGGCGGCGAGGAAGCACAGCACAGCCAGCGCCGTCATCGGGTCGAAGCGGCGAGCCGCGCGGTCCTGCGTCTTGGGCTTGGCCATGGGACGGTCCCGGTTGAATTCGAACGAGGAAGCCTGCGCCTCCGGCGAATCAGTCACGCAATGTTCTCATATTTCTTAGTGGTGGCGGGCCTTTGCGGCCACGCGGGCGCTGCTCTGCATGATGAAGCCGATCAGCTTCGCCACGGCTTCGTAGTGAGCAGGCGGGATGTAGTCGTCCAGTTCGACCGCCGCGTAGAGCGCGCGAGCCAGCGGCGGGTCCTCGATGATCGGCACGCCGTGCTCTTCGGCAAGCGCGCGGATCTTCAGCGCGACGGCGTCCATACCCTTGGCCACGCACTGCGGCGCGGCGGCTTCCCCCGCCTCGTAGCGCAGCGCCACGGCGTAGTGGGTCGGGTTCATGACCACCATGGTGGCGTTCGGGACCGCGGCCATCATCCGCCGGCGCGAGCGCTGAATGGCGATCTGGCGGCGCTTGGCCTTGAAGTGAGGGTCGCCTTCCGAGTTCTTGAATTCTTCCTTCTGCTCTTCCTTGGTCATCCTCATGCGCTTGAGGAAGCGCTGGCGCTGCCAGAACCAGTCGAAGCCGGCGATCACGAGCATCAGGGCGGCGGTGGCGAAGACCAGTTTGCGAAGGATCTCGACCATCAGCGGCAGCATGGCGGCCGGATCGAGGGCGGCCAGCTCCTTCAGCGGATGGATGTAGGGCTTCATGACGACCCAGCCGACCCAGCCGACCATCACGATCTTCACCAGCGACTTGAAGAACTGCATCAGGCCGTCGGGGCCGAGGATACGCTTCAGGCCAGCGAGCGGAGAGACCTTCTTCCATTCCGGTTTGATCTTGTCGGGGCTGTAGAGCAGGCCCGTCTGCACGAGGTTGCCCGCGGCGCCGAGCACGGCCGCCACCACCATGACGCAGAGCAGGATCGGCGCGGCCGCGCGCGCCGCATGGACGGCCACATCGATCGCGCCATGCCCTTCCAGGCTGATGCTCTCGGGCCTTGAGATGAACGGCAGCAGTTCGGCCGCCAGATTGCGCGACATCCAGCCGCCGGCGATCGCAATGACCGCCGCTGCGCCGGCGAACGAGGCCAGCATCGCCAGATCGGGGGTCTTGGCGACATCCCCTTTCTCCCTGGCTTTCTGGAGTTTCTGGGGTGTCGCCTCTTCTGTTTTGGAGGCTGCGTCCTGTTCGTCGGCCATGACCTAGCCCAGGAACAGCGAGACGAGCTCGCGATAGCGGTTGAGCCAGACCATCCCGATCACGCCCAGGCTGAGCGCGAAGATCGACAACCCCAGCAGCACGATCAACGGGGTGACGACGAAGAACACCTGGAACTGCGGCATCACCCGCCCGACCAGGCCGGCGGCGACGTTGAAGATCACCGAAAACACGACGACCGGCGCAGCCAGCTGCAGGCCGAGCCGGAACGAGCCCGCCACCGTCTGCACCGCCAGCTGGGTGCTGTCGGCGATCGCCAGTTCCCGGCTGAACGGGAACACGGCGTACGAATGCACGATCGCCGCCAGGAACATGTGATGCAGGTCGGTCGCCATGATCAGGGTGACGCCGATCAGCATCAGGAAGGTGCTCAGCGTCGTCGACGGCTGCGCCTGCCCCGGCGCGGCGGTCTGGGCGAAGGCCAGGGTCGTCTGGATCGAGATGATTTCACCCGCCGTCGACAGCGACGACAGGAACATCTTGAGGATCGTGCCGATCATCAGGCCGATCAGCAGCTCCTTGATCACGCCGCTGGCGACGCCCGAGACCGTGCCGGGGACCGGCAGCCCCTTGGCCACCAAAGGCATCAGCATCAAGGCCATCAGCAGGGCGAAGGACAGCCGCACGCGCGGCGGCACGCTGGTGTCGCCAAAGCCAGGCAGCAGCATGATGATCGCGCCCACGCGGGCGAAGATCAGCCCGGCGGCGTAGACCTGATTTGCGGCGGCGAAGCTTTCCATGGGAGCGGCCGGGCGGCCGCTACATCGCTGCGATGCGGGCGGCGATCTGGCGCATGAAGCCGCTCATCAGCGCGCCCATCAGCGGCAGGAACAGCAGCAGCGACAGGAAGATCGCAACGATCTTGGGCGCGTAGACCAGGGTCGCCTCCTGGATCTGGGTCAGGGCCTGCATCAGGCCCACCCCGACCCCGACCACCAGGCCGACGATCAGTACGGGCGCGCAAAGCTGAATGGTGAGCCAGATGGCGTCGCGACCGACGTCCAGAACCTCGGCGCCGTTCATCGGTAGGCCTCTTGGGTACGCGTGGAATGCTGGAAATCAGCTAGGTCGAAATTGCCTACTTATGGTTAACGAAGGGCTACTTCGAAGGTTCGAGCGCCCTCGCCGCCTGGGCCGGCGACAGCTTGCCGCGGTCGCGGTCGACGCTGTAGTTCGCCGCCCGCATGGCCTCCACCGAGATCGACCCGACCAGCGGCTTCAGCGCGTCCAGAAGACGCGCGTCTCCCGCCCGCTTTGGCGACACCAGGATCACCGCGTCGTAAGGCGGCAACGCTCCCTTTGGATCGCCGAGCACCACGAGCTTGTCGGCCGCGATCCGTCCATCGGACGAGAATGCGGAGATCACGTCGGCCTCGCCGCCGGAGAGGGCGCGATACATGAAGGTCGGCTGGAACGAGCGCTCGGCCTTGAAGTGGAAGTCATAGGCAGCATCGACAGCCTTCCACTCGGGCCGCGACAGGAACTCGATATCCGAGCCCAGCGTCAGCCGCGGCGCCTGCCGGGCGAGGTCGGCCAGGCTGGTGATTCCCAGCGCGTCGGCGCGATCGGCCCGCATGGCGAAGGCGTAGGCGTTCTCGAAGCCCAGCGACCCCAGCACCACGACGCCGTCGCGCTGTTTCAGCTCTTCCGTGAGCTGGGCCAGGACCTCGGCTCGGCCAGGGTTGTCGTCGCGCTTGAGGACATTGGTCCAGAGGGTGCCGGTGTAGTCGACATAGACGTCCAGCTCGCCTGCCGCGAGCGCGCGATAGGCGACCGCCGAACCGAGATCCTCCTTGCGCGAGACGCGGGCGCCGGTCGCCTCCAGCCGCTCGGCCATCAGCTCGGCGAGAATGTACTGCTCGGAGAAATTCTTGGCGCCGACGACGTAGCTGGCCGGCTTGCCGATGGCCGCCAGCGGGCTCATCGCCGCCAGGGCGCCGATCACCAGCAGCACGGCGCCTGCGATGATCAGCCCGCGCCGCCGACGGGCCGCGCCGGTTTCGATCAGGCCCAGCAGTTGGTCCACAATCATCGCCAGACCCGCAGAGGCCGCGCAGCCGAACAGCACGAAGATCCAGTTCTCGGTCTGCAGCCCGGCGAAGATGTAGTTGCCCAGGCTGGTCTGCCCGACCGGGGTCGAGAGCGTCGCTGCGCCAATCGTCCAGACGGCGGCGGTGCGCACGCCGGCCATGATCACCGGCATCGCCAACGGCAGCTCGACCTGAAACAGCCTCTGGCGCGCGGTCATGCCCACGCCGTCGGCCGCCTCGCGCACCGCCGGGTCGACGCCCAGGATACCCGCCGTCGCCGTGCGCAGGATCGGCAGCATCGAATAGAGCGTCAGGGCCAGCAGCGACGGCAGAAAGCCGAGCGCCGAGAACCCCTTGCCGAACACCGCCAGGCTCGCCGCCGACAGGCCCAGCAACACTGGATAGAACAGCGCCAGCAGAGCCAGGCTGGGGATCGTCTGGATGAGGCCAGCGAAGGCCAGCACCGGCCAGCGCAGGCGTGGGCTGCGGCTCGCCGCCACCGCCAGCGGCAGGCTGATCAGTACGCCCAGCAGCAGGGCGCTGGCGCTCAGCAGGACATGCCAGGCCAAATAATCGGGAAGCAGGGCGAAGGCCTGCGCGATGCGTTCGTTCACGTGGCCGCCCCCAGGCGCTCGCGCAGCCGTTCGGCCTGACGACGCGGCGCCTCCAGCAGCGCGCGGACCTCGGGATCGGTGGTCGAGGCCAGCAACTCGGCCGGAGCGCCGTCGGCGACGATGCGTCCACCGGTGAGCACCACGATGCGGTCGGCCAGCAGAACCGCTTCGGCCATGTCGTGGGTGACCATGACCGTCGTCAGGTTGAGCTTGTCGTGCAAGGCGCGATAGTCGCCGCCCAGGGCGTCGCGCGTCAGCGGATCGAGCGCCCCGAACGGCTCGTCCATCAGCATGATCTTCGGTTCGGCGGCCAGCGCGCGGGCCACGCCGACGCGCTGGCGTTGCCCCCCCGACAGCGCCGCGGGCATCCGGCCCGCCACCTCGTGCGGCAGATCGACCAGTTCGAGCAGATCGTTCACGCGCCCGGCGATCCGTGGGCGTTCCCAGCCCAGCAGCCGCGGCGTCACGGCGATGTTCTCGCCCACGGTCAGGTGCGGGAAGAGCCCGATCTCCTGAAAGACATAGCCGATGCGCCGACGCAGCTGGTGCACGGGCTGGGCGCCGGCGTCCTCGCCCCCGATCCGGACGCTTCCGGAGTCAGGCTCCGACAGACCGTTGATCGTCTTCAGGAGGGTGGTCTTGCCAGATCCGGACGGGCCGACCAGGGCGACGAACTCGCCGGGCTGGATCGCCAGATCAACGCCGGCTAGCGCCGCATGCGCGCCGAAACGCTTCTCGATTTTCGAAAGCTCGATCGCCGGCATGCCCTAGGCGTAACACGGCCAGGTGGAAGGGAAACCCCCGCCTCGCCCGTCAGATCGGCATGCGCATGATTTCCTGGTAGGCGTTGATCACCTGATCGCGGACGGCCATCACCGTCTCCAGGCTGGCCTCGGCCGCGGAAATGGCGGTCACGACGTCGATCAGTTCGGCCTTGCCCGCGACCTGGGCGGCGATCTGGCCTTCCGCCTTCCTGGTGTTGTGCATGACGTCGTTCATGGCCGACTTGACCATGGAGCCGAAGTCCAGGCCCTGGTCGTCCTGACTGGCCGATGGCGGTTTGATCACCGCCGTGTTCTGGGTCGCGGCGTAGGCCTTGGCGGCGGCGAGCGCGGTCATCATGGCTTAGGCCGCCCTACTTCTTGAGGATGTCGAGGGTGCGCTGCTCCATGGCGCGCGCCGTCTCGATGACGTTGAGGTTCGCTTCGTAGGCCCGCTGGGCCTCCTTCATGTCCAACGCCTCGACCAGGGTGTCGACGTTGGGCAGTTTCACATAGCCTTTGTCGTCGGCGGACGGATGGCTGGGGTCGTAGACGCTCCGGAAGTCCTTGCGGTCCGGCTCGACGCGGGCGACGCGCACGCCCTGGCCGGCGTCGGTCTTGTAGGGCGTGAACACCGGCACCTGCCGGCGGTACGGATCGCCGCCCGGCTGGCGCGACACCGACTGGGCGTTGGCCATGTTCTCGGCGATGACCCGCATCCGCGCCTGCTGCGCGCGCAAGGCGGTCGCGGCGATCGCCTGGGTGGCGCCGGTCATGGGCTTGATATCGGCCATCTAGCTGATCCTTAACCGCGGCCAGGGGCGCGGCTGGCGGCCCGCAGCATGCCCAGGGACTTCTGGTAGAAACTGATCGCCGCGTCGTAGTTCATCCGCGCCTCGGCCATCTTCAGCATCTCTTCCTCGAGCACGACCGAGTTGCCGTCGAGCGTCGTTTCGGAGTCCTTGGCCTTGATGGGCTTGAAGCCGCTGCGGTGCTGCGAGGCCGGCGACATGTGGCCCGGCTGGGTCACCGCTTGCCCTGCCGCGGCCGACATGGCGGTCGCGCCTTGCGCGGCCTTGACCTGAGCCTGGAAGGAGTAGGCCTTGAGATCGTTGGGCGTGTAGCCGGGCGTATCGGAGTTGGCGACGTTCTGCGAGATCAGGCGCTGTCGCTCACCGAGGTGCCCAAAGCGCCCCTTTAGCATCGCGAACAGCGGAATCTCGTTCAGGTTCATAGCTCAAGATGGTGAACAAACAGGGTTAACCAGGCCTTAAGACCCTGCAGCGCACACCCAGGGGGACAGCGCACGAGTCGCGCCCCGCCCCCTTTCGAACACCTGATGGAATTCGCTGATTTCCTCCGCGCCGTCTTCGCCCTGGCGCTGACCCTGGGGCTCGTCGGCCTTGCGGCCGTCGCCCTGCGGCGCTTTGGGCCCGACGCCGTCGCGCGCCTGGCCAAGGCCAAGGCTGACCGCCGCCTGAAGGTCGTCGAGACCCTGGTCCTGGACCCCTCCCGACGGCTGGTCGTGGTCTCGTTCGACGGCGAGGAGAAGCTCCTGCTGCTCGGCGAGGGCCAGGTCCTGCAAAGTCCCGCCAAGCCCGCCCGCAAGCCAAAGATCACCGCCGATGCGTAAGGTTTTCGCCGCCCTCTTCCATCTACGCGCCGAAGACTGGCGGCGCGCGGCCGGGCTCTCGGTGCTGGCGACCCTCGCGGCGATGATCTTCCCGGCCGCGGCCGCGGCCCAGGCGATCAACATCGACCTCGGGACCGGCGCCGGGCTCTCGGAGCGGGTCGTCCAGATGGTCGGCCTGCTGACCGTCCTGTCGCTGGCCCCCTCGATCGTCATCATGACCACGTCGTTCGTGCGGATCGTGGTCGTTCTGGGCCTGCTGCGGACGGCGCTTGGCCTGCAGCAGAGCCCGCCCAATGCAGTGCTGATCAGCCTGGCGCTGTTCCTGACCGCCATCGTCATGGGCCCGACGTTCCAGAAGTCCTACGACGAGGGCATCAAGCCGCTGATGGATCAGCAGATGGAGCTGCCGGCGGCGTTCGACGCCTCGGCCGCCCCGGTGAAGACCTTCATGCTGAGCCAGGTGGATCAGGACGATCTGGCGCTGTTCATCCGGCTCTCAAAGATCGAACGGCCGGCCACCGCCCAGGAGACGCCGCTGAGCGTCGTCACCCCGGCGTTCATGATCTCCGAATTGAAGCGGGCGTTCGAGATCGGCTTCCTGCTGTTCATCCCGTTCCTGGTCATCGACCTGGTCGTCGCCAGCGTGCTGATGAGCATGGGTATGATGATGCTGCCGCCGGTGGTGGTCTCGCTGCCCTTCAAGCTTATCTTCTTCGTGCTGGTCGACGGCTGGCGGCTGGTCGCAGGCAGCCTGGTCGAGAGCTTCCAGCGCGGCGCCGGCGGCGGATAGCGAAGCGTCAGCCGCGGGCGGCGGTCGGCGCCACAGCCTGCTTTGCGGTCGGCGCTGGCGTCGTGGCCGGGCCGAGAGGCGCCGGCTTCTCGCGGAACTTGACCTTCATCTTGGCGACCCAACCGGCGAACGCCTCGTTGTCGGCCGTGGCCCGGCCGAAGTCGCTGACGTTGAGTTGCCCGGTCTGCACGCCGGTCAGGGCGACGCGCAGCGCCTCGGGATTGCGCGCCTGGTCGTAGAAGCCCGAGTAGCGCTGCTGCATCCGCGCCAGGGAAACGTCGTCGCCGGCCAGGCTGTAGGCGACACCGGTGCGCAGCAGCTTGCCTTCCTCCTCGGCGCTGAGCGGGCCCGGCAGCTTCCAGCGATCACCCAGGCTCTTCTCGAAGATCGAGGCGGCTGCAGCCCAGTTCTTCTGCTTCCAGAAGATCTCGCCGCGGGTGTCCTGGGCGTCGCGGCCTGTGTCGCGTTCCAGCAGCTCCAGGCCGTGGTCGTAGCGGCCCAGGCCCATCAGCGCGCGGGCCTCGACGACGCGGCGCTCGGCGTTGAGGGCGGTGGGCAGGATCGTCGTGCGCGAGGCGTTGATCGCCTGCAGCGCCTGCTCGGGCCGGCGATCCATCAGGTAGATCAGCGCCAGATCGGTGGAGACCTGCGCCCGCGGCACGCCGTTGAGGCGGTTCTCGGCCTGGTACTTCAGCAGTTCCGCGGCCTGATCGAGCAGATCCACGTCGACGAGGCGGCGGACCAGCCGGCGCACCATCATGTCGCCGTCAGCGCCCAGCGGCGTCAGTTCGCGGAAGTCGTAGAACATCGCCAGGGCCTGAACAGGCTCCAGGCCATCGGCGGCGCCGTCGAGGAACAGCGCCCGGAAGGCGGCCGCCAGATCGGCCTGCAGCTGCAGGGCCTCCGGCAGATCGGGCATGCGGCTCCCTGCTCCGCGCAAGGCTTCCAGCGCCTCGCGGTAGCGACCCTGGCTCAGATAAAGGTGGCCCAGCGCGCGGATGGTCTCGAGCTCGGTCGCATCGCCCCGCCAGCGATAGCGCAGGCCGGCGAAGACGTTGGCGGCCTGGACAGGGGTGATCTTGCCCGTCTCCAGGCGGATCTTGGTGGCGCGCAAGGTCGCCGGCGCGGCGATCGCCTCGCTCGGCGCGCCGGCCACGGCGGCGTAGATGCGCAGCGCACGGTCCTTGTGGCCCAGCGCCTCGACGACCTGGCCCTGGACCAGCCGGGTCGCCAGCTCCTCCAACGGGTCGGTCCTGTCCATGAGGGCGAGCTTGATGCGCGCATCGGCGCCGTTCACGTCGCCCAGAGCCAGCGCGGCCAGGGCGTCCGAGCGGGCGAAGCGCGCCTTCCACGTCGGCGAGAACTGGTTGAACGCCTCGGCGCCGGCCCCGAACTGGCTGCGCGCCTCGGGCCACTGGGCCAGTTGGGCGGCGACGTACGAGCGCCACAGGGAGATGGACGGGTCGTCCTGCAGGATCGGCGCGGAGAAGTCGGCCTGCGCCTCCTTGTAGCGGCGCGCCATGACACGGGCGATGCCGCGCAGGCCGCGGAATTCCGGATCCTCCATCACCGAAGGATTGCGGCGCGCGGTATCGTTGAGCACGCCGATGGCTTCGAACGAGAGCTCGGAGCCGACCAGGAACCTGGCCAGCGCCATGCGCGCCGCCACCGGAGCGTCACGCCCGACGGCCGCCTCTTCGTTGGCGGCGGCCAGCAGGGCGTTGTAGCGCGAGAGGAATCCGCCCGAGCCGGTCTTGGCCCAGTTCTGATGGTCGATCAGGCCAGGCAGGCTGGCCGGCTGCGGGGCGCCAAGCGTCGCTTCGGCGCGCACGACCGTGGCCGAGGCCGGCGACAGCGTCAGGCCCGCCGGGCGTCCGATCTGCACCAGGTCGCCATCCTGGCTCATCGCCAGGTCGTCGATATAGGACTCCGCCGCCAGGCCCTGGGCCGAGGGCAGCAGCGCCATCTGTACGAACTCGCGGCGCGACGGCAGCCCCTTGGCCGGGCCGAGGGCGGTGACGACTGAGAGCGTGTCGCCCACGATCGGATCGGCGACACGCACGACCTTGGTCGCGCCGGAAACCGCCGCCTTGAGGCCCGCCGGACCGCCGGCCTGATCGCGCACCACCCGGATCTGCGCAGCCTGCTCGACCTGGGCGCCGGGGCCCAGGATCACGGTCCAGGTCGCGCCCTGGGAGGCGGCGAAGAACGGCGTGCTGGAGGGCGACTCGATGCGGACGGCCGCATAGTCGTTCCCGCGATAGGTCGTGACGCCGCCCATCTGACGCAGGCCGCGCGGTGCGGCCGAGATGTCCAGGGCCGCCGGAGCGTCGAACACCACCCAGACCGCGCCGCCGCGCCGGAACACCGAGGCGCCCGCTGGGTTGGCCCACGGGAAGCTGAGCTGCACCTGCCCCGCCCCGACCTTGGTCGCCATGCGGACCACGCCGCCGGCAGGGACAGGATTGGCGCGCGGCGGCGTCGGCGCCGCGACCGGGGCGGCCTCGGCCATGGCGGTCGGCGCAGCAGGCGCCGGCGGCTTTTCGAAGAGATTGACGTAGGTCGAGCCATCGGCCGTGCCCACACGGGCGTCGGCGTTGTCGGCGAGGGTCAGCACAAGGGTCGCGCCGCCGGCGGCGCGGCGCAGTTCAGCGGCCTTCAGCCAGCGTGGCGGCGAAACGCGCAGGCGGCTGATGTCCGGATTGGCGCCGCGCGCCAACTGCAGCGTCAGCGTCTGGCCATCGCGCCGCGCCACGGCGCGGCCGCCGAGCTCGATCCGCGAGAAGTCCTTGGCCTGGGCGACCCGAACCTGGGCGCTGGGACGGGCAGCAGCTTCCGATGTCTGTGCGGACAGACCGGTAGGCGCAGCGACGCTGGCGATGGTAATCGCCGCGACGCTCGACCTGAGGGCCTGGCGCAGTTTCATCGGTTATCCGGCCTTGGCGGGCGGCGCGGCTGGAGCCGCGGCCTGAGCGGCGGGACGCGGCGCGGCGGGCAGCGGTCCGGCGGCGGCCTGCGCGGCGGCGGCCACCTTCTTGACGTCGGCGAAGCGGCGGGCGAGCGCCTCGGTCAGCTTCTTGGCCTCGACCGGCGGCATGTTGGCGATGATCGGCGAGAGCGCCCGCTCCTTCATCTTCGCCGCGACCGGGAGACGCACAGCGTCGTCGAGCAGCACCATCCGCGGGGCGGCGTCCTTGGGCTTCATGAGTTCGAACACCTTCACCAGGCGGTCGATCTCGGCCTGTTCCTTCTCGTCGGCATCGACCATCAGCTTGGCGATGTCGCCCTTCATGCCGTTGAGCGCCTGGATCTTGGCGTCGAGCTTGGCTTCGGCGGCGGCCATCAGGGCGAGCTGGACGTCGAGGTCCTGCTCGCGCTTGTCGAGCTGGCCGCGGCGGGCGCCCAGGCTCTGCAGAACCTGCAGCTCCGCAGGCGAGAGGCCGGCCTCCTTGGCCAGTTCGGCGGCGGTGGGCGCGCAGACCGCGGCCGGCTTAGCCGCGGCCGGCAGGTTCGGCACGCTGGCAGCGGCGTCCTTGGCCTCGCCCGTCGCGGCCTTGGCCTCGTCCTTGGCCGGCGCCACGCCCTTGGCGGCTTCCTCGGCGAAGGCGCGTGCGCCGGAGACCAGATCAGGCAGGCTCTGGGCGCCGGACAGGGCGTTCAGACCCAGCACGCCGACCATGGCGACACCGACCAGCGGCAGGATGCGGGGGATATTCTTCATCGGCGGGCTCCCAGGCGCGCGCCGGGCGTCGGGCGACGCTCGGCGGGCTGGTCGAAGAGGTCGTCGTCAAAAGTCGGGCGGGCGGCCGGCGCCGCTTCACGCCGGGGCGCGGCGGGTTGGCGCTCGGGCCGAGGATCGCGGGAAGCCGACAGCAGAGCGCCCAGGCGATGGGTGACACGCTCGACATCGGCTTCGGCCACCGGCTCGACGCCGCGATGCGACGCCGCCGACTGCGGGACGCCTTGCAATTGGCGATCGAGCTTGGCGGTCAGGACGCGCGCCTTTTCAATGCGATCGGCCAGGGCGTCGTGCGCCTCGTCGGTGGCGGCGCGCAGGTCGGCCAGGCCCTGTTCGGCGCGGGCGGCGGCGGCGTCCAGATCGGCGACCGCCCTGGCGAAGCCCTCGTGACTCTCACGCAGCGCCTTGAGGCGCGCATTGAGGCGGTAGCCCATCATCAGGGCCGCGGCCAGCAGGCCGGCGAGCATCAGGTTCAGGCCGATGGCGACAGCGCTCATTTGAACCTCGAGATGGCTTTCTTGGCGTGCGGCGACAGCGGCCCGTCGACGCGCACGGCGATGTGGTGGTTGCGCCGGCCCATGCGCCCGCGCGTCAGCGGGATCGCGCCGGCGCGCAATTCGACCTGGCTGTCGGGCGTCGCGTTCAGCATCAGGGTGTCGCCGACCTTCAGCTCCAGCACCTCGCGGAGCGGCAGCTGCTGCTCGTCGAGCACGGCCCGCACGTCGAGCTGGGTTGTCCAGAGCTCGGTCGCCAGGTGGCTTTCCCAGATGTTGTCGCGGCCGAACTTCTCGCCCATGAACTGCTGCAGCAGCATCTTCCGGATGGGCTCGAGGGTGGCGTAGGGCAGCAACAGCTCGATGCGGCCGCCGCGGTCTTCCATGTCGATGCGCAGCTTGACCAGGATCGCCGCATTGGCCGGCCGCGCGATGGCGGCGAAGCGCGGATTGGTTTCCAGCCGGTCGAGGGTGAAGGTCACCGGGGTCAGCGGCTCGAAGGCGGCGCGGGCGTCGGCCAGCACGACCTCGACCATCCGCTGGACCAGAACCCGCTCGATGGTGGTGTAGGGACGGCCCTCGATGCGCATGGCCGCAGTGCCGCGGCGACCGCCCAGCAGCACGTCGACGATCGAGTAGATCAGGTTGGAATCGACCGTCAGCAGGCCGTAGTTTTCCAGTTCCTCGGCCTTGAAGACCGAGAGGATGGCCGGCAGCGGGATCGAGTTCAGATAGTCGCCGAAACGGATCGACGAGATGTTGTCGAGGCTGACCTCAACGTTGTCCGAGGTGAAGTTCCGCAGGGACGTCGTCATCAACCGCACCAGGCGGTCGAAGACGATCTCCAGCATCGGCAGGCGTTCATACGACACCAGCGCCGAGTTGATGATCGCGCGGATGCCCGAGCGCTCGGCCGCCTCCTCATCGGAAAGGTCGAAGCCCAGCAGGCTGTCGATCTCGTCCTGATTGAGGATGCGCTCGGCGCCGAGCAGCCCTTCGACCTTGTCGTCGGGGTTCTGCCAGGTGGCCGGGTCGTCGGGGTTTATCCCGCCCTGCAGCCCGCCGATGATCTGGGGTTCTTCGTCAGCCATGGGTCACGCGCCAACCAGGGAGGGCCCTAGTTGATCAGCATCTCCTCGATCAGGACGGCGTTCACCTTGGACGGTGCGATGACCATGTTGACCCGGCGCTGGATCTCCATGCGCAGCTGGTAGGAGCCTTGGCTGCCCTGAAGGTCCTCGGGGCGCAGTTCGCGCAGGAAGGTCTGGAACATGTCCTGGAGCCTAGGCATGTTCGGCTCCAGCAGGTCGACGGTCGCCTGGTCCGGCACTTCCAGGGTCAGCTTGAGCTTCAGGAAGGTCGAGCGGCCGTCGGCGGTCTGCATGTTCACGACCACGCTGGGCATGGTGTAGAACAGGATGCCGTCGGGTCCTTCACGGACCTGGCCGACGGGCTTCTCGCCCTCGCCCTTCTTCTCGCCCTTCTTTTCTTTTTTCTTTTCCGCAGCCTTGCCGGCGGCCGCCTCCGGCTTGGGCTTCAGCAGGAAAAAGGCGCCGGCCCCGCCGCCGCCGAGCACGAGCAAAGCCGCGACCCCGGCGATGATCATCATCTTCGGGGTGAACTTCTTTTTCGCGGGCGCACCCTCGCCGTCTTCGCCTTCAGCGGCGTCGCCTTGCGGGGCTTCCTTCACCTTGTCCTTGGCCACGCGCGCGCGCTCCTTAGAATCTTACCCCGTCTCATGGCCCAGTCATGGTTAAGGACAAGTTTTTAACGAGTATTAACGAGGGCGATTTTCGTGCCGGGCAATTTCCGCCGGGCGGCGTGCGTTAACCTTATTTCTCGCTGTTTTCATTGAGTTTTTGAACTGGCCCGATCCTTGCAGCCAAACCGGTGACGAAAACGCCGCAGGTTAAGGCTTCGCCATGGACAACGCCCTCTACGTCGGACTCTCGCGCCAGATGACGCTGCGCCGCGAATTGGACATCGTGGCCAACAACATCGCCAACATCGATACGACCGGCTTCAAGGTCGAAAGCCTGATGGTCGAAACCGAGCCGATGGCGCCGGCCCACACCTTCGGCGCGCCGCGTCCGGTGAAGTTCGTGATCGACCGCAGCGTCGGACGCGATTTCGGCCAGGGCGTGCTGCGCGCCACCGGCGGGACCTTCGATCTCGGCATCCAGGGCGACGGTTTCTTCCGGGTGCGCGCCGCGGACGGCGAACAGTTCACCCGCGACGGCCGATTCCACATGGATGAGGCCGGCCGCCTAGTCACCGAGGACGGCGCGGCGCTGCTGGACGAAGGCGGCGGCGACATCACCATCGACCCGAAGCTGGGCCCCGTGACCATCGCCAAGGACGGCACGGTCAGCCAGGGCAACGAGCGCCTGGGCAAGGTCGGAATGGCCCGTTTCGACGAGCTGTCGGTGCTCGAGAAGGTCGGTGAGAACCGCTACCGCAACACCTCGAACGCCCAGCCCCAGGCGGCGACGGAATCCGTGATCCAGCAAGGCATGCTGGAAGGTTCCAACGTCAAGCCGGTCTCCGAGATCACCCGGATGATCGAGATCACCCGCACATACGAGTCCGTCGCCAAGATGATGGACGCCAACGCCGAACTCTCCCGTCGCTCGATCGAGCGCATGGGCAAAGTGAACTAAGGGATATCCGCCGATGCAAGCGCTCCGCACAGCCGCGACCGGCATGGCCGCTCAGCAGCTCAACGTCGAGGTCATCTCGAACAACATCGCCAACATGAACACCGTTGGCTTCAAGAAGCAGCGGGCGGAGTTCCAGGACCTGCTCTACCAGACCATCGAGCGGGCGGGCGCGCAGTCGTCCGACCAGGGCACGGTGGTTCCGACCGGCGTGCAGGTCGGCGGCGGGGTGAAGGCCGGGTCGGTCTACCGCATCACCCAGCAGGGCAACATGACCGCCACCGGCGGCAAGTTCGACATGGCGATCTCCGGCCGCGGCTACTTCCAGGTGATGATGCCGAGCGGCGAGATCGCCTACACCCGCGCCGGCAACTTCTCGCCCAACGACCAGGGCCAGCTGGTCACCGAGGACGGCTACCTGATCGAGCCGGCCATCACCATTCCGGCCGACGCCACCGACATCTCGATCTCCAAGAGCGGCCAGGTCCAGGCGATCCGCGCCGGCCAGACCGCGCAGGACGTGATCGGCAACCTGGAACTGGCCACCTTCGTCAACGAGGCCGGCCTCGACGCCATCGGCGACAACCTGCTGAAGGAAAGCGCCGCCTCCGGCGCGCCGACCGTCGGCATCCCCGGCGTCGACGGCATCGGCGTGATCAACCAGGGCTACACCGAAGCCTCGAACGTCGATGCGGTCACCGAAATCACCGCCCTCATCGTCGCCCAGCGGGCGTATGAGATGAACTCGAAGGTCATCACCTCGGCCGACGAGATGCTGCGCACCGCCAGCAACATCCGGTCCTGATCATGAAGCGCCTCCTGATCGCCGCCGCCGCCGCTCTGCTCGCCTCCCCGGCCCTGGCCGGACAGCCGGTGATGCTGAAGGCCGAACCCATCGACAGCGATGGCGTCATCACGCTGTCGGACCTGTTCGAGGGCGCCGGCGCGGCCGGCAAGATCGCCGTCGCCGCCAAGCCCGGCGTCTCGGCCGTGCTCGACGCCGCGGCCGTTCAGGGCGTCGCCCGCCGGGCCGGACTGGACTGGCCCAATGCCGAGGGCTTCCGCCGGATCGTCGTGCGCAGCGGCGCCAGCGGACCGGGCATGGCCTCGTCCGCCGTCGCGGCGCGGGGCAATGTCGAAGTGCTGACCTATGCCCGCAGCCTCTCGGCCGGAGAGATCGTGCAGCCGCAGGATCTGGTCTGGGGCAAGGCCGCCGCGGCCCCCTCGGACGCCCCGAGCGACTCCGACGCGATCATTGGGCTGGCCGCCAAGCGGCCGCTGCGCGCCGGGGCCGCCGTCTCGGCCCGCGACGTCTCGGCCCCGCAGGTCATCAAGGCCGGAGAGCTGATCACCGTCACCTACGAGGACGGCGGGATTTCCCTGGTGCTGCAAGGCAAGGCGATGTCCGCCGCCAGCCTGGGCGACACCCTGGCCGTCCAGAACGTCACGTCGAAGAAAGTCATCCAGGCCGTCGCCAGCGGTCCGGGCCAGGCCGTGGTCGGCCCTGCCGCCGACCAGCTGAAGGCCCTTCCCCGCACCCAGTACGCGCTCCGTTAGGGACCCACGCCCATGCGCCTCTCCGTTCTCGCCGTCCTCGCCCTGGCCCCGCTGGCCGCCTGCTCCACCGTCACCGAGGCGGTGATGGGCCCCGAACTGGCTCCGGTCGGATATCCGGCGACCTTGGTCGCCCGCGAGCAGCCGACCTTCGTCTCGGCCCGCGAGCCCGGACCTCAGGCGGCCTCGGCCAACTCGCTGTGGCGGACCGGCGCGCGCGCCTTCTTCATCGACCAGCGCGCCAACCGCGTCGGCGACATCCTGACGGTGCAGATCGACATCGACGATTCCGCCCAGACGCGGAACGCCTCGACCAGCGGCCGCACGGCCGGGATGCAGGCCGGCGTCGACAATTTCTTCGGGCTGGAATCGAGCCTCGGCAAATATTTCCCGGGCGGGTTCGACCCGTCCAGCATGGTCAGCACCAACTCGACCTCGAACAACGCCGGTTCGGGCGCGGTGACGCGGTCCGAGAAGATCTCGCTGACCATCGCCGCGGTGGTCACCAACGTCCTGCCCAACGGCAACATGGTGATCCAGGGCACGCAGGAAGTGCGCACCAACGCCGAGCTGCGCCAGCTGACCGTCGCCGGCATCGTGCGCCCGGAAGACATCTCCTCGGCCAACACCATCCGCCACACCCAGATCGCCGAGGCCCGGATCAGCTACGGCGGCCGCGGCGACATCAGCCGCGTGCAGAAGGTGCCCGCGGGCCAGTCGCTGGTCGAGCGCTTCCAGCCGTTCTGACGGTGGAGGCGCGCGCGGGCCGATGCTAGGTTGAGCCGATGAAGTCCGCCGCTCTCGCGCTCGCCCTTTTCGCCGCCTCCGGCGCCGCCCACGCCCAGGATTCCGACTACGCGTGGAGCGTCGAGACGCCCAAGGACGCCGAAGCCGCCCTGCGTTTCGGCCTCCACGACACCGACGACCAGCCGATCGCCTTCACCTGCGTGCGCGGCTCAGGCCAGGTGAAGGTCAGCGCCGACCTCGCCAAGCGCCTGGGCGTCGAGCGGATCGGCGAGACCTGGGTCGACAAGGCCGGCGTGCGCGCGCCCTGGCCGATGAGCGTGGCCATGGCGTCGGAAGGCGCATCGCTGACGCTGCGCGGCGTCGGACACCCCAACGACATCACCGACGGCACGCTGGTGCTGACCGAGTTCTCGACCCGCGCGCCGCTGGCCGCCGCCTTCCGCAAGAGCGGCGTCGTCTCGCTGACCGCAGCAGGTGAAAGCGTGAAGCCGCCGCCCGCGCCCAAGGGCGCGGTGCGCAAGTTCCTCAGCGCCTGCAAATAGGGGCTTAGGCCCGGCGGCCCGCCGCCGAGACGTTGTCCACGCCCAGCGCCGAAAGCGCACCGGCGACGATGCCCTCGGCGTCGAGGCCCGCCTGCGCGTACATGATTTCCGGCTTGTCCTGGTCCTGGAAGATGTCGGGCAGGGTCAGGGTGCGAACCTTCAGGCCGCGGTCGAGCGCGCCATGCTGGGCCAGGGCCTGCAGCACGAACGAGCCGAAGCCGCCCATGGCGCCTTCTTCGACGGTGATCAGGGCCTCGTGGTTGCGGGCCAGGTTCAGGATCAGGTCGATATCGAGCGGCTTGGCGAAGCGGGCGTCGGCGACCGTCGCCGAGAGGCCGCGGGCGGCGAGCAGGTCGGCCGCCTTGAGGCTTTCGGCCAGGCGCGTGCCGAACGAGAGGATAGCCACGGCCGAGCCTTCGCGGACGATGCGGCCCTTGCCGATCTCCAGGGGCTCAGCGAGATCCGGGATCGCCACGCCCACGCCCTCGCCGCGCGGATAGCGGAAGGCGGACGGGCGGTCGTCGATCACCGCGGCGGTCGCGATCATGTGGGCCAGTTCCGCCTCGTCGGCGGCGGCCATCAGCACCATGCCTGGCAGCGCGCCCATGAAGCCGATGTCGAACGAGCCGGCGTGCGTCGCGCCGTCGGCGCCCACCAGACCGGCGCGGTCCATGGCGAAGCGAACGGGCAGCCCCTGGATCGCCACATCGTGGACGACCTGATCGTAGCCACGCTGCAGGAAGGTCGAATAGATCGCGCAGAACGGCTTCATGCCGTCTGCCGCGAGACCGGCGGCGAAGGTCACCGCGTGCTGCTCGGCGATGCCGACGTCGAACATGCGGTCCGGGAAGCGCTTGGCGAACAGGTCGAGCCCGGTTCCGGAGTCCATCGCCGCGGTGATGGCGATGATCTTCGGATCGAGCTCGGCCCGCTTGATCAGTTCCTGGGCGAATACCTTGGTGTAGGTCGGGGCCACCGGCTGGCTCTTGGCCTGTTGGCCGGTGATCACGTCGAACTTCTGCACCGCGTGCAGCTTGTCGGCGGCGCTCTCGGCCGGGGCGTAGCCCTTGCCCTTCTGGGTGACCACGTGGACCAGGACCGGCTTGTCCTTGATCTCGCGCACGTTGTTCAGCACCGGCACGAGGGCCTCGAGGTCGTGGCCGTCGATCGGCCCGACATAGTAGAAGCCGAGTTCCTCGAAGAGCGTCCCGCCGGTGACCATGCCGCGGGCGTACTCCTCCGCCTTGCGGGCCGCCTCCTGCAGCGGACGCGGCAGCACCTTGGCGACCGACTTGCCCAGGTTGCGCAGCGACTGGTAGCCGCCGCCCGAGACGACGCGAGCCAGATAGGCGCTCATCCCGCCGACCGGCGGGGCGATCGACATGTCGTTGTCGTTGAGGATGACGGTCAGCTGGCCGGTGGTGGTGTGGCAAGCGCTGTTCATCGCCTCATAGGCCATGCCCGCGCTCATCGACCCGTCGCCGATGACCGCGACGACGCTGTTCGTCTTGCCCGCGGCGTCACGCGCGGCGGCGAAACCCAGCGCCGCCGAGATCGAGGTGGCCGCGTGGGCCGCGCCGAACGGGTCGTACTCGCTCTCGCTGCGCTTGGTGAAGCCCGACAGACCCCCGCCCTGCCGCAGTGTGCGGATGCGGTCGCGGCGACCTGTCAAAATCTTGTGCGGATAGGTCTGGTGTCCGACGTCCCAGATCAGGATGTCGTCCGGCGTTTCATAGACGTGGTGAAGCGCCACCGTGAGTTCGACCACGCCGAGACCGGCGCCGAAGTGTCCGCCGGTCTGCGACACCACGTCGATCATCTCGGCGCGAAGTTCATCGGCCAGCTGGCGCAGTTCAGGCGCGCTGAAACCGCGCATGTCGCGCGGATACGAAACCTTGTCGAGCAGGGGCGTGACTGGCGGCATATTGTTGTCGTTCTCGAACTAATTCCGGCGATCTAGCACGAAATCGACGCTGGCCCGCAGGAAATCGGCCTGCTGGCCGAACGGATCCAGGTGCGACTTCGTCTGTTCGGCGAGCAAGGCGAGGCGCTCACGCGCCGCGTCCGCGCCGAGCAAGGTGACGTAGTTCGCCTTGCCCATTTCGGCGTCCTTGCCGGCCTTCTTGCCCAGCACGGCGCTGTCGCCTTCCACGTCCAGCAGATCGTCGACGATCTGGTAGGCCAGGCCGATATCCTGCGCGAAGGCCATCAGGGCGTGGCGCTCGGCTTCGCCCGCATGGGCCATGATCAGCGGCAGCTCGAACGAGACGGCGATCAGGGCGCCGGTCTTCAGGCGCTGCATCCGGGCGACCGCGCCCAGGTCGTCGCGCACGCCCAGCATGTCGATCATCTGGCCGCCGCACATGCCCCGCGCGCCGGCCGCCTGAGCCAGCCTCAGCACCATTTCGGCGCGCACGCCGCCGTCGTGGTGGGTGTCGGGATCGGCCAGGATCTCGAAGGCGACGGTCTGCAGCGCATCGCCGGCCAGAACCGCGGTCGCCTCATCATAGGCCTTGTGGACCGTCGGCCGGCCGCGACGCATGTCGTCGTCGTCCATGCACGGCAGATCGTCGTGGATCAGGCTGTAGGCCTGGATGCATTCCAGCGCGCAGGCCGCGCGCAGCACGGCGCGTTCGTCCAGATCGAACATCCGGCCGGTCTCGATGGCGAAGAACGGACGCATGCGCTTGCCCGGCCCCAGCGCGGCGTAGCGCATGGCCTCGGTCAGCCGCTGCTCGGGCCCCTCGGCCCGCGGCAGGAGTTGGTCGAGCGCCACCGTCACCAGGTCGGCGGCCTCGGCCATGCGCTTGGCCAGGGCCATGTCAGTTGAACTCGGCTGGTTCGACGTTGGCCTGGCCGCTCGCGCCGACCACGATCTTTTCGACGCGCAGGCGGGCGGCTTCGAGCCGCTTTTCGCAATGCGCCTTCAGCAAAGCGCCCCGCTCATAGAGCTCGATGGACTGCTCCAGAGGCGCCTGCCCCGACTCCAGCTGGCCGACGATGCGTTCCAGCTCGGCCAGAGCCTGCTCGAAAGAAAGCGCGTCAATGTCAGCGGCGTCGGCCATTCTGAATTCCTTGAGATGCTAGCAGGTTAGTGACCGACGGCCCGGCCCGCAACTTTTCGGGCGGTTTCAGGACCGCTCGTAGCGCCGGGTGGACCAATACTTCCAGCCCTGATTGGCCGTCAGCCGCCAACCTCGCCGGCGCAAGGCCCGGCCGACCATGAAGTTGAAGAAGCCGTGAGCCAAGACCACCACGTCCTGCCCGCCGACCGCCAGGTCGATGATCAGGTCGGCGGCCTGGTCGGCCCGCTGCTCGGCCTGACGGCGGGTCTCGTGGCCGTCGTGATGATTGAAGAACCACCACCAGAACCGCGCGATGAAGCCCCAGATCTTCGGCGACATCCGCACGAAGCCCGGAAAGTGCGGCGGCGGCAGCGGCGCCTCGACGAACAGGGCCGTGCGCTCGAATTCGCGGCCTGCGGCCAGGGCCAGGGCGCTCTCGATGGAACGGTTGCGGACGGAGGAGATGATGACGCCGGCCTGTGCGGTCTGCTCGATCAGCGCCGCCGGCGGCGTCTGGCCCGGCCGAATGCCCAGCTGTTCGTAGCGGCTCCAATAGTCGCGATAGCCGTGAACGTTCAGCATCACCTTGCGGTGGATGTCGGGCTCGCCGTGGCGCGCGAGAACAATCGCTCCTGGGCGCTCGGCGGCGGTTTTCGGAAGGTCGGCGGTCAAAGCGTCGGCCATGTCATCCAATGGCCAGGATTCGCGCAACCCAGCCTCGCCCTCACCCCTGCGAAAGTGCCTGAACGTGCGCGAGCGCAGAACGGCCTAGAGCCTCAAGGTCGTACCCGCCCTCGAGCGAGGAAACAACCCGCCCGCGGCTATGGGTCCGCGCCACGCTCATGATCGCGCGGGTCGCCCAGGCGAAGTCTTCAGCCTCCAGGTTCTGGCTGGAATCACCGATCGGATCGCGGGCATGGGCGTCGAAGCCCGCCGAAATCAGGATCAGATCGGGGGCGAAGGCGTCGACGTGGGTCAGGAGTCCCTCGAACTCCTTGCGCCACAACTCACGCGGCGCGTTCGCCGGAACGACCGCGTTGCGGATGTTGCCAGGGACGACCTCGGACGGATGCCCCGTTCCGGGCCACATCGGCCACTGCTGCACGGAGGCGAAGAACAGGCCGTCCTGGCCGCCCAGGGCCGCCTGGGTGCCGTTGCCGTGATGGACGTCGAAGTCCACGACCGCGACACGCTGCAGTCCCGCCAGCTGGGCCGCGCGCGCGGCGAGCGCCACGTTCGAAAAGATGCAGAACCCCATCGGCAGCGCAGGTTCGGCGTGGTGGCCCGGCGGCCGCACCGCGCAGAACGCCCGATCGTTCCTGCCCGCGGCCACGTCGCGCACCGCCTGGACCACGCCGCCGGCCGCACGCAGCGCCGCGGTCAGGCTGCCGGCGGACATGTAGGTGTCGTCGTCCAGCCGCAGCAGCCCCTGGGTCGGAGCGTTGTCGATCACCGCCTGGACGTAGGCGCCGCGGTGCGCCAGCTCCAGGTCGGCGCGCACGATCAGCGGCGCCTCGCGGCGGTCAAGCGAAAGGTCGCTGTCGCCCAGCGCGCCCAGCACCGAGCTCAGACGCTCCGGACGCTCCGGATGCCACTCGCCCGGCTGGTGGCCGAGCATCTCCAGATGGGTGTAGAGGGCGATATCCATTCGAATCGCAGCCTAACCCGCCTTACGTAGAAGCCGAATGCAACAACCGACGATACGCCGCGCAGATCCATCCGACGCTCAGGTTTTATCCGAACTCGGCGCGCGTACGTTTACTGAAACCTTCGCGCATCTGTATCCGCCCCAGGATCTGGCCGACTTCCTGGCGCGCGCCTATGGCCTGGAGCGCACGCGCGCCGACCTCGCCGATCCGGCCAAGGCGCAGTGGTTGGTCGAGGCTGGCGGCGAGGCCGTCGGATACGCCCTCGCCGGCCCCTGCGATCTCCCGCACCCGGACGTCACCGCGGCCAGCGGCGAGCTCAAGCGGTTCTACCTGCTCAAGGACTGGCAGGGCGGCGGAACGGGCGGTCGGCTCTTCCAGGACGTCATGGCCTGGCTCGAGCGGGACGGTCCGCGAGACCTCTGGATCGGCGTGTGGTCGGAGAACGTCGGCGCCCAGAGATTCTATGGCCGTCATGGCTTCGTTCGGGTCGGCGACTACGGCTTCCAGGTCGGCAGCGTGACGGACCACGAGTTCATTCTACGGCGTGCCGCGCAAGGGCTCTCCACCTAAGGGCGAATTTTTGGGCGGGGCTTGCGAGCTTCGCTGAATTTCCTCGCCTCCTTAGAGAAATATTGCTGCGATTTAACACCGCAGACTTTGACGCTGGCGCTCGCATTTGCGAACTTCGCCGTAATCATCGACGTAGCTGCACGCGACGGGTGGGATGCTGAAAATCGGATATGTCAGGCTGCGCGACGCGCGGTCCGCGGACGACACTGCGACGCTGAAATCGATCGGCTGCCATGTCGTGCGCGCTGAAGAACCGGTCGGACCGGGCGCGGACGGATCGTCCGTGCTCATGTCGATTCTCGACTTCATTTCCGAGGGCGACCAGTTGGTCGTCACCCGCCTGAACCACCTCGCCACCTGCACGCGCGAAGTCCTCGACGTGATCGAGCGTCTGGAAGCCCGCGGCGCGAGCCTGTTCGTGACCGAAGCCGATGTCGGCACCCTTGGCGAGGGCGGCCGCGCCCTGCGCGCTGCGCTTGAAGCCGTGGCCTCGGTCGAACCGCCGTGGGCGCGCCGTCGCCGCGGCGCGCCGGCCGCCGACATCCGCGCGTTGCAGGCCGCGGGCGTCGGTCCCGTGGAGATCGCCCGCCGGCTAGGCGTCTCTCGCATGACCGTGTGGCGCAAGCTCAAGGAAGCGGCCGAAGCGGCGGCCTGAGCCCAGGAACTGCGGCCCGCGGCCCGTCCGGGGCTTGAATGTGAAATGTTATAATATTACATGACCTCTGCCGCGGCGGTTGCGGCCGACTGCGGAGGGATTCTTGAAAGCTGCCCCGAGTTCCCTCCTGGACGCATCGGCCATCAGCCTGTCGGGCCTCTGCCTGGCCCACTGCCTGGCCCTCCCCCTCGTCGCCGCCTTCTCCCCAGTTGTGGCGACCTGGGCGGAGGCCGAGTGGGTCCACGCGCTGGCCATCGGCCTGGCCGCGCCGATGTCGGCGCTCGCGCTATGGCGCAGGGGCCAGTCGCTGGCGGTGATCGTGCTCGCCATGTCCGGACTGTCGCTGATGGCGCTGGGCGTCGCGCATTGGCCGAGCCACGAGTTCGAGACGCCGATCACAGTGGCCGGCAGCCTGCTGCTCGCCGCGAGCCACATCGCCAACTGGCGGCGGCGGCACAGCTGCGCCGGCAAGGCCGGCTAGATCAGGCCGCCATCAAGGCGTCGAACCCGTCGATCTCGACGATGGGCGAAGCGACGCCTGCGTCGATCCGCATGACCTTGTTGCAGTAGGTCCTGAGTGTCATCGGGTCGTGCGAGGCCAACACCAGGATGCCGGCGCGCTCGACCAACTGCTGCAGGCGCAGATGGGCCTGGCTGCGGAACTCCGCGTCACCGACGGCGATCCACTCGTCCATCAACAGGACGTCGGCCTCGACCGACGTCGCCACCGCAAAGGCCAACCGCGCCTGCATGCCCGCCGAGTAGGTCTTGAGCGGCATCTCCAGGAAACGGCCGAGCCCGGAGAACTCGGCGATGTCAGGCAGGCGCTCTTCCACCTCGCGCCGGGTGAGGCCAGCGATCAGTCCGCGCAGGCGGATGTTGTCCAGGCCGGTGGCCGTAGGGTCGATGCCGAGGCTGAGGTCGAGAAGCGAGGCGATCCGCCCATCGACCGCGACGCTCCCCTCGTCCGGCTCATAGGCGCCGGCTAGCGCGCGCAGCAGCGTGGTTTTCCCTGAGCCGTTGTGACCGACCAGGCCAAGGCGGTCGCCAGGCTGGAGTTCGAAGCTGACGCCCTGGAGCGCGGTGACTATCCGCCCCCCGCGGCTGAGCGCGCCGCCGACCGCGGCGCGGGCCAGGTGCTTCTTCAGCGAGCGGTTGTCGGCCCCGTAGATCGGAAAGCGCAGGGTGAGATCGCGGACGCTGACCGCAGCCGGCGAGGCGACAAGCCCAGGCATGTCGATTCTCGCAGACGGCCCCGCCCGCGTCGCCGCCAACCATCCGCGTTGCGTCGCGACCATGTTCGTCCGCCACTCATTTTAACTTGTTAAGTTAAAACTGTAGTACGCCGCCTTCACGCCTTCAAGGCGCGCGACCGAATGTTAGGGGTGCAATCGGGGCTCCGCATCCTAGGTAGAAACCCTAGAAAGGGTCGCCCATGCCGATGGGACGCAAGGGCGCGCTGGACAACAGCGGTCGGCGGCTCCATCTTTCGAAGTCAAACGTCTGTTCGTCTCCCAGCGGGAAGCCTGCCCCATGTTCATGCGCTTTTTCACCGAGCTGCGCGAAGCCAAGGTGCCGGTGACTCTGAAAGAGTACCTCATGCTCATGGAGGCGCTCGACAAGGTGGTCATCGAGCGCTCGGTCGACGACTTCTACTACCTGTCGCGTTCGGCGCTGGTGAAGGACGAGAAGAACCTCGACAAGTTCGACCAGGTCTTCTCCCACGTGTTCAAGGGCCTGGAGAAGATCGAGGGCGCCGGCACGGCGGACATCCCGGCCGAATGGCTGCGCAAGATCTCCGAGAAATTCCTCACTGAAGAGGAAAAGGCCCAGATCGAGGCCATGGGCGGTTTCGACAAGCTCATGGAAGCCCTGGCCGAGCGGCTGAAGGAACAGAAGGAACGCCACGAGGGCGGCAACAAGGCGATCGGCACTGGCGGCACCTCGCCCTTCGGCGCCAACGGCTACCACCCCGAGGGCGTGCGCATCGGCCAGGACAAGGGCCGGCACGGCAAGGCCGTGAAGGTCTGGGACAAGCGCGAGTACAAGAACCTCGACGACGCCGTCGAGCTCGGCACCCGCAACATCAAGGTCGCCCTGCGCCGGCTGCGCAAGTGGGTCCGCGACGGCGCCGCCGACGAACTGGACATGCAGGGCACCATCCGCGGCACCGCCGAGAAGGGCTACCTGGACATCCACATGCGCCCCGAGCGCCGCAACAAGATCAGCGTGCTGATCTTCTTCGACATCGGCGGCTCGATGGACAGCCACATCAAGGTCTGCGAGGAGCTGTTCTCGGCCGCGCGGTCAGAATTCAAGAACATGGAATTCTACTACTTCCACAACTGCCTCTACGAGAGCGTGTGGAAGGACAATCGCCGTCGCCATACCGAGAAGCTGAACACTTGGGACATCCTCCACAAGTACTCCAGCGACTACAAGGTGCTGTTCGTCGGCGACGCGACCATGAGCCCGTACGAAATCACCTATCCGGGCGGTTCGGTCGAGCACTGGAACGAAGAAGCCGGCGCGATCTGGATGGATCGCGTGGCCCAGATCTATGAGCACGTCGTGTGGCTGAACCCCACCGCCGAGCGGCACTGGGACTACACCCCGTCGATCGAGGTGATGAAGCAACTGGTCAACGACCGCATGTTCCCTTTGACCATCGAGGGTCTCGACAAGGCGATGCGGGAGCTCGCGCGCTAGCGTCGCATCGCGGTTTGCAAGCTACCTGCTAAGCTCGCGTGTCGTATGAGAGATTCGCCCGTGGACCCGGCTCAGGCCAACGAAACCGAAGAGACCAACGAAGCCGCCACCAAGGCCGCCGTGTTCTGCTCTGCGGAGCGCTTGTTCGCCCTGCACGGCTTCCAGAACGTCTCGGTCCGCGACATCACCTCTGACGCGGGGGTGAACCTCGCCTCGGTGAACTATCACTTCGGCTCCAAGGACGCCCTGCTGTTCGAGATCTTCCGTCGCCGGACGGCGGAGCTGAACCGCGAGCGCGCCCGGATGCTGCACGAGGCGAACGACCGCCACCAGGGCAGTCCGCCCGTGCGCGAGATCCTGGAGGCGCTGTTCGCGCCGCCGCTGCGCTGGGGCTCGCCCGAGAACGACCGCCGCATCTCCATCCAGTTCATCATCCGCTCGCGCAGCGAGGGGAACGAGGAGATGCGCGAAGCGCTGGCCAAGGACGTCAGCCACCTCGCCCGCTTCGCCGATGCGCTGATCAAGGCCCGGCCCGACCTGCCGCGCGACACCGTCTACTGGCGGCTGCACTTCTGCCTGGGCATGGTGCACAACAACCGCTTCGCCGAGTTCGACCGCCTGCACGTGCTGTCGGACGGCGCAACGCGCGAGAGCGACACCGCGGCCCTGTTGACCCGGATGCTCGACTTCGCCGAGGCCGGCTTCACGGCCTAGCTCGCCAGCTTCCAGGCGAACTTCAGATCCTCGACGAAGGCCGCGTACACCTCGGACTTGGCCTGGGCGTCCGGCATGCGCAGCAGAAACGACGGGTGATAGGTCACCACGCCCTGCGCCTGGTCCGGCAACTGCAGCGCCTGGCCGCGCGACTGGCCGACCGCCATCGCCTTGCCGAACACGCCCAGCGCGGCGGTCGCACCCAGCGCCACGATCACCCGCGGCTGGACGATCCGCCGCTCAGCGTCCAGCCACCAGCGACAGGCCGACACATGCCCTGCCGTCGGGGTCTTGTGAATCCGGCGCTTGCCGTGCAACTCGTGCCGGAAGTGCTTCACGGCGTTGGTGACGTAGATCTGGGCGCGCGGCGCCCCGGCGGCCTCAAGCGCCTCGTCCAGCACCCGCCCCGCCGGCCCCACGAACGGCTTGCCGGCCAAATCCTCCTGATCGCCCGGTTGTTCGCCCACCAGCATGAGCCTCGCCCTGCCCGGCCCGTCGCCCGCGACAGCCTGGGTCGCATCGCGCCAGAGCTCGCAGCGGCGGCAAAAGTCGGCGCCGGCGGTCACCTCTTCCAAGGTCGCCGGCGCGCCCTCCTCGAACGAGCCGTCCCGCGACAGCCGCTGGGCCTGGCGCACGACGCGCCGCGTGGGTTCGGAAGGTTGCTGGCGGACCATCTCCTCGGCGCGCGCCTCCGCTGTGGCGACCAGTTCGGGAATGAGCCGCGCCTCCGGCAGGTTCCGCCAGTAGCGCTTGGGCATCTCGCGCTGCATCGCCGCCGTCTTCAGCCGCGCCGGATTGAAGATCGAGGCGTAATAGGTGCGCCAATACTCCTCCAGCGCATCCTCGCCCGGCGCGTCGGCCGGATCGGCGCCGGACGAGAAGGTGAGCTTCTCCCGGTCCCAGTGGGCGCAGACGTCCGGCGTCAGGATCGACCAGCACATGTTGGTGAAACGCCGCTGGAAGAACGGCGCCGTCGCCTCGGTCACCCGGTGCGCGGGCTCGAACCAGGCGACATAGGTCTCCTCGGCCGCATCCTCGACCAGCCGGAAGCGGACGAAGGCCTTCATCTTGTGCGATGCGCGCGACACCGCCTTGGCCATATCGCGAGCGCGGGCGACGTCGGGATCTGAGGCCAGGCCCAGCAGTTCGGGCTGCCGCCCAAGCCGCCAGAGCAGCCGGTAAAGCAAAGTGAACCGCTCGCCCGAGCGATGCAGCGCCACCTCCTGGGCAAGATCGAGGAACCCCTTGGGCACCGTGAACGCCGGCGGACCGGCCTGAGGCGGCGTCGCCTCGTCTCCGAACAGGTCGCCCTCGCCGTCCACGGTCCAGATGACGTCGTCCGGCGCCGCCTGAAGCGAGCGCAAGGCCCGCGCGGCGAGCCGCCACCCGGCAAAGTCGATCTCGGAGGCGAGCCGCACCACCCGCATCAGAACAGGCTTAGCTGCTGCGGCGGCGGACGCAGATCGGCCTGATCCGACAGCCGGGTCGGTCGCCAGTCGTCGACCACGATATAGGCCTTTGAGGTCTTCAGCCCCCGGCTCAGCCGCCGCACGTCCTCCAGCCGCAGGCGCTTTTGCCGGCGCAGGGCGATCAGACGGTCCACGGCGGCGACGCCCAGTCCCGGGACCCGCAGCATCTGCTCGCGATCGGCCAGGTTGAGGTCCACGGGGAACGCCTCGCGATGGCGCAGCGCCCAGGCGTGCTTGGGATCGACTTCCAGGTCGAGATTCTCGCCGCTGGCGGCGATCTCCCCGGCCTCGAAGCCGTAGAACCGCATCAGCCAGTCGGCCTGGTAGAGCCGGTGCTCGCGCGCCAGCGGCGGCCGCGCCGGTGGCAACCGCGAGGTGGTGTCGGGGATCGGGCTGTAAGCGGAATAGTAGACCCGGCGCAGGCCATAGGCGCCGTAGAGCGCGGCGCTGCGCGACAGGATCTCGCCGTCGAGGGCGCCGTCCGCGCCGACGATCATCTGCGTGGATTGCCCTGCCGGCGCATACTTCGGCGGCGCGGCGACCCGCGCCGGCTCCGACGCCTCCTCGATGCCCAGCCGCACCGCGCCCATCGCCTTGCGGATCTGGCGCGCGTCCTTTTCCGGCGCCAGCGAGGCGATGCTCTCGTCGCGCGGCAGCTCGATGTTGATCGACAGCCGGTCGGCATACAGCGCCGCATCGTTGACCAGCCCCGCCGACGCCTCGGGAATGAGCTTCAGGTGGATGTAGCCGCGAAAGTCGTGGACCTCGCGCAACGTGCGCGCCACGCGGACCATCTCTTCCATCGTGTAGTCGGCGCTCCGGATGATCCCGGACGAGAGGAACAGGCCCTCGATGTAGTTGCGCTTGTAGAAGCCGAGGGTCAGATCGACGACCTCCTCGACCGCGAACCGCGCCCGCGGCGTATTCGAGCTGACCCTATTGACGCAATAGGCGCAGTCATAGACGCAGAAGTTGGTCAGCAGGATCTTCAGCAGACTGATGCATCGCCCGTCCGGCGCATAGGCGTGGCAGATCCCCATGCCCTCGGTCGAACCGACGCCCGATCCGCCCACCGAGTCCCGCCGCGACGATCCCGACGAGGCGCAGGACGCGTCGTACTTCGCCGCGTCGGACAGGATCGAAAGCTTGCGCTTGAGGCTGAGGACGGCCATCCGCGCACTCTAATGTTCTCATTTTGTTCTGTCGAGTGGGGCGACGTCTCGACGCGGCCGCCCGATGCGGCCTAGCCTTTCGCCATGGACCTCATCGATCCCTTCGCCCAGGCCAGCCCGCGGTTCGCCACCCGCCTCAAGAATGGCGAGCCGCATCAGGTGTTCTCGGGCTTCCTCTTCCACGTCGACGCCGACCGCTACATCGTGCTGACCGCCCTGCACTGCCTGCTGAGGCCGAACACATTCTACTTCAAGAACCGCGGGACTGAGGCGACCTGGGCCGACACCTACGGCCACGACCTCGATTGCGAGGCGCTGGGGATCAGCGTGCCGCTCTATGACGGCCAGGCGCCACGCTTTCGATGGCACCAGGACCCGGACAACGCCTCGCTCGATGTGGCCGGCGTGCCCGTCCGGCTGCGGGGCCAGCCCCAGGCGATCAACTGGACCGGCCGTTTCGGCGACTATGAGGTGCTGCCCCAGGGCCTGCCGCTGACCACCGGCTCGGCGGGCATGATCTACGGCTTCCCTGGAGGCGCGGCGATCCTGCGCAGCGCCCCGATCGCCCGCGGCTTCACCCTGGCCTCAGACTACCGGCTCAATCCCTACGCCTTCCACATCGATGGTATCGGCGGGGCCGGCTGCTCCGGCGGGCCGGTGGCGCTGCGGGCCGAACGCGGCGATCGCACGATGATGCAGTGGATAGGCATCTACGTCGCCACCTACGAAGCCGAACGCCTCGGCCGCTGCATCCCGCGCGAGCGGGTCATGGAGCTGGTCGACGCCATGATCGCCGAGCCGGATCTGTGGAATTCCTGACCGCAAAAAAGGGGTTGCGCCCCGGCTGAGCTTGGCGTCCCGTACCGCTGTCGGGGGACGCATGGAGGCTTAGGGCTGCATGGCGACAACGTTCAAGCTGAATGGCCGCGAGGTCACGGTTCAGGGCCCGGACGACTCCCCGCTTCTTTGGGCCATACGCGACGAAATCGGCCTGACCGGCACCAAGTTCGGCTGCGGCATCGGCGGCTGCGGCGCCTGCACCGTGCATCTCGACGGCGAGCCCGTGCGCTCGTGCGTCACGCCGGTCAGCTCCATCGCCGGCCACGCCATCACCACCATCGAGGGCCTGGCCCCGAACGGCGCCCATCCGCTGCAGACCGCCTGGATCGAGGCCCAGGCCCCGCAGTGCGGCTACTGCCAGTCGGGCCAGATCATGTCCGCCGCCGCGCTGCTGAAGTCGACGCCCAATCCGACCGACGCCCAGATCGACGACGCCATGAACGGCAACCTCTGCCGTTGCATGTCCTATGTGCGGATCAGGAAGGCCATCAAGCTCGCCGCCGCCCGGATACAGGGAGCCAAGGCATGAACGCGCTCGCCCCTCTCTCGCGCCGCGGCTTCCTGGCCTCGATCGCCGCCGCCGGCGCCATCATGACCTTCGCCGTGACGCCCGATGACGCGACAGCCGCGGCCGGCGATTTCGAGCCGACCATCTGGTACTCGATCGGCCGCGACGGGATCGTCACGGTCAACGTGATCCGCGCTGAAATGGGCCAGCATGTCGGCACCGCCATCGCCCGGATCGTCGCCGACGAACTCGAGGCCGACTGGTCCAAGGTCCGCATCAACCACGTCGACTCCGCCGCCAAGTGGGGCCTGATGGTCACCGGCGGCAGTTGGTCGGTCTGGCAGAGCTATCCGCTGATGAGCCAGGCGGGCGCCGCCGGCCGCATCGTGCTGATCGAGGAAGGCGCCAAGCTGCTCGGCGTCGATCCCAAGGCCTGCACGGCGGCCAACAGCGTCGTCAGCGGCGGCGGCAAATCCATCGGCTACGGCGACATCGTCGCCCGCGGCGACCTCAAGCGCAGCTTCACCGCCGACGAGCTCGGCAAGATGCCCATCAAGAAGGCCGCCGACCGCCGCCTGGTCGGCAAGCCGTCGGCCCAGCTCGACATTGGCGAAAAGGTCGATGGATCGGGCAAGTTCGGCATCGACGCCAAGGTCGACGGGATGGTCTACGCCCGGCCGAAAATTCCGCCGACGCGCAACGAATCCAAGGTCGCTTCGATCGACGACAGCGCCGCCAAGGCCGTGCCCGGCTATATCCGCAGCATCGCCCTGGAAGATCCGTCGAACACCGTCCCCGGCTGGGTGATGGTCATCGCCGAAAGCTTCGTCGCCGCGGACGCCGCCTGCGAACTGGTCAAGGTGCAGTGGACCTCGGGCGACACGGCCAAGGTTTCCGAAGCCGACATCCAGAAGCGCGCCAGCGCCCTGATCGCCGACCCGAAGGCCGGCGCCCTGGTGGTCGAAGACGCCGGCGTCGACGCCGCGTTCGCCGGCGCCAAGACCAAGCTGGAGCGGACCTACACTACCGCCAGCGCCCTGCACTTCCAGCTCGAGCCGGTCAACGCCCTGGCCATCGCCAACAAGGACGGCTCCTACGAGATTCACACCGGCAACCAGTGGCAGTCGCTGGTGCTGCCGTGGCTGTCCAAGGCGCTTGGCGCGCCTGAGGACAAGATCGTCCTGAAGACCTACCTGCTGGGCGGCGGCTTCGGTCGGCGGCTCAACGGCGACTATGCGGTGCCCGCGGCCCTTGCCGCCAAGGCGCTTGGCCGGCCGGTGAAGATGGTCTGCACCCGCGCCGACGACAGCCGCTTCGACTCATTCCGCTCACCCTCGGTCCAGGTCGTGAAGATGGCGTTCGGCGAGGGCGGCCGCGTCGCGGCGATGGACCACACGGCCTGCGCCGGCTGGCCGACCCAGGTCATGGCCCCGTTCTTCATGCCCAAGGGCGCCAACGACGTCGCGTACGATCCTTTCGCGATCAGCGGCGCCAACCACTGGTACAGCGTCGGCGCCCAGCGCGTGCGGGCCGTGCCCAACGACCTCGCCAACCGCGCCTTCCGGCCAGGCTGGCTGCGCTCTGTAGGCCCGGGTTGGACCAATTGGGCCGTCGAGTGCTTCATGGACGAAGCGGCTCAGTCGGTGGGCAAGGACCCGCTGGCCTTCCGCCTGGCGCTGCTGGACGGCGCGGGCCGCAACGCCGGAACCCCGCCGAACTCCGTCGGCGGCGCCAAGCGCCAGGCCGCCGTGCTCTCACGCCTGGCCAGGAAGGCCGGCTGGGGCCAGCCGCTGCCCAAGGGAACCGGCCTTGGCATCGCCACCACCTTCGGACAGGAGCGCGACATGCCAACCTGGGTCGCCTGCGCGGCGCGGGTCAATGTCGACACCTCCAGCGGCGCGGTGAAGGTCGAGAAGCTGACCCTGGTGGCGGACGCGGGAACCATCGTCTCGCCCGAGGGCGCGATGGCGCAGATGGAGGGAGCCGCCCTCTGGGGCATGAGCCTGGCGCTGTTCGAGGGCACCGAGTTCGAGAACGGCGCCCCGCGTGACACCAACCTCGACGGCTACACGCCGCTGAGGATGGCCGACACCCCCGATCTGGACATCGAGTTCGTCGAGAGCGCCGAGGTTCCGGTGGGTCTGGGCGAGCCGGCGACCACCGTGGTCGGGCCCGCGATCGGCAACGCCATCTTCAACGCCTGCGGCGCGCGTGTCCGTCACCTGCCGATCCGGCCGGAAGCAGTCCTTAACGCCTTGAAGACCAAGTCTTAACCCGCGGGGCGATATTTCCGGGCCGCGTCGTTCCCCTCGCGACGCGTAGCAGACACCGGAAAGCCCCTCGATGCATCGCCTTCTCCTCGTCGGCGGCGCGGCCGCCGCCGCGCTCCTGTCCTCCAGCGCCGCGTTCGCCGCGGACACCGCGCCGCAGGTCGAAGAGCTGGTCGTCACCGGCGAGAAGGCCGACCGCAGCCTGCAGGACACCGTCGCCAGCGTCGCGCTCTTCACCGAGCGCCGCATGGACGAACAGAACATCCGCAATCTCGGCGATCTGGTGAACCAGGCCGCCAACGTCGCCGAGACCTATCAGGGCTTCGGCTTCACGATCCGCGGCGTCGCCAACAACGGCGTCTCCGGCGGCGGCAGCGGCGGCCTCGCCACCGTCTATCTCGACGGCGCGGCCCTGCCTGACCGCACTCTGGCGGCCGGCCCGCTCGATATGTGGGACATCGCCCAGGCCGAAATCCTGCGTGGTCCGCAATCGACCCTTCAAGGCCGCAACACCCTGGCCGGCGCCATCGTCCTGCGCACCAACGACCCGACCTGGGCCTGGAGCGGCGCGGCCCGCGCCATCATCGCCGACGACGACTCCCGCACCCTGTCCTTCGCGGGCGGCGGGCCGATCGTCGCCGACCAGCTGGCCTTCCGCGTGTCGTTCGAAGACCGTGACGCCGAGGGCTTCACCTACAACTCGACCCGCAAGACGCAGGAAGACCCGCTGAAGGCGACGACTGTCCGCGGCAAGCTGCTGTTCACGCCCTCGGCCCTGCCGGACCTGACCATCCGCGCCGGCGTCACCCACAACCGGCACAAGGGCGGCTACATCTACAGCTACTCGCGCTCCGACGTTCCGGACGCCGCCGACGCGCGCATCGCCACCAGCGACTTCCCGGGCCAGACCCGCAGCACCACCGACATCCTGACGCTCAACGCCGACTACGCCATCTCGGACCAGCTGAAGTTCACCTCGGTGACCGCCTGGAGCAAGGTCCGCAGCGCCACGATGTTCGACATGGACGGCGGCCCGGCCTCGATCGCCTACGGGGCAGAGGACGACCTCGACCGCTCGTTCTCGCAGGAACTGCGCCTGCAGTACGAAGGTGAGCGCCTGTCGGGCCTCGCCGGCCTCTACTTCGCCGACCGCGACCGTGACTTCGCCGTCACCACCCGCAACGCCCTGGCCACGCCGCGAGCGACCCTGCTCGGCGTGCTGATGAGCGCGCCGTTCAATCTGCCCTCGGCCACCGCCAACGCCGCGGCCAACGCCTACGTCGCGGCCCTGCCCTCGGTGTCGGTCGACTTCAGCGGCCGCGCGCCAGAAGAGATCCAGACGGTCGCCCTGTTCGCCGACGGCCGCTACCAGCTGACCCCGCAGCTCTCGCTGCTGGCCGGCTTCCGGTATGACCGCGAAGAGAACACCCTGTCGGTCGCCCAGACGACGCGCTTCGCCGGGACCTATCCGAACCCCGCCGCCTTCGGGACGCTGGCCCCGGTGATCGCCGGCCTCAACCAGGTCGTCGGCCTCTATGTCGCCCAGGCCACCGCCAACCAGCCGGAGACCTCGCGCAGCTTCGAGGCGTTCCTGCCGAAGGTCGGCCTCAAGTACGACCTCACCGAGGACGCCTCGCTCAGCTTCGTGGCCCAGCGCGGCTATCGTTCGGGCGGGGCCAACATCAACGTCATCCGCTCGGCCGTCGTGCCCTACGATCCCGAATACACCTGGAACTACGAGCTGGCCGCCCGCACCAGCTGGCTGAACGACACCCTGACGGTGAACGCGAACGCCTATTACGTCGACTGGACCGACCAGCAGGTGGTCGTGAACCTCAGCGCCACGCCCTACGACTACCAGACCGAGAACGCCGGGGCCTCGACCCTCTACGGGGCCGAGATCGAGACCGCGTACCGCCCGTCGGCCGCCTGGGACCTCTACGGTTCCGTCGGCTACAGCCGCACCGAGTTCGACGACTTCACCATCCGCGCGGGCACCTCGACCATCGACCTGTCCGGCAGCGAGTTCGCTTTCGCTCCGGAGTGGACCTGGAACGTCGGGGGCAACTACCGCTGGGACAACGGCCTGTTCGCCAACCTCAACGCCGGCTACCGCAGCGAATCCTACGGGGTCTCGGGTCCGACCCAGGGCGCCAACAAACTCGACGCGCGCACCCTGGTCGGCGGCAAGTTCGGCTACCAGGCCGAGCGCTGGACCCTGGCCGCCTACACGACCAACCTGCTGGACGAAGACTACGTCCAGTTCCGCCAGCCGACCCTCAACCGGGCCATGTACGGCGCCCCGCGTGTCGTCGGCGCCATCCTCGAAGCCCGTTGGTGACGTAACGTCGCGGGCGCCCCTTCCCCCGCCGTATCGGACTCTGATACGACGGTCGGCATAAAATTTAGCCGTAATGATTAGGGAGTCGCCCGCGCGACCCATTTAGCGATCCGCGCGCGGGCGGAACGCAATTGGAAGCACACATTAAGGAGGAGGACGCGGCTGCCGCTGCGTCCGAAAGCGCCCCTGTCGAACTCACCCTGGCGGAGAAGGAAGCCGCCTATGAGAAGTTCGTCTGGGACAATCTGAAGCGGAACTACATCGGCAACTACCTGCACGGCATGCTGGGCATGACCGGGTTCAGGCTGATCAACGCGCCGACCTTCCTGCCCGCCTACCTGCACATGATTTCCGGGTCGAACACCGTGGTGGGCCTGGGCCTGGCCTTGCAGCAGGTCGGCAGCGTGATCTCGCCGATCTTCGGCGCCACCCAGATCGAACACCGCAGCAAGGTCATGCCAGCCGCGGTCTGGATGGGCGGCCTGGCCCGCGTCCAGATCATCGGCATGGCCCTGGCCGGCTGGTTCCTGAAGGGCCAGTCGCTCGTCGTCACCATGATGATCCTGATGTTCCTGTTCGGGCTCTTCATGGGCACCCAGCGGGTCGTCTTCGGCCTGCTGATGGCCAAGGTCATCCCACTCAGCCGCCGCGGCCGACTGCAGGCCTGGCGCAACGCCACCGGCGGGCTGATAGCCGCCGCCCTGGCCTGGGCGGCAGGGAAATACCTCATCGAAGGCAATGTGCTCGGCAACGGCTACGCCACGACATTCGCGCTCGCCGCCTTCCTGACCACCATGGGCCTGTGGGCCCTTCAGATCCTGCTGAAGGAACCGGAACCCCCGAACCTCCCGGCCCAGGCCAGGTTCCGCGACCGGCTCAAGGACTTCCCCGCGCTGATCATGTCGGACAAGGGCTACGCCTGGTTCCTGGTGGTGCAGATGGTCGCCACCGCCAGCCGGATCGCGACGCCGTTCTACATCATCTTCGTGTCCTCCACGATGAAGCTGGACGGCATGACGCTGGGCCTGCTCAGCCTCGCCTATCTGGGGGCCGACACCCTGTCGAACCTGGTCTGGGGCTATCTCGGCGACAAGACCGGCTTCAAGCTGGTGCTGGTCTGCTCGTTGATCGGCTGGGCCGCGGCCACGACGCTGCTGATGCTGAACCACGAGCCCTGGGCGGTGTTCCTGGCCTTCTTCGGCCTGGGTGCGGCGCAGTCCGGCTACATGATGGCGGCCCAGACCATGATCCTGGAGTTCGGCTCGCGGGCCGAAATGCCGATGCGGATCGCGATCTCCTCGACCGCCGAGGGGATCATGGCCTCGCTCGGGCCGCTGGCCGGCGGCTTCATCGCCGACCACTATGGCTTCAACATCGTCTTCGGCGCCTCGATCGGCTTCCTTCTGGTCGGACTGGTGATCCTGCTCACCGTCGTGAAGGAACCTCGCACGGCACGGATGGCCTCCCTCTGAAGGCATGCTAGACCGGGTGACATGAAGCCGGAGAAAGACCCCGAGGTCGTCGACCTCGCCCAGCATCGAAAAGCCTTGCAGGCTCGCGAGGCGGCCGCCAAGGCCGCCCGCGAAAAGGCCGCCCGACAGGCGAAGTCGGGCGGCTCCATGCTAGGCGGCCGGCGACACGCCGGCCCGATCCTGGTTCTCGTCGTGCTGGTCCTGCTGGCGGTCTTCGTCCTGCCGCGCTTCCTCTAGGGAGAATTTCCTCGCGCCGTGTCACACGGCGCGAGGCCCGCGCGTCCTGTGTTTGAACCCCAAGCACAGGACCTCCCCATGTCTGCTCGCCTCAATCCCTTCGCCGCTGCTCCGGAAATGATCGCGGCCATGACCGCCCTCGAAGAGGCGGTGGTCTCCTCGGGCCTCGAACACAGCCTGATCGAGCTCGTGAAGACCCGCGCCTCGCAGATCAACGGCTGCGCCTTCTGCATCCACATGCACACCCGCGACGCCCGCGCCCACGGCGAGAGCGAAGAGCGCCTGTATCTGCTGTCGGCCTGG
Source organism: Phenylobacterium sp. Root1290 (assembly GCF_001425305.1). Lineage (GTDB taxonomy): Bacteria > Pseudomonadota > Alphaproteobacteria > Caulobacterales > Caulobacteraceae > Phenylobacterium. Next base: position 529,066 of record NZ_LMEE01000003.1, on the reverse strand, counting down.
TGGGAGAGCTCGCTGTTCACCCCGCGCGAGAAGGCGGCCCTGACCTGGACCGACTCCCTCACCCTGATCGCCCAGACCCGCGCGCCGGACGCCGACTATGCGACCATGCGCGAGCACTTCGACGAAGCCGAGGCGGTGAAGCTGACCATGCTGATCGGCGCGATCAACGTCTGGAACCGGCTGGCCGTCGGCTTCCGCACCCAGCACCCGCGCAAGTGGGTCGCCGAGAAGGCGGCTTAGGCCGCCAGCTTGCCGGCGACGGCCTGCGCGATGCGCGCCTTGGCCATCTCGTTGGCGACTTCGTGGCTCGGCCGTCCCTCCGACGCGGCGCGGTCGAGCACCTCTTCCAGCGTCAGGGTCAGGCGATCGAGCTTGGCCTCGACCCAGGCCTGGTCGAACGCCTCGCCGCGCGCCAGGGCGCGGATCTCGCCGGCCACATTGATGATGCCGCCGCCGTTGATGACGTAGTCGGGCGCGTACAGCATGCCGCGGGCGAACACCTCGCGGCCGATCTCGGCGCTGGCCAGCTGATTGTTGGCGCCCCCGGCGATGATCTTGGCCTTCAGCCGCGGCAGGGTGCTCTCGTTGATCGCCCCGCCCAGCGCGCACGGCGCAAAGACGTCGGCCTCGGCGTCGAAGATCGCGGCAGGGGCCACGATGGTTGCGCCCGTGCGGGCCGCCACCTGCGACAGCGCCTCCTCGTTGACGTCGGTGATGATCAGCTTGGCGCCGGCCGCGTGCAGCTTATCGGCCAGATAGGCGCCGACATGTCCCACGCCCTGGATCGCCACGGTGACGCCGTCGAGCTCGCGGTCGAGGCCCCGGCGGACGGCCAGGCGCACTCCACGGAACACGCCCTCGGCGGTCACCGGGCTGGGGTCGCCCGAAGCCGCGGGATGGCCCTCGAGCCCGGCGACATAGCGCGTCTGCTTGCGCGCATAGCTGAGATCGACCGGCGACACGCCGACATCCTCGGCGGTCCAGTAGGAGCCGTTCAGCGCCTCGACCGCGCGGCCGAAGGCCTCGAACAGCGCCGGCGTCTTCATGGTGCGGGAATCGCCGATGATCACCGACTTGCCGCCGCCCAGCTCCAGGTCGGCCATGGCGTTCTTGTAGGACATCGCCCGCGACAGCCGCAGCGCGTCCTCCAGCGCCGCATCGGCGCTCGCATAGGGCCACATCCGGCAGCCGCCGGCGGCGGGGCCGCGCGCGGTGGAGTGGACGGCGATGATCGTCTTCAGGCCGGTTTTTTCATCGAAGAACGAATGGACGCCTTCGTGACCCTCGAATGCGGGGGAATCGAACAAGGTCATGCTGCAATCAAAGCCTCGGACTGGAAGAGCTTGCCTCCGCCTTACGCCGCTGCCCGGCGCTTCACAAGCCCGCTCTGATGCGACCTGCGGCCTCGGCGTTGATCGGCGCATTGGGCTGCGTCCGCGCGCCTGGAATGGTCGGGGCGCCGGACGGCAGCGGCGCTTCGGGGCTCTTGATATAGGACAGCAGGTCCGCCCAGACGACCGGTCCCTGTCGGTCGCGAGTCATCAGGTGCCAGCCTTTGTCGTAGTAGGCCGAACGATCGCTCGACTTCAGCCGCTTGGCCGCCTGGAACGAGGGGGCCTCGGGAATGATCTCGTCGTTGGCGCCGTAGATGTAGAGCGTCGGGACCTTGATCTCGCCGATCGAGGACCAAGCCCGCTCCATCATCGCGACCAGGCCGTAGAGGGTGTCCGAGCGCGCGCCCCACACCATCAACGGATCGCGGCCCATGGCGATCAGCTCGTCGCGATTGTCGGTCGGCTTCACGCGGCTGGTCAGCCAGCGCGGCGGCTCATAGACCTTGGCGGCCGTGAACCGCGAGGCCAGCCACAGCATGGTCTTGTAGGGCAGCGGCTGGTTCGACCATCCCCACACCGCCGGCGCCATCAGGATCAGCCGGTCGGCCTCCGGCGGCCGATCGGAGGCGAAGGCCTCGATCGCCACAGCCCCGCCCATGCTCTCGCCGGCGACGATCAGCGGCACGCCGGGATGGCGCAGGCGCACCACCGTGGTGATCGTCCGCAGGTCCTCGATCATCAGCTCGTCGCCGCCCCAGATGCCGCGGTTGGGCGAGCGTCCAAAGCCCCGCTGGTCGAAGGCGTAGGTGGTCACGCCGTTCTGCGCCCAGTAGGGGGCGGCCAGATGGAAGGCGTTGGCGTAGTCGTTCATGCCGTGCAGCGCCACGACCACGGCCTGCGGTTCGCCCTGCGCCTCCCAGCGGGTCAGCCCCAGCCGCGCGCCGTCGAACGAGACGAACGCGTCGTCCTGCAGGTGCGGCCCTTGGAATCCCATCGGCGGAGCGCCGGCCTGTTGCACCATCAGGGGCGTACAGGCGCTCAGCATCACGGCGGCGAGGATGGCGGCGAGGCGTTTCACTAGCCCAAGATCTCCAGAACCCTTTGGCGAAGATAGGGCGCCACCTCGGTCTCGAACCAGGGGTTCCGCTTCAACCATCCGGTATTGCGCCAAGACGGGTGCGGCATGGGCAGGAACGCCGGCGCATAGTCACGCCAGGCGCGCACCGTCTCGGTCATGTTGCCCTTGGCGCGCGGCCCCAGGGCCCAGTCCTGCGCGTAACCGCCGACCAGCAGGGTCAGCTCGACCCGCGGCAGGCCGGCCAGCAACTGCGGCCGCCATAGCTGGGCGCAGCGTGGCGGCGGCGGGAAATCGCCGCCCTTGGGGTTGGTCCCCGGGAAACAGAACGCCATGGCAGCAACGCCGATCTCCGGCCGGCCATAGAAGGTCTCGTAGTCGACGCCCATCCAGCTCCGCAACCGGTCGCCGGAGGGATCGGTGAACGGCATCCCGCTCTCGTGTACGCGCCGGCCCGGCGCCTGGCCGCAGATCAGCAGCCTGGTCTGCGTACTGACGCGCACCACCGGTCGCGGCTCATGCGGCAGTTCGCCGGCGCAGGCCCGGCAGGCTGCGATATCGTCGAGAACGGCCGAAAGGCTCATCGGCCCGATATGGGAGACGAGGCCTTACTCGTCCACATCGCCGGCGGCGGCCGGCGGCGCGACAACTTCGCCCTCCAGCGGCATGCGCAGGCGGTAGACGCCCTTGAACTTCTCCGGGTCCGCGGGCTTGCCGTGGCGAGTGATGACGATCTTGCCCTGCCGGGCCAGGCCGCGCGCGGTGTTGCGCACGTGGCCGGTCAGGCGACGCCAGTTCTCGTTGTCGGCGGCGCGCGCCACCTCTTCCGACGAGGCCGACTTGCCGGGCGCGAGCTTGCCCAGCACGTCGAAGATCACGGCTTCCATGTCGATGCTCATGATCAGCCGCCCCGCTTCAGGGTTTCACGGGCGATGACGACCTGCTGGATCTGGCTGGTGCCCTCGTAGATCCGGAAGATCCGCACGTCGCGATAGAACCGCTCGATGCCGTGGTCGGCGACATARCCGGCGCCGCCGAAGATCTGMACGGCGCGGTCGGCCACCCGGCCGACCATCTCRGAGGCGAAGTACTTGGCCGCCGCCGCTTCCATGGTCACGCTCTGTCCGGCGTCGCGCTTGCGGGCGGTCTCCATGGTCATCGCCTTGGCGACCAGCGCCTCGGTCTTGCTGTCGGCGATCATAGCTGGAAGCTGGAGATCGCCTGCCCGAACTGCTTGCGCTCGGTCGCATAGGCCACGCAGTCGGCCAGCAGACGCTCGGCCACGCCGATGCAGACSGCCGAGATGTGCAGCCGSCCGCGGTCCAGCACCTGCATGGCGACCTTGAAGCCTTCGCCCTCATTGCCCAGGCGGTTCTCGACCGGCACGCGGACATTGTCGAAGATCACGTCGCAGATGTGCGCGCCYTGCTGGCCCATCTTCTTCTCGGGCTTGCCGACCGACAGGCCCGGCAGGTTGCGCTCCACCAGGAAGGCCGAAACCCCGCCCCCGCCGCCGCCGGCCTTGGAGGGATCGGTCCGCGCCATGACGGTGAACAGGTCGGCCTTGTTGGCGTTGGTGATGAAGCGCTTGGTGCCGTTCAGGACGTAGACGTCGCCGTCTCGGATCGCGGTGGTCTGGACGTTGGCGCTGTCCGACCCGGCCTCCGGCTCGGTCAGGGCGAACGAGGTGATGATCTCGCCCGAGGCGATGCCCGGCAGGTACTTGGCCTTCTGGGCGTCGGTGCCGAACATCACCAGCCCCTGGCTGCCGATGCCGACATTGGTGCCGAACGCCGAGCGGAAGGCCGGGCTGGTGCGGCCCAGCTCGAGCTCGACGCCGACCAGGCACTCGTCCTCCATGGACAGGTCCAGGCCGCCGAACTCCTCGGGGATCGACAGGCCGAACAGCCCCAGCCCCTTCATCTCCTCGACCACCTCCTGCGGGATGGCGTCGTCTTCGGAGACCTTGGCCTCCAGCGGCCGCAGCCGTTCGGTGACGAACCGGCGCACCGTGTCGATGAGCTGTTCGCGGGTTTCGAGGTCCAGGGCCATTGAGAAGTCTCGGCTATTGGCAGACGTGCTTGTCCGCCGGGGTCTCGGCGAACTTGGAAAGGGTGACGCTGATAACCGGATCGGGCCAGACCTCATAGCCCACCGCGCCGGCTGGCACGGTGCAGATCGTGCTCATCCGCTTCATCAGCTTGCCGCCGCGCAGGGCGGTGATCTCGGCCTCATAGGCCAGCGGACGGGTCAGGCCGTTCCAGATCTTGAGGATCGACTGGCGCTTCTCGACCGAGGCGTCGAGCGCGAAGGCCAGCTTGCCGGCGCCCGCGCCCTTGTAGGTTTCCTTGCCGTCGGACGCCGCCATGCCGATGCGGCCAGTCTCCACGTCCTCCAGCTTCAGCTTGCCGCTGTCATCGATGTCGATGACGGCCCGCTGCCCGGTCAGAACCTGGACCGCGCCGCCATCGACCTTGGTGTGCGGGTCGAGCCCTGCGGCCTTCAGCGCCTCGACCGGTATGGTCGGGACTTGCGCCTGCACGGCGCCGGCCGCAAGCGTGACGCCCAGCGCCGCGATGACCAGGGTCCGCATCAGACGCGGGCCAGCGCCAGGGCCGAGCCCTGCCCCACCCCCACGCACATGGTCGCCAGGGCGCGGTCGCCGCCATTCTGCTGCAGGGTGCGGGCCGCCGTCAGGGCGATCCGCGCGCCCGAGGCGCCCAGCGGGTGACCAATGGCGATGGCGCCGCCGTGCGCGTTCACATGCGCCGCGTCGTCGGGCAAGCCCCAGGCGCGGGTGCAGGCCAGGGCCTGGGCGGCGAAGGCCTCGTTGAGTTCGATGACGTCGAAGTCGCCGACCTTGATCCCGAGCCGGGCGGTCAGCTTCTCGACCGCCGGCACCGGGCCGACGCCCATGATCCGCGGGGCCACGCCGCCGGCGGCGCCGGCCTCGATGCGGGCCAACGGCTCAAGGCCCAGCTTCTCGACCATCTCGGCGGAGGCAAGCAGCAGCGCCGCCGCGCCGTCATTGACGCCCGAGGCGTTGCCCGCCGTCACCGTGCCGCCCTCGCGGACGATCGGCTTCAGCGCGCTCAGCGCCTCCAGGCTGGTGTCGGGACGCGGATGCTCGTCCTGGGCGACGACGATGTCGCCCTTGCGGTCCTTGATGGTGACCGGAGCGATCTCGCCCTCGAAGAATCCCTTGGCGCGGGCCGCGCCGACGCGGGCCTGGCTGCGCTGTGCGAAGGCGTCCTGGTCTTCGCGGTTGATCTGGTAGTCGGTGGCCACGTTCTCGGCGGTCTCGGGCATGGCGTCGACGCCATAGGCCTTCTTCAGCGCAGGGTTCACGAACCGCCAGCCGATGGTGGTGTCGTAGATTTCCGGCGTGCGCGAGAACGCCGTGTCCGGCTTGGCCATGACGAAGGGCGAGCGGCTCATGCTCTCGACCCCGCCGGCGACGATCAGGTCGGCGTCGCCCGAGGCGATCGCCCGCGCGCCTGCGATCACGGCGTCCAGGCCCGAGGCGCAGAGACGGTTGACCGTCAGGCCCGGCACGCTTTCCGGCATCCCGGCCAGCAGCAGCGCCATACGCGCGACGTTGCGGTTGTCCTCGCCGGCCTGATTGACGCAGCCGTAGATGACCTCGTCGACCCGCGCCCAATCGAGCTTGGGATAGGCGGCCATCAGCGCCCGGAGCGGATGGGCGGCCAGATCGTCGGCCCGCACCTTCGACAGGGCGCCGGCATAGCGGCCGATGGGCGTCCGCAGTCCGCCACAGAGATAGACAGTCCGGCCTTGCATCGTATGTCCCCGCCGCCTAGTTCGCATTCGTGATAAGGGCCGCAAACTAGTGTTTGAGAACGCGGCGAGCAAACCCTTCTAGGGGTCAGGGGACGGAATGGACGGCGGCGAAGAACTCGAAAGCGGCGGCTGGAAGCACCAGGTCGTAAAGGACGGCGAGTGGGCCGGCTGGGTGCTGTACGGCAACGACCCGTTCGAGGATCATGCTGGCCCCTTCTATTACCGGGTCGACGAGACCGGACAGCGCGTCTGCGCGATGCGCGCCGAAAAGCACCATATGAACGGCGGCGGCTTCATGCACGGCGGCGCGATCATGACCTTCGCCGACTACTGCCTGTTCGTGATCGCCCGCGACGACCTGCAGGACAGCCGTAGCGTCACCGCCCAGTTCAACGGCGACTTCGTCGGCGCGGTCCCCGAGGGCTCGCTGGTCGAGTGCCGCGGCGAGGTCGTGAAGGCCGCCCGCAGCATGGTGTTCGTCCGCGGCCTGATCACCACCGGGGGCGAGCCGGTGATGAGCTTCTCGGCGATCATCAAGAAGACCAAGCCCCGGAGCTGACCCATGAAGAAGCTCGACGCCGCCACCGCCAAGAAGATCGCGCCCTCGGCGCTCATGGTCCTGGTGGCCGGACCGATCTTCCTGTTTTTCGTCATGGACCTGATCATGTTCGCGGCGATGAGCGGGACGCGTGGCGCGACCTCGCCGAACCAGGTGGTGGACCTCTCGATGGAGATCGTCATCTGCATCATGACCGGCGTCCTGACCGCCTTTGGCGTCCGCTCCATCATGCGGACGCTGAGGGACTAGGCCCGTGGCCGCGCTCGTTCCGCTGACGACGGCCGACATCGCCGAGGTCATGCGCATCGAGCGCCTGCCGGGCTACGACGCCTTCATCGGCCAGTTCAGCGAGGCGGAGCATGAGGCCCAGTTCGCCTCGCCCGACGCCCGTTACCTAGGCTACCGCCAGGGCGACGGTCTCGCCGGCTTCGTGATCGTCCAGGAGTTCACGGCGCCCACGGCGCTGCTGCGCCGGATCGCGGTCGACAAGACCGGCCGGGGGACCGGCAGCGCCCTCTTCCGCGCCGCTGTCGATTGGATCTTCGCCAACACTGCGGCCGAGGGTGTGAGCCTGCACGTGCGCCCCGGCAACGACCGCGCCCGCCACGTCTATCTGCGTGAGGGCTTCACGCCCTATTTCAGCGACGAGACCGGCGACAAGCTCGCGGTCAGCCGCGAGGTCTGGGCGACCCGCGCCTAGGGGACGATCGTCGCCTCGATCTTCGTGACGCCGTAGACGCTGCGCCACGCCTTCTTGTCTTCCGACAGAACCAGCCGCCAGGGCGTCTCCTTGTCGGCCAGCGGCGCCCCGTCGACCTTGTCGGCCAGGATCACCGTGCCGGCATGATAGTCGCGGTCCAGCTCGGCCAGCGAGTAGACCGCCTTGAACCCGTCCTTGCCGCTGACCACCGCATAGGCCCGCAGCGGATCGCCGTGCAGCTTGGCGCCGACCGGCATGCCGCCGGCGCGCAGGACGTAGGCCAGCACCGGTCCTTCATAGGTCTTGGCGCCCAGCTTCACGCTCTCTCGCGGCAGACCGGCCAGGTCCGCCTGGCTCAGCACCTTGGCTGCGCCGCCGGGCGGCACGATGGTCAGTTCGGCGGCGACGGCGCCTAGCGGCGCCAGCGCCAACGCAAGGGCGAAACCTAGGCCCCTCACATCGCCGCCTTCGCCGCCGGGCGGCTGCGCATGGCCTGCGCCCAGCGATCCAGGTTCGACAGCTCCGCCGGGATCGGCAGCTTGATCATCCGCGTGAAGTCGATGCCGATGAAGGCGATGATGTCGGCGATGGTCAGGCGATCTCCCGCCAGCCACACGCTCTCGCCCAGCCGGCGGTCGAGCACCTTCAGGCCCTTGAGCCCGACCTCCTTGTTGTACTCGCCGACCGGCGGGTTGGGCGCTTCCAGCGCCGCGAGCGCCGGGTGCGTGTGGCGCACGCCCAGCATGAACGGGTTGGCGACCAGCATCTCCGCGCGGCGGGTCCACATCTCGACCACGGCGGCTTCCTCCGGCGTCGCGCCGAACAGGTTCGGCTCCGGGTAGCGGCTCTCCAGATATCGGCAGATCGCCAGAGACTCGGTGATGCAGGTCCCGTCGTCCATCTCCAGCGCCGGCACGTTGGGCAGGCCGGCCTTGGTCAGATAGTCCGCCTGCTTGTGCTGCCCCTGGATCAGGTTGAGCTGGACGATCTCGATGTCGTCGATGCCCTTCTCGGCCATGAACCAGCGCACCCGGCGCGGATTGGGAGCCATCGCGGTGTCGTAGAGCTTCATCCCTGGTCCTCCGGCGGCTCTGACGGCCGCTGCTATTGTCCGAACAGTTCTCGCGGCATGGCCCCGACCAGCGCGCCGGTCATGCAGGTGGCCAGGAAGCCGGCGATAAGCGCCTTCCAGACCATGCCGATGATCTCGTTGCGCCGCTCGGGCATCAGCACGCCCATGCCGGTCACGGTGATCCCGACGGACCCCACATTGGCGAAGCCGCAGAGCGCGTAGGTCAGGATCATCCGCGTGCGCTCGGTCATCTCACCCGCCGGGACCGCGCCCAGCTGGATGAAGGCGATGAACTCGGTCAGCATCAGCTTCACGCCCAGCAGGTAGCCGGCCTTCAGCGCCTCGTCCCAATGCACGCCCATGGCCCAGGCCAGCGGCGAGAACACCAGGCCCAGCACGCGCTCGATGGTCACCGGCTCGCCGCCGACCATCGGCAGGACCGACAGCAGTCCGTTGCCGATCGCCACGAAGGCGACGAACACGATCAGGATCGCCGAGATGTTCAGCACCACGGTCAGTCCGTCCATCGTGCCCTTGCTGATGGCGTCGATCGAGCTGTCGTACTTCAGCAGCGAGGAATAGTCGGCGTAGAGCCCGCCCTGCCCCGGCTTCTCGGGGATCATGATCTTGGCCAGCAGGATGCCGGCGGGGGCCGAGATGATCGAGGCCACCAGCACGTGCGCGGCGGCGTTGGGCAGCACGGTCTTCAGGATCGTGGCGTAGGCGACCATGGTCGAGCCGGCCACCGTGGCCAGGCCGACGACCATCATCAGGAACAGTTCGGAGCGGGTCAGCTTGTCGAGATAGGCGCGGATCACGATCGGGCTCTCGATCATGCCCAGGAAGATGTTCACCGCCACCGCCAGGGCCGAGGCGCCGCCCAGGCCCATGGTCTTCTGGAACAGCAGGCCGAAGCCGCGGGTGATCCATTTCAGAATCCCCCAATGCCACAGCAGGGCCGACAGCGACGAGATCACCAGGATCAGCGGCAGCACCTGGAAGGCGAAGACGAACAGCGCCCCCGAATTGGTCACCTCATAGGGCTGGGCGCCGCCGCCCATATAGCCGAACACAAACTGGGTGCCGGTGGCCGTGGCCGCGGCCAAGCCGTCCACGCCGCGGTTGATCGTCTCGATCACCGCCTGCGCGCCGGGCAGGCCGAACAGCAGCAGGATCAGCCCCACCTGCACCGCCACCGACCCCAGGGCCAGCCGCCAGGGGAAAACCTTCTTGTTCTCCGACAGCGCCCAGCAAACGGCGATGATGAAGCCCAGGCCGGCCAGGCTCTGGGCGTTCTCAGGACGAAACATTCATGGCCCCCGGGCCCGTCGCGCGGAAACGGCGACAGCCCAATATCTCTCACGGTCCGCGCGGACTCGCGCAGGTTTTCTGGGGCTATTGACTACGCCGGGGCCGGGTCAGGCAAGCGCGCGCATCGCCGCCCCTTGACGAACCCCATTTGCATCATATTTAATTGTGTACAATGCAATTGGAGACAAACAAATGACCGCTCTCTACGCCACCCAGGCCCGCGCCGTCGGCGGCCGCGCCGGCCACGTCGAATCCCAGGACGGCCTGCTCAGCCTCGACCTCGCCCTCCCCCGCGAAATGGGCGGCAAGGGCGGCGGCACCAATCCCGAGCAGCTGTTCGCGGCCGGCTACGCGGCCTGCTTCGAAAACGCCGTGCGCTACATCGCCGGCCAGCAGAAGATCCCGCTCAAGGGCGCGGCCGTGACCGCGACGGTCGAGCTGCATCCGCGGGCCGAGGGCGGCTTCAAGCTGGGCGTGGCGCTCGACGCCGAGACCCAGGGCCTGGACCAGGCCGCCGCCGAAGCGCTGGTGGCGTCGGCCCACCAGGTCTGCCCTTATTCCAACGCCATTCGCGGCAACGTCGATGTTGCGATATCTGTGCGAGCTGAATGACCGCCAAGACCAAATCCTCGCCGACGACGCCGGCCGCACCCGCGGCCGGCGATCTGCTGCGCCTCGACAACCAGCTCTGCTTTGCGCTCTACGCCGCCAGCGGGCTGGTCACGCGCGCCTATCGCCCGCTGCTGGAGCCGCTCGGCCTCACCTATCCGCAGTACCTGGTGATGCTCGCGCTGTGGGAAGACGCCCCGCGCACGGTGAAGGCGCTGGGCCAGGCGCTCGACCTCGACTCCGGCACCCTCACCCCGCTGCTCAAGCGGCTGGAGGCGGCCGGCTTTGTCACCCGCCGCCGCGACACCCAGGACGAGCGCAAGGTGCAGATCGAGCTGACCGACGCCGGGCGGGCGCTGCAGGCGCGAGCGGCGGAAGTCCCGGCCGCCCTGGCCTGCCAGCTGCACCTGCCGCTGAACGAGATCGTCGACCTGCGCGCGACGCTGCAGGACCTGGCCCGTCGGATGAAGGCCTAGGTCGCGCCCAGCCGCATCAGCACTTCGCGCGGAATGCCGTAGTGCTCGATGGCCGGCTTCTGGTTGCGGATGCCGCACGCCTCACGCTGGATGAAGTAGTACCAGACCGCCGTGGCGGCCTCCTTCAACAGCGGCGCGCGGTCTTCGTCTGGACCGTCGAACGCCTTCAGCGCCGCGAGCGCCCGCTCGACCCGCTCCCCGGCGCGCCCGAGCGCATAGCCGCGCTCTTCCTGGATTTCGTAGTCGAGAATGCTCGCGCCGCTCTTGAACAGCGGCGACGTCGATCCCTGCGGCATGCGGAGGCTGGACATTCCGCAAATATGAACGGCCTGAAGTCGCAAGCAACACGTCGTGTCATCCCGGAAGCCGCTTGCGGCTGTCCGGGACCCATTCGCGCCGCGGTTCACCAGATGGCGAGGCCAGAGCCGCCTACACGACGATCCGGTGTTCATGGGTCCCGGACAAGCGCTCCGCGCTTTCGGGGATGACCTATGGATATTGCCGAGCGGCCTACTTCCCCGTCAGTTCCTTCACCAGCGCGGTCCGGCCATAGACCTTCGACAGCGCCTCGGTCGCCGCGGAGGTCGCGACCACCACGGTGCGGTTGATGGAGCCGTCATATCCGAAGGCGCCGCCCAGCGAGTGGATGTTGCCGTCGAAGGCCGCGCCCAGCACTTCGCCCTTGGCGTTCACCACCGGCGAGCCGGAATTGCCGCCGATGATGTCGTTGGTGGTGACGAAGTTGTAGACCGTCGTCGGCGTGACCTTGGCCTGCGCCTCGACCCAGCGCGGCGCAAGCCTGTAGGGCTCGGCGCCGGTCGCCCGGTCGTACAACCCCGCGAAGTTGGTCGTCGCCGGAACGGTCACGCCGCGATAGCTCCAACCGGCGACCTTGCCGTAGGACAGCCGCAGGCTGAACGTCGCGTCGGGATAGACCGCGTCGCCATAGGCCGCGAACTTGGCGCGGGCCACGCGCCCAGCGGCGGAGTCCGTCGGGGCCTGGACCTCGGTCTCCCAGACCTTGCGCACCGCCCGGGCCGCCGGCTCGTTGCGCAGCACCAGTTGAATCATCGGGTCGTCCGAGGCCTTGATCGCCTCCAGCCCACCGTCCCACAGCGCCTTGCGCGCCGCCGGATCGCCCAGCTTCGAGCCGGCCACCGCCCGCTTGGCCAGGCCCTCGGGGCTCTCCTTGCCCAGCAGGGTCTTCACCGCAGCGTCGTCCGTGGTCAGGTATTCGCGGGTCTTCGACAGCCAGAAGGCCAGGTAGACCTCCTCCAGCTCGGCGTCGACCGGCTTGGCGTCCAGCACCTTCTTCTCGACCAGCGGCAGGCGGGTGTCGGCGTACTCGGCCAGACGCTCGGCGTTCGGCTTGGCGCGCTCCTCGGCGGCCCGGACCAGGGTCTGGGCATAGTAGTAGAGGTTCGAGTAGGTCGCCCCGCCCTCGATCTGGCGATAGCGCAGATAGTTGTTGGCGTAGGCGTCCTGCGCCTTGGCGATGTCGCCCCACGGATCGCCGATCTCGGCGGTCAGCTTCGGGTCGGCGGCGACCTTGGCCTTCAGCTCAGCCTCCTGGGCGCGCTTGGCGTCCATGAACGCCTTGTCGTTCAGCGCCGACTGCTGGCCATAGAACACCTTGAAGCTGTTCTCGATGCCGAACAGCGGATCGGTGGCGATGCGCTTGTGCTCGGCGCTCTCCTGGCCGAACTGCGCGAGGCGCCCGCGGATCTCGGAGCGCTGCAGCTGACCGACCGGAATCGTCAGGTCGCGCAGGGTCTCCAGCTGCGAGACGGTCATCAGGCGGTTGGTCGAGCCGGGATTGCCGGAGACGAAGGTCGCCTCGCCCTCCTGCGGCGCACGGCTGACCCAGCTCAGATGCGTCGGCGTCACGGCCGGCTTGCCGTTCTCGTACAGGCGCACGAAGCCGACATCAAGGTTGAAGCGCGGGAAGTTGAAGTTGTCCGGGTCGCCGCCGAAGAACGCGGTCGCGAACTCAGGCGCGAAGACCAGCCGCACATCCGCGTACTTGCGGTACTTGTAGAGCTTGAACTGGCCGCCCCGGTAGAGGCTCACCACCTGGCAGCGGACATTTGCGTCATCGCCGCAGCCGGCCTTTTCGGCGGCGGCCATGGCGGTCTCACGAGCCCGCACGAAGTCCTGACCGGTCTTGCCCGCGCCGGCGGCCTGGATGTCCTTGGTCACGTCGGTGATCGAGGCCAGGATCTCGGCCTGCATCCCCGGGCACTTCTTCTCTTCGTCGCGCGTGGCGGTGAGGAAGCCGTCCTTCACGAAGTCCTTGTCGCCGGACGACAGGTCCTGGACGCACTCGACCACGCAATGATGGTTGGTGAAGACGAGGCCCGTGCCCGAGACCAGCGAGGCCGAGCAGCCGGTGGTCAGGCGGACCGAGGCCCCCTGCATCCGGTCCAGCCACCTCTGGTCCAGCTTCAGGCCATAGTCCTGGTTCACCTTGGCGAGGGGGAAGTTGTCGTAGGTCCACATGCCTTCGTCGGCGAGGGCAGGCGCGGCGGAAATCGAAAACGCAGCGGCCAGGCCAAGGCCTGCGCCGAACTTCACTGAATTCATGGTCACCAACTTGATGGGCGCGGGCGCCCCCCGGGCCCCGCGAGATGTAACTCCGTAACACCCGCAAATCTTCGCGACCAGCGACGCCAACGTCGCCTTACCTCGATTTAACTAGGTTCGAACGCGGGTCCGCCGCACATGCTGGGCCTGAGGAGGGCCCCATGTCATTGGCTCTAGCGACCCTGATCTACGAATGGCGCCGCTACCTGGCCGCGGTCATCGCCCTCGCCTTTTCCGGCCTGCTCATCCTGGCTCAGGTCGGGATGTTCACGGGCATGATCCAGGCCGCCACGGCCACGATCAACCGCTCGCGCGCCGACCTGATGATCATGCCGGCGAAGTCGGAAAGCCTGATCAATTCAGGCCCGTCCAGCCTGCCGCGCCGCATCGGTCCGCAGCTCTACCTCAACCCCAATGTCGCCGAGGTCGCCAGCTTCGACGGCGGCGGCGGACGCTGGACCAACCAGCCCAAGGACGGCCAGAAGCAGGTCACCACCTTCGTCCAGGTGAACATGGTCGACACCGAGCCAGGCGCCCTCACCCTGCCGGTCGACTATCCCGAGAGCGTGCGCATCGCGCTGATGGAGCCGAACGCCGTCGCCATCGACCGCTCGGGGCTGGGACGTCTCGGCGTGAAGCTCGGTGACACCGCCACGGTCAACGGCAAGACGGTCCGCGTCCGCGCCCTGCTCGACAACTATCCGGACATCAATCAGCCCTCGATCGTCGTCTCGCGCGACACCCTCCGCCGGCTCGGCATGATGGAGAAGGGCGAGAAGACCGGCCCGCTGATGGTCCGCATCAACAACCCGGCCCAGGCCGCGGCGGTCCGCGACCAGCTCAACGCCGAGGCCAAGGGCGCCTACCGCGCCTGGACCCGCGCCGAGCTCGCCCAGGCCAACGAGAGCGCGCTGATGAAGGAGCAGATCATCGGCATCTTCCTCGGCTTCTCTGTGTTCCTCGGCTTCCTGATCGGCGTCGGCATCACCTCCCAGACCCTGCGCGGAGCCATCCTCGCCAACATCAAGGAGTTCGCCTCCCTGCGCGCCCTCGGCGTCTCGATGGGGTCGCTGCGCCTGATCGTGCTGGAGCTGTCGTTCTGGGTCGGGGTCGTGGGCCTTGGCGCCACCGCCCTCTTCACCTTCCTCGTCTCGCTGCTGGCCCGCAGCGGCGGTCTGCCCATGGGCTTCCCGCCCGTCTGGGTCGCCGCCGTCGCCGTGCTGCTGATGGCGATCTCGCTGGCCTCCGGGCTCATGGCCCTGGGCATCCTGAAAAAGAGCCAACCGGCGGACCTGCTGCGATGAACGCCCAAGCCCCCAACTCCATCGCGCTCCAGGGGACCGGCCTGGTCAAGCGGTTCAAGACCGGCCGCACCCACATCGAGGTGCTCAAGTCGGTCGACTTCGACTGCCGCCATGGCGAGATGACCATGGTCATGGGCCCCTCCGGCTCGGGCAAGTCGACCCTGATCGCCAGCCTCTCGGGCCTGCTCAAGCCGGACCAGGGCAAGGTCGTCGCGCTCGGCGAGGACCTCTGGAGCCAGCGCCCCGGCAAGATCGACAAGTTCCGTCTCGATCACTGCGGCTTCATCTTCCAGGGCTTCAACCTGTTCGGCGCGCTCAGCGCCCTGCAGCAGGTCACGACGATCCTGAAGTACAAGGGCTACTCGCCCGCGGAGGCCAAGGATCGCGCCGCGGTCGCCCTGACCGAGGTCGGTCTGGGCAATCGCCTCGACCAGCGCCCGTCAGAGCTGTCGGGCGGTGAGAAACAGCGCGTCGCCATCGCCCGCGCCCTGGCGAAGGATCCGCGCCTGCTGTTCGCCGACGAGCCGACCAGCGCCCTCGACGGCGAGAACGGCCAGATCGTCATCAAGCTTCTGCAGCGCGCCGCCAAGGAACACGGCGCGGCGGTGATCTGCGTGACCCACGACCCGCGGCTCGAGGCCTATGCCGACCGCATCATCCACATCGAGGACGGACGTATTCTGGACGATCGCCGAACGCGCGAGATCCATGCCCCCGTCAGCCACACCGAGCTCGTTGGAGCCTAAGAGACCATGTTCGCCTTCGTGAAATCCAACCGCATCAAAATCGCGGCCGTGGCAGCCCTGGTCGTCCTGGGCGGCGGCGCCTTCATGGTGTCGAGCCAGGCCAACGCCAAGAAGGAAGCCGAGGCCAAGGCCGCCGCGGCCGCCGCGCCAAAGAGCCCCTTCGTCGCCGTCGCCAACGGCAAGGCCGACGTCGAAGGCGGCATGATCCAGGTCGCCGCCCGCCGGGCCGGCATCGTGCGCGAGGTCTACGTCCAGGAAGGCGACGAGGTCGTGAAGGGCCAGATTCTCGCCCGCCAGGAAGACGACGAGCCCAAGCTCTCGGCCGCTCGCGCCGCCGCCGCGGTTGAACAGGCCAAGGCCCAGATGACCCAGTATCAGGTCCAGCTTTCCACCGCCGAGCGCGAGCACAAGCGCCTGCAGGGGCTGGTGGCGACCAACTTCGTCGCCGCCCAGCGGGTCGACCAGGCGGCCGACAAGATCCGCGAGGCCCAGGCCAACATCCAGGCCCAGCGCGCCGCGATCGCGACCGCCCAGGCCGCCCTCGAAGAGGCGCGCTACAATCTCGAACTGACCATCATCCGCGCCCCGACCGATGGGCGCATCGCCCGCCGCTACGCCAATCCGGGCGCCGGCGCCTCGACCCTCAACGTTTCGAACATGTTCGACCTTGAGCCGGCCGCCCCCCGCATCGTCCGCGCCGAAATCGCCGAAAGCGCCCTGCCGCATGTCGCCATCGGCCAGACCGTCCAGATCGCGCCCGAGTCGGAGCCGACCAAGACCTACAGCGGCAAGGTCCTGCGCCGAGCCGCCGTCTTCGGCGCGCGCAAGCTGCAGTCCGACGATCCCAGCGAACGCGCCGACGACCGCGTGGTCGAGGTGGTGGTCAGCGCCGACAGCGCCCCGTTCCTGATCGGCCAGCGCGTGCTGGTGAAGTTCATGCGTGATGGCGCCAGCGCGCTCGCCGCGCGCTGATCCTCGTTCGCTCCCCTTCCACGCGGAGGGAAAAGACCGCCGCTTGACGTCCCTTCTCCCGCACCGCACAAACCGCTGCGAAATTTCAAACCCCTGTTTGATGGGAGACTTCTCATGGCGGACATCCGCTTCGACGGCAAAGTCGCGATCGTCACCGGCGCGGGCGGCGGCCTGGGCCGTCAGCACGCCCTTGAGCTGGCCCGTCGCGGCGCCAAGGTCGTGGTCAACGACCTGGGCGGTTCGGTCGACGGTTCGGGCGGCTCCTCGGCCGCGGCCGACGCCGTGGTCGCCGAGATCAAGGCCGCCGGCGGCGAAGCCATCTCCAACGGCTCGTCGGTCACCGACGACGCCGGCGTCGCCCTGATGGTCAAGCAGGCGATGGACACCTGGGGCCGCATCGACATCCTGATCGCCAACGCCGGCATCCTGCGCGACAAGTCCTTCTCCAAGATGGAACTGGCCGACTTCGAGTTGGTCGTGAACGTCCACCTCATGGGCACCGTGAAGCCCGTGAAGGCCGTCTGGGAAATCATGCGCGAGCAGAACTACGGCCGTATCGTCGTGACGACCTCGTCGTCGGGCATGTACGGCAACTTCGGCCAGTCGAACTACGGCGCGGCCAAGCTCGGCATCATCGGCTTCATGAACACCATCAAGCTCGAAGGCCAGAAGAACAACATCCACATCAACGCCATCAGCCCGGTCGCCGCCACCCGCATGACCGAGAACCTGATGCCGGCCCCGGTGCTGGAAAAGCTGAAGCCGGAATACGTCACCCCGGGCGTCGTCTACCTGGCCTCGGAAGAAGCCCCGACCGGCGCGATCCTGACCGCCGGCGCCGGCGCCTTCGCCCTGTCGCGCATCTACGAAACCGAGGGCGTGTACCTCGGTGAAGGCGGCCTGTCGGTCGAGGAGGTCCGCGACAACTGGTCCAAGATTTCCGACCCCGAAGGCCAGCAGGCCTACGTCAACGGCGGCGAGCAGAGCGGCAAGTTCTTCCGCAAGCTGCAAGGCGGCTAAGACGCCACGCGCATAAGGCGCAGGACATCGGGGGCGGTCGTTCCAGACGGGGCGGCCGCCCCTTTCTTTTGTGCGTACTGTTGCAACGAATTCACTTGCCGCGACCAAGGTTATCGCGCGTAACCTACCCTTGAGACCGCGCCCGAAGAGGCCCCGGCTCGCATAGGGAGAAACCAGACCTTGACCCAGGCTTCGCCGGCTCCGCGCGCCAGCACGCTGCCGCTTTCCACCATTTTCGCCTTCGCCGCGACCAGCCTGCCGATCCAGGCTGTGATCATCGCGGTGGCGGTCTATCTGCCCCGTCACTACGCCAGCCACTTGGGCGTCAGCCTCGCCGCCGTCGGCGCCGCCTTCTTCATCGTCCGCATGATCGACATTCCGGTCGACGGCCTGCTGGGCTGGGTGATGGACAAGACGCGGACCAAATGGGGCCGCTACCGGGTCTGGACCGTGGTCGGCGCGCCGTTCCTGATGGCCTCGATGTACTGGCTGTTCATGCCGGCCGAAGGCGTCGGCATCGGCTATCTGATCTTCTGGCTGCTGGTCATGTACCTGGGGACCTCGATCCTCAGCCTGTCCCACGCCGCCTGGGCCGCGACCCTGGCCCCGGCCTATAACGACCGCTCGCGCGTGTTCGGCATCATGACCGCCGTCGGCGTCCTCGGCGCCGCAGCCGTGCTGGCGATCCCGATCATCGCCGAAGCCCGCGACCTGCCCGACTCGGGCAACGTCGCCACCATGGGCTGGTTCATCCTGGCGCTGACCCCGATCGCCGTGGCGCTGGTCGTCTGGCGCACGCCCGAACGCATCGCCCCCGAGGTTCCCGGTCACCAGTTCAAGCTGCGCGACTACTGGTCCCTGGTCTCGCGGCCCAGCATGGCGCGCATCCTCGCCGCCGACCTTTGCCTGGCCCTGGGCCCGGGCTGGATGAGCGCGCTCTACCTGTTCTTCTTCACCGACAGCCGCGGCTTCACCACTGGCCAGGCCTCGATCCTGCTGGCCGTCTACATCCTGGCGGGCTTCGCCGGGGCGCCGATGATGGGCCGGCTGGCCATGATGATCAGCAAGCACCGCGCGGTGATGGTCGCCACCACCGGCTACTCGCTGATCCTGATCTCGCTGATGGCGATCCCCAAGGGGAACATGCTGGTCGCGATCTTCCCGATGTTCATGGCCGGCTTCCTGGCGGCGGGCTTCAACGTCCTGACCCGCGCCATGACCGCCGACATCGCCGACGAGGTCCGCCTCGAACAGGGCCGCGAACGTTCAGGCTTGCTCTACGCCATCACCACCATGACCTCGAAGATCGCCGGCGCATTCTCGATCGGCCTGACCTTCCTGGTCCTGGAGGCGGTCGGCTACGTGGCCAAGGAAGGCGTGGTCAACACGCCGCAAGCCATCCACAACCTCGAGCTCGCCTACATGATCGGGCCGGTGGTCTTCGTCATGCTCGGCGGGGCCTGCATGATCGGCTACGGACTCGACGCCAAGCGCCACGGGGAAATCCGCCGCCAGCTCGACGAGCGCGACGCCCTCTACGACGAAACTCCGATCATCGAGGTCGTCTCCGCCGAAGCAGCCATTGCGGTCCCGCCCC
Source organism: Phenylobacterium sp. Root1290 (assembly GCF_001425305.1). Taxonomy (GTDB): domain Bacteria; phylum Pseudomonadota; class Alphaproteobacteria; order Caulobacterales; family Caulobacteraceae; genus Phenylobacterium. Next base: position 509,907 of record NZ_LMEE01000003.1, on the reverse strand, counting down.
AAGCGGGTCGATAACACCCCTGCCCGGCCCGGTTCGTCCGGGCCGGTTTCATTTTTAGCCCGCCCCTAACATTTTTCAGGGGCCTGACATTTGAGGCGATACATGGCGAATTCCGCCGTCGGCAGCTCGCGCCTGCCCTTGCCCGTCGTTATGGCGTTTTCCTCGACAGCCCTGCCCATCGCCGCCATCGGCCTGGTCATGGCCGTCTATCTCCCGCGGTTCTTCGCCGGCCAGCTCGGCCTGTCGCTCGCCGCGGTCGGCCTGGCCTTCACCATCGTGCGGCTGATCGACCTGGCCATCGACCCCATCCTCGGCATGGCCATGGACCGCACGCGCAGCCGGCTCGGCCGCTACCGGCCCTGGCTGCTCCTCGGCGGCCCGATCGTCATGCTCGCCGCCTACATGCTGTTCATGGCCCAGCCGGGCATCACCGAGGCCTACCTGATCGGCTGGCTGCTGGTGCTCTATCTCGGCGTCTCGATCCTGACCCTGGCCCAGGCCGCCTGGGGCGCGTCGCTGGCCACCGACTATCATGACCGCTCGCGCGTCTACGGCGTCATCCAGGCGGTCGGCGTGATCGGCGCGGTGCTGATCCTGCTCCTGCCGCTGGCGCTCGGAAAGCACGGCGAAGGCGTGAACGGCGTCCACGCCATGGGCTGGTTCTGCATCCTGCTGATCCCGGTCACGCTCGCCCTCTGCACCCTGATCACCCCCGAGCGCGTCGCCCCCGACGCCAGCAAGGAACGCGTCACCCTGCGCGACTACTGGGACCTGGTCCGCCGGCCGGAGATGGCCCGGCTGATCTTCGCCGACCTGTTCATGGCGCTCGGCCCGGGCACCACCGCGGCGCTCTACCTGTTCTTCTTCCACGACGCCCGTGGCTACTCGACGACCCAGACCGGCATCCTGCTGGTGTTCTTCATCGGCGCGGGCCTGGTCGGCGCCATGTTCTGGGGCTGGCTGGCCCAGAAGATCGGCAAGCACCGCGCCCTGATCGTCTCGGCCGTCGCCTACGCCGTCACCCAGTCGGCGCTGATGATCATCCCGCCCGCCACCATGGCCCTGGCGATCCCCGGCATGTTCTCGGTCGGCTTCGTCTCCTCGGCCTTCGTCCTGATCGTCCGCGCCATGGTCGCCGACGTCGCCGACGAGGTGCGCCTGGAGACCGGCAAGGAACGCGTGGGCCTGCTCTACGCCCTGGTCACCACGACCCAGAAGATCGGCACCGCCATCACCGTCGGCATCAGCTTCACCGTCCTCGACCTGGTCGGCTACAACCCCGCTGAAGGCGCGGTGAACAGCCCGGCGGCGATCCGCGGGCTGGAGCTCTGCTACGTGTTCGCGCCGATCATCCTGGTGTTCTTCGGCGGTGCGGCCTTCATCGGCTGGAAGCTGGACGCCAAGCGTCACGCCGAGGTCCGCCGTCAGCTCGACGAGCGCGACGCCCTGGCGGCCGAAGCCGGCCTGCTGGAAAGCGTCAGCGGCGTCGGCCTGGCGACCGAAGCCCCGCGCTAGACATCCCCTCGTCCCCGGGCTTGTACCGGGGACGCCCCTAGGCCGTCAGAGCCTTGGCCGCCGCGATGAACGCCTTGGCGGCGGCGCTATCGGGCGCCGTCGCCACCAGCGGCCGGCCGTCGTCGCAGGCTTCGCGCAGCGACATCTCCAGCGGGATCTCCGCCAGCACCGGCACGCCCAGCCGCGCGGCCTCGGCCTTAGCGCCGCCGGAGCCGAAGATCGGAATCGGCGCCCCGGTCGTCGGATCGGTGAAGAAGGCCATGTTCTCGATCACGCCCAGGATCGGCGTCGCGGTCTTCTGGAACATCGAGGCCGCCCGCCGCGCGTCGATCAGCGCGATCTCCTGCGGCGTCGAGACGATCACCACGCCGTCGATCTTCATCTTCTGGATCAGGGTCAGCTGGATGTCGCCGGTGCCCGGCGGCAGGTCGACCACCAGCACGTCCAGCGGCTCGGCCTCCGAGCCCCAGGCGACGTCGTTCATCATCTGGCGCACCGCCGAACTGGCCATCGGTCCGCGCCAGATCATCGGCGAGCCCTCATCGACCATGAAGCCGATCGACATCACCTTCAGCCCCCAGGCCTCCAGCGGCTGCAGCTTGCCGTCCACGAAGGCCGGCTCCTCCTGGATCCCCAGCATCCGCGGGGCGGACGGGCCATAGACGTCCGCGTCCAGCAGCCCGACGCTCAGCCCCTGGGCCGCAAACGCCGTCGCCAGATTGACCGAGACGGTGGACTTGCCAACGCCGCCCTTGCCGCTGGCCACCGCGATCACCCGGCGCACATGGGCGGGCCGCGCGGCGTCGGCCGGCGGGGCCGGGGCGGCCTGCGGGTCCTGGGCCACGCGCGCGCCCTTGCGCACCCGCGTCACGCCCTCGGCGGGCGGCGCCGAAGCGTGCTCGGCGGTCAGCACGACTTGCGCCTTGGCGACGCCCGGCAAGGCCGCCAGCACCGCCTGCGCGGCGTCGCGCACCGGCGCGTACAGTGCAGTTTCGCTGGCGGGGACCTCCAGCATGAAGCCGGCGCGCCCACGGCCGACCGTCAGCCCACGGACGAGCCCGGCGCTCGCCAATCCCTTGCCGGTCTTCGGATCAAGGACGCGATCCAGCGCTGTCAGAACGCTGTCGCGGTCGGGGATTGTCGGCTCCATACGGCCCTTTGACTTGCTTTAACTGGTGTTGAGCCACATATCCGGCTCACAGCGCCGGTTTACAAGCCCATCCACGGGCTAACGACGCGGCCGCGCCGAAACGAAAGCAAGACGACGCGACCATGCCTTGGAATGACAACGCGAACCCCGGTCCCTGGGGCGCGCCGCCGCCCAACGAAGGGAACGGCGACAAGAAACCCGGACCTCGCCGCCCCCTCGGCGGCGGTGGTGGCGGCGGCGGAGGCGGACCTCGCGGCCCGCGTCGCCCTGATGGGCCCGAATTGAACGCCGCCTTCGAGCGGCTGCAACGCCAATTGCGCGACTTCTTCGGCGGTCCTGGCGGCGACGGCGTTCGCCCCGCGGCGGTCGCTGCGGTCGCCGGCGTCGGCGTCGGTCTGTGGGCGCTGTCGGGCGTCTACATCGTCCAGCCCAACGAACAGGCCGTGGTCACCACCTTCGGCGCCTATTCGCGCTCGGAAGGCCCCGGCATCCGCTACCATCTCCCCGCGCCCATCGAGCGGGTCGAGAAGGTGCCGGTCACCACCCTGAACCGCATCGACATCGGCGGCGTCGGCGACGCCAAGGTCCCCGAAGAAAGCCTGATGCTGACCGGCGACGAGAACATCGTCGACCTGAACTTCAGCGTCACCTGGCGCGTCGCCGACGCCAGCAAGTACGTCTTCACCCTGCGCGACCCGGACGCCTCGGTTAAGGCCGCCGCCGAAAGCGCCATGCGCGAGGTGGTCGGCAAGTCCGATCTGCAGCCGATCCTGACCACCGGCCGCGGCGCGGTTCAGGCCCAGACCGCCGAACTGATGCAGCGGACCCTGGATTCCTGGGGCGCGGGCATCAGCGTCGTCGAAGTCCAGATCCGCTCGGCCAACCCGCCGCAGGAAGTGGCCGCCGCGTTCCGCGACGTGAACAGCGCGGGCCAGGACCAGGAGTCGGCCCGCAACGAGGCCAACACCTACCGCAACCGCGTGGTCAACGAAGCCAAGGGCGACGCCTCCAAGCTGGTCCAGTCGGCCGAAGGCTATCGCGAGCAGGCCGTTCGCGAGGCGACCGGTGACGTCGCCCGCTTCAACCAGATCTACAACGAGTACCGCCGCGCTCCGGGCGTGACCAAGGACCGCCTCTACATCGAAACCATGGAACGCGTGCTGGCCAAGTCGAACAAGGTCGTCATCGACGGCAAGGGCGCAAGCGCGCCGATCATTCTGCCGCCTGACGTCTTCCGTCCGCGCACCCAGGCCGCGCCGGCTGCGGAGCCCGCTCCGCCCACGGTCGCTCCGTCGACGGGAGCCGCCCGATGATCCGCAACCTTCCCGTTCTCGGCATCCTGGTGGCCGGGGCTCTGATCGTCCTGTCGCAGACCTTCTTCATCGTCGACCAGCGCAAGCAGGCGGTGATCGTGCGGCTGGGTGAACCCGTCCGCGTCATCAACGCGCCCGGCGATCCCGACCCGGGCCTGAAGATGAAGGTCCCGTTCGTCGAGAACGTGGTCATGTTCGACAAGCGCAACCTGGCCATCGAAGCGGCCCAGGAAGAAATCACCGCCGCCGACCAGCAGCGCCTCGTGGTCGACGCCTTCATCCGCTACCGGATCTCCAATCCGCTGCTCTACTACCGCACCCTGCGCGACGAGCAGACCGCCAGCGACCGCATCGAGCGGCTGGTGAACTCTTCGCTGCGCCAGGTGCTCGGCACCGCGACCTCGACCGAGATCATCTCGGGCCGTCGTGAAGCGCTGCTGGCCCAGACCAAGAAGGACGTCGTCGCCCGCGCCGAGTCCTCGCGCCTCGGCATCCAGATCATCGACATCCGCATCAAGCGCGCGGACTACCCGCCGCAGATTCAGGAGTCGGTCTATCGCCGGATGCAGACCAGCCGTCAGCAGGAAGCGGCCCGCATCCGCGCCCAGGGCGAGCAGGAAAAGCGCGAGATCATCGCCGGCGCCGACAAGGAAGTGGCCATCACCCTGGCCACCGCCCGCGAGCAGGCCGAGACCACCCGAGGCGAAGGCGACGCCGTGCGTACGCGCCTCTTCGCCCAGGGCTTCGGCAAGGACCCGGCGTTCGCCTCGTTCTACCGCTCGATGCAGGCTTACGAGGCCTCGCTCGGCCAGGGCGACACGACGATGGTGCTCTCTCCCGACAGCGCCTTCTTCAAGTACTTCGAACGCGGTCCCAACGCCCGCTAGGGTCGTCATGCCCGCGCTCGTCCGGCCAGACCTCGCGCATATGCCGTCCTTCGTGGCGGCGATGCGCGAGGGCTACGCCCGCGACACCCTGCGCCCGGAAACGCCCGACAGCATCGCGCAGGTGGCCGGCGATCCCGCCGCCTTCGTCGCCAGCCAGCTCGCCCCGCCGACCACCGTCACCCTGCCCGACGGCAGCCAGGGCCCGGCCGTCCCCTACACGGTGCTCTGGTACGTGGAGGGCGACGCGTTCCTCGGCTCGCTGCACATCCGCCATCACCTGAACGAGAACCTCGAGAAGGTCGGCGGCCATGTCGGCTACGCGGTGCGGCCCTCGGCCCGTGGCCGTGGCCACGCCAGCGCGATCCTGGCCCAGGGCCTCGACCATATCCGCGCCCACCTGCCGCTGACACGCGTGCTGCTGACCGTCAGCGCCACCAACGCAGCCTCCATCCGCGTCATCGAGAAGAACGGCGGCGTCCGCACGGCCGCGATCCCGCATATCTGGCTGCCCGGCGAGACCTCGGTGCACTACTGGATCGACCTGTAGGGGGCCGCTGGAGCGCGCATGGAGCCGGAACGTCGCGAAGAAGCCGAACGCCTGCGCCCCTACTTCGCCGTCCAGCTCCAGTTCGCCGAGCGGCTGGCGGCGCTTTCCGGGTCACCGCTTCCAAAAGCCGTTCTCAGATACACCAACCTGCATCGCCGCTTCGGACTTGGGAGCGTGGACCTCGCCAATCCCAGACCCGAGTGGCTCCGCTTCGTGACGCGATTGACAACGCTCCGGACGCTGCAGGAGCATCTCGACTGGACCGTCAGCTGCTACGCGGACGCTACGCCTGCCGCCGACGCTGCGCTCAGGTTCGGCTGCTTCAGGTTCGACCCGCCAGACACTGACGGCGTCGTCCGCATCCACTTCTCCAGCCGCGACGCCGACGACGTCAGCCCCTTGGCGCCCGGCAAGATGGATCGGCGCCAAGCGGAACTGGCCCAGATGTGCGCCCACATCGGCCTTCATCACCCAGACGCAAAGGCCATTCGGGGCGCCTCCTGGCTGTACAATCTCGACGCCTATCGCCGCCTGTTCCCCCCGGCCTATGTCGCATCCCCCACGGCTCCGCCCCACGTGCGCCTCGACGGCACGTCGACCTGGGGCCAACTGCTGACCTACCGCGGCGACGTGAAGGCGCAGGTCAGGGACCAGATCTTGAACGGCCTTGCAAAGGTGGAGCTGGATGCGCCCTGGCGGGCGTTCCCGCTGCAGGCGCTTGGCGTGCAGGCTCCGTTCAGCGCGTTCCAGGATTACTTCGTGGCCGATCCACGGGCGGTCGTCCGCTGAACCTCGACTGTCATGAAAAAGCTTGCAGATTGGACGGTACGCGCCGTTTGCGTCGGCGGAGCGCCGAACCCGTTAGACCAAAGCCAGCGATCATCATCGCCCAGGTCGAAGGCTCCGGTACGGCTGACACCCAGGTGCGGAAATTCAGATCGTAGGCATAACCTTCGCTATAGATGCGAGAGTTTTGAATGCTGAACGCCGATCCGCCCGCATAGTGACTGCTGGTTTCATCGGGCTGCGTCGCGGCGATGTAGCTCGTCCACCCGCTGTGGCAAATGGCGTACCCGCCGCACGTTTCGACCGCCATCTTGAAGGTCAATACGTCGCCTTGCTCCACGGCGATGCCGAGCGAACTCAGGTCGAAGTTTGTCACGCGCCGCTGCGCGCCGATCTCCAAGGCGCTCTTGGTCACCGACCCAAGTTCGATCGTTCCAGGGTTCAGCGCCGTCCCGCCCGCTAGAATGGTGAGCGTGACCAGGAAGTCATGCTGGTCCCAATCGATCGCTATGTTGTCGTTCGTCCGAAGCGACGTGGCGGCGCCGAAGATGTCGATTTGATCGAGCACACCGCTCCGTCCGACAGTCCAAGTCTGCAGCGCGCCGGTGGTCATTGACCCATCCGGAGACACGTAGGACATGGCGCCCATGCCCTGCGACACGCGAGGCCCCCAGTGGTCGATCAGATTGTCGACATCAATCACTGTCGCGGCCTTGGCCGCTCCAGATCCCAAAACAGCAATTGCGGCGGCCAAGGCAAACGTACGGCGCATTTCCATGAGGTCTCCTACGACTCATGGTCAAGCTAGACCTCCACCCTGGCGTGCGTCCAACTCAATCTGGTGTGGTGCTGCTCAGCGCGAGCTAACCGCTTCGGCTTCGCCCCCGCGAGCGCATCCTGGTGCATCGCAAAATTGTTGTCTCGCGACAGCCTCGCTCTCACATGGCGCCGGGATTCACCCCAGACGCGAAACGCCGGCTGACGGCCAGACTGCGGCCAACTGTAGCGCCCCCGAAAGGGAACCAAGCTGGGCCTTGGTCGCTTTCCGGCGTGAGTTACGATCTCCGGAGCCTACCCTTGCGCACCCAACAGCTTCTCTACGCCGCCGCCGGCGTGGTCATTTTCATCATGCTGCTGCTGATCGGCTGGGGTCTCTCCCACCGCGGCCAGGAGAGCGCGCCGGCCCGTGGGACCACGAACTTCGTCAGCGCGGTCGAACGCGCCCAGGCCGCCACCGTCATGCTCACCGTCTCCGGCTCGGACGGCCGCAACGACGGCGCGCCGATGCAGATGGGCTCGGGCTTCGTGGTCTCCGCCGACGGGCTCGTGGTCACCGCCGCCCATGTCACCGGCGGCATTCCGGTGGTCAATCTGGTGTTCGCCGACGGCACGGTCGCCCGCGCCGAGCTGGTCGGCGCCGACGAGAGCAGCGACGTGGCCGTGTTCCGCGCCACCCCCGGCCGCCAGCTCACCGCCCTCTCCTTCGGCGACAGCAACCAGGTGAAGGCCGGCCAACCGGTCGTGCTGATGGGCGCGCCCTATGGCTTGGTCGGCACCGCGACCTCCGGCATCATCTCGGCGGTCAACCGCCAGATCGGCACGACCTTCAACGAAGACGATCCCTTCGCCGGCGCTTCGCTGCGAGGCCCCGTGAAGGCCTACCTGCAAACCGACGCGGCGCTCACCGCCGGCGGGTCCGGCGGCCCGCTGCTCAACGCGTCTGGCCAGGTGATCGGCATGGCGAGCGCGCGCGAGTCGCGCGGCGAGCCCGGCGCGGGCCTCGCCTTCGCGATCCCGTCCAACGTGGTCAGGGATGTTGTGGAGCGCGTGAAGGCCGCCCCGCCGCCCGCGGCGGCCCTGGCCCCGCCGCGCTAGGCCAGCGCCCGCACGGCGGCCATCAGCTCGCGAACCTCGTGCAGGTCGCCCGCGACGCGGACGCACAGGCCGTGCATCTCGTCGGTGGCCTCGAGCAGGTCGGGGACCATGATCGTCATCATCCCGGCCGAGGAGGCGGCGCGAACGCCGTTGTGGCTGTCCTCCAGCGCCAGGCATAGCTCCGGCGCCACGCCCAGGCGGGCGGCGGCGGCCAGGAACGGGTCGGGATTGGGCTTGCCGCGCTCATAGTCGCCACGCGCCAGGATGGCGTCGAAGCGCGGGATGATGCCGCTGCGCCCCAGATGCGCCTGCACCGCCCGATGGCTCGACGAGGTGGCGATCGCCCGCGGCAGGGCCAGTTCGTCAAGGTGGTCGAGCAGTTCGACCACGCCCGCCTTCAGCGCGATCCCGACCTCGCAGGCCGCGTCCACATGCTCCATCACCCGCGTGCGGAAGAGGTCGAGCGGGAAGTCGGCGCCGAAGTGGTCGACCACCTTCTGGTCGCTGGCGGGGCCGGGCAGGCCGACCATGCTCTGGAACAGCGGCAACGACATCTCATAGCCGTGCTCGGCGCAGGTCGCCGTCATGGCGTCGCGATAGACGACCTCGGTGTCGCAAAGCAGGCCGTCCATGTCGAACACGACGGCCACGGGAAGGCGGGGCAAGCTCATGGCCTCGGCTTCTACTCCGCCGCGCCCAGGAGCGGAATTCAAACCCGGCTTCAGTCCGTTACGAACTCTTCGGCGCGATAGCCCTGGAAGTAGAGCAGCGCGGTGAGGTCGGCGCTGTCCACCTTGGCGTCGGCCTGGGCCGAGACGATCGGCTTGGCCCGGTAGGCCACGCCCAGGCCCGCCGCCTCGATCATCGCCAGGTCGTTGGCGCCGTCGCCGACCGCCAGGGTCTCGGCCAGGTCGATCCCCATGCCGGCGGCCTCTTCCTTCAGCGCCGCCAGCTTGGCTTCGCGGCCCAGGATCGGCTCGCCGACCGTGCCGGTCAGCGCGCCGCCGTCCTCGTTCAGGGTGTTGGCGCGGTTGGCGGCGAAGCCCGCCGCCTGCGCCACTCGCGAGGTGAAGAAGGTGAAGCCGCCCGAGACCAGCACCGCGCGCCCGCCATTGGCCGACATCGTCCGCACCAGGATCCGCGCACCGGCGTTCAGCCGCACGCGCTCGTCATAGGCCCGTTGCAGGTCGCCCAGCGGCAGGCCCTTCAGCATCCCGACCCGCTCGCGCAGGGCGCCTTCGAAATCCAGCTCGCCGCGCATGGCCCGCTCGGTGATCTCCGAGACCTGCGCCTTCACGCCCGCGAAGTCGGCCAGTTCGTCGATGCACTCGACGTTGATGATGGTCGAATCCATGTCCGCCAGCAGCAGCCGCTTCCGGCGGCCCTCCCAGGGCTGGGCGCAGACGTCGACCCCGCTGCCGACCAGGGCCGTCTCGGCCGTGGCGCGGACGCTGGCCACATCGGCGCCCTCCACCAGCAGGTCGAGCGCGCCGGGGCCCAGGGTGCGGGGCTCCTTGACGCGGGCGTGCACGCCTGCGAGCGCTGGGGCCAGTGTGGCGAGCGCCTTCGCGGCGGCGTCTGAATCGGGACCGACAAGGGTAAGGGCGATCTGCATGGAGCCCCGCATCTGGCTGATCGCCGGGCCGACCGCAAGCGGCAAGTCCGCCCTGGCCCTGCGCCTGGCCCGTGAAATCGGGGCCGAGATCGTCAACGCCGACGCGCTGCAGCTCTACGGCGACCTGCGCCTGCTGACCGCCCGGCCCTCGCCCGAGGAAGAAGCCCAGGCCCCCCACCATCTGTTCGGCGTCGTCGACGCCGCCGAGGGCTGGTCCGTCGGCCGCTGGCTGCGTGCGGCCGTGGCCTTGATCGACGAGATCGCAGCCCGCGGACGCCCGACCGTCATCGTCGGCGGCACCGGCCTCTATTTCCGCGCCCTCACCCATGGCCTCGCCGAGGTCCCAAGCACCCCGCCGCACGTCCGCGCCCAGGCGACGGCCGAGTTCGAGGCCATGGGCGAGGCGGCCTTCCGCCAGCGCCTGGCCGCCGCCGACCCCGCCGCCGAGGCGCGCATCTCCCCCGCCGACCGCCAGCGCCTGACGCGAGCGTGGGAGGTGTTCGCCGCCACCGGGACCTCGCTCAGCGACTGGCAGGCGCGCACCGACCCGGCCATCGCGCCGGGCGCCTGGACCGGCGTGGCCCTCGATCCGCCGCGCGAGGCGCTGTTCCATCGTTGCGACCGGCGCCTGGAGCTCATGGTCCGCGAAGGCGCCCTGGACGAGGTCTCCGCCCTCGCCGCCCGCGGCCTCGATCCCAACCTTCCGGCCATGAAGGCGGTCGGCTTCCGCGAACTGGCCGCCACGCTTTCGGGCGAAGTCAGCCTCTCGGCAGGTTTGGGGAATGCGCAGCGCGAAACCCGCCGATACGCCAAGCGCCAGGCCACCTGGCTGCGTGGCCAGATGGCCGACTGGCCGCGCCTCGACGCTATCGCCCATGAGGACCAATGGAGGCAGTTTCTTGCGCAACAGCCCGCCTTGACGGGCTGAACGGGGCATGTCATGACCTCGGCGACTTCATTTGGAGAACGCTCGTGCGTGAGCTTCTTGTACTCCCTGTGCGACCTCTCGCGGACTGACCACGTGTCAGACCGCTGAAGGTCGCTCGCCCAGGCCCCTTGAGGGCCTTTTTTATTGCCGAAAATCAAGGCTCTACACAAATGACCGCCCACCAGACGATTGCTGCCGATACGACGATTGAGACCCTGACCGGCGCCGAGATCGTGGTCCGCGCCCTCATCGACCAAGGCGTCGAGGTGCTCTTCGGCTATCCGGGCGGTGCGGTGCTGCCGATCTACGACGCGCTCTTCGAGGAGACGCGCCTGCAGCACGTCCTGGTCCGCCACGAGCAGGGCGCGACCCACGCCGCCGAAGGCTATGCCCGCTCGACCGGCAAGCCGGGCGTCGTTCTGGTCACCTCCGGCCCCGGCGCGACCAACGCCATCACCGGCATCGTCGACGCGCTGATGGACTCGATCCCGATGGTCGTCTTCACCGGCCAGGTCGCCACCCACCTGATCGGCACCGACGCCTTCCAGGAGTGCGACACGATCGGCATCACGCGGCCGATCACCAAGCACAACTATCTGGTCAAGGACGTCGCCGACCTGCCGCGGATCATCCACGAGGCGTTCCACATCGCCACGTCGGGCCGCCCCGGCCCCGTCGTCATCGACATCCCCAAGGACGTCCAGTTCTCCAAGGGCGTCTACCAGGGCCCGACCGAGGTCACCCACGCGCACAACTACAACCCGCGCACCAAGGGCGACCAGAACAAGATCGCCGACGCCGTGGCGCTGCTCGCCGGCGCCCGCCGTCCGATCCTCTATACCGGCGGCGGCGTCATCAACGCCGGACCCCGCGCCGCCGAGCTGCTGCGTGAACTGGCCCAGCTGACCGGCGCGCCGGTCACCTCGACCCTGATGGGCCTGGGCGCCTTCCCGGCGTCGGACCCCGCCTGGCTGGGCATGGTCGGCATGCACGGCAGCTTCGAGAGCAACAACGCCATGCACGACTGCGACGTCATGGTCGCGATCGGCGCGCGCTTCGACGACCGGGTCACCGGCCGTCTGGACGCCTTCGCCCCGGGCTCGAAGAAGATCCACATCGACATCGACGCCTCGTCGATCAGCAAGAACGTCCGCGCCGACATCGGCATCGTCGGCGACGCCGCCAGCGTGCTGGAGGACATGATCGCCGCCTGGAAGTCGCGCAACCTCTCCACCGACAAGGCGGCGATGGATGACTGGTGGCGTCAGATCGAGGCCTGGCGCGCCCGCCAGTCGTTCCGCTACCGGCCCGACGCCAAGCTGATCAAGCCGCAGTACGCCATCGAGCGCCTGTACGAACTGACCAAGGACCGCGAGACCTACATCACCACCGAGGTCGGCCAGCACCAGATGTGGGCGGCGCAGTACTATCACTTCGATCATCCGAACCGCTGGATGACCTCCGGCGGCCTGGGCACCATGGGCTACGGCCTGCCGGCCGCGGTCGGCGTGCAGATGGCCCATCCGGACGCCCTGGTCATCGACATCGCTGGCGACGCCTCGGTGCAGATGACCATGCAGGAGATGTCGACGGCCATTCAGTACGACCTGCCGATCAAGATCTTCATCCTGAACAACGAATGGATGGGCATGGTCCGCCAGTGGCAGCAACTGCTGCATGGCGAGCGCTACAGCCACTCCTATTCGTCCAGCCTGCCGGACTTCGTGAAGATGGCCGAGGCGTTCGGCGGCGTCGGCATCCGCGCCGAGCATCCGGACGAACTGGACGACAAGATCCGCGAGATGATCGCCAGCCCCAAGCCTGTGCTGTTCGACTGCCGGGTCACCAAGGAAGAGAACTGCTTCCCGATGATCCCGTCCGGCAAGGCCCACAACGAGATGATCATGGCCGAGGAAGCCCGCGACCTCGGCTCGATCATCGACGACGCCGGCAAGCGGCTCGTCTAGGAAAAGCGTCGGCGCCGAGCGATCACTCGGCGCCGCCCGCCTCAGCCGTAGAAGAACCGTTCCTCGGCGATCTTGCCGTTCTTGACCGTATAGACGCCGACCTCGTCCATCTGGATCCGGTCGCCAGTCTCCTTCTGGGTCAGGTCCATCTTGAACCGCACCACGAACTGGTCGCCGTTCACATAGGGTCCCTCGACCTCCGAGGAATGCACCTCGTGGGCGTTGCTCCACCATTCGCCCTTGCCGCGCAGGGCGTCCTTGCCGCGCATTTCGGCCATGTCGCCGGGCATGGCCTCGACGCTCAGCACGTCGTCGGCCCAGTACTTCTCTCCCGCCTCGTCGAACTTGCCGGCCTTGCAGAGGGCGACCAGGTCGTTGGCGATGTCTTGCGTGCTCATGACTGTCAGCTCCAGGGGGTTTCGGGACAGCCCGGGCGCAGGGCCCGGCGCGGCATTCGGTCCACCAAACGCCGTTCTCCGCAAGTGAATTGTTTATGATTTGTTCCAATGCGCCGGGCAGTCGCGGCTTGCCCCTTGCGCCTGCTTGTGACACCTCGTCAGCGACCGACGTTTAGAGAGCCACGCATGTCCGACGCCCAGCCCGCCTCCGTCTACGATCTCAGCCACGCCGAGGAGGCCGAGAACCTGGCCACCTTCGCCATCCTGGTCGAGAACGAGCCCGGCGTGCTCCACCGGCTGGTCGGGCTGTTCGCAGCCCGGGGCTACAACATCGAGAGCCTGACCGTGGCCGAGACCGACCGCCGGGCCCACACCAGCCGCGTGACCATCGTCACCCGTGGCGCGCCGCACGTGCTGGAGCAGATCGAAGCCCAGCTCGAGAAGATGGTCGCCACCCGCCACGTCCAGGACGTCACGCGCGACCCGAACGGCCTGGAGCGCGAACTGGCCCTGGTCAAGGTCAAGGGAACCGGTCCCGACCGCGTCGAGGCCCTTCGCATCGCCGACATCTTCCGGGCCAAGGTGCTCGACACCACCATCGACAGCTTCATCTTCGAGCTGACCGGCGCCTCGACCAAGATCGACAAGTTCGTCGAACTGATGCGGCCGCTGGGGCTGGTGGAACTCTCGCGGACCGGCGTGCTTTCCATCACCAGGGGCGCCGACGCCATGTAGGAAGAGGGGATCAGATGGTCCGCATCGCTGCGACCATATTCTGCCTCGCCTTCCTCTCCGCGCCGGCCGCCGCCCAGACGCCGCCGCAGCCCCCGCCGGCGCCGTACGTCCTCGACTGGCCCTGGCCTGATCCCGATCCGAAGTCCTGGTGGGACGACAAGCGTCCCACGCCGGACGAGGCCGCCGATCCGCTCGGCGGCCGCCGGCCTGGCCGCAACGCGCCCCTGCCGCAGGTCTCAAACGGCTACGATCCCCTGCTCTATCGCCTGTGGGGTCTGCCGCCCCTGCAAAGCCAGGTGCTGCGCCCGGGCGAGGTGATCATCGAGGTCGCCGTGCGTCCGGCCACGTCGGTGCGCCAGACCCTGATGCGCGCCACCGTCCGCCGCGACGGCAAGGCCTTCATCCAGGCCCGCGCCGGGCTCGGCTGCTGCGAGCCCGGCATCGCCCGGCGGGTGGGGTTCGACGCCGAGGCGCCGGAGGGCGCCGCGGCGCGGCTGACCGCCCTGGCCAAGGATCCCCTGTGGGAGGCCCCGCGCGAGGTTCGCGTGGACGACGGCGCCGGCGCGGCCGACTCCCTGTGCGTCGACGGCACCTCATACGATCTCACCCTCGCCGTGCCTGGCCAGACACGCTCGGTTCGCCGCGCCTGCGACACGGCCGAGATCGGCCAGGCGGCCGACGTGCTGGAGACTGTGCTGGGCCTGGCGCTGGGCCACGAGCCGCGCATCGACGTGATCTATCCGGGCGGGGCCGATTACTCGGCCGCGCGGTCGGCCTACCGCGATCTGGTCGCGGCGGGCGGGCGGCTGAAGGTCGCGCCCACCTCGCGCGCCCACCCGCCCAGCTTCCAGGAGCCTCCCCCGCAGGAGCAGGAGGAGGCCCCGCCGGCGCCTAGCGCAGAACGTTGACGCGGTAGAGCACGCCGCCGATCATCGCGCCGATCGCCGGGGCGACGAAGAACAGCCACAGCTGCGACAGCGCCTGACCCCCGACCAGCACCGCCGGGCCGAAGCTGCGCGCCGGATTGACCGAAACCCCAGTCACCTGGATGCCGACGATGTGGATGACGGCGAGCGTGATGCCGATAGCCAGGCCTGCGAACCCGGCCGGAGCCGCCGTCGAGGTCGAGCCAAGGATGACGATCACGAACAGGGCGGTCATCACGACTTCGAAGATCAGCGCCGCCTGCAGGCTGAACTCGCCGTTGTAGCCCGGGCCCCAGCCGTTCTGCCCCAGTCCGCCGGCCGTGCCGGCGATGGCCGCCAGTATGCCCGCGCCGACCAACGCGCCGAGGAACTGTGCGATCCAGTAGAGAATGAGCTCGCGGGCGCTCATGCGCCCGGCGACGAAGACCGCCAGGCTGACCGCCGGGTTGACGTGGCAGCCGGAGATCGAGCCGATCCCGTAGGCCATGGCGACGATGGCGAAGCCGAAGGCGAGCGCGATGCCCAATTGGCCGACGTGCTCTCCCCCGAGCACCGCCGCACCGCATCCGAAGAGCACAAGCGTAAGCGTACCGATGAATTCAGCGACGAACTTCTGCATTAGAGCCTCCCGTTTGCATCGAGGCTAACCCAAGGTTGAAGCTTGAGATAGCGCCACTCTGCGAACGGCGGAATAGTCACTTAGAGTTGAGGCCCAGGCTGCTGTTATGGCGCCGCTCCGCGCAACCTATGTAGTTTAGCGGAATTGGAATTGCGGCGTTCAGATGTGAATACTTTGCGGCGTCGTACCTGACGGCGCCCTGGCTCGACGAATGGAGACAACATGTACAAGCACGTCCTCATCTCCACTGATGGTTCCGAAGTCGCCAAGAAGGGCGTCGATCAAGGTCTGGCTCTCGCCAAGGCGCTGGGCGCGAAGGCGACCGTGATCACCGTCACCGAGTCGTTCCCGGTCTACGCCAGCGCCGCCGGCGGCTGGATCCCGACCGAAATGGGCAACTACGACGAAATCCAGAAGGAATACGCCGACCGCGTCCTCGCCGCCGCGAAGACCCAGGCCGAGGGCCTCGGCGTCGTGGCGACCACGCTGCACGTGCCGAACTCGCAGCCGGCCGAGGCGATCATCGAGAACGCCAAGTCGCAGGGCTGCGACGTGATCGTCATGGCCTCGCACGGCCGCCGCGGCCTCGGTCGCCTGATCCTCGGCAGCCAGACGTCCGAAGTGCTTTCGCGCAGCTCCGTCCCGGTGCTGGTCGTCCGCTGACGGCCCGCGCCGTCAGGCGCTCCTGAGGCCTGCCCGGCCGCTGGCTAAAACGCTCATCCACCATTCCGTCGTCGGAAGTTCTTCAAAAGCCGGCGCGCGCGCCCTATATTGAGCGCGTCGGGGCTTGCCCCGACTATGGAGATAAACGCGCACATAATAAGCGGACTGGACCCGGGTGCGATTCCCGGCGGCTCCACCAATCTTCCCCGGTCGTTATCGCCGGAAAGCATGGGGCCGATCAGCATCGACAGACGTCTAAAGGTGTTGCTTTCTCTCGGCTTGGCCCACCGTTTCGGGCTTTAAACTAAATGCGAACGATAACTTCGCTGAAGAAGTCCGTCTGGCCGCGTAAGCGGTTCGATAGATTTCGACCTAAACTCCTAGCGTCTTAGCAGCGCTAGGCGGGGCCCGGAGGGGGCCTTGCAACAGAACCCCTCCACCTTCACCTCGCCTATCCTGCGATTCAACGCCGCCTGCGGCGAGAGCCGCCTTGCGCGCCGACGCCGAAACGCTACCCTCCGCACCTGTTTCAGTACCCTCGGAGTTTCGATGGCCCAAGACCCGCCGGCCCCAGATCAAATGCACTACGAAGCCATGGCCCAAGAGGCTCTGCGCGGCGTGGTGAAGGCCGCGTTGAAGCGAGCTGCGGCGCCGGAAGGCCTGCCGGGCGCGCACCACTTCTACATCACGTTCAAGACCGAGGCGCCGGGCGTCTCGGGCCCTAACGATCTGCTGTCGAAATACCCGGACGAGATGACCATCGTCCTGCAGCACCAATACTGGGACCTGGCGCCGGGCGAGACCTTCTTCTCGGTCACCCTGAAATTCGGCGGCCAGCCCAAGCGCATGTCGGTGCCCTATGCGGCGGTGACGCGCTTCTACGATCCCAGCGTCCAGTTCCTGCTGCAGTTCGAAGCTCCAGCGGTCGCCGCCACCCTGCCGACGGCCGAACCGCCGCCCGAGCCGACCGAACCGGCCGATCCCAACGCGCCCAACGTCGTCTCGCTCGACACCTTCCGGAAGAAGTGACCGCGCCCAGATGACCGACGTCGCCGCCGAGCCCGAAGTCCTGACGGACGAAGCCATCCTGGCGCGCTTCCAGCGCTCGAAGAACCAGCCCACCGGCTCCCAGACCCTCGGCTTCCGGATCGTCGCGGTCAGCCAGGCCGACAAGTCGGTCGAGGTCGAGTTCGAGGCCAAGCCCGAACTGCTGCTGAACCCGATGAAGCAGATCCAGGGCGGCTATCTCTGCGCCATGCTCGACGAATGCATGTCGGTGGCCTGCATGGTCGCCTCGGGCATGACCCACGTCGCGCCGACCGCCGAGATGAAGACCACCTTCTTCCGGCCCGCCATGCCCGGAAAGCTCAAGGGGATCGGCAAGGTGGCCAAGTGGGGCCGCACCATCGCCTTCACGGAGGGCGAGCTCTACGACTCCGATGGCCGGCTCCTGGCGAAAGCGACGGGAACGGCGGTGCCAACGCCCTTCCAGCGCTACAAGAGCTGAGATGTTGAAACGCGCTGGCATCGTCGGCGCGTTTTTCATTTGGGCCTTTGCCGCGGCCCTGCCTTCCGTTGCGTCAGCTCAGGCGGGCCCGTTCAGCGACTGGGCGGCGGTGGTCATCGCCGGCGACTTCCACGGCAGCAACGGCGGCCCGACCGAAGCCTTCGACAACGCCCGCCGCGACGTCTCCAAGGAGTTGCAGCGGCTCGGCTTCGCCGGCGAGAACATCGTGCAGTTCTCGGTCCGGCCCGACCGCTACAAGGACAAGCCGCTCAAGTCGGACACCCTGGCGATCTACCGCTCGCTCAACGAGCTCTCGACCAAGACCAAGTCCGGCTGCCTGCTCTATTTGACCTCGCACGGCGCGCCCCAGGGGGTGGTCGTCGACCGACAGATCCTGACGCCGGGCCTGCTCGGCAGGATCCTGGACGCCACCTGTCAAAACCGGCCGACAGTCGTGATCATGTCAGCCTGCTTTTCCGGGATCTTCGTGCGCCCGCTGGCCCATCCGAACCGGATGATCCTGACCGCCGCGCGCCCCGACCGCACCTCGTTCGGATGCGGCGAGGACAACGTCTATCCGTTCTTCGACGACTGCGTTCTGAAGTCGAGCCCCGCGGCCCGCGACTTCGCCGCCCTCGCCAGCGCGGTGAAGACCTGCGTGGCCGTGCGCGAGGTGGCCGAGGGCATGAAGCCGCCCTCCGAACCCCAGATCTGGATCGGCGGCGAGCTGCGCCCGATGCTGCCGCTCTACACCTTTCCGACCGGCCCGCCGGGCGGTGACTGAACAGTGATCCACGGCCTGATCGTCGCAGGCCGCAACCTCTCTAGCGCCCCGCGCGCGCGGCGCCCTACAAGAGGACTCGTGGGGCAACAGGGGCCAGCGGGTAATCGTCCATGCGTTTGATCTTCAAGGCCGTCTTCGCCGCTGCTTTCGCCTGCGCGGCCACCGCGGCGACAGCCCAGGACGCCGCCCAGACGCCGCCCCCAGCGGCCGCGCCGACGCCGGCGGCGGCGGCGCCGGCTGTCAATCCGCGCGGCCCGATTCCCTACACCGCCCTGCAGCGCCAACAGCGGCCGCGCCCGGCCGCTCGCCCTGCAGCCGCCGCGGCCGCGCCTGTCGCTGGAGCCGCCGCCGCCACGACCGTGACGACGGCCTCGCCCAGCGCCCCCCTGACCTCGGCGCCGGCCCTGCCCCTTGCCCCCTCCGGCGCGCGGCTGACGCCCGGCGAGATCATCCCGCCGGCTGAGCTGGAAGCCTATGTCGACGGCGTCGTCCGCGGCGCCATGGCCCGCGACCACATCGCCGGCGTCACGGTCTCGGTCGTCCAGAACGGCCAGGTCGTGCTCAAGAAGGGCTATGGCCTCGCCGGCCTCTCGCCGGCCCGGAAGGTCGACGCCGACCAGACCCTGTTCCGCGTCGGGTCCATCTCCAAGACCTTCACCTGGATCGCCCTGATGAAGGAGATCGAGGCCGGCCGCATCCGCCAGGACGCGCCGATCAACCTCTATCTCCCCGAGCGCCTGCAGGTGCGCGACCAGGGCTTCCGCACGCCCGTGCGCGTGATCAATCTGATGGACCACTCGCCGGGCTTCGAGGACCGAGCCCTCGGCCACCTCTTCGAGCGCAACTTCGACCGAGTCCGGCCGATGGCCGACTATCTGCGCCAGGAGCGTCCACGCCGCGTGCGCGCGCCCGGCTCGGCCTCGGCCTATTCCAACTACGGCGCGGCCCTCGCCGGACAGGCGGTTTCGTACGTGGCCGGCAAGCCGTTCGAGCGACTGATCGAGGAGACCATCTTCCTCCCGGCCGGCATGAACAGCACCAGCTTCCGCGAACCGCATCCGCCCAGGACCGGTATTCCGGGGCCGATCCCGCAGCGCCTCGGCGACAACATCTCGGAAGGCTACCGTTGGACGCCGTCGGGCTTCGTCGCCCGTCCGTTCGAGTTCATCAGCCAGATCGCGCCGGCCGGTTCGGCGTCCTCGACCGCCGCCGACATGGCCCGCTACATGCAACTGCTGCTGAACGGCGGCACGCTGGACGGCGCGGTGATCTACGGCCCCGTCGCCGCCCAGGCCTTCCGCACCCCGATCCGCAAGACGTCGCAGGGCGTCAACGGCTGGCGCCACGGCTTCGTCGAGTACGCGCTGCCGGGCGGTCGCACGGGCTTTGGCCATGCCGGCGGCACGCTGTCGTTCCTGTCGAACATGGTGGTCGTCCCCGACCTCAACCTCGGCGTCTTCATCAGCACCAACACCGAGACCGGCGGCGACCTCGCCATGGGCCTGGCGGGCGACGTCGTGCAGCAGTTCTACGTCGCGCCCGAGACCTTCCCGCGCAAGGGCTCGCGGGCGTTGGCCGAACGCGGCCGCGACTTCTCCGGCTACTACGTCGGCACGCGCCGCGCCTATCGCGGGCTGGAGGGCATGGTCGGGCTGTTGATCGGCGGGGCGTCCGTCAGCGTCACGCCCGACGGCTACCTGGTCGTCGCCAGCAACGGCAAGACCCGCACCTACGTCCCGCAGGGCGACCTGTCCGAGGGCCGGTTCATCTCCACCACCGGCTCCGACCACCTCGCCTTCGCCATCGACGGCGGCCGCGCCCACAGCTTCCAGTCCACCTTCGGCGACCAGACCTTCGAGCGCACCGGCTTCTGGAAGCGGCCGGGCGTGCTCGCCATGGGCGCGGGTCTCGTCGGCCTGGCCGCCCTGGCGACCATCGGCGGGCTGTTCCTGCGCAATCGCCGCGACTTCCGCGAAACCGGCATCCAGCGTCAGGCCAGCCTTCTGCAGACCACCCAGGCGGTGCTTTGGCTGACCGCCCTGGCCCTGTTCGGCGTCTGGGCCGCCCGCGCGGCCGACATCGCCAACGTCATGTACGGATGGCCGGGCGCAGCGCTGACCATCGCCTCGGCCTGCGTGCTGGTCGCCGCAGCCCTCACTCTGGGCGGGCTGATCCTGATGCCGGCGATCTGGCGCGGCGGTCGGCGGGTTGATTCGTGGACGGCGCTGCGCAAGGCGGCGTTTACGTTTACCGCCCTGCTCTATGGCGCCTTCACAGTGATGCTTGGCCTCTGGGGCGCGCTTACCCCTTGGAGTGGTTGATTTTTCTCAACCATAGAGAACAAGATTCTTCCACGAATTGAGGCGTTAACGCCCCAAATGTAAACGCGTCGTTTACCAAGCACTGGGTAAATCCTGCCTAGCGGCGGGCGAGTGAGCGTCCGTCCCGCGTACCCCGGGAAGGACGCCCGCGTTGAACAACTTCGTCGCCGCCCTGCAGAGGTTCGGAATAGGACGACTGGCGGCCATCCTGGGGATCGGGGTCGGCGTCGCCGCCGCGCTGATCGCGCTCACGATGAACCTGGGCGAGCCCAAGGCCCTGCTCTATTCGAACCTCGACCTGAAGGAAGCCGGCTCCATCACCACGGCCCTCGACCAGGCCGGGGTGAAATACGAGGTCAAGGGCGACGGCTCGACCATCATGGTGCCGCGCGACAAGGTCGCCTCGACCCGCCTGCTGCTGTCCAGCAAGGGCCTGCCCACCTCCGGCTCGGTCGGTTACGAGATCTTCGACGAGGCCAGCGCGCTCGGCCAGACCGACTTCGTCCAGCAGCTCAACCGCCAGCGCGCCCTGGAAGGCGAGCTGGCGCGCACGATCCAGAGCCTGGACGGCGTCACCTCGGCCCGCGTTCACCTGGTACTGCCCAAGCGCCAGCTGTTCGAGGAAGAAGCCGAACAGCCCTCCGCCGGCGTGACCATCGGGGTCGGCGGCCGCGCGCCCTCCTCCGACCAGGTCCAGGCCATCCAGAACCTGGTCTCCAGCGCCGTTCCGAACCTGAAGCCCGGCCGCGTCACCGTCGTCGACCAGCACGCCAAGACGCTGTCGGCCGGCGAAGACGGTTTCGGCACCCAGGCCGCCGACGGCCGCCGCAGCGAAGTCGAACAGCGCATCGCCAAGACCGTCACCAAGCTGGTCGAGGGCGTCGTCGGCCCCGGCAAGGCGCGCGTCAACGTCACCGCCGACCTCAACCTCGCCCGCGTCACCGTCCAGCAGGAGACTTTCGACCCTGACGGTCAGGTGGTCCGCTCCGAGACGACCAACGAGGAAAACGCGCAGGAAAGCCAGCCCGACGCCAACGGCGCGGTGTCGGCCAGCGCCAACATCCCCGGCGGAGTCGGCGCCAACGGCGAGGCGATGAACCAGTCCGCCAGCGGCCGCACGGAATCGACCACCAACTACGAAATCTCCAAGACCGTCCGCACCGAGGTCCAGGAACCCGGCGAGATGAAGCGCCTCTCGGTCGCCGTCGCCGTCGATGGCGCGACCGCGCCGGGCGCCGAAGGCAAGCCGGGCGCCTACACCCCCCGCACCGCCGAGGAGATGCAGCGCATCGAACAGCTGGTCCGCACCGCCGTCGGCTTCAACGCCGACCGGGGCGACCAGGTGACCGTCGTCAACGTCCGCTTCCCGACCGCCGACGCCGAAGGCGGCGTCGAGACCGCCAACCCGCTGATGGGCTTCGACAAGAACGACATCATGCGCGCCGTCGAGCTGGGCATCCTCGGCCTCGTCGCGGTGCTGCTGATCTTCTTCGTGGTCCGCCCGCTGCTGAAGCCGTCGTCGGGCGGCCTGCCCGCGCTGACCACCGCCGGCGGGCCTTCCGTGACCCGGCTGGTGACCACCGCCGACGGCCAGCCGATGCAGATCCAGGTCGACCCGGCCACCGGCCAGCCCCTGGCCTTGCCCGGCCCCGGCAACGAGCTGGACCAGCGCATCGACATCGCCCGCATCGAGGGCCAGGTGAAGGCCTCCTCCGTCAAGCGCGTGTCCGAGTTCGTCGAGACCCATCCGGAGGAGTCGGTCTCGCTGCTGCGCACCTGGCTGCATGAAACCACATGAGCGGGCGCCTGAAGACCATCAACGACGCGACCAAGCTGAGCGGGCCCGAACGCGCGGCCGTGGTGCTGCTCGCGCTCGGCGAAGAGCACAAGACGATCTGGGAGCACCTGGACGAAGAGGAGATCAAGGAGATCTCCCAGGCGATGGCCGGCCTCGGCACCGTCTCGTCCAGCGCCGTCGAGCAGCTGCTGGTCGACTTCATCTCCGGCATGTCCGGCGCCGGCGCGATCATGGGTTCGTTCGAACAGACCCAGCGCCTGCTGCAGGCCTTCCTGCCGCCCGACAAGGTCGACTCCCTCATGGAGGAGATCCGCGGTCCCGCCGGCCGGACCATGTGGGACAAGCTGGGCAACGTGAACGAGGCGGTGCTCGCCAACTATCTGAAGAACGAGTACCCGCAGACCGTCGCCGTCGTGCTGTCGAAGGTGAAGTCCGACCATGCCGCCCGCGTGCTCGCCGCGCTGCCGGAAGACTTCGCCCTGGAATGCGTCACCCGCATGCTGCGCATGGAGCCGGTGCAGCGCGAGATCCTCGACAAGATCGAGCAGACCCTGCGCACCGAATTCATGTCGAACCTGGCGCGGACCTCCAAGCGCGACAGCCACGAGATGATGGCGGACATCTTCAACGCCTTCGATCGACAGACCGAGGCGCGCTTCATCGCCGCCCTGGAAGAGCGCAATCGCGAAAGCGCCGAGCGCATCCGCGCCCTGATGTTCGTGTTCGAGGACCTCTCCAAGCTCGATCCGGGCGGGGTGCAGACCCTGCTGCGCAACGTCGAGAAGGACCAGATCGGCCTGGCGCTCAAGGGCGCGTCCGACAGCCTGCGCGAGATGTTCTTCTCCAACATGTCCGAGCGCGCCGCCAAGATCATGCGCGAAGACATGGAAGGCATGGGGCCGGTGCGTCTGCGCGACGTCGATCAGGCCCAGATGGCCATGGTCCAGGTCGCCAAGGACCTGGCCGCCAAGGGCGAGATCATGCTGGCCGGCGCCGGCGGCGACGATGAGCTGATCTACTGATGACCAGCACGCCCCATCAGAAGTTCGGTTTCGACACGGTGTTCGACAACGCCGGCGACGTCGCCTACGCCGCCCAGCGGCCCAAGCGCCTGTTCCCCGCCGACGAGGTGGAGGTGCTCCGCGCCCAGGCCTTCGCCGAGGGTGAGCGCCAGGCCCTGGCCTCGATGGCCGCCCTCCAGGCCCAAGCCCTCTCGCAGATCGCCGGCAGCGTCGGTCAGGCCCTGCCCAAGCTGGCCGGGGTCGCGCACGAACACCGCGTGGGTTCGGCCGAACTCGCCCTGGCCTGCGCCCGCGCGATCGCCGACGCCGCCCTCGCCAAGTTCCCGCAGGCTCCGATCCAGGCGGCCCTGGAGAGCCTGGCGCGCGAGATCGAAGCCGCCCCGCGTCTCGTCGTGTCGGTCGGCGCCGATCTGGCCGAGGGAACGCAGGCGGCGCTCGAGGAGACCGCCCAGGCGATCGGCTATGGCGGCGCCATCCAGGTTCGTCCCGCGCCCGGCGTCGGACCGTCCGCATTCACGCTCGACTTCGGCGACGGCTCGGCCGCGTTCGATCCGGCCGCGGCGGCCGCACGTGTGGCTGCGGCCCTGGAAGCGGCGCTCGCCGCCGAAGGGCTGCACGCCGAACCCCTTATCCCCGGAAGCGAAAGCTGACCGCCATGTCCGACAACGACCTCAAGCTCGACGAATTCGGCCCGACCGACATGCCCATGGCCGACATGGGCATGGACATGGAGGACAAGACCGCCAGCGATCTGGCCCCGGTCTTCGACGTCCCGGTCTCGATCTCGGCCGTGCTCGGCCGCGCCACCATGTCGGTGTCCCAACTGCTGCAGCTGCAGTCGGGCAGCGTCCTCGACCTGGACCGCAAGGTCGGCGAGGCGATCGACATCTACGTGAACAACCGGCTGGTCGCCCGCGGAGAGGTCGTCATCGTCGATGACCGCCTGGGCGTGACCATGACCGAAATCATCAAGGACGGCGACACGCAGGGCTGAGGCTCTGAGGGTCAGTAGGAGATAGTGCTATGCGGCTTTTGGTCGTCGGAAAACTGAACGGACAGCTCTCCAACGCCGTGAAGATGGCGATGACGGCGGGCGCCAAGGTCAGCCACGTTGAGACCATCGAGGCGGCCACCCACGCCCTACGCGCCGGACAGGGCGCGGACCTGCTGCTGGTTGACTACGACCTCGACATCGCCGCGTTGATCGAAGCCAACGAAGGCGAGCGCATCCGCGTGCCGGTGGTCGCCTGCGGCGTCGATCCCGACGCCCAGAAGGCCGGCGACGCGATCCGCGCGGGCGCCAAGGAATTCATCCCGCTGCCGCCGGACGCCGAGATGATCGCCGCCGTCCTGGCCGCCGTCTCCGACGACGAAAAGCCGATGATCGTCCGCGATGCGGGCATGCAGTCGGTGATCGGCCTGGCCGACCAGGTCGCGCCGTCCGAGGCCTCCATCCTGATTACCGGCGAAAGCGGCTCGGGTAAGGAAGTCATCGCCCGCTACGTGCACCAGAAGTCGCGCCGCGCCAGCCGTCC
This sequence comes from Phenylobacterium sp. Root1290, assembly GCF_001425305.1. Taxonomy (GTDB): domain Bacteria; phylum Pseudomonadota; class Alphaproteobacteria; order Caulobacterales; family Caulobacteraceae; genus Phenylobacterium. The sequence continues at coordinate 485,016 of NZ_LMEE01000003.1, read as the reverse complement.
CTTCATCTCGGTCAACTGCGCCGCGATCCCCGAGAACCTGCTGGAAAGCGAGCTGTTCGGCCACGAGAAAGGCGCCTTCACGGGCGCCGTCGCCCGCCGCATCGGCAAGTTCGAGGAAGCCAACGGCGGCACGCTGCTGCTCGACGAAATCTCCGAGATGGACGCCCGCCTGCAGGCCAAGCTGCTGCGCGCCATCCAGGAGCGCGAGATCGACAGGGTCGGCGGCGCCAAGCCGGTGAAGGTCGACATCCGCATCCTCGCCACCTCCAACCGCGACCTGGCCCAGGCCGTGAAGGACGGCACGTTCCGCGAGGACCTGCTCTATCGCCTCAACGTCGTGAACCTGCGCCTGCCGCCGCTGCGCGAGCGCCCGGGCGACGTCGTCGCGCTGGCCGAGTTCTTCATCCGCAAGTACGCCAAGGCCAACGGCATGCCCGAGCGGCCGCTCTCTGCCGAGGCCAAGCGCCGCCTGGCCGCCCACCGTTGGCCGGGCAACGTCCGCGAGCTCGAGAACGCCATGCACCGCGCGGTGCTGCTGGCCTCCGGCCCGGAGATCGAGGAAGGCGCCATCCGCCTGCCCGACGGCCAGCCGCTAGCCGCCCCCGATCCCGCCGCCCGCGCCGCCCAGACCGCGGCCGACGCCGCCGAGGCCGTGACCCGCACCTTCGTCGGCCAGACCGTGGCCGACATGGAGCAGCGGCTGATCATCGACACCCTGTCGCACTGCCTGGGCAACCGGACGCATGCCGCCAACATCCTCGGCATCTCGATCCGCACCCTGCGCAACAAGCTGAAGGAATACACCGAGGCCGGCGTCCCGGTGCCCGCCCCGCAGATGGGCGCCAGCGCGGCCTGAACGAGTAACCCATGACCGACGCTTCGCTTTCCTCCTCGGCCCGCCCCTCGCCCCGCGAAATGCTGGGCTGGCTGTTGAAGGGCGAGGTCGCCCTGGCGCTCGGCGTCATCGGCATCGTCATCCTGCTGATCCTGCCGATCCCGCCGTTCGTGCTGGATCTGCTGCTGGCCATCTCGATCACCTCGTCGGTGCTGATCCTGATGACCTCGCTTCTGATCAAGAAGCCGTTGGAATTCACCGCCTTCCCGACCGTTCTGCTGGTCACCACCCTGTTCCGCCTGGGGCTGAACATCGCCTCGACGCGCCTGATCCTCGGTCACGGCCACGAAGGCGCTCACGGGGCCGGCAAGATCATCGAGGGCTTCGGCAAGCTGATGATGGGCGGCAACTTCGTCATCGGGGTGATCGTCTTCATCATCCTGGTGATCGTGAACTTCGTCGTCATCACCAAGGGTTCGGGCCGGATCGCCGAAGTCGCCGCCCGCTTCACGCTGGACTCGATGCCCGGCAAGCAGATGGCGATCGACGCCGACCTGTCCGCCGGCCTCATCGAGGAGAACGAGGCCAAGGTCCGCCGCAAGGAGCTGGAGCAGGAATCGACCTTCTTCGGGGCCATGGACGGCGCCAGCAAGTTCGTGCGCGGCGACGCCGTCGCCGGCCTGATCATCGTCGCCATCAACATCATCGGCGGCATCCTGATCGGCGTCGTCCAGCACAAGGTTCCGATCGGCCAGGCCGCGTCGTCCTACACGATCATGACCATCGGCGATGGCCTGGTCAGCCAGATCCCCGCCCTGATCATCTCCATCGCCGCCGGCTTCCTGGTGTCGAAGGCCGGCGTCGACGGCTCGGCCGACAAGGCGCTGGTCGCCCAGTTGGCCATGAACCCGATCAGCCTGGGCATGGTCTCGGCCTCGGCCGGCGTGCTCGCCCTGATCCCGGGCATGCCGATCATCCCGTTCGCCGCCCTCGCCGCGGGCGCGGGCTTCCTGTCCTGGCGCCGCGCCCAGCAGGCCGCAGCGCCGCCCCCGGTCGAGATCGTTCCCGCCGCCACGTCCGCCGCCCAGGACCAGGAAGAGCCGATCAGCCAGGCCCTGGCCATCGACGAGATCAAGATCGAGCTGGGCTACGGCCTTCTGCCGCTGATCAACGACCTCGAAGGCCGCCGCCTGACCGACCAGATCAAGGCCCTGCGCCGCACCCTGGCCCAGGACTTCGGCTTCGTGATGCCGGCCGTGCGCATCCTCGACAACATGCGCCTGCCCTCGCAGGGCTACATGATCCGCATCAAGGAGATGGAAGGCGGCGGCGGCGAGGTCCGGCTCGGCTCGCTGATGGCCATGGATCCCTCCGGCGGGCAGGTCGACCTGCCCGGCGAACACATGCGCGAACCGGCCTTCGGCCTGCCCGCCACCTGGATCGACGACTCCCTGCGCGAGGAGGCGACGTTCCGCGGCTACACCATCGTCGATCCGGCCACCGTGCTGACCACGCACCTGACCGAGATCCTCAAGGAGAACATGCCCGACCTGCTCTCCTACGCCGAGGTCCAGAAGCTCCTGAAGGAGCTGCCGACCGAGCAGAAGAAGCTGGTCGACGACCTGGTCCCCAGCGTCGTCTCGGCGACCACCATCCAGCGCGTGCTGCAGGCTCTGCTGCGCGAGCGTGTCTCGATCCGCGACCTGCCCGCCATCCTGGAAGGCATCGGCGAAGCCGCGCCGCACACCTCCTCGATCACCCTGCTGGTCGAACAGGTCCGCGGCCGCCTGGCCCGCCAGCTCTCCTTCGCCTATCGCGGCGACGACGGCGCCCTGCCGATCATCACCATGTCGGGCGAGTGGGAGAACGCCTTCGCCGATGCGCTGATCGGCTCAGGCGAGGAAAAGCAGCTGGCCCTGGCTCCGTCGCGCCTGCAGGACTTCATCCGCGCCGTCCGCGACAGCTTCGAGCGCGCCGCCCTGGCCGGCGACAGCGCCGTGCTGCTGACCAGCCCGCAAGTCCGGCCCTACGTCCGCTCGATCATCGAACGCTTCCGCGGCCAGACCCCGGTCCTCAGCCAGAACGAGATCCATCCGAAGGCGCGTCTCAAGACGGTCGGTCAGATCTAGGGCTCAGCCCAGCGGCTTGGCGAAGATCAGCTGCGGCCCAAAGCCCTCTTCGTGACGGCCGCCGGTGTCCATGAAACCGATCTTCCGATAGGCCTCGATGGCGGCGACATTGCGGGCGTTGACCGCCAGCATCAGCTGCGGCTGCACCGGTCGCTCGCGCACGAACCAGTCCTCGAGCAGGCTGATGCAGCGCCGTCCGACGCCCTTGCCCTGAAAGCCCGGCCGAACTCGGAAATTATGCAGGCTCACCGTGCCCGGTGGTGCCCATGGAGGCCGGCGCAATCCCTCGCGCAGAACGAAGAACCCAACGACCTCGCCGCCGGGCTCGACCACCGCAAAACCCTGCTCCAGGCCCACGGCGTCGCTCTCGTTCAATCGTCCGAAGACCTCGTCCAGACTGCCGGCGAACGCTTCCTGCTCAGGCGGCAGGCCGATGACCTCGACCACGTCGCGGTCGGCTCCCGAGATCGGCTCAAGTCTCCAATCGGCGGCTTGTGTCGTCGTGCCCATGACCAAAGGCTAACACGCATTCGGCGAATGTCGTCATCCGAGCCGCGCCGAATGGTCCAGGCGGCGATCAAATCCAGCTCACCAGACCGCCCCAGCCAGGGCATGCGGCTCGACGGGCGTTGCAGGCGCGCGCCCCGGCTGATAGCGATTTGCCCCTGGCGCGGTCGATTGGGCCGCGAAGCGTTGGAAATCGAATGCGGCGACCTGCTTCCCCGACCCGGCGCGGCCCGGGCAGCTCGATCTTCTGGGATCTGCTGACCTTCGAGCGCCTGATGACCAACCAGGTGATTCATCTCATCTATTGGGCGGGCCTGGGGGTCATCGCGCTGATCGCGTTCGGTACGGTCGGCGCCGCAGTCGGCGTGGCCCTGCGCGAGGAAAGCTGGATCGGCGTGATTCTGGCGATCCCGGTGCTCGTGGCCGGCCTGCTTGTCGTCGGCGGCTTGATCCTGCTTTGGCGCTCGTTCTGCGAACTCTATGTCGCCCTCTTCCGCCTGAGCGACGACCTTCACGCCCTGCGCCAGGCGGCCGACGCCGCCGAGCAGACTCCGCGCGCCGCGCCGCGTCAGCCCGCGCCCGGCCCGCTGAACTAGCGCAGTCCGTTGATCCAGGCGACGGCCGCCGCCTTGGGTCGGCCTTCGTCGTCGAACAGCAGCGGCCGATCGCGTGCATCCTCGCGTTTGAGCCAGGAGTCGGCGTCGCGAAGCCCCCAGTGCGTGAAGGCGAAGCGCTGCTGAGCCGGCAGGCTGGAGAACGCCTCGGCCGCCTCGGCGTAGACCCGCGCCTGTCCGGCTTCCAGCTTGGCCTTGTCCCGCAACAGTCCCCCGGCGCGGCTCAACGAGACATCCAGCTCCGAGAGATGCACCGGCAGACCGAGGCTGGCGAGATCCTTGATCGCATCGGCCAGCGCGCCGGGCGCCAGATCGGCGGCGACATGGGTCTGGGTGCCTACGCCGCCCAGCGGCGCGCCCGCCTTCAGCAGGGCCTCGGCCAGCTTGAGGAAGGTCGTCCGCTTCTTCGGGATGTTCTCTAGGTTGTAGTCGTTGAGGAACAGCACCGCGTCGGGATCGGCCTCACGCGCATACTGAAAGGCCAACACCATGTGCTCCAGCGGCCCCAGGCGCTCTGACCACAGGCAGTTGCGCCAGCCCTCGCCATCCTCGGCCACCGCCTCGTTGACCACGTCCCAGCCCGTCGCCTGGCCGCGATAGCGTCCGACCACCGCCGTGATGTAGTTGCGATAGGCCGCGTCGAACGCGATCCGACCGGTGTCCAACTGCTTGAAGGCCTCCGGCTCCTGCGCGTACCAGACCAGGGTATGGCCGAAGAACCGCATGCCATGGGCGCGGGCGAAGGCGGCGATCTTGTCGGGCGCCTCGAAGCGCAGAGAGCCGTCGTCGCGGACGATGTACTCCATCTTCATCTCCCACTCGGCGGTGAGTTGGGAGACCTGGCTCGCGATCAGCGGCGCGAGATTGGGGTCGTCGAGCTGAAGCGCCTGAACACAGGTTCCGACCGGGAACGGAGCCACGGACTTCAGCGCCGGCAGCTCCAGGGTCGCGGCCCGCGCCTCAGGCTTCTGGCCGCACGCGGCCAGCGCCAGCGCCGAGCCGATCATGGCACGGCGCGAGACGTCCGGCGTCACCGGCCGCCGGCCGCTCGCCGCAGGCCGAGTTCGTCGAGCGCCGCCGTTTCCAGCCGCGCAGCTTCCTTGACCTGGGCCAGGCGGATGCCTTCGGCCACCTGCTCGTACTTCTTCTGCTCTTCGAAGGCCAAGGCCAGGGCGTCGCGGGCGCCGGCCTCCTCGACGGCGATGCGGTCGATGTCGACCTGCACCATCGCCTTGCGGGTGCGAAGGCCTTCCCAGAACCCGACCTGATACCAGCCGGCTTCGGCGTCCTGCCGCGCCCGGGCCGCCTCGGCCTCGCCTTCGGCCTCCAGGAACGCCAGCTTCATTTCCATCTGCATCCGACGGTCGGCGATCTCGCCAAGCCGCTTCTGCAGGATCTCGACCTCATAGGTCGAGAGTTTGATCAGGGACTGCGCCCAGCTCATGCGGCTTCACCGTTCAGGATGTGGGCGAGGATGTTGAAACTGTCGTCCAGGCTCGTGGCCTCGTCCTTGTCCTGGCCGAGGAACGCCTCGAGCGCGGGATTGAGGGCGATGGCCCGGTCGACCTGCGGGTCCGCCCCGGCGCGATAGGCGCCAATGCGGATGAGTTCTTCCATGTTCGCATAGGCCGACAGCGACTGCCGCGCAGCCTTCACGATCTCGCGCTCGTGCGGCAGATGGCAGCCGGGCATGGTCCGGCTGATCGACTTCAGCACGTTGATCGCCGGGAAACGTCCGCGCTCGGCGATGCTGCGCTCCATGACGATGTGCCCGTCAAGGATGCCGCGCACGGCGTCGGCGATCGGTTCGTTGTGGTCGTCGCCATCGACCAGCACCGTGAAGATGCCGGTGATCGGTCCCGCCGTCGTGCCGTCGGGCCGGATCGGCCCGGGTCCCGCCCGCTCGAGCAGCTTGGGCAGTTCGGTGAAGACGGTCGGCGTATAGCCCTTGGTGGTCGGCGGTTCGCCGGCGGCCAGCCCGATCTCGCGCTGGGCCATGGCGAAGCGGGTGACGCTGTCCATCATGCAGAGGACTTCAAGGTCCTGGTCGCGCAGGAACTCGGCGATGGCCAGGGTCATGTAGGCGGCCTGCCGGCGCTTCAGCGCCGGCTCATCGGAGGTGGCGACCACGACGATGGCGCGCTTCAGCCCCTCTTCGCCCAGGGTCTCCTCGATGAACTCGCGGACCTCGCGGCCCCGCTCGCCGATCAGGCCGACGACCACCGCGTCGCAGTCGGACTGCTTGGCCAGCATCGACAGCAGCACGGACTTGCCGACGCCGGAGCCGGCGAACACGCCCAGGCGCTGTCCGCGGCAGCAGGTGGTGAAGACGTTCATCGAGCGCACGCCCAGGTCCAGGCGCTCGCCCACCCGGCCGCGCGCATGGGCGGCCGGCGGCGCGGCGCGCAGCGGGTATGCCGCCATGCCCTGCGGCAGCGGCCCGAGGCCGTCGATAGGCTCGCCGAAGGCGTCGATGATCCGGCCCAGCCAGGCCGTCGTCGGCCGCACGGCGGAGCCCTGAGGTTCGATGCGGATCTCCGCGCCCGGCGCCACGCCCTCGACCGGGCCGAACGGCATCAGCAGCGCGCGGGTCTCGCGGAAGCCGACCACTTCAGCGGCCAGCGGTTTGTCGGCCCGGCGCTCGATCTCGGCGCGCGCGCCGACCGCCAGGCGCGTCAACCCGCCGCGAGCCTCGATCAGGAGGCCGTTCACAGCCGCGACGCGACCGGAGACGGTGAGCGGATCAATCCGCTCCACAGCAGCGACAAGGCTACGCAATAGAGACCCCAGCGGTCAGATTCGACCGCCGGCAGAATCCGCCCGGCGCCGTTAACCCCCGATGAAGATTCGGGCGGTCGTCAGCGAAGCGCGGCGGCCAATCGCGCCGCCCTGCCCGGATGACGCGCGACCAGCTTGGCGGCGGCCGCGGGACGCCGCATCGCGGCCCTCAGCAGGATCGGGCGAGCGGCCTTGGCGAGCATAGGCCGGGCATTGCGCGACAAGGTCTCACGGCCCAGGAAAGCTGCGATCCCGACCACGGCCAGGGCGCCCAGGCCGATGGTGAGGCCCGGCCGCTTCTGGGCCTCGGTGTAGACGCTGAAGCGGCGGCCCTTCAGGTGCTCGCTCTCGGTCAGGCCGTCGATGCCGGGCTGATGCAGGCTGTCACGAGACGGCTTGTCGCCGCGCCGGCGGCTCATCGGGGGCATCGCCCACGCCAGCACCTTGTCGACCAGGATCGGCGCAGCGGCCGAGCCGACGGCCATCGGACGGGCGCCCGAGCCGACCGCGATGTCGCGCACCGGATGGACCGCAGCATGCAGGATGGCGTCGGCGACCACGTCCGGCGCATAGCGCGGCGGCGGGACGGAGGCGGCCTCGTCCATCAAATTTCGGGCGTGGTCGGCGAACGGGGTCGAAACGCTCGACGGCTTGATCAGCGTGACCGAGACCGGCGCCTTGTCGCGCAGGACTTCCAGCCGCAAGGCATCGGTGAAGCCTTTCACGGCGTGCTTGGAGGCCGAGTAGGCGCCCATCAGCGGCGCCGCAACATCCGACAGGGCCGAACCGACATTGATCACCGCGCCCGGCCGTCCGTTCGTCCGGAAGTGCTTCACCGCCTCCAGCGATCCGTTGACCACGCCGAAGTAGTTCGTGCGGAAGAGCCGCTCGTGATCGGCCTGCGAGGTCTCGGTGAGCTCGCCATAAAGGCCGACGCCGGCGTCGTTGATCCAGGTGTCGAAGCGCTCGAACCGCGCCACCGCCGCCCGGGCGATCTTTTCCACGTCCTCAGGTTCGCCGACGTCGGCGACCACCGCATGCGCGCGTCCGCCCTGGGCGTTGATGTCTTCACAGATGGCCCGCAGGGCGTCTCCGTTGCGGGACGCCAGCACCACCGCCGCGCCGGCCTTCGCGGCCTTGCGCGCGGTCGCCAGGCCGATGCCCGACGATGCTCCAGTGATGACGATGACCTGTTCGGCGAGCGGCTTCAGTTTTACGGCCATGATATTCCTTGGACTTTAGGGACGCCTCGGGGTTCCAGGTCCAAACGAGCCGGCGCCGTGACCGTTCCGTTCGCCCCTCGCGGTTAAGATGGCGGCCGCCGCGCATCCGGCGTTCGCCCCGCAAGTCCAATCACGAAAGATTCAACGGCCGTGAGACTCGCCTCCGGAGGCCGGCGCTTGTCGGCGATTCCCGAACCGAGTTAACGATTCTGCCGAAGGTGCTTCACCATTAACCGGTCATAAATTAACTCGCTGGCAAGTTAACAGCGAGGATCGGGGCGGATTGCCCGAAATCGTAAGTTTTAGCGCTACCGTTCGAGGAGGAACTGATGCGCGTTCTGTTGATTGAAGACGACAGCGCCACGGCGCAAAGCATCGAGCTGATGCTCAAGTCCGAGGGGTTCAACGTCTATACGACGGACCTCGGGGAAGAGGGCGTCGATCTGGGCAAGATCTACGACTACGATCTTATCCTGCTCGACCTGAATCTGCCCGACATGAGCGGCATGGACGTTCTGCGCACCCTGCGGGTGGCGAAGATCAACACGCCGATCATGATCCTGTCCGGCACGGCCGAGATCGACACGAAGGTTAAGACCTTCGGCGCCGGCGGCGACGACTACATGACCAAGCCGTTCCACAAGGACGAACTGGTCGCCCGCATCCACGCGGTGGTCCGTCGCTCCAAGGGCCACGCCCAATCGGTCATCAAGACCGGCGACATCACGGTGAACCTCGACGCCAAGACCGTCGAAGTGAACAACAGCCGCGTCCACCTGACCGGCAAGGAATACCAGATGCTGGAGCTGCTCTCGCTCCGCAAGGGCACCACGCTCACCAAGGAAATGTTCCTGAACCACCTCTACGGCGGGATGGACGAGCCGGAACTGAAGATCATCGACGTCTTCATCTGCAAGCTGCGCAAGAAGCTGGCCGCGGCCGCCGACGGCAAGCACCACATCGAAACCGTCTGGGGCCGCGGCTACGTGCTGCGCGACCCGCATGAGAGCGCCGTGGCGGCCTGACCGGGCCCCACGCTCCACTAGACGACAGAACGCCCGCCGCTCCATCCGGCGGGCGTTTTCGTTTTGCGCCGGTTCCAGGCTAGGCTCGCACGCAACAGTTCGCGGGGAGGCGGCGTTGGGAAGATCTATCGCACTGATCGTGTGCCTGGCGGTCGCGTTCCTGATCGCCTGGGCGCAGGAGCGCACCCCGCCCCCCGCGGCGACCAACGCGCCCGCCAACGCCTTCTCCGCGGCCCGTGCGATGGCCGACGTCGAGATCATCGCCAAGGTCCCCCACCCGATCGGCAGCGCGGCCAACGCCGCCGTGCGCGACCATCTCGTCGCCCGGATGTCGGCGCTAGGCCTGCAGCCGCAGGTCCAGCGCACCCAGGTCCTGCGCCAGGACGGCCAATGGATCGCCGGCGGAACGGTCGAGAACGTCATCGGCGTGCTGCCCGGCCTCGATCGCACCCTCCCCGCCGTGGCCGTAATGGCGCACTACGACAGCGTCCCCGGGTCGCCAGGCGCCGCCGACGATGCGGCCGGAACCGCCGCCGCCCTCGAGATCGCCCGCGCGCTCAAGGCCAAGGGCCAGCCGGCCCGGGACGTCATCCTGCTGATCACCGATGGCGAAGAGAGCGGCCTGCTCGGTGCCCAGGCTTTCTTCGACCAGCATCCGCTGGCGCCCCGCGTCAGCTTCCTGCTCAACATGGAAGCGCGCGGCGGCGGCGGCCGCGCCCAGATGTTCCAGACCGGCGCCGACAACGCCGGCACGATCGAGCTCTTCCGCAAGAGCGCGCCTGCGCCGCTCGCCTCGTCGCTGACAGTCTTCCTTTACGAGCACATGCCCAACGACACCGACTTCTCGGTGTCCAAGGCCAAGGGCGTGCCTGGGCTGAACTTCGCCTTCATCGGCAGCCAGTTCGACTACCACGCCGCCACCTCGACGTCGGCTAACCTGGACAAGGGCTCCCTGCAGCATATCGGCGAGCAGGTCCTGGCCGCCACGGACGCCGCCGCCTACGCCGCCACGCTTCCGGCCAAGGGGCCTAACCTCGTCTACGCCAACACCTTCGGCGGTCACCTCCTCGCCTACCCGGCCGCCTTCGGCTGGATCGCGGTGGCGGCTTCGGCGCTGCTGCTGACCCTGGCCATGCTGCGCGCCCGCCGCGCCCAGGCCCTGAGCCTGCTGGACACGCTTAAGGGCATGGGCGCCGGGCTCTTCGTCCTGACCTTCGCCGCCGCGGTGTTCCGCCTTGCACGCTTCGCCACGGGGGCCGAGTTCGGCTTCCTGGAGCAGCACGTCCTGCTGGCCCAGGCCGGCCGCTGGGAGGTCGCTCTCGCCCTTCTCGGCGTCGGCGCGCTGCTGCTGGCCGCCGCCGCCGCCGGACGCGGCCGCACCCGCATGGCCGCAGCCGTGCTCGCCCTCATCGTCGGCGCCGCATGCTCGGCGTTCGGACACGTCGATGTCGCGGGCCTAGTGCTGGGTGTCGTCGCCGCCGTCCTCGCCCTGCTCTGCTTCGGTCGCCCGACTGGCGTCGCCGGGGCCTGGGCCGGGGTGCTGGCCAGCGGCCTGCTGATCGCCATCGCCCTGCAAGTCGCCGCGCCGACGACCGCCTTCCTCGCCGCCTGGCCGCTGGCCCTGGCGACCCTGTCGGCCGCCCTCACCGGCCTGGGCGCGAAACGCAATCTGCCGGTCCTGGCCGTGCTGACCATCGCCGGGATCCTGGGCCTCTCCTGGCTGCTGGCGTTCGGGCACGGGATCTTCCAGGGCCTGGACCAGCCCGAACTGCTGGCCGTGATCACCTGGCTCGCCGCCTGGACGCTCTGGCCCCTGGCCCAGCCGGCCGAGGACCAGAAGGGCGCCCGCATGGCCGCGCTGGCGGTCATGCTGCTGGGCGTCGTCGCCGTCGGCGTGGTCCGCCTGGATCCGCCATGGACCGAACGCCACCCGCAGGTCACCCACATCGCCTACCACCTCGACCGAGAGAACGGCCGCGCCCATCGGTTCAGCGACGCGCCAGGCCTGCCCGACTGGACGCGCGGCGTCCTCCGCGTCGATGGCGGGACGGTGGAGAAGACGAAGCTGCCAGGCCTGCGCCGCAGCGCGGTCTGGGCGGCCAAGGCCGACCCGGTCGCGATCCCGCCGGGCGGCGTCGAGTTCACGCGCCAGCCGGACGGCGGCTACCGGCTGCATGTGGCCGCGCCGGGCGCGCGCACGCTGGCGCTACGCCTCGACACCACCGCCAAACTGGAGGGAGCGGCCATCAACGGCCATCCGATCAAGCCGCCCGCGGGCGGCTCCGTCCGGATCGGGTGGGAGGCCCAGACTGACGGGCTCACCCTGACCTTCCGCGCCCCCAGCCCGGGAGCGATCGAGGTCGGCTATTCAGCGACGTTCGACCAATGGCCGGCGGAAGCGAAGCCCTTGCCCGCTCGCCCCGCCGACCTGATGGCCTTCGGAACCTCGGGCGCGACCGTCGTCGGCGGCGCCCGAAGGTTCACCTGGTAGCGCCTTATTTCTCGAAGGCGGCGGTGATCTTCAGATCGACGTCGTCGCCGACCACCGGCAGGGCGTAGCCCAGGCCGAATTCGCTGCGCTTGATCTTGGCGGTGGCTTCGAAGCCGACGGTCGCCGCCTTGCTCATCGGATTGGTCCCGGCGCCGGTCAGCTTGGCGTCCAGCACGACCGGCTTGGTCACGCCCTTCAGGGTCAGGTCGCCGGTGATCTTGGCGGTCTGGCCGTCGACGACCACCGAGGTCGAGACGAACTTCGCGGTCGGGAACTTCTCGACTTCGAACAGGTCCTTGCTGGCGAGGTGCTTGGTGAAGGCCGGCGAGGTCGTGGTCGAGCCGGACATCGGGATGTCGATGACCACCTTGGCGGCCGACGGATTGGCCGGGTCCAGGGTCAGGCTGCCGATCATCTCGCCGAACATCCCGTAGAGGATCGAGAAGCCCATGTGGTTCAGCGACCAGACCACCTGGGTGTGATGGCCATCGACCTTGTAGGTCGCCGCGGCGATGCGCGAGGCGTCCGGTGCGCCGGGCATCTGGGCGAAGGCCGGGGTGGCGATCAGCATCGCCATGCTCGCGGCCGCGAGAAGCTTCTTCATTGTCTGCAGTTCTCCGAAGTGGAATGGCCCAGATCGGACCTAGATCGAGCCGCACCCGCCGTCCGTCAAGGACAAGCGCTGCTTTTCACAAGACCGTAGCAGGTCTGGCGCGCGCCCGCGCGATCGCGCTATTGCCCTGACTGCTTCGCTCGCCAGGCCGGAAGGATCGCCCCATGACCGCTCAGGAAGAGATCGTCATCTACCACAACCCCGCCTGCGGGACCTCGCGCAACACCCTGGCCCTGCTGCGCGAAAAGGGCTTCGAGCCCAAGGTGGTCGAGTACCTGAAGCAAGGGTGGACCAAGGATCAGCTGGTCGACCTGACCGCCAAGATGGGCGTCTCGGCCCGCGAGATCCTGCGCGAGCGCGGCACCAAGGCGGTCGAGCTCGGCCTCACCGATCCGGCCACCTCCGACGAGGCCATCATCGCCGCCATGATCCTCGATCCGATCCTGGTGAATCGACCTATCGTCTCGACGTCGAAGGGTGCGGCGCTGTGCCGTCCTGCCGAACTGGTCCTGGGTCTGCTCTAACCGTAGCCTTGAGCCAAATCGCCGGATTGGTTACCGGCGATTAACCATATCGGTAGAGAACGGTTAAGCCGTTCACCAGCTACGACGCAGTTTCTCGCAAGGCCGGTAGGCCAAGCGGCATCGCGAGTACGGGGGCACGATGCAAGAGTTCGATCCGCGACGTCCGACCTTTCGGCTGACTCCACGCCTGGCCATCGGCGTCGCCGGCGTCGCCGCGCTGGCGCTGGGCTGGAAGCTCTCCGCCGACCAGGCGGTCGCGCCGCCCAAGGCGCCGCTGGACCCGGCCGCCATCACCGCCCTACAGCACGCCGCCTTCACGCAATCCGAGGCCCAACCCGGCTTCGGACGCCCGACCAGCGTGCCGGTCAAGGTGCTGCCCGGCGAGACGCTGGAATCCGCCGTCGAGCGCGCCGGCGTGCCCCGCGACGAAGCCCGCCGCGCCGTCGAGACCCTGGCCGAGGCCATGGACACCGTGCACATCAAGGCCGGCATGGCCTTTGACGCCGCCGTCGCCCTGCCGCGCGGCGAGCGCGGTCCGGCCCGCCTCGTCGGTCTGTCGCTACGCACCGGCCCCGCCCAATCGATCACCCTCTCGCGCACCTTCGACGGCGCCCTGCGCCTGCGCGAAATGGAAGAGAAGATCCGCGACGAAGAGATGGTCGCGCGCGGCGAGATCACCGGCTCGCTCTACGAGAGCGCCTCTCGCATGGGGGCCAACCCCACGATCGTCGCCAGCATGGTCAAGCTCTTCTCGCACAAGGTCGACTTCGACCGCGACCTGAAGGCGGGCGACGAGTTCACCATGGTCTTCGACCGCAAGGTCACCGAGAGCGGCCGCACCATCGAGACCGGCGCCCTCGAATACGCCCAGATCAAGGGCGTGCAGTTCTACCGCTTCGAGCGCCAGAACGGCGACGTTCAGTACTTCGACGAGAGCGGCAAGAACATCAAAGGCTTCCTGCTGCGCACCCCGGTCGACAACGCCCGGATGACCAGCCGCTTCGGCATGCGCCGCCACCCGATCCTCGGCTACAACCGCATGCACCAGGGCATCGACTTCGGCGCCGGCTCGGGCACCCCGGTTCTCGCCGCCGGCGACGGCGTGGTCGTCGAGGCCCGCCGTTGGGGCGGCTATGGCAACTGGGTCCGCATCCGCCACTCCGGCGGCTTCGAGACCGGCTACGCGCACCTGTCGCGCTACGGCAAGGGCATCAAGCCCGGCGCACGCATCAGCCAGGGCCAGGTCGTGGCCTATGTCGGCTCGACCGGCGCATCCACCGGCCCGCACCTGCACTACGAGATCTGGCAGCACGGCAAGCGCGTGAACCCGATCGGCGCCAAGGTGCCGCAAGGCACGGTCCTGGCCGGCGCCGAACTGGCCGCCTTCCGCGCCCAGAAGACCCGCATCGACAACCTGGTCCGCGCGCAAGGCGCCGACGAAGCGCCCGCTCGTCTGGCCGTCGCGGACACCGACGGCGTCGCCAAGCTTCGGCGTTAGCTGCCCTAGGGGAAGCCGCCACGCGGCTTCCAACCTGCCTTTCCGCGCACTAATGTGGCAGATCGAACCGCGCGGAGACTCGTCTTGACCGCAGTCCAATCCAAGCCCCGGGCGCGATACGCCGCCAAGCGCGACGCCATCATGGCGGCCGCCACCAAGGTCTTCGCCGACCACGGCATGAACGGCTTCACCCTGGCCGCGGTGGCCAAGCGGATGGATCTGCATCCGGTCAGCCTGACCTACTACTTCAAGCGCAAGGAAGACCTTGCCGCCGCGGTGCTGCACGACACCATCGCCCGCTTCGCGCGGATGCTGGACGAGGCCGAGACCCACGCCACGCCCGCCGAGCGGCTCAGCGCCTTCGTCGCCGCCTATTTCGAGACCCGCCGCCGCATCGCCGTCGGCGAAGAGGCCGCCCTCGCCCCGTTCAGCGAAGTCTACCTCGTCGAGGGCGAGCAGAAGCAGCCGGTCATCCAGAGCTTCGAGGCGCTCTATGTGCGTATCGGCCGCCTGCTGAAATCCGACGACACGCCGTGGGTCAGCGCCCCGCGCCGCCAGGGCCTCGCGCGCCTGGTCGTCAACCAGCTGACCTGGGCCGACACCTGGCTGCCGTCCTACGAGCCGCAGGACTATCCGCGCGTCGCCGCGCGGCTCAGCGACATCATGATCGGCGGCCTGCCCGCCGCCGGCCAGCCCTGGCCGGACGGCCCGCTGCTGCCGCTCGGCGCGCCCAGCGCCGAGAACGACGAGGTGACCCGCGACCGTTTCCTGGTCGCCGCCACCATGCTGATCAACCGCGAGGGCTATCACGGGGCTTCGGTCGACAAGATCTCGGCGGAGCTCAAGGTCACCAAGGGCTCGTTCTACCACCACAACGCCGACAAGGATGAACTGGCGGTCGCCTGCTTCGGCGCCACCTTCGACCTCATCGACAAGGCCAAGCGCGAGGCCGGCAAGGCCGGCGCGAACTGGACGCGGCTATGGCTCGCCGTGACCTCGCTCGGCATGCTGCAGGCCGAAAGCGCCGGCGGCCGTCTGCTGCGCCACCACGCCATGGCCGCCGTGCCGCATGCGATGCGCCGCCAGATGCTGATCCGCTTCCAGCAGACCGCCCATTCCTTCGCCGGGATCATCTCGGACGGCGTCGCCGACGGCTCGATCCGACCGGTCGATCCGCTTCTGGCCGCCCATGCGATGATGGTGACGTTCAACGCCTGCCTGCCGATCGAGCCGCGCCGGCGTCCCGCCGTGACCACCGGCGTGATGGAGGAGTACCTCCGCCCGGCCCTGCTCGGCTACTTCGTGAAATAGCGCCCGCCTACGAAAAAGCCCTCCCCGAGGGGAGGGCTTCCGGCGTCTTGCGACGGCTTTGATCTATCAGTCGAAGACGATGACCGAGCGGGCCAGTTCGCCCTTCTTCATCTCGTCGAAGCCTTCATTGACCTGCTCCAGCTTGATGCGCTGCGAGATCATCTCGTCCAGCTTCAGCTTGCCGTTCATGTACATGTCCACCAGGCGCGGCATGTCGACCGGGAAGCGGTTGGAACCCATCATCGAGCCCTGCAGCTTCTTTTCGCCCAGGAAGGCGAAGCCCGGCAGGGTGATCGACTGGCCGATCGGGATCATGCCGATGACGTTGGCGGTGCCGCCGCGGCGCAGCATGCCGAACGCCTGCTCGGCGGTCTTCGACAGGCCGATGGCTTCGAACGAGTGGTGCACGCCGCCCTTGGTCATCTCGAGCACTTCCTTGACCGCGTCGGTCTTGGAGGCGTCGATGAAGTCGGTCGCGCCGAACTGATGGGCCAGGTTGCCCTTCGAGGCGACCATGTCGATGGCGATGATCCGGCCGGCGCCGGCGATCGCCGCACCGTTGATCGCCGCCAGGCCGACGCCGCCGCAGCCGATGACCGCAACGGTCTCGCCAGGACGCACGCTCGACGTATGGATCGCCGCGCCCACGCCGGTCATGACCGAGCAGCCGATCAGGGCGGCGCGGTCCAACGGCATGTCCTTGCGGATCGCGACGCAGGCATGCTCGTGGATCAGCATCTGCTCGGCGAAGGACGACAGGTTCAGGTACTGCTGCATCGGGCCGGTGGTGGCCTTCAGACGCGGCTCTTCGTCGGCGTCGCGCTTGGTGTCGGGCGACACGCACAGCGACAGGTGGCCGGTCAGGCAGAATTCGCAGTGGCCGCAATAGGCCGACAGACAGGTGATGACGTGGTCGCCCACCTTCACGGTGCGCACTTCCGAACCCACCTGCTCGACGATGCCGGCGCTCTCATGGCCCAGCACGGCCGGCAGCGCGGTCGGATAGGAGCCTTGCATGAAGTGCAGGTCGGAGTGGCAAAGGCCGGCGGCCTTGGTGCGGATCAGCACTTCGTGCGGACCCGGCTTGTTGATCAGGACGTCTTCGATCTGAAGCGGCTTGCCCACTTCGCGCAGCACTGCGGCTTTCATCTACGGCAATCTCCCCAAGCGACGCCCGATCGGGCGCATTATCGAAGCTACGGTCTGGCCGCAGCTCTCGTCACGCCAACCTTATCGCTGTTCAGATGGCTGTGGCCAAGGACGTTTTTGGCCTTGGTCGCCTGACCGGGCGCTGGAGTGGTCGCTTGGGGTTGGGTTACTTCGGCGCCCAGACGTCCGCGCGGCTCGATGACGACACGATGTCCGAGC
Source organism: Phenylobacterium sp. Root1290 (assembly GCF_001425305.1). Lineage (GTDB taxonomy): Bacteria > Pseudomonadota > Alphaproteobacteria > Caulobacterales > Caulobacteraceae > Phenylobacterium. Next base: position 468,100 of record NZ_LMEE01000003.1, on the reverse strand, counting down.
CGGAGTGGCTGAGGCTCGAGAGCGGCACCATGGTCGTCTTGCCTTGCGACGACAGCGTCACCATCCCGCCGTCGACCTTCACGACGCGGCCGACCTCGGCGCCCGCCCCGTCCTTGATCGGCGAACCGGCGCGAAGATCGGAAGCCTGGGCCGCGGTGTCGGCGGCGCGGCCGGTCTCGGCGACAGGCGGCGCCTCGTAGTCACGGGCAGGACGATTGGCCGGGGTGTCGATCGGCGGCGCCGCGATCCCCTGGTCATAGGTCATGGGCTGGGCGCTGGCCGAGGTGGCGAGCGCAGCGAGCGATACAGCGGCGAGGGCTGGCAGCAACTTGGCGTTCATTGAGGGGTCCTCCGGGATGCCTCCCAGCGGCCACCACAACCACCTCGCTGTCGCGAAGTTCCGTTCAGCGAGCCAATCGTGATCAGGCCTGCGCCGTGCGTCCGCCGATGCGCAGCTTCGGCCAGGCGAAGTGCGGCAGCTTCGGAAGCCGCAGCTTGAACGGCGTGCGGACCGGAATACAGGCCTCCAGCGACGCCAGCAAAGGCTCCACCGGCCCGTCGCTGATGAAGTGGTTGCCGCCGGGGACACGCTCGAACCTGACCGGGCGCCGCGTGGGCGCCTGCACCGCCAGCCGCTCGGCGATCTCGATCGGCGCGAAGTCGTCCTTGTCCCCGTGGATCACGTGAACCGGGATGCGCAGCCGCTCTAGGGCCGCGTGCAGATGGCCCAGTTGCCCCGGCTGGCCCGACACCTCCAGCACCGCATGACGCAGGTCGCGCGGAATGAACTTCAGGACCTTCGAGCCCCACTGCACGAGCCAGCGAGCGGTCGGCCCGGACTCCCCGAAGTAGCCCGACAGCAGCACCAGGCCCGACACGCGGCGAGGGTTCTGCTCGGCCATGATCGAGGCGATCGCCGCGCCGTAGGACTGGCCGACCAGCAGCACCCGCTGGCCAGGCTTGGCCTGCAGCAGCGGCGCGAGAGCCCGGGCCTGCACCTGGATGTCGCCGACGTACTCCACCGGCTCGGAGCCGGCGTAGCCGGGCCGATCGACGACCACCATTTCACGGTCTTGCGGCAGCGCGGCCAGCACCGGCGCCCAGTATTCCGCCCAGGAGGGCGCGCCGGTCACGACGACGATCTTCCACGGCGCCGGCCGCTCACGCGGCGTGGTCAGGGCCGAAATCTTCCAGCCGAAGCCGCCGCCCGCCTCGAACCGGAAGCGGCGCACCACGCTGTCGGGATAGTCGTCGGAGGTCGGCGCATGCTCGGTGCGACCGGTCGCGGCGCAGGTGATGCACGCCCATCCCACGGACAAGACGCCCTTGGGTCTCTTATGCAAGGTTCAGCTCCCAACTCGGATACCTGGGTGACTAACGCTGAAGCGGTGCAGCAGTTTCCCTGATGCGCGATCTATCTAGGCGACCGTGGCGATCCGGTCGCGAAGCTCGCGTTTCAGCACCTTCCCGGTCGGCCCGATCGGCAGTTCGGCGACGATCCTCACCTCGTCTGGCGTCCACCACTTGGCCACCCGCGCGGCCACATGCGCCTTGAGCTCCTCGGGATCGGCGCTTTGCCCGGGGCGCAGGACCACCAGCAGCAGCGGCCGCTCGTCCCACTTCGGATGCGGCACGCCGATCGCCGCGGCCAGGGCCACGGCCGGATGCGAGGACACCGCGTCCTCCAGGTCCAGGGTCGAGATCCACTCCCCGCCCGACTTGATCACGTCCTTGGCGCGGTCGGTCAGGCGCAGGTAGCCCTCCTCGTCGAGGGTGGCGATGTCGCCGGTGTCGAACCAGCCGTCGTCCAGGAACACCTGCGCGCCCTCGTTCTTGAAGTAGGCCGACGACACCCACGGGCCGCGCACCTGCAGCGCGCCGACGCTGACCCCGTCGCGGGGCTGCACCGTCCCATCGTCGCCCATGATCCGCATCTCCACGCCCCACAGGCCGCGTCCCTGCTTGAGCTTGCGGGCGTAGGCCGCGTCCTCGTCCTCGCCGGCGTGCCGAGCCAGCGGGGTGTTGATCACGCCCATCGGGCTGGTCTCGGTCATGCCCCAGATCTGGCGGACCGTCGCGCCGAGCTGGTTCTCCACCCGCCGCATCAAGGAGGCGGTCGGCGCCGACCCGCCGATCGCCACGTTGCGCACGCTGGTCAGTTTCTGGCCGGTCTGGTCCAGGTGGTCGAGCACGCCCACCCAGATCGTCGGTACCCCCAGCAGGAAGCTCGCCTGCTCGCTCACCGCCAGCTCGCAGATCGAGGGGCCGTCCAGCAGCCGTCCGGGCAGCACCAGCTTGGCGCCGACCAGCGGCGCGGCGTACGGCGTGCACCAGGCGTTGGCGTGGTACATCTGGGCGCAGGGCAGCACCGTGTCGCGCGCCGAAAGGTCGAAGGCGTCCGGCGCCACCAGCGCCATGGCGTGCAGCACGGTCGAGCGGTGGCCGTAGAGCACGCCCTTCGGATTGCCGGTCGTCCCCGACGTGTAGCAGAGCCCCGAAGCCATCCGCTCGTCCAGCTCGGGCCAGTCGAACTGCGGGGGGTGCGCCGCGATCAGTTCCTCGTAGACCAGCGTGCCGGCCGGCGACGGCGGCGGCAGGTGCGCCCGGTCCGTCATCGCCACGAAGGTCTTCACCGTCGGCATCTTGGCCGCCAGGTCGCCGACCAGGTCGCCGAAGCTGATGTCGAACAGCAGGATCGAATCCTCGGCATGGTTGGCGACCCAGGCGATCTGGTCCGGATGCAGCCGCGGATTGATGGTGTGCAGGATCGCCCCGATCCCCGACACCGCGTAGTAGAGCTCGAAGTGCCGGTGAGTGCTCCAGGCCAGGGTCGCGACCCGGTCGCCGGGCTTCACGCCCAGCTCGATCAGCGCGTTCGCCATGCGCTTGGCCCGCGCCAGCGCGTCGGCGTAGGTGTAGCGGTGGATGGGCCCCTCGACCGTGCGCGTCACCACCTCGCGGTCGCCATGATAGGTCGCGGCGTATTCGAGGATCGAAGGCAGGCTCAGAGCCCGATCCATCATCAGGGCCAGCATACGCGGCTCCTCCCTTATCGTTGTTCAGGAGAGCCTAGGCCCCCGCCCGACGCGGGGCTAGCCGTCGACGGTAGGGGTTTGTGGAAGTTCGCGCCCGAAACCGGACGATCAGGCCGCCATTCGCGCCTTGAAGACCCCGTCCGGCAGATCCGCCGCGCGCTCGGGATGGACGAAGAAATAGTCCTTCCAGGGCGCTTCCACCTCGACGTCGGCGCACTCTTCCAGGCGGTCGCCGTTCAGGGCGAACATGCGGTAGCCGCGCGAGAGGAAGACCTCCAGCACCGCGCCGGCCGTGCCTCCGAAGTGGGTCTCGAGCATCATCGGATGGATTTCGATCAGCACGTGCGGCCGGTCGCGGTCGATGATCTGCTCGGCGCCCTTCAGCGCCCTCAGTTCGGCGCCCTCGATGTCCATGCGGATGAAGTCCACGCGGCCCAGCCCGTGCGCGGCGCAGTAACGGTCGATGGTGGTGACGGTGGTCGTTTCGACTTCCGCGCCCATGTCCTCGAAGTCCGGGCGCACGGGGCTCTTCGGCCGCTCGGCGGCGACATAGGCATAGCCCCTGGCCATGCGGCCCGAGGTCTTGATCGGCGTCACCAGCAGCAGTTCGCCCGGCACGTCGGCGACGGCCGCGTGGACCGGCGTCACATGCGCGGCGATCCGGTGCCAGGCCAGGCAGATCTTCAGCACTTCGAACGTGAAGGCCGAGGGCTCGAAGGCGTGGATCTGCGCCGCAGGCGCGACCTGGGTCATCACATACGAGTGCCGTCCGTCGCTGGCCCCCACGTGCAGGCACACCGGCGAACCGCTCAGCAGATCGGCAAGGTACGGCGTCTCGGGCTCGTGCTTCGCCCACGTCCTGTTTCGGCGCCAGGCGCGGTAGGCGTGACCGAGCACCCTAATCGAAGGCATGGGTACTTCCTCGTGGGCCGCCTCTTTACGCTGCGTCCCGCGTCACGGTCACCATGTAGTTGATGTCGCAGTCTGTGGAGCGCGACCATCGGCCCGACAGTGGATCATAGGCCACGCCGAAAGGTCCGTGGAACTCCACGGGCTCCCCCGCCAGGAAGTCGCGCAGCTCTTCCGGCTTGAGGAACTTGTTCCAATCGTGGGTCCCGGCCGGCACCCAGCGCAGCACGTACTCCGCCCCGATCTTGGCCAGGGCCAGGGCCTTCAGGGTCCGGTTCAGGGTGGCGACGATCATCAGCCCGCCCGGCGCCAGCAGCCGCGCGCAGTTGCGCAGGTACTCGCCAGGATCGGCGACGTGCTCGATCACCTCCATGTTCAGCACCACGTCGAAGGCCGGCTCGCCCGAGGCCAGCAGGTCCTCGGCCGTGGTGGCGCGGTAGTCGATCGCCAGCCCCTGCTCGGCCGCGTGGGCGCTGGCGGTGCCGATATTGCGCTCGGACGCATCGACGCCTGTGACCTGGAAACCCAACCGGGTCATCGGTTCGCACAGCAGTCCGCCGCCGCAGCCGATGTCCAGCAGCCGCAGGCCTTCGAACGGCCGAATGGCTTTCGGATCGCGCCCGAACCGTTCCTGAACCTGGTCGCGAATGAACGACAGCCGCACGGGATTGAACTTGTGCAGCGGGGCGAACTTGCCTTTCGGATCCCACCATTCGGCGGCGATGCGCGAGAACTGTTCGACCTCTTTCGGGTCGATCGAGGAAGCGGACGCGGATGACATGAACTCTTTTCCTACTGCGAGGCGCCCGGCGCCAGCCCCTATCGCCCGCAACGGCCCGGAATGGGCGCCATCTTGCGCCGGGCGCGTCGTTTTCGCGCTTGCGAAGGCAGACATTGCCCCTGGACGCCGGCCCCGCTATTAGGCGCAGCCTTCCCTCTCAAGCGGAGCTCCTGCGCTGTCTCGGCTAGTGATGAAATTCGGCGGCACGTCCGTCGCCGACCTCGAGCGTATCCGGCGCGTCGGCCGCCTTGTGGCGGCTGAAGTCGCCGCCGGACACAAGGTCGCCGTCGTCGTGTCGGCCATGTCCGGCAAGACCAACGAGCTGGTCGCCTGGACCGACGGCGCCGGCGCCGCGGCGCAGGGCCTGACCCCGTCCGACGACGAATACGACACCGTCGTCGCCTCGGGCGAACAGGTCACCGCCGGCCTGCTGGCCATGACCCTTCGCAACATGGGCCTGCCCGCCAAGTCGTGGCTGGGCTGGCAGATTCCGATCATCGCCGACGACGCGCACGGCCGCGCCCGCATCGACGACATTCCGCCCGAGAAGCTGGCCGCCGCGCTCGACGCCGGCGAAGTCGCCGTGATCGCCGGCTTCCAGGGCGTGACCCGCAGCGGCCGCATCGCCACCCTCGGCCGCGGCGGTTCGGACACCAGCGCGGTCGCCATCGCCGCGGCGGTGAAGGCGATCCGCTGCGACATCTACACCGACGTCGACGGCGTCTACACGACCGACCCGCGCATCGAGAGCAAGGCCAGGAAGCTCAGCAAGATCTCCTACGAGGAGATGCTGGAGATGGCCTCGCTGGGCGCCAAGGTCCTGCAGACCCGTTCCGTCGAGCTCGCCATGGCCCAGAACGTGCCGGTGCGGGTGTTGTCCAGTTTTGTTGAGCCCGGCGAAGCGCCCGGCCAAGGCACCATCGTGTGCGACGAGGAAGAGATCATGGAAAAGCGCATCGTGAGCGGCGTCGCCTATAGCCGTGACGAAGCCAAGATCAGCCTGTTCGGCCTGCCCGATCATCCGGGCGTCTCGTCCGAGATCTTCGGCGCCCTGGCCGACGCCAACGTCAATGTCGACATGATCGTGCAGAGCCACGCCCGCACTGCCGACACCGCGAACATGGAATTCACGGTCGGTAAGCGCGACGCCCAACGCGCGGTCGAGATCGTCCGCGCCCACCAGCCGCAGATCGGCTTCGACGACGTCCAGGTGAACGAGGACGTGGCCAAGGTCTCGGTCATCGGCGTGGGCATGCGCAGCCACACCGGCGTCGCCAAGACCATGTTCAAGGCGCTGGCCGACAAGGGCGTGAACATCCAGGTCATCTCGACCAGCGAGATCAAGATCAGCGTGCTGATCGACGCGGCCTACACCGAACTGGCCGTGCGCGCTCTGCATGCCGGCTTCGGCCTGGACCAGCTCTAGATCTTCAAGAGCACCCGCCCCTGCCTGCCGCGGGCGGCGGAACGATCAAAGGCGGCGTCTGCGTCCGACAGGGCGTAGACGCTGTCATACCGCCTCGATCCGCACGCCGAAGGCGCGCAGACGCTCCACGGCCCGGTCGACGTCGATGGTCGTTTCCGGCAGCCTGAAGCCCGCCGCCGGCGGCGCGTGGCCATCCAGCCCCAACACCCGCTCGGCCCCGATCAGCACGCCCAGCGCGGTCAGATGCGCCTGCCCCTTGGGGTCGCTCATCAAGGTCCGCTGCATCACGGTCTCGCCGCTCTCCGTGGTTCCGGTGATGTCGATGTAGAGGTCGTGCGAGGCCGCCCCGCCGCCGGCGGTCCCGATCGACGTCCCCGTGCCCAGATCGAAACGCACGTCGGCCGCGCCGGTCATGGTCGCCAGGCCCGGCGTGTCGAGCACCCCCATCGGCATGGCGTCAAAGCCCGGCAGGTCTCCCCGTTCGACCCGGCGACCGCTGACCGCGGCGTCGAGATGCGCCCAGCCGCCAGCCTCGCGGACCAAGGCGCGGCCCACGAAACCGCCGGAGTCGGTCGCCGTCATCGGCCCGATCGGATCGGCATAGTCGTAGAGGGCCGCCATCTCGATGCGGTCCACGCGCGCGAAGCTCTTGGCGGCGGCCAGTGCGGCCAAGGTCAGCACCCCGGCCTGCCAGTGCCCCAGCATCAGCGCCGGCCGCTGCGCCAGGTTCACCGCGGCGATGGCGCTGGAGGCCATGCTGTCGGCGGTCCGGACGATCCCGATGTGAGCGGCGCCGGCCCGCAACGCGGTGGTCAGCAGGTTGTCGCCCGGGTCCTGCAAGGTGGCGATGACCAGATCCACGGACCCCAGCGCCGCGAGCGAGCCGGCCGCATCGGCGACGTCGAGCCGAGCCGTCCGCGCCCCCAACTCAGCCGCCAATCCTTCGCCATGCTCGGGATTGCGTCCCGCCAGCAACAGATCCACCTGATGACCGGCCGCCCTCAGGTGGCGGGCGACCATGCCGCCAACCAGGCCGTAGCCCCCCGCGATAACGACCCTCATAGCGTCACCGCCATGCGATACTCGCTGGGAAATCCATGGTCGCGCGACAACTCGGGCGAGCGCAACTCCGCCAGGATGCGCAGCCCCATCGCCTGGTAGAAGCCGACCGCCGGGTTATCCGCCAACACGTCCAGTTGCAACTCGCGATAACCCGCCGCCGTGGCGCGCCCGATCGCGGCTTTCAGCAGGTCCCGCCCGACACCCTTGCCCCGATGCTTCTCCGGGGTCGACAGCGCGTGCAGGTAATAGACGTCCTCGGGGATGTGGGCGTTGAGGTAGCTCGCCTGCTCGGCTCTCGCCCCCAGCCCAGCGAACTCCTCGTAAGTGGCCTGACCGCCAGCCATCAACTTCGGGGCCAGCGCCGCCAGGTTGTTCTTGAAGGCGTAGAAGTTCGGCCCGGCGAACCCCATCTCCACGCCCAGCAACTCGTCGCCGTCGAAGGCCGCCGTCGTGCACGCCGCGGAGAACAGCGTCTCCGGCTCGCGCCAGGAGGCCGCGACCACCCGGTCCAGCAGCCCGTCAGCACCGAACTGATAGTCGTAGCTGACCGGCCCGGTGGCGCGGATCAGACCTGGGATCAGCGGCGCGAACGCCTCGATCTGGGCCGCGCTCACCGGGGCGAGCTGAATGGGGTTGGCCGTCACGTGCGCCTCCGCTAGTGATGTCGCTATATTACGATCTGTAAGTTACAATTCGTAAGTTACGAAACGTAAGCTCGCTGTCAAGCGGAGGATCTAGCGTGTCGGGCAAGCGGATGCCCCGCGAACAGCGGCGGACGCAGCTTTTGGAAACGGCGGCGACCATCGTCCGCAGCCAGGGCACCGACGCCCTGACCTTGGCCCATCTCGCCGATCAGGCCGGGGTGACGAAGCCGATCGCCTACGAGCACTTCGGGACGCGAGCGGGCCTGCTGATCGCGCTCTACCGGCATTTCGACGAGCGCCAGTCCCAGGCGGCGGAGGCGGCGCTCGCGACCCACGCCAACACGCTGGACGACGTCGTCGCCATCCTCAGCGCCGCCTATGTCGACTGCGTCCTGCAGGCGGGGCCGGAGTTCGGCGCCATCGCCGCCGCCCTCTCCGCCAGCGAAGAGATGGACGACTTCCGGCAGGCCCTGCGCGAAGGCTATGTCGACCAGTACCTCAAGGCGCTCAGCAAGTTCGTCCCGCTGCCCGGACGCGCAGGACGGGCGCTGCTGCTGGGCGTGATCGGCGCGGCCGACACGCTCTCTCAGGCCGCCGCCGCCGGGCGGATTAGCCGCGCGGAGGCGATAACCGCCCTCTCGCGGATCATGCTGGGCGCGCTCAGCCCGCCTTCGCCCACGTCAGCTTGAACGCGCACCAGACGCCGAGCACCGCTAACGGCAGCACCGAGACGAACACCCACAGTCCCGCCGCCTGAGCGGTTGCGTCCGTAAGGCCCGTGGAGAACCCGACCAGGTTGGCGACCGCGCCGGCCGCGGCCGCCCCGACCGCCGAGCCGGTCAGCCGCACCGTGGTCATGGCCGCCGCGCCGATCGCGCGCTCCTCGCCCTCCGGCAACGAGGCGAGGATCCGCTGGCTCATGAAGGCCCAGGAGAGGCCAAAGCCGCCTCCCAGGAAGAGCCCCGCCGCGATCACGCCGACCAGCGAGGCCGACGGCATCGTGAAGGCTGCGATCAGCACGCCCAGCGTCGCCACGACCGCGCCAAGGCGGATCATCCGCAGCGGCCAGGCGCCGGTCAGATGCGCGACCATCAGGCCCATCACCGTCCACGCCGCCGCCTCGCCGGCGATGACGTAGCCGGCTTCCAGCGCCGAGAGGCCGGCCAGCTGCTGCAGGATGGCGGGGCCGTAGATCGCAAAGCCCATCGAGGCGACGGTCAGCAGGAACATCGCCGCAAAGCCGGCCCCGGGAATGGTGCCGAGATCGCTCGCGCCTTTGGGCAGCAGACGCGCGCGTGCACGGCCGTCGAACCAGACCATGAAGACCAGCAGTCCGCAGCCGAGCGCGGTCAGCAGACCTGAGGTGACGAAGTCGCGCGCCATGTCCGCCAGCCCGATTGAGGCGACGCCGGCGGCGATGAGGCCAAGCTGCGGCCAGGCGACCTTGGCCCCATCGTCCCCGCGGTCGCTGGGCAGCATGATGAAAGCGGCCCACGCCACGCCGACGCCCTGGATCGCGAACAGCCAGAACACCCAGCGCCAGGCCCCGAGATCGGCGAAGACGCCGCCGATCAGCGGCCCCAGCAGACTGGCCACGCCCCAGATGGCGGTGATCGTGGCGTAGACCCGCGGCAGCAGGCGGTCGGGGAACATCAGTCCGATGGCCACCGAACAGAAGCCCACCACCCAGCCGCCGCCCATTCCCTGCAAGACCCGGCCAATCAGAAAGCTGGCGATGTCCGGGCCGCCGGCGCTCAGCGCGCAGCCCACGGCATAGAGCACCGCTGCGGCGGCGGTGGCGCGGCGCAATCCGAACCGAAGACCGAGCAGGCCCGAGCTCGCCCCGGCCAGAACCGACCCCAGCAGGAAACCCGCCGTGGCCCAGCCGAAATAGGCGTAGCCGCCGAGATCGGCGCCGACGCTGGGCATGATCGTGGCGGTGACCATCGAGTCGGCGGCGCTGATCCACACGCCCAGGCAGATCAGGATGAATCGCGGCAGCCGGCCCTCGCCCACGACATCGGCCCAGCTTCCGTCCGCCCGCACCGCCGACGCCATTTGACAATCTCCAACTTTACATATTTAGCACTAGACCCGGCGCCTGGGTTTTGCAATCATCTATTTGTCAAATGCACAGCACATCCGACCAGATCCTCCTGCTGCTGAAGAGCAAGGGGCCCGCCCAGACCAAGGCGATCGCCGAAGCGATGGGTGTCACCCGCCAGGCCGCGCGCCTGCAAATGGAAAAGCTCCACGCCGAAGGATGGGTTGATCATGTCACCGAACGTATGGGCGTCGGACGTCCACGTCGTTCGTGGTCGCTGAGCGCCAAGGGCGACGAGCGGTTCCCCAACACCCACGCGCAGCTGACCGTGGAACTGCTGGAAGCGGTGCGCGGCGAGTTCGGCGAGGAAGGCCTCGATCGCCTGGTGCGGCGACGCGAGCAGGCGACCGAGCTGGGCTACCGCAAGGCTCTGGGCGACGCCGACACGCTGGAACAGCGGCTGGAACGTCTGGCGGCCGTCCGCGCCGCCGAGGGCTACATGGCCGAATGGAGCCGCACGCCCGAAGGCGCCTACCTGCTGATCGAGAACCACTGCCCGATCTGCGCGGCGGCGGCGGCCTGCCAGGGTTTCTGCCGCTCTGAGCTGGCCCTGTTCCGCGCCATGCTGGCCCCGGCCCAGGTCGAACGCTCCGACCACATCCTGGCGGGCGCCCGGCGCTGCGCGTACCTTGTCACACCATGGACATCGTCGCCTTCGAACACCTGACCGCCGTTCAGCGCGCCGAGTGCGCGCGGATCCTGCGCGAGGCCTTCGCCCACTTCCCCGCCTACGACGAGGAGGGCGAGGCCGAGGCCGAGGTCGAGACCTTCCTCACCGTTCCCGAACGCTTCGCCATCGCGGCGCTCGACGGCGACACCGTGCTCGGCCTGATCGGCGGCATCGACACCTACAGCCATGCGGCCGAACTGCACCCCCTGGCCGTGGATCCCGTCCACCACCGCAAGGGCGTCGGCGCGGCGCTCACCGCCGCGCTGGAGGCGCGCGTGGCGGCCATGGGCAAGCTCACCATCTATCTCGGCACCGACGACGAGTTCGGCGGCACCAGCCTGTTCGGCGCCGACATCTTCCCGGACGCTCTTGCCAAGCTGGCGACCATCGCGCCGACCGACGGCCACCCGTTCTTCTTCTATCGCAAGCTCGGCTACGAGCCGGTCGGCGTCGTGCCCGACGCCAACGGCTATGGCAAACCCGACCTGCTGATGGCCAAGCGCGTCGCCCGCCCCTAGCCCGGCGTCGGCAGTTGGAAGGCCGGCGACCAATGGGTCGCCGTTCCGGCGGTCACGTACCAGGTCACCAGCAGCGCGCAGATCAGCGCTCCGGGCAAGTAGCTGGCGGTGCGCCGCCAGGTGAACACCGCGATCAGCCCGACCAGCGCCAGCAGCGGGACGAACTGGATGGCGATGATGGTGTTCAACGGCTCGGCCATCGCCAGCCGTCCGGTGGCGAACAGCGCCCCATACTGCACCCCCAGCAGCGCCGCGAAGCCGGAACACATCGCCAGCATTCCAGCCGCATAGTGGGTCCGGCGCGGCTCGCCCGCCACCGGCAGACGAGCGTGCAACGCCCGCAGCGCAACCACGAAGAACACCGTCCAGAGCGGCAGATACGCCAGCGCGAACCCCAGGTGGGCGAGATCCAGCGGCTTCAGCCCCACCACCCAGAAGCGGTAGTCGACATGGAGAAACCGGTCGACGACGTGAAGCGACAGGTAACCGGCGCCGACGCTCAGCAAGGCAATGACGATCGACCTAGGCCAGTCAGCGCGCACGGCAGGCTTGGGAGCCTTCAGCACCAGCCCGACCAGCAGGGTCAGCGCCGCGCCCAGCAACGCCCAGACCAGCAGCTGGTTTGTGATCCACTGCGGGAAAACGCGCATCGGGAAGAACAGCATCCCAAGCTTCATGAACGGGAAGAACGTGATCGCCGGCAGGGCCGCGGTCAGGCCAAAGGCCAGCCACCAGCGGCGGTCCCTTCGTGCAGGCGCCCCCTCCATGACCAAGGGCCGCTTTTCCAGGCGATGCAGCCATCGGACGCTGAGCAGGATTTCGAATGTCGCCAGCACCACGGCCGCCATGCCAGCGAAGGCGATCAGCGTCCCGACCTCCTTCCAGATCCAGATCTGGTTCGCCGGCGGCAATGGCCGACCCTCGCCGTCGAGCGTGCGCTGGAACCAATCGATCGTCGGCGCCACGCCCCCGGACGAGAAATGCTCCCACGGATGGGTGACCGGCGGCACATGCAGCACGCGCGCCGTGCCTGCCGCGATGTCGCCGTACACCCGGCCAGGCTCGATGGCGGCGGTGGTCCCGAACAGCGCCTGCATCGCCTTCGAAGTTGGCGCATCGAACCCCCGCGGGACCTGCCACATCAGCTCGGCGAACTCGTCGTATCCGCCGAACACCAGAGCCAGATTGCGCAGCTCGGCCTTGGCCGTGGAGCCGAACACCGCGCCGATGGCCGGCGTCGAGCCGGTCAGCACCGCCGACCGGTATCCCGTGGGGTCGGACGCCGCCGCGCCCACCACCGGGCCGCCGCCCAGGCTGTGCCCAGCCAGGCCGATATTCGACTTGTCCACCTGCGGCAGGCTCTTGAGATAGCGAAGCGTCGCCGGGCCGCCGAAGTCGTTGGCGCCGACGATGGCGTCGGAATAGCCGTGGCCGGGCTGGTCCATCGCCACCACCACGAAGCCGCGCCGCGACAGTTCGATGGCGAACGCCGACTGCATTTCACGGGTGTTGATGTAGCCGTGGCTCAGCAGCACGCCGGGCGCCGGCTTGGCGGCCGTGGCGGAGGCCGGCATGTAGACAAGAGCCGAAATCGTCGTCCCGCGGTCCCCGGCGAACCGCACGTCGCGCACGGTGACGCCATGCATCGTCTGCACCTGCCAGGCCAGCAGTGCGCCCACCAGGATCACCGCCAGGCCGCCGAACAGCCCCAGCCACGCCTTGCCCATCGCCGCCCCCCGAACATCGTTACCTGGACTATGTGCGCGGCCGGACCGATCAGGCAATCACACGCTTCGGCGCCCAATTCTTGGGCGCCGATTTAATCGCAACCACGCAAACCGCGCGGCGCCCGCCCTTCTGATCCGCGCCCGACGTACAGCCACGCTCACAAAGTCGCGCAGCCGCCTTTTCGTCTCCGTTCCGACGTCCAAAGCTGCTAGGACGCGATTAGGGAAAAGGGAGAGAAACTCACCTAATGGCCATGCCGGGTGTCGCGATTCGAGGACAACGCAGTCTGCTTCGGCAGATCCGCGAAGCGCTCGCGTCTGGCGGGCCCGCCCAGTCGCGCCTGGACATTGTGGTGCGGATCATCGCCGGCTCGATGGTCGCCGAGGTTTGCTCCCTCTACATGCGCCGCGCCAGCGGCGACATGGAACTGTTCGCCACCGAGGGCCTGGACCCCGGCGCCGTCCACGTCACTCGCATGAAGCCGGGCGAAGGCCTTGTCGGCGAGATCATGCGTTTGGGCCGGCCGCTGAACCTCTCGGACGCGCCCAACCATCCGGCCTTCTCCTATCGCCCAGAGACCGGCGAAGACCCGTTCCATGCCTTCCTCGGCGTGCCGCTGCTGCGTGGCGGCCGCGCCATCGGCGTGCTGGTCGTCCAGAACCGCACCGAGCGTGTCTATACCGACGACGAGGTCGAGGACCTGCAGATCGTCGCCATGGTGCTGGCCGAGATGGTCGCCGGCAGCGAGCTGGAGGGCGAGCTCAAGGGCGTCGAGATCGCGCCCCACCGGCCCGAGCGGCTGATCGGCTCGAAGTTCGCCGACGGTCTCGCGCTCGGCGTCGCGGTGCTGCATGAGCCGCCTGTCGCGCCCTCGCAGCTGCTGGCCGAAGACGTGGTCGCCGAAGAGGCGCGCCTGAAGACGGCGATCCTGGGTCTGCAGGCCCAGATCGACGATATGCTGACCGGCGAACACGGCCTGGTCGACGCCTCGTTCGAGGTGCTCGAAACCTATAAGATGTTCGCCCACGATCGGGGCTGGAACCGCAGCCTCGAGGACGCCGTCCGCAATGGCCTGACCGCCGAGGCGGCGGTGGAGCGCGTGCGCTCCGAACACCGCGCCCGCCTGGGCCAGGCCCGCGACCCCTACCTGCGCGAGCGGCTGCACGATTTCGAGGATCTCGCCGACCGGCTGCTGCGCCACCTTGCCGGCGAGGGCCATACCGCCAGGGACCTGCCCGAAAACGCGATCCTGATCGCCCGAAACCTCGGCCCCGCCGACCTGCTCGAGTACGACCGCACCAAGCTGGCGGGCTTGCTGCTGGAGGAGGGCTCCTCCGCCAGTCACGCCGCCATCGTCGCCCGGGCGCTGGACATCCCCTGCGTGGGCCGCTTGCCCGGACTGCGCGACAAGGTCTCCGAGGGCGATCCCGTCATCGTCGACGCCGAGACCGGCGAAGCCTATCTGCGCCCCCGCGCCGACGTGGTGAAGGCGCTGCAAGCCCGCCTGGAAGTGCGCAAGCAACGACGCGCCGAGTTCGCCAAGCTGCGCGACACCCCGGCCTTCACCCGCGACGGGGCCAAGGTCACGCTGTTGATGAACGCCGGGCTCGACGTCGACCTCGACATTCTTGGCGAGACCGGCGCCGAAGGCATCGGTCTCTTCCGCACCGAGTTCCAGTTCATGGTCGCCGAGGAGATGCCGCGCTTCAATGCGCAGACGGCGCTCTACGGCCGCGTCATGGACGCCGCCGGCGACCGGCCCGTCACCTTCCGGACCCTCGATCTCGGCGGCGACAAGGTGCTGCCGTATCTCGAAGCCGAGCGCGAAGAGAACCCAGCCCTGGGCTGGCGTGCGATCCGCATGGGCCTCGACCGCCCGGCGCTGTTGCGCCTTCAACTGCGCGCGCTGATCGCGGCGGCCCGCGGCCGCGCGCTGCGCATCATGTTCCCGCTGGTGGCCAGCGTCGACGAGTTCCGCGCCGCGCGCGCCCTGGTCGATCATGAGGTCGCCTGGGCCCAGCGCCGTGGCCGTCCCGCCCCCTCGCGCCTCGACGTCGGCGCGATGATCGAGGCCCCGGCCTTGGTCTGGCACCTGGATGCGCTGCTGCCGATGACTGACTTCGTCAGCGTCGGCACCAATGACCTGATGCAATACTTGTTCGCCGCCGACCGCGGGAACCCGCGGGTGTCCGACCGTTACGACTTCCTCTCGCCGCCAGCGCTGCGCGCGCTGGAAATGATCCAGAAAGCCTGCGAGGAAACCGGTACGCCGGTCTCGGTCTGCGGCGAGATGGCCGGCCGCCCGCTGGAAGCGTTCGCCCTTGTGGCGCTTGGGTTTGATCGTCTTTCGATGCCGCCTGCCGGCATCGGCCCCGTCAAGCAGATGGTCCTGTCCTGCGACCGCGAGGCCGCCCGCCGCGGCGTCACCGCACTGATCCGGACCTCCGCCGGATCGATCCGGAACGAGATCGAGACTCTCGCCCGAAAATTGTATTTGGCGATCTGAATATCGCGCCAGGCGGGACGCTGCGCCGCACCCCGGCATCTGGTTAGCGCATTGAATTCCAATGCCTAGAATGATACTCACAACCCAATATTAAGACCTTTACTGTAATCCCGGCAGGGCGCGAGTTCGCCTTTAGATCGTAGCTCTAGCAAGAGGCGCCAAGTAGCCATGCCGCTCGATACTGGCGGGCTTACAAGTTTGGATCTGCGTACCGGTGGCGATCGCGAGACCAGCCGGGGCGGCGGCCTGACGCCTACCCTCGAAGTCGGACCCGATATTGGCGCTGCCCTGAAGGCGGCGCGTGAGCTTCGCGGCCTGAACCTGCAGGAACTCGCCGACTCAACTCGAATCCGCCGCAGCTACCTTGCCGCCATTGAAGAAATGCGGCTGGACGAACTGCCCTCGCGGCCGTTCACGATCGGCTACATCCGCGCCTATGCCGCGGCCCTCGGCTTGGATGGCGACGCCGCGGTCGAGCGTTTCCGCCGCGATGAGCCGGTCGCCGACACCGCCCTGCGCGCGCCGATCGGCGTGACCGAAACGAAAGACCCTCGCGTGACGCTTGTGGTCGGCGGCGGGATGCTGGTTCTGGCCGCCATCGTGCTCTGGAACATCGCCCAGCGGGCCATGACCGCCGATGCGCCCCCGCCCCACACCGCGCCGGCCGCCGCCATCGCGAAAGCCAAGCTCGGCGCACCCGCCGGTCCGGTCGCCCTGGGCGCGCCGCTTCCGGCGCCGGTCGAGTCGACGACCCCCACTCCATATGAAACGCCCGGCCTGGCCGCGGCGACGGCCGCTGGCGGCTCCTCGGACGCCGTGGTCGCCGCCAACAAGGCCGCCGCCGCCGCGCCGAAGTCGACAGAGCCCCCCACGGCCACCGAGCCCCTGCCCCCGACCTTTGTCGCGCGCGGGACGGTCTACGGCGCAGAGCCAGGCGCTTCGGTGGTCATCGTCCAGGCCCGCAAGGGCGCTTCGCTGATCGTGCGCGGCGCCGGGGGCGCGGCCCACTTCGCCCGCCAGCTTTCGGCGGGTCAGGCCTACCGCGTGCCGAACGTGAAGGGCCTGACGCTGGAAGTCACCGATCCGGCCGCCTTCCAGGTCTTCATCGGGGGCCAGAGCAAAGGCCTGCTGCCGGCCGCCACGATCGCCGCCGAGAAGCTTACGGGCTAGCCTCCGCAAGCCGTCTCGGCGAAGTTGCCCTCCCAGTTGAGTACGGAGGACAAGGCATGGTCGCGAGCGTCACGGACAGCGAAACTCATCCCACCAATGCAGCGCAGATGGCCTCGCCGTCCTATCGGTTGGCGGCCATGGATGAGGACTTCCTGCTCGGCGATTCCATGCGCGGCGTGCGCTTCCTGCTGGAGTACGCCAAGGCCGAGGAGGCGTTGCGCGCCTGGGGCGTGCGTTCGACCATCGTCGTGTTCGGCAGCGCCCGTATCGCGCCGGACGGTCCTGGCCGCCATGCCGGCTGGTACGCGGCGGCCCGCGAATTCGGCAAGATCGCCTCGGAGCGGGGCGGCGCCCTGCTGATCAACGGCGAGCCGCGCGACAACGTCATCGCCACGGGCGGCGGGCCGGGCGTCATGGAAGCGGCGAACCGAGGCGCGCACGATGCCGGGGCGCCTTCGGTCGGCTTCAACATCACCCTGCCCTTCGAGCAGGAGCCCAACGTCTATTCGACCCCAGACCTGACGTTCCGCTTCCACTACTTCGCCATGCGCAAGATGCACCTGGCCATGCGCGCCAATGCCCTGGTGGTGTTCCCGGGCGGGTTTGGCACGCTCGACGAACTGTTCGAGATCCTGACCCTGCGCCAGACCGACAAGGCGCCGAGAATTCCGGTGGTTCTGTTCGACGAGGCCTATTGGCGCTCGGTCATCAACTTCGACACCATGATCGCCGAGGGCATGATCAAGGCGACCGATCTCGACCTCTTCAAGTTCGCCGAAAGCGCCGAACAGGTCTGGACCGAGTTGGTCGCAGGCGGCGTGAAGCGCGGCGAAGACATCACCTGAATAGACCGTGCCGGCGGCCCCGCGCGCAGCATCCGAACTGCGGCGTGCGGCGGTCTCGCGTTTTGGCGCAGAAGCCCTTATTTTCGAGATCATGTCCGTGCAAGACCACACCCACGTCCGTCCCTGGCGCGCCATCGATCGCCGCGTCTCGCGCAAGATCCGCGTCGGAAACGTCGAGGTGGGGGGCGACGCGCCGATCACGGTCCAGTCGATGACCAACACGCTGACGGCCGACGCTGCGGCGACGATCGACCAGATCCGGCAACTGGAAGAGGCGGGGGCCGACATCGTCCGCGTCTCCTGCCCCGACGTAGACTCGACCACTGCCTTCAAGACCATCGCCCGCGAGGCCAAGGTCCCGCTCGTCGCCGACATCCACTTTCACTACAAGCGCGGCATTGAGGCGGCCCAGGCCGGCGCCGCCTGCCTGCGGATCAATCCCGGCAACATCGGATCGCCCGCCCGCGTCAAGGAAGTGATCCAGGCGGCTCGCGACCATGGCTGCTCGATGCGCATCGGCGTCAACGCCGGCTCGCTCGAACCGCATCTGCTGGAAAAATACGGCGAGCCCTGCCCCGCCGCGATGGTCGAAAGCGCCCTCGATCACGCCCGCATCCTGCAGGACAACGACTTCCACGAGTTCAAGATCAGCGTGAAGGCGTCCGACCCCTTCATGACCGTCGCGGCCTATCAGCAGTTGGCCGAGGCCATCGACTGTCCCCTGCACGTGGGGATCACCGAGGCCGGCGCCCTGCGCACCGGCACCGTGAAGTCCGCGATCGGAATGGGCGCGCTGCTCTGGGCTGGGATCGGCGACACCATTCGCGTCAGCCTGGCCGCCGATCCGGTCGAAGAGATCAAGGTCGGTTTCGACATCCTGAAGTCGCTGGGGCTGCGCCACCGCGGCGTGAACATCATCGCCTGCCCGTCCTGCGCGCGGCAGGGCTTCAACGTCATCCAGACCGTCGAAGCGCTGGAACAGCGCCTAGCCCACATCGCCACGCCGATGAGCCTTTCGATCATCGGCTGCGTGGTCAACGGCCCGGGCGAGGCGCTGATGACCGACGTCGGCTTCACCGGCGGCGGCAAGGGCGCGGGCATGGTCTATCTGGCCGGAAAGCCCGACCACAAGATGGACAACGACCGGATGGTCGACCACATCGTCGAGCTGGTCGAGGCCAAGGCGGCCGAACTCGCCAAGGCCGAACAGGCCGCCCTTCAGGCGGCAGAGTAAGACGCTTCACTTCTTGTTTGCGAACATGAGCTTAGCATCGCCTCGGTAAGTACCCGAGGTGTGTGTTGTGACTTCGACTAGCCCCGCTGCGAGCGACAATCGCCGCGCTGTCGTCCGGATCGTCGCGTACGAGATGATGCGGATCAGCTCGTCCATGGCGAGGGTCCACGGCAACGACGTCATCGAGTATCTGGTCTTCACCGCCATCTGGGTGCTGAACACAAATCATCTGATCGGCGACGCCCGCTTCGGCGAGCTGAAATCGATCCCCCCAGACACCCAGCGCAAGCCCGTCACGATGGACGATCTGCGCCGCGTCGCGCCCATGCCGGACGAGATCCTGCAGACCTATGTCGATCGGTTGCTGGCCAGCGGCTACGTCGAGGAACGCCCCGGCGGGCTGGTGGTGCCGACGGCGGTGTTCGCCCAGCCCGAGATGCTCGACGGATCCAACGAACTCTACAGCCATGTCATGACGATGGTCAGATCGATGCGCGGCGCGGGATTCTCCTTCGGAGATTAACCACGGCAGTTGACCGGCACGGTCCAGGTTACGCATAGGACGTTCGACGAACACAATATCCGAAGAACGGGATCGATCATGGACGCCATCAGTCCTGGCGCCGACAACCGCCGCGCCGTCCTGCGGACAGGAACGTTCGAGATCCTCAAGGCGCTGCGCTCCTTTGCACAGCTCCACGGCGGCGACATGTTCGCCCTTCTGGTCTTCACCACGATCTGGAGCGCCAACGGCGAGAACCTGCTGGGCGACGAGCGCTATGCCGGGCTGCACCGCATCGGCCCCGACAAGGGCAGCCTTCCGATGACCGACGCCGCGCTGCGGCTGGCGATCGGCGCGCCCGCCGAGATCGTGGACCACTACGTCGATGCGTTC
Organism: Phenylobacterium sp. Root1290; assembly: GCF_001425305.1. Lineage (GTDB taxonomy): Bacteria > Pseudomonadota > Alphaproteobacteria > Caulobacterales > Caulobacteraceae > Phenylobacterium. The sequence goes on along the minus strand of NZ_LMEE01000003.1, from coordinate 448,573 downwards.
CTGGCATTGGGCATCGTCGAGCGGGTGCAAGGCGGACTGGTCGCACCGGCGGCTGTGTTCACCTCGCCGGAAATGATGGACGCCGCGGTGGAGTTCTACGACCGAATTCAGGGCCTGGGCCGCGCCCTCAAGGGCGTCGGCTTCGACCTCATCGAGGAAACCGCGCCATCGCCCCTGCGCGCCTGAAGACGATTTCAAATTGAACATTGTCAAAGATGACGCCCGCGTCACCTCTTGCGCTCGCCTCTCAGCCTTGATTAGGTGCCCCGCCTAAACCCAGGGAGGGACACCATGTCCGCGGACGGCAACTGGAAGATCACCATCAACTCGCCGATGGGCGCTCAAGAGGTCGAAGCCTCGATCACCACGAGCGGTGACACCTTCACCGGCCAGACCAAGGGCCGCATGGGTGAGCAAGCCATCGAAGGCAAGGTTTCGGGCGACACCCTGACCTGGTCGACGGCCATCACCCAACCGATGCCGATGACCCTCGAGTTCTCCGCCACGGTGGCGGGCGACTCCATGAGCGGCAACGTGAAGCTGGGCGCCTTCGGCTCGGCTCCGCTTACCGGCGTGCGCGTCTAAAGAGTTTTCGCTTCGGCGAACGGAAAGGCCCTCTCCTCGCGGAGAGGGCCTTTTTCGTTGGAGGCTCGCCGCGAGGGCGTTAAGAGGCGTCCCTTCATTTCACCAGCGACTGGAAGCCCGTGCGTCTCCCTCAGGCCAGATTGGATCAGGTCCTCGACCGCTTCCGCGAGATCGAGGCGCGCATGGGCGCGGCCACGGACGGCGCCGAGATCGTCCGGCTGTCCAAGGAGCATGCCGAGCTGAAGCCGGTCGCGGACGCGGTCCTGGCCGTGGCCCGGGCGCGCGAGGAGCTTCCCGAGCTCGAGGAAATGGCCAAGGCCGGCGACGCCGACATGGCCGCCCTGGCGCAGGACGAACTGGCCGCACTGAACGAGCGCCTACCCGGCCTGGAGCATGAGGTGGCGCTGCTGCTGGCCCCCAAGGACAAGGACGAGAACGCCTCGGCCATCCTGGAAGTGCGGGCCGGCACCGGCGGCGACGAGGCCGCGCTGTTCGCCGGCGACCTCTTCCGCATGTACCAGCGCTACGCCCAGACCCAAGGCTGGCGCGTCGAGATCGACAGCGTCTCGGAAGGCGAAGTCGGGGGCTACAAGGAAATCATCGCTTCGATCACCGGCGACGGCGTGTTCGGCCGCCTGAAGTTCGAAAGCGGCGTTCACCGTGTCCAGCGCGTGCCGGAGACCGAGGCCGGCGGCCGCATCCACACCTCTGCCGCCACCGTCGCGGTGCTGCCCGAGGTCGAGGACGTCGAGATCGAGATCCGCGACGCCGACCTGCGCATCGACACCTATCGCTCGTCCGGCGCCGGCGGGCAGCACGTCAACAAGACCGACTCGGCCGTGCGGATCACCCACTTGCCGACCGGCATCGTGGTCACCTCGTCCGAGAAGTCGCAGCACCAGAACCGCGCCCGCGCCCTGAAGGTGCTGCAGGCCAGGCTCTACGATCAGCAGCGAGAGGCGCTCGACACGGCCCGCGCAGACGCCCGCAAGAACCAGGTGGGCTCCGGCGATCGCTCCGAGCGCATCCGCACCTATAACTTCCCGCAAGGTCGCGTCACCGACCACCGGATCAACCTGACCCTCTACAACCTGGCCAAGGTGATGGAGGGCGAGGCGCTGGACGACGTGATCAAGCCGCTGATCGCTGAAGATCAGGCCGCGCGCCTGGCCGCACTGGAAGACGAGTTCAACTAGCGGCGCAGCGCCCGGCGGACCTTGTCGGCCTGACGCAGGCTGTCGCTGACCGCCCGTTCCTTGATCTGCGAAATGTTCAGGTGGAAGGCCAGGCCGACGCTGTCGGCCATGGCCGCGCCGCGCTCGCCCATCGGCTTCGCCGGACCGATGGTGGTGTCCAGGGCCGTCTGGTGCTCGATCTCGGCGTTGATCTCGGCCCCGACCAGCACGACCATCACCGAGAACCAGATCCAGGTCATGAACGCCACGACCGCGCCCAGCGAGCCGTAGGTGACGTCGTAGTGCGCGATATTGTTCAGGTACCAGGAAAAGCCCAGCGATCCGACCAGCCAGAACACCGCCGCGAGAACGGCTCCGACGCTCACCCATGACCACCGGGCCCGCGCCCGGCAGGGCGCGTAGCGATAGATCACGCCGAACGCGCCCGCCGCTATAGCCAGCAGAATCAGCCAGCGAAGCGGGATCCAGATCAGCGCCAATTCCTCCAGCCCCAGATATTCGAAGGCGATCGGCGCGGCGACCAGCACCGCGGTCATCACCACCAGGAACAGCAGCGCCCCGACGGTGAAGCCGTAGGTCAGCAGGGTCCGGGTGAAGAAGTTGCGCTTCTCCTGCTCGTCATAGGCCACGTTCAGCCCGTCGAAGAGCGCCTTCATCCCGGCGTTGGCGGACCATACCGACAGCAGAAGACTGACCAGGAACGCCACCGACAGCGTAGCTGAAGGCCGGTCCGCCAGCCGGATCATCTGCTCGCCGACGATGTTGATCACCTCGGCGGGAAACACGGCCGCCATGCTCGCCAACTGCTGCTGCACCGCGGCGACGTCGGCGATCAGGCCATAGAGCGAGACGAACACGCCCATGGCGGGAAACAGCGCCAGCAACATGTAGAACGTGACCCCGCCCGCCACGGAGGGCAGCCGGTCCCGGCCGATCTCCTGATAGGTGCGCCAGGCGATGTCCTTCCAGCCCAACGGCGGGATGGCATGCGGCCCATGGGCGATGCGGCCGCGGCGCGGCTCTGCGTCATGGAAGGCCTGCGGCGTGGCGATGACGTCGACGCTCAAGCCGCCGCGCACCCGTTGGTGGCTCCGACGCCACATCTCGGTCATCGCGATGAAGCCGACCCAGGGCGCGGCGCGCCAGAAGACCCCGACGGCGCGGTCCCACGCCGAACGTTCCTTCTGATCGGACATCCGCACCCTTTCTCCACCGCGCCAGACAGGCTGGAACACCCCGACCTTGCCAGTGTTCCGTGCGGCAGGCAGCTACCGGCTTGCGAACGACTATGCCAAGACTTCGTTCGCCCGCAGGCCCGTCGCCGCCGCGGCGCGCCACCACCAGGGGGGTCGAGGATCCATGACCGGTCACATCGCTGCGCTCTATCGCCATCCCGTGAAGGGCTTCACGCCCGAGCGTCTCGACCACGCAGACCTGACCGCCGGGGGACCGTTCCCTTGCGATCGCCTCTACGCGGTTGAGAACGGCCCTTCGGGCTTCGATCGCGCCGCGCCGGCCTATGTGCCCAAGCAGAAGTTCACGGTGCTGATGGCCATCGCCGAAGTCGCCAAGGCCCGCACCCGCTACGACGAGGCGACCGGCGTCCTGCACGCCTCCGCCACCGGCCAGCCCGACTTCCAGGGCTCGCTGACCGACCCTGCCGGCCGTTCGGCGTTCGAGGCCTGGCTGACAGCCCTGCTGGGCGACGAAGTGCGGGGCGAGCTCAAGGTTCTCGACGCCCCGGGATACCGGTTCATGGACCACCCGCTCGGCCACGTTTCGATCATCAACATGGCCAGCGTCCGCGATCTGGAGGCCAGGATCGGCCGCCCGCTCGATCCCCTGCGCTTCCGCGGCAACCTCTATGTCGAGGGCTGGCCCGCCTGGGTCGAGAATGAGTGGGAGGGCCGCCACCTGATGGTCGGTTTCGCCCGCGCCAAGGTGTTCAAGCCAATCGTCCGCTGCGCGGCGACGCACGTGAATCCCGACACCGCCGAGCGTGACATCGATGTGGTCAAGGCGCTGTTCGACAACTATGGGCACATGAACCTGGGCATCTATGTCCACGTTACCGATTCTGGACGGATCACGGTCGGCGACGCCGCCACCATGCCGTCCCTGGAGCCCACCGCATGACCCTCTCCCTCCTGCAAGCCTGGCAGTCGGCCAAATCGCGGCTGGAAGCGGTCGGTCTGGTCGGACCGGTGATCGACGCGCGGCTCCTGGTCGAGGCTGCGGCCGACGCCACCCGCGCCGACATCGTCGCCGATCCGCACCGCGCGCTGACGCCCGAGCAGGAGCAACGCCTGGAGGACTATGTCTCGCGCCGTGAACGCCGTGAGCCGGTCAGCCACATTCTGGGCCGCAAGGGCTTCTGGAAGGTCATGCTGGCGGTCAACGCCAACGTCCTGACCCCGCGCCCGGAAACCGAGGTCATCGTCGACTACGTGCTCAAGCAGTTCCCTGAGCAGATGCCTTTCAACATTCTCGACCTGGGCGTCGGTTCCGGGGCGATCATCCTTTCGATCCTGGCCGAGCGTCCCGCCGCCAAGGGCCTGGCCACCGACATTTCCGACGACGCCCTGGCCGTCGCCCGCGAGAACGCCTCAAACCTTGGCCTGGCCTCCCGCGTCGCCTTCGCCCGTGGCGACTGGACGGCCGGCCTCGCGGACGAGAGCTTCGACGTCATCGTCTCCAACCCCCCATACATCGCCAGCGACGTCATTGAGACGCTTGAGCCTGAGGTGAAGCACTTCGACCCCCGGGTCGCGCTGGACGGCGGGAACGACGGCCTGGACGCCTATCGTCATCTGGCGCCCGAGATCATGCGCGTGCTCAAGCCGGGCGGCCTCTTCGCCGTCGAGATCGGCTATGATCAGAAGGATCAGGTCGAGGCGCTGTTCAACGCGGCCGGCGGCAGTGAAGTCTGGACGATCAAGGATTTGTCGACAAACGACCGCGTCGTTGTGGGCGTGAAAAACCCCTTGGAAACCCGCAAGTGAATCGCTAAGTCTTTATCTCGTCTCCACCCAATTCGCCGGTGCTAGAGGTTAGACGCCCTGAGAAGTCAGGACGTACACCCGCTCCGGAAGGCGCGCAGGCTTAGCGTGTCTCGCGCCTCAAGGTCAGGGCGGACGACGGAGAACACTTACGTCTTCAACACGGACTTACGGGCGAACGGCCCGATCAAGGCGAGAGGATAGACCGCGCGCACACCGGCGAAGACCGAGGCGGCGGCGGACACAGCGAATGAGAGATTTTAAGGGTATGAAGCGCCAACGCGGCCGCAATCGCGGTGGCGGCGGCGGCAAGCCGCAGCAGCAAAACGCGAACCGGGCCTTCGACTCCAATGGCCCGGACGGCGTGAAGGTGCGCGGCAACGCCCAGCACGTTTTCGAAAAGTACCAACAGCTCGCCCGGGACGCGTCCGCGTCCGGCGACCGCGTGTTGGCCGAGAATTACCTGCAGCACGCCGAGCACTACTTCCGCACCGTGCGCGCCATGCAGCCGACCAAGCCCGCCGCCGAGATTCTCGGCCGCGATACCTATTCCGGCGGCCTCGACATCGACTTCGAGGACGAGAGCGGCGCCCAGGCGGCGGCAGAAGCTGAAGCAGCAGCCAGCGAGTCTGCTGAAAACAACGAAGGCGGCGAAGGCGAAGGCCAGCAGGCGCGCGGCGAGCGCTGGCGCGACCGTGACGACCGCCAGGACCGTCAACGCGACGACCGTCCGCGCGATCGGGATGACCGCCCGCGGAACGACCGCTTCGAGGGCCGCAACCGCGACCGCAATGACCGCTATCGCGACGATCGTCCCCGTGACGACCGGCCCCGTGACGACCGACCGCGGGACGACCGACCGCGGGACGAAAGGCCTCGTGACGAGCGCCCACGTGATGAACGTCCGCGCGACGATCGCCCTCGCGATGATCGCCCCCGCGCCGAGCGCGAGGATCGCCGTGACCGCGACGACCGTCCGCGCGGCGAGCGTTTCGAAGGCCGCCGCGACCGCGAGGATCGCGCCGAACGCCCAAACCGTCCCGAGCGTGACCCGCTGGCGGTGGTTGAGCCGAAGGCCGCCCCGCTGGTCGCCACCGAGCAGCAGGCCTCGCCGGTTCTGCGCGATGAGGACGGCGGCGAAAGCCATGCGCCGGCCTTCCTGAAGGCTCCGCGCGCGCCCCGCGCCCCCAAGGCCGAGGTTCCGGCCGCCGCCGAGGGCGAAGAAAAGCCCAAGGCCCGCCGTCGCCGCGCTCCGCGCAGCTTCGAAGGCGGAGAAGCTTCGTCCAACGAGACCGAGGAAGCCTAAGGCTTTCACAGCCAGGCGCTGAAACGATCAACCCCTCCCGTTCGGGAGGGGTTTTTCTTTGCCGCTTTAGAACTTGTAGCCGACGCCCAGCCGGAAGCTGCGGCCCGGCAGCGGCGCTAGGTCCTTGAGGAACGAGGCGTGCTCGCGCGCTTCGGCGTCGTTGAGGTTCCGGCCCTCAAGGAACAGCTTCAGCTTCTTGTCGGCGAACGGCGTCGCCGACAGATAGGCGTTCAGCACCCGATAGCCGTCGGTCGGCAGTTCGAACTCGGCGACGCGGTCCTGCTCGCCCACCTGGCGCAGTTCCAGCTTGCCGGTCCACCAGCCGCCGTCGAACGCCGCTCGGCCGGTGACCGACCACGGCGGAATGCGCGCCGGGGGGCCAAGGTCGGTGTCTCCGTGCACATAGTCGGCCGCGCCTTCCAGCGTGAAACTGCGCTCGCCATCCTGCCAGAGGCGATACGAGACCTCCGCCTCCGCGCCATAGAAGGTCGCGTCGGTCTGGATGTAGTCGAAGATCGCAAAGCCGCTCTCTTCGTCGATCTGGCCGTTGGCGCGCAGGTCTATGAAGCCGTCGTACTTCACGGCGAAGGCGTGCAGGTCCATCTCCCACGGCCCCGAGCCGTAGTGCGCCGTGGCGTCGAGCGAGTAGGAGACCTCCGAATCCAGGTCTGGATTCCCGACCTCGAAGCCGCGGGTCGCGGCATGGGCGCCGTTGGCGAACAGCTCGGCCTCGGTCGGAGCCCGCGCCGTGCGTGACGCCGACAGGCCCAGGAACCAGCCCTCCGTCGGGCGCACGAAGCCGCCGACGCTGGCCGAAACATTGGTGAAATCGCGGGAAAGCGCGTCCGTCTCTAACTCCCGGCGATCCAGGCGCAAGCCGCCCTCGACGCCCCAGGTGTCGTTGTCCAGTCGCTGCAGGGTGAAGACGCCCAGCTCGTGCGTCTCGGTCGACGGCACATAGGCTTCGTCGCCATTGGCGTCCAAGGTGCGCGACAAGGCCTGCAGGCCGAGAGCGCCCTGCCAACCGCCGCGCGCCTTCTGCACCAGCTCGGCACGCGCCTCCCAGCCTTCCGAGAGGAACTGCGTGCCGATTTGGCCGCCTTCCAGTTCGGCGTGCTCGTAGTCGGCATAGCCGGCCGAGACCTTCAGCTGATCGAACAGCCCCATATCCAGGTTGAGACCGCCACGCAGGTCGTAGCGCGTCTGCTTGAGGTCGATCTGAACGCCGCCCTCTTCGTCCTCATGCTCATGATCGTGGTCGTGATCATGATCCTCATGAGCCTCATGCGCGTGGCCAGGCACGCCGTAGGTGGTGTCGGTGCGCTTCACAGCGACGCCCAGGAAGCCCTTGTCGCCGACATAGGACACGCCGCCGCCATAGGCGTTCAGCTCGACAGCGGTGTTGGCGACGGTCGAGGGCTCCTTGCCCAGGTACTCCTCACCCTCGGCAGCCATGAAGCGGCGCGACTCCGCCGGCGATGGAATGTCGTAGTCCGAGCTCTCGCGATGCAGGCCGTCCAGGCTGAACACCCAGTCGCCCACGCCCGCCTTCACAGACGCGGAAACCGACGAGCCTTCATCCACGGTCGTGCCGGACACCAACATTCGGCCGTGCAGTCCGTCGACCTTGGTGCTGGAAATGCGGTCGTCGATGATGTTGACGATGCCGCCGATGGCCGAGCCGCCATAGGCCAGGGCCGAGGGCCCACGCAGCACTTCGATCCGCTCGGCCTCCTGCGGGTCATTGGCGACTTGGTGGTCCGGCGACAGCGCCGAGGCATCGATCATTCCAACGCCGTTGCTCAGCACCAGCACACGCGGACCGGCCAGGCCGCGGATCACCGGACGGCTGGCGCCGGGCCCGAAGAAGGTTGAACGCACGCCCGGCAGCCCCGCCAGCACGTCGCCCAGCCCCGCCGACGGCGCAGCGTCCAGGTCGTCGCGCTTCATCACCTCGACGCTGGTCGTCACCGAATCCATCGAAACGACATAGGGCGCGGCGGTGACCACGAACTCAGTCACCTCCTTGGGCGCTTCGGCGTGAGCTGATCCGGCGACCAGTGCGGCGAGGCCCGCGGCGGCGAACAGGTAGGTCTTGGTCATACGGAGGCCTCAGGCATACTCACGGGCGACGGACTTGAAACCGGGCCACCATGTTACGAAATAACGTTCACCGTTATGAGATAACATAACCGACCGTCAAGCGGCTTTGCTTGCGGCACATCCAAGAGGCAGGTAGCCAAGGCGTATGGGAACTGAGTGTCATCACGCGGACGGCGCACATCCGGGCATCAAGGGCCACGCCCTGACGCATGCGCTGGGTGCGGCGGAAACGCGTTGCGCCGCGACTCAGGAACGCCTGACCGCGCCGCGGCGGCGGGTCCTGGAGCTGCTGCTCGGCGCCGACGGCCCGCAGAAGGCCTACGACCTGATCGCCGCCTTCGGCGAACACGGCGAGCCGGCCAAACCGCCGACTGTCTACCGCGCGCTCGAGTTCCTGGAGCGGCTGGGCTTCGCCCACCGGATCGAGAGCCTCAACGCCTATGTGCCCTGCCGGATCGACGGCACGGAGCACCGCGCCGCCTTCCTAATCTGCGACTGCTGCGGCGCGGCCGAGGAGTTCGAGCCGGACTTCACCGCCCAGCTCAAGGCGGCGGAGGCGGCCGGCTACGAGGTCGCGACCATCACGCTGGAAGCCCGCGGCCGCTGCCCAGCCTGCCGCGCCGACTAGGTCCGCAGCCTCGCCATGGCGAGGGCGTCGACATACTCCCCGTCCCGGAACGCGAAAGCGCGGTGCAGGCCCTCGCGCTCGAAACCGAAACGCTCATAAAGCGCGATGGCCGGAGCGTTGTCGGTCCACACCGTCAGCTCGATCCGCCGCAGCCCCAACCAGCGATCGGCCAGTTCCGTCAACGCCGCCAGCAGCGCCGTCCCAACACCGCGACCGGCGAAGTCGTCGTGCACGGACATCCCAACCACCCCGACATGGCCCCTTCGCCCGTCCAGCCGGTTCAGCCCGGCCTGGCCGATCACCTTGCCGGCGACCACCGCGACGATCGGCGTCCAGCCTGGCGGCGCCGCCTCGGAACGCTTGACCCGCGCGGCGACTGAGGTGAACGGCGTCTGCAGCGTCCCCCAGACCACCCGTGGCTGGTTGAGCAGTTCGGTGATGTCGCTCATGTCCTGTGGTTCCTGGGCGCGGACCACGATCTCTTGGCTCATTGGCCTTTCCTCTCCTTCGAGCCGGAGCGGGGCCATGAAAAAAGCCCCGGCGTTTCCGGCGGGGCTTCGACGTTCGATGCGGCGTTGCTGTCCTAGCGCACGACATCTCCCGCCGGCCCGGCCTGGGCGGCGCAGAAAGTCACGTGCATAAGGATCGCGAAAGCGCGCATACGGCATAGTTAGACTGAACTCAGGTATCGGGAAAGCCGGTGATCGAAGTCACCCCCACCATCAGCATCTCCGAGGACGAGATCACCGAGCGGTTCATCCGCGCGGCCGGTCCTGGCGGCCAGAACGTCAACAAGGTGTCCACCGCCGTGGAGCTGCGCTTTGACGTGCGCGGTTCGCCCTCGCTGCCCAATGATGTGGCGGTTCGGCTGATGCGGCTGGCTGGGCGCAAGCTTACCCAGGACGGCGTCCTGGTGCTGACGGCGATGAGTTTCCGCACGCAGGAACGCAACCGCGCCGACGCGCAGGACCGCCTGCTGGAGCTGATCCGCAAGGCCGCCGAACCACCGCCGCCGCCACGCAAGAAGACCAAACCCACCCTCGCCTCGAAGAAGCGCCGGGTCGAGACCAAGGTCCGGCGCGGCGGGGTGAAGGCCATGCGTGGCCGGGTCCGTGGCGACGACTAGGGCTAAGGTCTTGGCGGGCGGCCATCCGAATGCGTAATGTGCGCCCGACATGTCACGCATCCGCCTGCTCTCCGCTTCCGCCGCCCTCCTGCTCGTCGCCGCCTGCGCGCCGACCCTGGGTCCGCCGCCGCCTCCGCCGCCTGGTTCGGGCGGCCCCGCCACGGCGGGAGTCTTCCGCGCGGAGGACTTTTCCTGGTCGGCCGTTCCGGGCTCTGGACGCGTCGATGGCCGCCTGACCTTCAAGTCTGGCCAGACCCGCTACACCTGCACCGGCGCGGGCGTCGTGCTGACGCCGGAGACGCCGTGGACGCGCCGGCGGATGAGCATCCTCTACACCTCGGCCGAACGCGCCGCGCTGCCGGCCGACGAGGTCCGCGCCCGCACGCCTTCGGCGCCCAGCGGCGACTACTCGGCCTTCGTCAAGCGCACGGTGTGCGACGCGAACAGCGCCTTCAGCTTCTCGGGCCTCGCCAACGGCGCCTGGTACGTGATCACTGTGGCCAAGCCGGTCAGCGGCTCAGCGCCCGACATCGCCGTCATGCGCCGCGTCGAGATCCGCGGCGGCCGCGCAGTGAAGGTCGAACTCTAGGGTCCGCCGCTTCACTGAAAAGCAAAACGCCCCGGAGAGCGATCTCCGGGGCGTTTCCTTTAGTGGACCTTGGCTCTTCCGATCTCCAGGCCGTCGGCGCTCGCCCCGACCTGGATGACCGAACCGTCGTCCAGTTCGCCCGCCAACAGCTTGCGGGCGATCGGATCGACCAGCTCCTTCTGGATCACCCGCTTCAGAGGCCTCGCGCCATAGACCGGGTCATAGCCCTTCTCGGCCAGCCAGTGCATGGCCGCCGAGTCCAGCACGATCGACATGCGCCGATCGGCCAGCAGCTTTTCGACCCGCTGCAGCTGGATGCCGACGATGTTGTCCATCTCCCCGCGGCCCAGCCGCTTGAAGAGGATGATCTCGTCGATCCGGTTCAGGAACTCGGGCCGGAAGTGCCGGCGTACGACGTCCATCACCATCGGCCGCGCGTCCTCGACGTCCTCGCCCTCGGCCTGGTTGGCCAGGAACTCGGAGCCCAGGTTCGAGGTCATGATCAGGATGGTGTTCCGGAAGTCGACCGTGCGGCCCTGGCCATCGGTCAGGCGACCGTCGTCCAGCACCTGCAGCAGCACGTTGAACACGTCCGGGTGCGCCTTCTCGACTTCGTCGAACAGCACGACCTGATAGGGCCGGCGCCGAACGGCCTCGGTCAGCGCCCCGCCCTCGTCGTAGCCGACGTAGCCGGGAGGCGCGCCGATCATGCGGCTGACCGAGTGCTTCTCCATGTACTCCGACATGTCGAGACGGGTGATCGCGCTCTCGTCGTCGAACATGAACTCGGCCAGGGCCTTGGTCAGCTCGGTCTTGCCGACGCCAGTCGGACCCAGGAAGAGGAACGAGCCGATCGGCCGGTTGGGGTCCTGCAGCCCGGCGCGCGCCCGGCGGACGGCGTCGGACACCGCGACCAGCGCCTCTTCCTGCCCGACCACGCGGCCGCGCAGGGCATCCTCCATCTGCAGCAACTTTTCGCGCTCGCCTTCCAGCATCTTGTCGACCGGGATGCCGGTCCAGCGGCTGACCACGGCGGCGATCTGCTCGGCGTCCACGACCTCGGGGCTGATCGGGTTCTCGGCCGCGGCCTTCTCCTCCTCAGCCAGACGACGCTCAAGCGCCGGGATCTCGCCATAGGCGATCTCAGAGGCGCGCTGCAGGTCGCCGCGGCGCTGGGCCGCGACCAACTCGGCGCGCAGCCGGTCCAGGGCCTCGCGGGCCTGCGCGGCCGACGAGACCTTGTCCTTCTCGGACTTCCAGCGGGCGGTCATTTCCGCGGACTGGCCTTCCAGGTCGTCGAGCTCGTCTTCCAGCTTTTCCAGCCGCGCCTTGGAGGCGGCGTCAGGCTCCTTGGCCAGGGCCTCGCGCTCGATCTTCAACTGCACGATGCGGCGGTCGATCTCGTCCAGTTCCTCTGGCTTGGAGTCCACAGCCATCCGCACGCGGCTGCCCGCCTCGTCGATCAGGTCGATGGCCTTGTCGGGCAGGAAGCGGTCGGTGATGTAGCGGTTCGACAGGGTCGCGGCGGCCACGATGGCGCTGTCGGAGATGCGCACCCCGTGGTGAACCTCGTACTTCTCCTTCAGGCCGCGCAGGATCGAGACCGTGTCCTCGACGGTCGGTTCGCTGACGAACACCGGCTGGAACCGGCGAGCCAGGGCAGCGTCCTTCTCGACGTGCTTGCGGTACTCATCGAGCGTGGTCGCGCCGACGCAGTGCAGCTCGCCGCGCGCCAGGGCGGGCTTCAGCAGGTTGGAGGCGTCCATCGCCCCGTCGGTCTTCCCGGCGCCGACCAGGGTGTGCATCTCGTCGATGAACAGGATGATCGAGCCTTCGGCCGCGGTAACCTCGCCGAGGACCGCCTTCAGCCGCTCCTCGAACTCGCCGCGGTACTTCGCCCCGGCGATCAGCGAGCCCATGTCCAGGGCGTGCAGTTGCTTGTCCTTCAGGCTCTCCGGGACGTCGCCGTTGACGATGCGCAGGGCCAGGCCCTCGACGATCGCGGTCTTGCCGACTCCGGGCTCGCCGATCAGGACGGGATTGTTCTTGGTGCGGCGGCTCAGCACCTGGATCGTGCGACGGATTTCCTCGTCGCGCCCGATCACTGGGTCGAGCTTGCCGTCGCGCGCGGCCTGGGTCAGGTCGCGGGCATAGCGCTTGAGCGCGTCATAGCCTTCCTCAGCCGACGCGCTGTCGGCGGTCTTGCCCTTGCGCATCGCCTTGGCGGCTTCCTCCAGCGCCGCAGCGCTCACGCCAGCATCCTTCAGGGCCTTGGCCGCATCCCCGCCTTCCTTGGCGATGGCGATCAGCAGCCGCTCGGTGGTGACGAAGGCGTCGCCGCCGGCCTTCGCCCCGGCTTCGGCCTCGGCGAAGATGCGCGCGGTCTCAGGCGCCATGTAGAGCTGGCCAGAGCCGCCCTCGACCTTCGGCCGCTTGGCCAGCAGGTCGTCGGCGGCCTTGTCGGCCGCGTCGGGACGTCCGCCGGCGCTCTGGATCAGTGCGCCGCTGAGGCCGTCCTTTTCTTCAAGCAGCACCTTCAGAAGGTGCTCGGGCGCGAGCTGTTGGTGGCGGCGCGCCAGCGCCAGGCTCTGGGCCGACTGGATCGCCTGCTTGGCGCGGTCGGAGTAGAGATCAATGTTCATGCGTTCCCCTCGATAGGCGGATTGGCGCGGCCGCCTTCATCAAGCACGGCCTCGCCTCGACGGGATGTAGTGTGGCGAATTCGCCACACAACAGGGATGGCCCCGAAATCAGCTCGGCGGGTTGTTCTTCTCCAGGAAGATCGCCACGGCATTGAGCATTCGCAATCGGGTCTCGCCCCGAGAGAGCCAGTGATCCTCGCCGCTCATGACCACCATTTCGGCAGGATTGCCGGCCTTCTTCAGCGCGCGCTCCATGATCGCGCTCTGTTCCATCGGCACCACGGTGTCGTCACGGCCATGCACCAGAAGGATCGGCGTCGTGACGCCGTCCGCCTTCGCCGCGGGCGACAGCTCCCTCAGCACCGGGTCGTTGGGGTCGTCGGCGCCCATGAAGCGGATCCAGTATTTCTGGGCCGTGCGTCCTTTGTTGGTCTTCGACCAGGCCACCATGCGCTGCAGATCCGAGACCCCGGCGACCGAGGCCGCGCAGCGATAGACGCCGCGGTCCAGAGTGGCCCCGGCCAGCGCCGCATAGCCTCCGTAGCTCGCCCCGACGATGCAGACCCGCGCCGGATCGACAATCCCCTGGCCGGCCAGATGCCGGACCCCGTCCGACAGGTCGGTCTGCATCTTGCGCCCCCATTGGCCATAGCCGGCCTCCAGGAACTTCGCGCCGAACCCGGCCGAGCCGCGGAAGTTGACCTGCAGCACCGCATAGCCGCGTGACGCCAGCGCCTGCGACCACCAGTCGAACGTCGGCCTGTCGCGCGCCGCCGGTCCGCCGTGCGCAAGGACCACCAGCGGCAGTTTCCTGGCATCCCGGCCATGCGGCAGGGTGAGGTAGCCGCTGAGCTCCAGCCCGTCGGCGGCCTTGAACTTCACCGGTTTGACCTGCGCGAGGTCCCGCTCGGTCAGGTCGCGGTAGATCGCGCCGACCCAGTCCGAGCGCTTGGTCTTCCAGTCCACGTAGGCGATCCCTGGCCCCTCGGTCGGGGAATCCACCCGGATCAGAATCCGCTCGCGGTTGTTCGACCACGAGAGCAACTGCACGTGCTGGCCGCGATACGCCGCCTCGATTGAGCGCCAGACCTTCTGATCGGCAGGCCCCAGGAAGTCGTAGCGGAACTCGTCCCCCACCAGGGACCGCGAGCCGATCAGGTGATGCCCTCCCGGATCGAACAGCAGCTGATCGCCACCCTTGGTCGCGATAGCCTCGCTGAACGTGCCGTCGGCGTTGAGTTCCCGCAGCACCCGCTCGTCATCCACCTCGTCGAACAGCAGGATCGAACGTCCGTCCCGGCCCAGTCCTGCCAGGCTCGGCCGGTCCAGGTAGCCTTCCGAGCGCATGGCGTCCTTCCAGCCGCCGGCGACCTTGACCTTGAGCGTCCAGGTCCCGGTCGTGTGGTCGAACACAGAGGCGGCCGCCGGTTGGCCGTCGCCGCCGACCAACCACTGCTCGGTGTTCGGGAAACCCTCGTGGATCACCTTGGAGGAGCCGCTCTTGAGGTCGATGCGGTAGAGGGCCACCCGTCCGCGACCGGTGCTGTCGAACCTGACGCCCTGCACGAAGACCGCCGGCTTGCCGTCCACCATCCGCCGAAACGGCGTGCCGAGCACGATGTTGAGACTGCTCTTGGCGTCGTGCATCAACCGCGTCTGCCGGTTGGCCACGACGTCGTACAGCACGACGGTCGTGTACTCCTGGCGCGGCGCGATCACGTTGGCGATCGTGGCGGTGACGCTGGCGGTGATCAGCAGATGCTGGGGGCTGGCCCAATCGAGATCGCGGACCTTTGCGGCGCCGGCGTTGATAACGTTCGCCTTGCCGGTGGCGATCTCCTTGACGACGATCTGGCGCGCCTCGCCTGTCGTCGTGATGACGGCGAACCGCTCGCCGTCCGGCGACATGGCGGCCGCCTCGATGCTGGGCAGCTTGCCATAGGCCTCAAGCGGCGCGCCCATGGCCACGGACGCCGACGCCAGCCACGCAGCGGCGAGCGCCATTACTCTGATAAGCACGATGTAGTTCCTCCCCCCGGATCACGGAAACTGTGGCCGAGCCGGCCCCAGTCCGCAACCCGAAGTTGGAGACTGCAATCTACTGGCGCGCCAGCTCCGCTGCGCCGACGGCGTCGCCGTCCAGCGCCTGGTCGGCGTCCATGGTCACCGTCACCGTCCGCAGCGCGCCGGTGAACTTGAACGGCTCTGCGTAGTCGCCCACGGCGCTTCCGCGGTCGCGGCCGATGTCCAGCCCCGACCAAGAGATCAGGGTCATGAACCCCAGGTGGGTCGCCATCTCGCCGGCCGGCTGGCCGTCGATGCTGAGGATAAAGCGACGACCGTCGCCCTGCAGGCACTGCACGCCCAACCTGCGGCGCCCGGCCGGAACCGCCACCTCGGAACTGACCGTGGCGCGCAACCCGCCGACGTTCAGGGTGTGATGGAGCCGTCCGTCGCGGACGAACAGCGAGTAGCCGCTGGTGGCGTCGCCATGCGCGATCAGCACGCCCTCGTCGCCGTCGGCCAGGTTCACGTCAGCCTCGATGAAGTACGAACGCGAGCGCACGTCCGGCGCGCAGTCGCCGGGCACGTGGCCCATGCCCTTGTGGAAAACGAACTGCTTGCGCGCGCCCTGGTGGCGCAGGGCGTTCTCGGCGAACCGCGGACCGAACCGGTCATCCAGCGGCAGGACGTTGCAGCGCTCGGCCTGCGCCCACCACTCGTCCACCAGCGCCTTCAGCCGCTCAGGCTCGGCCGCCGCCAGGTCCCTGGTTTCCGAGAAGTCGGCGTCCAGATGGTAGAGCTCCCAGACGTCCTTCTCGAAGGGCGCGCCCGGCGGATGGAAGGCCACGGCCTTCCATCCGCCCTTCCAAAGCCCGCGGTGCCCGAACATCTCGAAGTACTGCGGCGAGGCCTTGGCCGGCGCGCTCGCATCGACCAGCGAGGCGGCGAAGCTCTCGCCCTCCATCGGCATCTGCGCCACCCCCGCGATGGTTTCGGGCGAGGACATGCCCAGCAATTCCAGCAACGTCGGCGTCAGGTCGCAGGCATGGGCGAACTGGCCCCGGGTCTCGCCGCGCGCGGCGATACCGTTCTTCCAGCTGATCACCAGCGGGTCGCGGATGCCCCCGCCGTGCGTGTTCTGCTTGTAGCGGCGCAGCGGCGTGTTCGATGCTTGCGCCCAACCGTGCGGGAAGTTCGAGTGGCTGTCGGGACCGCCAATGTCCTCGATCCGGGCCAGCTTCTCGGCCATCGGTTCGAACTTCATGTTGTACGGGCCCATGGCGTTGACGAAGCCGAGCGGCCCGCCCTCCTGGCTTGCGCCGTTGTCCGACAGCACCAGGATCAGGGTGTCGTCCTTCACCCCGGCCTCTTCCAGAAACGCCACAAGCCGGGCCAGCTGCCGGTCGGCGTGGTCCAGCATGCCGGCGAAGGCGCTCTGCAACCGCGTGAACACCCGCTGCTCGTCCGGCGAATGGTCCGCCCAGGCCTTCACCCCGTCGTTGCGCGGCGGCAGCTCGGTGTCGGCCGGCACGACGCCCATCGCCTTCTGGCGCTCCAGCCGCCGTTCACGCTCGACGTCCCAGCCGTCCGCGAACACCTCGTCGTAGCTTCGGATGATGTCCATCGGCGCCTGGTGCGGCGCATGACAGGCGCCCAAGGCCAGCCAGAGCAGCCAGGGCTGATCGGGCGCGTCAGCGATGTGGTCGGCGACGAACCGGATGCTCTCGTCCACCAGGTCCTCGGTCAGGTGGTAGCCGTCGCCATAGCCGCCCGGCGGATCCACCGGCGTATTGTCCCGCACCAGCTCCGGCGAGAACTGGTCCGTCTCGGCGTCCATGAAGCCGTAGAAGCGGTTGAAGCCGCGGCCCAGCGGCCAGCCGTCATAGGGACCGGCGGCTCCCGTCTGGTTGACCGGCGTCGCATGCCACTTGCCGACCATATAGGTCCCATAGCCCTGGCCGCGCAGGATCTCGGGCAGGACGCCCGCCTCCTTGGCGATCTTGCCGCGATAGCCGGGAAAGCCTGAATCGAAATTGGCCAGGCAGCCCATGCCGACCGAGTGGTGATTGCGGCCCGTCAGCAGCGCCGCGCGTGTGGTCGAGCACATCGCCGTGGTGTGGAAGCCGGTGTAGCGCAGGCCGTCCGCCGCCAGCCTGTCGATGGTCGGCGTCCTGATCGGCGAGCCGTAGCACCCGAAGTCCGAGAACCCGACATCGTCGAACAGCACGACCAGGATGTTCGGCGAGCCCGCAGGCGGCTTCACTTGTGGCGGCCAATGGGGGACCGAGTCCGCCAGGGTGCGCCCAACCTTCGCCGCGTCATGCGATCCAGACATATGACAGACTCCATGCCAATTTAATTATTTGTGGCCCGGACGCCACGCCTTGGCAAGCGCTTGATGGTCGCCCTGCAACTCAAGGCGGACCTGCCGTGTTTGTGCGGCAACCGATCCGCGCGCGGACCTTTCCTCCCCGAAAGACGAGTATCTCCATGACCCGGCTGACGATTCTGGCGGCGACCACGGCCGCCGCCGCCCTCCTGTCCACCCAGGCCCAGGCCGCAGGCTACTACCTGCAGGAACAGTCGGTGAAGGGCGCCGGCCGGGCCTATTCAGGAGAGGTCGCCGACAAAGGCGCGGCCTCGCTATGGTGGAATCCGGCCGCGATCGCCGGCCCCGGTGAAGACGGGACCAAGGCTCCCGAGGCCTATGTCGGCCTGCATGCGGTGTTCGTGGACGCCAAGGTGTCGGACGACGGATCGACCATCACCTATCCGGGCGGGACCACCCTGCCGGTGCGCGGCGAGCCCCGCGCCTTCAATCCCATCCAGAGCGGCGTCGCGCCGAACTTCGCCATTTCCATGCCGGTCGGCGACCGGTTCGCGGTCGGCCTGTCGGTGGCCGCTCCGTTCAACTTCACGACCGAGTACCGCCGCAACTCCTGGGCCCGCTACGACGCCCTGACCTCGCGCCTGACCACCGCCGACTTCCAGTTGACCGGGGCGATGGAGGTCACTGACTGGCTCGATGTCGGTCTCGGCCTCAACGCCCAGTACGCCGACGCCAAGCTGCAGACCGCCTATCCGAACCTCTCGCCGTTGCTGGCCGACGGCGTCTCGCAGCTCAGCGGCGACGGCTGGGACTTCGGCTGGACGCTCGGCGCCCAGGCCAAGCTCGGGTCGGCTGTGACCGTCGGCGCAAGTTATCGCTCGAAGATGGAGCACGACCTCGACGGCCGCGTGCTCGTCGCCGGCCTCGTCGGCCCGCTCGCCCCGGTCAATCGCGAGGTCGAGGGCGCAGCCAACTTCAGCACCCCCTGGATCGCCACGCTCGGCGCGCGCTGGCAGGCGACCGACAAGCTGACCCTCAACGCCCAGGTCCAGCGCATCGGATGGAGCGAGTTCGAGGCCATCGAGGTCAGCTTCGCCAATGGCGGCGGCGAGACCCTGTATCAGGGCTACGAGGACGTGACCTCAGGCGGCGTCGGACTGGACTATGCCGTGAACCCCGACCTGACCCTGCGCGCCGGCGTGCAATTTGACCCGACCCCGACCCCGGACGGCGACCGCACCGCCCGCGTGCCGGACGGCGACCGCTGGCTCTATGGCGTCGGCGCGACGGCCAACGTCCCCTGGGGCATGAAGCTGGACGCGGCCCTGGCCTACATCGCCTTCGACGAGTCGGAGATCCACCACGACACGGTGTTCTACGGCGGCACCGCCGCGGCTACGACGACCCGCCTGCGCGGCGACGTCGAGGGCGCCGGCTATGTGATGTCGTTGGGCCTGCGCAAGACGTTCTGAGCGGACGACGCACGAAGTGTCATCCCGGTTTGCGAAGCAAGACCGGGATGACATCTGGGTCACTTCTGGTTCGCGTAGATCTTCACCACCTCGTAGAGGAAGTCGCGGCCCTCGTAGAGCGAGCGCACCCGCATCTTCTCGTTCAGGCCATGCGCGCCGTTGCCGGCCGACTCGCTGAAGAAGCCGGTCAGGCCGTAGGTCGGCACGCCGACCGCGTTGAGGAAACGGCCGTCCGTCGCGCCCGTCGCCATCACCGGAACCACCGGCACGCCCGGCCACAGCTTGGCTGAGACGGTCTCGACCGGCCCCATGATCTGCTTGGTCAGCACCGGCGGCGGGGTGACCGGGCTCGGCTCGCCGACTGTCGTCACCTTGATCGCGGGATCCGCCAGCACCTTGACCAGCGCCTCGCGCGTCGCCTCGACGCTCTCGCCCGGCAGGATCCGGCAATTGACGTTGGCCCGCGCCCGCTGCGGCAGGGCGTTCGGCGCGTGACCGGCGTTGACCATGGTCGCCACACAGGTGGTCCGCATCATCGAGTTGCGGCCCGCGTCGCGCGCGACGGTGGCGACCGCCGCAGCATTGGACGGGTCCTTGGCGACGGCGGCCATGGCCTCGCCCATGGGCCCGCCCTCGATCTTCGCCATCTGCACGAAGTTGCCGCGTACTGCGTCATTCAGCTTCACCGGGAAGTCGTACTCGCCCAGCCGCGCCAGGGCCTGCGACAGGTGATAGATGGCGTTGTCGCGCACCGGGGCCGACGAGTGGCCGCCCGGATTGGTGACCTCCAACGTATAGTCCTGGTAGACCTTTTCCCCGGCCTGGATGCCCAGCGACACCCGCTCGCCCTTGCTGTCCAGCCGTCCGCCCGCGCCCTCGTTCAGCACGAAGGCGGCGTCCATCAGGTCGCGGTGGTTCTTGATCAGATACTGGACGCCGTTGAAAGTGTCGGGCGTCTCCTCGCCGCAGGTCAGCGCCATGCGCAGGGTCCGGCGCGGCTTGAAGCCTTCGGTCTTGTAGCGGACCAGGGTATCGACCCAGACTGCCGCCTGGGCTTTGTCGTCGGCAGCGCCGCGCGCGTAGAAGAAGCCGTCTTCCTCGACCAGCTTGAAGGGATCGCGCTCCCAGTCGGCGCGGTTGGCCTCGACCACGTCGATGTGCGCCAGCAGCAGGATCGGCTTGGCCTTGGCGTCGGTCCCCTTCAGGGTCGCCACCAGATTGCCGTCCTTGGGGCGATCGGGCGAGACGATGATCTTCAGGTCCTCGTCGGCGAACCCGGCGGCCTTCAGCCGCGCGGCCATCGCCTCAGACGCCGCGGTGCAGCTGCCCACCGACAGGGTGGTGTTGATCTCGATCAGCTCTTTGTAGAGGTCGCGGAACGCCAGCTGGTCAGGACGCGGGCTCTGCGCCATCGCAGGCGAAGTAAAGGCGACGACCGCCAAGGCGGCGGCGGTGAAGGTACGGATCATTGACGCTCCCCATGAACTGGGAGCGAGCCTATGGGCAGCCAAGCGCCGCCGCAATGGCCCCGCCGCCCGCCGGCGGCAGGCTTAGTTCACGTCCGACTTCTTGGGCGGCGCCGGCGGCAGGGGGGCGATCTGGACCCCGTCTTCCTTCAGCGCCTTGATCTCGGACGGCGTCGCTTCGCCATAGATGCCGCGATCTTCGGAGCGCCCCTCGTGGATGGCCCGCGCCTCTCCGGCGAAGGCGTCGCCGACATAGTCGAAGTTCTCCTCGACGTGGGCGCGGACCTTGCCCATCGCCTCCATCACCATCGAACGCATCTGCGGCGACAGGTCGGCGGCGGCGCTCTTCTTCGTGCCCGCCACGGACGGAGCCATGATCTGCTTTTCAACCGCCTTGGTCTCGCAGACGGGGCAGGAGATCAGCCCGCGCGCGGACTGATCGTCGAAGTCGCCCGACGACCCGAACCAGCCCTCGAACTCGTGGGCGTTCTCGCAGCTGAGCGCATAACGGATCATAGGAGAGATATAGGTGCGCTGAAGCTCCGCGCATTGGGCAGGGCCGGAATCGCCGCACGCGCCTTGGCCACGGCGGCGAGGTCGAGATCGGCGATCAGCACGCCCGGCTCGTCGTGATCCAGCTTGCCCAGCACCTCGCCCCAGGGGCCGATGGCCAGGGTCCGCCCCCAGGTGCCGCGACCGTCCTCATGAAGCCCGCCCTGGGCGGGCGCCAGCACGAACGACCCGGTCTCGATCGCCCGGGCGCGCAGCAGCGTCTCCCAGTGCGCCTCGCCGGTCGGCCGGGTGAAGGCGGCCGGCGTCACGATCACCTCCGCCCCGGCCAGCGCCAGGGCGCGGTACAGCGCCGGGAAACGCACGTCGTAGCAGATGGTCAGGCCCAGCTTCAGCTCGCCGGCCCGCGCGGCCACCGCCTCTGCGCCCGGCTCATACGTCTCGCTCTCGCGCGCCGTCTCGCCGGTCGGCAGGTTCACGTCGAACATGTGCAGCTTGTCGTAGGTCGCGACGATCTCGCCCTGCGGCGTGATCAGCGCCGCACGGTTGGCCGCCTTGCCGTCCTGCCGCTTCACCAGCGCCGAACCGATCAGGATGGTGACGGAGAGCTCGGCGGCCAGGGCCTGCAGCCCCCGCACTACGGGATCGTCTTCCAGCAGGGTCAGCTGCGGCAGCAGCGCGGCCTTGTCGCGCTGCAGGATGTTCGTCCCCTCGGGCGTGGCGATGAAGCTCGCGCCCTCACTCGCCGCCTGCCGGACCAATGGCGTCACGTGGGCCAGCGCCGCGGCGTGAGTGGCGGGCGTTCTCGTCTGGATCAGTCCGACGCGCAGGGTCATCAGATACTCCGCTCACCCCGCGCAGGCGGGGATCCAAGCCATGCTCAGCTTAGGCTTCCGCTTTCGCGGGAGTGAGCGGAAAGATCAAGCCTCAGGCGGCCAGCAAGGCGTCCAGCTTGCCGTCGTATTCCAGCGCCATCATGTCGTCGCAGCCGCCGATATGGCGCTCGCCGATGAAGATCTGCGGGAAGGTCGCCCGGCCGTTGGCGCGCTGGATCATCTCCTGGCGCTTCTCCGGATCGAACGACGCCTCGATCTCGGTGAACTCGACGCCCTTCTTCTCCAGCAGCGACACCGCGCGGATGCAGTAGGGGCAGTAGGGCTTCGTATAGATGGTGATCTCGGCCATGGCTCAACTGAAACGGGTTGCGACGGGGTTCGGTTCTATATGGATCGACTTGTGGTTTCTTTAACCCTCGCCACCACTGCGGCATTCACGCGCAGCGCTCCTGCGGCGAGCAAAGCGCGGGCGCAGCCTTCCAAAGTGGCGCCAGTGGTCATGACGTCATCGATCAGCAGGATCGTCTTGCCGGCGACCAACCTGGATCTTGCAGGCGGCACGGCGAAGGCCGCCGCGACGTTGCGGCGTCGCCCGGCGCCGGACTTGCCGCCCTGAGTCTGGGTCGCGCGCACCCGCGCCAGGCTGTCCGGCAGATAGCCGACGCCCGACAACCGGCTGAGCGGGCGACAGATCTCGGCCGCCTGATTGTAGCGCCGGCCCAGCAGCCGCGAGCGGTGCAGCGGCACGGGCACGATGGCGTCGGCCTCCTCCAGCAGGTCGCGCGCCGAACGGCTGATCCAGCGCGCGAACAGCGGCGCTAGGTCCGTGCGATCGGCGTGCTTGAGCTGCAGGATCGGCCCGCGCGAGGTCTCGTCATAGAGGCACGCCGCGCGCGCCCGGGCGAACGCCCGCGGCTTGGCCGAACAATCGGCGCAGCGCACCCCCGCGCCCAGGTCGTACTCGAACGGCGTCCCGCAACCGTCGCACAGCGGTCCGTCGATGAACGGGATGCGGCTCCAGGCCTCCGCGCTCAGGCCTTCGCTCATCGCCAGGGCGCCGCCGTCGAGCGATTGGGGTGGGAAAAGCAGGTCCAGCGCGGTACGAACCGCCGCCTTCGCGCGCGGCCCGGGCTTCCACCGGGCGTCCGCATCGCCATCTAGAAAGCCCATGTCCGCCCCGCCCCGCATCTTCGACCGCGACCTGCTCCGCGCCCGTCTGGACCGCGCAGCCCCCGGCTACGCCGCCGCCGACTTCCTGAAGGCCCGCGCCGCCGAGGACGCGGTCGTTCGCCTGGAAGCGATCATGCGCGACTTCCCGCGCGCCGTCGATCTGGGCGCGCGCAACGGCCATTTCGCCAGGTTCCTGGCCGAGAGCGACGCCGCCGCCCGCGTCGGCCTTCTGGTCGAGGCCGACCTCTCGTCGCGCATGCTGGCCGGCCGCGACAGCCTGCGCCTGGTCGCCGACGAAGAACGCCTGCCCTTCGCCCCCGGCAGCCTCGACCTGATCGTCTCGACCCTCGCCCTGCACTGGGCAAACGATGTGGTCGGCGCCCTGATTCAGATCCGCCGCGCGCTGAAGCCCGACGGCCTGTTCATCGGCTCGCTGCTGGGCGGCGCCACCCTGACGGAGCTGCGCCAGTCGCTGCTGGCCGCGGAGGCCGAGCTCACCGGCGGCGCCGGACCTCGCGTCTCGCCCTTCGCCGATCCCTACGATGCGGCGGGTCTGTTGCAGCGCTCGGGGTTCGCCCTGCCGGTGGCCGACGTCGACCGTCTGACCGTCCGCTACGCCCATCCGCTGAAGCTGCTCGCCGACTTGCGGGCCATGGGCGAGACCAGCGTGCTGGCCGAACGCCACCCCAAGCCGCTCACGCGCCAGGTCCTGGCCCGCGCCTTCGAGATCTATGTCGAGCGTTTCGCCGAGCCGGACGGCCGCATCCCCGCGACTTTCGAGATCCTGACCCTGACCGGCTGGGCGCCCGATCCCAGCCAGCAGAAGCCGCTCAAGCCGGGATCGGCCAAGATGCGGCTGGCCGACGCCCTCGGGGTCGTCGAAAACCCCCTGCCGCGGGAAGAGGACTAGCCGAGCTTCGCCGAGCCGATGATCGCCTCAACTTCAGCGAGGTTGGCGTCGAAGTAGTGTTCGGCCGGCGCCAGATAGAGCAGGACATAGGTCTTGCCGCCCTGCTCGCTGATCACGCCCGTTCCCTTCACGTCGAGGCCGGACTTGGTCTGGGCCGTCAGGTCGAAGCGCACGCCACTGCCTTGGCCCAGCTTGGCCGGGCGCGGGCGGACGAGTTGGACACGCTGGTACTCCAGGGCCACGACGCTGTCGGTGACGAACTCCAGCCGCTCGCTCGCGCTCATGTCCCTGCGGATCACCGGCGTCGGCGTTTCCTTCGCCGCCGGCTTGATCAGATACTCGCCCGGCTCCAGACCGTCGCTCAGATAGAGCCGGTTCAGCAGCGGCCCGTCGATCGACAGCAGTCGCACCTTGTCAGTGCGCCCGTTCATGATCTTGCTGATGTCCGACCAATCGCGGCCCAGCGCCACCTCGTAGGCCGCGCCCACCTTCATCGCGCCGGCTGGCGCCGAGGTGACGGTGGCGCAGGCGGCGAGCGCAAGGCAGGCGGCCAGCGGCGCAAGCGCCCGGAAGATCGTCCGCATGGTCATTGTCCCTGTTGAAGGCTGGAGAGGCTGTCCTGCACCAGCCAGGCGTCCTCGGCCTGCGGCGCCTTGGCCAGATAGGATTCGTAGGCCGT
Organism: Phenylobacterium sp. Root1290; assembly: GCF_001425305.1. Taxonomy (GTDB): domain Bacteria; phylum Pseudomonadota; class Alphaproteobacteria; order Caulobacterales; family Caulobacteraceae; genus Phenylobacterium. Next base: position 424,023 of record NZ_LMEE01000003.1, on the reverse strand, counting down.
CCTGGCTCCGGCCAAGTCGCCGTCCCGACGTCGGATGTCGCCCAGCTCGCGCCAGGTGGCGGGCGGCGCGTCGGCATGCACGGCGGCGACCAGATAGGCTTCGCGGGCCCGCGGCAGATCACCGTCCCCCCGCCGCATGCGATAGGCCTCGCCGCGATAGTAGTTCAGCACGCCCAGGTCTTCGCCGCTGACGGCCAACCGGTCGATCACCACCAGGGTCTGCCCGAAGTCACGCTTGCGCAGGTCGTCGCGCAGCCAGACGCCCAGGTGGGGCCGGATCGCGGCGCGATGCCGCTCGCGCCCCCTGTCTCCGCCGGCCGTCAGGGTCTTCGCCTGGCCATCCAGCGCCGCAATCCGGTCGCTGCTGAGCGGGTGGCTGGAGAAGACGCTGTTCCGCGTCCCGGAGTCGCGCACCCGCTTGAAGTCAGAGCCCTCGGTCTCGGTGATCAGTCCCCGCCAGCTCTCGGGGGCGGCCGCCGGATCATAGCCCGCGGCGGCCAGCTTTCGCTGTCCCAGCAGATCGGCTTCCGCCTCCTGCTCGCGGCTGAAGCGGAAGTAGGAGGCGATCTGCGCATAGTAGATCAGGTCGATGGTGTTGCCGGTCGCGTCCATGATGGACTGCGCCTCGCTGGCGGTGCCGGCGCTGGCGGCCGAGGCGGCGCCTGCAACGGCGACGACAACGGTCGCGGCCAGCGCCACATTGGCCCGAACCTTCTTGGCCCTGTGCGCCTCGATGGTGTGATTTTCGGTGAAGTGACTGACCTCGTGGCCCAGCACATAGGCAAGCTCGGCCTCGTCGGTCGCGCGCAGCAGCAGGCCGGACCAGACTTCCGAATATCCGTTCGGCGCCATGCTGGCGTTCATGAACGGCCGGTCCATCACATAGACGCGCAGATCGGGACAGTGCGCCGCGGCCACCTTGCACATGACCCCCCGCACATAGGCGTTGAGTGCCGGGTCGGTGTTGAGATCGGCGCGCGTCTTGGCCTCGGCCTCGGCGTCATCCATCACCGACCAGAAGCCGGCTTCGGCTGATGTCACGTCAGGACGCAGGCCCGCCGCCCGCTCCTGCGCCACCGCCGGGGCAGAGGCCAACGCCGCCGCCAGGGCCAGTGCTGAAACCGCGCGTCCGGCCATGGCCTAGAGCGGCGCGTCCTTGAGCACCGCCTGGACGAGCTGCGCCGCGCCATCAGGCTTGCGCATGTCGTCGTTGGGACCGGTGTTGGCGACGTTGAACCAGACGACGCGTCCGGTCTTCAGATCGACCAGCGAGGCGAAGCACTGCTGTCCGCCCACCGGCACGCCAACGCCCAGGATCGCCAGCCCCACGGCCGTCGCCACCCGCGCGCCGCTGGCGTAGTTGCCGCGGCCGTGCACGAAGAGAGCGTAGTCGGCCTCGTAAGCCGTTCCCAACGCCTGCGCCCCCTCGCCCAGGGTCCAATCGAAGGACGCGGCCTTGGTCGGCAGGCTGACATAGCCGTAGTTGAACATCATGATCGACTGGCCGACCGCCTCGTGCAGACGCAGCAGCTGGCCGGTGCGCCCGCCCATGGCTTCGTTGGGATCGATCATCCGATAGGTATGCGCGCGCGCCTTCATCTGGCGCTCGACCTCTGCGGCGACATTGCCGCGGCCCTGCTCGGTCCAGTCGGCCCGCGGCTCCTGCACACCCGATGCGGTCAGGACAGCGAGCTCGATGTCAGGTTCAACGAGAATGATGCGGGCGCCAGCGGGCGGCTTCGTCGGATTCGCAGCCAGCTTCGTGTTGGTCGTCGTGCACGCGCCCAAAAGCAGACAGGCGGCTGCGATTACACCCCAAAGTCTCATGACGCCCCCCAGCGGCCCCGGCTGCATGCAGGAGCAGCCGCAATCTATACGCGAAAAATATTACCTGTCGATGTAGATTTCTTCGCCAGCAACCCTTGGAAAATATGCGTCAAACGCGGGCGCCGGCGCGCGCTCGAGAGATTAAACGGCCAAGCCGGGTCGCTTTTTGGCCATCTGCGCGTTTTATGTCGGCCTTGGCTCGACCCCAAAACGACTACAGGAACCCCCCTTTATGCGTATTGCTATCCTGGCCGCCGGCCTGCTCAGCGCCGCTGTCGCCGCCACTTCCGTCCAGGCCCAGACTGCTGAGACGGCTCCGGCCGCCGCCCCCGCCGCCGAAGCCCCCGCGGCGGGCGGTTTCTCCGACGCCGACCTCAAGGCCTTTGGCTCGGCGATGACCGAGATCCAGAAGATCAACGGCGAATACACCCCGAAGATGGCCGGCGCCGATGGCCCGACCAAGGCCGAGGTCCAGAAGGAAATGATCGGCAAGATGGGCGCGGCCGTGCAGGCCAGCGGCCTCTCGCCGCAAAAGTACAACGACATGTCGGCCGCCGTGCAGAAGGACGCCGCCCTGCGCGCGCGCCTGACCACGGTGCTCAACGCCGAACCGGCCGCCTAAGCCTTTAGGCTAAGCCGCTTGAAAGGCCGCTCCGGTTCGCCGGGGCGGCCTTTTTCATGACCGCAGGCTCGGCCGCCGCTCCGCGTCCAACCCGACCACGACATCGGCCCGGCCCGGCATTTCTTCGAGGATCCACCGCGTGAGCCGCTCGTAGTGGGCGATGAAGGCCCCGACCTGCGCATCGCTCATGGTGCGTGACGTATCCGCGCCCTCGCGCGCCAGCCGCTCGCGCAGTTTGCGCTCCTGCTCGATCCGCCAGGCCAGCACCACCTCGAAACTCGGCGCCTGCAGCAGCACCAGCATGTTCAGCGCACCGAACATCGCCTGATACGGCCCGGCCAGGGCCGTATTGACGTAAGTCCGCCAGATCCCGTCGGGGTCGTCCTGCGCCTCCAGCGCATTGATCGGGGCCGCCAGCTCTCCCGGCGGCTGCGGCCGCGCGCCCACGCACCAGCCTTCGAACAGCACCACGTCCGCCGGCCCATCGAAAACCGCGCCCTCGGCGCGCCGATCGTCGCGCGCCTTCTCGAACACCGGCAGTTCGTGAGCCCCGGGCCGGCGCAGGTCCGCCAGCAACCGAACGCCCAGGGCCACGTCATGGGTGCCCGGAACCCCGCGCACCGCCAGCAACGGATGGACGCCTTCCGCCAGCGCCTGTCGCTCGGCCCGCGTCAGGTAGAGATCGTCCAGCGAGAACAAGGCCGTCTTCAGGCCCCTGTCCTCCACCAGCCGCGCCAGCACCGCGGTCAAGGTCGACTTGCCGCTGGCCTGCGCGCCGCAGATCCCAACCACGATGCCGCCTGGCTTGCTTGCGGCGACGATCTGATCGGCCAGCGGCAAGGCGACATCCTGAACGACCCGCCCATAGCTCTGCGGCAGCCGCTCCCGAGCCATGAACTGCGCCAGCCACGTCTCAGCCGTCATGGGCAGCTCCGATCCGGGCGGCGATGTCCTTCAGCTGACGCTTGCGGGCCGAGGCGCCGCGCCAGGCCATCGCGATCGTCCTGCGAGGCTGCGGCTCGGGGAAGCGAGCCAGCGAAATCCGGGGGTCGCTGATGTCGGCCGCCGCCATCTGCGGCAGCAGGGTCACCCCTTGCCCATGCGCCACCAGTTGCAGCAACGTCGTCAGGCTGGTGGCGCCGAAGGTCGACAGGTCGCTGATCTCGCAGACGCCCAGCGCGTGGTCGCGCAGGCAATGGCCCTCCTCGAGCAACAGCAGCCTGTCCGCCGGCAGGCTGCGCGGGTCGCTCGCCGCCATCGGCGCGTCGGCCGGACTGGCCAGCAGGAACGGGTCGTCGAACAGCGGGACCGCCTCGATTCCTTCGGTCGCCAGCGGCAGCGCCGCGATCACCGCGTCCAGCTCGCCAGCCGCCAGTTCGGTCATCAGTTGCGCCGTCTGAGTCTCCCGGACCTTCAGGTCCAGCTCCGGGATCGCCGCCTGCAGCATCGGCAGGACCCTGGGCAGCAGGTAGGGCGCGACCGAAGGGATCATTCCCAACGACAGCCGCCGCGAGCGGGCGCCGCGCCTCTCGCGCGCGAAGTCCTCAAGATCCTTCACACCCGCCGTCAGGGCCCGCGCCCGCTCGGCCAGGGCCGCCCCCTCCTCGGTCAGCACCGCCCCGCTGCGCCCGCGCTCGACCAGCACCAGGTCCAGCTCGGCCTCCAGGTCGCGGATCTGCATGGAAAGCGCTGGCTGGGTGACGTGGCAGGCCGCCGCCGCCCGCCCGAAGTGCCGCTCGTCGGCCAGGGCGGTCAGGTATCGCAGCTGTCTCAGGGTCGGCATGCAGATAAGTTAGTCTTACTGAATGCGCCCGCAACCGGAACAAGCCTTATCGCACCCGCGCCCCAGCCTGCTGGATCGGCCCGATTGGTGCGACATTTCGCCCCAACTCCGTGGGCGACATGGCGCTGGCGTTGAGCATGGACTCGGGTTCAACCTGAGAGCGTCCAGTTCGCAACCCGTCTTGGACCCGGTCGGAGGCTAGCTAGCTTCGGCCCCGAGAGGCCCGCGGTGATCCGAGCTCACCGCGGGCCTTTTTCGTGCCCGCCCGCCCGTCAAATCAGATCGCGAAGCCACGCCACCAGCGGCGCATCGGCAGGCGGCATGGGATAGTCGGCCAACTTCATCGGCGTCACCCAGGCGAGGCCGGAGTGCTCCTTGGCGGTGACGACGCCGTCCCAGCGCCGCACCAGGTACAGCGGCATGAGCAGATGGAAGTCCTCATAGGTGTGACTGGCGAACACGAAGGGCGCCAGGCAGGCGTGCGAGACCTGAATTCCCAGCTCCTCGTCCAGCTCGCGGATCAGGCATTGCTCAGGCGTCTCGCCCGGTTCGACCTTGCCGCCCGGAAACTCCCAGAGCCCCGCCAACTGCTTGCCTGGCGGCCGTTGGCAGATCAGCACCCGACCATCGGAATCGATGAGCGCCGCGGCGGCGACGAGGACCATGCGCTTGGGTTCGGACATGCCCGCTTCCTTGCGGGATGCGCGCGGAAAGGCAAGCGGTGTTCAGGACCAGACTTCGAATGGCTCGTCGATTTCCTCGCCGGCCAGGAACGCCGCCAGCAGCGTCGGCAGCCGCCCGGGATAGAATCGGCCCGCATGCGATTTGATCTCGGCCGGCGGCCACCAACGGAAGTCTGTGTAGTCCTCCTTCTCGTAGTCCAGGCGGCCGGCCTCATCGATCGCGGGCCCGGCTTCGTCCAGGGCGACCTCGACCACCACCTCATGCTGCAGCCGCCGGGCCTGCCGGTATCGGAAGGTCGCCGTGCGCCGCCAGCGCGGCGGTCCCACCTGATCAGGCAGCGCCACGATTCCGGTCTCTTCCCGCAGCTCGCGGATCGCCGCGTCGAGATGGGTCTCGCCCGGATCGATCCCTCCGCCGGGCAGCTCCCACCACTCCCCCTGCTCCGGCTCGGTGACGTCGCGGGTGAGGAACAACAGGATCCGCCCCTCGGAATCGCGCACCACCACCCGCACCACGCTACGCTCCGTCAGCGGCAGATCATCCGGCAGTTCGATCATCGCCAGCCCCAAATCCCTTGCCAAACTTGACTTTCCACGCGCCGCCAGTCATATCCCTGCTGCGCCGCAACATTCGTGGCGCTATCGGCGCTCCAGCCGCGTGATGGTTCCGCACCTACGGACCCAGCTGTCGAGCGCCCTGAAGAGATCGCATAGATCGCCCCGCCACGCGGGGGCTTTCCACAAATGACCCGCGTCTTCGCGACCCTCGCTGCATGCGAGCGGCCGCACTCGGCGCATCCGTGAAAGACACTCGTTTGACCAAATTTACCGACCTCGGCCTCGACAAGATGCTGCTCAAGGCCCTCAACGACGAGGGCTATGAGAAGCCGACCCCGATCCAGGCCCAGGCCATCCCCGGCGTGCTGGCCGGCAAGGATCTGCTCGGCATCGCCCAGACGGGCACCGGCAAGACCGCCGCCTTCGCGCTTCCGATCATCCATCGCCTGGCCGCCGACAAGAAGCCTGCGCCGCGTCGCGGCTGCCGCGTGCTGGTGCTCTCGCCGACCCGCGAGCTGGCGACCCAGATCGCCGAAAGCTTCAAGGCCTACGGCAAGCACATGAACCTCAGCGTCACCGTGATCTTCGGCGGCGTGAAGTACGGCGGCCAGATGCGCGCCATGGCTCCGGGCGTCGATGTCCTGGTCGCCACGCCCGGCCGCCTGCTCGACCACCTGCAAGAGAAGACCATCACGCTCCAGGGCGTGGAGATGTTCGTCCTCGACGAGGCCGACCAGATGCTCGACATGGGCTTCATCGTTCCGATCCGGCAGATCCAGAAGCACCTGCCGCGCGTGCGTCAGAACCTGTTCTTCTCGGCCACCATGCCGAGCGAGATCGAGAAGCTGGCCAGCGAGCTGCTGCGCCCCAACCCGACCAAGGTCTCGGTGACCCCGCAGGCCACCACGGTCGAGCGCATCAAGCAGCAGGTCATCTTCGTCGAGACCGCCCGCAAGCGCGCCCTGCTGTGCGAGATGTTCGCCGAGCGCGACTTCAAGCGCGTGATCGTCTTCACCCGCACCAAGCGCGGCGCCGACCGCGTGGCCAAGTCGCTTGAAGCGGCCGGCGTCGAAGCCGCCGCCATCCACGGCGACAAGAGCCAGGGCCAGCGCGAACGCGCTCTAGCCGCCTTCAAGGCCGGTGAAGTCCGCGCCCTGGTGGCCACCGACATCGCCGCCCGCGGCATCGACATCGACGCGGTCAGCCACGTCATCCAGTACGAACTGCCCAACGTGCCGGAAGCCTATGTCCACCGCATCGGGCGGACCGCACGCGCCGGCGCCGAAGGCTCGGCCGTGGCGTTCTGCGCCGACGACGAGCGCAACCTGCTGAAGGACATCCAGAAGGTCACGCGTCAGACGATTCCCGCCTTCGACCGTCGCAACGACCGCGGCCTGCACGTCATGACCCAGGCGATGCCGGAAGTGGCGGCCGAACGCGCCGAAGCCGGCCGCAAGAACGCGGACCGCAGCAGCGGTGGCGGCGGACGCAAGCCGCAAGGCCGCAGCGAGCTTCCCCCCGGCCTGCGCAAGCAGCGCAACCGTCCGGCCAAGGCCGCCGGCGGCGGCGACCGCCACCCGCACGGCGCCCGCGTCCAGGGCGATCGCGCGTCGACCAAGCCGATCGACCAGTCGCAGTTCAAGGGCCCCAAGCGCGACAAGGCCCAAGCCGTCCAAGGCGGCGCGGCCAAGCGCTGGACCCCGCTGGACTAACAAACGTCGAGGAGTTGCTCCCTCTCTGGGGGAGCAACCCATCCACGCCATCCCGGTTTCAGCCGCGCGCTGACCGGGATGACACTCGTTCTAGCGGCTAGGATCGATAGTCCCCGTTGATCGCGACGTACTGCTTGGTCAGATCGCAGGTCCACATGGTCGCCGAGGCGCGGCCGACGCCGACATCCACCGACACCTCCAGCTCCTGGTTCTTCATGTAGGCGCTCATCTTGGCCTCGTCGTAGGTCGGCGAGATGAGACCGTCCTGCGCGGCGACCAGCGGCCCGAACTGCACCTTCACACGGTCGCGGTCGATCGGCTCGTCCGCACGGCCCACGGCCATGACGATCCGGCCCCAGTTGGCGTCCTCGCCGGCGAAGGCGGTCTTGACCAGCGGGCTCTCGCAGATCGTCCGAGCGATCTTGCGGGCGCTGGCCGAACTGGCCGCTCCGCTCACCGTCACCTTCACGAACTTGCTGGCGCCCTCGCCATCGCGGACCAGCTGCAGCGCCAGATCCATCAGCACCGCCTCCAGCTTCTCGCGGAAGTCGGCCAGGCGCCGGTCGCCGGCGCGGGTGATGTTCGGCGCGCCCGACTGGCCGGTGGCGAACAGCAGCAAGGTGTCGTTGGTCGAGCGATCGCCGTCCACCGTAACCGCATTGAAGCTGTTGCGGGTGTACAGGCTGGCCAGGGTCTGCAGCGCCGTGGACGAGATCTTGGCGTCGGTGGCCACGAAGGCCAGCATCGTCGCCATGTCCGGCGCGATCATCCCCGAGCCCTTGGCGATGCCGCCGATACGCACCTTTTCCCCATCGATCACCGCCTCAGCGTAGGCGCCTTTCGGGAAGGTGTCGGTGGTCATGATCGCCCGCGCTGCGCCGGCCCAGCCGTCGTCGGTCAGCTTGGCTTCGACGTCTGGGAGCCGGTGGGTGATCTTGGCGTCGTCCAGCAGCACGCCGATCACGCCGGTGGAGGCGACCATCACATCGCGCTGGCGGCAGTCGAACCGCTTGGCCACCGCCGAAGCCACCCGCCGCACGGCGTCGGCGCCCGGCTTTCCGGTGAAGGAGTTGGCGCAACCGGCGTTGACGACCAGCGCGCGCACATCGGCCCCCTTGGTCATCTCCAGGTGCTTCTTGCACCAGTCGACCGGCGCCGAGCCGATGCCGTGGCGGGTGAACACCCCGGCTCCCGCCGTGCCCTTGGCGAAGCGCATGACCAGCAGGTCCTCGCGATCGTGCTTGTAGAAACCGGCCCGGCCGGTCGCCAGCTGCACGCCCGGGATCGGCGGCATGTCGGGGAACGCAACCGCCAGCGGCGAGACCGGCAGCGCGCCCTTGGCTGGCTTGGGCTCCTCGGCCTTGGCGGCCGGCTCGCTCTTCTTGGTGGCGCGCTTGATGGCGGTGGTCAGCGGGTCGAGCGCGCCGGCCAGCGCCTCGACGGGCTTGGCGGCGACTTCGAGCGCCTTCTCGGCGGTGGACTTCGCGGCCTTCTTCGGCGCGGCGGGAATCTTGGTCATGGCTGGGCGGCCTTGGCTGGGGCGGCGGACGCGGCCGGCGGGGCCTTCGTCGCGGGAGCTTGCGGAGCAGGAGCGGCTTTCGGGGCGTCGGCGGGTTCCTTGGGCTGACCCGGCACGTCCTGTTGCGCGCCGATCAGGGTCTGGACCTTCGCCCGGCTTCGGAGCTTCTCCAGCAAGTCGCGAACCTGATCATAGGTCAGGAAACGCACGATCTGCGGCCGCGCTGCGTCAAAGGTGATCGGCTGTTCCAGCCGCCGGTCCTCGATTTTCAGGATCGCCCAGCCGCCCTCGATCGCGAAGGGGCCGACGATGTCGCCGACCTTCGAGGTCTTCAGGTTGGCCGCGTAGGCTTCCGGCATGACGTCGACCGTGAAGTAGCCGAGGTCGCCGCCGTTGAAGCGCGTGGCGACATCGGTGGAGCGTTCCATCGCCAGGGCGTCGAACGACGCGCCGGCGGCCAGCAGCTTCTGCACCGCCTGGGCCTCGGCTTCGCTGGCCAGCACGATCTGACGGGCGCGGATCTCCTCCGACTGCTTCGCCAGCTTCAGCTGTTCCTGGTAGAGGCCGCGGATCGCGTTGTCGTTGACGGCGTCCGACACGACGCTTTCCACCAGCATGTCGCCCAGGATGCGCTCGCGCGCCGCGGCCAGCCGCTTCTGCGCGACCGGATCCTTGTCGAGCTTGCGGTTCAGCGCCTCGGCGGCCAGCAGCTTCTGGTCGACCACCTCGTCCAGCACGCGGCGGAACAGGTCGGACGACACGTCCAGCGGCTCGCCCTCGCCGATCAGGCCCTGGGCCACCGCCTCGCGCTTGACGTCCGAGACCCAGACGGTCTTGCCGTCGACCTTGGCCACCGCGGTGTCGCCGGGCGCAGGGGCGCCCTCGGTCCCGCCGCGATCACCACAGGCGACCAGCAGCGTGGCCGCGGCCAGCAGGACCGCGGCCCGCGCCAACGCGTTTGGAACGCGACGGAAGGCGGAGTTCGTCATTGTCGACGTACCTCGTATGCGAAAACCGCCCGCAGGCGCTTGCCCGTCCCTAGCCAACTCGGCGCGGGGATGCAAAGGTCGCGCCCGATCTAACGCCGCCCGGACCGGATAACAGCCGGCGCGGTCTCAATTTTTTCGGAGGAATCATTTCATGACGCGTGAAGCCGTAATCGTCTCCTACGCTCGGACTGGCCTGGCCAAGTCCCAACGCGGTGGGTTCAACATGACCCCGACCGTCACCATGGCCGCCCATGCGATCAAGCATGCGGTCGAGCGCTCGGGCGTCGACAAGGCCGCCGTCGAAGACGTGATCCTCGGCAACGTCGCGCACGGCGCGGGCAACCTGGGCCGTCAAGCCGGCCTGCTGGCCGGCCTGCCGATCACGACCTCGGGCGTGACCGTGAACCGCTTCTGCTCGTCGGGCCTGCAGACCATCGCCACGGCCGCCAACTACATCCGCAACGACGGCGCTGAAGTCGCCATCGGCGCGGGCGTCGAATCCCTGTCCTTCCCGGGCGGCGGCGGCGGCGGCGACAACTTTGACCGCAACCTCAGCGCCCAGTACCCGGCCCTCTTCATGCCGATGATCGACACCGCCGACATCGTGGCCGACCGCTACAAGGTCAGCCGTGAATCCCAGGACGAGTACAGCCTGGAATCGCAGCGCCGCATGGCCGCCGCGCAGCAAGCCGGCAAGTTCAAGGACGAAATCGTCCCGATGGCGACCAAGATGAAGGTCGTGAACAAGGAAACCAAGGAAGAGAGCATCGTCGACTACGTGGTCGATCGCGACGAGTGCAACCGTCCGGACACCACCATCGAAGGCCTGGCCAAGCTCCAGCCGGTCCGCGGCGAAGGCAAGTTCATCACCGCCGGCAACGCCTCGCAGCTGTCCGACGGCGCCGCCGCCGTGGTGCTGATGGAAGCCAAGGCCGCCTCCAAGGCCGGCCTTGAGCCGCTCGGCGCCTTCCGCGGTTGGGCCGTCGCCGGCTGCGCGCCGGACGAAATGGGCATCGGCCCGGTCTTCGCCGTGCCGCGCCTGCTGGAACGTCATGGCCTGAAGATCGACGACATCGATCTGTGGGAACTGAACGAAGCCTTCGCCTCGCAGTGCCTCTATTCGCGCGACAAGCTCGGCATCGACCCGGAAAAGTACAACGTGAACGGCGGCTCCATCGCCATCGGCCACCCCTACGGCATGACCGGCGCGCGTCTGACCGGCCACATCCTGCAGGAAGGCAAGCGTCGCGGCGCCAAGTGGGGCGTCGTCACCATGTGCATCGGCGGCGGCATGGGCGCGGCCGGCCTGATCGAAATTTACTGATTTCGACTTTGCCTAAGGATCAGGCCCTCCCTCGCGGGAGGGCCTTTTTCGTTTGGCGCACGCAGACGTTAGCGGCGCATGCGACCTCGCCGCGTTGACACTGGCATGACCGCTGCTTAAGTCTCGCGCGCCCTGAAAAGAGCGGAATTTCCGGGCAGGCGAGCAGGCTTAGAGGCGCCGCCGCCAGGCCCTCCCGCAAATCCGGAACGATTTCCTTGAGCATCTTCCAACGCTTCTTCGGCTCCTCGAACGACCGCAAGGTCAAAGGCATGAATGCGCGGGTCGTCAAGATCAACGCGCTCGAGCCGAAGATGCAGGCGCTGACCGACGCCGAACTCAGCGCCAAGACCCAGGAATTCAAGGACCGTCTCGCCAAGGGGGAAACCCTCGACCAGCTGCTGGAAGAGGCCTTCGCCGTCGTGCGCGAAGCCTCCCGCCGCGTCCTCGGCCAGCGCCACTTCGACGTCCAGCTGGTGGGCGGCATGGTCCTCCACGGCGGCGGCATCGCCGAAATGCGGACCGGTGAAGGCAAGACCCTGGTCGCCACCGCGCCGACCTACCTGAACGCGCTCGCCGGCAAGGGCGTCCACGTCATCACCGTCAACGACTACCTGGCCCAGTTGCACGGCGACTGGATGGCGCAGGTCTATGCGTTCCTCGGCCTGTCGACTGGCGTCATCGTCCACGGCCTCAGCCAGGGCCAGCGCCAGGCCGCCTACAACGCCGACATCACCTACGGCACGAACAACGAGTTCGGCTTCGACTACCTGCGCGACAACCTAGTCTACGACGCGGGCGAAATGGTCCAACGCGGCCATAACTTCGTGATCGTCGACGAGGTCGACTCCATCCTGATCGACGAAGCCCGCACCCCGCTGATCATCTCCGGCCCGACCGAGGACCGCAGCGAGCTCTACAAGACCATCGACCTGGTCATGAAGGAGCTGATCCAGGATCCCACGACCTACGACCACGACGAGAAGCAGCGTCAGGTCATCCTCACCGAGGAAGGTTCGGAAAAGGTCGAAGAGATGCTGGCCGCCGGCGGCCATCTCGAGGCCGACACCGCGGGCCTCTACGACGCCGCCAACGTCTCCATCGTCCACCACGTCAACCAGGCCCTGCGGGCCAACATCCTCTACACCCGAGAAAAGGACTACATCGTCCGCGCCGGCGAAGTGATCCTGATCGATGAGTTCACCGGCCGCATGATGCAGGGCCGCCGCCTGTCCGAGGGTCTGCACCAGGCCATCGAGGCCAAGGAAGGCGCCAACATCCAGCCCGAGAACCAGACCCTGGCCTCGGTCACCATCCAGAACTACTTCCGCCTCTACACCAAGCTCTCGGGCATGACCGGCACCGCCGCGACCGAGGCCCAGGAGTTCGGCGACATCTACAAGATGGACGTCTCCGAGATCCCGACCAACCGTCCGGTCGCGCGGATCGACGAGGACGACGAGGTCTATCGCACCGAACGCGAGAAGAACGGCTCGATCATCAAGCAGATCGAGGACTGCTACGTCCGCGGCCAGCCGATCCTGGTCGGCACGGTCTCGATCGAAAAGTCCGAGCAGCTCTCCGAACTGCTGAAGGCCCACAAGTTCGAGCACAACGGCAAGACGCAGACCGGTGTGCCGCACAACGTCCTGAACGCCCGCTACCACGAACAGGAAGCCATGATCGTGGCCGACGCCGGCATTCCCGGCGCGGTGACCATCGCCACCAACATGGCCGGCCGCGGCACCGACATCCAGCTCGGCGGCAACATCGACATCCGCGTGCTGAAATGGCGCGAGGAGCAAAAAGGCCTGGGCATCGAGGTCACGCCCGAAGCCGCCGCCGAAGAGCGCACGCGCATCGAGACCGACACCAAGGCGCTGAAGGAACAGGCCCTGGCCGCCGGAGGCCTCTACGTGCTCGGCACCGAGCGCCACGAAAGCCGCCGGATCGACAATCAGCTCCGCGGCCGGACCGGCCGTCAGGGCGACCCCGGCCACTCGAAGTTCTTCCTGTCCTGCGAAGACGACCTGCTGCGCATCTTCGCCGGAGAACGCCTCGACGCGATCATGCGCACCTTCGGCGTCCAGGAAGGCGAGGCGATCACCCACAAGTGGCTGAACGCCGCCATCGAGAAAGCCCAGAAGCGCGTCGAGCAGCGCAACTACGAAATCCGCAAGAACCTGCTCAAGTACGACGACGTCGTGAACGACCAGCGCAAGGCCGTCTTCGAACAGCGCGCCGAGTTCATGACCGCGACCGATCTCTCGGAAATCATCACCGAGATGCGCCGCGACACCATCGAGGACCTGGTCGAGCGTCACCTGCCGCCCAAGGCCTACGCCGAGCAGTGGGACATCCAGGGCCTGAACGAGCGGGTCCAGGAACTGCTTGGCCTTGACCTGCCGCTGGCTGCCTGGGCCGCCGAGGAAGGCATCGCCAACGAAGAGATCCTTGAGCGTCTGCACGCCGCCGCCGACGCCCGCGCGGCCGAGCGCGAGCAGGCGATCAGCCCCGACCAGATGCGGGGCCTGGAAAAGAGCTTCCTGCTGCAGATGATCGATCTTCAGTGGCGCGAGCACCTGATGCACCTCGACCACCTGCGCAACGTCATCGGCCTGCGCGGCTACGGCCAGCGCGATCCGCTGAACGAGTACAAGACCGAGGCCTTCTCGCTGTTCGAGAAGCTGCTGGTCGACCTTCGCCAGAACGTCACCCGCTGGCTGATGACCGTCGAGTTCCAGTACGCCGAGCCCGAGCCGATCGCCCCGCTGACCGGCCTGACCGAGGTCCATATGGACCCCCTGACCGGCGAGAACGTCGCCCAGATGGGCGCGCTGCCCGACGGCCTCTCGGCCGAGCAGCGCCAGGCCCTGCCGATCACCTCGCTGCCGGACGGCTGGGAGAACACCGGCCGCAACCAGGGCTGTCCCTGCGGCTCGGGCAAGAAATTCAAGCACTGCCACGGCGCGTTGATCTAGGGGGGCGACGGATGGCCGGCTTCCTTCTCGAGGTCGACGGCTTCTGTCCGGTCTGCGAACAGCAGACCACCTTCCGGTCCAGGGACGAATGGCTGCGGGATCACTTCCTCTGCCAGTCGTGCAACGCCCAGCCGCGCGAGCGGGCGATGTTCTCGGTGCTGACGCAGCTGCGGCCGCGCTGGCGTGAGCTCGTGATCCACGAGAGCTCGCCCGGCCTCGCCGCCAGCCGGCGGCTCGCGGACCAGGCCCCGGCCTACGTCTCCAGCCAATACGATCCGTCGATCCCGTGGGGCACGCTGCACCCTACCGGCGGCTGGCGGTCGGAGAACCTGGAGCGCCAGACCTTCGACGACGAGAGCTTCGATCTTGTCGTCACCCAGGACGTCATGGAGCACGTCTTCTCGCCCGACTTGGCGCTGCGCGAGATCGCCCGCACCCTGAAGCCGGGCGGCCTGCACGTTTGCACCGTGCCGATCGTCAACAAGGAGAAACCCTCGGTGCGCCGCGCCGGTCGCCGCGCCGACGGCGAGATCGAGCACCTGCTCGAGCCGGTCTATCACGGCAATCCGATGGACCCGAACGGCTCCCTGGTCACGATCGACTGGGGCTACGACATCGCCGCCTATTGGGACGCCGTCAGCGGCCTCTCGACCACCATCTGGACGATCGAGGACCTCAGCCGCGGCATCCAGGCCGAGTACATCGAGGTGCTTGTCTCGCGCAAAGCCGGCCTGCCCGACCTGGCGGGCGACGCGGCGCCCTACCCGCCGCCTGCGCCGACGCCGCGCAAAGGTCTCCTCGGCAAGCTCTTCGGCTGATCGCAACCTGCTGCTAGGGTGCCCCTGAACAGAGAGGAGCCAGCCAATGGCCGACGGTTCAGTTCAGGGTCTTGTGCACGACAAGTACGCCGGCGCCCGCGAGGCGTTCGAAGCCAATCTCTCCAGCGGCGCGGACATCGGCGCCTCATTCTGCGCCACGGTCGAGGGCGAGACGGTCGTCGACCTCTGGGGCGGCTTTGTCGATGAAGCCCGCACCCGCGCCTGGGAGCGCGACACCATCGTCAACGTCTACTCCACGACCAAGACGATGACCGCCTTGACCGCCCTGCTGCTCGCCGACCGCGGAGAGCTGGACTTCGACGCGCCGGTCGCCCGCTACTGGCCGCAGTTCGCCGCGAACGGCAAGGAAGCGGTCAAGGTCAGCCACCTGATGAGCCACTCGGCCGGCCTCTCGGGCTGGAAGGAGCCGCTCGCCAAGGAAGATCTCTACGACTGGGACAAGGCCACGTCGCTGCTCGCCGCCCAGGCCCCGTTCTGGGAGCCCGGCACGGCGCCCGGCTATCACGGCCTGACCCAGGGCTACCTGGTCGGCGAGGTCGTCCGCCGCATCACCGGCAAGACCCTGGGCACGGTGTTCCGCGAGGAGATCGCCCAGCCGCTGGGGGCCGACTTCCACATCGGCCTGCCGGCCTCTGAGGACGCCCGTGTCGCCGAGCTGATCCCGCCGCCGCCTACGGAAGCTGGTCTGGGCGCCGGCGCGCAGAGCGAGTTGCAGGCCAACATGTCGGACAACCCGCCGCTTGAGGTCTCTGAGACCCGCACCCGCGCCTGGCGCGGCGCGGAGATCCCGGCCGCGGGCGGCACCGGCAATGCGCGCTCGGTCGCCGAGATCCAGGCCGTGCTCGCCAACGGCGGCGTCGCCAAGGGCAAGCGCATCCTGTCGGAAGCCGGCTGCCGCAAGGCCCTGGAGCTGCAGATCGAGGGCACCGACCTCATCCTCGGCATCCCCGCGCGCTTCGGCATGGGCTTTGGCCTGGCCGGCGGCGCGGTCCCGATGCCCAACCCCAACACCATCTATTGGGGCGGCTATGGCGGCTCGCTGGTGATCATCGACATGGACGCCCACACCACCTTCGCCTACGCGATGAACAAGATGGCCGGCACCACCACGGGCGACATGCGCGCCTTCAGCCTGGCCATGGCCATGTGGGAGGCGTTGGGCTGAGGCGACGCGCCCGTACGCGCCGCCCCAGCCCTCGGGCCTAGAACGCGCTAAGCGCCCTAGCCGCCCTTCTTCTTCTCACCGCCGGTGACCACGCCGTCGCCGTCGCCGTCCTGCTCGGCGAAGGCGCGGACGCCGGAGGCCTCGAACTCGGCCGGCGTCATCTTGCCGTCCTTGTTGGAGTCGAGAACGCCGAAGCGCACATGCGCCTGACGCATCTGCCGCACGCGCTGTTCTTCCTTGCGCTCGGCGCTCTCGCTGGAGGCGGCGAGCTGAGCGGTCAGGCGGCCCTCGTACTCGCCGACGTACTCGGCCTCGGTGAGGACGCCGTCCTTGTCGGCGTCCATGGCGGCGAAGCGCTGGTCGCGGACGGTCTTGAACTCGGCGGCGGTCACCTTGCCGTCCTTGTCCTGGTCGTAGTCGGTGATGAAGGCCGAGTGCTCGTGCGGCGCGGCCTGCGCCGAGGCGGCGCCCAGCGCCAGCAGCGCGGCGGTCACGGCAAGGGGAAGACGAAAGCTGGTCATGGTCGGTCCTATTCGGTCGCTTCGAAGGTCAGGGTGTAGGAATAGCTGCGGTAGGGCGTCTCGGCGCCGGCCGGGGCTTCGGTGCGGTAACGGATCAGCGCCAGGTACGTGCCCGCGTCGGGGGGCGTGATCGCGAACTTGCCGGCGGCGTCGGTGGTGATCTGGCCGCCCACCTGCTTCTTGCCGTCATAGACGCCGGCGCTGCGGAACACCTCGACGTGGGCGCCGCTGACCGGCCTGCCCTCGAACAGCAGCTCGAAGCTGGCCGGCTGGGCCGCGAAGATCTCGCTGGGATGGGTGATCGGCCGCAGCTCCAGGCTCTTGCCGGTCGGCGCCAGCGCGTCGGGCGTCGGGCCGCCGCGGGTCACGTAGACCTCGGCCAGGGTCATGCTCTGGACCTCGACCAGCGGCGCGTCGGCCGGCTTGTCCTTGCCCTCGCTGATGATCCACTGGCCCTTGGCGTCGCGGTACATCTTGCCCTTGCGGCCGAAGCGCTCGCCTGACGACACGCGATAGGTGCCCTTGGCCGCGATCGGGGCCTCGAACACCGCCAGGTCACGCAGATAGGTGACGCCGGAGATCGGGGTCACGGCGCCGCCCGGGCCGCGCACGTGCCAGGCGTCCGACTTCATCACCACCTCGGCCTGGAACGGCTCTTCGGTGAAGCTCGCCTGGACGGTGACATGATCACGGTCGGTCAGGTCGAACAGGTTGGGCAGCATGTAAGGCATGTGCGCCTGCGCCATGCCCGGCGCTGCCGCCAGCAAACCGGCGCCTGCCAACGCCGCAAATCCGATACGCCCCATGGGGTCCCCTTCATCAGTTCGTTCTTCGCCGACTAATGCACTTGCGAGTCACTTGCAATTGACTTTCGGATGCTGCATTAGCGGCCTCATTGAGCGCCCACGGGGGGCGTCGCACGAGTCATATGCGATTGACTCGCACTTGCATATATCTTGGAAATGGGGCGCGGCATGGGGCGTAGACGGATTGGACTTCTGGCGGGGGCTTCGGTCCTGCTGCTGGCCGGAGCGGCGAACGCCCAGCAGGCGCCGGAAGGCGCGGCCTCGCAGCTGTCGCTCGGCCGCATCGTCGTCTCCGCCGGCGCCGAAAAGGTCGCCATCGACACGCCCCAGGCGGTGACCGCCCTCGACCAGGACGACATCGACAACGCCCAGGCGACCACCATGGGCGACCTGCTGGAGGCCATTCCCGGCGTCAGCGTCGTCGGCGGCGTCTCGGCCCTCGGCCAAGGCTTCAACATCCGCGGCATGGGCACCGGCATCGCCGACTCCGACAGCCGCATCCTCACCCAGATCGACGGGGTGACGAAGTTCTACGAGCAGTACCGGATGGGCGCGCTGTTCAGCGAGCCGGACATGTACAAGCGCGTCGAGGTCCTGCGCGGACCAGCCTCGTCCACCCTCTACGGGGCCGGCGCCCTGGCCGGCGTGGTCAACTTCACCACCAAGGACGCCTCCGACTTCCTGACCGGCGACGACCGCTTCGCCGTGCGCCTGCGCGCCGGCTTCGAAAGCAACGCCGAAGGCGTCTCCGGCTCGGCCATCGTCGCGGGCCAACCGGCCGAGAACCTCGACCTGCTGGCGATGTACACCCGCCGCGAGGCCGACAACTACAAGAGCGGCGACGGCACGACCGTCGTCCCCTCGGGCGTCTCCTCCAGCTCCTACCTGCTGAAGGGCCGTTACTATGTCGGCGGCGACAAGGACCACAGCGTCTGGGCGACCTACCAGAACTGGCTGTCCGACAGCACCCAGATGTACGACCAGGCCGAGGCCTTCGGCACGACCCCTGTCCGCCGCAAGGTCGACGACATCACCGCCACCCTCGGCTACGAGAACGACTTCGGCGGCTCCAAGCTGTTCGACCTCGAAGCCCAGCTCTCCTACGCCAACTCCAAGGTCGAGCAGCGCGAGACCACCTTCCTGCCCGGCGTAGTCTATTCCGAGTTCTCGTACGAGACCTGGCAGGGCCGCGTGCAGAACACCTCGCGCTTCGACTGGGGCGACGACTGGACCGGCTTCCTG
Organism: Phenylobacterium sp. Root1290; assembly: GCF_001425305.1. GTDB lineage: Bacteria > Pseudomonadota > Alphaproteobacteria > Caulobacterales > Caulobacteraceae > Phenylobacterium. The sequence continues at coordinate 405,455 of NZ_LMEE01000003.1, read as the reverse complement.
TTCCTCGGCGCCCAGGCCTACAAGCAGGAGCGGCGCAATCCGCGCATGAACGCGGCCGGGACCACGACGCCCGGCGCCGCGACCCACCCGGAAGGCGACATGGACAAGTACGGCCTGTTCGCCCAGGCCGAGCTGATCTGGACCGACAAGCTGACCATCATTCCGGGCGTCCGCGTCGACTGGACCAAGCTGAAGCCCGGCGCCGGCGTCACCAACCGCACGCAGGTCGAAGACAGCGCCGCCTCGCCGAAGCTGGCCGTGCTCTACTCCTTCACCGACAACTTCGCGGTGTTCGGCTCGGTCGCCCGCACCGTGCGCATGCCGGTGCTGGACGAGATCTACAGCCGCACCAGCGCCACGGCCTCCAACTTCAGCCTCAACCTGAAGCCGGAGGAGTCGGACAACTTCGAGGGCGGCTTCACCCTCTCGTTCGACGACGTCCTGAACCAGGGCGACGCCGTCCGCGCCAAGGTCACCGCCTTCCGCAACGACGTGTCCAATCTGATCACCCGGGGCACCGCCAACTCGGCCTACTTCGTCAATGTCGGCGAATCGCGGTTCGAGGGCGTCGAGATCGAGGCCGAATACGCCTCGCGCAATCTCTTCGCCCGCGCCGGCCTCTCGCGGATCGAGGGCGAGAACCGCCTGACCGGCCTGCCGCTCAACACCATCCCCGCCGACGAACTCGACATGACCGTCGGCTGGCGCTTCACCGACCAGAACCTGAGCGCCGGCTGGCGCGGTGAGTTCGCCGCCGACCAGGACGACATCGGGCCCGGCGGCCGCCGCACAGGCGGCTACGGCGTGCACGGCCTATTCCTGACCTGGACGCCGGACCAGGGTCCGTTCGAGGGCCTGGAGGTCCGCGCCGCGGTCGACAACGTGCTGGACAAGCAGTTCCGCCGCCACCTGGCGTCCCTCGACGCCGAAGGCCGGACCTTCAAGCTGACCCTGGCGCGCACCTTCTGATGATCGCGGTCACGCCCACGCGAACGGTCGCCTTCGCGTTCTCCGCGGTGCTGAACCTTGGGCTCATCGCCCTGGTCATGCGCTCGGGGGCCGAGGCGCCTGCGGTGTGGGACGAGACCGTGATCCTGGCGGAACTGGTTCAGGTCCGGGGCGGCGCGAATAACGCCCCGGTCCCTGCGTCGGCGCAGGCTCCTTCCTCCCCTCCTCGGGAGCCTGCGCCGACGACTTCCGCCGCCCAGCCGACACCGTCCCAAGTCCGGGAAGTCGCCACGGCGGCGCCGTCGGCTGCGCCTGCCCAGGCGCCCGCGCCTTCGCCCGCGCAGGTCCAGGTCGCCGCCGCCGGACCGCCGGCCCAGGCCGCACAGCCCCAGCGCCTGGGAACGCGCGAGGGCCTCGACATCGACGCCCGGAACGGGGCCAGCCCCGACTACGCCTCGCGCCTGCGCGCCTGGCTGGAAGCCCACAAGACCTATCCCAAGCGCGCCCGCATGCGCCGGGAGGAGGGCGTGGTCCATGTCCACTTCTCGGTCGACCGCCAGGGCCGGCTGCTGGGCGGCGACGTCACCCGCTCATCCGGCTACGCCAGCCTCGACGCCGAGGCCATGGCCATGCTGGACCGCTCCAACCCCTTCCCCGGCGCCCCGCACACCGTGCGCGGCGAACGGATCGAGGTCTCCACCCCCGTGGAGTTCTTCCTCACCCGCTGACGCTCATCCTGGCGAAGGCCGGGGCCCACGGCCGTGCTTGGAGTCGGTCACCGGCCCGGTCGATGCGCTGGGCCCCGGCCTTCACCCGGATGAGCGGCAAGCCTTAGTTCCTCCCCCACTGGGGGAGGTGGATCGCGACGCCGCCGCGAGACGGAGGGGGCCTGCTGAGTCCGAAGTCCCCCTCAGTCAGCTTCGCTGACAGCTCCCCCAGTGGGGGAGCAATTGTCGTCACACCCCGTTCGCCGCGCTGAGCACCGCGCGCACCGAGGCGGTCGCCACGTCGGCGTCCATGCCTACGCCGAAGACCGTGCGGCCGTCCGGCGTCCGGCACTGGACATAGGCCGCCGCCATGGCGTCGCTGCCCGCCCCGATCGCGTGCTCCTGGAAGTCGGCGACATCGAGCCTCACCCCGCAGTCGCCCGCGAGCGCCGCCAGCAGGCCCGAGATCAGCCCGTTGCCGCGCCCGCGGATGGTCATCTCGCGCCCGTCCAGCCGCAACTGGCCGACGAAGACCCGCTGGTGATCGACGCGCGATACGCCGGACTCCTCGAAGCTGACCAACTCGAAGCGCTGGCCCGGCGTCAGGTGATAGGCCTGCTGGAACGCCTCCCAGATATCCGCCGTCGCCAGCTCGCGGCTGGTCTCGTCGGCCAGCTGCTGCACCGCGCGGCTGAAGTGCGCCTGCATCGGCTTGGGCAACCGCAAGCCCTTGTCCTGCTGCAGCACCCAGGCGACGCCGCCCTTGCCGGACTGCGAATTGACCCGGATCACCGCCTCGTAGCTGCCGCCCAGGTCGGCCGGATCGATCGGCAGATACGGCATCGCCCACAGCTGGTCATTGCGCTTGGCCTGGGCGTCGAAGCCTTTCTTGATCGCGTCCTGGTGGCTGCCCGAGAACGCCGTGAACACCAGCTCGCCGGCATAGGGATGGCGCGGGTGGACCGGCAGCTGGTTGCAGTACTCGACGGTCTTCACGACCGTTTCCATGTCCGAGAAGTCCAGCCCCGGATCGACGCCCTGGGTGTAGAGATTGAGCGCCAGGGTCACCAGGTCGACATTGCCGGTGCGCTCGCCGTTGCCGAACAGGCAGCCCTCGATGCGGTCGGCGCCGGCCATCAGCCCCAGCTCGGCCGCCGCCACCCCGGTGCCGCGGTCGTTGTGCGGATGCAGCGAGATCACGACGCTGTCGCGCCGCGAGATGTGGCGGCACATCCACTCGATCTGGTCGGCGTAGATGTTCGGGCTCGACGCCTCGACCGTCGCCGGCAGGTTCAGGATCACCGGCTTCTCGGGCGTCGGCTGCAGTACGTCCAGAACCGCCTCGCAGACCTCCAGGCTGAACTCCAGCTCGGCGGTCGAGAAGGTCTCGGGGCTGTACTCATAGCGCCAGTCCGTGCCCGGCCGCCGCTCGGCCTGCTCGCGCATGATGCTGACGCCCTCGACGGCCAGCGCCTTCACGCCCGCCCGGTCCAGGCCGAACACCACCTCGCGCCAGACCGGCGAGACGGCGTTGTAGAGATGGACCGTCGCCGCTCGTGCACCTTCCAGGCTCTCGAAGCTGCGCTCGATCAGGTCGCGACGCGACTGGGTCAGCACCTGGATCATCACGTCATCGGGCACGCGGCCCTGCTCGATCAGGCTGCGGATGAAGTCGAACTCGGTGGCGCCGGCCGAAGGGAAGCCGACCTCGATCTCCTTGGCCCCGATGCCGACCAGCAGGTCGAAGAAGCGCTGCTTCTTCTCGGCGTTCATCGGGTCGGCGAGGGCCTGGTTGCCGTCGCGCAGATCGGTCGACAGCCAGCGCGGCGCCTTGGTGATGGTCTTCGACGGCCACTGGCGGTCGGTCAGCTGGACCTGGGGGAACGGGCGGTACTTTACGGAAGGGTCGCGCAGCATGGTTTGCAGCTCTCTCTGGGAGGCGGGCAGTCAGGAATGTCGATGAGGCTGGCGTGCCGCCGCCGGGACAGCCGTCTAGATCCGGCGGCCGCCGGTAAGTCGCGTGCGAAGGGCTGCAAAAGCGCTGACCATGCCCCTTCATAGCCGTGGGCGGCGCGCTGTTCAATCGCCGCGCCGCGTCAGCCCACCGTCACGAACGTCTCGCTCTCGATCACCCACTGGCCGACCACCTTCTTCCAGGCCGCGAGATAAGGCCCGGTCGCGGTCTGATCTTTCCAGGTCGCCAGCCAGGTCCCGGTCTCCGCGGCCCGGTTCCCATCCGCCGCCAAAGTCACGCTTTCCGTGGTCCGCAGATAGGTCACGAAGCTCGGATCGGCGAACTGCGCCTCGAAGGCGGCGAGGATCGCCGGCGCGCCCATCAGGAGCCCGCCCTCGCCCGAGATCAGGTTGGCGTCAGGCGCGAAGAACGGCTTCAGCCGCGCCGCGTCGTGGGCGGCGATCAGCTTGTTGGTCAGCTTGCGCCGCGCGCGGATGGCGTCTTCCGGCGCGGTCACGGCTCGACCACCACCGTGCCGACCTTGCCGCCGCTCTCGACCAGTTCGTGCGCCCCGGCGCAGTCCTCCAGCGGGAAGCGCCCCGCCACCGACAGCATCCGCTCGCCGGTCCCGATCCAGCGGGTGATGTCGGCCTGCGCGCGGCGCCGCGCCTCGTGCGGCGAGACCGGCAGGTAGACGCTGTTGATCTGCAGATTGAGGCCCATGGCCGCGCCGGCCGCAAAGACCGGCTCGCGCGAGCCCTTGGTTGCGTAATAGGCGATCGAGCCGTTCAGCCGCACGCTGGCCAGGGTCGAGGCCAGATTGCCGCCGAAGTCCACCTCGACCACGTGGTGCACGCCCTCGCCGCCCGTCAGCTCGCGCACCCGCGCAGCGACGTCCTCGCGGCGATAGTCGATGACCTGGTGCGCCCCGCCCTGGCGCGCCCGCTCCGCCTTCTCCTCCGAGCTCACCGTGGCGATCACCGTCGCCCCCGCCCAGGCGGCGAGTTGCACGGCGTAGTGCCCCACCGCGCCAGCGCCGCCGGTGACCAGCACCGTGCGGCCCTGCACCGGCCCGGCCAGGAACAGGCTGCGATGGGCGGTCATGCAGGGGATGCCCAGGGTCGCGCCTTCAGCGAACGACACCGCGTCCGGCAGTTCGCTCAGCAGATCGACGTCCAGCTCGATGTAATCGGCCGCAGAGCCGAAGGCGCGGCCGTTGCGCTGGCCGTTGTAGAACCAGACCCGCTTGCCGACCCAGGCCTGTGCGACGCCCGGCCCGACCGCCTCGACCACGCCGGCGCCGTCGCTGTTGGGGGTGATGCGCCGATAGGCCATCGGCGCAGGTCCCGCGCGCATGCCCGCGTCGGAGGGATTGACCCCGGAGGCTCGCACCCGGATCAGCGCCTGGCCTAGCCCCGGCTGCGGCGTCGGGCGGTCGCCCAGTTGCAGCACCTCTCGCGCCGGTCCCGTCCGGTCGTACCAGATCGCCCGCATGACGCCTCCCGCTCCTCGTTGAGGGCGACAGGTCTAGGCGAGGTCCGAGCGGAAAAGAAGGGCGCGCTCCCTGGTGCCATCCCGGTTTCGGCGCAGCCGAAGACCGGGACTCATGAACACCGGATGGGTGGGTTCGCTACTCCGCCACCCAGTTGCCGTGGAATCCGAACGGCACGCGGCGCGGCAGTTGCGCGGTCCCGATCGGGCCCTTGGCGATGTCCTGGGCGTCGAACACCACGAAGTCGCTGCGGTTCTCGGCCGCCCGCCAGACCACCGCGGTCACCCAGCCGTCGCCCTCGTCGGCGCTGTCCGAGCGCGGCGTGAACACCGGCTCCGACGTCATGTCGCCGCCGCTCAGCTCGTAGACCTGACGCTTGCCGGTCTTGAGGTCCAGGTGGGCGATGGCGGTCTGCTTGATGGTCTTGGCGTTGCCCGGATCGGCCGCGTACCAGCCGTGGCGATAGGCCAGGCCCGCGTGGCGCTCGTCGAACCGCGGGAACTCGCCGTCCAGGTCGTCGATCGCCTCTTCCTTGATGGCGTCGGAGTTCCCCGTCAGGTCGAAGGTCCAGCGCACCAGCCGCGCGGCCGCCTTGGCGCCGGGCGAGCCGTCCGCATTCGGAAACAGCGGGGCGCTGTCATAGCGGAACACGTCGGCGATGATCTTGCCGTCCTCTTCCCAGGCGTTCATCGGGTGGAAGACATAGGACGGCGGGGCGTTGAACCAGCGGATCGTCGAGACGTCGGCGTCACGGCGCATCACCGCCACGTGGCTGCCCTTGTCCGGCTCCCAGGCGTAGGCGGGCAGGCCGCTCATCGCCCTCTGCATGCTGCCGGTCAGCGGCAGCACCGGGAACAGCACGTGGTTCTCGGTGACCAGGAAGTCGTGGATCATCGAGGAATAGGGCGCCTCGAAGTCGTCGCGCCGCACGACCTTGCCGCTGGCGTCGGTGACGCCATAGCTGATCCCCGTGCCGAACGGCATCGGCCCGATCCCATAGCCGAACCAGACCATCTCGCCGGTCTTCGGGTCGATCTTCGGGTGCGCGGTGACACGTCCCTTGTACTGCTCGACCGGGCTTTTCGACTCCAGGCTCCGCGGCTGCATCTCGAAGGGCATATGCCCTTCTTCCAGGGCCAGCAGCTTGCCGGCGTGGAAGACGATGTTGGTGTTGGCCACCCCGCCGCTGTCCTTGCCCAAGACGCTCGGATCGGTGGTCGCCGGATTGCCGAACGCGCCCCACAGCGCCCGGCCGGCCTGGTTCTCAGCCTCCCATTTGGGCGTGCGCACATAGCGGTTGCGATAGCTGACCTTGCCGTCCTCGACGTGGAAGGCGTGGATCATGCCGTCGCCCGAGAACCAGTGGTACTCGCCCCGCGGCTCGAACTGCGGGTTGGGGCCGGTGCGATAGAGGGTGCCGCGCAGGCCCTTGGGGATCTCCCCGGTCACCGTCAGCTCGAAGTCGTCCTCGCTGCGGATCGGCGCGAAGTTACCGGACAGGTAGGGGTTGATGCGAACATCGCCGTCCATGGTCTTCCTCCTCTTAGGCCGGCTTCACGCCGGTCGAATGATATGTCCTTCGTCGGGCCGGGCCCGGCCTTCCAGCACCTCGCGATAGGCGGCCAGAAGGCCCTCCGGGCCCGTCGATTGCTTGAGCTTCAGCCAGCGCGCGTCGGCCACGAACTCGTGCAGCGCCGCGACGAACCGCTGGTCCAGCTCCTGCTGCCCCCACTCGGCCGCGCGCTTGCGGATCTGGTCGGGGGCGAAGAACAGCACCGGCTGCGGCCCGGCCAGGGCGCGCGGCGCGCGATCGCCGCTCCAGTGCGTGCCGCCGACGATGATGCTGCGCGCCAGCTCACCGCCCAGCGCCTCATGCACCGTCTGGTTCACCTGCGCGTCGCCGGCGAAATCGACATACACAGCCGGCCCTTCGACCTTCAGTGATCCGGCCTCGCCGTACGGCACGATGCGATCATAGAGGCCAAGGCCCGCCAGGGTCCCTGCATTGCCCGGCGAGGTCAGCCCCACCACGGGCACGCCGCGCCGCCGCGCGAACCAGGCCAGGCCCATCGCCGTCTTGCTCGACGCGCTGGACAGCACCAGGGTCTTGATCGCCGCGTCCTCGGACAGGAAATCGTCCAGCAGCCACGAGGTCATGAACAGCGGCCGCAGCAGCGCCCGGTGGTCGTCCGAGGCGTCTTCCGGCGCCTCGGCGTAAGCGTTGTACGTCGGCGGCAGTTCGGCGCGGTGCGCCGAGGTGTCGATGAAGCCGCCGCCCTTGCGCGCCAGCCGCGCCGTGAAGCTGCTCGACATCGGCAGATAGCCGAACACCCGCAGGCCGACCGGCGCGTCGGCGGCGTTGGATTCCACCACCGTGGCAAAGCCCCAGACCGGAATGCGGCCCAGCCCCTCGCCCGCCGGGAAGAACTTCCAGTAGCCGAAGGCCTCGCCGATCAGGCCGTAGGTGATGTTGTTGGCGGTCAGCGAGAAACGCTCGACCTCCAGCCGGACCTCGCCGTCCGCCAAGGGCGCCCGTGGTGGGGCGTTTCGCACCTCGATCTTGCGCAGATCGTCCTTCGCGACGAGCACATCCCAGTCCGACATCGCTTCCTCGCCTTTTTACGTTGTAAATTTATTACGTAAGAGCTAACCCAGGACAAGCACTTTCTTTGGGTCGAGTTTACCAATGCCCCGCGTCCTCTCCGAGTCCGATGTCGCCGACTTCCGCGAACGCCTGTGCGACGCGGCGGAGAAGCTGTTCGCCGAGAAGGGACCGGACGCGGTGACCATGCGCCAGTTGGCCGCCGAACTGGGGGTCAGCCCGATGACCCCGTACCGCTACTTCACCGACAAGGAAGACATCCTGGCGGCGGTGCGCACCAACGGCTTCAACCGCTTCGCCGAGGCGCTGGAGACCGCGCTCTCGACCACCCAGGGCAGCGCCAAGGCCAAGAGCTCGGCTGTCGGCGAGGCCTATCTGAACTTCGCCTTCGAACACCCGCAGACCTACAAGCTGATGTTCGACCTCAACCAGCCGCACGAGAAGGACTATCCCGAGCTGGTCGCCGCCGCCGCCCGCGCCAACGCCATGCAGTCGGCCTACATCAAGGGCCTGGTCGAGGCCGGCGTCATGGAAGGCGACCCCGAGGAGATCGGCCGCATGTTCTGGGCCGCCACCCACGGCGCGGTGACGCTCGAACTGGCCGGCAAGCTGCCCAAGGGCATGGCCCGCACCCTCAACCGCCAGCTCGGCCACGCCCTGGCCAAGGGCCTGCGGCCGGAAGCGTAGCTCGCACCCCCTTGACGCCCCTTGGGGTAAGGCGAGCATCTTTCCGCCCAACAAGATTGGGAGGGGTAACATGGTTCAACCGTTCGAAGTCGCCTGGAGCGACGAGGCCGTGCAGGCGGTGCTGGACCAGGTCCGCGCCTATCCTTGGCCGCCCGCCCCTGAGGTTCCGGACGGCTGGGCCTATGGCTGCGACGGCGCCTACCTCAAGGACCTCTGCGCCCACTGGACCGGCGCCTACGACTGGCGCGCGGCGGTGGCAGACCTCAACCGCTTCCCCCAGTTCACCGCCAAGGTCGAGGACTACGACATCCACTTCCTGCACGTGGTCGGCGAGGCCGGCGGCAAGCGGCCGCTGCTGCTCACCCACGGCTGGCCGGGCTCGCACTACGAGTTCTGGGGCTCGATCGAGAAGCTCGCCTTCCCCAGCCGCTTCGGCGGCGACCCAAAGGACGCCTTCGACCTGGTGATCCCGTCCCTGCCCGGCTTCGGCTTCTCGTCAAAGCCGGTCCGCCCGATCGGCCAGCGCACCACCGCGCGGCTGTTCAACACCCTGATGACGCAGGTGCTCGGCTATTCGACCTATCTCGCCCAGGGCGGCGACTGGGGCGCGATGGTCACCTCCTGGCTCGGACACGAGCACGGCGCCTACGTCCGCGCGATCCACCTGAACATGATGGCCCTGCGTCCGTTCGGCGGTCCCAAGGACGAGGCCGAGGTCGCCTGGCTGACCCGTCAGGGCCAGATGATGGAGCTGATGGGCGCCTATTTCCGGCTCCAGGCCTCCAAGCCCCAGTCCTTGGCCTGGATGGGCGCGGGCAACCCGGTCGGCCAGGCCGCCTGGATCGCCGAACGGTTCCACGACTGGTCGGACCTGCGCGACAAGCCCTTCGATCAGGTCCACCCCAAGGACGCGCTGCTGACCAACATCATGCTCTACGTGATGACCGGAAGCTTCACGACCGGCGCCTGGTACTATCGCGGCTTCCTCGAAGAGGGCGGCTTGGCCCTGGCCGAAGGCCAGCGTTGCGAAACCCCGACGGCCTTCGCCAACTTCCCCGGCGAGCCGCTCTACACCGCTCCGCCCCGCGCCTGGGCCGAGCGCGCCTACAACATCGTGCGCTGGAGCGACCAGCCCCGCGGCGGCCACTTCGCCGCCATGGAGGAGCCCGACCTCTTCGTCGCCGACGTGCAGGCCTGGGGACGGGAGCACGGCTGAGAACTCCGCCGCCCGTTGATCGGCGCTATTCCCCGACCACCGCGGAGATCGCGCCGATCAGCCGCTCCACCTCCAGCGGCTTGGGCACCAGGACGTCCATGCCCGCCGCCAGGTACTCGGCCTCGTGGTGGGCCATAGCGTTGGCGGTAAGCGCGATGATCGGCGTGCGGGGCAGCCCCTCGGCCTCTTCGCGGGCGCGAATGCGTCGCGCCGCCGTAGGGCCGTCCATGACCGGCATCTGCACGTCCATCAGGATGACGTCCCAGCCACCCTCGGCCGCCGCCTCGATGGCCGCCTGACCGTCGTCGACGCACCGCACCTGGACGCCGAGCTGCCCCAGCAAGGTGCGCAGCACCATCTGGTTCACCAGATTGTCTTCCGCGGCCAACACCCGCAGGTCGCCGGACGGAACCTGGGCGGCCGCTTCCGGCGCCGGCGCCAGCTGCGCCTTGGCGCGCGCCAGCGGCAGGGCCACGGTGAAGGTCGCGCCCTCCCCCGGCTGCGAGGCCACCGAGATCTTGCCGCCCATCAGCTGCGTCAGCTCCAGGCAGATCGCCAACCCCAGCCCCGAGCCGCCGTAGCGCCGCGTGGTCGAGGCGTCCTCCTGCACGAACTTCTGGAACAGCGCGCCCTGCCGTTCGCGCGCGATCCCCGGTCCGGTGTCCGAGACCTCGACGATCAGCTTGCCGGCGCGCCGCAAGGCCCGCACGCAGACCTTGCCCTGCGCGGTAAACTTCACTGCATTGGAGACTAGGTTGTGAAGCACCTGCCTCAGGCGGGTGGGATCACCCGTCCACGTCCCCTTCAGCGCCGGCTCGACCTCCAGCTCCAGGGTCAGTCCCTTCTCGGCCGCCAGCGGCCCGAACGTCGACTCCACCCCCTGCATCAGCGTGAAGATGTCGACGACGCTGTCTTCCAGCTCCATGCGCCCAGCTTCGATGCGCGACAGGTCCAGCAGGTCGTTCAGCAGCGCCAGCAGCGTCTCGCCGGCCTGCCGCACCACGCCCAGCCGCTCGCGCTGGACCGGCGCAAGCTCGTCGCGATCCATCGCCTGCGCCATGCCCAGCACGCCATTCAGCGGAGTGCGGATCTCATGGCTCATGGTCGCCAGGAAGGCCGACTTGGCGACGTTCGCCGCATTGGCCTGGTCGCGGGCCCGCTTCAGCGACTTGTTCAGCACCTTCAGCCGCCGCTCCGAGCGCTTCAGGTCCTCGATCGACTGGGTGATGACCACGCAGCGCACCGGCCCCTCGCCCTGGAACCGCGCGGCGGTCAGACGGAACCACTCGCCGTCCCGCGCCTGATAGGCCCGGTTGAAACTCTCGACCTCGCCGGCGATCACCGACTTCACGCCGCGGACCAGGTATTTGCCGCGTCCGTTCGGCAAACTCTCGAACACCCGGAACAGGTTGCGCCCCATCGGATAGGCGCCGCCCACCAGTTCCGCGCCCAGCTTCTTGAACGCCGAGTTCGCGGCGATGATCGTCCCTTTCTCGTCGACCACCGACAGATAGGCGGCCAGGCCGTCGATCACCCCGTGACCGAAGCGCTCGGACTCACGCAGCTCCGCCGTCGCCTCGCGCTGAGCGGTGACGTCCTGGCTCGCGCCGTGCAGCGCCACGCACCGCCCATCGACCATGCGCGGCTCGCCCATGACCCGCAGCCAGATCCGTTCCCCGTCGGCGCGGATCGCCTGGGCCTCGAAGTCGATCGACACCCCGGTCGAGATCGCCTCGCGCACATGCTCCAGGACCCACTCTCGCTCTTCCTCGGCGTAGACCGCCATGGATTCCATGTGGTTCTCGACTTGCGTCGGACGGCCGAAAAGCTCCGTCAGTTCGGAACTCCAGCGGACGACGCCTTCGAGCAGATCGACCTCCCAGCCGCCTAGCCTGGCCAGCCGTCCGGCCGAGGTCAGCGCCAGCGACGCCGCCGTGAGCCGCTCGCGGGTGGCGTGCGCGGCCGAGACGTCGGCCGTGATCACGATGAAGCCGTCCAGGGCGCCGTCGGCTGCAAAGCTCGGCCGCATATCGACGTCGACGTGGATCCGCCGCCCATCCTTGGTCTGGTCGACGACCTCGGCGCGGAAGCCTTCGCCGGCCGCCGCCGCCGTGTCCATCATCGCCCAGGTCTCGGGATCGGCGTCCGGGCAGCGCAGAACCTCGGCCAGCGTGAGCCCCTTCACCTCGTCGAAGCTGTAGCCGGTCATCGCCGTGAAGCCGTCATTGACCCAGTCGATCCGGCCGGCCGGGTCGCACAGCACCACCGAATGCGGTGTCAGCCGGGCCACGCTCGCCAATCGGGACGTAAGGTCTGCCGCCCTGGAATCGCCCATTCGATACTCCCCACGGCGAACTTGCCGGGGTTCTATGAAGAAAGCGAAAAACGCGGTTTCGCCTCCGCCGGGGCGCGGGCTAGGACTGAGACATGGCCCGCTACGATTTCGCCTCCGACAACACCGCCCCCGCCGCGCCTGAAGCCATCGAGGCGATCGTCGCCGCCAACAGCGGCTTCACCTCCGGCTACGGAAGCGACCAGATCAGCGCCCGCGCCGCCGACGCCGTGCGCGCCCTGCTGGACGCCGACGCCGAGGTCCGCTTCGTCGCCTCCGGCACCGCGGCCAACGCCATCGCCCTGGCCACGCTCTGCCGGCCCTTCGAGGCCGTGCTGGCGCACGAGCACGCTCATGTCTGCACCGACGAGACCGGCGCCCCGGGGTTCTTCGGCCAGGGACTTGGCCTCGTCGGTCTGCCGGGCGCCTCGGGCCGAATCGATCCGGCCTCGCTCGCCGCGCCGCTCGGCCAGCCCGACGTGGCCCACCGCCAGTCGCCCGCCGCGCTCTCGCTAACCAACGCCACCGAATACGGCACGGTCTATTCGCTTGAGCACATGGCCGCCCTGATCGCCCCGGCCAAGGCCAAGGGGCTCGGCGTCCACCTCGACGGCGCGCGGCTCGCCAACGCCGCAGCGGCCGGCTTCGACCTCAAGGCGATCGGCTCGCTCGGGATCGACATCCTCGTGGTCGGCGGGACGAAGGCCGGCATGACCGCCACCGAGGCGGTGGTGATCTTCGACCGCGCCCTGGCCCGGCGCTTCGACGCCCGGCTTAAGCAGTCAGGCCAGTTGCCGTCCAAGGGCCGGTTCTACGCCGCGCCCTTCATCGGCATGCTCGAGAGCGGCGCCTTCGTCACCCGTGCCGAGCACGCCAACGCCATGGCCCGGAGGCTGGCGGCGCTGTCGCCCTTTCCGCTGGCCCACCCGGTCGAAGCCAATGCGGTGTTCGTCGAGATGGATGATGCGACGCTTGGCCGCCTCCATGCCGCCGGCTGGTTCGCCTATCGTTTCCTGGACGGCTCGGTGCGCTTCATGTGCTCCTGGGCGGTCACACCGCAAAGCGTCGACGAGCTCGGCGCGGCGCTCAGGGCCATCGCCTGAGCCGAAACTCAGCCGGGCGAAGCCTGCCCGGCTGACGGACTGCGCCTGGCCCGCCGTCACAAGTGTGACGCATACGCCGCACACATGACCCTTCTGTTACACACGTGACTTCACCGTTGCGAAACTGTGACTTTTTCGTTGCAGGCGTAACGAACGCATGGAAGCGTCCCGGCTCGCCGTCCGAGCGACGTTCAAGAGTCACAATCGCACAAGCGAGCGTAACAACCTGACGTCGCGGTACGGCTGAGAAACCGTGGCTCCGGCGACCCATCCGGAGCCCTCTTCCTCACTCAGGCCGGGGGGCCAGATGAAAGTTCCAATGAAGAACGCGCTTCGAGCCGTATTGCTCGGCTCTGTTGCGGCGACCAGTTTCGCCGTGCCTGCTATCGCTTCCGCCCAGGAAGTCGCCGTTGACGAGATCGTCGTCACCGGTTCGCGCATCCGTCGCGACACCTTCAACTCGCCGGTTCCGGTGTCGGTGCTGACGTCCGAGCAGATCGCCGCCTCCGGCAATCTGTCGATCGGCGACATGCTGCTCGACATCCCGATGATCAGCGCCGCCAGCAACGGCCAGAACACGTCCTCGACGCTGTTCCTCGCCGGTCAGGCCCGCGCCGACATCCGCGGCCTTGGCCCGACGCGCACCCTGGTGCTGCAGGACGGCCGCCGGATCGTGTTCTCGGACGCGTCCTCGCCCGCCGTCGACCTGAACCTGCTGCCGGCCATGATGGTCGAGCGCATCGACACCGTCGCGGGCGGCGCCTCGGCGGTCTACGGCTCGGAAGCCATCGCCGGCGTCGTCAACCTGATCATGAAGAAGGAGTTCGACGGCTTCCAGATCGAGGGCCAGGTCGGGACCTCGCAGGAAGGCGACGGCGAGACCTTCCGGATCTCGGGCATGTACGGCACGAAGCTGCTGGACGACCGCCTCAACATCCTGGTCGGCGGTGAAGTCTCGCGCGAAGAGCCGATCTTCCAGGTCGACCGCGACTGGGGCTATCCCGGCATCCGCCGCAACAACCTGGCCAACCCGCAGACGGTGATCCCGGCCAGCAAGACCAACACCACCCCGACCGCCACCTTCCAGCTGACGCCCGGCGCGGTGGGAGTGGCCCGCGCGGTCACCCTGGACTACCGCAATCCGTCCCAGGTCGTCCGCCTCAGCGCCCCCTGCTCGACCCCGGCCGTCCAGCCGACCTGCCAGGACGACGCCCTGTTCTACTCGGCCTCGTTGAACGCCCTGCAGGCCAAGTCGCAACGCGGCACCATCCGCGGCTATGCCGACTATCGCATCACCGACGACATCAAGGTCTTCGCGGACGTCACCTATTCCAAGGTCGACGGCTTCGGCTTCTTCCAGCCGCCGTTCTCCAACGCCCAGGGCGGCGGCACCATGCCGGTCACCCTGAAGGGCGACAACGCCTACCTGAACGGCTCTGGCTCGACCGCTGCGGCCCTGCGCGCCGAATGGCTCGCGGCCGGCAAGACCCTGACCCAGGGCTCTACCGCCCAGGTCGGCAAGTTCTGGACCGAGTTCGGCGGCCGTGACGTGAAGACCGAGCGCGAAACGCTCCGCCTCCTCGGCGGCATGGAAGGCGACTTCGAGGCCGTCGGCCGCACGTTCAACTGGGACTGGTACGCCCAGTACGGCAAGACCACGGGCACGACGACCTCGTACAACGTCCCGCGCGTGGCGCGCGTGCAGCAAGCCACCGACGCGGTGCTGGTCAACGGCCAGGTCGTCTGCCGCGACGTCGCCGCTCGCGCCGCGGGCTGCGTGCCGTGGGATCTGATCAACGGCCCGAACCAGGCCGCCGTCGCCTGGACCAACGCCAGCTCGGTCACCGACCAGGAAGTGAAGCAGACCGTCGTCGCCGGTAACATCGGCACGAACCTGTTCGAGCTGCCGGCCGGCCATGTCGGCGTCAACATCGGCGCCGAATACCGCAAGGAAGAGAGCTTCTTCGCCCAGGACGCCCTCGGCGCCTCCGGCGCGCTGTTCTTCAACGCCATCGGCACCCGCCAGGGCGAGTACGACACCAAGGAAGCCTTCGCCGAACTGCGCGTTCCGATCCTGAAGGACCTGCCGTTCGCCAAGGAACTGACCTTCGAAGTCGCCGGCCGCGTCGCCGACTACTCCTCGATCGGCCAGACCGACCAGTACCAGGTCCGCCTGGACTGGGCCCCTGTGGACGACGTCCGCTTCCGCGCCTCGCAAGGCACCGCCGTGCGCGCGCCGAACATCGTCGAGCTGTACTCGCCGCAGAGCCGCAACTTCACCACCGCGGCCATCGACCCCTGCGACAAGGACAGCTACGCTGTCGCCAGCGCCACAAACAAGGCCCTGCGCCTGGCGACCTGCTCGGCCGCCATCGCCAACTACAACCCGGCGACCTTCGTCTCGAACTTCGGCACCGGCCGCCCGTCGCTGCCGCTGCTGCAAGGCGGCAACCCGGACCTCGGCCCGGAAACGGCGAACACCTACAATGTCGGCGTGGTCATCCAGCCCCGCTGGATCCCGCGCCTGCAGATGTCCCTCGACTTCTTCAAGTACAACATCGAGGACCAGGTCGGCACGATCCCGATCAACACCCTGCTGCAGGACCTCTGCTACCAGTCGACGGACGCCTACGCCTCGAACCCGTTCTGCTCGCTCATCATTCGTGACCCGACCGGCACGAACGGCGGCGCGGTCCCCGGCGGCGTGGTCGAGGTCATCCTCACCAACCAGAACGTCGCCAAGGTGAAGGTCGAAGGCTACGACGCCTCGATCCAGTACGGCTTCGATCTCCAGGACGCCATCAACAAGCCGTGGGGCCAGCTGGCCATGCGTCTGGACGGCACCTGGATGTACCGCTGGGCCCAGCAGGGCCTGCCGGGCCAAGCCTACACCCAGTTCGCGAACACCATCACCAACGCGACGCCGGAGTGGAAGGCCCAGGGCACGATCCAGTGGACCTACGAGGACGTGGGCGTCAGCTGGACCACGCACTACATCGGCTCGATGGCCTCGACGACGGCCTTCACCGACACCCAGCTCGCCCCGTACTACACGGGCGACTACTACAACCACGACATCAAGGTGACCTACACCTTGAACGATCAGGTCTCGATGCGCGCCGGCATCCTGAACGTGACCGACGAGAACCCTCCCTACCTGCCGGAAACCTTCCAGGGCGTCGGCACGGGCTCGTCGAACTTCGATAACCGCGGTCGCTTCTTCTACATGGGCGCGACCCTGCGCTACTAAGCCTGGGAGGCCGCCCGCCCACCCCACGGGCGGGCGGCCGACAGGCATAGCCAATAGAAAACCCGCCGGGGCTCGCGCTCCGGCGGGTTCTTCTTTTTCGGCGATCAGTTCGGCGGTTAGGCCGGGACCGCCTGCTTGTTCGGCGCAAAGCGGGCCAGGCGGCCGTGGATGATCTCCTC
Organism: Phenylobacterium sp. Root1290; assembly: GCF_001425305.1. GTDB lineage: Bacteria > Pseudomonadota > Alphaproteobacteria > Caulobacterales > Caulobacteraceae > Phenylobacterium. The sequence goes on along the minus strand of NZ_LMEE01000003.1, from coordinate 388,985 downwards.
GGCCTCGCGGACGATGCGGCTGACCAGCTCCTCGCAGGATGGGATGTCGTGGATCAGACCCTGGATCTGGCCGGCCGACCAGATGCCGGCGTCGTTGTCGCCCACTTCGTAGACGCTGCGGCCGCGAGTGCCGGCGACCAGTTCGCGCACGTCCTCGAACTTGGCGCCCTGCTTCTCCAGCGCCACCACCTGCTGGCTGACGGCGTTGCGGGCGACGCGGCTGGTGTTGTGCATGGTGCGGAAGATCAGGTCGGTGGCGCGCTCGTCGTTGGCGACGATCTGCTCCTTGATGGCCTGATGGATCGGGCTTTCCTTGGTGCACATGAAGCGCGTGCCCATGTTGACGCCCTCGGCGCCCAGCGCCAGGGCCGCGACCAGGCCGCGACCGTCGCCGAAACCGCCCGAGGCGATCATCGGGATCTTGATCTTGTCGGCCGCGGCCGGGATCAGGATCAGGCCGGGGACGTCGTCCTCGCCCGGGTGGCCAGCGCACTCGAAGCCGTCGATGGAGATGGCGTCGACGCCCATGCGCTCGGCCGACAGGCCGTGGCGGACGCTGGTGCACTTATGGATCACGATGATCCCGTGCTTCTTGAATTCCTCGACGTGCTCGGCCGGCTTGTTGCCCGCCGTCTCGACGATCTTGATGCCGCTGTCGATGATCGCCTGGCGATATTCGGCATAGGGCGGCGGGTTGATCGCCGGCAGGATGGTCAGGTTCACCCCGAACGGCTTGTCGGTGAGCGAGCGGCAGCGCTCGATCTCTTCGCGCAGCTTGTCCGGCGTCGGCTGGGTCAGGGCGGTGATGAAGCCCAGGCCCCCGGCGTTGGCCACGGCGGCGACCAGCTCGGCGCGGCCGACCCACTGCATGCCGCCCTGGACGACGGGGTGCTCGACACCCACGAGCTCGGTGAAACGGGTCTTCAAGGCCATCGCGCCCTCCCAAACGGTTGTTTGGAAGACAATGAACCCGGCGCCGGAGCGTCAGGCAAGCCGTTTAGCGCTGGAGCTTACTGCAGGCCGCTGCGGCCGATGGCGTAGAAGCGGTCGGCGCGCTGCTTCTTGAGCTGCTCGGTGGTCATGTCGGCGATCTGCGCCAGCTCGTCGGCGATCACGTCGCCGACCGCGGCGACCATCGCCTCCTTGTCAGAGTGAGCGCCGCCCGGCGGCTCCGGAATGATCCGGTCGACAATCTTCATGCCGATCAGGTCCTGGGCGGTGATCTTCATCGCCTTGGCCGCTTCCTCGGCCGTGCGCGCGCCGCGCCACAGGATCGAGTTGGCGCCTTCCGGCGGGATCACCGAATAGATCGCGTGCTCCAGGATCAGCACCCGGTTGCCGCAGGCGATGCCCAGCGCCCCGCCCGAGCCGCCCTCGCCGGTGACGATGGCGATCATCGGCACTTCCAGCATCAGGCTCTTTTCGGTCGAGCGGGCGATGGCCTCGGCCACGCCGCGTTCTTCCGAGCCCACGCCCGGATAGGCGGCCGGGGTGTCGACGAAGCTGATGACCGGCAGATTGAAGCGCTCGGCCAGCTCCATCAGGCGGATGGCCTTGCGGTAGCCCTCGGGGCGCGCATAGCCGAAATTGTGTTTCACGCGGCTGACGGTGTCGCGGCCCTTCTCGTGGCCGATCACCACCACCGGCTGGCCGCGGAACCGGCCCAGGCCGCCGATCAGCGCCTGGTCGTCGGCGAACTTGCGGTCGCCGCGCAGCTCGACGAACTCGTCGATCAGGCCGCTCACATAGTCGATGAAGTGCGGGCGGTCGGGATGGCGGGCGACCTGGGTCTTCTGCCAGGCGTCCAGCTTGGAATAGGCTTGGCGGCGAACTTCCTGGGCGCGGGCGCGCAGCGCCTCGATCTCGGCGTCCAGGGTTCCAGAGCCGGTCGTCTCCGACAGCTTGGACAATTCCTCGATCTTCGCTTCGAGGTCGGCGATCGGACGCTCGAACTCGAGATAGTGCGCGGCCATACGAGGAATCTTCCCTTTCCGTTTGCGGAAGCGGCGGAAACTAGGCCCGAAGCGCGCGCCTCACAACCCCGAGGAACAGCCATAGCGCCCCGCACGTCAAGCCGCCGCCCGGCGCCGACTGCAACTGCTGCGGCCCGCTCACGTTTTGTTGCGGTCCAGGAGTCGCCCATGCAAGCCACCAAAGCCGTCATCGCCGCCGCCGCCGTCATCGCGGCCGCCGCCACGCCCGCCCTCGCCCAGTATCAGGGCCCTTATCAGGGCCAGTACCAGGGTCAGTACCAAGGCCAGTACGAGAGCCAGTATCCGTCCCCCGCGCCGAACCCGTACTCCGACCCGCGACCGACGCCGCAATACCAGTATGACCAGAACCGCTATCAGGCCGACCGCGCCGCCTACGAACAGTCCCGCCAGGACTACGAGGCCGCTCGCGCCCGCTGGGAACGCTCGCGCGAGCAGTACGACCGCCAGTACGGCTATGGCTCGTACGCCCGCAACTACGGCCCGGCCCCAACCTGGTCGGAGCCCAGCTATCAGCCCGCGACCGGTGCGCCAGGCTCCAGCCAGAGCCGGTTCGACTACGAACAGCGGCTGGCCGCCTATGACCGCGCGCGCACCGACTACGACCGTCGTTGGGGAACCGGCGCCTATCAGCGCGCCTATGGCCCGCCGCCGGTGTGGAGCGCCGACACTTACGCCCAGGACGCCTCGACCTCCACCAGCTACATCAGCAACGATCCGTCCTGCACCAACAGCAAGACCAACCGCTCGATCGGCGGCGCCGTCATCGGCGCCCTGCTCGGCAGCGCGCTCGGCTCCAATGTCGCCGGCAGCGGCGTGCGGACCGAAGGCGCGGTGCTGGGCGCCCTGGTCGGCGGCGGTATCGGCCTCGGCGTCGGCCGCGCCTCGGCCAAGTGCGACGAGCGCGGCTACTATTACAGCTACGACCAGACCATCCCGTACCGCGAGAGCGACTTCGACCGCGGCCGGCAGTCGGGCCAGTACGCCTATGGCGACTACGACCGCATGCAGTGCCGCCTGGCCCCGGCCCAGGTCTCGGGCAGCGAGCAGCGCTATGTCCGCGTCTGTCCCGACGGCACGGGCAGGTACCGGATCACGGGGTGAGGCGCGGCGAACTCTGAGAGCGCCGCCTACTTCTTCGCCAGGGGGTGCTTGGTCTCCACCACCTCGCGAAGGCGATCGCCCGCGACGTGGGTGTAGATCTGCGTCGTGGCGATGTCGGCGTGGCCCAGCAGCTTCTGCACCACGCGCAGGTCGGCCCCACCCTCCAGCAGGTGGGTCGCGAACGCATGGCGCAGCACGTGCGGGCTGACGCGGGCAGGATCGATCCCGGCGTCGGCCGCCGCCTCGTCCAGCAATTGCGCGAACCGCCGCGGGGTCAGGCGCCCGGCCTTGCTGCGTGACGGAAACAGCCAGGGATTCGCCGCGTCGCCCTTGGGCAGGAAGCCTTTGCGGACCTCCAGATAGGCCTTCACCGCCGCACGGGCGGCGTCGTTCAGCGGCGCCAGCCGCTCCTTGCCGCCCTTGCCCTTGACGATCAGATAGGCAGGGTCGCGCGCCAGCACCGACAGCGGCAGCGCGGTCAGCTCGGAGATCCGCAAACCCGAGGCGTAGGCCAGCTCGACCATGCAGGCCAGCCGCAGACCCTGCGCCCCGTCACGCCCCCCGGCCGCGGCGATGATCGCGTCCATCTCGGCCCGGCTCAGCACCTTGGGCAGCGGCCGCCCCTTCTTGGGCGCGTCCACCCGCCGCGAGGGATCATCCGCCCGCCAGCCCTCGCCCAGCACGAAACGGTAGAACTGCCGCACCGCCGAGCGCCGCCGCGCCGCCGTCGCCGGCGACAGGCCCCGATCGCTCAGGGCCGCGAAATAGGCCTCGACCTGCGTCGCCCCGGCGGTGCTGAGATCGACGCCGCGACCTTTCAGGAACGCCTGCGCGTCGGCCAGGTCCTTGCCATAGGCGGTCAGGGTGTTCCTGGCGCTGGCGCGTTCTCCCGCCATCATCTCCAGGAAAGCCTCGATCCAGCCGGCGCCGCTCATCTCTGCGCCAGCAGTCCTTCGACCGCGAAGGCGCGCGCGTCCGGCTCCAGCCCGGCGAGCCGCAGCGCCCGCACGATCCGCGCCCGGTCACCGATCGGCGGGCCGGCCGCACCGGCGTCGGCGCTGATCCAGAGCGCCAGCAAAGCGGTCTCGCCCATCAGCCTGGCTTCGCCGGCCAGGTCCAGAGCCAGGCCCCGCGCCACCGTCGCCTTGCCAGGTTCGGCCGCCGCGAACTTCGCGAACTCGCCCCGCGCCTGCGGTCCCATCGGCGCGCCCAGCGCCGCCAGCAGGATCGCCGCGTTCTGCATCTTGCCGCGCGCCTTGGCGTCCGAAACCGCGCCGCGTTCGACCAGCCGGTCCAGGGTCGGGCCGTCGGGCTTGCCGCTCGCCGCCGCGATCAACGCGTCCAGCAGCGCCAGGTCGTTGACCGGCGTCGCATCTGCGGTCAGTCCGGCCCGCAGCGCCTGCGCGCCGGCCAGGTCGCCGGCGGCCACCGCCGCCATCGCCGCCTTCAGCGGACCCGGCCCGTTTTCGATGTTCCAGACGGCGACGCCGGGCTCGGCGCTCGCCAGCGCGGCGGCCACCGCCGGCGCCGGCGTCGCGGCCGCCAGATCGAGGCCAAGGCTCCGCGACAGCGCATAGTCCAGGCCGTTCCGCAGCGAGGCCGCGCCAGGGCTTCCGGCGCCCGCCAGCTTGACCCCCATCAGCCGGCCGTAGGTCGCGTCGCGCGCCACGCCCTGCGCCAGGTCGAAGGTCAGTTGGGCCGCTGCGGCCTGGCCCTCGCGCGCCTGGCAATAGGCCCGCAGCCGCAGCCAGTAAATCTCTTCGCGTCCAGTCGGCAGCCGCGCGGCGATCGCGCAGGCGCGCTCATCTTCGCCCGCCAGCAGCGCCGCCTCCGCGCCGGCCTGGGCCAGGGCCGGGCTCTGCTCCAGTCCAGAGGTCCGCGACAGGATCACCCCGGCGTCCTTCACCGCCCCCTGGGCGATCAGGGCGGCGATCCGCGCGCCGGCCAGGTCGCGATCCTGGCCCGCGCCCTGCGGACCGTCCGCGCCGGTGGCCAGCACCCGCCGGGCCAGGGCGCCCGCGGCCGGGGACAAAGGCTTGGCCGCCAGCAGCGGCAATACGGTGCGCGCTGTCTCCACCGAGGCCCCGCGCCACAGATCGGGCGGCAGGCCCGTGTCTCGCCCGGCGTTGGCGAAGTAGTCGGGCGCCGCCAGCGGCGTCACTTCCACGGCCGGCTGCGCAAGGGCGGGAACGGCGCCGATCAGGAAAGCGCCTAGCGTCAGGACGGTAAGCTTACGGCTCATCGGTGCCAGCTTTGCAGTACGGTCAACTTGGCGTCGAGGCACATGCTCGTGTAAGACCCTCCCCGTTCATGGACCGTTACACACCGCTGCGCGCCCGCACCATCACCCTTGTGGGCCTGATGGGGGTTGGCAAATCAAGCGTCGGCCGCCGCCTCGCCAACGCACTTGAACTCCCGTTCAAGGACGCTGATGTCGAGATCGAGGCCGCCGCCGGCCGGTCTATTCCCGATATCTTCGCCGAGATGGGCGAACCGGCCTTCCGCGAAGGCGAGCGCCGCGTGATCACCCGGTTGCTGGAAGATCCGCCCCACGTCCTCGCCACCGGCGGCGGCGCCTTCATGAACGACGAGACCCGCAAGCTCATCAAGGAGCGCTCGATCTCGGTCTGGCTGAAGGCCGACCTGGAGGTGCTGGTGCGGCGCGTCGGGCGCAAGGACAGCCGCCCGCTGCTCTCTGGCAAGGACCCGCTCCAAGTCCTGACCGAGCTCGCCGAAAAGCGTTACCCCGTCTACGCCGAGGCCGACGTCACCGTCGAAACCGGCGACACCGCCCACCACGTCGCCGTCGAACAGGTGATCCGGGCCCTGACCAGCTACCTCGAGGAACAAGCCAAATGAGCCGCACCGTCCGCGTTGGCCTCGGCGATCGGGCCTACGACGTCGTGGTCGGAGGGGATCTGCTGGACCAGGCCGGCGTGCACCTGGCTCCGTTCCTGAAGCAGGGCCGCACGGCGATCGTCAGCGACGAGACGGTCTGGGCCCTGCATGGCGAGCGGCTGACCAAGGCGCTCGCGGCGGCCGGCATCTCGTCCCAGGCGATCGTCGTCCCGGCCGGCGAGCCCTCCAAGAGCTGGGAGGTCCTGGCCGAGGTCAGCGACCGCCTGCTGGCGCTTGAACTGGACCGCGGCGACCTGATCGTGGCCTTCGGCGGCGGCGTGGTCGGCGACCTCGCGGGCTTTGCGGCCGCCATCTACAAGCGCGGCATCGACTTCGTTCAGATCCCCACCACCCTGCTGGCCCAGGTCGACTCGTCCGTCGGCGGCAAGACCGCCATCGACACTCCGCGCGGCAAGAACCTGATCGGCGCCTTCCACCAGCCGCGCCTGGTGCTGGCCGACCTCGACCTGCTCGCCACCCTGCCCGACCGCGAGATGCGCGCCGGCTACGCCGAGGTCATCAAGTACGGCCTGCTCGGCGACTTTGCGTTCTTCGAGTGGCTGGAGGCCAACGCCGCCGCCGTGCTCGCCCGCGATCCCAACGCCCTGGCCTACGCCGTCGCACGCTCGGTCGAGATGAAGGCCGAGATCGTCGCCGAGGACGAGAAGGAAGCCGGCCGCCGCGCCCTGCTCAATCTTGGCCACACCTTCGGCCACGCGCTGGAGGCCGAGACCGGTTACGGCGAGGCCCTGCTGCATGGCGAGGCCGTCGCCGCCGGCAGCGCCATCGCCTTCCGCTTCTCCGCCGCCCAGGGGCTCTGCGCCAGCCAGGACGCCCAGCGCGCCGAGGCCGCCATCGCCGCCGCCGGCCTGCCGACCCGCCTCGACCAGGTCGGCTCAGGCGCGTTCGACGCGCGCAAGCTCGTGCGCCACATGGCCCAGGACAAGAAGGCCGAGGGCGGCAAGCTGACCTTCATTCTCGCCCGCGCCCTGGGCGACGCCTTCGTGGCCAAGAACGTCGACGGGCAGGCCGTCCGCGACTTCCTGGTCGCCGACGGTGCGCTGCCGTGACGATCATCGCCATCCTCGCGGGCCTGGCGCCCGCGCTGGTCGTCCTGCTCTCGCTCTCTGGCCTGATCTCCGCCGCCGAAACCTCGATGACCGCCGCCAGCCGCGCGCGGATGCATCAGCTTGAGCGCGAAGGCGATCGCGCCGCCAAGCGCATCAACCGCATGATGACCGATCAGGAGAAGATGATCGGGGCCATCCTGCTCTCGAACAACGTCATCAACATCGGGGCCTCGGCCCTGACGACGGTGGCGCTGTCGACGGCCTTCCCCGGTCCGGTCGGCGCCCTGATCGCCACCGCGCTGATGACCGTCCTGATCGTCATCTTCAGCGAGATCCTGCCCAAGACCCTGGCCATCGCCCGCGCCGACGACGTCGCCCGCGCCCTGTCGATCCCGACCTACTGGGTGGTGCGGATCTTCGGGCCGCTGGCCAACGCCGCCCAGTGGATCGTGCGCCTGACCCTGCGCCCGTTCGGCATCAAGCTGTCGATGGAGACCGACGTCCTGGCCGCCCACGAAGAGATCCGCGGCGCGGTCGAGTACCATCACTCCGAGGGCCTGGTGGCCTCCAGCGACCGCCACATGCTGGGCGGCGTGCTGGACCTGTCGGAAATGGACGTCACCCAGGTCATGGTCCATCGCCGCTCGATCTCGATGATCGACGCCGCCCTGGGTCCCAAGGACCTGCTCGCCGAGCTTCTGGAGACTGGGCACAGCCGCGTGCCGCTCTACCGCGACGATCCGGAGAACATCGTCGGCGTGCTCCACGCCAAGGACGTGCTGGCGGCGATGGCGGCCAGCGGCGGCAAGCTGGAGGCGATCGACATCCCGGCCCTGGCCCGAGAGCCCTGGTTCATTCCCGAGACCACGTCCCTCAACAGCCAGCTGAGCGCGTTCCTGAAACGCCAGAGCCACTTCGCCCTGGTGGTCGACGAATATGGGGCGCTGCAAGGCCTGATCACCCTGGAAGACATCCTCGAGGAGATCGTCGGCGAGATCGAGGACGAGCACGACAGCGCCCTCGAAGGCGTGCGCCGCCAGACCGACGGCTCCGTCGTCGTCGACGGCTGGGTCGCCATCCGCGACCTCAACCGCGCGCTCGATTGGGATCTGCCCGACGATGACGCCGTCACCGTCGCCGGCCTGGTCATCCACGAAGCCCAGACCATTCCCAAGGTCGGCCAGACCTGGACCTTCTACGGCCACCGCTTCCAGGTCGTCCGCCGCGAGCGCAACCAGATCACCGTTCTGAAGATCTCGCCGCCGAAGGAACGCGAAGAAGACTAGCCCCATGGGCGTAGCCTCTTGACCAAGCTGGTAAAACAACCTTGGTTTGCGTCAGACCTCCGCACCGTTGGGGCGCCGTGCAGTCGTGAGCATGACGAACACCACTACCGCCGAGATAGCGGCGCTTGAGGCGAGCCTTGCGGCCGCCCGCGCCGCGCTGGCCGAAGAAACCGTCCGCGCGGACGCCCTCAATCGCATCGCCGCCTCCATCGGCGCCGGCGGCGATCTGGAGCAGGTGGTGCAGACCGTCGTCGACGGCGGGGTCGAACTGACGGGCGCCGCGTTCGGCGCGTTCTTCTACACGGCCTTCGACGACAACGGCGACACGCTGACCCTCTACAGCCTGTCAGGCGCGCCGCGGTCGGCCTTCGACCACTTCCCGATGGTGCGCAAGACGGCGATCTTCGCCCCGACCTTCAACGGCGAAGGCATCCTGCGTTCGGACGACATCACCGCCGACCCCCGCTATGGGCGCAGCGCCCCCTTCCACGGCATGCCCCGCGGCCACCTGCCGGTGCGCAGCTATCTGGGGGTGCCGGTGATCTCCCGGTCCGGCGAGGTGCTGGGCGCCCTGCTGTTCGGCCACCCCGAGGCCGGGCGCTTCTCCGAGCGGCTGGAGCATCTGATGGCCGGCATCGGCGCCCAGGCCGCAGTCGCCATCGACAATGTGCGCCTGCACCAGTCGGCCCGCGCCGAGGTCAGGGAACGCAGCCTGGCCGAGGAGCGCCAGCGCCTGCTGCTGAACGAGCTTAATCATAGGGTCAAAAACACCCTGGCCTCAGTACAATCCATCGCCCGCCAGAGCCTGCTGAACGCCAAGGATATCGAGACCTACCACAAGGCGTTCGAAGCCCGGCTGATGGCCCTGTCACAGACCCATAACCTGCTCACCGCCCAGAACTGGGAAGGCGCCAGCCTGCTCGACATCCTGGCGGCCGAGCTGCGACCGCACGGCGGCGGGCGCGAGGGCGGCGGGGCCCGTTTCACGGTGCACGGCGATCAGGACGTGCGCCTGCGCCCCAAGGCGGCGGTGGCGCTGGGCATGGCGATCCACGAGTTGGCGACCAACGCACTCAAATACGGCGCACTCTCCACGCCCAACGGCCACGTCGCGCTGCGGCTGGGCCTGCAGGACCAGCAGCCCGACCGGCGCCTGGTGATCGAATGGACCGAGTCCGGCGGCCCCGAGGTGGTCAAACCCGACCGCCGCGGCTTCGGCAGCCGGCTGCTGGAACGCGGCCTGGCGGGAGAACTCGCTGGCCGCGTTCGACTGGACTATCATCCGACGGGATTGTCCTGTCGCATGGAACTCCCCCTACAGGTCTTGGAGCCCACGGAATGACCGGACTGAACGCGCTGGCCGGCCTGCGGGTGCTGGTGGTGGAAGACGAGATGATGGTCTCGATGCTCATCGAGGACATGCTCGAGGACCTCGGCTGCAAGGTCGTCGGCCCCGCTTCGCGCCTGGACGAGGCCATCGAGCTCGCCAACAGCGTCGAGCTCGACTGCGCGGTGCTCGACGTCAATCTCGGCGGCCAGCCGATCTTCCCGCTCGCCGATCTGCTCCGTGAGCGCGGCGCCCCCTTCGCCTTCGCCACCGGCTATGGCGACGCTGGCCTGCGCGACGCCGACAAGGGCTCGCCGGTCCTGCAAAAGCCCTTCCGCGAAGGCGACCTCGCCCGCATCCTCGGCGAACTGCTGCCGCGGGTCGGTTAGAACCAACAGCTGTCATCCCGGTTAGCGCAGCAAGACCGGGACCCATGAACACCAGATTTCGCAAGCTGTAGCGCGGCCCCGCCAAACTCGGCTGCTACCCGCGCGAAGGGATCCCGGACAGCCGCTCCGCGACTTCCGGGATGACACTTTCAGTCCTCTACAGCCCCTTCGCCATCAGCCCGGCCAGCACCTTGTCCGGGGTCATCGGATAGTCGCGCAGCCGCACGCCGGTGGCGTTGTAGATGGCGTTGGCGATCGCAGCCCCGGCTCCGGCGATGCCCAGCTCGCCGACGCCCTTGATGCCCATCGGGTTGGCCTTGTCGTCGGCCTCATCCAGGAACATCGCGTCCAGGTCGACGATGTCGGCGTGCACCGGGGCCAGGTACTCGGCCATGTCCTGGGCGACGAACGAGCCGAAGCGCGGATCGACGGCGTTGGACTCGGTCAGCGCCGTGCCGACGCCCCAGATCATCCCGCCGGTGATCTGGCTCTTGGCGGTCTTGGCGTTGAGGATCCGCCCGGCCGCGAATACGCCGAACATCTTCCGCATACGGACCTCGCCGGTCACCATGTTCACCCCCACCTCGGCGAAGTGGGCGCCGTAGGTGTGCTGGGAATAGTCGCGCGCGTCGGCCGCCGGGGCGATCGAACCCTCGACATAGACGCCGTCGGGCGCGGCGCGGGCCACCAGCGCGGCCAGCGTCTCGCTGCGGTTCTCGATGGCGATGACGCCGTTCTCGAAGGTCACGTACTCGGCCGGCCCGCCATAGAGCGGCGAGTTCGGATCGCCCACCGCCAGCTCGGTCAGCGCCCGACGCAGGTTCATCCCGGCCTCGAACGCGGCCGATCCGGCCGTCGCCGCCCCGAACTGCCCGCCCGAGCCCGGCGCCGGCGGGAAGTCGGAATCGCCGATCTCCACCTTCACCTGGCTTAGCGGCACGCCCATCGTCTCGGCCGTGATCTGGGCCAGGATCGTATAGGTGCCGGTGCCGATGTCGGTCATGCCCTGGCGCAGGGTGATGGTCCCGTCGGCGTCGATCCGCACCCCCGCCTTGGCCGGCAGCAGGAAGTTGCCGCGGATCGCCGCGGCCATGCCCATGCCGACCATCCAGCGCCCGTCGCGGACCTGGCCCGGGACCGGATTGCGCCGCTCCCAGCCGAACCGTTGCGCGCCCTCGGTCATGCAGCGCACCAGTTGGCGGATCGAGAACGGCTTGCCGGTCTCCGGATCGATGTCGGGCTCGTTGCGGATGCGCAGCTCGATGGGGTCCAGGCCCAGCTTCTCGGCCAGCTCGTCCATCGCGCATTCCAGGCTCAGCATGCCCGGCGCCTCGCCGGGGGCGCGCATGGGACCTGCGTGCGGCAGGTCCATCCGCACCAGGCGGTGCCCGGTCAGCCGGTTGGGCGCCGCATAGAGATTGCGCGAGAAGTTGGCCGCGTGCTCGGTGAAGGTCGCCGCCCGTGCGCAGTGCGTGACCGCCTCGACCGCGAACGCCGTCAGCCGGCCGTTCGGCTCGGCGCCCAGCCGCACGCGCATGCTCACCGCCGGACGGTGGATGGTGCCGTGGAACATCTGCTGGCGGGTGTAGGCGACCTTGACCGGCCGCCCCAGCGCCCGCGCGGCCAGCGCCGACAGGATCAGGTCGTCATAGGGCTGACCCTTCCCGCCGAACCCGCCGCCGATGTAACGGGTCAGCAGGTGGACGTCGGTCGAGGGGATCGCCAGCGTCTCGGCCAGGGCGTGCTGCCCGCCCTTCACCATCTGGATCGAGGTGTGCACCGTGACCTTGTCGCCCTCCCACCACGCGACGGTGGCGCAGGGCTCCATCTGCACGTGGTTCTGCAGCGGACTGAAATAGGTCTCGTCGATGGTCACCGGCGCGGCGCCATAGGCGCCCGGGAAGTCGCCGATATGCACGTCCTCCTCGTCCGGCGGCAGCGTCGCCTGGTCGAAGCTGGCCAGGAAGTCGACCACCGCAGGCTCGGGCGCATACTCGACCTTCACCAGGTCGGCGGCCGCCCGTGCGTTCTCGAAGGTGTCGGCGACCACGAAGGCGATGGTCTGTCCGAAATACTCGACCCGGTCGCTGGCCAGGGCCGGGTTCGAGGCCCTCTGGCTGCGCGGATTGGCCCGCGCGCCCCGCGGCGCCTGCTTGGGCGCATTGAGGTGGCTCCAGACCAGTTGCACGCCGGGCGCGGCCTCGGCGGCGGCGACATCCACCGACGTCACCCGCCCGCGCGGGATCGAGGCGGTCACCAGCACGCCGATCGCCGGCGGCGACGGCGCCACGGTGTCATAGGCGTAGGGCGCGGTTCCGCTGACCTTCAGCGCCCCCTCGTAGCGGTCGACGCCCTTGCCGATCACGCCGCTGCGGTTCTCGGTGACGGGATTGGGCTCGGCCCAGTCGGCAACAGAGGTCATCGGGCGCTCCCGGCGTCTTCGATGGTCGCGGCCGCCAGGCGGCGGACCAGGGCGATCTTGTGGGTCCGGCGGTCGTCGGCGTCGGCGCCCGCCATTTCTGCGGCTGCGGCCTCGGCCGGGCTTGCGCCGGCGGCCAGGGCCGCCTCGGCCTGCGCCGCGCGCCAGGGCTTGTGCGCCACCGCACCGAACGCCACGCGTCCGCCGGCCACGGCCACCATGGCCAGGCCGTGCGCGTACGAAGCCCGGTCGCGCACCTTGGCGTAGGCCTGCCCGCCCAGGGGCGGCGGCGGCAGCACCACCGCGGTGATCAGTTCGCCCGCGGCCAGTTGGGTCTCCACCTGCGGCGTCGCCTCCGGCAACAGGTGCAGGGCCTCGACCTTGATGGTCCGCACGCCGCCGTCGGGGGTCATGGTCTCGACGCTGGCGTCCAGCGCCGTCATCGCCACCGCCATGTCCGAGGTATGGGTGGCGATGCAGGCCTCGCTGGCCCCGAAGATCGCCCCATAGCCGGTCGGTCCGCCCAGCGCGCTGCAGCCCGAGCCGGGCTGGCGCTTATTGCAGGGCTTGGTGGTGTCGTAGAAGTAGTCGCAGCGGGTCCGCTGCAGCAGATTGCCCGCCGTGGTCGCCTTGTTGCGCAACTGCCCTGAGGCGCCCGCCAGGATCGCGCGCGTCAGCACCGGATAGCGCTCGCGCACCTTCGGGTGCGCCGCCAGCCTGGCGTTGGTCATCGCCCCGCCGATCCGCAAACCGCCCTCGTCGGTCTCCTCGATGCCGGCGAACGGCAGCCGCCCGACGTCGACCAGATGGGTCGGCGCCTCGATCTCCAGCTTCATCAGGTCCAGCAGGTTGGTGCCGCCGGCCAGGAACCGCGCGCCGGGATTCTCGGCCACGGCCTTCACCGCCGCCTGGGCGTCGGTCGCCCGCTCGTAGGTGAAGGGCCTCATGCCGGTTCTCCGGCCAGGTCGCGGATCGCCGCCAGGATCTGCGGATAGGCCGAGCAGCGGCAGATGTTCCCGCTCATGCGCTCGCGGATCTCGGCGTCAGTCAGCGAGATCCCGGCCGTCAGGTCGGCGGTCTCCCGGCTCGCCCAGCCGTCCGCCGCTTCCTGCAGCATCCCGACTGTCGAACAGATCTGCCCCGGCGTGCAGTAGCCGCACTGCAGGGCGTCGCGCTCCAGGAAGGCCTGCTGCACCGGATGCAGCGCGCCCGGCTGACCCAGCCCCTCGATCGTCGTCACCTGGTCGCCGTCGTGCATCGCCAGGATCGAAAGGCAGGAGTTGATTCGCACGCCGTTCACCAGCACGGTGCAGGCGCCGCACTGGCCGTGGTCGCAGCCCTTCTTCGAGCCGGTCAAACCCAGATGCTCGCGCAGGGCGTCAAGCAGCGTGGTCCGCGGATCGACGTCCAGCGTCTGCGCCGTCCCATTGACCGTGATCGTTGTCCGCATCGCCACCTCCCCTGATGTGAGCGCTCACATACTTCGTTATTATGCTGGCCCGGATACGAACGTACAAACGCTCGTTCCGGTCCTTGCGTGCTTTCTAGCTGTTTTCGCCGGGCGCGAACGCCTTTAGCGACAAGGCATGAACCGGACCCGCCAGCTCCTCGGCCAAAGCCTTGTAGACCAGCCGCTGGCGCACCACCTTGGACGCTCCGGCGAAGGCCGGGGACTCGATCAGGACGTTGAAATGACTCTCGCCGCCCGGCTTCGCGCCCGAATGGCCCGCGTGCCGGTCGGAGTCGTCTTCGATCTCCAGACGGGTGGGCGAAAACGTCGCGGTGAGTTTGTGTTGGATAGCCTCAAATATGGCGCCCATTGGCTCGATGTTCAATTCTTGAAAGGGACTTTGGGAGCTTCATACTTGGGCCATGGCCGGCGCGTTTCAATACAAGCCTAAGTTCGTCGATATCCGCGTACGCCCCCCCGCTTCGGAGGAGGAGGCGAAACGCAACGACGACGTCTTTGCGCTGAAGCCCGGTGAACGGGCTTGCGACCATCCGGGCTGCCGGGCGGTGGCGACCGCGCGCGCGCCGAAATCCCGCGAGATGCTCAACGAGCACTACTGGTTCTGCCAGCCGCACGCGGCCGAATATAACAAGCAGTGGAACTTCTTCGCCGGCATGAGCGAAGGCGAGATCCGTGAGCGCCAAGCCCAGAGCGCGTCCGGCGACCGTCCGACCTGGCAGTTCAAGGCCAGCAAGTTTTCCCGCGAAGCGGCCTCCGCGGCCCACAACTTCGGCAAGGGCGAGGGCTACACCGACCCGTTCAGCCTGTTCGGCGCCAGTTCGCGGCCGCAGGCCAAGGCCGAGCCGGCCCGCCGACTCGGCAAGCTCGAGCGCAACGCCCTGGCCGACCTAGACCTCGACGAGGACGCCGACGGCCCGACCATCCGCGCCCGCTATATCGAGCTGGTCAAGCGCACCCACCCGGACTCCAACGGCGGCGACCGCTCGGCCGAGAACAAGCTCCAGCGCGTCATCAAGGCCTATCAGCTGCTCAAGAAAGCCAAGATGGCCTAAGCGCCGGGCAGGAGGTTCGCCTCCCGCCCGACGCCGCGATCAGCGGCCGCCCATGCCCTGGATCAGGACCTTGCTCGCCGAACTGGACAGTTCGACAGCCCCGGCGGACCAGCGTTCCGGCTCCGCCCGCATCGTGTAACGGCGCGTGGAGTTGGTCCCGACCCCGCCAAGCACGCCGATGGCGTTCGCCGCGAACTCCGCGGCCTTGTGGCCGCCGGTGGTGCTGTCGTCGAAGGTGCCGAAATCGCCGCCCACCGCCACAGGCTCCGACAGCGTCGCCATCGCGATGCGGCCGCTGGGCGCATAGGCGAACACCTTCGACACTTCCGGGACGATCGCCAGGCCCGCCTTGACCGAGACCGCCGAGCTGTTCCGGAACCAGCCGCCATAGGTCTCGGCATTGGCGAAGTCGACGATGTAGAAGGCGTTGACCACCGCCTGCCCGCTCGAACGCGCATAGCTGGCGCCGCCCATGCTGATGCCGATGGCGCTGCGGTTGCCGGCGAAGCCCGGCGCGCTGATCTGGCCGAGCACCTCTCTCGGCAGCCAGACGCCTCCGATCGCGCTTGGCGAGAACACCTTCGCCTTGGCCCGAGAGTCTCTGGCCAGAATGACGTCGCGCTCCAGCCCGTTCTCCAGCGGCGCGGCGTTGCTGCGTCCGAACGCCTCCACCACCGCCGCTCGGTCGCCAGGCGCGTAGCCGGCTTTGCGCAGCTGGCCCAGGAAGTCCTCGTAGGCCGCGTCCGTGACGCGCTGGAAATCGGCGTCGCTGACGCCCTCCAGGGCGCTGCGGGCCGTGGATCGTCCGCCGAACCCGCCGCCCATCAACCCGCCGCCGGCGCGGGCGGTGTCGGTCCGGTCGGTGAGGAACGCGATGGTGAAGCTGCCCATGGCGACGTTGTTGACCCCCGCCATCGCGGCGGCCTGCTGCGACTTGACGCCCTGCGCCCGCGCGGCGGCCGGAGGCGCCAGCCCCGAGGCGATCAGCCCGAGCGAAATCCTGCGCCGATTGAGTTGAACCATGCCAGCCGTCCCCCTGAAGCGCGGCCGATCGAAAGCCGCACCATGACGACTAGGCGCAACCCTCCGTGGCGCCCCTCCCCATTTGGGGGCGATCGCGCCGCTTGGCTCGGCGATCGGTGTTGTGCGACGGTTGGGCGGTAAGACTTGGCGACATGGGCGCCACACATCGAAGGCGCCTGGATTCTTGAACCCGCTCACCGCACGCCCGGCAGCCGAGCACGATCTTCCGGCCGATCTGCTCAGCACGGTCGAGAGCCGCCCGGGCGACCCGCCCGCCAAGGCGCTCGGCGGACCGATCGTGATCGATCCCCAGACCTTCGCCTCGGCGACCTGCGGCCGCGACGGGACGCTCGACCTGGTGGACGAACGCTTCGAGGCCTGGAAGCTCGCCGGACCTGGAGGCGCCTTGACGCCCCGGCCGGCGGGCGGGGCGCGGATCTGCCTGGCGGCCGACGCCGATGGCCGGGTCTTCCCTGTCGCCGCCGCGCCGGCCGACCAGGCCCGCGGCTGGCCCCTCGCCGCCTCGGTGCGCCGCCGTATCGAGACCGGCGCCGTCAGCCACGTGGTCGTCGCCTGCGCGCCGGCCGGACTGCTCGGCGCCCGCAGTACGGCCTTCACCCAGCGCCTGGGCCTGACCGGGCTCGAGGCGCGCGTGACCGGCGGCCTGGTTCGCACCGGCGACCTTCGGCTCGCCGCACAGACCGCCGGCGTCGCCTATGAGACCGCGCGCAAGTCGCTCAAGTCGGCGATGCGCAAGGCCGGCGTCCGCAGGCAGGGGGAGTTCGTCGCCCTCTGCGTCGCCGTTCACGCCGGCGAGACGATGCCCCACGGCGACGTCGACCACTGGCTGATCGAGCTGTTCGGCCTGACGCCCAGGCAGGCGCGCACAGCCATCCTGGTCGCCGAGGGCCTGGAGAGGTCCGACGTCGGCCGGCGGCTGCGGATCTCCCAGCATCTGGTCAAGGCCGAGCTCAAGACGGTCTTCGGCAGTTGCGCCGTCGCCAGCGCCGCCGCCCTGGCCGGACTGGTCGGCGAACTGCGCCTGCTCAACGCCATGGTCTGCGCCACCGAGATCAGCTTCGCCCATGATGTCGGCGAGCCGCTGAAGCTGATCGCGCGCCAGGGGCGGCGGGGCCGCATCGCCATCGCCGACCACGGCCCTCCCGGCGCCGCGCCAGTGCTGATCCTCCACACCGCCACGACGGGACGCCACAATCCGCAATCCTTCGTGCGCGCGTTGCAGGGCAATGGGTTGCGGCCGATCGCCTTGGACCGCCCCGGCTTTGGTCTGACCGACATGGTCGAGGGCGACTACCTCGTCCAGTCGGCCCAGGATCTGGTCGATGTGATGGACGCCCTGGATCTGCCCACCGCCTCCGTCCTGGCCCGCAACGCCGGGCTGGTGGTCTCCCGGCTGCTCGCCCGCCATGCGAACAGGGTGCGCGGCGCGGTCGTCCTCAATCCCGAACCGCCGGCCAGCGCCGACCGCCGACGCGGCGGTCTGGCCGGCCAGGTCAAGGGGCTGGTCTACGCGACCCCATGGCTGATCGACGGCCTCGCCCGCTATCTCAGCCGAAACGCCTCGGCCGCCATCGTCGAGCGCCTCGCTCTGAAGTCGCTTCAGGCCAGCGCCGTGGACCGCGCCACCCTGGCCGATCCCGAGGTCCGCGCCGCCTACGTCCGCTCCTCCCAGCTCAGCGCCATGCAAGGCGGGGCTGGCTTCATCGCCGTGGCCAGGACCGAACCGGCCGAGACGGTGGACAGGCTGGACGACGGCCGCGCCATCACCATCGTCTGCGGCCTCCAGGATCCGCTCTACAGTCCGGCGGACTCGCTGCCGCCGCTGCAGGACGCCTGGCCAGGATGCCGGGTCGTGACCCTCGCCGACGCCGGCCGCCTCGTCCATCTGCAGCAGCCCGACCTGATCGCCGAGATCCTCGCCGGAGCCTGGGCGGGCTGAAGTCGAACGCTCTTGTTCCACCGCTGGACGCACAACCGGTTGCTGTAGTTAAGCTAGTCGGAACCTCAAAAAAGGGGCGCGACGTGTCCGAAGATACTGCCAAGGATCAGGTGGACACCCACGCCGCAACGGGCGCCACCCATCCGGTCGCCGCCCTGGTGACCCGGATCACCTTCGTCCTGGGCGTCGTCGCGACCTTCAATATCATCGGCTCCGCCCAGGGCCTGATCACGCTCTCGGCGAGCATGAGGCTTCTGGTCGCCATCTTCCGCGACATCCAGGACGCTCTCTACGGCTGGCTGCCCTTTCACTTGCCCGACCTGACACGCGACGCCCTGACCATCCTCGGCCTTGGCCTCGCCGCCATCAACGGCCAGCTGCTGACCACGCGCGGGATATCCTTCTTCGACATGCTCGGCTCGTTCTGGGGCAACGCAAAGGGCAAGGCGGCGATGGAAGACATGATGTCCGACGTGCCCAAGCATCGGTTCGAGTACATCTTCTGCGCGCTCTGCGTGGCCGCCTTCATGATCTTCTTCTGCATCGCGATCCCGGCTGTGGGGGTGCTTCTCCTGCTGTCCTTCATCTCGATCGCGGCGTTCCTGGTTCCCCTCATCGCCAAGCAGGGATTGATCCCCCAGACGACGCTCTATCGCCTGCTGATGCTGACCTGGATGCCGGGCGCCATGACCCTGACGATCATCCTCGCCGCCTCGTTCTTCAAGCGCGCCCTGGTCTGGACGGCGGGCTGGATCCTGCTGCTGTTGCTCCTCAACGAACTGGCACGCACCGTCGAACCCCGTCTCGGCGGCTATCTGAACACCCTTGCGAGCATGAGCTGAAGCGCCCTACCCCGGGTTCTCAGGAAACTGCTTGGCGCTGTCGCAGATCTCGTACCAGGCGGGCTTGGCCGACACCCATTCGTGGAAGCGGTTGCGGACCTGCGGGTCGTCGTCCAGGCAATGCGCCGCGATCGGGAAGCTGTCGGCCTCCGAGCCGATCTCCCCCAGGCCTGTTCCGCAGCGGCGGCAAAAGCAGCGGGCGTACTTAAACGGCGGCTCGGGCGCATAGCTCGCCACCTCCTCGCGCCCGGCGATCCAGCGCAGGCTGTCGCGCGCCACGATCACGAACGTGCCCGCGCCCGCCTTGCGGCAACGCGAGCAGTGGCAAGTGCCCATCATCGTCGGCGGCGCGGCCAGCTCGAACCTGATCGCTCCGCAGTTGCAGCTTCCCCGGATCATCCTCGCCTCCATGTCAGGACGCCAGCTTGCGTCCCCACCCGTCAGGAACGTGTCAGCAGTCGACTTGTCAGCCGCGAGCTCGCAACGCGTCGACCAACAGCGCGAACGCCGGCGTGTGCTGGCGCCGGCTTGGATAGTAGAGGTGATAGCCGGCGAACGGCGGGCACCAGTCCTCAAGCGCGCGCACCAGCCGCCCTTCGGCCAGATGCTCCCTGACGTGGTCCTCCAGGATGTAGGCCAGGCCCAGCCCGGCGCACGCCGCCCGCACGATCAGCCGCATCTCGTTGAAGATCAGCTGGCCGTCGACGCGCACGTTCAGCTCGCGCCCATCCTTCTCGAACTCCCAGGTGTAGAGGCCGCCGAGCGTCGGGAATCGCAGGTTGATGCAGTTATGGCCGGTCAGGTCGTGCGGCGTACCGGGCGCGGGCGTCTGCGCGAAATAGGACGGCGCAGCGACAAGAGCCATGCGCAGGTCAGGGCCGATGCGCACGGCGATCATGTCCTTCTCGACCTGCTCGCCCAGGCGAACGCCAGCGTCGAAGCGGTCGGCGACGATGTCCCGAAGTCCGGTGTCGATGGAAAGCTCGACATTCACGTCGGGATAGACCGGCAGCAGTTGCTCGATCACCGGGAACAGCACCGTGTCGGCGGCATGCTGGCCGGCGGTGATCCGGATCGTGCCTGCGGGCCTCTCGCGCAGCTCACTGAGCGCCAGGATCTGGGTCTCGATCTCATCGAACGCGAACCGCAACGACGCCAGCAGTTGCTCGCCGGCCTCGGTGACCGCCACGCTGCGCGTCGTGCGCGTCAACAGCCGCACCCCGAGGCGGGCTTCCAGCC
Source organism: Phenylobacterium sp. Root1290 (assembly GCF_001425305.1). GTDB lineage: Bacteria > Pseudomonadota > Alphaproteobacteria > Caulobacterales > Caulobacteraceae > Phenylobacterium. The sequence goes on along the minus strand of NZ_LMEE01000003.1, from coordinate 368,914 downwards.
GTTTGACCGTCTGGCTCAAGGCCGATTGCGACGTCCCCATCCGCGCCGCCGCGCGCGTGAAGCTGCGCTCCTCGGCGACGGCGACGAAGGCGGCGAGCCCGCCGAGATCCTCGCGGCGCATTGATTAGCTCCAGATATAGGTTCTCACCTATCCTAGCGACTAATCCACAATATGCGCCGCCTATCTCAGGCCACCGCCGGCATTCCCGCCAACAGCTTGTCCAGGGTGATCGGGTACTCTCGAACCCGCACCCCGGCGGCGTTGTAGATCGCGTTGGCGACCGCGGCGCTCACCCCGCAGATGCCCAGTTCGCCAACCCCCTTGGCCTTCATGGGCGAGGTCGTCGGATCGGTCTCGTCCAGGAAGATCACCTCCTGGTGGGGAATGTCGGCATGGACCGGCACCTCGTAGCTGGCCAGGTCGTGGTTGACGAAGAAGCCCTGGCCCTTGTCGACGACCAGTTCTTCCATCAGCGCCGAGCCGACGCCCATGGTCATCGCGCCGATCACCTGGTTACGGGCCGCCTTGGGATTGAGGATCCGGCCCGCGGCGCAGACAGCCAGCATGCGACGGACCCGCACCTCTGCGGTGTAGGGATCGATCCCCACCTCGACGAAGTGGGCGCCGAAGGTGGCGTGTTGATACCGCTTCGACAGGTCGCCGAACTCGATGGCGTCCTCGCCGACCAGCTCCCCGTCCCGCGCGGCGTCGGCCAGCGGCGCAGCCTTCCGGCCCGCACTGACGCGTCCATCGGCGAAAACCGCCTTGTCAGGATCGAAGCCCAGCTTCTCGGCCACCGCCTGCCGCAGTTTCATGCAGGCGGCGAAGACGCCTGCCGTCGAGCTCGCGGCCCCCCACTGGCCGCCCGAACCGGCTGAAACCGGATAGTCGGAGTCGCCCAGGCTGACCCGGACCGACGCCAGCGGCACGCCCATCATCTCGGCCGCCGTCTGGGCGATGATCGTGTAGGTCCCGGTGCCGATGTCGGTCATGTCGGTCTCGACGATCACCAGGCCGCGGCCGTTCAGCCGCACGCGCGCGGCCGATTTCATGGTCGGAGCGCCCCGGTAGGCGGCGGCCACGCCCATCCCGACCAGCCAGCGGCCGTCACGCGCCTGGCCGGGCTGCGGGTTGCGACGGGCCCAGCCGAAACGCTCGGCGCCGGTGCGCAGGCATTCGACGAGCTGGCGCTGCGAGAACGGCTTCGGCGGCGCGCCGGCGGCGTCGGGGACGACCTGGGTGTCGTTGCGGATCCGCAGCTCCACCGGGTCCATGCCCAGACCCTCGGCCAGTTCGTCGATGGCGACCTCCAGAGCCATGTGGCCGGTGGCCTCGCCGGGCGCGCGCATGGCGTTGGCCTCGGGCAGGTCCAGCACCGCCAGTCGCGTCGCCGTCATCCGGTTGTCTGCGGCATACAGCATCCGCGTCTGATGGACCGCGCCGTCGGGCTTGCCCCCGGGCAGATCGCCCGACCAGCTCTCATGACCAATCGCGGTGATCTTCCCATCGCGCGTGGCGCCCAGCCGAACCCGCTGGATCGTGGCGGGTCGGTGGGTGGTGTTGTTGATCATCAACGGCCGCTGCAGGGCTATCTTCACCGGCCGGCCGGCCGCCCGCGCGCCCAGGGCCGCCAGCACCGCGTCGGCGCGGATGAACAGCTTGCCGCCGAAGCCGCCGCCGATGAACGGCGAGATCAGCCGGACCTTCGTCTTCGGCATGCCGAGGATCTTGGCTATCTCTCCGCGCCCCCAGTCGATCATCTGGTTGGAGGTCCATAGCGTCAGCTCGTCGCCCTTCCAGGCCGCGATCGTGGCGTGGGGCTCCATCATCGCATGGGCGTGATCGGGGGTCGTATAGGTGGAGTCCACCTTGACCGCAGCGGCGGCGAACGCGCCGTCGAAATCGCCCAGAGCCGAGTCCGGCGGGCCGCCGGTCAGCTGCTTGGGCGCCTTGGCGCCGTCCTTCGCCTTGGAGAGGTCGAACTCGCCCGCGGTGCGGACATAGTTCACGCGCACCAGCTGCGCCGCCGCCCTGGCCTGCTCGAAGGTCTCGGCCACCACCACCGCGATCGCCTGGTGATAGTGGTCGATGTCCGGCCCGCCGATCAGCTTGGCGGTGTTGAAGGCGCCCTTGCCGACCGGGCCGGCGTTCTGGGCGGTGACGATGGTGATCACGCCCGGCGCGCGCCGGGCCGGGCCAAGATCCATCGACTGGATCTTGCCCTTGCCGATCGTCGCGCCGATCACACAGCCATAGGCTGGGCTCGGCGCAACGTCGCGGCGCTCATAGGCGTAGGGGGCTGCGCCGCTCACCTTCAGCGGGCCTTCGATGCGGTCGGTCGGTTTCCCGACCACCTTCAATTGATCGATCGGATTGGTCGTGGCCGGTTGGTCGAACTTCATGGGTCAGGCCCTCGCCTCGGCCATCGCGGCCGCCAGGGTGCGTTCCGCCAGCAGCAGCTTGAATGCGTTGTCGTGTCTCGGCTTGGCCCCGGCGAACGCCCGGTCGACCACCGCCTTGGCGCCGCTCGCCATCGCCGGCTCGGCCGCCTCGACCCGCCAGGGCTTGTGGGCGACGCCGCCAAAGGCGACGCGCCCCGACCCGTCGCGCTGGACCACGGCGGCGACCGAAACCAGCGCGAAGGCGTAGGACGCCCGGTCTCGGACCTTCCGGTACACCTGCACGCCGCCAATGGGCCTCGGCAGGGTCACCGCCGTGATCAGTTCGCCGCGTCCCAGGGTCGTGTCGATCTGCGGCTTGTCGCCGGGCAGTCGGTGGAATTCCGCGATCGGAATGCGCCGGGCCTTGCCCTCCGGATTGAGGGTCTCGACGCTCGCGTCCAGGACCCGCATCGCCACGGCCATGTCGCTCGGATGGGTGGCGATGCAGGCCTCGCTGCCGCCGATCACCGCCAGTTGCCGGCTGAATCCCTGCAGCGCGCCGCAGCCGCTGCCCGGCTGGCGCTTGTTGCAGGGCTGGCCTGGATCGTAGAAGTAAGGGCAGCGCGTCCGCTGCAGCAGGTTCCCAGCCGTCGTCGCCTTGTTGCGAAGCTGCCCGGATGCGCCGGCGACCAGCGCCCGCGAGAGCACGCCATAGTCCCGCCGCACGCGCTCGTCCGCCGCCAGGTCCGTGTTGCGCACCAGCGCCCCGATCCGCAGCCCGCCATCCGCCGTCGCCTCGATCTTGTCGAAGCCCAGACCGTTGACGTCGATCAGCCGCCCGGGCCGCTCGATCTCCAGCTTCATCAGGTCGAGAAGGTTCGTACCCCCGGCGATGAACTTGGCGTCCGGCGTCCGGGCCATGGCGGCGACGGCCGCCTGCGGATCGCGCGCCCGCTCGTAGCTGAAGGCTCTCATGCGTTTCCCCCAGCGACCTCGGTGATCGCCTCGATGATGTTGGAGTAGGCGCCGCAGCGGCAGATGTTTCCGCTCATGCGCTCGCGCAGTTCGTCGCTCGTGACCTGCGGCGCGGCGGTCACGTCGGCGCCCGCATGGCTGGGGACGCCGGCCTTGATCTCGTCCAGCACCGCCACGGCCGAACAGATCTGGCCCGGCGTGCAGTAGCCGCATTGAAATCCGTCGTGCTTCACGAACGCGGCCTGCATCGGATGCAACGCGCCGGGCTGGCCCAGCCCTTCGATCGTCGTGATCCGCCCGCCCTCGTGCATCACCGCCAAGGTCAGGCAGCTGTTGATCCGTCGGCCGTCGACGATGACCGTGCAGGCGCCGCACTGGCCGTGGTCGCAGCCCTTCTTCGAGCCCGTCAGGTTCAGGTTCTCTCGCAGCGCATCGAGCAGCGTGGTGCGGGTGTCCAGCTCCAGCTCGCGCCGGGTTCCGTTCACCTCGAAGGCGACCTTGGCGAGCACCGGCGCGTCCGCGCCCGCCGCCTGGGCCTCGCTCACCGACGGAGCAGCGACCGCCGAGGCCGCGGCCCCGACGATCAGCACGCCGCGCCTTGAGATCTCCAGCTTGTGCGCTGCATCCATGTTCCGGTCTCCTCAACCGTTGCTGGGGTGGGGCGGCGAGTCGCTTTCCGCCTCCGAGACGGGCTCCATCCACACCACCGATGTGCCGTCGAGCGCTTCGGAGACGGCGATATGGGTCATGCCCGACCAACGCGTGGCGCCGTGCCAGTGCTTCACGCCCGGCGGGATCCACACCACGTCGCCGGGGCGGATCTGCTCGACCGGGCCGCCCCACTTCTGGACGTGTCCGACACCGGCGGTGACGAACAGGGTCTGGCCCAGCGGATGGGTGTGCCAGGCCGTGCGTGCGCCCGGCTCGAACCCGACGACGCCGCCGCCGACCCGCGCCGGCCCCTCGCGCTGAAACCGCGAGCTCACGCTCACCGGACCTGAGAAATTCGGTTGGGCCGCCTGCGTCGGCTGGGGCTTCGAGCGATCGATGGTGATGGGCCCAGCCTCGGCGCCGGCGGCCGATGCGCCGAGGGCGAGGCAGGCGACTGACGCCGCGACGGTTCTCATTTGCCGTTCTCCCTGCGCGCCGCACCGGCGTCGGACTTGAAGACCTCTCTCGCGACGCCCACCGCCGTGATCGCGTTGGGCCAGCCCGCGTAGAAGGCCAGCTGGGTGATGGCCTCGACGATCTCCTCCTCGGTCACGCCGTTCTGGCGCGCGAGCCCGATGTGGGAGCGGAGCTGATCGGGGCGATTGAGCGCCACCAGGGCCGACACCGTCACTAAACTTCGGTCGCGCTTGGAAAGTTGCGGCCGCTCCCAGACGTCGCCCAGCAGCACCTCGTCCGTCAGTTCCGCCAGCTTCGGCGCGATGTCGCCCATCAGCTGCTGCGCGCGGGTGGGCTGCTGGCCTGGCTCCTGCGCCGCCGCGGGCGTCGCTATGATGCACGCGAAGCCGCCGGCCAACGCCGCCAGGCATGGAAACCAGTGTCCCATCAAGCGCTCCTGTTCTTGGGCGCTCAGGATAGGACCGGCCGCGTCCAGCGATTAGAGGTCAAGATGCGCTAGAACCTATTAGCCGAGATAATTAATCACCCTCAGCCCGCCTCGCGCCAATAAGTTCCAATTTGCAAGTTATAGATCCTCTGCTAGCACCCGCCGACAAGCCCCGAGGACGTTCTCATGAGCAGCTATCACCTGAACCGGCGCGATCTCGACTTCCTGCTGTTCGACTGGCTGAAGGTCGAGGACCTGCTGGGCCGCCCGCGCTTCGCCGACCATTCGCGCGAGACCCTCGCCGCCGTCCTCGACCTCAGCGAGACCCTGGCGGATGAGGTCTTCACCCCCGCCTACAAGCCCGCCGACACGCGCGAGCCGTGGCTGGACGAGGCCGGCGTCCACGTGATCCCGGAGATCGCCCAGGCCGTGCGCGCGCACGCCTCCGCCGGTCTGATGGCCGGCGCGTTCGACGCCGAACTGGACGGCCTGCAACTGCCGATCGTCGCGGCGACCGCGTCCATGGCCTGCTTCATGGCCGCCAACATCTCGGCCTCGGCCTTCCCGATGCTGACCATGGCCAACGCCCGGCTGATCGCGACCTTCGGCACGGCCGCCCAGACCGCCGCCTTCGCCCGGCCGCAGATCGCCGGCCAGGCGCTCGGCACCATGTGCCTGTCGGAGCCGCAGGCCGGCTCTTCCCTCGCCGACATCACCACCCTGGCGACGCCGGACGGGCAGGACGCGCTGGGCGCCCGCTACCGCCTGCGCGGCGGCAAGATGTGGATCTCCGGCGCCGACCACGACATTACCGCCAACATCGTCCACCTGGTGCTGGCCAAGACGCCGGGACCGGACGGCAAGCCGCTGCCGGGCGTAAAGGGCATCTCGCTGTTCATCGCCCCCAAGGTCCTGGCCGACGGCGAGCGCAACGACGTCGTCGTCACCGGTCTCAATCACAAGATGGGCTATCGCGGCATCCCCAACACCGTGCTCGCCTTCGGCGACGGCGCCCACACGCCGGGCGGCCGGGCCGGTGCGGTCGGCTACCTGGTCGGCGAAGTCGGCCAGGGCCTGGCGCAGATGTTCCAGATGATGAACGAGGCGCGGATCAATGTCGGCCTCGGCGCCGCCATGCTCGGCTATCGCGGCTACCGCCAGTCGCTGGCCTACGCCCAGGAGCGTCTGCAGGGCCGCCCGGCCGGCGCCAATGCGCCCGCCCCGATCATCGGCCATCCCGACGTCCGGAACATGCTGCTGGCCCAGAAGGCCTATGCCGAAGGCGCCATCGCGCTCAGCCTATATTGCGCCCGCCTGCTGGACGAGGAGCAGACCGGCCAGGACGCCGAGACCGCGCGGCGCCTGCTCGACCTGCTGACCCCCGCCGCCAAGACCTGGCCCTCGGAGATGGGCCTGGCCGCCAACGACCTCGCCATCCAGATCCACGGCGGCTACGGCTACACCCGCGACTTCGACGTCGAGCAGATCTACCGCGACAACCGCCTGAACCCGATCCACGAGGGCACCACCGGCGTCCAGGGCGTCGACCTTGTCGGCCGCAAGCTGGCCCGCGATCCGCAGGCGCTCGCCGAGCTGCGCGCCTGCATCGCCGCGACCGCCGCCGGCGCACAAGCCCACGCCGATCTCGCCCCCTGCGCCGACGCCCTGCTCACCGCCTGGGACCAGATCGCCGCCTACGCCAGCTCAATCACCACGCCGCTGTCGCAAGAGGCGCTGGCCGGCGCCACCAGCGCCCTGCGCGCCTTCGGCCACGCCGTCGTCGGCTGGCTCTGGCTCGACCAGGCCCTCGCCGCCAAGGCCCTCCCCGCTGACGCCTTCACCGCCGGCAAGGTCGCCGCCTGCCGGTTCTTCTTCGAGCAGGAGATGCCCCGCGTCAGCCTCTGGCTGAACCTCGCCGCCGGCTCGGACATCGCCGCGGCGCTCGACGTCGAGGGGTTCTAGCGAAGTGTCATCCCGGTTTCGGCGCAGCCGAAGACCGGGATCCATGAACTCCTGATCGCGCAAGCGCGCTCGAGCTGGACCACCGCGGCGACAATGGGTCCCGGTCTTGCTTCGCAAACCGGGATGACACTTGGGGGCTAGCGCCTCACGCCCACCGCTGCGGCGGGGCCTTGGCCTTCAGGTCCTCCAGCCGCACGCGCAGCTCCTCCAGGAACGCCTTGCGGTCGCCCTGCCAGTGCAGCGGGTCGCCGACCAGCACCGTGCAGTTCATCGGCACCGGCACGGCCTCGCCCTTGGGCAGCACCCGGCCCGCGCCCTGCAGCCAGATCGGATAGACCGGCGCCTCCGGCACGTCGGCGGCCAGCCGCGCCACCCCGCTCTTCAGCTGCGCCATCTCCTCGCCGTCGCCGCGCGTGCCTTCCGGAAAGATCAGCACGATGTCCCCGGCCTTCAGCGCCTCGCGCACCGGCGCCAGCACGTCGGCGCCGGTCCCGGCCTTGTCGCGCGCCACCGGCACGATCCCGATGATGGTGTTCGACAGCCAGCTGATCAGCCCGCCGCGCAGGAAGTAGTCGGCCGCCGCCGCCGGCCGCACCTTGTCCAACCCCTTCGACGGATAGAGCGTCAGCATCAGGATGGTGTCGACGTGGCTGGCGTGGTTCGCGGCCAGGATCGCCGGTCCTTTAAGCGGCAGCTTCTCGCGCCCGATGATGTCGGCGCCGGTGAACACCCGTGCGATCGGGCGGGCGATCAGCACCAGGACGAAACGGCGAAGCCAACGCATCAGAAGTGACCCAGGGCGAAGTAGGCGAGGATGTGGAAGTAGAGCGGCGCGGTGAAGGTCAGGCTGTCGGCCCGGTCCAGCAGGCCGCCGTGGCCGGGGATCAGCGCGCTGGTGTCCTTGACCCCGATGTCGCGCTTGATCGCGCTCATGGTCACGTCGCCGGCGAAGCCCGCCAGCGGCAGGAACAGGGCCAGGGTCGCCAGCCCGATCCCGCTCAGCGGCGTGAACACGGGGCCCAGGAACCAGATCAGCGCGCTGGTCGTGACCCAGCCGCCGATGAAGCCCTCCCAGGTCTTGTTCGGGCTGACCTTGGGCACGATCTTCCGCTTGCCGAACAGTTTGCCCCAGACGTACTGCGCCACGTCGTTGGCCTCGGTGACCACCAGCAGGAAGAACACCAGCCCCGCCGCCCCGGCCGGCTGCGCCTCGGCGGCCGGCGTGCGCATCAGGAAGGCGATGTAGCCGAGGTTGTAGACGCAGGTGACGATGGCCCAGTGGAACGTCGCCGTGGTCGCCAGGAACGCCCGCGTCTGGCCGATGCAGGCCATCAGGAACGGGATGATCAGGAACACGTAGGTCGGGATGAACACCCGGTAGAGGCCGTAGTCGTCGAGGATGATGAAGAGGTAGTTGATCCCCATCGCCACGAACGCCGCCAGCACGATCAGCCGGTCCTCGCGCCGCACCGGCGCCAGCGACAGGAACTCGCGCAGGGCGATGAACGAGATCACGATCATCAGCGCCGTGAACGCCTGCCAGCCCAGCAGCAGCGCCCCGGCCAGCAGCGCGATCATCACCCACCACGAGGCGATCCGCTGACGCAGGTTGGTGAAGTCGCCGCCCGGCTTGATCACCGGCAGCAGCGCCGTGATCCCCACCGCCAGGGTCAGCACCGCCAGCACCCCGCCAAGGCCCCACAGCACCACCGGCGACTGCTGGGCGAAAAAGGCCGTGACCGCATCCATGCGCAAGCATCTCCCGTCCGCCGAGCATCCGTCCTCGGCGCAGCTTGACCGTACAGCGGATGGCGGCGCAGTTTCCATCCCAATGCAGAACGCCCTTCGGACTTTCGCCGGCTCCACCTTCGCCCATGTCGGCTTCGCGTTCCTGGCCATGGGCGGCTGGGCGCTGTTCGCCAACAGCGGCCACGGCCTGGCCGCCGCCTGGCTGCCCGCCCTGTCGCAAGGCGTGCTGTCGGGCCTGATCACCCTGGTGCTCAAGCGCGCGCTGGAGGCGATGAGCCCCCGCTTCCCCGGCCCCCTGGCCTATGTCGTCCCGCCTGCGATCACCGCCGGCGCCGTGCTGGCCCTGCTGGTCGCGGTGCACAAGCTGATCGGCACACCCGAGATCGTCCGCACCATCGCCGTGCCGTGGTCGGTCTCGACCTTCTACGCCATCGTCTACGCGGCCACGCTGGCCCGCGGCCAAGCCAAGGCTCCCCCCAAGGTTCCCCAATGACCGAGACCCCCGAGAACCGTCGCCCGCTGAAGTCGCGGGGAACCGGCTGGGCCCAGGGCCTGGCCTCGGGCCTGGCCAAGGCCGGCGCCAGCCCGGACATGATCTCGGCCGGCAGCATCATCTTCGCCCTGATCGGCCTGCTGCTGTTTCTCTACGCCGGCGGCGACCAGACCCCGTTCAATCGCGGCGCGCTGCTGATCGGGGCCGGCGTCTGCATCCAGCTGCGCCTGCTCTGCAACCTGCTCGACGGCATGGTCGCGGTCGAGCACGGCAAGGGCGGCCCCTCCGGCCCGATCTGGAACGAGCTGCCCGACCGCATCGCCGACGCCCTGTTCCTGGTCGGCGCCGGCTATTTCGCAAGCCTCGCCGGCTTCACCCTCGGCGCGCCGCTGGGCTGGGCCGCCGCGGTGCTGGCGGTGCTGACCGCCTATGTCCGCGAACTGGGCCGCGGCCTGGGCCTGCCCGCCGACTTCTCCGGCCCGATGGCCAAGCCGCACCGCATGGCCGCCCTCACCGCCACCTGCGCCATCGCCGCCTTCGAGCCGCTCTGGGGCTGGGACGGCCAGAGCGTCATCCTCGGCCTGCTGATCATCGTCGCCGGCGCCGCCTGGACCGTCCTGCGCCGCACCCGCACCCTGGCGGCGCGGCTGGCGGGACGGGAGGGGGCCTAATCGGTGGCGGCGCTCAGGTGGCCTTCGGGCGCCCCTAGCGCACCGCACCGTTCCACCGGCTCTCGCGCGTCTTACGGTTCCCAGCTTTTGAGCCTCTTCGCCGCCGTGCCGAACGGGCCAAGCTGGTAGATTCCCGCTCCAGAGGGCGAGAAGATGAAGGGCTCGAACGGCTCGGCTGTCATTCCGTCCAGATAAGTCTTCGGCGCAACGCCGGTGCTGACATGCGGGTTGAAATTCTCGCCCGTCTGCTTGGGGACGAAGGTAGCGACGTAGCCGATCAGCATGGCATCATTGGCGGCGGCGTCGTGGGGGGCGGTGAAGGCGCTGATCGGCCCGGTCTCGACCGTGAACGGGGCCACCGCCGCGATCATGTCCTGCTGCAACTTCAGCAGTTCAGGGGTGCGCCTGACGAGGATGCCGGCGACGCCGGTCTCGCTGCCCGGCGTATAGTAATTCTTGATGGCTTCCAGCTTCAGGTTGGAGATTCCGGCCGCAGCCAACGCACGCCCGACCGCCGCATAGACCTCCGCCAACTCGTCGGTGCGGACGAACCGCTGGATGAGCGTGATGTGCGGCTGGTGCGCTTCGTCCAGCGTGAAGCTTGCTGGGTAGACCTTGAGCAATCGGGCGTTAGCGGCCTGGGCGCGATCCGCCATGGTCGCGTCCGGCACGAGAAGGACGTCGATAGCGGTCACCGGGACCTGTTCGGCCGCGCTCACAGGGTTGATCTCCAGGGCCATAAGAAGGGCGACGCCCAGTGCGGCCATCATGCGCATGGTGTCCTCCTCTATCCGCGTCATGAAGAGGCCAGAGGCTGCAGCCCTCAATCGGCAAGAACCCGCGCTTGCCTCGGTGGAATGCCCCGCCGCTCGAGCAGCTCGTGTACGATCCCGCCCGGCGCCCGGAACGCCGCATAGGCCAAGCCGACCTGCGCGTTCCAGGCCGGCTGCGCGTGCAGGAACTCGACCCCCTTCGCCGTCAGCTCCGCCATCGCTGGCTCGATCGCCTCGACCTCGAAGCTCAGCACCGAGCCGCCGTCCGCGCCATGCTCGGCCTCTGGCGCCGGACGCGCGCAACCGAACACGTGCAGCGATCGCCCGCCGAGATCGAACACCAGCTGGTTCTCAAACTGCGCGCTGAGCGCCAGGCCCAGCACGTCGCGATAGAACGCCAGCGCCGCGTCCAGGTCTGGCGTCATCACCAGCGCGGGGCCGAGTTTCATCACGCCAACTCGAACAGGCCAGCGTGCGCAATGGCGGTCCGAAGCTCGGCTAGGCGCGCATCGTCTCGGCAGAACCAGATGTCGGTGCGATCCCAACCACCAACGACCCTAAGGTCGTAGCCATCGAAGTAGACGTCCATGAACCTGCGCTCCCGCAAGCTGGAAACTAGGATTTCGCCGAACCTGCGGCTGTCTGGATCCAACGGCGCCAAGCGTCCGCTGGCTAGGACGCGGCTGACCCCTCGCATCGCCAACTTCCGATAGAGCTCCAGAAAGCGCGCTTCGCCGGCGAGGTACTCCGCCAGATGACCACCCTCACGCGCCTGGTCGATGGTGAACAGGTCGCACTCTAAGCTCTCGTCTTCAGCAAGGAAGTGATCGAAGATCGACACTGAAAAGACGACTTGGCCGGTTCCGCCGGCCCAATTTCGTTCGGCGAGTTCGAGGCTCCGGGGGAATGCAGCGGATTTCGCCATCCGTCTTCTTATCCCGGCGCAACGCTAGCGGGAACAGCCCTAAACCGGCGCGTCCCCCGCCACGGTCGTGCGGTGCATGACCCGCAGGTGGCCGTCATAGCCGCCCTCGGCGAAGTGCACGGTGCAGCGGTTGTCCCACATCAGCAGCATCCCCTGCTTCCACTTGTGGCGGTAGATGAACTGCTCCTGGGTCATGTGCGCATAGAGGAAGCCCAGGATCGCGTGGCTCTCCTGGAAGGTCAGGCCCTCGATGCCGACGGTGTAGGTCGGGCTGACGAACAGCGCCTTGCGGCCGGTCACCGGATGGGTGCGGACCAGCGGATGGGTCAGGGTCTTGTCGGCCTCGGCCGAGACCACGATCTCCATCGTCCGCGCCTCGGTCTCCTTGGCGAAGACCCCTTGCGTCCCATAGGCGCGGGTGGCCGAATGCACCGCCTTCAGCGGCGCCAGCAGCGCCTTCATCCCGTCCGAGAGCGCGTCGTAGGCCCGCGCGCAGTCGGCGAACAGGGTGTCGCCGCCGACCGGCGGAGTGACCTCCGAGCGCAGCAGCGTCGCGGCCGGCGGCTCCTTTTGGAAGCTCCAGTCCGAGTGCCAGCCGGCCCCGAAGTTCTTGGCCTTCTCGTCCGGCTCGCGGCGCAGCTCCAGGACGTTCGGATGCCCGGCCATCGGCTTGATGAACGGATCGACCCCGAACGGACCGATCTGCAGGGTGAAGGCCTCCAGCGCCTCCAGGCTCAGCGGCTGGTCGGGAAAGGCCAGCACCGCGTGCTCGGCCCAGGCGTCCTTGACCTGCCCCAGCGTCTCGGCGCCCAGCGGCGCGGAGAGATCGAGCCCCGTCACCAGCGCCCCGAATCCGGTCGGCTGCGCGGTGACCTTGATGGCGTCGGCGAGCATGGTCGTTTCCTCCTCTTTGACCAGCAGCCTACCCCTTGATGCTTGATCTCACGCGCCGAAGATTTGACATTGCGCGCCAGCATGGCTGGCCTGCTCGAACTTGCCCAACCGGTCTGCCCCGCGCGGGCGAATTCGGCTAAACAAGTCGCCCTTCCCAGGCAGACGTTGCGTCATGCGCAAACACCCGTTTGCATCGGCCCCGTAACCTTGTAATCGAACCGCGCCATGACCTCTTTCGCCAATACGCAAGAAGACAAGCTGATCGCCCTGGTCCCGGACAAGAAAGTGTCGGTCCGCGACACTTTCGGCGTCGACGTGGACATGACCGTTCCGGCCTTCAGCGAGCGAGACGCTCACGTTCCGGACATCGATCCGGCTTACAAGTTCGACCCCGAAACGACCAAGGCCATCTGCGCCGGGTTCGCCTATGACCGCCGCGTGATGGTCCAGGGCTATCACGGGACCGGCAAGTCGACGCACATCGAGCAGGTCGCCGCGCGCCTCAACTGGCCGCTGATCCGGGTCAACCTCGACAGCCACGTCTCGCGTATCGACCTCGTCGGCAAGGACGCCATCGTCCTGAAGGACGGCAAGCAGGTCACCGAGTTCCGCGAAGGCATCCTGCCCTGGTCGATCCAGCGCCCCGTGGCCCTGGTGTTCGACGAGTACGACGCCGGCCGCCCCGACGTGATGTTCGTCATCCAGCGCATCCTGGAAGCGCAGGGCAAGCTGACCCTGCTCGACCAGAACCGCGTCATCCGTCCGAACCCGTTCTTCCGGCTGTTCTCCACGACCAACACCATCGGTCTGGGCGACACGACGGGCCTCTATCACGGCACCCAGCAGATCAACCAAGGTCAGATGGACCGCTGGTCGATCGTCACCACGCTGAACTACCTGGCGCACGACGTCGAAGCCGAGATCGTGCTGGCCAAGGCGCCGCATTACGACAGCGCCGAGGGCAAGCGCACCATCGCTGCGATGGTCCGCGTCGCCGACATGACCCGCAACGCCTTCATGAACGGCGACATCTCGACCGTCATGAGCCCGCGGACCGTGATCACCTGGGCCCAGAACGCCGAGATCTTCGGCGGCGACCTGGCCTTCGCCTTCCGCCTGACCTTCCTGAACAAGTGCGACGAGCTCGAGCGCGGCACCGTGGCCGAGTTCTTCCAGCGCGCCTTCGGCCAGGACCTGCCGGAAAGCACCGCCCGCGTCCGCGTGGCCTGACGTCTGAACTCCTGAGGCGGGTTGTCGCAGACGCCCGCCTCAGCTTCAGCGTTCATCATTTGATAGCGCGACGCTCGCGATACCTGTCGTCTGTCAGGGTGTCGCGTGATGAGATCCAGTTTAGCCCGCAACCGCCGAGCCATCAGCCGCATCGTGGCGTTCGCGACGGCCGTCCTGCTCATCGTCGCCGCCGGCGGCCTGGGCCTCCTGCTCTACACAGCCAAGGTCGTCGACCGCGCCCACGTGGACGAGGAACGCGCCCTGGTCTCCAACTACCTGCGTGAGCGCGAGCACGAGCTGGTCGGCCAGCTGATCTCGGCCTCGATCTGGGACGACGCCTACCTCAAGCTCGGCCGCGACTTCGACGCCGAGTGGGCCGACCTCTACGTCGGCAGCTACTTCGAAACCTACATGCGCCACGCCGCATCGCTCGTCCTCGACGAGGCCGACCGCCCGATCTACGCCTGGCGCGACGGCGGGCGGGCGGGCGAGCGCCAGGCCGCCGCCTTCCTCCACGAGACCGCCCCCTTGGTCGCCAAGGTCCGCGAGCTGGAGCGCCTGCGCGGCGCGGCCCGCAACCGCGGCATGAGCGGCTCGATCACCCGCACCGGCGTCATCAGCGTCGGCGCCGAGCTCTACATGGTCGCGGTCACCAACATCGTGCCCGAGACCCCGGCCGTCCACGCGCGCGGCGGCGCCGAGCGGCTGCTGATCTCGGCCCGGCGGGTCGACACCGCCCTGCTCCAGGACGTGGCCCGCGACATGCGCGTCGCCGACGTGCGGCTGCTGCCCTGGAACGGCGCCACGCCCGCCAGCGTCACCCTGCACGGTCCCAATGGCCGCCCCATCGCCGCCCTCGCCTGGACCAGCAGCCATCCGAGCGACGCCATGCTGCGCCAGGTCGCGCCGGTGTTCGCGCTCGGCCTCCTCGCCCTGCTGGGCTGCACCCTGGCCCTGGCCGCCTGCGTGCGCCGGGTGTTCGGCGAGATCGACCGCAACGACCAGGCCCTGGCCCTGACCATGGACGAGCTGGTCCGCGCCCGCGACGAGGCCGCCGCCGCCAGCGTCGCCAAGTCCCAGTTCGTCGCCAATATGAGCCACGAGATCCGTACGCCGCTGAACGGCATCCTCGGCATGACCCAGATCATGGCGCGCGACGAGCTCAGCCCCGCCCAGCGCGATCGCCTCGACGTGGTCCGCGAGTCCGGCCAGACCCTGCTGACCCTGCTCGGCGACATCCTCGACATCTCCAAGATCGAGGCCGGACGCCTGGAGATCGACAACCACGAGTTCGACCTCGCCCACGCGGTCCACGCCGCCTGCGCGCCCTTCGCCCAGCTCGCCGGCCAGAAGGACGTCGGCTTCCGCATCGAGATCGACGAGGCCGCCGCCGGCGTCTGGTTCGGCGACGGCGTGCGCCTGCGCCAGGTGCTCGCCAACCTCGCCTCCAACGCCGTCAAGTTCACCGCCGCCGGCGAGGTCGCCGTCCGCGTCGCCCGCCAGACGGAGGGCGTGCGCTTCACCGTCCGCGACACCGGCATCGGCATCGCCGCCGACAAGATGGGCGACCTGTTCGAGAAGTTCATCCAGGTCGACGCCTCGACCACCCGCCGCTACGGCGGCACCGGCCTTGGCCTGGCGATCAGCCACGAGCTGGCCGCGATGATGGGCGGCGAGCTGACCGTCGAGAGCGTCGAGGGCCACGGCTCGGTGTTCACCGCGCTGCTGCCGCTGGTGTGGCGCGCGCCGATGCTGCCGCCCGCCCTGCCGCTGCCCGCGGCCCAGTCCCGGATCGCCAAGCCCGGCGCCCGCGCCAAGATCCTGGCGGCCGAGGACAACCTGACCAACCAGCTGATCCTGCGCGCCATGCTCGAGCCCTTCGCCATCGACCTGACCATCGTCGGCGACGGCGCCCAGGCGGTCGAGGCGTTCTTCGAGGGCGACTACGGCCTGATCCTGATGGACGTGCAGATGCCGGTGATGAACGGCGTCGAGGCCACCGCCGCGATCCGCCAGCTGGAGGCCGAGCGCGAGCTGGCGGCGACCCCGATCCTGGCCCTGTCGGCCAATGTCATGAACCACCAGGTCGCCGAATACCTGGCCGTCGGCATGAACGGCTTCGTGCCCAAGCCGATCGAGATCACCCGCCTGCTGGACGCCATCGACAAGGTGCTCGACACCACCCTGGCCAAGGATCAGCTCGCCGCCTGACTCCCACCACGTGTCATCCCGGTTTGCGCAGCAAGACCGGGACCTATGAACACCAGATGGATCAGGCAGGTGCGGGCGCTCCTCTCGTCCTGCTGACCAAGCGCGAATGGGTCCCGGACAGCCGCTACGCGCCTTCCGGGATGACACCTGAGATGCACCTGGACGCCGACCGGCGTTCTGCGCATCCTCCCGCCCCATTGCGAAGAACCGATTTTCAAGTGGGGAAACATGTCCAGGATAACGCTCGCGGCCGTCGCCGCCGGCCTGCTTTTCAGCGCCTCGCCGGCGTTCGCCCAGGCGCCCGCCGCCGCGACGCCTAACGACTATTCCAAGCCCGACGCCTGGCTCTGCTGGCCCGGCCGCGCCGATGCCTGCGCGATCGACAACACCGCCACGGTCATCAAGGCCGACGGTTCGATGACCCAGGAGACCTGGAAGCCCGACGCCAACGCCCAGGTCGACTGCTTCTACGTCTACCCGACCGTCTCCAACGATCCGGGCGTGTTCTCCGACATGACGCCCAACGCCGAGGAGCGCCGCGTGGTCGAGCAGCAGCTCGCCCGCTTCGGCTCCAAGTGCAGGATCTACGCGCCGATGTACCGGCAGGTGACCCTGACCACCCTGCGCGCGCGCATGGCCCCGGGCGCCAAGCCGCCGGCCGGCCCGATCCCGACCACCAACTACGACGACGTCGCCGACGCCTGGAACTACTACCTGACCCACGAGAACAAGGGCCGCGGCGTCGTGCTGATCGGCCACTCCCAGGGCGCGGGCCTGCTGACCGAACTGATCGCCAAGGAGATCGACGGCAAGCCGGCCCAGGCCAGGCTGATCTCGGCGCTGCTGCTCGGAACCAACCTGCCGGTGCAGAAGGGCCAGGACCTCGGGACCTTCAAGTCGATCCCGCTCTGCAAGTCGCCGACCCAGATCGGCTGCGCCGTCGCCTATGTCAGCTTCCGCGAAACCTCGCCCCCGCCGAAGGGCAGCCGCTTCGGCGTCCCGCGTGAGCCGAACCCCGCCATGCAGGCGGCCTGCGTCAATCCCGCCGCACTCGGCGGCGGCAAGGCCGAACTGCACGCCTACCTGTCGTCGGGCGCGATGATCGCCGCGGAATCGGCCGCGCCGCCGGCCTGGACCAAGGACGGCGCGAAGGTCGCCACGCCGTTCGTCTCGGCGCCCGGCCTGCTGACCGGCGAATGCGTGTCCAAGGATGGGTTCGATTATCTGTCGGTGGGGATCAACGCCGATCCAAATGATCCGCGTACGGACGAGATCGCCGGCGACGTGAAGGTCGGCCCGATCGTCCTCAAGGACTGGGGCCTGCACCTGATCGACGTGAACCTCGCCATGGGGAACCTCGTCGACCTCGTCGGCAGCCAGTCCCAGGCCTATCTGGCCAAGAAGTAGGCGGCCTTGCTCCTCTCCCCCCGCGCGGGGGGAGAGGAGACCGTCAGGCTATCCGCCCGAGATTTTCCGCCCGGCCATGACGCCGAGCACCAGGAACAGCACGAAGCCGACCAGGAAGATGAAGAACAGGATCTTGGCGATGCCGGCCGCCGCGCCGGCGATGCCGCCAAATCCCAGGGCGCCGGCGATCAACGCCACCACCGCGAATATCAGAGCCCACTTGAGCATCGGTGTCTCCTTGCCAAATCTGCAAGGACCAACGCCGCCCAGGCTTAGCCGTTCCGCCGCCCCTAGTTCGACTCCAGCTTGTCGCGCACCCGGTCGTGGATCTCGGCCGCGGCCGGCGTCAGCGCCTCGCCGAAGTCCTCCATCTCGTAGAACGGGCGGATTTCGATCTCGCTCGGACCGGGCATCGGGTTCGGACAGCGCTTCACCCAGGCCACGGCCTCGTCCATGTCCTTGACCTCCCACAGCCAGTAGCCGGCCACGACTTCCTTGGTCTCGGCGAACGGGCCGTCGATCACCGCCCGCTTGTCGCCGTCGAACGCCACCCGCTTGCCCTTGGACGACGGCTGCAGCCCGTCGCCGCCCTTCATGATCCCCGCATTGACCAGCTCTTCGTTGTAGCGGCCCATCGCCTCCAGCAGCTCGCTGGACGGCATCAGCCCCGCTTCGCTGTCGCTCGTCGCCTTCACCAGAACCATCACGCGCATTGTCGTTCTCCTTCGCTTGAGCCCCGCAGGCCCGATCGAACCTAGGACGAACCAGAACACAGGGAACCGACATCTGGACGCGCGCCCGGCGAATTTTCACCGCGCGCCGGCGCCCCTAGCTGTAGTCTGGCTTTCCGCCGGCCTGGACGGCGGGCGGTCTGGAGGCGTGTCCCATTCCCACCGAACCGATCTTGAACCTCGCCGTGGCCCTGGGCGTCGGGTTGCTGATCGGCGCCGAGCGCGAGCGCCGCAAGCAGGAACGCCCCTCGCCGTCGGCGGCGGGCATCCGCACCTTCACGGTCGCCACCTTGGCCGGCGCGGTCAGCCTGCTGGTCGGCGGCGTCGTTCTGCTGTCGGTCGTCACCGCCGCCACGGCGGCCTTCGCCGCGCTCGCCTACTGGCGCGCCCAGGGCGAGGACGATCCCGGCCTCACCACCGAGGCGGCCCTCGTGCTGGCGGTGCTGGTCGGCGCGCTCGCCGTCCCCCAGCCGATGATCGCCGCAGGGGTCGGGGTCGTGGTCGCGATCCTGCTGGCCGCGCGAACGCCCCTGCATCACTTCGTGGGATCGGTGCTGACCGGGGACGAGGTCCGCAGCGGCCTGATGCTGGCCGGCGCCACCCTCGTCGTGCTGCCGCTGCTGCCCGATCGGCCGATGGGCCCCTACCAGGCCCTCAATCCCCGCTCGATCTGGCTGGTGGTCGTCCTGCTGCTCGGCATCGGCGCCGCCGGCCACGTCGCCATCCGCACCCTCGGCGTCCGCTTCGGCCTGCCGCTCGCCGGCCTGGCCGCCGGCTTCGTGTCCAGCACCGCCGCCATCGGCGCCATGTCGGCGCGCGCGGCCAAGACCCCGAACCTGCTGGCCGGCGCCGTGGCTGGCGCGGTGCTCTCGACCGTGGCGACGATCGTGCAGCTGGCCGTCCTCCTCGCCGCCCTCAATACGCCGACGCTCCGCGCCATGGCTGCGCCGCTGGTCTGCGCCGGGCTGGCGGCGGCGGCCTACGGCGCCGTATTCACCCTGCAGGCGCTGCGCCAGCCTCCGGCCGAGGAAGACGCCGACGCCGGCGAGGCCTTCAGCCTGCCGACCGCCCTGATCTTCGCCGCGACCCTGGCGGTCATCCTGGTCATCTCGGCGGCGCTCACCGCCCGGTTCGGCGGGGCCGGCGCGGCGGTCGGCGCGGCCGCCGCCGGCCTGGTCGACGCCCACGCGGCGGCGATCTCGATGGCCTCGCTGGCCGCCGCCGGCAGTATCGACCCGCGCGCCGCCGTGCTGCCCATCCTGGTCGGCCTGACCACCAACACCCTCTCCAAGACCATCTTCGCCATGTCCGGCGGCCAGCGCGCCTTCGTCTGGCGCGTGGTCCCGGGCCTGGTGCTGGTCACGGCCGCCGCCTGGGCCGGCGCGCTGATCCAGACCTGGCTCGGCTGGTGATCCTCATCTGGCCGGCGTCTGTCCCCGCTGCGGGCGCAACTGAGCTTTGACGCGCATTCGCGCTTGGGCGACGCGGACCGTCGTTCTAAATGGTTGGCATGGCCAAGAACCCGGAAAGCCCCGTCGAGCCCTTCAAGCGCGCCCTGGCCCATGCCGCGCGCTCCCTGGCTGAAAAGCCGGACCTGGAAATCGTCTATTCGGGCGAGGGCCCGCAGCTGTCGGGCAATCGCGCCGTGCTGCCGCACCCGCCGCGCGACCTGACCCCGGCCGACGCCGCCCGCATCCGCGGCCTGGCCGACCAGATGGCGCTGCGCATCGCCCACCACGACATCGCCGCCCACGCCAAGGGCCGTCCGGCCTCGGCGCTCGGCGCGCCGGTCTATGACGCGCTGGAGCAGGCCCGCATCGAGGCGGTCGGCGCCAACGCCCTCGGCGGCGTGAAGGACAATCTGCGCGCGGTTCACGAATATGCCTGGGCCAAGAAGCCGCTGAACCAGCTCGAAGCCCTGGCCAACCCGCCGATGGCCGACGTCGTCGCGCTGCTGGCGCGCGAGCGGATGACCGGCGAGCCGCCGCCCTCGATGGCCAAGCCGCTGGTCGACCTGTTCCGCGCCGAGGTCGAGAGCAAGGCCGGCGCCGATCTCGACCGCCTGGTCGAAGCGGCCGGCGACCAGAAGGCGTTCGCCAAGATCGCCCGGACCATCCTGCGCGACCTGTCGATGGGCGACGACCTCACCGACGCCCCCGACCAGGCCGACGACGAGGACGGCGACAGCGAGGACGGCGAGGCCGAGAGCCAGGAAGACGGCGACGAGGGCGAAGGCGAAGGCCAGTCGCCCCAGCAGACCGCCATGGACGAGAACGAGGCGTCCCATCGCGAGAGCGAGGACGCCGACAGCCAGATGATGCAGGCGGAGGATGATCCGAACGCCGAGGACACCGACGAGCCGCCGGAGATGGGCGAAGGCGAGCAGCCGGCCCGCCCCGACCTGAAGGGCGACGCCAAGGTCGCCACCTACAAGGTGTTCACCAACGCCCACGACGAGGTCGTGGCCGCCGAGGAGCTCTGCGACGCCGAGGAGCTGACGCGCCTGCGCGCCTATCTCGACCAGCAGCTGGCCAGCCTCTCCAGCGTCGTCTCGCGCCTGGCCAACAAGCTGCAGCGCAAGCTGATGGCCCAGCAGAACCGCTCCTGGAGCTTCGATCTCGAAGAGGGCATCCTCGACACCGCGCGATTGACCCGGGTGATCACCGATCCGACCGCCTCCCTCGCCTTCAAGGAAGAGGAAGACACCGAGTTCCGCGACACGGTCGTCACCATCCTGATCGATAATTCCGGCTCGATGCGCGGCCGTCCGATCATGGTCGCCGCCGTCTGCGCCGACATCCTGGCCCGCACGCTGGAGCGCTGCGGCGTCAAGACCGAGATCCTCGGCTTCACCACCCGTGCGTGGAAGGGCGGCTCGTCCCGCGAGGACTGGCTGAAGGCCGGCAAGCCGCCGCAGCCGGGCCGGCTGAACGACCTGCGCCACATCATCTACAAGGCCGCCGACTCCCCCTGGCGGCGCGCGCGCCGCAACCTCGGCCTGATGATGCGCGAGGGCCTGCTCAAGGAAAACATCGACGGCGAGGCGCTGATGTGGGCGCACCAGCGGCTGATCGGCCGCCCCGAGGCGCGCCGCATCCTGATGGTGATTTCCGACGGCGCCCCGGTCGACGACTCGACGCTGTCGGTGAACTCGGGCCACTACCTCGAGCGTCACCTGCGCGACGTGATCACCGAGATCGAGACCAAGAGCCCGGTGCAACTGATCGCCATCGGCATCGGCCACGACGTCACCCGCTACTATCGCCGGGCCGTCACCATCGTCGATGTGGAGCAACTGGCCGGCGTCATCGTCGATCAGCTGGCTGAACTGTTCGACGAGGAGGTCCGCAAGGTCACCCGCAAGACCGCCAATCTCCTGCAGCCGCCGCCCAGCACCCAGGGCCCGCAGGGCGGCTCCGCCCGCCGCTCGACCTTCAAGGAAGTCCGGAGAGCCGTGGCCTAGAACCGGGCGTCACTCCCTCGCCCCCTTTTGGGGGAGAGGGTTGGGGTGAGGGGGCCCACGGCCTCCGCCGCAATGCGTCGCTACGCGCTTGACCCGCGCCGGACTTCCCCCCTCACTGCGCGCACGCCGCGACCGAGGGGGATAGTGACCATGCGACGTTCCACGCTGACCGCGCTTGCCGCGCTCGCCCTCGCCGCCTGCGCTCAGCAATCATCGGCCCTGCCCGCCGCCCCGGTCGCCGCCGGCCCGGCAATCACCATCACCGCCGCGCCGGTCCCGCTGAACCCGGCCGACCCGGACCAGGATCGCGTCGGCGACTTCCACTACGCCGGCGGCCTGGTGCTCTCCTCGCCCGACACGGCTCGTTTCCACGGCCTCTCCGACATGGCCGTCCGCGATGGCGTGAACCTGACCGCCGTCAGCGACGAGGGCGACCTGATCAAGGCGCGCCTGATGCTCGACAAGGCCGGCCGCCTGGTCGGCCTGACCGATGGCAGGGTCAGCGCCCTGACCGGCCTCGACGGCAAGCCGCTGCAGGGCAAGCTGGAGTCCGATTCCGAAGGCATGGCCCTGCTGGCCAACGGCGACATGCTGATCAGCTTCGAGCAGCGCCACCGCATCTGGCTCTACCCGGCCGACGGCGGCCCGCCGCGCGAAGCGCCGGCTCCCGACGCGCAGTTCCCGCCCAACGGCGGCATGGAGGCCCTTGGCCCGGCGCCTGAGATCGGCCCCGACGCCTATGTCGCCGGCGGCGAGGAAAGCGGCCAGACCTGGACCTGCCGCCTCTCGGGCGCCTGCACGCCGGGCCCGACCATCGCCAAGCCTGCGGAGTTCGGGCTGGTGGCGGTCACCCGCCTGCCGCAGGGCCGCACCGCCTGGCTGCTGCGGGCCTGGGACCCGGTGCGCGGCAACCGCATCGCCCTGACCATCCACGACGGCTCCGGCGAAGTCGCCCGCATGGAGCTCGCCCGCCCGCAGAGCATCGACAATTTCGAAGCCATCGCCGCGGTTCCGGCCAAGGACGGCTCGGTGCGATTCTACCTGCTGTCGGACGACAACTTCCAAAGCATCCAGCGCACCCTGCTGCTGGCCTTCGACTGGAAACCCAGCCGCCCTTGAGGCTAACGGCGCCTTTCTGGGAGCTCGGCGGCGAAACCTGCCGCTTGGCGCCCTATCGGCAGGCCAGATCGGCCGACCGGCAGGTTCGCCGCGTCGTTTCCCCGCATTGGCCGCTCAACCGGCAGGTTCGCCGATCGCCGCGCCGAAACGAAAAAGGCCGCCCCGGAGGGCGGCCTTTTGAACTCTGGAGAGAGCTCTGGAAACTTAGGCGGCGGCCTGGCTGGCCAGCTTGGCCTTCAGCTGACGCTTGATCTTCAGGGCGCGGGTCGAGAGCTGCTCGTCGCGGGCGCCGGTGAGGAAGACGTCGAGGCCGCCCTTGAAGTCCAGGGTGCGCAGCGCAGCGTTGCTGACGCGCAGACGGAACGACTGGCCCAGCGCGTCCGACTGGAGCGTGGCCGGCGACAGCGCGGGCAGGAAGCGGCGCTTCGTCTTGATGTTCGAGTGGCTGACGTTGTGGCCGACCATGGGACCGACACCGGTAAGTTCGCAACGACGCGACATGGCTATATGACCTACGCGAGAAAAGGGATGGGCAGCGGGCGAACCCGCGCCAAGGAGCGGGCGATATAGTCGAAGGCCCCCGGCGGCGTCAAGGCGGAGCCGCCAATTGGCTGACCTGCAGCGCCAGAAAAGTGACTCCGGCGGGCCGCGGACCTCAAATTGGATTGTGGTCCAATGACGTGGAGATACAATAGCTTGTAGGGAACAAAGACTGAATCGGGCGGAGTCGCTGATTCGGTCACCATTCGTTTCGCCCGCGTTCCTGCCGGCGCCTACGCCCCGTTAACTCCAAAACATCGTTCGCTGAACGAAAGCCGGAAGCTCCGCACGCGCACGCGCGGAGCTTCCGATTCTAGAGGTCGTCCGTCCTTAGGACAGGACCACCAGCACGACGCGGCGGTTGGCCATGCGGCCTTCACGCGTGTCGTTCGGCGCGACCGGCTCGTCTTCGCCATAGGCGATGGTGGCGATCCGGTTCAGAGCCACGCCTTGCTTGTTGAGGTAGCGGCGGACCGTTTCGGCGCGGGCGGCGGCCAGGCGCAGGTTGCCCTCTTCCGAACCCGTCGCGTCGGTGTGGCCTTGCACCTCGACGTAGACGTTCTTGTTCTCGCCCTTCAGGCGCTCGGCGAAGGCGCTGAGACGCGACTCGGCTTCCGGCGACAGCGTCGCCTTGCCCAGCGGGAACTTCAGCGCGTCGTCCGACATCACCACCGAATACATGAACTTGCCCTCGGCCAGCTTGCCGGCGGCGGTGGCGCGTTCCAGCGCTTCACGCGAGGTGTTGTCGAGTTCACCCAGGCGGGTTTCATGAGCCGCGACCTTGCCGTCGACGACGGCCACTTGCTCATTGACGAACTTCTTGGTGGCGCAGCCGCCGAGACCCAGGGTCCCCATGGCGATCACGCTCAGGACCACCCCACGAGTTTTTGTACCGATCATCTTCTTACGACCTCTCCCGTCGCCTCTGTCTTAAGTCTGGACGCTTTCGAACACCCCTGATGAGCCAAGGGTTTCCCCGCATTGAACGGGCAGACTTCGGCGTCGGTAACGGCCATGCCCACGCATGGTTGCCAAGTGGTTGCGGCGACGTTCCGTCGCACCCTGGCCATTCGGCTAGGGTCTAACCCTCATAGGGTGTTCCCGGAGAAGCGCTTTCGCGGCGAAATCTCACGCAAAGACGTGCCTTGGGCGTGGTTCGCGCCCGACCTGCGACAGGGCGCCGCACCCCCGGAACCGTCGGCGCGGACGGTTAAACACACCATTGCCCAGAGCGATCCGCCCCGCGCTTGAAAATGGCGTCTTTGAGAATAATAACTGACCGGTCAGTTATCAAAGTGTGCGCCCATGCCCCCGCAGCCCAAGTTCAAGCGCCGCAAGGCCGACCGCCCCGATGAGATCGTCGCCGCGGCGATGGAAGTCTTTGCGGAAAAGGGCTTCGCCGCCGCCAGGCTCGACGACATCGCCGCCCGGGCCGGGGTCTCGAAGGGCGCGATCTACCTCTACTTCTCCACCAAGGAGGACATCTTCCGGGCGGTAATCGAGCAGGGCGTCGCCCCCAACCTCGCCCTGATCCAGGCCGCCCTCGCCGCCCCCGGAGTCGCCTTTCCGGATCTCCTGCGCAGCGTCGCGTCCGTGGTCGCCGGCGTGGCCTCGGCCTCGCCGGTCGGCGGGATCATCAAGATGGTGATCGGCGAGTCGCGGAACTTCCCCGAACTGGCCCGAGCCTGGCACGACAACCTCGTCACTCCGGCGCTCGGCGCGATGACCGGCGCGATCGCCCAGGCTCAGGCCCGCGGCGAGTTGCGCCCCGGCGATCCGCGCCACTGCGCGATCTCATTGATCTCGCCGATGCTGCTGGGCGTTATCTGGCGCGAGACCTTCGTGCCGGTCGGCGCCGAGCCGCTCGACATCAGGGCCCTGGCCCAGCAGCACGTGGAACTGTGGCTCCGCGGCATGCTCGTCGATGCAGGAGCCGCCGTATGAGGCAACGCCTTCTCGTCATAGGCCTTCTGCTGCTGGCGGCCGTGCTGGTCGCGGTCCTCTGGGCCTTCCCGCGCCTCCACCGCACACCGGCGCTGTCGGGCTATGTCGAGGGCGAGCCGCTGTACATGGCCTCGCCGGTCGCCGGCCGCGTCGACCAGATGCTGGTCCAGCGCGGCGACCAGGTCGCCGCCGGCCAGAAGTTGTTCGTGGTCGATCCCTCGCAATTGCAGGGCGCGCGCGACCAGGCCAGCGCCGAGGTCTCGGCCGCCCAGGCCCAGGCCTCCGACGCTCGCAAGGGCCAGCGTCCGGTGGAACTGGCCGTCTTCGACGCCAATGTCTCCGCGGCCGAGGCCACCCTGCGCGACGCCGAGGCCACCCTGCGCCGCGTCCGCCCGCTGGTCGACAAGGGCTACTACGCCAAGGCGCGGCTGGACGACGCCCAGGCGACCCGCGACGCCGCCTCCGCCCAGGTCGCCGCCGCCCGCAAGCAGCGCCAGGCCGCCGCCCTGGGCGCGCGCGAGGACCAGATCCGCGCCGCCGACAGCCGCGTCGCCCAGGCCGGGGCTGCGCTCACCGCCGCCGACGCACGGCTCTCCGACATCGCCCCCGTCGCGCCCGGCGCAGCCCGCATCGAGGACGTCTTCTTCCAGACCGGCGAGTGGGTCGCCGCCAATCAGCCGATCCTGGCCCTGCTGCCGGACGAGCTCATCAAGGTCCGCTTCTTCGTGCCCCAGGCCGACATCTCGGCCTACCGGGTCGGCTCGCGAGTCAAGTTCGCCTGCGACGGCTGCCAGGCGGGCCTCACCGCCAAGGTCACCTTCATCAGCCCCCGCCCCGAGTTCACGCCGCCGGTGATCTACAGCCGCGAAGTCCGCGACCGCATGGTGTTCCTGGTCGAGGCGGCTCCCTCGGCCCGGCTCAATCCCGGCCAGCCAGTCGACGTCCAGCCGCTGGAGCGCGCCAAGTGACCCTGGCGATCGACGTCCGCGGGCTGAACAAGAGCTTCGGCGACAAGCACGTCGTCCAGGACGTCTCGCTGCAGGTGGAAGAAGGCAAGATCTGCGGCTTCCTCGGTCCCAACGGCTCGGGCAAGACCACCACTCTGCGGATGCTCTGCGGCCTGCTGACCCCCGACAGCGGCGAGGGCACGGCGCTTGGCCTCGACATCATCACCCAGGCCAACCTGATCAAGCGCCGCGCCGGCTACATGACCCAGAAGTTCTCACTCTACGAGGACCTGACCATCGAGGAGAACCTGCAGTTCTCCGCTCGCATCCACAGCCTCGACCGTCGCAAGCAGCGGGTCGACCAGGCGCTGGAGCGGCTTGGCCTGATCGAGCGGCGCGGACAACTGGCCGGCTCGCTGTCGGGCGGCTGGAAGCAGCGTCTGGCCCTGGCCACCGCCACCCTGCACGAACCCAAGCTGCTATTGCTCGACGAGCCCACCGCCGGCGTCGATCCGAAGGCGCGCCGCACCTTCTGGGACGAGATCCACGCCCTCTCGGCCGAGGGCCTGACCGTGCTGGTCTCCACCCATTACATGGACGAGGCCGAGCGCTGTCATGAGATCGCCTACATCAGCTATGGCCGGCTGATCGCCCGCGGCACGGCGCAGCAGGTGATCGAGAACACCCATCTGGTGACCTTCAACGGCGAGGGGCCCGGCATCGACCGCCTGTCGGTGGAGATCGGCCAACTGCCCGGGGTCGCCATGGCCGCGCCGTTCGGCCAGTCGCTGCACGTCTCCGGGACCGACCGCGCCGCCCTGGAGACCGCGCTCGCCCCCTACCGCCGCGCGCCGTTCAAGTGGACGCAGGTCGAGCCCAGCCTCGAAGACGTCTTCATCCGCCTGATGGAGACGTCGGAGGACAACTTCAAATGAACGGCTTTTCGGCGACCCGCGTGCTCGCGGTGATGATCAAGGAGTTCAAGCAGCTAACTCGCGATCGGCTGACCTACGCGATGATGCTGGCCATTCCGGTCGTCCAGCTGCTGCTGTTCGGCTACGCGATCAATTCCGAGCCGCGCCACCTGCCGACCGCCCTGATGGTGCAGGAAGACAGCGTCTTCGCCCGCTCGATCACCGCGGCCCTGAAGAACAGCGCCTACTTCGACCTGGTCGCACAGGCTCGGACTCCGGCCGAACTGGACGAGATGGTCCGGCGGGGCGAGGTGCAGTTCGCCATCACCATTCCCGGCGACTTCACGCGACGCGTCGCCCGCGGCGATCAGGCCCAGATCCTGGTCGATGTCGACGCCACCGACCCCTCCGCGACGGGCGCGGCGGTCGCCGCACTGGCCGCCTTGCCTCAGCAGGCGCTGGTCAACGACCTGAAAGGCGCGCTCGCCTCGCGCGGCCAGGCAGTCCCGCCGTTCGAGGTGATCGTCCACCGCCGCTACAATCCCGAAGCCATCACCGCCTACAACATCGTCCCGGGCCTGCTGGGCATCATCCTCTCGATGACCCTGGTGATGATGACCGCGCTGTCGGTGACCCGCGAGGCCGAGCGCGGGACGATGGAAAGCCTGCTGGCCACGCCCGTCGAGCCGATCGAGGTGATGGCCGGCAAGCTCGCGCCCTACGTCTTCGTCGGGCTGGTGCAGACCGCGATCATCCTGTTGCTGGCCCGGTTCCTGTTCGACGTGCCGATGATGGGCGGCTGGCTTGGCCTGTCGCTGGGCGTGGCCCTGTTCATCGTCGGCTCGCTGGCGCTGGGCTTCCTGATGTCCACGATCGCACGGACCCAGTTGCAGGCCATGCAGATGAGCATGTTCTACATCCTGCCCTCGATCCTGCTGTCCGGCTTCATGTTCCCGTTCCGCGGCATGCCCGCCTGGGCCCAGGCGCTCGGCGAGGTGGTGCCCGTCACCCACTTCCTGCGGGTGGTGCGCGGCGCACTGCTGAAAGGCCAGGGCGTCGAGGACATGTGGCGCGAACTGCTGGCCCTGACCGCCTTCGTCTGCGTTGTCACGGCCCTGGCCATGGCGCGCTATCGCCGAACCCTGGATTGAGCGCGGCGCCAGATTAGCGCGATTTAACGGGAGCCTCCGCCTGCGGCGGTGTAACTGCTTTTGCAAAGTTACAGTTACGGGGGATCCCATGCACAATCGTCGCCAACTCCTGGCGAGCGCCGCCGCGTTTGGCGCGGCCGCCGCCGCGCCGAAACTCGCCCTCGCCGCCGCGCCGACCGGCGAAGCGGCCAAGATGTACGCCTTCTTCGACAAGGCGATGGCCCAGACCTTCCGGCGCTCGCCGGAGCTGCCGACCGCGCTCGGCATCGACAAGGGCGACCTGGCCTGGACCAAGTCCGAACTGTCCGACTTCTCGCTGACCGCGCTCGCCGAGAACAAGGCCAACACCACCCGTGACCTGAAGGATCTGCACAGCCTCGACCGCAAGCAGCTCAAGGGCATGGACGCGGTCAACTACGACACCGTCGAGTTCGTGTTGTCCGTTCAGGACGAAGCCAACCGCCGCTTCCAGTACGGCGGCCAGGGGGTGAATTCGCCGTATGTGATCTCGCAGCTGACCGGCGCCTACCAACAGATGCCGGACTTCCTCGACACCCAGCACCGGATCGAGGCCAAGGACGACGCCGACGCCTATGTCGCGCGGATGGAAGCCTTCGGCCGCCTGCTCGACCAGGAAGCCGACGTGGTCCGCCACGACGTGGCTCTGGGCGTCACGCCGCCGGACTTCGTGCTCGACAAGGCGATCACCCAGCTCAAGGCGTTCCTGGCCTACGAGCCGGAAAAGGCCCCGCTGGTCGCCAGCCTCGTGCGCCGGACCAAGGAGAAGAACATCGAGGGCGACTGGGCCGGCCAGGCCCAGGGCCTCTACGGCGAGAAGGTGCGCCCCGCCCTCGCCCGCCAACTGGCCCTGCTGGAAGGCCTGCGTCCGAAGGCCGTGCACGACGCCGGCTGCTGGCGTCTGCCGGACGGCGATGAGTACTACCGCCTGGGCCTGCGCAATTACACGACCTCGAACATCACCCCGGACGAGGTGCACCAGACCGGCCTCGACCTGGTCGCCAGCCTGGGCGCCGAGGCCGACGCCCTGATGAAGAAGGCCGGCTACACCAAGGGCAGCGTCGGCGAGCGCTACCGCGCCATGGCGCAGGATCCCAAGCAGGTCTATCCGAACACCGACGCCGGCAAGGAAGAGCTGCTGGCCAAGCTCAATGAGCAGGTGAAGGTCATCCAGGGCAAGCTGCCGCAGTGGTTCGGCCAGCTGCCCAAGGCGCCGCTGGAAATCCGCCGCGTGCCCCCGGCCACCGAGGCCGGCGCCCCGGGCGGCTACTACTTCTCGCCCAGCCTCGATGGCACGCGTCCCGGCATCTACTGGATCAACCTGCGCGACACCGCCGAGGTGCCCGCCTGGACCCTGCCGACCCTGACCTATCACGAGGGTCTTCCGGGCCACCATCTTCAGCTGGCGCTCAACAACGAGGCCGGCGACCTGCCGCTGATCCGCAAGGTCATCGGCTTCTCGGGCTACAGCGAAGGCTGGGCGCTCTACGCCGAGCAGCTGGCGGTCGAGATGGGCATGTACGACAACGACGTGCTCGGCCACATCGGCATGATCCACGACGCCATGTTCCGCGCCGTGCGCCTGGT
Source organism: Phenylobacterium sp. Root1290 (assembly GCF_001425305.1). Classification (GTDB taxonomy): domain Bacteria; phylum Pseudomonadota; class Alphaproteobacteria; order Caulobacterales; family Caulobacteraceae; genus Phenylobacterium. The sequence continues at coordinate 339,273 of NZ_LMEE01000003.1, read as the reverse complement.
GGTCGACAGCGGCATGCACCACAAGCGCTGGAGCCGCGAACAGGCGGTGAAGTACTTCGTCGACAACATCGGCGACGCCGAGGCCAGCGCCATCACCGAGGTCGAGCGCTACTGCGTCTGGCCGGGCCAGGCGTGCAGCTACATGGTCGGCAAGATCACCTGGATGGACGCGCGCGCCCGGGCCAAGAAGGCGCTGGGCCGCAAGTTCGACATCCGCAAGTTCCACGACGCGGGCCTGCTTTCGGGCGGCACCCCGCTGACGGTCCTCGACCAGGTCATCGACAACTACATCGCCTCGGCGAAGTAGGACTGTCCCTCCATCGTCATGGCCCGCCCACGTGCCGGCCACCCATGGACACGGGCTCGCCGACTGACCTTCAGAGGGTCGGTGTTCATGGGTCGGCGGGACACGCCCGGCGATGACGATCTGGGGAGGGTTCGCCCGTCCTGCCAAGCCCCGCTTGCCGCGCGGTGATTCCCGCCCCACCTTCAGCTCATGAGCGCGCGTCTGTCGGATTTCGGCCCGCCCAAGTTGGTGGCGGTGCTCGGCCCGACCAATACTGGCAAGACCCACCTGGCCGTCGAGCGGATGCTGGGCCATGCCAGCGGCATGATCGGCCTGCCGCTGCGCCTGCTGGCGCGCGAGATCTACGACCGGATCGTCAAGCTGCGCGGTCCGTCCTGCGTGGCGCTGATCACCGGCGAAGAGAAGATCGTCCCGGCCCGCGCGCAGTACTTCGTCTGCACCGTCGAGGCGATGCCGCTCAGCCGCCAGGTCGAGTTCCTGGCCGTCGACGAGATCCAGCTCTGCGCCGACCCCGAGCGCGGCCACATCTTCACCCATCGCCTGCTGCACGCCCGCGGCCGGTTCGAGACCATGTTCATGGGCGCCGGCACCATGGCGCCGCTGATCCGGCGGCTGTTGCCCGAGGCCGAGATCGTCACTCGCGAGCGGTTCTCGCGCCTGACCTATTCCGGCCCCAAGAAACTGACCCGCCTGCCGCGGCGCTCGGCGGTCGTCGCCTTCTCGGCGGACCAGGTCTACGCCATCGCCGAGCTGATCCGCCGCCAGCGCGGCGGGGCCGCCGTGGTGATGGGATCTCTGAGCCCCCGCACCCGCAACGCCCAGGTCGCGCTCTACCAGTCCGGCGAGGTCGACTTCCTGGTCGCCACCGACGCCATCGGCATGGGCCTGAACATGGACGTCGACCACGTGGCCTTTGCGGGGCTGCGCAAGTTCGACGGCAAGCGCACCCGCTTCCTGCACCCGCCCGAGGTCGGCCAGATCGCCGGCCGCGCGGGACGCTTCACCCGCGATGGGACCTTTGGCGTCACCGGCGAGTGCGAAGACATGGACGCCGACCTGATCGAGGCGGTGCAGGAACACCATTTCGAGGCCGTGACCGCCGCCGAGTGGCGCAACGCCGCCCTCGACTTCAGTTCTCTCAAGGCGCTGTCGCACTCCCTCGCTGCGCCCCCGGCCCAACCCGGCCTTAAGCTGTCGGCCGAGGCCCTGGACGAAAAGACCCTGCGCGCCTTGGCCGACGAGCCGGAGGTCATCGACCGCACCCTGCGCGACCGCTCGGCCCTGACCAAGCTCTGGGACGTCTGCCAGACGCCGGACTTCCGCAAGACCTCGGGCGAGGAACACATCCGGCTGGTCCGCGAGTTCTTCGGCTGGCTGACCAGCCGCAACCGCAAGGTTCCGGAGGACTGGATCGCCGGCCAGTACAAACACCTGGACCGCACCGACGGCGAGATCGACACCCTGGCCGCCCGGCTCGCCAGCGTGCGCACCCTGGCCTACGTCGCCAACCGCCCCGACTGGCTGGCCGATCCCGGCGGCTGGCAGGGCAAGACCCGCCTGCTCGAGGACCGGCTCTCCGACACCCTGCACGAGAAGCTGATGGCGCGGTTCGTCGACCGCCGCACCAGCGTCCTGATGCGCGCGCTGCACGTGCGCGGCGATGTGCTGGCCGGGGTCGCCGCCGACGGGGCCGTGACGATCGAGGGGCAGTACGTCGGCAAGCTGAGCGGCGTGGCCTTCGAGCCCGCCCACGGCTCCTCGGTGATCGAGGAAAAGGCCCTGCGCGCCGCGGCCACGGCCGCCGTGGCGCCCGAGATCGCCAAGCGGCTGGGCAAACTGTCCGCCGAGGCGGACGAGGCGTTCTCCTTCAGCCCTGAAGGCGTCGTCTACTGGCGGGGCGAAGCCGCCGCCGCCTTCGCCGGCGGCACGGCCTTCGCGCCGCGCGTACGGCTCTATGGCGAGCTTGGCCCAACCCAGGCCCGCGAGCGCGCGGCGCGTCGGCTTGAAGCCTTCCTCGCCGCCGAGGCCGCCCGCCGTCTGGCGCCGCTGCGCAAGCTGGACGGAGCCGTCTCCAGCGGCAAGATCAAGGGCCTGGCGCGCGGCGTCGCCTACCGGCTGATCGAGGCCGGCGGCATCTTGGACCGCGACCTGGTGCGCGCCGAGGCCAAGGCGCTGAGCCAAGTCGAGCGCCGGATGCTGAAGTCGCTGGGCGTGCGCCTGGGCGCCTTCAGCCTCTACCTGCCGGCGCTGCTCAAGCCCGCGTCGCTCGCCTTCGCCCAGGGCTTCGTCCCGGCCGACCGCCGACCGAGCGCAGGCCGCCTAGACGGCCCGATGCCGACGCCCCAGACCCTCGCCGCCTTCGGGCTGCGCGCCGTCGGTCGCTACGCCGTGCCCGTCGAGACCCTGGAGCGCCTGGACGGCCTGCTGCGCGCCGCGCCCAAGGCCGGGTTGCTGTCCGATCAGGCCCGCGAGGAACTCGGCTGGAACGAGACCGAGGCCCGCGAAATCATGCGCGCCCTGGGCTTTGCGCCTACCGCCAAGCCCAAGGACGGCGAGCCGCTGGTCTGGCGCCGCCGTGGCGAGAAGCCGCGCCCAGAGGTGCGGGCCGCGCCACCTGTGAACTCGCCGTTCGCCGCCCTGGCCGCCCTGAAGGATCAGCCGCCGCCCGCGAGGCGCCCGCGACGGCGGCGAAAGCCAAAGGCGGCGCGGAGCCAGGCGTCGTGAGCGAAGACGCCTGCCGCGCCGACGTGTGGCTGTGGCGCGCGCGGTTCTTCAAGACCCGCTCGCTGGCCGCCAAGTTCCTCGACGAAGGCAAGGTGCGCCTGACCCGCGGCGGCGCCGAGACCCGCATCGACAAGTGCGCGCGCCCGGTGAAGGTCGGCGACCGCCTGGTCTTCGCCCTGGGCGGACGGCTCATCGCCGTGCAGGTCGCGGGCTTGGGCGAACGTCGCGGACCGTCCGAAGAAGCCCGTGCGCTCTACGCTCCGATGGACGCCGGCTAGCCCGCGCCCTACATGGACGCATGGCCTGGACCCGACGTTACGACGACCCCGAACCCCAGCGCGTCAACAAATGGCTGGCGCAAAGCGGCGTATGCTCGCGACGCGAGGCCGAGGGCCTGATCGCCCAGGGCCTGGTCTATATCGACGGCGAGCGGGTGGACGACGCCGGGCGCAAGATCCTGACCGGCCAGACCCTGGTCCTGAACGACAGCGCCGAGCAGCAGCTGAACTCCAGCCTGTCGATCGTGCTGCACAAGCCGATGGGCATCGTCTCGTCCCTGCCGCAGGACGACCAGATCGAGGCCGTCACCCTGCTGACCCGCGAGGCGCTGTGGCGCGGCGAAGCGACCATTCCAACCGCCGCCAATAACCTCGCGCCCCTGGGCCGCCTGGACCGTGAATCGCGCGGCCTGCTGGTGCTGTCGGAGGATGGCGTGCTGGCGAAGGCCCTGATCGGGCCGGAGTCCGACATCGACAAGGAGTACAACGTGCTCCTGACCGGGGTGATCACGCCCCAGAAGATCGCCCTGCTCCGCCACGGCCTGGAACTGGACGGCCGCAAGCTGCGCCCGGCCAAGGTCACCCAACTGACCGAGCAGAAGCTGAACATCGTCCTGAAGGAAGGCCGCAACCGCCAGATCCGCCGGATGGCCGAATTGGTGGAACTGCGCGTGGTCGATCTGGTCCGGGTCCGCGTCGGGACGCTGAACCTCGGCGATCTACCGGAAGGCAAGTGGCGGCCGCTATCGAGCGATGAACGCGCCGAACTGATCGCGGCGTCGAAGCCCTAAGGGGCGATTGCCGCGCGGGACTGCGCAGCCTAGCGTGGCCTTATGCAACGCCTCGTGTCCGCCGCCGTCCTCGCCGCCCTGCTGTGCTCCACCGCCGCGATCGCCGCGCCCAGGCAGGAGACCTTGAGCGTCGCCGGCCTCGCCAAGCCCGCCGAGATCCGCATCGACCGCTGGGGCATCGCCCACATCTACGCGGCCGACACGCGCGACGCCTTCTTCCTGCAGGGCTACAACGTAGCCCGCGACCGGCTCTGGCAGGTCGACCTCTGGCGCAAGCGGGGCCTCGGCCTGCTGGCCAAGGACTTCGGCCCTGACTACGTCGCCCAGGACCGCGCCGCGCGCCTGTTCCTCTATCGCGGCGACATGGCCCGCGAATGGAACGCCTATGGCGCCGGGGCCAAGGACAACACCGAAGCCTTCGTCGCCGGCCTCAACGCCTTTGTCGACGAGATCGCCGCCGGCAAGCGGCCGTTGCCGCGGGAGTTCCAGATCGCCGGCACGACGCCTGACCGCTGGAGCGCCGACGACGTCGTCCGCATCCGCAGCCACGGCCTGACCCGCAACGTCCCCAACGAGGTCGGCCGCGCCAGGATCGCCTGCGCCGCCGGGATTGAGGCCGCCCGTCTCTACAAGCACATCGAGCCGAAGTGGGAGACCAAGGTCCCCGCGGGCCTCGACCCCTGCGACATCACCGAAGCCGTGCTCGGCGACTACGAACTGGCCACCCGCGGCGTGCGCTTCACCGGCTCGCAGGCCAAGCTCGCCATGCTGGAGATCCCGCCCGAAGCGATCGGCTCGAACAACTGGACCGTGTCCGGCAGCCGCACCGCCTCCGGCCGTCCGATCCTGGCCAACGACCCCCACCGCGAGCACAGCACCCCGTCGCTGCGCTACATCGTGCACATGGAGGCCCCCGGCTTCTCGGTGATCGGCGCGGGCGAACCGGCCCTGCCCGGCGTCTCCATCGGCCACAACGGCACGGTCGCCTTCGGCCTGACGATCTTCCCAGCCGACCAGGAGGACCTCTACGTCTACGAGACCGACCCCAAGGCGCCTGGCCGCTATCGTTACGCCGGCGGCTGGACCGACATGACCACGGTCACCGAGACCATCGCCGTGAAGGGCGAGGCCCCGCGCAAGGTCGACCTGCACTTCACCCGCCACGGCCCGGTGGTCTACGCCGACCCGGCCAAGGCGAGGGCTTTCGCCGTCCGCAGCGTCTGGGCCGAGCCGGGCACATCGGCCTATTTCGGCTCCATGGGCTACATGACCGCCAAGGACTGGCCGAGCTTCCGGAACGCGCTCTCCGACTGGGGCGCGCCGTCCGAGAACCAGGTCTTCGCCGACACCAAGGGCGACATCGGCTGGGTCGCAGCCGGCAAAGTTCCCAAGCGCCCGAACTGGGACGGCCTGATGCCGATCCCTGGCGACGGCCGCTACGAGTGGACCGGCTTCCTGAAGCTCGACGAATTGCCCAGCACCCACAATCCGGCCTCGGGCTGGTTCGCCTCGGCCAACCAGTTGAACCTGCCGGCCGACTATCCCTACGCCGAGCGCAAGGTCGGCTTCGAATGGTCCAACGCCGCGCGCATGCGACGGATCGAGGAAGTGCTGGCCGCCAAGGACAAGCTGACCCTGGCCGACGCCATGGCCTTGCAGACCGATCCGACCGACGTCACCTCGCGGCGGATGAACGCCCTGCTCGCGGGGGTGAAAACCGATGACGCCAAGCTGGCCTCCGCCATCGCCCTACTGCGCGACTGGGACCAGAAGACCAGCGCCGACAGCGCAGGCGCGGCGCTCTACGAGGTCTGGATCACCAAGCATCTGGGCAAGGCCGCTGTGGCCCGCGCCGTGCCGCAGGCGGCCCGTGCGGCCATGGGCAACGGCGACATCGCCGCGGTGATGGCGCTGCTGGAGGCGCCTGACACCAGCCTCGGCGCGGATCCAGTCGCCGCCCGCGACGCCATCCTCTCCGAAAGCCTGCTGGCCGCCTTTGGCGAGGTGGCCGGCAAGCTCGGCCCCGATCCGCAAGCCTGGGCCTGGGGCAAGCTGCACCAGGCGCGGTTCGACCATGCCCTGACGCCGAAGGTCCCCGCCGCCGAGCGCGAGGCCTGGTCGAGCGGGACCACGCCGATGGCCGGGACCGCCCTGTCGCCGCTGGCGGCCACGTGGCGGCCGAACGACTACCGCGTCACGGCCGGAGCCTCGTTCCGCATGGTCCTGGACGTCGGCGCCTGGGACAACAGCATGGCGATCAACACGCCCGGCCAGTCCGGCGACCCAGCCAGCCCGCACTTCCGCGACCTGTTTCCGATCTGGGCGAAGGGGCAGTACGTGCCGCTGAGCTACTCGCGCGCAGCGGTCGAGGCGGCGACGGAAACGGTGATTAGTCTGCAGCCGTCTGGCGAGGCTAATACCCCTTCCAGATAACTTGCGGGTCACGGCCATTGACTTTGGGCGCCCGGAGCCGGAAAAACCGCCGCCCGATTAGACCGGCCGGAGTTGTACCCCGCGATGACCTACATCGTCATGGATCCTTGCATCAAATGTAAGTTCATGGACTGCGTGGAGGTGTGTCCGGTCGACTGCTTCTATGAAGGCGAGAACTTCCTCGTCATCAATCCGGACGAATGCATCGACTGCGGCGTCTGCGAACCGGAGTGCCCGGTGGACGCGATCAAGCCCGACACCGAGGACGACTCGGATTCCAAGTGGCTGAAGATCAACACCGACTACGCCAAGGTCTGGCCGAACATCACGGTGAAGGGCGAACCGCCCGCCGACCGCGAGGAGTTCGAGCGCGAGACCGGCAAGTTTGAGAAGTACTTCAGCGAAAAGCCCGGCCGCGGCTCCTAAGGGCCGCCCCGGGGGCAAGCCTTTCTTTCGGCTGATTTTTATGATACCTTCCGCGCTGATGAGAGGGTTGCGATCACGCACGCCCCATCAATTTCTGCAGAAGAGCCGTCCCCGGCCAGTGTACGCCGTAACAAGGCGAAGGGTGTCCTAGAGGTCTATTCCGTTCCAACAGGGGTAAGACACCGCGCAGTTTTGCGGATGGTGTCCTTTGCCTTTCTGGGTAGCGGTTAATCCCTCTTAACGGGTGCGGACGAGTCGAAAGGACTTGAGCGAATGAGCAAGAGCGGTCTGGAATTCTCGGTCGGCGATCACGTCGTCTATCCGGCTCATGGCGTGGGCCAGGTACAGGGGATCGAAACCCAGGAAGTCGCCGGCTATTCGCTCGAAGTCTACGTGATCACCTTTGACCACGAGAAGATGACCCTTCGCGTTCCGACCGCGAAGGCCCGCACCGCGGGCCTGCGTTCGCTGGCCGAGGGCAATGTCGTCAGCCAGGCGCTGACCACCCTGAAGGGCCGCGCCCGCGTGAAGCGCACCATGTGGTCGCGTCGCGCCCAGGAATACGAAGCCAAGATCAATTCGGGCGACCTGATCTCGATCGCCGAAGTGGTCCGCGACCTGCACCGCGCCGAGAACCAGCCGGAGCAATCCTATTCTGAGCGCCAGCTCTATGAATCGGCGCTGGACCGCATGGCCCGTGAAGTCGCCGCCATCGAGCGCATCGACCGCGACGCGGCCATCACCATCCTCAACAAGAGCCTGGTGAAGGCGGTGGCGGCCTAACGCCTCCAGCCCATTGCAAGTTCGAAACGCCCGGCCGAAAGGTCGGGCGTTTTCGTATCCGAGGCAGTCCATGCGTGCGCCCATCAGCTATCTCGACCTGCTCGCCCGGCCGCGCGCGCCGGCGGACCTGCGCCTGAGCTACGGCGAGGATCCGCTGCAGTTCGGCGAGCTCTGGCTGCCGGCGGGTGGCAATGGACCCCACCCGCTCGTGGTGATGATCCACGGCGGCTGCTGGCGGGCCGACCTGCCTGGCCTCGAGCTCATGGACTACGCCTGCGCGGACCTGCGCGATCAAGGTCTCGCCGTCTGGAACATCGAGTACCGGCGCATCGGCCATCAGGGCGGCGGCTATCCCGGCACCTTCCTGGATGTCGCCCAGGCGATCGACCACGTCCGCGATCTGGCTGCGCCGCACGGCCTGGATATCGCGCGGGTCGTCTTCAGCGGCCACTCGGCCGGCGGCCACCTGGCGACCTGGGCGCTGGCGCGCCGCCGCCTGCCGCCCGCCAGTCCCCTCTACGCCGCCGATCCGCTGCCCGCCCGCGGCGCCGTTCCCCTGGCCGGGATCATCGACCTGGCCGCCTACCACGCCGAAGGCCCTGACGAGTGCGGCGGCCCCGGTGTCATCGACGCCCTGGTCGGCGCCGACGCGCGCAGCGGCGTCGCCGTCTACGGCGACACCTCGCCGCCCGCTCTGCTGCCGTTGGGCGCGCCGCAGGTGGTGATCTCAGGCGCCCTCGACCACATCGTCCCCAGCGCGTTCGGCGCCGCCTATGGCGCGGCCGCGACGGCGGCCGGCGACACCGTTAAGGTGATCGACTTCCAAGGCGCGGGGCATTTCGAACTGATCGACCCTACGTCGGACGCCTGGCCGCAGATCCGCGCCGAACTGAAGGCGTTGCTGGACTAGACGCGGGCGAAGATCGGGCCCCAGAGGATCTGGTAGCGGCTCCTGTCCACCCGCCGGCGCGGACGCAGCTGATAGACGCCGGGCGGCAACGGGTCGGCGCCCTCGATCCGCGCGCGCGCAGCCGCCTCGTCCGTGGGGTCGGTCAAGGCGAAGCTGTCGAAGTGCGGCGAGACTTGCCGCAGGGCGCTGGAGAGGTCCGCATCCTGCGCCAGCCGGAACGGCAGCGGCGCGCCCAGCGCGCCGTCGGGCCGCGCATAGAGGCCGACCGCGTAAGTCTTCTGCCCCCGCGACACGACCCCGAACCCGACCTGCGCATGGCGCGGCCGCATCAGATTCGACCAGTGCGACTCGCTCTTGCGCCAGATCCCCATCAGCTCGGCCGCGGTGGTCTCGTCGCTGGCCCGGCGATAGGCGATGTTTTCGCTGGCCGAGCCGATCATCCGCCGCGCCAGCAGCCCGACGCGGTGGGTCGGATCGAAGCCCTCGGGCGACAGATGCTCGACATAGCCGCGCCCCGCCAGATCGGCCGCGTGGCTGCGCGCCACCCGGGAAAGCTCGGCGCTCCAGCCCAAGGCAGGCGCCCCGGACCGCACGCGGACAGCGTTGGTCAGGGCCAGCAGTTCGCGCTCGGTCGCGGCGTGGAAAGCCCCGCCGCCGGCGTCGCTCGCACGGGCGCCAAGACGCGCTTCATAGTCCAGCCAGCTGACCTCGGTGAATCCGGGAACGACGCGCGCATGGACCGGCGCCGCTGCAAGACCGCCCAGGCCGGCAAGCACGAGCCGGCGCGAAATCACGCCGGAAACGCCACGGGATGGTGCGCGGTCTTGCATCCTGTTTCCCGCCGAGCCCGCGGGCCCACACACGTCGTTACTCCAGCTCAGGCGATGGCGGCGAAGGCCCGCACCACCGGCAAGAGCTGGTCCTGATCGACCGGCTTCCGGATCAATGGCGTGTCCGGATAGCCGTCGCTCGGCAGGACTCCATAGCCTGTCGCGAAGACGAACGGCACCCCTCGCGCGCGCAACGCCTCGGCCAGGGGGAACACCGTCTCGCCGCCGCCCAGATTGACGTCCAGCACCGCACCGTCCGGCAACGGGTCCTGGCGATCCAGCCAGGCCATGGCCGGGGCCAGCGAGCCGAAGGAGGCGGCGACCTCGCACCCCAAGTCGGCCAGCAGGTCCTCCATCATCATCGCCACCAGGGGCTCGTCCTCGACGAGCACGACGCGCGGACCGGTCATGCCAGCGCCAGACGCGCCGACAGCGGCGCCCGCAGCAAGACCTGGACGCCTTCCGGGTCGAACACGATCTGCGCCTCCCCGCCCAGCTCCCGCGCCATGCCTTGCTCGATCAGGCGCGAGCCGAACCCTCGCCGGTCGGGCGGTGCGACCACAGGTCCGCCGCGCTCGATCCAGCGCAACTCCAGCGCGCCGGGCTCCTCTCGGCGGTCGATATCCCAGGTGACGTCCAGCCGCCCGCCCTCGACGCTGAGCGCGCCGTACTTCATCGCGTTCACCGCCAGCTCATGCACGGTCATGTGCATGGCCACGGCCGTCTCCGGCGCCAGTCCGATCTCCGGCCCAGAGACCGCGATCCGCAGTCCGCCGACGCCGCAGAACGGGGTCAGCGCCTGGCCGACGACGTCGGCAAGCCCGGCGTGTCCCCAATCTCCCTGGGTGAGCAGCTCATGGGCCCGCGCCAGCGCACCGATCCGGCCGTTGAAAGCTTCGACGAAGTGCGCCGGCGACGACGCCCGCCGCAGCGTCTGGTCGGCGATCGACTGCACCGCCGCCAGGGTGTTCTTGCAGCGATGGTCAAGCTCGCTGATCAGCAGCTTGCGCCTCTCCAGGTTCTCCGAGAGCGTGGCGTAGGCCTGGACGTTGGCCAAAGCCGTGGCCGTAGCGCGGGCGATCACCTCCAAAGCGGTCACTTCCTCCGCGGTCGGCTGCCGTTGCTCGGCCCAATAGGCGCCGATGGCGGCCAGCGGGTCCTGCGGGCGCACCGGCGTCATCACCAGGCTGCGGACGAAGGTCGGCCGGTAGGCGTCGTGCGGGATGCGCGGGTCGGCGTAGATGTCTGGGACGACCGCCGTCCGGCCGTTCAGCATCGCCCATCCGGAGATGCATGCGCTCATCGGAAAGCGCAGGCCCTTCCAGAGCGGGGCGACAGCGTCCTCGTCCAGATATGCGCACTCGTCGCCGTCGCGCATCACGAAGGTCACCCCGTCGGCCCCGGACAAGACCCGCGCTCGGGTCCTGACGATGGCGGCGACGTCCTCGACGGTACGAGCCGCCGACAGCGCCTCGATGATCTCCACAAGCGCGAAAGTAAGGTCTCTCGGACCTTGATCCGACATCCCCTCTCGAGCGGCCGCCTCCAACATGGCGTGCTCCCTTGGCGCCCGGCACACTAGCCCTAGGTTGAATCCTGCCTCATCGGCGCCACCTGGCGCAAGTCAATCCCGGGTTGCCGCTCGGGAAAATTCTCCGAGATCAGTCCGCCTCGGCGCGCGCCGCCGTGAGCGGTTCGGCCACGGCATGGTTGGGGCCGCGCTCCAGTTCCAGCGCCAGCTTCTCGCGGTCGAGGTCCCCCTCCCAGCGGGCGATGACGATGGTCGCCACGCCGTTGCCGACCAGGTTGGTCAGGGCGCGGCACTCGCTCATGAACCTGTCGACCCCGACCAGGATGGCCAGCGAGGCGATCGGGATCTGCGGCGCCACCGCCAAGGTGGCGGCCAGGGTGATGAACCCCGCCCCCGTCACGCCGCTGGCGCCCTTCGAGGTCAGCATCGCCACGCCGAGCAGCGTCAGTTCCTGGGTCAGCGTCAGATCGATGTTGGTCGCCTGGGCCAGGAACAGGGTCGCCAGGGTCATGTAGATGTTGGTGCCGTCCAGATTGAACGAATAGCCGGTCGGGATCACCAGGCCGGTCGTGGTCTTGCCCGCGCCCAGGCGCTGCATCTTCTCCATCATCTGCGGCAGCACCGACTCCGACGATGAGGTGCCCAGCACGATCAGCAGCTCCTCGCGGATGTAGCGGAGGAACTTGAAGATCGAGAAGCCCGCGACCAGGGCGATCAGCCCCAGCACGATCAGCACGAACAGCAGCGAGGTCGCATAGAAGGTCGCCACCAGCGCGCCCAGCTTCAGCAGGGCGGCCAGGCCGTACTTGCCGATGGTGAAGCCCATCGCCCCGAAGGCGCCGATCGGGGCCAGCTTCACGATCACCTGGATGATCGAGAAGAACACCTTCGAGACGTCCTCGAGCACGCCGGCGACCTTGTCGCCGAACTCGCCGAGCCGCGAGCAGGCAAAGCCGGTCAGGATGGCGATGACCAGCACCTGCAGCAGCGCCCCGTCGGCGAAGGCGCCGAAGAAGGCGTCCGGGATCAGGCTGAGGATATAGTCAGGCAGGCTGTCGCCGTGCTCGGCCTTCTCGACGTAGCCGGCCGCGATGCTGGGATCGAGCGTGTTGGGGTCGATGTTGAAGCCGCGGCCCGGCTTGACCAGGTTGCCGACCACCAGGCCGATGACCAGCGCCAGGGTCGAGACGACCTCGAAATAGATCAGCGTCTTGGCGCCCAGGCGCCCGAAGGCCTTGATGTCGCTCATCCGGGCGATGCCCGAGACGATGGTGCAGAAGATCACCGGCGCGACCGCCATCTTGATCAGCTTGATGAAGCCGTCGCCCAGCGGTTTCAGCGAAACGCCGAAGTCCGGCCAGATAGCCCCCACGGCGATGCCGAGCGCGATCGCCACGAGGACCTGCACGTAGAGCAGGCGAAACACTTTGAAGAACCCCATACGCCCCTCTATCGCAGCCATTCCCACCGGAACAGCCTTGCGCTATCACCCCCACCGGTCGGCCCGGTAGCTCAGCAGGATAGAGCAGCGCTTTCCTAAAGCGAAGGTCGGGGGTTCGAGTCCCTCCCGGGCCGCCAGCGAAAAACCGCTACCCTCCGGGGTGCAGCCCCGGGGCTTCCTGGCCGGTGCGGGCGACATATTCTGAGTAGCCGCCGCCGTACTGATGAACGCCGTCGGGTGTCAGTTCCAGCACGCGGTTCGACAGGGCCGCCAGGAAATGGCGGTCGTGCGAGACAAACAGCATGGTGCCTTCGAAGTCCGCCAGGGCCGCGACCAGCATCTCCTTGGTCGCCATGTCGAGGTGGTTGGTCGGCTCGTCGAGCACCAGCAGGTTCGGCGGATCGAACAACATCTTGGCCATGACCAGACGCGCCTTCTCGCCGCCGGACAGTACGCGGCAAGGCTTTTCGACATCGTCGCCGGAGAAGCCGAAGCACCCCGCCAGGGTGCGCAGCGCGCCCTGGCCCGCCTGCGGGAAGGAACTGTCCAGAGACTCGAAGATCGTCTCTTCGCCGTCCAGCAGATCCATGGAGTGCTGGGCGAAATAGCCCATCTTGACGCTGGCCCCGATGTTGACGGCGCCCTGGTCGGGCGCGGTGGCGCCGGCCACCAGTTTCAACAGCGTCGACTTGCCGGCGCCGTTGGCGCCAAGCACGCACCAACGCTCCTTGCGGCGCACCAGGAAATCGAGGCCCTCATAGATCAGCTGGTCGCCGTAGCCCTTATGGATGTTGCGCAGGCTGACCACGTCTTCGCCCGACCGCGGCGGACTCCTGAACTCGAACTGGACCGACTGGCGACGGCGCGGCGCCTCGACGCGTTCGATCTTGTCGAGCTTCTTGACCCGGCTCTGGACCTGGGCGGCGTGCGAGGCCCGCGCCTTGAACTTCTCGATGAACTTGATTTCCTTGGCCAGCATGGCCTGCTGGCGCTCGTACTGCGCCTGGCGTTGCTGTTCGCCGAGCGCGCGCTGCTGGTCGTAGAAGTCGAGATCGCCCGAATAGGTGACGAGGTCGCCGCCGTCGATCTCGACCACCTTGCCGATGATGCGGTTCATGAAGGCGCGGTCGTGCGAGGTCATGAGCAGCGCGCCGTCATAGGTCTTGAGGAAGGCCTCGAGCCAGATCAGGCTTTCCAGGTCGAGGTGGTTGCTGGGTTCGTCCAGCAGCATGGCGTCGGGCCGCATGAGCAGGATGCGGGCCAGCGCGACGCGCATCTTCCAGCCGCCCGACAGCAGTCCGACATCGCCGTCCATGCGTTCCTGGCTGAAGCTCAGGCCCGCCAGCACCTCGCGCGCCCGTGCTTCCAGCGCGTAGCCGTCCAGTTCCTGGAAGCGCTCCAGCACCTCGCCGTAGCGTTCCATGACGGCGTCCAGGGCGTCCGCCTGGTCCGGATCGACCATGGCCGCCTCGAGCGTGGCCATTTCGGCGGCCAGGGCGCTGACGGGGCCGACGCCGTCCATAACCGCGGCGACCGCGCTCTGGCCCGCCATCTCACCGACGTCCTGGCTGAAATAGCCGATCCGCATGCCGGGATCGATCGTGACCAGTCCGTCGTCGGGGAGCTCCTGGCCAGTCATCATGCGGAACAGCGTCGTCTTGCCCGCGCCGTTCGGGCCGACAAGCCCGACCTTTTCGCCTTTCTGGACGCCCATCGAGGCTTCGATGAACAGGATTTGGTGGCCGTTCTGCTTGGAGACGTTGTCGAGGCGGATCATGGGGCGGCTGCTACCCGCTGGAGAAGGAGAACGCCAGCCCTACCCTGCGCGTCGAACCGACGCTTCCTGACGAGCCGCCCAAGGGGACGCCTCGCCAGGAAGCTGTGACGCGGACCAAGTCGGGGAGGCTCGATCCGTCGTCAATCTCAAGGCGGCGTTAGCGCGCGACGCCGCAGGCTTGCAGGCGGCGGGCGTAGGTGGGATCGGCCAGCATCGCTTCAGCTGCGGCCAACGGCCGGTTGGAGACGATCAGGCGCGGCCCCTGCTGGGCGAAGGACTGATAGAGCGCCGCGTCCGCGCGGGTGCGGTAGAGCGCATCCGGCGACTGTGCGCTGGCGTAGGTTCCCGACATCACCGTCGCTCCAAGAGCTTCGAGCTCGGGAATGAAGGTCGCGTCGACCTGTCCAGGCCGCACCATGGCCAGCAACTTGCCGTCGACCAGGCCAGCGGCCTTGGCCTTGGCCAATTGCTCGCGGTCGAACACCGGCAGGGCGAGCACGGCGTCCGGCTTGGCGCGGCGCAGCGCCTGGGCCTGCGGGATCGTGTAGGCCAGGAACATGACCCGGCCGGCCGCGCCGGCCTTGTCGACCTCGGCCATGAGCAGGCTGGCGTCGGTCTGCGGCTTGACGTCGAGCAGCAGCAGCACCCGATCCTTGGCGAAGGCCAGCACCTCGGCCAGCGTCTGCGGACTCTGATCGACAGGCTGTCCGGTCGGATCGCGCTGCTTGAGCTTGGCGATGCGCGCCCAAGGCTGTTCGGCGATCACCCCATGGCCAGTGGTGTTCCGATCGAGCACCCCGTCGTGGTTCATGAACAGCACGCCGTCAAAGGTCTGCTGGACGTCGGTCTCGATGAACACGGGGGCCAGCGACGTAGTGAAGTCGAAGGTCACGGTCGAGTTCTCGGGATGCTCGGCCAGCGGGCCGCCCCGGTGGGCGCCGACCAGCGCGACCTCCTGTTCGCGCAGGCAGGACATGAACTGCGGGATTCGGCCGTCGGCGGCCTTGACGATGTCCGCCGAGGTCGGGACCGCCGCCGCGGCGGAGGTCGCAAATCCCAGGACGGCGGCGCTGGCGAGGAGCCCGCGCAGAAGTGCGGTTTTCATTTCGGTCACTGCTTTCACAAGGTTCAGAAGCTGAGGTTCACGCCGACGTAGAAGCGTCGCCCGAGGACGTCGTAGAGCGCCGCGTCGGTGGCCCCCTCCCCGGTCCAGGCCGGCGGCTGGCGATCGGCGAGATTGAGCACGCCGCCGCGGACCTCGACCTGCTCGTTGACGCGATAGCGGCCGCCGAGGTCGAGATAGTGGATGGCCTTCACGCCGGGCGCGGTGGCCACGGCCGCGCCGACATTCGTCGAGTTCTCCATCTTATCGATCCAGCGCCAGCGCAGGTTCAGGCTGGCCGGACCCACTCGCCAATCGAGGCTGGTCGTCGCGCGCCACTCCGGATGGGAGATGGCGTCGGCGCTGATCTGTGCGTTGCCGATGGTGCCGGCGTATTCGACGAAGTCGGCGCCCTGCAGCGTCTGGATGGCGTACTCGCCGGTATAGGAGACCAGCACGTTGAGGCTGAGGTCGCCGAGCCGCTCGCCTAGGCCGAGATCGGCCAGCGCCACCGACCAGTCGCCCTGGAAATCGACGCCCGAGGTGCGGTAGCCGGCCAGGTTCAGCAGCGGCGTCTTGATGGTGGCGAACCCGCCGGACGAACCACGGCTGATCAGCTGGCAGTAGAAGTTCTGCGGGTCATAGGTCGGGTTGGATTCGCCCTGGCCGTTGAAGCAGCGCTGAGTGATGACGTCGCCGGTGACCAGGCCGATCGCGTCGGTGATCTCGATCGCATAGTAGTCCACCGATGCCGAGAACCGCTGCAGCAGCGGGTGGTCGAACTGCGGCCGCCAGACCATGCCGAGCGTGTAGGTGTCGGAGGTCTCTTCCTTGAGGTCGAGGTTGCCGGCGACGTCGGACTGGACGTTGGTCGCGGCGAAGCGGTGATTGTCGACGACGCTCAGGGGCACGCCGGTGGCAATGCAGAGGGCGCGGACCTGGGCGGCGTTCGGGCCGGTGCGGTAGGAGCTGCCGATGTCGCAGGGATCGCCGCGGCCGGCGGAGATGCGGCCGACCGTGGTGCCGCTCTGCTCTGCCGGCTGGAAGAGTTCGCCGACCGAGGGCGCACGGATGGCGCGCTGGTAACCGCCCCGCAGGCGCAGGGCGTCGGTCAGCGCCCACTCGCCGCCGAGCTTGTAGGTGTGGACCCCGCCGACCGTGTCGTAGTCGGAGAAGCGATAGGCGAGATCGAGATTGACCTCCTTGGCCAGCGGCAGGTCGCGCACGACCGGGATCAGCAACTCGACGAAGGCTTCCTTGGTCGAGGTTTCGCCGTGGGTCGGGTTGCTGAGGCTGGTGGCCAGCACCGAGCCGCTGATCCGCTGTGCGTCGGGCGAGAAGTCGTAGCTGTTCTTGCGATAGTTCAGGCCTGCGGCGAACCGAAGGTCGCCCGCCGGCAGCGTCAGGACGCGGCCCTGGACGGTGGCTTCCAGGTTGGTCTGCTCGAACTGCGTCGTCTCGTGCATCTCGCGCAGCAGGTAGTTGAGGCACGAGGCCGAAGGCGCCGCCAGCGCGAGCGGGTCCAGCCCGCCGGTGCAGATGCTGCGCCCACCGTCAGCGGCGTTGACCAGCGACAGGAACGCCGCGCGGTCGATGTAGCCGGCCAGACGCGTGTTCTGCTCGGTGCGTCCGAACGAGGCGTAGGCGTCCCAGCCGCCGTCGATGATCTCAAGGTCGCCGCTCAGGCCGCCAAGAACCTGGGTGACGTTGTAGGTGCTCTCGGCCACGTCAGGCGCATAGCGGCCGGTGTTGAAGTAGAAGAGGATCGGCGCGGTCGGATTGGGCCGGCTGGCGGCGATGGCGCGAACGTCGGCGGACAGGAAGGGATTGGTCACCGGCAGATAGACGTCGCGGGTGATCGCCTGATTGCGCCCATAGCCCGTCTGGTTGGCGGTGTAGTGAGCGTAGTTGAACTGGCCGTAGGTGCGGATGCTGTCCGTCACCTCGTAGGTCACGCGCCCGTACAAGGTTTCGCGCTCAAGCGGCTGCTGCAGCGGAGCGGCCTCGCCCAGCGACACGGAGACCTGTCCGTTGCTGGTGATCACGTAGGGGCCGTCGTCGCCGAAACGATAGTTCATCGGCGGCAGGATCGTGAACAGGGTGCCGTCGGCGTTCCGGCTGAAGGTGGCGTTGCGGGGCACGTTGGCGGTGACGCCGTAGCGCGCGAAGACCGCGTTGAGCGCCGCCTGCGACGGCAGGTTGGCCGCGTCGGCATAGAGCAGACCGCTGGGCAGGACCGGGGTGATGCCGCCGTCCTTGAAGAAGTCGCGGCTGCCGCGGTTGACCCGCTGGCGATCCATGTACGAGGCCGATAGCACCGCGTTGCCGCGGCCGTCCGCAAAATTGCCGCCCATGATCACGCTGAGGTCAAGCACCTCGCCGTCTTCACGCTCGGTCTGCCCGTACTGGGCGTCGAGAGCGAGGCCTTGGAAGTTGTTCTTCAGCTTGAAATTCACGACGCCGGCGATGGCGTCGGAGCCGTAGACCGCCGACGCCCCGCCAGTGATCACCTCGACGTTCTCGACCAGCGAGGCGGAGATGGTGTTGAGATCGATGGCGCCGAGTGGGTCAGAGGGCTGCATGCGACGACCGTCCTGCAGCACCAGCGTGCGTGACGGCCCCAGGCCGCGGAGGTTGGCGTAGGCGCGGCCCGCGCGCGCCTGGCTTGTCGAGGTGCCGCCGGCATTGGCCGCGAACTGGGGCAACTGGTTCAGAGTCGTTTCAATGGAGGTCGGGCCTGAGCGCTGCAGGTTGTCGGCGGTCACCGTCACGATCGGGCTTTCGGCGGTGTAGTCCTTGCGGGCGATCCGCGAGCCGGTGACCACCACTTCCTCGACCTGGTCGGGCTCCGATTGGGCATGGGCGCCCTGGGCCCACAGCAGGGCGATGGCCGAGGCGGCGGCCAGCCGCGCGGCTTTGTTCGAGATCATGAAGACGGTCCCCCTTAACTGGAACGCCCTCGCTGTGAGGGCGCGTCAGAGGGGAAGGACGAAGGCTCCTCGCCGATCCTCACCGGAATTTTTGAAAGTTTCGGCGAGGCAAAAACCGTCACAAATCCATGAAATGAGCCGCACGCACCTGCGCTCGGCCGTGAGCCTGCGCAGGCCGAGTCAGGGGCGGTTTGCGTGGCGTCACTCTCCAGTTCCGAGCCCCATCGCCCCGACGGCGCCTTGCGGTCGGGCGAGCTCTCCAGCGCCTATCGCCGGCCGCTCATGGCCTTCTTCCTGCGC
Source organism: Phenylobacterium sp. Root1290 (assembly GCF_001425305.1). Taxonomy (GTDB): domain Bacteria; phylum Pseudomonadota; class Alphaproteobacteria; order Caulobacterales; family Caulobacteraceae; genus Phenylobacterium. The sequence continues at coordinate 320,710 of NZ_LMEE01000003.1, read as the reverse complement.
CACACCGACGACCGCGCCGAGGCCGAGGACCTGACCCAGGAGGTGTTCGTCCGGATCCTGAAGGGCGCGCCGTCGGCGCAAGTGCAGGCGCCGGACGCCTTCGTGTTCACGGTCGCCGCCAATCTGCTGCGCGACCGAATGCGGCTGCGGATCGCCAAGCGCACAGACCGGCATGTCAGCCTCGACGTCGACACGAACCAGGACGCCCCCTCCGAACCGCTCAACATCGCAGCCGAAACCGTCTCGGCCGAGCGTGTCCTGATGGACCGCCAGCGTCTGAGGGCGGTGCTCAGGGCTCTGGAGGAACTGCCGCCGCGGACACGGGACATCTTCGTTCTGGCGCGGCTCGATAAACTCAAGCACGCGGAGATCGCCTCGCGAATGGGGATCTCCGTCAGCGCGGTGGAGAAGAACCTGGTTCGCGCCGTCGCCCATCTCGCCCGGCGGTTCGGCCCATGACGCATTTCGTATCTTGCATCCCGGGCGACGCCCCGAACGAAACGGCCGCCGCCGCCTGGCTCGCCAGAGCGGAAGCCGGCTGGACGCCGGACCACGAAACCGCCTTCCAGGGCTGGCTTGCCTCCGCGCCCGAGCATCGGGAAGCCTACGAGCGCGTCTGCGCTTCGATGGACTTTCTGGACGCGCACCAGGACGATCCCGAATTGGCGGCGCTGAGGCGACGTACGGCCGAACGTACGCGGCCCTGGCGCCGAGGCCTCGTGGCCGGCGCGCTGGCGGCAAGTCTGGCGGTGGTGATCGGCGCCGTCGCCTACCAGGCCGCACCGGCGAAACTGGAGACCTTCGAGACAGGTCCAGCCATGCGCAGGATCACGCTCGACGACGGCTCGCAGGTGACGCTCGACGCGCGCACGCAATTGGAGGTCCGGCTCGGCCGCAAGTCCCGGGAGCTGGAGCTCGTCCGGGGACAGGCCAGCTTCGACGTCGCCCACGACCGGGCCCGGCCGTTCGCCGTCCGCCTGGGACGGCAGGTGGTGGTCGCCACCGGCACGGCGTTCAACCTCGATCAGGGGCCCGATGCGTCGGTGGTGACCCTGGTCGAAGGCGCGGTAGAGGTTCGCAGCGCCGCTGACGACAAGCTCCTCGCGCGCCTGTCCCCCGGCGATCAGTACGCCGCGCGCAACGGCCAAGCCCAGGTCGCCCGGGCCGATCCGAGCGCGGCCCTCGCCTGGCGCACGGGCAAGCTGATCTTCGACGACGCGAGCCTGAGCGAAGCGGCCGAGCGCGTCGGCCGGTACGCGAGCCGCCCGATCCGCGTGGCCCCTGAACTGCGCGACCTTCGGGTCAGCGGGGCGTTCGACGCCGGTGATCAGCCCGCCTTCGTCCGCGCCGTGGAGGCCTACCTGCCGGTGCAGGCGACGACTGCGCCCGACGGCGCGGTGGAATTGCGACCGCGTCCGGCCTCATGACCTGAGGCCTGGCGATGTCGAGCTGGTCCCACATCGCCTGCGCTGGCGCCGTTGCGGCCCTCCTCGCCGGTTGGAGCGGGACGGCCATGGCGGCCGAGGTTCGTCACTACGCCATCCCGGCCGGACCGCTTTCCGCAGGGCTCGCGGCCTACAGCCTGGCCAGCGGCGCCCAGGTGATCGCAAGTCCCCGACTGCTGACCGGCAAACGGGCGCCGGAAGTCCGCGGCGCATTCGATCAGAACCAGGCGCTGTCGCGATTGCTGGCCGGATCGGGGCTGACGGCCGTCGTCGGGCCGCGCGGGGTAATGATGATCCAGCCAGCCGCCGATGCGCCTGGGATCCAGCGTCCCGAACCAAGGCCGGAGGCCGAGCCGCTGCCGGTGGCCGAACTGGTCGTCACCGCCGAGCGGCGGGAAGGCCTGGCGATCCAGACGCCCATCGCCCTGACGCGCATCTCTGGTCGGGAGCTGGAAGCCCTCGGCCTGTCGGGCATGGACGAGGTGTCGCGGCTGGCGCCCGGCCTCAGCGTGGCGGCCGCCTCCCCCGCCACCGCCGGCTTTTCGATGCGGGGGATCACCCAGGCCTCGGGCGACGCCACTCGCGAGCCGCGTCTGTCGGTGTTCCAGGACGGCGCGCCGGCCTCAAAGGAGCGCGGCGCCTACTTCGAGCTCTTCGACGTCGAGCGCATCGAGGTGGCCAAGGGCCCGCAATCGACGCTGTACGGCCGCAGCGCCATGACCGGCGCGATCAACGTCATCCAGCGCAAGGCCCGTCTGGGTGTGGCCAGCGGCCACGCCGCGCTCACCGCTGGCGACCACGACCTGGCGTCGTTCGACGCGGCGCTGAACGTTCCATTGGGTGACATCGCCGCCCTGCGCATCGCCGGCGTGAGCCGTCGGCGGGACGGCATGGTCGCCAACCTTCTGGGCGGGACGGCCCAGCAGTCGATCGCCACCGATGCGGCCAGAATCTCGCTGCACCTGGAGCCTGGAGACCGCATCAACGCCGACGTTCTCCTGAACTACGAGCGCAATCAGCCGACCGGCGCGGGCATGAAGTCGCTGACCTACACGCCGACCGATCCCCAGACCGGCGCTCCGATCGGCGACCTTGGGCGTCGCACCGGCGCGGCCCTTTCGGCGCCCGACCAGCACGGGGTCGAGCATCGGCTCGGTCTGGACCGCGAGTTGGCCTCGGCCACGGCCCTCACACGGCTGGACCTGGGCGACGGCTGGCGGCTCGCGGGCCTCCTGTCCAGCCGGCGGTTCGCGGCCGACGAACGACAGGACGCGGACGGCATGTCGCTGCCTGTGGTGCGTCTGCTGGAACAGACCCGCGGAACCGAAACCAATCTTGAGGCGCGGATCGAGTACGACGCCGGGCGGCGCTGGCGCGCCTTCGTGGGGTTCAACGCCTTCGCCGAGCACGGCACCCAGCGAGTGCCGATCGTCGTCGATGAGCGCCTGCTGCTCGCGCGGATCGCTGGCGGCCTGACCGATCCCGCGCCGTCGCTCGCGGCCCTGACTTCCCCGGCCTTCGTCGCCGGACAAGTGCAGGCGCTGGCCGCCGGCCGCGGCGCCGCGATCGACCCCGCTCAGGCCGCCGCAATCGCTGGCCGCCTCAAGCCAGGCTATCTTGAGATCAATCAGAATTTCAGCCGCACGCGCTCCTTCGACATCTTCGCCGACGTCAGCTTCCGCCCCGCGCCTGCCTGGGAGCTTTCGGCCGGTCTGAGGTTCAGCCGCGACGACAAGACCAGCGGCGTCGCCCCCTCAAATCCGGAAGGCGCCTCGACGCTCGGCACGCTGCTGGCCGCCCTGACGGCGACCGGCGAGCCGCGCCGCCGCTTGCTCGCGCAACTGGCCGGGGACGCCCCCGGCGGCGCGCCGCCCTATGGGCTGATCTTTCACCCCACGGCCCAGGGCGGGACGAGAGTTTCCGAAGACCTTGAGGACTCCGGCTGGAGCTGGCGGCTGGTGGCGCGCCACAGCCCGACGCCGGAGATCAGCCTCTACGCTTCCTATGCGCGCGGTCGCCGGCCGACCGTGCTGGTAGCCGGCGCGCCAAGCGCTCCCTATGGCCCCGCCCGGTTCGGGCGCGCGCCCGCCGAGACGGTCGACTCCCTCGAAATGGGCGCGAAGGCCGAGCTCGCCGGCGGCCGGCTGCGCCTGGACAGCGCGCTCTACGCCTATGCCTACGAGGACTTCCAGACCACCCGGTTCGAGGGCGGGCTGCTGCGCACGGTCAACGCCGGCGAGGCGCGCGCGGCCGGCGGCGAACTGGAGGCGCGCCTCGACCTGGCGCCGGGCGCCGTGGCGGTGGCGACCTACGGCTACAATCGCGCGCGGCTGGCGGCGGGGGCGATGAAGGGCAATCACTTTCGCCTCGCCCCTGACCACAAGGCCTCGATCCGGTTGGACCTGTCTCGCGGCGTCGCCGGCGGGACCCTGGCGTTCCGGCCGTCCTTTACCTGGCAGTCCGAGATTTTCTTTTCCGACGACAACGACGTGCCGGGCCTCTCAAGGGGCCTCGCGCCGGACGTCGTCCAGGACGAGCGCCAGGGCGCCTATGGCCTGCTCGACCTGACCGTGTCCTTTACGCACCCGAGCGGCTGGACCCTGACCGGCTTCCTGCGCAACGCCCTCGATACGGGCTACATCGTCGACGCCGGTTTCATCGGAGAGAGCTACGGATTTTCCGCCAGCGCCCGCGGCCCAGGCCGCCGCAGCGGCGTGACGCTGAGCGCCCGCTTCTAGGTCCGTGAGTTCACGGGCGGGTCCTTGCGGGTCGATCCACCGACCGGAAGCGCACAGGAAACGCTGGACAGCCGAAATTCCGACACGGATCAATCCCCATGGACATCAAGTCCTTCGCCGCCGACCTTTCGCACTCTGATTCCATTTGGAGCCACTCGCAGATGAACACCACCGACCTCGCCGAACGGATCGCCGCCGACGGCGCCCTCACCAAGACCCAGGCCAAAGAAGCCATCGACACTCTGCTCGCCGCGGTGCGTGAAGCCCTGGTGCTGGGCCAAGAGGTCAACCTTCCCGGCTTCGGCAAGTTCAAGGTGCAGGACAAGCCGGCCCGCACCGGCCGCAACCCGGCCACCGGCGCTGCGATCGAGATCGCCGCCAGCAAGAAGGTCGCCTTCTCGGCCGCCAAGGCGCTGAAGGACTCCGTCTCGGGCTAAAGCCATTCAGGCCCCGCGGCGCGCCCGCGGGGCCTGCTTGCCGTCTTCTCGTCGTTCGCTGTGAGCATCGCGCTCGCAGCTCTTTCCCTCTCGCCCCCACGCGAGGCGGATCAGCCAGAAAGGCGCCTGTTCGACCGCGCGAGGTTGCGGCGAACCGCCAAGGGCGTCTAGAGAACCTGGTATGTGGGGGCAGACAGCAGCAAGATCCGACGGCCCCGCGCGCGCGGTGTTGCTGGCGCTTTTCTTCACCTTCGTCAGCCTTGTCGGCCATCCGTTTCTCTACGGCGCGGACAACAACGTCTTCCACATCCCGATCATCCAGCGCGCTTATGATTGGCCGCAGTTTCGGGATGACGCCTTCTATCAAAGCCTGACGGCCTACACGTCCGGGGTCTGGTTCCTGGTCGCGCTGTTCGGCGAGCGGGCGGCCGAGCCGGACGTCTTCGCCGCGCTCCACGCGATCGTCCGCTTCCTGACCTTCTGGTCGCTGCTCTCGATGCTGGCGGCGTTCGGACTGCGGCCGCTGCACAGGACGCTGGCGGTGGCGATCTTCACCGGTTCAGCTCTCGCCTATGACTACACCGGCGTCGGCGGACAGGACCTGCTGCTGACCAGCCTCAGCCACACCAGCCTGGCCTGGCCCCTGCTGTTCGCGAGCCTCACGCTGCTGGCGCGCGGCCGCATGGCCTGGGCGATCGGCCTGAACGGCCTGGTCTTCGCAACCAACGCCTTCGTCGCCATCTGGAACGGCGTCGCCCTGCTGCTGGCGACGCTCGCCCATGCCCGCCTGAGCAACCCCAGGATCGGGCTCGCGGCTTTCGCCCGCAGCTGGGCCATCGGACTCCTCCTGGCGCTCGTGCTCGCCGCGCCGGTGCTGTTCTGGATCTTGCAGAACACCACCATGGCCGAGCCGGCCTTCGACTATGCGGGCTTCCTGCGCAGCTACTGGCCCTATCACTTCTTCATCGACGCCTCGTCTCGTCGCGACATCCTGATCCTCGCGGCGACGATCCTCATGGGTGCGGTCGCGCTGGCGCAACTGGGCGAGCCGCGCCGCCTGCTCGCCGCGACATTTGTCGGCTATCTGCTGGTGTTCGGGTTCGGGGTCGTGCTGCCGTGGCTCAGCAGCTCGCACACCCTGCTGAACCTGCACCTGCTGCGCGCCGACGGCTTCCTGCAGCTGATCGCTCTGGTGGCGAGCGCCTGCGTCTTCGCCCGCGAGATCCTTGGCCCGGCGCCGGTCCTGCGCCGGCTAACGGCTCTGGCAGGCGCCGCCTGCCTGATCATCGGCGGCAAGTTGGTGGTTCTCGCCCTCAGCGCGCTGCTCGTCTGCGGCCTCTGGGACCGGGCGCCGGCCAGGCTGCGAAGCATGTTCGGCTTCGGCGCGCCTTCGCTCAGACCAGCCTTCGTACTGGCGCTTGCCGGCCTGCTGCTGGTCGGCCAAGCGGCTGTGCAGCGGCGTCAGGCCCAGCAGGATCCCTGGCTTGAGACCCTGGCTGTCCAGCGCAACCTCGCCGATTGGCTGCGAAGCCACACGCCGCGCGAGGCGCTGATCCTCTCGATCCCCTCGGCCCGACCACTGCCGGCGATCGAGCTGTCCGAACTGCAGCTGCTCAGCCAGCGACGCCTATGGGTCGACTGGAAGCGGGGCGCGGCGGTGATGTGGCGGCCCGACTACCACGCGGAGTGGCGCGCGCGCATGGACGAGGTCGCCGCACTGAAGACCTCGGCCGAAAAGACCGCCTATGCCTGCGCTCACGGCGCCGACTACCTGATCGAGACCCGCGAGGACTTGGCGCGCGATCCGGCCGTCGGAAGGGTGATCTTTACAAACCAGCGATATTCAGTGATCGATCTAGGGGGCGTCTGTTCACCCGCCGCGACCGGCAGGAGCTAAACCTTGCTAAAGCTGTCTCCGCCTGGTTCCCGCATGTGGATCCTGGCCGCGCTCTGCGTCGCCGTCGTCATGACTTTGGCCGTGGCCCTGCTGCTTGAGGTCGCTCCGCCTCACGACGCCCGCACCGTCCTGCAGATGGCGCATGTCGTCCTATCGTTCGACTTCAACGACGACAGCTGGGGGCCGCTTTGGAACGCCTTCGATTCCTGGGACAAATCCCCGGGGCGGGACATCTACGCCGAGACCTTCGACAAGGGGATCAAGTACCAGTACCCGCCGACCGCGGTGTTCATCATGATGGGACCGATGCAGCCGCCCGGCGGCCGTCCGTTCCTGTACTTCGACCTGGTCTCGATCGGCTTCCTGCTGCTGAGCTTCCTGTGCGCTGAGCGCCTGCTCGCGGCCGGCGGCGGTGAAGCCACGGGTCCTCGTCGCTGGGTTGAATTCGCCGCCCGCCTCGGCCTGGTCGCCCTGCTCGGCATGCTGTTCTGGCCGATGACCTACGGCCTCCACCTGGGCCAGGTTCAGCTCTGGATCGACGGCCTGTTCGCCCTCGCGCTGCTGGGCTGGTCGAGAGGCCTGCGCATCGCGCCGGCCCTGCTGATCGCGGCGGCCAGCCTGCTGAAGCCACAGTTCAGCCTGTTCCTGCTCTGGGCCGCGTTCCGCGGCGAGTGGCGCTTCGCCCTGACGCTAGGCTTCGCCGGGGCCGCTGGCCTGCTCGCCTCCTTCTGGGTGTTCGGGTTTGACGACTTCCTGCACTACATCCGCGTGCTGGGCGTGCTAGCCGACCGCGGGGAGGCCTTCTACCCCAACCAATCGTTCAACGGCCTTCTGAACCGGCTGATGAGCCTCAGCGACCCCGTCGCCTACAACAACCTCGAATGGCGCGGAGACCATTTCCCGCCGCCGACGCCGTTCGTGAAGATCGGCACCAGCCTGACCTCCGCGCTGATCCTGGGCCTGGCGCTGTTCCACCGCCGCAAGGCGAGCGAAGACGAAGGCCGAATGCTGGACTTCTGCGCCATGGCGCTCAGCGCGACCATCGCCTCGCCGATCGCCTGGGAGCACCACTACGGGATCACCTTCGCGATCTTCGCCGTACTGCTGCTGCGCGCGGCCAACAGCCCGCCCGCGCTGGCCGCTTTGGCGGTGGCGTACGTGCTGGTCAGCCAGAACATAGCGCTGGTCAATCAGCTGGCGGCGACGCCGTTCAACTTCCTGCAGTCGCCCATCCTGTTCGGCGGGTTGATCATGCTGGTCCTGCTGCACTGTCTGCGCAGCGACGGCGTCTCGTTCAGGCCGTCCGGGGCGCTCGCGCCCGCCACTTGACCAGGAGCGCCAACAGGATCATCGCGCCGGCAAGCAGGTGCAGGTTGCCCAACACCGCGACGTAGCCCCAATCGCGGACGTCGTACATGAAGACGGCAGGCGCGGCGAGCAGCCACCCCGCCGCCAGTACGAACAGTCCCCGGCCGCGGATCTGACCATCGCTCGCCCGCGCCAGCATGAAGACGCCCGGCAGGACCAGCCAGACATAGTAGTGGCTCCAGGACAGCGGACTGCGCAGGCAGGCCAGCACGATGATCGCCATGAGCTCGCCCTCGATCATGAGAGGGCTGTTATTGTGGCGTCCGCGCCAGATGACGATCGCGACCGCAGCCATCAGCGCGAGATTGATCAGCTGGGCCGAGATCGCTGCGGGCCAGCTCAGTCGTTGCACCGTCCAGTCATGGAGCCCCTCGACGCCCAGCGTCAGCTTGGAGAACGTCGCCTCGACGGACTGCACATTGAAGGCGGCCATCGGGCTGTCTGTGAAGGGCCTGATACAGTTCTCATACCAGAGGACGTGCATGTCCCAACCGAACACGGCCAGCGACGCCGCCACCGCGGCGACAACGACGGCTAGTCCGCCTGCCACGACATAGAAGCGCCCACGCAGCAGGAAGTAGATCCCGATCAGCAGAAGCGGCAGCTTGATGACCGCCGCCGCGCCGAAGAGCATCCCGGCCAGCAGGTCGCGGCGCGCGCGCAGCAGAGCAATCCCTACGACCAGGGGCAGGATCAGCAGATGGGAGGTGTTCCCCTCCTTCAGGCTGTAGTGCAGCGGCCCGAATGAGCCGATCGCCAGCAACGCCAGGCCGGCGTCGCGGCTCGACAGGCGAAAGGCGCGCACCAGAACGATCCAGGTCGCAATCAGCGCCAGCACGCCGACGACGAAGAAGACCCCCGCCGCCAGCTTCGGCTGCAAAACGCCCAGCGGCGCGAACAGGAAGGCGACGATCGGCAGGTTGACGAAGCCGTCCACCCCCCACTCGAACATCGGACGCAGTTGCTGAGGTCCGTCGAGCACCAGCCGGCCAGCGCGCCAGTAGGCGTCCAGAAAATCCTCGAACGCCTTGACCGGGTCCGAGATCAGGAAAACGCCCACGGCCAGCGGGGCGGTGAGGACCGCGCTCAGCGCGATGAGGGGAAGCCCGGAGATCCGGCGCGACGCGGCGACGATGATCCCGGCCGCGATCAGGATCGCGACGATCTGTAGAACTTGTACGCTGGCGCCCAACGAGCGCAGATCGAAACTGTGGTCCATAGTCCGGGTCAGGCGGCCGGGGCGAAGCGGGCGACGGCGACGACAACCACCATGGCGACGACAGTGTAGCGGCTCACGCGGTCACGGATCGCGAAGACGATCGGGTCGTCGTCGATGAAGCGGCGGTGTGCGAGCACCAGCGCGCGGCCGATCCAATAGAGCAGCAACGGGAACAGCGCCCACAACGCCTCGGGCCGTTGGTACTCGGACGGCAGGTGCGCTGAGTGCAGATAGAGCGTCAGAACCGTGGTGGCGTTCAGGCCCGCGGCCGCCGAAATCGCCATCACCACGTCGGCGTCGGCGATCTTGTAGTTGCGGTTCGACGGGTCGGCGAGGCCGTTATCCAGTCGGGTCGTCAGCTCGATGTAGCGCTTCAGCAGGGCGAGCGACGTGAAGATGAAGAGTGAGAAGGCAAGCAGCCAGAACGAGACATCGACCGAGATCGCCACCGCCCCGCCGATCACCCGCATGGTGTAGAGCAGCGCCAGCGTCACCGCGTCGAGCATCAGCTTGCGCTTCAGGAAGAACGAATAGGCCGTCGTCATCGCCAGATAGGCCACGACCACGCCCAGGAACGGCAGCGAGATCATCGCGGCGATCCCAAGCCCCGCCGCGAGCAGGACCGGCATGACCAGCATCGCCTGCATCAGCGGGATAGACCCGTTGGCGAGCGGCCGATTGCGCTTGGTCGGGTGGCCGCGATCCGCCGGCAGGTCCACCAGATCGTTGAGCACGTAGATGCTGGAGGCGCACAGCGAGTATGCGATGGCCGCCAGGATCGAAAGCCCGACCATCTCCAGGTTGAAGCTGAGCGAGGTCAGCAGCGGCACGAAGACGAGACTGTTCTTCGCCCATTGGTGGACCCGGATGAGCTTGATCCAGGTCTTCAGGGTCGGCTTGTCGCTCTCGAGCTGCTGGATCGGCCGGTCGCGCTTGGCGAGCGCCGCCAGCACCGCCGGCGACGTCCGGATGCAGATCGCCTTGTCCGCGCGGCTCCAGACCTCCAGGTCGGCCTTGTCGTTGCCGATGTAGTCGAAGCCCTGCTCGCCGAAGGCGGTGACCAGCTTGTCGGCCTTGGCCTTGCCCGAAAGGTTGCGGTCCTCGCTCGAGCCGAACCAGCCGTCGAACAGACCCAGTTCCTCGGCGACGGCGCCGACCAGGGCCTCGTTGCTGGCGGAGGCGAGATAGACCAGGCGGCCTTCGGCCTTCGCCTGCTTGATGCAGGCCAGGACCGCGTCGTCATAGGGCAGCATCGAGGCGTCGAACTTGCTGGCGTCGGCCAGGCGATGCTTCAGGGCCGCCTTGCCTTTCAGCAAGGCGCCCAACAGCTCGAAGACCGTCTGCGGACGCGCGCCCAGCTCCGTGAACGCGGTCTCGATCAGCAGATCAGAGCGGATCAGCGTGCCGTCCAGGTCAACGACCAACGGCTTTGTTTGTTCGGCCGCCCGCAGCTTTTCTTGCGCAGTCATCTCAGTCCCGTGCACCAGATGTTGATCGGGCGTTTACGAGCAAAGTCCATACCAGCGACCTCACGCGCCATATCATCAGATAACTTCGGTAAGATACTTGCGTGAAGACACTCTAACCACGGACGAGGAAAATTATGCAGGACCGTGACGTGTCTGCACGCACCGATCGACCGACAGCTTCGCTGCTGCATTTCCTCGCGACACACGAGATCAGCCGTCAATTCCTGCGGTTCGCCGCCGTCGGCGGCGTCGCGACCTTGATCCACTATGGGATTCTGGTCGCTCTCGTCGAACTGTTGAAGGCGCCCTTGCTGGCCTCGACCAGCGCCGGCTTCGCGGCGGGCGCGGTGTTCAGCTACATCGTCAATCGCAGCCGCAACTTCGAGACCCGTCCGCCGTTCGTGCGGGGACTGGTCGTGTTCTTCGTTTTCGGAACCATCGGCTTGGCCCTCAACGGGCTGATCCTGAGCGGCCTGGTCAGCCTCGGCCTGCACTACATCCTGGCGCAGTGTTTCGCGACCGGTATCGTGCTCATCTACAACTTCGCCACCGCCCGCTGGATCGTCTTCCGCGCCTAGCGGGGCGAGGCGGTCGGATGAAGGCGCAAGCCCTCACCCGACCGGCAGACCTCAGGCGCCGGCCAGCTGCGCCTTACGCTCGCGGCGGCGGCGGGTCAGGATGTGCTCGGTGTAGCCGTTCGGCTGCACGCGGCCGTCGAACACCAGCTCCAGCGCGGCCTGGTAGGCGATGCTGGCGGCCGGGTCGGCGGCCATCGCCTGATAGGCGGCGTCATCGGCGTTCTGGCCGTCCACCACCTTGGCCATCCGACTGAAGGTCTCGCGGACCTGTTCCTCGGTGCAGACCCCGTGGTGCAGCCAGTTGGCGATGTGCTGGCTGGAGATGCGCAGCGTGGCGCGGTCTTCCATCAGCCCGACGTCGTGGATGTCCGGCACCTTCGAGCAGCCGACGCCCTGGTCGATCCAGCGCACGACGTAGCCCAGGATGCCCTGGGCGTTGTTGTCCAGCTCCTGCTGGATGTCGGCGGCGTTCCAGTTCGACTTGGCCAGCGGCGGGGTCAGCAGGTCGTCGGTTCCGGTCTTCTGGGCCGCTTGCACCATGGTGGACTGCAGCGCCGGCACGTCGACCTCGTGGTAGTGCAGCGCGTGCAGCACCGCGGCGGTCGGGGACGGCACCCAGGCGGTGTTGGCGCCAGCCTTCGGGTGGCCGACCTTGGCGGTGAGCATCGCCTGCATCTGGTCCGGAGCGGCCCACATGCCCTTGCCGATCTGCGCACGGCCGGGGAAACCGGCGGCCAGGGCGATCTCGACGTTGCGCTTCTCGTAGGACGCCAGCCACGGCTCGGCCTTCATGGTGTCCTTGCGGACCATGGGGCCGGCCTCCATGGCCGTATGGATCTCGTCGCCTGTGCGGTCCAGGAAGCCGGTGTTGATGAACACGATCCGGTCGCGCGCGGCGTGGATGCAGGCCGAGAGGTTGGCGCTGGTGCGACGCTCCTCGTCCATGATCCCGAGCTTCACGGTGTTGCGGGCCAGGCCCAGGGCGTCCTCGACCAGATCGAACAGGCGAACGGCCAGCGCCACCTCGTCCGGCCCGTGCATCTTCGGCTTCACGACATAGACCGAGCCGGCCGGGCTGTTGCGGCGCGCGCCGTTGACGTCGTGCAGGGCCGCCGCGACGGTGATCAGGGCGTCGACCACGGTCTCGAACACCGGCTGGCCGTCGAAGGTGACCACGTCGGTCAGCATGTGGTGGCCGACATTGCGCACCAGCATGAGGCTGCGGCCGCGCAGGGTCAGCTCGCCCCCGGCGGCGGCGCTGTAGCGGCGGTCCTCGTCCAGTCGGCGGGTCTCGGTCTTGCCGCCCTTGGCGAAGCTGGCGGCCAGGTCGCCGCGCATCAGGCCCAGCCAGTTGCGGTAGACGTTGGTCTTGTCCTCGGCGTCGACGGCGGCGACCGAGTCCTCGCAGTCCTGGATCGCGGTCAGCGCCGCTTCCACCAGCACGTCGGCGACACCGGCGGGATCGTCCTTGCCGATGTTGGAGCTGCGGTCGACCTGGATCTCCAGGTGCAGGCCGTTGTGCTTCAGCAGCACCGCCTCCGGGGCGCCGGCCTCGCCGCGCCAGCCGGCGAACTGGGCGGGATCGGCCAGGCCGACGCTGGCGCCGTCCTTCAGCGTCACCACCAGGTCCTTACCGTTCACGGCGTACAGAGTCGCATCGGCGTGCGAGCCGGCGCTCAGCGGCGCGGCGCGGTCCAGCAGGCCGCGGGCGAAGGCGATCACCTTGCCGCCGCGCACCGGGTCATAGCCCTTGGTCCCTGTCGGCGGCTCGATGGCGTCGGTGCCGTAGAGCGCATCATAGAGGCTGCCCCAGCGCGCATTGGCGGCGTTCAGGGCGTAGCGGCCGTTGGACACCGGCACCACCAACTGCGGGCCGGCGATGGAGGCGATTTCCGGATCGACGTTCTGGGTGTCGATCTGGAAGGCCGGCGGCTCGGGCAGAAGGTAGCCGATCTCGCGCAGGAACGCGGTCTCTTCGGCCACGTCCAGCGGCTTGCCGCGGCGCTCGCGCCACCAATTGTCGATCTGCGCCTGCAGGTCGTCGCGACGCTTCAGCAGCTCGGCGTTGCGCGGCGTGAAGTCGGCCAGCACCTGTTCCAGCGCAGCCCAGAAGGCGTCGGACGCTACGCCCGTGCCCGGCAGCAACTCGCCTTCCACGAAGGCGTGCAGCGTGTCGTCGACCGTGAGGGATTTGCTGATGTTCATGCGCGACCGAGTCCCCAACAAAAGCGTCCTTGCGCTTCGCCGCACTGCAGCGAAGTGGACCATTCCGGCGCTTTACTGCACGGAAGCGCGCCGGTTTGAAGCGTTTTGTGCGCACGGGCTGACACTTCGGCGCGCCGAAGGCAGATTTTGCCTCAGCTGTCGGAAAATCCGAACGGGGCGTTGGTTCGCCGGATGTCGTCGGCGAGAATCTGCCGTCCGATAGGCGGCGCCGAGCGCGCCGTGCATTCGGTCCGGTGGCAGAGTCGGCAGGTCACCCCGATCGGCGTGGCGCTTTCCGGGCCTGGCCGGTCCTGGGTGTAGATCAGCCGGTGCGCATGCTCGGCCGAGCAGCCCAGCGCGATCGCCCGCTCGACCCTCGGCGTTCCGAACGCACCGCCGCCGGCGGTGACCGTCCGCGAGATCGAGAAGAACCGCTCGCCGTCCGGCAGCTCCAACCATTGGGTGACGATCTCGCGGGGCGTCTTGAAGGCCTGGTGCACCGACCACAGCGGACAGCCGCCGCCGTGGCGGGCGAAGGGAAACCCGGCCCCGTCCAGCCGCTTGGAAACATTCCCGGCCGGATCGACGCGGATGAAGAAGAACGGCACCCGCTCGTGCCCGGGCTTCTGCAGCGTCGTCAGCCGGTGCGCGGTCTGCTCGAAGCTCGCGCCGAACTGCCGGCCCAGCGCCTCGATGTCGTAGCGCCGGGCCTCCACAGCCTTGGCGAATGCGGTGTAGGGCATCAGGATCGCCGCCGCCGCATAGCTGGCCAGCGCCCGGCGCGTCAGCCGCTCGCCGCTCTCGCTGGCGAAGGTGCCCTCGCTGGCGACCAGATCGATCACCTCGCGCATCTCCAGATAGGCCAGCTGCAGCGCCAGCTGGAACACCTGGCTGGCGGTGTCGAGGGAGTCGTCGAGCAGCAACTCCTTGCGGTGCCAGTCCAGCCGCCGGATCGATCCGACCATGAAGTTCGACGGCAGCCGCCGGACCCGCAGGTTGTGCCGCGCCTTCAGATAGGCCGCCATGCTGTCATGGGCGCCGATCGCCTGGGCCAGCCGTTCGGCCGCATCGTCCAGCACCGGGAAGGAATTGCGCCGAGCCGCCAGGAACCGCCGGGACTCCGCCACCGGGTCGGCCGGATCTGGCCCCTGCACGCCCTCGCCGGTCTTGCCGTCGGCGGTGCGGTCGGCGAGCGCCAGCTGCTCCTCCTGATAGGCGGTGTAGAGCCGCAGCAGCGCCTCGGTGATGCCCGGAAAGTTGGTCGTGACGTCGGTCGACTCCAGCGTCGGCAGATCGATGTCGCCGAACATCGGGTCCTTAAGCACCGCCTGCAGCCGCGCGGCGTCGTCCGACCCGCCGTCCCCCGCCAGCGCGGCCATGTCCATCTTGTAGGTCTGCGACAGTCGCAGCAGCATCTCGGCGCTCAGCGGCCGGTGGTTGCGCTCCAGCAGCGCGATGTACGACGGCGAGACCTCAAGATCGGCGGCCATGTCCGCCTGGGTCAGGCCATGGTCGCGTCGAAGGCGGCGCAGGCTTGGCCCCACATAGAGGCGGCGTTCAGCCGGCATGTCTTGACTCCGAACTTTGTCGAGTCATTACACCATTACAGAGATCGCCGGTAAAGTCTTACATCCGCACCTCGGAGTGACTCCACAGCGCCCCGGCCGCGCCTTAGGTGACCGCCTAACACCGGGTCGAGTTCCCCGGGCTGAGCGGAAGAGGCACATGTCCTATCAAGACCATATCATTCAGATGAGCCAGCTCATTGAGAGCAAGAAGGGTCCCTGGAGCGGCATCAACGCCGAGTCCGTGGCTCGCATGCGCCTCCAGAACCGTTTCAAGACCGGCCTGGAAATCGCCCGCTACACCGCCGACATCATGCGCAAGGACATGGCCGCCTACGACGCGGACTCGTCGCAGTACACCCAGTCGCTGGGCTGCTGGCACGGCTTCATCGGCCAACAGAAGCTGATCTCGATCAAGAAGCACTTCGGCAACACCGACCGCCGCTACCTGTACCTGTCGGGCTGGATGGTCGCCGCCCTGCGCTCGGAATTCGGCCCGCTGCCGGACCAGTCGATGCACGAGAAGACCTCCGTGCCGGCCCTGATCGAAGAGCTGTACACCTTCCTGCGCCAAGCCGACGCCCGCGAGCTGGGCGGCCTGTTCCGCGACATCGACGCCGCCCGTGAAGCCGGCGACAAGGCCAAGGAAAAGGCCCTGCTGGAAGCGGTCGACAACTATCAGACGCACGTCGTTCCGGTCATCGCCGACATCGACGCCGGCTTCGGCAACGCCGAGGCGACCTACCTGCTGGCCAAGAAGATGATCGAAGCCGGCGCCTGCGCCCTTCAGATCGAAAACCAGGTGTCGGACGAAAAGCAGTGCGGCCACCAGGACGGTAAGGTCACGGTTCCGCATGACGACTTCCTCGCCAAGGTGCGCGCCTGCCGCTACGCCTTCCTCGAGCTGGGCGTCGAAAACGGCATTATCGTCACCCGCACCGACTCGCTGGGCGCCGGCCTGACCAAGCAGATCGCCGTCAGCCACACCCCGGGCGACCTGGGCGACCAGTACAACAGCTTCCTGGACTGCGAAGAGATCGCCCCCGCCGACCTGAAGAACGGCGACGTGATCATCAACCGCGAAGGCAAGCTGCTGCGCCCGAAGCGTCTGCCGTCGAACCTGTTCCAGTTCCGCGAAGGCACCGGCGAAGACCGCTGCGTCCTGGACTCGATCACCTCGCTGCAGAACGGCGCCGACCTGCTGTGGATCGAAACCGAAAAGCCGCACGTCGAGCAGATCGCCGGCATGATGGATCGCGTTCGCGAAGTGATCCCCAACGCCAAGCTGGTCTACAACAACTCGCCGTCCTTCAACTGGACCCTGAACTTCCGTCAGCAAGTGTACGACGCGTGGAAGACCGCCGGTAAGGACGTCTCGTCCTACGACCGCAACGGCCTGATGAGCGTGGACTACGACGCCACCGAACTGGCGGCCGAGGCCGACGAACGCATCCGCACCTTCCAGGCGGACGGCGCCAAGCGGGCCGGCATCTTCCACCACCTGATCACCCTGCCGACCTACCACACCGCGGCCCTGTCGACCGACAACCTGGCCAAGGAGTACTTCGGTTCGCAAGGCATGCTGGGCTACGTGAAGGGCGTCCAGCGCCAGGAAATCCGCCAAGGCATCGCCTGCGTGAAGCACCAGAACATGTCCGGCTCGGACATCGGTGACGATCACAAGGAATACTTCGCCGGTGAAGCCGCGCTGAAGGCCGGCGGCGCCCACAACACGATGAACCAGTTCGCCTAAGCGTCACTGTTCATCGGACTATGACTAAGGAAGGCCCGGAGCTCCCGCTCCGGGCCTTTTTCTATTCGTCGCCCGACCGAGCGAACTTCATTCTCATTTAAGCCACGAAGCCTATAATCTGCAGGGATTGGGGCCGACGCCTCGGGGTTGCAGAATGTCCAGGATCAAGCAGTTCGCAGGGAAGTGGAAACGCAAGGCCGACCGCGCCAGCCTGCGCGCGGCGCGGCGTACGCGTCATACGCTCGGGATTCCCGCGGGACCGACCATCCTGATGTACCACCGCTTCAGCGAGCCGGATTACGATCCGTGGGAACTGATCGTCACGCCGCAACACTTCGATGAGCAGCTCGCCTGGCTGAAGCGCCGGCGCACGGTGCTGCCCCTTGTCGAGTTCGCCGACCTGCATCGCAAGAACCGGCTGCCGCGCAACGCCGTCGCGCTGACGATGGACGACGGCTACGCCTGCAACACCGAGAACGCCGAACCCATCCTGGCCGCGCACGGCCTGCCGGCGACCCTGTTCCTCACCACCGGCACGGTCTCCAACGAGCGCGAGTACTGGTGGGACGAGCTGGAACGCATCGTCACCACCGCGCCGGTCACCCGCATGACCGCCAACATCGCCGGCCAGAGCTACAGCTTCGACCTGGGACCGCCGACCATCGAGCGGCAGGTCAGCGCCGAGCGCGAGGCCGCCTATCTCGCCCTCTGGAAGGTCCTGCGGCCGCAGCCGCCAGAGGCGCGCCCGGACCTGCTGGCTGAGCTCGCCCGCGAGCATGGGGTCGAGCCGCTCACCCGCCGGACGCATCGCATCATGACCAAGGCCGAGGTCCAGGCCCTGGCGGCGCGCGGCGTGATCAGCATCGGCGCGCACACGGTCAACCATCCGCCCCTGAGCGAGCTGAGCCGCGAAGACCAGTGGAATGAGATCATCGCCAGCCGCAAGGCCTGCGCCGAATTGATCGGCAGCGTCCCGACCACCTTCGCCTACCCGTTCGGGGACTACAGCGACACCTCCGTCGAGGTGGTGCGCGAAATCGGCTTCGACGCCGCGGTGACGACCGACCACGACGTGGTGCGCGCCAGCTATGACCGGCTGCGCCTTCCGCGCCTGCAGGTCGGCGACTGGACGGCGGATCGGCTCTCGCACGGCCTTAACGCAGTCTAGACCATTGCCGCATTAACAATGCGGGGATCGGCGAACGCCGGTCTTCGGGGTCATGGAAATCATCACGGCGGCGCGCCGCCACGCTATGCTGCCGTCCACGACGACCGCAGGCGGTAAGGAGCTAAGCAGACATGGCCGATAGCGCCATCGTTCCAGGCCCTGATGCCGAGCCGCCGCACCTGTTGCGGGAAACGGTCATTCGTCCGACCAAGGGGTGGCGCTCGCTGAACCTTGGCGAACTGTATCTCTATCGCGACCTGATGACCTTCCTGGCCTGGCGCGACCTCAAGGTCCGCTATCAGCAAACCCTGCTGGGCGGCGCCTGGGCGATCCTGCAGCCGCTGGCGACCATGATCGTCTTCACGTTCGTGTTCGGGAAACTGGCCAAGCTGCCCTCCGACGGCGTGCCCTATCCGCTGTTCAGCCTCACGGCGCTGGTCATCTGGACCTATTTCAGCCAGTCGCTGACCGCCACGGTCACCAGCCTGATCAACAACACCCAGCTGGTCGAGAAGGTCTACTTCCCGCGCCTCATCCTGCCGATGTCGTCGACGATCCGCGGCCTGGCGGATCTGGCGGTGGCCTTCGCCTTCCTCCTGCTGGTGCTGGCTTTCTACGGCGTGTGGCCGACCTGGCAGGCGCTGGCGGTCATTCCCTTCACCCTGCTGGCGGTCATCGCCACCATCGGCATCGGCTCGGGCCTGGCCGCGATCAACGTCCGCTTCCGCGACGTGCGCCAGATGATGCCCCTGCTGATCCAGCTCTGGCTGTTCGCCACCCCTGTCGCCTATCCGGCCAGCATGGCGCCGGCGGAATGGCGTGCGCTGCTCGGCCTCAACCCCATGGCCGGCGTGGTCGAGGGTTATCGCTGGGCGCTGCTCAACACCGGTCCCTTCCCGCTGGAGCTCGTCGCCATATCGACCGCGAGCGCCCTGGTCATGCTCGTCGTCGGCCTGGCTGTCTTCCGGCGGATCGAAAACAGCTTCGCGGACATCATATGAAGAACGAGCGTCCTTGGGCGATCCGGGTCGACAACCTGACCAAGCGCTACCGCCTGGGCGGGGCGGGACGGGTCAACCTTCGCCAGACCATCACCCAGACCGCCAAGCGTATTCCCCAGGCTCTGCGCGGTGAACGCGCCCCGCGCCCGGAGGACTTCTGGGCGCTGAACGGCGTCTCGTTCGACGTCGCGCGCGGCGAGATCGTCGGCGTGCTTGGTCACAACGGCGCGGGCAAGAGCACGCTGCTCAAGATCCTCTCCCAGATCACCGAGCCCACGGGCGGCGAGGTCCGCTTCCGCGGCCATGTCGGCTCGCTGCTGGAAGTCGGCACCGGCTTCCACCCGGAACTGTCGGGCCGCGACAACATCTTTCTGAACGGCGCGATCCTCGGAATGTCCCGCCAGCAGATCGCTCGGCGCTTCGACGAGATCGTCGAGTTCGCCGAGGTCGCCGAGTTCATCGACACGCCCGTCAAGCGCTACTCCAGCGGCATGTACACCCGCCTCGCCTTC
Organism: Phenylobacterium sp. Root1290; assembly: GCF_001425305.1. GTDB lineage: Bacteria > Pseudomonadota > Alphaproteobacteria > Caulobacterales > Caulobacteraceae > Phenylobacterium. Next base: position 301,355 of record NZ_LMEE01000003.1, on the reverse strand, counting down.
GCCGTGGCCGCCCATCTGGAAACCGACATCCTGCTCATCGACGAAGTGCTGGCGGTGGGCGACGTCGCCTTCCAGCAGAAGTGCCTGGCCCGGATGGGCGAGCTGGCCCATGGCGGCCGCACGGTGCTGTTCGTCAGCCACAATATCGCGGCGATCCAGACGCTGTGCCCGCGCTCCATCCTGCTGCGCCGCGGCCAGGTCGTAGCCGACGGCCGCACCAACGACGTGGTGGCGAGCTATCTGCACGCCGGCGGCGAAGGGCCGGCCCGCGTGCGCCGCTGGGAGAGCGGAACCGGCCCGACAGGCGGTCCTGCGCGACTGGTCTCGGCCCAGATCATCCCCACGGACTCGCCCGACTCCGATCTGCTCGACTGCACCATGCCGTTCATGGTCGCCTTCGAGTATGACTGGTCGGGGGCCCCGCAGGAGCCGCTCCGCTTCGAGATCCAGCTGGTCAACGGCGATGGCGTGATGGTGTTCGACACCTGCCCGCCCGAAACGCTGTGGCGCCAGCACCATCCGGGCCGCAACCGGGTCGTCTGTCACATCCCGGGCGACCTGCTGAACTCCAACGAGTACCACGTGCACCTCGTGCTGCGTCAGAACGATCAGGAGGTGCTCAGCCTCCCCGACGTGCTGGTCTTCGAACTGCTCGACAGCGGCCGCGACCGCTACGGCTGGTTCGGCAAGTGGGAAGGCGTCCTTCGCCCCCGGTTCGACTGGCAGGCCCAGGCGCTGCCGGCCGCGGTGGCCTGATCTCGCGATGATGGAACGCGCGCCCGATGTGGACGTCGGTCCTGGCGTAGACACGCCGGGCGTCAGCCATCGCCGCCTGGGCGAGACGCCGGACGCTAGCGCACGGATGACCGTCTTCTGGGCCGAAGGCCTGCCCGTCGGCCATGTCCTGACCGGCAGCGACGGCGTCAGCCGCACCGCGCCGAAGCCCGCCCAGGGCGCCGCTCGCAAGCTGCAGGGCGCCCCTGGAACCGTCAGCGTCGTCATCTGCACGCGCGACCGGCCAGGCGAACTGCGCCGTTGTCTGTCGTCCCTGCCCAGCCAGACGCTCGCTCCCCTGGAGGTGATCGTCGTCGACAACGCCTCCGCCACCGGCGAGACAAAGGCCGTCGCGCTGGAGGCCGGCGTCATCTACGTGCGCGAGGATCGTCCGGGCCTGGACTATGCGCGCAACACCGGCGCGGCCGCCGCCCACGGCGACATCGTCGCCTACACCGACGACGACGTCCTGCTGCATCCCTCGTGGCTGGAAAACATGGCCGCCGCCTTCGACGCGCCCGAGGTCGGTGCGGTCACCGGCCTGGTCCTGCCGGCGGAACTGGCCACGCCCGCGCAGCTGCACTTCGAGACCTACTGGAGCTTCGGCCGCGGCTACGAGCGCAAGGATTTCACGCCGAAGGCCTTCATGGCCCTGCGCAACGCCTACCCCGCCTGGGAGATCGGCGCCGGCGCCAGCATGGCGTTCCGACGCACAGTCTTTGCGGCGGTCGGCGGCTTCGATGAGCGGCTGGACGTCGGCCGGGCCGGCTGCTCCGGCGACTCCGAGTTCTGGTATCGCCTGCTGGCCGGCGGCTATGTCTGCCGCTACGAGCCGACGTCCGTGGCGTTCCACTATCACCGCAACACCGAAGACGGACTGGCCGGCCAGCTCTTCCACTACATGCGCGGACATTCCGCCGCCCTGCTTGTGCAGTTCGAGCGCACTGGGCGCGTCGGCAACCTGAAGCGGGCGTTCCTTGGCCTGCCGCTCCGGTACGGCCGGCGCGCGCTACGGCGCTCGCAGCCGCGCGACCTCTACCTCGAGCGCGAAGTCCGCGGCTATCTCTCAGGCCTCGGCTACTATCTGGCCGGCCCCAAGAGGCCCTGACGCCCGCCGCTCACCAGCTTGCGCAGCGTGCGCCTCAACGCGCGACGCATGCGGACAGCAGTCTCGCGCACCCGCCGGGTCGCCAGGGTGAAGCGGTCGGTCGACTGCATCGCCCAAGCCGGATCCTCATAGGGACGGAACGCGCGCCGGAAGGCGCCTTCCAGTCGCGGCGTCATCTTTCCAGCCGTCCGCGTGTAGTCGGCCGCCCAATCCAGGAACGCCCGACGCGATGCGTGCGGGCCGCCCGACTTGTCGAATTCGCCGGTCTCGCTTGCGACACCGCAGGCTGAGTCGGCATGCTGGCGATATCGGGAGTGCACCTGTCCGATGACGTGGACCGGATAGCGCAGCATCAGCTTCACCCAGAGGCACTGATCCTCGTAGATCTTGAAACCCTCTTCAAAGCCCCCGACCGCCTCGATCGCCTCGCGCCGGATCATCACGGCGCAGATGCATGACACCTCGCCCAGCTGCTCCAGCAGCACCGGCCCGATCAAGGCCGGCGGCTGATAGGTACGCCCCGCCTGCCGGCGCATGTCCTGCGTCCAGGTTCGGTTCTCGCTCGGCCACCACAGCGTGGTCGGGCCATAGACCCAGCCGACCTGCGGCATGCGCTCCAGCAGCGCGACTTCAGCGGCGAGTTTGATTGGTTCGAACAGGTCGTCGGCGTCCAGGAAGACGACATACTTCCCCTGGGCGACCTCGAGCGCCCGGTTGCGGGCCGCGGCCGCCCCCTTGCGCCCGGGATCTGGCGCGATCGGCTTGATGCGGGGATCGCAAGCCGCCGCCTGCGCCGCGATCTGCGGCCCGCCATCGACGGATCCGTCGTCGACCAGCAGCAACTCCCAGTCCGCGAACGTCTGGGCCTGAACCGAAGCGATCGCCTCGGCCAGATACGCCTCGCCGTTCAGGTAGGGCGTGATGATTGAAACAGTCGGGATGTTGCCTGCGCTCACGACGCCCTCCCCGGAGGCTGCGCCGAACGGTCCCGCAAGGCTCTTCGCACGCGCCGCACCTTCAGCCGCGCTTCCCACTTGGCCGCACGGACGGCGCTGCGCGCCAGCGCCGTCGGCGCAATCCTTGTGATGCCCAGCGCCTGTTTCATCAGCGGCCCAAGCTGCGCCACGCCGCCGGTCCGCAGGTTGGCCACCCAGGTGTCGGCATAGAATCGCACCCAGTTCGCCTCGCCCTGGCGGATGGCGGCGCGCCACTCCGGCCGCGCCTGCGCGTCGTCGCGGTAGCGCCGCAGCACGTCGAGCACCCAGCGCAGCATGAAGGCGTTGTCGCGCGAGGCGTTGCCGCCGTGCTGCCAGTACTCGGTCATCACGTCCGGCCGCCCGACCACGCCATAGCGCCGCGCGATCCGCAGATAGAGATCGTAGTCCTCGGAGGCCCGCTGGCTGGCGTCGAAGCCGCCCACCGCCTGGTAGACGTCTCGGCGGAACATGACCGCCGCCACCATCCCGATGCAGTTGCCGCGCAGCAGGGTCGCAAATGGATCCTCGCCCGGCGGCATGAAAGTGTAGTCGGTGATCTTCCGGGTCTGCGCGTCCACATAATAGTACGACCCGTAGACCATGCCGCAGTCGGGGTGCTCGGCGAACTGCTCAAGGTTCTTGGCCAGGGTCTCGGGCAGCAGCTGGTCGTCGGCGTCGAGGAACACCAGATAGTCGCTGGTCGCCGCCGCAACCCCAGTGTTGCGCGCCGCCGACACCCCCTGGTTGGCCTGCCGCAGCAGCTTCACCGAGGGATAGGCCGCCGTCACCGCGGCCGGGTCGTCTCGCGAACCGTCGTCGACGACGATGATTTCATGAGGCGGCGAGGTCTGGCCCAGCGCGCTCTCGATCGCAGCGGCCAGATAATGGGCGCTGTTATAGGTCGGAATGATCACTGCAACGGTGGAACTCATCGCCCCGCACAATCCCCCTCGCTCGCCGCACTGAGGCTGAGGCTCCCGACTGCCGCCGGCCAGCTGCATGGCGGCTCAGATTGGCACATCGGTGTCTGCTTCATCGACTTGGGACACGCTTCCTGCACGGAACGTGCTGCACGAACCGATGAGCCGGGGAGTCTGGCAAGCTCTACGACAGTCAACATTCCGTTCGCCTGCGGCAATGGAGCCACACCCGTCGCACGGTCTATTTCGACGTCGAAACCACGCGATATGGATGCCTTTTACCTTAACCGGGCAGCGGGGACACCCTTCTTCAGCAGAATTGGCCTATAGATTGCACGATACCGGAGACTAACGCGTCAAAACGGGACGAAACATCTCGTTAACATCATCGAATATTAAGACAGTCGCGCTCTACTCCGACTTACGAGTGGGACGTTCGACTTACCAAGGTCCAGCTAACCACGGCGGGGAGCGAAGAACATGACAGGCAATCGGCAAGGCGCAGCGCGCCGGACGCTGAAGCTCGACAGTAATTTCAGCTTTTCCCGTCGGCGCTTGACGTGCTGGACGGCGTGATTCTCCGAATCGGGGAATGACGTTTTTTCTTGATGTATCGAAACGTAAATCGACTAGTGTGTAACCTATAAGTCTCGGATTAAATCGTTCTTTAGCGCGCCCCAATGATGGGAAGTCGACCTCTAGAAAAGCTAGAGCGTCGAAACACTCCCGCTTTTGGTGAAGCTAGCGCTACCGTTCACAACTGGGGGTGAATGTGGGAAAGTCAGTACTCGTTGCCGGTGGATGTGGCTTCCTCGGCTCGCACCTTATTGATCGCCTCCTGCTGAGGTCCGATGTCGATCGAATTCTTGTCGTCGACAATCTCTGGACCGGCACGCGGGACAACCTGAAGCACATCACGGATCCGCGCCTGCACCTCGAAGTCAGCCCGGCCGAGAGCTTCTCGACGTCCGAGCGCTTCGACGAGATCATCCACCTCGCGTCCCCGGCGTCGCCGCCGTGGTACATGCGCGATCCGGTGGGCGTCATCCAGGCGAACCTCGGCGGCGCGATGAACCTGCGCAACCTGCTCGCCAAGGGCGGTCGCTTCTGCTTCGCCTCGACCTCTGAGGTCTACGGCGACCCGCTGATCTCGCCGCAGCCGGAAAGCTACCGCGGCTCGGTGGACTGCACCGGTCCGCGCTCGTCCTACGACGAGAGCAAGCGCTGCACGGAATCCCTGCTGTTCGAATGCCGGCGCGTGTACGGCATGGACATCCGCATCGTGCGCCTGTTCAACGTCTACGGCCCGCGCACGCGGATCGACGACGGCCGCGCGGTGTCGAACTTCCTGGGCCAGGCCCTGACGACCGGCAAGCTCACCGTCTACGGCGATGGCCTGCAGTCGCGCAGCTGGGGCTATGTCGACGACATCATCGACGCCCTGGAACGCTTCTTCTGGCGCGACCAGGTCAGCTATGGCGGCCCGCTCAACGTCGGCAACGACCGCGAGATCTCCGTGCTGGAAGTCGCCGAGTTCATCACCAAGCTGGTTCCCGGCTCGTCGATCGAGTTCCTGCCGCCCGTGCCGCAGGACCCGACCAACCGCCGTCCCGACCTGACGCGCATGAACGAGATCCTGCCGGGTTGGTCGGCGGACATCCCCTATGAAGACGGGATCCGCCGCACGCTCGACTGGTTCAAGCTGCAAATCGGACAGCAAAAGACCGCCCCAGCGCTTGCGCCGGCGCCCCTGCTGATGGGTCCTAACTAGCCGGACGCTCCACCATGCGCGGATTGTATGCCGCATCGAGCGCAGCCAGGTTCTTGAACCTTTGAAGCCTGCGCCTCGCATCCCACGCGGTATCAACCTCGGTCTCGGAATACGCGTCGAAGTGGCGCGGGTCGACGGCGCGCTCCGGCGCGCCGCTTCGCCGACTGAGGTAGATGAACGCCAGACGCGCCTGCTCAGCCAGCTTGAGCGGCGCGCCCACGGCGTCGTGCGCGAACGCCTGTCCGACGGCGTCCAGGGCGTCCTTCACCTGGCCGCGGCGGACGCGGTTGCGGGCGTACTCTGCGAAGAACGTCGCCATCCGGCGCCGCGCCAGCTCGCGCGCCGGCTTGTCGAGCTCGGGCCACAGCACCTGGTACATGTGGATGTGCGAGCGGATCATCCGCCCGGCGTCCAACGTCATCGCCCCTTCGGTGCGGCGGTAACCGGTCAGGTAGGCGGGCACGCAGGCGAACTGGTGATTGAGCGCGATCTGCAGCTGGATCAGATAGTCCTCGCAGCCCTGGTTGCCGGCGGCGTTCAGCCCCGGATCGAACCGCAGGTCGCCCAGCGCGCTGCGCCGGATCAGCGGCGTGCTGCCGTTGGAGACGAAGTTCCAGTCCAGGTGGCGGTACAGCACCCAGCCCTCAACGATCGGCGTGGCCGAGGGGTCGACCACCCGGCCGCTGGTGTCGATGCGGCGGTACCAGTTGTAGACCAGGCCCAGGCTCGCCGGCCCGGTGCGGAAACGCTCGAGCTGCTGGCGCAGCTTGTCGGGGTGCCAGAGATCGTCGGCGTCCAGCAGCGCGATGTAGTCGCCTCGCGCGGCGTCGATGCCCGTGTTGCGCGCCGCCGCCACCCCGCCGTTGGGCTTGGAAATGACCCGCACCCGGGCGTCCTGCGCCGCATAGGACTGCGCCATCGCCAGCGTCGCGTCCTTGGAGCCGTCGTCGACGACGACCACCTCCAGGTTCGCATGGGTCTGCCTCAGCGCCGACCTCATGGTTTCGTCGAGCGTCGCGACGGCGTTGTAGGCGGGAACGACGACAGAGATCAGGTCAGACATCGGCTTACTTCGCGGTGAAAAAGTGCATATTTCGAACTACACTATTCGAATATCTGTGGTCGCCCATGGCCTCAAGCCAAACGGCCGGTGATCAGGAGCCAATGTGCGTATAGCCTTTGTCTCATTGGGGAGCCCGTTCAACCGCGCGTCGTGGAGCGGCATACCCTACTATGCGCTGCGCGAATTGAGCCGGCGCTTCAATGATTTGACCGTCATCGACACGCCCCGGGTGGACGAAAGCCTGCGTTACGCCTCCAGCCTCGCCGCGGTCGGCGTGCTGGTTTCGCGCGAACCGGTCGTCACGCGGGCCTTCGCCCATTGGCTCGACAAGCGCCTGACCGAGGCCGACGCCGACGCCGTCATCTCGATCGGCGCGGCGCACAAGGTCGCCTACATCGATCCGAAATGGCCGGTCGTCCATGTCGCCGACGCCCTGTTCGGACCGCTGGTCGACTACTATCCCAAGTACCGCCCCCTGAACGGACGCAGCCGGCGGATCGGCAACGCGCTTCAGCGCCAGCTGATCAACCGCAACCAGCCGATCCTGCTGACCTCGGACTGGGCCGCCCGCTCGGCCGCGGAATATTACAACGTTCCCAACGACCGGTTCGAAGTGGCGCCCCTGGGCGCGAACTTCGACCTCGAGCCGGCGCCCTGCGAGCGGACCTCCCAGGGCGACAAGCTGAAACTGCTGTTCGTCGGTTACGACTGGCCGCGCAAGGGCGGCCCCCTGGTGCTCAAGGTCTTCAAGGAACTGCGCCGCCACCTCGGCGACGCCGAACTCCACATCGTCGGCTGCAAACCGGCCGAGAGCTTCGGCGTCGAGGGCGTCGTCCACCACGGCCACCTCAGCAAGACCGATCCGGCCCAGGCCGCCCTCCTCGAGAGCCTGTTCCGTGAATCGTCGTTCCTGTTCATGCCCAGCCAGCAGGAAGCCTTCGGCCTGGTCTATTGCGAGGCCTGCGCCTTTGGGTTGCCCTCGATCGCCCGCGACACCGGCGGCGTGAGCGCCATCATCAAGAACGGCGAGAACGGCCTGCTCTTCGACGCCGACGCCGACGTCGAGACCTATGTCGCCGGCATCCGCGAGGGCTGGGCCGACGAGCAGCGCTATCTGGCCATGACCCGCGCGGCCCGCGCCGCCTTCGAGAATCGCCTGCGCTGGCATGTGTGGGGCGCCACGATCGAGGCTCAGATCCGCGCCCTGGGACAGCGAGACGATGATGACTGACGCCGGCCGGCATCGGCGGAGGCCAGGCTGACATGGCGGAGCCCGCGCCCCAACGGTTGGAGCAGTTGCTGCAACTCGGGATCCTGCGGCTTCGCGAGCACTTCCTGCATCACGCCGAACTGATCTTCCGGCAGATGCTGGCCGACACGCCCGACCACCCTCACGCCCAGCGGTTCCTGGGCGTCACGCTGTTCAAGCTTGGCAAGCGCGACGAGGGGATCGAAATGCTGCGCCAGGCGACCGCTGCGCCGGAAACCACGCCCAAGGCCTGGGGCGATCTGGCCGCCGCCCTCCATCGCATGGGCGACGAGGAGGAAGCGGCCCGGGCCTACGGCCGCGCCCTGCATGGCCCGCCGACCCCGCCGCCCTCCGACATCGCCTTCGCCACCGAGCGGGCCGTCCACGAGTTCAAGCTCGCCGACTACCCCTACCGCGCCACCGTCCGCTACGGCGCCGGCCGCCCTTCGCACTCGCGACTGCTCACCCTGATCGAGAGCGGCCGCGAGACCTACGCCGCCCAGTTCGCCGCCATCGCCGAGATCCAGGCCGACTTCAGCGACATCGCCTGGAGCGGCCACTACGACTCTTCAGAGCCCTTCTGGCTGAACGGCTGGTTCCCGCCGCTGGACGGCATGATCCTGACCAGCATGCTGCGGCAGACCAATCCCAGCCGCTTCGTCGAGGTCGGGTCCGGCGTCTCGACCAAGTTCGCGCGCCGGGCCGTCGAGCGTTACGGGCTACGCACCAAGCTCATCTCCATCGACCCGCAGCCGCGCAACGAGATCGACGCGCTCTGCGACCAAGTCCTGCGCAAGCCGCTGGAGAACTGCGACCCTGCGATGTTCGACGTGCTCACGGCCGGCGACATCTTCTTCCTGGACTCCTCGCACCGCGCCTTCCAGGGCTCGGACGTCACCGCCTTCTTCCTCGACATTCTGCCGCGGCTGAAGCCCGGCGTGCTCGTCCAGATCCACGACATCTATCTCCCCGACGACTACATCGGCGGCCACGTCGAGCGGCTATGGAACGAACAATACCTGCTGGGCGCCGCGCTGCTGTTCGGCAGCGGCGCCTTCGAGATCCTGTTCCCGTCCTGGTACGCAGGCCAGGACACGCGGATGGCCGAACACGCGGCCGGTCTCTTCCGGGGCGGCCCCCTCGATGGGCTCAACCTCTACGGCGCCTCGTTCTGGATGCGTAAAGTCTAGCTACGCGCTTCCCCTGATTGCCAGCCCGCCCTGTCGCAGGCAGGTTGCCCGCCCCGTCGCCCAGCCGCAGGGCCCGGGTCCGAAATCACGCGGCTGGGGACCAATTCAGATGTCGGGCACGCAAGCTTTCTCGTCGGCCACCGAGCTCGATCGCCTGCGCGATGCGGCCGCGGAGGCCTGGATCTTCGGCCTGCCCCTGATCGAGATCGCCACCACCCGCGCCAATCGGGCCGGCTTCGGCGGCGCGATGAACACCTTCGACCACATGCGCAATCTGGCCAACCACAGGATGCGCGCCGTCACCACGCCGAACAACGACACGCTCTATACCAGCGGCCAGCTCGACCTCAGCGCCGGCCCGGTGACCATCAACCTGCCGGCCTCAGGCGAGCGCTACCTGTCACTGGCGCTGATGGACGCCTACACCAACAACTTCGCCATCCTGGGCACGCGCACCACCGGTCCCGACGCCATGTCGTTCCGCCTCATCGGCCCGAACGAGCCGGCGGAAGGTCCTAACACCCTGCGCTCGCCCACCAATCACGTCTGGGCGCTGGCCCGCATCCTCGTCGATGGCCCGTTCGACCTCGAGGCCGCCCGCGCCGTGCAGGCCGGGATATCGATCCAGGGGCCGGACGCCCCGCAGGCCCAGACCTACGCCCGCCGCAGCGCGCCCTGGAACGAGTATTTCGCCAGCCTCGACGCCCTGATGGTCGCCAATCCGCCGTCGGTCACCGACCTGGCGCTCCTGCGCCGCATCGCGCCGCTGGGCCTCGGCGGCGGTGACTTCGACGCGTCGCGGTTCAGCGCCGATGAGGCCACGGCCATCGAGGCCGGCATCGCCCAGGCGCGCGCCATGATCCGCACCTCCGGCATCGGCGGCATGAACTGGGTCGACGGCTGGTCCTATCCCCGCTCCGACCTCGGCGACTTCGGACAGAGCTACGGCTACCGCGCCGCGGTCGCGCTGGCGGGCCTTGCGGCCCTGCCGCCGGTCGAAGCCATGTACATGCGCGGAAAGGGCGAAAGCCGCGGCCTGTACGACGGCGCCAAGGCCTGGCGCCTGCACTTCCCCGCCGACCGTCTGCCCGCGGTGAACAGCTTCTGGTCGCTCAGCCTCTACGAGGCCACCGAAGACGGCCAGTTCTTCTTCACCGACAACCCGCTCGATCGCTACGCCATCGGCGATCGCACGCCGGGGCTGGCCTACAACGAGGACGGCTCCCTCGATATCTGGATCGGTCACGAACACCCGGGCGAAGGGCGCGAGAACAACTGGCTGCCCGCGCCCGACGGCCCGTTCGCGCTCTTCATGCGCGCCTACCTGCCTAAGGCCGAGATGCTGGAAGGCGTCTACCACCTGCCGCCGGTGACGCTCGCCGGCTAGTGCACCCGCTCGAAGTGGCAGCAGAGGCGCTCGACCGCATAGACGGTGGCCCGCAGCTCGCGGGTCAGCACCGGGTTGAGCGTCTCGGCCTCTTCGCCGACCGCCCATAGCCCGCTCTCTTCGGCGCAGGCGGCCAGCAGCACCCGCAGGGCCAGCATCAGGTCTTCCCAGATCGAGCGGCCGTCGGCCGGGCTCTCCGGACCGGCCACGAACATCAGCTCGGCGAAGCGGCGCATGGCGCGCGAGGCGTGGGCCACGTCCATCGCCAGCGGACTCCCGGCGAATTCCGGCGCCGAGGTCAGCTGGGCAAGCTCGCCAGGCGATGCGCCGATCCACAGCAGGCCCTGGTTCAGCCGATGCAGCGACTCGCTCAGCCGCAGGAGCCAGTAGGTCAGCTGGTCCTGCTGGGACAGGCCAGGATAGGGGACATCCAGATACGCCATCGCTCAGCGCCCCGCTTCGGCGCGGGCGGCGAGACAGCGCCTCAGGGCGAGCCCCAGAGACACGACCATCAGGAGCCAGACGAAGAAAATGCCGGTGACGTAAACGGCGATACTCATAGGGGCACCAAGGGTAGACAACACGCCGCGCGTCGATGTCAGGCCGCTCGCCAGACGAAGCCGCGCTGCTCCTCGGTAGTCCAGAAGCCCGTCCCAACGGTGTAAACTTCCGGCACGTTTACACTTGTTTACCCACCCAAGCCGGACCATGGCTGTAATTCTCTAGTTGGCGCCGGCCGCTTTGCGGCGTCGATGACGGTCTGCGGTACTGATCGAGCAATGCGTATGAGAATTGCGGCGTTGGAAGACGACGACGCCCAGAGAGAGGCGATCGCTCGCCTGCTGGTGAGCGGGGGGCACAACTGTCAATGCTTCCACATGGCGACTCCGCTGATTGCGGCCCTTCGCCGGGAAACCTTCGACCTGCTTGTGCTCGACTGGAACCTGCCTGATATGAGCGGGCTGGACGTCGTCGCCTGGGCGCACAAGAACCTCGCGCCCTGCCCGCCGATCCTGCTGCTCACCAGCCGCTCGGCCGAGGCGGACGTCGTCGCCGGCCTGAACGGCGGCGCGGACGACTATGTGGTCAAGCCGGTGCAATCGGGCGTCCTGCTCGCCCGCGTGAACGCCCTGCTCCGCCGCAGCTACCCGGACCGCACCACCGGCGGCGTGGAGACCCACGGCGAATACCGCTTCAACCTGCCGGCCGAGCAGGTGACCCGCAACGGCGAGCCCGTGGCCCTGACCGCCAAGGAATTCGGCCTGGCCCTGCTGCTGTTCCGCAACGTCCATCGCGCGCTCTCGCGCGGCCACATCCTCGAGGCGATCTGGGGCCGCAACCCCGACCTGCCCACCCGTACGCTGGACATGCACATCTCGCGCGTGCGCACCAAGCTCGAGCTGCGCCCGCAGAACGGCTATCGGCTCGCGCCGGTCTACAGCTACGGCTATCGCCTGGAACGGCTGACCGAGGACCTGCCGGAAGAGGCCGCTGAATGAGCTGGAAGCGGGCGGCGATCGCGGGTCTGGCGCTGCAGGCGCTCGCCGCCGCGCCGGCGATGTCGGCCGAGCCGGTCGAACGCTACGTCGTTCAGCCCGGCGACACGCTCTACGAGCTGGGCCGTCGCTACTTCGCCGGGGGCGACTATCGCACGGTCCAACGCCTGAACCGGGTCGCTGATCCCAAGCGGCTGCAGGCCGGCTCGCAGCTCAAGGTCCCCGCGCGGCTCCTGAAGATCACCCCGATCGAGGCCCGCGTCGCCGGCTTCCGCGGCGCGGTCACGGTGACCGCCGGAGGGCGCACGCTGCCGGTCTCCACCGGCATGATGCTGAACGAGGGCGCGGTCGTCGCAACCGGCCCCAACGCCTTCCTGCGCCTGGATCTTCCCGACGGTACCCATCTCTCGTTGCCGTCCCAGAGCCGTGTCCGCCTCGGCAAGATGACGATGGTGGAAATGACCGGCGTCGTCCGCCGCGACCTGGAGGTTCAGAGCGGACGGCTGGAATCCGCCGTCACGCCGCTGCGCAACCCCCGTGACAGCTACACCGTCCGCACGCCGATGTCGGTGTCCGCCGTCCGCGGCACCGAGTTCCGCGTCGCCTATGACACCCAGGCCGAACGGGCCAGCACCGAGGTCATCGAAGGCCTGGTCGCCGTCAGCGCCGATCGCCAGGGCGAAGACGTCGCCGCCGCCTACGGCGCGGTCACCACCGCCGCCGGCGTCTCCGCCCCGATCAGCCTCGCGGCCGCGCCGAACGTCGCCAATCTTGGCCGGGTCCAGGATGAACAGGCCGTGCGGTTCCAGATCAGCGGCCCCGCCGCGGCCCGCGGCTATCACGTGCGCCTGGCCGCCGACGCCGGCTTCGTCGAGGTCCTGGACGAGACCGCATCGGACACCCCAGACTTGGCGCTCGGTGAATTGCCGGACGGCGTCTACTTCCTGCGCCTGGCGGCCATGGACGACAACGGCCTCCTCGGCCTGCCGGCCACCTACGCCTTCGAGCGACGCCTCAACACGCTCACCACCTCTGCGCCGGTCGCCAGCCGCGACGGCGGCCTGCGGCGCTACAAGTTCCGCTGGCAGGTCGGCGGCGCCGGCGAGCGCACCTACCGCCTCCAACTCCTGCGCGACGGCGCCGAGGCGCCGGTCGTCGACGAGGCCGGCCTGACGATGCAGGAACTGACCATCACCGACCTGCCCCCGGGCGTGTACAATTGGCGCGTCATGTCGCGAACCTTCGCAGGCGGGGGCTACTACGAGAAATGGACGCCCCTCGAGCGGTTCGAAATCGGGCGTTGAGCGACAAGGCCGCCATCGCCAAACCCTCGCTGTGGTCCGCCCGCCGGCGGGTCATCGCCGAATGGGCTCTGGTGGCCCTGGCGGTCTCGGCCCTGGTGACGATCCTGGCCCTGAGCCGCGCGACCGAACGCGCCGACAATGTCATCTTCGACACCGTGTCGGAGTGGGGCGTGCGCGCGCCGCACGACGACATCGTCATCGTCGCCATCGACAACCGCAGCGTGGCCGAACTCGGCCGCTGGCCCTGGCCGCGCGCGCAGCACCAGGCGCTGCTGGAGGCCCTGGCCCGATACGCGCCACGTGCGGTCGCCTACGACGTGCTGCTGGTTGAACCCGAGGCGACGCCCGGCGCCGACGAGGCCCTCGGCCGCGCGCTCGCCGCCGGCCCGCCGGTCTATCTGCCCCTGACCTTCGACGTCCCCGGCCCGGACGGCGCCCCCTTCGAGGTGTTGGCCCCGATCCCGCCCCTGGCCGCCCGCGTCGCCGGCCTGGGCCAGGTCAACGTCGCCTTCGACAGCGACGGCGTGATCCGCCGCACCTTCATGATCGAGCGGGACGGTTCGCACGCCTGGCCCCACCTGATGAGCTTCATGCAGGCGGCGGCCGGGCGCCGTCCCCCGCCCGCCGGCGCAGGCGCCGCGCCCGGCCCCGCACGCGACCTGCTGGCGCGGGAGGAGCCTCTGCTGATCTCCTTCGCCGGCCCGCCCGGACACTTCCGCACGGTGTCCTTCGTCGACGTCGTCAACGGCGCGACCCCGGCCGCCTTTCTGAAGGACAAGCTGGTCCTGGTCGGAGCCACCGCTGACGGCCTTGGCGACCGCTACGCCACGCCGCTCTCCAACCACACCGAGATCATGTCGGGGATCGAGTTGCAGGCGAACCTGCTCGACACCCTGCTGACCGGGCGCGCCATCAGCCCTGCGGGGCCCGGCCCGCTGCTGCTGTTCTCGCTGACGCCCCTGGCCCTGGCCCTGGCCGGCTTCCTGCTGTTCCGCCCGCGCGCCAACCTGCTGCTGGGGGCGGCGCTCGTCGTCGCCACCGTCGGCGCCAGCGCGCTCCTGCTGCTCCACGCCCGGATGTGGGCGCCGCCGACCGCCGCCTTGGCGGGTCTGTTGCTGGTCTATCCGCTGTGGAGCTGGCGGCGCCTGGAGGCCACCAGCGCCTACATGCTGCAGGAACTGAGGGCCTTTTCCCAGGAGCCCGACCTCCTCTCGGCCCTGGCCCAGCGCCGCGGCGGGCCGCCCACCGACGTCATCGACCGCCAGGTGGCGCTGATGCACGCCGCCATCGACCGCGCCCGCGACCTGCGCCACCAGGTGCTGGACGCGCTGCAGGGTTTGCCCGACGCCACCCTCGTCACCGCCCTCGACGGCCAGGTGCTGATCGCCAATCGCGAGGCCGAGGCCCTGTTCGGCGGCGCGGGCCTGGATCCCGCCAACCGTCCGGTCGCCGACCTGATCGCCGCGCTCGCGCCTGAGGCCGACGCCCTGGAGATCGCCGCCGAGGCCGCCGATGTCGAACTGGCGATCCCGGACGGTCGCTGCTTTGCGATCCGGCGCACGACGCTCGGCGAGGCCGGCGGCGCGGTGGTCGGCTGGATCGTGCGCTTCACCGACATCACCGCCCTGAAGGACGCCGGCCGCCAGCGCGAGCACATCCTCGAACTGCTCACCCACGACATGCGCTCGCCGCAGGTGTCGATCCTCACCCTGCTCGGCAGTTCGGAGGCCCAGGCCGTCGCCGCCCCGCTGTCCGACCGCATCGCCGGCTATGCGCGTCGCACCCTGTCGCTGGCCGACAATTTCGTGAACCTCGCCCGGGCCGAGGCGGACACCTACACGCTCGAGGTTCTCGACCTGGGCGACGCCCTGCTCGACGCCGTCGACGATCTCTGGCCGCAGTCCTCCGCCCGCCAGATCACGGTCATCGCGGCCGAGGCGGACGGCGAGGTGCTGGTCGAGGCCGACCGCTCCCTGCTCACCCGGGCCCTGATCAATCTCGTCGACAACGCCATCAAGTACTCGCCCGACGGCGGCCGCGTGGACTGCACCGTACGCATCGAGGCGGACCAGGCGATCTGCACGATCACCGATCAGGGCGAAGGCATGACCCCGGCCCAGGTCGCCAACCTGTTCAAGCGCTTCCAGCGCGTGCGCCCCAAGGGCGGCGAGCGGATCGACGGTGTGGGGCTGGGTCTCTCGTTCGTGCACGCCGTCGTCCAGCGCCACAGCGGAAGCATCGACTGCGTGAGCACGCCCGGCCAGGGCGCCGCTTTCGCGGTCCGGCTGCCGCTGGCGCGCGGCTAGAGCGCCGGCGCCAACCGCCCGGCCACCGCCGTGCTCAGCCCCTCGGCCGCCTCGCCGCAGTCCGGCTGCCGGCCCTTCACGCTCGCGCGCACCCGATAGGCCTCGCCGCCGGACGCCGGATTGATCACCCGCGCCGTAAGCGTGCACAGCTGGCCGCGCCGAGGCGCCCACCAGCGCGGCTTCTCCGGCGGCGCCACCCAGGCCTCGGGCGCGGCGCCGGCCGCCGGCTCCGGACCGGCATAGGCGCCGACCTTCGAGGGCCGCTCGCTGTAGCTGAGCTCGACCAGATAGCCGTCGCCCGGCGCATCGCGCATGAGCAGCCCCGCGGCCTGCAGCTTCGCGGCCACCGGCGGCGCGGGCACGGTCGCGGCCTTGTCCGCCTGCGCGACCGTCACCCCGCGCGCGCGCAGATCAGGCCGCGCGCCGCTTTCGACGACATCGATCTTGTTGGAGACGCAGCCTGCCAAGAGCAAAGCGCCAGCACAACATACCGGCGTTATTTTCATTTCGACCACGCCTTGAGCATCCCTTGAGTATGGTCATTTCGGCCGGCCAGTAAATGACCGCCGCCTCACCCAGGGGACTGCGGGACGGCCGGCATGGTGCTGTCGCCCGCGTCGCCAAATCGCTCGGCGGTAGATTTCCAACACGCCGCCAGCTCCGGCTGTCTGAATATTCTGTAGTTTCCGCGGCCTGCAACCTGTCGAGGTTTTCGGCGGCGCTCGCCAAGTGTGGCCGGCCGTCCACAGCCCCGCTGCAAAGCGTCGCCGAACACATCCAGAGCGCGAACGTGGGCCGACCGCGCCTGAACGCGCTCACCCCTTTTTGAAGTCCTCGCTACAACCGGCGCCGATCAGGTGAACAGCGATCTTAAGGCGAATAGACACCATATTTCGCGCGTCCAGGCCGTTGCACCCCCCGATTTATTAGCGAGCGGAAGCTTTCGGCCTGCGAGTACTCGGTTTCCAGGAAACACGTTCGCTGAGCATGCTCGGCAATCATCGCCTCTGCAGCGGCTCAGTACTCTTTTCAAAGCATAAATATGGGCCTTAACTTCCTTGAATCCAAAACGAACCTCGGAACCTCCATTCCGCTGGCGGACGATTTGGGTGAGGAGACCACAATGTCTGCTGAACCTTCCAACAAGACCCCCGACCCTATGGACGTGGCGCTCGGCGCGGCGGTCAGGATCCGGCGAAGGACAATCGGCATGTCGCAAGAAGCGCTTGCCGAACAGTGCGGCGTTAGCTTCCAGCAGATCCAGAAGTACGAGAACGGCGCCAACCGGATCTCGTTCTCCCGGCTCGTCCAGATTGCGCGGGCGCTGCGATGCCGGGTTGTGGACCTGATGGACGTCCTGGACACCCCGGCCGGCGACGGCGACGTCGACCTGCTGAGCCGGATGCGCACCCCCGGCGCGCTTGAGTTGTTGAGCGCATTCGAGCGGCTGCCGCAGGAAGCCAGGTCCTCCCTGGTCAACCTGCTCCGCGTCATGACCGACCCGGACGCTGGCCAGCGGACGCGCCAGAAGGAAGTGGCCTGAACGAAACGAGCGCCGGCCTGACTGGACCGGCGCTCGTCGTCGCGTTGCAGTTTGGGCTTGGCGCCTAGATCGGCTTGAGGTCGACGGCGGCGATCTTGCCGCGCTCTTCCCGCTCCACGAACTCCACCTTCTGTCCCTCGTTAAGGCCGCGAAGGCCCGCACGTTCGACCGCGGAGATGTGGACGAAGACGTCCTTGCTGCCGTTGTCCGGCTGGATGAAGCCGTAACCCTTGGTGGTGTTGAACCACTTGACCGTCCCGGTGGCCATAACGCTTTCGTCTCCCTGACTAGCGTCCAAACGGGACGCGCAAGCGACGCGCCCCGAAACAATCTCAAGTCTGGGAAGGCTGGTTCGGTCCGCTAAGGCGGGGCGACTGCAGGCCCAAGTCCGGATTGCAGGCGAAATTTTTGCACACGGCCAGGCTAGCCGGTCAACAACGAACCCGGTTCAATTTTCCGCCAGGACTTTATCGATCAGGGCTTTGGCGTCCTTGCCCGACCAATCGGCATCTCCCGCCAGACGGCCGCGCTCGACGCCGTCGGCGCCGTAGATCACCGTCGTCGGCATGCCCGCCGCTGGCGGCTTGAACGCGAACGGCATGGCCATGTTGGGATCGTGATAGAAGACAAGCGGCGCGTGCTTGGCGATGAACATGCGGGCCTTGTCGGCGTCCTGCGGCCGGTCGACGCTGATCGTCACCACCTGGACGGGCTTACCCTCATAACTGGCGGCCAGCTTGGCCAGGGTCGGCATTTCGATCACGCAGGGGCCGCACCAGGTGGCCCAGAGGTTCACCACCGTCACCTGCCCCTTGAAGTCGGCGATGCGCTTGGTTCCGCCATCGGCGTCCAGGAAGCTGGTGGCTGGCGCGGGGGCCGCTTCGAGCGGAACCACGAACTTCGCCATCTCGCCCTTGGCGAACGACTTCAACTCGGTTTCCCGCTGGGGGTTTATGGAAGCCTGGACGATGATGTAGACAACCGCGGCGACGCCGGCGACGGCGACGCCCCGCAGCACCCATTTCAACGGAAAAGCCTTGGATTCCCCCGCGGCTTTCTCAGCAGACTTCTCGGTCATATGACGCACTCTTCCTCGACTGGCGCCGGAACCCCGGCGCAGGCGCCCCAAGACGGGGGCCAGGCCATGTGGGGCGGACGGTTCTCGTCCAAGCCGGCCGATCTGATGCAGGCGATCAACGTCTCCATCAGCTTCGACAAGCGGCTTGCGGCCCAGGACCTGGCCGGGTCCCGCGCTCACGCGGCGATGTTGCTCAAGCAGGGCGTGATTACAAGCGAGGACGAGGCTGCGATCCAGGGCGGCCTGCAGGCCATCGAGGCCGAGATCGCCGCCGGGACCTTCCCGTTCCGCGACGAGTACGAGGACATTCACATGAATGTCGAGGCGCGGCTGCGCGAGTTGATCGGCCCGGCCGCCGGCCGGCTGCACACCGCCCGCTCGCGCAACGACCAGGTCGCGCTCGACTTCCGGCTCTGGGTCCGCGACGCCTGCGACCGGACGGTCGCCCAGATCCAGGCCCTCCAGCGCGCGCTGGTGGCCAAGGCCGAGCCGCACGCCGCCACCCTGATGCCGGGCTTCACCCACCTGCAGCCGGCCCAGCCGGTGACCTTCGGCCACCACCTGCTGGCCTATGTCGAGATGTTCGGCCGCGACGCCTCGCGCTTCGCCGACGCCCGCGCGCGGATGAACGAGTGCCCGCTGGGCGCCGCGGCCCTGGCCGGCTCGCCGTTCCCGATCGACCGCCACGCGACAGCCCAGGCCCTGGGCTTCGCCGCGCCGACCGCCAACTCGCTGGACAGCGTCTCGGACCGCGACTTCGCGCTGGAGAGCCTGTCGGCCGCCACCCTCTGCGCCGTGCACCTGTCGCGCCTGGCCGAAGAGATCGTGATCTGGATGACGCCGCAGTTCGGCTTCGTGAAGCTGACCGACGCCTTCACCACCGGCTCGTCGATCATGCCGCAGAAGAAGAACCCGGACGCCGCCGAGCTAATCCGCGCCAAGGTCGGCCGCATCCTCGGCTCGCTGACCCAGCTGACCGTGGTCATGAAGGGCCTGCCGCTGACCTATTCGAAGGACATGCAGGAGGACAAGGTCCCGACCTTCGAGGCCTTCGACGCCCTGGAGCTGTCGCTGGCCGCCATGGCCGGCATGGTCGCCGACCTGGAGCCGAACGCCGAACGCATGGCCGCCGCCGCCGGCGCCGGCTTCTCCACCGCCACGGATCTCGCCGACTGGCTGGTGCGGACCCTCGACATGCCGTTCCGCGACGCCCACCATGTGACCGGGGCTGCGGTGAAGAAGGCCGAGGGCCTGGGCGTCGATCTGCCCGGCCTGCCGCTCGCCGAACTGCAATCCATCGAGCCGCGGATCACCGCGGCCGTCTTTGACGTGCTGACGCCGCAAGCGTCGGCCGCCAGCCGCAAGAGCTACGGCGGAACCTCGCCGGAGCAGGTCCGCGCCCAGATCGCGCGTTGGAAGGAGAAGCTCTGATGAACCTTCATCCCCTCGCCGCGATCGCCATGATCGGCGCGGTCGCCCTCGCCGGCTGCGGCCAGATGGGCGACCTTGAGCGTCCCGGCCCGATGGTCGGCAAGGGCTCGGGCGCCGACGCCGGCGCCGACCCGACCCGCCAGGTGCGCACCATCGACCCGCGCACGCGCGACGACCGCCCGGCGCCGCCGCGCACCCTGCCGATCGACTCGGCCCAGAACCCGACCGCCAGCGCCCCCCAAGGCGCCCTGCCCGACCCGTACGCGAACCCCCGATGAATCATTTTGAGCTGAAGGGCGGCGAGCTCTTCTGTGAGGGCGTGTCCCTGGCCGACATCGCTACGGCGGTCGGGACCCCGGTCTATGTCTATTCCAGCGCCACCTTCGAGCGGCACTACACCGTGCTGCGCGACGCGCTGGTGGCCGAGGGCATCAAGGGCGACGACGGCGGCGACCCGCTGATCGCCTTCGCGGTCAAGGCCAACTCGAACCTGGCCGTGCTGCGCACCCTGGCCAAGCTCGGGGCCGGCGCCGACACCGTGTCCGAGGGCGAGGTGCGCCGCGCCCTGGCCGCCGGCATCCCGGCCGAGAAGATCGTCTTCTCCGGCGTCGGCAAGACCGAGGGCGAGATCGCCTTCGCGCTCAAGGCCGGCGTCGCCGAGATCAACGTCGAGTCCGAGCCGGAAATGCGCCTGGCCAGCCAGGTCGCCCAGTCGCTGGGGACCCGCGCCACCATCGCCATCCGCGTCAATCCCGACGTCTCGGCCGGCGGCCACGCCAAGATCTCGACCGGCAAGTCCGACAACAAGTTCGGCGTCTCGTTCTCCGAGGCCGAGCGTCTCTACGCCAACGCCTCGAACGATGCGGGTCTCAACCCGGTCGGCGTGACCTGCCACATCGGCAGCCAGATCACCGACCTGGAACCGATGGCCAAGGCCTTCGAAAAGATGCGCGGCCTGGTCGAGCGCCTGCGTGGCGAGGGCCTGTCGGTCCAGCGCCTCGATCTCGGCGGCGGTCTGGGTGTGCCCTACTTCAACCAGCCTGAACCGCCCTCGCCCGCCGACTATGCGCGGATGATCGCCAAGACGATGAAGGGCCTGGACGTCGGCTATGCCTTCGAGCCCGGCCGCATGATCGCCGCCAACGCCGGCGTCCTGCTGGCCCAGGTCCAGCACATCCACGAGCGGCCGGAAGGCAAGAAGTTCGTCGTCCTCGACGCGGCGATGAACGATCTGATCCGCCCGGCGATGTACGACGCCTATCACGAGATCGTCCCCGTCCATCCGCGTGCGGGCGAGCCCGTCGTCTACGACGTGGTCGGCCCGATCTGCGAGACCGGCGACACCTTCACCCGCGAGCGCGCCCTGCCGCCTCTGCAGGCCGGCGACCTGATCGCCTTCCTCAGCGCCGGCGCCTACGGGGCCGTGATGTCCAGCGAGTACAACAGCCGCCTGCTGGTCCCCGAGGTCCTGGTCAAGGGCGGCGCCTACGCCGTCGTGCGGCCGCGTCCGACCTACGACGAGATGCTGGCCAGGGAAGCGCCCGCCCCCTGGCAATAGGCGCGACACTTGGGCTCGGCGGCAGCCAAGGCCTGACGAATATGAGGATCTCCCCGCCTCGAGGGCGGGGTTAATCCTTACCACACGAGCTTAGCCTTATGGTCGCCGGGTAACAGCGGCAGGCTCTGCAAGTGCATTGGAAAGAGATCGTCGACGACGGCCGTCCGGGCGTAACCCTGGACATGACCAAGCAGAGCTGGAAGCACCGCGTCATCATGTCGGCGATGGCCGGCCTGCTGCTGTTCGCAACGCTCGGCCCCGTCGCGCTGCTCTGCTGGGCCGCGGCCAGTTTCGTTCTGGAGATCTGGCTGATCGTCGCCCGCGCCCGCTTTCAACGCTGGGGCCAGGCCGTGTCGCGCATCGAGCGCCTGGCTCCGATCATGCTCTATGGCGCGTCGTGGTCGGCCATGGCCGTCATCTGCTGGACCCGGGGCGGCCCGGCCCTCCAGTTCGCCGCGCTGCTGATGCCGTTCGGCCTGCTGGTCGCCTCGCTGAAGTATACCTCGGTCAGCCGCGCGTCCTTCGTCTTCCTGGCCCCGTTCCCGCTGCTGGCGATCGGCCTGCCGCCGCTCCTGTTCGGGGGGTTCAGGGGTTTGGACCTGGCGATCGTAGTGTTCTCGCTCGTCGCGCTCGCCGCCTGTGTCGTCAATGTCGCCCGAACCATACGCGCCAACGCCCTGGCGCTGGAAAAAGCCCAGGCTGAGGCGCAGGAAGCCAGCCGCGCCAAGTCGGCCTTCCTGGCCATGATGAGCCACGAGCTGCGCACCCCGATGAATGGGGTGCTGGGCATGGCGCACGCCCTTGCCGGCACCAAGCTTGGGCGCCAGCAGACCGACTATCTCGACATGATCATCCAGTCGGGCGACAGCCTGATGGCGATCCTGAACGACATCCTCGATCTCTCGAAGATCGAGGCGGGCAAGTTGAACCTCGAGAGCGTCGGCTTCGACGTCGAGAAGCTGGGCCGCCAAACCTTCTTGCTTTGGGGCGAGGCCGCCCGCCAGAAGGGCCTTGAGCTCTCGTTGGACATCGACGCGGACGCGCCGACCTGGCTGATGGGCGATCCTTTGCGCGTGCGCCAGATCCTGCTGAACCTGATCTCCAACGCGCTGAAGTTCACCGATCAGGGCTCTGTCGCCGTCCGCATCGCCGCGCTCGCCCCGCAGGGCATCGAGATCATCGTCACCGACACGGGCGTCGGCATGCGCCGCGACCAGCAGGAGAAGCTCTTCCAGGCCTTCTCTCAGGCCGAGGTCTCCACCACCCGCCGGTACGGCGGCACCGGGCTCGGCCTTTCCATCTGCCGCCAGTTGGCTGAGATGATGGGCGGCTCGATCGGCGTGGAGAGCGAGCCAGGCTCAGGATCGACGTTCCGCGTCGCCCTGCCGCTGCCGGCCGGCGCGGCGCCCGCCGCGGCCCAGGGCGCGCCCGATGCCGTCAGCCTCGAAGGCCGCCAGGTGCTGGTCGTCGACGACAACAAGGTCAACCAGGCCGTCGCCCGCGCCATCCTCGAGGCGGCCGGCGCAATGGTCAGTCTCGCCGATGACGGGATCGACGGGCTCGACCTGCTGCGGGCGAACCATTTCGACATCGTGCTGATGGACGTCCACATGCCCCGCATGGACGGGATCGAGGCCCTGCGCCGCATTCGCCTCGGCGAGGCCGGGCTCCGTCAGATCCCGGTTCTGGCCCTCACCGCCGACGCCATGTCCGACGAGTGCGAGCGGCTGATCGCGCTCGGCTTCGACGACGTGCATCCCAAGCCGATCCAGCCGGCAGAGCTGATGTACACGGTTGCCGCCTGGTGCGCCCAAGGCGACCGCCTGGCGGTGCTCGGCGCGACCGCCGCCTAATCCAGCGCGCCGATATAGGGCAGGCCGCGCAGCGCGCCGGCCGCATCCATCCCGTAGCCGACCAGGAACCGCGCTGGCGCTTCCCAGGCCACGAAGTCCGGCGTGATCGCCCGCGGCGTCGGCCACGGCTTGCTGGCGAAGACCGCGGTCAGCACGCGGCTGGCGCCGGCGTCGCGCACCAGCCGGTGCGCCTCCGACAACGACAGGCCGGTGTCGATGACGTCGTCGATCACCAGCGCCGTGCGCCCCGACAGCGGGCGCTGGAGGTCTGCGCGCACCTCGCAGCGTCCTAGGCTCGCGCGCTCGTCGCCGTAGGAGGCCAGCCACAGGGCGTCGAACCTCACATTGCGTCCCGCGCGCGCCAGCGCCCGCGTCAGGTCCGAGGCGAACCATAGCCCGCCGGTCAGCAGGCAGACGGCCACGGTTTCGTCGTCGATGACCGGTGCGATCTGGCGGGCCAGCGCCTCGACGCGGCCGGCGACCTCCTGCTCGGTCAGCAAGACAGTGGGTTCGGGGTATGCGTCAGTCATGGCTGGGCAGGGCGTCGGGGCTGCCCGGCGGCAGCGGCTGGGCTTCGATCGGCGCAGGCGCCGGCGGCGGCGCGGCGGCGGGGCGAAGGGCCGGGCCTGGCGCGTGTTCGGGGGCCGGGGCGGGATCCCCCTGCTTGACGCTCAGGTTCACCGGTTCACGCGGCGCGAAGGCCACTTCCAGCTCCTTGGCGCTCGCGGGCGGATCGAGCAGGGCGATGGCGAAGTGACGGGTTTCGCCGGGCGGGATGCGCGCATCGGCCGGCCGCGCGATCTTCGTCGCCACGGCCTTGCCCTGGGCGTCCAGCAGGCTGATGCGCAGCGGCGGGGTCACCACCGGCTCGTTCTCGATGTTGCGGATCATCCCCGAGACCGACAGCGCCGCATGGCCTTCCTGCAGCGAGGGCTCGAACCGCACGCCTTCGATCACCAGGCCCAGGCTGTTCACCGGCAGCCCGACCCCGGCATAGGCGCTGGCCGTCCGCGGCCACAAGCGCACCACATCGACCCGGAAGATGATGGCCAGCGCGATCATCAGCACCAGCGCCGCTGCCATGCCGGCCCAGATGACGCCGGTCGCCGCCGCCTCTCGGACCCGCCGCTCAGTGTCGGCCTTGGCCCGGAACGCCTTGGGAAGTTCGTCGCCGGTCAGCGGGCGCGGAGGCGCTTCGGGTTCGGGCGCGCGCTCGCGGGCGATCGCGCCTTCTTCCTCGGAATTCTCCAGCTCGAGCGAGATTTCTGCGGTCGCAGTCCAGCGCGCGCCGCAACTGGCGCACTTCACCAACCGGCCATCCGCGGGGATCTTCGAATCGTCCACGAAATAGCTGGTGGCGCAGTCTGGACAGGTCAGTATCATGACAGCCGAATCGGACGCTCCAGCAACCTCAACCGAGGTCGCCGATTTCGGCCCCCATGTCCAGAAACCCGAACGCCACAGGCGCCACCGACGCCGATCACGCCGTTGTCCGCTTCGATGATGTTTCGATGCGCTATGGTCGTGCCCCCGAGACTTTGAAGGACCTTACCTTCTCCCTGGAGCCCGGGTCATTCCACTTCGTGACCGGCGCTTCGGGGGCGGGCAAGACCTCGCTGCTCAAACTCCTGTTCCTGGCCGCTAAGCCCTCTAAAGGACTCATGCACGTATTCGGGCAGGACGTCTCGACCGTCGCGCGCGAGAACCAGCCTTTCCTCCGCCGCCGCATCGGGGTCGTCTATCAGGAGTTCAAGCTGCTGGAGCACCTGTCGGTGTTCGACAACACCGCCCTGCCCCTGCGCATCGAGGGCCGCAAGCCCGACACCTATCGCGACGACGTGGCCGAGCTCCTGGCCTGGGTCGGGCTCAAGGACCGCATGCACGCCATGCCCGCCACCCTGGCCGGCGGCGAGAAGCAGCGCCTCGCCATCGCTCGCGCCGTGGTCAACCGCCCTGAGATCCTGCTCGCCGACGAGCCGACCGGCAACGTCGACCCCGACATGGCGCTGCGCATCCTGAAGCTCTTCGTCGAGCTCAACCGCCTGGGCGCGACCGTGCTCTTCGCCACGCACGACCAGGACCTGGTGGCCCGGTCCGGCATGCCGGTCCTGCACCTGGAGAACGGCCGCCTCACCACGCCGAGGGAGCGTCGATGAGCGACTTCGACGTCGCCCGCTGGCGGCCCGCCCCGTTCCTGCCGGAATCGGACTCCCGCGACGGCTCCCTGACCTTCGTGGTGGCGGTGCTGTGCTTCCTGGCCTGCCTGACCCTGCTGGCGCTGCTCGCCGCCGACCGCGCCGCGCGCGACTGGACCGACCAGCTCGAGGGCCAGGCGACGATCATCGTGCGGCCCAAGGCCAACGAGACCCCCGACGGGGCCGCCGCCCGCGCCGCCGAGACCCTGGCCGGGGTCAGCGGCGTCGCCGAGGCCCGCGCCATGGAACGCGAGAAGGCCGAGGCCCTGATCGCTCCCTGGCTGGGCGACGCCGACCTCTCCGACCTGCCGGTGCCGCGTCTCGTCGCCGTGCAGCTGACCCGCGAGGCGCCCGCCAGCGCCGCCACGCTCGACCAGGCGCTCAGGGCCCAGGGCCTCGACGCCGTGGTCGACGACCACTCCGTCTGGATGGCCGACATCCAGCGCTCGGCCCGCACCGCCCGCTGGGCCGGACTGGCCGTCTTCGGCCTCATCGCTGTCGCCGCCGCCGCGGTCGTCGCCTTCGCCACCCGCGCCGGCCTCGCCGCGCGCCGCGAGGTGGTCGAGGTCCTGCACCTCTCCGGGGCCGAGGACCGCTTCATCGCCGGCCTGTTCCAGGTCCGCTTCGCGCGCATGGCCGCCACCGCGGGCTTGTTCGGAGCCGGCGGCGCAGCGATCATGGGCGCTCTCTTGCGCTTGGCTGGGGGAGGCCAAGGTTTGTCGCCGGTGCTGCCGATCGCCTGGATCGATCTCTTGTCCGTCCTGCCTGCGCCGCTGGCCGCCGCCGCCGTGGCCGCTGTCGCCGCGCGCTTCACCGCCCAGTCCATGATCCGGGAGCTGGCGTGAAAGGTCTGACCGCCCTCCTCGTCCTGGCCGCCATCTGGACCGCCGGCCTGCTGGCCTTCGCCGAGCGCGTCGAGCGCTCGACCCCGGCGCCCCGTCCGGCCGCCGCCGACGGCGTCGTCGCCCTTACCGGCGCCGGCTCGAACGAGCGCATCGGCGCGGCGATGGAGCTGCTCGCCGACGGCAAGGCCCGCCGCATGCTGGTCTCGGGCGTCAGCCGCGAGGCCTCGCGTGAGGATATCCGCGTGGTCAGCCGCGCCGCGCGCCGCCTCTACGATTGCTGCGTCGACCTCGGCTTCGACGCCGCCAACACCCTGGGCAACGCCCGCGAGACCCAGGAGTGGTCGCGGGCCATGCGCTTCGACAGCCTGATCGTGGTCACCGCCGACTACCACATGCCCCGCGCCATGCTCGAACTGCGCGGCGCCATGCCCGACAAGCGGCTGACCCCCTATCCCGTCGCCACCTCGGTCATGAACGCCGGGCGCTGGTGGCGCACCTCAGGGGCTGCGCGCCTGATGGTGACCGAGTATTGCAAGTATCTGGCGATCCTGGGCCGCGAAGCGGTTCTGGGCCTGGGCCCCCGCAGTGAAGCGGCGGCGCCGAAGAAAGGCTGAACGGCTTGACGACCCTCCGCTCCCTGGCGTTCGCCGCCCTGTTCTATCTGTGGTCCGTCCTCGTCGCGGTCGGCTGCGCGATCATCGTCCTGCCCGCCCCGCGCAGCTGGTGCACCGAGATGATGCGCGGCTGGGCCAAGGGCATCATCTTCCTGCTGCGCGTGGTCTGCGACATCAAGGTCGAGGTCCGCGGCCGCGAGCACATGCCCACCGGCGCGGCGCTTCTGGCGCCCAAGCACCAGTGCATGTTCGACGTCTTCGCCCAGTTCGCCTTCATGCCCGACGCCTGCTTCGTCATGAAGAAGGAGCTGATGTGGATCCCGTTCTTCAGCTGGTACGCGATGAAGGCCAAGATGATCGTCGTCGACCGCTCGGGCCACGCGACCGCCCTGCGCAAGCTGGTCAAGGACAGCCAGGAACGCTTCGCCGAACACCGCCAGGTGATCATCGCCCCGGAAGGCACCCGCACCGCCCCCGGCGCGGCCCCCGACTACAAGCCCGGCATCGCCGCCCTCTACCGCGAGATCGACGTCCCGGTGCACCCGATCGCCACCAACGCCGGCGTCCACTGGCCCAAGCACGGTTTCACCCGCAAGCCGGGCACCATCGTCTTCGAATATCTTGAGCCGATCCAGCCTGGCCTGAAGCGCGCCGAGTTCATGCGCACCCTGCAGGAGCGCACCGAGACCGCCTCCAACGCCTTGCTGGGACTGTAGCCCCGAGCCTCACCGCGCCGCCAGCTCGCGCGCCTCGACCATGCCCAGCAGCTTCTCCATGACCGGGTCATGCACGCCCATCTCGCAGAGATGGACCACCAGGTCGCGCAGGTAGTCGACGTTGCGGCCCGACAGGCCGTGCGCTCCGGCGATCAATTCCGCCTGCTTTTCCAGCGACAGCGCGCCGGCCCATTGCGGATGGTGCACGTCGGACAGGAAGACCAGCGTCTCGACCCGGTGGCCGTTCGCCAGCCGGATGTTGGCCCTGGCCTCGACATAGGTCTCGGTGGGCTGCTCGCGCTCGCGCAGATAGGCGTAGGTTTCTGGCCAATGCTCCTCGGCCACGCGATAGGCCGCCCCGCGCACCGCACCGCCCGGCGCCAGGCCCAGCACCAGCCCCGGACGCTGATAGGTGCCGCGATGATGCACTGAATAGATGCAGAAGGCGCGCCGCCGCCCGTGTAGGGTGGCCGCCTGGCGCTCGACGAACTCGAACCCCGGACGCCACATCAGCGACCCGTAACCGAAGACCCAACGCTCAACCGACATGGCCCGCCGCGAAAAATCCACCCCGCCTGCCTCCCGTGTGCCCGATCCGGCGCATCATCGCAAACCCCGCCGCGCAGGGCTCTACATCCCGTTCATCATCGCCGGGGTGGCCGCGATCGCCTGGAGCGGCCTTTGGGTCTATGCGCGCGGCGAGGCCGGCAAGCGCCTGGACGCCGGCGCCGCCCAGCTGCGCAAGGCCGGCTACGACGTCGCCTGGAGCAACCAGCGCATCTACGGCTACCCGTTCCGACTGAACATCCAGCTCGACGACGCCCGCATTCGCGAACCGTCCGGCTGGGCGCTCGCCGCGCCGAAGCTGGAGGGCCAGGCCTTCATGCACGGCCTGTCGACCTGGGTGCTGGCCACGCCCCAAGGCCTGACCTTCACCCGGCCGGTCGGCGGCCCGGTCAGCGTCAAGGGCGACGTCATCCACGCCAGCCTGTCGGGTCTGGACAAGCCGCTGCCGAACTTCTCGTTCGAAGGGACCAAGCTGGCCTTCGCGCCGACGCCGGGCGCCCAGCCGTTTGCGCTGTCAGCGGCCGACAAGGTCGAGTTCCACCTGCGTCCCGGTCCCGACGACCAGGCCGCGGTGTTCTTCAAGGTCGACGCCGGGGTCGCCCGGCTCTCGGGCCTGTTCGCCCGGATCGCCGGCGACAAGCCGATCTCGATCTCCTGGGATTCGATCCTCTCCAAGGTCAGCGCCTTCCAGGGCGCCAACTGGCCGCAGGCCGTGCAGGCTTGGACCACGGCCGGCGGCCGCATGACCGTGCGCCAGGCCGGGATCACCGCGGGCGAGGCGGTGATCGGCGCTCAATCGGGCGTGCTCAGCGTTGGCTATGACGGCCGGCTCAACGGTTCGCTCGACGTGACCCTGCGCGAGGCGCCCAAGGCGCTGGGCGCCATGGCCGAGACCGGCGTGATCCGCCCCGAGGCCGCCATCGCCGCGTCCGCGGTCACCGCCGCCCGCCAGGGCAATGACGACGTCGCCCGCGCCAACGTCACCTTCCAGGCTGGCCAGACCACCCTCGGCCCGGTCGCCATCGGCCCCGCGCCGAAGGTCTACTAGGCCCGTCCGCCGCTCCAAAACGTGTCATCCCGGAAAGCCCAAAGGGCTTGTCCGGGACCCATTCGCGCTGAGCATGCGGATTGGGACGGCGGGTTTGCCTGCCGAACCCGGTGTTCATGGGTCCCGGTCTTGCTACGCAAACCGGGATGACAACGGTGCGGCGCTCGCCGCCAGATCACCCCGTCAGCTCGGCCGCGCACATCGCCCGGAACTGCGCCAGACTGTCGGCCCGCTCGGGATGCAGCGCGCCTAGCACCTCGATCGTGAAGGTGACCGGCGCCGAGCCGGCCGCCGTCACCAGCGTCCCGTCGCGCACCGCCGCCGGCGTGTCGACATAAAGGTCCCAGGCGCGATAGCCGGGGCTGTAGTGGCGCATGAAATCAAGCGCGTTGGAGGTGTGCCGCCGGCTGTCCAGCAGGCCCGCGCGGGCCGCCGCCACCGTTCCGGCGCAGATCGCCCCCACCACCTTGCCGGCCTCGTCTGCGGCCCGCAGCACGGGGGCGATGTCCGGCGCGTCGTCGCCGGTCCATCCGTCCGATCCGACCACGACCAGGGCGTCGTAGGCGTCTGGGGTCAGGTCCTCGATGGCCGATCCGGGATTGATGGTCATGCCGCCCATCGAGGTGACCGGCCGCCCGCCCGGCGTGTGGAACGACGTCGCCCCGTCGAAATAGGTGCGGGCAGCGGCGCTCAGCTGCGCGTGCTCCCAGTCGGCGAAATTGTCGATGACGATGAAGGCGATGTGTTTGCCCATGGCGATACTCCAGACCCGCGATGACGAAACGCATCATCGCCGCTCCCGGCGCCAAAACCTGTCAGCAGGATGTCAGCCCATCGGCCGGTCGATCGCGGTCGGCGGTTTGGAGAACCAGCGCGGTCCCTGCTCGGTCATATAGAGGCAGTCCTCCAGCCGCACCCCGAACTGGCCGGGCAGGTAGAGCCCCGGCTCGTTCGACAGGCACATGCCCGGCGCCAGCTTCGTCGCCTCGCCGCGGACGAAGTTGATCGGCTCATGACCGTCCAGGCCGATCCCGTGCCCGGTCCGGTGCGACAGGCCCGGCAGGCCGTAGTCCGGCCCATAGCCCAGGCTCTCGTAGTAGCGCCGCACCGCGTCGTCGACGGCGCCGGCGGCCACGCCCACCTGGGCGGTCTCGAAGGCGATCTGCTGGCCGCGCGCCACCTCGTTCCACACCTTGCGCTGCGCGGCGGTCGGCTCTCCAAATACGAAGGTGCGCGAGATGTCCGACTGATAGCCCTCCACCGTGCAACCGCAGTCCATCAGCACCACCTCGCCCTCGCGAACGACCTGCGGCTTCTCCGAACCGTGCGGCAGGGCCGCGTCCGCGCCGACCAGGACCATCTCGAACTCCGGCGAACCGCCCAGCGCGCGGGTCGCCTTGTTCATGATCGCCCCGACGTCGGCGTGGGTCATCCCGCGCTGGACCTTTCCGTGGGTGTAGCGGTAGGCCGCGAGGGTGACGTCGGCCGCCAGCTGCATCAGCGCCAGTTCGGCCGGCGACTTGATCATCCGGCATCCGCGCACGACGTCGGCGCCTGAGACGAATTTCGCATCGGGCAGTCGCCGCGCCAGGCCATCATGGACGAAGAAGCGGACCGTCTCCTCGACGCCGATCTTGCCGCCCGCCAGCTTCCTGGCCTTCAGCCAGTCGGCGACGACCAGGGCCGGGTCCTCGTCCTCCTGCCAGACCCGCACCTCGCCGGGAACCGACAGGGTCTCGCGCACCGAAGGCTCCTCGAAGTGCGGCGTGACGATCAGCAGGTCGCCCTCGACCGGAATGATCGCCGCAGTGACCCGTTCGCTGCGCCACCAGCGCACGCCGGTGAAATAGGTCAGCGACGCGCCCGGCTCGACGATCAACGCCGACAGGCCTTGCGCCTTCATCAGCCGCTGCGCCTTGGCCACGCGCGCCAGACGCTCCTCGCGAGAGATCGGGACCGCCGCGCCGGTGATCTTGGTCAGTCCATCCGTCTGGGCCGCGGCGCTCGCGCCAAGCGTCGCCGCCAGCCCCGTTCCAGCCACACCGCTCAGGAAAGTCCGACGATCGACGCCCATCACATACCCCCGTTTCGGCGCCGCCCGCGCCTTGCCCCGCGTCACTCTGAAACGAGCCTTCAGCGCACTCAAGCCGCCAGCCTGGACAACCGGTTTCCCGTGCAACTTTTTTGCGGCGAAGGGGCCTATTGCGCCATCGTCTGCGATGACCTATGCGCCGAACCTTCGTTTTCGGGGGAAAGTATGGCCAAGGCCGATCCCAAGTCCGCTCCGCCCACCCTCGAGGCCGTCCGCGCGCGCATCGATGCGATCGACGCCCAGTTGCTGGCCCTGGTGGACGAGCGTGCGGGTCTGGCCGTGCAGGTCGCCGCCGCCAAGGCCGCCGCGGGCGACGCCTACAAGTTCGCCCTGCGCCCCGGCCGCGAGGCCCAGCTCCTGCGCACCTTGCTCGACAAGCCGCGCAACGCCGCCCGTCCCAGCCTGGTCGTCCGCATCTGGCGCGAACTGATCGGCGACAGCCTGTCGCGTCAGGGCCCGTTCCACATCTCGGTCTTCGGCGGCCGTGACCCTGGCCGTGCGGTCGAAGGCGCGCGCCTGCGCTTCGGCGCCGCCCCGTCCCTGCGGCAGGTCGCCAAGCCCGAGGACGCCATCGCCGGCGCCAAGACCCTCGGCGGCGTCGCCGTGCTCGCCCTCTCGTCGGACACGCCGTGGTGGGGCCGCCTGCTGGCCGAGCCCAAGCTCAAGGTGTTCGCCGCCCTGCCCTGCCTCGCAGCCTGGGGCCCGAACACCGCGCTCGCCGTCGCCGAGGTCGAGGTCGAACCGACCGGCGCCGACCTGACCTACTGGGTGACCGACGCGGGCGGCACGGCCCAGGCCATCGAGGACGCGCTCGGCCGCGACGGCGTCGCCGGCGACCTGATCGCCGAGGCCGGCGGCCTCAAGCTGTTCGCCCTCATGGGCTTCTACCAGGCGGGCGACGAACGCCTCGCCCGCGCGCCGGGCCGCCTGACCGGAGTCATCGGGGCTGCGCCGGCGCCGATCGACGTGTAAGACGGCGCTCCCTCCCATCGCCGCCGAGCCCCCGCCGCCGCACCCATGTCCGACACCGTTCTCGACCGCGCCTCCGCCTCGCGCCCGACGCCCAAGCCGGGCATCCTCGACATCGCCCCCTATGTGCCGGGCAAGTCGCAGGTCGACGGGGTCGAGCATCCGCTGAAACTGTCGGCCAACGAGAACATCCTCGGCTCCAGCCCCGCCGCGCGCGAGGCCTTCTCCACCGCCTTCGACCAGCTGCAGATGTACCCGGACGGGCGCTCGACCATCCTGCGCGCAGCGCTGGAGGCGACCTATGGCCTGGAGCCCGATCGCCTGCTGTTCGGCTGCGGCTCGGACGAGATCTTCCAGCTGCTCAACCAGACCTTCCTCGAGCCGGGCGACAACATCGTCCAGGGCGAGTTCGGCTTCGGCGCCTACGCCATCGGCGCGCGGGCCTGCCAGGCGGAAGTCCGCATGGCCCCCGAGCCCGGCTACCGCATCGACGTCGACGAGTTGCTCAAGCTGGTCGACAAGCGCACCCGCATCGTCTTCGTCGCCAACCCGGCCAACCCGACCGGCGCCTGGAACTCGGGCGAGGAGATCCGCCGCCTGCACGCCGGCCTGCCGCCCAGCGTCGTCCTCTGCCTCGACGGCGCCTATGCCGAGTTCTGCGATGACCCGGCCTACGAAGACGGCATGTCGATGGTCCGCGAATTCGAGAACGTCGTCGTCACCCGCACCTTCTCCAAGCTGCACGGCCTTGCCGCGCTGCGCGTCGGCTGGGCCTACATGCCGCCGGAGATGGCCGCCGCCGTCGACCGCATCCGCCTGCCGTTCAACGTCAACATCCCGGCCCAGCTCGCCGCTGTCGCCGCGCTCGGCGACGACGACTTCCAGCGCCGCTCGCTGGCCCTCGTGAATCAGTGGCGGCCGTGGCTGGCCCAACAGCTCGGCGGCCTGGGCCTCGAGCCCCTGCCCTCGGCCGCCAACTTCGTGCTGGTCGGCTTCCCCACCACGCCGGGCAAGACCGCCAAGGAGGCCGACGCCTTCCTCAGCGCCCGCGGCCTGATCGTCCGCTACGTGGCCGGCTACGGCCTGCCCAACCACCTGCGCATCACCATCGGCCTGGAAGCGCACAACCGCGCCGTGGTCGAGGCTCTGGCCGAATTCATGAAGGGACCCGCCGCATGAGCGTGATCTATCCGCGCATGGCGTTGATCGGCTGCGGGCTGATCGGCTCGTCCGTCATCCGCGCCGCCCGCGAGGCCGGCGCCGTCGGCCACGTCTTCGTCGCCGACGCCAGCGAGGCTCACCGCGCCCGCATTCTCGAACTCGGTTACGCCGACGAGGTCACCGGCGACATCGCCCAAGCGGTGAAGGACGCCGACCTCGTGGTCCTGGCCGTCCCGGTCCTCGCCATGGGTCAGGCCGCCCAGGCCGCCGCCGCCGCGCTGAAGCCCGGCGCCACTGTCACCGACGTCGGCTCGGTCAAGGGCTCGGTCGCCGACGCCCTGTCCAAGGCCCTGCCGGACAACGTCTTCGTCATTCCCGGCCACCCGATCGCCGGCACCGAGCACTCCGGCCCCGACGCCGGCCTCGCCGAGCTGTTCCAGAACCGCTGGGTGATCCTGACGCCGCAGCCGCGCGACGATGAGGCCTATGTCGAGGCCACCGGCCGCCTGGCCGAGTTCTGGCGCGCTCTGGGCGCCAATGTCGAACAGATGGACGCCGGCCATCACGACCTGGTCCTGGCCGTCACCAGCCACCTGCCCCACCTGATCGCCTACAACATCGTCGGCACCGCGGCCGACATGGAAGAGGTCACCCAGGCCGAGGTGATGAAGTACTCGGCCGGCGGCTTCCGCGACTTCACCCGCATCGCCGCGTCCGACCCGACCATGTGGCGCGACGTCTTCGTCGCCAACAAGGACGCGGTGCTGGAGATCCTCGGCCGCTTCACCGAGGACCTCCAGGCGCTGTCACGCGCCATCCGCTGGGGCGAGGCCGACAAGCTCTACGACCTCTTCAGCCGCACCCGCGAAATCCGCCGCGGCATCATCGCCGCCGGCCAGGAAAGCGCCGAACCCAACTTCGGCCGCGACCGCGGCAAGCACTAGGCCACGTGCTGCTCGCCCTTCGTCACCTGCTCGGCCAGCTTGCCGGGCAGCTCGGCCATGTGGTCGAACTGCGCGGTGAACTCGCCCAGCCCCTGGGTCAGGCCGCGCAGCTCCATGATCAGATCCTGTCGCTCGGCCCTGGGTAGGCAGACCTCGATCTCGTCCCAACCGCTCCAGCCCTCGCGCGGCTGGAAGCCCAGGATCTGCCCGCGCCGCGCCGACACCGCCTGGGTGATCTTCGAGGTCGAGGCCTGCGGCGCGTGGATGGTCAGCTTCTCGACCGGCTCCAGCAGATAGGGCGCGGCCGCCCGCAGGCCCTCGCTCATCGCCAGCCGTCCGGCGGCCCGGAAGCTCATCTCGGAGGAGTCGACGCTGTGGTACGAACCGTCGACCAGCACCACCTCGACGTCGGTCACCGGAAACCCGAAAGCGCCCCGCTCCATGGCGTCGCGCACGCCCTGCTCGACCGAGGGGATCCACTGCTTGGGCACCACCCCGCCGGTGATCTTCTGGGTGAACGAAAAGCCCTCGCCCCGCGCCCGCGGCCGGATCTCCAGCACCACGTCGCCGAACTGCCCATGGCCGCCGGTCTGCTTCTTGTGCCGCCCCCGCTGGGTGACGGGTTTGCGCAGGCTCTCCTGGTACGAGACCTTCGGCCGGCCGGTCGCCGCCTCGACCCCGAACCGCCGCTTCAGCCGCTCCAGCACCACCTGCAGGTGGGCCTCGCCGCGGCCGGAGATGATCGTCTCCTGGGTGGCCGGATCCTGAGCGATGACCATCGCCGGATCCTCCTCGGCCAGCTTGGTCAGCGCCGCCGACAGCCGCACGTCGTCCTTGCGGTCCTTGGCCGAGATCGACATCGAGTAGAGCGTCGCCGGCGGGAACGCCGGTTCGGCCGGCGCCCGCGCCTTGCCGTCCATCGACACCACCATGCCCGGCATCGCCGCCTCCAGCTTGCCGATGGCGACCACCTCGCCCTCCAGCGCCTTGTCGGTCTTGCGGCCGGCCGGCGATGAGAAGCTCGTCAGCCCGCCGGCCCGCCCCTTGTCTCCGGCGCTCAGCGTCAGCTCCTGGCCGTCGGCCAGTTCGCCCTGCATCACGCGGGCATAGGCGATCTTGCCGGCCTGACCGGCGTACGAGGTCTTGAAGACATAAGCGCAGGGCCCGTCCAGCCCCATCCGCGCCGCCGCCGCCATCACGTCCGGCGTCTCGTGCCGCAGCGCCTTCAGCAGCCGCCGGATCCCGAACCCGTTCAGCGCCGAGCCGAAGAACACCGGGGTGATCAGCCCCTGGGCGAGGTCCGCCACCAGGTCGGCGAACACCGCGTCCTGGCTGGGGCTGAGGTCCGAGAGCAGCTGCTCCATCAGTTCGTCGTCGAAGTCGGCCAACTGCTCCAGCATGTGGAACCGCGCATCGGCCTCCAGCGCCGCGACGTCGCCGGCAAGGTCGACCTGCTGGCTCGGCTGGCCGGGCCGGTAGACGAAGGCCCGCTCCAGCGCCAGATCGACGAATCCAGTGACGTGCTCCTTCTCGACCAGCGGGATCTGCCGCGCCACCAGCCGGTTCCCCGAGGCCGGGACAAGGGCGGCCATCAGCTCGTCCAGCCCGCCGCGCGCCTGGTCGATCTTGTTGACGAACACCGCGTGCGGAACCCGCCGCGCCTCCAGCTCCTTGAAGATCGGCTGCAGCAGGTGCGCCCGCGTCGGGTTCGGATCGGCGACGATGATCGCCAGGTCGACCGCCGGCAGCACATAGTCCTCGGTCCCGGCGAACTCGGGCGATCCGGGGCAGTCGATCACCGCATAGCGGTCGCCCATGAACTCGAAGCCCGCGATGTTGAACTCGATGGACTGGCCGCGCGATCGCGCCTCGGGGCTGGCGTCGCCGACGCTGGCCGCGCCCACCTCGCCCTGGCGCGCAATGGCGCCGGCCGCGAACAGCATGGCTTCCATGAGGGTTGTCTTACCGGCTCCCGCCGCGCCGACGAGGGCGATGGCGCGTGCGGCGCCGGTTCCTGGTCTGCCCATTGCAGGCCCTCCCAAACGTGAGGGCGCCCGCCTTTAGGCAGCGGGCGCTTGTGACCCCGACCGCCTATATGCTTCCACCCGCTGTGCGATCTGCACAAGCGCCGAGTTCGCTTGAGGAGTTGGGATGAACGGATACGTCTGGCTGGGCCTGGCCATCGTCGCGGAGGTGATCGCCACCACCGCCCTGAAGGCCTCCGACAGCTTCACCCGGCTGGTCCCATCCCTGGTCACCGCGGCGGGCTACGGCTTCGCCTTCTGGTGCCTGTCGCACTCGATGAAGACCGTGCCGGTCGGCATCGGCTACGCGATCTGGTCCGGCGTCGGCATCGTGCTGATCACCGCCATCGCCTGGGTGCTGTTCAAGCAGAAGCTCGACGCCCCGGCCCTGATCGGCATGGGCCTGATCCTGCTGGGCGTCCTCGTGATCAACGTCTTCTCCAGGAGCTCCGGGCACTAAGGCCGCCGGCCTGCCTACAGGAAGCGCGCCGGCATCAGCTCGCGATACGGGAAGTATTCGAAGAACGGCCGCGCCTCGTCGATCGCCCGGCTCACCGAAGGCCGCGCCAACAGCCGCTCGAAATAGGCCGAAAGCTCACCCTGCTCGTCGCCCCACGGCTCGACGATCCCGGCATAGAACAGCGCCGGGCTCGCCGCGCAGTCGGCCAGGCTGAAGGCCTCGCCCGCCGCCCAGGTCCGCCCGGCCATATGCCCGTCGATCAGGCCATAGGCCATCTGCAGCATCCCGCGCGCGTCCTCGACCCCACGCGGATCCTTCTCGCCCTCCGCCCGCATCCGGTCGGCGACGATCTTCTGCATCGGCGTCATCACGTACTGGTCGAACAGCCGGTCCCACAGCCGCGCTTCCAGCCGCGCCTCCGCGTCCGCAGGCAGCATCGGCGGGCCGGGATAGTGCATATCCAGATACTCGAGCTGGATGCTGGTCTCCGGCGCCACCCGTCCCCCGTCGACCAGTAGCGGGATCTTCGCGGTCGGCCACATCGCCGCGAACTCGCCCGCCGTCTGCGAAAGATCGACCACCCGCGCCTCGAACGGCGTCCCGCGCTCATAGAGCCCGATCAGCACCTTGTGGCAGTAGGACGACAGCGGATGGTAGTGCAGCACCAGGCTCATCGGCTCGGCTCCTTGCGAGGCGACAAATTCCCTCAAGGCCAGATAGCATCACAACCTGTCCTTCAGGAACCGCACCACCTCGTCATTGAACCGAAGGTGAAAGGCGGCGCGATCGAACCCCGGCGTCGGCGCGCAGATCGCCGGCGCGGCGGCCGCCAGCTGCGGCGTGCACGGCCGCAGGAAGTCGAAATGGCCGGCGCCCTCGACGCGGTGAAACTCCGGCTTCGTCGGCAAGGCGTCGCGGACTGGCTCGACGTACCACGGCGCCGGCAGCACCTCATCGCTTCCCGCCTGCCAGAGTTGGACCGGCTGCTTGGCCGCGGCCAGCCGCTCACGCGTGAAAGCGAACCCCAGCGCCGGGGCGGCCACCACCACGGCCTTGATGCGCGGGTCATGGGTCCAGCGCGGGGTCTCCGGCCCCACCGGGCGGGCGGCGATCAGGCGGCAGTCGTAGAAGCCCGGATGGGCGCGGCAGTGCTCGGCGATGCGGGAAAGGTCCGCCTCTCCCCCCGCCGCCGTCAGCACCGTGAACCCGCCGGCCGAGAACCCGAACGCGCCGACCCGTTCGGGATCTATGGCGGCGCGCCCTTCCCAGCCCGTCAGCATGTACTCGATCAGGACCGACAGCTGTCGCGGGCGAGCGGCCACGTCGGTCGCCCGGCTCTGGTCGCGCCAGTTGTCCCCGGTATGGGTCAGGGCCGCGACCACGAAGCCCGCGCGGGCCAGGGCCTGCGCCGTATCCTCGTGACTGCGGAAGTCTCCGCCGTTGCCGTGTGAGATCACCACCAGCGGCAGGCCGCTGACAGGACCGGGCGGCGACCAGACCCCGGCCTCGATCGCCGGACCATCGCCGTCCGGCACGACCAGCCGCGAAAAGACCGTCCCATCGGCCGGCCTCGTCATAGGCGGCGGCCCAGGCGACGGGACCGGCTCGGACGCGGCGGAGGACAGGGCCGCCAGGGCGGCGATCAGGGGCAGCAGGGACATTTGCGGGGCGCTCTCGAACTGAAGTTGCGTGACAGCCGTTGCCGCCAGCCGCCGCCCCCCGCCAGCGCTTCTGCGTGAATGGGCGAATGGGTTCGCGGCCGGGCGAACGGCTGCGGCGCAGGCTCGCCTTTGCTAGTGTCGGCGCATGGAATCGGCTGGCGCAAAGCAGACGAGTTGGCGGTCGGCCGCGGCGGGCTTCGGCGCGGCGACCGTGCTTGGACTGATCCTGGGCGCCATCGGGCCGTTCGGCAGCTACCTCAACGACGCCGCGCCCCTGCGCATGGCCTACTGGGTCGCCAATCTATGGGTCGGGTGGCTGGCCTTCGGGTTCAGCCTGCCGCGCCTCTCCGCCTGGGCCGCCCGGCGCGGCGCGCCCCTCTGGCTATGGACGCCGCCGGCCGTCGCCCTGCTGGCCGTCCTGCCGGCGGTGGTCAGCCGCACCCTGGCCTTGCGGCTCTGGCCCGTCGTCGCCGGGGTCCACTGGCTCGAATGGTACGTTCAGTGCCTGCTGATCAGCGCCCTGATCACCGCCGGCGTGCTCTGGGCGACCCGTCCGCGCGCCGCGGCCGGCGGTCCGAATCCCGCCTCTGCCGATCCGCGTGAGCGCTTGGCCCCGCAGCTCGGCCGCGCAGTGCTTTGCCTGCAGATGGAGGACCACTACGTCCGGGTCCATACGACGCAAGGATCGGCCCTGGTGCTGATGTCCCTGTCTCAGGCGATTGACGGCCTGAAGGACCTTGAGGGCGTGCAGACGCACCGCTCCTGGTGGGTCGCCCGCTCGGCGATCACCGGCGTCGTGGAGGATGGCCGGAACCTGCGGCTGAGCCTGAAGGGCGGCCTCGAGGCGCCCGTCTCCCGCGCCCGCGTCGGCCGGCTGCGCGAAGACGGCTGGCTCGTGAGCGGCCAGTAGCCCCGACGCTGTCATCCCGGTTTGCGCAGCAAGACCGGGACCCATGAACACCAGATGGACCAGACTTCGGCCCGGCCTCGCCCCATCTGCCGTCGTCGGCGCGAATGGGTCCCGGACAAGCGCTGACGCGCTTTCCGGGATGACACTCTGGGGTCACCCCGCCCGGCGCCCAGCGCTTTCATCCTCCGAAGTGGGCGAGGCCCCCAAGCCGGGACGCAGCGGCGTGAGCCGAACCCCCACCTACTCCGCCGAAATCGGCGCCGGCGGCCCCAGGAACTCCGTCACCGCCTCGATGACATCGACCAGGCCCAGCCGGTCGACCCGCACGCCTTCGGGCAGGCCCGAGAACAGCCGCGTCGGGGCGGCGGCGTCCAGCATCACGAACACGCCCTTGTCGTCGGCCCGGCGAATCAGGCGGCCGAAGGCCTGGCTGATGCGGGCGCGGGCGACGTTGTCGTCATAGACCTTGCCGCCGAACCGGGTGCGGCGGGCCTTGTGCAGGATGTCGGGACGCGGCCACGGCACGCGGTCGAAGGCCAGCAGCCGCAGCGAGCGGCCCGGCACGTCGACCCCGTCGCGAACGGCGTCAGTGCCCAGCAGGCACGAGTCCTCCTCGGCCCGGAAGATATCGACCAGGGCGCCGACCTCCAGCGGGTCGACATGCTGGGCGTAGAGCGCCAGCCCCTTGTCGGCCAGCGGCGCGGCGATCCGCTCGTGCACGGCCCGCAGGCGTCGGATGGCGGTGAACAGGCCGAGGCCGCCGCCGCCAGCCGCCAGGAACAGCTCGCGCATCGCCGCGGCCACCTGGCGTGGGTCGTCGCGGCCGATGTCGGTGACCACATAGGCCCGCGCATTGGCGGCGTAGTCGAACGGCGAGGTCAGCTTCAGGGTCTTGGGGCGGTCGGGCAGCCGCGCCGCGCCGGTGCGCATTTCCGCCAGGGCGAACGGATCGTCCAGGGTCGGATCGGTCAGGGTGGCGCTGGTCACCAGCACCCCGTGCGCCGGGGCGATCACGGCGTTGGTCAGCGGCTCGGTCGGGTCGACCCAGTGCCGGCGGCAGGCGGCGTCCACCACCCGGCCATAGAGGAAGGTGGCGTCGAACCAGTCGACGAAGTCCGGATCGTCCTCGGCGTCCTCGTCGATGGCCCGCAGCATCGAGCGCCAGGCCGGCAGCAGCATCCGGCAGCGGCGGTCGAGGCCGCGCAGCGCGCCTTCGATCCGCCCCCGGTCGCTGGTCACGATCTGGCTGGCTTCCTCGTCCAGCAAGTCTTCCAGGTGGCGCGCCAGCGCCAGCAGCGGGGCCTCGATCTTGGCCAGGGCCGCAGCGGCATCGCGGGCCGTCGTGCGCACCAGGTCCAGGGCCGGCCGCGCCGCGCACTCCATCCCGACGTCGGACGGCGCGGCCCTCGCCCGCAGCTGCTCGATCACCGCCACCAGGAAGGCCTCGATCGGGCCGATCGGGTTCACCTCGCCGTTCGGCGGGGCGATGCGCCCGGACCAGCCTTCGCCCGGCAGGGCGGCGGCGGCATGCAGGGCCGAGGTCAGCGCTTCGCGCGCATCCTCGCGGTCGCCCAGCATGTCCATCAGCCGCGCTTCGAGACCGCGGCCGCGCCGGCCCCGGCCTTCCGGGCCGCGGATCCAGCGGCGCAGTTCGGCGGTCTCCTGACCCGACAGCGCCGCGGCGAAGGCGGCGTCGGCGGCGTCGAACAGGTGGTGGCCCTCGTCGAACACGATGCGCTTCAGCTGGGTGGTCTCGCCGTCGCCCTTCGAGCCGCGCGCCGCACGCGCGCCGTCGAACGCGGCCTGGGTCAGGACCAGCGCATGGTTGGCGATCACCAGGTCGGCCTTGCGCGAACCGCGGATCGCCTTCTCGACGAAGCAGGTCCGATAGTGCTGGCAACCGGCATGGACGCACTCGCCGCGCCGATCGACCAGGTTCGCCGCCGACGCCTGCCCCGTCGCCGGGACCGCGAACAGGGTCGGCAGCCAGGCCGGGAAGTCGCCGCCGGTCATGTCGCCGTCGCGGGTGGCCCGCGCCCAGCGCGCGGTCAGCGCCATGCCGATCAGATCGGCCCCGCCCTGCTGGGCGGTGTTGGCCATGTCCTGGAAATTGAGCAGGCAGAGATAGTTCTCGCGCCCCTTGCGGACGACGGCCTTCTTCGCCCTGACCTTCGGGTCCGGATAGATCGAATGGCTCTCGCGTTCGATCTGCCGCTGCAGGGCGCGGGTGTAGGTCGAGACCCAGACCGACGGCCCGTTGGCCTCGGCCCACAGCGAGGCGGGCGCCAGGTAGCCCAGGGTCTTGCCGACGCCGGTGCCGGCCTCGGCCAGCATCATCCGCGGCTCGCCCTCCCGCTCGCGCGGCGCGAAGGCGAAGGCCGCCTCCTGGGCGTACTCGGCCTGGGCCGGACGGGTCTCGTCCAGGCCCGAACGCTGCAACAGTTCGGCCAGCCGCCTGCCGGCGTCCTCGGGCGCGACAGGTTTGGAGCTGGCTTCGCCCGGCGGCGCCTGGTCCTCCCACTCGGCGATGCGGGTCCAGACGTCCAGGCCCGAGGTGCGGAACTGGTTGCCGACCGGGGCCGAGCGCAGGGCGGCGACGACCGAAGGCCCCCAGGCCCACCCCGCGCGCATCATCGTCTCGGCCTGCGCCAGCGCTTCCTCGCGGCTCGGCTGCGGGCTGAGCGCCAGTTCCTGCAGAAGCTGCGCGCAAGCCGCGCGCAGCGCCTCGGCCTGCGCCTGCGCGCCCTTCGGCTCGGGCTGGCCGAGCGCCAGCGCCAGACCCACGGAAGACGGCGCACAGAAGGTCGCCGGCCGCGTAAAGGCGTAGAGTTCAAGCGCGTCGAACAGACCGGGCATCCGCGGCGGAGCATTGAGCCCCAGCCGCCGCGCGGTCATCGAGGCGTGGGCCACCAGCACCGGGCCGCGCTGGATCAGGTCGCGCGCGTCCGGCGCCCGGATCGTCTGACCGCCCTGCACGTCGGCGACCGCCGCCCGGGGCCCAGGCAACACCACCAGGGCGGGCGCAAGATCCAGACTCGTTGTCGGGGCGTTCACACCGCCTTGCTAGCCGCTTTCGGCAGGAAACGGAAAGGGAACGTTGAAAACCTGCCGATAGGCCGCAATTACTCGCCGATAGCCTCGCCGGAGCCGCCGAACTCGGCCGGGAAGTCCTTCAGTTTAGGCAGGCCGTCCTTCATCCGCAGAACGGTCTCGGCATAGTTGACGTGAACCCCGGGAGTGAATTCGAGCGTCGGCAAGGTCGCGGCGAAAACGTCGATCAGCTTGAGCGGCGGATGATTGGTCATCAAGTGCCCGCCGCACTTGCTGCAATACTGGCGCTCGCTCATGTCGGTCTTGGCGAAGGTCGCCAGATGCTCCTCTCCCGCCGTCACCCTGACCGCGGAAGGCTCCCAGAGACTGAAGGCGTTCACCGGCCCGCCGGACCACGATCGGCAGGATCTACAATGGCAATAGCCCATGGCTGCCGGTTGGCCGGTGACCTCGATCTTTACTGCGCCACAGAAGCACTCACCCGGATAGGACTGAGACATGCTCGGCTCCTCGTCAGCTTATGCGTGACGCTGGCAGTCTACGCTCCCGCAGGGCGCCGACTACCGACTCAGGGGCGCAAGAAACCGATGAAACGGAACGGGAACATGTTATAGGCGAACCATGGCCGACAGCCCGGCAAGCCCGCCAGATCTGTTACCTGCAAGGTTCGCCGCCTGGTTCCATGACCGCGGCTGGAGCGCGCGCGCGCACCAGCTCGAAATGGTCGCCAGGGCCCGCGAGGGACGCGACGCCCTGCTCATCGCGCCCACCGGCGGCGGCAAGACACTGGCAGGTTTCCTGCCCAGCCTGATCGAGCTGGCGCAGCGCCCGCCCGCCAACGCCCCGCGCGGCATCCATACGCTCTACATCTCGCCGCTGAAGGCCCTGGCCGTCGACGTCGAGCGCAACCTCATGGCGCCGATTCTCCAGATGGGCCTGCCCATCGTCGCCGAGAGCCGCACCGGAGACACCGGCCAGGCGCGTCGTCAGCGCCAGCGGGTGAAGCCGCCCGACATCCTGCTGACCACCCCCGAGCAGCTGGCGCTGTTCTGCGCCTGGGAAGGCGCGCGGCTATATTTCGAGAACCTCTCGTGCGTCATCCTGGACGAGATCCATACCCTGCACAGCTCCAAGCGCGGCGACCTGTTGGCGCTCGACCTGGCGCGGCTGCAGCAGTTCGCGCCGAACCTGCGGCGCGTGGGCCTCTCGGCGACCGTGGACGATCCCGACGTGATCCGCCGCTGGATGGGCTATGGGCGCCAGGCCGACACCCACGAGTCCGTCGCCCTGGTGCGCGGCCCCGGCGGCGCGCAACCGATCGTCGACATGCTGCTCTCGGAGGGCAAGGTGCCCTGGGCTGGTCACACGGCCAAGCACGCCATGGACGAGGTCTACGAGGCCATCAAGCAGGCCCGGACCGCCCTGGTCTTCGTCAACACCCGCTTCCAGGCCGAGTTCGCCTTCCAGGAGCTCTGGCGGCTGAACGAGGACAATCTTCCCATCGCGCTGCACCACGGCAGCCTGGCCGCCGAGCAGCGGCGCAAGGTCGAGGCGGCGATGGCGCGCGGCGAGCTGCGGGCCGTGGTCTGCACCTCGACCCTCGATCTCGGCATCGACTGGGGAGACGTCGATCTCGTCATCCAGCTGGCCAGCCCGAAGGGCGCCAGCCGCATGGTCCAGCGGATCGGCCGCGCCAACCACCGTCTGGACGAGCCCTCGCGCGCCCTGTTCGTGCCGGCCAACCGCTTCGAGATGCTGGAGTGCCAGGCCGCCCGCGAGGCCATCGCCGAGAACCGCTTCGACGGCGAGCCGACCCGCATCGGCGCGCTCGACGTGCTGGCCCAGCACGTCATGGGCTGCGCCTGTTCCGAGCCGTTCGATCTGCTGGCCCTCTATGACGAGATCACCAGCGCCGGTCCCTACCGCGACCTGCCGTGGGAGGACTACGAACAGGTCGTCGATTTCGTCTCCACCGGCGGCTATGCGCTGAAGACCTATGACCGCTTCCGCCGGATCGTGAAGACCCTCGACGGGCGCTGGACCGTTCGCAACGCCGAGACCGCCCAGCGCCACCGGCTGAACGTCGGGGC
The DNA here is from genome assembly GCF_001425305.1 of Phenylobacterium sp. Root1290. Lineage (GTDB taxonomy): Bacteria > Pseudomonadota > Alphaproteobacteria > Caulobacterales > Caulobacteraceae > Phenylobacterium. The sequence goes on along the minus strand of NZ_LMEE01000003.1, from coordinate 257,000 downwards.
CATCGTCTCGCCGGCCATGCTCGCGGTCCGCATCTCCATGGGCCGCGGCCGCGCCGGCCGCAAGATCGGCGAGGTCGAGGAGGGCATGCTGGAGATGCTCGATCCCGGCGACACCTTCGTCTTCGCCGGTCAGGTCTGGGCGCTGGTCGCCGTCACCGGAACCGAGGTGCTGGTCAGTCCGGCCGTCAATCGGGATCCCAAGATGCCGTCCTGGGGCGGTTCGAAGTTCGCGCTGTCGACCTTCCTGGCCAAACGCGTGCGCGAGCTGATGTACGACCAGGAGCACTGGAAGGTGCTGCCCGCGGACGTCCGCGAATGGTTGGAAATTCAAAGGGATCACTCGCTGATCCCGCCGGCCGACGACCTGCTTCTGGAAACCTTTCCCCGCGGCAAGCGCCACTTCATGGTGGTCTATCCGTTCGAAGGCCGCCTCGCCCACACCACGCTCGCCATGCTGCTGACCCGCCGCCTGGAGCGCATGGGCGCCGGACCGCTGGGCTTCGTCTGCAACGATTACGCGATGGCGATCTGGGCGCTGAAGCCTATGGACGGCCTCGATTTCGACGAGCTCTTCGCCCAGGACATGCTGGGCGACGACCTTGAGGCCTGGCTCGCCGAGAGCTTCATGATGAAGCGCGCCTTCAAGGGGTGTGCGATCATCTCGGGGCTCATCGAGCGGCGCTTTCCAGGCCATGAGAAGAGCGGCCGCCAAGTGACCTTTTCGACGGACCTGATCTACGACGTGCTGCGCCGCCACCAACCCGACCACCTGCTGCTGCGCTGCGCGCGCGAGGACGCCGCCACCGGGCTGATCGATGTCGCGCGACTGGGACAGTTGCTAGAGCGGATCTCCGGGCGTATCCGCCACTCGCCGCTGGAGCACCTGTCGCCGTTCTCGGTGCCGATCCTGCTGGAGATCGGCAAGGAGCGTTCGCCCGGCGGCGCGGCCGACATGATCCTGGCCGAGGCCGAGGAAGACCTGATCGCCGAGGCCATGTCGTGAGCGCGGTCGCCGAGCCCTACGCCTTCGCCATCAGTCCCTGCGGCGGCCTGCGCACGAGGCTGAACGGCGCGGCCGTCACCCTGCGGCCAAGCGGCGCCTTATGGATCGAGGCTGCGCGCATGCTGGTGGTCGCCGACCTCCACCTGGAAAAGGGCTCCTCCTACGCCATGCGCGGCCAGATGCTGCCGCCCTACGACACCCGCGACACCCTGCGCCGGCTGCAGGCCGAGGTGGTGGCGGCCCAGCCGGACGCCGTCGTCCTGCTGGGCGACACCTTCCATGATCGTTCCTCGGAAGACCGGCTGGCCCGCGACGACGCCGAGGGGCTCCGCGCGCTCAGCGGCCTGACGCGCCTCGTCTGGGTGGTCGGCAACCACGACGCCGACGGTCCCCGCCGCCTGCCCGGCGACGTCGCCGACGAAATCGCGGTCGAGGGCCTGATCCTGCGCCACGAACCGACGCCCGGCCGCCAGGACGGCGAGGTCGCCGGCCACCTGCACCCCTGCGCTCGCGTCGTCGCCTCGCGCGGCAGCGTGCGCCGGCGCTGCTTCGTCACCGACGGACTGCGGATGGTCGTGCCGGCCTTCGGCGCCTATGCGGGCGGGCTGAGCATCCGGGACGAGGCGTTCTCGGGGCTGTTCGGGCGCCCACCGCTGTGCGGCGCGCTGGGCGCGGGACGGGTGCACGCCGTCGGCTGGCGATCGGTCGCCGGCGACTAGCTACATCCGCAGGGTCTGTTCCAGCGCCAGGGCCAGCGAGACGCAGGCGCCCAAGGTCAGCGAGGTCATCAGCCGCGGATAGCGGGCCGGCACGTCCGGCGCGGCATGGTCGTAGAGCCACTGCAGGATGAAGGCGGCCATGAAGCCGCAGAGCAGCCACGAGGTCTCGACCGACCCGCGCGCGAAGATCAGCGTCCAGGCCACGGTCGGCGAAATCACCGAGGTCGCCAGCCGCGTCCAGCGCGGCGTCGCCCGCGCGCTCTCCAAGCCCCAACGGATGCCGCCCAGGAACCCGAGCACGATCGCCGACCAGGTCAGCAGCACGGTCAGGGCCGGCCCGCTCAGGTCGGTCGGCCCATAGACATAGGTCAGGGCCGACGCCGGGAACGGCGCAAGCCCGAACAGCGCGATGACCCATAGCGGGCCCGGTGCCGAGGCCTCGGCATGGACATGGCCGTCGGTGTGAATTTCCACGCGGTCAGTTCCTCCGGAAGGCCACCGAAGCAGCCCAGCCCGCGGCCAGGGCGATCGCCACCGAAGCCAGACCGTACGACCATGGCCTTCGATGGGCGAAAAGGTAAAGCGCCCGCTCCACGCCGGCCTTCTCGACCGTCAGTCCGCGCGTGCGGCTCGACACCGGTTGGCCGTCCTGGAACAGAAAGATGTCGGCGGAGTAGACGCCGATCGGCGCGCCCGTCGGCAGGTCGATCTCGGCCTTGAACAGGCCCTTGTCGACAAAGCTGACCCCGCGGGCGTCCGCAGCGTAGAGGCCGCTCTCCTCCTTGAGCCGCACGACGGCGCGCCGCCAGTCGAGATAGTCCGCGCCCAGCCCGCTCACCACGACGTCGCGGACGCCGTAGCGGGTCTCTGTGCGCTGCTCCATGGGCGCGTTGATACGCAGATGGTCCACGCCAGCGCCCAGCCTTCGCAGGGTGCTGAAGCTGGCGATCTCATCGAGCGGCCTGGTCGAGGCGGCCATGTAGAAGCCAGGCGCGCCCTCGAACACCACCGGCCGCGAGTTCACCCAGATCCCGGCGATGCGGGTCTTGCGCGCCATGCGGACCGGCGCATCGGGGCCGCGCACGATGACGACGACGTCGCTCGGCTTCTGGCTGGGATCGAGCACTGCGCCGTAGAGCACGATGCGGGCGCCACGGAAGCTAGACGTCACCCGCACATTGGTGGTCGTCAACGCGGCGGAGACGGCGGCCGGCGGCATGTCCAGGGCCGCGACCATCATCCGTTCCCCGTCATCAGGACGAAGGGCTCGGAGGGCGTGAAGAACAGGCCCAGCCCCATGCGCAGGCCCACCGCCAGCACGATGATCGCCAGCAGCGCCCGCAGTTCCTCGGCGCGGAACCGCGACGAAGCCCGCGCCCCGACCTGAGCCCCCAACACGCCGCCGATCAGCAACAGGGTCGCCAACACCACGTCGACGGTCTGGTTGCGCCCCGCCTGCAGCACGCTGGTCAGCGAAGTGGTGATGATGATCTGGAAGAGGCTGGTGCCGACGACCACGCCTGCCGGCATGCGCAGGATGTAGACCATGGCCGGCACCAGGACGAAGCCGCCGCCGACGCCCATGATCGCCGACAGGATGCCGACAAATACCCCCAGCAGGATCGGCGGGATGACGCTGATGTAGAGCCGTGAGCGGGGGAACCGCATCTTGAACGGCAGACCATAGAGCCAGGGCGGCCGGCGGTCCTTCCGGGGCTTGGGCGCATCGCCGCGCCGCCGGCGCAGGATGGAACCCAGCGATTCCCAGAGCATCAGGGCGCCGATCACCCCGAGGAAGACCAGATAGGACAGCGAAACGACGAGGTCGGCCTGGCCCAGCAGCCGCAGCCAGCGGAACACCTCGACCCCTAGCAACGAGCCGACCGCGCCGCCGGCCGCCAGAACGCCGCCCATCCGAAAGTCGACGGCCTTGCGCCGGGTGTAGGAGATGACGCTGGAGGTCGAGGACGCCGCGACGTGGTTGGCCTCGCTGGCCACCGCGACCGCGGGAGGGATGCCCAGGAACACCAGCACCGGCGTCATCAGAAAGCCGCCGCCGATGCCGAACAGCCCGGAGATGAAGCCCACCGCCGCGCCAAGCGCGATCAGCAGAGGCGCATTCACCGAGACTTCCGCGATGGGCAGATAGAAATCCAAGAGCGCCCCTTAAACGGCGCGCGTCACCGCGTGAAGACCTGCAGACGTGAAAGTGTGGTCGGATCGAGGGAACCGGTCGCAGCCATGCCCTGATGACGCTGATAGGCCGCGATCGCCATGGTCAGGGCCGGCGACGAACTGCCGTCCGTCGGCCCCTGGTAGTAGGCGAGCCGGGACAGCGCACGCTGGGCCGTGGCGACATCGGCCGCCGAGGCGGTCGGTCCAGCCATGGCCGTCGCGCTGGTTGTCGAGGTCGCGCGGAACCCGCGGGCGGCGCGCTCAGCGACGCTGCGCGCTTCGGCTGAAAGGCTTGCGCGGACCCGCGCGGCGTTGTCGAGCGCCGCCTCGTCGCGGCTGCGCGCGGCGACCAGATACCACTTGTAGGCCTCGGCCGGGTTCTGCGTGACGCCGCGGCCCTGTTCGTAGAGGACGCCGAGATTGAACTGGCTGTCGACCAGGCCAAGGTCAGCGGCCTTGCGGAACCACTGGGCGGCCAAGGTCACGTTCTTCGGACCGCCCTGCCCCTCGGCCAGGGCGATGCCCAGATTGTGCATGGCGGCGCGGTTGCCGCCCTCGGCCGCACGCTCGGTCCAGCGCCGCGCCTCAACCGGATCCTTCTTCAGGCCGGCGCCGCCGTCCATGTAGAGCTTGGCCAGATAGAATTGGGCCGGCGAGTGGCCGAGGTTGGCCGCCTTGCGCAGCTTATCCAGACCGCCGGCTTCTGAAGTCTCCAGCGCCCGCAGGGCGTCGGAATAGAGGCTGGCCAGGGCCGCCGGATCCTCGGTCGCCGGCAAGATCGCCGGAGCCGGAGTGATCGGCTGAGGCGCCAGCGCCACGGCCGCCCGCGCGGTTCCCACGTTCGGAGTGGTGTCCGCCTCGGCGCCCTGGATCTCGCCCGCCTGGTCGCTCTGGAAAACGGCCAGCGCGTCGGCGACCCGCTTGGGCGGCGCCCCGCCCGGCTCGGCGTCGGCCACGAAATAGCTCGCCGCGCCCAGGCTCAGGAACGCTGCGCCGCCTGCCACCAGCAGGGCGGTCTGCAGCGATGAGGACCCGACCGCGCGCTTGCGCAGGCCCAGGCCGGAGAACAGCGAGCGGCCGCCGTCCTTGGGGGGAAGCTTCTCGATCTTGGCGCTGATCTTGGCGCGCTTGGCCTCGGCGGGGCTGGAGGCCGCACGCGCAGCGGCCCGAGCCTGCTCGATGACTTCGCGGGTCGAAAGCTGGCGCACCGGCTCGGCCGGGGCCTCGACGACAGCCTCCAGCTCGACCTCGGTTTCAGGGGCGATCGGCTCGAATGGATCCGCAGAGAATTCCACCTGCGGCTCTTCGGCTGCGGGCTCTTCGAACTCGGCGACCGTGTCGTCTTCGACCTCGGCCTCAGGGGCATCGGCTGGCGGGCTGAACGGCTCGAAGCCGTCGGCGGCTTCAAAGTCCGCCGCGTCGAACACAGGCGAGCTCGTGGGCTGGGGGAATTCGGCGGCCGGAGCCTCGACCTCCTCCGAAGGCTCCTCAGCCGTCGCTGCCTCGGCGAACGCGCTGGCGGGGAGTTCCGGCGCGGCGAAGGCCTGGAGCGCCAGGCCCTCGGCGGCGACCGGCGCCACTGGGCCAAGTTCGCGGAACGGGTCGTGACCGAAGGTGGATCCGGCCGGCTCTTCCCGCGTCAGACGCGGCGCGGCTGGCGCTGCGGCTGCAACGCTCTGCTCGCTCATGCGGCGGTGAGACTCGGCCAAACCGCGGTCGATCGTTTCGCGCGCTTCGCCCAGCAGACGGGCGGTGCGTTCTTCGCTTTGCCGAATCCGCTCAGCCAGATCTTCGGCCGAACGTTCCTGGCGCTGACTGATGCGCTCGCTGACGCGCGCGACCTGCTCGCCGACATCGTCGATGGCCTGGGCGGCGCGGCGCTCGGAGCTGCCGATCCGCTCGGTAAGACGATCGGTGATCTTGCCGATTTCCGCGCCCAGCTTTTCCAGGGCTTCGGCATGAGTGCTTTCCGACCGGCCGAGGCGCTGCTCCATCGCCTGGGCGATGCGGGCCACTTCGCCCCCGACCTGCTCGATGGCGTCGGCGCTGCGATGTTCGGCCGCCTGGACCTGACGGTTCAGGGTGTCGGCCATGGTCAGGACCTCGCGGCCCATTCGCTCGATCGCCTCGCCAGAGCCCTGGTCGACCTTGCGGACCGTCTCGGCCATCTCGCCGAGCTGGCGCTCCATGCGGTCGAAACGACCGCTGGACACGCCTTCGACTTCCTTGGCGATCTCGCCGCGAACATCCTCGACGCGTCGAGAAAGCGTCGCAGCCAGCGCCTCGATCCGGCGCTCGACCTCGGGTCCCATCGCCTTTTCGGCGACGCCGAGGCGACCGTCGAGATTGGCGAAAGCCTGGCCCAGATTGACGAGCGCTTCGGAGGTGCGGGTCTCGGCGTCGGTCAGCCGCGCGTCGACGCGGTTGACCACTTCCTCGAGCAGTCCGGCGGGGTCGCCGCCGCCGGAGGCGAAAATCTGGTCGATCCGCTGCTCCATGGCTTGGATCGTGTCGCGTGTGCGGCCTTCGCCCTCGTAGAGATGGTTGGCGACCTTGCCGAGCGCGGCCTCAAGCGAACGCAAAGCCTCCGCCGAACGCGGCCCGGCGGCCTCCGCCTCAACCCGGCGCAGGCGGTCGGCCAGGCGGGTGTTCTCAGCGCGGGCTTCCTGCACGGCCCCTTCGAACCGGGCGGCGACCGCCACGGCTTCGCGTTCGGCCGCTTCGATGCGGGCCATCGCCTCGTTCAGCACGGCGCCGGCGGCGAGCGCCTCGGGCGTCGGGCGCGGCTCGGGCCGATCGATCTTGCCGCTGAGTCTGTCGAGCGCCATGGCCACACGGCCCATCTCGTCGCCGGGGTGCTGGGGCGCCTCATAGCGGCCGGGCGCAACTTCGAACGCCGCTGGCGCCAATACCGGCTCGCGCGGGGCCTCGACATAGACGCGCTCAGCGCGCGTCTGGCGCTCTTCAAAATAGGCCTGAGAGGTAATCTCCTCGGGCGCGTCGTCCTCGAGGATCATGCGATTCAGCCATTCGCCCAGGGTCATGCCGGACCGGCGCGCGAGGTCCTTCGCGACCTCCCTCGCCTTAGGGTCGATCCCCTTGACGCTCCAGGGCGCACCCGACGTCATATCGAATCGTTCTCCCAGCCCATTCTGGACGCTACCACCGATCCCTGGTGTGTAAACGGAAGGTTAACACCAGATATTGGGCCTGGCGCGAAAGCCTGTGGATTGCTGACGCGTCCCCTTACGGAACCAAGCCTCAGCATGGTTAAGGGCTCGTTAAGCGTTAACTACGGGTTCACCTTTGCGCCCGTGCGCAGGCTGCTATAGGCGCTCGAAGATGGATCTGAACGTCACCCTGACGCTGTGCGGCGTCCTGTTGGCCCTCGCGGCCTTCGCCGGCTGGCGCGGCTCCAAGCCGTCGGACCCGATGAAGGGACCGCGGCTGATGCCTTGGCGCTTCATCATGGTGACGGCCAGCGCCTTCGCGCTCTTCATGATGGTTCACGCGGTGAACCTGCTCGGCGTCACGACCGGACGGCGTTAGGCCGCCCTCAGGCCGCGGTCGACAGGCTCGGCGTCTCGTCGGTCTTCTTGGGCCGCTTGGCCAACCCAGAGACCCCGCCCGAAGTCAGCAGGCCCATATCGGCGAGCAGCAGCGGGATCGCCCACTTGTTCGGCGCCGCCATGTAGCGCGGCCGCCAGACCGGATCGTACTTGCCCTTGTAGGCCCGCACGCCCTGGAAATTGTAGATCTCCTCCCCGCGTTCGAAGATCAGCGCGCCGACCCGCGAGAGCACCGGCGCCAGCGGACGATCGTCCAGGCCCGAAAGCGGGGCCATACCGAATTCGATCGCCTGATACCCCTCCCGGCGGCCCCACTCGATCAACTCGACGAACAGGTAGTCCATGATGCGCCGAGGGCCTTCCTCGATGTAGCGCATGAGGTCCATCGAGAAGGCGGTCTTGTTCGCCGTGATCCAGAGCGTGGCGAAGGCGATGATCTTGCCTTCGAAGCGGACGACGCCGACCGGGAATTCCGAGACGTAGGAAGGGTAGAAGCCGCCCATCGAGAAGCTCTTGTCGCCGCCGGCATGATGAACCAGCCAGGCGTCCGAGATCGCCTGCAGCTGCGGCATGATCTCCCAGACCCGGTCGGGCGGAAAGACCTCGAAGGTCGCGCCGGCGTCACCCGCCTGGCGCCACGCCCGGCGCAGGTTGCCGCGCTTGGTGCCCTCGATCGTGAAGGTGTCCAGCGCCACTGCGGCGCTCTCGCCGACCTTGGCGATCGCGAACCCCAACTCAACCACATCCGGCAGGTCCTCGGCGTCGAGGCCATAGAAGCCTGGACGCGCGGCATGGGCGTCGGCCAGCTCTCGAAACCGCCAGAGCAGGTCCATGCACTCGTCCCGACGCCCGACCGGGGCTCCGAGCGAGATCCACGAACGCCCGCGGACTCCAAACATCAGAAAGCTTTCGCCTGACGGCGAGAACAGGAAACGCTTGTCGCCCAACAGGGCGAGATTGGAGCTAGGCTCGGCCTCCTCGGCCTTGCCCAGGATCGCGCGAACCCGCGCCAGTTCGGGATCGTCCTCGCCCACCACCTTGGGCGTCGCCGCCGATGCGAACAGCCGCCAGACGCCGAAGGCGAACAACAGGATCGCCGCGCCCACCCACCCGCGAATGGCGCGGGCCGCATCGGCGTCGGCCATCACGACCCAGAACGGCTTGTCGCCGTAGTCGGCATGCTGGAACGACCAGATGCCGAGCAACCCCGCCCCGACCATGACGGCGAAGGCCGAGAACAGCCATCCGGGCGTGACCTCCATGCTCAGCAGCCGGGCCTTGCGCGGGAATGCGCCGTGGAATGGCAGCAGGGCGACGGCGAACAGGGTCAGCGCCGTGGCCTCCTCCCAGGCGAAGGCCTTGAGCAAGGCGAGCGGGCTGGCGATCAGCAGGGTGAACAGCGTCGCCCACCAGGCCCCGTCCAGCCGGGCACGGAGCCCGAAAGCCAGCAGCACCAAGGCGAGGCCCAGGATGCTCGAGAGGAAGTGGCTGACCTCGATGAGCACCACGGGGGTGATTTCGTAGATCTGCAGGAAGCGGTCAGGAATGGTGGGCGTCGCGCCCGAGGCGAGAAGCATGACCCCCGCCAGCAGCGCCAGAACGGCCGCTGTCGACGGTGCAGCAGCAAAGGCCGCCGGTCTCAGTTCGCGCCAAAACCTCATCCGCCCTCCAATGGCCGCCCGAAGGCGTCCGTATATATCGTGATTTGCGCGCTGGGCAGGGGCGCCCCGTTCAGTCAAACAAGCGTTTCGTTCTGCTTGCTCTTGGGACGCTCGGCGCTAATGTGCCCGCGCGTAAGGCTTTTCCGATCACGGGAGGATTCCATGGCCGACTTTGGCGGCGGCGATCTCGACGCGTTTCGCGGCGAGGTGAAAGCCTGGCTCGAGGCCAACTATCCTGCCGAACTGCGCGATCCCAAGGCCGAGACCGACTATGAAGCGGTCTGGGGCGGTCGCGCCTTCGCCGGTTCGAACGATCCGCAGATCGTGTGGATGCGGCGCATGGCCGAAAAGGGCTGGACCGCGCCGACCTGGCCCAAGGCCTACGGCGGCGGCGGCCTCTCGCCGCAGGAAGCGCGCATCCTCGACCAGGAACTGAGCGCCGGCCGCTACCGCCAGCCGCTGGCGTCGTTCGGCGTCTGGATGCTCGGCCCCGTCCTGCTGGAGTACGGCTCGGAGGAACAGAAGCAGGAGTACCTGCCCAAGATCGTCCGTGGCGAGATCCGCTGGTGCCAGGGCTATTCCGAGCCCGGCGCCGGCTCCGACCTCGCCGGCCTGCAAACCCGTTGCGAGGACAAGGGCGACCACTGGCTGATCAACGGCCAAAAGGTGTGGACTTCGTACGCCAACAAGGCGGACTGGTGCTTTTGTCTGGTCCGTACCGATTTTTCGAAGAAGCACGAGGGCATTTCGTTCGTGCTGATCGACATGACGACGCCGGGGGTGGAGACGCGCCCGATCCAGTTGATCTCGGGCGAGAGCCCGTTCTGCGAGACCTTCTTCAGCGACGTGAAGCTGCCCAAGGACGCGCTGGTCGGCAAGGTCAACGGCGGCTGGGAGATCGCCAAGCGGCTGCTGCAGTACGAGCGCCAGAACATCTCGGGCGGCTTCGGCGGCGGCGGCGGCGCGGGCGGCGCGGCCGGCGACCTGGCCCAGATCGCCAAGAGCTATGTCGGCGCCGACGCCGACGGCGTGCTGGCCGACCCGGACCTGCGCACCCGCATCACCAAGAACAAGATGGACTTCGACTGCTTCTACAAGACCATCGCCCGCGTGGCGGCGGAGTCGAAGGCCTCCAACGGCCCCAGCGCCGCGACCTCCATCATCAAGTACGCCGCGGCGACCTTCGCCCAGGAGCGGTCGGAGCTGATGGTCGAGGCCATGGGCGCCCAGGCCCTGGGCTGGGAGGGCGAAGGCTTCACCCCGCTGGAGCTCACCGCCACCCACGGCTGGCTGCGTTCGAAGGGCAACTCCATCGAGGGCGGCACGTCGGAGGTGAACCTCAACGTGGTGTCCAAGCGGGTTCTCGGACTGCCCGACCCCAAGTAAGTGTGAACGGCGACGCCCTGTTCTTCGGGCGTCGTCCTTGATTTGATCGACCTGATTTCAAGAGGCGAGATTTCCCATGGCTGACTTCGGCGGCGACGACCTGCAGGCCTTCCGCAGCGAGGCGGCGGCCTGGCTGGATGCGAACTTCCCCAAGGCCCTGGCCGCCGATCCGGCCGCCCAGGTCGCCAAGGCGAGCGGCGGCGTCGAGACGCCGGACGCGCTGGCCTGGCGCAAGGCCATGGGCGCCAAGGGCTGGGGCGTGCCGACCTGGCCGGCCGAGTACGGCGCCGGCGGCCTGACCCGCCAGCAGGCCCGCGTCCTGCAGGAAGAAATGGCCAAGATCGGCGCCCGCAACCCGATCGGCGGCATGGGCGTGATGATGTTCGGCCCGACCCTGATCGAGTACGGCACCGAGGAGCTGAAGCGCCAGCACCTGCCGGGCATCATCAACGGCGACGTCCGCTGGTGCCAGGGCTACTCCGAGCCGGGCTCCGGCTCCGACCTCGCCTCGCTGCAGACCCGCGCCGAGGACAAGGGCGACCACTACCTGGTGAACGGTTCGAAAATCTGGACGAGCGGCGCAAACACCGCCGACTGGTGCTTCTGCCTGGTGCGGACTGACACCTCGAAGAAGCATGAGGGCATCTCGTTCCTGCTGATCGACATGACCTCGCCCGGCGTCGAGGTCCGCCCGATCCTGCTGATCAACGGCACCTCGCCGTTCTGCGAGACCTTCTTCACCGACGTCGTCGTGCCCAAGAACCAGCTGTTCGGCCCGCTGAACGGCGGCTGGACGGTGGCCAAGCGCCTGCTGCAGTTCGAGCGCGACAACATCTCGGCCGGCCTCGGCGGCGGCTCGATCGGCGCGCCGGTCAACGCCCTGACCGTCAAGAGCGCCGCCAAGCAGTATGTCGGCCTCGACGAGAGCGGCGTGCTGAGCGACAGCGACCTGCGCCGCCGCATCACCGAGCACCTGATGGAGGTCCAGTCCTTCCAGCAGACCGTCCGCCGCGCCGCCGACGAGGCCAAGGCCGGCAACGGTCCCTCGGCCGCGACCTCGATCATGAAGTACATGGGCGCCAAGATCGCCATGGACCGCAACGAACTGATCGTCGAAGCGCTGGGCACGGCCGGGATCGGCTGGGGCGGCGAAGGCTTCGACGGCCCCGAGCTGGCGGCCGTCCGCACCTGGCTCCGCTCGAAGGGAAATTCGATCGAAGGCGGCACCTCGGAGATCAATCTGAACGTCGTTTCGAAACGAGTGCTAGGCCTGCCCGACCCCAAGTGATTTCATAGACCCCGCCCGGAAACGGGAGCGCGAACTATAATCGTCGCTAAGATAATGATTATTAGGGAGAATTTTCATGGCTGACTTTGGCGGCCCCGATTTGGAAGCCTTCCGCGCCGAGGCCAAGGAGTGGCTCGAGGCGAATTTCCCGAAGTCCCTGGGCAAGGACGTGGCGGCTCAGACCGCCGCGATGATGAGCCCTGAGGCCCCCACCGGCGACCAGGCGGTCTGGAAAGAACGCATGGGCGCCAAGGGCTGGGGAACCCCGACCTGGCCGAAGGCCTATGGCGGCGGCGGCCTCAGCGGCCCCGAAGCCCGGGTCCTGGCCCAGGAAATGGCCAAGATCGGCGCGGTGAACCCGATCGGCGGCATGGGCGTGGGCATGTTCGGCCCGACGCTGCTGGAATACGGCACCGAGGAACAGAAGAAGAAGTATATCCCCGACATCGTCACCGGCAAGATCCGCTGGTGCCAAGGTTTCAGCGAGCCGGGCGCAGGTTCCGACCTGGCCGCCCTGCAGACCAAGGCCGAAGACAAGGGCGATTACTGGCTCGTGAATGGTTCGAAGATCTGGACCAGCGGCGGCCAATACGCCGACATGATCTTCTGTCTTGTTCGCACCGACCAGACCCGCAAGCATGAAGGCATCTCGTTTGTTGTCTTCGAGATGCACCAGCCGGGCGTCGAAGTCCGTCCGATCCGCCTGATCGCCGGCAACAGCCCGTTCTGCGAAACCTTCTTCACCGACGTGAAGGTGCCGAAGGAAAACCTGGTCGGCCCGCTGAACGGCGGCTGGACGGTGGCCAAGCGCCTGCTGCAGCACGAGCGCAGCGGCATGAACGGCGGCCGCGGGGCCGGCGGCTCCAACGGTTCGCTGGGCGTGATGGCCAAGAAGTACGTGGGCGAGGACGAACAGGGCCGCCTGGACGACCCCGATCTGCGCACCCGCATCATCCTGAACGAGATCGACCAGCGCGCCGTGGCCCAGACCGTGGTCCGCGCGGCGCTGGAGGCCAAGGGCAATTCCGGCCCGTCGGCGGCGACCTCGATCATGAAGAACGCCTTCATGAAGGCCACCCAGGACCGCGCCGAACTGACCCTCGAGGTCATGGGCCACCAGGGCCTGGGCTGGGAAGGCGACGACTTCAGCGAGGAGGAGCGCACCGCGGTCCGCACCTGGCTGTCGGGCAAGGCCGGTTCGATCTACGGCGGGTCCAACGAAGTGCAGAGCAACATCATTTCCAAGCGCATCCTGGGACTCCCAGACCACACGCAGAACCACTAGTGTGATTTCGAACCAGGCTGTTTGCGCCATGTCATTTCGCATGGCGCGAACGGCCGCGAGTTTTCAAACGACCTGATTTTTCTAGGAGACTATTTCAATGGCAGATTTTGGCGGCGGCGATCTCGACGCCTTCCGGACGGAAGTGCGCGGCTGGGTCGAAGCCAACTTCCCCGCGGGCCTGAAGGGCAAGCCCAACCCGATGATGCGCGAAGAGCGCAGCAATCCGAGCCCCGACCAGGAAGCCTGGCGCAAGGCCGTCGGCGAAAAGGGCTGGGGCACCCCGACCTGGCCGGCCGAATACGGCGGCGGCGGACTGTCGTCGGCGGAAGGCCGCGTCATCCAGCAGGAATTCCAGCGCGCCGGCGCCTACAACCCGATCGGCGGCATGGGCGTGATGATGTTCGGCCCGACTCTGCTTGAGTACGGCACCGACGCCCAGAAGAAAGAGCACATTCCGCCGATCTGCCGTGGCGACCTGCAATGGTGCCAAGGTTTCTCCGAGCCGGGCGCCGGTTCCGACCTGGCCTCTCTTCAGTGCAAGGCTGAAGACAAGGGCGACCATTACCTGGTGAACGGCCAGAAGATCTGGACGAGCGGCGCTCAATACGCCGACTGGTGCTTCTGCCTGGTGCGTACGGACACCTCCAAGAAGCATGAAGGCATCTCCTTCGTGCTGTTCACCATGCATCAGCCGGGCGTCGAAGTTCGCCCGATCCCGCTGATCGCCGGCAACTCGCCCTTCTGCGAAACCTTCCTGACCGACGCCCGCGCCGAGAAGAAGGACCTGGTCGGCCCGCTGAACGGCGGCTGGACCATCGCCAAGCGCCTGCTGCAGCACGAACGTTCGGGCCTGTCGGGCGCCGGCGGCGGCGGTTACGCCGGCGGCCGCACCCTGCCGAAGCTGGCCAAGGACTATGTGGGCGTGGACGAGCAAGGCCGCCTGGCCGACACCGACCTGCGCACCCGCATCATCCTGAACGAGATCGACGGCCGCGCTTTCCAGCAGACCGCCATCCGCGCGATGATGGAAGCCAAGGGCAATTCCGGCCCGTCGGCGGCGACCTCGATCATGAAGAACGCCGGCACCCGCTGGATGCAGGACAAGGCCGAACTGACCCTGGAAATCATGGGTCACCAGGGCCTGGGCTGGGAAGGCGACACCTTCACCGGCGAAGAGCTGGGCGCCGTGCGCTCGTGGCTCGGCGGCAAGGCCACCACGATCTATGGCGGCTCGCAGGAGGTGCAGAACAACATCATCTCCAAGCGCATCCTGGGCCTGCCCGACCTGACGCAAAACAACTAACCATCAGAACAACCACAGAATTTTCGAGAATAGGATTTAAGACATGGCCGTTCTGAACGAAGAACAGAGCATGCTCCGCGACGCGGCGAAGAGCTGGGTCCAGGAAAAGAGCCCGGTGACCGCCTTCCGCAAGATGCGCGACTCGGGCGTCGAGCTGGGCTACGACGCCGCCGCCTGGAACGAGCAGGCTGAAATGGGCTGGGCCGGGGTCATCATCCCGGAAGACTTCGGCGGGTCGAACTTCGGCTACCTGTCGATGGGCCTGATCCTCGAGGAGATGGGCCGCACGCTCACCGCCTCGCCGCTGCTGGCCTCGGGCCTCGCGGCCGCCAGCGCCCTGATCCTGGGCGGCAACGACGCCCAGAAGGGCGAGTACCTGCCCAAGATCGCCGACGGCTCGCTGGTCGCCACGCTCGCCGTGGACGAAGGCGCGCACCACGCCCCTGAGAAGGTCGCGCTGGAAGCCAAGAAGGGCGGCGCCGGCTACGTGCTGAACGGCAAGAAGACCTTCGTGCTCGAAGGTCCGGCCGCCGGCCTGTTCGTGGTCTCGGCCCGCACCAGCGGCAAGCCGGGCGACAAGGACGGCATCAGCCTGTTCCTGGTTCCCGCCGACGCCAAGGGCGTGACCAAGCAGAACCTGAAGCTGGCTGACAGCCGCGGCGCGTCGAACGTCTCGTTCGACAACGTGGAAGTCTCCGCCGACGCCCTGCTGGGCGCCGAAGGCAAGGGCTGGGACGTTCTGGAAGCCACCCTCGACCGCGCCCGCGCCGGCGTCAGCGCCGAAATGCTCGGCGCCGCCGTCCAGGCCTTCGAGACCACCCTCGACTACCTGAAGGTCCGCGTTCAGTTCGGCCAGGTCATCGGTTCGTTCCAGGCCCTGCAGCACCGCGCGGCCAAGATGTTCACCGACCTGGAACTGGCCCGCTCGGCCGTCGAAGCCGCCCTGGCGGCGATCGACGCCGGCTCGCCGGACGTGCCGGAGCTGGTCTCGCTGGCCAAGGCCAAGATGGGCGACGTCTTCCACCTCGTCTCCAACGAGATGGTCCAGATGCACGGCGGCATCGGCATGACCGACGCCCACGACGCGGGCTTCTACATGAAGCGCGCCCGTGCGGCCGAGGCGGCCTATGGCAGCCAGTCGTACCATCGCGACCGCTACGCCAAGATCCAAGGCTACTAAGAGCTTCGCGCCTCGGGCAGCCGAGGCGCGGGAGATCTGACGAAACCCCGCCGGTGCGAGCCGGCGGGGTTTTTGTTTGGGGGAGATATCGGATCGTCCCGCCGGAAGCGTGTGGGTCTGCCCCTCAGTGCCTCAGCAGGCTAAGCGCCCCCTGCACGACAACACATGCAAAGGCTCCAGTTACGCCAAAAACGATTGCTGTCTTGCCGTAGGAAAGTGCTCGCTGCTCCGCCGTACTATCTTCGGGAAGAAGTAAGGTCGAATGCAGATATTCAACCGGCTGCCCCACCACAAAGGCTAGGAAACGAGCCAAGAACTGCGTCACCAGTACACTTGCGCTCAGAAGGATCGGCAGCAGTGACAACAGGGAGGCCAGAAAAAACGCGTACGCGGCAAGCGCTGCGTTCTTGGCAGTCACAGAAACGGCCGAAGACGCACCAGCGTCGCCAGCCATGCGCTCATAGAGCATCCAAACCATCAGGCGAGGTCCATCTAGGATCGCCAGCCAAGCCGTCGAAACTTTGCCATCCTCGCCCATCGTCCACGCACCGATGTGCCGAGCGACACCTTCCGCCAACAGTGAAGTGGCACCAAGGATCAAAAGCGCGCCGAGCGCGCACGCAAGACCCGTCCCGATGTTGAGCCCTAACCAGAGGCCCATGCGGCTCAAAGATGGACTCTGTTTGGCGCGAGTTAGCACATACCGCGTGACCCCCACTGAGGCCCAATCTGGCACCGCGCTGGCAAAGATAACACCGCAGACGAAGATCGCCATCGGGATGAGATAGGCAAAGCCCAACCCGAGCACGACCTTCGCGATGCCAAGCTCAGATGCCGATCCAGCGTCGAAGGTGGCGAAGAGGCTGAGTGCCGACAATGCGACAAGTGCTGACTGGAGGCGAATACGCGGCCTAGGCGTCAGCGCGTAGACACAACAAGCGAGCGCGCCAATTGCGCCAACCACCGCAAACGCAGTCTCGACTTTGAAAATCAAACCGATGTCGCCAGCACGCGTGGCGCGCTGCAAGACGTCGAGCCCCATCGCCAATGCCACGAACAAAAGGGTCCACACTAGAAATTGGATCGCGAGTTGGACGGGAGCTAGCGGCCCATGCACGGCAATTGCACGTATGACGCTATAAGCTAGACAGACGACCAAGCCCCCGAAAAAGAGGCGAGCGATTGGCGGCTCAAAGCCCAAACCGGTGATCAGTGATAAGATACAGATCGCCACGAAAGGAAGCATTCCGCGTGGGGCTTGGACAATGGCAGAAGCGAAGCTATCTCGGGGCCCTGCCCGCTGCACCGGGCGTCGTATGGCAATCAGTGCTCGCCAGAATCCCCACCCGACCGCAAACAACACGCCCAGCAACGCCATCGAGAACGTTGCATCAGATATGTTTAAACCGTTTTCGTAGGTTAGTATAACGACCAACCCGATCACAAAACCGAGTGGAAATAGGAAAAAATAGTAAGATGCTGCGATCCAAGCGCTCATTTTCCACGCCTTGACGGTGAAAAATGACCCTATTTTTCCATCTTCAGATCTTGCTGACCCGTATATCGCCACCATTATTCTAAGTATAAGTGATACTCCGGCGCGGACGTAATCTATCCAGGGCGTATTCGATATCCAGGCGAGCGTACGAACCAGCCGATCATGATTGCGTTCGTGAGACGTCGGCTTGGTCCAGAATCTATAGACTCCGGATATTACACCCGCCAACATGGCGATCTTGCCGACTTCCTCAAATAAGCCGTCGAGTAGCAATTTTTCGCCTCCCACGCGCAGTAATACTGCAAGCATGCCCATTGGGCATAGTCACCGTCAAAGTTGGTGCGCATTGCCGCTTAACGCTGATCATGCATTCACTTCATTTCAGCGAGCGATTGCCAGCCTAACCTGCTCGGACGTCCTCGTCTGCCCGTGGAGGCCCCGAAGACGGAAGAGCGACCAGAGTGAACTCCTGAAGGGAAGACGCATCGGTCGCGTTCTGGGAAAGCGCCACTTTACGAGGGGTTCGAGCGATGCTGTCTGGGAGGCGGTGACTGGGTCGGCCACGTCCGCTTCCGACGCCCCGCCGCGCCATACTCCACGCCATGGCCCGCGCTCCGTCCCCTCCCCTGCCCGCCATCGACCACGTCGGCGGCTACAAGCACAGCCAGTACGATCCGCGCATCGGCTGGGAGATCTGCCAGCGGATGTGCGACGGGCTGACGATCAGGGAGATCGCCGCCGATCCGGACATGCCGTGCTACGCCACCATCTATCGCTGGCGGCGGATGCATGCGGACTTCGCCGAGATGTACGACGGCTGCCGCGACAAGCTGGCCCGCAAGCATCAGTTGGAGAACGCCTCCTGGGACGCGGCGCGGGCGGGGTGGCGCGAGGCCGAGATCGCGGGGGGCCTGCGGCGGCGGCGGCCGGCGGGGGCCGGGCGCAAGAGCACCTATACCTTGGAGGCGGCGCAGGCGGTGTGCGAGCGGCTGGCGGAGGGCGAGGCCCTGAGCGCCATCTGCGCCCGCCCAGGGACGCCCTCGCTGAAGGCGGTCTATACCTGGCTGAAGCGGTTTCCGGAGTTCGAGGCCATGTACCTGGCCGCGCGCGAGGAACAGCGCATGTGGCTGGAGCTGGAGATCGAGCACGTGATCGGGACCTGCCGCTCGCGAGAACTGACGCAGGCCAGGGCGCTGGTGGCGAAGCTGCAGGGGCGGATGGGGCGGCTGACGCCCAAGCGCTATCGCCCTGACGGCCGGGTCTGGACGCGCCCCGACTAGCGCCCCAGCGTGTAGCGCACGCTGAGGCTGGCGCTGAACTGATCCTCCGAGCCCAGGTCGGCGACGATGGGGCTGTCGGCGGCCTCGCCCGTCAGCCGCCAGTAGGTGGCGGAGGCCTCGAGGCTCCAGCGGGGGTTCACCTTGTAGGCGGCGCTGACCAGGGCGCCCGGCGTCCAGGTGTCGTCGCTGGGGGCATAGGGGCGCACGCCGCTGCGGGCCGCGTCGGCCGGGGTGACGGCGAAATAGGTGCGGGTGAAGTCCGCGTCGCTCCATTCCAGGCGCGGGCCGGCGGAGAACACCCAGCGGTCGTGGCGGACGAAGGCGTCGGCGCCCAGGCCGCCCACCCAGCTCTCGTGGCCGCCGAAGCCGCGGCGCGCCTCGGCCCGCACGCGCAGCCAGTCGGCGGGCCACCAGTTGACGAAGACCCCGGCCTCGACCGCGCCGTCGATCTCCTCGAAGCCGGCCAGGTCGTTGTCGTCGTCGCGCGAGGAGCGCCAGCGGCCGGCCAGGCCCGCGGTCAGCGGCCCCTGGCCGAGCAGGCCGATGCTGACGCCGTCGTCCGGGGCGCTGAAGGCGACCGGGGCGGCGTTGCGCGGGGACAGCACCACCGCGCCGGTGAACCAGGGCTGGTAGTCGTCCGAGCCGAGATAGTCGGGGGCGTAGCGCACGCCGGCGCGGACGCTTTCGAGCGTCCAGCCGAACAGCTCGGGGGCCGCGATCTCCTGGGCGGCGGCCGGCGAGGCGATGGCGAGCGCGGCGGCGCCGAGCGCCACGGGGCGGCGCCGGGCGAAGCGGCTGGCGGATCGGAATAGGCGCATCGGCGAGCCCCTCTGCCCGTTGGCAGGCAGGGAACGCGCGGCTGCAATGTTCGGTTGCCGCCGCCCCTTGAGCTTGACCGCAACGTCTGGTGTAGAGGCGCGCCCGCCGGGGCGTGTGCAAGGGACGTAGCGTGGTCGGCCAATCTCTCGGAACCAGTTTTCCGGACGCCGGGGACCCGCAGACGCCGAGCGACGTCGCCGTGGTCATGCCGACGGTGCTGCGCGCCTCGATCACGGCGGCGGTGGAGTCGGTCTTCCGCCAGGACCTGGACGGCCGGATCCAGGTGCTGATCGGGGTGGACGCGCCCGGGCAGGCGCCGCCCGAGCTGCTGGCGCTGATCGCGCGGCGGCCGGCCAGGGTCTCGGTGATCCTGCTGCAGCTGCCCTACTCGACCTCGATCCGGCACGGCGGCGTGCACCAGGCGACGGACGGCGGGTCGCTGCGCTCGCTGCTGACCTTCATGGCCAACAGCCGGCACGTGGCCTATCTGGACGACGACAACAGCTGGACGCCCGAGCACCTGAGCGGCCTGCTGGCGGCGGTGCAGGGCAAGGCCTGGGCCTACAGCCTGCGCATGCTGGTCGAGGCGGCGAGCGGGCGCGAGCTGGGGATCGACCGCTGGGACTCGGTGGGGCCGGGCCGCGGGCGGTTCGCCGCGCAGGGCGGCTTTGTCGATCCCAACTGCCTGCTCATCGACAAGCTGATCGCGCTGCGCACCCTGGCGCGCTGGTCGCAGGGGCCAGGCATGCAGTCCGACCGCGCCTTCTTCGACGCCATCCGGCTGGGCCAGCACGGCCACGTGCCGCGGGCGACGGCGCGCTACGCCGTGCGGCCGGGCAACAACGTCTTCGCGACGCTCATGGCCCAGGGCGTGGAGTTCTGAGCCGAACGCCGATTCACGGAATCTTGGCGAACTCCACCCATGAGTGTGCACACCAATAGGGTGAGGGGTTGGGGAAATGGTTCGCTTGATGAGGCGCGCAGCGCGCTTGGCCGCCGTCGTCTGCGCGGGATCCACGCTGGCGGCGTGCGCGACGGTGACGCGGGGGACCGAGGACGCCTGGATGATCCACAGCGATCCGTCCGGCGCCAGGGTCGAGACCACCAACGGCCACCAGTGCACGGCCACGCCCTGCGCCATCAAGATGAAGCGCCGGTCGGAGTTCACCGCCACGCTCAGCAAGCCGGGCTACAAGCCGGCGAGCGTGCAGGTGACGCACAGGACCTCCGGCGCCGGGGCGGCCGGGGTGGCGGGCAATGTCATCGTCGGCGGCCTGATCGGCATCGGCGTCGACATGTACAGCGGCGCCTCGCAGGACCTGACGCCCAACCCGGTGACGGTGCGGCTGGAAGCCGACGCGCCGCCCGAGCGGGTGATCATCCAGTAGCTAGCGGCGCAGCACCTTGCCGTGGGTGACGGCCGAGCGGGCGTGGATCAGGTCGGTCCAGGTCCAGTCGCCGTCGCCGACCGCGATGTGGGCCGCGCCGGCCCCGTCGCGCAGCGAGATCAGCACCAGGCCGCGGACCCGCTCGGAGCGGCAGGCCTCGGGCGCATAGGCGATCTCCCAGGTCATGATCTCGCGGACGGCGGCCAGACCGCCGCCTTCCTGGCCGGGATGCACGACCCAGTCGCCGTTCCAGACCATCACCGGCCGGCCGCGATGCGCGCCGGCCATCGCCGCCTGGACGCGGCGGTCCTGGCGCAGCTTGGCCTGCAGCCAGCGCAGCATGTCGCACTCGCCGCCCCCGGCGCCGTCGCCCGATCCGGAGCCTGAGCCCGCGCGGGCGGCGCCGGCGATCTGAGCGTCGGTGAGCTCGACCCCCGAGCCGACGCTGGCGGTCTCGACCCGGCTGGCGGGGACGGTGACCACGTCGGGCGGCGGCGGCCGCGGCGTGGGCCGACGCTTGGGCGGCGGCTTGGCGGGCGTGGGCTTGGGCGTCTCCACCGGGGCGGCGGCCGGGGCCGGCGAGGGTTCGGGATCAGGGGCCGGCGGCGACAGGATCGGGATCGGCTTGGGGATCTCGACCAGTTGCACGACCATCGGCGGCGGCTCGGGCGGCATCGGCTCGGGCTGGCTCGCCAGCATCGGCAGCACGATCAGCCCGTGGAAGATCGTGCTCAGCGCCACCACCACCGGGCGGCGATGGCGCGAGACCCAGGCGCGCAGCCGAAGCTCCGCCCCGGCCCACGACGGGAGATCGTCCGTGATCTTCGCGCCGTCGCCCGCCAAACACACCTCCGCGCGGCAAGGCCGCCAAAATACAACCGGTCCTGCATTCCTCTGGAAAGGGGCGGATTGTGGGCGCCGCCGAAAGGTCGCAGCTAGAGCCGGCGCGCCTGGCGCAGACCGCGGATGACGCCGACGCAGATCAGAAACTGGCCGAAATAGTAGAGGCCCCAGATCGCCAGCCCCACCCAGGCGGCGCTCGCCAGCGGCCCGGCGCGCCCGAAGATCAGCAGGTCGGAGACCACGAACATCACGGCGCCGAGCCCGACCAGAGTGCGCGGGAAGCGGCTGGCCCAGGCGCAGGCGGCCATGATCGCCAGGCCAAGCGAGTAGAGCGCCGCGCCCGCGCCCAGGCTGCGGTCGGTCGGCAGCAGATAGGCGGCGACGGCCACCGCCGGCACGAGCACCGCGATCAGCAGCTTGTCGGCGTTGGTCAGCCCGCGGCGGCGGTAGCGCAGATAGAGGCCGATGGCGATCAGGTGGCCGACCAGGAACGCGACCGCGCCGACATTGAGGCCGTGGGTCTCCAGCAGCACGTCGCCGAGCGCGCCGAACGCCATGACCGCGCACAGCAGCAAGCCGTCGAAGTTGCGGGCCTGGAGGCCGGCATAGACCGCCAGCAGCGCCACGCCAGCGCCCTTCCAGACCGTGCCGACAGCTTCGGGCAGCGCCATGTTCCAGGAGGCGAAATAGCTCACCCCCGCGATCACCGACGCGGCCAGCACCAGCCAGGCCAGCGGGCTCTTGCGCTCCATGGTTCGTCTCCCCCCGATTTGTTGGCTGCAAGTCTAGCTTCGCCGTGGGCGCGCCGTCACCACCGGCGCGGCGGGCGCATGCGCAAAGATCGTAAAGCCGGAGCCCTAGCCGGCGCCGACGAGCTCAATCTGATCCCCTGCCCGCACGATCGCCTGACCATCGCGCAGGGTGCGGTGGGCGATGCCCTGCAGCGCCAGCCAGTCGGCGCTGAGCCTTGCCGCGTCCGCCTCCGGATGGTCGGAAGCGAAATGCGGGACGATGACGAAGTCCACGAGGCAGAGGCCGTCATAGATCGGGGCGGGATCGTAGCCTTCGGCGACCTCGTCCGGCGCGTCCATCAGGTCGACGCCGCGCAGGCTGGAGCCGGCGACGCAGGCCCCCGCGCTCCAGCCGCCATAGGCGAGACTGTCCTCGGCCAGCCGTCGCTGGAGGACGCCGTCGAGGCCGCTCTGGGCCATCGCCCGGCGCAGCAGGAAGGTGTTGCCGCCGACCGCCCAGACCATGCCGACGTCCTGCAACTCGCGCTCAAGGCCCGCGGCGTCGCCGAACCAGCGGCGCAGGTCGAGATCGAACGGCGAAAAGCCAAGGTCGGCGAGATCGGCCAGCGGGTCGTGGACGTTGCGCGCATAGGCGCGGCGCGACTCGTCCGGGACCAGGTCGAGGGCGTTGGAGACCACCGCGACGCGCGCGCCGGCCGGAACCAGGCCGGCCAGCCGATCGACCGCCGATCCGAAGCGATAGGACGAGAGATAGAGCCGCATGAGACGAGCATGAGCCAACGGCCGCAGCGACTCCAGCGCTTCTCCCGGCCCGGTCGGTCGAGCTAGGGTGGCCTCATAAGGGCCTTGAGGCCCACTGATTCATTAGGAATGAGACACGCCCCATGATGATCATCGATTTCGAATGCGACACGCCGACCAAGGAAGCGGTCGAGGACACGGTGCGGCTGATCAAGTCCGGGCGCGGGTTCGACAAGGAAGGCTACGCCCAGCAGATGGCGCCCGGCTGGGCCGCCCAGATCGGCATGAGCCTTGAGGAATTCAACGCGGCCAAGGAAACCGAGGGCCTGACCTCGCTGGCGCTGAAGCTGTGCGACGTCGACATGACCCGGGCGATGAGCCACGAGCAGGTGATCGGCATGCTCGACACCGCCCAGGTCCAGTACGCCTGCATCGGCAACGCCGGCCGCCGCGCCAGCAACGAGGACGTCGCCAAGTTCGCGGCCGAGTATCCCGACCGCCTGATCCCCTGGTTCCGCATCTGGGGCGACGAGGGCGAGGACGGCGTCGCGGCGCTGGAACGCGGCGTGCGCGAGTGGGGCTGCAAGGGCTTCGAGATCTCGTCCTACCGCGAGGAGCGCTACATCAACGACCCAGCGTACTGGCCCTTCCTGGCCAAGTGCGTCGAGCTGGACATCCCGGTGCGGATCACGGCCGGCCTGCACCTGCTGTCGGACCGACCCTATGATTATGCGCACCCGAAGTATCTGGACGAGGTGGCGGTTCGGTTCCCTGAGCTGCGTATCGTCGCGGGCCTGACCGGCTGGCCCTGGGTGGCGGAGACCTGCGCCATCGCCTCGCGCCACAAGAACATCTTCGTCGACTTCGCCTGCAAGCGCGTGAAGCACCTGCTGGCGCCTGGCGCGGGATACGAGGCGCTGATCTATTACGGAGCCCGCAACCTGCAGGACAAGATCATCTTCGCCACCGGCTGGGGCACCCAGATGGTCCCGCTGCACCAGCTGGTCGCCGAGACCGATGAACTGCCGCTGAAGCAATCCGTCCGCGAGAAGTGGATGGGCGGCAACGCGGCCCGCGCCCTGGGGCTCGACCGCTGAGGCTGCTGCCCCTCCTGCTGGCGGCGGCGCTGATCGCGCCGCCCGCCCATGCGGCGGCGCCCCGGCTGACGGAGGCGCAGGCGCGGGCCTTCGCCCAGAAGCAGGAGGCGGCCTGGAACGCGCGCGACCTGGACGGCTACTTTGCGCTGTTCACCAGGGACGCGGTGTTCATCGACCAGACCCGCGACATCAAGAACGGCGGGATGATCCCCTATGGCCGCAGCGGCCTGGCCCAGGCGAAGGCCCAGGCGGCGAAGTTCCTGGCGGGGGCGACGTCGATGGAGCGCGGCGTGGTCGACAAGGTAGAGATCGCCGCCGACGGTCGCAGCGCCCGGCTGATCGGCCGCGAGGTGACGACGATCCAAAGCAAGGGCCGCACGCGCCGGGCCTGCGCCGACACCGAGCAGACGCTGGTGCAGGTCGGCGGCGAGATCCGGTCCAAGGGCCAGACCGACACCATCACCCGCTGCCGCTAGCTAGGGGCTGGCGGCTGGCCCGGCGTCCTGGATGCGGAAGCGGTCGTAGGCCGAGCCGGGCGTGGCCTTGAACGACTCCACCAGCCGCTCCATTGGCCCCTGCCCCTCGCGGACGCCGCCTCCGGTCGGACGATCGATGTCGACGATCAGCAACAGCGACATCGACAGCATGAAGAGCATGACGGCGGCCGCCGAGCGGCCGCGCTTTCCGACGAACACATAGCCAAGCACGCCGGCGGTCACGATCACATAGATCACCAGGACGACGAAAACCTCGGTCGGCACGCGAACCAGACGGGCCGCCTTTCGCGAGGCGTCCAGGTCGATCAGCGTGTTCATGCTCTCAAGATAGGCGCTGGAGAAGTCCAGCCCCTTGATGGTCTGGAAGGCCGAGGCGGTGGCGGCCCAGAGCTCGGTGACCAGGCGGTCGTTCTTCACGAGCAGCTGCGGATTCCTGGCGACGTTGGACTTGCCGAGCGCCACGCGGTTCTCGGCATAGTCGACCAGCAGGCCGCTGATCCGGGCGCGGTGCGGTTCGTCCAGCAACTGGGTGCGCAGGTAGGTGGTGCCGATGGCGTTGGCCTCCTGCATCACCAGCATGCGGCGCGTTTCGAAACGATCCACGGCGAGCGCAAAGGTGAAGCCCATCAGCAAGGCCAGCAGGCCGAGAACGCCCGAGACCATGTAGCTCTCGCCATCGCCGACGCCGTCGTCCTTCCCACGGCGATCCCGCAGATGCTGGCGCTTGATCATGACCCCCGTGGCCACCGCCAACGCCATGAGCACCAGGACAGCGCTGCCGAGAACGAGCATCGGCGCGCCATCCACCCAGCCGATCAAAACGTCCATGAACTTCTCCTGACAGACGTTCAGGATCATGCGTCGGAGCCTGAGGGCCTATCGGGGAAAACCCTGAGGACAGCGCCGCTTGGCGCCCCGTCCCCTCCAAGCGATGCGACAGCGCCCGGCAACGGCCTTCGGCTCAGGGCCAAGTCAGCCAGCCGCCTGATTTGGCGCGTCGAGGTGGGTGCCGCAGAGCGTGCGCTTTCGCCAGCCCTGTCGCAGGATGTGGAAGCGACCGGGGCCCGCGGACTCTCAAAGAAAGGCGGCGCCTCGGGGGAGGCGCCGCAGCCGGATCAGCCGTAGACGAGGGCTGGTTCGTCGAGATCGACCTTCGGCAGTTCGTCCTTTTCGCTCCAGTAGTCCTGGGTGTGGCGCCACTCGGGCTTGTCGATGCTCTTGGGCATCAGGTGCAGCCCGCGCATCAGGTAGCCGGGGTTGAAGTTCTCCGGATCGATCCAGGGCAGCAGTTCGCTGGCCTGGTCCTCCGGGCGCAGGGCCGGGACCACCTTCTTGGCGCCCTTCTCCTCCATGTGCGCCAGCAGGCGGGCCACGAAGTCGCCCATCAGGTCGGCCCGCAGCGTCCAGGAGGCGCGGAAGTAGCCGAACACCCAGGCCAGGTTCGGGACGCCGGTGAACATCATGCCGCGATAGGTGACGGTGCTCGACCAGTCGACCGGCTTGCCGTCCACCGCGAACGGGATGTCGCCCATGACGCTGAGGTCGAAGCCCGTGGCGCTGATGACGATGTCGGCGGCCAGCTCCTCGCCCGACTTCAGCAGGATGCCGTTCTCGGTGAAGCGCTCGATCTCGTCGGTGACGACCGAGGCCTTGCCCGAGGCGATGCCGCGGAAGAGGTCGCCGTCCGGGATGAAGGCGATGCGCTGGCGCCAGGGGCGGTAGCGGGGGGTGAAGTGCTTATCGACGTCGAACTGCTCGCCCAGGAACATGCGTACGCCGGCCAGCAGCTCGGCCTTGACCGCCTCGGACTCCTCGACCGCGCGCTTGGTGAAGGCTGCGCCGTCGAACAGCCGCTTGCGGCGGACGATCTCGTGAACCCAGGTCTCGTCGATCTGGAGCTGGCGCAGGGTGTCGGCCAGTTCGTCCACGTTGCGCCCCGGCACGAAGTAGGTCGGCGAGCGCTGCAGCAGCGTCACGTGCTCGGTCTGGTCGGCGATGTTCGGGACCAGGGTCGCGGCGGTGGCGCCCGAGCCGATGACGACGACCCGCTTGCCCTTCAGGTCGATGTCGTCGGGCCAGGTCTGCGGGTGGACGATGCGGCCCTTGAAGTCGGACATGCCGGGCCACTGCGGCGTGTAGCCCTGATCGTGCTTGTAGTAGCCCTGGCACATGAAGAGGAAGTTGGTGGTGAACTGCGCCTTGGTCCCGTCGGTGCGCAGCACGTCGACGGTCCAGAGGTTGTCGGCGCTGGACCAGTTGGCGTCGACGATCTTGTGACCATAGCGGATGTGGCGGCCGAGATCGTTCTCGTCGATCACCTCGTTCATGTAGCTGAGGATCTCGGCGGCGGTGGCGATCGGTGCGCCGACCCACGGCTTGAACCGATAGCCGAACGTGTAGAGGTCGCTGTCGGAGCGGATGCCCGGATACTTGTGGGTCACCCAGGTGCCGCCGAAGGTGTCCTTGGTCTCCAGCACCACGAAGCTGGTTCCCGGGCGCTGGGTCTGCAGATGATAGGCCGCGCCGACGCCGGAAATCCCGGCCCCGACGATCAGGACGTCGAAGTGTTCGACGGCGGTGGAAGCCGGACGCTCGGCGATCATGTCGGTGGCGGTCATCTGTTCCCTTAACCCTAGAAGCGGGCCGCTCGCCGCGGCCTCATAAGTTATCGCTGATAATGAACAAGGCGCCGACGCGCCGTCAAGCACTTGCGTGAGGCGCGCCGGACCGGTTTTTCGAAATACAAGCTTGGCTGGAAGACGCCCTCCGTGGGGTCAGTCTTTCGCGCCCGCCCCGCGCGGGGCTAAGCTCGCCGCCAAACCAAGGGAGAGAGACATGGGCCAGGAACTGGCGGGCAAGGTGGCCTTTGTGGCCGGCGGATCGAGCGGCATCAACCTGGGCATCGCCAAGCGGTTCGCCGCCGCCGGCGCCAAGGTCGCGCTCATCAGCCGCAGCGCCGAGAAGATCGAGGCCGCCGCCAAGGAAGTGGCCGCGTTCGGCCCCTGCATCGGCATGGCCGCCGACGTGCGCGACTATGCGGCGGTCGAGGCGGCGCTGAAGCGTACGCATGACGAGCTGGGTCCCATCGACATCGTGCTGTCGGGCGCGGCCGGCAACTTCGTGGCCCCGGCCCTGGGCATGAGCGCCAACGGCTTCAAGACCGTCGTCGACATCGACCTGATCGGCACCTTCAACGTGCTGCGCGCCTCGTTCGAGTTCCTGAACCGCCCGGGCGCCTCGCTGATCTCGATCACGGCGGGCCAGGCCGAGCGCGCGTCGATGTACCAGGCGCACGTCTGCGCGGCGAAGGCCGGGATCAACATGCTGACCAAGTGCCTGGCGCTGGAATGGGGACCGGCGGGCGTGCGGGTCAACGCCATCTCGCCCGGGCCGATCGCCGACACCGAGGGCATGGCGCGGTTGGCCCCGACGCCGGAGGCCGAGGCCCGCGTCAACAGCCGCAACCCTATGCGCCGCTATGGCCAGAAGGACGAGATCGCCGACATGGCCATCTTCCTGTCCACCGACAAGGCGGCCTATGTGAACGGCGCGATCATTCCGGTCGACGGCGGCAGCGGGGCCGGCGACGCCAGCGGCAATGCGCTGGGCAACTATGCGGCGGTCTACTAGCCGGCCGGCGCGTCCTGAGCCGGCCGATAGAACAGGCCGAGCTTGAAGCTCTCGGCGATGCGGGCGGCTCTCGCCTGCAGTCCCTGGGCGATCGGCGGGACATAGGTCTCGTCGGTCGCCTCCTTCCACAGCGCCAGCCAGCGGTCGAACATCGGCGGGGTGATCGGCTGGCGCAGGTGCGCGGCCATCGGGCGGCCGGTGAAGCGGCCGACGCCCAGCAGCCCGGCGGCCCAGAACTGGGCGATGTGGTCGAGGTGATGGTCCCAATCGTCGACGGCGCCGTTGAACACCGGCCCGATCAGGTCGTCCTCGCGCGCGCGGCCATAGAAGCGGCCGACAAGCTCGCGCAGATTCTGGGGCGTCACTTCCGAATGCATGACAGCGAGATAGGCGCGCGCTGAGGTCGGCGAAAGCCCGCAATTGTCCGGAGGTCCCGGCGCACATCCACAAAAGCCGCAAAATTCATGCCGAATATCGTTCGATATCAAACGACCGATCCGTACGCTTTTTTGTCGGCGGCCTGGCCGACCGATGGCGAAGCGGCGTTCCAAGCGACCCCCGATAAGCGCTCGTTCGAGGCCAAATCTTGCCGTTTCGGCGCCGGCCATAGGTCGGCGGATTCTGGTTTCAAGGGGGCGCGGCGCCAACTGTGACTGACCGGTCACACCCTTCGCAGACCGGTGAAATACAAGGGGTTCAACCATTGTGACGGCGGCATGACAGGCATAGCTGGGCCTCAGTGTTTCAAGCCCAAAAGGGGACAAGAACGTGAAGACCCAACTGATCGCGACGGCCGCTGCGGCCGCCTTTTTCGCGCTGACCGGCGCCGCTCAAGCTCAAACCGTCGGCCATGCCGGCGTCAACTACGGCCGCACCCAACTGGACGCCGGCGCGCTCGGCGACACTGACGCCGACGTGTTCCAAGGCGAGGGCGCGGTGGCCTTCGACGTCGGTTCGTCGCTGCGCGGCGCCGTCGATGGTTCGGTGACGAACTTTGACGCCGACGGCGGCGACGCCACCACCTGGGCCGTGACCGGCCACCTGAACAAGACCTTCGACGGCGGCCTGGCCGGCGGCTTCCTGGGCGTCAACAAGAGCGACGACGTGACCCTGTGGGCCGTGGGCGCCGAAGCCCAGTTCAACGTGACCCCGCAGACCACCCTGTACGGTCAAGTCGGCTACGGCCAATCGGACGACCTGGACGACGTGGACTTCTGGGCCGGCCGCGCCGAGCTGCGCTACTTCGTGACCGACAATTTCAAGCTCCAGGGCTCGGCCGGCTACACCAAGGCTGACGCCACCGGCGGCGACCTCGACATGTGGAATGTCGGCGCCGACGCCGAGTACCAGTTCGCCGGCACCCCGTGGAGCGTCACGGGCGGCTACGAGCATGGCGAAATGGACGACGTCGACCTGAAGGCCGACACCTTCAAGATCGGCCTGCGCTACACCTTCGGCGGCACCCTGCGCGACCGCGACCAAGCCGGCGCGTCGCTGGGTTCGACCACCAACCTGTTCGGCGGTTCGCTGGGCCAGGGCGTGATCTCCGCGATCGGCGCCGCCTACTAAGCTTTCGATCGTCTAGATCGGACGCGGGCGCTCCCGGCTTCGGCCGGGGGCGCCTTTTCTATGAAAGATGGACCGGCTCGACCGAGACGGTGTTCAGGCTGGCCTCGAAGTCCATGAAGATGTCGATCAGCTCGTCGACGCCGATCCGCTGCAACTGGCCGGCCGGGAACCGGAACCGCCAGAAGCTGGCGACGTGCTCGATGGCTGAGAGCCGCTCGCCCAGGCTGTTGAACATCGCCGGCGCGCGCAGCAGGAACTCGCGGAACGAGGCCGGATTGCTGTGCTGGGTCATCGCGGCGTAGGCGGTGTCGTAGGCGGCCAGCGACTCCGTCACCGCCGCGGTCGCCGAGAAGATCCAGCCGCGCAGATCCTTCTTGATGCGGGTGATGTAGACCCGATCCTCGGCCTCCATCGGGCCGACCGGGCGGATCACCGAGATCTCGTCGACGACCTTGCGGATGCGCGGCAGCAGGTCGCGCAGCTGCCATTTGTAATAGAGGAAAGCCTTCCAGCAGAAGACGCCCTCGCGGAACTGCTGGGCGTCCATGTTCATCACCCGCCGCAAGGGCTCCAGCTCGGCGCTGTTGGCGTCGGAGAGCAGCTTGGAGAGCAGGGTCGCCGACTTCGCCGCGAAGGCATGGCCGTCGCCGAACGACATCCGCACCAGCGGCTCAAGCTCCAGCCGCGCCGAGGCGGCCATCCGCTCGACGTCGCCGTCGGAGAGGTTGAAGTAGCAGGCCGCCGGGGTGAAGCCATTGGTCTTCAGGCTCTCGCGCATCAGGAACGGATCGAGCGAGGGCAGGCCGGCGATGATGTCGAGCACCAGCCTATCTCGCGATCCGCGGCGCAGATCCTCGGCGAAGGAGGCGTCGGCGACCTCCTCGAAGTCGCGCTGGCCGACGAACAGGAACCGCGCCCCGTAGCGCAGCTCGCGCTCGGCGATCGGCAGCAGGATCTTGGTCGCGGTCTGAACCGGATAGTCGAAGAGGTCAGCCTCGCTGCCGCGGACGCGGTGTTTGAGGATCATGCTGCGGTTCAGCAGCGAGTTGCGGAAGAAGGGGTTTTCCTGGTGGTCGGGCTTGCTCCCCTCACGGAGGGATATTTGCCAGAGGTTCAGGACCCGGGAGGTCGCAGCGCTCTTCTTCAGATACTCGAGGCTGCGGAAAGTTCGATCACGCGACACGGTAAATCCCCCAGACACCGCGTCGTAGGATCGACGGCGGGCCCCTTCAAGGCACAATCAACAATTGCAACGCCGCTTCCGCCTGCCTGCCGGGCGGTTAGACGCGGACGTCGAACGTTCGGCCTTCTTCACGGCCATCGAGGGGGCGACTGGGTACGACCCTGGCTTCGTCTGCGAAGCCGAGTTCCTGCATGGTCTTGGCCAGATGCGCCGCCGCCAATTGCGTCATCGGCGCGGCGCGGCTCCAGAGACCTTCACCCAGAAAATGAAACTCCACCTTGAACATCGGACGATCTTTCTAATCGCGACGTGGGGGAAGGCTGCGCTCTCATGGTTATCAAATGGTGAAATATACGTATGTTCCGTGAACTTTGTTCGCTGAGCGCCTTCATCGTCGTCGTGAAGACACACAGCCAAACGGGTCCGACCAGCGGCCGAACCCGTCCTGCCCCGCCGAATTTCCGGCGAGGACGATATTGAACATGATCGACGCGCTGGCGGCGCCGAACCGTCTCTAGGCTTGTTGGGTCGCGCCCAGCGGCATCGGCATCGGAGCGCCCGGCGGGCGGCCGATCCAGATCTGGCCCGAACGCGCCATCACCTCGCCCGCGCCGTCGAACAGCGCGACGCCGGCGAAGTGCTTGCGGCCCTCGACCTCGCGCGCCCAGGCGACGACGACATAGGTCTCGCCCGCCTTCGGCTTGCGCAGGACCTCGCCGGCCATGGTGCCGAGCAGACCAACCGGCGAGCCGGCCTTGATCCACCAGGCCATCGAGCCGGAGCAGTCGAGCGCGCCCCAGGTGACTTCGTCGGGAATGGTCCCGTCGGCGTCGGCGAAGTTGGCGTGCGGCGTCCAGACGCCGGCGCAGTGACCGACCGGCGCGCCGTCGATCTGACCGACATAGACGCCCAGGCCCTCACCGGCTTCCCGCTCGATGCAGCAGGAGAAGCAGCCCCGGTGCAGCGAGCGCTCGGCGAACGGCGAGGCCGCACCGAAGGCCTTGGCCTCCTCGATGCTGGGCGGCGCAGGCGGCGGATTGGGAATCTGGCTGTCCTCGGCCGGGCGGGCCGAACCCAGCACCGCGCCTTCGGCGTTGACCAGCAGGACGCCATCGCCCTCGCCGGGCTGCAGCGTCACCGCAGTGTCGAGGGGCACGCCGGCACGCAGCATCGCCACGCCGCGGCCACCGACCGCGTTGGAGAGCACGCCGCAGATGTAGCCGCCATTGGCCGTGAAGGGAGGTCCCCGAAATTGGCGGGGAACGACGATCTCGCTCATCGAAATGATCTCAACTTTGAATCGGCAGTCGAAAGAATGAGCTCATCATGGCCCATGCACATGCTCCCTGGGAAGCATGACGCGAGGGAAAGCGACGCTTCGTCCCGGAACCTCGGCTTTGCTTTGGGGTTCATGTGAAGGTCCGTCAGCGAGGAAACGTCATGAGCATCGACATGAACGACCGCGCCGCCGTCGAGCGGAAGCTTTGGGAAGACATCGAACGCCACCAGACTGGAATGCTGGGTCTGGCCGGCGACACCGCCCTGCAGCCCATGACAGCATTCGTCGAACGCGACGGAGAGCGACTGTGGTTCTTCACGCGCGCGAACACCGAGCTGGCCAGCCAGATCGGCCAGCGGCGCGCCGGGCTGTTCGTCTTCCAGCAAAGAGAAGTGCAGGCCTGCATCACCGGCGAACTGACGCTGCAGCACGATGTGGCGCGCATCGCCAAGTACTGGAACGCGGTCGTCGCGGCCTGGTATCCGCAGGGCAAGGACGATCCGCAGCTGACCTTGATCAGCATGGACTGCCGCGATGCAGAGGTCTGGTGCTCGCAGGCCGGCCCGGTGACCTTCGCTTGGGAAATCGCCATGGCGAACGCCAGGAAGCACGAGCCGCACCTGGGCGGACGGGCGAACCTGCACTTCCATTGAGCCCTGTACAGCCGCGGGCGCAGGTATACTTCGGTTCAATCTGAGATTTCCGAGAACGGCGGTCGATATTCGCCAGTTCTCGTGTGGCTGATCACTCCGTAGTTTTATTTTCGCTACGCCGTCGGGAAGTTGTGTCGTGTTCACGACAGTCATCAACGCTGCGTCAGACTAGGTTAACGCCAAGCCTTAAGGCGACGCTTGATTCTCCCCCACGAAGGTCTCCGAGTTCAGTGCAAAATCGCTTACTCGCCGCACTGCCGCCGGAGGATTTTGGTCTGATGGCGCCGCACCTGACCCATATGGACCTTGAGCGCGCCCGACTCCTGTACGAGCCCGGCGACCGGGTAGACGTGGTCTACTTTCCGCACGACGGCGTGGTCTCGATGATGACCTTGATGGAGAACGGCGCAGCCATCGAGAGCGCCACCATCGGACGAGAAGGCGCTGTCGGGCTGTCCTCGGCCGTCGCGCCGCGGCACTCGCTCTCGCGCGCCATCGTGCAGACGCCCTGCCGGTGCTCGCGCATCGGATCGAGCCAGTTGCACGACGCCTGGCTGAAGAGCCCGCGCATCCGGGACATGGTCGACCGCCACGCCGAGGCGCTGCTGGGACACACCACGCAGTCGGCGGCGTGCAACGCCCTGCATTCGGTCGAGGCGCGGTTCTGCCGCTGGCTGCTGACCTGCCACGACCGGATCTCGACGGACTCCGTGGCCCTGACGCAGGAATTCCTGGCCGATATGCTGGGCGTGCAACGCACGACCGTCACCGCCGTGGCGCGGGTGCTGCAGGACAAGGGGCTGATCCGCTATCGGCGCGGCATCGTCGACATCGTCGATCGCGAGGGCCTGAGCCAAGCGGCTTGCGAGTGCTACGACGTGATCCGGCGCAACTACGAACGCCTGCTTCCGTCGCCGCCCACGCCGGACGGCGCACGCGCCTAGAGCGTGAAAGCCAGCCGCGCCGTCACCCCGGCCCGGGTCTCCAGCTTGAGATCGCCGCGCACCTGGGCGGCCAGGCTGCGCACGAACCACAGCCCGAAGCGCTCGCGACCGCTGGGCGCGGCAGGATCGAACCCGCGGCCGTGATCCATCACCAGAAGCTCGTAGCGGGCCTCGCCCGGAAGCCTGGACAGGCGCACCTCGACCTGGCCGGGAGCGTCTTCCGGGTACGCATGGGCCAGGGCGTTGGCGACCAGTTCATGGACGATCAGGGCCAGGGTCGAGGCCGCCTGGTCGGGCGCGATGATCGGCTCCATAGCGACGACCACTTCGGTTGGACTGGCCGCCTGACGCCGCCGCCAGATCGGCGCCATTTCGAGCAGATAGTCCTGGAAATTGATGCCGCCCTCGCAGCGGTGGCGCTCAAGCGCGCCAACCGCACCGATCGCCTCGGCGATCCAGATCAGCTGGCGGCGGGCCTCAGGTTCAGACGTTCTCTGCCCACGCATACGGGCCAGAGCCGAAATGAGTTGGAAGGTATTGGCAGCCCGGTGACGCATCTCCGCCCGGACTTCGTCGTGATCGTCGTCCGTCATTCGCTCGCTCGACGTCTCACGTCTCCTCGCTCCGAGATCAATTATATCTACCGTTGCTCACGAAGTTTCCCTCGCGGCGGCAGTCATCTCGGAGAATCAAACAATATGCGGCGTACACTTACGGCGAAAGCTGAATAGTTCCCGCCTAGGTCGTGGAGTTTGAACCCGATTCTCAGGGTTCGGAAACCGGCCGGACCGACCAGGCCAGGGCGGCGGCGACGCCCAGAGTGAAGCCCAGCTCGAACACCTGCTCGATCGCGCCGAGCACATCGCCGGTGTAGCCGCCGAGCAGCCGGCGAGCGGCCAGGGCCAGGATCAAGGCCAGCAGCGCGCCGCCCGCCAGCGCCTGGAACACCACGCCTGACGGCGAGAGGGCCAGCGGCAGAGCGGCGAAGGTCAGGGCGGTCAGCACCTCCCAGAAGCCCAGATCAGAGGGCGCGGGCTTCCACTTGCCGCCGTCGACGTCGCGGACATAGGCAAGCGCGCGCATGGTCAGAACCGCCGCGCCGCGCCCCCCGGCGTGGGCCGCGACGAGGGTCCAGGCGCCCAGCCCGGCGGGCAGGGTCGCCAGCGCCGCGATCTTGATCGCCAGCACCAGGCCAAGGCCGAGCGCACCATAGGTCCCGATGCGGCTGTCCTTCATGATCTCCAGCCGGCGCTCGGGCGTTGAGCCGCCGCCCAGGCCGTCGGCGGTGTCGGCCAGACCGTCCTCGTGGAAGGCGCCGGTCAGCAGGACGCCGACGGCGATGGCGAGCAGGGCGGGCAGCGCGCCGCTCCAGAGCTGCGAAGCGCCCCAGAACACCGCCGCACAGGCGCCGCCGACCATCAGGCCGATGAGCGGGAAGTATCGGGCGCTGCGCGAAATCCAGTCGAGCTCGAAGCCGGGCAAGGCGGGCGTCGGCACGCGGGTCAGGAACTGCACCGCGCAGAGCAACAGCTGAAGCTGACGCCAGGCGAAGCTCACAGGCGTCCGGCCAGCACGTCGTCGAGACTGGCGACCTCGCGCAGCATCGCGGCGGCGGCGCGGACCATGGGCAGCGCCAGCAGCGCGCCGGTCCCCTCGCCCAGGCGCATGGAGAGGTCGAGCAGCGGGTCGGCGTCGGCCGCCGCCAGCACGATGGCGTGGCCCTTCTCGGCCGAGCGGTGGGTGAAGATGCAGTAGTCGGCGCAGGCCGGCTCGAGTCGGATGGCGGCCAGGGCCGCAGTGGAGGCGATGAAGCCGTCGATCAGCACCGGCGTCCGAGCGGCGGCGGCGCCAAGGATGGCGCCGGCCATGGCGATGATCTCCAGCCCGCCGAACTGGGCCAAAACCTCGCGGGGGGCCGTAACGTCGCTGCGGGCCGCCGCCCGGCCAAGCACTGAATGCTTGCGGGCAAGGCCCTCGGCGTCATGCCCGGCGCCCAGGCCGATGCAGTCGGCCAGCGGCGCGGGGGCCAGGCGATGCAGGATCAGGGCGGCGCTGGCGCTGTTGCCGATGCCCATCTCCCCGACCGCAAGCACCTGCACGCCGTCCGCCTCGACCGCGTTGCGGGCGATGGCGGCGCCGCGCGCCAGGGCGCGCTCGACCTCGTCGGGCGTCAGCGCCGGGCCGTGCTCGGCGTTGCGCGTACCCTTGCGGACCTTGGCGTCGATCAGGTCCGGATGCGGCGCGAGATCGGCGTCGACCCCGGCGTCGACGACCATGACCTGGGCGCCGACCGCGCCGGCGAAGGCGTTGGCGCTGGCCTTGCCGGCCAGCAGGGTGGCGACCATCGCCGTGGTCACCGCCGACGGATAGGCCGAGACCCCGGACTGATTGAGGCCGTGATCGCCGGCGAACACCAGCAGCAGCGCCTTGTCGAAGCGCGGGTCGGGGCGGCCGGCTATGAGCGCCAGACGGACGGCGAGATCCTCGACCTTGCCCAACGCGCCGGGCGGCTTGGCCTTGCCGTCGACGATCGCGCGGAAAGCGGCCTCCTGGCTGCGGTCGAGGGGAAGGACGGGGTTCATTTGCGAAGCTCCAGGCCGGCGATGGCCGCCAGACGGGGAATGTCGAAGGACGACTGCAGCACGGCCGCGATCTCGTCCAGGGCCGCGTCCACCCGGGCGGTCTGGTCGAGACCATCGGAGGCCGCGCCCAGCGGCGCCAGCAGCGCGGCGCGCGCCTCGGCCCGGTCGAACAGGCCATGGACGTAGGCGCCGGCGATGCGTCCGTCGGCCGACTGCGCGCCCTCCCCCGCCCCATCCTCGCCGATCAGCATCGGGCGCTGGAGCGCCGGGCCCGTGGTGCGGCCGACGTGGATCTCGTAACCGGTGAACGGTGCGCCCGAGGCCAGGCGGCCAGCGGCGGAGCGCAGGACCTTGTCGCCCGTCAGCACGGTCTCGACGTCGAGCAGGCCGAGGCCCGTGGCCTCGCCGGGCGGCCCCTCGACCCCGTCGGGGTCGGAGATGCTGCGTCCCAGCATCTGGAACCCGCCGCAGATCCCCAGGACCCGGCCGCCGCGCCGGACGTGGGCGGCGAGGT
This sequence comes from Phenylobacterium sp. Root1290, assembly GCF_001425305.1. Lineage (GTDB taxonomy): Bacteria > Pseudomonadota > Alphaproteobacteria > Caulobacterales > Caulobacteraceae > Phenylobacterium. The sequence goes on along the minus strand of NZ_LMEE01000003.1, from coordinate 220,162 downwards.
CGATGTCCCAGCCCTGCGCGCGCAAGAAGGCCAGGTCGGCGATTGTGGCCTTGGTGCCCGGCAGGATCACGAGATCGGCGTCGCCCGGCAGCGGCGAGCCGGGCGGCACGAAGCCGAACTCGACGTCCGGCTCGGCCCGCAGCGGATCGAAGTCGTCGAAATTGGCGATGCGCGAGAACATCGGTGCGACGATCCGGACCTTGCGGCCCGGCCCGGTTCGCGCCCGGTCCAGAACCACGGCGTCCTCGGCCGGCAGGCGGCGAGCGGCGGCGAGCCAGGGCGCCATGCCCAGGTCCGCCCAGCCGGTGCGGGAGACGATCTCGGCGCGGCCGCCATCGAACAGGCTGGGATCGCCGCGGAACTTGTTGATCAGGAAGCCGGCGATCATGTCGCGATCTTCCTGCTCCAGCACCGTATGGGCGCCGACCAGGGCGGCGATGACGTGACCGCGGTCGATGTCGCCGACCAGCACCACCGGGACCTGGGCGGCGCGGGCGAAGCCCATGTTGGCGATGTCGCCGGCCCGCAGGTTGGTCTCGGCCGGGCTGCCAGCGCCTTCGACGATGACCAGGTCGCTCTGCGCCTGAAGGTTTGCGAAGCTCTCCAGCACCACGTCCAGCAGGGCGGCCTTGCGCTCCTGATAGCCGCGCGCCTGCCAGGTTCCGGCCATCAGGCCGCGGACGACGAGCTGGGCGCCGACGTCGCTCTGGGGCTTGAGCAGCACCGGGTTCATGTCGACGGTGGCGGGCGTGCGGCAGGCGATGGCCTGCAGCGCCTGGGCGCGGCCGATCTCGCCGCCGTCGATGGTGACCGCGGCGTTGTTCGACATGTTCTGCGGCTTGAACGGCCGCACGCGCAGGCCCTGGTTGGCGAACACCCGGCACAGGCCCGCGACCAGCACCGACTTGCCGACGTCCGAGCCGCATCCCTGGATCATCAACGCGGCCACAGCAGTCCTCCAAGGGCGAGCGCGGCGGCCAGCGCCGCGCAGGCGCGCAGATAGAGCCCAAGCCCCCGCCCCAGGTCCAGGGGCGTCGGGCGCGGGCCCTCGCCGAATGTCGGGCGGTCGTGCGCGACGCCGTCATAGCTGGCCGGGCCCCCGAGCTGCACACCAAGCGCGCCGGCCATCGCCGCCTCCGGCCAGCCGGAGTTGGGCGAGGCGTGATTGCGGGCGTCGCGCAGCATGACACGCCAACCGCGGCCGGCGACCAGGGCGATCAGCGCGCCAGCCAGGCGGGCGGGGATCAGGTTCATCAGGTCGTCGGTGCGCGCGGCGGCCCAGCCGAAGCAGCGATAGGGCTCCTCGCGGTGGCCGATCATGCTGTCGGCGGTATTGACGGCCTTGTAGGCGAAGAGCCCGGCGAGGCCGAAGGTCAGGAACCAGAGCAGCGGGGCGACGACGCCGTCGTTGAAGCTCTCGGCCAGGCTTTCGAGGGCGGCCGAGGCGACGCCGTCGGCGTCCAGCGCGGCGGTGTCGCGGCCGACGATCATGGCGACGGCGGCGCGGGCGGCGGGGAGGTCGCCGGCGTCCAGGGCCTTCGATACGGCGGCGACGTGGTCGTAGAGGCTGCGGGCGGCGAGGCCGAGAGAGCCGAGGCCTATCGTCAGGATCAGCGCCCAGCCTTGCAGGAAGCTGTCGAGCAGGTGGCCGGCGCCGCCAGCCAGCCCGACGACCAGCAGCAGGGTCAGCACGCCGGCCAGACGCCGGCGCAGATCGCCGCCGTGATTGAGCGCGGCTTCAAGCCGGCGCAGGCTGGCGCCGATCCAGACGACCGGGTGGGGAACGCGCAGCCGGGCCGGATAGCCGAAGGCGCCCTCCACCGCCGCGGCGGCGAGCACGACCCAGGGATCAGCCGCCACGCCCGACGATCTCGATCAGCGGACCGCCCTCGCCCTGGATCACCCGGGCGCGGACGCCGTAGGCGCGCGCCATGACTTCGGGCGACAAGGCCTCGGCCGGCGGGCCGTCGGCCAGCACCTTGCCCGCCGCCATGACGATGATGCGGTCGGCGATGCGCGCGGCCAGCGAGAGGTCGTGCAGGGTGACGATGACGCCCTTGCCCTGGTCGTGCGCCAGGGTGCGGAAGAGCTCGCCGGCGTCGAGCTGGTGGCCGGGATCGAGGCCGGTCAGCGGCTCGTCGGCCAGCAGCCACTCAGGCTCGCCGGCCAGGGCGCGGGCGATCAGCACACGGCCGCGCTCGCCGCCGGACAAGGTCGTGACGTCGCGGTCGCCCAGTTCGACCACCCCGGCGGCGGCCATGGCGCGGTCGATCGCGGCGGCGTCCTCGATCGAGAGGCCGCTGGAGCCGATGAAGGGCGTGCGGCCGAGCCCGACCAGGATCCGCGCCTCGACGGCCCAGGCGACCTCCTGGGTCTGGGGCAGGACGCCGACGCGGCGGGCGCGGGCGCGCGGGGCCATGGCCAGCACGTCGTCGCGGTCGAGATCGACGCGGCCGGACTGGGGCCTGCGCAGCCCCGCCAGGCAGGCCAGCAGCGTCGACTTGCCGGCGCCGTTGGGCCCGAGGATGGCGGTGACCGTGCCGCTCTCGAAGGCCGCGGTGACGCCGTCCACCACCGGCTTGCCGCCGAGGCGGACGCGGACGTCCTGGGCGTGCAGGCGGCTCATGCGATCCTCCGGCGCAGGGAGAGCAGCAGGGCGAAGAAGAACGGCCCGCCCAGCACGGCCATGGCGACGCCGAGCTTCACCTCGCCGGCGGCAGGGGTCAGGCGCACGGCGATGTCGGCGGCCAGCACCAGCACCGCGCCGCCCAGGGCGCTGGGCCCGAGCAGGCCGCCGGGCTGGGCGCCGACCAGCGGCCGCAGCAGGTGCGGCACGATCAGGCCGACGAAGCCGATGACGCCGGTGACCGCCACGCTGGCCCCGGCGGTGAGCGCGACGCCCAGCGCCAGCATCCAGCGCACGGCGACCATGTTGACGCCGAGCGAGCGGGCGCCGGTCTCGCCCAGGGTCAGGGCGTCGAGGCTGCGGCCGATAGCCAGCAGCAGGCCGCAGCCGACGGCGATCAGCGGCAGGGCGGTCTGTACCTCGGGCATGCTGCGGTCGGCCAGCGACCCCATCAGCCAGTTGACGATCTCGTTCACCGCCCAGGGGTTGGGCGCCAGGCTGAGCGCCAGGGCGACGCCGGCGCCGGCCATGGTCTGCAGGATCACGCCGGCCAGCACGAAGGTGACGATGCTGGAGGCGCGCCCAGAGAGGGCCAGCAGCAGGAACACCGCGACCAGGGCGCCGAGCATGGCGAACGCGGTGATCACCCAGGGGTCGGCCGCGCCGGCGCCCAGATAGAGCGTCAGCACCGCGCCGAGCGCCCCCATCGAGGAGACGCCGAGCGCGCCGGGGTCGGCCAGCGGGTTGCGGGTGTAGCCCTGCATGGCGGCGCCGGCCATGCCGAGCGCGGCGCCGACGGCGATGGCCAGGATGGTGCGCGGCAGCCGCAGCTCGAAGATGATCGACCAGCGCGGATCGCCGGGGTTCAGCCAGTCGGACAGCGGCACCCAGACCCGGCCCGCGGCCATGCTGACCAGCGACAGCAGCACCAGCAGCACGCCGAGGGCGAGAAGGGTCGTGCGGCGGCGGGTCATGCACCCCTCCGCTTGGCGAGGGCGTCTTCGCGGGCCTTGGCCAGCATGCGCGCAGTCTCGATCAGGACTGGGCCTCCGCAGAAGGTCAGCTGCTGGGGGAAGGTCGCACGGTGCATGCGCCCCGCGACCCGCGAGAGGGCGGGATGGGTGAGGACGCGGTCTGCCCAGGTCGGGGCGCCGGGCTCGGCCTCGCCGGCCAGCAGCACGTCGGGCGGATCGGCGACCAGCAGCTCCAGCGGAATGTTGCCGGTGCGCTTGAGCCCATAGCGGGCGGCGGCGTTGTCGAGCCCGCAGCGGCGCATCATCTCGTCCATCATCGTCCCCGGGGCGGTGGCGAAGCCGCCGGCCTGGTAGGTGATCGCCGACAGGCGCGGCGTTCCCGGACGCGGGGCGGCGGCGGCCAGCGCGGCGCGGACCTTGGCGATCACCGCCTCGCCGCGTTCGGGGCGATGAACCGCGCGGGCGACCTGACGGACTTGGGTCAGGCTCTCTTCGACGGTGTTGGGCACGGCGAACAGTTCGGCGCGGATGCCCAGGCGCCCCAGCGCCGCGCGGGTGGCGGGGGAGGAGTGGCGGCCGGTCAGCACCAGGTCGGGGCGCAGGGCCAGAACCTCTTCGGCGCTCTCATAGGTGAAAGGATAGCTCGCCCCGAGCGGGCCGATGCTGGAGGAGGTCGGCTCGTGTGAATAGTGGCTGATCGCCGCCACCTGGGCGCGGTCGGCCACGTGGACCAGGATGACGTCCAGGCAGGGGTTGAGCGAGACCACGCGGCGCGGCGCGCGGACCGGCGCGGCCCCGCCGAGGCCCACCACGGCGCCCGCGGCGAGCGCCGAGCGCCGGGTGAGCATCCAGCTCAAAAGTCGATGCCCCGCTGGGCCTTGATGCCCTGCTCGAACGGATGCTTGACCAGGGTCATCTCTGTGACCAGGTCGGCGATGGCGAGCAGTTCAGGCTTGGCGTTTCGGCCGGTGATCACGACGTGCTTGTCGCGCGGGCGGGCCTGGAGGTCGGCGACCACCTTGGCGATGTCGAGATAGTCGTAGCGCAGCGCGATGTTCAGCTCGTCGAGGATGACGAGGTCGAGTTCGGGGTCGTGCAGCATCTCCAGAGAGGTCGCCCAGGCGGCCTGCGCGGCCTCGATATCGCGGGCCCGGTCCTGGGTGTCCCAGGTGAAGCCCTGGCCCATGATCTCGTAGCGGACGTTCTCGGGGAAGCGCTTGTAGAACTGGCGCTCGCCAGTGATCCACTTGCCCTTGATGTACTGGACGATCCCGACCTTCTGGTTCCAGCCCAGGGCGCGGGCGACCATGCCGAAGGCGGCGGTGGACTTGCCCTTGCCGTCGCCGGTGTGGACTAGCAGCAGACCGGGGGCCTCGTCGGTCTTCTCGGCCATCATGGCGTCGCGCTCGGCCTTGAGCGCCTGCATGGCCTTCTTGTGCTCTTCGTTCTTGCGGTCTTCGTCGTCGCTCATCGGCTAGAGCCCTCCAGAGCCGCCTTCAGGCGCGGCCAGTCCTTGGGTTTCGGCAGGCCGAACCTGAGCCAGGTCGGCTGATCGGGAAAGGGCCGCGTGAGCACGCCGCGGCGCGCCAGGGCGGTGAAGCGTCGGTGCGCGTCCGCCGACGCCGCCAGCCGGAAGAGCGAGGTTCCGCCCAGCACTTCGAAACCGGCGGCGGTCAGCAGCGCGTCCAGGCGGGCCGCGTCCCGCGCCAGCCGCACTCGCGTGCGCTCGGCCCAGGCGTGGTCGCCATAGGCGGAAAGGCCCGCGGCGATGGCCTCGGCGCCGACCGGCCAGTCGCCGAACTGGGCGCCGATGCGCGCGGCCAGGCCCGGCTCGGCGATGGCGAAGCCCAGGCGCACGCCCGGCAGGCCGTAGAACTTGCCGAACGAACGCAGGACGATGGTGCGCGGACCGGCCGCAGCGGCGACGCTGAGGTGCGGCGCGGTCTCGACGAAGGCCTCGTCGACGATGAGCCAGCGTTCGCCGACGTCGGGCGCGGCGACCGCGGCGCCGTCGGGATTGTTCGGATTGACCAGCACCACCGCCTCGGCCGCCGAGGCGGCGATCTGGCTTGCGTCGATGCAGGTCACCTTGGCCCCGGCCAGGCGCCAGGCCTCGGCGTGACCCCCATAGGTCGGCGAGACGATCGCCGCCGAGCGGGCGCCGAGAATACGCGGCAGGGCGCGCAGCGCCGCCTCCGTGCCTGGGACGGCGACCACGCGGTCGGGGGCGACGCCGAATGCGCGGGCGGCGGCGGCCTCGAGAGCCGCCACCTCCTCCGGATCGGGCAGGCGGCGCAAGGCCGCCGGATCGGCCCGCCGCGCGCGATATGGCCGCGGATTGATCCCCGTCGACAGGTCAAGCCACGGCGCGGGCGCGTCCGGAAACGCAGCCCTCGCCGCGGCCAGCCGGCCGCCGTGGCGGAGGAAAACCCCCGCGTCTGGATCAGAAGCTGGCGCGGACACCGGCATAGACCCCACGTCCCGGTGAGCCGTAGTTGCGGGTGGTTTCATAATCGTCGTCGAAGGCGTTCTCGACGCGGCCATAGACCTCGAAGGTCTCGTTGACCGGATACGACGCCCGCAGGTCCAGCAGTGTGTAGCTCTGCAGGGTGTAGCTGTTGGCGGCGTTGTCGTAGCTCTTGCCGACATAGCGGATCGAGCCGCCCAGGCTGGCTTCATTCTCCCAGGTGTAGGTCACCTGGATGTTGGCCTGATGCTCGGGCCTGCGGGCGAGGTGCTTGCCGCGGTTCACGTTGCCCGGCGAGGCGTTCTCGGTGTCGGTCCAGGTGTAGTTGGCGCTGACGTCGAGCGGGCCAAGATCGGCGCTGCCTTCCAGCTCGACCCCGTGGGCCTTGGTCTGGGCGGTGTTGGCGTAATAGCCGAAGCGGCGCACGCCGTTCACGAAGCACATCGGGTCGGTGGTGGTCGAGGTGCAGGAGAAATAGTCGATCTGGTTGTCAGTCTCGCGGTTGAACCAGGTCGCGCGGACCATGAACCGATCGGCGAAACGCTGTTCGATCCCGGCGTCCCAGCCGTCGGCTTCCTCGGCTTCCAGCGCCAGGTTCCCGTACTCCGAATAGAGTTGATAGAGGGTCGGCGCCTTGAAGCCCTGGCCGAAGCTGGCCCGCAGCACGGTGTTCCCGTCGTTGAGCGACCAGGCGGCGGCGAGCTGGCCGAGGGTCGCGTCGCCGAAGGTGTCGTGGCTGTCGCGGCGCAGGCCAGCGGTCAGCGTCAGACCGGCGAACACTTCACCCTGCACCTGGGCGTAGATCCCGTCGATACCGGCCTTGGCGCGGGTCACCGGCGGATTGGGGACGAACTCGCTGGGCGAGGCCGTGCGCATGGAGGCGTCCTCGGTCTCGCCGCCGAAGGTCGCGGTCCAGGCGTCGTTGATCGTCCAGACGCCCTGGTACTCCCAGCGCTTGTTCTCGCCGCGGGCGTCGAAGGTGGTGGTGGTCACCGCCTGGTCCGGATTGGTGTTCTGGCGGTTGGTGCGAGTGTAGGCATAGGCGACGCGGTTGGTCAGCGCGCCGTCGAGCAGGTTGAAGTTCACCGCGCCGTAGCCGACGAACTCTTCGGTCTCGCCGTACTCGGGGGTGTCGCCGAAGCTGTAGGTCGGCGGCGGGAAGCCGTCGAAGCCGTTGCGGCCCTTGGAGTAGACGCCGCGCAGGTCGAAGGAGAGGTTCTCGGTCGCGGTGAACAGGGCGCGGCCGCTGACCCCGGTGTTCTCGTAGCCGTCCTTTTCATCGCCCAGGCGGTAGGAGGAGACGCCGTCGGTGTCATAGCGGCCGGCGGCCAGGCGCCAGGCCAGGCGCTCGGTCTTGCCGCCCGCGCCGGCGCGGAAGTAGGTCGTGCCCATCGAGCCGGCTTCGGCGGCGAGGTCGGCCTCGAACGGCTCGGTCGCCTCGCGAGTGATGATGTTGACGACGCCGCCAATGGCCTGGCTGCCCCACAGGGTCGACTGCGCGCCGCGCAGCACCTCGATGCGGCCGATGTCGCCGGCCAGCAGGTTGGAGAAGTTGTATCCGCCGCCCGTCGTCGACGGGTCATTCAGCTTCACGCCGTCGATGATGACCACGGTCTGGTCGGCCTCGGCGCCGCGGATACGGACCGAGGTCGAACCGCCGACCCCGCCGTTGCGCGAGAACGACACGCCCGGCATCGACGACAGCAGCGTCGAGACGTCGACCGTCTGGGCGGCTTTGATAGTCTCGTGATCGAGCACACTGACGCTCTGGCCGACGCGGTCGGCGGCCTGCGGATTGCGGTTGGCGGTGACCACCAGCTCGCCGACGCTGGCGATGGCGACTGGCGCGGCGGTCTGGGCGAGCGCACTGGTGGCGAGGCCGCAGAGCGCGGCCGTGGTGGCGAATAGAACGTACTTCATCGGGTTATCCCCCTGACGCATGACGACATGACCCGCGCTTGCACGCAGGTCGACGGACGCCGTCTCTCGGGAAAATTCCCCGTTCGCGCGCTCCCACCGAGCGTACGAAGGACGACCGCGTCAGGCAGGTCTCCTGGCTCACGGGTCACAGCCTTTGCGCGCCGCCTTCCCAGACTGTCGTCCAGTGGCATATGACGCGCGGGCTCGCCGCTTACAGTTGCGGGGGCAGCCCAGGTTTCACACCTGAGTTCCCTATTAATCCCCTCTCGGGGAACCTGTCGCGGGGCCTGCCTAGGCTTTGCCATGCGGAGCGTCAATCCAAATGAGCCTGACCTTCGTCCTCGGCGGCGCGCGCTCCGGCAAGACCAGCTATGCGCTGCGAGAGGCTTCGAACCATTTCGGAAATCGCCGGGTGATGGTCGCCACGGCGCAGGCGCATGACGCCGAGATGGCCGAGCGGATCGCCCGGCATAGGGCCGAGCGCGGCGACGGCTGGGTGACGATCGAGGCGCCCTTCGAGCTGGCCCGCGCCGTGGGGGCGCTGGGCGCAGGCGACGTGGCGGTGGTCGACTGCCTGACGCTCTGGCTGACCAATCACATGCTGGCCGACGCCGACCTGAGCCAGAAGACCGCCGAACTGACGGCGGCGCTGAAGGCCAGTCCGGCCGCGCTCTATGTCGTCTCCAACGAGGTCGGCCAGGGGATCGTGCCCGACAACGCCCTGGCCCGCCGCTTCCGCGACGAAGCCGGATGGATGAACCAGGCGATGGCGAGCGCCGCCGACCGCGCGGTGCTGGTCGTCGCGGGACTGCCGTTGGTGCTGAAGGGCTGAGGCGGCGTAGACTACACTCTCTGGATGTTCTCAGGAGCGCCGACGTGTCGATGCCGAACCTTGCGATCGCCGCCCTGATCGCAGCCGCTGCACTGGCCGCACTGATGTTCGCGGGGGTCTGGGCGTTCCAGGCCTACGGCATCTATCAGTTTCCTCGCAGCAGTCCGCCGGCCGCCGACGGCGTGAGGGCCGTTCAATTTCGATCGAGCGACGGCCAGATGATCGGAGCGCGATTGGCCCTGCCCCAGCCCGGCAAGCCCGTGATCATGAGCTTCTATGGCAATGGCGCGGGCGTGGACGCATCCTTCGAGCGGCTTAGCGCCCTGCGCGATCGGGGCTTCGGGATCGCCATGATGGAGTATCGCGGTTCGGGCGCGACGGGCGGCAAGTCCAGCGAGATGAACTTCGCCCGCGACGCCCTGGCCTTCTATGACCAGCTCGACGACCTGATGGGCCTGCCGGCGACCGCCCGAGTCCTGCATGGCTTCAGCCTGGGCGCGGGGGTCGGCAGCCGCCTGGCGGCGGCGCGTCCGTTCGAGGCCGTGGTGTTCGAAGCCGCCCCCTATCGCGCCTGCCTCTACTACCAGGACGCCTACAAGGGCTTCCCGTTCTGCCAGGTGATGTGGGCCGAGCGGTACGACAATGTGGACCACATACGCGCCATCAGCGCCCCGAAGCTCATCGTGCATGGCGCGCTGGACCAGGCCTTGCCCGTCGCCCGGGCGCGCCAGCTATTTGCCGAGGTCCCTGGTCCGAAAGAGTATCTGGAGATCGAGGGCGGCCATCACGCCGACTTGACCCAGCTTGGACTGACCGAGGCGATGGACGCCTTCATATCCAGGTCTGTCGCGCCCTCGTCGCCCTGAGGCGCGATGAAGCTTTCGATCAGTTTCGCCAGCAGCTGGACGTTCTGGTCCTTCAGCATCCCCATGTGGTCGCCTTCGACCCACGGCGTCTCGACGGTCGAGGGATTGGAGACCGCCCCCCAACCGAGGGTGGGGTCGAGCTCCAGGGTCCGGCGCGCCACCAGGCGCTTGGGCCGGGTGCGGAACAGCGTGACAGGCGCGCTGATCTTGCCGCCTTCGTACTTGCGGGCCGCCGCCATCCAGATGTCCCGCATCACTTGATAGCGGGAGTGCGACAGGCTGGAGTTCTTGAAGAGCCGCAGGTTCGAACCGCGCAAGATCCTGCTGCGCACGGCCTTGGTGAGCCGCTCGGAGAACTGCGGCAGGCCCTCGCTGCGCAGCAACTGGAATTCGTCGAGCAGCCGCTCGCCCATCCCCAGCTTGACGACCGGCCGGAACTCCTTGGCGAAGCCCGGCGCATAGGTGTCGAGCACGAACAGCCGCTCGACCTTTTCGCCAGCGGCCTCGAGCTGGCGGGTCATCTCGAACGCCGTGAACGAGCCGCCGGAATATCCCGCCAGCAGATATGGGCCCCTGGCCTGGTGCAGGCGCAGGTAGCGAATGTTCGCGGCGGCCATCTCCTCGATGGTCTCGTACGGCCGGTGACCGAGCACCCCGCGCGTCTGGAAGCCCACCACTGGGCGATTGACCCCCAGCTGCGCGCCCAGCTCCATGAGGTTGTTGACGTTGCCGCCGACGCCGCCAGCGATGAACAGAGGGCGCCTGTCGCGATTGGGGCCGGGATGGATGACGGTGCTCGTATCCCAGTCCGCGTCGGGATTGGTTTCGGCAGGCGCAGGGCTGGAGGTTTCGAGCAAGGCCGCGAGTTCGCGCAGCGTCTGGTTGCTGAACAGGGTCGAGATCGGCAGATCGTGCCCGAACTCGCTGCGGATGCGATCGAACAGCCGCACGGCCAGCAGCGAGTGTCCGCCCAGGGCGAAGAAGTTCGCAGAGGCCGAGGTGACCTTTTCGCCCAAGACGGATGACCAGATGGCAGCCAGCCTGGTCTCGGTCCCGCCGCGCGGCGTCGCATCGGCGTCGGCGGCGACGCTCTGGCTGCGCAGCGCGGGCAGAGCGCGCCGGTCCGGCTTGCCGTTGGCGTTGAGCGGGATCTCGTCCACCGCCACGAAGAAGGTCGGAATGGCGAAGCCCGGCAGGCGCGAGGCCAGGAAGCCCCGCAGTTCGGCGGGTTGGGGCGCCGCGCCATGCGCCACGAAGTAGGCGGCCAGCACCTTGTCCGACTGGCCCTGCGGCACGGCGGCGACCGCGACGGACTGGCGAATGGCCGGATGGGCGTCCAGCGCCTGCTCGATCTCGGTCAGCTCGACACGGAAGCCGCGGATCTTCACCTGCGTGTCGGCGCGTCCGAAGAAGCGCAGGACGCCGTCGCCGGGGTTCAGCACGAGATCGCCGGAACGATAGAGCTTGAGCGCCGGGTCCCAGGGCGCGGTGACGAACTTCTCCGCCGTCAGCTCGGGGCGGTTCCAGTAGCCCAGCGCCAGGCCGCGCCCGGCGATGCAGAGTTCGCCGATGATGCCGTCGGGAACCGGGCGCAGGTTCGCATCGAGGATGTAGATCTGGGTGCCGGGGACAGCGCGGCCGATGGGCAGCGGCATGCCGCGCGACAGATCGGCCTGCGTGACCTTGTGCGCGTTGGTGACGTTGCTTTCGGTCGGACCGTAGCCGTTGACGACGGCGACGTTCGGACAGGCGGCCATGACGCGTGCGACATGGACGGGCGAGACGACATCACCGCCGACGACCACCTGCCTGACCCCGGAGAACGTCTTCGGGCGGACGTCCGCGACGGCGTGGAACAGGCCCGATGTCAGCCACAGCGTGTTGACGCCGTGGCTCTGGATGGCGTCGGCCAGCTGCGAGATCGAGAGCGTCCCATCCGGCGGCACCACGAGCGTTCCGCCGTGCAGCAGCGACGCGAAGAGATCGATGATCGACGTATCGAAGGCGAAGGACGAGGAGTGCAGCGTGACCGTCTCGTCTGACATTTGCAGCCAGTCGGTGTCGCGCAGCATCCGGATGATCGACCGATGCGGCAGCACGACGCCCTTGGGCACGCCGGTCGTGCCGGAGGTGAACATCACATAGGCGATGGACTCGCCGCTGATCTCGACGGCGGGCGCTGGGGCGGGCGCCTGCGGGAAGTCCTTCCAGTGAACGACGCGCACGCCTTCCTTCACCGCCGGGGGGCAGGCTCCGAGCAGGACGGCGATACCCGTGTCGCGGGCCATGAAGCGCAGGCGCTCTTCCGGCAGACTGATGTCGAAAGGCACGTAGCCGGCGCCGGCCTTGAGGACGCCCAGCACCGCGACCACCAGCGACAATGAGCGGTGCGACGAAATCCCGACCAGATGGCCGGGGCGGACGCCAGATGCGGCCAGCATCGCGGCCAGCGCGTCAGACCGCCGATCTAGCTCGGCATAGGTCAGGGTTTGATCGCCGAAGCGCACGGCGATCTTGTCGGCGTACTTGGCGGCGACGCCGTGGAAGACTTCGGTGACCGTCTGCGGCCCGGCGGCTCCAGGATCGGCATGCGCGCCGCTGGCGGGAGCGATCTCGCGGCCGTGGGACAAGAGGGCGGCGACGGGCCGCTCCATCGCATCGGGCGTTTCGGCGATGGCCTGAAGGAGCCTCAGCAGATTGCCGGCATGAGTCCGGACGGTGGCCTCGTCGAAGAGATCGGTCTTGTAGTTCCAGGTCAGCTCCACGCGGCCGGGCGCGTCGAACTGATTGAAGAACAGGTCGAAGAACTCATGCCCGGTCGAGTTGACCTCGATGCGGGCCGGGGCCGCGCCCAGGGCGATGCTCTCCAGCTCGGCGAGGCCGTCGATGTTGACCACCACCGGCGCCAGCAGATGGCGGGCCGAACTGCGGGGCGTGTGCAGGTCGCGCACCAGCGCGCCGTGGCTGTAGTTCTGATGCTCCACCGCCTCGAGCAGGTCACGGCGCGCCTGTTGCAGCAGGTCGCGCAGCGAGGCGCCGCGGTCGATGACGGCGCGCACCGGCAGGAAGCTGACGCCGTGCGCGACGACGTTCTCCAGCCCGTGCCCGACCTGACCGGCGACCGGAATTCCGACAGCCACGTCGGGCGCGCCCGTCATCAGCGACAGATAGTAGCGGAAGCTGGCGAAGATCAGGTTGCGCAGCGAGGTGTCGGCGCTCTGGGCGACGCGGCGCAACGCCGCCTCCAGGTCGCCGTCGAGCCGGCTGACGACGCGCGCGGCCGCGGTCGTCGGCGTCGCCGGGTGCGGCTTGTCGAAGGTCAGGTCCATGACCGGCAACGAGCCGGCGTACTTATCCAGCCAGAACCGGCGATGGGTCTCGGCCTCGGCGGAGCCGGCCCATTGCGCTTCGGCCTCGGCCAGGTCGCTGACGCCCTGAGCGGGCGGCAGGGCGGCGGGCTGGCCTTGCAGCGCCGCGGTGTAGAGCGCAGCGAGGTCGCGCATCAGCACGCCGGCCGACCAGCCGTCACAGACGATGTGATGCACGATCAGCGCCAGTTCCGAACGCCCTTCCGGCAGGCGCAGCGACAGGACGCGCAGCAGCGGGCCGCGCGACAGGTCGAACGGAGCGCCGGCCGCCTCGCGCAGAAGCACGTCGCGCTGCGCCTGGGCCTGCTCGGCGCCGAGGCGGGAGAGATCGTTCTCGGCCAGTTCGAAGCCGCCTTGCGGGTCGATGGTGAGCGTCGCGCCTTCGAGATCGAAGGACGCGCGCAGCACCTCGTGGCGGTCGACCAGCGCGGCCAGCGCGGTGCGCAAGGCCGGAAACTCGATCCGGCCCGCGACGTGCATGGAAAACGACAGGTTGTAGGCGATGAGCATCGAGCGATCGACAAGCATGCTGCCGGCGATCTCGCGCTGACCTTCGGTCATGCCGATCCGATGCGGTCCTGAACGTCGCGCCGCGCTGCTCGTCGGCGCCTGTGCGGGCGCGACCGCGCCGGCGCCCAGCAGCGCGGCGAAGGCTTCGAGGCGCGGCGCCTCGAACAGCTTTCCGAGCGGCAGCGACACGCCGAAGTCCTTGCGCACCCGCGCGATCATCCGCACGGCATTCAGCGAATGGCCGCCCAGCGCGAAGAAGTCATCCTCGGGCGCTATGCCGGAAACACCAAGGATATCGCGCCATATGCCGGCCAGCCGCGCCGTCACCGGATCGGCGATTTCCTGCTCGGGCCGGGCCTGGCGCTGCGGCTTGCCGACGTCCGTGGTTTCCAGCATGGCGAGCCGGATCAGGTCGATCGAAACCGGCGAGACCACGATCTGACGGGCCGCATGGTCGAACACGCGGGCGAACAGCTCCGGCGCGTCCAAGCGACGGATGCCGGCGGCGAGTATCTGACTGCCGATGCTCTGGCGGGGCTGTGCGCCGGCGAGCCCGCCGGTCGCCACCGCTCGCAGGGCGAAGTCCTCGATCTGCACCAGCACGGCGCCGTCCATGTCGCAGATGGCGACCCTGAACGACGCGAACCGCCCTGCCTCGCTGGCGATGAGCTCGGCATGGGCGACGATGCGGTCCGCCAGCGGCGCAAAGACCTGCATCCGGCCAGCCGACATGGGCGCATGGAGCTGGCCGTTCGACGAAAGCATCGCCAGGCCGATCGTCGCGGCCATGTCGAGCAGGGCAGGATGCATCGGGTGAACGGCAAGGTCGCCGCGGAAGGCTTCGGCCAGGGCGAACTCGCCCGTCACACGGTTCTGCGCCACGCGGATGTCGCCGACGCAGTTCCACCGCGGACCAAAGCCCATCAGGCCGCCCTGCACGGGCTGACCGCTCAAGCTGGAAACCGGCGCGTCGGAAGCGCTTGCCGGCGCCGGACGGGGCGCGGGGGAGGCCAGCGCAACGATGCGCGCGGACATGTGCTCGACCGGCTCGGCGCTCGCCCCGGCGCGGCTTTCGATCGCCAGTTCGTAGCCTTCCGGCGCGGGAATAAGCCGCAACGCGACCCGGCGCGGCATGCGCTCGAAGGTCATGGCGGAGGTGAATTGCATCGCGTCGAGCGCGAAGGGACGCTGCGCCATCACCGCCTGCGCGGCGGCATATGCCAGCTCCATGAATGCCGCGCCGGGGAGGACGGGCTGGCCGTCCACGACGTGTTCGGCGACGCGCCAGTCGGTTTCCGGGTCGATGACGGTCTCGAAGAGAACGGAGCCGTCCACGACATCCGTGCGAACGCCGAGCAGGGCGTCGCCGCCCGCGACCGACCCTGCGCCATAGGCGCGCGCGGCCATGCCGATGTCGCGCCATGCGCCCCAGGCGATCGAGAACCCGTCCTTGCGGCTGGCTGCGATGGCCTCCAGCGCCGCATTGGCGCCCGCATAGGACGTCTGCCCCACGCCGCCCAGCAGAACCGAGGTCGAGGACATGACCGCGAAGAAATCGAGGCTGCCTTCGGGATAGAGCCGATCGAGGGTGCGCGCGCCGGTGAGCTTCGGCTCCATGACAGCAAGCGCCGTTTCGAGCGGCTGCAGGGCCAGGGGCGCATCGTCCAGAACGCCCGCCGCATGGATGAGGCCGTTCAGGGCGCCGAAGCGTTCGGCCGCGGCTTGAAGCGCCTGCGCCGTCGCATCGGGGTCGGCGAGGTCGGCCTGGACGAACATGACCTCGCCGCCGTGGGCCTCGATTGCGGCGCGGAGGGCGACGTCTTCGCTGGTGCTGCGCGACAGCACGATCAGCCGCGCCTGCGCCGTCTCGGCCAGCCAGCGGGCCATTTCGCGGCCGATGCCGCCAGCGCCGCCCGTGATCAGATAGACGCCGTTCTTCCGCAGGCGCTGCGGCAGATCCTGCGGCTTGGCGATCGGGGCGGCGTTGCGCGAGCGCACGAAGCGGCTCGCGCGCAAAGCCACATGGTCGGCCTCGCCGGGGGCGGCTGCTTCCGCCAGAAGGGCGTCCAGGTCGGCGCCCTCGCCGAAATCGACCAGAACTGAGGTCAGGCCCGAAATTTCACGCGGGGCGACCCGGACCGCGCCCAGCAAGACGTCAGCCTGCGGGTTGGGGGCCGGCTCGCCCGCAACGCCCGCCGCGCCCTGGACGACGAAGGTCAGGTGCGTCGCTTGTTCGGTCTGTTGCAGCAGGCGGGCGAGAAGGTAGGCGCCGGAGAACGCCTGGCCGCCAAGCCGGGGATCCGCGCCCCAAAGGTAGAGGGTGCGAGCGGGCGCCGATGGCAGCGCGTCGGCCAGCGCATCGAAGTCTTCCTGGGCGTCGGGACGCACACTGAAGCCATGCTCGCCGCGCTCGAAGCCGGCGCCGGCGCGGACCGCAACAACGCGCGCCCCCTTCGCGCTGAGGCGCGTGAGCACGGCTTCGGAAAGCGCGTCGTCGCCGGCGAACACCAACCAGTCGCCGTCCAGGCCAGGCGTTGCGCCATGGCGCGGCTGTTCGCTCCAACCAAGTTCCTCGAACCATTGCGCGAGGTCCGGCCGACGCGCGAGCTGAGGCGCCTCGTCCGCGTCGTCGCGGGAGAGCCCGCGACCGGGCTCGACCCAGTGCCGCTCTTTCGCGAAGGCGTAGGTCGGCAGCGACACGCGCGCGCCATCCGACGGGACAGCCAGCGACCAATCGAGATCCACGCCATTGGCCCAAACCCCGCCAAGCGCTGCAAGCGCGACGCCGGCTTCGTCGCTGTCATCGCGCGGACGCGGCGAGGAGTAGAGCACCGCGCGGGGCTGCGCCTTGCAGGCTTCCAGCAAGGGACCAAGCGTCTGGCCTGGCCCGACCTCGATGACGATGCTCGGCTGGCCGTCCAGCACCGTGCGGGCTGCGTCGGCGAAGCGCACGGTGTTGCGCAGATGCTGAACCCAGTATTCGGCGGAACAAAGATCCTCGCCTTCGGCCCACCCCCCTCGCATCGACGAGGCCATCGGCACGGCCGGCCTTTCAAAAGGCACGCCCGCGAACCCGGCGCGGAACGGCTCCAGCTGACCGTCCAGTTGCCGCGAGTGCGCCGCGACCTCGATGTGGATGCGGCGCGCTTCCAGGCCGGCCTTCGCGAGGTCTTGTTCCAGCCGCTCGATATCGGCGGTCTGGCCGGAGAGGACTGTCGTCTCGTCGGTGTTGATGGCGGCGACGTCCAGCGTGTCGCCGAGATAGGGCCGCACCGCGTCCGCCGAGAGCGGCACGGAGGTCATCGCGCCCGCAGGCGCCTCGTCCATCACCTTGCCGCGCAGGGCGACGATCTTCAGCGCATCTTCAAGCCGCATGGCGCCGGCGGCGACCGCGCCCGCATACTCGCCGACCGAGTGGGCGAGTATGGCGTCGGGCTTCACGCCCCACGACGCCCAGAGCTGGGTGTAGGCGTACTCGAGAATGAACAGCGCCGGGATCGCATAGCCGGACCGCTCGAGCTTCGCCTTGGCCTCTGCGTCGCCCCGCTCGCGGCGGAACATGACCTCATAGAGATCGGCAGGCGCGCTCGGCGGCAGGGCGGCGAAGCACGTGCGCACCGCCTCGGCGAACACCGGGAAGGACGCCAGCATTCCCGCGCCGGCGCCGGGGTACTGTGCGCCGCCGCCCGGATAGAGAAACACGATGCGTGGAGCCGGGTCCCCTGCGCTGCCCTGCTGGCGATAGGCGGTGCTGCGCGCACCGATCGCCGCCTGAAGTTCCTGCGCATTGCGGGCGGCCACGACGAAGCGCTCGCCGAAGGCGCGGCGGCCCTCGCGCAGGGTGAAGGCGACGTCGCGCAACGCTGGAACCTCGCCGCCGAGCCAGGCGGCCCACCCCTCGCGGGTCCGGTCGAGGTCGGCCTTCGTGCGGGCGCTGAAGGGAAACAGCTTCCAGGCGCCGTCATCGGCCAGGACTTCGCGCCTCGGCGCTTCCTCGACGATCACATGGGCGTTGGTGCCCCCGACGCCGAGCGAATTGACCGCCGCGCGCAGCGGACCGCCAGGCTCCCACGCGCCGCCTTGGGCGACCACGCGGAACGGGCTGGCGTCAAAGTCGAAGCGGCTGTTGGGCTTAGAGAAATTCAGGCTGGCGGGCAGCGTGCGGTGACGCATCGCCTCGACGACCTTGATCAGGCTGGCGGCGCCTGCGGCGGTGTCGAGGTGGCCGATATTGGTTTTGACCGAGCCGATCCCGATGCCGGCCTTCTGCACGCCGCCATAGACCTGCTGGAGCGCGGCGAGCTCGATCGGGTCGCCGATCGGCGTCCCCGTTCCATGGGTCTCGATATAGGAGATGTCGCCAGGCGACAGACCCGAGAGGGCCAGCGCCTCGGCCGCGGCTTCCGCCTGCCCGTCCACCGACGGCGCGAGATAGCTGGCCTTGCCCGAGCCGTCGTTGTTGACCGCGCTGGCGAGGATCACGGCCTTGATGTCGTCGCCGTCGGCGACCGCGTCCTCGTAGCGGCGAAGCACGACCAGCGCCACGCCGGAGCCGAACACCGTGCCCTTGCTGTCGTCGTCGAAGGCGCGACAGAGACCGTCCGGAGAGAGGATTTCGCCTTCGGTGTAGGTGTAGCCGACATGGTGCGGCAGCTCGATGGTCACGCCGCCGGCGATGGCCATGTCGCATTCCATGTTCAGCAACGAGGACATGGCCGTGTGCACGGCCACCAGCGATGTCGAGCAGGCGGTCTGCACGGCGACGGACGGCCCGGTGAGGTTCAGCAGGTACGACAGGCGGGTGGTCAGGAAGTCCTTGTCGTTGCCGGTGTGGCGCAACAGGAACAGGCCGATTTCCTCGGCCAGGTCGGGGTTGCTGAGCAGGTTGAACGGCAGGTAGGCCTGCATGCCCGAACCGGCGAACACGCCGATGCGGCCATCGAATTTCTCCGGCACATAGCCGGCGTCCTCGAGGGCCTCCCAGCCGCACTCCAGAAAATGCCGATGCTGGGGGTCGAGGATCGACGCCTCGCGCGGCGAGAACCCGAAGAAGCCGGCGTCGAAATACTCCATGTCCGGCAGGACGTTGGCCACGCGCACATAGTTCGGATCGGCAAGCTTGCGACGGCTGACGCCGCGCGCCAGGAGGTCGGAGTCGGTGAGGCGCTGCGAGGCGACGCGGGCGTCGCGCAGCATCGCCCAGAACTCATCGACGTTGCGCGCCGAGGGGAACCGGCCCGCGCGTCCGACTATGGCTATCCGATCGCCAGGCGCCGTGGCCGCATCGTCTCGATCCACGTCCGCCTCCTACCTGCGGCCCATTCTGGCCAGCCGCGCGGCGGCGCGCGCCGCGCCTCGGTCAGCGGCGGCGTTGGCCGGGCCCGCATCGCTCGACAGATGCGCGGCGATGGCGCGAACCGTCGGGAACCGGAAGATGTCGGTAATGGCGATGTCGCGCGCGAAATGCTCCTTCATGCGCCGTTGCATCTGCACGACCAGCAGCGAGTGCGCGCCGAGATCGAAGACGTTTTCGGTGACGGAGATCTCCTCAAGGCCAAGGGCGTCCTTCCAGATCGCCGCCACGGCGGCTTCGGTGTCGCCCGTCGCCGCGACCATCTCGCCACGCTCGGCGACGGCCTTGGGAAGCGGCAAGCCCTGTCGATCGATCTTGCCGTTCGGCGTCGTCGGCATCCGGTCAAGGAAGACGATCTGCGAGGGCCGCATGAACTCCGGCAGCTTTTCCGCCAGGCGCGCGGCCAGGTCGCGCTCGCTCGGCCGGGATGCGCCGGCGGTGACGTAGGCGACCAGTCGCGCGTCGTTCGCGCCGAACTCCACCATCTTGACCGCCACCTGCCGAACCGAATCGGCCTGCGCGATCACGGCCTCGATCTCGCCGAGCTCGATGCGGTGACCGCGGATCTTCACCTGGTTGTCGATCCGACCCAGGAACTCCAGCGCGCCATCGGGCTGCATCCGCACGAGGTCGCCGGTGCGATACCAGCGCCGGCCGTCCTGCTCGACAAAGCGATCCGCCGTGAGCTCGGGCCGCCGCCAATAGCCCCGCGCGACGCCCGCACCCGAAATCCACAACTCGCCTTCGACCATACGGGGCGCGACCTGCCCGCCCGGCGCGCGCACGCTCAGGTCCGTATTGGCGATCGGCTGGCCGAGCGGAACGCGCTCGCCCACCGCATCGAGCGCGGCGACCGACGACCAGATCGTCGTCTCGGTCGGCCCGTACATGTTGAGCAGCCGGCCCTGGAGACCGGCGCGCAGGTCGCGGGCGAGATCGGGCGGCAGCGCCTCGCCGCCGACCATCAGGCAGTCGAGCTGCTGGAGGGCGCGTTTGCCCGCCGCATCGGCGGGGAGATAGGCGGCCATCGACGGCGTGCACTGCAGATAGGTGACGCCGTTCTGCACGATGTCCTCGGCCACCGAACTCTTGTGGCCGACGCCGCCTTCCCGTTCGAGTTCGGTCATCAGCGTGCGGATATGCTTGAGGTTCGCCAGAACGGTCTCGGACTCGATGCCGAAGTCGATCAGGCAGGCGATCTCGTCGACGCCCGCCGCCGTCACGTCGCGAACGATTTCCTTCGCCGTTTCCGGCGTTCCGAACAGCCCTGCGCGGCGATAGTAGCGCTCGAACGCGTGATCCAGCAGCGCATCCAGCTCTTCCGGCTTCAGGTCCTCGGTCTCGAAGACCTGCTGCGGACTGCGGCCGGTGGCGTCGGCCCGCGAGACGAAGGTCGGGAAGGTCCACGAAGCCTGGCGCACGAGGTCGACCGCGCTGTTCAGATAGGACTTCATCGGCTGGCGCGCGGTCCGCAGCACGGTCTCCTCATCCTCGGAAACGAACGTGTGCAGCATCAGCACCACGTGGCCGGCGCCTTCGAAGCCCGCCTCCGCGCGCGCCTGACGATAGGCGGCGATCTTGTCCCGCAGTTCCTCAAGCGACTGGCCGAGCAGGTGGGTGAGCACGCCGCATCCCAGGCGTCCGGCCTCGGCGAAGGTGTCGACGTTTCCCGCCGCGGTGATCCAGACGGGTATTTCCTTCTGCACCGGCCGCGGATGGATGTTCACGGCCACCGGCTTGCCGTCGGGGCCGGGAAACTCGACCCCCTCCCCCGCCCATAGCCGGCGGAGCGTCGCGACCGTGCCCAGCGCGATCGCCTTGCGATCGGCGAAGTTTTCGGGACGCAGGACGAAATCGTTCGGCTGCCAGCCGGAGGCGATGGCGATGCCCGCGCGCCCGCCGGACAGGTTGTCGACCAGCGCCCAGCTTTCGGCGATGGACACCGGGTGATGCAGCGGCGCGACCACCGAGCCGGCGCGCAGCTTGACGTTCTTGGTCATGCCCGCCAGGGCGGCGGCGCTGATCGCGGGGCTGGGATAGAGCCCGCCGAAATCGTGGAAGTGGCGCTCTGGCGTCCAGATCGCCTCGAAGCCGTTTTCATCGGCGAAGCGCGCGCCTTCGAACAGGATGCGGTAGGCGTCGGCGCCCGCGGCGCCCGACTGCGCGGCGAAATAGAACAGCGAGAAGGCGGGCATGTCGGCCTTGCCGCCCGAGGCCTGCAGCACGATGGTCGCGCCGCGCGTCAGCGTCCACAGCAGCTCCAGCACCGAGATGTCGAACGACATCGAGGTGACGGCAAGGAGCCGCGCCCCGCGTTCCAGCGGCGCTGCGCGGTCCATGCCCGCAATGAAATTCGTGACGTTGCGGTGCTCGATCATCACGCCCTTGGGCCGACCGGTCGAGCCGGACGTGTAGATCAGATAAGCCATGTCGGCCGGCGCGCCCTGGAGGCCGGCGAAGTCATGCCCGGCCTTGTGCGAGACCACGCGCGCCGGGTCGAGGAAGGCCGGCGGAGCGACGTCCGTATCAGCCACCACGAGCGCGGCCTCGGAGTCTTCGAGCATGAAGGCGATGCGATCGGGCGGGTAGGACGGGTCGAGCGGCAGATAGGCCGCGCCGGTCTTGAGAATGGCCAGCATCGAGACCACCAGATCGGCGCTGCGCTCGAGGTAGAGGCCGACCACCGAGCCCGGCCCGGCGCCGCGGGCGGCCAGGGCGCCGGCGAGACGCGCCGCCTTCTCCTCGAGCTCGCCGTAGGTGAGCTTGCGGCCGCCATCCTCGATGGCGACGGCGTCGGGAATGTCCTGCGCCATCCTCGCGATCAGCACCGGGATGGTGTCCGGGTTCTCGGTCGGCCCGTCCTCACTGACGGACGCGGCGTCGGCGCCCAGCGGCAGCGTGGACAGCACCGCATCGGGCGTGCCCAGAAATGCGTTGCAGAAGACGCTGAAGTCGGTGGCGATCGCGCTCAGCACCTCGGGCGCGTAGAGGCCCGCGCGGATGCTGATGGCGGCGGGGGCGGGGCAGAGCGTGATCTCGGCTTCCGCGACGCTCGGCCGCCCGGCGACGAGCGTGCCAAGGGCGGCGCGCCCGGCAACCCGCAAGGGCAGATCGGCCGCCATCGGCGCTTGCGGCCGCGCCCGTCGCACGGCGTCAGCGTAGGCGTCGGACGCGGCCTGCGCGGCGCCGAGAGGATCGATGTCCGCCGTGACCGGGAACCAGCGCGCCAGGGCTGCAGATGCCGGTTCCGCCGCCGTCGCCAGCGTGACCCGCGACTGGCCGGTCAGGGCGGCGAGCCAGGCGGCCCACGCCGCGCCGAGGGCGTCGGGCGAAAGCTCGCCGACGTCGAGCACGACCTGAGCGGCCGCCGCGCCATGGTCGCGCGGATAGGGCGGCAGAAGGGCGTTGGCGTTTTCGAGCGCGCGCTCCCAGAACGGCTCGGAAGCGCCCACGCTGCGCAGGGTCGCAGCATCGACCGGGACAAGTGGCGGCAGCACCGCATCCACCGTGACGCCAAGCTCGGTGGGATCGACGGGCGCGCCGTCCATGCCGGTGAGGCCGGTCAGCACAACCGCGCCATCGCCGGCCATCAGTGTGATCGAGCCTTCGTCGAGAGCGAGAACCTGACCTGGCGCGCTTCGTCCCTCGACCCGGCGCTCCAACTCGCGCACGGCCAGAAGCCGGTCGCCGAGCAGCAGCTTAGGCAGCGCCATAGGATTGCGCCGCGTTCCGAAGTCCAGCGCGCGCACGGTGCGGCAAAGCTCCGCCGCGGGCCGCGTCAGGTCCAGAACGCCGAAATCAGCGGGACGTTTGGCGCGCGGATACCAGCCGCGCTCGCCGCTCAACGGCTTGGCGTCCAGCCGCCCTGCGGACAGGTCGGCCAGCAGTTCGCGGAAAGTCTCCTCGCCGGCCTCGTAGCAGCGCAGATTGAGGCTGAAGGCGGTTTCGTTCGGAGCGATCGCAAAGCGGCGGGATTTCAGGACCCGGCCCGCATCGACCGCCTCGACCATCTCATGCCACGTGACAGCGTGCTCATCGGCGCCTTCGAGGATCGCCCAGGCCGGCGCGTTGAGGCCGCTGCGCGCAGGCAGCGGGCCGTCGTGGAAATTGATGGCCATCAGCCGCGCGGCGGCAAGCGTCTCTGGACTCAGGACGGCGAGGTTGGCCACGCTGAAGAGATAGTCGGCTCCGCCTTGCTCCAGCGCCGGCCGTTCGGGAACGCCGAGCACGGCAAGGTCCTGCTCCTGCGCCCAGGCGGCGATCTGGGGATCGGCCGTGACAACGCCCGCCACCTGCCCACCGGCCTGCACGAAGGCCTCCGCGCAGCGGATCAGAAGTGTGCCGTCCCCAACGAAGTAGGCGCTTTGTATCGACATTTGGAACCGCCCGGAAATCGGCCATTCAGCCGACAAAGTTATCCTGCGAGGTATTAAGTCTATCTAATTGCACATCGAGTAGATGGGCATGCGTGAATGCACAGGCGACAACGCCATTGCCGGCCAAACATAACAATGTTTTTTATACCCGATAAGGTACGCTGGCAGGCCTGGGACGAGCAGAAAAGCGTGAAGACTCCCGGCCGCCGAACCACGTCTAAACGAAGCGATGTACGCAGGAGCTGATGTGGTCAGCCGACCGGGGTGGGGGAGCCAAAACACTCTGGACTTGATCCAAGTCGATCTTTCCAGGCCGGTCCCAACAGGGCTTGCAGAGTGTCTATCGCCCGATGAACTCGCCAGGGCGCAGTCCTTCGGCTTCGACCATCTGCGGCGGCGTTATCTGACGGCGCACCTCGCGCTTCGAGACGTCCTGTCCAACCACCTAGCCTGCCCGGCCGCTGACGTGTCGTTCGTCAAGAACGCGTGGGACAAACCCAGCATTCCTGACGGGCCGTATTTCAGCCTGACGCATTCGGACGATCTTGCGGTGATCGCCGTCGATCACGATCATGAAATCGGAGTGGATCTGGAGACCGGATCGCTTGTGTTGACCCGCGAGGAGATGGCCGGCGTCCTGTCGCCCGACGAACTCGAGGAAAGCGGCGAACGCGATCTTTCGGAGGCAGACTTCCTGCGGCTTTGGGTCAGGAAGGAAGCGGTTCTAAAGTCTCTCGGCAAGGGGACGGCCCACGATCCTTCACGCCTTACAGTCGGCTTCCATGCGGTCGACTTCGACCGATGGCGGGAAGTTTCGACCGTCGATGACGGCGACCGGCATGTCTTTCATGTACTCGATATTCGCATGGGCACCGTGAGCTGCGCCGTAGCGCGGCGCGATCAACCCCTGTCTATGGGGCCCCTTGCGTTCAGGCGCTGGACGCCGCCATGGTCGTCGTCAGGCCAGGAAGACGCAGCGATCGACACAAAGTCCCTCGCCTAGAACGCCTCGCCTGCTGCGCACGACATTCATTAGGCCACCTTATTAGGGAATGCCGATTGTAGCGGCTAATCGCGCATCGCCGCCCGTCCTATCTTCATCGTCGAGAGCCAACGCACTTTCGACGCGAAAAAGCGGACGACGCGATGAACGCCAAGAACGACCTGTCCCGCCGGATCATGCTGGCCGCGCCCGCGATGCTGTCGCTGGCGGCCGGAACGACGGCCTGCGCCGACGGAGCGGAGACGCAACGTGGCGCCTCGAACACCCTGGTCGCCTACTTCACCCGATCAGGAAACACCCGGGTGATCGCCGGGACGATCCAGCGGATGCTGGGCGCGGACCTGTTCGAGATCCGCGCGGCCCAGCCCTATCCCGAGGACTATGAGGCCACTGTCGAACAGGCTCGCCGCGAACGCGACGGCGGCCGTGAACCCGCGCTCGCCTCGACCGTTCCAGAGATTGCAGCCTACGACACGGTCTTTCTCGGCTTTCCGATCTGGGGCGAAACCGCGCCGCCGGTGATCCGCGCCTTCCTGCGGGCTCATGATCTGGCGGGAAAGACGGTCCGCCCCTTCATCACCCATGGCGGCTACGGCCTGGGCTCAAGCCTCGTGGTCCTGAAGGACCTGGCGCCGAGCGCCAAAATCGAACCGCCCTTCTCCATGGAGGCCGATCAGGAGCGCCGTACGCTCAACCAGGTCAGGTCCTGGCTCGGCGCAGCGCAAACCCGATGACCGCTCTCCTGCAAAAGACAACGACGCGCGATGGCTCGGCTGGTCCGGCCGCCGAACGCTCAGACTGACCGATACGTCACGTCGCATCAGCGCTTTGTCCATCGCTGACCCGAGCTAGGAAAGACAACCATGGCCACCACCACTCCGACCGTGACGCTGAACAATGGCGTCGAGATGCCCATCCTGGGTTTCGGCGTCTTCCAGGTGCCCGATCCCGCCGAATGCGAACGAAGCGTTCGGGCCGCAATCGACGTCGGTTATCGGCTTCTCGACACCGCCGCGTCCTATGGCAACGAGGAAGCCGTAGGCGCGGCCATCAAGAGCCATGGCCTTGACCGCAACCAACTGTTCATCACCACCAAGCTGTGGGTGCAGGACGCCAGCTACGAGGGCGCCAAGGCCGCGTTCGAGCGCTCGCTGAACAAGCCCGGTACGACGGTCATGGCGCACATGGCGCAGAACACCGGCGCCGCGGCGATACAGTTCACACCGGCCGAACTGGCGGATCTCAATTCAGCGGTACGGGCGATGGAGGTCCGGGGACAGCGACTGCCGGACGCGGTCCTCGTTCACTCGGGCCGCGAAGCGCCGCCGCAGCGCTGACGGCGCAAGCGCGTTCGGCCGCACCCGTGAGCCGGATCCAGAACCGTCGCCGAATTCGAGAGATCGAATTGGAGCGGGCGATGGGATTCGAACCCACGACATTCAGCTTGGGAAGCTGACGCTCTACCCCTGAGCTACGCCCGCGCAGGTCTTGCCGGCGCCGATGCGGCGGGGCTGACCAAGGCTCACCATCTATCTGCTCCAGGCGCGCCGCTCAAGCCGCTGCGATAGGCAACGCGACATTCCACCCTGGGGTGCGAACACGGCGAAATCCCGCGGACAAGGCGCATCTCAAGCGCGCGTAACACTCGCTATGGTTAAGTTTTTACAATTTTTCATGGTGAACGCGCGCTAACGACGTTGCGCCAAATGGTCGCAGCGGCTTATGTGCGCGCTCCAATAGCGTCGATTGGATTTTCACAATGCTCGGTAGTGTTCCGGGCCGGCGCCCAGTAAGCTTGGAGTACCCTATGAAGAAGCTGTTTGTCGGGGCCGCGCTCGCCGTCTCGATGTTGGCCGCCGCGCCGGCCGCCAACGCCGCGCAATACATCAACCTGACCGCCCCGGCCGCCGACGGTTCGATCACCGGCATGTTCGGCGACACCGCCGTCGCCGGCGGCGCGTTCTCGCACGTGTTCGACTTCGTGTTCCCGACCAACGGCGCCGGCGGCGCCACCATCAGCTCGATCCTGACCCTGGGCGCCCCGTCGACCAACATCAACTTCACCTCGGTGAAGCTGAACGGCGTCGACCTCGACCTGGTCTCGAGCGGCAATATCGAGTTCCGCTCGCTGTTCAACCTGCCGATCCTGGCCGGCGCGCAGAAGCTGGAAGTCGCCGGCTGGAGCGGCGGCAACGGCTCGTACAGCGGCACCCTGACCTTCGGCTCGGCGGTTCCGGAACCGGCGACCTGGGCGATGATGATCATCGGCTTTACGGGCGCCGGCGTGGCGATCCGCGCCAACCGCCGCAAGGGCGCCCTGGCCACCGCCTAAGCGACCACGACGGTACGACATTCGGACCCGCCGGCCCGCGCCGGCGGGTCCTTTTGTTTTGACGCCCCCTCGCCTTCGCCGCACGATGGCGGAAACAAGATATGAGGGAGGCCGCCATGGCCGACGGCGAAATTCAGACCCAGGCCAAGTTCACGGCCATGACCGACGGCACCCAGGAAGACTGGATGGCCATCGTAAAGGCGGCGGGTCCGTTCAACCGCGAACTCCCGGATCGGCTGATCGGCCATCTCAACATGCTGAAGGGCGACGACGGCGGCTACCCGGTCGACCGGCTCGAGCACTCGCTGCAGACGGCGACGCGGGCGTTCAAGGACGGCCGCGACGAGGAATACGTGGTCTGCGCGCTGATGCACGACATCGGCGACATCCTGGGCCCGGCCAACCACGCCGAGATCGGCGCGGTGATCATGAAGCCCTACGTGTCGGAGCGGAACCACTGGATGCTCGACAAGCACGGCATCTTCCAGGGCTACTACTTCTTCCACCACCTGGGTCTGGACCGCGACATGCGCGAGCAGTTCCGCGGGCACCCGGACTTCGAATACACCGCGCAGTTCTGCCATCTCTACGACCAGAACAGCTTCGATCCGGCCTACGAGTCGATGCCGCTGGAAGCGTTCGAGCCGATGTTGCGCCGGGTGCTGGCCGCGCCGAAGCGCTCCATCTATCGGCGCGAAGAGGCGTAGGAGCCTCTACAGGCAGTTGGTCCCGGACAGCCGCTGCGCGGCTTCCGGGATGGGCTAGGCGTCCATGTCCAGCGAGTAGCCGGCCGAACGCACGGTGCGGATCGGGTCGGCCATGGCCTCTTCGCGGTTCAGAGCCTTGCGCAGGCGGCCGACATGGACGTCGACGGTGCGGGCCTCGACATAGACGTCCGAGCCCCAGACGGCGTCCAGCAGCTGCTCGCGGCTGAACACGCGGCCCGGATGCTGCATCAGATAGTCCAGCAGGCGGAACTCGGTCGGGCCGAGGTGGATCTCCTTGCCGGCGCGCTTCACCCGGTGGGCGACGCGGTCGATCGTCAGGTCGCCGATGTGCACGCGGTCCTCGGCCAGGCCCGGACGGATCCGGCGCAGCACCGCGCGGATGCGGGCCGACAGCTCGCTCATGGCGAACGGCTTGACGATGTAGTCGTCGGCGCCGGTGTCCAGGCCGCGGATCCGGTCGCTCTCCTCGCCGCGGGCGGTGAGCATGATGATCGGAACGTTGCGGCTCTCAGAGCGCTGGCGCAGTCGGCGGCAGACCTCGATGCCGGAGATTTTCGGCAGCATCCAGTCGAGGATGATGATGTCCGGCAGGCGCTCGGACACCAGGGTCAGGGCCTCCTCGCCGTCGGCGGCCACGACCACGTCGTAGCCTTCCTTGTCGAGGTTGTACTGCAGCAGGGTCGAGAGGGCGTCTTCGTCCTCGACCACCAGAATAAAGGGCGTCAATTCAGCGGACTCCTTGAGGCGAGCGCGCGTCAGGCGCGCAGCGCATCAGTCTTCGGTCGTTCGGCGGAGATCATCTCTTCGCCGGTGATTTCGTAGTGGATGATCTCGGCGATGTTGGTGGCGTGATCGCCGATACGCTCGAGGTTCTTGGCGACGAACAGCAGATGGGCGCAGGCGGTGATCGTGCGCGGATCGCCCATCATGTAGGTCAGCAGCTCGCGGAACAGGCTGTTGTAGTGCTCGTCCACCTCGTCGTCGCGCGACCAGACGGCCAGGGCGCGGTCAAGGTCCGAACCGGTGTAGGCGTCCAGAACGTCCTTCAGGCGGCCGGCCACCAGACGGCCCATCCGCTCGATGGAGCGGGTAAGCGGGCTGATCGGCTCGGCCTCGTTGAGGATCAGCGTGCGCTTGGCGATGTTCTTGGCCAGGTCGCCGCAGCGTTCGAGATTGGAGGCGATCTTCATCGCCGCCACCGTCTTGCGCAGGTCGTTGGCCATCGGCTGACGCAGGGCGATCAGGCGGATCGCCTTGCGCTCGATGTCGGCTTCCAGGACGTCCAGCCGCTCGTCGCGGCCGACCACGGCCTCGGCCAGGGCCTGGTCGCGCTTGACGACCGCGTCCAGCGCGTCGCCGACCTGGGCCTCGGTAAGCCCGCCCATCCGCGCGCAGTCGGCGGTGAGGGTGTTCAGCTCGTCTTCGTAGGATTTGACGATGTGCTCGTTCATGTCCCTGCCCCTAGCCGAACCGGCCGGTGATGTAGTCCTGGGTGCGGCTGTCGCGCGGGTTGGTGAAGATCTCGCCGGTGGGACCGGCCTCCACCAGCTTGCCCAGGTGGAAGAAGGCGGTCTTCTGCGACACCCGCGCGGCCTGGGCCATCGAGTGGGTGACGATGACGATGCAGTACTGGTTGCGCAGCTCGTCGATCAGTTCCTCGATACGCGCGGTGGCGATCGGGTCGAGGGCCGAGCAGGGCTCGTCCATCAGGATGACTTCCGGCGAGACGGCGATGGCGCGGGCGATCACCAGGCGCTGCTGCTGGCCGCCGGAGAGGCCGGTGCCGGGCTGATGCAGGCGATCTGCGACCTCAGCCCAGAGGCCGGCGCGCTTGAGCGAGGATTCGACGATGCCTTCCAGCTCGGTCTTTCCCGACGCGATGCCGTGGATGCGCGGGCCGTAGGCGACGTTCTCGAAGATCGTCTTCGGGAACGGGTTCGGCTTTTGGAAGACCATGCCGACGCGGGCGCGCAGCACCACCGGATCGATGGAGCGGTCGTTGACGTCCTCGCCGTCCAGCTCGATGCGGCCGGTGACCTTGCAGCCCGGAATGGTGTCGTTCATCCGGTTGATCGAGCGCAGGAAGGTCGACTTGCCGCAGCCCGAGGGGCCGATCAGGGCGGTGACGGAGTTCTCCGGAACGTCGAGGGAGACGTCGAAGAGCGCCTGCTTCTCGCCGTAGAAGACGTTGACGTCGCGGGCGCGGATCTTCACCGGCGCCGCGGGCAAGGCCGCGTGCTGGCGGTCGACCGCGATGTGGACGGGGGCGGTGGTGTCGTGAGCCATGGCGTCATCTCGCTGGCTGGGCATGGGAAACCTCGGGATCAAGCTCATCGCCTCACCACCGCCGCTCGAAGCGGCGTCGAACAAGGATGGCCGCCAGGTTCATGATGATCATGAAGACCAGCAGCACGATGATGGCGGCGGCGGTGCGCTCATGGAAGCCGCGCTCGGACGCGTTCTCCCAGATGAACACCTGAACAGGCAGGACGGTCGCAGCGCCGGTGAAGCCTTCCGGCACGCCCGGCACGAACGAGACCATGCCGATCATCAGCAGCGGCGCGGTCTCGCCCAGGGCGTGGGCCAGCGACAGGATCGCGCCGGTCATCACGCCGGGCATGGCCAGCGGCAGGACATGGTGGAACACCGTCTGGGTGCGCGAGGCGCCGACCCCGAGCGCGGCCTCGCGGATCGAGGGCGGGACCGCCTTCAGCGCCGAGCGGGTGGCGATGATCACCGTGGGCAGCGACATCAGCGCCAGCACCAGGCCGCCGACCAGCGGCGAGGAGCGCGGCACGGCCATCCAGTTGATGAACACCGCCAGGCCGAGCAGGCCGTAGACGATGGAGGGCACGGCGGCGAGGTTGTTGATGTTGACCTCGATCAGGTCGGTCCAGCGGTTCTTCGGCGCGAACTCTTCGAGATAGGTCGCCGCCAGCACCCCGATCGGGATCGCCAGAGTGGCGGTGACCAGCAGCATCATCATCGAGCCGACGATGGCGCCGAGCACGCCGGCCTGCTCCGGCTCGGTCGAGTCCGAGCGGGTCAGGAAGCCGGTGTTGAAGCCCGAGGTGACCGCGCCCGAGGCCTTCAGCTTGTCCATCCAGTCGAGCTGCTGGTTGTCGAGCTTGCGCTCGTCCTCAGGCGTGGCGCGCTGGATCTGGCCTTTGAAGTAGAGCGCGGCGTCGGACTTGACCGGACCGCTGACGGTGATCGTCTTGCCGATCAAGCTCGGGTCCTCACGCACCATCTTCAGCAGCTGGAAGCCGAGGTCGTTGGACATGATCTCCATGACCTTGCCCGACTTGTTCCCGAACTCGTCGTCGGTCTCGCCCAGCTTGGCGAGCACGGAGTTGGCGACCATCAGGTCGTAGTTGGCGCCCGTCGGATCGGCCTTGTCGATCTTGCTGGCGTCCAGGTGAACCGGCACGGCGATCTGGTAGTCGATGAAGGTCGAGTACCCCTGGGTCACGATCCGGCCGAGCAGGACCGCCAGGAAGGCCAGCGCCACGATGATGGCCATGCGGCCATAAAGCCGGAAGCGCATCTCCTGGGCATGACGCTTCTTCAGCCGCGCCTCGACAGTCTGGCGCAGGTTGGTCGCGGGGGTCGGGAGGGCGGCGTCAGTCATACTGTTCCCGGTACTTCTGGACGATGCGCAGGGCGATGATGTTCAGCATCAGGGTCACCGCGAAGAGGGTGAGGCCCAGGCCGAAAGCCGACAGCGTCTTGGGGCTGTCGAACTCCTGGTCGCCGGTGAGGAGCGTAACGATCTGGACGGTCACGGTGGTGACGGTGTCCAGCGGATTGAGGGTCATGCGGGCCTGGAGGCCGGCGGCCATGGTCACGATCATGGTCTCGCCGACCGCGCGGGAGACCGCCAGCAGCAGGGCGGCCATGATCCCGGGCAGAGCCGCCGGCAGGACGACCTTCTTGACCGTCTCGGAGCGGGTGGCGCCCATGGCCAGGCTGCCGTCGCGCAGCGACTGCGGCACGGCGTTGATGATGTCGTCGCTGAGCGAGGAGACGAAGGGGATCAGCATGATCCCCATCACCGCGCCGGCGACCAAGGCCATCTGGTTCTGCACCTGCATCAGGTACTGGGCGAGGCCGTCGAAGCTGCCGCCGGCGAGCTGGGCGCCGATCCAGTTGAAGAACGAGCGGAACAGCGGCCCCACCGTCAGGGCGGCGAAGAAGCCGTAGACCACGGTCGGGACGCCGGCGAGGATCTCGAGCAGCGGCTTGACCACCGAGCGGGTCCAGGAGCTGGCGTACTCCGAGAGATAGATCGCCGAGAAGAGGCCGATCGGGGCGGCCACCAGCATGGCGATCAGCATGATCAGGAAGGTGCCGACGAACAGCGGCACGGCCCCGAAGGCGCCCGCGCCGGCGAACTGGTCGGCGCGCATGGCGATCTGCGGGTTCCACTCGGTTCCCAACAGGAACTCATGGATCGGCACCGCCTGGAAGAAGCGCCAGCTTTCCCAGACCAGCGAGGCGATGATCCCCGCCGTGGTCAGGATGGCGGTCACCGAGCAGACGATGAAGAGACCGGCGATCCAGCCCTCCACCTTGTTGCGGGCCCGGAACTGCGGCGAGATGCGCGGATAGGCGATAAAGGCGCCGGCCAGGGCCAGGATCGCGCCGAGGCCGATCGAGCCATACTGGATCAGGTTGCTGATCTGGTTGGACTGGGCGGCCTTTTCGTCCAGGGCGGTCTTCAACGCCCCGTCGTAGACGGTTTCGCTGGGCATGCCGCCGCGGGCGATGGCGCGGGCGTCGTCAAAGAAGACGTCCTGCTGGGGCGCGGTCAGTTGCTGAACCGCGGCCGGCGGATCGACGCGCAGCAGGCCCGCCTCAAGCCGACCGCCGAACATCGCGAACAGCAGGATGAACAGGGCGGCCGGCACGCCGACCCAGAGGGCGGCGTAGCTGCCGTAATAGCCGGGCAGAGAATGAAGAAGCGCAGGCTTGCCAGCCGTCGTGGCCACCGCGCGGCGGCGGCCGGCCATGAAGGTGGCCAGCGAGAACAGCAGCAGCGCCGTCAGGGCGATCCAGGTGAGCATCGAAGGTCCATGCCGTTGCGCGAGCCGGACATGGAGGCTGATTTCGCCCCCTGCCCGCCCGGGCTGGAAAGTGCCCGCCTTATGCTGTCCGCCTGCGACAGTTCGATGACAGTTTCATTACGATGTCGGACGCCGCCCTATCACATCCGTCAGCTAGGCGCGGCGACGGGAACTCCGCACCCTCTTCCCAGGATAGGCCGCACGCGCACGACAGAGGCGCGGCGCCGGAGGAGGAAGACACAATGCCAGGACAATTCAGCCTGCGCGGACTGTTGGCGCTGGGCGTCAGCACGACCGCGCTGTTCGCAGCCGCGCCCGTCGCGGCCCAGAGCCCAGGACAGGGCGCCACCGAGATCGAGGCCGTGGTCGTCACCGCCCAGCGCCGCGAGGAGACCGCGAACTCCGTCGGCATGGGGATCCAGGCGGTGACGGGCGAGACGCTGGAGAAGCTCCACGTCACCAACGTCAAGGACTTGAGCACCTTCGCGCCGAGCTTCAGCGTCTCGCAGAGCTATCAGGGGGTGCCGACCTACACGCTGCGCGGCATCGGCTTCAACACGATCAACATGTCGGCCACCTCGACGGTGGGCACCTATACCGACGAGGTCGCCTACGCCTATCCGATGATGAACACCGGGCCGATCTACGACCTGGACCGGGTCGAGGTGCTGAAGGGGCCGCAGGGCACGCTGTATGGCCGCAACACCACCGCCGGCTTGATCAACTTCGTCACCCGCAAGCCGACCGAGGACTTCCAGGCGGCGATCACCGGCGAGATCGGCAACTACAAGACCCACAACTTCGAGGGCCATGTCAGCGGGCCGATCGCCGATCGCATCCAGGGCCGCCTCGCCTTCCGCACGGAGGACAGCGACGAGGGCTGGCAGATCAGCAACAGCCGCGGCGAGCGGCAGGGCGAGGTCCATCGCTACGGCGGGCGCGCCTCGCTGGCCATCCAGCCGTCGGATACGGTGTCGATCGACGCCTCGCTGACGGCCTGGCGCAACAAGTCCGACACCGTGGCCGCCCAGGGGATCGGCTTCACTCCCGCCACTACCGGCAGCCCGTTCAACGCGCCGGGTCTGGCCGCCTACATCGCCGCCAACGCGCCGACCAGCGCCGATCAGGCCGACTGGGCGCCGCTGGCCGTGCGCTCGGCAGACATCGGCGTCGGCGCTGGCATCGGCGGCCCGCTGCGCGAGAACAACGACTTCTACGCCGGCAAGGTGAAGATCGCCTGGAACCTGGGCGGCGACATGCAGCTGGTCTCGCTGACCAACTACAACAAGCTCACTCGCGACGCGAAGTTCGACTGGAGCGGCGCGCCCTACGAGATCCTGATCCAGCACGCCAAGGGCGACATCGAGTCGATCGGCCAGGAAATCCACCTGGAGGGCTCCAGCGAGAACACCTTCTGGCTGCTCGGCGGCTACATCGCCCGGGACCGCATCCTCGACTCCAACCGCACGCTGCTGGGCCAGAACGCCAACGTCACGCTGATCCGCACAGTCGGCCAGCCGCTGCTGGCGACGCCGTTCAACTCGGGCGGCTACACGCCGCTGCAGCTGAACCAGTCGTTCCGGACCTATGAGGACATCGGCCGTATCGAGACCGACACCTGGAGCCTGTTCGCCAACGGCGAATACCGGTTGAGCGAGGCGTTCAAGGTGACGGCGGGCATCCGCTACACCCAGGACAAGCAGGACTACCAGGGCTGCTCGCGCGACGTGAACGGCAGCATGCTGCCCAACGTCAACGTCGTGAACCGGGCGCTGTTCTTCGGCGCCTACGGGATGGTGGCGCCGATCACCCAGGGTCAGTGCAACACCTTCGACCCGGCGACCCGCAGCTTCGGCCTGGTGACCTCCACCCTGGACGAGGACAACGTCGCCTGGCGCCTCGCCCTGGACTGGACGCCGGCCGAGGGCGTGCTGGTGTTCGGCTCGATCTCGCGCGGGGCCAAGGCCGGCGCCACGCCGATCAATGCCGCCAACATCTCCACCCAGAACGCACCGGCGACGCAGGAACTGCTGACCGCCTATGAGGTGGGGCTGAAGGCCTCGCTGTTCGAGCGCCGCGTCCAGGCCAATGTCAGCGCCTTCTATTACGACTACGAGAACAAGCAGCTCAGCGTCTACTTCGCCGACCCGATCTATACGGCCCTGGCGCGGCTCGCGAACGTGCCGGAGTCCGAGGCCTACGGCGTCGACGGCGAGGTGACCTGGCGCGCCACGGCGGGGCTGACCCTGATCGGGTCGGCCACCTTCCTGCACACCGAAGTGAAGAACTATGTCGGCATCAACGCCGCCGGCCAGCCGACCGACTTCGACGGCAAGCCCTTCCTCTACAGCCCCAAATTCCAGGGCGGCCTGACGGCGCTCTACAGCCGCGACCTGACGCAGAACCTGGGCATCCAGGCGGCGATCGCCGGGCGCTATCAATCCAAGTCGCACGCCGACCTGGAAGGCGATCCGCGGTTCGTGATCGAGGACTACGGCGTGCTGAACGCCAGTCTTGGCCTGCACGCCCTGGACGACCGTTGGGAGCTGTCGGTCTGGGGCCGCAACCTGACCGACGAGTATTATTGGAGCGCGGTGAGCAGCAACGCCAATGTCGTGGTCCGCTTCCCGGGCCAGACGCGCACCTACGGCGCCTCGCTGACCTTCAAGTTCTAGAACCGACTTTTCCCCGCCAACTGATCCCCGGGCCCGCGCCCGGGGATTTTTGTACGCGGGCCGCGCCGTCGATTGATTGCTTGCATATTAAGACCTAACCTCCGCGGCAAGGGAGAGACACGCATGCAATCCAATGAAGTCCTGGCGTTCGCCGAACGGTTCGTCTCGGCCATCGAAGGCGGCGACGTCGAGGCGGTGCGCGCCTGCTACGCGCCCGATGCGAAGATCTGGCACAACAACGACGGCCTTGAGCAGACGGTCGACCAGAACATCAAGGTGCTGAACTGGTTCATGCGCAAACTGCCCGACCGCCAGTACCGGATCGTGCGTCGCGAGGCGCTGTCCGACGGGTTCCTGCAGCAGCACGTGCTGGAGGCCACCCTCCCCGACGGCCGCCCATTCAAGATGTCGGCCTGCTGCGTGATCCGGATGAAGGACGGCGTCATCACGCGCCTGGACGAGTACATCGACTCCGCCGAGGCCGCCGCGCTGAACGGCATCTGAGCCGTCAGGCGGCCGGGGCTTCCTCGGCCTTGGCCAGCGGGAAGTAGGCCGTGAAGGTCGCGCCCTCGCCCTGGACGCTCTCGACCGCCAAGCCGCCGCGGTGGCGGTTGACGATGTGCTTGACGATGGCGAGGCCAAGCCCGGTGCCAGAGCGTTCGCCGCTCTTCTGGCCCTCGACGCGGTAGAAGCGCTCGGTCAGGCGCGGCAGGTGCTCACGGGCCAGGCCGACCCCGGCGTCAGAGACGCGCAGCGCCGCATAGAGGTCGGAGGCGCGATCCGGCGTCAGCAGCGAGAAGCGCGAAGCGCGCGCATCGCCGACTGCGGCGGCGGCGGCGGCCGACACTCGGTTGCGCAGCGAGACCCGAACGGCCTGGCCGGACGGCGTGTACTTGATCGCGTTGTCGACCAGGTTCTGGATGACCTGAATGATCTGGTCGCGGTCACCGGCCACCAGGACCTGCCCGCGCGCTGGCAGGTCGATCGGCTCAAGCCGGACGCCGCGGTCGCGGGCCAGCGGTCCCAGCGAATCCATCACGTCCATGATCGCCATGATCAGGTCGACCTCGCCATGCGGGGCGATGTGCTCGTTCAGTTCGATGCGGCTGAGCGAGAGCAGATCGTCGATGAGCCGCGACATCCGCTCGGCCTGGGCCTGCATGATCGAGAGGAACTTCTCGCGCGCGCCGGGATCGTCCTTGGCGTGACCGCGCAGGGTCTCGATGAAACCTGACAACGAGGCCAGCGGCGTGCGCAGCTCATGGCTGGCGTTGGCCAGGAAGTCGGCCCGCGTGCGTTCAGCCCGGCGGATGTCGGTTTCGTCGCGCAGCACCAGCAGAGCCAGCGGCGCGCCGTCGGGCGCCTGTCCAACGGGCTTGGCGATGGCCCGCATGACGCGTTCCTGGGCGCCGCCCATCTCATACACAGCCTGGGCCTCGGTCTGACCGAACAGCGCCTCATCGACCGCTTCGAGCACGTCGGGGTCGCGGATGACTGTCACCAGCATCCCTGCGTCATATTGTATCCGCAGAGTTTCCCGGGCGGCGGCGTTAACCAGCACGAAACGCCGCCCTGTGAGGTCATCTGGCTCATGGGCGGCGATCACCAGAACTGGGTCCGGCAATGCGTCGATGAGGCTCGCATACGGCGGGGCGTCCTCGTGCGCGGGCCTGTCGAAGGCGTTGGCGGCCGGAACCGCCAGCCCGACGCGCTCGGCCACGTGCCAGGCGGCCAAGCCGGTGACGCCGCAAACCACCAACAGCATCCATGACACCGCCTGCGCACTGGCGCCGACCAGCAGGGCGAATCCGAGGATGGCCACGACACCAGCGGCCCCGGCCGTCAGGACAGGACCGACCGGGCCGAGCCAGGCCGGCGGACTTAACCGCGAAGACGACGGCGAAAGCGCCAAGGCGAATCGATCCTGCAACACAACGACATACGAAGCCCGACCCTTATGTCACCGGGATGACAGCGACCCAAGCGCGAGGCTGCGGCCGATGCGCGCTGTCAGGAAATCTACGACCGCTTGAAGTCAAACTCGATTTTTCCGATAGGAATTATCGCGTCTATATGCGGTCGAGTTTGAACGAACTCCAACAAAACGAGGGGCAACAACCACATGACGTGGAAAACCAAACTCATCACCGGGGCGGCGGCGATCGCCTTCGCTTGGCCGGGCCTGGCCGCCGCCGACGAGGCGACCGACACGCGCATCAAGGCGCTCGAGGAACAACTGGAGCTGCTGCAGTCGCAGATCGCCGACCTCAAGCAGTCGACCGCCAACAACATCGCCGACGTCCGTAAGGAAGCGACCGCCACGAAGGTGTCGCTGGCCAACGGCCGTCCGACCATCGCCTCCGCCGACGGGAACTTCACCGCCTCGTTCCGCGGCGTGTTCCAACTTGACGCCGCCCATTACGACCAGGCGGCCGCTGGCCCGCTCGGCTCCGACTTCCGCCGCGGCTCGTACGGCGACGCCAGCGAGAACGATCACGCCCGCGACCTGTCGGACGGCGCCAACTTCCGCCGCGCGCGCATCGGCATCGAGGGCAAGGCCTTCGGCGCCTTCGACTACAACTTCCTCTACGACTTCGGCGGCTCCGGTACTGAAGAAGCCGGCAAGATCAGCGCCGCCTGGGTGCAGTACGGCTTCCCCGTCGCGGGTCTGAAGCTTCGGATCGGAGCCTTCTCGCCGCCGTCGGGCCTTGAAGAAGCGGTCTCCACCAACGGCTCGCTGTTCGTCGAGCGCGCGTCGCCAGCGGAAGTGGTTCGCGGCATCGCCGCGGGCGACGGCCGCACCGGGGTCGCCCTACTGGCTGGCGGCGACAACTGGACCGGCACGGCGGCGATCACCGGCAACATCATCGGTACATCGAGCTTCGATGAGCAGACCGCCTTTGTCGGCCGCCTGAGCTATGTGCCGTTCCGGCGCGACGACAGCCTGATCCACGTCGGGGTCAACACCTCGATCGTGTTCAACCCCGCCGCTGGCGGACCGGATGTGGCCGGCGCGCCCGCGACCACCAACATCCGCCTGCGCGACCGCCCGGAAATCCGCGTCGACGGCGCCCGCCTGATCGACACCGGCAACATCGACGCCGACGGACTGACCACCATCGGGGGCGAGTTCGGAGCCCAGTGGAAGAACCTCTACCTCCAGACCGAGTATTTCGACATCAAGGTCGACCGTAAGGGCCCGTTGTCGGATCCGGACTTCTCGGGCTGGTACGCCCAGGCCGGCTGGACGATCACCGGCGAGCCGCGCCGATATACCGCCGGCACCTTCGACGCCCCGCGCCCGGCCAAGGCCTTCGACCTGAAGGAGGGTACCTGGGGAGCCTGGGAGCTCGGGCTGCGTTACTCGAAACTGGACCTGAACTATCTCGCGGGCGCGCCGGGCACGGCTCCGGTCGCCTCGGCGATCCGCGGCGGCGAACAGGAGATCTTCACCCTGGGCCTGAACTGGTACGTCAACAGCGTTTTGCGGTTCCAGGCGGCCTTCCAGGACGTCTCGGTGGACCGTCTGTCCCCCGGCGGCACGGCATTCGGGACCGGAACGGCGACTCCGCCGGCCGGCGCCCAGGTCGGCCAGGACTTCAACATCTACTCGCTGCGCACTCAGTACGCGTTCTAACCCCACTGGCGGGTGGCGCGGCTACGGCCGGCCGCGTCCGCCCGCCGACGAGACCGAAGAACAAGGACCTCGATCCATGAGCCAGAATCGACAAGATCCGTCCCGCCGCGGCGTACTCGCCGCGGGAACCGCCGCCGGCGCAGCGGCCGTTGCTGCGCCGGCCCTGATGGCCGGCCCCGCCGCCGCCCAGGGCAAGGCCGTCACCTTGCTGAACGTCAGCTACGACCCGACCCGCGAGCTCTACAAGGACATCAACGCCGCCTACGCCAAGTACTGGAAGGACAAGGTCGGCCAGGACCTGGTGATCCAGCAGAGCCACGGCGGTTCAGGCAAGCAGGCCCGCTCGGTGATCGACGGCCTGCAGGCCGACGTCGTCACCCTGGCGCTGGCCAGCGACATCGACGAGATCGCCGCCAAGGCCAAGCTGCTGCCGGCGAACTGGCAATCGCGCCTGCCCAACAACTCGACGCCCTACACCTCGACCATCGTGTTCCTGGTCCGCAAGGGGAACCCCTGGAAGATCAAGGACTGGGGCGACCTGATCAAACCCGGCATCGACGTGATCACGCCGAACCCGAAGACCTCGGGCGGGGCCCGCTGGAACTATCTGGCGGCCTGGGCCTGGGCGCTGCGCCAGCCGGGCGGCAACGCCGCCAAGGCCGAGGCCTTCGTTGGCGAGCTCTTCAAGCATGTACCGGTGCTCGACACCGGGGCGCGCGGCTCGACCACCACCTTCGTCCAGCGCGGCATCGGCGACGTGCTGCTGTCATGGGAAAATGAAGCCTACCTGGCCATTGAGGAACTCGGCCCTGGCAAGGTGGACATCGTCTACCCGTCAGTCTCGATCCTGGCCGAACCGCCGGTGGCGCTGGTCGACAAGGTCGTCGACCGCAAGAAGACCCGCACCATCGCCGAGGGCTATCTGAACTTCCTCTACAGCCCGCTGGCCCAGGATCTGATCGGCAAGAACCACTACCGCCCGCGCGACCCGGCGGCGGCGGCCAAGTGGGCCAAGAAGTTCCCGAAGATCCCGCTGGTAACCATCGACGACACCTTCGGCGGCTGGAAGAAGGCCCAGGCCCTGCACTTTGGCGACGGTGGCGTCTTCGACAAGATTTACAAACCCCGCTGATCCGTCCCACAGGGATCGCCGCGAAGAGGGCGCGGGGCCTCAGGCTCCGCGCCCTTCTTCATGCGCGCAACCTTGGCCGCGGCGGCCCGTTGTGCGCCCATGGCCATGTCCCTGCCCGACATCGTCGGAACCGCCGCCGCGCTCTGCTCGATGGCCAGCTTCACGCCGCAGATCCTGAAGATCTGGCGCGAGAAGGACGCTTCGTCGATCAGCCTGCGGATGTACGTCGTGACGGTGACGGGATTCACGCTCTGGACGATCTACGGCGTGATGACCGGCAGTTGGCCGGTCATCGGGGCCAACAGCGTGTGCCTGCTGCTGTCGGGCGTCATCCTCGGGCTGAAGTGGCGGTTCCGCGACGGATAACCGCGCCATAGTTGGCGCCGCGGGCCGCCGTCATTAAGTTGCCGGGTCACTTCGCGCGTCATCCCTGACCGCTTCGCCAAAACCCGCTACCCGCGCGGCCCCCGGCCGGCGCGACAGGATGCCTTGATGTCGACTGATAGATTCGCTCCCGCCGAAGCCGCGCTGAAAGCCGGCGACGTCAACGAGGGCGTTCGCCTGATCGAGGCCGAACTGGAGCGAGACCCGAAGGCGCCCGTCGGGCTCTACCGCAACTTCACCGCCATCCTCTTCCGCCACGGCCGCTTCGAGCCAATGGGGCGGTGGGCCAAGGCCGGTGTCGAGCTGTATCCGAAGGACTACGACCTCTGGAACGTGCTCGGCGTAAGCTACCGCCGGGCCAAGAACTTCGACGAAGCGATCAAGGCGTTTCGGCAGGCCGAGAAGCTCAATCCGAAGAACACCTCGGCGCTGAGCAACCGCGGCAACGTCTACAACGACATGCGCAACGGCCCCGCGGCGGTGGAGGTCTTCACGAAGATCGTCCGCCTGCAGCCGAACTCGGCAGAGGCGCAACGGAACCTGGGCCGCGGCTACTGGTACGGCGGCGAGCTGGACAAGGCGATCATGCGCCTGAACCTGGCGGTGAAGCTGAAGCCGGACTATGTCGACGCCTGGCTCGATCTCGCGGCGACCACGGCCGAGCACAAGAGCTATCCCGAAGC
Organism: Phenylobacterium sp. Root1290; assembly: GCF_001425305.1. Taxonomy (GTDB): domain Bacteria; phylum Pseudomonadota; class Alphaproteobacteria; order Caulobacterales; family Caulobacteraceae; genus Phenylobacterium. Next base: position 179,230 of record NZ_LMEE01000003.1, on the reverse strand, counting down.
CGTGGCGATCATCGACCAGGCCCTCGTCGCCAATCCGGACGGCATGCGCCTCTGCGAGGCTCGAAGCACCGCGCTGCGCCGTTCCGGCCGGCTGCGCGACGCTGAGGCCTATCTGATCTCGCTACGTGACCGCTACGAGGACCAGGCCTGGCTCCACCACCAGCTCGGCGGCGTGATCAGCGACTACGACCGCAAGCGCGGCAACGAGCACATGGAGATCGCGCTCAAGCTTGCGCCTGACAATTTTGACTATCGGATCGCGCTGGCCGAAAGCCTCGCGCGCTCGCGCCACGGCGACGAGGCCCAGCACCTCGAGCGCGCCTACCAGATCCTGAAGGAAGCCGTCGACCCGACGGTCAAGCTGAACCCGGCGGGCCTCAAGGTGGCGCTGGAGATCCTGATCCGGCTCGGCGACTACGACACCGCCGACATGCTGGGCAGCTTCTCCGAAGTCGGCCACAGCTGGGCGAGTTCAGGCAAGCATACCGCCCTTCTGGGGCACCTAGGGCGGATCACGAACCAGGAAGACCGGCTGGATCTGCTTGAAATGCACCGTGTCTGGGGCCGCGCCGTCGCCAAGACCATCGACCGTTGGCCGATCGAGCGCGCCGCGCCGCGGGCCGACAACGGCAAGCTGCGCATCGGTTTCATGTCGTCCGACCTGCGCAATCATCCCGTGGCGTACTTCGCCATGCCGCTGTTCCAGCACGTCGACCGCTCGCGCTTCGAGCTCTACTGCTACTCCTACTACCAGGGCGACCAAGCCGATCAGACCCAGACGCGGATCACGCAGCTGGTCGACGGGTTCCGCTGGGAGAAGGACATCAACGACCGCGACGCGGCCCAGATGATCGCCAACGACCAGGTCGACATGCTGATCGAACTGGGCGGATCCACGCACATGAACAAGCTGGGCGTCATGGCCTTCAACCCCGCGCCGCTGCAGGCCAGCTGGCTGGGCTATCCGCACTCAGCGGGCCTAGAGACCATCGACCACCTGATCCTCGATCCCTATGTCGCGCCGACCAGCCGCGACTTGCTGATCGAAGAACCACTGCTGATGCCCAAGAGCTGGATCGCCATGGGCGAGCAGGCATTTCCCGAGCGTCCGATCACCGAGGGCACGCCTGAGCAGCGCAAGGGTTTTCTGACCTTCGGCACCGCCAACAACCCCTACAAGTACAGCCGCGACATGGTGCGGACCTGGGCGCGGGTGACCGCAGCGGTCGAAAACGCCCAGTTCCTGTTCGTGCGCCCCGAAGGCGGGACGCCCACCTTCCGCAAGAACATTCTCGCGCTCTTCGCTGCGGAGGGCGTGGGCCCGGAACGCGTGCGGTTCGAGGACATCCGTGGCGCGCACATGCCATTCTACAATGAGATCGACATCGCCCTGGACACCTTCCCGCAGACGGGAGGCACCACGACTTGCGAGGCGTTATGGATGGGCGTGCCCACGATCAGCCTGGTCGGCGAGGCGATGTTCGAACGGCTGAGCTACTCGATCCTCACCAATGCGGGCCTCGGCGACCTGTGCGCCCGCACGCCGAACGAGTTCGTCGAGATCGCGCTGCGGCTGGCTGGCGATCCCGATCGCCGCGCGGCGCTGCGCACCGATCTGCGCGCGATGCTCAAGGCCAGCCCGCTCGGCCAGACCAAGCAGTTCGCCGCCGACTTCTATGAGATGCTGGAAGGCGCCATCAACCGGGCGCGGGCGAGCGGAAAGATCTCCGCCGCAGCCTAGCCCAGGAAGAAGCCCGGATCGGCGAGCGCGCCGGCGATCACGGTGCGCACATCGCGCGGCGCGACGCCAAGGCTCAGCAGCCGGCCGATGTCGCACACCGGTCCGTGCGGGGCGCCCTGGCCGGTCAGGTTCAGGGTCCATCCGGCGGCGGCGAAGACGGCGGCGACATCTCCATTGGAGATCGCCTCTCCACGCGCCACGTTAACGATCCCGTGCGCTTCCTGCGCATCCATGGCCAGCAGGGCGGCGATGACGTCGTCGGCATGGATGTAGTCGCGACCGGCCTGCGGGGAGCTATCGAGCGTCATCACCTTTTCCCGCCGCGCCCGCTTGAGCAGGTCCGAGAGGAAGCCGCCGGCGTCGTCGGTCCAGTCGAAGACATTGGCCAGGCGCGCCACCGCCGCACGGCCGCCAGAGCGCGCGAGGCAGAGGTTCTCGCCCAGCGCCTTGGAGAGATCATAGACGTTGCGCGGCGCGGCGACGTCGAACTCCAGGGTGTCGCTCTCATTGCCGCCGCGGGGGCCCAGGCTGTCATAGACCCGCGTCGAGGAGAGGTAGATAAGCCGCTCGAAGCTCGCATCGCGAAGCAGTTGAGTGAGCAGGCCGACATGAGCTTCGACCGTGTCGAAGGGCCGGACCATGAAGTCGCCGGTCAGGCCAGCGCAGTAGAACACGCGGCCAAGGTCGCGTCTGAACAGATCGCGATCCCCGCGTTCGGGCGCGTAGATGTCTTCGTCGCGTGCGTTCAGCGCGCCGAGCAGCCGCGAGCCGATGAAACCGCGGGCGCCGATGATCGTGTAGCGCGTCATTCGCCGCGCGCGCCGACGCGCTTGGCCGGGACGCCCGCGTAGATCGAATAGGGCTCCAGGACGCCGCGAACGACCGACCCGGCGGCGACGATGCATCCGGCCCCGATATCCGCGCCATCCAGCACCACGACGTTCGCGCCAAGCCAGACATCATCGCCGATGACAATTCCTCCCTTCGACGGGAGGAATCCCTGTTCACGGATCCGGCGCGAGCGATCGCCGAAAGCGTGGTTGGTCGGCGCAAGGGTGCAGTTGGCGGCGATCAACACTGCGTCGCCCAGCTTCACGCCGTTTCCGGTGTAGATCACCGTGCCCGAATTGATGGCGCAGTCAGCGCCGATGACCAGCTCGCCCATGCCGCCGGCTGGTTTGATCTTCACGAAGGCGTCGACCATCGTCCGCGCGCCGATGCGCATCAGCGTGCCCCGGGCCGAGGCTTCGATGTCGGCAAGTGGCGAAATCTTGGCGGATGGGTCGATGTCGAGCATGCGCGCAGTCTAAGAGGCGGCGTCGTGGTCGCGATAGCCCGCATCCCGCTCCGAAATGACGAGCGGTGTCGCAGGCCACTCGATGCCAAACGCCGGATCGTTCCAGCGCACGCCGCGGCCGTGACCCGGCTCGAAGATGCGGTCGATCTGGTAGAGGACGTCGGTGTCGTCCTCCAGTGTGATGAAGCCGTGGGCCATGCCCTTCCCGATCAGCAGGGCGCGGCCGCTCTGTGCGGAGAGCTCGGTCCCGGTCCAACGGCGGTAGGTCGGGCTGGAGGAGCGCAAGTCGACGGCGACGTCGAAGATCCGCCCGCGGACGACCCGGACCAGCTTGGCTTCCTCATGGGGGGCGGCTTCGTAGTGCATGCCGCGCAGCGTGCCCGCCCGGGCGTTGCGCGAGAGGCTGGTCTGCTGTGGGACGAACGGATGGCCGGCGGCCGCGAACTCGTCCGGGCAATGCAGCCGCGCGAACGCGCCGCGTTCGTCGCACATCAGGTCCAGATCGACGACAACGACGCCGTCGATGTCGGTCGCCGTGAACTGCATCAGCCGACGACCTTGGTGTCCGGCGCGGCGGTCACGAACTGCCCGCCCCAATCGCGGATATAGGCCAGTTGGCCCATGATCTCGTCCTTCAGGTTCCAAGGCAGGATGACTACGTAGTCGGGCTTGAAGTCCGCGATCGCCGCCGGAGCGTGGATCGGAATTTGCGTGCCCGGCAGGAAGCGGTCCTGCTTATGAGGATTGGCGTCGAACACCGCCACGATGTCGGCCGGCGTGACGCCGGCGTAGTTCAGGAAGGTGTTGCCCTTGGCGGCCGCCCCGTAGGCGGCGACGGTCTTGCCCTCGCTCTTGGCCTTGGCGAGGAATTCGAGGAAGCCACGACGGACCTCCTCCACGCGCGCGGCGAAGCCCTCGTAACCGGCCGGCTGATCCAGACGGGCGGCGTGCTCGCGGGCCCGCAGGTCCTTCAGCGCCTGGGTTTCCTGATGGGCGGAGGCCTCGTGGGCGCAGAACAGCCGCAGAGAGCCGCCATGGGTCGCCAGCAGCTCGACGTCGAACGGGCGCAGGCCGTTGGCGTGCAGCACCTTCTCCACCGCCAGCAGCGACAGGTAGGAGTAGTGCTCGTGATAGATGGTGTCGAACTGGACCTTCTCGATCAGGTTCAGCAGGTGCGGGAACTCGAAGGTCAGGACGCCTTCCGGCTTCAGCACGTGCTGGAAGCCGGCGACGAAGTCGCCGATGTCGGGCACGTGGGCCAGGACGTTGTTGCCGGCCATCAGGTCGGCGGAGATCCCGCGGGCCTTCAGGTCCCGGCCGGTGGCGTCGTTGAAGAAGGTGACTTCCGTCGGAACGCCGCGCTCCTTGATCGCCACCTCGGCGGTGTTCGCGGTCGGCTCGATCCCCAGCACCGGTACGCCCATCGCCTTGAAGTGCTGCAGCAGGTAGCCGTCGTTGGAGGCGACCTCGATGACCAGCGACTGCGGGCCGAGTCCGAAGCGGGCTGCCATCGCTTCCGCATAGCGCTTGGCGTGCGCCACCCAGCTCTCGGAATAGGCGGAAAAGTAGGCGTAACCCTCGTCGAAGATGGCGTCCGCCGCGACCGGATCGTCAGCCTGGACCAGGAAACAGGTCCCGCAGACGCGGGTGTGCAGCGGGTAAAACCCCTCCTTGCCAGACTCCAGTTGAGCCTTGGTCAGGTAGGAATTGGCCAACGGCTGATCGCCCAGGTCGAGAAACGTCTGGGTCAGCGGCGCGCGGCAGAAGCGGCAGGTCGGAGCAGTCATCAAAGGCTTTCGTAACGCGAGATCTGGTCGCGAATAAGGGCCAGGGCGTCGCCGCCATCGGCCTGGGCGCGGTACCAGTCCATGGTCCATTCAACGGCGGCGGGCGCGTCCAGCCGGCTTTCGAAGCCGAGCACCTGGCGGGCCAGGCTGGCGTCGATGCCGAGGGACTTGGCCTCCAGCGAATTGGGATCGGGTTCGTGGCGCCACGGCTTGGCGCCCAGGGCCTCGGTCGCCCGCGTGGCGAGTTCGCCGACGGTGACTTCCGGACCGCCAGGACGCGGACCGAAGTTGAGCGCACGCGGCGCCGCCGGGTCGGCGGCCAGCCGCTCGAGGAACACAAGGTAGCCGGCGACACAGTCGAGAACGTGCTGCCAGGGGCGAGTGGCTTCCGGATGGCGAAGGACGGTCTGGGCCTGGCTGGCGCCCGCGCGAACAATGTCGGCCACCAGTCGGTCGCGGGAGAAGTCGCCGCCGCCGATGACGTTGCCGCCACGAGCCGTGGCCAGCGGGACGCCAGCCTTCTCGAAGAAGCTGCGGGCGAAGGATTGAGTGACGATCTCGGCCGCCGCCTTGGAGGCGGAGTACGGATCCTTGCCGCCAAGGGCGTCGGTCTCCTGGAAGGCCCTGCCCTGCTCGTTGTTGGCGTAGACCTTGTCCGAAGTGACGACCAGGGCGGCCGACAGCGCCGACTGCGCGCGCAGGGCCTGCAGCAGGTGGACGGCGCCCATGATGTTGGCGGCGAAGGTCGCGACCGGATCCTCGATCGAGGTACGCACGATCGGCTGGGCCGCCATGTGCAGGACCAGATCGAACTCATGCGCCCCAATCAGCGCCTCGACCGCGGCCTGGTCGCGCAGGTCGACAAAATGAGAATCGACAAGGTCACGGACCCCAGCTTGGTCGAAGAGCGCCGGCGTCTGATCAGGGGCGAGCGACAGGCCCGTGACCTGAGCGCCCATCTGCGCCAGCCAGACCGCCGCCCACGAACCCTTGAACCCGGTGTGTCCCGTCAGCAGGACGCGCTTTCCCGACCAGAAGGCGGGGCTCGGTCGCGTCATTCCCAGAGCTTCCAGGGCGCCTTGCCCGACGCCCACAGGGACTCGAGCGTGTTCTTGTCGCGCAGGGTGTCCATGGCTGCCCAGAAGCCGTCATGCGGACGGGCCATCAGCTGGCCCTCACGGGCGAGGCTCTCCAGCGGCTCCAGTTCCCAGACGGTCGAATCGTCGGCGATTCGCTCGATCACCTGCGGTTCCAGGACGAAGAAGCCGCCATTGATCAGGCCGTTGTCGCCAGGGGGCTTTTCGATGAAGCGCTTGACGCCGCCATCGACGATCTCCAGCGCGCCGAAGCGTCCCGGCGGCGATACGGCGCTGACAGTGGCCTGCTTGCCGTGCCCCTTGTGAAACTCGACCAGCGCGCCGAGGTCGATATCGCTCACGCCGTCGCCATAGGTCAGGCAGAAGGGTTCGTTCGGGTCCAGATACTGCGCGACCCGCTTCAGCCGGCCGCCGGTCATCGTATCCGCACCGGTATCCACCAGCGTCACGCGCCAGGGCTCGTGATTGGTGGCGTGGTACTCGACGCTGCCCTTGGACAGATCGACCGTCAGGTCGGCGTTATGCAGGACGTAGTTGGCGAAGTACTCCTTCACCACATAGCCCTTGTAGCCCAGGCACACGATGAAGTCGTTGAAGCCGTAGTGCGAGTACAGCTTCATGATGTGCCAAAGGATCGGCCGTCCGCCCACCTCGATCATGGGCTTGGGCTTGAGGTGGCTTTCCTCGGAGATCCGCGTGCCCAGACCGCCGGCGAGAAGTACGACCTTCATCGTTAGGCGATCCGCTTCACGAAGGCGTCCGGCCAGTAGGTTACGCGTTCAGTCACCACGCCTTCGTTGAACGGGAAGGCCGGCTCTTCGACGATGAAGCGCTTGTCCTGCGCGACGAAGTCGTGGACCGCCTTTTGCGGATTGTTCCAGTCCCAGTCGTCGGCGGTGCGCGGGCCGCCCTTCACCTGCGCCATGATGCCATCGGTGGCCACGACGTAGGAGCCGACCTCGATCAGTTCCCCGTAGAGGCGGAGCTCTTCCAGCACGTGGGCGTGGGTGTGGTTGGAGTCCAGGACGACCAGCACCTTCTCGCCCGGCTTGATCTGGGCCTTGACCTGATCGAGCACTTCTGGAGCGGTCGAGGAGCCCTCGATCAGCTCGATACGCTTCTTCATCGGATGGGCTTCAATGGCGGCGCGGTTGTGCGGCCGGATCTCAATGTCGATGCCGACGACGCGGCCCTTGCCCATCGCTTCGAACAGCGAGGCATAGAAGATCAGCGAGCCGCCGTGGGCGACGCCGGTTTCCACCAGGACGTCGGGCTGGAGGGCGTAGATCACCTCCTGCAGGCGAATCATATCCTCAGGCAGCTGGATGATCGGTCGGCCCATCCAGGCGAAGGAGTAGACGTACTTGGAGTCCCAGGTGGCGCGCAGCCAAGCCTTGGACGCAGCCGCGAAGCCTTCGGCGCTCGCCAGGCTGTGACGAACCTCGGTCTCGCCGGTCTTGACGATGACCTCGCCGCGCTCTTCGTCGATGGTGGTGATCAAGTTCTTCAGGCCTTTGTGCGGATGCGTCGGGAACAGGAGATAGCCTGCCCGCCCCGACAGCGAAATCATGCCTCTATTATCTCGTGTCGTTTGCGCGATGAAGCCGTATCCAAGGGCTGATCGCCGCTAGCGGCATGGATTGGGGGCCAGGTGTGGCGTCGCGAGTGAACTTCATCATCGCCGGGGTGCAGAAGGCGGGGACCACGGCGTTGTTCGACTACCTGTCTGACGATCCGGCCTATGCGCTTTCGGCGACGAAGGAGGTGCACTTCTTCGACGACGAGAGCGTGGATTGGGCGGCGCCGGACTACGCCCCCTACCATGCGCAGTTCGACTGGCGGCGGGATGCGATCCGTGGTGAGGCGACGCCGATCTATCTCTATTGGCCGCGGTGCCTGGAGCGGATCGCCACCTACAATCGCGATGTCCGGCTGATCGTGATGTTGCGCGATCCGGTCGAGCGGGCTTGGTCGCACTGGCGAATGGAGACCTCGCGCGGGGTCGAAACCCAGCCATTCTCGTGGTGTATCCGGCAAGGACGGGCACGGTTGTTCGACGCCGAGCCGTGGGGCGCGCATCGGGAGTTCTCGTACGTCGAGCGCGGTTTCTACGGCGAGCAGATCGAGCGGCTGCTCGCCCTCTTCCCGCGCGAGCAGGTTCTGCTGCTTAAAGCCAATGATCTTCGGCGCGATCCGGGCGCGGCCCTGAATACGGTCGGGCAGTTTCTCGGAGCCCCGCCACGAGGCCCTGTCGAGCATCGCGATGTACATGTCGGGGAGGATATCGGCGGCGCGCTGTCGGTCGGCGACGTAGCCCATCTGCGGGAGATCTACGCCGAAGACATGGCGCGGTTGGCCCGGCTGACAGGCGTCTCCTTCTAGCGAGGTCATATTCCGGCCCCGGCGTCTGGCGACGTTGCGGGAAAGGAGACGCCCTTGAAGCACGCCCAATTGTTCCTCGCCGGGATCCTCGCCGCCTGCTCGCCAAGCGAGAAGGCCAGCAGTGCCGACGCCGTGCAAGCATCCGCGGCGCCGAACCCCGCGACGTCGGCGGAGGCCCCCGCGTCCGGCCCCCAGCTCACGTTCCCAGTGGCGTGCGTCGTCGGACAAACCTGCGAGGTGCAGAACTATGTCGATCATGACCCGGGCCCGGGGGCGAAGGACTTCCGCTGCGGGACAAACACCTATGACGGCCACGGGGGCATAGACATCCGCATCCACGACATGGCGGCCCAGCGCGCGGGCGTGGCGGTGCTCGCGGCCGCCCCCGGGCGCGTCGCGAGGCTTCGCGATGGCGTGGCTGACGTCTCCGTTCGGACGACAGGGGCGGCGGCGGTGAGCGGGGCGGAGTGCGGCAACGGCGTCGTTGTTGATCACGGCGACGGCTGGGAGACCCAGTACTGCCATCTGGCCAAAGGCAGCCTGAAGATCGCGGTGGGCGAACAGGTCGCCGCCGGTCAGCCGCTGGCGAACATCGGCCTCTCCGGCAACACCGAGTACCCGCACGCCCACATCACCGTCCGCCACAACAGCGCCATGGTCGACCCGTTCGCGCCGGCTTTGGCCCCCGCCGCTTGTGACGTCGGAACAGGCGGTCGGGGGATGTGGAGGCCTCAGGCTGCAGATGCCATGGCCTACAAGACCGGGGCGGTGCTCAACGCGGGCTTCGCGGACGCACCTGTTTCGATGGATGCGATCGAGGCTGGCGGAATCACTGCGCCGACCACGGCCTCGCCGATGCTGGTCGCCTATGTACGCGCAATCAACCTGCATGGCGGCGACGTTCAGGAACTGACGATTGTGGGGCCTGACGGACGGCCAGTGGCAACGGGCGGACAGCCGCCGCTAGATCGGGCAAAGGCCCAGTACATGACGTTCGTCGGCAAGCGTGCAACTGGCGCAGCGTGGCCGAAGGGCGAGTATCGCGCGACCTATGTGGTTCGCCGGGGGAGCGAGACGGCGGTGAGCCGCACGTTCTCGGTACGCCTGGGCGACTAGACCCGGAACCGCGCGCTACGGCGCCGCTCACAAATTCGTTAGCCCCCTTGAGGAACGCGTACGGCCTCTTTGCGCGTGAGTCGTGGTGCGTTACAGTTCGATGTCAGCCTTGCTCTCCATGGCTGTGTCGCATTGATCGGGCGGCGAAGCACCAGCTTCGCCGCCCGATTTCTTTTGTGCGACACCGCGGAGCGCCTCCCACAACATTCGGCCAGTAGCGGCCGCGCATGCCGAGCAGGCACACCAGGCATGAAAAAAGGGCCGCCCCGAAGGACGGCCCTCAATTCTTCTAAGGTCTGAGACCTTAGATGAAGTTGGTCTCGCTGATCGAGCTCAGGTTGGCGCCGACCAGAGCGATGGCCGATTCCGCACCACCACCAGCGGCGGTGCTGATGAACACCACCACGTCGCTGCCGACTTGAGCCGACACAACGTTGATGGCGCCGTTCAGCAGCGCGTCCGCAGTCGCCTTAGCCGTCGCGTAGTCGGCCGAGGTGATCTCGGTGTAGGTGCCCGCCGTAACGGCCACAGTCAGGTCGAGCTTATCGCCCACTTCCCAGCCGTTGATCTGGTCGAGTTCACCAGCGACCGCGCTCGAGTCGGTAGCACCGAACACGAAGGTATCGTTGCCAGCCCCACCCGTCAGGGTGTCCTTGCCAGCGCCACCCGTCAGGGTGTCGTCGCCAGTGCCGCCGCCGATGACGTCGTTACCAGCGCCGCCAACCAGGATGTCGTTGCCGTCGCCACCCGACAGGGTGTCAGCCGCGTCACCACCGGTGATGTTGTCGTTTCCAGCGCCGCCGTTCAGCGTGTTGTTGGCGGTAGCACCGCCACCAGCGCCCACGGTGATCGTGTCGTTACCGTCGCCACCGTCAACGGTGTTCTTGCCAGTGCCGACAGTGATCGTGTCGTCACCCGCGCCGCCGGCGATGGTGTTGTTGCCGTTGCCGACAGTGATGGTGTCGGTGCCGTCGCCAGCGTCGACCCAGTTATTGCCAGCGCCACCGCTGATGGTGTCATCACCGCCACCGCCGTAGATGGTGTCAGCGCCCGCACCGGCAGTGATGTTATCGTTGCCCAGGTCGCCGTACACTTGGTTGGCGCCGTCGCCAGCCACGATGGTGTCGTTGCCTTGACCGCCGTAGATGGTGTCGTTGCCCGTGCCGCCCGAGACATTGTCATCGCCCATGTTGCCATGGAGCCAATGGTTGCCGTCCCCAACGGTGATGGTGTCGCTGTCTTGACCACCCGAGATGGTGTTGTTGCCGTCGCCACCGTTGATGGTGTCGTTGCCTTGGTTGCCGTTGATCAGGTCGTTGCCCAGTCCACCAGCAATGCTGTCGACGCCTTGACCACCAAACAGAGTGTCGTTGCCGTCATCGCCGTTGATGGTGTCGTTAGCGTCGCCACCGTCAATGCTGTCGTCGCCCGCACCACCCGCCAGGGTGTCGGTGCCGGCTAGGCCGTAGATGGTGTCGTTGCCGTCACCGCCGTTGACGCTATCAACGCCAGCGTCAGCATAGACCGCGTCAGCGCCAGCGCCCGCGACGATGGTGTCATCGCCTTGGCCGCCGTAAATCAGGTCAGCGCTGGAACCGCCGGTGATGCTGTCGTTACCCATGTTGCCATGGATGTAGTTCGAACCGCCGGTGTCGCCGATGACGTCGTCGCCTTGACCGCCGAGCAGGGTGTCATTGCCGCCATCGCCAGCGATGGAGTCGTTGCCCTTATTGCCCTGCAGGTAGTCGTTGCCAGCAGCGCCCGTCAGGCTGTCAGTGCCGTCGCCGCCCCAGAGCACGTCGCCGAGCGCGCTGCCGGCGACCGTGTCAGCCACGGTCGAAGCGGCGTCACCCAGGAAGAACACCGAACCGTCCGGGAGAACCGGGGTTTCGCCGTAGAAGCCCGTGCCGAAGACGACGGTGCGACCGGCGAAGGTCAGCGAGATGGTTTCCGACGTGGTCGCGGTCGCCGCGTTGATCACCACCGACACGGCCGAAGCGGTCGCAGTCGGGGTGCTGAAAATGAGCTGATCTGTGCCGGCGGAGTACGCAAGAGCTTGCGCCGCCGTGATCGTCTCAAAGAAGTAGTTAGCCATGCTTCTCTCCAGTCTGTGTCACATGGACCCCCGAAACGCCTGGCCACCATTTTCCAATGGAGCGGTCCCAGCGGTCCTTTCCTTACGTCACAACAAGGTCGTGGCGAAGGTTAAACGAGCCCGAGGAATGCGTATCGGAACCTAGGTTGATGCGCAACACCAAAAACGGGTGCAAACCCCCATCGCGGCTGCGTTTCCCACACACCAATTGTTAACATCTCAATCCTCGCGCAGGGCGTCACGGATGGTGTCGGTGAGCGGGCTGACCACGTAGGACAGGATCGAGCGATTACCTGTAACAATCATGGTTTCAGCAGGCATGCCGGGGCTTAGCTTGTCGCCCTTCGGCAGCTTCACGAGCTCCTGCGGCGGGATCTTGAGATCGACCCGGAAGTAGCCCTCGCCGGTCTTCTCATCGACCAGTTGGTCCGCAGAAACGGTCATCACAGTGGCGTCGACTGGCGGCGTCTTGCGGGCATTAAAGGCCGAAAGTCGAACCTTGGCCTTCATGCCGGGCTTCACGACGTCGACATCCTGGGGCTTGATTCGCCCGGTGACGATCAGCGGCGCATTGGCCGGCACGACGCTCATCAGCCGCTCGCCCGGGGCGACGATGCCGCCGATCGTGAACTGCGTCAGGTCGAGGACATAGCCGTCGGCCGGCGAGCGCACCGTCGCCGCGTTCAGCATCTGGCGCGCGGCCGCCAGCTTGGGCGTGACCTCCGCCAGGCCCGTCTGCATCTGGCGCAGGCCTTCGGCGGCCTGGGTGATGCGCTGCTCCTTAAGCGTCGTGATCTGAAGGCGCGTCTCGCCGATCTGCTCCCGCAGCCGGGTGATCTCGGCAATCAGCGAGCCCTTGCGTCCGGCCAGGTCGGCGAGGCTGCGCTGATAGCGCAGGATCAGCGTCTTGGGCGCGTAGCCCTTCTCATACAGGGTCTGATAGCCCGCCAGCTCCTCGCGGGTCAGGCGGTCCGATTCGTTCACCGCGTCGACCTGGGCCTGCACCCCGCCGATCTGGGTCTCGAGCTGCTGGAGCTTCTGCGCCAGGACGGCGCCCTGGGTTTCGAAGAACTGCAGCCGCGAGGTGAACAGGAAGTCCTGATCGCGGATGATCCCGGCCACCCGCGGGTCGCTGGCGGCGCGGGCCGTCAGTTCCGGCGGTATCACCAGCGCCTTCTGATCCGTGGCCTCGGCCTGGAAGCGCGCCAGCTGGGCGGTCATCGTGTCTTGCTGATTCTGCAGCACGTCGGTGCTGGCCCGGGGCTGGACCTCGTCGAAGGTCAACAGCACCTGATTTTGGCGGACGTGCTGGCCTTCCTTGACCAGGATCGCCTTCACGGTGCCGCCCTCGCGGTGGCGGATGGTCTTGCGGTTGTCCTCGACCCTGACCATGCCCGGGGCGACCACGGCGCTGTCGATCCTGGCGACCGAGGCGAACAGGGTCAGACCGACCACGAACACCCCGACCACAGCTGTACCGGCGAGGATCGGCCGACGCATGCGCTGGGTCAGCGCCGGATCGAGCGGGACGAGGTCCTTATCGTCGAACTGCGGCGTGACGTAAGGCTTCGGCGCGTCGAAATCCATTTTCATCGGCCGGCCTCGATCGCGCGGGGAGTTGCAGGCTGCACGACCCGCGACATGACCTGGTCGCGAGGCCCGAACATCTCCATCCGGCCGTCACGCAGCATCAGCATCTTGTCCGCCGAGCGGAACACGCTCGGCTTGTGCGAGACGATCACGATCGTAGAGCCGCCAGCCTTCAGCGCATCGAGCGCATTGACCAGGGCTTCCTCGCCTTCGGCGTCGAGCGCCGCATTGGGTTCATCGAGCACGATCAGCCGCGGCGTCCCCAGCAGCGCACGAGCCAGGCCCACACGCTGTCGCTGGCCGGCCGAGAGCACATGGCCCGCCTCGCCCAGATCGGTGTCGTAGCCGCTGGGCAAGCGCAGGATCAGCTGGTGCACGCCAGCCACCTGGGCCGCGCGCACGACCTGCTCGTCGTCCACATCGGCGCGGAAGCGGGCGATGTTGTCGCGGATACTGCCCGAGAACAGCTCCGTGTCCTGCGGCAGATAGCCGACATGGCGGCCAAAGTCAGAGCGATCCCAGCTGAACACATCGGCGCCGTCGAGACGGACGTTGCCGCTGTTCGGCTGCCAGATGCCGACCATCAGGCGGGCGAGCGACGACTTGCCGGCGCCCGACGGGCCGATGATGCCGAGCATCTCGCCGGGCTCGATCTTGAAGTTCACGCCTTGCAGCACGAACCGCGTGGCGCCCTGCGGGGCGAAGTTCACGCCCTCGACGGAGAGCTGCCCCAGGGGCTTCGGCAGGGTCGTGGTGGCCTTGGTCGGACGATAGTCGGCGAACAGGGAGTTCAGGCGCTGATAGGAGCGATAGCCGTTGGTGAGGGCGTCCCACGACCCCACCAGCCGCTCGATCGGCTGCAGGGCGCGCGCCGCCAGGATCATGTTGGCGAACAACAGGCCCGAATGGATCTTGCCCTTGACGACCAGGTAGGCGCCGATCGCGATGATCAGCACCTGGATCGCCTGGCGCACGAACTTGCTGATGTTGCTGATGACGCTGGCGCGCTCGCTGGCGCTGGCGCTGCGCTCCATGGTGATGGAGCGGAAGGTCGCCCAGCGCGACCCCAGCGGCTCAACCATGCCCATCGCCCGAACGACCTCGCCGTTGCGTAGCGCCGCATCGGTGAAGGCGTAGCTGCGCAGGGCGGCGTCGTTGGCTTCCTTGAGCGCCGGCCGCGTCGCGCGATCCTGGAACAGGGTGATGACGAAGAGCAGGATCGCGCCGCCGATCGTGACCAACCCGATGATCGGGTCGATGATCAGCAGAACGATCATGAACACCGGCATCCACGGCAGGTCGAACATCGTGCCAAAGGCGGGACCGGTCAGCATCTGGCGGAAGTTGTCCAGATCGCGAAGGGCCTGCGAACGGGCGGCCGGGTTGCCCCGGATGACGGAGTCGAACAGGGCCGTAAACACCCGGCCAGACACCCGCTGGTCCATGATGACGCCGTAGTTGATCAGAACCTTGGCGCGGTAATCGTCGATCAGTCCGGAGACCAGGAAGGCCAGCATCACCATGAAGGTGAGGACCAGAAGCGTCGGCACGCTGTAGCTCGACAGCACCCGGCCATAGATCTGGAAGGTGAAGATCGGCAGCGCCAGGTACAGCAGGTTCGAGACCAAGCTGAAGCCCCCGGCGTAGGCGAGCGGCTTGTAGCCCTCCTTGATCGCGCGGGTTAGCGGATTGTCAGGCATATCCGCGAGCGGATTGAAAATCTTCATGCGCGCCGCGCCGTTCCGTGGATGGTCGCCGCCGATGGCCGGGGTGACCATGGCCGAAATAGGTGCTCGAAGTCTAAGGCGGATTGCGCCAAAAACGCGCGACACATGAGCGGGCCTCTTAAGGATGTCAATGGCGCTCGCTGCTGCGTGAATTCGCGCCATGCGTGTCAGAATTATAATCGCCGTCGCCTGAGACGCGAGGAGTAGGGTTTGCCCAGGGTCGCCGTAATCGGGAGTTGCATTACCCGCGATGTGTGGCCGATCGTGGGCGAAGCGGCGCCGCAAGACCTGCTCTATGTTTCGCGCACGAGCCTGGCTAGCCTGTTCGCAGCCCCCCTGCGTGATGTGAGTCTTTCCGAAGACCTGCCGCCCGAACTCGCGGCCTTTCCCCACCGCTCGATGGTCGCCGATCTACACAAGACGGCGCTGGCCGCGCTGGTCGAATATCGCCCGACCCACGTTATCTTCGACTTCATCGACGAGCGGCTCGACCTGCTCGCCGCCCAAGGCACGATCGTCACCCACAGCTGGGAACTGGATGTCAGCGGCTATCTGGGCCAGCCGGCTTTCGAGGGCTCACGCGACATCCCCCGCACCCACGCGGCGGCCGACGTCATCTGGCGGCAGGGCCTGGACCAGATGGCCGCATTCCTGCGGATGACGCCGCTCGCAAGCGCTGTTCCGATCCTTCACGAGGCCCAGTGGGCGACGCACTATCTGGACGAGACCGGCGAGGCCCAGGCGTTCGGGGATGTCGAGATCTTCACCGGCAAGCCGGCGTCCATCGGCGACTACAACACCGTTCTGGCTCGGCACCAAACGGCCTTCGCGGCCGCAGTTCCGCATGCGGTGCGCATCTCCGCGCCGCCCGCCCTGCACCTTGCCGACAGCCGCCATCGATGGGGACTGAGCCCCTTCCACTATGTCGAGGCCTACTACCGCGACATCTGGGAACGACTTCAGGCGCTGGGGGTCTGATCTCCGCCCCGCCGCGCCCACAGTTCCAGCGGGGTCAGCGGCCGGCCTGCGAACTCCGCGGCCAGATCAAGGAAACCGGCGTCCGGACAGCCGAGCCAGGGCTCGCTGATCCGCCAGGCGCCGCCTTGCAGATAGTCCACCAGCGGATTGCAGCCGGGCGGCAATCCCTCGACCCGCTGCGCCACGTACCTGGCCGTGTCGAACCAAGGGCCCGGACTGCGGCCTTCGAAACCGCCCGCGACGAGAAAGTGGACCAGGGGCTCGCGTCCGCTCGCGTCGGCGTCGGGATATCGGCCGCGATACCAGGCCGGATCAAAGAGCGGATGCGGCTTCAGCCCGTCGCGCGAGCCCACGGCCAGATAGTGGATGAGCGACGGCGCGCCGCCCTCGCCCGACCGCGCCACCTGATCGGCATAGTAGTCGGCGGCGAACAGCGGATGCGGGCTCAGCCCCCGCGTCGCGCCCTCGCGCACATAATGCAGGATCGGGTTCTCGCCGCTGGCGATCAGGTCGGGCGCCTGGCGCACATAGTAGGCGACATCGAACAGCGGATGGGGATCGCGCCCCTCGCCTGCTCCGACGCGGACGAAGTGCTCCAGCGGCGTCAATCCGGTCTCGCCCAGTTGGGCGGCGTTTTGCTGGCGATAGAATTCAGTGTCGAACAGCGGATGCGGGTCGACGCCTTCGCCGGCGCCATGCAGCAGGTAGTGCGCCAGCGGGCTCGCCCGGCCGCCGCTCAGGTCAGCGCGGGCGCGGAGATACCAATCCTGATCGAACAGCGCGGGGGGCTGAAGCGCCGGATCGCCGCCGCGCCGGGCGTAGGCCGCCATGGCGCGCAGACGGGCCACGCGACCATCCGACGACCGCCACAGGCCCGAGCGCGCGATGACCAGCGCCCGGCCGATCGAGCCGAGCCGATCCAACACGTTGTCCACTCGCCGGGCTATGCGGTTGTAGCGACGCGGCCGCGCGAGGGGACGGGCCGCCGCCCGATAGCCAACCAGGGCCAACGCCCTCGCCTCGACCTCCAAGGCCTGACGGGCGAGAAGCGCCTCGGCGAGGGCCGCGCCAAGCCGGCTGCGGTTCAGCCCACTCTCGGTGGATACACGCTGGCTCGCCCCCTGCAGGGTTGAGCAGAGGCGGGCCAACGCCTCGACCTTGTCGATCAGCGCGCCTGTCGCCTGGATGTCTTCGAGCGCCGCCGGGGCCCCGTTGTCGGCCGCCATGATGGCCCGGCCCTCCTTCATTCTCGGCTTCGTGTCGGGCTCACAGGCCCGACTGTCAAGCGGCGGGCCGCGCCGCAAGGCCCTCGGCGCGCAGCCAGCCGAGGAAGCCGCCGTCCGTCACATCGAAGGGATCGGGGAACCGAGCGCGCAGGTCGGCGCGGTCGCGCCAGACGAGACGATGCGCCTTTTCGATCGGCGCGCCGTCCCCGTAGAGGCCGTGAGCCCAGTAGCGATCCGGGATCATGGCGTCGCGAGCGGCGTCGACCTGCTCCTTGTACCAGCGCCAGATCTCGTAGACGGCGTGATTGTCGCCCGCATAGCGGCGGGTCATCGTGTCGCCGGTCGGTCCCAGCTTAGTGAAGTGCCAAAAGCGCAGCGGCGAGCCGTTGACCGTGATGGCCCCATCGCGGCCGATCGCGACCTTCCGCTGGCTAATGTTCCAGCTGGCGACATTGTAGCCGGGATCGCGCACGACCCCGACCCGGTCGAACAGCGCCGGGACGTGGTCACACCATTTCTGGTCCACGAACAGTCCAGACGGGATGTCGTCGTAGCAGAACTCCAGCAGCCGATCGTTCCACCATTGGGCGAAGCGTGCGCCCTCGCCGGTCGTCCGGACCATGACGAAGCCGAGGTTGAAGATGCCGGTCCGCGACGCAGAGAGATCGTTGTCGAGGATCGCCTGCCGCTCGGTGTTGGGTTCCAGCAGGTGCGGGGTCAGCAGGATGTCGCTGTCCTGCAGCCGCTCCACTAACGGATCGAGGCTCTCGAACAAGGCGGTGTCGGGATCGAGATAGATCACCGCATCGGCGCCGGAGCTGCACGCCTGGTGCAGGAACGGCCCCTTCACCGCAGTGCAGACCTCGACCACGTCGTGCTTGAAGAGCCAGGCCTTGAAGTCCGGGATCGACAGATCCTGGGCGTAGACGACCTGGTCGAACGGTTCGTCCTTCAGCCGCAACCTGAATCCCGGCGGCGGCTCGTCGGTGATCAGGGCCACGAGGGTCCAGTCAGGGTGGAACCGTCGCAGGCTGGCGAACAGCACCCGCGCCCGATCGAGGTAGGCGAAGGTGAAGCTGGAGAAGCAGGTGACCTTCACGACGCCTCCACCAGTTCTGCGGTGAGCTTGCTGAAGGCGAGATCGTAGACCTTCGCGCCGCGAGCGCCGCGCGCCAGCTTCAGGATGTCGCCGCTCTCGAACAAGGCTTCCAGAACGTACTCGTCGTCGAGCACCAGGCCGTGGCCCTGCTCGCGCGCAAAGGCCGCGACGTTGCCGCTGTCGGGACCGGTCACCACCGCCGCGCCGGCGGCTGTGGCCTCATAGGCGGCGAACGAGAAGGTCTCCAGGCACAGCGACCAGACCATGGCCGCGTCGACCTGCAGCTCGATCATCGCCTGGCGCATGGCCAGCGGGTCGGCGGCGGTGACCGTCACCGGATGGTGCTGGGCCAGCGAGCCGGCGACAGGCTTGCTGGCAAGGTGGATGAACTCATAGCGCGGATCGTCTGCGAACCGCGCCGCCAGGTGACGGAAAATCGGCCATCCCTTGTGAACCGAGGGCGTGCCCGGAAAGGCGAAGCGGAAGGGGCCGTCTTGGCCTCCCGGCGTCTCCCCCGCCGCGGGGATCAGCGCGGCGTGCGGCAGAACCACCTCGCCCATCGCCTGCAACCCGCCGCCGTCACGCCAGGCGTCCAGCGCCACTTGCGACGGCGCGGCGAGGGTCAGGTCCAGGCGTTCGAACAGCCGCTGATGCTCGCGCACATGGGCGGCGCGGGCCGGCCCGTAGATGCAGACCCCGCAGGCGGCGCTGCCCTGGGGCGGCGCTCCGCAACTCTCGACGTCGTTGCGCAGCAGGTGGATGCCCGCGCACAGGCTGCCCATGTCGTGCAGCCAGAAGTAACCGGCGTTCAGCCCCGCCGAACGGACGATATCGATCACGTCGCGGCTCGAGTGGCCCAGCATGTTGTGGATCGCGAAGCTGGCTGGTCCGGCGGGCGTCGCCGCGCGCACGGCCTCGGCGATGGCGGCCGGCGTGAAGGCGCCGACGCTCTCGCCGTTCAGCAGCACGCCCATCGGCGTCTCGGTGGCCCCGGTCCGCACCGTCGGCCAGCCGTTGGCGGGATGGATGTGCAGATGGTTGCGGCCGAGCCGCGCGAACTCGGCCGACTCGCGCTGGACGCAAAGCTGCGAACCGCCCACCGAGCGGCTGTAGTCGTCCTGGCTGAAGGTGATGTGCAGGCCCTGGCGGTCGCAGGCCTGCAGCGCCGCGGCCAGCTTCCCCGCAGGCGAGATGTCGATGGGTCGCGCCCAGCGGCGAGAGTCGGCCAGACGCGCGGAGAACGGCTTGAGGCTGGCCAGCACCTGCTGTCGAAAGCCGTTGTCGGCCTTCGTCGCCCGCCGCTCATGGCGCCCTTGCTTCACATAATGGAGGAACGGATGGCGCCCGCTGGCCGCGACATCGGGATTGAGCTCCAGATAGTCGGCGACCGAGAAGTCGTAGCTGGGATCGCGCCCCTCGCGCCAGCCAAGGCGCAGGAAGTGGTCGAGCGGATCGCCGCCCGCCTCGGCCACGTCGGGGTTCATGGCGAGATAGAACTTCGGATCGAAGAACTCGGCGGCGGCGGCATGCTCGGCGGCGCTGATCCGCGTCCCCCCCTCGATCATCGCCTGATAGCCGCTCGCCCGCACCGAGGCGGCGATCTCGCGCCCCTCGCGCCAGCCCGAGACGAGGTAGTGCACGAACGGGTTGACCCCGCTCTCGGCGACGTCGGGGTTCTGTTCGAGATAGGCGTCGGTGGAGAACCACGGGGCGGGGTCGCGCCCCTCGCGCCAGCCGGCCGCGCCGTAGTGACCGGCGGGATCGACGTCCGCATAGGTCAGGTCAGGATGAGCCTGACGGTAGAAGTCGAAGTCCATCGCCACCACCAGCAGACGATGGGCGCGATCTGGTGAGGCCGCGGCGGCCATGTGCGATCTTTCCGTGCGACGCCAAGCCTGGGTTTGCATCAGATGGGCCGGCCGATCAACCGCGTCGGCCTTGCAGCGCGGCGCAAGCGGCCATACAGCGGAGCGTTAGGGCCGGTGGTCCCGGTTCGAAACCGCGCCGCCTACGCCGGTTTCCACAATCGGCGACGACGCCCGAAGCGAGACAAGGCGACCATGCAGCAGACCTTCGAGCGGACCGCCTATCTGGTCCTCGGCATGCACCGCTCCGGCACCTCGGCGACGGCGCAACTGCTGGCGCTGGCTGGGGCCGAACTGCCCGACAACGTGATGCCGGGCGACCAGCATAACGCCAAGGGCTACTTCGAGCCCTGGAAGATCTCGGTCTTCAACGACCAGCGCCTGCGCGCCGCGGGCAGCGCCTGGGACGACCCCTTCAACCTTCCCTATGCGCCGCTGGCGCCGGACGCCGAGGCCGACTGGACGGCCCGAGCGGTCGAGCTCTTCAAGGCCGAGTTCGGAGAGTCGATCCACCCGCTGCTGAAGGACCCGCGCGTCTCGGTGCTGCTGCCCATGTGGCGCCGTGTCCTGGACGCCGCCGGCGTCGGCGCGCGCGTGGTGATCCCGGTGCGCCACCCGCTCGCCGTGGCCGGATCGCTGGCTCGCCGCGACGCCTTCCCCGCCGAGAAGTCGGTGCTGGTCTGGGTGCTGTACATGCTGGCCGCCGAGGCCGGCAGCCGCGACCTGCCGCGCGCCTTCGTCTCCTATGACGGGCTGCTGGCCGACTGGCGGCCTGAGGTCGCTCGGATGGAGAGGGCGCTGGGCGGACCGCTGCCGCGCCTGACCGAGCACGCGGCCAAGGAGATCGACGGTTTCCTGAGCAAGGACCTGCGTCATAACGACGGCATGGGCGAACTGTCCCAAGTGCCGATGGTCGGCCCGATGGCGCAGGCGGTCCTCGACTGGTTCACGGCCGCCGCGACCGGCGAAGCGCCCGACCGCACGCCCCTGGAGCAGGCCGCCGCCCAGATCGCCCAAATGAAGTCGCAGATGGGCGTATTGGTCTCGCCCGTGACCAGCACCCTTGATTCGACCCGTGCCGAACTTCTCTACCAACGCCAGCTGAGCGAGGTGCAGGACCAGCAGATCCAGTCGCTCGAGCGGCAGCTCGCCGAGCTGCGGCAGGAGCGCGCGCGGATCGAGGCTGTGGTCGACACAGCCTTGGCCGGCCGCTAATCACCGCGCCCGAGACTTCAGACCTTGGCCAACGACACCCAAAAACCTGTTCCCGATCAAGCGGCCGAGAGCCTGCTGGCCAAGCGGCGCGACCTGCACCGCGCCCGCCGCGTGGTGGCCGAGGACCGCTGGAATCGCTTCCGCAAGGCCGCCGCCCGCCGGGTCGGCCTGGCTGACAAGGGACCGACCGAGCAGCGCATCGACCTGATGCTGGCCCGCGCCAAGTGGCCAGGCCGCGCCGCCCTGATCGCGCGATCGGGCGTCTGGGACTTCAAGCTCAACGCCGGCCTTGGCCGCGACGGCGGCAAGGTCCGCGACCTGATCGGCTATGTCCGGGCCGGCCCCGACGGCGGCGCCAATCCCAAGGCTCTGTTCGACCAGGCCTGGTATCTCGAAGGCAATGACGATCTGCGCGGTTCGCGCTGGGCGCCGCTGGCCCACTATCTCGTCGCCGGCGACAAGGAGGGGCGCGCGCCCCACCCGCTCTTTGACCTGAAGGACTATCGCGGCCGCCACGCGGTGAAGGTCGCGGCCTCCGGGCTGACCGCCCTGCAGCACTTCCTGCACAAGGGCGTCACCGAGGGCTACGACCCGCACCCGCTGTTCGACGTCCGCTTCTATGTGGGCCAGGCCGAGGAAGTCGCCGACAGCGGCGAGAACCCGCTGGTCCATTACCTGCGCGAGGGTTGGCGCAAGGGCTACGAGCCGCACCCCCTGTTCAGCGGCGCCTGGTACCTGGCCACGAACCCGGACGTGGCCGAGGTCGACGCCGCCCCGCTGCTGCACTACGCGACCAGCGGCGCCAGCGAGGGCCGCAGCCCGCACCCGCTGTTCGATCCGGGCTGGTACATGGACCGCTATCGCGACGCCGCCCCGATGGGATCGAGCGCGCTGGCCCACTTCCTGGCCTACGGGTTCGAGGAGCGGCGCGACCCCAGCATCCACTTCGACACCGCCTATTATCTCGACCAGCAGGCTGACCTGCCGGCCGACGCCCATCCGATCATCCACTACCTGACCGAGGGCGCGTTCGACGGGGTCTCGCCGGCGGCGGACTTCAACGAGATCGCCTATCTGCTGGAGAACCCCCAGGCGGCCGAGACGCCGATCTCGGCGCTGGAGCACTGGGCGCTCAGCCGCACCCCCAAGCCCGAGCCCGGCGCCACCGTGGCCCGGCCGCAGGGCGAGGCGGGCCTGTTCGAACAGCTCCGCGCCGCCGGCCGCGCGCGCGACGCCGGGGCCTACGACAATCAGGCCTATCGGGACATGCGGGCCGCCCGCAAACGCATTCGCGAGCGGGCCATCGCAGACGTGCGGGTCAAGCCGTTCGACCTGATCAAGGTCGAGGCGCGCGACATCGAGAAGGCCGCCGCCGCGCTGGCCTTCGCGCCGCCTGCGTCACCCACGGTCTCGATCGTCATCCCAGCCTACAACAACCTGACCTTCACGCTGGAATGCCTGGCCGCGCTGCAGGCCGGCGGCGACCTGGGCCAGGCCGAGGTGATCGTCATCGACGACGCCTCCAGCGACGACACCGCCAAGGTGCTCGGCAAGATCGCGGGCCTGAAGCTGATCTCGAACGCCGAGAACCTGGGCTTCATCCGCACCTGCAACCGCGCGGCCCAGGAAGCGACCGGGGAGTTCCTGATCTTCCTGAACAACGACGTCCAGGTGCGCGAGGGCTGGCTGGCCGCGCTGCTGCGTCCGTTCGCCGAAGAGCCGGCCGTCGGCGCCAGCGCGCCCAAGATGCTGTTCCCGGATGGTCGCCTGCAGGAGGCCGGCGCCCGGATCGGCGTCGACGGCGCGTCCGAGATGATCGGACTGTTCGAGGATCCCGAGCTGCCGCGCTGGAACGTGAGGCGCGAGGTCGACTACGCCTCGGGCGCCTGCCTGATGGTCCGGCGCGAGGTGTTCGCCGAGCTGGGCGGCTTCGATCTGACCTTCGCGCCGGCCTATTGCGAGGACGCCGACCTCTGCTTCCGCCTGCGCGAGCGCGGTCTGCGGATCATCTACGAGCCGACCTCCCAGATCATCCACCACCTGAGCGTGACGGCGAACTCGATCGACAGCGGCTACAAGCACCGCCTGGCGGTGCGCAATCAGCAGAAGTTCGTCGAACGCTGGGGCGCCCGGCTGGAAGCCCTCAACCGCGTGCGGACGATCGCGTTCCACCTGCCGCAGTTCCACACGGTGGCCGAAAACGACCGCTGGTGGGGCCCAGGCTTCACCGAGTGGACCAATGTCAGCCGTGCGCTGCCGAATTATCGCGGCCACTACCAGCCGCACGTGCCGGCCGACCTGGGCTTCTACGACCTCTCCAATCCCGACGCGATGCGCCGCCAGGCGGACCTCGCGCAGCGCTACGGCATCGGCGGCTTCTGTCACTACTTCTATTGGTTCACCGGCGGCCGCCGGATCCTGGAGACGCCGTTGCGGCCGCTGCTGGACGGCGGCGCGGACGACTTCCCGTTCTGCCTCTGCTGGGCCAATGAGAACTGGACCCGCACCTGGGACGGGCAGGAGCGCGACGTACTGCTGGCCCAGACCTACGAGCCGGGCGACGCCGAGGCGTCCATCGCCGAGATGGAGCCGTTCCTGCAGCGGCCGAACTACATCCGCGTGCACGGCAAGCCGCTGGTGCTGATCTATCGCCCCGGCTTGCTGCCGGACGCCAAGGCCTGGGCCGACGCCTGGCGCAAGCACTGCCGCGAGGCAGGAATCGGCGAAATCTTCCTGGCCTTCGTCGAGAGCTTCGAGAAGGCGGGCGGCAAGACCGACCCGGCCAGCATCGGCTTTGATGCGTCGGTCGAGTTCCCGCCCGCCGGCAACGGCGCGCTGATCCACCCGCCCGGCCCGCTGTTCAACGCCCGCTTCGAGGGCCGCGTGAACGACTATCGCCAGATGGTCCGCAACTATCTGTCCGCCGAGCCCTTGGGCCACACCCGCTTCCGCGGCGTGATGCCGTCCTGGGACAACACCGCCCGCCGCCAGGACAGCGGCTGGGTCTACCAGCACGCCACGCCCGGCGCCTTCCAGGCCTGGACCGAGGCGATGTTCGAGGAGACCCGCCGCCAGAACTTCGGCGACGAGCGCATCGTCTTCATCAACGCCTGGAACGAGTGGGGCGAAGGCGCTCACCTCGAGCCTGACCAGCGCTTCGGCCACGCCTGGCTGGAAGCGGTGAAGAACGCCGCGGACGCCGACCTGCTGGACAAGTCATGACCCCTGACGATCTCGTCCTCGTCGGCCACCCGTTCTCGGCCATCGGCATGGCCGAGCACGTGCGCTCGGCCTTCCGCGCCTTCCGCGCCGCCGGCGCCACGCCCGGCGTCATCGACATCTACGGCGTCGATCGTGGCAAGGACCCCGATTTCGAACGGGAGTTCGCCGGCCACATCGTTCCGAAGCTCAGCCCCGAGGCAAACCTCTTCTGCATCAACGCCGACGAGGTGGAGCAGGCGATGGGCGTCCTGGAGCACCTCGGGTCGGGCCCGGCGTTCAAGAGCGCCTACAACATCATCTATCCGGCCTGGGAGCTGGCGAAGTACCCCGAGCCCTGGGCCAAGGTGCTCGACCGCTTCGACGAGGTCTGGGCGCCGTCGCAGTTCATCCAGGACGCGGTGACCGCGGCGACCAAGCGGCCGGTGACCCATATGCCGCTGTCAGTGGAGCTGACCATGTCGTCGTTCCTTGGGCGCCGGCACTTCGGCATCCCGGAGAACGCCTTCGTCTGCCTGTTCTTCTTCGATTTCTCTTCCTACGCCGAGCGCAAGAACCCCTTCGCCATGCTGGAGGCGTTCGAGAAGCTGGTCGCCCAGCGTCCGCACGCGCCGCTGCATGCGGTGGTCAAGTACAAGGGCGGCGACGACGGCAATCCGGCTCGCAAGGAGCTGGAGCGGCGGATCCGGGCCATGGGCGGCCAGATCCAGGCGATCACCCGCCAGCTGTCGGACAACGAGATCAAGAACCTGGTCCGTTGCTGCGACGCCTTCGTGTCCCTGCACCGGTCCGAGGGCTTCGGACGCGGGCCGGCCGAGGCGATGGTCATGGGCCGCGCGGCGGTCGCCACCAACTATTCGGGCAATCTCGACTTCATGACCCCGGAGACCAGCCTGCTGGTCGACTGCAAGCTGATCCCTGTCGCCCCGGACGCCTATCTGTTCGGCGAGGGCCAGGTCTGGGCCGATCCGTCGGTAGACCATGCGGTGGAACTGATCGGGCGGCTGCTCGACGATCCGGCCGAGACCCGCGCCCTGGGCGAACGTGCCCGCCGCCATATCCGCACGAACTTCAGCGCCCGGGCCATCGGCCTGCGCTACGTCTCACGGATGGAAGAGCTGGCCGCGACCGCGGCTTAACGCTGGGCGATGGTCGTGGGCCCGACCGGCGCCATCGCCAGGGCCGTCGCGCCGGGGTTTTCGGTGACCGCGATCTGGTGGACCACGAAGCCGCCGCCAGCTTCATCGTCCGTATCCAGACGAATCTGGTCGATCAGCGAACTCGTCCAATCGTCGCCGCCCGCCCTGAGATTGGCCATGTCGTAGACCAGCACGACGGTTTCGTTGACCGCCGGGTCGGCGCCGTCGCGCGGCTTGGCCTGGTAATCGCCGGCCTCGCCGTGATTTGCGGTCGAGTAGAAGATCGAGCCGTCCCACGCGGCCCCGGCGCGGGTCCGCGTCATGCGCACCAGCACCAGAGAATAGCGGCTGCCGTCCAGCGCCAGGCCCTTGGGCGAGCGCAGCATCGAGTCGCCGGCGGCGTTGCGCAGGTCCATCCCCAGCGGGCTGGCGGGCAGCACCTCGCCGCCGGTCGCGACGAAGCCCTCGGTCGAGCCATCGAACGTCCAGAGGCGGCCGGACTTCAGCGGCGCGCCGTTGATCTCGAAGCGTTGCGCCTCGTCGTTCCAGGACACAGCCTGCAGCCGCAGGTTCTGCGCCACCTTGGCCGGTTCGGGAGCAGTCGCGGCGCGCGCCCAGGGGGCGGGCTGATCGCAGGCTGCCAGGGTGAGCGCAATGGCCGCCGCACCCGCAATGTTCAGGATGGATTTCATGCGAGACTTCCGAGCGCCCCGGGGGGAGGTTTGAGCGGCCCAAAGCCCAGATAGATAGCCATCCTCGCTCCCGCCAGAGCCACGGTGAAGATATTGCGGTGAGTCGATGGGCGGTTCTGTGGCGCCGATGACGGTTGCCAAGCTGGCCCGCGGCGACTACCCCGCCAGACATCGCAGTCAGTCAGGTCGGGACCCGAACGCCCATCATGAGTCATGAACTGGTGCGCGCTCGCGCCCCCCTTCGTCTCGGCTTCGGCGGCGGCAGCACGGACGTCTCGCCCTATTGCGACGAGCACGGCGGCGTGGTGCTGAACGCGGCCATCGACCTCTTCGCCCATGTCACGGTGCAGGCGCGCGACGACGGTCAGGTGCGGCTGGTCGCCGCCGACCGCGACCAGACCTGGCAGGCGCCGGCCGCCGCGCCGCTGCCGACGGACGAGCCGCTCCGCCTGCTCAAGGGGGTCTATAACCGCTTCATGGCCGACTATGCCGGGGGCCGCGCCTTGCCGCTCACCCTGGTCTCCTACGCCGACTGTCCGCCTGGCTCGGGTCTGGGCTCATCGTCGGCGCTCGTCGTGGCGATGGTGGAGGCGATGCGCAGATTCATGGGCCTGTCGATGGACGCCCATGCCGTGGCCCGACTGGCCTTCGACATCGAGCGGCGCGAACTGGGCCTGGCCGGCGGCGCTCAGGACCAGTATGCGGCCGCCTATGGCGGTCTCAACCTCATGCGCTTCTTCGATTCCGCGCGGGTCGAGGTCGAGAGCGTGGCTGCACCTGATCGGGTGATGAAGGAGCTCGAAGCGAGCCTGGTGCTCTATTTCACCGGCGTCAGCCGTGAATCCGCCGCGATCATCGAAGAGCAGACCGCCAACATGCGCAGTCACGCCCCCAAGTCGATCGAGAGCCTGCACGCCATCAAGGCCAGCGCCTTCGAGATGCGCGACGCCCTGGTCGCCGGCGACCTGCCGCGGTTCGGCGCGCTGCTCGATTCCGGCTGGAGCCTGAAGAAGCAGACCGCTCACAACATGTCCTCGCCGATGATCGACTCCGTCTACGAGGCGGCCAAGAGCTTCGGCGTGTTCGGCGGCAAGGTTTCGGGCGCGGGCGGCGGCGGGTTCATGATGTTCCTGGTCGACCCGACCCGGCGCGAGGGCCTCAAGCGGCTGCTCGGAACCTTCGGCGGCGTGGCCCAGGCCGCCCGCTTCACCTCGACCGGTGCGGAATCCTGGGACGTACGATAGGATCAAGGCCTTGAAAGAACTTTCGAAATCCATCGTCCGCCGGATGGCCGACCCGAACTTCACCCGTCGCTGGTTCGTCGGCGAGGGGCTGGACATCGGCGGCAAGCCCGATCCGCTGTCGCTGTACGTGCCGTTCTTCCCTGGCCTGAAGTCCGTCCGGGTCTGGGATTGGGAGGACGGCGACGCCCAGTACCTGGAAGGCCTGGCGCCCGAGAGCCTCGACTTCGTCCACTCCAGCCATTGCCTGGAGCACCTGGTCGATCCGCGCCAGGGCCTGAAGGCCTGGTTCGGGGCCATCAAGCCGGGCGGCTTCCTGATCGTCACCGTGCCGGACGAGGACCTCTACGAGCAGGGCCTCTTCCCCTCGACGCACAACCGCGACCACAAGTGGACCTTCACGATGCTGAAGGCGAAGTCCTGGTCGGACCGTTCGATCAACGTGCTGGATATCCTGTCGGACCTCGGCGCGGCCGCGGACGTCGAGAAGGTCGC
Organism: Phenylobacterium sp. Root1290; assembly: GCF_001425305.1. Taxonomy (GTDB): domain Bacteria; phylum Pseudomonadota; class Alphaproteobacteria; order Caulobacterales; family Caulobacteraceae; genus Phenylobacterium. The sequence goes on along the minus strand of NZ_LMEE01000003.1, from coordinate 151,229 downwards.
CCTGCTGAACTCGACGTTCCGCTACGACCTGCCGCGCTTCGACCAGACCCTGACCCCGATCGGCGAGTGCGGCATCGAGTTCGTGATCCGCAAGCGATCGGCCGTGGAACTCGAGGCCGGCGGACTGGTGCGTGAGACCGCCCAGCCCTCCCCCGCCGACCGCCGCCACTTCAACCAGTACCGGGCCGACCACGCCCACATGAAGACCAGCGCTCCGCCGTTTGAGGACGAAAGCCCGCTGTAGCCGCTTGCAACCTGCGCCGGAGCGGATTTTCCTTTGGATTCCGTGTCCGGCGCCATGCTTGCGCCGTAAAATGCGACCTGTTACCCACCGGCGCGGGCTACGTGCGGCGGGTGCGCCGGCGCGCTCTTGGTCGGGAGACTGAATGCAATCCGTACAGCACATGGTTCGCACCGGTCGGCGCGGGCCCATGCACGAGTTCAGCATGGCGTTCGCCGACCTGCGCGCCTCGTTGGACCGGATCGGTCTGGCCTGGTCGCTGGCCAAGCACGACATCGTGTCACGCTACCGCGGATCGATCCTCGGCCCGTTCTGGATCACCCTGTCCATGGGCCTGATGGTGGCCGGGATCGGGTTCCTTTACGCCAACCTGTTCAAGGTGCCGGTCAACGAGTTCATCCCCTACGTCGCGCTGGGGATCGTGGTCTGGGGCATGATCGCCAATGTGATCATCGAGGGCTGCGGAACCTTCGTGCAGGCCGCCGGCATCCTCAGCCAGAGCTCGCTGCCGATGTTCACCTTCGTGTGGCGGACCGTCATGCGCAACGTGATCAACCTGATGCACCACCTGGTGATCATCGTCGGCGTGCTGGTCTACTACGACCACTGGCGCCAGACGGACGTGCTGATGGGCCTCCTCGGCCTGCTGCTGCTGCTGCTCAACATCTCCTGGATCAGCCTGGCCGCCGGCATCGCCTCGGCCCGCTTCCGCGACATCCCGCAGATCGTCGGCTCGGTGGTGCAGTTCGCGATGTTCATGACCCCGGTGTTCTGGCTGCCCGGCGGGCGGCTGCTCGACCACGCGGTGCTGCTGCTGAACCCGTTCTATCACCTGCTCGAGGTCGTCCGCGCGCCGCTGCTCGGCAATCCGGTCGACGTGCGCACCTACATCTTCATGGTGATCCTGGCCGTTGTCGGCTGGGCCGGCGCCTTCACCACCTTCGCCCTCACTCGCCGACGGATTGTGCACTACCTATGAAGGGTCCCGAGATCTCCATCCGGGTCACCGACCTGACCCTGCGCTTCCCCGTCTACGGGGTGGACGCCAAGTCGCTGAAGAAGCACCTGGCGGCGATCACCGTCGGCGGCAAGCTCGGCCGCACAGGCATGGGCGCGACCGAGGTCACGGCGCTGTCGAACATCAATCTCCAGCTGAAGTCGGGCGACCGCCTGGGCCTCATCGGCCACAACGGTTCGGGCAAGACCACCCTGCTGCGGGCCCTGGCCGGCGCCTATGAGCCCGACGAGGGCACCATCGACGTCCACGGCCAGATCGCGGCCATGCTGGACCTCAACCTCGGCATCGACCCCTCGGCCACCGGCCTCGACAACATCCGCCTGCGCGGCCGCATCGCCGGCCTCTCCGCCAAGGAGATCGAGGAGCGCATGCAGGAGATCGCCGAGTTCACCGGCCTTGGCCCGTTCCTGGCCATGCCGCTGAAGACCTATTCCGCCGGCATGCAGGCGCGCCTGGCCTTCGCCGTGGCCACCGCCGTCCACGCCGACGTCATCCTGATGGACGAATGGATCGCCGTCGGCGACGCCGACTTCCAGAAGATCGCCCACAAGCGGATCCTGGAGCTGATGGAGCGCGCCGGCATCCTGGTGCTGGCCTCGCACGATCTCGAACTGATCCGCCTCTACTGCAACAAGGTGATGCGCATCGAGAGCGGGGTCGCCTCCAAGGTCATGGACGTCAAGAAGCTGGACGAACTGCTGGCCGCCGCCTGACGCCCCGGGGAGCGACCTTGGACTTCATCTTCACGATCGTTTCGCGCAATTACGCCGCCCAGGCCGCCAGCCTGATGGAGAGCCTGGGCGCCATCGAGCCCGGCATCCGGCGCGTCGTGGTGACCACCGACGGCCCGATCGCCTTCAAGGACCCCGGCATCCGCACGCTCGACGCCGCCAGCGTCGTGCCCGAGTTCGCCGCCATGTGCGCCTACTACGACGCGCTGGAGCTCAACACCGCCGTCAAGCCGCTATGCTTCAAGGCGCTGCTGGCCGAGGAGGGCGTCACCTCCGGCGCCTATTTCGACCCCGACATCTGGGTCTACCGACCGCTCGACGCCGTGCGCGAAGGCCTGGCCCGCGCGCCGCTGGCGCTGACGCCGCACATCACTCGCCCGCTGCGCGGCGAGGCCAGTCCCAACGACCACGTGATCCTGCAGTCGGGCTCCTACAACCTCGGCTTCGCCGCCATGCGGGCCGAGCCTCAGATCTTCGACCTCCTGGACTGGTGGGCCGAGAAGCTGCGCTTCGACTGCCGCGTCGACTTCGCCGCCGGCCTGTTCACCGACCAGAAGTGGATGGACCTGGCGCCCGGCCTGGTCAGCGACATCGCCATCCTGCGCACCCCGACCCTCAACCTAGCCTACTGGAACCTCGAGGGCCGCCAGGTCGCCCGCGGCAAGGACGGCTGGACCGTCGACGGCGAGCCGCTGGCCTTCTTCCACTTCTCTGGTTTCGACCCGGCGCGGCCTGACCTGCTCTCCAAGCACCAGGACCGGGTCAAGGTCACGCCGCGCTCGGATCTGGCCGCCCTGCTGGCCGACTACGCCGGCGCCCTGCTGCGCAACGGCCATGTCGAGGCCTCGGCCATTCCCTACGCCCACCGCGCCTTCCCGTCGGGCGAGCTGGTCCCGCGCGAGACCCGCCGCCGGATGCTGGCCGCGGCCCGCGCCGGCGAGGACTTCGGCGGCGGCCTGACGCTCGCAGCCGAGGCCTGGGCCGCCGTTCGCCCCGGCGAGGTCATCCGCGAACCGCTCGGTCCGATACTGGACGGTCCCTGGCTCTCCGGCTCGGCCGAACTGACCAGCTGGCTGACCAGCGCTGCCGAGGCGCCGGCCGTCGGCGCCCTCACCCACGCCCGGCGCGACCTGCGCGACCGCTTCGCCGCCGACGAGTCCGGCCTCAAGGCCTGGCTGCTCGGCCCGGAATCGATCGAGGGACGGTTCTCCGCGCGCCTGGCGCCGCCCGAGGCCTTCGCCGCCCCCGAGCTTCCGCTGCGCGCGGCGCGCCAGGTGGCCGGCGACCTGTCGGAGGCCAAGCTCCGCTTCGCCGCCTACGGCCTCGCCCATCGCGCCGCCTGGCCGCAATGGGTGGGAACCGCCCTGCGCTCGGGGTTCAACGCCCCGGTCCGCGACCTGGCCCGCGGCATGCCCTTCCCGCGCCTGTTCCTGTCGATCTGGGAGAGCCGCGGCGACCTGCAGCGGCTCTTCCCGCTGACCAGCTTCAAGGGCCGCTTCGCCTTCCTGCGCTGGCTGATCGGCGGGGGCCTGGCCGAGTACGGCGTCGACGTCGCCGCCCTGCCGCCGCTGGTCGACAGCCATCCGGTCTTCGAGCTCGCGCGGCTGTCGGTGCGCCGCGAGCCGGCCGAGGCGGGCCGCGCCCCGGCCGCCGGGATCATCAACACCCTGCTGGCCGTCGAGCGCTGGACGCCGGACGCCGCCGGCGGCGACGCGCTGGTGTTCGACGCCGGCGCAGGCCGCTTCCGGACGCCGCAGGGGGCGCCCGCCGATCCGCCGGCCCGGGTCGGCAAGCTGGTGTTCCGCACCGCGCCCGGCCTGATCCCCGCCGACGCCGTCGCGCTGCTGGCGCAGGGCGTGTCTTGGGAGTCGGCCAGCGCATGAGCCTGCTCTCCACCGCCCGCGGCGCCTGGCGCGCCCTGACCCCTGAGCCGGTCCGCCGCCTGGCCCAGCCGATCCTCGGCCCGGCCCTGGAGGCCTATGTCCGCCATCAGGCCCGCGCGCCGCACGCGGCCGACCAGACCGCCGGCCCGATCCGCGTCGTCGGCGACTTCGGCGGCTCCTACGGCATCGCCGCCTCGGCCAAGCTCGCCGTGCGCGCCTTCGAGGCGCTGGGCGCGCCGGTGGAGCAGGTCGACATCGCCGGGGCCAGGCTGGACTGGATCGGCGCCTCGGAAGCCGCCCGCACGCCGGGCCCCTGGATCTTCCACGTCAACGCGCCTGAGCTGTTGGCCGCCCTGGCCTTCCTCGGCCCCAAGAACGTCCGCGGCCCGCGCTATGGCTACTGGGCCTGGGAACTGCCCCGCGCGCCCAAGGCCTGGCTGAAGGACGCCGCATTCCTGGAGGAAGTCTGGGTCCCCAGCGCCTTCACCGGCCAGGCCCTGTCCGGCGCCGCCGCCCCGGTCCGCGTGGTGCCGCACCCGTTGTTCATCGAGGACTATCGCGACATCGCCCCCGCGCCGCGCGATGCGCGGTTCACGGCCGTCACCCTGTTCGACTTCAAGTCCTCGGCCGCCCGCAAGAATCCTCAGGCGATGATCGCGGCCTTCGCCCAGGCCTTCCCTGACGACCCGACCGCGCGGCTGATCATCAAGACCCAGAACGGCCAGGCCTTCCCCGACCTGCTGGCCCGCCTGCGCGCTCAGGCCCCGGCCAACGTCGAAGTGTTGGATGTCGTCTGGCCCTACGCCCAGGTCAAAAGCCTGATCGCGTCGGCCGACGTGCTGATCTCTCTGCACCGGGCCGAAGGATTCGGCCTGACCATGGCCGAGGCCATGGCGCTCGGCACGCCGGTGATCGGGACCGGCTGGTCGGGCAATGTCGACTTCATGGACGAGACCTGCGCACTGATCGTCCCCTCGCAGCCGATCGCCGTGGACGATCCCCAGGGCATCTATCGCGGCCAGACCTGGGCCGATCCGGACGTCGCCGCCGCGGCCGAGGCGCTCCGCCGCCTGCGCGCTGACCCAGCCCTGGCCCAGCGGCTGTCCGAGGCCGGAAAGCGCCGGGTGGCCGAACGCCTGTCGCCGCAGGCCTGGTTCTCCACCCTTCCTGACGGCGTGCAGCGCGCCGCGCTCGCCGCCGCCGGCGCGGCCCGCAGGGCTCAGTCCTCGCGGTAGGGCTTGCCGTAGGTGGTCAGCATGAACACCGCGGCCATCGTCACCACCGCCACCGGCGCCAGGGCGCTCAGCACCTCGCCAGGGCCGTAGCCCACCGCGCGCAGTTGGCCGGCGATCAGCGGCCCGACGATCGATCCCAGCCGCCCGGCGGCCACCGACGCGCCCGCGCCGGCCGCCCTGAACTGCGGCGGGTAGTAGATCGGCGCCAATGCGTAGAGCACATAGAGCCCGCCGATCACGGTGAATCCGGCCGCGCCGGACGCCGCCAGGATTATCGGCATCCCGTCCGCCGCCGCCAGCGCGTAGAGCGCCGCGGCGAGGCCCCCGAACACCGCGATCAGCAGCCAGCGGTATCCGATCTTGTCCGCGCCCCAGCCCAGGACCAGCGAGCCGACCACCGCCATGATGTTCATTGCAAAGGCCGCCGACGCGCCCTGCGTCGCAGTGAAGCCCTTGGCCACCACCAGCAGCGGCAGCCAGTTCAGCAGCAGGTAGGTGACCAGCAGGTCGAGGGCGAACACCGTCCAGATCATGATCGTCGCAAAGGCCCGGCCGTCGGCGAACAGGCCGCTCAGCATCTGCGGCGGCGGACGGGCGTCCGACCGCGCAGGGCGCGTCTCCGGCAACAGGAAGTAGACCACCGGCACCAGCATCAGCGGCAGCGCGCCGCCGATCATGAACAGCATCCGCCAGTCGACCTGCTCGCCGACCTGCGCGGCCAACGCCACCAGCGCGCCGCCCACGGGCAGACCGCAGAACATGCTCGTGGTGGTCAGCGCACGGCGGTGCGGGGGACTGATCTCGGTGGCGATGGCGATCAGGTTGGGCATCGCCCCGCCGAAACCGAGGCCGGTGGCAAGCCGCGCCAGGGTCAGCGTCTCGAAATTGATCGCCAGCGCCGTGGCCAGCGAAAACACCCCGAACAGCGCCACCGAGCCCAGCAGCACCGGGCGCCGGCCATGGCGATCGGCCGCCCACCCGCCGAATAGCGCCCCGATCACGAGGCCGATCATCGCCGCGCTGCCCGCCCAGCCGAGCTCAGCGGGGCCAAGCTTCAGGTCCGGCGCCATGTGCGGCGCCGCCACTCCGAAGGCCTGGATGTCGTAGCCTTCCAGCGCGGCGATGCCGAAACAGATCGCGATGATAAGTCCAGGACTCGCCTGTCTTGCGCCCGCCATGCCAAGTCCCTCCCCCGTAGCGCTCTGGATCTGGTCGAACAGGTCGCGCGGCTCCACTATACAATTCGTAATCGCGTTCGGTCAGTAAAGCAGACAGCCCTTGGACACTCCCGCCGCCGACCCGGCCGACTGCAATCCGGCCATGGTGATCGTGGCCGGCCAGTCCAACGCGCTGGGCTACACGCTTGGGGCCGCCGATCTGCCGCCGCATCTGACCGGGCCGCCGGGGCCCGTGAAGATCTGGAGCCCTCAGGACCAGGCCTTCGTCGCCATGCGGCCGGGCGCCAACACCGGCTCGCCGAACAATCCGCAGACCTGGGGACCTGAGGCGCAATTCGCCTACCGCTGGCGACAGGGCCACGCCTGCGCGCCGCTCTACGTGGTCAAGTACGCCCGCGGCGAGACCGGCCTTGCCGCCGACCTTGCCGCGCGAGACTGGTCGCCGCAGTCGCAGGGCGATCTGTGGGACGCCGCCACGGCCGAAATCGACGCCGCCAAGGCCGCCCTTACGCAGGCTGGCGTACGCGCGCCGGTCCTGGCGGTCCTATGGATGCAGGGTGAAACCGACGCCCAGACGCCGGCTAAGGCCAGGGCCTACAAGACCAACCTCGCTGCTTTCATCACGCGAGTGCGCAGCCGCTGGGGCGACGGCGAAACCGTCGTGCACATCGGCCAGATCGACCGCCCCGAGCGCGCGAGAGCTGGATGGGAGACCGTGCGCACGGCCCAGGCCGCCATCACCGCGGCCGACCGCAAGACGACGCTGACCGACACCGATCCGTTTGACCGACAGCCTTCGGACGGCGTCCACCTGACCGCGCAGGGGCAGGTTCGGCTGGGCGACGGCTTCTATGAGCGCGCCGTTCGGCCCTAGCCGTCCAGCCGGTCGGGCGTGAAGCTGATGATGCCCTGGCGCTCGAGCTCGGTCAGGATCTGATCGATCTGGCTGCGCAGCTCCAGCATGCAGTTCGGCGTCAGGATCAGATAGCCCGACTTCACCTTGTGCTCGTCGCCGGCTTCGTCCGCGATATTGGCGGCGAAAGCGAGCCTCGCGACGCCGGACTGGAAGCCCAATCCAGCCATGCTGTCGCCGAAGATCATCGGCAGGTCGAACTCAGGCAATCCGGGCGGGCTAGGCATGGGGTGTCTGATTGCATGATTCCGCCGCCTGCGGCCAAGACGCACACGATGGCTTGAATTTGCGCAAAACTACACAACGTCTATCCTTCGCTTATTCGCGGAGGATTCTCCCCATGACCACTCTCGTTTTCGTCGCCCTGACCCGCAGCGCCCCGGCCGGCGGCTACACCGCTCAGTTTCCCGACCTTCCGGGCCTGACCGTCGACGGCGCCGACATCGCCGCCCTGGTCGTCGCCGCGCGCGAGGCCGTGCAGAAGGAACTGCAGCGGCTGACCGACGAAGGCCTAGACTGGCCCAAACCCGCCGGCATCGAGGCCATCGCCGCCGAGCCGGGCGTCGTGCCGTTCCTTGTCGACGTGGCGGTGGACGACACGCCTGTGCGCGTGAACATCTCCATCGGCGAGCGGCTGCTCAAGCGCATCGACCAGGCCGCCGAAACCCGCGGCATGAGCCGCTCAGGCTTCATCGCCTCGGCCGCTCGCACTGCGCTCGGCGAGAAGATCGGGGCGGGAACCGGCGCGGACTTCGACGCTATCGCCCGCAAGCTTCAGGACGAGTGGTCGGTGCTCGGCCGCAAGATCACCGACAGCCTGGGTCCCGATTCCGCCTTCAACCGCAGCGTCAACGACATCGACGCCAAGGTGACCGAGACCATCCGCAAGACCGCCGAGAACATTTCGGCCGCGATGGCTCGCCGCAAGGAGGCCGAGGCCCGCAAAGACGACGCCAGCCCCGCGGACGCGGCGATCTAGACCGGCATGGCCGCTGGGGTTGTTGCGACCGCGGCGTCGCGTGACGACGTCAAGCTGCGTGAGCTCAAGCGCATGCAGGCCATCGCCACCGGGCTTCTCGTGGCGATGGCGGTCGTGTTCGTGGCCGCCAGCCGAGCCGACGACCACTGGCCCTGGCTCGCCTATGTCCGCGCCTTCGCCGAGGCGGCGATGGTCGGGGCCTGCGCCGACTGGTTCGCGGTCACCGCCATCTTCCGCCGGCCGCTGGGCCTGCCGATCCCGCACACCGGCATCATCCCGCGCAACAAGGACCGGATCGGGGAGGCTTTGGGCGGCTTCATCGCCGACAACTTCCTGACCGTCGACGTCCTGGACAGCCGCCTCAAGCAGATCGAAGTCGCCCGCTGGGGCGGCGAATGGCTGCGCCAGCCGCGCCATGCGCGACGGCTGGCCAAGCGGCTCTCGGGGCTGGTCCCGACCATCCTCAAGGTGCTGCCGCGCGACATGCTGCGCGAGACCGCTGGCTCGGCCGCGCTCGCCGCGCTCCGGGCCGTGCCGGCTGCGCCAACGGCGTCGAAGCTGCTGGCCGCCTTCTGGAACGAGGGCCGGTCCCAGGCCGCCTTCGACTGGGGCCTCGACAAGCTCGCGGCCTATCTCGAGGACAACGAGCAGACCATCCAGGACAAGGTCGAGGCCAAGTCCTGGAAGTGGATGCCCAAGTTCATCGACAAGATGATCGCCCAGAAGGTCACCACCGGCCTTGGCGAACTGCTGATCGAGATGCGCGAGCCCGAGCACCCCTGGCGCCAGGAGCTGAAGGCCTGGATCGAGAGCTTCATCGAGCGGCTGGCCCACGATCCGGACCTGATCGCCAAGGGCGAGGACCTGAAGGCCAAGCTGCTGGCCGATCCCGCCCTGCGCGAACAGGCGGCCGGCGTCTGGCGCGAGATCGAACAGCGCCTGGTCGACGGCGACGGCGCAGGCCTGACCGAGCGACTCGAGCAGATGCTGCTGGCGCTCGGCGAGTGGCTGCATACCGAGGAGACCGCCCAGGCCCGGCTCAACGAATGGGCCCGGATCCTGGCGCGTCAGGTCATCGCCCCGCGCCGTCACGAGATCGGCGGCTTCGTCGCCCAGGTGGTGGCCAGCTGGGACACCAAGGGCGTGGTCGACAAGCTGGAACTGCAGGTCGGCAAGGACCTGCAGTACATCCGAGTGAACGGCACGCTTGTAGGCGGGCTGGTGGGACTGGCGATCTTTTCTGCGAGCCGCGCCTTCGGTCTCTAGTAGCGCCGTTCTCTTTCGCGCGCTTAGATGCGGCGACCACGCGGAGAACTCGACATGGCCCAGTTCAAGGTGACCCCTTTGACCCCGACCATCGGGGCGCTGATCGAAGGCGTCGACCTCGCCCAGCCGGTCAGCAACGATCTGCTGCACGAGATCCGCCAAGCGTTCCTGAAGCACCAGGTGGTGTTCTTCGAGGACCAGCACATCACCCCGGTCCAGCACCGCGACTTCGCTGCGCGGTTCGGGGCGCTGCACACCCATCCGCTCTATCCGGGAGTGCCCGAGGCGCCCGAGTTGTTCATCCTCGACAACCACAAGGACAACCCGACCGACAACGACAGCTGGCACACCGACGTCACCTTCATCGAGACGCCGCCGATGGCCTCGATCCTCTACGCCAAGCTGCTGCCCCCCTCGGGCGGAGACACCATTTGGTCCAGCATGAGGGCTGCCTACGAGGCGCTCTCGCCGGCCTTCCGCGAGTTCCTGTCAGGCCTGGACGCGGTGCACGACTTCTCCCGCGGCTTTCCCCAACGTGGGATCGTGGCGGCGGGCGCTGGCGCAGAGAAGCACGCCAAGGCGGTGGCCGAAAACCCGCCGGTCCTGCACCCCGTCATCCGCACCCATCCGGAGACCGGCGAGGACGGATTGTTCGTCAATTACGGCTTCACCGACCGGATCAAAGGCCTGCGCCGCAAAGAGAGCGACGCGATCCTGAACATGCTGTTCGAGCACATCCAGAAGCCGGAGTTCCTGGTCCGCTGGCGCTGGAGCCCGAACGCCATCGCCTTCTGGGACAACCGTGTCACCCAGCACTATGCGGTGAACGACTACCTGCCCCATCGCCGCATCATGAACCGGGCGACGGTGCTGGGCGACCGCCCCTATCACCGCTCGCGCCTGCCGGCTGGGGTGAAGGCGGCCGCCGAGTAGCCTAGCGCCAGTCCAACAGGCCGAGCTTGCACATCCAGACGACGGACATGCCCAGCAGTTGCTGATGGGCATTCGGGAACGGCGCGATCAGCTCGCGCATGCTCAGCTCGCCCTCGGCGATCAGCCGGGCCAGCATTGCGGCGCTGTCGGCTTGAGACGCGCGCCAGTTGCCCGCGAAGTCGTCGAGGCGGACCGACCTGGTGCGTTCAAGGTCTTCCAGGGTGACGCCCGGCCGCGCCCAGACGCGGGTGTTGGGCGACATCACGGTCGTCGCGAACCTCGCGAACGCGCCGAACGGCTCGGTCTTGGTCGGGTTGCGCCGGTACTTCAGCTCCTCCGGCGCGGCCGCGATGCGGATCGCGTCCAGCTCTCGCAGGAGTTCCTGCAGGCCGGCGACGACCACCTTCCAGTCGAAGGTCTCGCGGATGCGCCGGCGGCCGGCCTCGCGCATCCTGGCCCGCAGGTCCGGCGAGGCGATCAGCTCGGCGATCCGCGCCGCCGCGTCGCCGACATTGATCGCCGTATGCTGCGCGATCGAGCCGACATAGGACTGATAGGTCATCCCCATGTGCAGATGGCGGTTGAGCATGCCCTGGCCAGCCCCTACCGGCCCGCCCAGCGAGCGAACCAGGAACCCGTCGATCCCGTCGCGGACCGTGAAGCGATAGCCGTCCCAGTCGCTGGCCACGACCGGCATCCCAGCCGCCATCGCCTCCAGCGGCGTTATCCCGAAGGTTTCCTGGATGTTGTCCACTAGCGACAGGAATATGTCGCCCGCCGCCCACATCCTGCCGACCAGATCGCTGTCGTTGCCGTTCAGGTAGTGGACGCTGACCGAAGGCGCATAGGCCCGCACGGCCTCCTCGTACATCGCCCGATGGCCGACAGGGTCCGGAAACCAGCCGACCAGCGCGAAGTGCACCTTCACGCCCGTCGCCCGCGCCGCCTCCTCGGCCGCCCGGAACATCGGCTGCGGGAAGGCCTTCTCGAAGAACGACAGCCGCCCGACCCACATCACCACGATGTCGTCGGGCCCAACGCCGAGCTCCTCGCGGGTCGCCGCGCGCACGTCGGGTCGATCGGCCAGCGCCGCGAAGGCTGAGCCCTCTACGCCCAGCGGCAGCAGCGGCAGGTGCGGACGGATCTGCTTGGTCCCGCCATAACGATCGGCGAGATAGCCGGTCCACTCGTCGAACATCTCGGTCAGCGACGCCTGCACGACCGGCGAGGTGCAGATCAACGCGTCCCAGGGCTGCATCGGCGCCACCGCGGACTTGGCGATCATTTCGCGCATGGCGGGCGGCGCCAGGGTGTGGACCATGCCCACGAGGCTGTAGGTGTTCTCCAGGCCTACCTGACGGCGCAGCCAGGCCATGTCGGTCAGTTCCGGCACGCCGCGCACCATGGCCCCGGCGTCCTTGGCCGGCCCCATGTCCAGCAGGTGAGTCGTGGTCACCTGCGGCCGCGCGACCTCACCCGGGGTCAGCCCCATGACCAGGTCCGCTGGAGCGACCTGCGCACCAGTCAGGAAGTCGACGCGATCGACGTCGGCATAGCGCAGCACCGCCTTGAACAGCTCGACGTTGGCGACGTCCTTGCCGAACGGATTGTTCTTCGGCCGCACGCCGGCGGACGGATGATAGAGCGCGATGCTGCGTGCCAAGGCGACGTTCCCCAGTTCGAAGTCGCCGTCTCTACCGCGGCCGAACCCCTCACCGGTGGTCTCGCACAGCCGCCGGCCCGAGCCAAGCTGACTAGGACGGCCTGCTTCGGAAGGTGGTCACCAGCACGTCGCGATAGGCTGGCCGCGCAGGGTCGACGGGCTCAATCGCCGTGACCCCGTGGAACACCCGCCGGTCGTCGATGAACACGGCGTCCAGCGGCTCCAGCAGCGTAAAGCTGCCCAGGGACCTGCCAGCCGGGTCGAAGATGTCGGTGACCCCGGCCGCGACGTTTTCGCGCGCGACCAGCATGACCAGCACCCAGTCGACGCCGTCGCGGTGTGCGCCCTCCGGCGTTGGGCGGCCCGACTCGCCAGCCCTCGCCTCGATTCGGAATTGGTGCATCTCCGTGCGCCAGGGAAAGCCAGGCGCCGGCCCGGCCACGTCGCCGAACACGTCCAGCGACAGATCAATGATCCGGCGGGTCAGCGGCATGTCGCTGACCGCTGCGGTGATCGGTTCGAACCAGCGCTCCACGCCGCCGTTCAGGCTGTTGTAGTCGAGGCTCTGGAAGTGCGGCTGGTGGACCTGTCGGCTGACGGCGCCGGAGGCGGCCTCCAGCGTGGCGTAGCGGCGCCGCCGATAGCGTCCGCCGTCGGCCATGTACTGGTCGACCGCCAGATCGTCCCAGCTCTGCGCATAGGTCGCCCAGTCGGCCAAGGCGGCTTCGCCGATCAGACGGCGCATCTGCGGCCCCCGCACCCGCGCGAACCCGTCCCTGGCCACCTGCAATCTCAAGTCATCAAGCAACGGCGCTTTCCCCTCGGCGCACCGCAGCTATGCCTTTCGCGAGGACATTCAAGACACGCGCGTCGCGCGAGAAAGCAAAGCCCGCCGCGGCGGCGCGCCCGGAACGACGCGAACGTCCGACCCACAGGTTCGTAGTCTCGCGTAATTCTCTTCTAGGTCAGTTGGTTACAACACTCGCGGCGTACCAGAGCCCCCTAACTCACTCAGGGGCAGCCGTCGCGTTTCAGCGTGAACGCGTGCGCGTCAAACATACTGCCGAAGCAACGCTAAGGCTCTGGGCGGGGCTCGAGCATCTGGCCGCTCTGCAAAAGCAGTACGCGGTTCACGCTACCGTCGAAAATCAGTCGGCCGCCGCCCCTCAGCTGCGTTGGCCATGAAGCCAACGCTGTACGCATCTGCCTTCGGTAACCAACATCGGGTTTGCGGTCTTCGGCACGGATTCATCGAAGAGAGCAAGCGCTTCTTCCAGGGCCCCGAGTCGAAAAAGCGTTACGGCCAGCACCGTGAGATTCGGCTTGCTCCACGATCCCGTCGTGCCCCGACCATACCACTTCGAAGCCTCGTCCTCGAGGGATTGAACTCGCTCGAACCACGGGATGCCGTAGACCTGCACAGCTTTAGCTACCTCGGCCGGACCGTTGGGATTATTCTTCCACCAACGATCCCGACCGTCGATCAATGCGCCAATCCGCTGGCCAGACTGCCTGACGCCCAGTTCCTCGTCGCACGCGATCGACCTCATAATCCGTTCGGTTTCGAGGTTCTTTGCAAACAGGTTGACGGTCATGCTCCCGTCTATCCAGCTCTTTTGGAGATTCACCCAGTCCTGGATTTCTCCTCGGAGCCGACGCCAATCCCTCCCTTCGCGTGCAAACCCCAGCGGCTGCAGCGCCCGATCAAGCGCCGTCGTGTAGGATGGGCGGGTCATATGAACGGCTTCGGATTATAGAAGATGGGGCGGGTCTTCACGCCTGTGGGTTCGTACTTCTTGACGGCCCGCGCAGCGGCTGCGCGCCCCGACGGCGTGTTCGGCTTGAGTTCCATCTGGAATGGCTCTGGTTCATTCCCGAACGTCGAACCCGAGGCGGCGTGCGCACATCAGGCCTCAAAATCCTACCGCCTTTCAACGGTATAGTCAGTTCAGGCTCCCACGCCGGCTTCTGCGCCACGCGCTCCCGCAGCGCTGCGTGTGCGCGCCGCCCGGCGCGCGTCGCCTAGTTGTCGCCCACCCGCAGATTAGGGTCGGCCCGCTGAAGCACGAGCGGCGCCCGTTGGGCCACGGCCGGCGCGAGACGCCCCGCGATGTAAGCTGCGCCCTCCAAGCCCATGACAGCCGCTACAGGCGCTAAAGCGGGAACCGCCATCCAAGCGTTCTCCCGGCTGATGGCGCGCTTAGTCTTCTTGAATTCGGCTTGCTGCCGACGGAGTTCGGCGATGTCGGCGTCCGAACCCCAGTACATCCGGTCCGGTAGCGGAACGACAGCGGCATGTTGCCCGGAGGCGGGCTTCGGCGCGACCGCACCGGCGCCGCTGCGGCGGCGTTCCAGTTTCGCTGCTTGATGTGCGTTGTATACGCGCTGTTGCGTGACCAACCTCGCGTAGGGATACGCGTGTGTATCGGGAACGCTGCGGGGTTGATCGCCCCGAGCGTACGAGCCAGTTCCGGCCAAGACCTCTCTCCAATCGCTGGTTTTAGAGTGCCGCGCAGACGTGCGGCATCAGGCGCGCAGCGGCTGAGCCGCTACGATAGGCAGACTTCAGATTCGCGAGCTTCTTGGCGCAGGCTTTATCCGCTCAACGCGGGTGGCGCGGCGCACTGATCGACGCCCCTGCAGCTTCTCACAATCGTGCGCAGTCCTCGGCCGGCTAGACGAGCCTCAGATTGCCTGCGCCAGAAATGTCCGGCAGATCAACGAACTGGCTGACTCTTACAGTCGTGCGGCCGCGCCATCATCAGCCCCTTAGGGCGGCGGGCAGACATAACCGACTGATCTTCTAAAGAAGAAATGGCGCGCCCGGAACGATTCGAACGTCCGACCCTCAGATTCGTAGGCTGCCGCAAGCCTTTGGAAGGTTTCGACTTTTCCGCAAACCCGGCCTGTACGGCCTCGTTGAATTCACTCGCCATTCGCACACGGCTGCAAACTATCATTGGCTGATTTCGCGCCATGGATGACAAGCTGCCGCTCGTCCGCCGCGGCCGTCGAAATGCGCGCTACACGGCGATTTCCAATGACATAATCGATCACCGAACGCTGAGCCCTGACGCTCGGATTGCCTTGATATATCTGCTGTCAAAACCCGACGATTGGCAGCTCCAGATCAATGATATTCGTCGGCTGCTGGGAACGGGCGATCGGCCGTGCGGCAGAAACAAATGCTACGCGGTGATCAAAGAGCTCAAAGCGTCTTCCTACGTCATCGCCGTTGAAGAACTCTGCCACGGGCGGTTTCACCGCCTGACATACTATGTGTTCGACGAGCCGCTCGTAGACCCGGCCGCCTTCAAAGCGGAACTCAGGGGCGAGCGCCCAGCTTGCGAAGCCGCGGCAGCGCAGAGCAAGCCCGGTCCGAACGCACCGCGTCCCGAAAACCGGGAAACGGTGGCGTCACCGCGTCCCCAAATTCGGGATCCCGGAAAGCGGCATCTTACTAAAAATAGAAATATACAAACTACTGAAATCCCCCCCACTCCCCCGAACGGCCGACGCCGCACTGATGAGCGAGCTACCGACGGAAGCGCGGCTTTTTTGGCATTTTGGGGCGATTGGCCCGAGCGCGAACGTCCGCGACAGCGGGATCTAGCTGCAAAGCTGTTTGCTCGCCTCGCTGCGGACGATCAGAAAACGGCGGTGCAATTCGCCGGAGTCTACCGAGCGGGGCGCGGACATACTCGCGAGCCTAAGCTGATGCTTCCCTACCTGCGGCAGCGGCTGTTTGCAGAATTCGCCGGCGCGCCGAACACCGACGGCGGTCGCTTTGTCATCACTCCTGAACGCCCCGAATGGGCCCGCTGGCTGGACCACTTACGGTCACAGCATAGCGCGGCTTTGGTCGATCGGCAGGCGGCGCGCGGGTTGTTCCTAACAACCACCCGTTGGCCGCCGCCCCCGGTCTAGCTGCAGAACCTCAGCAGAGCAGTTTCATCTGACGATCGCGCCCTCTCGGAGTTGTTCGCTGCTTGAAGGTGACGGTCGACTAAGTCGATGTCGAAACGGCCGCTTGGCGCCGCCAACAGCGGACATTGAGACACGGCCGAAAAGCGGTCCTTCACTGCAGCATAACGCAGTGCCAAAAGGCGTTGCGCGCAGGGGCGTCAGGTCCTTGAGCGAACACCGTCCCCCTTGGCGCGGCGCTCGCTCCCATCTAGCGTGAAGGTTGTCGGGAGCGCGTGTTAAGTTGTTTAGAATCACAGCCAGAACTGTCCTTGAACTGGGATCCGAGCTCATCAGCTCGGATATCATCGCGTTCTATGAACTGATTAAGAACGGCTTCGATGCCCGTACCAAGAACGGGGTCGAGGTCCGGTTCGACATCGTCATTCCCAAACATTCAGTGTCGACACTGATCCGCGCGATAACTCGGGGCGGGAAACTTGAGGATCACAAGGCAGCAGTCGAGGAAGAAATTCTTGAGAGCGCCACTGATGTAGCAAAGGCCGGATTCCGCGCGCTCATCGATAAGGCGACGGACCTCGATGAACTGAAGACGGCTCTTCGGCGCGGTCAGCGGCGCTTCAACACCATCCGCGTCAGCGACACCGGCTCGGGGATGTCCGCGGAAGACCTGACGAAGACCTTCCTCGTCATCGGTACGGGTTCGCGCAAGAAAGCTGTCGAGGCCGCGATCGCCGGCGGCGCATCGCGGAGCCCTTTCCTGGGCGAGAAGGGAATCGGGCGGTTATCCGCAATGCGGCTTGGGGACCATCTAAGGGTCGAGACAGCGCGCGCTGAGGATCCTGCGCTTAACCTCCTCACGATCAACTGGAAGGATTTCAACAATGTCGACGCGATGCTGGACGAGATTCCAGTCGCGCCGACCGTCGGCGGACCGAAGCCCACAGCCGCTTGGTCAGGCACGACCATCATCATCGCCGACCTGATGGAGAACTGGACCGAAGCCAGGGTCCGGGAGATGGCGGGGAAGGACTTCGCGAGGCTGACCGACCCGTTCGCGGATGCAGGCGCCCGACCCCGCGTGGCCGTGTTCTGGAATAACGACAACCGCATCGCAATCGCGGCCATGCCAAAGGCGCTGTTGGACGCCGCGCACGCTCGCGTCAGCGGGGTCTATCAGGTCGTCGAGGGAGAGCCGCAGCTGGTGATCACCAGCGAGGCCATTGACCTGGACTTTGAACATCCTCTTGAGAAGGAAGTCATCACTCTGTCGCGCGCCGACCTCGAAGGGTTGGTGATCGGAAAAGACGGGGACATCGACGACGACGCGCTGGAGAGCGTCGGCTCGTTCACTTTCGAAGCGCATTGGTTCAATCGCCGCCGGCTGCTGCGAACGGATACCACTGGCCAATCCATGGCGATCCGAGACGAGCAAGCGCGCTGGTCCGGCATCCTGCTCTTCCGAGATCAGTTCCGCGTATTCCCTTACGGCGACGATGATGACGACTGGTTGGACCTCGACCGTTCAGCGCTTCGCCGGTCGGGGTACACACTCAACAAGACCCAGTTCATCGGCCGCGTGAACATTTCGCGGGTCGGTAACCCTGCCCTCCTCGATCAGACGAACCGAGAAGGTTTGCGCGTGACGCCTGAGCAGCAGGTGATGCTGAAAGTACTTCGATACGCCGTTCAGGACCGCCTCGGCGGGTTCCTGCGGGATGTTGAGCGCCAGTACAAAGGTCAGAAGATCGACCTCTCCGATGCCAAGACCCGCGTGCAGAGTTTGGAAGATCGCGCTAAGGCCGCAATCGCGCGCCTTCGCCGACTGTCGTCGGGAGCCGCGCTCGACGACGTCGAGGACCTGCAGCAGACCCTGGCCGAGTTTTCAGATTTCGCTGCCCGAGCACGCGCGCGGATCGAGCAAGTCGAGCAGGAATCCCGCCAGATGGTCGAGATGGCCGGTGTCGGGCTGATGGTCGAAGTCGTCGCACACGAGCTAGCGCGCGCGACGGAAAACGCCTTGCGCGCTCTCGACGGGCTTAAGGGGAAGGACGTGCCAGATCGGCTGCGCGCACAGTTCGCCACTCTGCACGCCGAGATGAAGAGCGTGAATAAGCGCGTCCGAGTCCTTGACCCGATGAGCGTGTCCGGCCGGCAGCGCACGGAACTGTTCACGCTCGACGAGCTGGTCAAGGACGCCGTCGAGGCTCACCAGACTCAGTTTGCACGCCACCAAATCAAGCCGATCATTTCCCTACCCGATCGCCCGGTAAGGGTTCGGGCGGTGAAAGGCATGATCGTCCAGATCGTCGAGAACTTGATCTCGAACTCGGTCTACTGGCTGGACATTCGCGGCGAGCGCGAGAGCTTCGCTCCAGAAATTCGCATAGCGGTGAGGTCGGACCCGCCGACCCTGGTCTTTGAGGATAACGGAAAAGGGGTCGCGCCTGAGAACCGCGAAACTATCTTCAAATTGTTCTTTTCACTGCGCGACACCAAACGCAGGCGCGGGCTTGGCCTTTTCATCGCCCGTGAAGCGGCCGCACACCATGGGGGGCGTCTGGAGTTGGAGGACCTCAAGGATCCCGCCACAGGACGATTGCACCGTTTCGTCCTTGAGCTCCCGCAGGGCGCGCAGCAGTGAGCCTGGCCGATCTGTTACAAGAGCGCGGCGTTCGTCGCGTCCTGATCGTTGATGACGCATTCGACGAAATTCCGCGCGCGCAGGACGTGGGCGAGGCCAACGAGCAATGGACTGTCTTCGGGGACGACTGGACTGATGCGCTGCGCACCGAGATTGCGGCACTCTACGCTGACGCCAAGGATCGGCGCCTTGACGACCTGGTGGGTGACGATCTCTTCGTCGCAGCCTTGTGGGCGCTTAAGACACAATTCCCCGACCTCCTTGGACCGCTTTTTGAAGCCTATCAGGGCGGGCGCGCCGCTGACGTACGCTATGTCGAAGTAGCGAAAGCCAAGCTGGAGGTCTTGGGCCTCGAGGTCGTCACGGCTGGGCGCGAGTTCACCGCCGCGGCTCAGGACGTCGATCTGATCCTGATCGATTTGTTCTTAGGCCATGGCCAGGGCGATGCTGATCTTGAAGCGTCAAAAACGCTGTTGCGCGACGCGCTTGAGTCCCGCGGTGCGCCAGCGCCTCTGGTTATCCTGATGTCGCGAAGCCCCCGCCTGGCCATGAAGCGGGATGAATTTCGAGACGAGGTCGGCCTCTTGGACTCTGGCTTTCGGATTATCGCCAAGCCCGAGCTGGATACGGGCGCACTGCTCGAACGTCAGATCGAGCGGCTCGCCGAGCACCTCGAAGACACCCAGAAGCTAGCGGGGTTCGTCGATGCGTTGGCGGCTGGCTTAGACAGCGCCGCACGCCGAACGCTCACCCACTTCCGCCGTTTGCGCCTTTCCGACTTAGGCCAGCTGCAAAGGCTGCTGCTTGATACTGAAGGGGAGCCCACCGGCAGTTATCTTGTCGACGTCTTTGATCGTGTGTTTGCCCACGAGCTGGAGGGAGACGGGGGGATCATTGAGGCAGCGAAAGCCCTGAACACCTTCTCCGCGTCGTCGTACCCGCCGCCCCATGTGGCCGGTTCGCCAGACCTGCAGGACCTAGTCGTTCGCACCTTGACTCAAAACGCTGAGCGGCTCGATCTGCCTGGATCAACCGAAGGTCTGGTCACCTTCGGCGATATCCTGTGTCCAGGTGCCCCCGAGTCCCTAGCCGCCTTGAAGGAAAGCTTGCTGGTCGACTTGGCCGCAGACCAGGTTCTTGTCGTCATGACGCCCACCTGCGACCTGCAGCGTGGCGGCGCCCCCCGCATACTATTCATGGTCGGAGACGTGCGCCCCTTCGGACTGAAAGACTGGGCTTACGGGTCTGACGCGCGAACTCCCGTCATCGACATCGATGGCGAGCGGCGCTGGATCAAGTGGCGGACGAAACACATCGACACGGTCTCCTGGGACCAGCTGCAGCAGGCTTTCGACAACGGTCTTCTGCGTATCGCAGCGCGACTGCGTGAGGCGCACGCCCTCGAATTGCAGCAGAAGTTGTTGTCGGGGTTAGGCCGCGTGGGACTGCTGGCGCCCATGCCCGCGTCGTTTTCCGTCGACCTTGAGGTTTTCACGGCGGGCGTCGACACCAAGCCGCAACGCCTTGTGGTCGCTGCATTGGACGAAGGCGCGGTGTGTTTCGTCGGGCGGGACGACAAGGCCAAGCCTGCGATCCGGCTTGTGATGAGCGAGGGCGCTTGGGACGGCGTTGAAGAGGCGCTTGGCGGAGTCGATCCCGCCACGATCCTTCCGGCAGCCAAGGCTGCCTTTGACCACATCCGATCTGAAAACGAGCTTGCTCAGAAGATTGCCAAGGGCCTGAACTTGGACAACGTGGGCCCCAAGTGGGCCCCGATCCTCTCCGTGGCTGAAGGCCTCGGCCTCATGGCCGTGGTGGGTTGGAACCTGCCTGACGTCGAAGCCGTCTTGGCAGGTGCCAACCGCAAGGCGGGCTTATTGATCCACGTGAAGGACAAGGCGGACGAAGACGCTCCGCGTCGCCAGGACGCCGTCCAACGAGGCCTCGTCGTCGCAGACCCGCCCGCCCCGCTCACGGAGGATGAGTTATGACGGCCGCCCCGATCTACTTGGACGGCTTCGCGACTCTGCCTCTAGCTCCCGAAGCACGTGACGCCATGCTCGCCGCCTGGTCGACGCCAGGGAACGCGGGGTCAGCGAACCTGGCGGGCGAGACCGCGGCCGCCACGGTCGCTGCAGGGCGCACCGCCGTCGCCGCTCTGATCGGCGCGGCGCCGTCTGAGGTCGTTTTCACTTCCGGGGCTACTGAGGCGAACAACCTGGCGCTCATCGGCGTTGCGCGGGCTCTCCATGACGCGCAGCCGAACCGTCGGCGGATTGTTATCTCTGCAATCGAACATAAGTCGGTTCTGGAGTCCGCTGCCTCCCTCCAGCGAGCAGGTTTCGAAGTCGTGCTCTCGCCTGTCGATGAAGCGGGGCGACTAGATCTGGTCGCCTTCGGCAACCTCATGGACGGCTCTGTCCTCCTCGCTTCGGTGATGTTGGTGAATAATGAGACCGGCGGCATTCAGCCGGTTCGCGAAGCGGCCGCTCTGGCTCATGCAGCGGACGTGCTCTTCCACTGCGACGCCGCGCAGGCGGCCGGCAAAATCCCCGTGGACGTTGCCGACCTGGATGTCGATTACCTCAGTCTCTCCGCCCACAAGCTATATGGACCCATGGGGGTGGGGGCGCTTTACATCTCGGCCGGCGCGCCCCTTCCCGCGCCACTCATTTTCGGCGGCGGCCAACAAGCTGGCCTACGGCCTGGAACGGAGCCTGTGGCGCTGATCGCAGGTTTTGGTGCGGCTGCTCGACTTGCCGAAAGCCACTTGGCGTCAAGCGAGAGCTACGGCAGAGCTATGGCGACGGCCCTCCACACGGGCCTAAGTCAGCGGCAGCTCAGATCGCGGATAATCACCCACGGCCACCCTGTTGTCCCCGGAAGTTTGGCCCTCTCGCTCCAGAATGTAGATGCGGACGCACTATGCTCGGCGGTGGCCAAGTTCGTGTCAATGTCTACAGGCTCGGCTTGTACGTCGGGACAGTTAAATTCGTCCCACGTACTTCGGGCAATGGGATTAGCTGACATCGACGCTAGGAGCGTCGTTCGCTTATTCTGTCACCGTTACCTAGAATATCATGAGATCGAGCGTGCAGTAGATCTCATCGTCCTTGCAGCGGGCCGCTCCCGGCTTGCTACTGGAGAGGTTCGCCAGTAGGCTGCCCGCCATGAGGCAGGACGCATTCAACACAGATTCGAAGGCGCAATTTGCGGGCCACGAGACCTTTCCACTGCGCCTTCTGTGGCTGAAGAAGGCTTTCGACGCTGTCGACGGCGGCGCGCCGTCTGGAACATTCCAGGAACAAAATGCTATCGCGCGTTTTGGCGTCGGCCGCAACATGGCGGCGTCCATGCGGTATTGGGCTTTGGCCTCGCGCTTCTTCGAAGAGAGCGAACGTCGCATTCAGCCCAGCGCTTTGGGCTCGCTTATCCTGTCAGACAACGGGGCCGATCCCTACCTCGAGCGCGCCGCGACGATCTGGCTTTGTCACTGGCACATCGCCGGTACGCCGGAAATGACCACCACGGCCTACTATGCCTTCAATGTCATGACGGCGATCGAGTTCGACCCAGCAAGTTTAGTCGAAGAGTTGCTCAAGTTAACCAGCGCACGGGGTTGGCGCGCCACCCGTGGGACGCTCAAGCGTGATGTGGAAGTTTTCCTCCGCAGTTACGTCCGGCGGGGCGATGCCTTGAACGAAGACGCGGCTGAGCCTTTATTGGCCGAACTCGGCCTGGTTCGAGAGGCTCGGCTGGGCGGCTGGTATGAGTTCGTGCGCGGCCCCAAGCCCACCCTGCACGATGGTGTATTCGCTTATGCCTTGGCGGAGTTCTGGGAGCGGCTCGGAGGCTCCAGCGCACTATCGGCTGAGCAGGTTTGTTATGCCCCAGGCTCGCCGGGACGCGTGTTCAAGCTTGATGAGGACAGCGTCGTCACTCGTCTGATGCGGCTAGATGACGTCACGGACGGTGCGTGGCGTTGGACTGACACCGCAGGCCTGCGGCAGATCCAGCGGCGGGACGATGTTGTCCCGATGGACCTGATCCAAACAGCCTATGGCGCCACCCCGCCGGTGAACGTGCGCCATGACTAAGCTCGCTGAGACGACTGAGATTGATCGGCGGTTTGCGCGGTCAGCACGCATCGACGCCGACCTGAACGGCACGCCGCCTCTAGTGGGCTACGTTCTTCAAGCCAGCGTCGCCAAGGCGCTGGCGGCCATGGCTGAATCGCAGGTTGACCATCAGCAAGGGGCTTTCACTTGGACTGGCCCGTACGGCGGCGGCAAGTCTAGCGCCGCCCTCTTGGTGGCCAACCTAGTCGCTGGCTCGTCCAAGAATCGCAAGATCGCGCAGGAAATCGTGGGATCGGGTCTGGCCGGCCTCTATCAGCGCGCGTTTCCTGAAGATCACGGCCGCTGGAATGTTGTCGCTGTCACAGGAAGTCGCGTCAGGCTGCGCGATGCCGTCGCCACGGCCGCTGCCGCCACGTACCGCTGGACAACCGCACAGCAGGCGCTTGCTGGGGGCTCTGACATGGCGCTCATCAGCGCCATAAAGCGCGCTGGCGCATCGCGAAGCAGCGGGACGCTCATAATCCTTGATGAGCTTGGCAAGCTGCTTGAGCACGAAGCCCTCGAGGGGGGCGACGTCCATCTTCTGCAGGATTTGGCCGAGCACGCGTCGCGGAGTAAAGGCCGCCTGGTCGTCATCGGAATTCTGCACCAATCCTTCGAGCAATATGCCGCCAGAGCGGCGCGCGACGCTCGCCAGGAATGGGCGAAGGTCCAGGGTCGCTTTCAGGATCTCGCCTTCCTAAGCGGCGCCGATGAGACCATCGCGCTTCTGGGACGCGCGATCACCAGCAAAGCGACGCCACCCGCAGCGGCGACCCGCGCCCAGATTGTAGCCGAAGCCGTCGCTAAGCGACGGCCGACGGAGGTCTCGGTCCTGGCCGAGGCCCTGACGGCAACCTGGCCGTTGAATCCGGTGACGGCGCTCTTGTTGGGTCCGGTCTCACGCGCGCGGTTCGCCCAGAATGAGCGCAGCGTTTTCGGCTTTCTCGGCTCGGCTGAGCCATGGGGCTTCCAGCGATTCCTGCAAGCAACCGACGCGGGCGATCAGACCTACGACCCAGCACAGCTATGGGACTATCTAGCTTCGAACTTCGGCATGGCGCTGGCCAGCGGCCATGACAGCGGGCGATTTAGTCTCGCTTTCGAGGCCATAGAGCGGGCCTCGGCCAAGGGCAACGCCCTGCACGTCGCACTGACGAAGTCGGCCGCTGTGATCGAATTTTTCCGCAACGGCTCTGGCTTGGCGCTCGCTGAGGACTTCCTGGCACAGGCGGTTCCCTTCGCCGACGACCAGGAGCGCGCTACCGCCATATCCGATCTGTTGGATTGGGCGGTTCTCATTCGGCAGCCGCGACTGGGAGGTTATGCACTCTTCGCCGGCAGTGATTTCGATCTTGAGGATGCCATCAGCCGCGAGGTCGCCCAAATAGACATGGGGCAGCTAGACGGCTTGGCGCAAAGGGTTGGCTTCGGCTTTGCCACGGCCAAGCGGCACTATTTCCTTACCGGCGCCCTGCGAACGTTCGAGATTGCGATGCAGGTCGTCAGCCCCGAGGACACTGCCGCGACGCTCGCTGAGCGTCTCGCGAGCCGGCCAAACAAGGGGAGTGGCCTTATTGCCCTGGCCATCGGTGATGGCTCGGTTGAGCAGGCCGACGTGGAAGCGACATGCAAGGGTGCAGCCAAGCTTCTGCAGAAAAACGGCTGCGTAGTGGCGGTCGGCGCCGCCACGGAGGGTTACGCGCTTCGCTCAAGCGCCGCGGAGTTGATGGCGGTCGAGCGCGTTTTCCGTGCGCACCCGCAGCTAGAGGGCGATCGGATCGCCCGTCGTGAGCTGGCCGCGCGGCATTCACAGTGCATCGACCTCCTCCACCGGACGATCGAAGCCTGCCTGGAGAGTGCAAAATGGTGGCTTGCGCCGGAGCCGAGCCGAGCTTGGCGTGAGCCCCTGGCGGTAATCGCGAGCGCCCTGGCCGACGCTGGATATCCGAAGTCGCCCATCCTTAAGAGCGAGCTTCTGCAGCGAGATAGACCGTCGTCGAACTCCATGGCGGCCGTCCGCGAGCTCTGCCACGCGATGGTCGGCCGTCCCCAACACCAAGATCTCGGGATGCAAGGCTATCCTGCGGAGCTCGGCCTCTATCTGACAGTCTTGCGTCCGTTCGGTTTGCATCGCGAGCTGGAAGGCGGCGGTTGGGATTTCTGTGATCCAGACGACAGCCCGCAGGGCCGGTCGCTGTGGCCCGCTTGGGAGGTGCTGGACAGCGAAGGGCCCTTAGGCCTGGGCGCTGTCTTCGCGAAGTGGGCGTCCGCTCCATTTGGTCTCAAGGCCGGCGTTATGCCGGTGCTCGTCATGGCCTACCTGATGGCCAATCGGGACAAGGTCGCAGTCTATGTCGATGGTGTCTTTCAGACGGCCATCGATGATGTCTTGGTGGACAAGCTACTTCAGAGGTCCGGCGACTTCCGCTTGCGGAAGATTGACCGGTCCATTCGTGAGACCACATTCCTCAATGGGCTCGCTGGCTTACTTGGCCTCGCGTCGGGGGAGGCCTCGCTTCCGGTCGCCCAGGCTCTCTTCCAACGGTTCGAAGCACTGCCAACCTACGCGGCCCGCACCAAGAGTGTCAGCGAGGACGCCCAACTAATTAGGTCGACAATTCTCAAGGCGAGCGATCCAGAGGCCCTACTCTTTGACGACCTTCCAGCTGCATTGGGCGATCGGCTTTCACCCGAGCTGGTCGTGGCTGCCCTGACAGAGTGCGAAGGATGCTACCCGCAGCTCTTGGCCGACTTGCGGGCGGCGCTTGCCCGCGCGTTAGGCGTCGAGGTGACGAGTTTCAGCGGCCTTCGCGACCGTGCGGCGACCTTGAAGGACTTGACCAATGACTACACCTTCGAAGCCTTCGCTGATCGTGCCGCTGCCTTGGAAACCGGTGGCGACGTTGAAGGCATCCTCAGCATGCTGCTCCACAAGCCAGCTCATAGCTGGTCTGACCGCGACCGTGCACACGCCCTGACGGAGGTTGCGCGTTACGGCCGGCGATTCCGCGAACTCGAGGCCCTAGCTGTGGTGCGCGATCGCCGCTCGTACACCGAGACCTTGGCGTTGGTGGTAGGCCTCGATCCATCCACCCCACCTCTACTCCGCAGCTTCGTGCTCTCGGACGTTGAAAAGGAGGCCGCCGCAGGCCTCGCGCAACAGGTCCTAAAGGTACTAGGCGAAGAGCCCGAGGGTGGGCGTCTGCGGCTGGCTGCGCTGGCGCGCGCTGTTGCGAGCCTGGCGGCCGACACTGACGTGGAGGCGGCATGACCGAGCGACATATTCTAGGTGTATCGGGCGGCCGCGATAGCGCCGCCTTGGCGGTCTACATGCGGCAGCATTATCCGCATTTGCCTATCGAGTATTTTTTCACCGACACCGGCAAGGAGTTGCCGGAGGTCTACCAGTTCCTCGACAAGCTGGAGGGCTTCCTCGGCCGCCCGATCGAGCGGCTGAACCCTGACCGCGATTTCGATTTTTGGCTTGCGGAATACAGGAACTTTCTACCTTCGCCTCGGACACGCTGGTGCACAAGGCAGCTCAAGCTGCGCCCCTTGGAGCACTGGCTAAAGGCCGACCTAGACGCTGGCGTCACCATCCACTCGTACGTCGCGATCCGCGCTGATGAACCCACCCGCGAAGGATATCAGGCGACACATCCGAACATGCAGGTGCACCTGCCCCTGCGCACGGCCGGCATTGACCGTGCCGGGGTGATTGAGATTCTCCAGCAGGCGGACGTCGGAGAGCCAGAATACTACAGCTGGCGCTCGCGGTCGGGATGCACCTTCTGTTTCTTCCAGCAGAAGATCGAGTGGGTGCGGCTCGCCGAGAACCACCCCGACCGGTACGCCGAAGCCGTGAACTACGAGAAGACGGCGCTTAAGGACGGGTCCCCGTTCACCTGGAGCCAGGGCGAAAGCCTGGTCGAACTGGCAAGCCCAGCGCGGGTCGATCAGATTAAGGCGGATTACGACAAGCGCCGCGAGCGGCTAAAGCGAAGCCGGCGGCTGAACCCGCTATCCGCCCGTTCCGCCGAGACCATCGACGATGTGTACGGCATCGACGAGGCCTCGGGCGGCTGTGTCATCTGCCATAAGTAGACCAACCGCTCAGGCAGCCCCGGTGTCCCCTGCGATAATCGCATCCACTGCGCGATCGATGTCATCGTCGGACAGAAAAGGCGCCTGAGCATAAATGACGGTCGGCTCTCCGCTCAGGCGAGCTGCCAAATGGCCGAGCCCCAAGAGCTGCTCTGCGCCTTTGACCCCAAGCGCGATCTCAGATGTACCCACGCTCGCGACCTTGAGGATCAGTCGATTACCCAGGTTATCGCGCAGCTGCATCGGCATGACGTTGGCGTCGGGCCTCTGGGCCGCAAAGATGAGATGGATGCCCGCGGCTCGCGCCTTAACTCCGAGCCTTGATACGTTTGCCGTCACCGCCGCCTTGTAGTCCTCAGTGAGCATCCACTCAGCGAACTCATCGTGCACCAAGAAGGTCCAAGGCAGCTGGTCGGCCTTGTCGACCTTCTCATTGTACGTGCGAATGTCGCGAGCGCCGCGTTGCCTGAAGAGGTCGTAGCGACGCTCCATTTCCGCAACGACACCTTCCATCACCTCGACCGCGCGAACTTGATCGACAATGACCCCGCCCTGCAGATGAGGCAGACGCTCAACGGCAGCGTAGTCCACGCCCATCTTTGGATCGATGAGATGAATGTGGGTCAGGCGACTAGCATTGGTGGCGGCGATATCCAGTAGCAACGCCTGAATCAGGACGGACTTCCCGCTCCCGGTCGCGCCGGCAATCAGGGTGTGCGGCTCGTGCTGCGTTCCGCCGGCGAAGGGCCCGCCCAGGTTTAGGTAAAGGATGTCCCCGTCTAGTTCCTTCAGGCCCAGTACGAAGGAGGTGTTGACGCCCACGGCGTTACGATTGAACTCGCGCCGGGACCATACATCCCACATGGAGACCGTTTGCCGATGAGGTCGGGCGACCCCCACAACGATCTCACCTGGCAGGGGTGAAATCGATATGAGACGCAGTCCGTGAGTCGTCAGCAAGGCTGACTGCCTCGCCTCGATGTCTTCTACGCGCAGCCGGTCGCTACCCTGGAATCTCACGAGAGCAGCGTTGGGCGTCAAACGACTTCCAACGATCTTGGCCTGCAGGGAATAGCCGAGCAGCGCGCTTCGCAGCTTCTGAGCAGTTGCGTTGAGCCATGCCTGGTCGTCGGCTGTGTCCTCTCTAGCCCGTTCAGCTCTGTCTTGAACGAGGGCGGCCAGAGAGTGTGTTGACGAGGCGACGCCCGCAGCCTTGGCGGCAGGCTCCTCTGGGGGCGGCGCGGCCGGCGAAATGTTCGCAGAGGAGTCTAGCGCCAGAGGATCGGCTTCCGGCAGGGAGGCTGTCGCAACGGCGCCTGAAGAACCGCTTTGGGGCCCCGGCGATGGAAGAGGTTGCACGGTCTCGCCATCCTCGTCACCGCCATCGTCGTCATCCTCCTCATAAATCTGAACGGCAACCGCTTTGGGCAAAGGCGCTTTGGGCTCCAGGTCGATGGCTTTGGTCCAGTCGACGCGGGGCGCGGGGCTTTTGAAAGTGTTCGATTGCCAGGGGTGTTCGCCGCCGAGAGCTTCCCTCTGCGGGCTGAGCGCACTGTTACTCTCATAGGCCTTGATCAGGGCCCTTAGTCCTTCGCGGGTGAAGGTCTCCTGCAACGCCCCTGAGATATCCGCGATGGGCTCCTGCTCACCCGCGCTGCTGGCGTCGCTGGCAGGGCCTGAGATGAAGATGTGGGAATAACCGCGAAGATCAATCGGCACGCTTCCGTGACGGATTCCGTCGCGGACGCGCTCTAGAAGGGTCGAGTGGCCAAGAGCAGCAGTGCCATCGAGCAAAAGGTCGGCAATGCGAGAGAGCCACAGGTCCCGGTCCAGCCGGCCAGGGTCTCCGAACAGCGCGTCGTCCATTCGCGTCACAGTCTGGCGCAGCTGCTGGCGCGACTTCCGGCTCGCTTCGGCCAAACCTGAAGCGTCAACGTATTTCGCTTCCGTGACGACGGCGCGCAGATGTTCGGTGCCCAAGGCATCCACGCCAACGCTGAGCGCCAAGATGTCGGCCAGCCCTTCTTCACGCTGCCCCAGCCACTCCGCGTAGTCGTCGAGGAGGAACCAAGCCACCGCGGCGCCAGAGCCGAGCTCCTCGGCAACGAGCGCGCGGCTGAGCACCAGCCCGATCAGTTCGCCGGCTGATACGCCGCGCTTAGCCGCGCGTAGGACTATGTCACCGGAAATTGCGTTGGCATCGCCAATCATGCGGCGAGCCAAGTCCGACAGCCGTTCGTCAGACAGGCCCAAATTCAGTTCGGCCAGCCTACGGCGGACGAGGACGTGCAGCAGCCGAAGCTCGGAAGTTGAGGACACCACCATATTGCGGCCGTGCGTCCGCTGGCGGCGGTAACGAATGACGTTGATGCCCTGCGCCGCGAGTTGACGCTTGTCGAGCAGGTCATCGTAAGTCGCCACCCACTCCGCCATCAAGTGCACCTCGTCGAACATCGACTTCAAGCCGTGGTCCTGGAACGAGATCTGGCGCGCGGGCAGATAGTGCTCCTGATCGCCATGGGATTGTCGGCGGATGACGCCGGCAACGGCGTCCACATACGCCCACCCGGCATCAGGTTGACGTGGACAGGTGAGGTAGCTTGTCGCCTTCAACTCATCTTCGGCTGTCACCCGCCGATAAGACCATCGTGAAGGTACGTGCTCCAGCAACGCCGGGTTCTTGTCGGCTGCCGGCACGGGGAACCAATGTTCCTTCGCCTGCCGTGATACGACATCGTGCAGGAAGGCAACGTCGATCTGGCGACCGTTAGGGTCTTTCGGTCCGGCGCTGCCGTCCAGCATCACGCCGATGCGCAGCTTGGACATGAAGTTGCGGGACGTCTCGCTGACCACGATGGCGTCCGGATCGCCCTCCGATTTTTCCAACAACTCCGAATAGACCTGGGCCAGGCGGTTGCGATCGCGATGCCTCACGAGGACGTTGCAGTGCATCTCGTCTTCGTCCTGGACCGTACTGAGCACATTGACCGCGGCGAGCGGCAACCCGGCGGCGTCGCAGTTGTAAAGCATGATACTAAGGTTGGCGCCTTCGTGGGGCTGAAGGTCGAGGTAGCGCTCAAGCAACCCTCGGATTTGCCGCGCGGCCTCTTGAGGGTCGACGTCCGTCCCGGCCTCAGCCGGATCGCGCACAGGGCGCTCGAAGAGAGAGTAGTCGTTGACCGTGCCGGTTTCCGCAAGCAGCACAGGTTCCGACCCGTCGTACCCGACCGCGATTTCCGGGTAGAGCGGGTGACTAAGCTCGTCGCGGAGATCAGAGAAGAAGAGCCGCGAGTCGCCGAAATTGACGTCGTTGTCCGACAATAAATAATCGACCAAACCCGCGACCGACCGCATCTTGATGGCGGTCGCCGCCAGGCGCATCGGATGCCATGGCGCGACGATCGCCGATGGTCCGGCTCCCGTGATCTGCACGGTTCCAAGGCCAAGGACCGGCTCCCAGAGTTCCTGGCGATTTATGTCGCCTGGCGCATGGGTCGCCAGTGCGCGAAGGATGCCGCCATATGCCTCCGCTTGTTTAAGCAGGATCGCGTCGGCGTAGCCCGTGCCAGACCATGCCTGAACGCCCTGCGCATAGGTCTCGGTGAACGCCTGCCAAGCGTTAGAGAGTTCGTCGGCGGCGTTCTGGTCGAGCCGGCTAGATGCCCTCGCCTCCTTCAGCTTGCGCGGAAAAAGCTTCGCAACATCGTCGCCGACATTGGTTCTGGGAACCAGTGAGCCTGCGTCTTGGCCAAATGCTGGCTGCAGCGTGCCAACATCGGTCAGCGATACCGACTGCAACGCTCCCTTGCGGCTCACCGGCAGGCGAGCAACGCTTGTTCTTCGCAGGGGACGCTCAAGAAGACGACGTGCGTCTTTGGAAAGCTCAGCGCCGATCGCATTGGGCTGGCCGGCCCAGACCAACTGGACGACGGCGCGTTCAGCGGCCGCGCCAAGACCGACGACGAGCTCGACATCGAATTTAATCTGCAAGCTCGCGCGTGAAACGGACTCGTTCCGCCGATATTTTTTTCGCTTCTTCGCGCGCTCGAGGAGTGCCTCGTACTCGAAAATGTAGGGCGCATCCCACTTCACTGCGTCGCCCATGAGCGCTGGCAGGCCTCGATACCGGAGCCCAAAAGCCAATCCGATATCCGCGTTCATGTCGAGCCATTGGCTGCGAGAACGGCGCGCCGATCTGATCGTGAGCGTCCGTGGTCCGCCAGCGGCGTTCACCTGACCAAATAGGCGTTCAACGACCAAAAGGAGCCCGGTGAGGAAGTCCGTGCATTCAATCGGCCGGCCGAATATGAAGCGCTCCCACTTAGCGCGCAGGGGCTTATCCTGGGCGAGATCATCTCTGTGGGTTTCGAAGAATTCCCGATCGTCGTCCCGGGTTTCTTTCAGCGAGCGGCTCTTCAAGGCCTTGAGATAGTCTTCGTCGGAGTCGCTCAAGCGCCCTGGCAGCTCGAATTCGAAGAAGTTGATTGTGTCTTCGGCGAGGGTCGTCTTCTTCAGCTTCAACCCGGAGAAGAGGAGGAGGACATTGTCCGCCTCCCATTCAAACTGCGCCACGGCCTCAGCCGCTGCACTCCAGCCCGGTGGAGTGCCGATGAACTCCTCAATGGCGTCATGCGCTCCGGGGACGATATCTTCGCGCGACTGCTCGAACTGAGCCTGCAGCTCATCGGGCTCGATGACCTGGCGATTCGGCCGCATCTTCGACATCAGCGGCTTGCGGTCCGAGATCAGCTTGTCGAAGAGCTTCTTCCACCGCCGGGGCTGCTCGAGGTCCCTGTCCTTGATGCCGATGAAGTAGCCGCTGTCACGGGGCAGATGGAGCGCTGGAAGGGCCCAGCCCAAAGCTTCCTGGACGGGCTTCGATTCGTCAGCGATGCGCTCGCGCACCAGGGCGACGAAGTTTGAGATCTGGTGCAACGTCCAGTCATCGGCCGCATGGAGGCCAGCCAACGCAGCCCGCCAGGCTTCCAGCTGACCATCGGGAAGACCTAGACCCGCACTGGCGGCCTCCACCCAGGGCGCAACATCTTCCGTGAGCTGCTTCGCCCCGATGAGGGTGACGTCCTGCAGCGACGCACCTTGATCGTCGTCCGTGTTGGCGAGGAGGAGCGCCGGCTTGTCGCATTCGGCGTTGCGGATGGCGACAGTTCGGTCATCCGTCACGACGTCTTCAGGCAAACCGCGTCCGTCGACGAGGTCGCGAGGGATTGCGATCTTCAACTGCGCGCTGATCCCCGGTGCCTTCAGCAGGGCCTCAGTGATCGCTGCGACCTGTTCGCCGGTAAGGCGGTCGAGCAGATAGCGCGCGACGCCGTCGTCGGACGTCAAGGCTGCAAGTCGTTGCTGAATCGACGTCGCGCCGGCAGCTCCGATGAGATCAGCGGGTTTCATGCAACGTTCCCGCGCTGGAAGGGATTTTCGACGTATGCGCAGGAGTCTGAAAGGCGCTTGAGAAGCCCTAGGCTTGCCAAGCGCTCCTCGAGCCGGCGGGCGTTATCCGAGAAGTCCTCTTGGTCGGCGTCGCCATTATCCACGAAGCCTTTCGCCTGGTGGTCGCCGATAATCAGCCCATAGCGTTCGGCGAGCGCGGCGAGGAAGTCTTTGAACTCCATGCGCTTGGGGACGCAAGCGACGACCAAGGTCTTGAGCAGCCGGTCCGTTGGGGCGTAGCGAACGCGGCGGCTTGAGCGTCGAGACGACAGCCCTATCGCCCGCGACCAGGTCATATGGACCTTGCCGACGTGCTGTTTGTGACGAGTCGCGGCTCTCTCGACGAGCTTGTTGATCAATTGGTCCGGCGGGATAGCGCGTTCGTCTTCGTCATCTGGATCTGGCCAGTCGAATTTGCGCTTCAGGAGCTCGGTGACCTCGATGCCCGCGTCGTCCGAACCCACGGCCGCATGCCACTCAGCCGTCTCCGTTGTGGCGCGGATGAAGCGTTCCATGGCCTGCTGAGGCAGGGCGTTGTTGGTCTGATAGGAGTCGGCCGAGAGGTCTCGGACCACGGATTTCTTTGGCGAGACGATCTCGCACACCATGGTAGCTCGCGCGCGACCCAAGACTTCGCTCGCTCTTTCAAGCTGGTACAGAATTAGGTTTAGCCCCGTCACCGCGACCAGGTGAGGGATCGCGTCGTACGCGGGGATCGGCAACGAGAGGATCGCCAACCAGTCGTCGGCCAGACGGTCGAAGCTCGGATGCGATGACACCGGCAGGAAGGCGCCGCCGCGTTCCGCCTTTGCATGCTGTGCCTCGCCTTGCAGGGCCTGGACCATGCCGTCGTAGGGAGCGGGATTCTCAAGAAACTGGCCGACAAGAAGCTCGCGGAGCTGATCGACCCGCTGGCTACGGCAGAGCATGAGGTAGAGGATCTCGCCCGTCCGGGCAAAGAAGCGGCGGTCGGTTGTCACCCCGCCGTTGGCTTTCACATTTACGTCTTCGTAGAGGCCGCTCGGGCCGAACGGAAAGACGAACTTCGAACTCCAGCGCTTGTTGCTATCGCCTTCGATCGCGGAGCCCTGGAGGAATTTGATCACCGCGGAGAAGTCACGGAAGGTTTCAAACCGCTCCCGTAGATAGGCGAAGTCGGGATTTTCGAGTCCGCCGGCGCTCTGCGCCATCTTCTCCAGCCAGGATGACCAGGCCAGCTCATCGGGGCGGTCCTCAGCGAGGACCGTCATAATGTGGGGGTTGTTGAACACGAGGTTTCGGAGCCGCAGTTGCGTCTGCGGCCGATAGCTCAGGCTGTTCAACTCCACTTCCCGCAGCGCCCGGCCGGCCACCTTCTCCGCCAACAGCACATTCAAGAATTCTAGGAAGGTGAGCCAAGGCGACTGCTCATCATGGAGTCGGTGGCCCCAGATCGCCTCGTCGACCCAGATTTCGGGGCCGGACCGTTCTTCGAAATGCGTCGGCCTTGCAAGAACCTCCATCGTTACGCCCGCACTATGACGCGGCGCGGCGTGGCCCGGCCGTCGCTGTTGAGCTCAATGAACCGGAGCACCAGTTCGCCGTCGCCGCCGACGTCGTCCCCGTCCAGCCGACGCCGCGTTTCCGTTTCGCGGAGCAACCTGGCTTTGAAGGCGAGGATGTCCTCGTGACATTCGAGAGAGAAGCTGCTGGGGAGCGCGCCCTCCGCGACACGCCCGAGAAACTCAAAGCGCGTTGGCGAAAGCTCTAGCCGCACAGGGGGGTTAGATTCGCCGCGCAGCAGGCGCACTGAGACATCGAAACCGCCTTGCGGGTTGAGAAGGAGGCTAACTTCCTCGCCCGCCTGACGCGGCACGGAGATTAACTCGTCGAGCAGTGGGCTTCGCTTCGACTGAGAGTAGCTTCCCGAAGTCGCAAGAACGAGCTCATCCTGGTTTTGCACCAGCATGCCCGTGAAGACCCGATTGAGCCCACGAACGACCTGGGTGAGCGCCGTCCGCGGCAGCGCCTGCTTCGCTTTCAGTTTTTCAGCCACCTCAAGATAAAGACCAGCGTAGCGGAAAACCGTCAGGTCCCAGAGGTCATAGGTGGCAGCTAGGTTGTCGGGCATGGTGAAGAATAGCCGTTGGCGCTGTGCCTTCAGAAGATGAAGGAACGCCGGTCGGTCTGCCCCCTCCCCGCCTTCGAGATATGCCCTCTGTCCCTGTGCGTAATTCGCGGTCGCTCCATAGGTCGGATCACGACGGACAAGGGCTTCGTAAGCCTCCGCGTACGCTGGATCGTCGGCGCCGTAGACCAATAAGTTATCGACGCGGTTGCTGGTCTCGGCCCCGATGCCAAACAGGTTTAACTTTTTGAAAGGCTCAGTTTTCTCGGCTCGGCTCGCCTTAAGATTTTCGCCAAAGACATTGCGGTACACGCTCGCGAGATCCGCTCGTCCCCCGGCCACAATCTCGGGCACATCCGCACACGACATCAGACCATCCCGGCCGTCGGGATGCCCAAGGAGGATATTAGCAACCAGGGAGAGGAGTTGGCGCACCGGGAAGTGCCCGCCATTGCGCTCGCTCAGTTCAACCAGATCGGTGAGGCGTCGGCGAAATTGCCCATGACCGTCCTCTCCAATCAGGCGCCGCCTGTTTTCAAGGATTGGACAAGAAAGCTCGGCAGCGCAGCTCTCACACCCCTTCCAACCCTCGTGGCCGCCGATCTCGTCGATGATGTCGGAGGTCATCTTCGCCGCCGGAGCGCGACTGAGGTCGCTGAGGTTCAGCCGAACGTCTTTGTCGGTCGTCGCGGCAGTGACCAGAAGATCCTCGATGACGCCCGCCAGACGCCGCACCTCAGGAGTGTCCGGGGCAGTCTTAAGCTTCTCAAGCAGCTGCCCATGGTTGGCCGCCAGCAGATACATCGTGGTCGCACCGGGCTGGGCAACATCCCGCGCCACCGATGCGATCAAGTCCGAGCTCTCCTCATCGCGGAGTTCGCTAAGATCCTTGACGATCACAAGCGTGCGGTTGCCAACGGAGATGGTGTGGAGCTTGGCCCCCTTGTTCCAGGTCGCCTCGTCACCGCCCAACGCCGTCCAAACCTCACGGCAATGGTACGTCTTTCCATCTCCGGCAGTGCCGGTGATGATCTGCGAGATGGGGTCTGGTCCGCGAAAATTCGCGAGGAGATCGTGAAGAAATTGCGCGGGCAGGATGATAGGTTTGATTTTAAGTCGTCTCAGCGCGCGCTGAATCGACTCATCGTACATATTGTCATTGGTTGGAATTGGCCCGTAGTTGCGCAGAAATCGCACCCACGCAGCTGTCGATGATGCTTCTGCCAAACCAACTCCCCCAACCCAGAGGTTGTAAGCTACTGATCCACCGGCGCAACGCAATCCACTGCACAGCTAACGCAGAAGTGAGCGCGATTTGCGAAGGGGCGTGACCGCCCAGAACAGAAGGCCGCAAGGAGCCTGGGGACAGGCCAGGCGGATGCGCCGCCGAGCAGCCGGCGGAGCCAGAAGGTGCCCTTCAAGGACGGACCCTTAGGAGCCGCGGCACGCGGCGGGACGGAGCATGTCGCCTAGTCGCATTGCCTCACAGAACACTCCCACTCCGTCTGCAGACCTTCTCAGGGTCAGCTAAGAGTCAGCTCATGGCGCACCGGGTTTAGGTTCCAGTGCGCGCCCTAGAGCCGACCTTCCGAACGGCAGCAATGAGCCCGACGCGGCCATCGCCGGCGACGCCGGCCTAGTCGCCCGAAGCGGACGTCCCCAGCTTCGGCTTTAAGCCCGTTCATCGCCGCCAGGCGAAGGCGCACAAGTGATTTTAAGTGCGCATAAGTGATTTTAAGTGCGAACGAGTGATTTTGGTCGATGTCGATTGGCCTGCCGCCCGCATACGCACTCATTTTCTTGGGGTACGAGGCAAGATATGTAGTGTTGGCCAACATCGCTGCGCACTGTTGTCCCACAATACCCGGACGTACTCCCCCCAAGGGTTCGATACCGGTCCTGCCCTACGAGGCACACAACGGCATCCGCCGCAGATCGGTTATCGGTCCGACACTGCACTAAGCTCCGCAGATGACAGGCAGCGTTGCCTTACTCGGGCAACGCATCACCCCACCGTCTGGCGCTGGACGAGCCTCAGGCCGCGCAACCATCCGCTTCTCGTCGCCATTTCGCTGACTGCGGCCGTGCACAAAGCGCTAGATTGCCTACAAAGAGGTATCGCCTGAAAGCACCCCAATGACCATGATTGAGCTTGCAAAGAACTTCGCCCTCGTGTCGAGCGCCGCGTTAGTTCCAATCGCCTTGTATTATGGGCTCGTGGAGCTGGCTCGGCGGGATGAGGAACGACGAGCAGTACGAAAGCGCTCTCCCGCTCTCCCCTCCGACTAGGAATTTGCGCATTCGCTTGAGCGATGCAGCCGATGACTTTGAGCTCGACGGCAGATGGGCCGAGCTACGCGCCGCGCAGGCGTTAAACACGACCGCGCTTTGGCGATAGTCTCCAGATTGTAACTTGGATCGTTGCAAAGAAGCGGCCGGCAGTCAGCGGCTTATTGCATACGGCGCATGAGTCCTCGCTTGACGCTCAGCGGCGGGCGCAATCTTTGTTACTCGAGAGCGGACCCGCTTCAAGTTGGATTGGCGGCTAGCTAGCCAGCGCAGGTCGACGATGTCGCCTCTACACCGCCGCGCCCGGTCTTTCAGGCCATTTCGAGCGTTAGTGTGGAGAGGGCATCTAGCACGCTAGCGCAGCCTGGTGTCGTCGCGGCATCTCACGCACAAGCCAGATCGCGCAACCTTGAAGCCAGATGATTCGCCTTCGGACCCCGACGCGCGGCGCAATCGTTGCCTTAGGCTCCAACGGAGTTTTACGCAAATGGGTTGACGCCACCCATCTGAGCTAAATACAGATGGAAAATGGCTAAGCTGTCAGATCTAGTTCGCGTGCTCTCAATCTCGGGCGGAGATTCGGAAGCTAGCGTGGCAGTGATTGCCCGCGCGCTTCGGGAGCGAAATTTAATTAAGACTGGAGGTAGAGGCCGCAGCGCCGCGCACATGACCAGCGCCGACGCCGCAAGCCTGCTTCTTGGAGTTGCTTCACCGGGCGAGAACACGAAGGCCGCTCAATCGGTGCAAGAGGTCGCCAAGCTTATGCTTGAGCCTCAGGCCCGGATCGTACAGCCGGTAGGCTATCCTCACACCGACGAACTCCGCGGCATTATGGGCATTGGCGCAGGCGACGACTTAAGTGCTTGCCTGACAACCTTGCTGGACCGCTACCGACTAGAACCTGATGCGGATAGACCTCGCCCCAATGTCCGACCACCGGGGGGTATATTCCGCTCGGAAGAGCCTGAAAATTTTCTGCCCCGCGGAATCGAAATCGAAGTGGTCCGAGAACAAAATACTTGGCGCTCCACACTATTCGTCCGATTTAGTTTCTGGCGCATCATAGAGCTTTACTTCACATCACAGACGAATCCTGCGCCAAAGAAGGGAAGTGGAAAGAGATCCTCTATTCTTATTCAAGAAGACGTAGTCTCCTCAATCGTTTCCTGCTTGCGCAATTTAAGCCCGCATGAGAGGAACACGGGCACAACTGCCTGCCACTTTGGCACCCCGGGGCCTAACCATTTCCCAGGCCGCCGCCCTCGCGGGCTTGAGCGAAGGCACCTTCGCCACCGCCAGAGCGCGAGGCGATTATCCAAATCCGACCTTACCCGGGGGACGGATTGATCGAGTTCTTCTTGAACAGGCCATGGACCGGCTAAGCGGCATTCTAACTAAGGCCGAGGTCGCAGACCCATTGAGTACATGGGAGAGAAAGCGCAATGCGCGTCGCGCTTAGGGGTATCAACACTGTCAAGAAGCGGCTCAGCGACGGCCGCATCGCTCGCTACTACTATCACCGCGAAACCGGCGCGCGCCTGGAGGGTGAACCTGGCTCGGCTGAGTTCGTCGCGTCCTATGCTCGCGCCGAGCAGTTGGTCCGAGAGCGCCACTCCACCGGCGTGTTCGCCAGCCTGATCCGCGACTACACCATGTCGCCCGAGTTCAAGACCCAGCTCGCCGATAGCACCCGCAAGGAGTACCTGCGCAAGTTGACCTTCGCCGAGGCCGAGTTCGGCGACCTGCCGATCACGGCGCTGAACAATCCGAAGGTGAAGGCGCCGCTGCTGGCTTGGCGAGCCGCCGTGGCCACGGCGTCGGGCGCGCGTGAGGCCGACTACAGGCTGTCGGTTATCTCCGCCATGCTCAGTTGGGCGGTGGACAATGGGCGGATCGACACCAATCACCTGAAGGGCTTCAAGCGCCTCTATCGATCGAACAGATCGGACATCATCTGGCTGCCGGCGGACATCGAGGCGTTCATGAGCGCAGCGCCGCTGGCGATGCAGCGCGCGCTGATCCTGGCCCTGCACACCGGCCTACGGCAGGGCGACATCCGAAAGCTCTGCTGGAGCAACTATGACGGCGCCAACCTCACCCTGCGCATCGGCAAGAACCAACGCGGCGGCCAGAAGGCTCCGCTGGTCACCATTCCCTGCACGAAGGCCCTCCGCACGATGCTGGACGGCATTGAGCGGCAGTCCGCGGTCATCTTGACCACAAAGGAGGGAAGGCCCTTCACAGCCCGCTATTTCGGTCATCAGTGGGACAGCGCCATGACGCTCGCTGGTCTTGAGGGCTCGCCGCTCCACTTTCACGATCTGCGGGGCACCGCGGTGACCATGCTCGCGGAAGCGGGCTGCAGCGTCGCTCAGATCGTGGCGATCACTCAGCACTCGTTGGCGACGGCGACCCGGATCCTGGAGGTCTACCTGTCGCCGACTCGCCACCTCGCGAACCAGGCGATCGCCCAGTTCGAGAACGCCAAGGCAACAGAATTTGCAAACCAGCTGCAAACCGGCGCTCAAAGCGCACGGTTCAGCACCAACCAAAAAGGCTGAAACCCCAATGTATTCAAGGGGAAGAAATGGCGCGCCCGGAACGATTCGAACGTCCGACCCTCAGATTCGTAGTCTGATGCTCTATCCAGCTGAGCTACGGGCGCGCAGTGCCTTTCGGCGAAGGCGCGGAACCTAGTCGGGGAGGCTCCGGTTGGCAAGCCGGGGCGAGGTGAAAATTTCGCCCCGGCCGATTTTCTTTTCAGAGCCCTGGCAGACGGCCGCCAAGCCCTTTCAGAATCGCCCCGCCAACGCCCGGCACGCCGAAGGGAGACTTGCCCTGCTGGCCGCCTTGCGCGTCGCCGCGTCG
The DNA here is from genome assembly GCF_001425305.1 of Phenylobacterium sp. Root1290. Lineage (GTDB taxonomy): Bacteria > Pseudomonadota > Alphaproteobacteria > Caulobacterales > Caulobacteraceae > Phenylobacterium. The sequence goes on along the minus strand of NZ_LMEE01000003.1, from coordinate 111,684 downwards.
TGCGTCGCCATCGTCATCGCCGCCCATGCCCGGCATCTCCATGCCCAGCATCCCGCCGGTCAGCGACTTGTACCGGACCTTCAAGGTCCAATCGATGTTCCAGGCGACCTTCGGATCCGACGGCCTCGGCGGATAGGAGATGTTGGTTTCGCCGCCATAGGCCGCCAGCTGGACCATCGCCTGCGGCGCGGCCTTGGTGAACTCGACCGGGATGGTGCAGGTGGTGGTGGTCGGGGCCATCAGCGCCTTGGACGCCACCAGCCGCTGGATATCCGCCGAGTTGAGATAGTCCGGCATCGCGAAGCCGGAGGCCTGCACCTCGCTGGAAGACCACATGACCACGGTTTCGTCGCTGCTGGCGCCGACGGCGGTGGCCAGATAGCCCTCGGCGTTGCTGACCGCATTCCAGGCGATCTGGCCCGAGCCGCTGGCGTTGACCAGGTTCTTGGTGAGGTTCAGCGGCCCCAGGAAGTCCTGCTGCGCGGCCAGGGCGAACTTGATCTCCGGGGTATAGGTGCCGCGGATCAGGTGATCGCCGACCAGGGAGCCCGCGCCAGGGACCGAAGTGCGGGTCTTCTCGTTCGGCCACTCGCCATAGGTCGTGTTTCGCGAGGGCGAGGGCGGCTTCATCGACGTGCCGAACTGCGCCGACAGCGCCGCCAGTCCGGGAGGCATCTGGCCGGCGGCGACCTTGGCGAAGTCGATCACGATCGGCTGCCCGGCCTTGGCGTGCTCGCCGCAGCCCCAATAGATCAGCATCTTGCCCTTGGGCTTGTAGTTCTCAGGCAGGTGATAGGCTTCCGGCTTCTCCGGCGTGCGGCGGGGCGTCACCAGGGGCAGGCTCTGGCCGGCGCGCAGCGCTGCCGGCGGCAGGTGTTCGGCGGTCGGCTCGCCGGTGGGCGTGCGCGAGGTCCCAAGTTGCAGGTTCAGCGTCTTGGAGACGTTCGATCCGCCCCCGCCCATCATCGCGCCCATCATGGCGCCCATGGACGGTCCGCCGCCTCCGCCGCCCATGGCGCCGAAACCGGTCTGTGTCTGCGCGCTCATCCAGTAGGTGGCGACCGGACCGGTCACCTGTTGCTTGGTCTGCGCTTCCGCGCCGCCGGCCAAAAGACCTGCGCCGGCCACCAGGGCCGTCGTTCTCACCCACTGCATGGGCCTGTCTCCATTCAGAACTCTAAGAACGCGGGTCTCTAAACTGTATGCGCAGCTGCAGCGTTCTCCAAATCGCCGAACGGTCCCAAACTCGCGACGAAACCGACCAAGGCGTCAGCCGGGCAGATCGCGCCAGCCGCGCACGCCGTTCCAGGGGGCGGCGGCATGCACGCCGCGAGCGGTCGCGCGGGCCAGCACGTCAGCCGCCAACGCCCCGATCCGGGCCACCGTATAGTCGGCCGGCGCCGGCATCGCCTGGCGCGCGGTGGAGAGCGCGAAGACCACGTCCCCGTCGAACGGCGCATGAACCGGGCGGATCGCTCGCGCCAGCCCGTCCTGCGCCATGATCGCCACCCGCTTGGCCTGGGCCGGGGTCAGGGCGATGTCGGTGGCGACGCAGGCGATGGTGGTGTTCATCCGCGCCTTGGGGTCGGACTTGGCCAGGCCCCACTCGTCCGGGCCGGCGCGCAGGCCGGCCGAGCCCAGCCCGCCGAACTCGCCGTCCAGTTCGTAGGGCGCCGCCCAGAAGGTCCGCCCGCCAGGCGCGACCACCGAGCCGAACGAGTTGACGCAGACCAGGGCCCCGACGGTGATCCCATCGGCGCTGACGATCGAGGCCGAGCCGGTCCCGCCCTTCAGTCCGCCCGCCATGGCGCCGTGGCCAGCGCCGGCGGTCCCGAGTTCGAAGCCGAGGCCGGCGGCGACAACCGCCTCGCGGCCCAGCCGGCGATAGGGCGGATCCTCGCCCCAGGCCTTGTCGCCCCCATTGGCGAGGTCATAGAGGATCGCCGAGGGCACGACGGGCGAACGGGGCACGCCGCCGGCGCTGACCAGCCCGTAGCCGCGCCCCTGCGCCCCCAGCCAGGCGACCACGCCGTCGGCGGCGGCCAGCCCGTAGACCGAGCCGCCCGACAGCACGATCGCGTCCACCGCATCGACCAGGTTTTCAGGCGCCAGCGCGTCGGTCTCGCGCGTGCCGGGACCACCGCCGCGCACGTCACAGCCAGCCACCGCGCGATCGTCGGGCAGGATGACGCTGACCCCGGTGCGCGCGGTCGGGTCGCTCGCCTGGCCGACCCTCAGACCGGGGACGTCGGTGATCAGATTGCGGGCTCCGGGCGCCGCGAGAAGGTTCTGGTTCATAATCGGCATCGAAAGCACGCCCGCGCATTTGTTGTCCACGCGTGGATGGCTATGGTGGCGCTCTCCTCCCCTCCGCCTCCGACGGGTTCTACGTGCTTCAGCTCCAGCGTTTCGCCGCCCTTCCCATTGCCTTGGCCCTCGCCGCCTGCGCCACCGCGACAAAGGAGGCTCCGCCCTCCGCGCCCGCGTCGGCGGCTCCCGTCGCCAGCGCGCCCGGCTTCAAGGCGATGGTGTCCGCCGCCAACCCGCTGGCGGTCGAGGCCGGCGTCAAGGTGCTGCGCGAAGGCGGCTCGGCCGTGGATGCGGCGGTGGCCGTGCAGGCGGTGCTGAGCCTGGTCGAGCCGCAGAGCTCAGGCGTCGGCGGCGGCGCCTTCATGACCTACTACGACGCCAGGACGAAGAAGGTGGTCGCCTACAACGGCCGCGAAACCGCGCCGGCCGGCGCCACCGAGACGATGTTCCTGGACGCCTCGGGCAAGCCGCTGCCGTACCCAGTGGCCGTGACCAGCGGCAAGGCGACCGGCGTGCCCGGCGCGGTGGCCATGCTGGCCATGGCGCAGGCCCAGCACGGAAAGCTGCCCTGGAAGGACCTGTTCAGCGACGCCGAGCGCCTGGCCGCCGACGGCTTCGTGGTCAGCCCCCGCCTGGCCGGCATGATCGCCGGTCCGTTCCCGCAGACGGGGACTCCCGACGCCAAGGCCTATTTCACCAAACCCGACGGCCAGCGCTATCAGGCCGGCGACGTCCTGAAGAACCCCGCCTACGCGCAGACCGTGCGCAAGATCGCCGCCGAGGGTCCCAAGGCCCTGCTCGAAGGCTCGATCGCCGAGGCCATCGTCGCCAAGGTGCATGAAGGCCCGCTGCCCGGCACGATCACCCTGTCGGATCTCAAGTCCTACAAGCCCAAGGTCGACGACGCCGTCTGCCGCCCCTACCGCGTCTACGTCGTCTGCGTACCGAACCCGCCGTCCAGCGGCGCGGCCCTTCTGCAGGCGCTGGGCATCCTCTCGCACACCGACATCGCCGACCGCGGCCCGACCGACCCGCAGGCATGGTTCCTGTTCGCCCAGGCCAGCCGCCTGATGTACGCCGACCGCGACCGCTACTTCGGCGATCCGGACTTCACGCCCGTCCCGCTCGAGGGCCTGCTGGAAGACAGCTACGTCGCCAAGCGCGCGACCCTCATCGGAGACGTCGCCGGCCCGGCCCCGGGTCCCGGCACGCCGCGCGGCGCCGGCGCCCTGGCACCCGACGCCACCAAGGAGCCGGGCGGCACCTCGCACTTCGTCGTGGTCGACGCTGATGGCAACGTCGTCTCGATGACCACCACCGTGGAAAGCATCTTCGGCACCGGCCGCATGGTCGGCGGCTTCTTCCTGAACAACCAGCTCACCGACTTCTCGTGGGCGCCGGCCAACGCCGACGGGACCAAGGCGGCCAATGCCGTGGCCCCGGGCAAGCGTCCGCGCTCGTCCATGGCCCCGACCATCGTGCTGGACCGCGAAGGGCGCTTCGTGGCGGCCATCGGCTCGCCGGGGGGCAACTCGATCCTGGCCTACAATCTCAAGGCCCTGGTCGGCATCCTGGATTGGGAGCTGAGCGTTCAGGACGCCTTCAACCTGCCCAACCTGATCGCGCGTGGGGACAACATCGCCTCCGAGCCGGCCCGCTATGCCCCCGGCGTCGTCGACGCCCTGGCGGCCAAGGGTGTGGCCTTCAAGGGCAGCGGCGGCGAAGGCTCGGGCCTGCACGGCGTCATGATGACCCCGCAGGGCCTGCAGGGCGGCGCCGACGAACGCCGCGAGGGCGTCGCGAAGGGCTTCTAGCCTTCGACGTTCCTGGCGCGCCGGCGCTTCGGCGTCGGCGCCCGGGTCGGTGCGCCCGGCAGGCGCAGTTCGAACACCGACCCCTGCGGCCCGGTCTCGGCCAGGGTCAGGTCGCCGCCATGGCCCTGGGCGAGTTCGTGGGCGATTGCGAGACCCAGCCCCGCCCCGCCCGGCCGCGTCGATCCGGCGAAGGGCTGGAACAGCCGCTCACGGGCCCGCTCCGACACGCCGGGGCCGTTGTCGGCCAGGCGGATGACGCTGACGCCGTCCTCGTCGAAGAGCGACACCTGGACCGCGCCCGGCGACTGACGGTCGGTCTGTTGCTCGATCGCCTGGCGGGCGTTGCGCATCAGGTTCACCAGGATCCGGTGCAACTGGTCAGGATCGGCCATCACCTGGTCGGCCGGATCCACCAGCGAAATCAGCTTCACGCCATCAGGCGCGAGCCGCGCCTCTTCCTCGGCGCCCTCCAGCGCCTGCGACAGCAGCATCGGGCGCGCGTCGGGGGCGGCCTCCTCGGTCTTGCCGTAGGCCAGCACGTCGCTGGCGAGTTTCACCGCCCGGTCCAAGGCCCGTTCCAGGCGCGGCATGGCCTGGGTCACCTGCGGATCCTTCAGCGCCGCCAGCCGCTCCGAGGCGATCTGGGCGCTGGTCAGCATGTTGCGCAGGTCGTGATTGATCTTGGCCACCGCCTCGCCCAGGGCGGCCAGGCGCGCCCGCGAGCTGAGCGCGGCGCGCAGCTCCTCCTGCATGCGCTCGAGCTGCACCTCGGCGCGTCCGATCTCGTCGCGGCGTCCGGAGGGGGCGATGTGCGCCATGGCGTCTTCGGGGTCGGCCGCGAAGCGCTCCATCGACCGGGTGATCCGCTGCATCGGCCGGACCAGGAAGTAGTTGAGCGACAGGTAAACCAGCCCGCCTGCCAGAAACGAGACGAAACCCATGATCGCCAGCAGGCGCCAGAGATAGACGGTCAGCTCGGCCTTCAGCTCGGCGTCCGGCGCCACCACCTCGATGAACTGGGCCTTGTAGAAGCGCGGCTCGGCGATCACGCGCACCATCCGCCCGTCGGCGCCGCCGAACAGGGTCTGGAACGGGGCCGACAGCCAGGACGCCGGCGCCTGGTCGCGCAAGTCGACGAGGTAGGGCGGCTCTTCCAGCCGCGGCCCCGGGACCTTGAGGAAGCGATTGCCGTCGTTGTCGAGCACGGCGACCGTCTGCACGCCGGCGACTTCGCGCAGCTGGGAGGCGAGATTCTCGCTCAGGACCTGGTCAGGGGCGACTTCGGTCGCCATCGAGGCCAGTTCCGCCGCCCGCACCCGGTCCAGCAGCCACTGCTCTTCGAACGACGCAAGAGCCGCCGGCAAGGCGATGGCGCTGGCGCCGGCCACGAACAGAATCGTCAGAATCAGCAGACGTGCGGACAGGCCGCCCGGCCAGAAAAAGCGGCGCGTGGGCGGCTTTTTGGGCGCCGAAGGAGAGGGGGCGTCCGCCATGACGACTCCCCCGTTACTGCACCCGGAACGGTTCGGCAACGCAGGGCCGTCCCGAAGCGTGGCTAATTCCAAAGGAAAGCCCGCGCATTAGCCTCACTTTGCGCCTACCGCCGCCTTCACGGACGCGAAGCCGTCGCGACGCAGGTAGGCGGCCAGGTCGCGCTTGATTCGGGTGACGAGGCCCGGCCCGCCGAACACCATGGCCGAATAGAGCTGCACCGCGGACGCCCCGGCGCGGATCTTGGCGTAGGCGTCCTGGCCTGAGGCGATGCCGCCCGCGCCGATCAGCGCCACCCGCCCGGCCGCGGCCTGGGCGAAGGCGCCCAGCATCTGAGTCGACAGCGCGGTCAGCGGCGCGCCCGACAGACCGCCGGTCTCGCCAGCGAACTTGGAGTTCAGCTGCGGGCGGCTGATGGTGGTGTTGGAGACGATGATCCCTTCGAGGCCGTTGGCGATCACCGTTTCGACGATGGCCTCGACCTCGCCGTCTTCCAGGTCTGGCGCGACCTTCAGGAACATCGGGACCTTGCCGGACGCCGGCAGCGAGTCGCGGGCCTGGGCCAGCCGGCCGAGCAGTTCCTCCAGCGCGGCCTTGGTCTGCAGGGCGCGCAGACCCGGCGTATTCGGCGAGGAGATGTTGATCGTGAAATACGAGGCCAGGCCCCACAACCGGGTCAGGCCGGTCACGTAGTCGGCCACACGGTCCTCGGCGTCCTTGTTGGCGCCGATGTTGGCCCCGACCACGCCAGGGCCGCGGCGCGTCAGCCGAGCGGCGAAGGCTTCCAGGCCCTCGTTGTTGAAACCCATGCGGTTGATCACCGCCTGGTCCTCGCTCAGCCGGAACAGGCGCGGCCGCGGATTGCCGGCCTGCGCCAGCGGCGTGACCGTCCCACACTCCACGAAGCCGAAGCCCGAGGCGAGCATCGGCGCGAACACCTCGGCGTTCTTGTCGAAACCAGGCGCCAAGCCCACGCAGTTCGGCACCTTCAAGCCCGCGACCTCCGTCGCCAGGATCGGATCATCGCCGCTGGCGCGCGGGCCCAGGCCCATGGCCAACAGGCGGATGGTCAGCCGGTGCGCGTCCTCGGGGTCGAGGACGTGCATGGCGCGGGCGGCGATGTCGTGCAGGCTCATGCAAGGCTCCCTAGCTGCGGAACCCCGTCGGAGGCCAGCGGCGCTTCTGTCACAGTCAGCACCGCGTCCACGGCCAGCGCGCCGTAGAGGTGCGGGAAGAGGTCGCCGCCGCGCGAGGGCTCCCACACCAGGGCCGCTCCCAGGTCGTCGGCCTCGATCTCCAGCACGACGAGATCGGCCTGGCCCGCGAAATGACGCCGCGCGGTCTCGGCGGCCTGGGCCGCGGTCGAGAAATGGATGAATCCGTCGGCGAGATCGACCGCCGAGCCGTTGAACACGCCCTCCGCCTGGGCCTTGGTCCACTCCGCACGGGAGAGGATCTTGTAGATGCGCCCCACGCTCAACCCCTCGGGAAGAACAGACCGTCGTAGGACGGGCGTCCGGCGGCGTCGAACAGGAACACCGAGGCCGCGGCGGTCGGGAACGCGGCATGTGCGCGGGCGATCAGCGGAGCGGGCGAGCCGCCCTCCGACAGCAGTCTGATGGTCAGTTCCTGCAGGCCGGGATTGTGTCCGACGACCATCACCGTCCGGGAGGTCTCGCCCGCAGCTTCGGCCAGTTCGCGCACCACGCGCTCTTCGGCCAGGTACAGCAATTGTTCGATACGCCAGGCGCTGGCCGGGAACGCGGGCTGCGCCGAGGTCCAGGTCTCGCGGGTGCGCTGAGCCGGTGAGACCAGCACGATGTCGGGGATGAGGCCGAGGTCCGCGAGGTTCGCCGCCATGGCCGCCGTTTCCCGCAGCCCCCGGTCGGTGAGCTTGCGGTCGAGGTCCTCGCCGCTCTTGGAGTCACGCTCCGCCTTACCGTGGCGCAAGAGAATAAGCCGATCCATGAACGCTCCGCCGCGCTCCTTGCTGTCTGACGCGCCCCCGAGCGCTGCTTCAGAGGTGTCATAGCTGGCCAAAGCCGATACGCGAAGCTGTTGACAGAGAAAGAGCTTGGCGGTCCAAGCGGCGCATGAGCGCGATTGCGATCCCGAAGGTCGAAACCGGCGGCGGCCTGCATAGCTTTCCCGCCGACCGGCCGCTGCGCCTCGACTCCGGCGCGCTGCTCAGCCCGCTGGAAATCGCCTACAAGACCTACGGGACCCTGAACGCCGACAAGTCCAACGCCGTGCTCGTCTGCCACGCCCTGACCGGCGATCAGCACGCGGCCTCGCCCCACCCGGTGACCGGCAAGCCCGGCTGGTGGGATCGGGTCATCGGGCCTGGCCTGCCGCTCGATCCCGAGCGCTATTTCATCATCGCCACCAACGTCATCGGCGGCTGCATGGGCTCGACGGGCCCGGCCTCGCTGAACCCGGCGACGGGCGAGCCCTACGCCCTCTCCTTCCCGGTCATCACCATCGCCGACATGGTCCGCGCCCAGGCGATGCTGATCGAGGCGCTGGGCATCGAGACCCTGTTCGCCGTGGTCGGCGGCTCGATGGGCGGCATGCAGGTCCTGCAGTGGGCCGCCGACTATCCGGAGAAGCTGTTCTCGGCGATCTGCATCGCGGCGGCGGCGCGCCACTCGGCCCAGAACATCGCCTTCCACGAGGTCGGGCGCCAGGCGATCATGGCCGACCCCGACTGGCGCGCCGGGGCGTACCAGCTGGCCGGCGTGCGCCCCGAGAAGGGCCTGGCCGTCGCCCGCATGGCGGCGCACATCACCTATCTGTCCGAACCGGCCCTGCAGCGGAAGTTCGGCCGCGAGCTGCAGCGCGACGGCCTGTCGTGGGGCTTCGACGCCGACTTCCAGGTCGAGAGCTACCTGCGCCACCAGGGCGCCAGCTTCGTCGACCGCTTCGACGCCAACTCGTACCTCTACATCACCCGGGCGCTGGACTATTTCGACCTCGGCGCGCGGTGCGGCGGGGTGCTGGCCGAGTGCTTCCGCAAGGCTCGCCATGTGCGCTTCTGCGTGCTGTCGTTCTCGTCGGACTGGCTCTACTCGACGGCCGAAAGCCGCGACATCGTCCGCGCGCTCAACGCCGCCGGCTGCCGCGCCTCTTTCGCCGAGATCGAGACCGACAAGGGCCACGACGCCTTCTTCCTCGACGAACCGGTGCTGGACTCGGCGCTGCGCGGCTTCCTGGCCTCGGCGGCCGACAAGCGGGGCCTTGCGTGACCGTCATCCGCGACGACTTCAAGGAAATCCTCCGGATGGTGCGCCCGCATGCGCGGGTGCTGGACGTCGGCTGCGGCGAAGGCGAGTTGCTGGAACTGCTGACGTCGGAGAAGGAGATCGACGGCCAGGGCCTGGAGCTGTCGCGCGAGGGCGTCGCCGCCTGCCTGGCCCGAGGCCTGGCCGTGGTTCAGGGCGACGCCGACCACGACCTCGACAACTTCCCGACCAAGGCCTTCGACTACGCGGTGCTGTCCAAGACGTTGCAGCAGGTGCGCGACCCCAAGCACGTGCTGTCGGAACTCCTGCGCATCGCCGACCGCGCGGTGGTCTCGCTGCCGAACTTCGGACACTGGCGCGTACGCATGGATCTGTTGACCAAGGGCCGAATGCCGGAGACCAAGTCCCTGCCCGAACCCTGGTGGTCGACGCCGAACATCCACCTCTGCACCCTGCGCGACTTCACCGAGCTGTGCGACGCGCTTGAACTGCGGATCGACGCCTGTGCGTCGCTGGTTCCGGGCAAGCCGGCCCGGCAGATCGACCCCATGGCGCCGATCGAGAACTGGCGCGCCGAGAACGCGCTCTTCCTGCTGAGCCGAAAGGCGGAGCCGGCGCCTCCAGGCATACCGACCCCGCCCCCAGGCAGCCTCTTCGAATAGCGGCGGGCGGCGGGGGGACCTTCCGCCCTAAGCGCCGCTAGGAGAGCCACTTCGGCTGCGGGCGTCCCGCCGCAGCCATCAGGCTGAGGAGCGCCAGGCTCCCCTCGAAGAGGCAGAAGCCGGCCACGAACAGGACCGGCGTCTCCACAATGGCGCTGGGCTCGACGATCACGAGCGCAATGCCAGATCCAAGACAGACCACCGCTCCGGCCAGGGCCGCCCACGACCGCCACAGTGGGGGGCGGCCGTAGGTGCGGCGGGCGACGCCGACCAGGCCGGCGGCGACCGCCAGCAGGCCTCCAAGCAAGAGCGTCATCGGGGCTACAACTCCACGCCGCTAGAACAGGAAGCGGACCACCACCCGGCCGTCATAGGCCTCGTAGTCCTCGCGGTACTCGCCGCCGCCCTCGAGGGCGAAGTCGAAGTACTGGCCCTGCCCGCGCAGGGCCAGGCGCACCACCGGCCCACCGCCCGACAGGTCGGGGGCGGCGAGGCTGAAGGCAGGACCTCCGGCGACGAAGCGGGCGGTCGTGACGTCCACTCCGTCGCCGGTTGCCTGACGCCAGCCGGCGGTCAGCTCGGGAATCCAGACAAAGGCGCTCTCCTCGCCGAAGCGGGCTCCGAGGGTGAGGCCGGCGAACGCACTGAGCTGGTTGCTCGAACGCTCGTCGATCGAAAGGTCGATGGCGCCGCCGCCGCCGGACTCGGTCCGGCCGTCCTCCTTCAGCATGAAGTAGTCGGCGGTCGCCTGGGGCTTGAGGTAGATGCGGCCAAGGTCGAGCAGGTAGGACAGGCCGGCATGGGCGGCGAAGGTCAGGCCGCTCCAGTCCGACTTGGTCTCCTTGTTGAGACCCGCGGTCGGATCGGACACGACCCGCGTGCTCTTCAGCGTCGCATAGCCGCCGTTCAGCCCGAGGTTGGCGGTCAGACCGCCGGCGGTGTCGCGCCAGTAGACCCCGGCCGAGTACACCTGCCCGCCCAGCGACTCCGCCGCCGAGGCGAAGGCGTCGTCGACATTGACGTTCACGAAGCTGGTCATCAGGCCCAGCGTGCCGATGCCGGTGTACGGAGCCTCGATGCCGCCGGCGAGGCCGAAGCCGTCGGCGTCATAGTTGGTGGTCCGGTCCACGTCGCGCTTCACCAGGAAGGCGATCTCCTGGGTCCAGACGCGCAGGCCATCGCCGTTCAGCTGGCCGTCGCCTTCGTCGATCGCACGGTTGGTGGCGTCCGAAGCCGCCGCCAGGGTGTGGAACAGGCTGCCGGTGAAGTCAGGCAGGAACTGGTCGTAGAGGCCCGCGAAGCCGGTCTCGTCAGTCTTGCCCAGCAGCGCATCGCGGACCGTCGCGTCGCGGTCGAAGTTCGCGAACACGGCGTCGTAGGCTGCGGCCTCGGCGGCGTTCAGGCCCGCTTCCGAAGCGGTGCGGCGGCGAACGTCGGCCAGCAGGGAGTTGTTGGCCTGATCGACGCGCAGCTCGGATTTGTAGAGCCAGGGCGTCGAGCCCAGCAGGCTCTGGTCCAGGGTCCCGGCGGTCAAGGCTCCTGCCTTGATCAGCGTGATGGTCGTCGGCTCGCTCAGCTTCGAGGCGAAGCGGAGGCCGACCTTCGAACCCGTGGCCAGATTAGCCGAGCCGGCGACGTTCAGGGTGGTGGCCTTGCCGGCGGCCGGATCGGCGGTCAGGACCAGCTCCCCCGTCGAACCCAGGGTCAGCGAGGTCAGGTTGATGGTGTCGGCGTTGGTCGCGGTCAGCCTGCCCTTGGCGATGTTCACCGTCAGGCCGCCGCCGGCGTCGGTCAGAGCGCCGGTCATCTTGGCGCCGCCGTCGATCACCAGGGCGTCGGCGCCCGAACCGAACGCCACCGCGCCGTCCAGCGTGCCGGCCAGCAACTCCAGCCGCGCCGCGCCCGAGCCGAACATGACATCGCCGACGATGGCTGGCGTGACCGAGGTCGAGGCGTTGGCGCCCTGGCGCACGGTGACGCCGGCGGTGTTGGCGCGCAGGTCGAGCGCGATCGCCTTGCCGGTGATCGTCGGGCTGGTTTCCGAGCTCGAGAAGCCCGCGAGGATGGTCTTCACATTCTCGATCAGGCCAAGAGAGCCCGAGGAGTCGAGGATCGCGGTCGCCGAGCCCTTGGTCCCGGTGATCACCGCGCTGATGTCGCCGGAGTTGCCGAGATAGGAAACGCCCGCGCCCGCGTCGATCCGAACGGCGCGCACGTCGACCGCGTCGCTCACCGTCGCCGCGGCCTTGATGGAACCGCCGTCGACCAGGATCTTCGGCGTGCTGACGCCCGAGCCCAGATGCAGCCCGACGGCGCCGGCCTTGACCGCGGTCGCGCTGACCGCGCCGGAGACGCGGACGCCGCCGTCGACGGTGACATTGCCGCCCAGGCCGCCGAGTTGGACCGCGGTCGCCGAGACACCGTCATAGATGCCGAGCGCCTGGGCCGAGCCCTTGATGTTGAGGCCGTAGGCGTTGGCGCCGGTCCCGGTGAAGCCCAGGCGCACGCCGCGGCTCTCCGAGCCGATCAGGATGGCCGGAGCCGAACCGATCGAGGTGATCGCGCCGGTCGTCTCGCTGGCGTCGGCGACGCCGTCGCCGTCCTCGTCGGCGTTGTTCGGATCGAGGTTGGCGGGGGGCGCATCCACCACCACGCCGCCGAACACGTCGCCGCGCACCCGAACCGCCGGGCCGCCGATCAGCAGGTCGTCGGCGTCGAGCTTGGCCACCGCCGCGTCAGCGCCGCGGGTGGTGTAGCGGAAGCCCGTCGCGGTGATGGCGTTGCCCAGCACCAGCTTGCCGCCGATGTTGTCGTCGGTGGCGACCGCCACCGCGCCCTGCCCCTGGACCGACGTGGCCGAGAGGATCGCGACGTCGCCGCCAACGGTGCTCGTGGTGTGGACGCCGTAGGTATTGGCGCCGGTGACGGCGATGGCGCCGGCGGTGCGGACCGAGCCGTCGATCGCCGTCTCCACCGAAATGCCGGCCGAGTCGTTGCCCTCGATGGTGATCGAGCCGCCCGACTGCACCACGTCGCCGTGGAAGTTTCCGGGGCCGGTGACGCGGATCCCGTAGCGGCGCGCGCCGGTCGCGAACGGACCGTCCATGTCTCCGTCGCCGTCGGCGTCCTTGATCTCAGTGCTCTCGTCGATGGTGATCGTGCCGGCGTGCCGGACGCCGCCCGTCATGCCGCCGAGCGCCAGGATGCCCGTCGCGTCGTTGACGTTCTGGAACTTGATCGTTCCCTCGTTGGTCACCGTGTTGTTGCTGTTCAAGGTGACAGCCGCGCCGGCGGACGTCGGCTGGACCGTCCCGGCGCTGGTGATCTTGATGTCGTCGCGCGCGCCGCTGGCGGCGGTCGCCGTGGCGACGGGGGTGGCGACGGTCGTCGAGATGGTGGTCTCGGCCTGGGCCGCGCCAGCCAGGAGGCAAAACGGCGATGCAGCGGCGAACAGGACGTGGCGAAGGCGCATGATCACTCCAGTCGGATCTCACGACGTGGCTTGCGGCCACAGATCCATGTTATGACGGTGACGAGGCGTTACGCGTCTCGTATGAATGCGTTTCGTAAGTACTGTACATCGGCGGGTCAATGCGCAAAATGCGCGGGCGGCCGTCTTCGCCGCGAGCTGAAGGAGTAGAGAGATGCCAAGAAGCGCGGTCGATCCTGCGCGGGCGGCGGTCACCAAGAGTCTGCGCCAAGAGGCGGGACGCTGGCTGAAAGCTGGCCGTGAAGCCGCGGGCCTGACCCAGGCTGAACTGGCGGAACGCGTTGGCTTGCGCTACTACACCTTCGTCTCGCAGGTGGAGAGCGGCCTTGGCCGCGTGCCGATCGAGACGCAAGGCGCCTGGGCCCAGGCGATTGGCCTCGATCCTGCCGAATTCGCCCGTACCTTGCTGCGCTACTACGAGCCGGAGCTCTTCCGGCTGTTGTTCGGGGACGCCGCTCAGGATGCGCCGGTCGCGCGCCTGGCAGGCAGGGGCTAGGGAACTACCGTCGTAATGGACAACGTCGTCCCGTTCGCGCCGCGGCCCAGCGCCGGCGGCGGATGGACCGCCGCCGAGCGCGCGCGGTTGTCGGAGATGGCCGACCGCCTCGCCGCCGACGGCGCCAAGGTCGAGGTCGTCTACGGCGTCACCGACGAGGGCGATCCCTGGTGCGTCATCAAGGACGACCAGGAAGAAGTGCTGATCCATGTCGCCCGGATCAACGGCCAGTTCGTCATCCATGACGCCTCGGCCGATGCGATCCAGGAGGGCGAGACCCTGTGGGCCGCCTGCGACCGCCTGCTTGGCGGCGACTGGCGCGAGGCCCGCGACGACGTGGTCGTCTCGCTCAGCGCCCGCCAGGTGCAGACCTTCATCGCCCTGGTGGTCGCCGCGACCTTCATCCACGAAGTCGACGACGCCGAGGCCGCGACTCCAGCGCCCGCCCAGCACGCCGAGCCTGTCGAGGCCGCAGCCGCCATAGCGGCCGCCGGGACGGCGCAGGCCAGCTCAGAGGACGTGCAGCGCCAGGACATGTTGGCGCCGCAGAACCACGGCCCGAGCGAGGATGCTCCCTCGGCCGGCGCGACCTCCGAACCTTCCACCGACGAGCAGGCGCCCCAGGCGACTGCGACCACGCCCGAAGCGGCGCCGGCCGTCGTCTCGGCCCTGGAAACTCAGCCGACCGACCTCGACGACGCGCCAGCCGCCATCGCGGCCGAAAACCATGCGGGCCAGGTTATCGACGGCGGCGCGGGCGACGACACGCTGACCGGCGGCGACGGCGACGACACCCTGTCGGGCGGCGCTGGCGACGACAGCCTGATGGGCGGCGCGGGCGCGGACCAGCTCTATGGCGGCGAGGGTGACGACACCCTGGACGGCGGCACGGCGCCGGAGGGCCAGTTCGACATTCTCGACGGCGGAGCCGGCGACGACCAGATCCACCTCTCGTCGGCCACGATCGCCATCGGCGGCGCCGGCGCTGACAACTTCGTGCTGGCCGCCCGGCCCGCGCCGGACGGACTCTACGGTGTGGTGTTCGACTTCGCGGCCCACGAGGGCGACCGCTTCTCGTTCCAGGGCAAGAACGTCGCCGTCATCTCGCGCACGGAAAAGCCCGACGTGATGGAAGGCCTGGCCAACAGTCAGAACTTCTTCACCGGCCCGCCGACGCCGGGCGAACGGGTCGGCGTCGACCTGGACGGCGACGGCAGGGAAGACGGCTACTTGCTGGTCGGCCACGGCCGGCACAGCCCGGCGGGCGCGGCCCCTGAGATCGACCCGCGCGAACCGCACGGCGAGCCGGTGTCGATCGGGACCGCGATCTACAGCGTTCCGCACCACCCGTCGGACGACGGCAGCTTCCTCTAGACTTCAGCCGGCGATCGCTGACGCGTCGCGGTCGCCCGTGCGGATGCGCAGCGCCTGCTCCAGGTCCAGCACGAACACCTTGCCGTCGCCGATCTTGCCGGTGTTGGCGGTGCGCGCCACCGCTTCGATCACCGCATCGGCGATGTCGGAAGGCACCGCGATCTCGAGCTTAACCTTGGGCAGAAGCTTCACCTCGTACTCGGCGCCGCGATAGACCTCGGTCTTGCCCCGCTGGCGGCCGTAGCCGCGCACCTCGGTGACCGTCAGGCCTGACGCGCCGGCCTCGGTGACCGCTTCCAGAACGGCGTCCAGGCGGCTCGGCTTGATGACCGCGACGATCATTTTCATGGCGCTACTCCCAAACAGATGCCGTTGGCTGACGGCCCAAGCTAGGCCCAAGCGACACCGTGTCCAAGCGCTTCTCTAGCTCTGAGGTTCCTGCGCCCGCGAAACAGGCGCCCGATTGGCCGGAACGGGTGCAAGGCCTGGTCGAACAACAGGCGCGCGCACGCGGGCGGCCTTGGCCTTCACGGCGAAGGTCTCCTTGACCGCCTCGGTCAGCACCAGGCCGGCGAAGCCCGGCCACAGCCGCGAACCGGCCTGCTCGAAGCCCTCGGCCCAGCCCGCCATCCACCCGACCGGCGGCACATAGAGCGCGCGGGTCCAGCCGGTGGGCTCCAGGTCCGCCTCGCGCAGCAGATCGGCCAGCTGGCTGCGGGTGTAGGGACGCCCGTGCCCGAACGGGGTCCGCTCGGCGTTGGCCCACAGCCCGTTGCGCGCGGCGGTCACCACCACTACGCGGCCGGTCGGCGAGAGCACGCGCCAGACCTCGCGCAGCAACGCGATCGGGTCGGGACTTTCCTCCAGGGCGTGGACCGCCAGGATCCGGTCGAAGAACGCGTTCTGGAACGGCAGGGCGTCCTCAAGCGACAGGCAGGCGAGGTTCGCGCCTTCGGACGGCCACAGCTCGACGCCCTGCTGGGCGGGCATGGCGGCGACCACCCGGCGCGCGGCCGGCGGGAACGATCCCAGGAACGGCGTGGCGTAGCCGAGGCCCAGCATGTCCAGGTCGCGGGCGTCGCCCCAGGTCTCCAGCACCTTGCGCGAGACCATTTCCCGCGCCGCACGGCCCAGCCGGGTGGCGTAGAACTGACGGAGTTCGAGGACGTCGCGACGCATGCTGTGCAAGACTTAGGCTCGACTTGGCCCGCTGCCGACCCTAAATCGCAAGGATCCGGACAAGAAGGCTTGGAGAGACACGTGTCGATCACCGTCCATCAATTCCCCTGCCTGTCGGACAACTACGGCTTCCTGGTGCGCGACGACGCCACCGGACTGGCCGCCTGCATCGACACGCCCGACGCAGCGGCGATCCTGCGCGAGCTGGCGACCCTCGGCTGGACGCTGGACCTGATCCTCAACACCCACTGGCACCCCGACCACGCCGGCGGCAACGCCGAGATCAAGGCCGCCACCGGCGCGATCGTGGTCGGACCGCAGGAAGTCGAGCGCATCGGCCAGGCGCCCGACCGCGTCGTCGCCGGCGGCGATGACGTGATGCTCGGCGAGACTCGCTTCGACGTGATCGAGAGCGGCGGCCACACCCTGGGCCACATCGCCTATTTCGACGCCGCCGATCACACCGCCTTCGTCGGCGACACCCTGTTCGCCCTCGGTTGCGGCCGCCTGTTCGAAGGCACGCCGCAGCAGATGTGGGACAGCCTCCAGCGCCTGACCGCCTTGCCCGACGACACCAAGGTCTATTGCGCGCACGAGTACACCGCCTCCAACGCCCGCTTCGCGCTGTCGGTCGACGACGACCCGGCCTTGAAGGCCCGCGCCGACGACATCTTCGCGGCCCGCGAGCGCGGCGAGTGGACGGTGCCGACGACCATCGGCCTGGAGAAGGCCACCAACCCCTTCCTGCGCGCCCCGCAACTCGCCGGGCGCATGGGCCTCTCGGGTGCCCCGGACCATGAAGCGTTCGCCGCGGTCCGGGCCGCCAAGGACAGCTTCAAGGGCTAGGGCGGCCTTTGTCCTCGATTTCGACCATCCTCTTCCTGCTGCTGGCCGTCGTGGTCAGCGCGCCATTGGCGCGGCTGGTGCGGCTGCCCTTGCCGCTCGTGCAGATCGGGCTCGGCGCGATCATCGCCCTGTCCTTCATCCCGACGGTCGACCTGAAGCCGTCGATCTTCTTCCTGCTGTTCCTGCCCCCACTGCTGTTCCTGGACGGCTGGCGCATTCCAAAAGACGACCTGTTCCGCGACGGGGCGGTGATCCTGGAGCTGGCCCTGGGCCTGGTGGTGTTCACCGTCATCGGGGTCGGCTTCCTGATCCACTGGTTGATACCGGCCATGCCGCTGGCGGTCGCCTTCGCGCTCGCCGCGGTCCTGTCGCCGACGGACCCGATCGCGGTCTCGGCCATCGCCTCGCGCGCCCCGATCCCCAAGCGGCTGATGCACATCCTCGAAGGCGAGTCGTTGCTGAACGACGCCTCGGGCCTGGTCTGCATGCGCTTCGCCGTCGCCGCGGCGGTAACCGGGGCCTTCTCGCTGCAGGAGGCGGTCGGCTCGTTCCTGTGGGTCGCCCTTGGCGGCCTGGCCATCGGCACGGGCGTCACCTGGAGCGTCACCAAGCTCAAGACCTGGATCAGCGCCAAGCTTGGCGAAGACACCAGCGTCCAGATCCTCATCAGCCTGCTGATCCCGTTCGGCGCCTACCTGCTGGCCGAGCACTTCCATTGCTCGGGCATCCTGGCCGCCGTCGCCGCCGGGGTGACGATGAGCTTCACCGAGCAGAGCGGCCAGGTCCTGGCGGTCACGCGCGTGCGCCGCGCGGCGGTCTGGGACACCATCCAGTTCGCGCTCAACGGCGTCATCTTCGTGCTGCTGGGCGAGCAGATGCCCAGCATCATGGCCCGCGCCGCCGAGACCGTGCGCATCACCGGCCATCACGAGCCCTGGTGGCTGGCGGTCTATGTCCTGGCTATCACCGCCGCCCTCGCCGCACTTCGGTTCGTCTGGGCGTGGGTGTCGCTGAAGTGGAACATCGCCCGCGCCATCCGCCGCGGCGAACCGGCGCCACCGGTCAGCTGGCGGCTGATCGCCGCGACGTCGGTCGCCGGGGTGCGCGGCGCCATCACCCTGGCCGGCGTGCTGACCCTGCCCTTCGCGCTGGCCGACGGCACGCCGTTCCCGGCCCGCAACCTCGCGATCTTCCTGGCCGCCGGGGTGATCATCGTGTCGCTGGTCGCGGCCAGCATCGTCCTGCCCAGGCTGCTGAAGGACCTGGAGCTGCCGCCCGAGCCCTCGCACCAGAACGACATCGACAACGCCCGCGTCGAGGCGGCCCAGGCCGCGATCACCGCCATCGAGCAGGCGCAGCACGACATGGCCGAGGGCCGCGCCGACGCCGACCTCTACACGGACGCCTCGGCGCGGATCATGGAGCTCTATCGCCAGCGGATCGACAGCCGCCGGCAGGAGCCCGAGATTCTTGAACTCAACCGCAGGCAGGATCTGATCGAGCGCCAGCTTCGCCTGGCCGGCCTGCGCGCCGAGCGCGACGCCATCTATCGCCTGGCCCGCGCCCGCCGCCTGAACGACGAATCCGCCCGCAAGCTGGTGCGCGAGATCGACCTTCTGGAAGCGCGCTACGCCCCCTAAGCCAGCACCACGACCGAGTCCGACAGCTCATTGGGATTGTCGCCTTCGCGCGGCGGGAAGTGCTCGGCCAGGATCGCCCCGCACAGGCCGATAGCGTCCTCGAACCCATCGGCGGGCCGACCGGACTTCAAGCCCTCGATCAGCCGTTGCATGGCGCCTTCCCAGGCCCCGTCCTGCACCTTGGCGGCGATGCCGTCGTCGGCGATCAGTTCGGCCATGTGCTCGCGCGCCGAGACATAGATCAGCACCCCGGTCCGCTCGCGGGTCGCCTGCAGATTCTTGGCCAGGAACTGTTCGTGCGCGCGCCGGCGCACCCGCTCGCGCTTCAGGGCGCGCGGCGTCATGAACTGGCGCACCACCGGGATGGCGACCAGCATCGCGACCACCACGAACAGCGCGCCCTGTAGCAGGATCGCGCCGCTCAAGGCCGCCCGCGCCGCCGCTTCCGCCGCCGAGCTCATCTGCGCCGCCGACCAGCCGCCGCCGAAGTCGTCGGGCGCCGAGACATGGATGCCCGCCGCCAGCAGGGCCGCCGGCGCGGCCAGCGCGGCGATGGCCCCCCAGGCGATCGGCACCTCCAGATACTCCGAGGATTCCGGCGCCACGACGCAGTAGATCTCGCCCGTCGTCCCGGCTTCGGCCGCCTTGACGGCCGCCTCGATGCGGGCGCGGTCCGTTTCGCTCAGCATCCCTACCAACTCCCCGAGGCGCCGCCGCCGCCGCCAGACCCGCCGCCGCCGCTGAAACCGCCGCCTCCAAAGCCGCCGCCACCGCCGCCGCCCCAGCCGCCACGGCCTCCGCCGCCGCCGCCGCTGCCGAGGATCAACGGCAGCCACCACAGGCCGCCGCGCCGCCGGCGTCCGCCGAACACGCCGCTCAGCAGCCAGAAGATGATGAAGATGACGATGATCGTGCCGAACCCGACCCCGCCTTCGCTCTGCGGACGCTCCTCGGCCTGGGCGACCGCAGCTCGGGCCTCGTCTTCCGGCAGGGCCAGCTGCTGGATGATCGCGCGCGTCCCGTCGACAACGCCCTCCTCCAGCCGGCCCTCCTTGAAGGCCGGGAGGATCCGTTGGTTGATGATCAGGCTGGAAAGCGCGTCGGTCAGCACCGGCTCCAGGCCATAGCCGACCTCGATGCGCACCTTCCGCTCGGTCGGCGCGACGATCAGGATCGCGCCGTCGTTGCGCTCCTTGCTGCCGATGCCCCACGTGCGCAGCAGCTGATAGCCGTAGTCTTCGATCTCGTAGCCCTGCAGGTCAGGCAGGGTCGCCACGACCAGCTGGCGGCCGGTCTGGGTCTCCAGCGTCGCCAACTCCTGCGTCAGCTCAGCCTCAGTCTCCGGAGAGAGGACGTTGGCGTTGTCGACCACCCGCCCGGTCAGGGGCGGGAAGGTCGGCGCGGCGACCGCCGCCCCGACCCACGCAAACATGACCAGGACCGCGAGGCGCACCGCGCCCCACGGCCCCGTGCGCATCGTCATTGGGCGGGGGCCGGAACCGGGGCCGCCGGAGCCGTCGTCGCCGGCGCCATGTTCACCGGCGGCGCGGCCGGCGCGGTTCCGCCGAAGTTCACGCTAGGCGCGGTCTGCGCCGCGGCGCTGGCCGCGAAGGTCTGCATCGGCTTGGCCCAGCGATGGACCGTGCCGGCCCAGAGCGCGCCCGGGAAGGTGCGGATCTCGGTGTTGAAGTCCTGGACCGCCGCGTTGTAGTCGCGCCGCGCGATGGCGATGCGGTTCTCGGTGCCCTCCAGCTGGCTCTGCAGCGCCAGGAAGTTCTGGTTCGACTTCAGGTCAGGATAGCGCTCCTGGATCATCATCAGCCGGCCCAGCACGCCCGACAGCTGGTCCTGGGCCTGGGCGAATTTCTGGAACTGCGCCGGGTCGGTGATGGTCGAGGCGTCGACCTTGACCTGGGTGGCCGAGGCGCGGGCTTCGGTGACCTGGGTCAGCACCTCGCGCTCCTGGGTCGCATAGCCCTTCACGGTCTCCACCAGGTTGGGGATCAGATCGGCCCGTCGCTGGTACTGGTTCTGGACTTCGGCCCAGGCGGCCTTGGCCTTCTCGTCCTTGGTGGGGATGGTGTTCACCCCGCAGCCGGCGATCAGCATGGGCGCCAGCACGATCAGGGCTGCGCGCACGAAACGTTGGCGAATATTGGTCACGTGAGAGTGCTCCCAAGGCCGCCAAGTCCGAGCTTGGCGCGAACATCATTGGCCTGAGGCGCGCGGCTGCGCAATCTCCGCGCGATTACTGAGACGCGTTCGCCGATGCGGCGTTCGCAAGGCTTGGCCTGAGCTCGCGAAGCAGTGAAAGTCCGCGCGCAACAGACGGGAACCCACGCGTGACGAACGGCCAGCGATCCGGCCCCGAGCTGAACGGCGTCTTCTGGCGCGCGGTCCCGCTGTTCGCCGTCACCATCCTGGCGCTGAACACGGTCAACATGTTCACCGCCCTTCAGGATCGCCCGCAGACGCCGTGGATCTGCCCGGCGGTGGAGCAGTACACCAGCGCCGTCTGCGCCATCGCCTTCATGTGGATCGGCTGGGCCGCCTTTCGCATCGCCCCGCCCGACAGCCGGCCGCGCTGGCGGATGCTGGCGATCCAGATCGTGGGTCTGCTCGCCTTCGCGACCGCGCACATCGTCGGCTTCTATCTCCTGCGCGGCCTGATCTTCGGCTGGCTCGACATGCCCTTCGAATTCGACCTCGCCCAGCGCTTCGTCTACGAGCTGCGCAAGGACGCCATCGGCTACTTCATCGGCGTCGCCGCCTTCTGGGGCCTGGCCCGGCTCTACGGGACGCCGGCCCAAGAGGCCTCGCCGCCGAGCGCCACGCCCGCCACCTTCGACATCCGCGACGGCGCGCGCGTGATGCGCGTCCCCGCCGCCGACATCCTCGCCGCGTCCTCGGCCGGCAACTATGTCGAGTTCATGCTGGCCGACGGCCGCAAGCCGTTGATGCGCTCCTCGCTGACCGCACTCGAGGCCGAACTCGCGCCGCTGGGCTTCGTACGCACCCACAGGTCGTGGCTGGTGAACGCCGCCCGCGTCACCGAACTGCGGCCCGAGAAGTCCGGCGACTACGCCGTCCGCCTCGGCGATATCGAGGCGCCCTTGTCACGCCGCTTCCCCGACGCCCTGGCGCGCCTGCGGGCCGGCTAGACGCCGTCCTTGGCCCAGGCGCGCGCCGCCTCCAGATCCTTCAGGTCGAAGGTCCGCACCTCGACCGACAGAAAGGCCGCGAAGAACCGCGCCATCGGCCCCATCCAGCCATTGTCGGTGACCACCGCGCAGCGTCCGAAGGAATCCAGCCGAGCGAAGCTGTAGTTGAGGTCGCGCCACCACAGACTGGGCTCCATGCCCGCGAAGCTGCGCACCACCTCGACCGCATTGATCTTGTCGTGAGTCTTCAACAGCGCCTCGATGGCCGCGACCGCGGCCTCATAGCCGGCGCTGTCGACTGCGCCATCGACCGTCAGCTCGATATAGCCCGCGGCCTCGTCGATCTTGATGTCCAGCATGCCCAGCTCCTCTGCGGCGAGACTTAGGTCCCAGGCAAAGGCAACGCATTGAGCGCGATCAAGGGTGCGAAGGACCTATCCAGCGCCGCTTCATAAATCACTCAAGCCCCCGCCATCTCCCGCAGGTGCGCGCGCTCGTTCAGGGCCAGCACGTTCCGCTGGCCGCCGCGGGCGCACATGTAGCGGTGCACGCTGGTGTAGCCCGGCTCGAAGAACAGCCGCGGCGCCATGCCCAGGATGTGCGCCGTCCAGACATTGATGACGCCGCCATGGCAGAACACCGCCACCCGCTGGCCGGGATGGGCGGCGATCACCTCTTCCAGCGCGCCGACCACGGCGGCGCTGAACGCCTCGATGTCCATCGCGTGCTCGCCGCGGGCCAGGGCCAGCCAGGCCTCGTAGTTCTCGCGCTTCAGCACCTCCATCGGCACATAGGCGCCGGAGTCGCGGTCGAACTCGGCCACGCCCTCATGCTGGCTGATCTGATGGCCCAGGTGGTCGGCGAACGGCTGGGCGGTCTGGACCGCCCGGCGCATCGGGCTCGACCACACCGCGTCCGCGCCCTCGTGCGCCAGCCAGGCGGCGACCTTGCGCGACTGGTCGTGGCCTTCCGCCGACAGGTCGGGATCGGCGCTGTCGTCGCGGCGCACCGGCAGTCCGTGACGGATGAGGATCAGTTCCATGGCGTCGCTTCCCCTTCGCACCGGCTCGCCCGGCTTTGCAGCCGTTATCTCCGAGGTCGGCCAGCCGCGCCAGACCTGCCGCGCGCCCTTGGGGTCGCAGATATAATCCTGTATATACCGGATAATGCCGGCGCCCGACGACATGCTCTGGTTCTGCTTCGGACACCGCAGCCGCAAGGCGGCGCGGGCGGTGACGCGGGCGTTCAACCTCCGCCTCAAGACCTTCGGCCTGAATATCAGCCAGTACGTGCTGCTGGGCGTGATCGCGCGCGGCGAGCACCGCACCATCGCGGCGATGGCCGAGGAGGTCGGGGTCGAACCCTCCGCCCTGGTCCGCAACCTCAAGCTCCTGGAAGCCCGCGGCCTGGTCGCCGGCGAAGGCGGGCGCGGGCGCGGCGGACGACAACTTGCGATCACGTCCGCCGGGGCGGACCTGATCATGACGACCATACCGGCGTGGCGACAGGCGCAAGCCGACCTCGCCGAGTTGCTGGAAGGCGACGCGGACGAAACCCGTCAGGCCCTGGTGCGCTTGGAACGTGCGGCCCTGGCCCTTGAGAGAGCTGAAAGGTGAGTGAGATGCGTAGAATTGTCGTCACGGGTCTGGGCGTGGTTTCGCCCCTGGGAACCGGAACCGAAAGCGCCTGGTCGCGGCTGACCGCAGGACAGTCGGGCCTGCGCCGGCTGCCCGCCGAGCTCGCGCCCGACGTCCCGGCCCAGGTGGCCGGAAACGTCCAGTCCAAGGCGGACGACGCCGAGGCCGGCTTCGACCTCGACGCGGCGGTTCCCGGCAAGGACCAGAAGAAGATGGACCGGTTCATCCAGTTCGCCCTGGCCGCCTCCGACGAGGCGATCGCCCAGGCCGGCTGGACGCCGCAGAGCGAGGCGGAAAAGCACCGCACCGCGACCATCATCGCCACCGGCATCGGCGGCTTTCCCGCCATCGCCGAGGCCGTACGCATCACCGACGACCGCGGCGTTCGCCGCCTCTCGCCGTTCACCGTCCCCTCCTTCCTCGCCAACCTGGCGGCCGGCTGGGTGTCGATCCGATATGGCTACAAGGGTGCGCTCGGCGCGCCGGTCACCGCCTGCGCCGCCGGCGTCCAGGCCATCGGCGACGCCGCCCGGATGATCCGCGCCGGCGAGGCCGACATCGCCATCTGCGGCGGGGCCGAGGCCACGATCGACCGGGTCAGCCTGGGCGCCTTCGCCGCCGCCCGCGCGCTCGGTTCGGCCTTCAACGACGAGCCGACCAAGGCCTCGCGCCCGTTCGACTCCGCCCGCGACGGCTTCATCATGGGCGAAGGCGCCGGGATCCTGGTGATCGAGTCGCTCGACCACGCCCTGGCCCGCGGCGCCAAGCCGATCGCCGAACTGGTCGGCTACGGCACCAGCGCCGACGCCTATCACCTGACCGCCGGCCCCGAGGACGGCGACGGCGCGGCCCGCTCGATGCGCATGGCCCTGGCCCAGGCCGGCCTGGAGCCGTCGGCCATCGGCCACCTCAACGCCCACGCCACCTCGACCCCGGTCGGAGACAAGGGCGAACTGGCGGCGATCAAGGCGGTGTTCGGAACCGGCCACGGCCCGGCCATCAGCTCCACCAAGTCGGCGACGGGCCACCTGCTGGGCGCCGCCGGCGGCCTGGAGGCGATCTTCACCGTCCTGGCCCTGCGCGACCAGATCGTCCCGCCGACGCTCAATCTCGAGAATCCGGACGAGGACGCCGCCGGCCTCGACCTCGTGGCCCTGAAGTCCCGCCCGGCCAGCTTCGACTACGCGCTCTCCAACGGCTTCGGCTTCGGCGGCGTGAACGCCAGCGTGATCTTCAAGCGCTGGGACGGCTGACGCAGGGCGCGCCCTCAGGATGTATCCACATGGCCAGCCGCACCCCAGGGTGCGGCTGGCGTCGTTTTGACTGCCCAGCCTCCCCAATTTGGGGAACTCGACGACCGCCGTTCAGAAGTTGTTAGCTATCCCAGCGCGGGTATCGACCCTAGTTGTTCAGCTTAGCTTCTCAGGCGAGTAATGATCGAATTCAAGATAACCGGCGATCTTATCGCCGAAGACGCGATGCCAACGTCGTATTCCCGACGCTGCATGATCTGGATTTTACATGGCGTTACAATTCGCCGTCCGGGGCGTTTTGAATGACAATCATCAATTTTCCCACGCATAGCCTTCGCTCGCAGCATACGGCCGCCGAGAAGGCCCGAATTCTTATCGCGCTGGTCACCGGCATCCGGTCGCTCGGCGAACCGGCAACCGCCGACGAGCTGGTCGAGTTCACCCGCGGCCGCATCACCGGCATGGACAGCGTCCGGCTGAAGGCGGGGATAGACGCCCTGCTGCGCGAATACGCCGAACCAGCCCCGGCCGAGCCGTTCGCCCACGCCCCGTTCCGCCGCGTGCTTCTGGGCCGCACCGAGGCCTGGGCCTTCAGCAAGCCGTTCCGCACTGAACTCGCCAACAGCGGGCTCGAAGTCCGCCTGCGGCCGATTCCCGACGCCTGACTCCAGTGCAGGAAGCCAACAACATGTTCCTGGCGCGGCTGGGGGGCAGCTTCGTCCTTCGGACTCTCGCCAATCTCAGCGAGGTGTTCGAAGGCGACATGATGCTCGGCGTCGTGTTCATCGCCATCGGCCAGGCGACCGTCAGCCACCTGTCGGTGGAGCGGCATCTGGGCGAGTTCGACGCCCAGGGCATTGCCCCCGACGACCTGCGGCGGGCGGTAAGCGCGCTATCGATCTCCGCGTCCCTGAACATCCCGCGCGAGACGGCCCGGCGCTATGTCAGCCGGCTCGTCGACCTCGGCTACTGCCAGCGCGTGCGAGGCCGGCGGGTGATCATTCCCGGCGACGTCTACCGGCGCCCCGATGTCCAGCGCGCCCTGCACAGCAATCGGCGTGATCTGCAGATGGTGATCTCCGCCATCCGCCGCGCCGACCTATTAAAGGACGAACCCGCCGACGACGCCGACTGAGGGGGCTCAGCGCCGCTTGGCTGCGCTGGCGTCACGGACCGGCTTGAACTCCGAGCCGTCCTTCCAGTTGGGCCAGGCGCCGCCGGCGGCCAGTTCCTTGCCGATCTCGTAGAACAGCGCCACGTCCTGGGCCGCGCCGCGCAGGTCCCAATCGGCGGACCAGGCGTCCCCGGTCGTGTGATAGGCCTTGGCCGTGTATTCGGTCACCCAGCGGTCGCCGGCCTCACGGCCCCCGTTCACCAGGTCGGCGCCGCCGCCCAGCCCCATCAGCAGCAGCACCGGCACGCCCTTGCGGGCCAGTGAGAAGTGGTCGGCGCGATAGAACAGCGCCCGTTCGGGATGGGCGTCCGGCGTCACCGTCCGCCCCTGGGCGGCGGCGGCCTTGGCCAGCATGTCCTCCAGCGCGTTCTGCCCGGCTCCGATCAGCACCACGTCCTTGGCCAGGCCGTTCGGCTGCAGCACGTCCATGGTCAGGTTCGCCGCCATGGTTTCCAGCGGCACGGTCGGGTTGACGCCGTAGTACTCAGAGCCCAGCAGCCCGCGCTCCTCGGCCGTCCAGGCGGCGAACACCAGGGTGCGGGCCGGCGCCGGACCGGCCTTGAAGGCCCGCGCGATCTCCATGGTCCCGGCCACGCCGATGGCGTCGTCAAGGGCCCCGGGGCGGACCGTGCGGCCCTGGGCGTCCGGCGCGCCCACGCCATAGGCGTCCCAGTGCGCGGCGAACATCACGCTCTCATTGGGCAGCTTGGCGCCGGTGATCTTGCCGATGACGTTGCGGCTGACGATCTGGTCGTGCGTCAGGCCGTAGCTCGCGGAGAAGCTGGCCCCGGCCAGCGGCACGGGCCGGAAGTCCGCGCGCCGCGCCTTGATCTTCAGCGCGTCGAAATCCTGGCCGGCGGCGGCCAGCAGCTCGCGCCCCGCCTCGCCGCTCAGCCAGCCCTGCAGCAGCACCTTCTCCTTGGCCGGGTCGGCGCGCACAATGTCAAAGCCCTCGCCGTTCGAGGCCTGCACCGTCGACCAGCCATAGCCGGCGCCCGGCGCCTCATGGATGATCAGCGCCCCGATCGCCCCGCGCCGCGCGGCTTCCTCGAACTTGTAGGTCCAGCGCGCATAGTAGGTGGCCGCCTGACCGCCGAACTTGCCGGCGACCGGCTCGCCGGTCTGCGCCTCGAAATCCGGATCATTAATCAGGAAGACCGCGACCTTGCCGGTCAGGTCGACGCCCTTGAAGTCGTCCCAGCCGCGCTCGGGGGCAGTGACGCCATAGCCGACGAAGACCAGCGGCGCCTTCTCGATGGCCACCTTGTCCACAGGCCGCAGGGTCGTGGCCGTGACATCGGCGTTGCGGACCAGGACCCGGCGCTTGCCGTTCAGGTCGAGCGCGAAGCTCTCCGTCCCGTCCTTCAGCGCGGTGTGCAGCAGCGGCACTTCCTGGGTGTAGGCGCCGGCGTCTCCGGCCGGCTCCAGGCCCAGGGCTTTGAATTCCTTCACCAGGTACTCGATGGTCTTCGCCTCGCCCGGCGTCCCGGGCGAGCGGCCCTGGAACTCGTCGGAGGCCAGCACCTTGGTGATCGACGACAGCCGCGCCGGATCGATCGGCTCCTGGGCCAACGCGCTCGTGGCGAGCAGCGACAGGGCGAGCGAAAGCGCGGCGGTGCGGATCATGGGGACTCCTGGAACTTGAGCGCCCGAACCTACAGCAGGCTGCTCCCGCCGCCAAAGCGGCCTACCCATAAAGGCTCCTCTCCCCTCAAGCGGGGAGAGGAGTTCCTGGCGGTCAGGTCCGCGTCGCGAACTCCGCGTCGCCCGTTGTCGCCACCACCTGGTCGTCGAACGAGGCGTGCGCCGAGGTGTAGAGGTGCGAATAAAGCCCGCCGGTCGCCATCAGCTCGTCGTGGTTCCCCTGCTCCAGGATGCGGCCCTGCTGCAGCACCACGATCCGGTCGGCGTCGCGGATGGTCGCCAGCCGGTGGGCGATGACGATGCAGGTCCGGCCAGCGAACAGCACCTTCAGAGCCTTCTGGATCGCCTGCTCGGTGAAGCTGTCGATGTTGGCCGTGGCCTCGTCGAGGATCAGGATCTGCGGATCGGCGACCAGCGCGCGGGCGAACGAGATCAGCTGCCGTTGGCCCATCGAGATGTTGCGCCCGCGCTGGCCCAGCTTGGTCTGATAGCCGTCCGGCAGCTTCATGATGAAGTCGTGCGCCGCCACCGCCTTGGCCGCCGCGACCACGTCCTCGAAGCTTGCGCCCGCCGTGTTGTAGCGGATGTTGTCCTCGATGGTGCCGGTGAACAGGAACGGCTCCTGCAGCACCATGCCGATGGTCTTGCCGAGGCTGTCGAGCGTCACGTCGCGCACGTCCTGGCCGCCGACCAGCACCTGGCCCTGATCGACCTCATAGAACCGGTGCGTCAGGGCGATGATCGACGTCTTGCCCGAGCCCGTCGGCCCGACCAGGGCCACCACCTCGCGCGGGTTCACCTTCAGGCTGATGTCGTGCAGCACCGGCCGCGCCGGATCGTAGCCGAAGGTGACGTTCTTGAACTCCACCGTCGCCGGCGCGTCGCTGAGCGGCTGGGCGTCGGGCGCGTCCTGGATGGCGACCTTCACGTCCAGCACCTCGAAGATGCGGTGCGCCGCCGCCATCGCCCGCTGCATGATCGTGTACTGCATCGACAGCATGCGGACCGGGTCGAAGAACCGCTGCACATAGAAGATGAAGGCGACCATCACGCCCACCTCCAGCCGCCCGCCCAGCACCGCGTTGCCGCCGACCACGATGACGATGGCCATGGCCAGGCCGGTCAGCACGTCGACCGTCGGCACCATGATCTGGGTCATCCAGGACGCCCGCGCCTGGGCCTCGAAGTTGTCGTAGGCCTTGTCCTTGTAGAGGTCGAAGTTCACCGCCTCGCGGCGGGTCTCCTGGATGGTGCGCACGCCGTTGATGTTCTCGGCCAGCGCTGAGTTGGCGGTCGAGGAGGCGTCGCGCGCCTCCCGGAAGCTGCTCTTGGAGAACGGCAGCCACACCGCCCGCACCGCGATCAGGATCGGCAGCACGGTCAGGGTCAGCAATCCCAGCTGCCAGTCCATGCTGATCAGGACCGCGGCGATGCCGATCAGCATGGCGAAGTCGCCGACCGCGCCGGTCGAGCTCTCCAGGAACTCCTGCAGCGCGTTCACGTCGCCCTGCAGCCGCGACATGATCCGCCCGACGTGGGTCTTGTCCATGAACGACAGCGAGACGTCCTGGAAGTGGTCGAACATCTTGCGGCGGATGTCGAAGATCACCCGCTGGGCCAGCCGCGCCGACAGCCACTGCTCGATGAAGAACGCCGTCGAATAGATCGCCACCAGTCCGGCGAAGGCGATCAGGGTCTGGTCCAGCAGCGCCCCGTCGCGGGCCACCGCCGCGTTGACCGCCCGCCCGATCAGGGCCGGGATCGCCACCACCGAGGCGGCCGAGATCAGCACCGCGACGACCGCCCCCAGGAAGGCGCGGCGATAGGGGCGCATGATCGCCAGGAAGCGCTTGGCCACCCCCGTGTCGAAGGTTCCGAAGATGTCCTCGCCCTCGGACGATCCGAGCGAGGCGCGAGGTTTCTTGACCTGTTCCTGCGTCATGCCGCGTCCTCGTCCAGCACGGCCTCGGCGTCCGACCGCGTCTGCAGCTCGTAGAGATCGGCGTAGACGCCGCCGGCCTTGATCAGTTCGGCGTGGGTCCCGCGCTCGGCGACCACGCCGTCGTCCAGCACGACGATGTGGTCGGCGTGCATGAGCGACGACAGCCGGTGGGCGATGATGATGGTGGCCTTGGTCGCAGTGGCCGCGGCCAAGGCGTCGCGCACCCGCCGCTCGGTCACCGCATCGATGGCCGCGGTCGAGTCGTCGAAGATCATCACCCCGGGACCTGGCACCACGCCGCGCGCGATGGACAGCCGCTGGCGCTGGCCGCCCGACAGCGCCACGCCGCGCTCGCCCACCCGCGTCTCATAGGTGTCGGGCAGGCCGGCGATGTGGTCGTGGATCTGGGCGGTGCGCGCCGCGCCCTCGATCCGCTCGTCGTCGGCCCAGGGGTCGGCATAGGCCACGTTGTGGCCGATCGAAGCGTCGAACAGGAACGACTCCTGCTGCACCAGCCCGACATACTCGCGCAGCGACGCCAGCGTCACGTCGCGGATGTCCTGGCCGTCGATGGTGATCGTCCCGCCGGTCACGTCGTAGAAGCGCGGGATCAGGTTGGCTATGGTCGACTTGCCGCTGCCCGGCGGACCGACGACGCCGAGGGTCTGGCCGGCGCGCACCTCGAAGCTGACGCCGCGCAGGATCTGCTTGCCGTCAGGATCGTAGGCGAAGTCGACGTTCTCGAAGCGCAGCGTGCCGGCGCTGGGCGCCAGCGCCTTGGCCCCTGGCGCGTCGGCGATGTCCGGCTCCAGGTCCAGCACCTCGAACAGGCGAGCCCCCGAGGAGGTCGCCCGCGCGGCGGCGTTGAAGATCATCGCGATCTGCCGGATCGGCGTCTGCAGCAGCGTCATGTAGGTCAGGAACTCGGTGAGCTTGCCCACCGTCATCGCGCCGCCCGCGACCTTGTGGCCGCCGTACCAGAGCAGCAGCCCCATCGAGCCGTAGAACGACACGGTCATCACCGCCACGGCCCGAAACCGCAGCGTGATCCGCTTGTAGGAGAAGTCGAGCGCGTCCTTGGAGGCGGCGTCGAACTTGCCCATCTCGAAGCGCTTGCCGGCGAAGGCCCGCACCACGCGGATGCCCTGGAGGTTCTCCTCCATGGTCAGGGTCAGCACCGCCATCAGTTCCTGCACCCGCAGCCAGGTGACCCGCAGCAGGAAACCCATCCGTCCCAGCGCGAACCCGGCGATCGGCACGAAGGCCAGGCCGATCAGGCCCATGACCAGGTCCGTGGTCAGCATCATGTACGAGGCGAAGCCGAGCAGCAGGACCAGCGAGACCAGCTGCATCACGCCGCTCTGGATGAAGACCCGCGCCCCCTCCAGATCCAGCATCCCCCGGGTGACCAGGTCGCCGGAGTGGATGCGGTCGTGGAAGCCGAAGCTCAGCCGCTGCAACTGCTGGAAGTATTTCAGGCGCAGGTCGTAGCCGACCCGCTGGCTGACGTATTCCGACTGGTATCCGGTCATCATGGTCAGCACGCCGCGGATCACCGTGGCCGCGATCACGAGCAGCGCCGTGGTCCATAGCGCGGCCTGCGCCTCGGCCGCGTGCGCAGCGCCGGTGGTCAGCAATGCGCCGGCCTGGTCGACCCCCTGGCCGAACAGCTTGGGAAGGGTGAGGCTGGCCACCGCCGCCCCGAGAGAGCAGGCGACCGCGATGGCCATTCGCCCCGGATAGCGCAGCGACAGCGCCGTAATTCTCTGCAGCACGCGCGGCATTTTACTGACGTCCACGCGCGCAGCGGTGGAGTCAGAGCTGCGCGCACCCCGCTGGGAGGGGTGTGACTCGCTCATCGCAAGTTTCCATCTTGAAGTATGCGGATCATTTTGACCCGCGTGCGGACTGCGCGCCAGACTTGTTTTGACGTACCGGCAGATTTTCCAGGTTGTGTTGCGCGCGGACTTCTAGTGGCCGGTCGGTGCGCCCAGGGTCACGAAGCGCAGCGGCGGCGATGGCCGCGGACGCAGCCGCTCGCCCTTCGCCCATATCCACAAGGCTTCCCAGTGGATCGCCCACATCACGCCCAGCGTCATCATCGGATGGGCGATCCAGGCGCCCAGCAGGTTCGCGTCGGTCAACTCGCGCCGGCGCGCATGGAAGCCGGCGGACAGGATCGTGCCTTCCGCATCGTCCACCTCGATGGCCACCCCGACCGAATCACCAGGCGGCGCGACCTTGAACCGGTAGGTCAGCTCCATGTCCATGAACGGCGAGACGTAGAACTGCTTGTCGCACTGCTGGCGGACCAGTCCGCCGTCGCCGGCCGCGGCGATCAGATAAGCGTGGCGCTCGCCGAAAGTGTTGTTCACTTCGTACAGCACCGCGCTCAGCGCCCCGTCCGCGTCGTGGCAGAAATACACGCTCAGCGGGTTGAACGCCCCGCCAAGAATTCGCGGCATGCACAGCAGGCGGATCGGTCCGCCATGTGGCAGGCCCGCCCGGGACAGCATCTCCTCGACCTGCGCCTTCAGCGGCCCCGCGCCCTTGCTCAGGTGGTCGCCGGGATGGAAGCTCGTCAGCGCCAGGCGGCGAAGGGCGAACAGCTTCAAGCGCGCCGCCAGGCCGTCCATCTCTTCCAGGTCCAGCAGCAGCATGAAGATGCGGTAGCGCAGTCGATGGCGCCGCGGCCGGCGGCGCGCATGGGTGACGACGCCCGCATAGAGACCGGACGCCGGGCCGCTCATCCCGCCCGCCGTTGGGGCTGCTCGTTCAGGTGAATGCGCCCGGACTCGTCCTCGACGCTCCAGGGCCGCTGCGCTCCGCCCAGCGCCTCGGCGACCGCCAGGCCCGACTGCAGAGCGTCCTCGTGGAAGCCGTGGCCGAAGTACGATCCGCAGAACCAGGTCCGCCGCCGCCCCTGCAACGACCAAAGTTCGCGCTGCGCGGCAATCGCCCCGGCGTCAAACTGCGGATGGCTGTAGGAATCGGCCCAGAGGATCGACTCCAGTGCGATTTCCCGCGTCGGATTGAGCGTCACGAACAGGTCCTGCGGGCAGCGCAGCGACTGCAGCCGGTTCATCCAGTAGGTGACGCAGCCCTGCGTCGGGTCATCCCGCCGCCCGATGTGGTTCCAGCTCGTCCACGCCGCCCGCCGCACCGGCATCAGACTGGCGTCGGTATGCAGCACCGCCAAGTTCTGGCTGTAGCGGAAGGCCGAGAGCAGGCGCCGCTCCTCGGCGTCAGGGTCGGCCAGCAGCCCCAGCGCCGTATCGCCATGAGTCGCGATCACCACCTGGTCGAACCGCTCGGCGCGCCCGTCAGCGCCGCGGATCTCCACGCCATCGGCGTCGCGGCGCACCATCGCCACCGGGCTTGAGAGACGCAGCGTCCCGCGGAACGCCGCCGCCAGCTTGCCGACATAGGCCTGGCTGCCGCCGCTGACCGTGCGCCAGGTCCCGCGCCCGAACACGCTCATCATCCCGTGGTTCTGGAAAAATCGGATCAGCGCGGCGGCCGGGTACTCGCGGATCGTCCGCAAGGGCGTCGACCAGATCGCCGCGGCCTGCGGCAACAGGTGATCGTCGCGAAACGCCTGACAGTAACCGCGCTGCTCCAGATAGTCCTCCAGCGAGGTGAGCGGCGCCTCGAGCTGCGCCAGGTCCTTGGGGCCTTCCCGATAGAACCGCGTCACGTCCCTCAGCATGGCCCAATAGCGCAGGCTGAACAGGTTGCTGGCCTGCGCGAACAGCGCGCCGGACGAATATTCGAACTCCCCGTCGTCCAACGACACGCTCAGCGCCATGTCCGCCGGCCGGCTCTCGACGCCGAGGTGCTCCAGCAAAGCGGTGAAATTCGGATAGTTCGGCTCGTTGTAGACGATGAAGCCGGTGTCCACGGCCACCGGCCGCCCGCCCGCCTGCACCGCGATGGTGTTGGCGTGGCCGCCCAGCCGCTCCTCGTCTTCGAACAGCGTGACCTCATGGTGCTGGCTAAGCAGCCAGGCCGCCGAAAGCCCTGCGACGCCCCCGCCGATCACGGCGACCTTCAATGGCGGATGTGAGGTCAAGGGGTGCTCCACGCTGTGCTTAGAACTCGTGGATGCAGTTACGGGTCCGCCGTGCCCGCGGATGCAAAGGCGCATCCAAACCGCGCGCCCAGCCGTATCTCCTCCGACGCCGACGCCAGGGAAACGCCGATGAGCCTGCTCGCCTCCACTCTCCACGCCTTCGAAGGCGCGCCGCTGCCCGACGCGGTGCGCCGCGCAGCCATCGGCCTGCTGGTCAGCGGCGCACGCCGCAATCTGGAGAGCGCGCCGGCCCAGGCCGCGGCCCAGTTCGCGCGGGAGATGGACGCCCGGCCCATCGCCGAGCATGTGGAGGCCGCCAACGCCCAGCACTACGAACTGCCCGCCGCCTTCTTCCAG
Source organism: Phenylobacterium sp. Root1290 (assembly GCF_001425305.1). Taxonomy (GTDB): domain Bacteria; phylum Pseudomonadota; class Alphaproteobacteria; order Caulobacterales; family Caulobacteraceae; genus Phenylobacterium. The sequence continues at coordinate 77,900 of NZ_LMEE01000003.1, read as the reverse complement.
GCGGTGCTCGGACCGCAGCTCAAATATTCATCCGCCTACTATCCGGCGGGCGTGAACACCCTGGCCGCAGCCGAGGAAGCCGCCCTCTCGGAGACCGCGGCACATGCCGACCTGCACGATGGCCAAGCCATCCTGGAGCTGGGCTGCGGCTGGGGATCGCTCTCGCTCTGGATGGCGCGCGCCCTGCCGAACGCCCGCATCGTCTCGGTGTCCAACTCAGCCAGTCAGGGCGACTTCATCCGCGCCAGGGCCCAGGAGCGCGGCCTCACAAATCTGACGGTCGTAACGGCCGACATGAATGACTTCGCACCCCCGCATTCGGACTTCGACCGCATCGTCTCGGTCGAGATGTTCGAGCACATGGCCAACTGGCGCGCCCTGTTTTCGCGGGCCAGGACCTGGCTGAAGGACGACGGCAAGCTCTTCCTGCACGTCTTCACCCACCGCGCCACGCCCTACCGGTTCGATGTGAACGACGAGGCCGACTGGATCGCGCAGCATTTCTTCACCGGCGGGGTGATGCCCAGCCACGACCTGGCGGGCCAGTTTCCGGATCTCTTCCAGGTCGAGGCAGACTGGCGCTGGAGCGGCGCGCACTACGCCCGCACGGCCCGCGACTGGCTGGCCAACTACGACCGCAACGGCGCGGCCATCCGGCCGATCCTGGCCCAGACCTATGGCGACGACGCGATCCTCTGGGGACGACGCTGGCGGCTGTTCTTCCTGGCGACCGCCGGCCTGTTCGGCCATCGCGGCGGCAGCGAGTGGGGCGTCAGCCACTATCTGATGGCGCCCGCGCGATGATCCGCCTCGCCGCCGCCTACCTCGCCGCCGGCCTCGCCGCCGGCCTCGCCTTCGCGATCATCGACGCGATCTGGCTGACCCAAATCGGGCCGCGGCTCTATCGCCCCGCCCTCGACGCCGTGCTGGCCGACCGCTTCAACCTGCCCGCCGCGGTCGCCTTCTATCTGATCTACATCGCCGGGATCATCGCCCTGGCCGTGCTGCCGGCGGCGCGCGAGGGCGCCGGCCTCTCCAAGGCGGCGCTGAACGGCGCGATGCTCGGCTTCGTCGCCTATGCGACCTACGACCTCACCAACCAGGCGACGCTCAAGGTCTGGTCCCTGAAGATCACCTTGGCGGACATCGCCTGGGGTACGTTCCTCACCGCCTGCGCCGCCTCCGCAGGCTATGTCGCCTGGCGCTTCGTGGCCGCGCGCGACTGATCCGATCCATGTTCGGATTTCGCGCGCCGTTGTCGGCGGCGTCGAGCCATGTGATGGTAGGTTTCCGAAACGGAAGCGGCCCATTCCGCATCGCATATTTCGCTTTGCGGCCGCCGGGGAAACACCGTCGCGGATCATAGAAAAGAGCGCTGCGCGGACCGCGTCCGGCCGCCGGCGTCGGGAGGATTTGATGGAAGATTTGAAAGAGCGCACCAACCTGGAAGACGTCCTGAACGCAGCGGCGGCGACCGGCATGACCACCGCCGTCTGGGCCAAGCTCCAGCCCGACAAGCCCGCGGTGATCAATCCTGACGGAACCGCGCGGACCTTCGCCCAGGTGAACGCGGCGGCCAACAAGCTGACCCGGCTCTTCCGTCAGCACGGCCTGAAGGCCGGCGACTCCCTGGCCATCGTCTGCTCCAACCGCGCCGAGTTCATCGAGGTCCAGGCCGCGACCCTGCGCTCGGGCCTGCGCATCACCCCGGTCAACTGGCACCTGACCACCGACGAGATCGCCTACATCATCAACGACTGCGAAGCGAAGGTGCTGGTCGGCGAGGCGCGCGTCGCCTCCGTCGCACCCGCCGCAGAGCAGTGCCCCAACGTGGTCCTCAAGCTGGCCGTCGGCGGCGATATCCCCGGCTTCCAGAGCTATGACGACGCCATCGCGCCGCTGGACGGCTCGGACATCGACGATCCGGTGCTCGGCAACCAGATGATGTACACCTCGGGCACCACCGGCCGCCCGAAGGGCGTGTTCCGCGAGGCCCCGACCATCACGCCACAGGCGATGTACGGCCTGCGCGGCTATGACGACGATTCGATCCAGCTCTGCGCCGGCCCGGCCTATCACGCCGCCCCGCTGGCCTTCGACGTGCGCGCCGCGATGGGCGCGGGCGCGCCGCTCTACTTCATCGACAAGTGGGATTCCGAACTGGTCCTGCGGACCATCTCGGAGAAGAAGGTCACCCACCTGCACCTCGTGCCGATCATGTTCCAGCGCCTGCTGGCGCTGCCCGAAGAGGTCCGCGCCCGCTACCCGATCGACCATGTGAAATACATCGTCCACGGCGCGGCGCCCTGCCCGCCCGAGGTCAAGCAGGCGATGATCGAGTGGTTCGGCCCGGTGCTCTCGGAGTACTACGCCGGCTCCGAAGGCGGCGCGGGCTTTACGATCTCGTCCGAGGAGTGGCTCAAGAAGCCCGGCAGCGTCGGCAAGCGCCCGGCCCTGCTCCAGGTCCGCATCCTCGACGAAGAAGGCAATGAGTGCCCCCCCGGCGTGCCCGGCGGCATCTATCATCAGCTGCCCCCCGGCGGCGGCTTCACCTATTTCAAGGACCAGGCGAAGACCAACGCCAACCGCGTCGGCGACTTCTTCACCATGGGCGACGTCGGCTATTTCGACGAGGACGACTACCTGTTCCTCACCGGCCGCAACGCCGAGACGATCATCTCCGGCGGCGTGAACATCTACCCGCAGGAAGTCGACAACGAGCTCATCAAGCATGACGCCGTCGCCGACAGCGCCACGGTCGGCGTGCCGCACGACGAGTGGGGCGAGCAGGTCAAGGCGGTGATCCTGCTGAACCCGGGCTTCGAACCCTCCGAGGAACTGGCCCAGGAAATCCTGGACTTCGGCCGCAAGGCCCTGCCGGCCTTCAAGGTCCCGCGCAGCCTCGACTTCGTGACCCAGCTGCCGCGCTCCGAAGCCGGCAAGATCCAGCGCAACAAGGTCCGCGCCCCCTATTGGGAAGGCCGCACGCGCCAGATCTGAGCCCAAAGCTCACGGACGGGCGGCGGTAAAATCGTTTGCCGCCGCCTATCCGCCCCTGCAGCCTGCCCTCCGATGACCGACGATCAGCAGGCCCTGCTCGACCAACTTAAAGCCGCGCTCGCCGCCGACCCGCGCATTCGCTCGGCCTGGCTCTCGGGCAGCTTCGGCAAAGGCGAAAGCGACGCCTGGAGCGACATCGACCTGACCGTCGTCGTCGCCCCCGACGATCTCGCGGCCTGCCTGCGCGGCTGCGCCGACGGCGCTATCGCCCTCCCGGTCACCGTCTTTTCGCATCTCGTGCACGGGCGCATCTTCTCCGGAATCACGCCGGCCTGGAGCCGCTTCGACCTGGCGTTCGTGACCCCGGCCGAGTTCGCAACCCAGGACGGTTCAGGCTTGGTCCACTTATCCGGTGAGATCGACGCCCCTCCGGCGCGCCCGGCCGACCGCGACCCCGGCGCGGCCGGCCGCATCTCCCGCCTCGTCCACGAGTTCCTGCGCGTGCTCGGCCTCTCGACTGTCTGCGTCGGCCGCGAGGAGTGGCTGGTGGGCCAGCAGGGCGTCGAACTGCTGCGCGGCATGCTGGTCGAACTGATGCTGGAGGCGAACGACATGCCTCGCTCGGCCCGCGGCGCCAAGCGGCTGAACGGCTTCCTGACGCTCGACCAGCGCGCCGCGCTCGAGGCCCTGCCCGTCCCCGCCGCGGGGCGTGCGGCCCTGCTGACGGCCCAGGGTGAGATCGCACGGCTGTTCCTTGCCAACGCCCGCCCGCTGACCCAGCGCCTCGGGGGCGCCTGGCCCGAGGCGTTCGAAGCCGCCACGCGCGCGCACCTGCGCCGCGAACTCGGGCTTGAGATCTAGCCGAGCGTCGCCAGGCCGCCCAGATCGACACGCCGCGTATCGGCTCGCGACCACCATTACCAATAGCGACGACCGTTACTCAGATTACGCCGGTATATAATATCGATACTTCGGAAATTGCAGAATTTCTGCAAAATAAGTCCCCCTTTGAGCTCAATCTACATTTTGGCGTTATTCCACCGTTAACCGAAACGACGCCGTCATTCATGACGAGTTGGGTCCCGAGCCCGCCCTGGCGCGAGCGCCGGGCGCCTGGGGCCCGGTCCCGGAGGCGTCGGGGGGCGCCCCGGGACCATTTCGTTTCAGGCGAAACGTTCCGAAAACAAGCGTGTTTGGCCTAGACTCCCGACGCGTGCCATTTAGCGCGCCGCTTCGTTACGCGAGATCTCGCCCATGCCGATCCCCTTCATCGACCTGCAATCCCAACGCGCCCGCCTGGGCCAGCCGCTCGAGGATGCGATCCTCAAGGTCGTGCGCTCGGGGGCCTACATCATGGGGCCGGAGATCGCGCAGTTTGAGAAGGAGCTCGGCGCCTTCGGCCAGGCCCCCTACGTGCTCTCCTGCGGCTCGGGCACCGAGGCGCTGCAACTGCCGCTGATGGCCTGGGGCGTCGGCCCTGGCGACGCGGTGTTCTGCCCCTCCTTCACCTTCGCCGCGACGGCCGAAGTGATGCCCCTGGTCGGCGCCTCGCCGGTGTTCGTCGACATTCTGCCGGGCACCTACAACCTCGATCCCGACGCCCTCGACGCCGCCATCGAAGCGGTGAAGGCGGACGGCAAGCTGACCCCCAAGGCGGTCATCGCCGTCGACCTGTTCGGCCAGCCGGCCGACTATCCGGCCATCGCCGCGGTCGCCCGCAAGCATGGCCTGAAACTGATCGCGGACAGCGCCCAGGGCTTCGGCTGCACTCTGAACGGCCAGCACCCGATCCACTGGGCCGACGTCACGACCACCAGCTTCTTCCCCGCCAAGCCGCTGGGCTGCTACGGCGACGGCGGAGCGGTGCTGTGCAAGGACGAGCGCCTGCACGACCTGCTGGTCTCGCTGCGCGTCCATGGCCAGGCGGTGAAGTCCGACCTCGAAGGCAAGACCTTCGACCACGACCCCAAATACCTGAACCTGCGCGTCGGCATGAACAGCCGGATGGACACCATCCAGGCCGCGGTGCTGCTGCAGAAGCTGACCATCTTCGCCGACGAGATCGAGGCCCGGAACCGCGTCGCCGACCGTTACGCCGCCGGCCTCTCCGACGTCGTCGCCACGCCCAAGGTCATCGACGGCGGCGTCAGCGTCTGGGCGCAGTACACGATCGAGACCGATGACCGCGACGGCCTGGTCGCCCACCTGAAGAGCCAGGACGTGCCAAGCGCCGTCTACTATCCGATCCCGATCCACCGCCAGGACGTCTATTCGGTCTATCCGGCGCCCGGCGGCCTGCCGGTCACCGACGCCAAGGCCAAGGTGGTGATGAGCCTGCCGATGCACCCTTATCTGACGCAGGACGATCAGGACCGCGTCATCGCCGCGATCCGCGCCTTCGTGAAGCGCAACGCCTGAGGCGTGGGGGACGGCGGACGCGGCCGAGACCGCATCCGCCTCCTGGAGGGCCCGACCCGCCTCCCCCGAAGCTGGTCGCACGCCTCGCTCCCGTCCACGGCTTTGCGCCGTGGCTCGCCAAGGGAGAGGGGACGATTTCCCTGGCGAAACTTCGAACCCGGCGGCGCCGCTGGGTGGAGCTGCGACGCCGGGCCCGCGGACTCGCCCGCGGCCTGCTCGCCGCGGTCGGTTCGTGGATGTGCGGGCAAGGCGGACGCACCGCGCGCCGCAAGGCTCCAGCCCGGCTTTGCGCCAGATGGCCAGGGCGAGCCCCGAGTCGCATGACGCAAATGGACTAGGCTTCGGGCTAGGCCGCGAACTCGCGCAGGATGTCGTCCCAGTGCTTCAGGGCCAGGTAGTGGCCGACGCCGGGCATGACGTGCACCTCGGCGACGCGGTCGCCCAGGAAGTCCAGCAACGGCTGCAGCGGCGCGAGCCGATCCTGCTCGCCGTGCCAGACGGTCAGCCGCGCCTTCAGGCCGTCGATGCTCATGTTGCGGCCTCTGCGGAACGCCCGCAGTTCGTCGGCCGGTCCGCGGCTGGAATGCGCCAGCGCCTCGCCCATGTACGCGGCCACATAGTTCGCGATCTCAGGATGGGCGGTGACATAGGCCGCATCCCCAGGCGCCTGGCCGCTCGAGGTCTGCATCACCCGCAGCAGCATGGCCGGCGACAACCGCAGGCGCAGGACCGCCAGGAAGGTCTCCACCATCCACGGATTGGCCTCAATCCGGCTTCGGATCAGGGTCAGCGGATTGCGCACGCGATCGACGTGCAGCCGTGGCGGACGGCCGGAATAGAGGTGCACGCGCTCGACCCGCTCGCCCAGCGCGATGGCGGTCTGCAGCGCCGAGGGCGCGCCCGACAGCACCGCGGCGATCTGCAGCCGCGCCAGGCCGATCTGGTCGCAAAGCTCGACCATGTCGCGGGCGACCCCGTCGAAGCTGTAGTCGGGCCGCGGGTCCGATCGCCCGAAGCCGGGCCGCTCCGCGCAGACGATCCGCAGGCCCAGCCGCCGCGCCGCCGCGTCGGTGCCGGGAGGCAGCAGGCTCGATCCCAACCCCTCGTGGAAGGTCAGCACCGCACGCCCGGCCAGATCGCCATACTCGCGATAGGCCAGCCGCCGGCCGTCGCTCAAGGTCACGGCCAGCACAGGCGGCGCCTGGGCGATAGCCTCCTCCTGGGCGCGGATCGGATCGCTGGCGTCGATCAGTCCGGCCAGGGCCGACAGCTCAGTCAACGCCCGGATCAGGTCGCTCTGGCGCTTCAGGCCCATCTTGTCGAAGATCGCGCGCAGCTGGTTGCGCACGGTGTTGACGCTCACCGACAGCTCGTCCGACGCCTCCTGCAGCGAACGCCCGTCCCGCAGCTTGCGCGCCAGCCGCACCTCCGCCGGCGTCAGGCCGAAACTGTCCGACAGCGACGCCCACAGCCGGCCGGCCTCGCTGGCGGCCGGGAACACCAGGGCATAGGCCTCCCCCTCCTGCTTCAACGCCGGCAGGTCGGCCAGGCCGGGCAACGCGCGCGCCGGCGCCACATAGGCGAAGCTGGGGCCGTCCTCCTGGCTGCGCTCCAGCTTGACGATCACCTGGCCGCGCTGGCCGCGCGCCCGGGTCATCGCCGCGGCCAGCGCCTCGGCGTTGTCGGGATTGGCGAACGCGACCGGCTGGCCGATCTCCAGCCCGCCGACCGCTGCGCCAAGGGCCGCGGTCGCCGCGGCGTTGTGCGCCAGCACCCTGCCGCGCGGGGTCAGCAGCAGCCAGCCCATGTCCACCCGTCCCGCCGGCGGCGGGCCCTCGTCGGGGCGGCTCGCCAGCCGGGCGATTTCCTCGCTCAGCGCCAGCCCCCGCAGCAGGTCAGGCCCTGGCTCGCGGCCCAGACCATCCTCGTCCAGGACGTCGATCAGCCGCTCCCAGGCCTCGGGATTGGCCGCGACCTGGTACATGGTCTCGATGACAAGCCGCGCGTGGTCCGGCGGCGAAGCGGAGTGCGCGAGTTCCTGACTGCCGAGCAGGGTCATTAGGATTAACGCCGCGGTCCATGGGAAGACGTGCCGATCTGGCACATAGGAACGGTAGAGCCTGGAGCTCTGCAAGCGCCGCGCCGCCCATCGCCTGTCACGTGCTCGTGTCAGCCTGGATCGTGGCGCGCCGGGCTCGCTTCGGAGGCGACGCTTTCCCTTGCGTCGGCCCCCTGGTCTTGGCTAGCGTCCTCAAACAATTGTTTAAGTCATTTGGAGGAAACACATGAAGGCTGCGGTCTATTACGAGAACGGCGGTCCCGAAGTCCTGAAGTACGAGGACTTCCCCGATCCGGCGCTGCACCCCAAGGGCGTGATCATCAAGGTCGAGGCCATCGCCATCGAAGGCGGCGACGTCCTCAGCCGCTTCGGCGGCAAGCTGATGACCAACCCGCATGTGGTCGGCTACCAGGCCGCCGGCGAAATTATCGCCGTGGGCGCCGAGGTCACGCACCTCAAGGTCGGCCAGAAGGTCGCCACCGTGAACAACTGGGGCAGCCACGCCGAGCTGCGTTCCGTGCCCGCCCGCAACTGCTGGCCGATCCCCGACGACTTCGACGTCAAGAAGGCCGCCGCGATTCCGGTCACCTTCGGCACCGCCGACGACTGCCTGTTCGACGCCGCCAACCTCAAGGCCGGCGAAACCGTGCTGGTCCAGGCCGGCGCCTCTGGCGTGGGCGTGGCCGCGATCCAGCTGGCCAAGCGCGCCGGCGCCACCGTGCTCGCCACGGCGTCCTCGGACGAACGCCTGGAACGCCTCAAGCCGCTCGGCCTCGACCACGGCATCAACTACGCCCGCGAGGACGTGGTGAAGGAGGTCATGCGCCTCACCGACAAGAAGGGCGCGGACGTGATCGTCGACTCGGTCGGCGGCCCCACCCTTCAAGGCTCGATCAACGCCCTGGCCTATCGCGGCCGCGTCTCGATGGTCGGCGCCGCCGGCCGCGAGCCGATGGTCGTCGACGTCGGCGCCATGATGGGCGGCAACCGGCAGCTGCGCGGCGTCTTCCTGGGCGCCGAGATCATGACCGACCGGGCGCACGACAACATCCAGCGCCTGATGGAGGAAGCCGCTCGCGGCGAGCTGGAAGTCGTCATCGACAAGGTCTTCCCGCTGTCGGACGCCGCCGGCGCCCACGCCTACATCGAAAGCCGCGCCGCCGTCGGCCGCGTGGTCCTGGTTCCCTAAGCCAGTCCAGACAGGGGTCATCCCGGAAGGCGCGGAGCGCTTGTCCGGGATGACACTCTAGTTCCCTCACGGAGAGCCCCATGCCCCGCGCGAAAAACGGCCTGGTCGAACTCGAGTACGAATCCTTCGGCTCGGACGCCGCCCCGACGATCCTGCTGATCAACGGCCTAGGCTCGCAGATGACCCGCTGGCCCGCCGACTTCTGCGGCAAGCTCGCGGCCCGCGGCTTTCGCGTCATCCGTTTCGACAATCGTGACGCCGGTCTCTCCACCTGGTTCAAGCCGGGCGAGAGCTACGCCCTCTCCGATATGGCCGCGGACGCCGTCGCCGTGCTCGACGCCGCCGGCGTCGACAAGGCCCACGTAGCCGGCGTCTCCATGGGCGGCATGATCACCCAACTGGTCGCCATCGAGCATCCAGGCCGCGTCCTCTCGATCACCTCGATCATGTCGGCCAGCGGCGCCCCGGGCACCCTCGATCCGACGCCGGAGGCCGGCGCCGTGCTCAACACCGCCCCGCCGAACCCCCAGGCCGACTTCGAGGCCTTCCTCGACTTCGCGGTCCGCAACGGCGAGACCATCGGCAGTCCCGGCTATCCCTGGCCGCCCGGAGCCCTGCGCGAACGCGCGGCGGCCGAGTACGCCCGCGCCTTCAACCCGACCGGCTCGGCCCGCCAGATGGGCGCCATCCGCGCCGACGGCGACCGCACCCAACGCCTCGCCAACCTGAACATTCCCGCCGTCGTCCTGCACGGCGCCGCCGACCCGCTGGTCAAGCCGTTTGGCGGCGAAGCCACGGCCGCGGCGATCCCCGGCGCCGAGCTGCGCATCGTGCCCGGCATGGGCCACGACCTGCCGCCCGCCCTGCACGACCTCTTCATCGACGCCATCACCGCCGCCGTCGCGCGCGCCTGAATTTCGCAAGTAAGGAACACCTCATGGGACGTCTCTCCGGCAAGTCCGCCGTCATCACCGGCGCCGGTTCCGGCATCGGCCGCGCCGCCTCTCTGCTGTTCGCGGCCGAAGGCGCCAGCCTGGTCATCGCCGACAAGACCGACGGCGCCGTCGAGACCGCCCGCCTGGTGAGCGAAGCCGGCGGCAAGGCCATCGCCCTGACCGGCGACGCCGGCGACGAGGCCTTCGTCGAGAGCCTGGTGGCCAAGGCCGTGGCTGACTACGGCGGCCTCGACGTGGCCTGGGCCAACGCCGGCATTTCGGGCGGCTGGACCGGCTTCGACGAGCAGGACGGCGCCTTCTGGGCGGAGATCCTGCGCGTCAACCTGATCGGGGCCTTCCTGCTGGTGAAGCACGCCTCGCGCGTCATGATCCCCAAGGAAAAGGGTTCGATCATCTGCACCGCCTCGGTCGCGGGCATCCGCTCGGGCGCCGGCGGCTCGCCGTACTCGGCGTCGAAGGCGGGCGTCATCAATCTCGCCCAGACCTCGGCCAACGAGTTCTACGGCACCGGCGTGCGCGTCAACGCCATCTGCCCGGGCCTGATCGAGACCGGCATGACCCAGGCGATCTTCGACGGCGCCCGCGCCCGCGGCAACGAGGACAAGATCGGCCAGCTGAACCCGATGACCCGCGGCGGCGTGCCCATCGAGATCGCCAATGCGGCCCTGTTCCTGGCCTCGGACGAAAGCTCCTACGTCAACGGCCAGGCCATCGTCGTCGACGGCGGCTTGTCGTCCTCGCATCCGGTGGTGCGTCGCAAGAAATGATCTACCTGCTGCGTCACGGCCAGACCGACTACAACCGCGACGGCCGTCTCCAGGGCCAGACCGACTCCCAGCTCACCTCGCTGGGCATGGCCCAGGTCCAGGCCATGGCCAACGTCCTGGCCGAGCAGATCGGCGACGTGGAGGGCTGGCGCATCCTCGCCAGCCCTCTGCGCCGCACCCGCCAGTCGGCGGCCATCGTCGCGCGCACCCTGCGCCTGCCGGTGGAGATCGACCCTGCACTGATCGAGGTCGGCTGCGGCTCGTGGGAGAACCGCATGTACGCGGACCTGCGTCAGGAACACCCGGAGACCTTCGCCGGCCGCGAATGGGTCTTCGGCAGCCCGGACGGCGAGCGGTTCGAGGACGTGGACGCCCGCGTCCGCCCCTGGCTCGCCACCCTGCCGCCCGAGCCCGAGCGCAAGGTGATCGCCGTCAGCCACGGCATCGCCGGCGTGCTGATGCGCGGCGCCTATCAAGGCCTCTCGCGCCAGGCGACCATGGAACAGGACACGCCGCAGGACGCGCTCTTCCGCCTCTGGGGCGGGAACGTCGAGCGCCTGGCCTGCGCTCCGGTCGCCGCATGATCTACCTCGTCCGTCACGGACAGACGCACTTCAACGCCGAACGCCGCCAGCAGGGCCACATGGATTCCCCGCTGACGGCGCTCGGTCGCGCGCAGGCCGCCGCGGCCGGCAGGTTGCTGCGGGATCTGATCGGAAAACCTGACGGTTGGCGGCTGATCGCCAGCCCCTTGGGCCGCGCCCAGGACACCGCCGGCGTCATCGGCCAGGCGCTGGGCCTGCCCATCGAAACCGACCCGCGTGTGATCGAGGTTTCGTTCGGCGAGTGGGACGGGCGCCTGCGCGACGAACTGGCCGCCGAGCATCCGGAGACCTTCGGCCGCGGCGACTGGCAGTTCGCCGCGCCCGGCGGCGAGAGCTTCGAGTCTGTCGAGGCCCGCGTCAGCGCGTGGCTGGCAGGCCTGCCGCCCGAACCCGAGCGCAAGGTGATCGTGGTCAGCCACGGCGGCTCGGGCCGCGTGGTGCGCGGCGCCTATCTGGGCCTGTCGCGCGCGGAGACCTGGGCGCAGGACGTGCCCCAGGACGCCGTTTTCCGGCTCGCTAGTGGAGCAGTCGAGAGAATCGACTGCGAAGTCGCGGCTCAAACGTAGTCCGCCGGCTCAGCACCACCAGACCCAGCGCGGCCACCGCGCCCAGGAGGAAGGCTCCGGCCACCGCGCCCGACAGCGCCGCCGGCCCCAGGTGCAGGGGTGGACGGTCCATCCAGCGCACAACGGTTCCGGTCGGTTCTTCGTCAAGCACGTCGTCGTAGTAGTCGCTCATCGGCTGGGCTCCGGTGTCTGCGCAGGCCTAACCCCTGTGGACGATGCAGGTTCCGGCCCCGCTGGCGTTCAAACGCCTCTAAGGTTAGAAGCCGCGCACTGACCTTTAGAGAGACACATGGCCGGACATTCCAAGTTCAAGAACATCATGCACCGTAAGGGCCGCGCAGACGCGGCGCGGTCCAAGCTGTTCTCCAAGCTGTCACGTGAAATCACCGTCGCCGCCAAGTCGGGCATGCCCGACCCGGCGATGAACCCCCGCCTTCGCCTCGCCGTCACCAATGCGCGCGCCGAGTCCATGCCCAAGGACAATATCGAGCGCGCCATCAAGAAGGGCGCGGGCGGCGACGGGGAGAACTACGAGGAAGTCCGCTACGAAGGCTTCGGCCCCGGCGGCGTCAACATCATCGTCGAAGGCCTGACCGACAACCGCAACCGCGCGGCCTCGAACATCCGCACGATCTTCTCGAAGAACGGCGGCAACCTCGGCGCCTCGGGCTCGGTGTCGTTCCAGTTCGACCGCCTGGGCGAACTGACCTACCCGGCCAAGGTCGGCTCGGAAGACAAGGTCATGGAGGCGGCCATCGAGGCCGGCGCCCAGGACGTCGAGTCCGACGAAGAGAGCCACGTCGTCTACACCGCCTTCGAGGACTTCGCCGAAGTGGCGAGCGCCTTGGAGGCCGTGCTCGGCGAAGCCAAGACCAGCAAGATCGTCTGGCGTCCCAAGACCTTCGTCGCCGTCACCGGCGACGCCGTCCCGACGCTGCTGAAGCTGATCGACGCCCTCGACGACGACGACGACGTCCAGAACGTCTACGGCGACTACGAGATCTCCGACGAGGACATGGAGAAGTTCGGCTAAGCCGAACCTCTCCGCCTGCGCCTTTAGGGGTCGGTGGTCTTACTGACCACCACCCCGACGCCGGCCCCCACGGCCGCGCCCACCGGCCCGCCCACGATCAGGCCGGCCGCCGCGCCGGTCGCGGCCCTCTGCTCGACATTGTGCCCGCAGGCCGCCAGACCCAGCGCCATGCCGGCCGCTGTCAGAACCAGAACTATTTTCCGCACGATTTCTCACCCCCTGCCGATCGCGCCGAAGCGCGGCTATGCGCCTCTTCCATAAGAAGAAATTGGCTACTTTGCGGCGCGCCTGCGGACGCCGGGAAGCTTAACCGGAATTCGCGCGTTCTGGGGTGATGAACTGGGCGATCGAATATCTGCTGCCGCTCGCCGGCGCCGTGGCCGCGGGCGGCCTGATCGGCTTCGAGCGCGAGTACCGCGGCCGTCCCGCCGGCGTACGCACCCACATCCTGCTGTGCCTGGCCTCGGCCCTGCTGATGCTGGCGGCGGTGCATCAGGTGCGCTGGATGGCCGGCACCCCCGACGACATCATCCGCATCGATCCGGTTCGGATGGCGCACGGCGTCCTGACCGGGATCGGCTTCCTCTGCGGCGGCGTGATCTTCAAGGAGGGCTTCTCGGTCCGCGGCCTGACCAGCGCCGCCTCGCTCTGGACCACCGCCGCCCTCGGCGTGCTCTACGGGATCAGCTTCTTCAGCCTGGCGATCGGCGGCACGCTGGTGACCCTGTTCGTGCTGGTCGGCTTCCGTCTGCTTGAAATCCGCCTACCGCAGTACCGCCACATCGACCTGACCATCCGTTACTCGGCGAGCGACTTCGCCACCGAGTCGGAGTTGGTCGCATGGCTTGCCCGATATGGCCTCAGGCCCGACGTGATCACACACCGGCTGCTGGCGGACCATGGCGGCGTTGAGTTCGCGGCCACCTTCCGCAGGCGCGGCCCGGTACCGGGCGAGGCGATCGCCGCCGACCTCTGCGCCGACCCGCGCGTCATGGCGTTCGAGCTGTCGCCCCGGCACGAGTGAGCCTCGACCGCGGGTTTCACCCGATGTCCGAAACCCGACCAACAAGCTCCGCATTGTCTTCCAAGGTGAGTTGGAGGGCTTCATGGCGAAACTCGGCGACGGCGCGCAGAAACTGAATCGGCGTCACCTGCTGGCCATGGGTCTCGTGGCCGGTCCCGTCGTGACCGCGGCCGGCGAAGCGGCCGCCGCCTGGCCCATGCGAAAGCCCAAGACGCCGCCGACCCCGGCGCCGGCTCCCGCCGCCGCCGCCACGCCAGCGCCCGAAGGCCCCTCGGCCGAGTTCGACGAAGAACCGGCGCTTCCCGAGTCGCAGCCGCTGCCGGCGCCGGGCTCGCGCCCCGCTCCCGACTGGAGCCGGCTTCGCGCGCAATGGGACCTCGACTGGAGCGAAGTCGACCTCTCGGCGATGCTGTTCGCCTCGAACCCCCGGCCCGTGCGCGAGGCGATCACCCGCCATCGAACGGCGCTCGACCGCAACCCGGTCACCTATCTGGAGCAGAACAACAAGCGCGGCCAGAACCTCTCGCGGGCGGCCGCCGGCTCCTATTTCGGCGTGCCGACGGACCATGTCGCCCTGTGCGAGAGCACCACCTCCGGGATCGGCCTGCTCTATGGCGGCCTGACCCTGCGCTATGGGCAGGAGGTGCTGACCAGCGTCCACGACTACTACGTCACTCACGAATCGCTCCGGCTGTCGGCCCAGCGCAACGGCTTCACGGTCCGCAAGATCGCTCTGCACGACGGGGCCGAGACCGCCTCCACCGTCGATATCGTCCGCCGCGTGGTGGCCGCGATCACGCCGGCGACCCGCGTCCTGGCCCTGACCTGGGTGCATTCCTCGACTGGCCTGAAGCTGCCGATCCGAGCCATCGCCGACGCCCTGAAACCGATCAACGCCGGCCGCCAGCCCGCCGATCAGGTCCTCTTCTGCGTCGACGGCGTCCACGGCTTCGGGGTCGAGAACACCACCCTGCCGGAGCTTGGCTGCGACGTGCTGGTCGCCGGCTGCCACAAGTGGCTGTTCGGGCCGCGCGGCACCGGCGTGGTGTTCTTCTCGCCCCTGGCGCTCCAGAGGCTGGCCCCGATCATCCCCAGCTTCCTGGCCTCCAACGCCTACTCGGCCTGGATCGGCGGCTTCGATCCCGGCCCCACCACCGCGGCGCGAATGACCCCAGGCGGTTTCAAGGCCTTCGAGCATGTCTGGGCGATGACCGACGCCTTCCAGTTCCACCTCGGCGTCGGCAAGGAGCACATCGCCAGGCGCACCCACGACCTGGCCAGCCAGCTCAAGACCGGCCTGGCGGCCATGCCTCATGTGCGCGTGCGCACGCCGATCAGCCCGCAGATGTCGGCCGGGATCGTCAGCTTCGACGTCGCCGGCATGTCGGCGCGCGGCGTGGTCTCGCGGCTGCGCCAGTGGCGGATCATCGGCTCGGACGCGCCCTACGGCGTCTCCCACGCCCGGCTGACGCCCAGCATCCGCAATACGCCCGACGACGTCGCCTTCGCCCTCAAGGCGATCGCCGCCTTGGGCTAGGGCGCGACCTCGCCACCGCTCACGGCGCTCAGCACCGACGCATCGCTAGGCCCGCGGATAGAGGATGATCTGGGTGCAGCGGAAGGCGGCCATCAGCTTGCCGGTGGCCGCGTCCTCGACCTTGGCGTCCCAGACCTGGGTGGTGCGCCCGCCGTGCAGCAGGCTGGCCGTGCAGATCGCCTCGCCGTCGCGCAGCGTGCCGACGAAGTTGGCCTTAACCTCGGCGGTGGTGAACCCGTTGGCCCCGTCCGGCCAGGCGGTCGAGACGCCATACGCGCAAAGGATATCGGCCACCGACAGCACCGCCCCGGCCAGCAGGTAGCCCGTGTGGGCCACCAGGTCCTGGCGCACCTTCAACCGTCCGACGACCTTGCCGTCGCTGACCTCGGTGATCACCAGTCCCAGGTGCCCGGGCAGCTTGCCCTCGTTGGCCTGGTTCAGTTTCTCGACGCTGGTGTTGTTGGTGGTGGCCGGCATGATTTGCTCTCTCTGGTCGAGCGATCATGCACGCCGTCGCGCAAACTGCTAGAGCGCCGGCATGAGCAGCGCCATCTGGATTCAGACCAGCTATCACGAGGCCTTCAAGTGCGGCGGCTGGGCCTATGTCCGCTGCCATGACAAGGCCGCGTCCGGCCATGCCGGCGGCGAGCGCTACACCACGCCCGAACGCATCGCCCTGGCCGCCCTGGTGGCGGCGCTCAAGGACCTGCCGAAGGGGGCGGTGGCCATCCAGATCGACAACGCCGTCGTCGCCCGCACCGCCGCCCTGATCGCCGCCGGCCGCCCGCCGCAGGGCGAGGACGCCCCGGCCGAGAACCTCGACCTCTGGGCGGCGCTCACCGCCGCCCTCGCCGGCCGCCAGCCCGCCTTCGCCATCGCCGCTCCCAGCAAGGCCAGCCCCACCGGCTTCGCCGCCGCCTGGGCCGAACTGGCCCGCGACAAGGCCAACGCCCAGGGCGCCTTCGTGTCCGCCATTCCCAAGCCCAACCTCGCCAAGGTCGCGGGCCTGCCCCTATAGTCGCGCTCCGTATCCGCGAGCCCGCCCGTGAGCCTGTCCCACATCGCCGACCTGCTCCGTCCGCTGCGGCCGGCGTCCGGCCCGTTCATCGTCGGCGTCACCGGTTCGGTGGCTGTGGGCAAGAGCACCTTCGCCCAGGCGCTGGGCGACCATCTCGCGTCTGACGGCGCAGCGGTGGAGATCGCCTGCACCGACGGCTTCCTGCATCCCAACGCCGTGCTGGAAGCCAAGGGCCTGCTCAGCCAGAAGGGCGTCCCGGCGACTTATGACCACGGCGCGCTGCGCGCGGCCCTCACCGCCGTCCGCAGCGGCCCGGCCGACTTCCCGGCCTATTCGCACGTGACCTACGACATCGACCCGGCCCTGACCCGCCGCCTGGCCCCGCCCGACGTGCTGGTCATCGAGGGCCTGACCCTGCGCCATCCCGACACCGGTCCGGCCGCATTGCTCGACGCGATGATCTACCTCGAGGCCGACGAGGTCGACCTTGAGCGCTGGTACGTCGCGCGCTTTCTGGAGCTCTGGGAAGCGGCCGAGCACGACCCCGCCTCGTTCTACGCCCGCTTCCGTCACATGGACCGCGAGCAGACCGACGGCCTAGCCCGCATGGTCTGGCGCGAGGTCAATCTGAAGAACCTGCACGACCACATCATCCACGCCCGCAGCCGCGCCGACCTCGTCGTCGCCAAGGCGGCCGACCACGCCATCGCCTCCGTGAGCCGCCCATGACCCAGGACTTCGACACCGGCGCGGCGCGGCCCGCGATCAGCCCCAACGCTCTCATCCTGGTCGCCGCCTGGCTGGCCTCCGGGGCGTTCCTGGCCGTGGCGCCGTCGGAGTTCGCGGCCCGCCTGGCGACCTTCGTATTCGTGATCCTCGGCTGGATCCTGGCGGTCATGGTCCACGAGTTCGGCCACGCCTTCATCGCCCACAAGGCCGGCGACCACACCATCCGCGCCAAGGGCTACCTGACCCTCGATCCGCTGAAGTACGTCGACGTCGGGGTTTCCATCGTCATTCCGATCCTGGCCGTCGTGCTCGGCGGCATCGGCTTTCCGGGCGGTGCGGTCTATCTGCGCGAGGATCTGATGCGCAGCCGCTGGTGGCGTTCGCTGGCCTCGCTGGCCGGCCCGCTCGGCACCCTGCTGGTGATGATCGTGCTGATCGCCTTGATCTGGGTCGTGGCGCTCACCCTGACGACCCCGAACGCGCGCATGCTCTGCGACGCGCTCGCCTTCCTGGCCTTCCTGCAGGCGACGGCGTTCGTGCTCAACCTGCTGCCGGTCCCAGGCCTGGACGGCTACGGCGTGATCCGCCCGTTCCTGCCCGACGCCGTGCGCGCGCCGCTGCGCAAGGTCGAGGGATTCGCCATGGTCGGCCTCTTCCTGCTGATCTTCCTGCTGCCGGGCGCCTCGGCGATCATCTTCGCGCCCGCCCTGATGCTGACGGACATCGCCGGCCTGCCCCGCGAACTGATCCAGGCCGGCTGGGAGGCCTTCCGGTTCTGGCAGTCCTAAGCAGCTCGGTCCCCCGCCCCGGCCGTGATCGGCCCGGCGAGGGTGCTCAGGTGGCGCTTGCCCTGCCAGAGTTCAGCCCCGAAGGCGTGGCGGTGATGGGCCGCCTTGTCGAGCGCCGCCTGATCGGAGGCGCACTCCCATTCCTCGACGTCCGCGAACTTGCCCGCGGAGTTCAGCACATAGAGCCGATAGTCCATGGCGCGTCCTTCCCTGTACGGAAAAGCCAACCCGCCGCCCGAGCCCTCAGTTCCGTCGATTGGGGCCCCCTAGGGCGTCTCCCCTAGCTCCGCCTCAACGTTTGCTTAACCCTGGCGACGTCCTGTATCCCTCGTTGGAACAGATGACGAACGCGCCGATTCCCATGCCCGCCCCCTTGCTCATTCTCGGCCTCGATCCCGGCCTGCGCCGCACAGGCTGGGGGGTGATCGCCGTGGACGGCTCGCGCCTGGCCCACGTCGCCCATGGGGTGATCGCCCCCAAGGACAGCCTGCCGTTCGCCGAGCGCCTGCTGGTGCTGTTCGAGGCGATCAGCGAGGTCGTCGCGACGCACGCCCCGCACGAGGCGGCGGTCGAGGAGACCTTCATGAACAACAACGCCGCCTCCGCCCTCAAGCTCGGCCACGCCCGCGCCATGGCGATGATCGTCCCGGCCCGCGCCGGGCTGCCGGTCGCCGAGTACGCCGCCACCGTGGTCAAGAAATCCGTGGTCGGCACCGGCGCGGCCGAGAAGGACCAGGTCGGCTTCATGATCGCGCGCCTGTTGCCCACCGCCGGCAAGACCACCGCCGACGCCGCCGACGCCCTGGCCGTGGCCATCGCCCACGCCCACCACCGCAAGCTTCGCCGCATCGGAGCCGCCGCATGATCGGCCGTCTGCGCGGACTGGTCGCCGAGGTCGGCGAGGAAGAAGCCCTGATCGACGTGGCCGGGGTCGGCTATGTCGTGCGCTGCGGTTCGCGCGCGCTCGGCCACCTGCCGGCGCTGGGCGAGGAGACCGTGCTGCACATCGAGAGCATCTGGTCGGAATCGAACGGCATGAAGCTCTACGGCTTCCTCGGCCGTGACGAGCGCCGCTGCTTCGTCACCATGCTGAGCATCCAGGGCGTCGGCCCCAAGGCCGCGCTCGCCGTGCTCGACGTGCTCGCCCCGCCCGACCTCGCCGCCGCCGTCGCCCGCGACGACAAGGCCGCGCTCGGCCGCGCCAACGGCGTCGGCCCCAAGCTCGCCCTGCGCCTGATCACCGAGCTCAAGGACAAGCAGCTCAGCGACAGCCCGGTCGCCGCCTTCCACGCCCAGGCGTTGAACCCCGCCGCCGCGCCGCCGCCCAGCGCGGTCGGCGAGGCGGTCGCCGCCCTGCTCGGCCTCGGCGTCGCCGAGGTCAACGCCCGCCGCGTGATCGAACAGGCCGCCCTGCGCCTGGGCGAGGACGCCGAGATCCCCGCCCTGATCAAGGCCGGCCTGCAGGAGCTGGGGCGTTGACCCGCATCGTCTCGCCCGACGCCCAGCCCTTCGAGGGCGGGGTCGTCCACGACAAGGCCCTGCGGCCGCAGACGCTCGCCGAGTTCGTCGGCCAGGAGCAGGCCAAGGGCAACCTCAAGGTCTTCATCGAGGCCGCCAAGGCCCGCGAGGAGGCCCTCGACCACGTGCTTCTGTTCGGGCCGCCAGGCCTGGGCAAGACCACCCTGGCCCAGATCGTCGCCCGCGAGCTCGGCGTGAACTTCCGCGCCACCTCCGGCCCGGTGCTGGCCAAGGCCGGCGACCTCGCCGCGATCCTGACCAACCTCGAACCGCGCGACGTCCTCTTCATCGACGAGATCCATCGCCTCGCCGCCAACGTCGAGGAGATCCTCTATCCGGCCATGGAGGACCACGTCCTCGACTTGGTGATCGGCGAGGGGCCGTCCGCCCGCTCGATCCGCATCGACCTGGCCCCGTTCACCCTGGTCGCGGCCACCACCCGCGCGGGCCTGTTGGCCACGCCGCTGCGCGACCGTTTCGGCATTCCGCTGCGGCTGGAGTTCTACACCCACGCCGAGCTCTCCAAGGTGCTCGCCGGCGCCGCCGCCAAGATGGGCCTGTCGCTCAGTCCCGACGGGGCCGGCGAGATCGCCGCCCGCTCGCGCGGCACGCCTCGCGTCGCCGGCCGCCTGCTGCGCCGGGTCCGCGACTTCGCCTCCGCCGACGGGGTCGAGGTGATCGACGGCAAGGCCGCCGCCCGCGCCCTGGCGCGGCTCGACGTCGACCAGGCCGGGCTCGACGCCCTCGACCGCCGCTACCTTCAGGCGATGATCGACAACTACGGCGGCGGGCCAGTCGGGGTGGAGACCATCGCCTACGCCATCGCCGAGGCCCGGGACGCCGTCGAGGACGTCATCGAGCCGTTCCTGCTGCAGCAGGGCTTCATCCAGCGCACGTCGCGCGGCCGCGTCGCCTGCGCCAAGGCCTACGCCCACCTGGGCCTGACCCCGCCGCCGCAACCGCCCGGCGCCGGCCAGGCGACCCTGTTCGACGACTAAGCCAACGGCTGCAGCGCCACGTCCAGGAACCGCCGCAAGGTCGGGGTCGCGTCGTCGCTGCGCCAGACCAGGCCGCTCTCCAGATAGGGCCCCTCGCCCGGCAGGCTCATATAGCGCACGCCCGTCCGCGCCAGATGGCGCAGCGAGGCCGGGACCAGCGCCACGCCGATCCCCGCCGAGACCAGGCTGATGATGGTCTGCATCTGGATCGCCTCCTGCACGATGCGGGCGCCGCCGGTCAGCGACTTCAGCGTCTCGATGGCCAGGTCATAGAAGGCCGGCGCCACGCGCCGCGGAAAGATCACGCCCGCCGCCCCGACCAGCGCGTCGGCCGCCAGCCGCCCGCCCTCGTGCGCCAGCCGCCCCTCGTCGACCCAGCTCTGCGGCACGGCGGCCACCAGCGGCTCGACCAGCAGCCGCCGATAGCTCAACTGGCCCGGCAATCCGCCCGGCGGCGGGATGACGATCCCCGCGTGACCGTGACCCTCCAGCAGGGCGGCGATCTGCAGGTCGCTGGTCGCCTCGCTGAGCGCTATCTCGACCTCGGGATGTAGGGCCGAATAGCGCCGCACCAGGGTCGGCAGGATGCTGTAGTCGGCGGTGCTGACGAACGACAACTCGAGGCGCCCGGTCTCGCCGTCGCGCAGCTGGCGCGCCGTTTCCGGCAGTTCCTCCAGCCCCTCCAGCGCCGCCCTCACATGCTCCAGCCACTGCTCGCCGAACGGAGTCAGCGCCACCTGCCGCTTGGTGCGCACGAAGAGCGGCGCGCCGAGCTCGCGCTCCAAGGCGATGATCGATTGGCTGAGCGGCGGCTGGGTCATGCCGAGCTGCTCAGCCGCGCGGCCGAAATGCAGCGTCTCGGCTACCGCCCTGAAATGCCGAAGCTGGCGCGTGTCCATGTCTGATATCTCAGGCGACCTAATTCGCCTCGCGTAATATATTTCACGAACATCACGCGATTGGCTACGGGTGAGGCGCGCAAACTCGTCAGGACCGACCCGATGCCGACCTATCGCTCACGCACCACCACCCACGGCCGCAACATGGCCGGCGCGCGCGGCCTCTGGCGCGCCACCGGCATGAAGGACTCCGACTTCGGCAAGCCGATCATCGCCGTGGTCAACTCGTTCACCCAGTTCGTGCCCGGCCACGTGCACCTGAAGGACCTCGGCCAGCTGGTCGCGCGCGAGATCGAGCGCGCCGGCGGCGTCGCCAAGGAGTTCAACACCATCGCGGTCGACGACGGCATCGCCATGGGCCACGACGGCATGCTCTACAGCCTGCCCTCGCGCGAGCTGATCGCCGACAGCGTCGAATACATGGTCAACGCCCACTGCGCCGACGCCATGGTCTGCATCTCCAATTGCGACAAGATCACGCCGGGCATGCTGATGGCCTCGCTGCGCATCAACATCCCGACGGTGTTCGTCTCCGGCGGGCCGATGGAAGCCGGCAAGGTCATCATCAAGGGCAAGGAAGTCGCCCTCGACCTGGTCGACGCCATGGTCGCCGCCGCCGACGACAATGTCTCCGACGAGGAAGTCGCCGCCATCGAGCGCTCGGCCTGCCCGACCTGCGGCTCCTGTTCGGGGATGTTCACCGCCAACTCCATGAACTGCCTGACCGAGGCGCTGGGCCTGTCGCTGCCCGGCAACGGCTCGGTCCTGGCCACCCACGCCGACCGCGAGCGCCTGTTCCTGGAAGCGGGCCACCTGATCGTCGACATCACCCGCCGCTACTACGAGCAGGACGACGCCTCGGTGCTGCCGCGCTCGGTCGCCTCGTTCAAGGCGTTCGAAAACGCCATGAGCCTCGACATCGCCATGGGCGGTTCGACCAACACCGTGCTCCACCTGCTGGCCGCCGCCCACGAGGCGCAGGTCGATTTCACCATGTCCGACATCGACCGCCTGTCGCGCAAGGTGCCTTGCCTCTCCAAGGTCGCGCCGGCCAAGGCCGACGTGCACATGGAGGACGTCCACCGCGCCGGCGGCATCATGGCCATCCTGGGCCAGCTCGACCGCGCCGGCCTGCTGCACACCGACCTGCCCACGGTCCATTCCAAGTCCATGGCCGAGGCGCTGGACCATTGGGACATCAGCCGCACCAACAGCGAGGCCGTGCAGACCTTCTTCCGCGCCGCCCCCGGCGGTGTTCCCACCCAGACCGCGTTCAGCCAGGACCGCCGCTGGAAGGAACTCGACCTCGACCGCCAGGGCGGCGTCATCCGCGAAGCCAAGCACGCCTTCTCCCAGGACGGCGGCCTGGCCGTTCTGTCCGGCAACCTCGCCGAGGACGGCTGCATCGTGAAGACCGCCGGGGTCGACGAGGGGATCCTGAAGTTCACCGGCACGGCCCGCGTCTTCGAAAGCCAGGACGAGTCGGTCAGCGCCATCCTGACCGGCAAGATCGTCGCCGGCGACGTGGTCGTCATCCGCTACGAAGGCCCCAAGGGCGGCCCGGGCATGCAGGAGATGCTCTACCCGACCAGCTACCTGAAATCGAAGGGCCTGGGCAAAGCCTGCGCCCTGATCACCGACGGCCGCTTCTCCGGCGGCACCTCGGGTCTGTCGATCGGCCACGTCTCGCCCGAGGCCGCCGAGGGCGGGCTCATCGGCCTGGTCGAGGACGGCGACCGCATCGTCATCGACATTCCGGGCCGGACCATCCAGCTCGACGTCTCCGACGCCGTTCTGGCCGAGCGCCGCGCGGCGATGCAGGCCAAGGGCGCCGCCGCCTGGAAGCCCGCCGAGCGCAAGCGCGTCGTCTCCCCGGCCCTGCGCGCCTACGCGGCCATGACCACCAACGCCGCCCGCGGCGCGGTCCGCGACGTCAGCCAGGTCGAGTAGCCTATCCCGGCGCGGCGCTGTTCAAGACGGCGCCGCGTCCCTAAACCTAGGGCCCATGCAGACCCCGATCCCCACAGCCCCGATCCCGACTGCAGGCGTCATCGACGGCCGCGAGCATGTCCTGCCGGTCCGCGTCTACTACGAGGACACCGACTTCACCGGGGTGGTCTATCACGCCAACTACGTCCGCTATTTCGAGCGCGGCCGGTCCGACTTCCTCCGGGTCGCCGGCGTTCATCACGCCGAATTGCTCGACCGGGACGATCCGGCCGCCTTCGCCATCGTGCGCATGGAACTGGACTTCAAGCGCGCCGCCCGCATCGACGACGCCCTGGCCGTGCGCACCACCTACGACTCCGCCAGGGGCCCGCGGCTCTTTATCAGCCAGAGGATTACGCGCGGCGAGGAGCTGATCTGCGCCGCCAAGGTCGAGGCCGCCTGCATCGATCTGGCCGGCCGCCCGCGCAAGCCGCCCGCCGGCATGCTGGAAACCCTGCGCCCGTTCTTCGCGTAAGGAATTCGTAAAACCGCCTTCACCATTTCGGCGTTAGAGGTCGGTTAACCAGAAGGCATGGCCTTAAGTTCGCCACCGCGGGCGGCTTGAAGTCGTGCGCCTGACATTTCTACGGAGCCCTACGAGCGCATGGACCCCGCTGCGATCACCGCCGACAGCTTTAGCTTCATCAATCTGTTCATCCGCGCCGACTGGGTCGTAAAGGCCGTGATGATCGGCCTGATCCTGGCCTCGCTCTGGTCCTGGACGGTGATCCTCGACAAGGCCTTCCGCCTCACCAAGCTCAACAAGCAGGCCAGCGATTTCGAGGACCAGGTCTCCTCGGGCCGCTCGCTGGAGGACATCGCCGCCGAGGCCGGCGAGCGTCCGACCCAGGCCCTGCCCCGCATGCTGCAGGGCGCGCTCAAGGAATGGCGCGACGCCCGCGCCCGCGGCCTGGTCTCCGAGAGCCAGACCGCCTTCCTGATCCAGCGCATCGACCGCGCCCTCGACACCACCATCGCCCGCGAAAGCGCCCGCGTGGAGAACGGCCTGGGCTCGCTGGCCATCGTCGCCACCGCCTCGCCGTTCGTCGGCCTGTTCGGCACCGTCTGGGGGATCATGAAGGCCTTCCAGGCCATCGCCGTGGAAAAGTCGACCAACCTGGCGGTCGTTGCTCCGTCGATCGCCGAGGCGCTGTTCGCCACCGCCATCGGCCTGATCGCCGCGATCCCCGCCTACATCGCCTACAACAAGTTCTCGACCGACGCCGGCAAGTACGCCGGCCGGCTTGAGGGCTTCGCCGACGACCTGTCCACCGCCATCCAGCGCCGCCTGGCCGAGCGGGGCTAAGGGTCATGGCGCTCTCCTCCCACGACGCCTTCTCCGCCCCCGGCGGCTCGCGCCGTCGGCGCGGCCGCCGCTCGCGCGGCGCGCTGTCCGAGATCAACGTCACCCCGCTGGTCGACGTGATGCTGGTGCTGCTGATCATCTTCATGGTCTCGGCCCCGCTGCTGACCAGCGGCGTGGAGATCGAGCTGCCCAAGACCGAAGCCGGCGCCATGGAGGACCAGAACGAGCCTCTGACCGTCTCCATCGGCCAGGACGGCGCCCTGTTCATCGGCGAGGAGGCCGTGCCCTTCGCCAGCCTCGCCCCGCGCCTGCGCGCCATGGCCGGCGACGACACGGCGCGTCCGATCTATGTCCGCGCCGACGGCCGCTCGTCCTATGCCAGCGTGGCCCAGGTGATGGCCGCGCTCTCGACCTCGGGCTTCACCACCATCAACCTCATAACCGACACCGGCGGACCGTCTTCGGGCGGCGAGCCGCGCTGAGGCGCTGATGGCTCGGGAAAGGTCTGAATTCTCCGGCGCGATGCTCGCCTCCGCCCTGCTCCATGCAGGGGTGATCGGGGCTGCCCTGATCTCGTGGCCGTGGGCCAAACAGCTGCCGCTCGGCTCGGCCGTGCCGATCAACATCGTCGCCAATGCGCCGGTGACCGACCTGGCGCCGGCTGAACAAGGGCCGGAAGACGCCCCGGCCCAGACCGAGGAGCCGGTCCCCGAGGCGCCCGCCCCGCCGGCCGCACCCGCGCCGACTCCGCAGCCGGTCCCAACCCCGCCCAAGCCCGCGCCGGCGCCCGCGCCTAAACCGGTTCCGACCCCCAAACCTGCTCCGGCCAAACCCGCCCAGAAGGCGCCCGCCAAGCCCGCGCCCAAGGCCGAAAAGGGCCTCGACCTAGACGCCCTGGCCGCCAGCCTCCCGGGCGCCCAGCGCTCGTCGGCCGCCAAGGGTCCGGCGCGCCAGGCGACCGCGCCCGAGGCGCGGCCCGACCTCGGCTCGGGCCAGGCCGCCTCCGCGATCGCCGGCATGAGCGATGAGATCCAGAAGCGCTGGAACCCCAATTGCAACGTCGAGGGCGGACGCGACGTGCGGCTGAAGGTGTCGTTCACCCTCGGCGGCGGCGGCCAGGTCGTCGGCCAGGTCGGCGCCCACGGCGCCGAGAATTCCGCCGATCCGGTGGTCAGGGCCGCGGCCGAACGCGCGATCCGGGCGGTCTATGCGGCGGCCCCGTTCACCCGGCTGCCCCGCTCGCTCTACGGCCAGCGCTTCGACCTGAACTTCAAGACCAGTGAGGCCTGTTCGTGAACAAGGAGAACCGCCCTATGCGCCTGAGGACCATGGCCATGGCGCTCGTCGCCGCGCTGCTGTCATCGGCGGCGATCACCGCGCCGGCCCACGCGCAGATCGAAGTCGACATCAATCGCGGCGACGTAAAGCCTCTGCCGATCGCCATCCCGACCTTCAACGGCCCCCAAGGCGCCGAGATCGCCCAGGTCATCACCGGCAACCTGGAACGCTCGGGCCTTTTCGCGCCGATCCCGCCGGCCGCGCACATCGAGACGGCCATGGACGTCAACGTCCAGCCGCGCTTCCCCGACTGGAAGACCCTGAACGCCCAGGCGCTGGTGAACGGCCAGGTCACGGTCGAGGGCGGACGCCTGACGGTGAACTTCCGCCTGTGGGACATCTATTCCGAGCAGCAGCTGCTGGGCCTTCAGTTCACCTCGACGCCCGACAACTGGCGGCGCGTGGCGCACAAGATCTCCGACGCCGTCTATGAGCGCCTGACCGGCGAGAAGGGCTACTTCGACACCCGCGTGGTCTTCGTGTCCGAGAGCGGCGATCGCCTGAACCGTCGCAAGCAGCTGGCGATCATGGACCAGGACGGCGCCAACCCGTCCTACCTGACCGACGGCTCCTACATCGTCATGACCCCGCGGTTCTCCTCGACCAGCCAGGAGATCACCTACATGGCCCTGCGGCCGGAAGGGTCCTCGATCTACCTGTTCAACCTGGAAAGCGGCCGCCGCGAGACCCTCGGCAACTTCCCGGGCATGGTGTTCGCCCCGCGCTTCTCGCCCGACGGCGGCCGCGTGGCCTTCTCGGTCGAGCGGGCCGGCAACACCGATGTCTATGTGATGAACCTGCGCAGCCGCACGACCTCACGCCTGACCTCCGACCCGTCGATCGAAACCTCGCCCTCGTTCTCGCCGGACGGCGCGCGCATCGTCTACAACTCCGACCGCGGCGGCAGCGCCCAGCTCTACGTCATGGACGCCAGCGGCGGCGGCGGGCGGCGCATCTCCTTCGGGTCCGGCCGCTACACCACGCCGGTCTGGAGTCCGACCGGCGACTACATCGCCTTCACCAAGCAGGACGGCGGCCAGTTCCACATCGGGGTCATGAAGCCGGACGGTTCGGAAGAGCGGATCCTGACCAGCAGCTACCTCGATGAAGGCCCCACCTGGGCGCCCAATGGCCGCGTGCTGATGTTCAGCCGCGAAACGCCTGGTGGAGCTCCGCGTTTGTGGACCGTGGACGTCACCGGCCGGATCGAGCGCGCAGCGCCCTATCCAGGCTCCGGATCTGACCCTGCCTGGTCGCCGCTGCTCAATTAACCAGTGTTATCAGGTGCAATTTTCCCCTCGGACGGTCTTTTGAAATGTCCGGCTACGGCAAAGCCGGGTAGAACAAAGAACTGGCTGTGGGGACCCGCCGTCGTCGTAACTTATTAAAAGGAGAAGCCAACGTGCAGAGCTTCAGTATCAAGCACGCCCTTCGACTGAGCTTGGTCGCAGCCGCCGCCATTTCGGTCACCGCCTGCGCCTCGCGCCCGAAGCCGGCCCCCGCGCCGGAACCGACGCCCGCGCCGGCCCCCGCGCCTGCTCCGGAGCCCGCGCCCGCCCCGCCGCCGCCGACCTCGTCGGTGATCCCGGGCTCGATGCAGGACTTCGCCGTCAACGTCGGTGACCGCGTCTATTTCGACCTCGACAGCTACAGCGTGCGCGCCGACGCCGGCCCGCTGCTGGACGCGCAAGCCGCCTGGCTGGTGCGCTATCCGAACGTCCAGGTCCGCATCGAAGGCAACGCCGACGAACGCGGCACCCGTGAGTACAACCTCGCCCTCGGTTCGCGCCGCGCCAACTCGGTGCGCGAGTACCTGGTCCAGCGCGGCGTCCAGCCGTCACGGATCTCGACCGTGTCCTACGGCAAGGAGCGTCCGATCGATGCGGGCGCCAATGACGAGGCCTACCAGCGTAACCGGAACGCCCACACGGCGATCACCTCGGGCGCTCAGTAAGCCGCGTTGTTTGTGAATTGCGGGAGGGGGCCTTCGGGTCCCCTCTTTGCATTTGCGCTCTACTTTGCATGTCCCACCAAGCGCCCCAATTTGGCCGTCCGATTTTGCAGATGATGCCGACCATGAAGCTTACCCGTCTCGCCCTGCCGCTGGCCCTCGCCCTGATCGCCTCGACCGCCGTCGCCCAGGTCCCGATGGACCCGCTGGACGCCCGCGACGCACGCCGCCTGGACCGCATGGAGCAGGTGATGCGCGAACTGCGCTCGATCGTGTTCCAGGGCCGTGACTCCGGAAAGCCCGTCGTCGTGCAGCCGGCCGAGACCGACTACCAGCTCCAGGAGGTCACCCGCCGCCTCGCCGACATGGAGCAGTCCATGACCCGGATGACCGGCGAGCTGGAGAACGCCAACCGCCAGGCCGAGCTCGCCAAGCGCGAGGCCGACGCCCTGCGCGGCGAGAACCGGTCGCTGTCCGACCGCATCGCCAACCTTGAGAGCGGGGCTCTGGCCTCGACCGGCTCGGCTCCCGCCGGCGGCCTGGCGGGCGGGCCCGCCCCGACCGCGCCCACCGCCGGCCTCTCGGCCAACGACGCCTTCAGCCAGTCGCGTCAGGCGATGCTGGCCGGCGACTATGCCGGCGCCGAAGCCGGCTTCCGCGACTATGTCTCGGCCTATGGCGACAACGCCAAGGCGCCCGAGGCCCGCTACTGGCTGG
This sequence comes from Phenylobacterium sp. Root1290, assembly GCF_001425305.1. Lineage (GTDB taxonomy): Bacteria > Pseudomonadota > Alphaproteobacteria > Caulobacterales > Caulobacteraceae > Phenylobacterium. The sequence goes on along the minus strand of NZ_LMEE01000003.1, from coordinate 49,495 downwards.
GCAAGACCCTGACCGCGCGCGGCGCCCATGCCGATGCGGCCGGATCGTACATCGCCGCGATCCGCGGCTGGCCCGCCACCACCTGGGCGCCCGACGCCGTGCTCGAGCTGTCGCGCTCGCTGATCGCCCTGAACAAGCCCGCCGACGCCTGCCAGACCCTGGCCGAGCTCGCCCGCCGCTACCCGAAGGCCTCGACCACCGTGCAGACCCGCGCGGCCCAGGCCCGCACCCAGGCCAAGTGCTCGGCCTGAGTCTCGTCGCCGGCGTCCACGCCGTCCTCGACCGCAGGCTCGCCGCGCGATCGCCCGCCCCTGTCGCCGTCGCGCTTTCGGGCGGCGGCGATTCCCGGGCCCTGGCGCTGATCGCCGACACCTGGGCCAAGACCCACGGCCGGCGGCTGCTGATCCTCACCGTCGACCACGGGCTCAACCCCGACAGCCCCGCCTGGACCGCCCAGTGCGCCGCACTGGCCGCGCGGCTCGGGGCGCCGTTCCACGCCCTGGCCTGGACCGGAGACAAGCCGGCCAGCGGCGTGCCCGCCGCCGCCCGCCTCGCGCGCCACCGGCTGCTGGCCGACGCCGCGCGCCGCCTGGGCGCGCGGGTCGTGCTGCTGGGCCACACCGCCAGCGACCTGGCCGAGGCCGCCGCCATGCGGGCCGAGGGCTCGACCACGCCCTCGCCGCGCGAGTGGGCGCCCTCGCCGGTCTGGCCGGAGGGCCGCGGCGTCTTCCTGCTGCGGCCGATGCTGGGCTGCAGCCGCGCGCAGATCCGCCACTGGCTCGCCGCCGAGGGCGAGACCTGGATCGATGATCCGTCCAATGACGATCTACGCTTCGCCCGCGCCAGGGCCCGTGCGGCCGCCCCCGGCGACGCCGCCGCCCCCGAGCCGCCGCCGCCCGAATTCGCCGAGCTGACCGCTCGCGCCCAGGTCGACGCCGCCGGCGTCGTCATGCTGCCGCGGAGCGGGCTGCCCGCGCGCCTCGCCGCCGCCGCCGCCCTCTGCGCGGCCGGGACCGCCCGTCCGCCGCGCGCCGACCGGCTGGCGCGGGTCATGGACCACCTGGCCCGGCCCGAGCCGTTCACCACCACCCTGGCCGGCGCCCGCATCCAGGCGCGCGACGATCAGGTCCTCTTCATGCGTGAGCCGGGCGAGCTGATCCGCACCGGCCTGGCCGACCTGATGCTCGCGCCCGGCGAGCGCGCCGTCTGGGACGGCCGCTTCGAGATCGCCGCCGAGCGGGTCGCGGTCATCGCGCCGCTGGCTGGCCACGCCGCCCAGCTCCCGCCGGCCGAGCGCGAGGCCCTGCGCGCCATCCCGGCCCGCGCCCGCGCCGCCCTGCCGGTCATGCTGGAAGGCCGCCACGCCTATTGCCCGGTGCTCGCCCCGACGCCCGGCGTCGAAGCCGCCAGCCTGGTGCGCGAGCGGCTGCTGGCCGCCGGCGGCGTGATCGACCGCGAAGTCTAGGCCCGTTCCGCCGCGCGCAGCACGTGCTCGACCCCGGTGACGATCGGATCGGCGAAGGCCTTGCCCAGCAGATTGGCGTGGTTGGCGCCCCTCACGTGCTCGACATAGCCCCGCTGCGAGCGCTGCGCCGGCACGACCTGCAGGGCCTTCAGCCGCGCCTGCACCTCCGCGCCGCCCGCCGTGACCACGGCCACCGGCAGCTCGGGCTCGAAGCCGCCGGCCTCGCAGCCCAGCGCCGAGGTGCGCGGCCAGTTCACCACCTCCTCGGCCGCCCATCGCGTGTGGCTGGCCGAGCCGTAGATGCGGCGCTTCTCCTTGCGCGCCTCGCCCTCCAGGCCGATCAGGTCGCCGATCACCAGCGAGACCGGCCGCATGAAGCCTGCCGAGGACCACGCCCCGACCAGCTTCATCGCCCCGCGATAGGCATGGATCCCCGCCGCCGTGCGGCGCACGTCCAGCATCTCCGGCGTCACCGCGTCGACCAGCACCACGCCCAGCACCCGCTCGCGATTGCGCGGCACGAAAACCCGCGCCATCAGCCCGGCCATCGAATGGCCGGTATAGACGATCGGCCCGGTCTCCCCGAGCCGCGCGAGCAGCGCCTCCAGGTCGGCGGCGATCGCGCGGCCGTCCCGCGGCTCGGGGCTCGGGTCCGAGTATCCCAGGCCCGCCCGGTCATAGGCCAGGCTGCGCAGGCCCCGGGCCGCCAGTCGCTCCTGAACCACCGCCCAGTCGGCGGCGCAGCCGAACGCCCCGCACTCCAGGACGATCAGGGGCCGGTCGGTGTCAGGCCCGGCCAGGGCCGCCCGCATCCGGCGGCCGCCGATGTCCACCAATTGGCCCCTGGACGGGTGAAAACGCTGGGCCGTCATCTGCATACCTTGAGCATCGCTCCAATCTAGTCGAGGTTGCCGCTCAAACTAGGAGTGGCTTGGAATGTTGCGGACGATCTTGCGGGTTGCCCTGGGCGCGGTGCTCGGCGTGATCGTCGGCATGCTCATCATTCTGGCGGTCGAGGGCGTCGGGCACACCATCTTCCCCCCGCCGCCGGGCGTGAACCTCACCGACCCGGCTCAGCTCGCCGCCGCCATGGGCAAGATCCCGCTGGCGGCCAAGATCGCCGTGCTGCTGGCCTGGTTCCTGGGAACCCTGGGCGGGGCCTCGGCCGGCAACCTGATCGCCGGCCGCCGCGCCTGGGCCGGGCGCATCGTCACCCTCGTCGTCCTGGCGCTGTCGGTGTTCAACATGACCACGATCTCGCACCCGGCATGGATGGCGGCCGGCGCGGTCGTTGCGATCCTGTTCGCCGGTTTCGTCGCCGATCGCGCCTTCGGCCTGCGCCGGACGCTCTAGCCGCCGACTTCCAGGCTGGCCATCACCCGGCCGCCCTCGGTCCGCACGCCCTTCTGGCGCTTGGAGGCGGGGACGTTCGCAACCTGCGCGACGCGGACCTTCTTGGAATAATAGGCCGCCGTCTTCAGCGGCAGGTCCTCGGCGGTCGCGAACTGCCGCCCGATGAAGGCGGTCGGGTTCAGCGGCGTGTCGCCCCGGCGCATTTCGAAATGCAGGTGCGGGCCAGTGGAGACCCCGCTCGATCCGATCCGCCCGATGACCGCGCCGCCGGTCACGGCGACGCCGGGCTTCGCGCCCGGATCGATGCGCCCCAGATGCGCATAGAAGCTGCTGAGCCCGTTCTCGTGCTTGACCTCGACATAGCGGCCATAGGACGGGCTGCTCCCGGCCCCGACGATGACCCCGTCCTCGACGGCGACCACCTTGGTCCCCGACGGCGCGGCGATGTCGACGCCCTGGTGCAGGCGGCCGCGGCTTTCCCAGGGCATCTTGCGCAGGCCGAACGGCGAATTGATCTTGTGGCCGGGCGCCGGCTCCCCGAACTCGAAGGCGGGCGGCGGGGGCGGCGGAGGCGGAACCTCGGCGACCACCTTGGCGTAGGCTGGCTTCTGCTCGACGGCGGGCGGCGAGAACTGCGTGGTGGCATAGGCGGCGGTCACGACGCTGAGCGTCAGCGCGACCGCCAACAGGCCCTCGACCCAAATATGCCGCATGCCGCTGTGCGCGGCCAAGCTCATCGAATTCAAGAAGCGACCTCTTCCAGTACAGTCGAGCTTTACACGCGGCCACTAGAGGTTATGTGGCCAAGCTGCGACGACGCCCCGCACATGCGGGGAAGCTGATGGCCGGTCTTTTAACCCAAAACAGGGCGGGATGACGATCATCATGTGGCGCATATTGTCGCGCCACGGAACCATGCCGCCGCACGCTCAAGACGTGGCGACGTTACTTATGCCTACACTCAACTTCACTGTAGGAATGCTCCGCGCAGCGAAAAGGGCGCGTCCAGCCCTGGACGCGCCCCCTCCGCAGTGACCTCTGATGCTCGACGATCAGAGGCCCTTGAGGATCCCTTCGACCATCTTCTTGGCGTCCCCGAACAGCATCATCGTGTTGTCGCGGAAGAAGAGCTCGTTCTCGACCCCGGCATAGCCCGAGGACATGCCGCGCTTCACGAACAGCACCGTGCGCGCCTTTTCGACATCCAGGATCGGCATGCCGTAGATGGCGCTGGTCGGGTCGGTCTTGGCGGCCGGATTGGTGACGTCGTTGGCCCCGATCACGAAGGCGACGTCGGCGGTGGAGAACTCCGAGTTGATGTCCTCCAGCTCGAACACCTCGTCATAGGGGACGTTGGCTTCGGCCAGCAGGACGTTCATGTGGCCCGGCATCCGCCCGGCGACCGGGTGGATGGCGTACTTCACGTCGACGCCCTCTTCCTTCAGCTTGTCGGCCATCTCGCGCAGGGCGTGCTGCGCCTGGCTGACCGCCATGCCGTAGCCCGGGACGATGATCACCTTGCTGGCGTTCTTCATGATGAACGCCGCGTCGTCGGCCGAGCCCTGCTTGACGGGCCGGGTCTCGACCTTGCCGCCGGCGCCGGCCGCGGCGCTGTCGTCGGCGCCGAAGCCGCCCAGGATCACCGAGATGAAGCTGCGGTTCATCCCCTTGCACATGATGTAGCTGAGGATGGCGCCCGACGAGCCGACCAGCGCGCCGGTGATGATCAGGGTGACGTTCTCGAGCGTGAAGCCCAGCGCCGCCGCCGCCCAGCCGGAATAGCTGTTCAGCATCGACACCACGACCGGCATGTCCGCGCCGCCGATCGGAATGATCAGGGTGACGCCGATCAGCAGCGCCAGGGCGAAGATGGCCCAGAACGCCCAGATCGCCTGGCCGCCGCTCATCACCAGCACCACCACCAGGCCGACGATGGCCAGGGCGATGAGGATGTTCAGCAGGTGGCGGGCCGGCAGCAGGATCGGCGCGCCCGACATGTTGCCGTTCAGTTTGGCGAACGCGATCACCGAACCGGTGAACGTGATCGCCCCGATGGCCAGGCCCAGCGACAGCTCGATCAGCGAGGTCATGTGCACATGACCGTCGGCCGTGGCGATGCCATAGGCCTGCGGCGTATGGATCGCGGCGACCGCCACCAGACAGGCGGCCATGCCGACCAGGCTGTGGAAGGCGGCGACCAGCTGCGGCATCGAGGTCATGGCGACCTTGCGGGCGATGACCGCCCCGACTGCGCCGCCGATGGCGATGCCGCCCAGGATCAGACCCAGGGTCAGGGCGTCCAGCTTGCCCTGCCCCCAGAGCGTCAGCAGCGCCGTGCCGACGGCGATGGCCATGCCGATCATGCCGTTGCGGTTGCCCGCCTGGCTGGTGGTCGGCGACGACAGCCCGCGCAGGGCCAGGATGAATAGGACGCCCGAAACGATGTAGGCGATGGCGGCGAGATTAGCGTTCATGTCCCCCCGCTCCCTCTACTTTTGCTTCTTTTTGTACATGGCCAGCATGCGCTGGGTGACGAGGAACCCGCCGAAGATGTTCACCGCCGCGAAGGCTGCGGCGACGGCGCCGGCCCCCTTGGAGATCAGCACGTTCTGGGTCAGCTCGCCGTCCGTTCCGCTCGCCGCGGCGGCCAGCAGGGCGCCGACGATGATCACGGACGAAATGGCGTTGGTCACCGCCATCAGCGGCGTGTGCAGGGCGGGCGTCACGCTCCAGACGACGTAGTAGCCCACGAAGATCGCCAGGACGAAGATCGCCAGGCGGAAGACGGTAGGATCGACAGCTTCCATGGTTGCTGCTCCGGTCAGGCGGTCAGGTTGGGATGGACGATGGCGCCGCCCTGGGTGACGAGCGCGGCCTTCAGGATCTCGTCCTCGTAGTCGGGCGCGAACTTGCCCTCCTTGTCGAGGAACAGCCCGGAGAAAGCGAACAGGTTGCGGGCGTAGAGCGCGCTGGCGTCGGCCGCGATCCGGCCCGGCAGATTGGCCTTGCCGAGGATCTTGGCGCCGTTCGCGGTCTCGACGATCTCGTTCAGCTTCGCGCCCTCGACGTTGCCGCCCTGCTCGATGGCCAGGTCGACCAGCACCGAGCCCGGCTTCATCGACGCGACCTGCGCGGCGCTGACCAGCTTGGGAGCCGGGCGGCCGGGGATCAGGGCCGTGGTGATGACGATGTCCTGCTTGGCGATGTGGCTGGTGAGCAGCTCGGCCTGCTTGGCCTGGTACTCGGCGCTCATCTCCTTGGCGTAGCCGCCGGCGGTCTGGGCGTTCTTGAACTCCTCGTCCTCGACGGCCAGGAACTTGGCGCCCAGGCTCTCGACCTGCTCCTTGGTGGCGGGGCGCACGTCGGTGGCGGTGACCACCGCGCCCAGACGCCGAGCCGTGGCGATCGCCTGCAGGCCGGCGACGCCGACCCCCATGATGAACACCTTGGCGGCCGCGACCGTGCCGGCCGCGGTCATCATCATCGGCAGGGCCTTGCCATAGGCTTCGGCGCCTTCGATCACGGCGCGATAGCCGGCCAGGTTGGCCTGCGAGGACAGCACGTCCATCACCTGCGCGCGGGTGATCCGCGGCACGAACTCCATGGCGAATGCGGTCGCGCCCTTGGCGGCCAGCGCCTGCAGCGCGTCCTTGTCGACATAGGGGTTGAGCGTCGCGGCGACGATGGCGCCGCTCTTCAACGCCGCGATCTCCTCGTCCACCGGCGCGCGCACCTTGAACAGGATGTCGGCCTTGCCGATGGCGTCCTTCGCGGTCTTGGCGAGGGTCGCGCCGGCCGCCTCATAGTCGGCGTCGAGATAGCTTGCGGTCTTGCCCGCGCCGGCCTCGACCACGACCGAATATCCGGCTGCGATGAGTTTCTTGACGGTCTCGGGGGTCGCGGCCACGCGCGTCTCCCCCGCGCGGCGTTCCTTGGTGACGGCGATCGTCGTCATGCGCCCCTTTATCCCCCTACTCGTTCCCTGCCTGTGGGCGACCATAGAGGCCGCCGCGATCCGTTGTCTAGCGACGACGCCGGCAGCTTTCAAACAAATGTTTGAGGATCAACCCCTTTAGCTTTCAGGGTTTGTCGACCGTGCGTCGCCTCTGGTCGCTCCGAGGTCGAGGCCCGTCGAACGATTGCTGACCCGCAACCTCATCCGCGCCACCGGTCTCCCGCTCAATCCAGAAAAAGTCGGTGACCTATGAACAGAACTGCAATCGCACTCTCGGCGGCGCTCACGCTGGCGGCCGCCTCGCCCGCCCTGGCGCAAGACGGAGTCCGCGCCGGCGACGACGCCCTGACCTGCGAGGCGCTCTCCGCCGAAGTCACGAAGCTGGAGGCCGCCCAGGTCCGCCGCGCCCAGCGCGCCGAAGCCGGCCGCAAGTTCATGGGCTTCGCCGGCTCGGCCCTCGCCTCCACAGGTCCCGCCCTGATCGCGCGCGCCGACGCGGGCCACGGGACCCTGCTCGCCCAGCAGACGATGCGGGCGGTCGGCTCGCAGGCCGCGTCCTCCGCCGCTGAGGGCGGCGCCGCGCCGCCGTCCGGACCGGAGGATCAGCGCCTCGAACGCGTCAGGTCCCTGATGACCGAAAAGGGCTGCTGACCATGCGCCTGCCGCTCCTGGCCGCAGTCGCCCTCGCGGCGGCCAGCCCCGCCCTCGCAGACCAGAGCCCGGCCTCGGCCGCCGCCAAGGGCCGCATCGCCCCGCTCAACGTCCAGGTGATCGGGGCCCTGCCGCCCGCCGAGGTGAAGGCCTTCACCGCCAAGGCCGGGGCCATCGTCGAGAAGGTGCTGGCCACCCCGACCCTGCACCAGCCGCGCGGCTTTTCGATCACCCGCTCGCTGACCATCGACAGCCCGCCCAGCGATCAGCCGCAGGGCCAGCCGTTCCTCGGCCGCGCGACCATGATCCCGCAGATGATCGACCTGGAGGCCGGGGCCAAGCCCGACGCCGCCGGCGCCTATATGGGCCGCCTGGAGGGTCCGACCTTCCAGATCCGGTTCAACACCCTGGCGGCGCTCTACGCCAACGACAACGGCGACCGCATCGACCAGCCGCGCGACCTGCCGCTGAAGATGGCCTCGATCCAGGGCTTCCCGGTCTTCCAGGTCGGCATCCGCCAGGTGATCCTGATCGCCAAGCCGGGCCGCCAGCCCTACAGGCCGATGACCAAGGGCGAGTATCTGCAATGGATGGCCAAGGAGATCCCGGACGACGCCCGTCTGGCCGAGGCCCAGGCCACGCTGACGCCGCAGCAACGCGCAGCGCCGGCCTGCGCCAGCTCGCGCCTGCGCGAACTGTTCGGCGACTGCTCGAAGTCCGATGCGATCCCGATCGTCCGGCTCAACCCGGACTACTTCGACAAGGGCGCGCGCAAGGGCGCCATCCAGCTGGTGGCGATCTCCACGCCCCTGGGCGGCGGCCACGGCCACAAGATCCTGGAGCCCAAGCTCAAGGCCGCCGCCTCCGAGCTCGACCTGGCCTCGATCCAGGCGATGCTGGACTAGAACGCGAAAAGGCGGGCGCCGTCGCCGGCGCCCGCCTCTTGAAACTCTGCAGGTGAGTCGTCGCCCTTAGTGGGCGTCGTCGCCGCCGTGCTCGCGCAGCACGAAGTAGCCGCCGACGGCGATGATCACGCCGACCGCCAGGCTGCCGAAGAAGCTGGTCGGCGTGCAGAACGCCAGCACCAGGAACACCAGCAGCGCCGTCAGCGCCAGCGAGCCCCACTTCGTCAGCATGACGAACAGGTGGTAGGTCGAGGTCTGCTCTTGGATTTCCATCTCGCCGCGGTGGTATTCGGAAGCCATGGCGGAGCCGTCTCTCTCTTCGAAAAATCTGTTGCCGCCGGACCTACACGAACCGCAGGCCGGCCTCAAGGGTCAGTGCGGCCACACCGCCAGCAGCGATCGCAACAACGCCACCAGGGCCAGCGGCTGATCGACCATGACGTGGTGGGCGGAGTCCGGAATGGCGATTTCCAGGATGTCGTCAGGCAGCGGAGTCGTCTGCCCTTCGGTCCGGCGGGTGATGATCACCGAGCGGTCGCCGAAGATATGCGCCAGCGGCACGTCGACCTTCGGCTTGCCGCCGACCATCATGTTGTTCATCGCCGTGCGGTCGAGCTTGTTCCACATGTTGGGATCGAACCGCCAGGTCCAGCCTTCGCCCGATCCGTCCTCCAGCGGCGCGCGCTTCAGCGAGCGGCGGGCGATGAAGTCGGCGATGAACAGGTTGCCGGCCACCTGCGGCGGCATGAACCGGAAGCGCGCCAGCGCCGCCTCGATGGTCGGATAGACCTTCTGGGCGCGGTCGGCGGTGGGAATGTTGGCCACCCGCTTGGCCTGCTCCTCCAGCATGCGCTTGCCTTCGGGGCTGTCGGGCGGCGGGCCGCCGAAGCCGACGTCGACCATGATCGCGCCCTTCATGCGCTCGGGATGCGCGGCCGCGGCGAAGAACACCTGACTGCCGCCGAACGAGTGGCCGACATAGACCGGCTTGCCGGCCGCATAGAGCCCGGCCGCCTGGGCGCAGGCCTCGGCGTCCTCGGCGAAGTCCTGGAAGGCGTAGGTCTCGCGCCAGTCCGAGGCGCCCATGCCGGCCAGCGACATCGAGGCGACGCGGTAGTCCTTGGCCAGATACGGCGCGATGAAGCTCCACCAATCGGCGTGGGCCGAATTGCCGTGCACCAGCAGCAGGCCCGGCTTGCCGACCTCGCCCCAGGTCAGCAGCTCGAGCTTGCTGCCCTTGGAGGTGACGAAGCTGCGCTCCGGCTCCTGGGCGATGGCGTCGAGGAACCAGGCCGGGGCGTCCGGCTCGCGGCCGCGGAACGGCAGCAGCGGCGCCTGGACTTCCGGCGGCAAACTGCCGGGTTCGCTCGGGACCGGGCGGTCGTCGTCATAGTAGCCGACCGGCGCGCCTTCCTTGATCGCGGGATCCATCGCCATGGCTTACGCGCCCCTCTTCTCGCGCTCGCCAGCCTTGCGCTGGATCGAGCGGATGCCCTTGTAGACGCCGGTGCCGGTCATCAGCGTGCGCTCGGCGCACCAGATGCGGCCGCGGACGGTGAACACGTCGTCCTGTTCGGCGATGATCTCGCTGGAGCCCTCGATCCATTCGCCCATATGGGCGCCGGAGAGGAAGTCCGTGGTCAGCCGCACCGTCACCCAGCCGATCTCGCGCTGGTTGGAGATCACCCGGCCCCAGGCCATGTCGGCGAAGCTCATCAGCATGCCGCCGTGGCAGTTGCCCATGCCGTTGGCGTGGTGCTCCTCGACCCGGAACGCCATGATCTCGTCGTTCGTGGCGAGGTCGCGCTTGGAATAGAATGGGCCGACCGTGCGGCCAAAGCCGCGCTGCCAGAGGTTGATTACAAAGCCGTCGGGAACGACGGCGGCCTGCACTTCGGTCAGATCGTCGGACATCGTGCGTTGCTGATGAACGGGCGTTTGAAAAATGGCAAGCGCCGATGCGCCCCAGTCGCTCCACGAGATGCTCGACGCGACGCCGCACATTGCTTGGCCCCATGGCGCCGCTTCGCGCGTTCTGGCTTCACCGATGCGCCCTGGGGGGTGGTCGGACCAACACGTGGAGGAACCCATGCGTATCGCCGTCAGCCTCGCCCTGGTCGCCGTCCTGGCCGCCGCCTGCTCCAAGAAGGAAGAGACCGCCAAGATCGAACCGGCCAAGCCGGAAGCCGCCGCCCCCGCCGCGACCGGTCCGGTCGTATCTCCCGCCGACCTCGACGGCCCCAAGCCCGGCAAGTGGCGGCTCACCACCGTGCTGTCGGCCGCGCCCAAGCCGGTCGTGGTCGAAAGCTGCGTCGCCCAGACCAGCTTCAAGGACATGGAGGCGGCCAAGCAACAGGCCGGCGTCACCTGCGCCGAGCAGACCTATCGCCGCGACGGCGCCGACATCGTCGGCCACACAGTCTGCACCATCCAGGGCGGCATGAAGATCACCACCGACAGCCGCATCTCCGGCGACTTCAACAACCGCTACACGGTGGACGCCACCACCGTCATGGACCCGGCCCCGACCCCGACCATGAAGCAGACCACCATGAAGATGACCGCCGAACGCCTCGGCGACTGCTGAGGCCACGACACGCTGAAAGTGTCATCCCGGTTTGCGAAGCAAGACCGGGATGACACTGGCGGAAGGAAAAAACCAACCCTTCCCCGTCCGGCTTGGTCGCAAAACCGCCTGCGCCGCCTTCCCCATGGCGGAGGTTCCGTCCTATCGTCCGCCCCTGTTCGTAGGGGATGGTTCCTGAAGATGAGAGTTCTGACGACGGCGGTTGCGGTGTTCGCGGCCGCGGCCCTCAGCGGTTGCGCCACGACGGCGGCGACTTCCAGCCAATCGGGCGGCGCCCAGAGCGCCAAGGCCAAGCCGCTGCCCAAGGGGCTCGATTCCGGGCGCAGCGAGGACGCCTACGCCTCGACCTACCGCCCCTTGCCCAGCCGTGCGACCGCCCTGGTCGACGCGACCATCTTCACCGGGACCGGCGAGCGCATCGAGCGCGGCGTGGTGCTGATCCGCGACGGCAAGATCGAAGCGGTCGGCGCCAACATCGTGCCCCCGGCCAGCTACGACATGGTCGACGCCAACGGCAAGTTCATCACCCCCGGCCTGATCGACGCCCACTCGCACCTGGGCGTCTATCCCTCGCCCGCCGTGCCCGCCCACTCCGACGGCAACGAACTGACCGACCCCAACACCGCCGGCGTCTGGGCCGAGCACTCGGTCTGGCCGCAGGACCCCGGCTTCAACCTCGCCCGCGCCGGCGGCGTCACCACGCTGCTGGTGCTGCCCGGCTCGGGCAACCTGATCGGCGGCCGCTCGGTCACCCTGCGCAACGTGCCCGCCCGCACGGTCCAGGAGATGAAGTTCCCGAACGCGCCCTACGGCCTGAAGATGGCCTGCGGCGAGAACCCCAAGCGCGTCTACGGCAGCCGCAACCGCGCACCGTCCACCCGCATGGGCAATGTCGCCGGCTATCGCACCGCCTGGATCAACGCCGCCGACTACGCCCGCAAGTGGGACGACTACCGCGCCAAGGCCGATCGCGGCGAAAAGGCCGATCCGCCCAAGCGCGACCTGCAGCTCGAAACCCTGGCCGGCGTGCTCAAGGGCGAGATCCTGGTCGAGAACCACTGCTACCGGGCCGACGAGATGGTCCAGATGATCGGGATCGCAAGCGAGTTCGGCTACAAGATCACCGCCTTCCACCACGCGCTGGAGGCCTACAAGATCGCCGACATCCTCGCCAAGGAGGACATCTGCGTCGCCACCTGGGCGAACTGGTGGGGCTCGAAGCTGGAGGCCTGGGACGCGGTCGAGGCCAACGCCCCGATGATCCACGCGGCCGGCGGCTGCGCGATCATCAAGTCCGACGACCCCGACGTGATCCAGCGCCTCAACCAGGAGGCCGCCGAGGCGCTCGCCGCCGGCCGCGCCGCCGGCTACCAGATCACCGAGGGCGAGGCGATGAAGTGGATCACCCTCAACCCGGCCAAGGCCATCGGCCTGGACAAGGAGACCGGCAGCCTGGAGCCCGGCAAGCGCGCCGACGTGGTGCTGTGGGACAAGAACCCCTTCTCGATCTACGCCAAGGCCGAGCGCGTCTATCTGGATGGCGCCGTCGCCTATGACCGGCGCGACCCGCGCTACCAGCCCAAGTCGGACTTCGAACTCGGCCAGGGAGCGGGCCGCTGATGCGTAAGCTAGTCGTAAGCCTGGCGGCGCTGGCCGCCGCCCTCGCCGGCCCTGCGCTCGCGCAGTCCGTGGTTATCACCAACGCCCGCGTCCTCACCGCCGGTCCGGCGGGCGAGATCGAGCACGGCCTGGTGATGATCGACAAGGGCAAGATCACCGCCGTCCTGGATCAGAGGACCGTCCGATTGGCGTTCGCGCCGGGCACGCAGGTGATCGACGCCAAGGGCGGCGTCGTCACGCCCGGCTTCATCGCGCCCAACGCCATGCTCGGGGCGGTCGAGGTGCGCTCGCTCGGCGACGACGTCGTCGCCAACAATCCGGACATCGGCGCGGCCTTCGACGTCCAGTACGCGCTGAACCCGGCCTCGACCCTGATCCCGGTCGCGCGCATGGCCGGCATCACCCGGGCCATCGTCACCCCGATCTCGGCCGGCGCCGGCGGCGGCGGGGCCGACTTCCATTCCGACGACGGCGAAGAGCTGATGACCGCGGGCGGCGGCGGCGGCACGAAGTCCGCCGCCCTGTTCGCCGGCCAGGCCGCCGTCATCCATCTGGGCGAGGCGACCGAGATCCTCGTGAAGCCCAAGGTCGGCATGGTCGTGCCGTTCGGCGACGGCGGCGCCAATGTCGCCGGCGGCGCGCGCGGGGCCGAGATCGTCGCCCTGAAGACCGCCTTCCGCGACGTGCGCGACTACATGCGCAACAGAGCCGCCTACGACCGCGCCGGCGTCCGCGAGCTGGCGCTGTCCAAGACCGACCTCGAAGCCCTGATCCCCGTGGTCGAGGGCCGCATGCCGATCATCGCCGTGGTCCACAAGGCCTCCGACATCCGCGCGGTGCTGAAGTTCGCCCGCGAGGAAAAGATCAAGGTGATCCTCTCCGGCGCCGAGGAGGGCTGGATGGCCGCCCGCGAGATCGCCGCCGCCGGCGCGCCGGTGATCATCGACCCGCTGTCGAACCGGCCCGACACCTTCCAGACCCTGGGCGCCAGCCTCGAGAACGCCGGCAAGCTGCATGCGGCCGGGGTGACCGTGATCCTGCAGGGCAGCGGCGGCGCCCACCGCATTCGCGAGCTGCGCTACAACGCCGGCAACGCCGTCGCCCACGGCATGCCCTACCAGGCGGCCCTGGCGGCGATGACCATCAACCCGGCCCGCGTGTTCGGCGTCGATGCTCAGGTCGGCTCGCTGGAGCCGGGCAAGGACGCCGACGTGGTGATCTGGACCGCCGACCCCTTCGAACCGCTGAGCCAGCCGACCGCCATCTTCATCCGCGGCGAGGCCCAGCCCCTGACCTCCCGCCAGATCGAACTGCGCGACCGCTACAAGGACCTCTCGGGGCCCTATCCGGTCGCCTATCCGAAACAATAGGTGTCATCCCGGAAAGCGCGCCAGCGCTTGTCCGGGACCCATTTGCGCCGAGCCAGAAACCGGGATGACACTCGGGCGCCCCTACCCCCGCCCCCGCTCGGCCTGGATGAAGTCGATGAACGCCCGCAACGGCGGCGGCACATGGCGGCGGCTCGGATAGTAGAGCGACGGCCCCGGGAAGCTCGGCAGCCAGTCCTCCAGCAGGCTGACCAGCCGCCCCTGGTCGATGTCGGCGCGGACATAGCCCTCGAACGCGGCCCAGAACCCCACCCCGTCCAGGGCGGCCCGCCGCTGCAGCGCGACCTGGGTCGAGACCAGCCGCGGCGACGGGTCCATCCGCAACACCTGGCCGTCCTTCTCGAACTCCCAGGGGAACATCACCCCGCTGGCGAAGCGCTGGCGGATCGCCGGCAGGCCGACCAGCTCCTGCGGCGTCTGCGGCCGCCCATGCGCGGCGATCAACTCCGGCGACGCCACCAGGACGAAGCGCTGCTCGCCGCCGAAGGGGACCGCGATCATGTCCTGGTCCAGGTGCTCGTCCCAGCGGACCCCGGCGTCGAAGCCCTCGGCGACGATGTCGATGCGGCTCGACTCCCCGACGATCTCCAGGCGCACGCGCGGATGCTGCTCGAGGAATCGCGCGACCAGCGGCGCCAGCACCAGCTCGACCGCCGGCTCCGGCGCATTGATGCGCAGCAGCCCCGCCGCGGTCCCGGCGCTCTCGTGCACGCTCTCCACCGCCGAATTGATTTCGCCCAAGGCCGGCGCCAGGCGTTCCAACAGCCGAAGGCCGGCCTGGGTTGGAGACACGCTGCGGGTCGTGCGGTTCAGCAGCCGCAGGTCCAGCGCCGCCTCCAGGTCGCGAACGGCCTGGCTCAGGGTCGAGGCCGACACCCCGCGCAGCGTCGCCGCCCGGCGGAAACTGCGCTCGCGGGCAACGGCCGCGAAGGCGTCGAGATCGGCCAGGTTCACGTTTCGCATTGTGCGTAATTCCGTACGGCCCGTCAGGTGATGAGCGGATTATCGCAGGAATGGCGCGGGCCTAGTCTGGGGTCAACCTAAGGAGCCCGCACATGAACACCCGTCAGCTCGGCCGCACCGGCCCGACCACCTCCGCCCTCGGCCTCGGCTGCATGGGCATGTCCGACCTCTATGGCCCCGCCGACCGCGGCCAGGCCCTGGCGACCCTGGCCGACGCCCGCGCGGCGGGGATCACCCTGCTCGACACCGGCGACTTCTACGGTATGGGCGACAACGAGATACTGGTCGGCGAGGCCCTGGCCCAGGCGCCGCGCGACCAGGCCATCGTCAGCGTCAAGTTCGGCGCCCAGCGCGGTCCCGACGGCGCCTGGCTCGGCTATGACGCCCGTCCCGTCGCGGTGAAAAGCGCGCTCGCCTACAGCCTCAGGCGGCTGGGGACCGACTATGTCGATATCTACCGCCCCGCCCGCCTCGACCCCAACGTTCCGATCGAGGACACCATCGGCGCCATCGCCGAGCTGGTGCAGGCCGGCTACGTCCGCCACATCGGCCTCTCCGAAGTCGGCTCCGAAACCCTGCGCCGCGCCGCCGCCGTCCACCCGATCAGCGACCTGCAGATCGAGTATTCGCTGATCTCGCGCGGCATCGAGGACGGCGTGCTGCAGACCTGCCGCGAGCTGGGGATCGGGATCACCGCCTACGGCGTGCTCTCGCGCGGGCTGATCAGCGGCCACTGGTCGACGGGCTCGGGCCCCACCGACTTCCGCTCCCACGGCCCGCGCTTCCAGGGCGAGGCCCTGCAGCACAATCTGGGTCTGGTCGAAAAGCTGCGCGCCTTCGCCTCGGCCCGGAACGTCACCCCGGCCCAGGTCGCCATCGCCTGGGTCGCGGCCCAGGGCGACGACATCGTCCCGCTGATCGGCGCGCGCCGCCCCGAACGTCTCGCCGAATCCTTGGGCGCGGCGAACCTCATCCTGACCGCGGCCGACCTCGCCGAACTCGAACAGATCGTCCCCAAGGGCGCCGCCGCCGGCGAACGCTACAACCGCGAACAGATGGCCATGCTCGACAGCGAGCGGCGCTGACGCGGCTCCGCCGGTTTGTGGAATCTATCGGCAGCGCGCCATCGGCATTCTTGAGCGTGACGATAGCGCCTCGGCGGCATTCTGAGCCGCCTTGGCGCCATCGTCGTAGCCGAGGCCGGAAACCCCTTTGTCGACAAGGCTTCGCCGGCTCCGGTGGACGATGTTGCTCAAGCGCCCAAACGGGACCGCATCCTGCGCAACGGCAGCTTTCAGGAGGCCGGCGAAGAAAACCTGCCGCTAGAGCGCCTTCTCGGGGCTCAACGTCTCGCGCAGCTGGCGCTTGAGGAACTTCCCACTGGCGTTGCGCGGCAGCGGGTCGTTCATGAACCACAGGAAGCGGGGGATCTTGTGCTTGGCCATGAGGCTGGACAGGTGCTCTCGCAGCTCGGCGGGCGAGACCATCGCGCCAGGCCGCAGCAGCACGGCGGCCCCGACCTCCTCGCCCAGCCGCTCGTCCGGCACGCCGAAGACGGTCACCTCGGCCACCGCCGGGTGGCGGAAGATGCCGGCCTCGACCTCGGCGCAATAGACGTTCTCGCCGCCGCGCAGGACCATGTCCTTCTTGCGGTCGACGATGAAGATGAAGCCGTCCTCGTCGATGCGGGCCACATCGCCGGTGTGCAGCCAGCCGTCGGTGATCGACTCCGCCGTCGCCTCTGGCCGATTGATGTAGCCCTTGATGACCGGCGCGCCCTTGACCCACAGCTCGCCGACCTGGCCGGCGGGGACCGCATTGCCGTCGTCGTCCACGCACTTGGCCTCGAACGAGGGCATGGCCGGACCGCAGCTGTCGGGCTTGTCGATGAAGAAGTCGGCCGACACCGCGGTGATGATCCCGCAGGTCTCGGTCATGCCGTAGCCGGTGTTCGGCCGCGCGGTCTTCACCGCTCCGTCGATCTTGCCGACCAGGTCGGGCGGCAGCTGCGCCCCGCCGCCGCCGAGGCTCAACAGGCTGGAGGTGTCGGTCTTCTCGAAATCGGGATGGTTGATCAGTTCGCGCGCCATGGTCGGAACGCCGCTCATCGCCGAGACCTTCTCGGCCTCGATCAGGCGCAGCGCTTCGCCCGCATCCCAGCGGTACATCAGGACCAGCTTGCCGCCGGCGGCGGTGACGGCATAGGCCCCGCAGTTGTTGGCGGTGACATGGAACAGGGGGGTGGTGACCAGCGCCACCGGGATCGGCGGCGGGGCGGCCGGATCGATCGCCACGCCCGTCGCACGCGCCGTAGCCAGCGCCTGGACCTGGCCCGAGAAGCCGATGTTCATGAGGTTGGCCACGCAGCCGCGATGGGTGAGTTGCGCGCCCTTCGGGAAGCCGGTCGTGCCCGAGGTGTAGAAGATGCAGGCGTCGGCGTCGGGATCGACGCTGACCTGCGGCATCTCCCCGCCGTCGGCGATGACGTCGGCATAGGCGATCGCGCCCGCCGGCGGATCTGTGCGCACCGCGACCACCTTGGCGCCCGCGGTCATCGCCGGACGCTCCTGGATGCGGGCCAGACGCTCGGCGTCCGCGAAGATCACCTTCGGCGCGGAGTCCTTGATCGCGTACTCCATCTCGTCGGTCACCCACCAGGCGTTCATGCCGACCGCGGCGACGCCGGTGGAGAGACAGGCCCAGTAGATCAGCATCCATTCGGGATAGTTGCGCATGGCGATCGCCACCCGGTCCCCCGGCTGGACGCCCTGCGCGAACATCCACGCGGCGATGGCGTTCACCTGGGCGTGGGCCTGGGCGTAGGTCAGCCGGTCGTTCTCGTAGACCAGGTAATCCCGGTCGCCATAGGCGGCGGTGGAGAGCCAGAGCTCGCGCACCGAGGGCGGCGCGTTCTTGTAGCTGCGGATGGTGTTCCCGCGCACCGGGATCTCGGCGATCTCGAACGGGGCGCCGGGCGCCGTCAGTTCGGACCAGGCCTGCTTCAGCTCTCGATAGTGCATGGACTCCCCAATTCTTTGTTCGCCGTCCGCGTCGAGGCGGACGGCGGGACTTGCCTTACGACACGACAAGCGCCGACGCTGCGGAACGCAAGAGACAAAAAAGGGAGATAGGCGCCGTGGCGATCGATTTTGAAATTCCGGAAGACGCAAAGGCCGTTCGTGCACGTGTCCGCGAATGGGTCGAGACCGAGTGCATCCCCGCCGAGGCCCGGCTGAAGGACAAGGAGACGTTCAAGACCGTCCTGGCCGAATTGCGCGCCAAGGCCCGCGCCCAGGGCCTGTGGCTGCCCTTCATCCCCACAGAATACGGCGGCATGGGCCTGGGCCCGCTGGCCAACGCCCTGGTGCAGATGGAGCTGGGCCGCAGCCACCTCGGCGCGCTGTCGATGAACAGCCAGGGCCCCGACGACGCCACCATGCTGACCCTGCTGGCGCACGGCACCGAGCACCAGAAGGAGAAGTTCCTCAAGCCGCTGCTAAACGGCGACAAGCGAGTCTGCTACTCGATGACCGAGAAGGCCTCCGGCGCCGACGCCACCGGCATGCGCACCACCGCGGTCAAGGACGGCAACGAGAACTACGTGCTCAACGGCGAGAAGTGGTTCTCGTCGGCCGCCAGCGCCGCCGATCTGGCCGTGGTCATGGCCCGCACCGATCCGGACGCCCCGCGCCACCAGCAGTTCTCGACCTTCATCGTCGAGCTGCCCAATCCCGGCTACGTCATAAAGCGCGACATCAAGACCATGGCCGTCGAGGGACCGCTGTCGCACATCATGGGCGGCGGCCACTCCGAGATCGAGATCAAGGACCTTGTGATCCCGGCCGAGAACCTGCTGGGCGGCGAGGGCCAGGGCTTCAACATGGGCCAGCACCGCCTGGCCTACGGCCGCCTGCGGCATGGCATGCACAACGTCGCCATGGCCCAGCGCGCGCTCGACATGGCCACGGCCCATGTCACCCAGCGCTCGACCTTCGGCAAGCCGCTGGCCGAACGCCAGGCCGTCCAGTTCATGCTCGCCGAATGCGCCAGCGAGCTCTACATGGCTCGCCTGATGCTGCTCCACATCGCCTACAAGGCCGAGCGCGGCATGGACCTGCGGCAGGAGAACTCCATCGCCAAGGTCTTCCTCGCCCACATGGTGCACAAGGTGGTCGACACCGCGATCCAGCTGCACGGCGCGCTCGGCTACAGCCAGGATACGCCGCTGGCCAGCTGGTACACCCACATCCGCTCCCAGCGCCTGGTCGACGGGCCGGACGAGGTGCACCGCTGGACGGTCGGCCGCAACGTCATCAAGGCCTACCAGCAGCACGGCACCACCGCCTCGGCGGCCGGCGGCGACCTGCTCTAGGCCTAGCCCGCCCCGTCAGATGCGCCCGATCAGCCGGGCCGCATCTGGCGGCGGCGGCCGTTCGACCCGCCGGTAGACGCTGCCTTCCGCATTGCGCTCGACCAGGCGGGAGATCACCAGCTCGCGCCGCAGCAGGGCGTGGTCGCCAAAGTCGTGCAGCTTGCCGATGAGCTGACTGATATCGCGCTCTCCGAAGGTCTGACCGGCCGGCAGCTTCGACCACAGACCCCAGAGCGCCAGCACCTGGTCCTCGCGCCTGGCGGGCCAGCGCGCCAGCCGGCCGCCGCCGAAACAGCGCTCAACCCGCTCGATGCGGCGCTCATCGATCGGAGGCGTCTCAAGCGGCGGCGGCGTGGTCGGAACGTCTTCGGCCTCGGCGCGCAGCTGCTGGAAGTTCCGGCGGCCGACAGCGCGGGCCAGCATGTTCAGCAGCTCGACATGACCGGGCGTGGTCTCGCGCGCCTGAAGCTGCGCCCGCAGCGACTTGGCCAGGCTGGAAACGTCGTCGGCTCGGAACGGAATGATGGTTTTCGACATGATCTACCCTCGCGTGCCGAGGTGAGCGGTGATCGCCATTCCGATCTGGCACGGGAAGATGTGTCAGGTCGATCAAGTCAGATGCAGGTTTAGCGTACCCTCGCGGGCGGCGATGCCTCGGTGAACTGCAGACCGTGGTTCTGCGATAGTCGGGGGCCGAGCGGTCGTCAAGGCGCGGCAAATCGGGGATAACCGAGCGTCACCTCTGCAAGGAAATCCCATGACCCAACCGCTCCGCATCGTCGGACTATCCGGCAGCCTTCGCTCCGGCTCGTTCAACGCCCATCTGCTGCGGGCGGCGGCGCGCGTCGCGCCGGCAGGCATGGAGATCGAGGTCGAAACCATCCGCGGCGTGCCGCTCTACGACGGCGACGTGGAGGCGGCCGAAGGCATCCCCGCTCGGGTCACCGAACTCAAGGACAAGATCGCCGCCGCTGACGCCCTGTTCCTGGTGACGCCGGAGTACAACAACTCGATCCCGGGCGTGTTCAAGAACGCCATCGACTGGCTCACCCGCCCGGCCAGCGACATCCCGCGGGTGTTCGGCGGCAAGCCGGTCGCCTTCATCGGCGCCTCGCCCGGCGGCTTTGGCACCATCCTCAGCCAGGACGCCTGGCTGCCGGTGCTGCGCACCCTGGGAACCCAACCCTGGTTCGGCGGCCGTCTCATGGTCTCGCGCGCCCACAAGGTGTTCGACGAGTCCGGCGCGATCCTCGACCCGGCGATCGAGGCGGCGCTGAAGAACTATCTGACCGGGTTCGAGGCGTTCGTGCGCGAGGTGCGCGCCTAGCACCTTCGCGGAACGCCGGGCGCGCCGAAGTCGCATTCCAGGTCGGCGCGCGGCCAATCGCCGGCGTCGGCCGCCGCGACGTAGGTCGAGAGCAGGAAGTCAGCCAGCGCCGCGTCGGGATCGGCTGCGCCCCGCACCGCCTCGTAGGGCAGCACGAACTCGCCCAATCCCTCATGGAACGACGCCGCGCCCGGCCGAACGGACGCGGCGCGGAAGCCCTCCGGCTCGGGGTAGGCGTAGGAATAGAAGGCCGGATAGTCGACCAGCCCGCCGCCGGGCCAGAAGCCGGCGCTGGAGACCTCGTGCGAATAGGCTTCGCGCGCCACGGCGTCAGGCAGGTGCGGCACGCCGCCTGGATGCGGCGGGGCCGTGCGCCCGGAAAAGCGGGTCACCGCCAGGTCAAAGCTGCCCCAGAACAGATGCACAGGGCTGACCTTGCCCAGGTAGCCGGTGCGGAACGCCTGGAACACCCGCTCGATCTGGATCAGCGCCTGCCACAGTCGCCAGGCGGCGTCGCGGTCATAGACGCGCGGCGCGGTGTCCTGTGCAAATGGGATCGGGTCGGCGATCTCGTTGGGCACGCCGTTGATACGAACCGGCGCACCGGTTCGCGACAGCTGCTCCTCGACCGCCGCGTAGAAGCTGGCGATGGTCTGCCCCGCCAACGGGATCTCACCCAGGAAGCCGTTGCTGGCCCGGCAGCGCAGCAGATGCTCGACGAAGTCGAATTCCAGGTCGAACAGGCCGTGAGCGTTCGGCACCGGCGATGTGGTGAAGCCGCGCGGCGAAATGTAGAGCGCCACCTGCCAGCCGTGATTGACCCAAGGCGCGCGGGCGGTGCGCGCCTTGCCGACGATCTGGCTCATCAGGTGCAGGGTCTCGAAGGTCCCGCGGTCCTGCGCGTAGTCGAGGGCCGGCCAAGGGTTGGAAGTCGCCTCGGCCATGCCCGCTTCCTTCACACCAGGTCGTCGAACTCGTCGACCAACCGCTCCAGTTGGCTCATCCCCGCGGCCCAGAAGGCCTTCTCGCGCGGGTTCAGCCCGAACGGCTTTAGCGCCTCGACATAGGTCCGGGTTCCGCCGGCGGCGAGCAGATCCTCATAGAGCGGCGCGAAGGTCTTCGGATCCTCGCGCCGCTTCTCCATCAGCCCGCGCACCAGCAGATCTCCGAAGGCGTAGGCGTAGACGTAGAAGGGCGCGTGCACGAAGTGGCTGACATAGGCCCAATAGTGCTCGTAGCCAGGGTTGAGCTTCACCGCCGGGCCGAGGCTCTCGGCCATGACCTCCAGCCACAGCGCGCTGATGTCCTCGGGGGCCAGTTCGCCCTCCTGGCGCATGGCGTGGAACTGGGTCTCGAAGCGGTGGAAGGCGATCTGACGAACGACCGTGTTGAGGCCGTCCTCGATCTTGCCGGCCAGCAGACCCAGGCGCTCCTGCTTGGAGGCGCCGGCCAGCAGCCGCTCGAACACCAGCCCCTCGCCGAAGATCGAGGCGGTCTCGGCCAGGGTCAGCGGCGTGTCGGCCAGCAGGGTGCCCAGCGGCGCGCAGAGGGTCTGGTGCACGGCGTGTCCGAGCTCATGCGCCAGGGTCAGCACGTCCCGCCGCTCGCCCATGTAGTTCATGAACACATAGGGGTGCCGGTTGGCGGTGACCGGGTGCGAATAGGCGCCCGACTGCTTGCCGGTCCGCGGCCGCGCGTCGATCCAGGGATGGGTGAAGAAGGTCTGGGCCGTGTCGGCGAACTTGGGCGCGAGGTCGGAGAAGCTCTCCAGCACCATGCCCTTGGCCTCTTCCCAGCCGTAGGTGCGCGGGGCGGCGGTGTCGAGCGGGGCGTTGCGGTCCCAGTAGTCCAGGGTCTTGCGGCCCATGACCTTGGCCTTCAGCGCATAGTAGCGGTGACTCACCGAGGGATAGGCCTCGACCACCGCCGCTTCCAGCGCCTGGACCGCGTCGGCGTCGACCTCGTTGGCCAGATGCCGCGAGGCGGCCGGATCCGGGTACTTGCGCCAGCGGTCCTCGACCTGCTTCTCGAAGGCCAGGGTGTTCATCGACAGCGCCAGGATCGGGGTGCGCTCCTCCAGCGCCTTGGCCAGGCCTTGGGCGGCCTGCTTGCGGCGCGCGCCATCCGGATCGGACAGCCGGTTCAACGCCTCGGGAAGGGTCAGGGTCTCGCGGCCCACCTTGGCCGTCAGCCGCGCCAGGGTCTCGTCAAACAGCCGCGTCCAGTTGGCCACGGCGGGCGCCCGGTCGATCAGCAGGCGCTCCAAGTCGGCGGTCAATTCGTGCGGGCGCGACAGCCTCACCCGACGCATCCACGGCCGCCAGCGGGCGGCGGGCGGATGAGCCTTGAAGGCCATCTCGATCTCGTTGTCCTCAAGCTGGTTGAGCTCCAGCGTAAAGAACAGGCTGTCGGCGGCGATCTGCGAGGAGCGGGCGCGAAGGTCGGCCTCGAACTTGGCCCAGGCCGGATCGTCGCGCGCGACGGTCGCCGACAGCGCGGCATAGGCGCCGACGGCCCACAGGCCGTTGGTGGCGCTCTCGTAGAGCTGGATCCCATGGTCGAGCACTTCGCCCAGCCGCAGCGGATCGCCGCGCAGGGTCGTGAAGCGGCCCTTCAGCTTGACCAACTCGTCATTGGCCGCCTTGGCGGCGGTCAGGTCGGCCTCGATCTTCGGATCGTCGCGCCCCGCATAGAGGTCGGCGAGATTCCACTCAGGCAGGGTGTCCAGTTTCACGGGAGCGTTCATGCGCTCAGAGATAGACCCTTGGCGGCGCAGTCGCTAGCGGGCGCGCGCTCTGAGACGCGCGCCCATCAGCGACCTAGCTCTTCGGCGCCGGCGCTCCCTTGGCCGGAGACGTTGCAGATTTTGCCTCGGCCTGCACGGCCCGCGCCTCGGTGAGCACGTAGGCGCGCAGGTCCTCGGCGCCTTGAGCGTCGATGAAGCGGCTGAAGCTGGCCATGCCGCGTTCGGCCAGGGCCCCGTCGATCACCACCGACTTCCAGCTGTCGGACGAGAGCAGCATCTGCGAACGGCGCAGGTCCGGCAGATAGGTCCCGGTCGCATTGGGGCCGTGGCAGACCTGGCAGTTCTGGTGGAACAGGGCGAAGCCGCGCTTGGCGTCGCCGGTCGAGGTCACGCCGGTGAGGTCGATCTCGAACTTTTCTGGCCGGACATAGGCCGGAGCCGTCGCCTTGCCGCCGAGCTTGAAGACCAGCAGCCGGCCCGGCAGGCGGGGACGGTCGGGCAGGATGAACGGGGCCGACAGCGCCCCGGCCCCGCCATAGCCGACCATCTGCGCGACGTACTGCTCGCCGTCGATCTCATAGGTCATCGGCGCGGCGATGACGCCGTTGTCGGTCTTGTAGGACCACAGTTTCTTGCCGTCGGCGGCGCCATAGGCGGCGAACTCGCCCTGGGCGGCGCCCTGGAAGATCAGTCCGCCGCCGGTCGAGAGGATGCCGGCGTTCCAGAAGTAGGGGTGCTGGATCGTGAAGCGGGCCTTCTGGGCGACGGGGTCCCAGGCGATCAACTCGCCCTTCACCATCGCCTTGAGGGCGGCGATCTGGGCCTTGTCGGTGGGCAGGGCGTTGGCGAGGAAATCGGTGCCGACGTTCCAGGCGCCGGCGCGGTAGGCGTAGCCCTTGTCCGGCGTGTAGGCGAAGGGGATCACCTGGGCCGGGATGTAGACCAGGTTTTCCTTGGGGTTGAAGGCCATCGGGTGCCAGTTGTGGGCGCCGAACGGCGCCGGCACCTGCAGCGACGGGGCGTTTTCATAGCGGACGCCGGGGTTCTCGATCGGCCGGCCGGTGGAGGGGTCCACCCCCTTTGCCCAGGTGATCGGCACGTAGGGCTTGGCCGAGATCAGCTGGCCGTTGGTGCGGTCGAGGACGTAGAAGAAGCCGTTCTTGGGCGCCTGCATCAGCACCTTTCGCGGCGTACCTCCCACATTCATGTCAGCCAGGATGATGTGCTGGGTGGCGGTGTAGTCCCAGCTCTCGCCCGGCGTGGTCTGATAGTGCCAGACGTACTCGCCGGTGTCGGGCTTCAGCGCCAGGATCGAAGACAGGAAGAGGTTGTCGCCCTTGCCGTCCGAGCGCTTCACGTGATTCCAGGGCGAGCCGTTGCCGACGCCCGCATAGAGGATGTCCAGCTCCGGGTCGTAGGCCATGGCGTCCCAGACGGTGCCGCCGCCGCCGGTCTCCTTCCAGCCCTCGCCGAACCAGGTGGCCGCGCCCTTCTCCTTCATGACCTTGTCGGAGGCGGCGTTGTCCGGCTGGCCGTTGGGATTGGGCGTGGTGAAGAAGCGCCAGACCAGCTTGCCGTCGTTGACGTCGTAGGCCGACAGGTAGCCGCGCACGCCGTACTCGCCGCCGCCGTTGCCGATCAGGACCTTGTCCTTGATGACCCGCGGCGCGCCGGTGATCGTATAGGGACGCGAAGTATCGGTGGTCTGCACCGACCAGACCTGCTTGCCAGTGGCCGCGTCGAGGGCGATCAGCCGGCCGTCGAGCGCGCCGACATAGACCCTGCCCTTCCAGACCGCGACGCCGCGGTTGACCACGTCGCAGCAGGCGTCGAAGCCTTTCTTGCCGTCGACCTTGGGATCGAACGACCACTTCAGCGCCCCGGTCTTGGCGTCGAACGCGAAGACCTTTGACCACGAGGTGGTGGTGTAGAGCGTGCCGTCGACCACGATCGGCGTCGCCTCCTGGCCGCGGTCGGTGTCGAATTCGTACATCCAGGCCAGGCCCAGCTGGCCGACGTTGCTGGCGTTGATCTTGTCGAGCGGGCTGTGACGCTGCTCGTCATAGGTCCGGCCGTAGGAGAGCCATTCGCCGTTGCCGGCCGCCGCGGCGATGCGGTCGCCATCGACATTGCCGGACTTGGCCGTCTCGGCCTTCTGACTGCATGCGGCCAAGACCGCCGCCACGGCGATGACCGCCGCCAGCTTCAAGCTCTTCATGGATGCGCCTCCCAGCAGCCGTCATCACGCGGCCGTTGGGAGGACTATGCGCCGCTGATTTTAGAGGGCAAGGGCGCCGCTAGGTCACCTTGCGCGGCCGGTCCAGGACGAACGCGATCAGCCCCAGAACCAGGTAGACGGCCAGGGCCGTGCCGCCCAATCGGGCCGCATCGCCATCGCCCGGCATGACCATGGCGATGATCTGCACGGCGACCAGAATGGTCATGAAGACCAGCACCGGCCACAGCGAGCGCCCCTGCCGTCCGCGCACGAACGCCCAGGCCGCCGCCCCCAGACCCAGCAGGCCGATCTCGACCGCCTGTTCGGGCAGCGGATAGTTCCAGAGGCCGAAGCCGACCTTGGTCCCGCCGAACCAGAGCTCAAGGTCGGGCCGGTGCACCAGCAGGTCGGTCAGCCAGTGCGAGAAGACCACCAGGGCGATGGCGATCGCCGCGCCCCAGGGCAGGCGCGCGGCCCGCGCCAGCAGCAGGCCCGCGAGCGACCACAGCACCACCGCCGGCAGGCTGTGCGTGAAGGGCATGTGGTAGAGGTCGAGCGCGCTGCCCGGCAGGCTGGGATCGATGCGCACCTTCTCGACGCCCGCCATCACCAGCGCGCCCCAGCCGATGTCGATGGCCTGGGCGGCGATCACGTAGGTCCAGAGGGGCGCGCGGGGCTCGATGGCCTTGGCGGCGAGGGAAGCAGCGTAGTGGCCGACGAACATGGCGCATGGCTCCGATGGACCAGGCCGCCAAGGTCGAGCTTGGCGGCGCTTCGCGCAACCACCCAAATCCGAACCCCAGCCATTCGGAAATCGGCTAGGCGAGGAACTCCACCAGCGCCGCGGCGAACTGCGGGGCGGCTACGACGCTGCGGTGGTCGCCTGGCGCGATCCGCACCTGGGCGCCCGCGATCGCGGCGGCCAGCCGCTCGGGCCGGGCGGCCAGCGGATCGGCGTCGCCGGCCAGCACCAGGGTCTGGGCCTTGATGTCCTCCAGCGGGATGCGGCTGGCGTGGACGACCTGAGCCTGGGCGGCCAGGGCCTTGCGGTCGGCGCCGGTGGCGTCGGCCAGTTGGCGGAAGCCGCGCGCCGCGGGCGGAATGTCGGCCGGGTCATCGGCCAGCAGGGCTTTGACGATGTCCTGGTTGTCGACCACGCGAGTGTCGACGCCGCCCTGGGCCAGGATGCCGTCGCCGACCCCGCCGATGACGAGACGACGGATACGCGGTTCGCGCGCGCCGGCGATCAGCGAGACGATGGCGCCCATCGAGTAGCCGACGAGGTCGAAGGTCTCGAAGCCCAGCCGATCGATCAGCTCGGAGACGTCGCGGGCCATCCGGTCCTCGCCATAGAAGGCCGGATCGTGCGGCTTGTCGGACTCGCCGTGGCCGCGCGCATCGACGGCGATCACCCGCCGGCCGGCCGCGGTCAGGGCCGCGATGACGCCGGCGCCCAGCCAGTTGAGCTTGGCGTTGGCCCCGAAGCCGTGGTGCAGCACCACCGGCGGCCCGGGCAGCTCCGCGCCCCATTCATGCCAGACGATCCCGACGCCGTCTGAAGTCTCAAACCGCTCGCCCATTTTCGTTCCCCTCACCCGATCTCAAAGACACGCAGGCGCACCCGGTCGGCGGCCCGTTCGCCGACCGCCAGCGCCAACAGCCGGTTCAACCGCTGCAGTCCCGGCGCGGCGGTGCGCAGCCGCACCGAGGTGCGGAAGTAATAGCTCGCCGGATCCACCGCCTCGCCGCGCGCCAGCGCCGCCAGTACGTCCGGCGGGCCGTGCCGCAGGCCTTCGGAGCGGACCTCGACCGTTCCCTGCCCGACGATGTCGAGGACATAGTGGGCGGCGATATCCATGCGCCCGTCGGGCCACAGGGTCTGCCAGTCGCCGCCGCCTGGCAGCACCACCCCGTCCAGGCCGCCGCCAACGATCCCGCCAATGATCGGGATGAATCGGCGTCCGTGCGCCGAAGCATCGACCTGCACCGGCGGGCCGACCAGGACCTCGAGGGTCATCAGCGGCGAGAGTTCCGGGGTCATGCTTGCGTTTCCTTCGGGCGCAGTCCGGTCAGCACCTTGTAGCGGGCGGCGATGGCCTCCAGCTCGCCGGCTGCGAACACGTCCTCGATGCGGGCGAAGCCCTGCGGCGCGCGCTCGTGAGCCAACTGCATGC
Organism: Phenylobacterium sp. Root1290; assembly: GCF_001425305.1. Taxonomy (GTDB): domain Bacteria; phylum Pseudomonadota; class Alphaproteobacteria; order Caulobacterales; family Caulobacteraceae; genus Phenylobacterium. The sequence goes on along the minus strand of NZ_LMEE01000003.1, from coordinate 21,771 downwards.
ACTGCTCAGGGCCGTTGCCGCGATTGGCGACGACGATGGCGGCGGTCGGACCCAGGCGCGCCTGCTCATAGGCGGCCAGACCGCTCGCAGCGTCCGTCGCCGCGGCCAGCGCCTGGGCCAGGGCGCGGGCGTCGAGGATCGCCTGGCTCGCCCCATTTGAGCCGATCGGATACATTGGGTGGGCGGCGTCGCCGAGCAGGGTCACCGCCCCGTGGCTCCAGCGCGGCAGCGGGTCGCGATCGACCATCGGGTACTCGTAGGTCGTCTGCGCACCGGTGATCAGGCCGGGCACGTCCAGCCAGTCGAAGCGCCAGTCCTCGAACCGCGGCAGGAAATCATCGAGCGCGCCGCGGCGATTCCAATCCTCGCGACGCAGGCGTTCGGGCAGACTGAGCTCGGCGATCCAGTTGATCTGCTGACGGCCGTCCGGCCGCACGGGGCCGATGGGATAGGCGACGAACTTCTGGTCCTGCCAGCCGGCCATGATCATGCTGGCGCCGCTGAGGAACGGCGCGGCCAGGGTGGTGGCGCGCCAAAGCGTGCGGCCCGAATAGACCGGCGGCCCTTCGTCAGGGAAGAACGTCGCGCGCGCCGCAGAATGGATCCCGTCGGCGGCCACCAGGATGTCGGCCCGCGCCACAACCTCCTCGCCAGCCGCGGATGCGAAGGCGGCGGAGACCTGCCCCCCGTCCTGGCTGAAACCGACTAGGCGGCGGTCGCAGACCACGCGCTCAGGGCCCAGGCGCGAGCCCACCGCCTCCAGCAGCACCGACTGCAGGACGCCGCGCGGCAGGGACAGCTGCGGCGAGGCATGACCGGCATAGCGGCCGCGCGGCTCGCCCCAGATCCGCTGCCCCTTGTGATTGAAGTAGACCAGCTCGCGGGTCGCCACGGCCTGGGCGGCCAACTCGTCCATGAGGCCGAGTTCGGCGAGCACCTCGCCCGCGTGAGGGAGCAGATTGATGCCGACGCCGAGCGGCAGGATCTGCGGGACGGCCTCGAAGACGACGACGTCATGCCCGGCCGCGTGGAGCGTCAGCGCAGCGGTCAGGCCGCCGATGCCGGCTCCGGCCACGATCACTTTCATCGTCGCCCTCCCTTATGGCGCACTTTGTTATGCACCATAACAATCTAGATTTGGACTTCAATGGCCCGCCGCGAACGGCGATGAACGCAGGGCGAGCACGGAGGAGTGGGGCGCGATGAGCGATCGGTTCGATCCCCGCCGGCCCGGCGTGGACTATGGCGTCCTTGACGAGCTGGTCGGCTACGCCCTGCGCCGGGCGCAGATCCGCATGACCGAGGCGTTCGACGCCCGACTGGGCGCCGAGGGGGTCACGACCCAGAGGTTCTCGGCCCTGGTGCTGATCGCGCAGAACCCCGGCCTCAAGCAGACCGAGCTGGCGACCATCATGGGCATCGCCCGGTCCGGGGTACTGGCGATCGTCGACGCCCTGGCCGGCCAGGGCCTGATCGAGCGGCGGGCGGCGCCGGACGACGGACGCGCGCAGGCGCTGTTCCTGACCGCCCACGGCGAGGCGCGGCTGCCGCAGATCACCCAGCAGGTGCGCGACCACGACCGCGACCTGACCCACGGCTTCACCGGGGCGGAGGTCGAAGCCCTGCGCGCGCTGCTGGACCGCATCCGGACCTGATCACGACCGACGCGGCGGCGCCCCGGCCGGCGGCGCACGCGACAGCAGCGCCTCGCGCATCTCGCGATTGTCCGTCTCGACCTGGCGGATCATCGCCCGGAAGCGTGGATCGGCGCGCAGCGGCGCCATCATCGGATAGGTGTCCAGGCGCATGAACAGGTCGATGTCGTAGAGGACGCGATAGCCGGCATCCACGGCCGAGCGCAGTTCGGCCAGGGCGCGTTCGTTGTCGCCGAGCATCGCGAAGGCCTTCACGCGCGCGATCTTCCGCGCGTTCGGTTGGCGCATCCCCGCCTGTGGCTCGGTCGCCGCGAGCACCGCCTGGAGGATACGCCGAGCCTGGCCCTTGTCGCCGGTCTGGTCGATGACATAGGCGGCGCTGACCGCCTCGTTGGCCAGTCGGGTGGAGACCTTGGGAGCCGGCTCGAAGAGCTCTGGCGACATCACCAGCCACTCGCCGCGGGCCAGGTCGTACTGGCCGAGCTCGGTGGCGGCGACGGCCATGCCGCTATGCCAGAGGGGGTCGGGCTCGGCCTCGGCCAGTTTGCCGCGAGAGAGCGTCCCGAGGCCGTCGAAGTCGCCCGCGACCAGCATCTGCACCGCCGTCGCGACCGGCCCCACCACCGGATGCCCGGCCCATGGCGCGAGCGTGCGTTCCGCCTCCGCCGGGAGACCGAGATTGTAGTAGAGATTGGCGAGCTGGATCGACGCGGAGGGGTCGGTCTGCGGCTCGGCGGCCATGCGATACCAGATCACCGCCTGATCCAGCCGCCCCTGTTCGATCATGATGTCGCCAAGCTGCTCCTTGGAATCGATGAACTCCGGAAACAGCTCGATGTTGGTCCGCAGGCGCTGGGCCGCCTCGTCCAGCTTGCCCGTCGCCGCCAGGGAGCCGGCCAGGGCGTTGTTGGCGATGCGGTCGAGGGGATCGATCTCCAGCGCGCGGCGCAGATAGGTCACCGCCTCGGTCGGGCGGCGGGCGGCGATGTAATCGCCATAGAGGCTCAGCGCCTCCGGGTCGCGCGGGGCCAGGTCGACGGCGCGCTTGTAGGCGCTCTCGGCCTCCAGCTCGGCGTCGGCCGAACCCTCGCGGATGAAGCGGATCGCCGAGACGAAGCCCTTGGCGATATAGGCCGATGACGATTTCGGATCGAGCTCCAGCGCCTTGGCGATCTGGGTCTCGGCGCTTTGCACCGCGGGCGTGAAGTCGCCCTCGAGATGGTTCTGCGCGAGATAGGCGGTCGCGTAGGCGTAGGCGGCGCGGACCTCGGCGTTGTCCGGCTCCATGTCGATAAGGCGGCGGTAGATCGCCTGGGCCGCCATCACCTGGGCCTTGCCCTTGCGGCGCATCTGGCCCTTGGCGACCACCTCCAAACGGTAAGCCTCCGGGTCGCGCGGCGCCCGCCTGGCCGCCGCTTCGCCGCCGCCGGCGCTCAGCTCGGCCTTCAGCGCGGTGGCCACTCCGTCGGCGATCTCGGTCTGGATGGCGAAGGCGTCGTCCATGTGCCGGTCGTAGGTCTCCGACCACAGGTGGAAGCCGTTCTTGACGCTGACCAGTTGGCAGGTGACCCGCAGGCGGTCGCCCGAGCGCCGCACGCTGCCCTCGACCACGTGGGCGACATTCAGCTTCTTGCCGATCTCGCGGACGTCCTCGTTCTTGCCCTTGAAGTAGAAGGCCGAGGTCCGGCCCGCGACCTTGAGGTCAGGCACCTGGGCCAGGCTGTTGGTGACCTCCTCAGTCAGTCCGTCGGCGAAATACTCGGAGTCCTTGGCGGCGCTGAAATTGGCGAAGGGCAGCACCGCGACGGACTTGCTGGGGGCCGACAGCAGGTTGGGGCCGGCGTCGCCGCGCAGCGACCCAGTCAGGCCGACCGCGGTGGCGACGAAGATCACCACGCCCGCGCCGATGGCCGCCAGCGCGGTCCAATCCATCCAGTTCATGCGCTTGGGCGCGTCCTCGCCCAGGGCCCGCGTGCGGCGGATCGCGCCGTCGGGGCCGAGTTCGAAAGCCCAGGTCAGCAATAGGGTCAGCGGCAGGCCGACCGCCAGCAGCATCAGGGTCGTCACCGACAGCCACTTGGGCAGCTCAAGGGTCTCGAAGACCGTCCTGGCGACCTGGAACACGCCCCAGGCGGTGACCGTGTAGACCCCGGCCACCCGCACGACGTTGCGCGTCCGAAGCTCGTTGAGGAAGTGCCGAAGGTTCAAGGCAGCCCGCTCCTAGCCCCGGCGAGTATGCGCCAGACCAGCCCCACGCAGAAGCCAAATGAAGAACCGCGTTCTTCGACAGTTGTCGAGCAGAGTCGATGCGGCGACGCGTTAACCCCCGACTCAGGAGTCCGAAACCCCGCCTTTACCCCGCCCATGTATCAATCCGAGCCAACAAGAGCCTCGTTCGACCAGGTTATCGGCGAAACGAGCGTCCGATTCAGGTGTGGGTGTTTCAAATGACCAAGACGGTCCTCGTCGTCGATGACGACCCGACTCAGCGCCGGTTGATCCAGGCCGTGCTCGAGCGTGAAGGCTTCGCCGTCGCCCACGCCGAGAACGGCGATGCGGCGATCACGCGCCTGCAGTCGGGCGCCTCGACGGACATCGTGCTGCTCGACCTCGTCATGCCCGGAATGTCGGGCCAGGACACGCTGAAGGAGATGCGCGCGCGCAACTTCTCCCAGCCGGTGATCGTGCTGACCGCCACCGGCGGGATCGACACCGTCGTCCAGGCCATGCAGGCCGGAGCCAGCGACTTCTTCATCAAGCCGGCGAGCCCGGAGCGGATCATCGTCTCGATCCGCAACGCGCTGTCCATGGGCGCGCTGAAGGGCGAGGTGGACCGGCTGAAGAAGCACGCCGCCGGCCGCACCAGCTTCGCCGACATGGTCGGGAACTCCCCGGCCATGACCATGGTCAAGCGCATGGGCGAGCGGGCTGCGAAGTCCTCGATCCCGATCCTGATCACCGGCGAGAGCGGGGTCGGCAAGGAAGTGATCGCACGCGCCGTGCACGGCTCATCCGAGCGCGCCGGCAAGCCGTTCGTGGCGGTGAACTGCGGCGCCCTGCCCGAGAACCTGGTCGAGTCGATCCTGTTCGGCCATGAGAAGGGCAGCTTCACGGGCGCCACCGACAAGCACCTGGGCAAGTTCCAGGAGGCCAACGGCGGGACCCTGTTCCTGGACGAGGTCGGCGAGCTGCCGCTGGACATGCAGGTCAAGCTGCTGCGCGCGCTGCAGGAAAGCGAGATCGATCCGGTCGGCTCCAAGCGCTCGGTCAAGGTCGACGTGCGGATCGTCTCGGCGACTAACCGCGATCCCGCACAAGCGGTGAAGGAAGGCCTGTTCCGCGAGGACCTGTTCTATCGCCTCAACGTTTTCCCGATCGAGGCCCCGCCTCTGCGCGAGCGGCGCGAGGACATTCCGGCCCTGGTCGACCACTTCATCCGCCGCTTCAACGTCGAGGAGGGCAAGACCGTGGTCGGCGCCTCCGCCGAAACCCTGGTGTTCCTGACCAACTACGACTGGCCGGGCAACGTGCGGCAGCTGGAGAACGCGGTCTATCGCGCCATCGTGCTGGCCGACGCGCCGTATCTGCAGCCGTTCGACTTCCCGGCCATTTCGGGTGTCGCCGCGCCGCCGCCGGAAGCGCTGGAGGCGGTCGCCAGCCAGCGGCCCATGACCCTGCCGACGGCCGAGGAACTGGTCGCCGAAATGCCGGCCGACGCGCCGGTGCGGATCCTCGACCACCGCGGCCATCTGCGCACGCTGGAAGAGATCGAGCGCGACCTGATCGCGCTGGCCATCGAGATCTATGCCGGCCACATGAGCGAGGTGGCCCGCCGCCTCGGCATCGGCCGCTCGACCCTCTACCGAAAGGTCCGCGAGCAGGGGCTGGAAGACGCCGTCAAGGGCGCCGGCGGCGAGGACGACGCGAGCGCGGTGGCGTAGCGGGACCGGCCTCTCTTCCCCGTTTGGAGAGGGGCGCTAGTCTTCCGAGTATGGTTTCGGCCGCCGTTTGAAGGGCTTCTTCTCGCCCTTGGCCTTGGCGGCGATCTCTTTGAGCTTCACGGTCTGCATGACCGAGAGCGCCTCGCCCGCGCCGCCCTTCTCAGGGTCGCCGAAGGCGCGGCCGTAGGTCTTCACGCGGTCCTCGATGGAACCGAGGAACTCCCCCTCCCAGTCGGAAAGCTTCACCTCGGCGCGGTCCGCCTGGCGGCGGACGCGCTTCAGTGCGTTCAGCGCGGCCCGCTTGGCCTGCGCCTTCCGGTCTGGCGGGGTTCGCTTCAAATCTCTCCCATCGCCGAGAGGTAGAGGTCGAGGATCGCTTCCTCCTCGAGCCGCTTGGCGCGGTCCTGTTTGCGGATGCGGACCACCTTGCGCAGGATCTTGACGTCGAAGCCGTTGCCCTTGGCTTCGGCGAAGACTTCTTTGATCTGCTCGGCGATCTCCGACTTCTCCTGCTCAAGGCGTTCGATGCGTTCGATGATGCTCTTGAGCTGGCCCTGGGCGGCCTGGTTCAGAATGTCGCCGTGGGAATTGTCGTCGGACATGGCGTTAAGCGTCTCACAGCTCGAGGGTTGCGGAAAGGCGGCGGAAACTAGCGGCGAGACCGGCCGCTGTCATCCGCCGTACTGAACCTTCGCCTTGGCCGACCGTTGAGACGGATCGACGCGGAGCTATCGCCATGACCCATTCCCGTACCCGTCCGAGCCGCAGCGAGGCCGAGGCCGCGGTGCGCACCCTCATCGAGTGGGCGGGCGACGACCCCGACCGCGAGGGCCTGCTGGACACGCCCGGCCGCGTGGTCCGCGCCTATGAGGAGCTGTTCGCGGGCTATGGCAGCGACCCGCGCGAGTACCTCGAACGGACCTTCGAGGAGGTCGCCGGATATGACGAGCTGGTGGTGCTGCGCGACATCCGGGTGGTGAGCTTCTGCGAGCACCACATGCTGCCGTTCCTGGGCAAGGCGCATGTCGGCTACCTGCCGTCGAACCGCGTGGTGGGGATCTCCAAGCTGGCCCGTGTGGTGCAGGGCTTTTCGCGGCGGCTGCAGATCCAGGAGAAGCTGACCTCCGAGATCGCCGGCGCGATCCACGACATCCTGCAGCCCAAGGGCGTCGGCGTGGTCATCGTCTCCGAGCACAGCTGCATGACCATGCGCGGGGTGAACACGCCCGGCTCGCGCCTGACGACCAGCAGCCTGACCGGCGAGATCCGCGACGATTCCCGCACCCGCCAGGAATTCCTGGAGTTCGTCAGGAACGGCTGAACCCGCGCCGCGGCGCGTAGGGCGGAGGCGGCGGCGATCCGCCCTCCAGCGCCGGCGCCAGCAGCGCGATCACGGTCTCCACCAGCCGGTCGACACCTTGCGGCAGCCGCGCCTGCGCCAGCGTCCAGTACCGCCAGGTGGTGGCGTCCAGGTAGTAGGCGTAGATCGCCAGGTCGAAGAGCGCCTCGTCGGGCCAGGTCGAGCCGAACCGCTTGAGCTGCGCCACCACCCGATCGGCCATCTGCTCGGCGTGGAGCGGCTCGACCTCGGCCAGCCGTGGAAAGTGCTCGAAGGCCGCGCTCATGGAGAGGCCGTAGCCGACGGCGTTCTCACGTTCCTTGATCTGCCGGATCCACTTGCGGAAGAACGCACGCCAGTCGGCCTCGCCGTCGTCCCGCGCCTCCCCGGCCTCGCCGCGGATCTCGGCGAGCCGCGCCTCGTAGAGCGCCAGGACGATGGCTTCCTTGTTCGGGAAGTACTGGTAGATCGAGCCCACCGAAACGCCGGATTCGGCGGCGATGGCCGGAGTGGTCAGGGCGGCCGGCCCGTCGCGGTTGAGGATCGCCTGGGTGGCGTCCAGCACCCGCTGGATCTTGGCCTTGGCCCGCGCCTGGGTCGGCAGCTTGCGAGGGGTGAGGATCGCGCTCATCACCCCTCTCCTAGCATGGAGTCGTCGCCCTTCACCGCTTGCCGGCGCGGACCTGTGCGCTCAGGGCGTCGAACATCGCGAATGTCTCGAGCGCCATCGGATCGTCCCAGGCGGCGGTCCAGGCGCTGGTCTTGACCACCACCAGGTCGAGCTCAGGATTGACCATCAGGAACTGCCCGTAGATGCCTTCGCCCGTGAAGGCGCGGTCCGGCCCCGGGATCAGCCACCATTGGTAGCCGTAACCCAGCGGCCCGTCGCCGAGCTTGCCGTACTGCACCTGCGCGCGCTGAGGCTGGGTGGCGAGCGCGATCCAGCCCTTGGGCAGGACCTGGCGGCCATCCACCATGCCGTCGTGGGCGGCGAGATAGCCGAAGCGGGCATAGTCGCGCAGCCGGATCAGCAGACCGCCAGCGGCGACTTCGCGCCCCGCATCGCCGGGCTGGTCGAGGATCCAGCGCGCCTCGGACTCCGCGCCCATCGGCTTCCAGAGCTTCTCGGCCATGTAGTCGGCCGGCCGCGCCCCCGTGGCCTTGGCCAGCAAGGCGCCGAGGATCTCGGTGTCGGCGCTCGCGTAGTTGAACCTGGCGCCCGGTGCGTGCGCCGACTTGAACTGGCGGGAGAAGTCGTAGAGGCCGCCCTGATTGGCGTCGAACCGGCCGAGGAAGCCGGCGATGCCCGACTTTGGGCTGGTGTACTCCTCGTCGAACTCCGTGCCCGACGACATTTCGAGCACGTCCTTGATGGTCGTCTTTTCGTATGCCCCGCCTTTGAGCTCCGGCAGATAGTCGATCATGCGGTCGTCGAGGCTGCGGATCTTGCCTTCGGCCAGGGCGATGCCGATCAGGGTCGAAACGAAGGACTTGCCGACCGAGAACGACACGAACCGGCTGTCGGGCGCAGCGCCCATGTAATAGCGCTCGTGCAGGATCTGGTCGCCATGCAGGATCAGCAGTCCGCTGCTGCGGGTGTCGGCCGCGAAGTCCTCAAGGTTCTTGGTCTTGCCGTTGTAGCTGTAGGTGAAGCCGAGGGGCCCCGCAGGCTCCTTCAGCGGCAGCGCCACAGCGGCCGGAGCGATCCGCCGCGAGGGGAACAGTTCTTCCATGTTGTGGAACGCCCCTGGCGCATTATCCGGAGCGCCCCAGGTTCCGCGCACGCCCACCTGTTCCTGCGCGCTGGCGCCTCCCGCCAAGACAAGCGCCAACACACCCGCCGCAACCAACTTCGACATCGCCTTCCCCTTGTTCCCAGAGCCCTGCTGGCCCCTTGATTGATACAAATGTGAACTAACATTCATATCTTTGGCAAGAGGCTGTTGGCCCTAGAGCGTCCGAGGGTCAGAGAAGTCCGCGCGTCTCCAGGGCGGGCCGGACGTCTGCGGGGTCGGTGAAGTGATGGACGTCGAAGCCGAAGTCGCGGGCCGCTGCGATGTTGGCGGCCGAGTCGTCGAAGAACAGGACGTCGGCCGGCTTCAGGCCGAAGCGTTCGCAGGCCAGGGCGTAGAACGCCGGGTCCGGCTTGATCAGCCCAACATCGGCCGAGACCAGATAGTCCGAAAGGCGCGCGAAGGCCGGACTCATGGCGATCGTGCCGGGGAAGGTCTCATGGGACATGTTGGTCACGCCGAACTGCGGCACCCCGGCCTCGTGCAGCGCCTCGATGGCGGCCTCGGTTTCGGGAATCGGGCCGGAGAACATGTCCCACCACCGGGTCTCCCAGGCGTGGATCTCGTCGGCGTACTCGGGAAAGCGCTCCAGCAGCGGTGCGCGGTTGTCCGCAAAGGTCACGCCGAGGTCGTGGGCGACGTGCCAGACCATGTTGCAGACATGAGAAAGGAACCGGTCGCATTCGGCCGGTTCCTTGAAAATCTCTTGGTAAAGCGTGCGCGGATTCCAGCGCACGATCACATTACCGATGTCCCAGAGGACGGCCTTGGGAGCCATCCTCGTCGCCTCAGCCTTGTTTGGCTTTGAAGCGGGGGTCGGTCTTGTTGATGACGTAGACCACGCCCTTGCGACGCACGAGCTTGCAGTCGCGGTGGCGAGTCTTGAGCGACTTAAGCGAGCTTCTGACCTTCATGGACCTATCTCAAGGTTCCGGACGGGGTCCGGCGGGGTTTCTACAGAGCGGGCGCGTATACGGGTCGGGGCTGGAAGAGTCAACGCCGCAGCCGTGCTGAAGTGGTTACGCCCCCCTCGCGGCCTTGTGATTGAGGGTCGGCCGGGGCACGGCTAGGCTGCTCCTTATGGACCGTCGCCTGTTTCTTGTCTTGCTCCTCGCCGGCTGCGCCGGCCCCGCCCCTCCCCCGCCCGTGAGCGGCCCTGCGCCAGCTCCAACGCCCACGCCGCCGCCACAAGTCCCCGCGCCGCCCCCGACGACGGGCGACGCGGGCTATGACGCCTGGCGTGCGGAGTTCCGCGGCCGGGCCGTGGCCGCGGGCCTGTCCGGCGAGCTTATCGACCGCGAACTCGCGGGGCTGACGCCCAATCCGCGGGTCATCAGCCTGGACTCCGCCCAGCCGGAGTTCTCCAAGCCGATCGGCGACTATGTAAAAGGCGTGATCAGCGCCGACCGCATCGCCCGCGGCCAGCGCTACCGCGCCGACCTGCCGTTCTGGCCCGGTATCGAGCAGCGCTTCGGCGTGCCCCGCGACATCCTGATCGCGGTCTGGGCCATGGAAAGCGCTTTCGGCGCCGTGCAGGGCGACTTCGACGTGGTCCGCTCGATGGCCAGCCTCGCCTATCACGGCCGCCGCAGAGCTTGGGCGGAAGGCGAGTTGATCGCCACCCTCAAGATCATTTCGTCGGGCGAGGTCGGCCGCGCCCAGTTGAAGGGCTCGTGGGCCGGGGCGATGGGCCAGACCCAGTTCCTGCCATCGAACTACATCTCGACCGCCGTGGACGGCGACGGCGACGGCAAACGCGACATCTGGGGCTCGCCGAACGACGCCCTGGCCTCAGCCGCCAACCTGCTGGCCAAGGGCGGGTGGGTGAGCGGCCAGTCCTGGGCGCGCGAAGTGACCCTGCCGGCCGGCTTCGACTACAGCCTGACGGAAGGCCCCAAGGAGCCGCCGCCGTATTGGGAGGGCCTGGGGGTCAAGGCCGCCGACGGACGCCCCTGGACGCCCGCAGAGCAGGCCCCCGCCATGCTGGTCGCCCCGGCCGGCGCGGGCGGGCCGATCTTCCTGCTGTTCCCGAACCACTTCGCGATCCGCAAGTACAACAACTCCACCGCCTACGCGCTCGGCATCGGGCTGCTGGCCGACGCCTTCGCGGGCGGCGCGCCGCTGGTAAGGCCCTGGCCCGTGGAGACGCCGCTGGCGATCGGCGACCGCATCGGCGCGCAAACCGCCCTGGCCAAGTTGGGCTTCAGCCCCGGCGCCCCGGACGGCGTGGTCGGGGTCAACACGCGCACCGCGTTGCGGGCGTGGCAAAAGTCGCGCGGCCTGATCGCCGACGGCTATCTGTCGATGGACATGGTGCGGCGCCTGAACGTCGAGGCTGGCGCGCTGCCGAACTGAGGGGCGGCCTAGACGCCGCCCTCGTCGCTCTTTTCCAACGTCGCCATGGCCGCGTCGGCGCGGGTCGCCGGCTGCGGGTGGGCGTTGCGCAGCTGCGGATTGCGGAAGGCGTAGATCAACATCAGCACCATCAGCACGCCGCAGAGCACGAACGGCGCCGGGGCGATCCGCTCGTAGAGCCAGACGAAGAACGGGGCGAGCACCACGTTGACGCCATTCACCGCGGCGATCGCGCCGGCGACGCGGGCCTGCTCGTGCATGCCGACCGCCAGCGAGGAGCCGGCCGTGAAGCCCGGCCGCGCCAGGCCAAAACCTAGGCTCGAGATCGCATAGCCGGCCACCACAGCGCCGTAGGTCGGCTGAAACGCGACGATGACGTTGCCGAGTGCGGCGACGGCCACGCCCCAGCGCAGCAGCTGGCGCGGGGTCATCTCGAACATCCGGATGATGCCCCACTGGGCGAGCAGTCCGGCCATGGCGCCGAACATCATGGCGATGGCGATGAAGCCCTGCGCCTGGAGCGGCGACAGCTGGAGCTTGTCGATGATCAGGAAGCCGAGGGTCTGGCCCTGGGCGGTCTGGCAGACCGCGACGATGAACCCGTAGATCAGGAACGGCGTGACGCGCGGATCGCGCCACATCGGCTTTTCCTTGGTCGCGTCGCCGCCGGTGGCGTCCTTGGCGATCTCGGCCTTCACCGGCGCGACCGGCATATGCTTGCTTTCCGGCAGGAACTTCCAGACCACGAAGAGCATGGCGCCCGCCAGCACGGCGAAGCCGAGCATCGGCCCCGACAGCCCGACGAAAGGCAGTACGAACAGCGGCGCGATGAACGGCCCGATGACGGTGCCCAGGCCGAACGCGCCAGCCAGGCTGGACATCGACTGGGTGCGCTTTTCCGGGGGCGTGTGCTCGGCCACATAGGCCTGGGTCGCCGGGTTGGATGCGGCCCCGAACAGGCCGAACAGCGCCCGGGCGAACAGGAAGAGCACGAAGATCACCATCGGCGCGGCGAGCTTGTGCAGCCCGGCCATCACCACCAGGGCGCAGGCGATCATCGAGAACATGAAGCCCGAGAGTCCGATCAGCATCAAGGGCTTACGCCCATGGCGATCGGAGGCCCGCGCCCACCAGGGCGACGAGAAGGCCCAGAGCAGCGCCGAGAGGGAGAAGATCGCGGCCACCATCGGATCGGGAATGCCGATCGATCGTCCGATCGCCGGGAGCACCGAGATCATCCCGGTATTTCCCATGGCGGTCACCAGCGACACGCCGAAGATGATGGCGAACGTCTTCTTGGGCAGGCCTTCCTGCTCTTCGGCGGACTTGGGCATGAAAGGGCTGTTAAGCCGCGCCGACAGGATGCGCAAACCTCAAAGCGCACAAGGGCCGCGCACACCGGGCATTAAGCATTAACAGCCATGCTCCGCCGTGAATTCCGCGGGGACGGCCACTTCCAATGTTTCAGATTATCGGCATCGTGCTGCTCTTCGCGCTGGTGTTCGGGAGCTACATCATCTCGGGCGGCAACATGGGCGTGATCATGCACGCCCTGCCCCATGAAATGATGGCGATCGGGGGCGCGGGCGTCGCGGCTTTCCTGATTTCCAACTCCGTTCCTGTCATCAAGGCGTCGCTGGGCGGCTTCGGCAAGGTGTTCGCCGGCCCCAAGTGGAAGGCCTCGGACTATCGCGACCTGCTGTCGCTGCTGTTCCTGCTGACCAAGACCATGAAGTCCAAGGGCGTCATCGCCCTGGAGAGCCACATCGAAAATCCGAAGGAGAGCACGATCTTCTCGCGCTTCCCGAAGATCATGAAGGACCACTTCGCCATCGACTTCATCTGCGACACCCTGCGGATGATGACCATGAACCTCGAAGACCCGCACCAGGTCGAGGACGCCATGGAAAAGCAGCTGGAGAAGCACCACCACGAGGCGCTGGCCCCGGCCGGCGCCCTGCAGAACCTCGCCGACGCCCTGCCCGCCCTGGGCATCGTCGCGGCCGTTCTCGGGGTCATCAAGACCATGGGCTCGATCACCGAGCCGCCGGAAGTCCTGGGCGGCATGATCGGCGGCGCGCTGGTCGGCACCTTCCTCGGCGTGTTCCTGGCCTATGGCCTGGTCGGCCCCTTCGCGGCCCGGCTGAAGGAAATCATCGAGGAGGAAGGCTCCTTCTACAAGATCATCCAGTCGGTGCTGGTCGCCCACCTGCACGGCAACGCCGCGCAGATCTCGGTCGAAATCGGCCGTGGCAGCGTCCCGTCGGGCGCGCAGCCGAGCTTCCTGGAACTGGAAGAAGCGCTCTCGGCGATCCCGGCCGAGGCGTAACGCTCGTCCTCGCCTTCGCGGGGACGACCGGGCTCTAACCGATCAAAGCGGCCGAAGCCGGTTTACGTGGCCCATCTTGCGGCCCGGCTTGGCGTCGCGCTTGCCGTAGAGGTGCACGCGGGTCTCCGGCTCGCCGGCCAGCTTGGCCCAGGCGTCGGCCTCCTTACCCAGCAGGTTCAGCATCTCGACCCTGGCGTGGGCGTGGGTCGGGCCCAGAGGCCATCCAGCCACGGCGCGGATGTGCTGCTCGAACTGGTCGACCTCGCAGCCGTCCATGGTCCAGTGCCCGGTGTTGTGCACACGCGGGGCGATCTCGTTGACCAGCAGCTTGCCGTCCTTCAGCTCGAACAGCTCGATGCCGATGACCCCGACATAGTCGAGGGCGGTCAGCACCTGCGCGGCGATGCGCTCGGCCTGCCCTGCGGTGTCCTGGCCGACCTCGGCCGGCGCGAACGAGCGGCGCAGCACGCCCTTCTCGTGATGGTTCTCGGCCATCGGATAGACGGCGATCTCGCCGTCGCGGCCGCGGGCGGCGATCACCGAGAGCTCACGCACGAAATCGGCGGGCGCCTCCAGGATCACCGGCTTGGCGCCGACGGTGTTGAACGCCGCGGGCGCGTCGGCGGCATGCTCGACCCACATCTGGCCCTTGCCGTCATAGCCTTCGCGCCGGGTCTTCATCAGCGCGGGCGCGCCCAGCGTCGCCACCGCCTCACGGGCGGCCTCGGCGTCGTCGGCGGCCACGAAGGCGACGGTCGGCGCGCCGGCGCCGTTGAGGAAGGTCTTCTCTTCCACGCGGTCCTGGGCGACCGCCAGGGCGCGGGCGCCGGGTGCGACGAGCACGCCCTGGGCGGTCAGTTGCTCGACCGCCGCGGCGGGCACGTTCTCGAACTCGAAGGTGACGACGTCTGCGACCTTGGCCAACTCGGCCAAGGCGACGGGGTCGTCATAGGCGCCGACGATGGTGTGGGCGGCGACGCGGCTGGCCGGGCCGTTCGGCTCCGGATCCAGAATGGCGACGTCGAAGCCCAGCCGGCCGGCGGCCAGCGCCAGCATGCGGCCAAGCTGACCCCCGCCGAGAATCCCGATCGTCGAGCCGGGGGGCAGAGGAGAGGCGGTCATGTGTTTTCTCAGTCTTCGACGGTTTCGGCGACGGCCGCGCTGTTGCGGGCGCGCAGTTCGGCCAGCCGTTGGGCCAGGGCCTCATCCGACAGCGCCAGGATCTGGGCGGCAAGAAGGCCGGCGTTCTTCGCGCCAGGCTCGCCGATGGCCAGGGTGGCGACCGGGATGCCGCCGGGCATCTGCACGATCGACAGCAGCGAATCCATGCCCTTGAGCGCCTTCGATTCCACCGGCACGCCCAGCACCGGCAGTTCGGTCAGCGAGGCGGTCATGCCGGGCAGGTGCGCGGCCCCGCCGGCCCCGGCGATGATCACCTTGAAGCCGGCCGCCTTGGCGCCCTTGGCGAACGCGTACATCCGGTCGGGCGTGCGGTGGGCGGAGACCACCTTGGCCTCGTAAGCCACGCCCAAGGCGTCGAGACTGTCGGCGGCGGCCTTCATGGTCGGCCAGTCCGACCGGCTGCCCATGATGATGGCGACCTGCGCCTTGCCTACGCTCATTCCGACGTGCCCCTTATCTCGGAAAGGCGCGGAGTATAGGCGCCGCCCTTGCGCCCGCAACCAAGGACGTTCAGGATTCTCAACGCTTAAGGTTCCCTGCCGATTCTGTGGTGGGCGAGAGGCTCTATGAAGATCACCGGCGCGCGCACCGAACCCTTCTCGGCGATCCGCAAGCGAGCGCTGCTTCACGCCAGCGCGCAGTCCAGCGCCGCGGCGGCAGGCCCGACCGACCAGACCGCGTTCCTGGGCTTGGGCGAGACCGACATGACGCCGCCCGTGCGCGGCGCCCTGACCACCCTGCTGACCGAGATCGACGACCTGCGCGGCGAGGTGTCGCGGCTCAAGGCCAAGCTTCGCGAGGTCGAGGGCCTCGCCGACCGCGACCCGCTGACGCCGCTGTTGAACCGCCGCGCCTTCGTCCGGGAGCTGGCCCGCATCCGCACCTTCGCCCAGCGCTACGGCTCGCCCGCCAGCCTGGTCTACTTCGACCTCGACGGCTTCAAGGCGGTGAACGACCGATACGGCCACGCGGCGGGCGACGCCTGCCTCTGCGCGGTCGCCGAGCGGCTGGCGGCCAATGTCCGCGACAGCGACATCGTCGGCCGCATGGGCGGCGACGAGTTCGCGGTGATCCTGGCCCAGGCCGACCGCCAGACCGCCGAGGCCAAGGCCCTGTCGCTGGCCGAGGCGATCGAGGCGACGCCGATCCGGTTCGGCGAATGGACCGCCCCGCTGCACATCTCGTTCGGCGTGCGGGAGATCTCGACCGAGCTCGACGCCGAGGCCCTGGTCGCCGAAGCCGACGCGGCGATGTTCATCCGCAAGCGCGAGGCCCGCGGCGCCGTTCCGCGCTAAGGGCTGATATTCCCTTCGGTGACGCGCGCGTCAGGTTGCTAGATAGCGGCCAGCGAAAGCTACCAAAGGGGAAACACCATGATCGGCTACACCACTGTCGGCGCGAACGACTTCGAAAAGTCCAAGGCGTTCTTCGACACCGTCCTGGCGCCGCTGGGCGTCGCGCGGTCCTTCGGCATGGACCGCATCCAGTTCTATGGCGCGCCGGGCGCCGGAGCCCTGGCCGTCTGCAAGCCGTATGACGGCGAGCAGGCAACGATCGGCAACGGCATGATGGTCGCCCTGGCCTGCCCGTCGCACGAGGTTGTCGACCAGGTCCACGCCGCGGCTCTGGCCGCCGGCGGCACGTGCGACGGCCAGCCGGGCAAGCGCTTGCCGACCTTCTACGGCGCCTACTTCCGCGACTTGGACGGCAACAAGTTCTGCGCCTTCAAGATGGGGTGACGAGGGCCGGTTCTCGCTAGGCGATGATGTCGGGCGTCTGTTCATCCTTCAGACGCTCGATTTCGTCCTTCAGGGCCAGCTTCTTCCGCTTCAGGCGGGCGATGACCATCATGTCGGGCACCAGCGCCTGGGCGATCGCATCGACCGCCACGCCAAGATCGGCGTGCTCTTGCGAGAGCGCGTGCAGGCGTTCGGCCAGCTTCGCCTCCGGATCGTTTCTGTCGTCGTCGTTCATACGCTCACCCGCCCCACGGGCCACCCATATGCCATGGCGGCGGTTAACGGCCTAGCTAAGGGCGCTCGCCAGACGAGCCAGCGCATCGTCAGGCGCCGCATCGCCCCAGGCGCGCGACGCCGCCTGCAGCGCGGCCAGCGCCGGCCGACCGCCGCGGCGATGCTCGCTCAGCGCCTCGAAGGCCTCCATCAGCACCCGCTCGGCGCGCAGTTCGGCAGCCTTGATGTCCTCGCGCAGGCCTTCGCGCGCGCCGTCGTCGACCTTGTCGAACGGCGACTTGAGGGTGCGCCGGATCTCCCGGATCGGCTGCAGCACCTGGGCGTCCCAGACCTTCCCCGACCGCGCTGCGGCCTGCAGCGCCGCCTCGTCCGCCCCTTCGGCCCAAACGGCCCAGAGCAGGAACGAGGTGTTCTGGCCATGCTCGTCCTGCAGCAGCAGGCAAGTCTCCGCCACGCCGGGCCGCGCATAGGCCTCCAGCGTCCATCCCCACAACGACATGCTCTTAGGCCTCCCCCGTCAGCGGGCCGAGGTCTTCGCCCCAGCGCTTCACCGGCTTCCACGACAAACCAAACAGATCCAACGCCCGCCCGACCGACTGATCGACCATCTCTTCGAGGCTGGCCGGCTTTGCATAGAAGGCGGGCAGCGGCGGGGCGATCACAGCGCCCATCTCGGCGAGCCGGACCATGGTGCGCAGGTGGCCCAGGTGCAGCGGCGTCTCGCGCACCATCAGCACCAGCGGCCGTCGCTCCTTGAGCGTCACGTCCGCGGCGCGGGTCAGCAGCGACGACGTCACGCCCGTGGCGATCTCGCTCATCGTGCGCACCGAGCAGGGCGCGATGATCATGCCGAGCGTCTGGAACGACCCGGACGAGATCGAGGCCCCGACATCCCCGACTTTGTGCACGACGTCGGCGCGGGCGTTGACGTCAGCCAGACTGAGCGAGGTTTCCTGGGCCAGCGTAAGGGCCGCGGCCTTGGAGAAGATCAGGTGGCTTTCCACGCCCAGTTCGCGGCAGGCGTCGAGCGCACGCAGGCCGTAGGCCACGCCGCTGGCGCCGGAAACGCCGACTACGAGGCGCGTGGGTATGCTCATGCCCTTGTCACTCCAACGTCGCTTTCAAGGCTTGGGCGACGTCCAGCCCACTGCAAACATATGTGATCTGACAGGCCAGACCAGCGGGTGTTCACTCTCTGAGACAGTTGTTCGACAAGGAGATGACACGTCATGGCCGTCGAAGCCCGCATCCGTGAACTTGGTTCCCGCCACCAGAATTTGGAGCGGATGATCGAGGAGGAGGCGAACAGGCCGGCCGCAGACGCCACCAAGTTGAAGGAAATGAAGCTCAAGAAGCTCAAGCTCAAGGAGGAGATCGAGGCTCTGGGCGCGCAAGCGCACTAAGCCGCGGCTTCCTTCTTCGTCCGCGCGGGGCGGGGCCGGACGCCAGTCGACCCTGATCGACCGTCTCCACGGGTCCCCGGAGGCGATCGGCAGGGTCGCCTGCGCGTATGCGCCGCTCTACTGCCGACAGATAGAACAAGGGGCGGAAACCCGCCCCCGTTCGATCCTCAGTCCTCTTCGCCGTCCTCGTCGTCGAAGTGCGGCGGCTCAGCCTCATAGGGCTGATCGTCCTGCTCGATGGGGCTGGCCGCGCCCGTCTCGGACGCCGGCTCCAGGGTCGGGCCGTCGACGATGCCGCGGCGGGCGTCGTCCTTGGCCTTCTTCTCGGCCGCCTTCTTCACGACGGCATCGAGTTCCATCTGCGTCGCCAGGCCCAGAGTCACCGGGTCCACGGGCTTGATGTTGGTCGAGTTCCAGTGGCTCCGGTTGCGGACCTGGTCGATTGTCGCCTTGGTGGTGCCCAGCAGACGGGCGACCTGGCTGTCGGCGACTTCCGGGTGGTTGCGGATGAACCAGGCGATGGCGTCCGGACGATCCTGGCGGCGCGACACCGGAGTGTAGCGCGGGGCCTTCTTCACCGGCTTCAGCAGTTCGGCGTGACGGCTCTTCTGAGCCTTCATTCGATACTTGTCGTTGCCCTGGGCCTTATCCAGTTCCTCGCGCGAGAGCTGGCCGTTGGCGATCGGGTCGGCGCCGCGGATGTCGCGCGCCACTTCGCCGTCGGCGATGCCCTTCACTTCCAGCGGATGGAGGCCGCAAAAGTCGGCGATCTGATCGAAGGTCAGCGAGGTATTGTCGACCAGCCACACGGCGGTCGCCTTCGGCATCAGAATCTCGGTCATGACGGTCTTTCCAAAATGACGGCGCCCGGCCTTTCGGCCGGGCGGTGCAATCAAGCAGAGGCACATATAGGCCCGTTCTGCGCCCAAGAAAACGACAATCCTCAAGCACCTGGCGGGCTGACGCGCGCGCCGCACAAGCAAATGATCGCAGCCGGGATGTTCCCTGAAGACATTTGCGGCAGCCATGCCAAAGTCTCTTCAACAACGACCCTTCAGGGAGGGCTCCAGGATGAGAGGCGCGGTCCTGCTGATCGCCGCTGCAGCTTTGCTGTCGGCCTGCACGACAACGACACCCGAGCGAACGGCCGCCGTCGCCGGCCCGCGGACAGACTATAGTCGCCTGTCCTGTCGGGAGATCGCCGCCGAACTCGCCCTCACCGAACGGGCCTTCATGTCGACGACCAGACGCCAGCGGTCGGCCCGCGAGGGCGAGACCGCGCAGGCCTATCTCTTTCCGGCCTCGCTCGGCGCGGCGCCGCCTGTCGCCTCGGCCAAGCTGGAAGCGCGCTTGAACGACCTGCGCCGTGCTTCCAGGGCCAAGCGCTGCTCAAGCGCCTGGCGGACCTACGACACGGCCACCGCATAGTCACGGAACAGCGATTGCCGATCTTCGGGAAGCCCCCTAGCAATGGGCGTATGACAGCCATTTCACTACCTGCGATTGGCACGCCCCAGACCATCGTCGGCGGACGCTCGGCCCACGACGGCTATCAGCGCGGCTGGGGCTTGATGCACGCCGGCGTCGCAGACCTCGTCGCCCGGCACCCGCTCTATCAGGCCGGCGTCGAGGCCTCAGCCCACTGGTCGGTGATGGTCGAGGCCAAGCGGATGAACCTGTTCCTGATCCTAACCTCGTTCTACGACCGGCTGGACGGCAAGGACGTCATCGAGTTCGGCTCCTATCGCGGCGGCAATGCATTGTTCATGGCCCGCGTCCTCTGGGACGTCGCGCCAGGCGCCAAGGTCTATGCCTGCGACACCTATGAGGGCATGCCTGCGACCGACGCCGGTCGCGACCTGCATGGGCCGGGAGATTTCGGGGACAGCTCCTACGACGCCCTGGTCGAGCGCCGCGACGCGCTGGGCCTGACCAATCTCGTCGTGGTCAAGGGCCTCTTCCAGGACACCTTCCCGGCCATCAAGCGCGATCGCCCCAGCTTCGGGCTCGCGCACATCGACTGCGACATCTATTCGGGCGTGAAGTACGCGCAGGATGCTGTCTGGCCGCTGATGTCGCGTGGCGGCTACGTCGTCTACGACGACGCCGACACGCCGTCCTGCATCGGCGCCACCGAGGCGGTCGAACAGTTGGTCATGAAACGCCGTCTGCATTCGGAACAGGTCTGGCCGCACTGGGTGTTCCGCGCTGGCCTCTAGGCGAGCCGACCGCTAGCCTCTGAAAAAAGAGGACGGGTGGATGACCAGGTACGGGCAAGCGGCTCTCGAAGCGCTGAACTTCATCGAGGCGCAGCGCGCGCCCGGCGCTGCGGTGTGGCGCAGCCACGACCACCCGAAGGCGCGCCCCGCCCACACGCTCTATCACGGCGCCGGCGGGGTCATCCTGCTGCTGCTGGAACTGCACGCCCATTCCGCAGATCCCTCGCTGATGGAGAAGGCGATCGCCGCCGGCGACGAGATCCTGGCGCTGCTGCCGACGCTCGTGGACCTCTCGGTCAACTCGTCGACCGGTTGGGGCGGCTATGTCTTCGTACTGGGAGAGCTTGCCAAGGCGACCGGCGCGAAACGTTTCCGCGAGGGCGCGGCCGCTTGCCTGGCCAAGATCGCCGACAGCGCCGTGAAACTGGGCGGCGGGGTCGGCTGGATCGAGCCGATGCCCTTTTCCGACATCACCGGCTTCACTGGCGATCGGGAAATCTACGATCAGTCCGTCGGCGCGGCGGGCGTGATCCTGACGCTGCTCTATGCGCATCAGGAAGGACTCGACGCCGGCGCGCTGCCGCTGGCGATCGCGGCGGGAGAGCGCCTGCTCGAGGTGGCCGAGCCGACTGCCGACGGTCTGCGCTGGCGCATGATGGCCGACATGCCGTTCCAGTTCACGGCGCCCAACTTCGCGCATGGCGGCGCGGGCGTCGGTTACGCCCTGCTGCAATTGCACCGCGCCACCGGCGAGCCGCGATACCTGGAGGCGGCCAAGGACGCGGCGCGCTACGCGATGAGCCGCAGCCATCCGGTCGGGGACAAGGGCGGGCGGCTGGTCTGCCATAACGAAGACACCCGCAAGCCGATCTTCTATCTCGGCGCCTGCCATGGTCCAGCCGGCACCGGCCGCCTGCTGCTCGAGTTGCACGCTGTCACCGGCGACGCGCTCTGGCGCGAGGGCCTGGACCAGCTGGTCGCCGGTATCGAAGGCGCGGGCGCGCCGGAAGCGAGGTCGGCCGGCTTCTGGAACAATCACGGTCAGTGCTGCGGCGACGCCGGCGTCGGCGAGTTCGCGCTGCTGCTGGCCCGACGAACCGGCGAGGCCGGCTATCTCGACCTGGCCAAACGCTGCGCGGAAGTGATCCTCGACGCCAGCGAAGCCCAAGACGGCCAGCGTCTCTGGCGGCAGGCCGAACACCGCGACCGGCCCGATTTCCTTCAGGCGCAGACGGGCTACATGCAGGGTGCGGCTGGCATCGCCAGTTTCCTGCAGCACCTGGATGGAGCCCTCGCGGGCCGGCCGGTCAAGCTCGCCATGCCCGATTGGCCAAGCATGGAGCCGGCCGCGTCCTAGGCGCTCAAGACGTCCGTCGGAGCGAGCGCCCGCCAATCACTTCGGCGGCGCTTGCGGCGTGACGGCGCCCTCAGGACCGACGCAGGCATAAAGAAAGCCCCCGAGCTGACGCCAGGGGGCTTGATGTTTGGGTGCGGGGACAGGATTTGAACCTGTGACCTTCAGGTTATGAGCCTGACGAGCTACCGGGCTGCTCCACCCCGCGTCAGGGTGTTGATTGTGTAT
>NZ_LMEE01000002.1:257566-1054358 GCF_001425305.1 Phenylobacterium sp. Root1290 | reverse complement strand
CGTCGGCGTAGGCCGAGACGACGCGCGGCAGCAGCTTCTCGCGGGCGTAGGCGCGGGCGCTCTCCCACACCATCCGCTCTTCCTCGGTGAGGCGCGAGGCCAGGTCCAGCGGGTCTTCCCAGTTAAAGGTCTTCTGCTGGTCGCCAGTGTCGAGGGCCATGACGCGTTCTCCGAAAGATGACGCGCGCCTTATGACCTCATTTTACGTGCCCGTGTAGACGCCTTTGCGCTTCTCGCGGAACGAGGCGGCCGATTCCTTGACGTCGTTCACGGCGCGGCGGGCGTGGGCCAGGCCGACGGACTCGTACTTCACGGCGCTGACGAAGTCGGACTCCATGTTGGTCTGCAGCACCCGCTTGGCCATGCGGATGGCCAGCGGCGGCCACTGCGCCATCTGCTCGCCATAGGCGATCGCGTCGTCCAGCAGGGTCTCATGGGCGGTCAGGCGGTTCAGAAGGCCAAGCTTCAGCGCCTCGTCCGCCAGCACCATGCGGCTGGTGAAGATCAGGTCGGCGGCGCTGGCGTAGCCGACGATCCGCGGCAGCAGGAACGACAACCCCGAGTCCGGAGAGATCGCCCGCTCGGCGAAGGTGGTCTTGAAGCGCGCGTGCTCGGAGCCGATGCGCACGTCGCAGGCCAGGGCCCAGGCCATGCCGGCCCCGGCGCACACCCCGTTGATCGCGCCGATCAGCGGCTTGTCGAAGTCGCGCAGCAACCGCGCCCAGCGGCCCATCCAAGCCTCCTCGTCCAGGCGCTCGCTCTGCGGCGGGGGGCCGTCGCGCTCTGGCGCGGGGCCGGTCAAGTCGGCGCCCGAACAGAATCCGCGACCGGCTCCCGTCAGCACCAGGGCGCGGACAGCGTCGTCGTCACGCGCCGCGATCAGCCCCGCCTCCAGGTCGCGGCGCAGCTCGGCGGAGATGGCGTTCAGCTTCTCGGGGCGATTCAGGGTCAGCACCCCGACCTGACCGCGGATCTCGTAGGTGATGGTCTCGTAGGTCATGACGCCCTCCCGTTCGCGGAGGTCTGCGCCGCCGTTGTTCGCGGCTAGACCTCGGCCCACATGCGCAGCAGGTTGTGATAGGTCCCGGTCAGCGACACAAGCTCCGGCGCGCCGGCGCCGACCTTCAGCGACAGCTGCTGGATGGCGATGTCCATCTGGAACAGCAAAGCGCGGCGGGCGTCGTCGCGGATCATGCTCTGGATCCAGAAGAAGCTCGAGGTCCGCGCGCCGCGGGTGACCGGCGTGACCTGATGCAGGCTGGAGGCCGGGTAGAGGATCAGGTCCCCGGCCGGCAGCTTCACCTCATGGACGCCGTAGGTGTCCTCGACCAGCAGCTCGCCGCCGTCATAGTCCTCGGGCTCGGTCAGGAAGAGGGTGGCCGAAAGGTCGCTGCGGATGCGCACCGCGCCGTCGCGGCTCTGGCGGATCGAGTTGTCGACGTGGGTGGCGAAGGTCTGGCCGCCGCCATAGCGGTTGAACAGCGGCGGAAACACGGTCTGGGGCAGGGCGGCGGTCACGAACAGCGGGCTGCGCGACAGGGCGTCCAGGATCTTCTCGCCGGCGAACTGCGCGGCCTGCGATCCCTCCGGCAGCTGCGCGTTGCGCTTGGCCAGCGCCGACTGCGTGCCCGAGGTCGCATTGCCGTCGACCCACGGCGCGGCGTCGATCGCCTGGCGCAGCTCGGCTACCTGAGCCTTGGTCAGGACCTCGGGGATATGCAGCATCATCGGGCGGGACCTTAAGGCGAGATGGCCGGAAGACAAAAGGCCCCGCCCCGGGCGGGGCGGGGCCTTTCGGCGTCCGATCTCTGGTGCAGAGACTAGAAGCGGTAGTTGAGCGTCAGGATCGCCTGGCGGGCCGGACCGTAGTCGGCGTGGTGCACGCCGTTGGTCTGGGCGATGTAATCCTCGTCGGCGACGTTCTTGATGTTCAGCTGCAGGTCCAGGTTCTCGCGGATGCGGTAGGCCGCATACAGGTCGAACTTCCAGTATGACGGGGCGTAGATGCGGTTGCCGCCGCCGCCAGCGCCGCCCTGGTTGCCGCCGTAGCTGTCCGACGAATAGTAGGCGCCGCCGCCGAAGCTGAAGTGCTCGTTCAGGTCGTAGGTGGTGAACAGGCTGAAGGTGTGTTCGGGCGTGTTGGCCAGCTGGTCGCCCTGGTTGACGCTGTTGTAGGCGCCGCGGACCAGTTCGCTGTCCATGTAGGTATAGCCGCCGAACACCATCCAGGCCGGGGTGACGCGGCCGGTGACGCCGATTTCCAGGCCCTGGACCATGGTCTCGCCGACCTGGGCGTAGACGCCGTTCTCGATCAGGATCTGGGCGTTCTCGCGGGTCATGTGGAAGATCGCCGCGGAGGTCGAGAGGCGCTCGTTGAAGAACGCCCACTTCACGCCGACTTCGGCCGAAGTGATCTCTTCGGGGTCGAGCAGCACGTTGGCGAGGTTGCCCATGCCGGTGCCCGTGCCGGTGTTCTGGTCGCCGCCCGTGATGGTCGGCGGGGTCGAGGAGGTGCCGTACGAAGCGTACAGGCTGCCGTTCGCGACCGGCTTGTAGACCAGGCCGACCTGGTAGTTGGTGAACTGCCAGTCGCCCTTGCGCGGGGTGATGGTCGTGCCGGTGATCACGCCCTGGGCGCTGGTCGCCCCAACGTCGCGGCCCTTCACCGAATAGTCGTCGAAGCGGATGCCGACGTTCAGCAGCCACTTGTCGCCGAACGACATGGTGTCGAAGGCGTAGACGCCCATGGTGTTCGTGTAGTTCACCGACGGATCGGGGCGGGCGATGACGCCTTGCCACGGGTCGCTGGGGTTCGGCGCGTAGACGCGGGTGCAGTCGCCGACGCCGGCGGCGGTCGTCGCGCCGGTGAAGCCGGTCGGGCAGGCCGCGCCGGCGGTCGTGTAGATCACGTAGGAGGCGTTGCGGTTGGTCTCGCGCGACAGTTCCAGGCCCACGTCGTAGCTGTGCTCGATGCCGCCGGTTTGGAACTTGCCGTAGAAATCGGTGACGTTGGCGACGGTGACCGCCTCGTTCCAGCGGGACTTGGTGCCACGCTTCATCCACCACTCGCCGGCCACGAACTGCGCAGCGCCGCCGTCGCCCGGGTTGGTGACCACGTAGTCGTTCAGGGTCTTGGCCACGCGGAAGGCGTTGCGGAAGGTGATCGCCTCGTTGATGTCGTGCTCCGCGATCAGCGTGACGACGTCGGCTTCCGTCTTCTGGAAGTCGCGCGCCTTGAGGCCGTAGAACGAGTCACGCGGCACATCCAGGACGCCGCTGGCGGTGGTGCGCGGCGCGGTGGCGCCGCCCAGCTTGGTGTAGAGCGGCACGCCGTAGTCGGGCATGTCGTTGCGGGTCAGGTGATAGTAGCTGCCGGTCAGACGGGTGTCGGTGCCCAGGCCCACGGCGCCGCTGATCGCAGCGCCCCAGGCGTCGAAATCGACGCTGTCGCGGCCGGGGACGTCGCCCTGCGTGCCCATCACGTTGAAGCGGATCGCGCTGGTCTCGCCGACCGGCAAGTTGGCGTCGATGGTCCCCCGCAGGAAGCCGTCGGTGCCGGCGGCGGCGCTGGCGGCGATCGCCTGCTCCAGATTCGGACGCTTGGTGGTCAGGTTGATGGAGCCGCCGCCCGAGCCGCGGCCGTTGTAGGCGCTGTCCGGACCCTTGATGACTTCGACCTGCTCGAGGTTGAAGACCTCGCGAACCTGGCCGCCCGAGTCGCGGATGCCGTCGACGAAGATGTTGTTGCCCGAGGCCTGGCCGCGGATGAACGGACGGTCGGCCAGCGGCTGGCCGCCTTCACCGGCGCCGAAGGTGATGCCCGGCGAGGTGCGCAGCAGGTCGGCCAGCGAGGTGGCGGCGGTCTGGGTGATCACCGCCTGCGGGATCACGGTCACGCTGCGCGGGGTGTCCAGCAGCTGGGCGGTATATTTCGGGGAGCTCGGCTTCAGCGCCTGGTGGCCTTCGACCTGGACGCCCGACACTTCGGTCGCATTGTCGGCCGCTTCATCGGCCAGCGCCAGTTGCGGCGCCAGGGCCAGGCCGGCGACGCCGGCGACTGCAGCGGGAGTGAGCGCCTTGCGCGCATAGGCGCGAACGCCGCTAGTCCGTCGATTATTCATCGAATGCCCCGAGGCCAAATGTGCAAATGAAACTGCGAGGCGCTCTTAGTTAGGCGTATGGACCATGGCAATGCGAATTAGTCGCAAATAATTCTCTGTGGCCTGAAAGACGCACCTGCGGCCCTTGAAGCGTTCGTCGCGGTCATGACCGAGATTGTCGAATTCGCCTCGCAACCCGGCGCGGGTTTCGGCTGTTCCGCTAACATGGGTCTCGACAGGAACAGCCAGTGACCGAAGTCAGCGTCTTTCAAATCGTCCGGCCATTCGCCTGGATCGCGGCGACCGCCTTTGCGGTCGGCTTCGCCGGTTATGTGGCCGTCGGCCCGGCGGGCTCACTCCACGCGCCGGCGGCCCCCACCATGGCTGCGGCCTCGGCGGGGCAGAACGGCTAACCCTTGGCGACGAACCAGCCGTTGCGGAATCCCGCGTCGGCCTTGCCATAGCCCACGTCCTGGCCCTCGGGGGTCTTCACCTGTCCGCCCGCGGCCGCCAGCACGGCGTGACCGGCGGCGATGTCCCATTCCATGGTCGGCCCATGGCGCGGATAGATGTCCGCCGAACCCTCGGCGATGCGGCAGAACTTGATCGACGAATCCATCGGCTCGCGCAGGTCGAAGCCGTACTGCTCGGCCAGCTTCTGAGCGGTCTCTTCCTTCATGGTGTGGCTGATCAGCGCCACCGCCGCGCCCTGCGGCCAGGCGCGGGTGCGGACCACATGCGCCGCCGCTCCGGGGCTGCGCTTCATCGCCACGCCGCCCTGGGTGAACCAGGTCTCGCCGGTCGCCGGAGCGTTCACGGCCCCCGCCACCGGACGGCCGTCCTCGATCAGGCCGATGTTGACGGTGAAGTTCGGA
Source organism: Phenylobacterium sp. Root1290 (assembly GCF_001425305.1). Taxonomy (GTDB): domain Bacteria; phylum Pseudomonadota; class Alphaproteobacteria; order Caulobacterales; family Caulobacteraceae; genus Phenylobacterium. The sequence continues at coordinate 1,049,383 of NZ_LMEE01000002.1, read as the reverse complement.
TCGCCGCGCACGAAGGCCTTGGTGCCGTCCACCGGATCGACCAGGAAGAAGCGCGGACCGATGGCGTCGGGGGTGCCGAACTCGCTGGCGTCCTCTTCCGAAATCACCGGGATGTCGGGGAAGGCGACGGAGAGCCGCTCCAGGATCAGAGCCTCGCCGCGGCGGTCGGCCTCGGTCACCGGGCTCTCGTCAGCCTTGGAAAACACCGTCAGGCCTGACTTCCACAGCGGCAGGATCAGCGCCGCGGCTTCTTCGCAGATCTCGGCCAGCACCTCGCCGACGTCGCGTTCGCGGCTCATCGGGCGCCTCGCGGGTCGTCGCCAAGAAACACCAGTGCGATCACGTCGCTGTCGATCACCTGTTTACCCGCATGCTCGAAGTTGACCGTCACCTTGCGTCCCGCGATCGATTGCACCTGGCCCACGCCCCAGTCTTCCTGGGTCGGGTGCCGGACCAGCGCACCGGGCTCAAGGAAGGGATCGGGACCGCCCATGGGTGGTTCTCTAGAGTGGAGCGGCGCGTTTGCCAAAGCGCCAAATCAGGACAAGTTCGCGAGCGTAATGATGGACGGCGTAGACACCCCCCAATCGACTCCTGAAACCGCGCCGGAAGCGAAGGCTCCGCCGCGCACCGCTGAGGTGGCGGCCTATCTGGCCGCGCGCATGTGTCACGACTTCATCAGCCCGGCGAGCGCCATCGTCTCGGGCCTGGATCTGCTGGACGATCCCAGCGCCCAGGACATGAAGGAAGACGCGATGAACCTGATCTCGGGTTCGGCGCGCAAGCTGGCCGACCTGCTGGCCTTCACCCGCGTGGCGTTCGGCGCCTCGGCCTCGGCCGAGACCTTCGACCCGCGCGAGCTGGAGCGGCTGGCCCAGGGCGTCTTCAACCACATGCGCGCGACGCTGGACTGGCAGGTCGAGGCGCCGAGCCTCAACAAGCCCGCGGCCCGTGTGCTGATGAACCTGGCCCAGATGGCCGGGGCGGCCCTGCCGACCGGCGGCGTGGCAAAGATCCGCGCGGTGGCCCAGGAAGCGACCATCGCCATCGCCGTCGAGGCGGTCGGGCCGCGCGCGCGTCTGCGCCCCGAGGTGTTGAGCGGCTTGCGTGGCGAGCCCCTGGCCGACGGCCTGCATGGCCATTGGGTCCAGGCCTACTACGTCCACCTGTTCATGGGCGACGCCGGCGGCCGGGTGTTCGCCGACGTGGCCGAGGAAAAGGTCACCTTCGCGGCGACGGTTCCGGCCTGACGGCGGCCGAGCGTCTGGTGAGGCGGCCAGCGCCTCACCAGATCGCAGATCAGGCCGCGACCGCCGAGACCCGACCCTTGGGATCGGGACCGTACTTGTTGGGGCCAGGCGTGCCGTCCAGCAGATAGAAGACGATCAGCACCAGCGCGCCCAGGAACGGGATCAGCCCCAGCAGCACCCACCAGGCCGTGCGGTTGGTGTCGTGCAGGCGCCGGAACGCTACGGCGATGCTGGGGATCAACAGGCCCAGCATCACCAAGCCGAAGACGCCATAAAGCGCCTTGGCCGGACCGTTCAGGACTGCGAACGGGTCCGCCGGGTCGGCCACGGCCGCCGTGGGGCCTGCGACGATCCCGATCAATACTGAGAAGACGATCTGGATTCCGATCAGGAACAGCCAGAACAGCCAGAACTCCATCCGGCGCGCGCGGCCGGAAAAATCCGCGTACTTGCGGAGCGGTTGGAACATCAAGTCCATCGTGCTCTCCGAAGCTAAGCTAGGCGTGACCCTAGCCTAACTGCGGGGCATGACAACTCCTGCGCGCGGCGCCGGGCCAGCTCGCGCTAGTTCGGCGGGAACGGCGCGCGCTGGCCGCCGACCTTGGCGAGGACGCCGCGGTGCATGACGAAGGTCGGGCGCTCCAGCTCCGTCACGTCGCTGAGCGGGCTCTTGGCGACGGCGATGATGTCGGCGTCCTTGCCGGCCTCCAGCGTGCCGATGCTGGCCGAGCGGCCCAGCAGGTCGGCGGCGTTGACGGTCGCCGACTTGATCGCCTCGGCCGGGCTCATGCCGACGCTGACCATCAGGGCGAACTCCTTGCCGTTGTCGCCGTGCGCCGAGACGCCGGTGTCGGTGCCGAAGGCGATCTTCACGCCCGCGGCGATGGCGCGCTTGTGGTTCTCCATTGCCGCCTTGGCCGCGATCTCGGCCTTTTCCAGCGAATTGCGCGAGCGCGCGCCGGCCCGAGCCTGATCCAGCGCGGTCTTCGGGGCCAGCATGGTCGGCACGAAATAGGCGCCGGTCTTCTTGAACAGGGCGTCGGTCTGCGGCGTGCCGAAGGTGCCGTGCTCGATCGAGTCGACCCCGGCGTTCAGCGCCCCGGCGATGCCGTCGGTGCCGTGGGCGTGGGCGGCGACCTTGCGGCCGAACATGTGCGCGGTCTCGACCACCGCCTTCATCTCGTCGTCGAACATCTGGGCGCCCAGGCCGCCGGCCACATTGGACAACACCCCGCCGGTGGCGGTGAACTTGATGACGTCCGCGCCCTGGCTGATCTGGCTGCGGACCGCGCGGCGGCAATCCTCGGCGCCGTTGCAGACGTTCTCGCCATGCTGGTGGGCGACCTCGGCGAGGTCGCGGTTGAGGTTGTTGGAGCCGTCGCCGTGGCCCGAGGTGACGGCGATCGCGCGGCCGGCCGCAACGATGGTCGGGCCGGTGATCAGGCCGCCGTTGATGCCGTCGCGCAGGGCCGTGACGCTGCGGATGTCGCTGCCCAGGTCGCGGATGGTGGTGAAGCCGGCCTCCAGGGTGCGGCGGGCGTTGTCGATCCCGATGACCATGTTGTCTTCGATGTCGCGGTTGGGGAACTCCATCCGCGAGCGGACCTTGTCGTCGTCGCTGAAGATGTGGACGTGGCTGTCGATCAACCCCGGCAACACGAACTGGTCGCGCAGGTCGACGACCTTGGCGCCGGCCTCGGGCTCGACGAAGCCGTCGCGCACCGCTTCGATCTTGCCGGCACGGATGATGAGGGTGGAGGCGCCGCGCGGCGCCTGGCCCGGCTTGTCCAGCAGCGCGCCGGCATGGATGACCGTGGCCGGCTGGGTCTGCGCGGCCGCCTGGCCCGCAACGCCCAAGCCAAGAACGATGGCGGCGCCAAGAATTTTTGCGGCGGTGGGCGCCGAGACTCTACGCATGGATACTCCCCCCAATAGATGGGCGGCACTCTAGCTTGGGCGCCGCTGCGGTCCAGAGCCCAATCGGAGGTCACATGACCCAAAGCCTCGCCCTTACGGCGCTCGTCGTCCGCGACTACGACGAAGCGATCGGCTTCTATGTGAAACAGCTTGGCTTCGAGCTGACCCGCGACGACGACATGGGCGGCGGCAAGCGCTGGGTGGTCGTCACCCCGCCCGGATCGCAGGGCGGGCTGCTGCTGGCCAAGGCGGCGGGCGAGGCCCAGGCCGCGCGGGTCGGCGACCAGACCGGCGGCCGGGTCGGCTTCTTCCTGCACACCGACGACTTCGCCGCCGATCACGCCCGGATGACCGCGGCGGGGGTAAAGTTTCTCGAGCCGCCGCGCCACGAGCCCTACGCGACCGTGGCGGTGTTCGAGGACCTCTATGGCAACCGGTGGGATTTGCTGCAGCCTAAGTGAGAGCTTCTGACTCGCGCTCGGGCCCCAGGCGTTGTTTGATCCCTCCAGCCAAGAGGAGATGGTCCGATGTCAGGCCTTACGATCCGCAAGGTAGCCGGCGCCCTGGGCGCCGAGATTTCCGGCGTCGATCTCGCCGGCGACCTGCCGGACGCCGTGATCGAGGAGATCCGCGCCGCCTTCATCCAGCATCAGGTGGTGTTCTTCCGGGGCCAGAACCTGACGCCCGAGGCTCAGCTCGCCTTCGGCCGCCGCTTCGGGCCGCTGAACATCCACCCCTATGTGGCCGGGATGCCGGGCCATCCCGAGCTCATGGAGATCGTCAAGGAGCCCGGCGACAAGGTGAACTTTGGCGGCGGCTGGCACTCCGACATGAGCTTCCTGGAGAACCCCTCCATCGGCTCGATCCTCTATGCGGTCGAAATCCCGGAGTGGGGCGGCGACACCCTGTTCGCCAGCCAGGCCGCCGCCTACGACGCGCTCTCGCCCGGCCTGAAGGCGACGCTGGAAACGCTCAACGCCGTCCATTCCGCCGGTCGCGAATACTCGTCGCAAGGCCACTCCGCCCAGAAGCGCCAGTCGATGAAGGTCGTCGAAGCCGAAGGCGCGGTCGGCGAGTTCATCCACCCGGTGGTCAAGGTCCATCCCGAGACCGGCCGCAAGGCGCTCTATGTGAACCCTGCCTTCACGATGCGGATCGACGGCTGGAGCAAGCGCGAGAGCAAGCCGCTGCTGGACTTCCTGTTCGAGCACTCGCGCTACGAGGCCTTCACCTGCCGGTTCGCGTGGACGGCCGGATCGGTCGCCTTCTGGGACAACCGCTCGGTCTGGCACTTCGCGCTCAACGATTATCCGGGACAGCGGCGGCATATGCGCCGGGTCACGGTCGACGCCTGGCCCGCCTCGGTGGGCAAGCCCGCTCTCCAGACTGCGGAGGGCGTTTCCTAAGCGGGGCCGGAACAGGTCCCGTATCTCAATAAAAACAAAGACATTTCATTAGGGAGATTTGAGATGAGCCAAGCCCGATTCAATCCGAACGGCTCGCTGAAGGGCCGCGTGGCCCTGGTGACCGGCGCCAGCCGCGGCATCGGCGAAGCGATCTGCGCGCGCCTGGCGCAGGAAGGCGCCAAGGTCGTCGCCTCGGCCCGCACCGCCGAGAGCGGCGAGAGCCGTCTGCCCGGCACGCTTCAGGACACCGTCGAGCGCATCGGCAAGGCGGGCGGCGAGGCGGCCTTCATCAAGGCCGACCTGGCCCAGGCCTCCGAACGCGAGCGGCTGGTCGAGGAGGCTAGCGCCCTCTACGGCCCGGTCGACATCCTGATCAACAACGCCGCCATCACCTATTTCATCCCGGTCGAAGAGTTCCCGGAGAAGCGCTTCAAGCTGATGATGGAGGTGCAGGTCTACGCCCCGTTCCACCTCTCGCAGCTCGTCATTCCGGGCATGCGCGACAAGGGCGCCGGCTGGATCGTCAACATCTCCTCGCCGGCCGGCATCCATCCCAAGCAGCCCTATGGGCCGGGCCGCGGCGGCACCGTCTATGGCATGTGCAAGGCCGCGCTGGAGCGGTTCTCGACCGGCCTGGCGTCTGAGGTCTTTGCCGACAACATCGCCGTCAACGTGGTCTCGCCGGGCCTTGTCGATACGCCCGGCGTCGCCGTCCACGGCCTGATCAACGAGGCCACCAAGAGCCGCGTGCAGCCGATCGAGTACATCGCCGAGGCGGTCTATCGCCTGGCCTCGGGCGACCCGCAGACGGTAACCGGCCGCGTCGCCTACGCCGAGCCGCTGCTCAAGGAGCTCGACGTCGAGCCCGCCGCGCTGATCTAGGAGGCGGGCGCCGGCCGGGCGCGCTGGTTGTAGAGCAACCCGCGCCGGCGCTCCTGCTCTTGCGGGGTGATCGACTTGGGGTCCTCGCCGGGATCGGCGACGACGGCCATGCCGCGCTGTACGGCCGGGCGGGCGCTGATCTCGTCGAACCAGCGCTTGAAGTACTTGAACTCGCCCATGTCGATGCCCTGCAGCTCCCAGCTTGCGGTCCAGGGATACGAGATCATGTCGGCGATGGAGTAGTCGTCGCCGGCGATGTAGCGGCGGTCGTAGAGCCGGTTGTTCAGCACGCCGTACAGCCGGTGGACTTCGTCGCCAAAGCGGCGCTGGGCGTAGGACTGGTCGCCGTGCTCGGGCGCCACCCGGCTGAAGTGGCCGCGCTCGCCGAACTTCGGCCCCTGGTTGGCCATCTGCCAGATCACCCACTGGATGACCTCGTACTTGCCGCGGGTGTCGGCGGGCAGGAAGCGCCCGGCCTTCTCCGCCAGATAGATCATGATCGCGCCGGACTCGAAGACGCTCAGCGGCGGGCCGCCGCCCTCCGGCTCATGGTCGACGATGGCCGGCATGCGGTTGTTGGGCGAGATGCCCAGGAAGCCGTCGGTGAACTGGTCGCCGCGTCCGATGTGCACCGGCACGATCCGATAGGGCAGGCCGAGTTCCTCAAGCAGTATGGTCACCTTCTTGCCGTTGGGCGTCGGCCAGTAGTGGACGTCGATCATCGCGGGCCTCTTGGGCTGGGTATGTCGGAACAGGTCGAGCAGGCAGCCTAGGCGCCGGCTGGCGGGCCTCAATCGACAAAATCTGAGTCTGTCCCCAGCTAGACCGGGGATCGCCGCGGGAATCTGGCCTGCGCCATACGGCTCCTTAACCAACGCAGCGCCAGAAACGCCACGAGGGAGGAGCGTCCGCGTTGAAGACCTGTCTCGTCGTTGACGACAGCCGCGTGATCCGCAAGGTCGCGCGCCGAATCCTGGAGGACATCGGCTTCGAGATCGCCGAGGCGTCCGACGGGCTGGAGGCGCTCGCCTGGTGTCGCGCGGCCATGCCCGACGCGATCCTGCTGGATTGGAACATGCCGGCGATGTCCGGGATCGAGTTCCTGCGGATCCTGCGCCAGGAGCCGGACGGCGAGCGGCCGACGGTGGTCTTCTGCACGGTCGAGAACAGTATCGAACGCATCCGCGAGGCGCTCGACAGCGGCGCCGACGAGTACATCATGAAGCCCTTCGACGGCGACATCATCACGGCGAAGTTCGCCGAGGTCGGCCTGGCATGAAGCTCGACGACCGTGAACTGGTCGCCCAGCTGTGCGCGGCGCGCGCGGGCGTGCGCGTCGATCCCGAGAAATCGTACCTGATCGAAAGCCGCCTGGGCCCGGTGGCCCGCCGCGAGGGCTTCGGCAGTCTCGCCGACATGCTGACCATCCTGCGCGAACGGCGCGAGGACAAGCTGGCCTGGTCGATCGTCGAGGCGATGGCTCAGTCCGAGAGCGCCTTCTTCCGCGATCGCGAGCCCTTCGCCCTGTTCCGGGACGAGGTGTTGCCGACGCTTGCGCATGCGCGCGGCGGCGAGCCGGTCCGCATCTGGTCGGCCGCCTGCGCCGCCGGCCAAGAAGTCTATTCCCTGGCGATGATCGTCGAGGACGAGCGCGGCCGACTGCCGGGCCTGAGGGTCGAACTGTTCGGCACCGACATCGGCGAGCGCCAGCTCGAGAAGGCCCAGAGCGGGATCTACACTCAGTTCGAGGTCCAGCGTGGTCTCCCGATCCGCCAGCTGGTCCGCCATTTCGAGCAATCGGACGACATGTGGCGGGTCTCGCCGCGCCTGCGTCAGATGATCCGCTGGCGGCGCGTCAACCTGGTCGCCGATCTCTCGACCGCCGGGCGGTTCGACGTGATCTTCTGCCGCTACGTGCTCTCGACCCTGGTCGAGCCGATGAAGGGGCGGCTGCTGATCAACCTGGCCCGGGCGCTCAGTCCGGAAGGCTACCTGTTCCTGGGCGACCAGGAGTCCGTGGCGGGCCTGACCGATGCCTTCCAGCCGGTCGCGGGGCGGCCAGGGCTCTATGCCCGCAATCCGGATTATCGCGTCGCGGCTTGAGCCGTGGCCCAGAAACGCAAAAACCGCCACCTCGGCGCGCCGCTGGGCGGCGTCCTGGTGACGGTCAGGGTTGCATCGTCACGGCGGCGCGAGGCCGCCGTGGAGAAGCTTACCTCTTGGCGTCTTCAGCCGTGTTGGTCACGGCGGTGCCGGCGGCCTTCACGTCCTTGCCGGCGCCCGAAACGGTGTTGCAGGCGGTGACGGACAGACTGGCGGCGAGCACTGCGAGGATCACAAGCTTACGCATGAGAGTATCTCTCCTTGATAGCGTCTAAGGCGCCATTAACGGTCAAGCCGCAGCCTGGTTCCCGCGTCGGGCGGCGCTTGCGCGGCGCGCGGCCTGATCCTCGATCGGCGTCGGGAAGATCAGGCGCGCGGTGATCCCGCCCTTCTCGTTGCGGGCCACTTCGGCCCTGCCGCGCAGCTGGCGGCCGAACGCGGTCATCAGGGTGCGGCCGACGCCGGATGTGGTCAGGGCGTCGGGCGGGGCGTCGCCGTCATCGCTGATTTCCAGCTCGGCCTCGTCGCCGCGAACGAGGAAGTTGACGCTCAAGGTCCCGCCGCGGCCGGCGAAGGCGTGCTTCTGGGCGTTGGTGACCGCCTCGACCGCGAACAGCGCCAGCGGGGCCAGCCGATCGGGGTCGATGACCAGGTCGTCGACATGGATCTCGGTGCGCACGCCGGGCCCGTGGCCGATGTCGGCGGCGATAAGCTGCGCGGTCAACTCCTCGAGGAAGGCGCGCAGGTCCACCCGCTTCAGATCGGGGCCCTGGTAGAGCGCGCGGTAGATGAGCGCCAGGGCGGTGATCCGCTGGCGGGTGTCGGACATCGCCGCCCGGGCCGCCGGGTCCGACAGCGCCCGCTGCTGCATGTTCAGCAGCGAGGAGATGACCTGCAGGTTGTTCTTCACCCGATGGTGAATCTCGCGCATCAGGTCGTCTTTCTGCGCCAGCGAGTCGCGCAGGGATGCGTCGCGCCCGACGATGGCGTCCGCCATATCCTCCAGAGTCTCGGCCAGGTCGCGGATCTCGGGCGGGGCCTGGTCAGCCTGGACAGGGCGCACCGTGAAGCGCCCACGGGCATAGAGCGCGGCGATGCGCTGCAGATAGGCGATCCAGCGGATCACCACCCGCTCGGTCACCACCGACACCGCCACCAGCGCCAGGATGAAGGTCAGGATCGGGAAGACGATGCTGGTCAGCGGGTTGAGCGTCGCCCACGAGAACAGACCGCCCGACCGCGCCGACAGGATCACGAACAGCTCGTCGCCGACCAGCGGCGCGGCCGAATAGACCCGGCGCTCGCCGCGCACGTCACGCGCGTACCAGACCATCGAGCCCTGCTCCAACGCCTGGGCCCGCCAGTCGGCCGGCAGGCTCGGGAAGGCCTCCTTGTCGGTGGCGTTGATATAGGCGCCGTCGCCGTCGGCCAGCGCGACTTCAGAATCTTCGGGCAATGAGCGGTCGGCGGTGCGGGGCGCGAGGCTCTCCAACGCGATCACCGCCACCAGTGCGCCGTCGAAGCCGACGCCCGGAGCCTCGGCCGGCACCGCGGCCAGCAGCGCCGGCACCGTGGCGTAGTTGGCGCCGGGTTCGCGCGTAATCACCAGGCTGTCGCCCTTGGCCAGGCTCTGGAACCATGGCCGGCTGGCCCGCTCCATGTCGGCCGGCACGTCGCCCGCCGCGCAGGCCACCCGGCCTCGGCGATCGAAGCGGATCAGGTTGTGATAGCCGGGGATGCGCTGGGTCACCTCGGCCAGCCGCTGGGCGCAGTTGAAGCCCACCGAACCGGGGGCCAGCGTCTCCAGCAGAATGTCGGCGGCCTCCATGCGCGCGCGCGCCGTGGCCGCGCTGCGTTCGGACGCGGCGGCCAGGTCTTCGCGCAACTGCACGCCTTCACGCCGGAACGTGATGGCCGATTGCAGGATTCCAAGGATGAGAACTGGCAACAGGGCGGCGGCCAGCGCCGCCGTCAGACGGACCCGGATTGTTGAGAACGATCCCCAGGGCGTGCCGTTCATCCTCCCGCCCTATCGCGCGGAGCTCAGCCGCTCCGCGTCGGCCAGGATAGCGCTCATGGCGTCGCCCGCCGCGCTCCCGTCCCGCTCATACGAACCGTCTTCAAGAATGCTGTGCAGAGCCTTGCGCGCCCGGCTGACGCGGCTCTTCACCGTGCCGACGGCGCAGCCGCAAATCTCGGCCGCCTCCTCGTATGCGAATCCGCCGGCCCCGACGAGGATCAGCGCTTCGCGTTGTTCCGGCGGCAGTTGGGCCAGGGACAGCCTCAGCTCGTCCAGCGCCACCGGCGCTTCCGGATCGTCCACGGCCACCAGGGTCCGCTCGGCGGCTTCCTGGTCGAGCTGGCTCTGACGCCATGACCGTCGCTTTTCGGAGTAGAACTGGTTGCGCAGGATCATGAAGGTCCAGGCCTTCATGTTGGTGCCCATCTGGAAGCTGGCCCGCGCGTCCCAGGCCTTCATCATCGCATCCTGGGCCAGGTCGTCGGCGCTGGCCGGATCCCCGGCCAGGGTGCGGGCGAAGGCGCGAAGATGCGGGATGAGCTTTACGAGTTCGCGCTTGAACGCCTCGTCGTCACCTTGATTTTGCGTTGGCCGGGCCTTGTTGTGCTCGGCCATCAGCCGTTCTCCGCCGACTTCTTGTCCGCTTGGCGTAGAATGGCGAGAAACTCGTCCGGCACGGGCTCGCTGACGACTTCGTCAAACATCTGACGCAGTCGCACGCCGATCGCCTGTTGCCGAAGCCGGGCTTCGTCCAGCGCCGCGGGCGCTCGTCGCCGATCTTCTGTGGCACGCTGTTCTATCATGGCCTCGGCGCTCAGCTTTCGCGGAGCCCGCCCCCTCGGTTCGTCTTGGTCGCCCGTCAACGCCTCACCCCACCCAGGGTTCCAAACTCTAAACATAATCCCGTGCAGGAAAACCTCGTTCTGACGGAACCGGTTCCCAAGGCCAACGTTCGGGCACATGATGTTGCCTAAGGAGCCACTCCGGGCGGCTGCATCGAGCTCGAGAAATGGGAGGGGTTTGATTTGAGTCTTCTTGCCCGACTGGCGCCGCATCTTCCTTATGTCCGGCGTTATGCGCGCGCCTTGACTGGCGACCAGACGACTGGCGACCACTATGTCCGCGTGGCGCTTGAGGCGCTGGCGGCGGGTGATCGCGTGCTTGAGGCCAGCCTCACGCCGCGCGTTGCGCTGTATCACGTGTTCCACGCCATCTGGCTTTCCAGCGGCGCCCAGCTCGAGGCTCCGGCCGACGAGGAAGGCGACGATGCGAGCCGGCGGCTCATGCGGATCGCCCCGCGCTCGCGTCAGGCGTTCCTGCTGACCGCGCTCGAAGGCTTCACCCCGTCCGAGGCCGCGCAGATCCTCGGCGTCGACTTCCCCGAGGTCGAGCGTCTGATCTCCGAGGCCCAGGCCGACATCGACGCCGAGCTGGCGACCGACGTCCTGATCATTGAGGACGAGCCGGTCATCGCCGCCGACATCGAGGCGCTCGTCACCGAGATCGGTCACACGGTGGTCGATATCGCCGCCACCCGCACCGAGGCGGTCGACGCCGTCAACCGCAAGACGCCGGGTCTGGTGCTGGCCGACATCCAGCTCGCCGACGGTTCGTCGGGGATCGACGCGGTCAAGGACATCCTGGCCCGTCACGACGTGCCGGTGATCTTCATCACCGCCTTCCCAGAGCGCCTGCTGACCGGCGAGCGGCCCGAGCCGACCTTCCTGATCACCAAGCCGTTCCAGCCGGAAACCGTGAAGGCGGCGATCGGCCAGGCCCTGTTCTTCCATCCGCGGAACACCCGCAAAGCCGCCTAGGAACAGCTCTCCGGACCTCGCGTTCCCTCTAACGCCGCGCCACTCCTGGCGCGGCGTTTTCAGTGGAGATGCCGATGCTCGGTTGGGCGATTGTTTTCGCGGTTCTCGCGCTCATCGCGGGGTTCCTGGGGTTCGCCGGCCTGGCCGGTCTGGCGGCGAGCATCGCCAAGATTCTGTTTGTGATCTTCCTCGTGCTTTTGGTCGCGACCTTCGTGGTCCGGGCCGTGCGCGGCCGCTCCGTGCTCTAGCGCGGAGCCGGCGTGGCGCTGTCCGGCGTCGGGGTGGTCTGCAGCGTACCCGGCGCCGGCGCGCCCAGGTCGAACGACTGCGCCGTGCGGGCCGTGTGGGCCTTGCTCGGAGGAGCCGGTTGTTCCGCTGCACGCCAGGACCAGGCGCCGAACAGGGCCAGTGCGGCCAGCGCCGTGGACACCGCCAGGACCCAGAACATGTGCACGCCGAAACGTCCTTGGCGCGCACGTGTGGCGTTAAGGCCGGGGCGCGAAGTGTAGCGGGTCATCGCCATCTTGGATCGTCTCCAACAGTTTAAAACGGCATCTGGCCAAACGGGCCGGGCGGAGCTGGACGGTCGGCGTCGTGACGGGCCACGGACATTTCGCTGAGCACCGCTCCCGCCAGCGCGACAGCGGCGATCACCGCAACGGCCAGCCATCGGCGGCGCAACATGTGGCCGTGATCTCCATCGGCCTCCAGGAAGCCGAAACCTTCGTTCCGTTCTCGGATCATGGCCCTCACCCCTGACCACTGCGGGCCAGTTCGCCCACCCTTGGCTAACGTTCCTCGGGCGGCGGGCGTTCCCCCGGTGGATTTCTGGAGCCGACAGCTTCGCCAAGCGAGTGCGAGCGCCTATCTATGGGGCATGAACAGGACCAAGACTTTCGTCGGCGCCCTCGTGGGGCTCGCCCTCGCCGGGACCGCCAACGCTCAGCCCGTGAAGCTCGAAGGCACGATCGTGCGGGGGCAGGGCGGCGTCGTGCTCGGCGTCGTCGAGCGTGTGACCTATCGCGAGAACGGCGCGCCGGCCCAGGTGCTGGTGCGGCCCAAGGGTCCGGCCGGCGCCGGTCCGCGCAGTCTGTCCTATGGCGCGCTGCGCAAGGAGGGCGGCGACCTCTCGGCGCCGCTGACCCAGGCCGAGTTCAACGCCATGCCGGCGGTCAATGTCGAGCCGAAATAGGGCGGCGAAAAAACCGCCAAAAAAATCGCCTGTCGCGGGAACGGAAAGTCGGCGTGCGGGTTTTATGATTGCGGAGGCGGCGACGCCCCCCCCCGACTTGAGACCGGCGACCATGCCGGTCTGCCGCCTCCGCACCCCTTTTCTCGATGATGCGCACTCAAGAGGCGGGCCCTAGAGCCCGCCTTTTCTTGTGCGCGCCGTTTATGGCGCGCTGAGCTCCAGGGTGACGTCGGCGCGGCGGCGCAGCGGGCGGGCCTCGCCGTCTTGAGTCACGGCGCCGGTCTGGCCGGCGGCGGCCAGGTCGAATTCGGCGGCCGGCAGGCCGTTGGCGACCAGGGCCGTGGTCACCGAGGCCACGCGCTGCTTGGACAGCTCCATGTTGGCGCCCGGCGCGCCGACCGCGTCGGCCAGGCCCAGCACCTTCACGCGATCGATCTTGCAGGCCTTCGCCTGGCTGGCGGCCTGGGACAGCACGGCGCGGCCCTCTTCGGTGACCTCGGCGCTTTCCGGCTCGAAGTAGATATGCACGGTGACGTCGTCGCAGCCGGCCGGGGTTTCGATCTTCGCCCGCGCGTCGCCGGTCCCTGTGGCGCATCCCGCCAGGATCATGCTCGCGCCTGCGGCCATCGCCGCGACCGCCCACGTTTTCATTGCCAGACCCATGATACCGCCGCCCTCAAATGCCGATGGGCGGCAGCATAGCTGACCGCCCATCGGTGGCTAGTCTAGGTTGCGTGCGCGCGCTTAACGCGGGCTGCCGTCTTCCCAGTAATAGCGAGCCGAGCCGGAGTCGTAATAGTAGTACCGGCCCGCGCGCTCGTCGTAGTACTGGCGGCGGTTCTGGGTCTGGGCGCCGCAGCCGCCGTCCTGGCGACAACCGCGGACCGCGCCCGCGCCGCCGCCGAGGGCCGCGCCGATGGCTGCGCCGGTCCCAGCGTCCCCGCTGCCGACATTGTTACCGATCACGGCGCCGGCCAGGGCGCCGAGGGCCGCGCCGCCCGCAGCATTGCGTTCGACGTTGCCGGTGGTGGTGCAGGCCGACGCCAGCAGGCTCGCACCGGCCAGCGCGATGAACGGCATGAGAGATTTGGCCTTGAGCATATGGCTCTCCTTACTTATCCCGCCGACCCCAACGCGTGCTTTAAGGCAGAGTTCCGGGCGGAACCGCGCCCAACCGTCGCCGTTAGGGGGCTGCGCCCCGGGGCGCTGGTAGAGGACAGATGGCCCAGACACCGAAAATCTCCCGCATCGAGGCGGTGGTGAACCTCGCCTCCGGCGGCTCCACGGCCCAGGATGTCGAGCAGATGCGCGGCCTGCTGGCCGCGCACGGCGCGCACGCCAATGTCCAGGTGGCCGAGAACGGCGGCGAGATTGAGCGCCGCCTGCGCTCGGCCGTCGACGCCGCGCCCGATCTGCTTGTCGTGCTGGCCGGCGACGGCACGGCGCGCGCCGCCGCCGATATGGCCGGCCCGCAGGGGCCGATGATCGCGCCGCTGGCGGGCGGGACCATGAACATGCTGCCGCACGCGGTCTACGGCGCCGTTCCCTGGCAGGAGGCGCTCAAGGGCATCCTTGAGGATGGCGAGGAGCGGGCGATCGGCGGCGGCCTCGTCGAAGGCCGCAGCTTCCTTGTTGCGGCGATCCTCGGCGCCCCCGCGCTCTGGGCCCCGGCCCGCGAGGCGGTGCGTGAGGGGCAGTTCCGGCTGGCCTTCGCCCGCATGCGCCGCGCCTGGGGCCGAGCGTTCTCCGGCCGGCTCCGCTACTCCCTCGACGGCGGGCCGCGCGGCAAGGCCGAGGCCCTGGCCTTCCTCTGCCCGCTGGCCTCCAGCGCCCTTCCCAACGAGGCCCAGAGCCTGGAGGCGGCGGTGATCGACCCGCAGACCATGGCCGAGGCGGCGCGCATCGGCTTCAACGCCCTGGTCGACGACTGGCGCAACGATCCTGCGGTCAGCGCCGGCCCGTGCCGTCAGGCGCGGATCTGGGCGGCCAGCCGGGTGCCGGCAGTGCTCGACGGCGAGCCGGTCACCCTCGCCGCCAGCGCCAGCGTCGACTGGCGGCCCCAGGTCGCCCGTCTGCTGGCGCCGCGCGAGGAGAAGGCGGATTGATCCGGCTCGCGCATCTCTCGGACATCCATTTCGGCGGCGAGAACGTCGCGGCGGTGGCCGGTGCGGCGCGGGTGCTGAACGCAGGCGGCTTCGACCTCACCATCGTCTCGGGGGACCTGACCCAGTTCGGCGAGATCGGCGAGTTCGAGGCCGCCGCCGCGTGGCTGGCCAGCGTGCCGGGGCCGCAACTGGTCTGCCCGGGCAACCACGACGCGCCCTATCTGGCCTGGTGGGAGCGGTTCTTCAGCCCGTTCGGCCGCTTCGCCCGCATCATCGGGCCGGCCGAGACTCAGACCTTCAAGGCGCCGGGCCTGGCCGTACACGGCCTCAACACCGCCCGCGGCGTGCAGCCTCGCGCCAACTGGTCCAAGGGTCAGATCTCGCAGGCCCAGACCCGTACGGCGTTACGCTGGCTGGCGGGCGCTCCGCGCGAGGCGCTGAAAGTGGTGGTGGTGCACCATCCGCTGGTGGAAATGATCGGCGGCCCGATGACCGGCAAGGTCTGGGGCGGCGAGGCCGCCGCCCAGGCGCTGGCCGAGGGCGGCGTCGACCTGGTGCTGTCGGGCCATATCCACGCGCCGTTCGTCTGGCCCTATCCGTTCGGCGACGGCTGCGCCCAGGCGGTGGGCGCCGGCACCCTGTCGGTCCGCGAGCGCGGCGTGGCGCCCAGTTTCAACATCATCGAGGCCGACGAGGCCGAGATCCGTGTCGTCGCCCATAGCTGGAAGGGTTCGCGTTACGAGCCGATGCGGACCTGGGCGGTGGAGCGCAGACAGCAAAACGCCCGCCCCGGTTAGGGGCGGGCGTTCCGCGTTCTTCAGCTTCGCTAGAGCGCGCCGCGCCCTCGAACCATGTGCATGACGAGGGACACCACGAACAGCACCAGGAACACGAAGAATAGAATCTTGGCGACGCCCATCGCAGCGCCGGCGATGGAAGTAAATCCAAGCACGCCAGCGATCAAGGCGACTACCAGGAAGGTCAAAGCCCAACCAAGCATGTCGTTCCTCCGGTTATTTGATCCGGACCTATAAACGCTTAGCTGTCACTGACGTTCCGGGGACTAGACCGGTCCCGGATGGGTCCAGCCCTTTTCGCCCTTGCGGGCGGCGTCGTACTGGGCCTGGGCGAAGGTCCAATTGATCAGGGCGTCGAACCAGGCCTTCAGGAAGCCTTCGCGGTCGTTCTTGTGATCCAGATAGTAGGCGTGCTCCCACAGGTCGCAGACCAGCAGCGGCAGCACTCCGTCCTGGGTCAGCAGGTTCTCACCGTCGTGGCTGTCGACGATCGACAGCGTGTCGCCCTTGGCGGCCAGCCAAACCCAGCCGGAGCCGAAGTGGCCGACGCCCTTGGCCACGAACTGGGCCTTCAGCTGCTCCAGCCCGCCGAAGTCGCGCTCGATGGCGGCGGCGAGGTCGCCCGAGGCCTTCTGGCCGGGCGGGCTCATGCATTCCCAGAAGAAGGTGTGGTTCCAGGCCTGCGCCGAGTTGTTGAACAGCTTGGCCTTGCCGACCGCACCGCGCACGACCTCTTCCAGCGTGGCCGGCTTGTCGCCCGCCTCGTCCAGCATCTGGTTCATGACGTCGAAGTAGCGCTTGTGATGCTTGCCGTGGTGCAGGTGCATCGTGGCCTGCGAGATCACAGGCTCCAGCGCGTCGTGGGCGTACGGAAGGTTAGGCAGTTCAAACATAGCATTTTCCTACGGGGGAGGGAGGGCAGGCCAAGACCTGCCGTCCCACACTAACCCGAACTGCCGTGTTTGGTTCTCTAGGATTTGGAGGCGCGGCCGGCCATCAGCGCGGAGATGACGGTGGCTGTCGTGCGCGGGTTCTTCAGAGCCACCGCGGCGGCCGCCCCGACAATGCCGAGGGCGATCAGGGGCTTTGCCTGGGCCAGCTCGAACATCCGCGACGTCAGGTCCTTGTCCTGCTCGCGCTTGTGATGGCGGCGGGGCGGATTGGCCAGCATCAGCAGCACCATCCCGATAACCCCGGCCAGCACGGCCGCGGCCGCGGCCACCAGCACGCCGGCCCAGGCCTCACCGACCAGCGGCTTGAGGCCCGCATGCAGCGCCAGCGCCAGGAACACCACGCAGACGACCGCCGTCGCGGCGAGCGCGACGACGGCGGTGACGTAATAGATCGCTCGCTTCAGGATCAATTTTTGCGGCCGCTCGCGAGCAGCAGGCCGATCAGCAGCCCGACGCCGAGCGCCGCGCCGGTCGCCACCAGCGGGCGTTCCTTCACGCGTTCAACGACATAGCGCTGCGCATCGTCGATGTGCTCGCCGGCGTTGTCGGCATAGGTGCGGCTCTGGGCGCGGAGTTGCTCCAGGCTTTCGGCCACCACCTTTTCGAACTTCTTCGCGGCTTCGCCGAAGCTGCGCTGGGCCTCGGCCGACAGCTTGGAGGCGGAATCGGCCACCGATTGGGCCGCGGCCTTGGCTTCGTCTTTGGCGTGGTCGACGGCGTTGGTGGCCATGTCAGTTTCTCCAAGTATTCAGCAGGTAACGCAGGGATGGCATGGAAGCCTTGCCACAACGTCAAAGGCAATAGGCGGTTCCGAAAATTGACTGAAAGACTCCGCGTTCAAATCGAGGCATACAACCAGTGGTTCCTGTCGCTCGGACTCGAACCCGGCTTTATGGTCACGCGATGGTGAAGCCCGCAGCAGGCAGTCTGGACCACGAGCGCCTGGAGCTGGCGCTCCAATCGGCGCGCCTTGGCGACTACGAATGGGACATGGTCGCCGACGTCGTGCGCATCAGCCCGCGCATGTCCGAGATCAGCGGCCTGCCCGCCGGCGAGTGGCCGGCCGACCAGGGCGACTTCCTTTATCGCGGCGTACATCCGGACGACCGCGAGCGCACCCGCCGTTTCATGGAAGACTCGATGCGCGCCCACGGCCGCTTCGAGACCGAGTATCGCCGGATCCGCGAGGATGACGGCCGGACGGTCTGGATGCGCACCTCGGGCCTGCTGGTCCACGATGATGAGGGCCGCGCGATCCGCGCCGTCGGCGTCACCCAGGATGTCGGCGAGCGCCATGCCGAGGAAGACCGCCGCCGGGCCTTGATGGCCGAGCTGGATCACCGCGTGAAGAACGTGCTGGCCGCGGTGCAGGCGCTCGCCGTGCAGACCGCCAAGCGCACCACCTCGCTCGACAGCTTCCTGTCGACCTTCTCGGGCCGGCTCAAGGCCATGGCTTCGGCCAACGAACTGCTGACCGCCGCCCGCTGGCGCGGCGCGGCGATCGCCCACCTGGCCGCCGCCGAGCTTGGCGGCATCGCCCCGGGTCAGGCGCGCTGGGAGGGCCCGGAGCTGTTCCTCACCCCGCGCGCGGCCAACGCCCTGTCGCTGGCGCTGCACGAGCTGGCCACCAATGCCGTGAAGTACGGCGCGCTGTCCGTTGAGACCGGGCGTGTCGATGTCCGCTGGACGCGTATCGCCGATGGCGGCTTCGAGCTGTTCTGGAACGAGACCGGCGGCCCGCCGGTGCTGCAACCGACGCACAAGGGCTTCGGCACCACCCTGCTCAGCCAGGTCACCGGCCGTGAGCTGAACGGCGAGGCCGAGGTCGAGTACCGCCGCGCCGGCGCCAGCGCGCGGCTGCGCGCGGGACCGGCGGCCGTGGTCTCGCGGCCCGATACGGTGCCGGAGGCGCCGGCTCCTCGGAAGATCGAGGCGACGCCGGCGGCCCAGGGCTCGACGGACCTGCGCGGCAAGCGCGTGCTGATCGTCGAGGACGCGGTGCTGCTGGCGCTGGAGCTCGAGACCGGTCTTTCAGAGGCAGGCGCCCTGGTGGTCGGCCCGGCCTACGAGCTGGAAGAGGCGATGAACCTGCTTGGCTCGGAGATCGACGCCGCCGTGCTGGACGCCAATCTCAACGGCCTGTCGGTGACGCCGGTGGCCGAGGCCCTGGCCGCGCGCGGCGTGCCCTTCGTCTTCGCCACCGGCTATGGCGACAGCGGCGCGCCGATGGGCTTCGACGCCCCGATCATCCGCAAGCCCTACGACGTGACCCAGGTCGCCGCCGCCGTCGCGGGCCTGTTCTCCCACCGCTAGGTGGCCCGTCCTACGCCTGCAGGAAGGCGATCATCTCGCGCACCGCGCTGCGGTCCTGGATCATGAACAGGTGCCCGCCCTCATAGAAACGCAGCTCCGCCCCGGGGATGCGTCCGGCCAGCTTTTCCAGCGTCGCGGGCAGGGCGATGCCGTCATAACGGCCGCCGGCCACCAGGGTCGGGACGCCGATCTGGTCCAGCCGGTCCCAGGTGTCGTGATCGGCCCGCGCCTCCAGCTGGCGATGCGCGCCCTCCGCCCGTCCGGGCTCGCCTTCGAAAGGGTCGGTCGAGCTCATGGCGATGATCGCGGCGTAGGCGTCGGGATTGGCCTGCGCCCAGGCCGCATCGCGGCGGGTGTCGGAGATCGGCGTCAGGTGCTTGGCGCGGGCCTCGCCCTTCAGGTGTTCGATCTCGTGGAACGCAAAGGACGCCCCGCCCGCGCCGCCGGGCGACGTGCAGGCCAGCACCAGCCGGCGCACGCGCCCCGGATGGCGCAGGGCCAGTTCCTGGGCGACCATGCCGCCGAACGAGACCCCGACCACGTGGGCGCTGTCCCAGCCCTGGCTCGTCATCAGCGCCGCCGCGTCGTCGGCGTAGTCGGCCATCGAATAGCGCACGTCCGGCTTGTCCGACCGCCCCAGGCCCCGCTGATCGTAGGAGATCATGTCGAACGCCTTGGCGAACGGCCCGTCGAACTGGTTCGGTTTCACCCGCAGGTCGCCGCCGGTGCCGGAGATGAACAGCAACGGCGCGCCTTCGCCCGCCCGTTCGAAATAGAGGTTCAGGCCGTTGACGGCGGCGATCGGCATGGACGCGCTCCCCAAGCTTGTTCTTGCCGCCATGGGCGCCGCCACGTCCCTCGGCGTCAACCGTTCTCCTTCTCCAGCCGCACCTGCTGCGCGCTGGCCTTGGCGATCAGCACGTCGTCCTCGCGCCGGAACTCCGCCTCGACCGTGATCAGCCGCCGGCTCGAGGCCGTCACCTTGGCCTCGATCAGCAACGGCCGCGCCCAGGCGACCTTCAGGAACTGCAGCTGCAGGTTCACAGTCCGGAAGTACGCCTCGTCCGGCGTCACCGTCATGGCCGCGAAGGCCAGGATCTGGTCGGCCAGGGCGGCGATGTAGCCGCCGAACATCGACCCGTCGCCGTTCATCACCTCGGGGTGCGGCTCCCAGCGCTTGCGCACCCAGCCCGGCCCCCAGTCGTCCAGCAGGCCGAGCTTCAGGGTGTGCACCACGGCCGGCGCATCGACCGTCCCCGCCTTGATCTGATCCAGCCGTTCGGTCGCCCAACTCATTTGCCACTCCTCGTTGCGGCGGTCACAATCCGAGCTGAGCTCAGGTTTGACGACTCGCTTTCCGGAGGCTGCATGGCCCGCCCCCCGCAACTCCCGCGCCGCGCGCCGAAACAGGCCCGCGCCCAGGCCACCCAGGAGGCCATCTTCCAGGCCACGGCTCAGATTCTGGAGAACGAGGGCGAGGGCGCATTCACCACCAATCGCGTCGCCGAAGTGGCGGGGGTGAGCGTCGGCAGCCTCTACCAGTACTTCCCGAACAAGCAGGCGATCCTCATCGCCATGGCCCTGGCCGAAAACGCCAAGGTGCGGGCCCTCGTCGCGGCGGCGGGCAAGGACCGCTCGCGGGTCGCCATCCGCGCCCAGATCGGCATCTGGGCCGACAAGCCGGCCACCCGCCGCGCGGCCCTGCGCGCGATGCTGCACGCCGATGAAAGCAAGTCCCTGGCGCGCGAGAGCGACGAGACCCTGGCCCTGCTCAAGGGGCCGACCCGGGCCGAACTGGACCACTTCGTCAGCACCCGCGCGGTGTTGGGCGTCATCCGCGCCGCGGTGCTGGAGGGCTATCCCCATCTGCACGATCAGGGCTTCGAGGACGCCCTCGTCCGGCTGGTCGCGCGCGATCGGGACTGACGAGTTTACGCCTTTGCCCACGCCCAAAAAGAAAACGGCCCAGCTCCCGTCGGGGAACTGGGCCGTTGATCTCTCAGCCTTGCGGCTGTGGCTTTAGGCCGACTGCAGTTGGCCAGCCGAGAACTTGCCGCTGCGCTGGTCGCGCTCCAGCTCGAAGCTCAGCTTCTGGCCTTCATGCAGCGAACCCAGGCCGGCGCGCTCCACCGCCGAGATGTGCACGAACACGTCCGCGCCGCCATCGTCAGGCTGGATGAAACCGAAGCCTTTTTGGCCGTTGAACCACTTCACAACACCGGTTTTCATACAATCGTCCCTTTCCGGACATGAGTTCTCGCGCCCAGAGCGGGTCGCTCGATCAAATTTTCGGAGAGGTCCGGAGGCAATTGTGAAGCTGTACTTCCGAAGGACACAGCGCCACGGCAGCGAGCCAAAACGACATTTGACCCTCGTAGCCTGCGCAAAAAACCGCCCAGTCGCAAGAAATATTTAGAAAAATCTCTAAACCCCGCTTTCCTGTGCTAAGCTGCGGGATGCAAAAAGGTTTGGAACGGGCCGTTCTGACGGTCGCACTTCGTGATGGCATGTGGGCCGTCGAATTGGACGGCGATCACTTCGGGCACTCGCCGGACAAGGATGTCGCCAAGGCCGCGGCCAACAAGCGAGCCCGCCAAGTCCAGGACGACGGTCGTCCCTGCCAGGTCCGCGTCAGCGGCGAACTCGGCTTCTTCGCAGTCTAGAATCCAACGACGCCGCCGGGCGGGCGAACGCCTGCGCGGCGGCTAAAGGCCCGCCATGTGGCCAAGGTCGTTGAGGAACTGCACGCCGCGGTTCTGCAGCATGTCCTCCTCGCGCAGATGTGTGATCCCGCCTGATCCGGCGCGGAAATTGACGTGGCCGGCGTTCTCGATCGGCAGGCCGATCCAGCGAGCCACTACAAAGGTCATGGCGAAGCCGTGGGTGACGATCACCGCCGTCGGGCTCCGACCGGCGATCACCCGGTCGACGCCGCGATAGACCCGGGTGGCGAACTCGCGCTTGGTCTCCGCCCCTTCCACGCCCATGCGATTGTCCAGCCGGTCGCCGTCGCGGGACGGAAACCGGATGCGCTCGTCCAGCCAGGCCTGAGGCTTGCCGCCCGCGACGCCATAGCTGATCTCGCGCAGGTCGGGATCGGCGACAATCGGAACGCCCAGCCTTGCGCCGATCGGCTCGGCGGTCTCGTAGGCGCGCTTGAGGTCCGAGGCGTAGATCTCCACCGCCCGGCCATCCACCAGTTCGGCGACCCGCGCCGCGATCGCATCGGCCTGCCGCCGGCCGCGCTCGGTCAGCGAGGTGTCGTGCCAGCCGCCGACCACGTCCTCTACGTGGTGCAGCGACTCCGCGTGGGTGACCACGAAGATGTCCTTCACCGCTAGACGATCCCCTTGGTCCGCAGCGCCGCCACCGCGTCGGGCGCTAACCCCAGTTCGCCCAGCACCTCGTCGGTATGCTGTCCCAGGTCGGGCCCGGGCCAGCGCACGGCGCCCGGTGTCTCCGACAGCTTTGGGAAGGCGTTCTGCATCTTCACCTTGCCGAATGCAGGGTGGGGCAGCTCAACGATCGCCTCGCGGGCCTGGTACTGCTCGTTCTCCAGCATGTCGGGCGCGCGGAACACCCGGCCGCAGGGAATCCCGCTGGCTTCCAGGTGCGCGATCAGGTCGCCCAGCGTCCAGGTCGCGGTCCAGGCGGCGATGATCTCGTCCAGTTCCTTCTGGTTCTCGCCGCGCGCCGCGTGGCTGACGAACTTCGGGTCGGCCGCCAGGTCGGGCTGCGCCATCGCCTCGGCCAGCCGCGCGAACACGGTGTCGCCGTTGCCGCCGATCAGGATCATCTCGCCCTCCGCGCACGGATAGACGTTGGACGGCGCGATGCCCGGCAGGATCGAGCCCGAGCGCTCGCGGACATAGCCGGTCAGGTCGTACTCGGTGACCAGGTTCTCCATCACCGCCAGCACGCTCTCGTACAGCGCCGCGTCGATCATCTGGCCGCGGCCGGTGCGCTCGCGCGCGTGCAGGGCCATGGTGATCCCCATCACCGCATGCATGGCGGTCAGGCTGTCGCCGATCGAGATGCCGGCCCGCGCCGGCGGCCGGTCCGGCTCGCCGGTCACGTGGCGCAGGCCGCCCATCGCCTCGCCGATCAGCCCATAGCCGGCGCGCTTGGCGTAGGGTCCGGTCTGGCCGAAGCCCGACACCCGCGCGACGATCAGCCGGGGATTGCGGGCGCTGAGCGCTTCATAGCCCATGCCCCACTTCTCCAGCGTGCCGGGCCGGAAGTTCTCGATCAGCACATCGGCCTGGTCGATCAGCTTGAGCGCGATCTCGCGGCCCTCGGGCGTGCGCAGGTCCAGCCCGACCGAACGCTTGTTGCGCCCGATCACCGGCCACCAGGGCGACAGTCCCTTGGGCAGGCTGCGGCCCCACTGGCGCATCGGATCGCCAGTCTTGGGATCTTCGATCTTGACCACGTCGGCGCCGAAATCGCCCAGGATCTGGCCGCAGAACGGGCCGGCGATCAGCGTCCCCATCTCCACGACCTTCAGGCCCTTGAGCGGCCCGTTGTTGGCGGCGGCTTCGGTCACGTTTTCTCCCTCCCCGGAACGGATCACACGTCCGTGAGTTCTGGACGGGCGCCTGTCCGTTGGACCCGCGCTGAACATCTTAGTCAATCTTGAGGAGGGTTTGATGACCCGACACCTGCTGATCGCGGGCGCGGCTGTGGCTGCCTTTTCGCTGGCCGCTTGCGGGCAAAAGACCGAAGCCGAGGGCGCTGCGACGCCCGCCCAACAGGCGGCGACGCCTGACGCAAATCCGGCCGCCACCATCCCCACGCCGTCCAACGAGGCGGCGGCGCCCGACTTCGTCGCCAAGGCCGCCGCCAGCGACATGTTCGAGATCGAGGCGGCCAAGCTCGCCCAGACCAAGGCCAAGAGCGCCGAGGTGAAGAAGTTCGCCGCCGACATGGTCACCGCCCACACCAAGTCGACCGAGGCCCTGAAGAAGGCGATCGCCGACTCCGGTCAGACCGTGCTGGTTCTGCCGACGGCCCTGCCCGCCGACCTGCAGGACAAGCTCACCGACCTTGGCAAGGCGGAGAACTTCGACAAGGCCTATATGGATAACCAGGTCGACGCCCATCAGGCCGCGCTCGACCTCCTGCAACGCTACGCCCAGGACGGCGACGTCGCGGGCATCAAGGCCTTCGCCGCCACCACCGCCGTCACGGTGCAGCAGCACCTCGACAAGGCCCGCACGGTCCGCGACGCCGTGAAGTAGAACTCCGCGGTGGCGTCTCGGCTTTCGGCCGCCCGGTCGGGAGCCGGGACGACACACGGATCGTCTCGCGGGGAACGCCTTCCCGCAAAAAACCCCTCGTCCTCCCACTACGGCAGGGTTCACATCACCCCTTCCCAGGCGTAAGGGCGGCGCTATGACATCCTATGTCCTGCCGCCCGAAGCTCCCGCCTCCGTGCCCGTGGAGGGCGAGACGGCGGTCTTTCCGGTCCGCCGCATTCTCTGCGTCGGTCGCAACTACGCCGCCCACCGCCGCGAAATGGGGGGCGACGACCGCGATCCTCCGTTCTTCTTCGCCAAGCCCGCCGACGCGGTGGTCCCGCCCGGCGAGGCGGTTCCCTATCCGCCGCGCACCACCGACCTGCATCACGAGATCGAGCTGGTCGTCGCCCTGAAGGGCGGCGGCTCCGACGTGCCGGTCGAGCAGGCCCTGGGGCTGGTCTACGGCTACGCGGTCGGCGTCGACTTGACCCGCCGCGACCTGCAGAACGCCGCCAAGGGCAAGGGCCATCCCTGGGACGCCGCCAAGGGCTTCGACGCCTCGGCCCCGATCTCGGCGATCCGCAAGTGGGACGGCGCGCCGCCGCAGGGCCGCATCGCGCTGAGCGTCAACGGCCAGCTCCGCCAGGAGGGCCAGGTCGCCGACATGATCTGGAACCTCGCCGAGGTGATCGCCGAGGCCTCCAAGCTCTGGACGCTGGCTCCCGGCGACCTGATCTTCACCGGCACCCCCGAGGGCGTCGGCCCCATCGTCCCCGGCGATGTCGTCGAGGGTGAGGTCGAGGGCGTCGGCCAACTCAAGTTCACGGTGTCAGCATGAGCCTCACCCTGCATTCCTACTGGCGCGCCACCGCGCCCTACCGCGTGCGCATCGGCCTTAATCTGAAGGGCCTCGACTACGGCTATGTCGGGGTGAACCTGCTGAAGGGCGAGCAGCACGCCGACGACTATGTGACCAAGCGCAACCGCCAGCACCTGACCCCGGCGCTGGAGGCGGACGGCCACGTGCTCGTCCAGTCCCTGGCGATCCTGGAATGGCTGGAGGAGACGCATCCGCAGCCGGCCCTGCTGCCGGCAGACGCCTTCGACCGCGCGACGGTGCGGGCCATGGCCGCCATCGTCGCCTGCGACATCCATCCGCTGAACAACATGCGCATCCAGAAGGCGCTCGAGCAGGCCGGCGTCGATGAAGCCGGCCGTCTCGAATGGAGCCAGCGCTGGATCGTCGACGGCTTCTCGGCGCTCGAGCCGATGGTCGCGCGCCACGGCCAGGGCTTCGCCTTCGGCGCCGCGCCGACCCTCGCCGACTGCTGCCTTGTCCCCCAGGTCTACTCGGCCCAGCGCTACAAGGTCGACCTGTCGCCATTCCCGGCGATCGCCGCGGCCGCCGCCCACGCGGGCGAGCACCCGGCCTTCGCCGCCGCCCATCCCGATCGCCAACCGGACGCCGTGCATGCTTGAGGACCTGAAGGAAAACAACCGCCGCTGGGCGGCTGGAAAGCTCTCCGTCGACCCCGGCTTCTTCGAACGCCTGGTCGCCCAGCAGAGCCCCGAATATCTCTGGATCGGCTGCTCCGACAGCCGCGTCCCGGCCAACGAGATCGTCAATCTCGATCCGGGCGAGCTGTTCGTGCACCGCAACGTCGCCAACCTCGCCCCGCCGCAGGACGCCAACTACCTGTCGGTGCTGCAGTTCGCGGTCGACGTGCTGAAGGTGAAGCACATCATGGTCGTCGGCCACTATGGCTGCGGGGGCGTCGCCGCCGCGGTCGACGGCAAGCGCCGTGGTCTGGTCGACCACTGGCTGCACCCGATCCGCGAGGTCTACGCCGAGCACCGCGACGAGCTGGAGGCCCTGCACGACCACGAGCGGATCGACCGCCTGATCGAGCTCAACGTCATGCGCCAGGTCCGCAACGTCGCCTCCGACGTCTTCGTCCAGGACGCCTGGGCCCGCGGCCAGAACCTCAGCGTCCACGGCTGGGTCTACTCGATCGCCAACGGCCTGGTCACCGACCAGAACTGCACCATCAGCGGCCCCGGCGACCTCGACAAGGCCCGCGACGAGGGACAGTAGCTTCAGTCTGCATTGCACCCCTCTGGGGCGCGGCTACTTCACCCGGACCCGCGCGCTGGCCTTGCGGCCGGCCTCGTCGACCACGGTCAGACGGTAGAAGCCCGGACCATTCGGCCGCCAGATCGTCCGCCCACTGACGGGATCGGCGGTCAGCGGCTCGCCGGCTACGTACCAGGAAAGGCCTTCGCCGCCGGCGGCGAGCGCCAGCCCGCGCGAGGCCGGGCCGAACGCCTCGACCTGCACCGTCGACCCGTCCGGCGGGAAGATCAGCCGCGGGCCGACGTCTCGCGTCTCCAGCCGGGCCAGCGCCGGCGGGGCGTCGCGCGGCGCGATCGGCCGCGGCGCGCTGGCCGGCGCATCGAGCAGGTCGGCGGCGTCGAACAGCAGCGGCAGCGCCGCGTCCCGCCCGGTCAGCCCGCCGCGCGCGCCGCCGTCGGCCCGGCCGGTCCACACCACGATCACGTAGCGCCCGACCAGCCCGGCGGCCACCGCGTCACGGAAGCCGTAGGAGGTGCCGGTCTTGAAGGCCATCACCGGCCGGCCCCTGGTCAGGGCCGA
The DNA here is from genome assembly GCF_001425305.1 of Phenylobacterium sp. Root1290. Taxonomy (GTDB): domain Bacteria; phylum Pseudomonadota; class Alphaproteobacteria; order Caulobacterales; family Caulobacteraceae; genus Phenylobacterium. The sequence goes on along the minus strand of NZ_LMEE01000002.1, from coordinate 1,022,735 downwards.
AGCCGTCGCCCCGGCCGGCGGCGGGGTCTCTCGCAGGATGGCCAGAACTTGGTCGGCGGCCTCTTCGCGCATCAGCCGCCGCCCGCCTTGGCGTTCGCGCCGCGCCGCCTCGTCCTGCGTCCAGGCCAGCGGCTTGGCCATGCCGTCGTCGCCCAGCGCCGCATAGAGCACGGCCAGGTCGCGTAGGGTGATCCCGACCCCGCCCAGCGCCATGGCCAGACCGGCCTCGCGGGTCTGGGCCTTGGGCCGCACGAGGTTGACGCCGGCCGAGTCGATCCGCGCCTCGAAGGCCGCGGGCCCGACCTTGTCCAGCAGCTCCACCGCGGGCACGTTCAGCGAATAGGTCAGGGCCTCGCGCGCGGTGACCTTGCCGCGGAACACGCGGTCGAAGTTCTCCGGCTGATAGTCGCCGAACCGCCGCGCCGCATCGTCGATCTGGGTGTCGGGCGCCGCCAGCCCGTCGTCGAAGGCGAAGCCATAGATGAACGGCTTCAGGGCCGATCCGGGCGAGCGCACCGCCCGGGTCATGTCGATCCAGCCGCCGGGCCGCGCCAGCCCGCCCGAACCGACCGCCGCGCGCACCGCCCGGCCCTCCAACTCCACCACCAGGATCGCCGCCGTCGCCTCGGGGCCCTGGCTCTGCGCCATCCGGGCGGCCAGCGGCTCCAGCCGCGCCTGCAGCCCGGCGTCCAGCGTGGTCAGCACCGAGGCCTGGTCGACCGGCGCGGCCCGCGCCAGTTCGCCGGCGACGTGCCAGGCCAGGGCCGGGAACGCCGCGCGGCCGGGCAGGGGCTCTTCCTCGGCCTCGGCGGCGGCGACCTCGCTCAGCGCGCCTGTCCGGATCATCTTGTCCAGCACCCCTCGCCGCGCCGCCCGCGCCGCTTCCGGCCGCCTGTCGGGGCGCCGCGCCTCGGGCGATTGCGGCAGTGCGATCAGCAGCGCCTGCTCGCCGGCGGTCAGGGTCTCCGGCTCGTGCCCGAAGTAGGACAGGCTCGCCGCCCGCACGCCCTCGAGGTTGCCGCCATAGGGGGCCAGCGTCAGGTACAGCGCCAGGATCTCGCGCTTGCTGAGCCGCGCCTCGATCTGCACCGCGCGGATCATCTCGATCAGCTTGGCGGCGATGGTCCGCGGCCGCGGCTCCAGCAGCCGCGCGGTCTGCATGCTCAGCGTCGAGGCGCCCGAGCTCACCCGTCCGGAGGCCAGCGCCGACCCGGCCGCCCGCGCCACCGCCAGCGGATCGACGCCAGGATGGATCCAGAACCGCGCGTCCTCGATCTGCACCAGCCGTTTCTGGAACGTCGGGTCGGTGCGTGTCAGGTCGGCGCGGATGCGCCAGCGCCCGTCCTCCACCGGCAGCGCCCGCAGCCACGCCCCGCGCCGGTCCAACGCCACCGGCGATGACCGCTCCGCCCGGCTCATGTCCGGCGGCAGCACGGCATCCACCGCGAACACCGCGACCTCCACGCCCAGCAGGGCGATCAGGCCAAGGGTGATGGCGCGTACTTGTTTCGCAGCGGCGAGGTTCATGCGCCTTAGAGTGTCATCCCGGTTTCGGCCGCAAGGCCGAAGACCGGGACCCATGAACACCGGGTCATGCCGGAAAGGGAGCCGCCCGCGCCAAGAACTCGACGCGAGGCGTCAATGGGTCCCGGCCATCCGCTCCGCTCCAGCCGGGATGACACCTTGTAATGCGTCTGCGTCATTGCCCCGGCGCGATCACCGTGCGGCTGGCGCCGGTGCGCGCGTTCAGGCTCGGACGGTACATGTCCTTGGCCTGCGCCCCCGGCAGCAGGAAGTCGCCCGGCGTCACCGCCCGCGCCACATAGGCGAAGGTGAAGTCGCCCTTGCCGGCCAGGTCCATGGCCGCGACATAGCGGTCGTCGCGGGCCTCCTGGACGTCGGCGCTGGAGAGCTCGCCCAGGAACTTGAACGGCCCGTTCTGGGCGTCGTCCGGTCCCAGCACGGTCTCGATCTCGAAGCCGGCGGGCAGCGGATCGTCCACCACCAGCGACATCGACCGCGCCTGGCCCGAGCGGCCCGACACCACCACGATCACCCGGTCTCCCTGGGTGAGCGCCGAGGCGTCGACCGAGCCGCCGGTGAAGCCGACCAGCCGCTTGCTCAGCGAGATGCCGTTGTCCTCGGCGGGCGGCGGGGCGACCGGCGTGCCGGTCACCGTCACCGTGCGCCACAGCGCGCCCTTGCCGGCGTTGACGAAGCTCGCCTCGGCCAGCTTGCCGACCGCCCAGCGCGGCGTGCCGCCGACGGTGGTCAGCGGCTGCGCGCCCTTGGCGTCGATGCGGATCGCGCCGGCCGCCTTCAGCATCCAGTGGGCGGCCTGCAGCAGGCGCGCCTGTTCCTGGGTGTTGAGGCTGTCGGGGTCCTTCACCGCGTTCTCCAGGCGCTTCTGGAGGCCGCGGGCCAGGTCCGGCTCGCCGGCCTCGTAGGCCAGGGCGATGACGGCGGCGATGTCGCGCAGCGGGCTCTGGTACCAGTCGCTCTCCTCGCGATAGCCCAGCGAGGCGATCGCCTGGCGCAAGGCCGAGCGCGCCCGGGCCTTGTCGCCCATCATCGCCAGGCCTGCTCCGACCTGGGCCTTGGCCAGCGGCGAGGCCTCGGTCTTCATCTGCACGTCGTGCCACCAGCGCAGGCGCGCCAGATCGCCGCGTCCGCCCTTGGCCAGCACATAGAGCGCATAGGCCGAGGCGCGGCTGCGCATCCGCTCGGTCGCCTTCTTGGAGGCGTCCGATCCGCCGGCCCACCACGTCGGATACTCCATCCGATAGGAGACCGAGGCCCAGCCGTCCGGCCGCGAGACCTGGCGCATGGCGCTCAGCGCCCGATCGATGGCCTCCTGCGGCACCGGCGTCCCGGCCTTCTGCGCTTCCAGCAGGAAGTCGGTGACATAGGCGCCCAGCCAGGGATCGGCCTCGCCGTCGCCGACCCGCCAGAGCCCAAAGGCCCCGTCCAGGGTCTGCCGGTCCAGCAGCCGCCCGACCGCGCCGGCCAGGGCCAGCGACGAGCGCTTCACCTTCGGATCGGCCGACATCTCCGCCGCATAGATCAGCGGATAGGCGCCCGACACCGTCTGCTCGGTGCAGCCATAGGGATAGCGCGACAGGGCGCTGGCGATCGGCGCCGGGTCGAACCCGCGGAACGGCGAGTAGCTGACGTGCAGGCTCACGTCCCCGGCCGCCAGCCCGGCCAGCAGGGCCGAGGCGGGCGTGTAAGATGCGCCCGGCTGCTGCAGCTCGTAGGTCGTCCGCGTGATCGGGCTCCAGCCCAGCCGCGTCTGGATCGGATAGTCCTTGGCGGTGGCGAAGCCGGGTCCCGAGACCTTGAAGCCGACCTGGCCGACGCCGGCCCGGCCCGGCGCGCTGAACGGGATCCGTTCGGCCACCCGCTGACCCAGGGCCAGCTGGAAAGCCTTCCTGAACGGCGCGAGCACCCCGCCGCCGCTGGTCAGCTCGGTGACGTACGCGCCGACCTTGCCTTCGATGTTGTGCAGCTCCAGCGTCGCGAACGCCTTGTCGCCCGGCGCCAGGAAGCGGGGCAGGGCGAGGTCGGCGACCACCGCCTCGCGCACGGTCAGCGGCTTGCTGGCCGACCCGACCGCGGTGTCGGTCCAGGCCACGGCCATCAGCCGCAGCTCGCCGTTGAACTGGGCGGCCGGCAGCTTGATCACCGCCTTGCCGTCGAGCCCGGTCTCGACCACGCCCGACCACAGGGCCACGGTCTTGATCGGGGTGACCGAGAGCCCCTCGCCGCCGATACCGTCGGCGCCGAAGCTGACATTGGCCGGCGCCCCAAGGTTCGGGTCCAGCAGCCGCCCGTAGTCGTCGCGGTAGTCGAGCGTCAGCGCCCGCTTGCCGAAGTACCACTTCACCGGATCGGGGCTCTGGAACTTGGTCAGCTGCAGGATGCCCTCGTCGACCGCCGCCAGCGTGACCCGCGCGCGGCCGCCGAAGCCGGCGCCCTTGATTGTGATCGGAACCTCGACCGCGGCCTTGGAGTCGATCTTGGCCGGAGTGTTCAGCTCGACCGTCAGTTTGCGGTCCTTCGGGTCCAGCGGCACATAGACCAGCCCCAGCGCCCGCCGCGGCTTGGGCGAGGCGACCGGGTCGCGCGGCTGCACCACGCTGACCAGCACATAGGCCCCGCCGCCCCAGGCGGCGCTGGTCTTCAGCCGCACCGTCGCCCCGTCCTTGCCGACGGTCACGGTCTTCAGGTCGATCAGCCGGTCGGTGGCGACCGCGATCTGCGCCTCGCCGGCATAGGGCGGCTTCAGGGTGATCTCGACGGTGTCGCCCTGCGCATACGGCTTGGCCCCGGCGCTGACCCGCACGAAGTCGGGGGCCTCGACGTCCTTGGCAGGCGCGCCCCAGCCGGAGGCGAAGCGGATGACGCTCCTGGCGCCGCCCGGCCCGGTCATCTCCAGCCGGTAGTCGCCCCATCCCAGCCGCCGCGCGACGCGCGAGGGCTGGCCCGCGGCGATGTTCACATTGGCCTTCGCCACCACGACGTCGCGGCTGGTCCGCCGCCACTGCCAGCGGCCGTCCTGCTGGAACCAGTCGTAGTCCCAGTTCTCGGAGATCAGGGTGTAGGTCGTCCCCGGCGCGGCGATCCGCTGGCCGGCCGCGTTCACCGCGATCAGGTCGATGAGCATGGTCGGATCGCCCGACCCGCTGGAATCGCCCTGCTCGATCTTGGCGCCCAGATAGACCGCCTTGGTCCGCACCTTCAGGTCCAGGCCTTCGCGCACCGGGCGCCCGCCCGGCTCGAACACGCTGGCGGTGAAGGTCGCGGTCAGCGGCTGGGGCGTGTCGCCGGCCTCTTCCGACGACAGCGCCAGCACCGCGCGGCCGTCGCCATCGGTCACCGTCTGGCCGATCTCCAGGAACTTCTCGGCGAACGGCTCGCGCTGGTCGCCCCACTGATAGTTCTCGAAGGCCGGGAAGGGATTGGGGTCGACGCGCAGCCGCGCCTCGCCCTGCGTCTGCAGGCCCGCGCCCGCCGCGCCGTAGAGGAAGCGCGCGGTGACGTCGATGTTGCGGGTTTCGCCACCCTTCAGCGGGACGGACTCCTGGCCCGTGGCGGTCACCGCCAGCCTCTGCGGCGCGAAGTCCTCGACCTGGAACGACAGCTCGCCGGCCGGCTTGTCCAGCCCGTCGATCTCCAGCTTGGCGGTCCAGCGCCCGCGCGGCGCGCTCTTGGGCAGATCGATGTCCACCGGCACGGCGCCCAGCGGGGCCTTGTCGAAGGGATAGCGCTTGAACTCCACGCCCGAGGGCCGGCGCACGACGATCGCGCCCTTGCGGTCCTTCACCGCCTTGGCCTCACGGTCGCGCAGCAGGGCGTTCAGGTGGACGGTTTCGCCGGGCCGATAGATGCCGCGGTCGGCATAGAGATAGCCGTCGATGGCGGTCTGGGCCGTGCGGCCCGACACGCCGCTGTCCTCGGTGCGCCCGCCGATCCCCTGCTTTGACAGGTCCACCGGCGCTCGGTCCAGGTCCAGCACCGCCAGGTCGCCCTGGTCGCCATAGGCCATCACCATCTTGGCGTCGGCCGCGCCCTCGCCGTCCAGCAGCGGACGGTCGAACCGCACCCGGCCCTGGGCGTCGCTCTGCGCCACCGCCAGGTCCTCGCCGTTGCGCGCCACCAGGGCCACGCGCACGTTCGCCATCACCTTGGCGGTCTTCAGCGAGCGGACCACCACGTCCAGCGCCTCGGAGCCGTCGTAGCCCGACAGCGCCATGTCGGTGAACACCACCCAGCGCCGCGCCTGGGCCGGCGGATTGGGGTCGTAGTCGTCCTCGCTGCCCTCGCCCTTGATCGAGCGCCCGCCCGAGGCGTCGCGCACCTTGATCACATAGGCGCCGGGCTTCATCTCCTTCAGCACCGCGCCCAGCGGGAAGACCGTGGTCACCCGCTCGCCGGTCCCCTGGGAACTCACCGGCAGCTCGCCCTTCCAGACCACGCGGCCCTCGTCGTCGGGGCTGTCGGAGCCGTAGTCGCTGGGGTACTCGCCCTCGCCGGTGGGATCGGGGGCGCTGATCGACTTGCGCACCAGGTTGCGGTCGACGACGCGCCAGACCTCGACGGACAGGCGGCTGACGTTCACCGTCTCGATCCCGACCCCGTCGGAATCCTCGCGCGGCAGGATCACGCCCTCGCCGGCGAACCCGACATAGGGCGGCTTCTCACCAAAGGTAAAATCGACGTCGGCGTTGGCCGCCAGCGTCTCGCCGCCCCTGGACGGCAGCCCTTTGAGCAGCGTCACGCGGCGATCGGCGAAGCCGGTCCCGGCCACGCAGAGCTCCGAGCCCTTCACGGTGACGGCGGGCGCGCCGCCCAGGTCAGGCGAGATCAGCACATAGTCGGCATAGGACTTGGCCGGGTCCAGCGGCCGGGTCAGCTCGATGCAGGCGGCCGGCTGGTTGCGCGAGGTGTCGATCCGGTGACGCCAGACCGCAAAGCCTTCCGGCTTGGGGATTCCACGCCGCGCGGCCTTGGCGTCGCGCGGCTTGCCGAACAGCGACCAGCCCTGCGCGCCCGGCGCGGCGAGCGTCTCCTCCGCCGGCTTGCCGAACCAATCGACGCCCTTGGCCGACAGCACCCCGCCGCCGAACGCCGCGATCACCAGGCCCGCGGCCATCAGCCCGGGCATCTTGCTGGCGCGCAGTTTGGCCAGCCAGCCCTTCGGCTGCGGCGTCTCCGGCGTCTGGTCGCTCGCCATCGGTCTCTCTCAAGCTGGACAGAATGTCGCAGCGATGGGACGCGAAAGGCTCTGCGCCGTCAATCACGGGTAGGCGCCCGTCCCCAGCCGGCCCACACGAAAAAGGGGCGAGCCAGGCTCGCCCCTCGATCGCCGGATGGCGGAGTCGTCAGTTCTGGTTCGGGCTCGCGGTGGCGATCTTCTCCATCGCGTCGCTGACCGTGAAGCTCGCCGCCTTGGCCCGCGGCGGAAACTCCTTGAAGGTCTCCAGCAGCTTGGCGACGATCACCTGCGCCGGCACCATCAGGAACATCCGGCGGGCGACGAAGTCCGCATAGTTGATGCTCTCGGGGCCGCGCTCGAACGGGTCCGAGCGGATGTTGTACATCATCGGCGCGCGCAGGCTTGTGAAGGCGCCCTGCCAGACGCCCAGCGGCGTGTGCGGATTGATCTCCGTGTTCTGGGTCATGAACGCGACCTTCCAGTGCTTGACGCGCACCGCCATCAGGTCGCCGTCGTCGCTCCAGTACGCGAAGCCCTGACGCGGCCATTCCTTGGCCTCGCCCTTGAAGGCGGGAATCAGGTTGTTGCCGTCCAGGTGCACCTTGAACGTCTTGTCGCCGATCTTCCCGCCCTTGCGGATCCGCTCGACGATGTCGGTGTCGCCGGCCGCCGCCGCGAAGGTGGCCAGGAAGTCTTCGTGCGCGCAGATCTCGTTGACGATGCTGCCGGGCTTGATCGTTCCGGGCCAGCGGATCGCGCAAGGCACGCGGAAGCCGCCCTCCCAGTTGGTCGCCTTCTCGCCCTTGAACGGGGTCGAGCCGCCGTCCGGCCAGGTGAAGCACTCGGCGCCGTTGTCGGTGGTGTAGACGACGATCGTGTCCTCGGCGACGCCCAGCTCGTCGACCAGGGCCAGCAGTTCGCCGACATGCCCGTCGTGCTCGACCATCCCGTCAGGATAGGTGCCCAGGCCGGTCTTGCCTTTCGACTCCGCCTTCAGGTGCGTGAAGATGTGCATGCGCGTGGAGTTGAAGTAGCAGAACCAGGGGCCGCCCTCCTTGTTGCTGCGCTTGATGAAGTCCTTGGCGCTGGCGAGGAACTCCTCGTCCACCGTCTCCATCCGCTTGGTGTCCATCGGGCCGGTGTTCTCGATGCTCTGGCCGCCCTTGCCGTCGGCCTTGCACTTCAGCACGCCGCGCGGGCCGAACTTCTTCCGGAACTCCGGGTCCTTCGGATAGTCCTCGTTCTCCGGCTCTTCCTCGGCGTTCAGGTGGTAGAGATTGCCGAAGAACTCGTCGAAACCGTGCATGGTCGGCAGGTGTTCGTCGCGGTCGCCCAGGTGGTTCTTGCCGAACTGGCCGGTGGCGTAGCCCTGCGCTTTCAGGACCTGGGCGATACAGGGATCGTCAGCCGTCAGGCCGAGCGTCGCGCCCGGCAGTCCGACCTTGGTCAGGCCCGTGCGGATCGGCGACTGGCCGGTCAGGAACGCCGCGCGCCCGGCCGTGCAGCTCTGCTGGGCGTACCAGTCTGTGAACAGGGCGCCTTCCTGGGCGATGCGGTCGATATTGGGCGTCCGATAGCCCATGACGCCGAGGTTGTAGGCGCTGATATTGTACCAGCCGATATCGTCGCCCATGATGAACAGGATGTTGGGTTTGCCCTTTGGCATCTCACGCGCTCCCTTTTGATCGGGGACGCTGAACACGCCGCCCTGCGGGCCAGCCTCCCTCTGAGCGGCGCCGTTCGCCATCGGGCCGCCCCCTGCGGCGTCCTCGGGTAAAGGCCCCATGTGCAACGGCGTTCGGCTTGCGCCCGGCCGTGGTTGGCGCGACTGTCCCGCCGCAAGGAACAGGGGTCCTACGATGATCTTCGAACAGATACCCACCGGCGGCTGCCAGTCCTACCTGGTCGGCTGCGAGGCGACCCGCGCCGCCGTGCTCATCGACCCCGAGTTCTCGCAGATCGACCGCTATGTCGGCCTGGCCGGCCAGCTCGGCCTGCATGTCCGCTACATCGTCGATACCCACACCCACGCCGACCACTTCTCGGCCAGCCACGAGCTGCAGAAGCTGTTGCCGGCGCCCGTGGTCATGCACCGCCTCAGCCCCGCGCCCTACGCCGACCTGCGCCTCGACGACGGCGACATGCTGATTGTCGGCGAGCTGCGTCTTCAGGCGCTGCACACGCCCGGCCACACCGGCGACTCCATGTGCCTGGTCATGGCTGACCGGGTGTTCACCGGCGACACCCTGCTGATCGGCGGGACCGGCCGCACCGACCTGCCGACCGGCGATCCGCACGCTCTCTTTGAGAGCCTGTTCGACAAGCTGCTGAAGCTGCCGCGCGAGATGCTGGTCTACCCGGCCCACGACTACAAGGGCCGCACCCACTCGACCATCGGCGACGAGATCGACGCCAACCCGCGTCTGCAGAAGACCGACCGCGCCGAGTTCGTGGCGATGATGCAGAGCCTCGACCTCTCGGCGCCCACCCACCTGACCGAGGCGCTGCGCACCAATATGAGCGGCGGCAAGACCGTCGCCCAGCTGCTGGCCGAAGCCTCGGCGAAAGTGCCGTTCATGTCGCTGGCCGAGTTGCACAGCCGCATCGGCGGCAACAGCCGTGATATCGTCATCCTCGACCTGCGCGAGAAGGACGCCTTCGAGGCCGGCCATATTCCCGGCGCCCGCCATCTGCCGCGCGGTCAGCTGGAGCTGCGGGTCAATTCCGAGCTGCTCGATCCCACCGTGCGCATCCTGGCCTGCTGCGAGTTCGGCAAGATCTCCACCCTGGCCGCCGCCACCCTGCGCGAGCTCGGCTTCACCCGCGCCGTCGCCCTCGACGGCGGCCTGACGGCCTGGCGCGAGGCGGGCTACGAGCTGGAGGCCTGATCCCCTAGCGCGCCGCGAACCGCAGCACCGGCCCGTTCCAGTCGGGGCTGGCGACGTCCAGCTCCTCGACCGGTCCCGCCGCGCAGGCCGCCGCCACCTTGCGCCAGAAGGCCAGCGCCCCGGTGTTGGCCCGCGCCACGGCGACCTCCCAGCTGCCCGGCTCGTCGGCGATCAGCGTCTGGGCCGCCGCCCGCCCTGCCCCCTGGCCGCGGTGTTTGCGCACCACGAAGAACTCGGCCATCGACCGCCGCGCCGGCAGTCCGGAGTGCGCGTCGTCATTGATCAGCGCGAACCCGGCCGGCGCCTCGCCCGCCTTCAGCAACCAGGCCGACCAGCCCGGCCGCGCGAAGTACGGTTCCAGCGGATAGTCCGTGAACCGGCCTTCGGCCCCCAGCTCGCCGCGCGCGCTCCCGGCCCAGAACTCCGAGAAGTCGTGGGTGTAGAGCTGAAAGAGGTTCTGCAGCAGCGCCGCATCGCCGGCTCGCGCGCGGATGATCGCCAGGCTCATGAGCCCGCCGCCCGCGCGGAAAGTCCGGCCTCCAGTTGATCCATCGTCGTCGTGAACGCCGCCTCGAGATCCACGGTCATCGGTTCCTCCCGTGCGGCCAGACTAGCCTAGGTCCGCCGCATGGTCAGGATCGGGAACGGCCGTCCTTCGCTGTCGAGGTCGGAGCGGTCTGTCACCGTAAAGCCCAGCCGCTCGTAGAAGGTGATGGCCCCGGGGTTCTGCTCGTTTACCCCGAGCCAGGTCGCCCCGCGGGCCAGGGCGTGATCGATCAGCGCCCGGCCGACGCCGCCGCGATGCGCAGCCGGGTCGACGAACAGGCTGACGATCTCCTCGCCGTCCAGGCCCATGAAGCCGACCGGCCGCCCGTCGCGTTCGGCGGTCCACAGCTCGGCGTTGCTGTCCAGATAGCCGCGCACCTGCGTCTCGATGGCGTCAATGTCGGCGGCCGTCAGGAAATGATGCGTCGCCTCCACCGCCGCCCGCCAGATCGCGAGCAGGGCAGGGGCGTCGTCGATGGCCGCGCGTCTGATCATCGCGCCCAGATAGGCGACGCGGCCACTCCGGCCAAGCCTCCCCGAACGTCCAGCTTGACCCCTGGCGGGCAATTGGCCCGGATGTCCGCATTCGACTCGTGGAGACCCCGATGGCCGACGTTCCGATCGCTGCGCTGTCCCGCTCGCCCCGCCGTGCGGCGTGGCTCGACGTCCTGATCCTGGTCGCCGCCGCGGGGGCGCTGCTGATGTCGCCGCCGCCGAACGCCGGCGGCGCGGTGGTGGCGCAACTGCTGGTGCCGTTGCGCATGCTGGGGCTCTGCCTGCTGGCGACCTTCCTGTTGCGCCGGCGTGGGCTGACCTGGGCGGCGGTCGGTCTGCGCCGCCCGGCCTCCTGGTGGCGAGTCGCCGGGCTGATCGTCGGCGGCTACCTCGCCCTGGCCGTGCTCGCCGGCCTGATGATGGCTTTCGTCCTGCCCGCCCTCGGTCTGCCCGCCGACTCCTCGGCCGCCGCCTTCGCCTCGATCGAGGGACAGGTCTGGAAGTACGTCTCCTGGCTGCTCGTCGCCTGGAGCTCGGCGGCGATCGGCGAGGAGCTGGTGTTCCGCGGCTTCCTGCAGTCGCGGCTGGAGAGCGGGTTCGGCCGCTCGCGCTGGGCGCTCGTCGCCGCCCTGCTGGTCCAGGCCGTGCTGTTCGGCCTCGGCCATGGCTATCAGGGCCTCGGCGGGGTGCTGCTGACCACCGTGGCCGGCCTGGTGCTGGGCGCCGTGCGGCTGGCCGGGCGCGGCAATCTCGTCGCCTGCATGCTGCTGCACGCCCTCATCGACACGGTCAGCCTGACCGCCGTCTTCCTGGGCGTCCTGCGGATGAGCCCGGCGACATAGCCCTCCCCCGCCGTAGCGGGGGAGGAAAAGTCCTAGGCGTCCAGCAGGCCGACCAGCCGCCCGCGGATGATCTGCTCGGCCTCGGCCATGGTGCGTTCGATCAGCTCCTGCACGCTCGGCACGTCGTGGATCAGGCCCGCGACCATGCCGCACGACCAGCCGCCGGCGTCCATGTCGCCGTCGCGCAGGATGCGCGGATAGACGCCCGCCACCTCGGCGGCGATGTCGGCGAAGGTGACCTTGTCGCCCAGCTCCTTTTCCTTCTCCAGCAGCCGCTCGACCCCGGCGTTGACCAGCACCCGCTCGGTGTTGCGCAGCGGGCGCATGATCAGGCGGGTGTCCAGTTCGCTGGCCGCGACCAGGGCGTCCTTCACGTTCTGGTGGACCGGGGCTTCCTTGGTCGCGATGAACCGGGTGCCCATGTTCATGCCGTCCGCGCCCATGGCCAGGGCGGCGACGAGGCTGCGGCCGTCCGCCATCCCGCCCGAGGCCAGGAACGGCACCTTCAGCTCCTCGCCGGCCCGCGGCAGCAGGATGAAGTTCGGCACGTCGTCCTCGCCCGGGTGGCCGCCGCACTCGAAGCCGTCGACGCTGACCGCGTCGCAGCCGATCGCCTCGGCCTTCAGCGCGTGGCGCACCGAGGTGCACTTGTGGATCACCACGATGCCGGCTTCCTTCAGCATCGGCAGCCACTTGGCCGGGTTGTTGCCGGCCGTCTCGACGACCTTGATCCCGCTCTCGATGATCACCTTCACGAAGCCCGGATAGTCGGGCGGCGTCACCGCCGGCAGGAAGGTCAGGTTCACCCCGAACGGCTTGTCGGTCATCGCCTTGCAGCGCTCGATCTCGGCCTTCAGCTTCTCCGGCGTGCCCTGGGTCAGGCCGGTGATGATGCCGAGACCCCCGGCGTTCGACACCGCCGCCGCCATTTCGGCGAAACCGACGAAGTGCATGCCGCCCTGGACGATCGGATGCTGGATGCCGAGCAGTTCGGTGATGCGCGTCTTCATGGTGGCGTTCCCTTGTTGGCGGCGCACGTCCTGGCGCGCTCTTCGGCTCCTGCATCGCCCATCGGCCGCCGCCTCGCAACCGCTTCTGGACGCCGCCCCGCCGCTGTGCTGACTGACTGCGCCGCAGAACACGAGGGGAGAACCAGATGGCCTACAACACCCTGCTCTGGGAGGTGGACGACCGCGTCCTGACCCTCACGCTCAACCGCCCCGACCAGATGAACGCCTTCACGGTGGAGATGGCGCACGAGCTGATCGACGCCTTCGAGCGCGCCAGCGAGGATGACGCCGTCGGCGCAATCGTCGTCACCGGCGCCGGCCGCGCCTTCTGCGCCGGCATGGACCTCTCGGCCAAGGGCAACGTCTTCGGCCTCGACGAGAGCCTGACGCCCACCCTCGCCGACATGCACGACCGCCTCGACGACCCGGCCATCGAGGCCGGCGTGCGCGACACCGGCGGCCGCGTCACCCTGGCGATCTTCAACTGCAAGAAGCCGGTCATCGCCGCGATCAACGGCGCGGCGGTCGGCATCGGCGCGACCATGACGCTGGCCATGGACATCCGCATGGTCTCGGAAAAGGCCCGCATCGGCTTCGTGTTCGGCAAGCTCGGCATCGTGCCCGAGGCCTGCTCCAGCTGGTTCCTGCCGCGCCTGGTCGGCCCGCAACAGGCGCTGGAATGGGTGCTGTCAGCCGAGATCTTCGACGCCGCCGAAGCCCTGCGCGGCGGCCTGGCCCGCTCGGTCCACGCCCCGGACGTCCTCGTCGCCGAGGCTCAAGGCCTGGCCCGCAAGTTCATCGCCGGCCGCTCGCCCGTCGCCGTCGCCCTGGCCCGCCAGATGCTGCTGCGCAACGCCGCCCAGCCGCACCCGCTGGAGGCCCACCGCATCGACTCCCTGGCGATGTTCTACGCCAGCATCGGCGACGGCAAGGAAGGCGTCGCCGCCTTCCTCGAAAAGCGCGACCCGCAGTTCACCGGCCGCGCCTCGCAGATGCCGCCCTTCTATCCCTGGGAGTAGGGCGCCTTCGTCAGGGCCGCATGGCCTGGGCGACCAGCGGTTCGACCGGCGAGACGCGGCCCGCGGCCTTCCGTTCGCTGTAGCGGTCGACCAGGTAGTCAGCCCGGTCGCGGGTCAGCAGGGTGAACTTCACCAGCTCCTCCATCACGTCGACGACGCGGTCGTAATAGGCCGAGGGCTTCATGCGGTCGTCGTCGCCGAACTCCTTCCAGGCCATCGCCACCGACGACTGGTTGGGGATGGTGATCATCCGCATCCAGCGCCCCAGCAGCCGCATGGCGTTGACGGCGTTGAACGACTGCGACCCGCCGCTGACCTGCATCACCGCCAGCGTCCGGCCCTGGGTCGGGCGCACGCTGCCCATCTCCAGCGGGATCCAGTCGATCTGGCTCTTCATGATCCCGGTGATCGCGCCGTGCCGCTCGGGGCTGCACCAGACCTGGCCCTCGGACCATAGCGACAGCGCGCGCAGTTCCTGCACCTTCGGGTGATCGGCCGGCGCGCCGTCCGGCTGCGGCAGGCCGCGCGGATCGAAGATCCTCGTCTCGCACCCCAGCGCCCGCAGGATCCGCGCCGCCTCCTCGGTCAGCAGGCGGCTGAACGAGCGCTCCCGCAGCGACCCGTAGAGCAGCAGGATGCGCGGCGGATGCTGGGCAAGCCGCCCCGGCTCCAGCCGCTCGGCGGCGGGTTGCTGCAGGAATTCGCTCTGAAGGGCGGGGAAATCGGTCACGGGACGCTCACGGCTGTGCTGTCTTCCAAACGTTACATATTTCGAATATGCTGGAAATATGGAAATGAAAAGCGCCGTCACAAGCCTCGCCGCCCTCGCCCACGAGGGACGCCTCGCGGCGTTCCGGCTGCTGGTGCAGGCGGGCGGGGAGGGGCTGGCCGCCGGGGAGCTGGCCCGCCGCCTGGACATGCTGCCCAACACCCTGTCGGCCAATCTCAACATCCTCAGCCACGCCGGGCTGGTCGTCGCCCAGCGTGACGGCCGCTCGATGATCTACCGCGCCCAGTACGACGCCATGCGCGACCTGCTGGGCTTCCTGGTCGAGGACTGCTGCGGCGGCTCTCCCGAAATCTGCGCCCCGCTCATGAAAGTCGCCAGCGACTGCTGCTAAGGACCCGCTCCGTGTCGAAGACCTACAACATCCTCTTCCTCTGCACCGGCAATTCGGCCCGCTCGATCATCGCCGAGGCGCTGTTGAACAAGGAGGGGGCCGGCCGCTTCCACGCCTACTCGGCGGGGTCCATGCCCAAGGGCCAGGTCCACCCCCACGCCCTGTCGCTGGTCCAGGCGCTGGGCTTCGAGGCCGGCGACTTCCGCTCCAAGGCCTGGGATGAGTTCGCCCGCCCCGGCGCGCCGCCCTTGGATTTCGTGATCACCGTCTGCGACAACGCCGCCAGCGAGGTCTGCCCCGTCTGGCCAGGCCAGCCGACGACCGCGCACTGGGGCATTCCCGATCCGGCCGCCGCCGAGGGAACCGAGGCGGAAATCGCCGCCGCCTTCGCCGAGGCCGCCCGCCAGCTGGGAACCCGCATCCGCCTGTTCCTCAGCCTGCCGCTGGACACCATCGATCAGCTCTCGCTGCAGACCAAACTGCGCGAAATCCACGACCAGGCCGACGCGGCCGCCGTCCAGCCGTGAGCGCGGCGGATCTGGCCCCGCCCGCGCCGATGTCCCGGTTCGAGCGCTACCTGACCCTCTGGGTGGCGCTCTGCATCGTGGTCGGGATCGGCCTTGGCCAGCTGTTCCCGGCGGTCTTCCAGGCGATCGGGTCGGCCGAAGTCGCCAAGGTCAATCTGCCGATGGCGGTGCTGATCTGGCTGATGATCGTCCCGATGCTGATGAAAGTCGACTTCGCCGCCCTGCGCGGCGTCGGCCGTCACTGGCGCGGGATCGGCGTCACCCTGTTCATCAACTGGGCGGTGAAGCCGTTCTCGATGGCGGCGCTGGCCGCCTTCTTCATCGGCTATTTGTTCCGCCCGCACCTGCCGTCCGGCGAGATCGACGGCTACATCGCCGGCCTGATCATCCTGGCCGCCGCGCCCTGCACGGCGATGGTCTTCGTCTGGAGCAACCTGACCCGCGGCGAGCCGAACTTCACGCTCAGCCAGGTCGCGCTCAACGACACGATCATGATCGTGGCCTTCGCGCCCATCGTCGGCCTGCTGCTGGGCCTCTCGGCGATCACGGTCCCCTGGCGGACGCTGCTGCTCTCGGTCGGGCTCTATATCCTGGTCCCGGTGATCCTCGCCCAGGTCCTGCGCTCGGCGCTGCTGAGACGTGGCGGCGAGCTCCTTCTTCAGCAGGTTCTCGGCCGGTTCTCGCCGCTGTCCCTGGCCGCC
This sequence comes from Phenylobacterium sp. Root1290, assembly GCF_001425305.1. Classification (GTDB taxonomy): domain Bacteria; phylum Pseudomonadota; class Alphaproteobacteria; order Caulobacterales; family Caulobacteraceae; genus Phenylobacterium. The sequence continues at coordinate 1,006,868 of NZ_LMEE01000002.1, read as the reverse complement.
CTGCTGGCGACCCTGGTCCTGCTGTTCGGGTTCCAGGGCCAGCAGATCCTCGCCCAGCCGGCGATCATCGTCATGCTGGCCGTCCCGATCCTGATCCAGGTCTACTTCAATTCCGGGCTCGCCTACCTGCTGAACCGGATGTCGGGCGAGGCGCACTGTGTCGCCGGGCCGTCCGCCCTGATCGGCGCCAGCAACTTCTTCGAACTGGCCGTCGCCGCCGCCATCAGCCTGTTCGGCTTCAAGTCCGGCGCCGCGCTGGCCACCGTCGTCGGCGTCCTGATCGAGGTGCCGGTCATGCTGTCCATCGTGGCGATCGTGAACCGCAGCAAGGGCTGGTACGAGCGCGGCCTGCGCTCTCCTCAATAGCTGAGCTTCGGATACCAGTCGGCGCCGCGCCCCTCAGGCGTCAGGTCGAGTATCGACCACAGCGCCGCGACGTCGGGCGCATCGCGCGGGTCCTGGCCTGGGTCAGCCATCTCCAGCGTCATTTCGCTGGCCCAGAACAGCCGCACCTTGTCGCCGTCGCGCTTGAAGACCACCAGCGCCGGGTCCTCGGACCCGTCGTCTCGCAGCAGCCCCAGGTCGCGGGCGTAGTCGTCTCCGACCGTCTGCACGAAATCCAGGTCGCGCCAACCGCGCTCCTGGGCGAAGGCGAGCTGACGTTCCACCGGGCTGCGGCCGAAGATCTTCAGGGCCACGCGCTGCCTGATGTCGGCGGCGTTGCCGGCCACCGCCCCCAGCCAGTTGGTGCACATCGGACAGGGCCGCTCGCGCTGCGGTCCGTACATCCAGAAGTACGAGACCAGCGTGTCCTTGTCGCCGAACAGGTCCAGCAGCCCGACCTCCGCGCCGCTGGCGTCCTTGAAGCGATAGTTCGCCGCAACCACCGGCCCGTCGGGCAGAGCGCGGCGCTGCTCGACTAGGCGCGTCATGTGCCGGCGGAACTCGATTTCTTCCGCCAGCAGCGCACGACGGGCGGCGCGATAAGCCTCGCTCTCGCCCGGAAACGGCGTCTGAGCCTTGGCGGCGAGCTCGGCGGCGGGAACCAGTGTCTGATCGGCCATCGGTGGTCTCCTTTGCTGGGGCGGCAACAAGGCCGTCGCCCAAGGACGCTCGGCGCCCCCGGATCCCGACAACCGCGCGAAATCGGCTCCCGTTCCAAGGCGATCCGGCCTCGCCCCTCGCACCTACTCCCGCAGCCGGGACGCCAGCTCCGCCTCGATCCGATCGGCCGTATCGGCCGCGCTCAGGCTGCTGGTGTCCAGGTCGAGAACCCAATCGTGATTGATCGGGAAGGGGGCGAGGGCGGCCAGGGACTGCGCCGCTCCGGCGTCGGTGGTCTTGAGCCTCTGGCGGCGCGCCTCATTGGAAATCCGTTCCCGAAGCTGATCTTCGCTGCAGGCGAGACGGACCACCAGCAGGCCTGCCCGCCTCTGCTCGGCGACCCAGGCGATCCGCCCGGCGATGATCCAGTCGAGCGGATGGCCGCCCGGGTCGGAAACCGCATGCGTGAAGACGTAGTTGCGCCCCGGCGGGCCGAAGCGCGCCACCGTCTCCAGCACCGCCGACAGGACGTCGTTTGTCCTGTCCCATACCCCGGCCGGAAGGGCGCTTCCGTCAGGCTCGACCACCTCCAGGATCGGATTGCTCCAGAAGTGGTTGTCCAGGAGCTTCGCCTCGAGGCGGTCTGCGACGAGCCTGCCGACCGTGTACTTGCCCACGCCCGGCGGCCCCACGAGGTAGACGATCACGTTCTTCATGGCGCTGCCCTGGTGTCACCCACGGCGGAACTTTAGGCCGGGCGCCGGCGTCGGCAATGGCGCGCCGTTGCCTCCACGCCTCCATTGAGCTAGGTCGCAGACGACCAAGGACCCGCCGTCGCCGCGGGTGGCTATCTCGGCCGCCGATCCGCCGGGAAACTTTCGCCGACAGGACGCAAGGCGTCGGGCGATCCAAAGCTGAGTTTCATTTGTCGATCATCGCCTCCGCGCGCCAACAGTGGCTCGCAAACCCCCGCCGTGACCTGCTCTCGGGAACGGTCGTCGCCCTTGCGCTCATTCCAGAGGCGATCGCCTTCTCGATCATCGCCGGGGTCGATCCGGCGGTCGGGCTCTACGCCAGCTTCGTCATCGCCGTGACCATCGCCTTCGTCGGCGGCCGTCCGGCGATGATCTCCGCCGCCACCGGGGCGATGGCGCTGCTGATGGCCGATCTCGTGAAGGATCACGGCCTCCAGTATCTGTTCGCCGCCTCCTTGCTGTGCGGCCTTATCCAGATCGTCGTCGGGCTGCTGCGCCTGGGCCGCTACGTGAAGTTCGTTTCGCGCTCGGTGATGACCGGCTTCGTCAACTCGCTGGCGATCCTGATCTTCCTCGCCCAGATGCCCGAACTGATCGGCCAGGGCTGGCGGACCTACGCCATGGTCGCCGCCGGGCTGGCGATCATCTACGGCCTGCCGCGGCTGACCCGGGCCGTGCCCTCGCCGCTGGTCGCTATCGTCGTGCTCAGCGCGTTCGCGATCGCCACCGGCCTGGACGTGCGCACGGTCGGCGACATGGGGCAGATGCCCAGCGCCTTCCCGGCCTTCGCCTTGCCGCAGGTCCCGCTGACCTGGGAGACCCTGCGCATCATCGGACCGGTGGCCGCCACCTTGGCCTTTGTCGGCCTGCTGGAGAGCCTGCTGACCGCCAACCTGCTGGACGACATCACCGACACCCCGTCCGACAAGGATCGCGAGACCCGCGGCCAGGGCATCGCCAACGTGCTGTCGCCGCTGTTCGGCGGCATGGCCGGCTGCGCCATGATCGGCCAGTCGATGATCAACGTCACCTCGGGCGCGCGCGGGCGGCTCTCGACGCTTTGGGCGGGGCTCTTCCTGCTGTTCCTGATCCTGGTGCTGCAGGACTGGGTCGCCCGCATCCCGATGGCCGCCCTGGTGGCCGTGATGATCATGGTGTCGATCGGCACGTTCGACTGGGGTTCGGTGCTGCGGCTGCGGTCCACGCCGGTGCAGTCCTCGATCGTCATGGTGGCGACGACGGTGACCGTGGTCGCCACGCACGACCTGTCCAAGGGCGTGGTGCTCGGCGTCCTGCTCTCGGCCGTCTTCTTCATGCGCAAGGTCGGCAAGACCATCGCCGTGCAGGAGATCGCGACGCCGGAGGAGGGCGTGCTCCGCTACCGCGTGAGCGGCCAGCTGTTCTTCGCCTCCGCCGACCTGTTCGCCGCCAGCTTCGAGCATCACGGACATCCCAGGCGGGTCGAGATCGACGTGACCGACACCCACCTCTGGGACCTGACCGGCGTCGCGGCCCTCGACAAGGTGGTGTTCCGCTATCGCCGCCAGGGCGCCGAGGTGGAGCTCATCGGCATGAACGAGGCGGGCAGGACCCTGGTCGGGCAGGTCGGCAAGTACGACAAGAGCCATCTGCCCGCCGGCGGCGGCGTCCACTAGCCTGGTTCAGACGTCCGCCGGAACCGGGCCGCTCTTCGGCGGCTCGCGCTTGGCCACGCTCAGCAGCGCGGCCCCGCACAGGGCCGAGACCAGGGATCCGGCCAGCACCCCGACCTTGACCTCGTCCTGCAGGGCGGGATCGGGGAAGGCGAGCAGGCCGATGAACAGGCTCATGGTGAAGCCGATGCCGCAGAGCAGCGCCACGCCATAGAGCTGCGGCCACGAGGCGGCGACCGGCAGGTCGGCCAGCCGCAGCTTGATCGCCACGGCGGCCGCGCCGAACACGCCGACCTGCTTGCCGACGAAAAGCCCCAGCGCGACGCCCAGCGTCACCGGCTCCAGCAGGACGCCCGCACTCATGCCGCTGAACGAAACGCCGGCGTTGGCGAAGCCGAACACGGGCACGATTGCGAACGCGACCCACGGGTTCAAGCCATGCTCGAGCCGGTGCAAAGGCGAGGTCATGTCGTCGGGGGCGGCCTTGGAGCGGCGCAGCGGTATGGTCATGGCCAGGATCACGCCGGCGACGGTGGCGTGGACGCCCGACATCAGCACCAGCCACCACAAGGCCGCGCCCAGCACCAGGTAGGGCGCCAGCCGGGCGACCTTCAGCCGGTTGAGCGCGATCAGCAGCAGCGTCGCCACGCCTGCCCCGCCCAGCGCCGCCAGGTTCAGGTCCGCGGTGTAGAAGACGGCGATCACCAGCACGGCGACCAGGTCGTCGACGATGGCCAGGGTCGCGAGGAACACCTTCAAGCTGGTGGGAACCCGCGAGCCGAGCAGGGACAGCACGCCCAGCGCAAAGGCGATGTCGGTGGCGGTCGGGATGGCCCAGCCGCGCAAGGTGTCCGGCTGACCGGCATTCACGGCCGCATAGATCAGGCCGGGGACGATCACCCCGCCCGCCGCGGCGATGCAGGGCAGAGCCCGGTTCGCCCAGGTCGAGAGCTGACCGTCCAGGAACTCCCGCTTGATCTCCAGACCGACGAACAGGAAGAACAGGGCCATCAGCCCATCGTTGATCCAGTGCAGCACGTCGAGCCCGCCCAGGGGCGTGTGGAGCAGATGGAAATAGCTCTCCGCCAGCGGCGAGTTGGCGACGATGAGCGCCAGCAGCGCCGCGCCCATCAGCAGCAGGCCGCCCGCCGCCCCGCTTTGCAGGAACTCGCGAAGGACGGAAGGGCGGCGTTTGGCTTGGCGCATGTCGCGGTTCTCCGCGCTGGCGGCCCGACCAACGTTAAACCTGACCGGCCGACAGGACCGGGCACCCGACGCCTCTATGGCATCCGGCGGCGAAGGTGATCAAGGCCGCCAGCCTAGCGAAGCGCCAGGGTCAGCGCCTTGACCTGCATGTAGTCGGCGATGCCGTAGACCGAGCCCTCGCGGCCATAGCCGCTCTGCTTGACCCCGCCGAACGGATTGGCGGCGTTGGAGATCAGGCCGGCGTTGATCCCGACGATGCCGGACTCGATGGCCCGGCCGACCCGCATGGCGCGGTTGAGGTCGTCGGTGAACAGGAACGCCGCCAGCCCGAACTCCGAGGCGTTGGCCCGGGCGACGGCCTCCTCCTCGGTCTGGAATTCGAACACCGGGACCAGCGGCCCGAAGGTCTCCTCGTGACAGAACAGTTCGTCGTCGCCGCCGAAGGTCACGGTCGGCTGGAAGAAGTTTCCCTCGAGCCGCTCGCCGCCGGTCAGCACCTGGCCGCCGGCCGCGACGGTGCGGGCGATGTGGTCCTCGACCTTGGCCACGCCCTTGGCGTCGATCAGCGGCCCGATCACCGTACCCTCCGCGAATGGATCGCCGACCTTCAGGGTCTTCACCCTCTCGACCAGAGCGGCGACGAAGCGCTCGCGCACGCCGGCCTGCACATAGACCCGGTTGGGGCAGACGCAGGTCTGGCCTCCGGCGCGGAACTTGCCGGCCACCGTGCCCTCGACCGCGACCTCGATGTCGGCGTCGTCGAACACCAGCAGCGGCGCCGCCCCGCCCAGCTCCATCGACAGCCGCTTCAGGGTCGGCGCGCATTGCGCGGCCAGGGTGCGGCCGACCTGCGTCGAGCCGGTGAACGACAGCTTGCGGATCAGCGGCGAGGCGGTCAGCGCCCCGCCGACCACCTCCTGGGCGCCCGTCACCACCGAGAAGCACCCGGCCGGGACCCCGGCCTCCAGCGCCAGCGCGGCCAGGGCCAGGGCGGTGAACGGCGTCGCCGAGGCGGGCTTGAGCACCACCGGGCACCCGGCGCAGAACGCGGCCGCCGCCTTGCGGGTGATCATCGCCGCCGGGAAGTTCCACGGGGTGATCGCCGCCACCGGACCGACAGGTTCCTGGAAGGCGAGGATCAAATCCTGCCCGTTGGGGCTCTGAATCGCCTTGCCGTCCAGACTTTGCGCAAGGTTGCCGAACCAGCTGACGAAAGAGTTTGCGTAGCGGACCTCGCCCAGCGCCTCCTTGAACGGCTTGCCGTTCTCCAGGGCGATGATCGCCGCCAGGGCGTCCTCGTTGTCGCTAACCTTCTGAGCCCATTTGGAAAGGATCGCCCCGCGCTCGGCCCCTTTCAGCGCCGCCCAGGGCCGGAAGGCGTCGGCCGCGGCGCGAATCGCCCGCTCGACCTGATCCTTCGGCAGCTTTGGGACCCGCCCGATGATCGTCCCATCGGCAGGATTGACGACCTCGATGACATTCGCGCCATCGGTCGGGACCCATTCGCCGGCGACCAGCGCCGCCTGGCGGATCAGGCGCCCGGCGCCGGCCTTCAGTTGATCAGCAGACGGTTGATCTGACATGCAAAATCCCTTGGCCAAGCTCGCCCGGCTATAGGTTCCGAGGTCCGCGCTTGGTTCCGATGAAACTTTTCGTGTTGCGCCGCAACCGCCCGAAAGCTTGACTCGGGTTGGTCTTGGAGTCGTCATAAAGCGGACATGCCGCATTGCAGCATGAGTTTCGTGGAGGCGCCCGTGACGGATCTTCCGTTCGCCTACTCTCTCGCCCACGCCGAGCGCGGCTGGGCCTGGCGGATCTTTGACGAGGACGGCGAGACGGTCGCCCAGGGCCTCGATCTGTCGCAATCCGACGCCCAGGCGTCGGTCGAGAGCGCAATCCGCATGGCGGCCTCGGAGGCCCGCGTCTAAGCGCAGCTTGACGGCTTCGCCGTCAGACGTTTCTTTCCCAAGCAGAGCGGTCAGAAGGCCGCATTTGCCGACTTAGGGACGTCTCGCCGCATGAAATCCCAGCTTCTGGCCGCCACGGCGGTCGCTTTGTTCGCGTTCGCGCCGGCCTCGGCCCAGGCGCCCAAGCCTGCCAAGCCGACCCCCGCCGAGGCCAAGGCCTTCGTCGACAAGGCCGAGGCCGAACTCGCCGCCTTCAACCAGTACGTGGCCAAGTCGGCCTGGGTTCGGGCGACCTACATCACCGAGGACACCCAGTGGCTGGAGGCCAAGGCTGTCGCCGAGCAGAACGAGCTGACGGCCCGCTACGCGCGTGAGGCGGCCAGGTTCGACGGCGTCGCCGCCGATCCGGTGACGGCGCGAAAGCTGAAACTTCTCAAGCTGTTCCTGGTCTCCCCAGCCCCTGACCGGCCCGGCGCGGCGAGCGAACTGGCGACCATCGCCACGCGTCTGGACTCGACCTTTTCGGCCGGCAAGTTCCAGCACGGCGGCAAGACCCTGACCCTCAACGACGCCGAGGAGATCCTCGCCAAGAGCCGCGATCCGGCCGAGCTGAAGGCGGTCTGGGAGGGCTGGCATTCGGTCGCCCCGCAGATGCGCGGCGACTACGCCAAGCTGGCCCAGCTCTCGAACGAAGGGGCTCGCGACCTGGGCTTCAAGGACACCGGCGCGCTCTGGCGGTCCAGCTACGACATGGACCCGGACAAGTTCGCGGCCGAGACCGACCGCCTGTGGAACCAGGTCGAACCGTTCTACCGCAATCTGCACTGCTATGTGCGCGGCCAGCTCAACGACAAGTACGGCGACGCCGTGCAGCCGCGGACCGGCCCGATCCGCGCCGACCTGCTCGGCAACATGTGGGCGCAGCAGTGGGGCAACGTCTACGACGTGGTCCAGCCGAAGACCGCTTCGTCGAGCTACAGCCTCGATAAGCTGTTGGTTTCAAAGGGCTATGACCCGGTGAAGATGGTCAAGACCGGGGAGAGCTTCTACACCTCGGTCGGCATCTCGCCGCTGCCGGAGACCTTCTGGCAGCGCTCGATGATCACCCGTCCGAAGGACCGCGAAGTGGTCTGCCACGCCTCGGCCTGGGACCTCGACGACCGCGACGACGTGCGCATCAAGATGTGCACCAAGGTCGACGGCGACGACTTCTACACCGTTCACCATGAGCTCGGTCACAACGTTTACCAACGCGCCTACAAGGACCAGCCGTTCTTGTTCAAGAACGGCGCAAACGACGGTTTCCACGAGGCGATCGGCGATTTCGTCGGCCTCTCGGCCCTGACCCCGACCTACCTCCAGCAGATCGGCCTGCTGGACAAGGCACCGGGCGCGGACGAGGACATCCCCTTCCTGCTGAAGATGGCGCTCGACAAGATCGCCTTCCTGCCCTTCGGCCTGATGGTCGACCGCTGGCGCTGGGAAGTGTTCTCGGGCGAGGCGACGCCAGAGCGCTACAACGACGAATGGTGGAAGCTGCGCCTTAAGTATCAAGGCCTTGCGGCCCCTGGCCCGCGCCCGGCCGACGCCTTCGACGCGGGGGCCAAGTATCACGTGCCGGCCAACGTGCCCTACACCCGCTACTTCCTGGCGCACATCTACCAGTTCCAGTTCCACCGCGCCGCCTGCAACCAGATCGGCTGGAAGGGCCCGCTGCATCGCTGCTCGGTCTACGGCGAAAAGGAAATGGGCCAGAAGTTCAACACGATGCTGGAGATGGGCGCGTCCAAGCCCTGGCCGGAGGCGATGGCCGCCTTCACCGGCGAAAAGGACGCGGACGCCAGCGCCGTGACCGCCTACTTCAAGCCGCTGAACGATTGGCTGACCGTCCAGAACAAGGGCGAATCCTGCGGCTGGTAAGCCGCCGGCGGGCGCCGAAAGAAGCTTTGCCTTAACCGTCTTCGGCGCCCGTTCGTTTACGCTGACCTGCGATGCTCCAGCAGATTCAACTCTGAACTGCTGGGGCTCCAGGCGTGGAAAAGATCACCAAGCAAGTCGCCAGGCGTATTCATGGCATGACCGGGCGAGTGAAGGCCCGGTGCGTTGCGGGGCTGCGCGACGAGCGCGGCGCGACCGCCGTCTTCTTCGCCGTGGGCCTGCTGCTGCTGGCGCCCGCCACCATGGGCCTGATCGACATCTACATGATCACCAGCCAGCGCGGGCAGCTGCAGGACGCCCTCGACACCGCGACGCTCTACGTTGCCCGCTCGAGCGCCACCGCCCCGGCGGCGATCCAGACCGCCGGCGACTCCGCCCTGCGCGCGAACCTCAAGCTGCCGACCGGCCAGGTGATCACCTCCAGCTCGTTCGTGCTGGAAGGCATCACCATCAAGGGCCGCGCCTCGATCACGCCGCCGACCGTGGGGCCGCGCCTCTGGGCCCAGGCCGACATCTCGGCCGCGTCCGACGTGCTGCGCAACTCCAACAACGTCGAAGTCGCCCTGGTGCTCGACACCACCGGCTCCATGAGCGCCCAGATGAGCAATCTGCGCACCGCGGCCAAGGATCTGGTCGACCTGGTCGTGAAGGACCAGCAGTCGCCGTACTACACCAAGCTCGCGGTCGTTCCGTACTCCTATGGGGTGAACCTCGGCGCCTTTGAGAACGCGGCGCGTGGCGCGACGAAGGGACCGACCAACATCTCGGCGGCCAGCAAGACCAACCCGGTCGTCGTCACTTCGAACAACCACGGGCTCTACGAGGGCGAGCGGGTTTACATCACCGGCGTCAAGGGTATGACGCAGCTCAACGGCAAGACCTTCGTGGCCACTGACGTCACGCAGAACACCTTCAAACTCAAGACGTGGAGCTCTGGTTCAACGAGCAACGCCAATGGCACGTCTTGGGGCGGGTACACGTCTGGGGGCACGGCGCAGTGCCGTGGCGAAGGTTGCGACGTTCATATCTTCACAACTGTGTCCAACAAGCAGAACACGTGGAACAAGACGTCGTGCGCCACTGAGCGCACGGGATCGGACGCCTATACCGATGCCGGCCCCTCATCGACGGTGGGCTGGCACTATCGCGACAATTCCGGCGCTGCGCCATGCCCCTCGGCTTCGATCATGCCGCTGTCCAGCAATAGGACCGCGTTGAAAGCGCATATCGACACGCTCGATGATGCGGGCTCCACTGCCGGTCAGATTGGTCTGGCCTGGGGTTGGTACATGGTGTCGCCAGAGTGGGCGAGCGCTTGGACCGGCTCAAGTGCGCCTGCGGCCTACGGCACGCGAGAACTGCTCAAGGTGGTTGTCCTGATGACCGATGGCGCCTTCAACACCCCCTACTGTCGAGGCGTCGCGGCAAAGGACGCCGGCTCCGGCGCGCCAAACACCGACAGTCGAATCAACTGTGATGGCACCAACGGCGATCCGTACGCACAGGCCGCCAAGCTCTGCTCGGCGATGCAGGCGAAGGGGATCATCATCTACACGGTGGGCTTCAACGTCGGCAGCGAAACTCAGGTCCAGAACCTGATGCGCAACTGCGCGACCTCGCCGGAGTACGTCTACATGCCCAACGGTGGGGCGGAGCTGAAGGTCGCCTTCCGGGCCATCGCCCAGGACATCAACTCGCTGCGGATCGCCAAGTAGACGCAGCGACCATCTCGCGATGAAACGCGCCGGGCCTCATCGCCCGGCGCGTTTTTCGTGGTGCGTCAGCCGACGCGTTCGGGGCCTTCGCCGCCTTCGACCTGCTCAGCCTGGGCCGCCAGCTTGGCGAGGCTGGCCGCGTGGCTGTCGCGGGTGATCTTGTAGAGCGAGACGCAGAGGATCGCCGCGCCGTAGAGCCCGCCCAGCACCAGCAGGTAGGTAAGGCCGAGGTTCCACACCACGCCCTCGCTCACCTCGCCCGGCTTGGCGTTCTGCGGGAAGCCGATGGCCAGGAGGATCATGCTCGAGGCGAAGATGCCGACGCCGGACACGGCCTTCTGCACGAAGGCCGAGGCCGCGAAGAACAGGCCCTCGGACCGGCGGCCGGTGCGCAGCTCGGAGTCTTCGACCACGTCGGCGATCATCGACGAGATCAGGATGGCGGAGATGATCGAGAAGCCGGTCGAGAACACGGCCTGGACGAACAGGATCGGCAGCAGGGCCGGCGAGGTGTTGTCGGGGAAGACGCCCAGCAGCCGCAGGCTGATCGGGGCGATGGCGAAGAGGAAGGACAGCACCTTGGTCATCTGCGCCGTCTGCTTCTTGCCCAGACGCTTGGACAGCGGCGCGGCGAATCCGAAGGCGAGCGCGGCGGCGATGAAGTTGGCCGCCGCCAGGATGGCGATCTGGCCGGACGGCAGCTGCCAGAAGAAGGTGTTGAAGTAGAGGTTCAGCGACAGCACCAGGCCGCCGGCCATGGCGTTGAACAGGCCAGCGCCCATCAGCACCAGGAACGACTTGTGGCTGAGAGTGCCGACCATCTCCTTGGCCAGCTGGCCAAGCGTCAGCTTGCGGGCGGGCGGGATGCGCAGCCGCGGGATCTGGTTGTGGGTGCCAATGGCCGAGATCAGGATCGCCGCGAAGATCACCGCGGCGGCGACATAGCCGTAGGTGACGTAGCCGGCCGGGTTCAGCTGGCCGATCGGGTGCTCAGCGTCGGGCGTCAGGAACACCTTCAGCGCCAGCAGGGTCATGGTCAGCCCGCCCCACCAGGCGAAGAAGTAGCGGTAGGACATGACCTTGGTGCGTTCGTCGTAGTCGGTGGTCAGTTCCGCCGCCAGGGCCGAGGAGGGGATCTCGTACATGGTGATGAAGCTGCGGATGATCACCGCGACCACGATCAGGTAGAAGAACAGCGCCTCGTGCGACCATCCCTGCGGCGGGTTCCACAGCAGCAGGTAGGAGAGGGCCACCGGCAGGGCGGCGGCGTACATGAACGGGTGGCGGCGGCCCCAGCGCGAGCGCCAGTTGTCGGACACCTGGCCCATGATCGGGTCGAGGAAGCTGTCGATGATCAGGGCGATCATGATCGCCAGACCCACGGTCGCCGAGGGCAGGCCGACCACCTGGTTGTAGAAGATCAGCAGAAGATACGAGAAGCCCTGGTCCTTCACCCCGAAGGCGACAGAGCCGAAGCCGTAGAAGAATTTGGTCGGAACGCTTAGGCGTCCTTGTTTTTGACTATCTGGTACGGCTTCAGCCACGGCGTTTCCCCTGTTCTATGTGTGCTTTTGTAAACCCGACCAGGAGAGCGAGGGAAGGGGGCGTCTCAACCTGCGCTGGCGATCACCGGTTCGGCTTCGGGCGGCGGACCGGCGTCGCCGACCGTCTTCTCGCCGGCCAGCGCCGCGACGTTGCGCTCATGGGTCTCGCGGTCGATCCGGTAGAACACCAGCACCAGGATCGAGAGCATGTTCATCCCGAAGGTGATCGGCAGGTAGACCAGGGCCAGGTGGCGCATGATCTCCGGTGCGACGGTCCCGGCCGGCGCGTGCGACGGGAAGGCGACGAAGGTCAGCAGCAGGCCGCTCATGAACACCCCGATCCCGGCGGTGAACTTCGGCAGCAGGCCGTTGGCGGCGAACAGCAGGCCTTCCGAACGGACGCCGGTCTTGACCGCGGCGTCCTCGACGATGTCGGCGATCATCGAGGAGATGATGATGTAGCCGGCGATGGCCAGGGTCGTGGCCAGGAAGGCGTCGACCCAGAGAATGGCGAACACCCACCCCGTGCCGTTCTGCGGCATCAGGCCCAGCAGGCGCAGCAGGATCGGCGCCGAGGCCGTCACCGTGGCCAGGCTGAACAGGCCGAGCATCGCGGCCTTCTTGCCGAACGCCTTGGATGTCGGCGCCGCGGCGGCCACGCCCGATACGGAGGCCAGCACTGAGGCCAGGGCCAGCATCGAGATGTTGGCGGCGCTGAGCCCCCAGAACTCCAGATAGAAGTACTGGCTGAGCGCATTGGTCATGCCTGCCGCCACGCCCGAGCACAGGCCTGACAGCATCACCACCACCAGCGAGCGGTTGGAGAGCGTGCCGCCGATCTCGCGCAGCAACTGCGGCAGGCTGGCCTGCCGCTCGGGCGGGGCGGCCAGGTGCGGGATGTGGCGGTGAGTGCCGATGGCCGAGACCAGGATCGAGGCGGCCATCACCAGGGCGGCCAGCACGCCGTACTGGGCGTATCCGTCCCGATTGAGGATCCCGCCGTTCTCCGGGCTCAGGAAGACCTGGTAGAGCACCACGTTCATCCCGAAGCCGCCGATCACGCCGAAGAAGAAGCGGTAGCTGAACAGGCTGGTGCGCTGGTGATAGTCGCTGCTCAGCTCGGGGGCGAGGGCCTGGCTCGGGACCTCGTAGAGGCTGACGCAGAGCCGCAGCAGCACCAGCATGCCGATCAGGTAGAGGCCGACGGTCTCGGGCGGCCAGTCGGCGGGAGAGTTCCAGAAGGCGATGCAGGCGACCGCCACCAGCGGGGCCGCGGCGTACATCAACGGATGTCGCCGGCCCCAGCGCGTGCGCAGCTTGTCCGACCACTGGCCGATCGCCGGGTCGATGAAGGCATCGAGGATCAGGGTGGCCATGATCGCCGTCCCCACCCACAGCGCCGGCAGGCCGATCACCCGGTTGAGATAGGGCTGCAGGACCGCCGAGGAGAGGCCCAGCGTGGCGACTCCGAACGCGACGGAGCCGAAGCCGTAGAACACCTTGGACCGGACGCTAAGACGTCCGTCCGCCGCTCGGGCCTCGCCCATGCAGTCCTCCCTGGTCGGGGACCGCGATCTCCGCCGCGGACGCCACGGCTTCGAATATTCGGTATGACCGCGGCCCTGGCAAGCGCCTAATCTCCAGAGTCAAAATCCCCTCGCGACGGGCGCCGCGAGGGGATTGGAGGATCGCGCCGCCCCGGATGGCCCGGGAGCGGCGGTCAAGGCTGGCGCGTCAGGCCTTGGGCGCGACCGGGCTGAGGTCGCCGGCCGGGCCGGTCGCCGCGGGCGAAGCCCCTTCGATCTGGGCGTCGGTGGTGCGCACCTCCATCGCCCCCTCCTGCAGCTTGCGCAGGTTCTCCTCGTGGGTCGTCTTGTCGATCCGGTAGAGGAACAGGCAGGTGATCGCGATGGCGTAGAAGCCGCCGATCGTCGGCAGGTAGATGAGCGCCAGGTTGCGCAGCAGGTCGGGGTCCACCTCGCCCGGCTTGGCGCCCTGCGGGAAGGCGACATAGGCCAGCAGCACGCCGGACGTGAAGACGCCGACGCCGGAGACGATCTTCTTGAACAGGTTGTCGGCCGAGAACAGAAGGCCTTCCGAGCGACGGCCGGTCTTCACTTCGCTGTCCTCGACGACGTCGGCGATCATCGACTGCAGCATGACCCCGGTCATGATCGCCATGGCGCCGTTGGCCATGAAGTCGATGATCAGGATGCCGAACAGCAGGTTGGTGCCGTTCTCGGGCATCAGGCCCAGGATCCGCAGGCCGATCGGCAGCAGCAGGGCGATCACCGCGCCGAAGAACATGGTGATGGCGGCCAGCTTCTTGCCGAGCTTGGCGGCGACCTTCGGGGCGGCGACGACGCCGATCACGCTGGCGACGACGCCGGTGACGGTCAGCAGCGCCAGCTGGCCCTGGGTCAGGCCCCAGAAGTAGAGGTTGAAATAGAGCTCCAGCGCGGTCTTCAGACCCAGCGACACGTTCATGAACATGCCCGAGATGGTCAGGGCCACGAACGAGCGGTTGTTCAGGGTCGCGCCCACTTCGCGCAGCATGGCGGGCAGCGTGATCTTCCGCTTCGGCGGCTGGCGCAGATAGGGGATCTGGTGGTGGGTCGCCCGCGACGAGATCAGGATGATCGTGAAGATCGTGATGGCCGCGACGATCGAGTAGGTCTGCCAGCCGTCGCGCGACAGCAGGCCGCCGGTGCCGTCGGCGTTCTGCTTCAGGAACACCTGGTAGACCAGCAGCTGCATGATCAGGCCGCCGGCCACGCCGCAGAACGAGCGGATCGCGATCATGCTGGTGCGCTGGTCGTAGTCCGAGGTCAGCTCCGCCAGCAGCGCCGACGAGGGCAGCTCGAAGAAGGTGTCGAACAGCCGGATCGTCAGAAGGCAGACCAGCATGTAGCCGAACAGCGCCTCGTTCTCCCAGCCGACCGGCGGGTTCCAGATCATGTAGAAGGCGATCGCGACCGGCAGGGCCGCGGCGTACATGAACGGGTGGCGGCGGCCCCACTTGCTGCGGGTGTTGTCCGAAATCTGGCCGACCATCGGGTCGATGAAGGCGTCGAAGATCAGCGCGATCATGATCGCCGTCGACACCATGGCCGGCGGCAGGCCGACGACCTGATTGTAGAACAGCAGCAGGAAGGTCGTGATGCCGCGCTGCTTGATGATGTTGGCGGCGGCGCCAAGGCCATAGAGGGTCTTGGTCGTGAGAGTGATCGGCGGGCGTGGCGGCAGGCCGGCGGCGGCGTCGGTCATGTCGTGAAATCCTGGACTGCGGTCAGGCCTTGGAGGGCTGGGGCGATACGGACGGGGCTTCGGGCGCCGGCGCGGGGACTGGCGCCTCGCCGGGCCCGCCCTCGAGGGCGGTGGCGGCCAGGCGGCGGAGGTTGTCCTCGTGCTTGGCCTTGTCGATGTTGAAGAAGCTGAGGCTGACGATCCCCAGGCCGAACAGGACGCAGACCACCGGCAGGTAGATCAGGCCCATGCTGTGGATGATCTCGGGGTCCACCTGGCCGCGCTTGGCGTTCTCGGGGAAGGCGACGAAGGCCAGCACCGCGCCGGAGATGAACACCCCGACGCCGGAGACCAGCTTCTTGAACAGGTTATCGGCGCTCATCAGCAGGCCTTCGGACCGGCGACCGGTCTTGACCTCGGCGTCCTCGATGACGTCGGCGACCATCGAGACCAGCAGCACGCCGGTGCCGCCGGCCAGGGCCGTGTTGATCACCGTCTCGACGACCAGCAGCAGGTAGAGCGCGCTCGTGCCGTTGTCGGGCATCACGCCGAACAGGCGCGCCACAACCGGGCTGATCCCGACGGCCAGCGCGCTGGAGAACATCAGCAGCGCCCCGGTCTTCTTGCCCAGCCGCTTGGCGACCTGCGGCGCGGTGACCACGCCGAGCGCGGCGCCCACGACGCTGACCGTGACCAGGCCGGCCAGCTGGGTCTGGGTCAGTTCCCAGAAGTAGAGGCCGAAATAGATCTCCAGCGCATTGCGGGCGCCGGTGGCGATCGCCACGAACATCCCGGTGATGGTGGCGATGACGAAGGCGCGGTTGTTGAGCGTGGCCGCCACTTCCCGGGCCATCGCCTTGAAGGTGATCTTGCGCGCCGGCGGCTGGCGCAGATACGGGATCTGGCTCTGGGTGCCGGCCGTCGACAGCAGGATGCAGCCGAAGATCAGCAGCGAGGCGGTCAGCGAATAGGAGAAGTAGCCTTCGCGGGCCAGGACCCCGCCGGTGCCGTCCGGATTCTCCTTCAGGAACACCTGATAGGCCATGACGGTCATGCCCAGGCCGCCGATCACCGCGAACAGCATGCGCAGCGAGATCAGCTTGGTCCGCTCGTCGTAGTCCTTGGCCAGTTCGGGCGCGAGGGTGGAGTGCGGCAGCTCGAAGAAGGTGTCGAACAGGCGGACGGTCAGCAGGCAGGCCAGCAGGTAGCCGACCATCTGGCCGTCGGTCAGGCCCTCGGGCGGGTTCCACAGCATGTAGAACGCCACCGAGACCGGGATCGCCGCGGCGTACATGAACGGATGGCGGCGGCCCAGGCGGGACTTGAAGTTGTCGGAGACCTGGCCGACCAGCGGATCGACGATGGCGTCGAACACCAGCGCGATCATCAGGACGAAGGTCACCGTCGTCGGCGGCAGGCCCACCACCTGATTGTAGAACAGCATCAGGAAGGTGGAGAGGCCGCGTAGCTTGACCGCATTGGCCACGGCGCCGACAGCGTAGAGCAGCTTGGTCGCCAGGCTCAGGGGCGGACGGGAGTCGGTCATGCGCGGGCCGTCTGGTGTGCGACGCGCGCACGGATGTTCGGCATGTAAAGGCCGCTGACCAATTGTTCCTCCCGCCGCGCGATCAATGCTGCGCAGCCGCCATTATGTGAGAGGCCAAACCACAGCCTTGAAGGCGTGGCCGGACGCTCCCGATCAATTGGCTAAATCGTGAGGGACGGCTTCCCTATCGTCAACGGGTTTCGTCGTCGCTGGCGGGCGCCTTACCGTTACTATGAAAGGATTTCATGCGGCGGAACGGCGCCGTGATCGATGTTCTGCAAACATTCCACGGCGGTGGCGGGCGCTTGGCCCACCACCATGCCGCACCCTAGAACTGCGACTCAGTCAGCCAGCAGCATGACCTTGCCGACGTGCGAGCCGGCTTCCAGGTAGGCGTGGGCCTGGGCCGCCTCCGCCAACGGGAAGGTCTTGTCGATCTGGGGCTTCAGCTTGCCCGCGGCGATCCACGGCCACACGGTCTGCTCGACCGCCGCCGCCAGCCGCGCCTTCTCGTCGGCGTCGCGCGGGCGCAGGGTCGATCCGGTGACCACCGCGCGCTTCATCATCAGGCGGAAGATCGGCAGCGCCACCTCGCCCCCGCCCTGCGCCGCGATGAACACGATGCGGCCGCCGGTCTTCAGGCTGTCGAGGCCCTTGGCGAAATAGTCGCCGCCGACCATGTCCAGGATCACGTCGACGCCGCCGTTGGCCTTGGCGACCTCGGCGAAGTCCTGGGCGGTGACGTCGACGCTGACGTCGGCGCCGAGCTTCAGCGCCTCGGCCGCCTTGCCGGCGCCGCGGCCGGTCGCGATCACCTTGGCCCCGGCGGCCTTGGCCATCTGTATCGCCGTTGTCCCGATGCCGGACGTCGCGCCGTGGATCATCACGGTCTCGCCGGCCTTCAGGTCGCCGTGCTCGAACACGTTGGCGAAGACCGTGAACACCGTCTCGGGCAGGGCCGCGGCCTCCAGCGCGCTCAGGCCCTGCGGGATCGGCAGGGCGTGGCGCGCGTCCACCACGGCGTATTGCGCATAGCCGCCGCCGCCGAGCAGGGCGCAGACCTTGTCGCCGACCTTCCAGCGTCCGGCGGCGACCACCACCTCGCCGGCCACCTCCAGGCCCAGCGTCTCGGGGGCGCCGGGCGGGGGCGGATAGGCGCCGATCCGTTGCGCTAGGTCGGGACGGTTCACGCCGGCGGCCTCGACCTTGATCAGGATCTGGCCGGGGCCGGGCTCCGGGCGCGCGATGGTATGCGCCTTCAGGTTTTCCGCAGGTCCTCGCCCGCCCTCCACAGCGATCGCGGTCATGGTCTCAGTCACAGGGGCGCCCTCCGGCAGGTTTTCAGCGTAGTCTCCCAGATAGTCGCCGCAGCGAGCTCGGCAAAGGGAGGACCATCGATGGATGACCCGGTGAACACCCGTATCCAGCGCGGCCAGCGCCTTGCCGAGGCCATGCGCGAGGATCTTGAGCTCTACGGCGTCGCCGAGCTGGAGGAGCGCATCGCCGCCCTGGAGGCCGAGGCCGCGCGCTGTCGTGCCCAAATTGAGCGTAAGCGCTCGGGCCGCGCCGCCGCCGACGCGCTATTCTCAAAGCCAAGCTGAGCGGCGCTTACGGATAACCGAACGTAAACGCAGATCATCGATAACGGGTGTTTACGTTTGGCATGGGGGTTGCAGACCTCCCCAGCCGAAGCCGCAAGCACCTGCGGGCGGGAATTTAGAGGCGAAGTGCTGTCATGAACGAAGGATTTGCGCCGAGCGGCGCCTGGCGAGCCGATGTCATCGCCGATTTCGCGCGATCCGAACTGTTCGACCGGACCTTCCAGGAGGGCATGGATCTGGTCGAGGAGACCGCCGGCTATCTCGACGGCTCGGGGCGGCAGGAATCCAAGCTGCTCTCGCGCAGCGCCGCCCTGGCCTATGCCGGCGAAAGCATGCGGCTCACCACCCGGCTGATGCAGGTCGCCTCCTGGCTGCTCGTCCAGCGCGCCGTGCGCGAGGGCGACATGCCCCCGGAGAGCGCGCGCGAAGAACGCTATCGCCTCGGCGCCGAAGACATCTGCCGCGGCGCGACCACCGAGGACCTGCCCTCGGGCCTGCTGATTCTGCTGGACCGCTCCGAGCGCCTCTACGAGCGCGTCCGCCACCTCGACCGCCGCATGTACATTGAAGAGACCGAGCCGGAGGACGCCAATCCGGTGTTGTCCCAGTTCGGCCGCCTGCAGGCCGCCTTCGGGGCCTGACAAGGCGCCGCCATTCATCACAGCTCGTCATCCCCGACCGCGTGTCGGGGATCCATAGTCGCCGTGTGCGCCGGAGAGCCTCGTGCCTATGGATGGCCGGGACCTAGCGGCCCGGCCATGACGATCAAGGGCTGTGGGGCGTACGCACAGCAAAAAACGCCGCGCGGGCAGCGCGGCGTTTTCGTATCTGCTCGCGGAGTGCGGTGGGCGCGCGCAAGGCGCGCCGCAGGCCTTACTTGCGGGTGAAGGCGCCGAACTTGGCGTTGAAGCGCGACACGCGGCCGCCGCGGTCCAGCAGGGTCTGGTTGCCGCCCGTCCACGCCGGGTGCGTCTTCGGGTCGATATCCAGGTTCAGGGTCGCGCCCTCTTTGCCGTAGGTCGAGCGGGTCTGATAGCTCGAACCGTCGGTCATCACGACCGTGATGAAATGGTAGTCGGGGTGGGTGTCTTGTTTCATCGCGAGGGCAACCGACGTAAAGGAGCGGCAGAAAGTTCACGGTCCGCCGCAAGGGCGGGCGCGAAGGAAGCCGCGCGTATACAGGAAAAGGCGCGGTAAGAGCAAGGGCGCTAGTTTCTATGAGTGATTTGGCCGCCGAGGCCCCTGTCGAAGGACGGCCCAGCGCCGGCGCCGCCATGGCGCAGGATCTGAGCGAAGCCGCCCAGCGTCGGACCCGCAGCCGCAACGTCGGGGCCCTGCGCGGCCTGGCGCCGTATCTCGCCCGGCACAAGGGCGACACCGCCTGGGCCGGACTGTTCCTGCTGACCGCGACCGCCTCCACCCTTGGCCTCTCCGGCGCCGTGCGGATGCTGGTCGATCACCTGACCGCCCCCGGCGCCACCGACGCCAGCGTCGCCCCGCGCTTCTGGCTGATCGGCGCCGTGGCCCTGGCGCTCGCCGCCTCCAGCGCCCTGCGCTACTTCTTCGTGACCAAGCTGGGCGAGCGGATCACCGCCGACCTGCGCAAGGCCGCCTACGGCCACATCCTCACCCTCGACCAGCCGTTCTTCGCCAAGACCCGCACCGGCGAGGTGCTCTCGCGCCTGACCACCGACATCCAGATCGTCGAGAGTCTGCTCTCGACCTCCATCTCCGTGGCGCTGCGTAACTTCCTGACCCTGATCGGGGCGCTGGTGCTGCTGGTGATCGTCAGCCCCAAGCTGACCGCCTTGATCGTCGCCCTGTTCCCGTTCGTGCTTGCGCCGCTCTTTCTCTACGGCAAGCGCGTCCGCAAGCTGACCACCTCCACCCAGGACCAGTTCGCCTCCGCGGTCGGTCACGCCGGCGAGACGCTGGATGCGCTCGAGACCGTCCAGGCCTTCGGCCGCGAGGGCGTCGGCGCGGCCACCTTCGGCGATGCGGTCGAAGCCTCGT
Organism: Phenylobacterium sp. Root1290; assembly: GCF_001425305.1. Taxonomy (GTDB): domain Bacteria; phylum Pseudomonadota; class Alphaproteobacteria; order Caulobacterales; family Caulobacteraceae; genus Phenylobacterium. Next base: position 986,701 of record NZ_LMEE01000002.1, on the reverse strand, counting down.
TCCGCACCTCGCTGCGCCGCATGACCGCGCGCGCGGTCATGACCGCCCTGGTCATCGGCCTGGTCTTCGGCGGCGTCGTCTTCATCTTCTGGCTGGGCGTCCATGCGGGCCTGCGCGGCGAGATGACCTGGGGCGCGCTCTTCCAGTTCGCTTTCCTCGCCGTGATGGCGGCCGGCTCGGTCGGCGCCCTGGGCGAGACCTGGGGCGACGTGCAGAAGGCCGCCGGCGCCATGGAGCGGGTTTCCGAGCTGTTCGCCGCCACGCCGTCCATCGCCGCCCCGGCCCATCCCAAGGCGCTGCCGCAGCCGGCCCGCGGCGAGATCGAATTCGATCAGGTGCGCTTTTCCTATCCGGCCCGCCCCGACGCCATGGCCCTCGACGGCTTCTCGCTGCGCGTGGCGCCGGGCGAGACGGTCGCCCTGGTCGGCCCGTCGGGCTCGGGCAAGAGCACCGTCTTCCGGCTGCTGCTGCGGTTCTACGATCCGGCCAGCGGGACCATCCGCCTCGACGGCGTGGACCTGCGCGACGCCGATCCCGCCGAGGTGCGCGCGCGCATGGCGCTGGTCTCCCAGGATTCGCCGCTGTTCTCCGGCTCGCCGGCCGACAACATCCGTTTCGGGCGCCTGGACGCCGGCCCCGAGGACATCCGCGCCGTGGCCCGCGCGGCCCAGGCCGAGGGCTTCCTCGACGCCCTGCCGCAGGGCTTCGACACGCCGCTGGGCGACCGCGCCCGCAGCCTGTCGGGCGGCCAGCGCCAACGTCTGGCCATCGCCCGCGCCCTGATCCGCGAGACCCCGGTGCTGCTGCTCGACGAGGCCACCAGCGCCCTCGACGCCGAGAACGAGCGCCTGGTGCAGCGCGCCCTGGAGGACGCCATGGTCGGCCACACGACCCTGGTCATCGCCCACCGCCTGGCCACCGTGCTCAAGGCCGACCGCATCGTGGTCATGGACGCCGGCAAGGTCGTCGAGCAGGGCACCCACGCCGAGCTGCTGGCTAATGCCGGTCTCTATGCCCGCCTGGCGGCCCTGCAGTTCGGCGAGGCTGCGGCTTGACGTGACAATTCCTCCCCCGCTGGGGGAGGTGGATCGATGCAAAGCATCGAGACGGAGGGGGCTGCTGACTCTGTAGGCTATCCCCGCGCCTGCACAGCCAGGGCAGGGAAGTCGCTGAACACGCCCGTCACGCCTGCCGCGTAGAGCGCCTTCAGCACCGCGCCCGCGTCGCCGTGCGCGGCCGGATCCTCGCCGTTGCGTAAGTCCGCCGGCAGGAAGCGGTTCTCGGCCCGCACGGTCCACGGGTGAACCTCCAGCCCCAACGCCCGCGCCTGCGCGACCAGGGCCGTCGGCGCCCCCAGCGCCCCATCCTTCGTCGGGATCACCAGCGACCAGTCGGGTCCGACGCCGTCAGCGTATTCGGCGATGTGCTTCAGGCCTTCGGCGCTGACCATGTCGGGCCTGTCGGCGCCCACCAGCTGCACCCGGCGGGCCTTCGACAACGTCTTGAAGGTCTTCAGCGGCTGCGGTTCGAAACATTGGACGAAGACCGCCGCCTGGGCGCTGTCCAGGCCGTTGTCCTTCAGCGCCTGCGCCAGCCGTCCCTCGATGGGCAGGCCGATGGACGCGAAATAGGCCGGATGCTTCATCTCGGGATAGAGGCCGATGACGCGTCCGGTCCGGCCGCTCTCGGCCCTGGCCAGGTCGACCACCTCCTGGAAGGTCGCGATCGCCTCGCGGCCGTCGAACTTGGCGCTGGCCGGCCGCAGCTGCGGCAGCCGCTCGCGGGCGCGCAGGGTCTTCAGCTCGCTGAGCATGAAGTCCTCGGTGAACCAGCCTTCGACTCGCTCGCCGTCGATGGTCTTGATGCTCTTGCGGCCCGCGAACTCAGGCCGGTCCGCGACATCGGTGGTCCCGGCGATCTCGTTCTCGTGCCGCACGACCAGGTGACCGTCCTTGGTGACGACCAGGTCCGGCTCGATGAAGTCGGCGCCTTCCTCGATGGCCAGCCGATAGGCCATGAGCGTGTGCTCGGGCCGCTCGCCGCTGGCGCCGCGGTGCGCGATGACGATGGGCTTGCGGGCGTTTGCGGCCATGGCGGGGCTCGCCGCCAGGGCGGCGCTCGAGAGGGCGAAGGCGCGTCGGGTCAGGTGCATTGGGCGACACTAGCCGCCCAAGGTGACGCCTGCATCAAGCTCGGCCTAGGCGGCGGCCTTGAGCTTTTCGATCAGCAGCGGGTGCAGTTCGAGGTTGGCCGCGCAGATCGAGCCGCTGCCCACAATGTCGTCGCCGCCTTCGGCGTCGGTCACCTTGCCGCCCGCCTCGCTGATCAGCAGCATGCCCGCAGCCATGTCCCAGGCCTTCAGGTCGCGCTCCCAGAAGCCGTCCAGGCGGCCGGCGGCCACATAGGCCAGGTCCAGGGCCGCGGCGCCGAAGCGGCGCACGCCGGCCACGCGCTGGCTGATCTGGTGCAGTTCCTTCAGGAAGCGGGCGTGTTGGCCATGGCCCAGGAACGGAATGCCGGTGCCCAGGACCGCCTCGTCCAGGTGCTTGCGGCCGGCGACGCGCAGGCGCTTGTCGTTGACGAAGCAGCCCTTGCCCTTCTCGGCCCAGAACAGCTCGTTGGTCACGGGGTTGTAGGTCACCGCGGCGACCACGACGCCTTCGCGCTGCAGGGCGATGTTGATCGCGAAGTGCGGGATGGCGTGCAGGAAGTTGGTGGTGCCGTCCAGCGGGTCGACGATCCAGGTGTGGGTCTTGTCGGTGCCTTCGATCAGGCCGCGCTCTTCGCCCATGAAGCTGTAGCCGGGGCGGGCCTTTTCCAGGGCTTCGAAGATGGTCTGCTCGGCGCGCAGGTCGGCGGCGGAGACGAAGTCGGCGGGCGCCTTGCGCGACACCTGCAGCTCCGACAGCTCGCCGAAATCGCGGTTGAGGCCGCGGGCCGCCTTGCGGGCGGCGTCGGACATGACTTTCAGCAGGGCGGTTTGGGTCGACACGGGGAGATCCAGTTCTGACGCCAGACGAGCGCCATCGCGCCGGAAAGGCGGGCAAATTCGAGCGGCGGAACCTAGTGGGAGGAGGGCTCTAAGGCAAGGTGCGAGGCGTTCACCCCCGCGCCGCGACGCCCCGCGCGATCGCCGCGTCCAGCGCCGCAACCGCGGCCGCGGGGCCCTGCGGATGGGCCCAGACGCCGGCCGAGACCGCCAGGAAGTCCGCGCCGGCCTTGGCCAGCCCCTCGGCGTTGTCCTCGGTGATCCCGCCGATGGCCACGCACGGGACCTCCATCGTCTCCTGCCAGATGGTCAGGATGTCGGGCTCGGCCCGCGTCGGCGCGTCCTTGGTCGTGGTCGGGAAGAAGGCGCCGAAGGCCACATAGTCGGCCCCGGCCTCGGCCGCCTCCATCGCCAGGTGGCGGCTGTCGTGGCAGGTCACGCCGATCATCGCCTCGGGGCCCATGATCTTGCGGGCCTGCGCATAGGGCGTGTCGGACTGGCCCACATGCACGCCGTCGCAGCCGAGCCGGGCTGCCAGGTCGGGACGATCGTTGAGGATCACCGCCACGCCGCGGGCCTGGGCGATCGGCGCCAGCACGTCGACCGCGGCGGCGATCACCGTGTCGTCCACGTCCTTCAGCCGGATCTGCAGCGCCGCCACGTCGCCGGCGTCCAGCGTCCGAGCCAAGGTCCGCCCGAATGCGGCCAGGTCGTCGATTTTCGGCGGGGTGATCAGGTAGAGGCGGCATTCGGCGGTCATGACCGCCTTCTAGCCGCGCGCGCGCTCAGCGACAAACGGCCGCGCGTCGCACCCACCAGCGGTAGCGGTTCTAAACTTGCAAATGATTTGCAACGACGTTCGCATTTGCTACAAAGCTCCCGTCGCCGAGGAAAGAGGCCGCCTTGTACGTCTGCAATTGTAACGGCATCCGCGAACGCGAAGTTCGCGCCGCCATCGAAGCTGGCGCCACGCGCCCTGCCGAAGTGTTCCGGGCCTGCGATTCCCAGGCCCAATGCGCGCGTTGCGTCTGCAACATGCGCAAGATGATCGGCGAGCACGGCGAGGCTCTGCGCTACGCAGCCGAATAGGTCTTCGCTGCCGGTTCGTAAGCTTGCGAACGAAACGCGGAATCACTTGCAAACATAGGCTTTGACTAAACTCGTCCCCGGGAAGAGTTTGCCCTCGAAGTGGATTCGAGGAGGCTCACGTGAAGGGCGACAAGGCTATTATCAAGCGGCTCAACGCGGTGCTTACCAATGAGCTGACCGCGGTGAACCAGTACTTCCTGCATGCGCGGATGTATCAGGACTGGGGTTACGCTCGTCTGGGCAAGATCACCTACGATGAATCCATCGGCGAGATGAAGCACGCCGACAAGCTCATCAAGCGCATCCTGTTCCTCGAGGGCCTGCCCAACCTGCAGGACCTGCACCTGCTGAAGATCGGCGAGACCGTGCCCGAATGCCTGGCCGCGGACCTCGCGGTCGAGGTCGGCGGCCGCGTCGACCAGATCGAAGGCATCCGCGAGTGCGAGGCCACCGGCGACTACGCCACCCGCGAGATCCTGCGCGAGATCCTCAGCGACACCGAGGAGCACATCGACTTCCTCGAGACCCAGCTGAACCTGGTCCGCACCCTCGGCGAGCCGAACTACCTGCAAAGCGCGCTCGGCGAACTCGAAGGCGGCGAGGGGCACTAGATTTGACGCATGGTGTCATCCCGGAATGCGCGCAGCGCTTGTCCGGGACCCATTCGCACCAGACGTAGGCGCCTAGCGCGGGCGCTCGCGTCGATGGATCCCGGTCTTTGACGGCTGCGCCGACAAAACCGGGATGACACGTTTCTTGCGCGTTCAGCGTAGCTTCCCGCCATCAGAAAACCCGCTAGGCTCCCCGCAACGATAAGGGGAGCGAGGATGGCCGAAACGATCGCGGGCGAGAGCGTCGTCGAGAAGAAGAGCCATCGCATGGTGATCGGCGCGGCTTCGGCCGGCACGGTCTTCGAGTGGTATGACTTCTACCTCTACGGCTCGCTGGCCGGGTTCATCACCCAGCACTTCTTCTCGGGCGTCAACGAGACCACCGGCTACATCTTCGCCCTGCTGGCCTTCGCCGCCGGGTTCGCGGTGCGGCCGTTCGGAGCCATCGTCTTCGGCCGGCTTGGCGACCTCTGGGGCCGCAAGAACACCTTCCTGATCACCATGCTGCTGATGGGGCTGTCGACCTTCGCGGTCGGCCTGCTGCCCGGCTACGACCAGATCGGCGTGGCCGCGCCGGCCCTGCTGATCGTCATGCGGCTGATCCAGGGCCTGGCGCTCGGCGGCGAGTACGGCGGCGCGGCGACCTACGTGGCCGAGCACGCCCCGCCCGGAAAGCGCGGGCTCTACACCAGCTGGATCCAGACCACGGCGACCTTGGGCCTGTTCCTCAGCCTGATCGTCATCCTGGCCGTCCGCTCGCTGACCGGCGAGGAGGTGTTCAAGGCCTGGGCCTGGCGCATCCCGTTCCTGGTTTCGGCGATCCTGCTGGTCGTCTCGCTGTGGATCCGCCTGAAGCTCAACGAGAGCCCGGTGTTCCAGAAGATGGTCGACGAGGGAAAGACCTCCAAGAAGCCGCTGGCCGAGTCGTTCGGCCAGTGGTCGAACCTGAAGATCGTGCTGCTGGCCCTGGTCGGCCTCACCGCCGGCCAGGCGGTGGTCTGGTACACCGGCCAGTTCTACGCCCTGTTCTTCCTGGAGAAGACGCTGAAGGTCGACGGCCCGCTGACCAACACCCTGGTCGCCTTCGCCCTGATCCTCGGCACCCCGTTCTTCGTGGTGTTCGGCTGGCTGTCGGACAAGATCGGCCGCAAGCCGATCATCCTGCTCGGCTGCCTGCTGGCGGCCCTGACCTATTTTCCGATCTTCAAGGCCCTGACCGTGGCCGCCAATCCGGCCCTGGCCCACGCGACCGCCCGCGCGCCGGTGGTGCTGATCGCCAATCCCGACACCTGCCACGTCCAGTTCGACCCGGTCGGCAAGCAGGTGTTCACCAGCGGCTGCGACGTCGCCCGCGCCGCCCTGGCCAACGCCGGGGTGTCCTATGACAGCGTCAAGGCCACCGCCGGGTCCGAACCCGCCTTCGTGATGATCGGCGAGCGGGGCTTCTCCGGCGTCGACGCCACGGGCATGGACATGGCCCAGTTCAAGGTCGCCCGCGACGCCTGGGTCAAGGACCTGAACGCCGCCTTGCACGAGGCCGGCTATCCGCCAAAGGCCGATCCCGACAAGGTCAACAAGCCGATGGTCGTGGCCCTGCTGTTCCTGCTGATGCTGTACGTGACCATGGTCTACGGGCCCGTCGCCGCGGCGCTGGTCGAGATGTTCCCGGCCCGCATCCGCTACACCTCGATGAGCCTGCCCTACCACATCGGCAACGGCTGGTTCGGCGGCTTCCTGCCGACCACGGCCTTCGCCATGGTGGCGGCGACCGGGAACATCTATTTCGGGCTCTGGTATCCCATCGTCATCGCCGCCGCGACCGCGGTGATCGGCTTCTTCTTCCTGCGCGAGATGCGCGGGGCGAACGTCGACGACTAGCTGGACGGCCCGCGCCCGCCGCCCGGCTTGTTGACGTCGTAGGGTTCGTCATAGCCGTGGCGGGCGGAATAGAAGGCCAGCCACATCAGGCCGCCGGTCAGGGCCCCGACCGCCGTCAGTCCGATGATCACGAAGGTCAGGACGTGGCTGACGCCGGCCCAGCCGTCGCCGATCCGCGAGCCGGCATAGAAGGTCCAGCCGGCCAGGCCGGCGGCCAGGGCCAGCGCGGCGAGCATGCCCGCGACCATGAGGATGCGCTTCATGTCCCAGCAATCGCCGGGGCCTGGGCCAGGTTCCATCCCGCCCAAGCAAAAGCCGCCGCCTCGGTTAAGGCGGCGGCTCTGCCAGATCGTCGATGCGAAGAGGCTACTCGGCCGCTTGGCGGCTGACGCCGATCTTCGGGGCCAGCTCGCCGGAGGCGTAGCGCTTGGCCATGTCCGACAGCGGGATCGCCTTGATCGAGCTGGCGTGGCCGGCGGTGCCGAACTCCTCGAAGCGCTGGACGCAGACCTTGCGCATGGCTTCCTTGGCGGGCTTCAGATAGCTGCGCGGGTCGAACTCGCCCGGCTTCTCGGCGAACAGCTTGCGGATCGCGCCGGTCATCGCCATGCGGTTGTCGGTGTCGATGTTGATCTTGCGCACGCCGTGCTTGATGCCGCGCTGGATCTCTTCGACCGGCACGCCCCAGGTCTGGGGCATCTCGCCGCCGAACTCGTTGATGATGTCCTGCAGGTCCTGCGGCACCGACGAGGAGCCGTGCATCACCAGGTGGGTGTTGGGCAGGCGGCGGTGGATCTCTTCGATCACGTTCATCGCCAGGACGTCGCCGTCCGGCTTGCGCGTGAACTTATAGGCGCCGTGGCTGGTGCCCATGGCGATGGCCAGCGCGTCGACCTGGGTGGCCTTCACGAACTCGACCGCCTGGTCCGGGTCGGTCAGCAGCTGGTCATGGCCGAGCTTGCCCTCGAAGCCGTGGCCGTCTTCCTTCTCGCCCATGCCGGTTTCCAGCGAACCCAGCACGCCCAGCTCGCCTTCGACCGAGGCGCCGACCCAGTGGGCCATGTCGACCACGTTCTTGGTGACGGCGACGTTGTAGTCGTAGTCGGCCGGGGTCTTGCCGTCGGCCTTCAGCGAGCCGTCCATCATCACCGAGGTGAAGCCGTACTGGATCGCCGTGGCGCAGGTGGCTTCGTTGTTGCCGTGGTCCTGGTGCATGCAGATCGGGATGTGCGGATACAGTTCCGCCATCGCGTCGATCAGGTGCTTCAGCACGATATCGTTGGCGTAGGAGCGGGCGCCGCGCGACGCCTGCATGATCACCGGCGAGTCGGTGGCCTCGGCGGCCTCCATGATCGCCAGCGCCTGTTCCATATTATTGATGTTGAACGCCGGGACCCCGTAGCCGTGCTCGGCTGCGTGATCGAGGAGTTGTCTCAAAGTAACCCGGGCCATGCCCTGCCCTCCGTAATTCTAAAGTTAAGCGGTCAGGGCGGCCACTCCGGGCAGCTCCTTGCCTTCCATCCATTCAAGAAACGCGCCGCCCGCCGTGGAGACGAACGTGAAATCGTCGGCGCAGCCCGCTGCGTTGAGGGCCGCGACTGTATCACCCCCGCCGGCCACGGCCACCAGCTTGCCGTCCTTGGCCAATTGCGCCGCGTAATGCGCGGCGGTCATCGTGCCCTTGTCGAAGGGCGGAATTTCGAACACGCCCAGCGGGCCGTTCCAGATCAGGGTCTTGGAATTGGCCATGGCGCGGCAGAGGCGTTCGACGGTCTCCGGACCGGCGTCGAGAATGCGCTCGTCCTCGTCGACCGCGCCCAGTCCGCGAACCCGCGCCGGGGCGCCGGGCGCCATCTTCTCCGCCACCACGATGTCGACCGGCAGGAAGAGCTTGCAGTTGTTCTGGCCGGCCAGGCGGATGATCTCGCGCGCGGTTTCGGCCAGCTCCTTTTCGCAGTACGAGGCGCCGACATCGTGGCCCTGGGCGTAGAGGAAGGTGTTGGCCATGCCGCCGCCGATCGCCAGCTTGTCCAGCCGGGTCACCAGGTTGCGCAGCAGGTCGAGCTTGGTCGAGACCTTGGACCCGCCGACGATGCCGATCACGGGGCGCTCGGGGTTTCCCAGCGCCTTGTCGAGCGCCGTCAGTTCGAGACGCATCTGCTCGCCCGCATAGGCCGGCAGCAGCCGCGCCAAACCCTCGGTCGAGGCGTGCGCCCGGTGGGCGGCGGAGAAGGCGTCGTTGACATAGAGGTCGCCGTTGGCGGCCAGCGCCTTGGCGAACTCGGGATCGTTCTTTTCTTCGCCCGGGTGGAAGCGGACGTTCTCCAGCAGCAGCACGTCGCCGTTCTTCAGGCCGTCGACGGCGGCCTTGGCGGCCTCGCCCACGCTGTCGCTCGCGAACGCCACCGGGGCGTCCAGCAGGTCGGCCAGCGGCTGGGCCAGCGGCTTCAGGCTCATTTCGGGAACGACCTTGCCTTTGGGCCGGTCAAAATGGGCCAGCAGCACGACCTTGGCGCCGCCGGCGCGCAGCTTGGCGATGGTCGGCAGGATGGCCCGCAGGCGGGTGTCGTCGGTGACCTTGCCCTCGGCCATGGGGACGTTGATGTCCACGCGGACCAGGGCGCGCTTGCCCGCCAGGTCGGCGTCGTCGAGGGTCTTGAAGGCCATCAAATATCTCCGCTCACCCCGGCGTCGCGCGCCTGGGGTCCAAAACGTCCGGAATGCGAAACGGGCGCCACCCTGTGGATGGCGCCCGTCGCAGCGGTCTTAGATCAGCTTCGCCAGCGCGATGGCGGTGTCGCTCATGCGGGTCGAGAAGCCCCACTCGTTGTCGTACCAGGACAGGACGCGGCCGAGCGTGCCGTCGATCACCTGGGTCTGGGCGAGCGCCGCGGTCGACGAGGCGGCTTCGTGGTTGAAGTCGATCGACACCAGCGGGTCGTTGGTCACGGCCAGCACGCCCTTCAGCGGGCCGTTGGCGGCGGCGGTCAGCGCCTCGTTGATCTCTTCCTTGGTGATCTTGCGGCCGGCCACCCAGGTCAGGTCCACGACCGAGACGTTCGGGGTCGGAACGCGGATCGAGCTGCCGTCCAGCTTGCCCTGCAGTTCCGGGATCACCAGGCCCAGGGCCTTGGCGGCGCCGGTCGAGGTCGGGATCATGGACATCGCCGCGGCGCGGGCGCGGTAGAGGTCCTTGTGCATGGTGTCCAGCGTCGGCTGGTCGCCGGTGTAGGAGTGGATCGTGGTCATGTAGCCGCGCTCGATGCCGGCCAGCTCGTGCAGGACCTTGGCGACCGGCGCCAGGCAGTTGGTGGTGCACGAGGCGTTGGAGATGACCAGGTCGTCCTTGGTCAGGGTCGCGTGGTTGACGCCGTAGACGATGGTCTTGTCGGCGTTGTCGCACGGAGCCGAGACGATGACGCGCTTGGCGCCGGCTTCCAGGTGGGCCGCGGCCTTGTCGCGGGTGGTGAACAGGCCGGTGCACTCCAGGGCGATGTCGACGCCCAGATCCTTGTGCGGCAGGTCCTTCGGATCGCGGATCGCGGTGACCTTGATCGGGCCGAAGCCGACGTCGATGGTGTCGCCGTCGACCTTCACCTGACCGGGGAAGCGGCCGTGGACGCTGTCGTAGCGCAGCAGGTGCGCGTTGGTCTCGACCGGGCCCAGGTCGTTGATCGCGACAACCTCGATGTCCTTGCGGCCATGCTCGACGATCGAACGCAGGACCAGCCTGCCGATACGGCCGAACCCATTGATGGCGACGCGAACGGTCATCGAAAACTCCTGAGCCAATTGATTTGGGGCGGTTCTTTCGGGTCAGCGGCGCGGGAGTCAAGCCCAAGGCCATCACGTCGCGCTACAAAGCGTTGCCGTTATCGTTGTCAAACGGCTCGCAGGGAACGCGAACGCGACCTGGACGCTTCGGCAGAGCCAAGCAGCAGAGGGAAGTTCGGAGTGGCGAATCTACAGCATCTGGCCGCGGTCGCGGCGATGGCCGGGCTGGGCCTGGCCGCCTGCGGCAAGCCGCAGGAGCAGGCCAAGGCGCCGGAGCCCGCTGCGCCGGCCGCGCCGGCCGCCACTGTCACGGTCTATGCCTGCGACGACGGGCGGACCGTGCGGGCCAGCTATCCCAATCCGGACACCGCGGTCGTCGAGATCGACGGCAAGAGCAGCACCTTGAAGATCGCCATCTCGGCCAGCGGCGCGCGCTATACCGGCGACGGCTACCAGTGGTGGACCAAGGGCATGAGCCAGGGGCAGCTCAGCCCGCTGGCGGCCGGCGAGGACATCGCCACCGCGCCCGGCGTGAACTGCAAGGCGCCCGAAGCCGGCGCGGTCGCGCCGCCGCCGCCCGGCAGCCCCGGCGGCCTGCCCGACGACAAGACCCCGATCTCCGAAGGCCCGTTCACCCCCGACGGCGCCCAGGGGGCGGCCAATGTGGTGCAGACCTATTACGCGCTGCTGGGCGACAAGAAGTACCAGCAGGCCTGGAACCTCTGGAGCGACGGCGGCAAGGCCAGCGGCATGACCGCCCAGGCCTTCGCGGCCAGCTTCGACAAGTACGAGAGCTACAATGCGCAGATCGGCGCCCCCGGCGCGATCGAGGGCGGGGCCGGTTCGATGTTCGTCACCGTGCCGGTGGTGATCTACGGCAAGCTGAAGACCGGCGCGCCGGTCCACATGAAGGGCGACGTGAACCTTCGGCGGGTCAACGACGTCCCGGGCGCCACCGACGAGCAGCGCAAGTGGCATATCGCCGATACGGCGCTGAAGCCGTCGCCGGGCGGGTGATCAGCCCTTGACCGGCTTGACGCGGGCGGCCGCCTCGCGCGCCCGCTCGCGGGCCTGGTCGACGTCCGCGCCCCTGGCCAGGGCCACGCCCATGCGGCGGCGCTCGAAGCTCTCGGGCTTGCCGAACAGGCGCAGGTCCGCGCTGGGCACGGCCAGCGCCTCGGCGACGCCGTCGAAGGCGATGCCCTCGGCGTCCATGCCGCCATAGATCACCGCGCTGGCGCCCGGCTCGCGCTGGGAGACGTCGGTCGGCAGGCCGAGGATGGCGCGGGCGTGCAGGGCGAACTCGCTGAGGTACTGGGTCGCCAGCGTCACCAGGCCGGTGTCGTGCGGCCGCGGGCTGACTTCCGAGAACCAGACCTCGTCGCCGCGCACGAACAGCTCGACGCCGAAGATGCCCAGGCCGCCGAGCTCGCCGGTGACCTTGGCGGCGATGTCGCGGGCGCGCTTCAGCGCCGTCTCGCTCATCGCCTGCGGCTGCCAGCTCTCGACGTAGTCGCCCTTGACCTGGCGGTGGCCGATCGGCGCGCAGAAGCTGGTCTCGACCTCGCCGCTCGCGCCCTTGGAGCGCACGGTCAGCAGGGTGATCTCGAAGTCGAAGTCGATCTTGCCCTCGACGATCACGCGGGGCTGTTCGACCCGGCCGCCTTCGAGGGCGTAGCGCCAGGCCGCGGCGATCTCCTCGGGCCCTTCGACATAGGACTGGCCCTTGCCGGACGACGACATCACCGGCTTCACGAAGCAGGGGAAGCCCGCGACCTTGGCGGCGCCTTCGGCCAGCTCGGCCTCCGACGAGGCGAAGGCGTAGGGCGAGGTGGCCAGGCCCAGCGTCTCGGCCGCCAGCCGGCGGATGCCCTCGCGGTTCATGGTCAGCTGGGCGGCGCGGGCGGTCGGGATGACGGTCGCCACGCCCTCGGCCTCGAGCCTGACCAGCTCGTCGGTGGCGATGGCCTCGATCTCGGGAACGATCAGGTGCGGGCACTCGGCCAGCACCAGTGCGCGCAGGGCGACCGGGTCGGTCATGGCGATCACATGGCTGCGATGGGCCACCTGATGGGCGGGCGCCCCGGCGTAGCGGTCGACGGCGATGACCTCGCAGCCGAGCCGCTGCAGCTCGATGGCCACCTCTTTGCCGAGCTCGCCCGAACCCAGCAGCATGACCCTGACGGCCGACGGCGAGAGCGGGGTTCCGAGACGCATGCGGGCCATCCTGGCAGGTATGTGGAAGTCGGCCGCGAAAACCTGCCGATAGGCCTTCGCGGCTGACGATAGGCGAGCTTAGCCGAGCTTGGCCTTGGCGGCGGCGGCGACGGCCTCGGCGGTGATGCCGAATTCCTTGTACAGCCGGTCGGCGGGCGCGCTGGCGCCCCAGCCGTGCATGCCGACGAAGGCGCCGTTTTCGCCGATGAACCGCTCCCAGCCGAACCCGGCGGCGGCCTCGACCGCGACCCTAACCGGCGCCTTGCCGATGGTCGCCTGCCGATAGGCGGCCGGTTGGGCGTCGAACAGTTCCCAGCAAGGCGTAGAGACGACGCGGGTGGCGATACCCTCGGCTTCCAGCAGGTCACGCGCCGCCACGGCGATCGAGACCTCGGTGCCCGAGGCGAAGATCGTCACCTGGGCCTCGCCGCTGGCGGCCTTCAGTTCGTAGGCGCCCTTGGCCGAGAGGTTCTCAGGCGCGCTGTCTCGGACGGCCGGGACCTTCTGGCGCGACAGCGCCATGAACGCCGGGGTCTTCTTGCTTTCCAGCGCGATCCTCCAGCACTCGGCGGTCTCCACCGCGTCGGCCGGGCGGAAGACGTTGAGGTTCGGCATCGCCCGCATGCTGGCCAGGTGCTCGACCGGCTGGTGGGTCGGGCCGTCCTCGCCGACGCCGATGGAGTCGTGGGTCATCACGTGGACGACCCGCACGCCCATCAGCGCGCCCAGGCGGATGGCCGGGCGGCTGTAGTCCGAGAACACCATGAAGGCCCCGCCGTACGGGATCACGCCGCCGTGCAGCGCCATGCCGTTCATCGCCGCGGCCATGCCGAACTCGCGCACGCCATAGTTCACATAGCGGCCCGCATAGTCGGGGGTGTCGAAGATCTGGGTGTTCTTGACGAAGGTGTTGTTCGAGCCGGTCAGGTCGGCCGAGCCGCCGACCATTTCCGGGATCGACGGGAACAGCGCGTCCAGCGCCGAGCCCGAGTGCTGGCGGGTGGCGGCGGCGGGCTTGGCGGCGACCGCTTCGGCGATGTGGGCGTCCAGGCGCTCGAAGGCGTCGGCAGGCAGTTCGCCCTTGATGGCGCGGGTGAAGACGTTGGCGTGCGGCGAGCCGGCCAGGCGCTTTTCCCAGGCCTTGCGATCCTTGGCCCCGCGGCGGCCGGCCGAACGCCAGGGCTTCACGATCTCTTCCGGAACGGCGAACGCCTCGGCCGCCCAGCCCATCTTGCTGCGGGTGGCGGCGATCTCGGTGGCGCCCAGCGCCGCGCCGTGGGTCTTGTGGTGACCTTCCATGGTCGCCGCGCCCTTGCCGATCTTGGTCTTGCAGGCGATCAGCGACGGACGGTCCTGCTTGGTCGCCCAGGCCAGGGCGCGGCGGATCTGGCCGTAGTCATGGCCGTCGATCGCCTTGACCGCCCAGCCGGCGGCCTTGAAGCGGGCGATCTGGTCGCCGCTCTCGGCCAGCGACACCGCGCCGTCGATGGTCACGTCGTTGTCGTCCCACAGCAGGGTCAGCTTGTTCAGCTTCAGGCGGCCGGCCAGGCTGATCGCCTCGTGGCTGACGCCCTCCATCAGGCAGCCGTCGCCGCAGATCACCCAGGTCCGGTGGTCGACCAGGTCCGCGCCGAAGCGCGCCGCCAGGTGACGCTCGGCCATCGCCATGCCGACCGAGGTGGCCAGGCCCTGGCCCAGCGGGCCCGTGGTGGTCTCGACGCCCGGCGTGTGGCCGTACTCGGGGTGGCCGGCGGTGTTGGAGCCCCACTGGCGGAAGTTCTTGATCTGCTCCAGCGGCATGGCCTTGAAGCCGGTCAGGTGCAGCAGCGAGTAGAGCAGCATCGAGCCGTGGCCGGCCGACAGCACGAAGCGGTCGCGGTCGGCCCAGTCAGGCGCGCTGGCGTCGAACTTGAGGAACTTGCTCCAGAGCACCGTGGCGACGTCGGCCATGCCCATCGGCATGCCGGGGTGGCCCGAGGCCGCCTGCTCGACGGCGTCCATCGAGAGCACGCGGATGGCGTCGGCCATGGATTGCAGCGGTGCGGGCATTATCTGTTCCGGTGAGTCTGGCGGGGGGATTGTGCGGGAATTTGCGCGCGCCCCTCGCATGCGAGGCTTGCAGGGTCAAGGAAAGGTCACGCCACAGTCCGGCTTTCGGCGCAAGGCCGACGCAGTCTATAGATTAACAGACACACTTTCGGAGCGCGGGAATATGCGGGACCCGGTGGGCGAGAGCCCCCTCGAGCAGGCCGTAAAGCGGCTGGACCGAGCGATCTCTCAACTTGAGCAACGCCTTGCGGGCGCAGGCGGCCAGGCGGGCGGCGGGCTGTTCGACCAGGACGGCGCGCGGCTGGCGTCCGAACTCGAAAAGGCCAAGGTCCGAGAGAGGGAACTTGAGGCGGCAGGCGCCGAGGCCTCTGCGGCCCTGGGTCGCGCCATCTCCGAGATCAAGGCCGCGCTTGCCGGCGAGCCCGCTCAAGAGACCGAGGAGGCGTAAGTCCCATGGCTCAGGTCAACATCACCGTGAACGGCCGGCCCTATGCGGTCGGCTGCGAAGACGGCCAGGAAGGCCATCTGCTGGAGCTAGCCCGGCTGTTCGACCGACAGGTGCGCCAGGTGTCCGAGGACATGGGCCAGCTGGGCGAGACCCGGCTGTTCCTGATGGGCGCGCTGCTGCTGGCCGACGAGCTCTCCGACCTGCGCAGCCGGTTCTCGGTGGTGCAGTCCGAGCTGGCGCGGTTCCAGTCCGATCAGGCCCGCGCCGAAACCCGCGCCGTCGGCGCCCTGGAAAACGCCGCCAAGCGCATCGAGAAGCTGGCGCAGGGATAGCGGCGCCCCAAGGTGTCATCCCGGTTTGCGAAGCAAGACCGGGACCCATGAACACCTGATTGTCCAGGATGCGGCCCGGACGTCGCCCCGTTTGTTACTGAGCGGCGCATATGGATCCCGGTCTTCGGCTGCCCGAAACCGGGATGACAGCCTTTCATGACCGCCGCCGCTTGTTCCTGAGCCCGCGCCGCCCTACCTTGGTTCCCGGCGGGTCTGCTGTGGCTCTCGTCGAAGGCAATCTATCCCAGAGACCTTAATTTCTTCGAAGGGATCTGTCCCTGTCCGGCCCCGTGGGGCCGGGCACATGGAGCCCACCTGGTTAACCAGGTCCGAGGGGATAAAACCGTCCTTCACGGCTCTCGCGGCGCCGCCACCCTTCGCGCTAAGCTCGCGCGGTGAACCTTCCGCCTGACAAAGCCAAACTTCGCAGCGTGCTTCGCAAGCGCCGCCGGGCGCTCGACGCGGCCCGGCCCGACGCCGCCCAGGCCGCCGCCGCGGCCCTGCCGATGGACCGTCTGCCGGCCTTCGAGTGGTTCGCCAGCTATCACGCCGTGGGGTCGGAGCTCGATCCTGCGCCGCTGGCCGCGCGGCTGGCGAAGGCCGGCCGGCGCCTGGCCCTGCCGGTGACGCTGGGCGCCGACGCGCCGCTGATCTTCCGCGCCTGGCGGCCTGACGACACCCCGCAGGTGGATGCGTTCGGGGTTCCCTCGCCGCCGGCGAACGCGCCGGAGGTCAATCCGGGCCTGGTGATCTGCCCGCTGCTGGCCTTCGACAAGTCCGGCGGCCGCCTGGGGCAGGGCGGCGGGCACTACGACCGCACGTTGGAGGCTCTGCGGGCCCGCGGTCAGGTCTTCGTCCTGGGCCTGGCCTACGCCGGCCAGGAGGTCGCTGAGTTGGCCATGGAGCCGCACGATCAAAGGCTGGACGCCATTCTCACGGAAAACGGGTATACGGAGGTCCGAAAGGACTAATTCCGCATGCGCTTTGCTTTCTTCGGGGACGTCGTCGGCCGAGCCGGCCGCGAGGGCCTCGCCGATCACCTTCCGCACCTGCGCCGCGCGCTGGGCCTGGAGTTCGTGATCATCAACGCCGAGAACGCGGCGGCCGGCTTCGGGATCACCGAGAGCACGGCGCGCGAGCTGTTCAACGCCGGCGCCGACTGCCTGACCCTGGGCAACCACTCCTGGGACCAGAAGGAAGCGCTGACCTACATCGTGCGCGAACCGCGGCTGATCCGCCCGCTCAACTATCCGGTCCTGGCCGATGCGCCGGGCCGCGGAGCCAACCTGTTCGAGACCCAGACCGGCAAGCGGATCGTGGTGATCAACCTGCTGGGCCGCGTGCACATGGATTCGCTCGACGATCCGTTCGCCGCCGTCGACCGCGAGCTGGACAAGGCCCCGCTGGGCATGGTCGCCGACGCGGTGGTGGTCGACATGCACGCCGAGGCGACGTCCGAGAAGATGGCCATGGGCCACTTCTGCGACGGCCGCGCCAGCCTAGTGGTGGGCACCCACACCCACGTGCCGACCGCCGATTGCCAGATCCTGCTGGGCGGCACCGCCTATCAGACCGACGCGGGCGCCTGCGCCGACTATGACAGCGTCATCGGCAACCAGAAGGAAGAGCCGCTGCGCCGGTTCACCACCCGCATCTCCGGCGGCCGCTACAAGCCGGCCGAAGGGCCCGCGACGGTGTGCGGCGTGTTCGTCGAAACCGACGACTCCACCGGCCTGGCGCGTCGGGTGGAGCCGATCCGCGTGGGCGGCCGGCTGAGCCAGTCGATCCCGCAGCTGGACCTGGCGAGCGCCTAGCGCGCCAGGCGCGGGCGCAGGGCCTCCAGCGTCAGCTTGCCGTCATGATCGGTGTCGAGCAGCTCGAAGCGCCGCCGCGCGGCCTTGGCCCACTCTTCGCTGCTGACCCGCTGGTTGAGGTCGGCGTCGGCGCCGCGCACCGGCTGGGCCTCGTTGATCAGTGAAAAGCGGGCTGCGCCGACCCGCGGCTCGCGTTTGTCGACCTTCCGCACGATCGGGCGCTTGCCGGGCGGGCCGCCCATGTCCGCGCGCGTGATCTCCGGCGCGATCCTGGTCTCGTAGGCGCTGTTTTCCGGGCCGTCCACCTGGCCGTCGCCATCGGCGTCCAGCACCTTGAAGAAACGCATGGCGTCGTCGCGGAACTCGGTCAGGGTCAGCGCGCCGTTCTTGTCGGCGTCGGCGGCGGCGAACCAGTCGGCCAGCCCGTCCTGGCCGCGGAACGGCTCGCCCGAGGGGCTGAGGAACAGTCGCATATGCTCGCCGGGCGGCGGGCCCGGCTGGGCGAAAGCGGGCGTGGCGGCGAGAAGCGCCACGGCGGCGAAAGCGATACGAAGCATGCGTGAACCCTTGCGCGCCCGTCCCGGCGCTCAACGGTCAAGCTGACGGGAGCGTGCGGCCAAAGCGGGGCAGGCTTGTGACCGCGTTGAAATCAGCCCCGACGCGGCATGCTCGCGGCCGGCGATTGCAAAGCGCGTGGGCTCGCCCCATCGTCGGTTGAAGCCAAGCTTACGGAGCCTTCCTCGATGACCCGCTTTATCGCCCGCGTGATCTTCGCCGCGCTGGGATTGGCCCTGGCGGCCTATCTGCTCAAGGGCGTCGGTTACAACGGCTTCGTCGACCTGATGCTCGCGGCGTTGCTGCTTGGGGTGCTGAACGCCATCGTGCGCCCGATCCTGTTCGTGCTGACCCTGCCGCTGACCATCATCACCCTGGGCCTGTTCCTGCTGGTGCTGAACGCGGCGATGATCGGGCTGGTGGCCTGGATGCTGCCGGGCTTCTGGGTGCATGGCTTCTGGTCGGGCGTCGCCGCGGCGATCATCACCGGCCTGGCCAGCTGGGCCGGCGGCGTCGTGATCGGCGACGCCAAGCGGTAGCCCCAAAGAAAAAGGGCGGAGCCTCGCGGCTCCGCCCTTCGTCTTTCGACAGGTGTCGTGGACTTAGAAGTCCATGCCGCCCATGCCGCCCATGTCCGGCATGCCGCCGGCCGGAGCGTTCTTCTTCGGGCTTTCGACGATCGCCGCTTCCGTGGTGATCAGCAGGCCCGACACCGAGGCGGCGTCCTGCAGAGCGGTGCGGACGACCTTGGCCGGGTCGATGACGCCGTCCTGAACCAGGTCGACGTACTGCTCGGTCTGAGCGTTGAAGCCGAAGGTCGGCGAGGTGCTTTCCAGGATCTTCCCGACCACGATGGAGCCTTCGACCCCAGCGTTTTCGGCGATCTGACGGATCGGAGCCTGCAGAGCGCGGCGCACGATGGCGACGCCGGCGTCCTGGTCGGCGTTGTCGCCCTTCAGGCCGTCGAGGACCTTGGAGGCCTTCAGCAGCGCGACGCCGCCGCCGGGCACGATGCCTTCTTCCACGGCCGCACGGGTCGCGTTGAGGGCGTCGTCGACGCGGTCCTTCTTTTCCTTCACTTCGACTTCAGTCGCACCGCCGACGCGGATGACCGCAACGCCGCCGGCCAGCTTGGCCAGACGCTCTTGCAGCTTTTCCTTGTCGTAGTCCGAGGTCGTTTCTTCGATCTGACGCTTGATCTGGCTGATACGGCCTTCGATCGCGTCCTTGGCGCCGACGCCGTCCACGATGGTGGTGTCGTCCTTGGTGATCGAGACCTTCTTGGCGCGGCCGAGCATGTCGAGGGTGACGTTCTCGAGCTTGATGCCCAGGTCTTCGCTGATCAGCTCGCCGCCCGTCAGGATGGCGATGTCTTCCAGCATGGCCTTGCGGCGATCGCCGAAGCCCGGAGCCTTGACGGCCGCGACCTTGAGGCCGCCGCGCAGCTTGTTGACCACCAGGGTGGCCAGGGCTTCGCCTTCGACGTCTTCAGCGATGATCAGCAGCGGACGGCCCGACTGCACGACGGCTTCCAGCACCGGCAGCAGCGGCTGCAGCGAGGAGACCTTCTTTTCGAAGAGCAGGATCAGCGGCTCTTCGAGCTCGACTTCCATCTTGTCGGCGTTGGTGATGAAGTACGGCGACAGGTAGCCGCGGTCGAACTGCATCCCCTCGACGACGTCGAGTTCGGTTTCCAGGCTCTTGGCTTCTTCGACGGTGATGACACCCTCGTTGCCGACCTTGGCCATCGCCTTGGCGATCATTTCACCGACTTCGGTGTCGCCGTTGGCCGAGATGGTGCCGACCTGAGCGATTTCCGAGTTGGTGGTGACCTTCTTGGCGGTCGACTTGATCTCTTCGATGACCTTGATGACGGCCTTGTCGACGCCGCGCTTCAGGTCCATCGGGTTCATGCCCGCGGCGACCGACTTCAGGCCTTCGACGACGATGGCTTGAGCCAGCACGGTGGCGGTGGTGGTGCCGTCGCCGGCCTTGTCGTTGGTCTTCGAGGCGACTTCGCGGATCAGCTGGGCGCCGAGGTTCTCGAAGCGGTCAGCCAGTTCGATTTCCTTGGCGACCGAGACGCCGTCCTTGGTCGAGCGCGGGGCGCCGAAGGACTTTTCGATCACGACGTTGCGGCCCTTGGGGCCGAGGGTCACCTTCACCGCGTTGGCGAGGATGTTGACGCCGCGCAGCATGCGGTCGCGAGCGTCGGAGGAGAAATAGACGTCTTTGGCGGCCATTTTTCTCGTCTTTCAAAAGAGGTGGATGGGGAGGAAGGACGAAGGAGGGGTGGTTACTCGACCACGCCCAGAACGTCGCTTTCCTTCATGATCAGCAGATCCTTGCCGTCGATCTTGACCTCGGTGCCCGACCACTTGCCGAACAGGATGCGGTCGCCCGCCTTCACGTCGAGGGGCTGAAGCTTGCCGTTGTCGTCACGAGCGCCGGGGCCGACGGCGACGACTTCGCCTTCTTGCGGCTTTTCCTTGGCGGTGTCGGGGATGATGATCCCGCCCTTGGTCTTCTCTTCTTCCTCGACGCGCTTCACGAGGACGCGGTCTCCCAGAGGACGAAACGCCATATGTATGTCTCCGTTCGGGACGGTTGAAATGCTTGCCGTCGGCACGGCGGAGGCGGCCGTTAGCAGCCGCTGCCCCTGAGTGCTAACGCAGGGCGGAGGTAGGGGTCAGGCAGGGGGGAGTCAAGCGCGCCGCACAGCGGTTTTTATTCCGCTTGGTTACCGAAGGGGGCCGCAGATAGGTTGGCGGCCGAGGGAACACCAGGAGAAGTACACCATCATGCGCCGCATTCTCGCGATCGCCGCCTTGTCGGCATTGGCCGCCACTGCCGCCCAGGCCGAGACCTGGACGCCCTACGCCACGACCGCCAATGGTCTGGAGTGGTCATATGACGCCGACTACTCGTATCGCGACACCCTGACGGGCCGCATCGTGGTCATGCAGGCGGTCGGCAAGCCGGGTGCCGAGCCGCGCATGGGCCCCTCGGCGCCGGGCAAGGCCGACGGTGTCGGCTTCGTCACCGCCGTCGACTGCAGCGGCAAGTCGATGATCAGCCTGGGCGGCTACTCGCCGAAGAAGCCGCTGGAACTCTCGGCGACCTGGCGGACCGCCACGCCCGGCGCCGCCAAGAGCGCCGAGGACAAGGCGCTGGTCGCCGCGGTCTGCAAGAACACCGCCGGCCTGCCGTCGAAATAGGCCGGGAACGGGCGGGCTGCTGACAGGTTTTGGTCGGCCCCGCCCATAGGCTGGCGCGCAGCATTCAAGAGGACGCGCGATGCTTGACCATCTCGGACTGACCGTCAGCGACTTCGCCAGGGGGCGGGCCTTTTTCGATGCAGCCCTCGCGCCGCTGGGCGTCGGCGTGGTGATGGAAGTCACCCCCGAAGAGACCGGCGGCTCCAGCCACGTCGGATACGGCTCGGAGGGCAAGCCCTACTTCTGGATCGGCAGCGCCGGCCCGGCCACCGGCAGCCTACACGTCGCCTTCGTGGCGTCCGACCGCGCCAGCGTCGACGCCTTCTACGCCGCGGCGCTGGCCGCGGGCGGCCGCGACAACGGCCCGCCGGGCATCCGCGCGCACTACCATCCGAACTACTACGGGGCCTTCGTGCTGGATCCGGACGGCCACAACATCGAGGCGGTCTGCCACCACGGCTAGCCTTTCGCCGCCGGGCGCGGAAATGCGCGTGCCGCCCTAGCGATACCGACCGGTCACTACCATCTTGAGGCCATGATGCTGATGATCAAGATCATCCCGGCGCTGGCGATCCTGGCGCTCGCCGCCGCCCTCGTGCTGCTGAGCCTTCCGGCCCCGCTTTACGCCTAGCGGGCGCGGGCCGCTTTCCCTTTCTTGTGTCTGAGGACCAAGCCCTTGCACCGCAAGGGTTTGCGCGTGCGCGCTCGCCTGGGCCTGCAAGCTGGACGCCGTAAAATTAAAACGCTTGTTTGATTTGGCGGAAATATGGGCCAAAACTACTGCTCAACAAAATCGCAGCAGGAGAGACCCAGATGACCGAGGCCGCCGCCAAGCAGGCTAGCTTTTCGCTGAACGTGCAGGACGAACTGAACGACCTGCGCATGTCGGACAAGGCGTTGCCGCTGTACAACCAGGTGAAGCAATTCATTAAGGACGTGGTCCAGCCCATGTCCGAGGAATTCCACCGCCTGGGCGAAGGCAAGACCGACATCTGGAGCTATGCGCCCGGCCAGCTGGAAGTGCTGGAAGCGGCCAAGGACAAGGCCAAGGCCGCCGGCCTGTGGAACTTCTTCCTGCCCGACGCCCACACCGGCGAGGGCCTGTCGAACCTCGACTACGCCTACATCGCCGTCGAGCTCGGCAAGAACCCGATGGCGTCGGAGACGATGAACTGCGCCGCTCCCGACACCGGCAACATGGAAGTGCTGGAGCGCGTCGGCACTCCGGAACAGAAGAAGCAGTGGCTCGAGCCTCTGCTGGAAGGCAAGATCCGCTCGGCCTTCGCGATGACCGAAGTGCACGCCGCTTCGTCGGACGCCAAGAACATCAACACCCGCGCCACCCTGGTCGGCGACGAGTACGTGATCAACGGCGAGAAGCACTACATCTCCGGCGCCGGCGACCCGCGCTGCAAGATCATGATCACCATGGTCCAGACCAGCCCGGACGGCCCGCCCCACCTGCGTCAGTCGCAGATCCTGGTGCCCACCGACGCGCCCGGCGTGAAGATCCTCGGCCCGATGAACGTCTTCGGCGATCCGGACGCGCCGCACGGCCACATGCACATCGTCTTCGACAACGTGCGCGTGCCGGCCTCGAACATGCTGCTCGGCGAAGGCCGCGGCTTCGAGATCAGCCAGCTGCGCCTCGGCCCGGGCCGTATCCACCACTGCATGCGCGCCATCGGCCAGGCCGAGAAGGCCCTCGACCTGCTGGTCACCCGCGGTCTGACCCGCGAGGCGTTCGGCAAGCCGATCATCCAGCTGGGCGGCAACATCGAGATCGTCAGCCGCGCCCGCATCGAGATCGAGGCCATGCGCCTGATGGTGCTCAAGGCCGCCAAGGCCATGGACATCCTGCCGCGCGACGAAGCCCGGATCTGGATCCACATGGTCAAGGCCATGGTGCCGGAACGCGTCTGCCTGATCATCGACCAGGCGATCCAGATGCACGGCGCCCTCGGCGTCAGCCAGAAGACTCCGCTGGCCCGCATGTACACCTCGACCCGCACCCTGCGCCTGGCCGACGGCCCGGACGAGGTGCACCACATGGTCGTGGGCCGCAATGAGGTGCGTCAGTACCGCGAAATGCCGGTCGACCCGTCGAACGCCGCGGTGTTCCGCAACTAGGCGCCAGCCGACAAAGCTGCACAGGATCAGGCCCCGGCGAGTCCGGGGCCTTTTTCTTTGCGCCCTGCGCCATCGACGGCTGCGCGGCGCAAGACATGAGCATCCAGATCAGGCGACTGAACGCCGACGAGACCCTGCGCGCCGCGCCGGCCCTGGGCGAGATCCTGAAGGACTGCGTGGACGGCGGGGCCTCGGTCTCGTTCATGGCCGACCTCACCCTCGAACAGGCGACGGCCTTCTGGGAGCAGGCCGCGGCCGCGCAGATCGCCGACGGCCGCGCGGTGGTGGTCGCACAGGACGACGATGGCCCGGTCGGCGTCGTTCAGGTGATCCCAGCCGGCACGCCCAACCAGCCGCACCGGGGCGATGTCGCCAAGATGCTCGTACATCGCCGCGCCCGGCGACGGGGCGCAGCCCAGGCCCTGCTTGCCGCCGCAGAGGACGCCGCGCGCGACCTTGGCCTCTCGCTGCTGGTGCTCGACACAGTGACCGGGGGCGATGCGGAGCGGCTCTATGTCCGGTTGGGCTGGGAGCGGGTCGGGGTTATCCCGAACTATGCGCTGACGCCTGACGGCGAGCTGTGCAGCACCACATACTTCTACAAGCCCATCTGACAGCCACGCCTGTTCGGTGTAAGCAGGGTTCGCCCATAGCGAACCTCCGTCCGGCGCGACCGCCGGGAGGCGACGCGGGCAGTCGGGTCCGATCGCTCGGTGAGCGGTCCCCGGCGATGCCGTCGGTCTCGCGCCCACGGTGCAGCGGGCGGACCCGCGACCTCTTTCCCGCGCGCGCGTCGCGCAGCTGACCGGTGAAGTCGGGCGCCTGTGTCCCCCTTCCGAACCGGCCACAAACCGGAGGACGTTCCATGGGCCTGTTCTCGGCTCTCTTCATAATCTGCCTGGCGTTCGTCACCGCCACCTTGTCCGGGGTCTTCGGCATGGCCGGCGGGCTTGTCCTGATGGGCGGGCTGGCGCTGGTGATGCCGGTGTCGGCCGCCTTCGTGACCCACGGCATCCTGCAACTGGTCGCCAACGGCTGGCGTGCGGTCCTGCACCGTCAGCACGTGCGCTGGGATATCGTCGGCTGGTACGCCATCGCCTCGGCCGCGGCGGGCGGGGTGGTGTCGCTGATCTCGCTCGTGCCGTCCAAGCCGGTGCTCTACCTGCTGATGGGGCTTGTGCCGTTCCTGCTGTGGCTGCCTCAGCGCTGGATCAACCTGGACGCGGCGCGGCCGCCGCAGGCCTTCGCCTCGGGCCTGTTGGTGACAGGCCTCAACCTGACCGCCGGCGTGGCCGGTCCGCTGCTCGACATCTTCTTCGTGCGCACCAGCCTGACGCGCCACGCCATCGTCGCCACCAAGGCGGCGACCCAGGTGTTCGCGCACCTCGCCAAGATCCTGGTCTACGGCGCCCCGCTGCTCACCAGTCCCGCACAGGACCTGCCGCCCTGGTGGATGTTCGCGATCGCCGTTCCGCTCTCGATGGCGGGCACGGTGGTCGGCGGCCGCATCCTCGACCGCATCACCGATGTGGACTTCAAGAGCTGGACGAAGTGGATCGTGACCGGGATCGGCGTCCTCTATCTGATCCAGGCCGCTCAACTGTTCCTGAGAGGCGCGTGATGCAGATCGAACCGAAGGTGCTGGAGAACCGCTTCGTGCGGCTCGAACCGATGGCCGAGGAACACCGGGAAGCGCTGCGCGAGGCCTGCAACGCCGACCAGGAGATCTGGACCGACCTCTACCCCTTCTCCTGGGCGAACGAGCATTTCGATCCGACCTGGGCCAAGCTGCGGGCCGACCAGGCGGCGGGACACACCCAGCCCTACGCGGTGCTCGCGGGCGAGCGGCTGGTCGGCCTGACGACCTTCTATGCGATCGATCTCGCCAATGCGGTGCTGGAGGTCGGCGGCACCTACTATCGGCCCGACGTCCGCGGCGCGGCGGTGAACCCGGCCGCCAAGCGGCTGATGATGGGCCACGCCTTCGACAGCGGCGCGCGGCGGCTGGTCTATCGCGTCGACGCCATCAACGCCCGCTCGCGGGCGGCGGTGACCAAGCTCGGGGCGGTGCAGGAGGGGATCCTCCGCCAGGACCGCGAGACCTGGACCGGCCGCATCCGCGACACGGTGATCTTCTCGATCCTGGCGGAGGAGTGGCCCGCCGTTCGCCAGGGACTGGACGAACGGCTGGCGCGGTTCGTGGTCGGCGCCTAGGCGCTGGCGGCGGTCTTCTCCGGCGCGCTGGGGAAGAACACTTCCGAAGCGTGCTCGGCGACTTCCTGGGCCGTGTAGGGCCGCCCGGGCGTGAAGCCGTCGGTCTGCAGCATCTTGATCTCGCGCACGCCGCGGGACGAGACGCCCAGCACCTTGCCGGTGTGGTCGGCGGCCAGGTCCGAGGCCATGAACAGCACGCCAGGCGCGATGTTCTCGGGCAGGGCCATGGCGTCCGGCTCCTTGTCGCGGAAGCCGGGCAGGTCGGAAGTCATGCGCGTGAAGGCGCCCGGCGCCAGGCCCATGACCCGGATGCCGTACTTGCGTCCTTCGATCGAGAGCACGCGCATGAAGCCGTAGATGCCGGCCTTGGCCGCGCCGTAGTTCGACTGGCCGAAGTTGCCATAGAGGCCCGAGGTCGACGAGGTCATGATGATGACGCCGGGCTTGCCGTTGTCCTTCATCCACTTCCACACCGGCATGGTGCAGCAGTAGGTGCCCTTGAGGTGGACCTTCACCACCAGGTCCCAATCCTGCTCGGTGGTGTTGGCGAAGGTCTTGTCGCGAAGGATGCCGGCGTTGCAGACCAGGATGTCGACCTGGCCGAAATTATCCAGGGCGGTCTTCAGGATGTTCTCGCCGCCCTCGATGGTGGAGACGTCGTCGGTATTGGCCGCCGCGCGCCCGCCGGCCGCGATGATGTCATCGACCACCTTCTGCGCCGCGCCCCGGTCCGAGCCAGAGCCGTCGCGCGGCCCGCCCAGGTCGTTGACGACGACGGCTGCGCCTTCCTTGGCGAACAGCTTGGCGTAGGCCTCGCCCAGGCCGTTGCCCGCGCCGGTAATGATGGCGACCTTGCCGCTCAGCAAACCCATGTCGTTTCTCCCTTATGATCTAACTTATCCCGCCATCTTCGGGTCGCCGTTTTCAGCTGACAAGCCTTGACCGCTCGATGGGCCCGGCTGCAATTGGCGTGCACAATGCCAAAATGGGAGCCGCCAATGATCCGCACCCTCGCCCTGACGGCGGCGCTGAGCGCCGCTGGCGCCGCCTTCGCCCACGAGCCGGCCCCGCGCATCGCGCCGTCGCTGGCGGCCCACACGGCCGAGTTCGCGCCGCCCAAGGTCTATGAGCCGGCGCCTGGCGTGTTTTCTGCGGTCGGCTACGGCATCGCCAACTCGATCATGGTGGTCGGCAAGACCGGGGTGGTGATTATCGACACCACCGACAGCCTGGACGAGGCCAAGAAGGTCTGGGCGCAGTTCGAGCCGCATGCGGGCGGCAAGCCGATCGTCGGCGTGATCTACACCCACAACCACAACGACCACATCAATGGCGCCGCCGCGTTTCCGCTGGCCAAGGGCGCCAAGGTGATCGCCCACGACACCCTGCTGCGCGAGGCGGCTAAGTGGAACGGCGTGGCCGCGCCCGCCATCGCGGCGCGGGCGGCGCGGATGTACGGGGTGTTCCTGCCCAAGGGCACGCCGGACGGCTTCGTCAGCGTCGGCATCGGGCCCTATCTCTCGGCCTTCGGCGGCGGCGGGGCCGGCGGCTTCATCGCGCCAAACACGGTGTTCGCGGACCGACTGGAGGTCAGCCTGGGCGGCGAAAAGTTCGTGCTGGAGCACGCGCCCGGCGAGACCGAGGACCAGATCCTAGTCTGGATGCCGGACCGCAAGATCCTGTTCCCCGGCGACAACATCTACAAGGCATTCCCCAACCTCTACACGATCCGCGGGACCAGCTACCGCGACCCGGTGCAGTGGGCGAACTCCATCGACCGGATGCGCGCGCTTGAGGCCGAGGTCCTGGTCCCCTCGCATACCCGTCCGATCGTCGGGGCGGAGGCGATCGCGACGGAGCTGACGAACTATCGCGACGCGATCCGCTTCACCCACGACCAGACCGTGCGCTGGATGAACCAGGGCCTGACGCCCGACGAGATCGTCGAGAAGGTGAAGCTCCCCGCTCACCTCGCGGCCGACCCGTATCTCTACGAGCACTACGGCACCGTTGAGTGGTCGGTGCGGTCGATCTTCGCCGGCTACATGGGCTGGTTCGGCGGCGATCCGGCCAGCCTGTCGTTCGATGCACCGGACGTGCGGGCCAAGGAGGTCGTCGAGCTGGCCGGCGGCGCGCGCCAGGCGCTGGCCGCCGCGCAGAAAGCCTTCGACGCGGGGCGCTGGAAATGGACGGCCGAACTGGCGGGCTATGTCGGCCGCGCCGATGCGGGCCTGAGGCCCCAGGCCGACGCCCTGCAGGCCAAGGCGTTCCGGCAGCTCGGTTACGACAGCGTCTCGCCGAACGGCCGCAACTACTATCTCGAGCGCGCCGCCGAGCTTGAGAAGAAGGCGCCTGGCTGGGCCCAGATCATCGGCGCGCGCCAGGGCTCGCAGGCGGCCGGCCTGCCGGCGGCTGCGGTGGTGGCCACCTTCCCCGTGCGGCTCAACGCCGAGAAGGCGGCGAACGCGCAGGCGGCCATGGGGCTTAAGCTGGCCGGCGACGGCGACTGGACGGTCCGCGTGCGGCGCGGGGTCGCCGAAACGCCTGTCGGCGTCGCCGCGGACGTGCCGCTGGTGGTCGCCGCGACCAAGGCCGACTGGGTCGCGGCGCTGGCCTCGCCCGGCGCGATGCAGGCGGCGCTGGCCTCGGGCAAGGTGAAGATCGAGAAGGGAGACCCGGCGGCGCTGGCGAGCTTCCTCGACCTGTTCAGGGGGTGACGCCTCGCGATGATTACCGCGCGCGGGTGTACCGCCACGCCTGGCTCTGCGGCTTTCCGTTCACGGTCCCCTCGATGCGGGCGCAGAGGTCCTCGCCGCAGCGGCGATAGCTGACGCGTTGGGGGAAGTCGTGAGCGAGGTTCTCGAACGTCGCCTCGCCGGCGGGGCCCGGCTTCAGCACGAAGAGCGTCGGCGACTGACCGTCGAGGCGGGCGGTGAAGGTCACGCCGGCCGGCTCGGCGCGGATGGTCATGAACTCGGTGAACGGCTTGCGTCCGGGACGGTTGGTCTGGGACAGGCCGGACATGACGCCGTCCTGCGGGGCCAGCCAGACTTCGCGCACTGACCGGTTTTCATCCTGTTGAATCCAGGAGCCGGCCAGCCAGCTCAATGCCTGTACATCGTCTGCCGGGGCGGCCTGGGCGGCGCCGGCCAGGAGCAAGGCCGCGGCGAGGGGCGTCGCGCGCATGGTCAGCCCTTCTTCTTGCGCCGCGCGCGGAAGAAGCCGCGCAGCAACTCGGCGCTTTCTTCGGCGAGCACCCCGCTGGTGACCTCCGGACGCCAATGGCAGGTCGGCTGCTCGAAGAACTTCGGACCGTGAACGACGGCGCCGCCCTTGGGGTCTTCGGCCCCGAACACCACCCTGCCGATCCGGGCGTGGCTGATCGCCCCGGCGCACATGGCGCAGGGCTCAAGGGTGACGACCAGGGTCAGGTCCGTCAGGCGGTAGTTTCCCAGCTTCGCGGCGGCCTCCCGCAACGCGACGATCTCGGCGTGGGCGGTCGGGTCATGCGCGCCGATCGGCCCGTTGGACCCGATCGCGATGACCTCTTCGGTCGTCGGATCGACAATGACGGCGCCAACTGGCGTCTCTCCACGTGACGCGGCGTCTTGCGCCGCCGCGAGCGCGATGCGCATGGTGCGATGATCATGATCCACGACCCCCAACGAAACGATGAGACGGCCTCCGGTCAAGGAGAGCGCGTCGCAAAGGCACTGGCGCGAGCAGGCGTAGCCTCCCGGCGAGATGTCGAAAAACTCATTGAAGAGGGCCGCGTGGCCCTTAACGGCAAGGTGTTGACCACCCCCGCAGTGAACGTCCTGCCCGACGATATCCTCACCGTCGACGGTGAAGTGGTCGATGCGGCCGAGCCCACGCGCCTGTTCCGCTATCACAAGCCGATCGACCTTCTGACCACCCACAAGGACCCGCAGGGGCGCGCGACGGTGTTCGACGCCCTGCCGCCGGGCCTGCCGCGGCTGATCTCCATCGGTCGCCTGGACATCAACTCCGAAGGCCTGCTGCTGCTGACCAATGACGGCGAGCTGGCCCGTGCGCTGGAGCAGCCGTCCAGCGGCGTCGTCCGGGTCTACCGAGTGCGCGCCCGCGGGCGGGTTACCCAGGCCGATCTCGACAAGCTGAAGGACGGGGTCACCGTCGAGGGCGTCCGCTACGGCCCGCTGGAGGCCAAGATCGACAAGGCGAAGGAAGGCCCGAGCGGCGCCAACGTCTGGATCACCGTCACCATCGCTGAAGGCAAGAACCGCGAAGTCCGCAAGGTGCTGAAGTCGGTGGGCCTGGAGGTCGGGCGCCTGATCCGGATGTCCTACGGCCCGTTCGCGCTCGGGACCCTGCCGATCGGTCAGATCGAGGAGGTCGGCCCCCGGGTGATCCGCGAGCAGCTGGTCGAGCACATCGCACCCGAAAATCTGCCCACCGGTGACCGCCCCTCGTTCAAGCCGCCGAAGGCACCGCCTGGCGCTCATGCGGTTCACGATGGCACCGGCCGTCGCGGCGCCGGCGCCCGTCCTGCGGCGGAGCCCAAGCCCAAGGCGAGCTACAAGGAAGGCTGGGCGCGGCCGAAGGTCGAGATCAAGGCCGGCGCGGTCAAGCGCCGCCGTGCGCCGCGGCCGGGCGAAGAAGCCTCCGACGTGCCGGTCGCCCCGCGCCGTCGCTCCCCCCGCATTCCCGGCGATACGCCTGGCGGCATCCGCAGCTACGCTCCTGGCGATCCGCTGGCGCCGCCGCGCCCGCCCCGGCCCACCGGTCCCAAGCGCAAGCCCGGCAGCGATGCGCCGCGCCGCGGCGCGACCCTGATCGAACGTGGCCCGCGCTCCAACGACGGCAAGCCCGCCAAGCCGCGCGGCTTCGGCGGACCGCGGCCGGAAGGCCGTTCGTCCGATGGTCCGCGCGGCGATTGGGGCGGCCCGCCCCGCAGCGGCCCGCGCGGCCCCCGTCCCGACGGCGATGCGCCGCGAGGCGAAGGCCGTGCCGAGCGCCCTGACGGTCCGCGTGGTCCCCGGCCTTCGGGGCCGCGTCCAGCCGGAAAGCCGGGATTCGGCGGTCCCCGCTCCGGGCCCCGTCCTGGCGGACCGCGCAGTGACGCGCCGCGTGGCGAAGGCCGCCCCGAGCGCGCCGACGGTCCGCGTGGCCCGCGCCCGGCCGGCAAGCCTGGCTTCGGCGGTCCCCGCTCCGGACCTCGGCCCGATGGCCCGCGCAGCGATGCGCCGCGCGGCGATGGCCCGCGTTCCGATCGTCCACGCTCGGGCGGCGGCGGCAAGCCGGGCGGTCCGCGTCCCGGGGGGCCTCGCCCCGGCGGTCCGCGCGGTCCTAAGCGGGACGGCTGATGCGAATCGTCTCGGGAGAGTTTCGCGGCAAGGCTATCGCCACGCCGGAGGGCGACCGTACGCGCCCGACATCCGACCGTGCGCGCCAGGCGGTGTTCAACATCCTTGAGCACGCGGCCTGGTCGCCGGGCGTGCGCGACTTGCGGATTATCGACCTGTTCGCCGGATCGGGCGCGCTGGGCTTTGAGGCGCTCTCGCGGGGGGCGGCTTTCTGCCTGTTCGTCGAGACGGACGAACTGGCGCGCGGCGCGATCCGTGAGAATGTCGACGCCATGGGGCTGTTCGGGCGCACGCGGGTGCATCGCCGTGACGCCACCGATCTGGGCGTTCGTCCGGGCGCCGACGGGCCGGCCTTCGACCTCGCCTTTCTCGACCCGCCATATGGCAAAGGGTTGGGAGAGGTCGCGCTCACCAAGCTGGCGGCCGGCGGCTGGCTGGCCCCGGGCGCGGTGGTGATGTTTGAGCGCGGCTCGGACGAGCCCGACTTCCAGGTCGAGGGCTTCGAGAAGCTGGACGCACGCGACTATGGGGCCGCGCGCGTCCATTTCCTCAAGTTCGCCGGCGCCTAGTGTCCCGATTCCGAAGTTCTCAAGCGCCGGTGGCGGGCTCAGACGAACTTCGGAATCGATCGGGACACTAGAAAGCCAATGCTCGCTAGCGTGCTTCTCGGATCTGAAGTTCGCTCTGAGCTCGATCAGCAAGCCGGCGAACTTCAGATCCAGCACGCTAGAAGGCGCGGGCGGACGTGCGGTTGTCGAGCTGGCTGCGCAAGCTCTTCAGTCCCTCCTTGGTGATGCGATAGGGCTGGCTGTCACGGCTGGCGATCAGCCGCTTCTGCTTCAGGCTCTTGAAGACCGTGACGTTGCAGTCGCTGAGCACCCAGCCATCGCGGGTGATGCAGTCGGCTGCGACGATGTCGCCGCGGTGATCGCGTTCGAGGATGATCTGGCCGCCTTGGGCCAGGGCGTGCAGCGTGCGTTGCTGCGGCTTGGAAACGTTCAAGGGAATTATCCAGCGTTCAGGCATGAGGAAGCGCGCCCGGGCCAGATCTCGTAAAAACGAGGGCGCGGACGTTTGGGCCTGACTGCCGATTTCAGACGAGATGCCGGCTCGGCGGTTAGGCCCGGACCTCGAACGCAAGCTCAGACATGAACCTCTTCCCTTGAGCCGTACGCCGTTATCATGGCGCCGCCGCGGGTGATCGTCCAGTCGTGCGAAATGCGGCGATCTATACTTCGGCAGATGCGAATATATCGCCTCGTGACGATCATGTGAAGGATTTGTGACAGTATAGATGATGTCGAATTCAGAAATTGTCGCGCTGATTCACCGCTCATTAGCTGAGCTTGACTAAACGGCTGGTCGACCCGCGGAAAGCTGCTCCCGATGACCGCCATCCTGCTCGACCTGATCCAGTCGATCGTGCCGATCGCGCCCGACACCTTGGGCCAGGACGTCTATGATCGTTTCCAGGCCGAGCCGGACACCCTGGCGATCGCCGTGGTGGATGAGGAGGGCCGCCCCGTCGGCCTGGTCGAGCGGAACGCCTTCTTCGTGGCCATGGCCGCGCACTATGGCCGTGCGCTCTATGGTCTGCGGCCGATCTCGCTGCTTATGAACGCCTCGCCGCTGATCGCCGAAGGCGACACGCAGGTGGTTGAGTTCTGCGGCGACGTGCTCGCCGACCGCTCCAGCGAGGTGATGAAGGGCTTCGTGGTGGTCAGCGGCGGCCGCTATGCCGGCGTGGGCTCCACCTTGGC
Organism: Phenylobacterium sp. Root1290; assembly: GCF_001425305.1. Taxonomy (GTDB): domain Bacteria; phylum Pseudomonadota; class Alphaproteobacteria; order Caulobacterales; family Caulobacteraceae; genus Phenylobacterium. Next base: position 954,278 of record NZ_LMEE01000002.1, on the reverse strand, counting down.
CCTGTTGCAGGCGACCAGCGCCGCCAACCGCGCCCATGCCGAGGAGATGACCCGGCTGGCCGAGACGTTGAACCAGGCCAAGCTGGAGGCGCAGAGCGCGCTCACCGCCAAGTCGCAGTTCCTGGCCGTGATGAGCCACGAGATCCGCACGCCGCTGAACGGGGTGCTGGCCATCGCCGACATCCTGCAGCGGCGGCTCTCCGATCCGGCCCTCAAGCCCTACGTGGCGACCATTCAGGATTCCGGCCAGACGCTGCTGCGGCTGCTGACCGACGCCCTGGACTTCAGCCGCGCCGACGCCGGGCAACTGGAACTGGCCGAGGACAGCCTGCACCTGCCGGCGCTGCTGGACGACCTGTCGGCGCTCTGGACGGCGCGGGCCGAACTGAAGGGGCTCAGCCTGGGCTTCCGCTATGAGGGCGCTCTCGATCAGTGGGCGCTGGGCGACGCGGTGCGCATCAAGCAGGTGTTCAACAATCTGATCGGCAATGCGCTGAAGTTCACGCGTCAGGGCGGGGTGCAAGTGGTGCTGCGCGCTCGCCGGTGCGACGTCCATGTGATGATCGAGGGCGAGGTCCGCGACAGCGGCGTCGGCATCCCTGCGGATAGGCTGGCGGGCATCTTCCAGCCGTTCAGCCAGACCGAGGCTGGCGTGCGCGAGGGCGGGGCCGGCCTTGGCCTCTCCATCTGCCGTCAGCTGGTCGAGCAGATGGGCGGGACCATCGGGGTGGAGAGCGGCGAGGGCGGCGCGGCGTTCACCTTCGAATTCCCGCTGTTCGACCTGCCGGCCCCGAGCCGCGAGGAGATCGCCGCCGAGCCCGATCTCGGCCAGGGCCCGGGCGCGTTGCATGTGCTGATCGCCGACGACAACGCCACCAACCGACTGGTCGCCGAGACCCTGTGCGGCATGTTCGGGTGCACGAGCGAAAGCGTCGAGGACGGCGAGCAGGCCGTTGCGGCGGCCGCCTCCGGCCGATTCGACCTGGTGCTCATGGACATCAAGATGCCGAACCTGGACGGGGTCGGCGCCACGCGCCGCATCCGCGGACTGGCCGGAGCCGCCGCAGAGGTGCCGATTCTGGCCATCACCGCCAACGCCGATCCCTGGGACGCGGCCAGCTATTTGGCGCAGGGGATGGACGGGGTAGTCGAGAAGCCCATCAAGGCCGAGCGCCTGCTGATCGCGATCAACGACCTGTTCGTGGCCCCTGAGCCGGCCGCCTCGGTCGCCGCCTGAGCCGCCTCGCCGGCAACGCCGGTTGCCTGCATCGGCGGCATGGGCGAGGGTCCAGGCCGGGTGCGGCGCGGAGGCGTGAATGGCGGGCTACAAGGCTCGGCTGACGAAGGATGTCGATGAGTGGGTCGCCGCCGGGCTGGTTCCGGCGGAGAATCGTCAGGCGATCCTGGATTGTGTGTCCGAGGAGCGTCGAGTCGACGCATCGGCGGCGCTGGCGGTGATCGGCGCGCTGCTGCTGGGCGCGGCGGCGATCGCCTTCGTCGCGGCCAACTGGGGCGCGATCCCGCGACTGCCGCGGTTCGGGCTGATTGTCGGGCTTTTCCTGGCGGTCGCCGGCGGCGGCGCCTGGGCCGCGCGAGCGCAGCGGCCGCTGCTGAGCAACACCCTGCTGGCCGTGGCGGCGCTGGTCTATGCGGCGGCCATCGGTCTGACCGGCCAGATCTTCGACATCGCCGGCGATCCTCAGCGCGCCCTGCGCAGCGCCGGACTGGCGGCCGCCCTGCTGACCCTCGCGGGCCGGTCCAGCGCGGCCGGCGTCGTCGCGCTGGCGCTGTTGGGATTCGGCGAGTTCGCCGGTCGCTTCGATGGCGGCGAGAGCCGCTGGCTGATCTTCGCCGCGCCGGTCGGAATGGCCCTGGCCTGGCTATGGCATTCCAAGCCGCTGGCCCATGCCTCGGCCCTGGCGCTGGTCGTCGGCCTGGTGGCCTTGATCTCGATGTACGAACGATGGGGCGCGACGAGCCTGCTGATCAGCGCTGCGGTTCTGGCCCTCCTGGCTGGGGCGGCCCGGCAGCTGTCCGACCGCAGGACGGCGGTGATCTTCTTCCTGTGGTTCGTCTGGGGCGCGATGGTCTTCTACGGCGTCGCCGGCTTCGACGAGTTCAAGGGCGGCTACCTGATCGCCCACCGCGCCGCCTGGCTGCTGATCGCTGGCGGCGTGATCGCGCTGGGGATGCATGATCGCCAGGGCATGGTCACAGCGGCGGGGGTGGTCTCGATGATCGCGGCCGTCTGCGCTATCCTGTTCGATCTCGGCCTTGGCCTGATGACCGCTGCGGGCCTGTTCGCGGCCTGCGCCTTGATCGCCCTGGTGGCCGGCGGGCTGACCCGTCGGAGGGCCAAGGCATGATCCGCAGCCTGCCCCTACGCATCATCGCCGCGGCGCTGGCCCTGGTGCTCGTCCTGGTCGGCGTGATCGTGCGCGAGAACGGCGCCCGGGCCGCCGGCCGAGAGGTCTTGCTGCCCATGGAGGCGGTCGATCCGCGCGACCTGCTCACCGGCCACTACGTGGCGCTGCGGCTGTCGCAACAGCTGGCGCTGGGCCAACCCTGCCCTCGCGAGCCGACCAGCTTCGAGAGCGGTCGCTGGATCGGATTGAAGCCGGTCGCCGGTCACTACCGTTTCGCCGGCGCCGGGGCGAGCCGCCAGGCGGTGCTGAACGCGGGAGCCGACGTCGCGGTCCGCGGCGGCGTCCATTGCTCGCGCATGGCGTTCGGAGGTGCGGACGCCGACGTGGTGACCCTGGACATCGGCGTCGACCGCTTCCACGCCGACCAGGACGAGGCCCTGGCCATCGAGAAGGCGCTGCGCGAGCGGCGCGCCGGCGAGGCGAGCGCCTTTGCGGTGGTGTCGGTGGGGCAGGACGGCCGCGCGCGGCTCAAGGGCGTCATTGTCGGAGGCAAGCGCACCGACCTGACCTGGTGGTGAGGCCCTAACGGCGGCCGAACAGGCGCTCGATGTCGGCCAGCTTCAGCTCCACATAGGTGGGGCGGCCATGGTTGCATTGGCCGGAATGGGGCGTGGCCTCCATCTGGCGCAACAGGGCGTTCATTTCCGGCGCGGTCAGCCGACGCCCGGCCCGCACCGAGCCGTGGCAGGCCATGGTCCCGCAGACCTCGGCCAGCCTTTCCTTCAGCGCCAGGGCCTGGCCGTTCTCCGACAGGTCGTCGGCGATGTCGCGGATCAGGCCCGAAACGTCCGTCTCGCCCAGCAGGGCCGGGGTCTCGCGCACCAGCACCGCGCCGGGACCGAAGGATTCGACCACCAGGCCAAGCGCCTCCAGTTCATCGGCGCGGGCGACGACGCGCTCGGCCTCGGCCGGATCCAGCTCGACGACCTCGGGCAGCAGCAGCACCTGCCGGGACACCCCGCCGCCGTCCATCTGCACCTTCATCTGTTCGTAGACGAGGCGTTCGTGGGCGGCGTGCTGGTCGACGATCACCACGCCGTCGCGGGTCTGGGCGACGATATAGGTCTCGTGCACCTGCGCCCTGGCGGCGCCCAGCGGGAAGTCGACAGGATCGAAGACCACGCTCGGGGCTGGGGCTTCGTGCAGGCCGGGGGCATAAGTCTGGGGCGTCCAGTCGGACGCGAGCTCGGCGCGGGCGGAGACCTCGGTGAGGCCGGGCAGGTTCTGCGTCGCGGCGGCGATGGCGGGCGCCCAGCCGCCGGCCTGCCAGGCAGAGAAGCCCTGGGCCGAGGGCTGAGGCGGCGGATACGATGGCTGCGGCGACCAGCCGGGGCGCAGGTTGGCCAGGGTGTCGCTGGCGACTGTGGTGGCCGCGCGGTGGCCTGCGCCGGCCAGGGCGTGGCGCAGCCCGCCGACAATCAGCCCGCGCACCAGCGCCGGGTCTCGGAACCGGACCTCGGCCTTGGCGGGATGGACGTTGACGTCGACCAGCGAGGGATCGAGGTCGAGATAGAGCGCAACCAGCGGATGGCGGTCGCGGGCCAGGAAGTCGGCATAGGCGCCGCGCAGCGCGCCCTGCAGCAGGCGGTCACGGACCGGGCGTCCGTTCACGAACAGGTACTGATGGGCGCTGTTGCCGCGGTTGAAGGTCGGAAGGCCAGCGAAACCGGACAGCCGTACGCCTTCGCGCTCGTGGTTGATCTCCAGCGCGTTGTCGGAGAACTCCCGGCCCATGATCGACGACAGCCGCGCCAGCCGCCCGGCCGGGCCTGCGCTCTCGGCGGGCAGCCGCAGCGTCCGGCGCCCGTCGAGGTCGAGGGCGAAGGACACCGCCTCGTGCGCCATGGCCTGGCGCTTGATCTCGTCGGCGATGGCCAGCGCTTCGGAGCGCTCGGACTTCATGAACTTCAGCCGCGCCGGAGTGGCGTAGAACAGATCGCGCACCTCGACACGCGCGCCATGCGGACCCGGGAAGCCGGAGGGCGTCACCGCGCCGACCGCGCCGCCTTCGACCAGGATCGCATGGGCGTCCGCCAGGCCCTTGGCCCGCGAGGAAATCGACAGCCGCGCGACTGAGCCTATGGAGGGCAGGGCCTCGCCGCGGAAGCCCAGGGTGTGGATGTGCAGCAGGTCGTAGTCGCCGGCGTCGTCCGGGGCGAGCTTTGACGTCGCGTGGCGCTCGATGGCCAGGGCCAGTTCGTCCGCCGACAGGCCGCAGCCGTCGTCGGCCACCAGGATGCGTGTCAGTCCGCCGCCGTCGGCCTGCACCTCGATGGAACGCGAACCGGCGTCGAGCGCGTTCTCCACCAGTTCCTTGATGGCGCTCGCAGGGCGCTCGACCACCTCGCCGGCGGCGATGCGGTTCACGGTTTCGGGCGGAAGGCGGCGGATGGTCATGGTCACGCTTCGGTTAGCTCGTCACTATATGGCGATTCCGGGGGGCAAGTCTGGAAGGTGGTCCATGAAACGTGTCCTCCGCATGGCGCTTGCCGCCGCGCTCTTCGCTTCGGCGGCCCCCGCCCCGGTCCTGGCCCAGGTTCCCCTGACCCCCAGCGCGCAACTGCCGGCCGGAGTCTTCGATCCCAACGAGACGCTGGTCGACGAACTCGTGGTCACCGCGCGCCTGCCTGGACCGGCCTGGTGGCGCGTCTCGAACGGAACCTCGACGGTCTACGTGCTCGGCGCACCGACCGTCGCGCCCAAGCGCCAGCAATGGGACCAGTTGCAGTTCAACCGCCGCCTCGAGGGCGCCAATGCGGTGATCCTGCCGTTCACGGGCCTGAAGGTGAAGTTGGCCGGCGCCCCGGGCGCGGCGATCAGCTACCTGCGCCTGAAGTCCGGCAAGCCGTTCGAGGACAGTCTCGATCCCGCCGCCCGGGAGCGCTTCGTGGCCGTACGCAACAGGCTCGGGCAGCCGGCCGACCACTACAAGACCAAGCATCCGCTGGCCGCGGCCCTGATGCTGACGGACGACTATCGCGAGAAGGAGAGCCTCACGACCGCCGATCCGACCAAGCTGATCAAGCTGCTCGCCCAACGCGGCGGGGTTAAGGTCGTCCAGCGCTCCTATGACCTGGGGCCGTTGCTGGGGGCGGTGACCCGCACCACGAAGGCGGCAGGCGCCGCCTGCCTGGACGAGGTGATGGGAGAGATCGAGGCCGGGCCGGGCCGCACCTTGGCCGCTTCGCGCGCCTGGGCCCAGGGCGATGTGGCCGGGGCGCTGGGCGCCGAGCGCAGTTATGAGCGCTGCATCGCCGTCACGCCGGGCGCGCAGACTTTCGACGCAAGGGTGAAGGGCGACCTGGCCAAGGACATCGAGGCGGCGCTGAAGACGCCCGGTCACGCCATCGCGGTCGCGCCGCTGCGCACCCTGCTGGCTCAGGGCGGCGTGCTCGATCAACTTCGCGCCAAAGGCTACGAGGTGAAGACGCCCGGCGACGAGGACACAGGGGAGTGAATGCTCCCCCGCGAGGGGGAGCGTTCGAGGCGGCTGCCTAGAGGCCCGGCAACTTGATGCGGGTCTGCTTCTCGCGGGAGATGACGACGGGCGCGCCGCCGGTCAGGCCCTTGACCTTGGCCTCTTCCGCGGCCGGATCGACCGGAGCCGGAACATTGTCGCCCGCGGCGGCCACGACGGCTGCGCTGGAGGTGGGCTCGCCCGGCTTCCAGAACATCACCTTGTCGGAGAACGACTTGTCCTTGTGCGCCAGCGCGCCGGTCTCGTCGTCGACCACATAGCGGATCAGCGGGTCGGCCTTGTCGGCGCCGGCCTTGGCGACCAGCAGCTTCTCGCCGTCCGAGCGCGCTTGGGCTTCGCGCGCGCCAAGCAGGGCGTTACGCGCGGCGCTTTCCGGCTGCAGTTCCTGCGGGCGCGGTTCGCCGGGCGCTGGCGGGCGCAGGGCGTATTCCGGCGGCACCACCAGCGGCGCCTTGGATACGACCCGGAATTCGTCGGGAGTGACCTTGGTCATGCCCAGGGCGTTCCGGGTGGAATTGCAGCCTGCGAGGCCAAGGCCGGTCGCCGCAACGAGGGCGGACGCGACGAGCACACGGTTCAGACGCATCAACTTTGAGTCTCCGAAAGCCGCCCCCCGGCGGTGAAGGGTGGGTAAATAGCGCATACGGGCATACCCGCCAACGCGATTAAGCAGCCGATTCCTTACGCAGGGAATCAAGCAACAAGAAGACGACCCCGACAGTGATGGCGCTGTCGGCGACGTTGAACACCCACGGGAAGAACCCGAGGCGTTGGAAATCCAGGAAATCGACCACCGCGCCGAAGCGAATGCGGTCGATGGCGTTGCCGATCGCACCCCCGATCACCAAGCCCAGCCCGAGGCTCAGGAGCGGCCGATCGGTCTTGCGCACCCAGATCGCCAGGGCGATGGCCACGCCGATCGAGAAGATGGTCAGAAGCCAGCGCGCAAGATCGGCGTCTGCGCGGAACAGCCCGAAGCTGACGCCGCGATTCCACACCATGGTCAGTGAGAACGGGCCCGCGATCGGCGTCGAGAACCGTGACGGCAGATCGTAGACGTAGAGGATCCAGTACTTCGACAACTGGTCGGCCAGGATCACGAAGGCGGCCAGACCGTAGGCCGCCAGGCCGAGTTTGGAGATGGACTTCAAGGGTGCTCCCATTTTCCGGTCGCCCCGCTGGAGCGACCGGAACTGTGGTTTATCCTGCGGTCAGGCTCAAGCCCGCGCAGCGTCCCAGGCGGCCACCGCGTCAGCGTCACGCAGCGACAGGTCGGGATATCGCGGATCGGAACCCACTTCCGGCAGGATCCGCCAGGAGCGGGCGCACTTGCGTCCCTCGGCCTTCAGCGGCTCGACGGCGACGCCGGGAACCTCGGCTAGGCGGAAGGCGCCGGCCGGACCCTCGCCCTGGACCAGGGCGGCCTGGCTGGTGCGGAACACTTCGGCGGCGTCCAGGCCTTCGAAGGCGGCCAGCAGTTCGGCGTCGGTCACATGTACGCGGGGCGCCGCTTCCAGGGCCGCGCCCATGCGCTTTTCACGGCGCTCGACTTCCAGCGCGCCGGTGACCACCGAGGTCACCTGCTGCACCTTGGCCCAGCGCTCGGCCTCCGCGTCGTTGCGCCACTCGGCCGGGGTCGCCGGGATCTGCCGCAGGCAGTTGGAGTGGGTGTCCGGATAGCGGGTGGTCCAGGCCTCTTCCATCGTGAACGGCATCAGCGGGGCCAGCCAGGCGGTGATCCGCTCGAACACCGCTTCCATCACCGTGCGCGCGGCGCGGCGGCGGAGAGCGTCGGGGCGGTCGCAATAGAGGCTGTCGCGGCGGATGTCGAAGAACAGCGAGCTGAGCTCGTTCTGGCAGAATTCGATGATCGGCCGGATCACGTCCTGGAAGACATAGCCCTCGTAACCGGCTCGCACCTGGGCGTCCAATTCCCACAGGCGGTGCAGGATGAAGCGCTCCAGCGGCGGCATCTGCTCCAGCTCGACCGCCTCGTCGGGCGCATAGTCGGCCAGGGCGCCCAGCATGTAGCGGACGGTGTTGCGCAGCTTGCGATAGGCGTCGGACGTCGTCTGCAGCACCGTCTTGCCGATGCGGCTGTCGTCGGAATAGTCGATCATCGCCGCCCAGAGGCGGATGATCTCGGCCCCGGACTCGCGGATCACCGCCTGCGGGTCGACGACGTTGCCCTTGGACTTCGACATCTTCTCGCCGTTCTCATCCATGGTGAAACCGTGGGTGAGGATGGCGTCGTAGGGGGCGCGGCCGCGGGTGCCGGAGCTTTCCAGCAGCGAGGACTGGAACCAGCCGCGGTGCTGGTCGGAGCCCTCGAGGTAGAGATCCGCCGGCCACCGGGTGTGCTCGCGATTCTCCAGCGTGAAGGCGTGGGTCGACCCGGAGTCGAACCAGACGTCCAGGATGTCGTCGATCTTCTCGTAGCGCTCGGGATCGTGCGCGCCGAGGAAGTCGGTGACCGGGCGGTTGAACCAGGCGTCGGCGCCCTCGGCCTTGATCGCCTCGATGATGCGCTGGTCGACCTGCGGATCGTGCAGCGGCTGGTTGGTCTCCTTGTCGACGAACATGGCCAGCGGCGCGCCCCAGGCGCGCTGACGGCTGATCAGCCAGTCCGGGCGGCTCTCGACCATCGAGCGGATGCGGTTCTTGCCGCCGGCCGGATAGAAGGCCGTCGCCTCGATGGCTTCCAGCGCCGTCTCGCGCAGGGTGCGGCCGCCCAGCTCGGGGGTGTCGACCGGCTCGTCCATGCGGATGAACCACTGCGGCGTGTTGCGGAAGATCACCGGCGCCTTGGAGCGCCACGAGTGCGGATAGGAGTGCTCCATCCGGCCGCGGGCCAGCAGGCCGCCGGCCTCGATCAGCTTTTCCATGACCGCGCCGTTGGCCGGGCCGAACTTTCCGGCCTTCTTGCCCTCGGTCTCCAGCACCTTGAGGCCCGCGAACAGCGGCACGTGCGGATAGTAGGCCCCGTCCGGATCGACGGTGTCGGGGATGTCGCGATGGCCGTGGGCCAGCCACACCAGGTAGTCGTCGGCGCCGTGGCCGGGCGCGGTGTGGACGAAGCCGGTGCCGGCGTCGTCGGTCACGTGGTCGCCGTCCAGCAGCGGCACCTGGAACGCATAGTGGGCGTCGAGGGCGTGCAGCGGGTGCTCGCAGACCATGCCTTGCGGATCGATGGCTTCGATCCTGCGCCACTTGGCGATCTTGGCGGCCTTGAACACGTCGTCGGCCAGCTTGTCGGCGAGGATCAGCTTGTCGCCGGCCTTGGCCCAAGGCTCGAACTCCAGCCCCTCTTCCATGGCCTCGACCTGGAAGACGGCGTAGTCGACCGAGTCCGAATAGCTGATCGCCCGGTTGGCGGGGATGGTCCAGGGCGTTGTGGTCCAGATCACCACGCTGGCCCCGCGGGCGGCGTCGCTGCCCTCGACGACCGGGAACTTCACCCAGATCGTCGGCGAGACGTGGTCGTGGTACTCGACCTCGGCGTCGGCCAGGGCGGTGCGCTCGACCGGGCTCCACATCACCGGCTTGGAGCCGCGATAGAGCTGGCCCGAGGCCACGAACTTGTGGAACTCGGCCACGATCGCGGCCTCGCTCGAATAGTCCATGGTCGCGTAGCGGTGCTCCCAGTCGCCGATCACGCCCAGCCGCTTGAAGCCATCGCGCTGCACGTCGATCCAGTGGGCGGCGTACTCGCGGCACCGGGCGCGGAACTCGGCCTTGGAGACCTCGTCCTTGCGGCGTCCCTTTTCCTTCAGTTCCTTCTCGATCTGCCACTCGATGGGCAGGCCGTGGCAGTCCCAGCCCGGCACGTAGTCGACGTCGTAGCCAAGCAGGAAGCGCGAGCGGACCACGAAGTCCTTCAGGGTCTTCTGCAGGGCGTGGCCGATGTGGATGGCGCCGTTGGCATAGGGCGGACCGTCGTGCAGCACGAACAGCGGCGCGCCGGCGCGCTGCCGCTCGGCGCGGATGGTGTTGTAGAGGTCGGCCTTCGCCCAGCGGTCCAGGATTTCCGGCTCCTTCTGCGGCAGGCCCGCACGCATCGGGAACGGGGTTTCCGGGAGGAAGACGGTTTCGCGATAGTCGCGCGAAGGCTTTTCGACGTCGTCGGCCATGGGACTTTCCAGCTTGGCTCGGAACTTGGGGACTTGAGCGGGTGGAACCCGGCGCGCGCTGGAGCGATCGTCCGGCGGCGTCACGCCGGGCGAATAATTCGCGGGGTTTTCCGAACCGAAGTCATGCCCCGGGCTGTAGCAGAGGGCGCCGATGGGCGCGAGCCCCTTTGCCGGGCGGCGGCGGCCCGCTGGCGGCGATTTGACATCCAGACCCGGGGCGGTCAGGATCGGATCAGGATGTGTATTTGCATGAACATGCCGCGCCGAGCGCACCATGCGGGACGCCTAGTCGAAGGAGACTAGCCCCGAACTCATAGCGGCTGCGCGCCGAGAGTTCGGGGATGCTGCATCCGAAATCCTGATCACTAGCTTTTCAGCCGTGGCGTTCCGCCGCGGGGAGCATCGTGACATGCAAAATCGTAGGCCGCCGCCCGCAGATACTGCGGGTGTACTTTCCCCTGCCCAGAATTCGGATCCCGTGACGGAGAAGGTGATCGCCTTCCCGCGGCGGCGCGAGCCGCCTGTGCATCCCGATCCAGACGACGACACGCCGCCCAGCGCGGCCTGAAACCAGACAAGGAGCCAATCATGGCTGTGAAGACCAAGGCCCGCCCCAAGGTGCGGGCGACTGAAGCCGACTTTGAAAAACTGACCGCGATCGGCAGCGCCTCGCGCTCGCCCATGCCCGGAGCCAGCCTGCTGCTGGAGGAACTGGAGCGGTTCGCCATCGTGCCCGACACCGATCGCCGCTCGAAGTTCGTGCGCCTGGGCTCGAAGGTCACTTACCGGGACCTGGCCCTCAACCGCGACCGCACCGTGCGGGTCGGCCTGCCGGGCGAGGCGAACGTGGACGAAAACCGCATCTCGGTGCTGGCCCCGATCGGCGCGGCCCTGATCGGCCTGTCGGTCGGCGACGTCTTCCGCTGGGAAGGCTCCGACGAGCGCGTCCGCGAGATCGAGGTGCTGTCGATCGAGGATTGAGCCCAGCTGTCATCCCGGTTTGCGCAGCAAGACCGGGACCCATGAACACCGGATGGATCAGAACTTGGCTCGTCCGCACCCATTCGCCCCGTCCAGCGCGAATGGGTCCCGGACAAGCGCTGCGCGCTTTCCGGGATGACACCTTTCGCCGGGCCCGGCCTAGAATTCCGGCAGCAGCAGCGCGCGGGCCTGGGCGGCGTCAGCGCGGATCTGTTCGATCATGGTCTCGAGGCTGTCGAACTTCTCTTCGGGTCGCAGATAGGCGACCAGGTCGGTCTCGATGACCTGGTCGTAGAGGTCTTCGTCGAAGTCGAACAACCAGACCTCCAGCCGGGGGGCGATTTCGCCCGGCACGGTCGGATTGACGCCGATATTGGCGACGCCGGCGATCTCGCGCCCGTCCGGCAGCCGCGTGCGGGTGGCGTAGACTCCGAGCTTGGGGATCACGTAGTCGGTCAACGCGACATTGGCGGTCGGGAAGCCGATCGTGCGGCCCAGCTTGCGGCCGTGCTCGACCGCGCCCTCGATGGCGAACGGTCGCCCAAGGATCGCGGCCGCGTCCTGCGGGCGACCGTCGCGCAGGGCCGCGCGCACGCCGGTGGAGGAGAACTTCTCCGCGCCGTCGCCCAGCGCTTCGGCGACAGAGACCGAGAAGCCCAGTTCGCGCCCGTAAGCGGCCATCAACTCCGGGCTGCCGGTGCGGCCCTTGCCGAACGAGATGTCGAAGCCGACGGCCACGTGGCGCACGCCCAGGCCCTCGTGCAGCACCTGGGTGGCGAACTCGCGGTCGGTCAGGTTCGCCATCTCGCGGTCGAAGGGCAGGACATAGAAGACATCGACGCCCAGCGCCGCCAGCGCACGGGCCTGCTGGTCGGTGTCCATGATCCGGAAGGTCGGGGCGTCGGGCTGGAAAATCTGGCGCGGGTGCGGCTCGAAACTGATCACCCCCAGCGGGGCCTTCAGCGCCTGGGCGGCCTTGGCGGCTTCGGCGATCACCCGCTGGTGGCCGCGGTGCACGCCGTCGAAATTGCCGAGCGCGACGGACGCGCCCTTGTCGGCCTCGTCGAGCCCCTTCCAGCCGTGGACGATCCGCATGGTCTCAGGCGTCCTTCGGGCGGCGGGGCGCCACGACCACGGCCTCGCCGTCGACCACGGTCTTGCCGTCCACCTGGCAGAGCGTGCTCAGGGTGACGTAGCCCCGCCGCTCGTCCAGAGCCTGGACGGTCACGCGGGTGACGACGGGGTCGCCGATCTTCACCGGCCGGCGGAAGCGCAGCGACTGGGTCATGTAGATCGCGCCCGGCCCTGGCAGCTTGGTGCCCAGCACCGCGGAGATATAGGCGGCCGACAGCATGCCGTGGGCGATCCGCCCCTGGAACGGGGTGGTGAGGGCGTAGGCCTCGTCCAGGTGGACCGGGTTGGTGTCGCCCGACACGGCCGCGAACGCCTCGACATCGGCGGCGCCAACGATCTTGGTCGTCTCGGCGCTCTGGCCGACGCTCAAGTCCTCGAAGTAAAGCCCCTGCACGCGCGCGCTCCCTCTCACGGCCTCTAGTTAGCGGCTTTTGCTCACCACGCCAGATCGGCGATCGCGTAGGTCGCCCGCGCGCCGTCTTTCGCCAGCAGCGCCTCGACCGCCTGGGCGTCGACTCCGCCTGGCCCGATGGTCTCGGCCCCATGGATGCCGCTGGCCACGAACAGCACGTCCAGGCCCTGGTCATTGGCGCCCTTGGCGTCGGTTGCGACGGCGTCGCCGATGCACAGGACCCGCGCCCGGTCCAGCGGACGGCCGAGCAGCATCTGCGCCTCGGTCAGGCAGAGGTCGTAGATCGGCGCATGCGGTTTGCCGGCCATGATCACCTCGCCGCCCATCTGCTCGTAACGCTGGGCCAGCGCCCCGCCGCAATAGATCAGGCGGTCGCCCTTCTGGACGACGATGTCGGGGTTGGCGCAGATCATCGGCAGCTTGCGGGCGAGGGCGATCTTGAAGCGCTCCTCGTAGTCGTCGGGCCCTTCGACGTCGTCGTCATAGGGGCCGGTGCACGAGATGAAGGCGGCGTCCTCCGGGCCGGCGAAGGCCAGATCGAGCCCATCGTACAGCGTCGAGTCCTTCTCCGGGCCGATGGCCCAGGCCGGACCGGGCGCACGGCCGCTTAGGAGGATGCGGGTCGCATCGCCCGAGGAAATGAAGGCCGACCATGCTTCGCGCGGCACGCCCAGCTGGTCGAGCTGAGAGTGGACGGCGCTGGACGGGCGCGGCGCGTTGGAGATCAGGATCACCGGGCCGCGCTCGGCGCGCCAGCGGGCCAGCGCCGCGCAGGCGTCGCGGAAGCTCTCGCGTCCGTTGTGGATCACGCCCCAGACATCGGAGAGCAGAACGTCATAGCGGTCGGCGACGGCCGACAGGCCGGAGATCGGAACAGGCGCGGTCATGGCTTGCGGCGGTAACGGTCGCCGGCCCGCCGGTCAATGCGGTGCGTCAGATCCGGGTGGCGGCGGCGTGCCGACGGGCGAGCACGCCGACCCCGCCTCGCGTGCGCAGCGGAGGCTCGCTCTTTGGCGCCGGATCGGCGACCGGACCGTCGGCCTCGGCCAGGACCGCGTCGCGGATGGCGCGCGGCTCGCCGAACAGGTGGCCCTGGCCATAGGCGATGTCGAGCTCGAGGATGTCGACGATCTGGCGCTCGCTCTCGACCTTCTCGGCGACGATCTCGACGCCGTAGCGGCGGGTGAGCGAGGCGAAGTCCTGGGCCGCCAGATCAGGCAGCGAGCGGAGGATCAGGCCCTCGTCGGTCTCCGCCAGTTCGTCCAGCAGGAACGGCGCAGCGATCTTGAGGAACTTGACGTCCGAGCGGGCGAGGTCCTGGAAGTCGATGTCGAGGTTGGTGACCTTGTCCAGCGAGAAGCGGAAGCCGAGGTCGGCCAGCTTGCCCATGTTGCGGGCCTCGACCGAGCCGCGGGCGTCGAACGCGGCCTGGCCCAGTTCAAAGATCAGCGCGCCCGACAGGTCGCGGTTGGCGGCCAGCAGGTCCAGGAACTGCGGGAAGAAGCTCTCGTCAGCCAGGCTGGAGGTGGAGATGTTGCAGAAGATCCCGACCTTGCGGTCCTGCTTGGCCAGGCGGCGCACGATCTGCACGCAACGGAACAGCAGCAGGTTGTCGATCGAGGTGACCAGCCCCTCGGGCTCGGCCACGGTCAGATACTCCGCCGGCATCATCACCCGGCCGGTGGCGTCGCGCAGGCGCGAATAGCTTTCGTAGAAGACCGTCCGGCGCTGAGGCAGTCCGACCACCGGCTGCAGGTAGAGGTCCACCCGGTTCTCGGCCAGCGCCTCGCGCACGGTGTCGAGCAGGGCGGCCGACTGGTGACGGCGCAGGTTCGGTTCCTGGCGGGCGTGGCTGGTCGACCCGCGCTCTTCCAGGCGCTGGCCCATGCGTTGGACCAGGTCTTCCAGCATGTGCACTTCGCCTTCGAGGGCCTCGGAGCGGCCGGCGTCGTCGCTGACCGCCTCGGCGACTTCGGTCATCCGGGCGTCGACCTGCTCCATCTGCGAGAGCATGACGCGCTGCGCCTCGCGCACGGCGTCGAGTTCCTTGCGCATGCTGCGCAGCTTCAGCGATTGCAGGATCAGCCCGTGCACGGCGAAGCACAGGCCCAGGCCGCCGACCAAGGCCGCGACGCCAGCCGCCCAGCCGCCCCCGTTCCGCCACAGCAGCAGGGCGACGATCAGCGCTAGACAGAGGTAGGTGGCCGAGAGCGCCACCGAGGTGAACTGTCGCATGAGCCCGCAGAATCCGAATCGCTTGGATTATCGGGTGCGTCGGGTCGACAAGTCGAATGGATTAACGAACGCTTCACAGTTCTGAAGCGTTCGCCGGTCGATTACCGGGTCGGGACGGGCTTCTCGCCGCGATAATCGTAGAAGCCGCGGCCGGCCTTGCGGCCCAGCCAGCCGGCCTCGACGTACTTCACCAGCAGCGGGCAGGGGCGGTACTTGGAGTCGGCCAGGCCTTCGTAGAGCACATTCATGATCGACAGCACGGTGTCGAGGCCGATGAAGTCGCCCAGTTCCAGCGGGCCCATCGGGTGGTTGGCGCCCAGCTTCAGCGCCGTGTCGATGGCGTCGACGGTGCCGACCCCCTCGTAGAGGGTGTAGATCGCCTCGTTGATCATCGGCACCAGGATCCGGTTGACGATGAAGGCGGGGAAGTCCTCGGCGTTGGCGGTGGTCTTGCCCAGCGACTTGGCGAAGTTGACAGCGTTCTCGTAGGTCGCCGCGTCCGTCGCTATGCCGCGGATGATCTCCACGAGGTTCATCAGCGGCACCGGGTTCATGAAGTGCAGGCCGATGAAGCGTTCGGGGCGATCCGACGCCGCGCCCAGGCGGGTGATCGAGATCGAGGAGGTGTTGGAGGCGAGGATGGTGTCCGGGCCGAGGTGAGGCGTCAGCGCCTTGAAGATGGTCTTCTTGACCTCTTCGTTCTCGGTGGCCGCCTCGATGGCCAGGTCGGTCGTGCCGATGGTCTGCAGTTCCGGCGCCGGCTTGATGCGCGCCATCGCCTCGTCCATGGCGTCCTGGGCGATCGCGCCCTTCACGACCTGGCGGCTCAGGTTCCGCTCGATCAGCGAGCGGCCCGCGATGATGCGGTCTTCGCTGACGTCGTGGAGCAGCACGTCATATCCGGCCAGGGCGCAGACATGAGCGATGCCCGCTCCCATTTGACCCGCGCCGATGATGCCGACCGACTTAATCTGAACCATGCCGAAATAAGCCTCGAATGACACGGGCGCACTCCCCTGCGCGCTCGTTTGCGACGGGTTTCTAACATGCGGAACGGCGCCCTAGCCAAGGCTTTTGCTGCGACGCAGCGTAGCCCGTTGGCGGATCAGGGATTCAGGGCTGGGACCTTGCGGCCTCAGCTGTCAGCCAGTCGCGCAATGCGTGTATCCGGTGGAGTTTCGGGTTGTCCCCGCGCCAGGCCATGTAGAACGCGAACTCGTTGTTGATGGCGTGCGGCAGCACCTGCACCAGCCGCCCATTGGCCAGGTCTTGCTCCACCAGCGCGCCCCGGGCGAGGGCCACGCCCATGCCCTGGATGGCCGATTCCAGCAGCATGATCGAATCCTCGAACTCAAGGCCGCCGCCGGGATCCTCCAGCCCGAAAGCCGAGAACCAGACCTTCCAGGGACGGTGCCGGCTGCGCAGCAGCGGCGCCTTCAGCAGGTCCTCCGGCGACTGGATGTCGTGCGCTGCGGCGAGGGTAGGGCTCGCCACCGGGAACAGGCGCTCGTGCAGCAGCAGCGCCTTCTCCAGGCCAGGCTCCTGGGCCAGGCCGTAACGAACGCCGACATCGACCCCGTCGGTGACGAAGTCGGCCATCCGCTCCTCGGCGATGAAGTCGACATTCGCGCCCGCCGGCTCCGACATCAGCCGCGGCAGGCGCGCCGGCAGCCAGCGGGCGGCGAGCTGCGGGTCCAGGCTGACGACCAGCGGGTCATGGTCGGCCGCGTCGCGGAACGCGGCGACGCCGGCCTGCAGCACTCCCATGGCGCGCTCGACCTCTCTGGCCAGCCGTTCGGCGGCCGGGGTCGGGACCATGGCGTTGCCCTGGCGGACGAACAGTCGGGCCCCGAGCTCGGCCTCCAGCTTGCGGATCTGCTGGCTGACGGCGCCGTGGGTCACCGCCAATTCCTCGGCCGCGCGGCTGTAGCTGCGGCGGCGCGCCGCGGCGGCCAGGGCGCGAAGCGCGAAGAACGGCGGTAGGCGGGTCATGGATGGTTGTTAGCTCGGCTCACAACCTGGAGCAATATTGATCGTTCGTCGGCGACGCCTGGCGAGGGCATATCAAGCGGGCGGCGCCGCTCCTCCCAACGATGAAAACCCAGGACAACCCCAGATGAAAGCCCAGCTTCTCGTGCTGAGCGCGGCCGGCCTGCTGCTCGCCGTAGCTCCCTTCTCGACCGCCGCGGCGGGGCCTGCCGACGTGCAGCGCTACGTCGCTTCGGCGACGACCGACGTCGGCGAACGCCTGACCGAGCGCAATCTCGATCTTGCCGGCAAGAGCTTCGCCATCCGCGGCCGGGTCCAGGCCGACCGCCTGAGCGGCGTGCGGATCGCCCGCTCCAGCGGTTCGGCCGAACTCGACGATCAGATCGTCGCGGCCTTGAAGAATCTTCGCACCGAGGCGGCCCCGGTCGACCTGGTCGGCCGCGAACTCACCCTCACCCTCGGCGAGGCCGCATCGGCCGTCGCCACCCGCTAGCCCCACTGGCGGCAGGCGTGAAAAAGGGGCGGTCCCTTGCGGGGCCGCCCCTTGATCGTCTGGTTCCTGGAACCTTGGTCGGTTTACTTGCCGGCCGCGGTCAGGGCGTCCATCAGTTCCGGCACCGCGGTCTTGTAGTCCGCGACCAGGCCGAAGTCGGCGACCTGGAAGATCGGCGCGTCGCCGTCCTTGTTGATCGCGACGATGACCTTGGAGTCCTTCATCCCGGCCAGGTGCTGGATCGCGCCGGAAATGCCGACGGCGATGTACAGCTCCGGAGCCACGACCTTGCCGGTCTGGCCGACCTGGTAGTCGTTCGGGGCGTAGCCGGCGTCCACCGCGGCGCGCGAGGCGCCGACGGCCGCGCCGAGCTTGTCGGCGAGCGGCTCGATGACCTTCTGGAACTCTTCGGCCGAACCCATGGCGCGACCGCCGGAGACGACGATCTTGGCGCCGGCCAGTTCCGGGCGGGCCGACTTCACCAGTTGCTGGTCGACGAACTTCACCTTGGTGGAGACGGCGCCGGCGGCGACGTTCTCAACCGAGGCCGAGCCGCCTTCGCCGGCCGCCTTGAAGGCGGTGGCGCGCACGGTGATGACCTTCTTGCCGTCCGAGGACTGGACGGTTTCCAGCGCGTTGCCGGCGTAGATCGGGCGCACGAAGGTGTCGTTGCTGACCACTTCGACGATTTCCGAGATCTGCGCGACGTCCAGCTTGGCGGCGATGCGCGGGCTGAAGTTCTTGCCCTGCGAGGTGGCCGGGGTCAGGACCGCGTCGTAGCCGCCCATCAGCGGAACGACGGTGGCTTCGACGGCTTCGGCCAGGCCTTGGCCCAGCTCGTCGCTTTCGGCCAACAGCACCTTGCGCACGCCGGCGACCTTGGCGGCGGCGTCAGCCGCGGCCTTGGCGTCCTTGCCGGCGACCAGCACGTCGACGTCGCCCGACAGGGCGAGGGCGGCGGTGATGGTCTTGTTGGTGGAGTCCTTCAGCGACGCGTTGTCGTGATCGGCGATGACGAGAACAGCCATTAGAGCACCCCCGCGGTCTTCAGGTTGGCGACCAGGTCGCCGGCGGTTTCAACCTTGATGCCGGCCGAGCGCTTCGCAGGCTCGGTGACCTTCAGGACCTTCAGGTGCGGCTTCAGGTCGACGCCCAGCGAGGCGGCTTCCTTGACGTCCAGCGGCTTCTTCTTCGCCTTCATGATGTTCGGCAGCGAAGCGTAGCGCGGTTCGTTCAGGCGCAGGTCCGCGGTGATGATGGCGGGCAGGCCGACCTCGATGGTCTGCAGGCCGCCGTCGACTTCACGGGTCACCTTGGCGGTGTCGGCCGACAGCTCGATCGCCGAGGCGAAGGTCGCCTGCGGCCAATCGAGGATCGCGGCGAGCATCTGGCCGGTGGCGTTGTTGTCGCCGTCGATGGCCTGCTTGCCCATGATCACCACGTTCGGGTTCTCTTCGGCGATCGCCGCCTTGAGCACCTTGGCCACTTCCAGCGGTTCCAGGTCCTGATCGGTCTGGAGCAGCACGGCGCGGTCGGCGCCCATGGCCAGCGCTTGACGCAGGGTTTCCTGAGCTTGGGCCGGGCCGATGGAAATGACCACCACTTCGCTCGCGGTGCCCTTTTCCTTCAGGCGCACGGCTTCCTCGACTGCGATCTCGCAGAAGGGATTGATGGACATCTTCACATTGGCGAGGTCGACGCCCGATTGGTCGGACTTAACCCTGGCCTTGACGTTTGAATCGATCACCCGTTTGACCGGGACCAACACCTTCATGGGTAGCTAGCGCCTCAAATTTGTTTTTGCGAAAAATTCGGTCGGATGCGGCATAACGGTTCCGCCGAGCATTGCAAGTCGGCGAGGGATCACAGTTCGCCGCAATTTCGGCGAACGAAGCCGCTAGCAGGCCTCTCAAGTGAAGACTAGAAGCACGCCATGACACGCATAATCGACCGGCTGAAGCTGATCTTCCTCGGCCTTTTCGTCATTCTGAGCGCCGGAACGCTCGTCTATCACGTCGGCTGGGCATGGCCCGGCCAGAAGTGCGAAGAGGCGGGCGACTGGTGGGATTGGCGCAGCCGCACCTGCGCGCGCCCGATCCTGATCTCCGACATCACCGGCCGGGTGATCAAGGACGACAAGACCCGCGCCGCGGCTGAGGCCGACGCCCAGAAGGCCCGGGCCGAGAAGGCTCCGACGGCGAAGACCGAGCCCTAACGGGTCGCGCCGGACTGCCAGAAGACCTCGGCGCGGCCCTGGTCGTTCGCGTGCCGCGCGGCCACGAACAGGAAGTCCGAAAGCCGGTTCAGATATTTCATCGCCTCGGGGCCGACGGTCTCGCCGGCCTCGACGAGGGCCACGGCGATGCGTTCGGCCCGTCGCGCCACCGTACGCGCCAGATGCAGGTTCGCGGCCGCCGGCGTGCCGCCGGGCAGGATGAACGAGGCGAGCGGCGGCAGCTCTGCATTCATCGCGTCGATTTCACGCTCCAGCCGGTCGATCTGCGACTGGACCATGCGCAGGGTGTGGGTCTCGCCCTCACGCGGCGGCATAGCGAGGTCCGCGCCCAGGTCGAACATCTCATTCTGCACCCTGGCCAGCATGGCGTCGAATTCGCCGGTCGTGTGAAGCCGGGCCATGCCCAGGCATGCATTGGCCTCGTCGACCGCGCCATAGGCCTCAACGCGTAGCGAGGCCTTGGACACCGACTGGCCGGTCGCCAGCCGCGTCGAACCGGCGTCGCCGGAGCGCGTGTAGATCTTGTTGAGCGTGACCACGTCAGCCGCCGGACTTGGCGCGCCACCACACGGCCAGGACCAGCACGGCGATGGCCACCGCCTGCAGCGCCACGCGCAGGCGCATCAGCTTGTTCGAATAGGAGCGGCCGAAATCGCCGCCGCGAAACAGCGCAAAGAGGCCGATGAACAGGGTGATGGTCACCGCCGCGAGGCTGATCGGGATCAGGTAGGTGAAGATGTTCATGCCGCGATCTTAGCCGAAAGCAAGCCGCCGAGCCTATTGGTTCGCTGGCGTCGGCGGGCGAAAACCACTGGCGATCAGGCCGATGTGGCGGTCCATCACCTTGCTCATGGTCTCGGCGTCGGCGTCTTCCCAGGCGGCCAGGCGATAGGTCCAGGCATAGGACGCCATCAGCGCGTCGACGACGATCTCCAGGTCCGTGGCCGGATCCACGTCTCCCCGGGTCACACCCTCGGTCAGGCAATCGCGGATCACCAGCCTCAGCCGCTGATTGCGGCCATACGGGCGGCTCGAGGGGGTGAGCGTCCAGTTGTAGGCCGCAGCGATGTGGGCCAGGAACAGCCGCGTGCGCCGGGTCTCGAAGGCGTAGTGGATCGCGAAGATCGAGCGCAGGCGGTCGGGGGTCGACCCGCGCAGGTGCGGCACCAGACGGTCGAGTTCGGCATAGAGCGCGTCCAGCCGGTCGGCCATGACTTGACTGAGGATGTCGCTCTTGGACGAGAAAGTCGTGAATACGCTGCCGACCGAAACCGCGGCCATGCTGGCGATTTCGCGGACGGTGGTGGCGTCGAAGCCCTTGGTCTCAAACAGTTCTCGGGCGGCGTCGAGCACGCGCTGACGCGTCGCCTCCTTCTGGGACTTACGTACGCTCAAGTGTTCCCCCCAGCCTGCATCTGTCGTGCAAGCTCCCCGCGAAGTGCTTAGGGCGAATCCCGCGCCAGAAATGCTTCATGTGGAACGATGCGACAGTTCGCCGCGGAGCAGAAGCCTGAAACTGTTCAGGCAAAGCAAAGGCGAGACCTGCCATGTCGGCGGCAGATCTCGCCTTTATAAGTCTAAACGTGCGATCAGCCGCGGCGGGCGCCGGCCAGGATCACGCGGATCTGGTCTTTCGACTTCGCCTGCAGAGCTTCGAGGCTCCAGCCGCCGAAGATCGCTTCCTGGAAGTTGGCCAGGTAGCAGTCGAACAGCATCTGGCTGCGCAGCTTCACTTCGGCTTCTTGCGAAAGTTCGCCACGCTCGACGCCCAGGTTCAGTTGCTCGGTGAAGAGTTCCTGCAGAATCTGCACCGGGGCGAGGTCGCGCAGTTCCTGGCCTTGCTCGGGCATCCACGAGATGCCGAAGGCGGCGCGGGCCAGGGGCAGGCGGCTCTTGTAGAAGGCGTAGCCGGCCACGAAGAGCTTCAACAGGGTGTCGTCGACCCCGCGGCCGCGGGCTACGCCGTCACGCATGGCGTCGACCAGGGCTTCCATGTCCGCGACCATGATCTCGCGGAACAGGTCGGACTTGTCCGTGAAGTTGGCGAACACGGCGCCGGTCGACATGCCGGCCTCGGCGGCGATGTCCCGGATGGTCGCGCCTTCATAGCCCGACTCTGAGAACAGGCGGCGCGCGGCGGCCAGAACCTTGGCGCGGGTCTGTTGCTTGGCCAGGGCGCGGCGGGTCGGAACTCGGACCTGGGCTTCGCCGGTGACTTCGATATTGCTGGAAACGTGTTTCATCGGGCGATCCTCGCCGTAGCCATCGCCGTCGGCTGTTCGAACTCTACGCAATACTCTTTCACTACCTTTGCGATCCGCTCGGCGGCTTGCCGCGCGGGGTGCAGCCCCGTCAGGGCGGCGTCGCGCAGGTCAGCCAGGAGTCGGCTCGGGTTTTCTACGGCTAGTTTGCCGCCCGCGGGGGGAAGGGCGGCGGTGTCGCAGGTCGTCATGACCACAAATTCCTCTTAGCCCTTCGACACGGCGCGTCCAAGCGAAGGGTTTGGTTGAGTGCGTTCAGCGAACTCGTTCCGCGATGCGAGTGCGTAAGGTGCATGTAGCGTGGCGGACTAGGCTTTGCCGTGTGGCGCAGCGTCGCAGACCGGCGTTTTTCACTGAATTCCACAAACCTGGCGTCGGGCTCCCGACAGCCACAAAGATCGAGACTCGCTGAGCGCGCTCGGACAACGGCGTGCATTGTGGGCGTTCTGGTATGGCCCATGTTGGGTGCATGCACCCAAGACGCTCGTGGGGAGAGAAACCCCACCTCGTCGCCGCATTATTTGTGCGGGCCGAAGGCCGGCGTCCAGGTCAAGTTGGACAGCTGTCCAAGGCTTGAGTCAGTAATGGACGGCGTAAATTGAACGACAGCGGCGCGGGCCAATAGCAATCAAGAAATCGTGTAGACATCGCGCGTCGCTATATTGGCATGCGGACCGCCAAAATAACACCGGGATCAGTTCGCGCCTTCCAGGATGCGTCGGGCGATGACCTGGGCCTGGATCTCGCCGGCGCCCTCGAAAATGTTGAGGATCCGGGCGTCGGCCAGCACCCTGCTGACCGGCTGCTCGGTCGCAAAGCCGGTCCCGCCATGGATCTGTACGGCGTTGTCGGCGCAGGCCCAGGCGATGCGCGCGGCGACCAGCTTGGCCATTCCGGCCTCCAGGTCGCAGCGGCGGCCCTCGTCCTTGGCGCGTGCGGCGAACCAGGTGAGGCGGCGCGCACCAAGCAACTCGGCAGCCATCATGGCCAGCTTGTTGGCCACCCGCGGGAAGTCTGAGATCGGACGCCCGAACTGCCTGCGGCCGATCGCATATTCCACCGCCAGGTCCAGCGCCGACTGCGCGACCCCGATGGCGCGGGCGGCGGTCTGGATGCGGGCGCTCTCGAACGTGACCATCAACTGGACGAAGCCCTGGCCCTCCTGGCCGCCCAGCAAACGGTCGTGCTGGACGCTGAAGCCGTCGAAGGCGATCTCGTATTCCTTCATGCCGCGATAGCCGATCACCCCGATTTCGCCGCCGCCCATGCCGGCGGCGGGGAAGGGATCGGCGGCGGTCCCGCGGGGTTTCTCGGCCAGGAACATCGACAGGCCGCGATGGTCCTTGGAGCCCGCATCGGTGCGGACCAGCAAGGTCATCAGATCGGCGCGGGCGGCGTGGGTGATCCAGGTCTTGGCGCCGGTGACTTTCCAGGCGTCGCCCTGGCGCTCCGCGCGGGTCCGTAGGGAGCCAAGGTCGGAGCCCGCTTCCGGCTCGGTGAAGACGGCGGTCGGAATGATCTCCCCGCTGGCGATGGCCGGCAGGAAGCGCTGCTTCTGCTCGTCGGTGCCGTGGGCCAGGATCAGCTCGGCGGCGATCTCCGAGCGGGTTCCCAGCGAGCCGGTCCCGATCCAGCCCCGCGACAGCGCCTCGGACACCACGCACATGGCGACCTTGCCGAGGCCCGAGCCGCCATACGCCTCCGGCGCCGTCAGGCCGAAGACGCCTAGCGCCGCCAGTTCGTCGATCAGCGGCAGCGGGATCAGCTCGTCGCGCAGGTGCCAGCCATGGGCGAACGGGACGATCTTTTCGTCCGCAAAGGCGTGGAACTGGTCGCGGATGTGCTCCAGCGTTTCGTCCAGGCCGCTGGCCTCCAGCGAGGGCCGCCCGCGGGTGGCCTCAAGCAGCTCGACGATGCGGGTCTTCACCGCCTGCGACGCTCCCGGCGCGAGGCGGGCGATGACGGGCGTCAGCTGCGCGGCGTCCAGGCCAAGGTCGCCTGGGCGGAAGGTCTCGCCCTGGTTCATCGGCAATCCGCCGGCCAGCTGGCTTAGGTACTCGAAGGCCAGGAGCTGGGCAGGCAGGGCCTCGGCCTCGCTCAGCCGGCCTTCGGCGTCCAGCGCGGCGGCCCAGGCCGCGGTCTGCCGCAAGGTCTCGGCGTAGGCGGCCGCCCAGGCCAGGCCATGGGCGACGTGCTGCTCTTCGTCGAGCGCCCCCCGATCGAGGCGTCCGTCCTGGACGACGAGGGCCGCCACCGCCCTGCGGGCTTCGGCGACATGGGTCTCGGCGGCGTCCGCGGCGTCGGCCAGCAGGCCGGGAAGGTTCGTAAGGATCATGGCGGCTCGACTATAGGGCAAGCTTGCCGCCCGTCACCGCTGACGCTACGCCAGGGGCAAACCGGAGAAAGCGCCATGATCGTCGTCCATCACCTCAACGACTCGCGCTCGCAGCGCATTCTCTGGCTGCTGGAGGAGCTGGAGCTTCCCTACGAGATCAAGGCCTATCAGCGCGACGCCACGACCCGGCTCGCGCCGCCCGAGCTGACCGCCGTCCATCCGCTCGGCAAGTCGCCGGTGGTCACCGAAGACGGCGCCACGATCGCCGAATCCGGCGCAATCATCGACTACATCCTGCGCCACCATGGCGCGGGGCGCCTGGCGCCGCCGGTCGGCACGCCAGACCACGAAGCCCACCAGCAATGGCTGCACTACGCCGAAGGCTCGGCCATGCTGCCGCTGATGCTGAACATGTACGTCGCCCGTCTGGGCGAGGCCGGTGCGCCGCTGCATCCCCGCATCCAGGGCGAGATCGCCAATCACCTCGGCTATGTCGACAGCGCTCTGGCCGGCCGCGACTACCTGATGGGCTCGGAGCTGAGCGCCGCCGACATCCAGATGAGCTTCGTCGGCGAGGTGGCCGGCGCGTTCGGGCTGTTCGAGACCTATCCGAACGTCGCCGCGTGGGTGCGCCGGTTCCAGGCGCGTCCTGCCTATCGCAAGGCGCTGGCCAAGGGCGGCCCCTACAACCTCGGCCCCAAGGACTAACGCGCCCAGGGGTCGTCCAGCACCCCGTCGATGAAGTCGAACACCGCCGCCTTGGTCAGGGCGTGCGGAATGGCCGAGAAGTGGTCGCAGCCGGGGATGACGACGCCCCGGCCGTCGCCGAACGCCTGGGCGAGCACTTCCGGATCGCCGTTGGTCTCGCGTTGTCCGGCGACGACCAACACCGGCATCGGCAGGGCGGCGAAGCCGTCGGTGTCCAGCGGCGGGTTCACCGCGCGGACGAAGGCCGCCAGCGCCTGGCGGTCCTCGCCCTGCTCGTCGGCGAACTGTCGGAAGCTCTTGAGGAACGGCTCGGTGATGGTCTCGGGATCGTCGGCCAGCATGGCCTGGGCCATCACCTCGCCCCGATCCGACGGGCGTTCGCTCAGCATCTTGTCGCCGACCCCGCCCAGGATCAGGTTCGAGAACCGGTGCGGCGCGGCCAGGGCGGCGGCGGCGGCCACGCGCGCGCCCATCGAATAGCCGAAGAGGTCGACGCGATTGACGCCCAGATGGTCCATCAACTCGACGACGTCGCGAGCCAGGTTCTCACGTAGATAGGCCTGCGGTTCGTGAGCCTTGCCGCTGGCGCCGTGGCCGCGCTGATCGACGGCGATGACCCGGAAACGTCGCCGCTCGAGCGCGGCGTACCAGCCCGTCCGCTTCCAGCCCTCGTTGCGGTTCGAGGTGAAGCCGTGGACCAGCAGGATGGCGCGTTCGTAGTTGTCGGGCGCGATGTCGTCATAGCTGATCGTGAAGCCGTCGCTGGTTGTGAAGCCCATGATTTCCTTAAGGGAATAATTAGCGAACGCAGATGTCTACTGGAAACATAAAAGGCGAAAAGCCATAGGGGGGAAGAAAATGGACGCTCAAGGCGGGCCAACGACGATCATCGCTACGATGAGCCGGGTCGACCGCGCGACCAAGAAAGCCCTGCGGGAGCGCGAGCGCAAGGAGCGTTCGACCGCCCGGCGCAGCTCCGCCCCCGAGCTGGCGGCGCGCTATGCGGTTCTGTTCGAGCAACTCACTCGCGCCCATTGCCAGAAGTACGAGCGCCGCGACTGGGCGAAGATCGGCGAGGTGGGTCCGGTCGAGCCGTCCGTGCGCGCCCACGCCCTGGAAAAGAAGGCCCGGCGGGCGCTGGCCAATTACCGACCCGGGGTGATCGACGGCTTGCTGGGCCTTCAGGCCGATCGCCGCCGCGCCCTGACCGCCAGGGTGCTGGAAGCCGCCAAGAAGGACGCCGAGCTCTATGCTCGCGCCAAGCGGAACGCCGACCTGCACAATCTCGACGTCGGCCTCGCCGCGGCGATCACGGCGCTGGAGTTCCCGGCGATCGAGGCCGCGCTCAAGGCACATTTGCCGTTGCCAGAGCTGCAGCTGATCCTGGAAGGGCTGGCGGTGGACATGCCTGGACCCGGACGGCTGGTCGTCCACATCGACGTGCTGGAGTTGGACGCACTGCCCGACGAGAGCATCGGCCTCGACGACGCCGGCCGCAGCGTCCACGCCATGATCTCGCCCGGCGCTCGCCGCGAGATGCAGCTGACCCATGTTTGCTCGGTGGCGCTGCGGGTCGGGCAGGAAGTGATGTCAGTGGTCCCGATCGACCGGATCGAGGTCCTGGCGCGGTGCTGCCTGCCTTCGCCCAAGGGGCGCGGCGAGACCGAACAGCAGCCGATCGTGCATCTGCGCCTGACGCACCAGCAGCTGACGTCGATGGACCTGCGCCGCATGGAGCCGGTCTCGACGCTCACCGCGTTGGGCGGGCGGCTCGACTGGGATGTCGGGCGCGGCTTTGCGCCCATCGCCATCGACGACCTGAAGCTGACGGCGCCTGCGCCGCCGCCCTTGCGCCTAGCTGCGCCAGCGTAGGGTCGCGGCCTCCACCGGGTTCTCGAACGGCCGGCCCGCCTTGCGGCTGGCGGTCCATTCGCGCTTCAACTGCTGATACCACTTGGCCTGGCGGTCGGCGTCGTCGATCCAAAGCAGCGAGGGATCGTAGCGCAGGCCCTCGTTCTGCAGGTTCACCATGTCGCCGTCCTGGCGCAGGAACGCCCGCGCGCCGGCGGCGATGAACGGCTTCAGCACCAGGAAGGCCGGGTGGTCGGACCAGACGATCTGGGTGATCCGCGTCTTGCCCTCGCTGATCGGCGTCAGGCAGGTCAGCGACAGCACCTGGCGCTTGCCGACGGTCACATGCTCCCAGCGCAGGCCCGGAATGCGGAAGGTGATCTCGGTCAGCGGTTCGCCGCCCAGGATCGCGTAGGCGCGGCTGTTCTTGCTCGGCTCGTGGCGGACCATGGAGAAGCCCTGCTCGCGCGGCTCGAACTTCTTGGCCTTCTCGTGCTGGCTCTTGGTCGAGCGCCACCACCATTGCTGATGCACATACGGGCCGTGGGCCGGGTCCATCAGCCCGACGACCGCGTGGTCGATGTGGGCGTCGAAGTCCATGCGGTCGACCAGCTTGGGGCCGCCGCCGACTACGCCGGGGAACACCGGCGGCGGCTCGGTCGGTTCGCCGGAGAAACGCGGGTCCGAACTGATCCAGACGAACACCAGGCCCTGGCTCTCGGCGGCCGGATAGTTGCGGACGCGGATGCGGCTGACGTCCATCGCCTGGTCGTCGACCAGCGAGGGGATCGCCGCGCAGGCGCCGTCGGTCTTGAACCGCCAGCCGTGATAGGGGCACTCGACGCTCTCGGCGCCGTCGGCCTCGCGGGTCAGCTTGCCGGCCGACAGCGGCGCGGCGCGGTGGGGGCAGATGTCCTTGAGCGCATAGACCTTCCCGGCCCGGTCACGGCCCAGCAGGATCGGTTCCCCGAGGATCTCGTAGCGTTGCAGCTTTCCGGACTTCAGGTCCCCCGAG
This sequence comes from Phenylobacterium sp. Root1290, assembly GCF_001425305.1. Classification (GTDB taxonomy): domain Bacteria; phylum Pseudomonadota; class Alphaproteobacteria; order Caulobacterales; family Caulobacteraceae; genus Phenylobacterium. The sequence goes on along the minus strand of NZ_LMEE01000002.1, from coordinate 926,594 downwards.
AGGGCGGCGAAGTACCAGATGTCGTGCAGGAAGCCGCGACCGAACTTGGTGTCGGCGGTGGGTGTGGTTTTTGCGTCGCCGTCGGGCATGGGCGCCTTCTACCGTGTTACGCGAGCCGCAGGAACCTGGCCGAGTGGGCGCCGAGATGCAGGGCCGCGCCGTCGAGGCTCGCCGCGCCCGTGCCCGGCTCCAGCATCACTGCGCCCGCCAGGCGTTCGTCGCCGAAGATCGCCGGCGCGGCGCCCATGTTGAACACGCAGGCCACCTGCTCGTCGCCTGACCGCCGGATGAAGGCCAAGATCGGTTCGGGCGCGGTGATCATCTCCAGGTCCCCATCAATGAGGGCCGGGGTCGAGCGGCGCAGGGCCAGGAGCGCGCGCGAATAGGCGAGGGTGGAAGTCGGATCGGCCGCCTGTTGCGCCGCCGACAGGCCGTTGTGCTCCACCGCCAGCGGCAGCCAGGGCTTGCCGCTGGTGAAGCCCATGTTCAGGCCCTCGGTCCACGGCATCGGCGTGCGCGAGCCGTCGCGGCCCTTGGCGATCGGCCAGTAGAGGTCGCCGACCGGATCGCGGATTTCCTCGCGGGTCAGGCTCTGCGCCTCGGGCAGCCCCAGCTCCTCGCCCTGATAGAGCAGCACCGTGCCCTTCAGCGTCAGCAGCAGGGACAGCATCAGCCGCGCGATCGCCTCGCCGCCGCCGAAGCGCGTGGCGGTGCGCGGGATGTCGTGGTTGCAGAACGATATGCACGGCCAGTGGCCGGGGAACCGGTCCAGGGTGTCGTAGTGGTCGCGGAAGATGTCCGGCGACAGCCGCCGGGCGTGCAGCAGCACGAAGGTGTAGGCCGAGTGCAGCCCTTCCTCCGGCGTGCAGTAGGCGCCGCAACGCTCTTCCTCCTCCGAGAACTCGCCGAACACGAAGCGGTCGTCGAAAGCGTCCACCCGCTGGCGGATCTCGTCCAGCAGGGGGATGTTCTCGGGCAGGTTGGAGTCGTGCAGGTGGCGCTGCATCTCGCTGGCGTGGGCCCAGTGGCGGCGTGCACGCTGCTCGGCCGGAATGGCCGGATTGTCGGTCAGGGTGTCGTCGTGGAGGAAGGTGCCGGCGACGTCGAGCCGGAAGCCGTCGATCCCCTTCTCCAGCCAGAACTCCAGCACCCGCAGGGCGGCGGCCTTGGCGTCGGGATGGCGCCAGTTCAGCTTCGGCTGCTGGCGCAGGAACTTGTGGTGATAGTGCTGGCGGCGCGCCGGCTGGTAGGCCCAGGCTGGGCCGCCGAACACCGAGAGCCAGTTGTTTGGCGCCGTGCCGTCGCGGGCCGGATCGGCCCAGACATACCAATCGGCCTTGGCCCCATCTGCGCCGCCGTCGCGGCTGTCGGCGAACCAGGGGTGCTCGTCGGAGGTGTGCGACAGCACCTCGTCCAGCATGACCTTCAGGCCGCGCCGGTGCGCCGCGTCGATCAGCGCCTGCAGGTCGTCCATCGTCCCGTAGTCGGGCTGGACGCCTTCATAGTCGGAGATGTCGTAACCCCAGTCGCGGTTCGGCGAGGGGTGGACGGGCGAGAGCCAGATGGCGTCGACGCCCAGGCTCTCGATGTGGTCCAGCTTGGCCAGGACGCCGGCCAGATCGCCATGTCCGTCGCCGTCGGAGTCGAAAAAGCTCCGGACATAGATGTGGTAGACGACCGCGCCCTTCCACCAGGGCGCGGCCGACAACTCAGGCCTCGGTGGCGTTGTTGATGATCTTCGAGACCAGGCCGTACTCGACGGCGGCCTCGGCGCTCATCCAGAAGTTCCGCTGGGTGTCCTTGACGATCTTCTCGTAGGGATGCCCGGTTTCTCTGGCGATCATGCGGTTGACGCGCTCGCGCATCTTCACGATCTCTTCGGCCTCGATCTGGATGTCGCTGGCCTGGCCGCGCACGCCGCCCATCGGCTGGTGCAGCAGGAAGCGGGTGTTGGGCAGGCAGAGGCGGTTTTCCTTGGTCGCGCCCAGGAAGATGTGCGCGCCGGCCGAGGCCACCCAGCCGGTGCCGATCACCTTCACCTGCGGACCGCAGAAGCGGATCATGTCGTGGATGGTGTCGCCGCTCTCGACGTGGCCGCCGGGGGAGTTGATCACCACCTTGATTGGCTTGTCGCTTTCAGCCGACAGGGCCAGCAGCTGGGCGGTGACCCGCTCGGCCAGGCGCATGTCGATCTCGCCGAACACCAGCACGGTGCGCGACTTGTAGAGCGCGTTCTGCACAGGCCCGGCCGTCATCGGCATGTCGGGCTTGCGGGCGCCGTCTTCGCTGTCGTCGTCTTCGTCCAGGCGCCAGTTACGCATAAATGGGGTCTCCAATTCAGTTAGTCCGGAACGTGCGATGCGCGGCGGCGCTTCGCAAGGGCTAGCCGGCCGACGTGGCGATCAATCGCGCATAAAACTGAACGGCGCGTTCCAGATTCTGCAGTGACATGTGTTCGTTGGTGCCGTGGATCATCTTGATGGTCTCCATCGAGAACACCATCGGCTGGAAGCGGTACACATCGACGGCCACGCCGGTCATGTAGCGGCTGTCGGTGCCGGCGGTGACCAGGCTGGGCGCGACGGGCGCCTTGGCGGTGTCTCCGGCCAGGGCCGCGACCATCTTCCAGGCTTCCGACGTGGTCGACGAGACGGGCGAGGGCTCGTTCGGCGCGCGGCTCCAGGCGAAGGCGACCGGCAGGTCGCCGACCGCCGCCTTGGCCCGGTCCATGACCGCGGCCGAGCTGTCGCCCGGTGCGATGCGGTAGTTGATCCACGCGGTGGCGTCCTGCGGCAGGACGTTTTCCTTGGGACTGCCCTTCAGCATGGTCGGGGCGATGGTGGTGTGCAGCAGCGCCGCGCCGGCGGGCGAGGCGGCGGCCTGCTTGATGATCAGCGGCTCGAACAGCCAGCGATTGGCCATCGCCATCCGGATCATGAACGAGCCTTGGGGCGCGAGGGTCTCCATCATCTGGCCGCCGGGCCCGTCGAGCTTCATCGGCGCCTGGTCTTCGGCGATCTTGGTCACCGCCCTGGCCAGGGTCAGCACGCCGCCGGAGTCAGCCGGCGGGGCCGAGGAGTGGCCGCCGACGGCTTCGGCCGTGACCATGAGCGTGGCGTAGCCCTTCTCGGCGATGCCGATCAGTGCAACCGGCCCGCCGGTCAGCGGATTGTCGGAGATGATGGCCATCCCCTCGTCGAGAACGAACTGCGCCTTGATCCCGCGGGACTTGAAGAGCTCGGCAGCCGCCTGGGCGCCCGTCCCCCCGGCTTCCTCGTCATGACCGGACACCAGGATCACGGTGCGCTTGGGCTTGAAGCCCTGGGTCGCCAGGGCCTCGACGCCTTCGAACAGGGTGATCAGCGAGCCCTTGTCGTCGATCGCCCCGCGGCCCCAGACGGCGCCCTCGGCGATCGTTCCTTCGAATGGCGCGTACTTCCAGTCGTCCTCGGTGCCTGGCGTCACCGGCACCACGTCCTGGTGGGCCATGAGCACGACCGGCGCCAGGCTCGGGTCCGAACCCGCCCAAGTGTAGACCAGCGTATGGCCGGCCACGACCTCGCGGGTCATGGCGGCATGGGCGGCCGGATAGGTGGTCTGCAGCCAGGCGTGCAGCTTTTCCCACTCGGCCAACTGGTTGTCGGCCTTGTCCTGATGGCTGATGGTCTGGAAGCGGATCGACTGCGACAGGTGCTCGGCCGCCTTGGCGGAGTCGATCGCCACCGCCGGCGCCAGTTTGACCTGGGAGAGGTCCGCGCCCGCCGCGGGCTTGTAGGTCAGCGTCCTGACCACGACTATGGCCGCGAGCAGCAAGATCAGTCCGACCAGCGCCAGTGCGACTTTGCCGATGAGTTTCATGCGTCCCTCTCCAGTGCGATGCGACCATAGGTCGGCGCCCTTAGGGAAGAAAAGCCGCATCGCGTGCGCCTGATCGCGTTCCCATCGCGCGGCGTCTTTTTGGGGGCGCTATGGGCGTGCCTGACGGACGCCGCATTGGTTCTGGCGGCCCTGGTGTGCTGGGCCGACGCCGCCGCGCCGCCGCAGGACCTGCCTTGGAAGCCGCTGCGGCTGTCTGAGCCGCCAGGACTGGCCACGCGCTACCAGCTTGAGCGCGCCGTGGCCGATCCCGCTCGCTGCCGCGCGGCCCTGCGCGCCGGCGGCGTCGGCTTCAGCGAAAGCCCGCCCCGCCGGGAGTCCGGGTGTTCGCAGCTCGACGCCGTGCGGCTGCGCAGCGGGACGACGCCGCTCGCGCCGGCCGCCCCCGTGATGACCTGCCGTCAGGCCCTGACCTATGCGGCCTGGGACCGATACGGCCTGCAGCCGGCGGCTCGCGAGTTGCTGGGCGAGCCGATCGCAAGCGTCGACCACATGGGGACCTATGCCTGCCGCAACATGTACGGCCGTTCGGACGGACCGCGCAGCCAGCACGCCTTCGCCAACGCCCTCGATGTCGGCGGCTTCACCACGGCGGAAGGGCGCAAGCTGCGCGTCCTGGGCCAGTTCGACGGCGACGACCGGAAGGGCGCCTTCCTGCGCCGCGCCCGTGACGAGGCGTGTCGCTGGTTCCATGTGACCCTCAGCCCCGACTACAACGCCGCTCACCGCGATCACCTGCACCTGGACACCGGGCCGTACCTGCGCTGCCGCTAGCCGCGCGCGGCCCGCACGAAGAACACCGCCGTCATCACGACCGACAGGGCGATGGTCGCGGCGCGGACCATCCTCGGATCCAGCCGCTTTCCCAGGTGCGCGCCCAGGTATCCGCCCACGATCGCGCCGGCGCCGACGATCAAGGTCTCCGGCCACCGCACCGCCCCGGCGATCACGAAGCAGAGCACGGCGATGGAGTTGGCGGCGCTGACCATCAGCGTGCGCGGCGGGTTGAGCTGCTTCAGATCCACCCCGGCCAACAGGCTCCAGGCGGCCATCATCATCAGGCCCACCGCGCCGCCGAAATAGCCGCCATAGACGCCTAGCCCGAACTGCAGGGCCAGAATTGGTCCGGCGCCCAGCCGGGCGTGCTTCTGCAGCCAGGGTGCGATCGTCGGGCCGAAGGCCAGCGCCAGGGTCGCGGTCAGCAACAGCCACGGCAGGACGACGTCGAAGGTCGAGGATGGCGTCCACAGCAGCAGCAGACTGCCCGCCAGCCCGCCGACCAGGGTGACGATCAGCATCGGCCGGATCGGCACGCCGCAGACCTCGGTGAGGCCCTGGCGGTAGACCCAGGCGCTGGCCAGGCCGCCGGGATAGAGCGCCACCGTGCTGGAGGCGTTCGCCGCGACCGAAGGCACGCCCGCTGCGATCAGGGCCGGCAAGGTCACGAAGGAGCCGCCGCCGGCCAGGGCGTTCATGGCGCCCGCCAGCAGTCCCGCGCCCAGCAACAGGAATTCGCTACCCATGCCGTCAGGCTGGCGCGCCCCGTGTGGGCGCGCAATGCGCCTTCGCCGTGGTCAGCCTTCGCGATCGGCGAAGGCTAGAGCGACTTGAGCCAGGGCAGCAGGCGAGCATTCACCTCCTGCGGGCGCTCCTGCTGGGTCCAGTGACCGCAGCCGGGCAGGACGTCGGCCCCGCGCAGGTTCGGCATCTCCGCGCCCATGATCGCCATCAGGTCGCCCTTGCCCAGCATCGACAGCACCAAGTCGCGCTCGCCGCCGACGAACAGCGACGGCTGCTCGATCTTGCGGCCCTCGAACCGGCTCAGATACTCGAAGTCGCGCTGATGATTGCGGTAGCGGTTGATCGGGCCCCGGAACCCGGACCGCTCGAACTCGCCGACATAGTAGTCGAGGTCGGCGTCGTTCAGCCATGCGGGGAAGGGATCGGGATTCACGAGTCCCTCGAGCAGGGTCTGGCCGTGGGTCTTGTCATTCGGCCAGGTCCCGTCGGGCGCATCGCCGCTGATCGCGTAGTAGAACTTGCGCAAGCCGTCGCGGACGTTCGCCTCGAGCTCGGCCTCCGCCGGCCCGACGTTCTGGAACCAGGCCTGGTAGAAGAACTTGCCGCGGCTGGTGAACACACTTTCGATCATGTCGCTGAACGGACGCTTGGGCACGCCGGTGTAGGGCACCGACAGCCCCGCGACCGCCCGCACGCGATCGGGCCGGACCAGGGCGGTGTTCCAGACGATCGGCGCGCCCCAGTCGTGGCCGATCAGCACGGCGGGCGCATCGGGGCTGAGCGCCTCGACCACTCCGGCGACGTCGGCGACCATGTGCTCCATGTCATAGGCCTCGATGGGCTCGGGCCGCGAGGAGCCGCCATAGCCGCGCACATCGATGGCGCAGGCGGTGAAGCCGGCCTCCGCGATCGGCCCCATCTGGTGGCGCCAGCTGTACCAGCTCTCAGGAAAGCCATGGACCATGACCACCAGCGGACCGGCGCCTTGGACTGCGGCGCGGAGGGTGACCTCCGCCAGCGCTATCTCACGAAATTCCGGCATGTCGGCTTCTCCCCGAACCGCTTGACCCAACGTCGCCCGGCGCCGCAAATGGCGACGATAAAATCAAACACGTGTTTGGAGGGAACGCCATGGGCGAACTGTTCGACCTGACCGGTAAGGTCGCTGTCATCACCGGATCCTCGCGCGGGATCGGCAAGGCGATCGCCGAGCGAATGGCCGAGCATGGCGCCAAGGTGACGATCTCGTCGCGCAAGGCCGGCCCGTGCGAGGAAGTCGCCGCCGAGATCAACGCCAAGCATCCGGGCGCGGCCATCGCCGTGCCGGCCAACATCTCCTCCAAGGAAGACCTTCAGCGCCTGGTCGACGAGACCCGCAAGGCGTTCGGCAAGATCGACATCCTGGTCTGCAACGCGGCCTCCAATCCCTACTACGGACCGATGAGCGGCATCGCCGACGACCAGTTCCGCAAGATCCTCGAGAACAACGTCATCGCCAACAACTGGCTGATCAACATGGTCGCGCCGGAGATGCGCGAGCGGAAGGACGGCTCGGTCATCATCATCTCGTCGATCGGCGGCCTGCGCGGCACCTCGGTGATCGGCGCCTATGCGATTTCCAAGGCGGCCGACATGCAGCTGGCGCGCAACCTCGCCCAGGAGCTGTCGCCGGACAATATCCGCGTCAACTGCATTGCGCCGGGCCTGGTGAAGACCGATTTCGCCAAGGCGCTCTGGGATACGCCGGAAGGTGAGAAGCGCGCCTCTTCGGGCACGCCGCTGCGCCGTTTGGGCGAGCCGGACGACATCGCCGGCGGCGCCGTGTTCCTGGCCTCGAAGGCCGGCTCGTGGATGACCGGCCAGACCGTCGTCATCGACGGCGGCTCGACGTCCTGATCGAAGGCTGGGCCGGAAGCGCTCGTCGCTTCCGGCCTTGGCGCGCTAGTTGCGCGGATAGAGCTGCGGATGGCCCTGATATTGCGGCGGCATCGGCGGCTGATACTGAGGCGGCGGCGCATACTGCTGGGGCGGAGGAGGCGGCTGCTGCTGCTGGTACTGGGGCTCCGGCCCCTGAGCATAGCCGCCCTGGTCGGAGAAGCCCTGAGGCGGCTGGCCGCCCTCGCAGCACGGCGTGAACGACCGATAGGTCCTGCGGTATTCGTAGAAGGTCACCGGCTGGGCGCCACCCACCGCGTAGCTCGGATGCCCGCCGTACTGCGCGGGGTAGCCCTGGCCGTAGAAGGGGCCGTAGGAGCCCTGCGCGGCGGCCAGCGCGGCGGTGCCGCACGCGGCTGAGCGCGCGCCGGCGTTGCCGCCGAGGATCGAGCCGACGAAGCCGCCAAGCGCCGCGCCCTCGGCGACGACCCCGGCCGCTGCGGCCGCGCCGCCGGCCCAGGCCCCGGCCAGCAGGCCGACAATGCCCCAGCCCAGGCGCCGCTCGGCGGCGGTGCGTGCGCAAGGATCGGCCGGCCCGTAGGCCTGATAGGGGCGCGACGAGAGATACGGGAAGTATTGGGCGTTCGCGACGCTGCCTGCGGTCAGACCCGCGCTCGCGGTGACCAGCGCAAGGCCGACATGCGCAGCTTGTCTCAGGCTTAGGTGCATCGGTCGTTCCTCTCGAGACGGTCTCTCGCAACGATAGGCACAGCCTGCGCGCATCTGGAACCAGAGACAACCTGCGCGCTACTAGGCGCTCATTCTAAGCGAGAACGCCGCGCGAGAGGTCGCGTGCCTTGGCCAGGCGCCGCACGCCCTCGTCCAGGGTCTCGTCGTTCTTGGCCAGGCACAGTCGAAGGATGGTGGTGACGTGGTCCTCCTCGTAGAGGGCCGACACCGGAATGCTCGCCACGCCCGCCTCCTTGACCGCGCGCAGGGCGAAGGCGCGGTCCGACTCCTCGACGCCTGAGGCTGCGAGGTCGATGTTGAGGAAATAGGTGCCCTGGGCGGGCAGGGTGACGAAGCCCTCGCGGGCCAGTCCCTCGGCCAGCCGGTCCCGCGACCGCTGCAGCGCCTTCGGCATGGCCTCGAACCAGTCGCCGCTGTTCTCCAGGCCCCAGGCCACGGCCGCCTGCAGGTTGGGCGCGGTGGTGAAGGTCAGGAACTGGTGGGTGCGCGAGAGCGCGCGCGTCAGCTCGGCCTCGGCGCAGAGGAAGCCGACTTTCCAGCCGGTGAGGCCGAACATCTTGCCCGCCGAGCCGATTTTCACGGTGCGCTCGCGCATTCCCGGAAAGGCGATCAGCGGCAGGTGCTCCACGCCGTCGAAGACGACCTGCTCCCAGACCTCGTCGCAGATGGCGATCGCGTCGTGCGCGACGCAGAACTCGGCCAGCAGAGCCAGGTCTTCGCGCGGCAGCGCCGCTCCGGCGGGGTTGATCGGGTTGTTGAGGACGACGAACCGGGTGCGCGGGCTGAAGGCGGCCTGAAGCATCGCGCGATCGAAGCGCCAGTGCGGCGGGCTGAGCTTGACCAGCCGCGGCACGCCGCCCGCGCGGCGGATCAGCGGCAGGTAGGCGTCGTAGAGCGGCTGGAAAACCACCACTTCGTCGCCGGGCTGGATCAGGCCAAGGAAGGCCGCCGCCAGGGCTTCGGTCGCGCCGGAGGTGATGGTGACCTCGGTCTTCCAGTCGAGGTCCAGGCCTTGCGTGCGCGCATAGTGCGCGGCGACGGCGGCGCGCAACTCGGGCAGGCCGGCCATCGGCGGGTACTGGTTGTAGCCGTTGAGCACCGCGTCGGCGGCGCGCTCGCGGATCGCCAGCGGACCCGGGTCGTCCGGAAACCCCTGGCCGAGATTGATCGCGCCCAGGTCGCGGGCCAGTCCCGACATTTCCTCGAAAATGGTGGTCGGCAGGTTCGCGAAGATCGGATTGGTCATGAGACTGCCTAGCATGCCTGGACGACGGATCGCGAGGCGCCCGGCGATCTCGTCCCGGCGATGCGACCGAGGACCGACTATGCGCGTTGTGACGTCGAGATGGAGCGCCCGCTCTAGCTTGCGGCGCGACGTCTCCGGCGGAGGAGGGGCATGAGCCATGGGCGGAGCGCAGCCGCCAACCGGCTGGAAGCGCTATGTCACCTATGGCGGCGTCTCGCTCCTGCTGGGCCTTACCCAGGGGCTGGGCTTCAACCTGGTCAACAACAACCTTCCCTGGATCCAGGGCTCGCTCGGCGCCTATCCCAGCGAGGCGGCCTGGCTGTCGACGGCCTATACGGCCACCAACGCCACCATCGGCCTGCTGGCGATCAAGTTCCGCTTCCAATACGGGCTGCGGCTGTTCGGCGACATCGGGCTGGGCCTGTTTATCATCGTGGCGATCGCCCACCTGTTCACCGACGACCTGCGCTCGGCCATCGCGGTGCGGGCGGCCTCGGGCATCGCGGCGACGGCGCTGTCGACCATGGCGCTGCTCTACATGATCGCCGCCGTGCCCGAGCACCGGCGGCCGATGGGCATCGCGCTGGGCGTCAGTTGGAGCCAGCTGGCCGCGCCGCTGTCGCGGCTGGTGTCGTCGGAGCTGCTGCAGAACGGCCAGTGGCACGGGCTCTACCTGCTCGAGATCGCGCTGAGCCTTCTGTGCCTGGTCGCCGTCAACCTAGTACGGGTCCCGCCGATGCCGCGGGTGAAGATGTTCCAGGCGCGGGACTTCCTGACCTTCGCGCTGTTCGCGCCGGGAGTGGCGCTGCTGTGCGCGGTGCTGGCCCAGGGACGGTTCGTCTGGTGGTTCGACGCGCCATGGCTCGGCTGGGCGCTGGTGGCCGCGATCATCCTGCTGGCCGCCTCGGTCCTGGTGGAGCTGCACAGGGCGCAGCCGCTGCTGCACATCCGCTGGCTCTCCAGCGCCGACATGGTGCGGCTGGTGGTGATCATCCTGCTGTTCCGCATCGTCCTGTCAGAGCAGGGCGTGGGCGCCTTCGGCTTCCTGCAGGCCATGGGCATGAACAACGACCAGATGCGGGGACTGTCCTGGGTGATGTTCTGGGCCACCCTGGCCGGGGTCGTCACGGTGGCCGCCACGATCAATCCTGCGCGGGTCTCCACGCCGGCTCTGATCGCGCTGCTGCTGATCGCGGCCGGCGCCTGGTGGGACAGCAACGTGACCAACCTCACGCGGCCCCAGCAGATGTACTTCAGCCAGGGCATGATCGCCTTCGCCAGCGCGTTGTTCCTGCCTGCTGCGATGCTGGCCGGGTTCGGCCGCGCGATGCGCCAGGGGCAGGAGTTCATCATCAGCTTCGCGGTGATCTTCGGCGCGGGCCAGAGCATCGGCGCGCTGGCCGGCGCGGCGTTTCTCGGCACGCTGATGACCGTGCGCGAAAAGGCCCACTCGGCCCAGATCGTCGAACGCCTGCTGCTGACAGACCCGCTGGTCGCCGCCCGGGTCCGCCAGTACGCAGGCGCCTATGGCGGCACGCTCAGCGACCCGGCCCTGCGACAGGGCGAGGGCCTGGCGTTGCTGGCGCAGCTGGCGACGCGCGAGGCGACCGTCCTGGCCTATGCGGACGTCTTCCGCGTCATTGCCGTGCTTTCGCTTCTGGTCTTCGTCTATCTCCTGGCCCTGCGCCTGCGCGAGGATGCGCGGGCGCGGCGGGCCGCCGCCCTTACTCCAGCCGAGGCCGCCTGATCTTGAGCGACGCAGCCGTCCCGACCGCAGAACCGCCCGCCAAGCGTCCCTGGTCACGGGCCGCCATTCCCATCGTGTTGGCCGCGATCGGCGGCGTGCTGCTGGTGCTGTTCGCCTGGCGCCTGCCGCCGTTCGACACCGGCGTGCAGAGCACCGACAACGCCTATGTCCGCGGCTATGTCACCGTCATCAGCCCGAAGCTCGACGGCTATGTCGCGGAGGTTCTGGTCAAGGACTTCATGCCGGTAGAGGCCGGCCAGACCCTGGTGGTCATCGACGACCGCAACTATCGTCAGAAGGTGGAGCAGGCGACCGCGGCCCTGGCGGTCGAAAAGGCCAATCTCGCCAACTGGGAACAGCAGCGCCGCCGTGGGCAGGCCAATGTCAGCCTGGTCGGCGCCGAGGCGGCCAGTGCGAGGGCCGCCCTGGCCAAGGCGCAGGCCGACTTCAAGCGCGCCGAGCCGCTGGTTCAGAAGGGCTGGCTTGCGCCGGCGGAGCTCGACCGGCTGCGGCTGGCGGTGCAGCAGGCTCAGGCCTCGGTGGGGCAGGCCCAGGCGCAGGGCCGGGTGGCGGAGGAAGACCTTGCCTCGGTCGGCGTGAACCGTGCGGCGCTGGAGGCGGCCGTCGCTCAATCGGAAGCGTCGCTACGGCTGGCGCAGATCGATCTGTCCAATACGCGCATCCTTGCGCCGGTCGACGGCCAGGTCGGGGAGGTGGGCGTCAAGGTCGGCCAGTACGTGGCGCCCGGGACCCAGCTGATGGGCCTGGTGCCGCAAGCCGTCTGGATCACGGCCAACTTCAAGGAGACCCAGATGAAGGACGTCGCGGTCGGCGAGCCCGTCCGCATCCGCGTCGACGCCCTGCCGGGCACGAAGCTGACCGGCAAGGTGGAGCGGATCGGGCCGGCGGCGGGATCGGAGTTCGCGGTGATCAAGCCCGATAACGCCACAGGCAATTTCACCAAGGTCGTTCAGCGCCTGCCGGTGCGGATCGTCCTGGACGAGGGGCAGGCGGCCACGGCGCGGTTGCGGCCGGGCATGTCGGCGGTGGTAAGCATCGATACGCGCGCCAGGTAGCCCAAGCGGCCCCAGGTCTTCTCAGGCCGCGCTGAGCGCGTCGTTGAGCGTGCGGCGGCTGAGCGGTTTGCCGACGAACCCGATCGGGTTGATGGCTGCCACGGAGCGGCGGAAATCGTCGGTGATGGAGCCCGATACGAACAGCGAGCGGACGCCAAGCTGGTCGTAAAGCTTGCGGGCGAGGGCCCCGCCATCGGCGCCGCGCGCCAGACGGATGTCGACCAGCGCGATGTCCGGCCGGCCGCCTTCGGCCAGCGCCCAGGCTTCTGTGGCGTCGGCCGCCTCGGCGACGACTTCGTGGCCCATGTCTTCCAGGAGACCGACGATGTCGAGCGCGATCAGCGCGTCGTCCTCAACAACCATTATACGCACTGCGCAGTTCAACTCCTGGGGAAGACTACCGCGAAAGACGCGCCGGCCTTCGGCTGTTCAATCTCGAAGCGCCCGCCGAGTTGCCTCGCCAAGGCTTCGATCGCCCGCATCCCGAGGCTCTTGCTCGCCTTCGGCGAAAAGTCCTTGGGCAGACCATCGCCGTCGTCAGCTACGCTCAAACGGTAAAGCTCGCCTTCCGTTCCGAGCGCGACCCTTATTCTGGACGGCCTATCGGCGGGGCAGCCGTATTTCAAGGCGTTGGTGATCAGTTCATTCAGGATCAGCGCCAAGGGCACCGCCTGCTTCACGTCGAGCACGGCGTGCTCGATTTCGGTCTCGAGGTCGACGTCTTCGCGTCCGAGCGAACTGACAAGATCGCGCGCAAGGGCCTCGGTGTAGCGCCCCGCGTCGAAGGCCCCGATGGCGTCGCCGGCCTTGTACATCTGCTCGTGGACGCGGCCCACCGCGATGATCCGGTCGAGGGTCCTGTCCAGCGCGTCGCGCGCGTCGGCATGCTCGACGGATCGCGACTGCAGCCGCACGACGCTGGCGATCTGCTGCAGCGAGTTCTTGACGCGGTGATTGACCTCGTCGAGCAGCAGGGTTCGGTCCGCCAGCAGTTGGCGTAGGCGCTGGGCGATGTCCGCTTCGGTCTCGCGGTCCAGGCTGATGTCGCGCAGGGCCTTGAAGAACAGCAGGGCGAGCAGTGCGGCGAAGATCACCAGCGAGGCGACGATCACAGCCCGTATGATGGTGACCTGCTGCTGCCGCAAGTTCAGGAGGCGCTGTTCCTCCTGCTCAAGTTCGGCGGCGATGGCGCGTACGCTGTCCATCGCCGCGACGCCCTGGCCGCGCAGGATGACCTGAATGGCCGCGCCCGGCGAACCTGTCCGCCGGGCGGCGACCGTCTCGTCGATGATCCTCATGCGCTCGGCCATCAGCTCGCGCAGGCGGATCAGGCGTTCTTGCTGGGAGGGATTTTCGCGGGTCAGCCGATCCAGGGCGACGATGCGCTCGCCGGCTTCGGTGCGCGCGCCTTCGATCTGGCGCGTGAAGCGGGAATCGCCGGTGAGGATGAAGGCCCGCTGGGCCGACTCGGCCTCTGTCAGCGACAGCCGCAGGCCTTCGATCTCGGTCCTCACCTCATGGGCGTGGTTGAGCCAGCCCGCGGCGCGATCGTACCAGATGAACGCGCCGCCGAGGGCGGCGAAGGCGAGGAACAGTGCGGAGACGGTGACAGCGAGCAGGCGGAAAGCACGTTCGCGCGCCGCCTGCCTGCTTTCACTCGGCTGGGGAGCCGCCTCCGTGAACCCCACTACTCCTCCTTGACGCGCCGCTTGCGGAAGGAGGGGTTCAGAACCTGCTTGCGCAGGCGGATCGACTTCGGCGTCACTTCGACCAGTTCGTCTTCCTCGATGTAGGCGATCGCCTGCTCGAGGGTCATGCGGCGCGGCGGGGTGAGGCGCACGGCCTCGTCCTTGCCGGAGGCGCGCACGTTGGTGAGCTGCTTGGCCTTCATCGGGTTGACGTCGAGATCGTCGGCGCGGCTGTTCTCGCCGATGATCATGCCCTGGTAGGTCTTCTCGCCGGCGCCCACGAACATGGTGCCGCGCTCTTCGAGGTTCCACAGCGCATAGGCCGCGGTTTCACCGTCCGAGTTGGAGACCAGCACGCCCTTGCGGCCGGCGTCGATGGCGCCCTTGTAGGCTTCGTAGTGGCTGAACACGCGGTTCAGAACGCCCGAGCCGCGAGTGTCAGTCAGGAACTCGCCCTGATAGCCGATCAGCGAGCGCGAGGGGGACATCAGGCTGATGCGGGTCTTGCCCGCGCCCGACGGGCCCATGTCCTTCAGCTCGGCCTTACGGGCCGACAGCTTCTCGATGACGATGCCGGTGAACTCGTCGTCCACGTCGATCATGACGTCTTCGATCGGCTCCATCCGCTGTCCGGTCTCCGGATCGGTCTGGAACACCACGCGCGGACGGCTGATCGAGACTTCGAAGCCTTCGCGGCGCATGCCTTCGATCAGCACGCCCAGTTGCAGTTCGCCGCGGCCGGCCACTTCGAAGGCGTCCTTTTCGGACGTTTCGGTGACGCGGATGGCGACGTTCGATTCCGCTTCTTTCAGAAGGCGTGCGGCGATGACGCGGCTTTGGACCTTGTCGCCTTCGCGGCCGGCCAGCGGACTGTCGTTGACCGAGACGGTCATCGAAATGGTCGGCGGGTCGATCGGCTGGGCCGGCAGGGCCTCGGTGACGTCCACGGCGCACAGGGTGTCGGCCACGGTGGCCTTCGACAGGCCGGCGATGGCGACGATGTCGCCCGCTTCCGCGCCGCCGTCGATCGGCTGGCGCTTCAGGCCGCGGAAGGCCAGCACCTTGGTGATGCGGCCGCGTTCGATTTCCTTGCCGTCACGCGACAGCGCCTTGATGGCCAGGCCTGGGACGGCCTTGCCCGCTTCGATGCGGCCGGTCAGCAGGCGGCCCAGGAACGGGTCGCTTTCGATCAGCACCGACAGCATCTGGAAGGGCTCATCCTTCCGCGCTTCGGCCTTCGGCGGCGGCACGTGGTCGACGATCATGTCGAACAGCGGGCCGAGATTGTCGTTGGGCTGGGCCAGGTCCAGCGTCGCCCAGCCGTTCTTGCCCGACGCGTAGATGTGCGGGAAGTCCAGCTGCTCGTCGCTCGCGCCCATGGCCGCGAACAGGTCGAAGGCGTCGTTGAGCACGCGGTCGGGATCGGCGTGAGCGCGGTCGACCTTGTTGAGGCAGAGGATCGGCCGCAGGCCCATCTTCAGCGCCTTGCCCAGCACGAACTTGGTCTGGGGCATGACGCCCTCTTCGGCGTCGACCAGGAGGACGCAGCCGTCCACCATGCCGAGGATCCGTTCGACTTCGCCGCCGAAGTCGGCGTGGCCAGGGGTGTCGATGATGTTGATGCGGGTCTCGCCCGCTTTTCCGTTCCAAAGAACGCTGGTGCACTTGGCGAGGATGGTGATCCCGCGTTCGCGCTCCTGGTCGTTGGAGTCCATGGCGCGCTCAACCGTCGCCTCATTGGCTCGGAAAACGCCCGACTGGGCAAGGAGCTGATCCACGAGCGTGGTCTTGCCGTGGTCGACGTGTGCGATGATGGCGATGTTGCGGAGCGACATTGATTTGGCTTTGAGGGCGCCTATTTGGGGAAGCGCGCGCTTTTAGGTGACGAATGACGTTTGCGCCAGCGCCTTCTCGCCGCGGCGCCGAACATTGATATCATGCCATTGTGCGGTGCAGCAAACTGAATGGCCCTGAGGCGCTTTCAAATCTCACTGATTTGTAACGTATTTTTTCGCCGTTTTCAGAAAATGTGATGGGCTCGGCACAAATTCGGTTGTTGTTTTGTGCGTCGCACCGTATATATTCGAACTGTGAGGCGGCGCTGCCGCTTCTGCCCTTCCTGGGCGTTTCCTCCCTAATGAACTGCCGGGCCTTCGGGTCCGGCTTTTTTTTGGCCTGAGCCCTGGGGCTGCGAAACTATCGCCTGGGTCCGACTCCGTATAGGAACGGAGCATGAACCTGGACTCCATCCTGCTCGCCGTCCTCGCCGCCCTGCTGGCGGCCATTCCCGCTCTCGCCTGGGCGCTCATGGAGCGCGGGCGCGCCAACCGGGCCGAGGCGCGCGCCGCCTTGCTGCAGGAGGCCGCCACCCGGCTGCGCGTGATGGAGGAGCAGGAGGCCAAGAACGCCGGCTTCCTCCAGGCCCAGGCCGCCGCGGCCATCGCCGAGCAGGTGATGAAGCGCGCCGACGAGACCTTCCATAATAGAGAGCAGCTGGCCCAGGCGCGCCTCGAGGCGCAGCTCAAGCCGGTCGCCGAGACTCTGGCCAAGTTCCAGGAGCAGGTCGTCGCGGTCGAAAAGACCCGGGCGGAAGAGACCGGCGGCCTAAAGGAGCAGATCAACCAGCTGATGCTGGCGTCCAGCGCCACTCAGGCCGAGGCGCGCAAGCTGTCTGCGGCGCTGCGTCGCGGGGCCGGCGTTCAGGGCCGCTGGGGCGAGCAGACCCTGCGCAACGTGCTGGAGGCCGCCGGCCTGCACAACCGCTACGACTTCGACGAACAGACCTCGACCGACACCGACGAGGGCCGGCGCCGGCCTGATGTGACCGTGCGTCTGCCGGGCGGGGCGGTGTTCGTGATCGACGCCAAGTGCTCGCTGAACGCGTTTCTCGAGGCGCAGGAGGCGACCGACGACGCCAGCCGCGAGGCCGCCTATGTGCGCCACGCCCAGAGCGTGCGCGCCCACATGCAGGGGCTCTCGGCCAAGGCGTACTGGGATCAGTTCAACCAGGGCTCGCCAGACTTCGTCGCCATGTTCATTCCGGGCGACAGCTTCCTGGCCGCGGCGTTGGAGCGCGCGCCGGAGCTGATGAGCGAGGCGATGGATCGCCGCGTCCTCGTTGTCACTCCGACGACGCTCTTCGCGCTCTGCAAGGCGGTCGTCTACGGCTGGCGGGTCGAGGAGCAGGCCGCCAACGCCCAGGAGATCTCAAAGCTGGGCCGCGAGCTCTATAAGCGGATCTCGGTGATGGGCGCGCACGCCGGCTCGGTCGGCAAGGCGCTGGAGGCGGCGGTCTCCCGCTACAATCAGTTCGTCGGGTCGCTTGAGACGCAGGTCCTGACCCAGGCTCGGCGCTTTGAGGACCTGAAGGTCGACCACGAGGGCAAGGAACTGCCCGAACTGGCGCCGGTGGAGACCGGAATCCGGCCGCTGGCCAAGCTCGCCGCCGACCCTGATGCGCCCGAGACGGGGCGCCTCACCGCCTTGACGGCGAAGGGACGCTGACCTACCTGCGTTTTTATGGCTATCCGCGAAATCCTCGTCGTTCCGAATCCGGTCCTCAAGCAGGTCTCGCAGCCCGTCGACAAAGTCGACGATGAGCTGCGCGCGCTGATGGATGACATGCTGGAGACGATGTACGACGCTCCGGGCATCGGCTTGGCCGCGATCCAGATCGGCGTACCCAAGCGCGTGATCGTCATGGACATCTCCGGCCCCGACGACGAGAAGGCGCCGCGCTACTTCGTCAATCCTGAAATCGTCTGGAGCTCCGAGGACACCGCGCCCTACGAGGAAGGCTGCCTGTCGATCCCGGACATCTACGACGAGGTCGAGCGTCCGGCCCGCGTGAAGCTGAAGTACCTGAACTATCAGGGCGAAGAAGTGATCGAGGACGCCGACGGCCTGTTCGCGGTCTGCATCCAGCACGAGATGGACCATCTCGAAGGCGTGCTGTTCATCGACCACCTGTCGCGCCTGAAGCGCGACCGCGCCGTCGCCAAGGTCAAGAAGCAGGCCCGCGCGGCCTAGGCGCGGGCGTTCGCCCCCACCCGAGCGCGCTTCCGAGAGCGATACGTCAGCGCCAACGCGATGCAGCGCGCCACAACTTCTTCGTCGATCGGCTCGGCCGCATCGAACACGAGCGCCCGCTTACCTTCATAGGTCAGGGCGTCGCCGTAGATGTCGCGGAAGCTGGCCAGCAGGTCGGTCTGGCAGTGGACATAGAGCGCATAGCGGTTGCGCGCGCCCTTCAGGGCGTCGATCCGGATCGTGCTGCCGGTAGACGTCAGATAGCTGGGCTGGCCCCAGCGGACGCCCTGTTCGATCTTGCCGACACCCGGCGTTGCGGTCGCTGTCTCAAGGATCAGATGGTGCAGGCGCCGAAGCGCCGATCGCGCCGGCTCTGGGCGGGCGTCCAACAGAGTCTCGATATCGACTGTTTCGCCCATCGCCTTCGGCCCAAGAGGGAACGCACCTGCCCGACCCGCGGGCAGGTGCGGAGCCTGACCTAGTGCTTTTCCGGCGCCGTGGCGTCGTGGACCGCGGCCTTGGCGTCCTTGGCGGCGCCGGTGGCGGCGGCCTTGGCGTCAGCCGCGGCGTCCTTGGCGGCGACGCTGGCGTCTGCAGCCGCGGCCTTGGTGTCGGCCGCAACGGCGCCCGCAGCGGCCTGAGCCTCGGCGGCGGCCTTGTCGGCGGCGGCCTTGGCGTCCGCAGCCGCCTGGTCGGTCGCGGCCTTGGCGTCGGCGGCGGCCTGATCGGCCGTGGCCTTGGCCTGATCCTGCGTCGCTTGCGAACAGGCCGACAGGGCCAGGCCCGAGGCGACCAGGGTGACGATCATCAGATTGCGCATGGTGTGGTTCTCCCTACCCGAGTGCATCACAGAACGGCCAAGCTTGCATGAGGTTCCTAAAATCCTCCGCCATCGTTACATGCACCTCTGATGCGCATCGCTTTTCTCGGAACGCCCGACTTCGCCGTCGCCGCCCTCGCCGCCCTGGTCGAGGCGGGGCACGAGGTCGCGTGCGTCTATTCCCAGCCGCCGGCTCCGCGAGGCCGCGGCCAGACCCTCAAGCCGTCGCCGGTCCACGCCTATGCTGAAGAGCAGGGCATTCCGGTGCGCACGCCCGCCTCCATGCGCGATCCGGCGGAGATCGAGGCCTTCGCCGCCTTGAATCTCGACGCCGGCGTGGTGGTGGCGTTCGGCCAGATCCTGCCGGCGGCGGTGCTCGATGCGCCGCGGCTCGGCTGCTTCAACCTGCACGCCTCGCTGCTCCCGCGCTGGCGCGGCGCCGCGCCCATCCAGCGGGCGATCATGGCCGGCGACCTGGTCACCGGCGTGGAGGTCATGCAGATGACCGAGGGTCTGGATGAAGGGCCGGTGCTCGCCTCCGAGACCGTGCGGATCGATGCGCTGGAGACGGCCTCGACCCTGCACGACCGGCTCGCGGTCGTCGGCGCCGCGCTCCTGGCCCGGACCATGGCCGCCGTCGAGCGCGGCGAGGCGAAGGCTACGCCCCAGGCCGCGGAGGGCGAAACCTACGCCAAGAAGATCCGCCCCAAGGAAGCCCGCATCCGCTGGGACAAGCCGGCCGCAGAGGTCGACCGCAAGATCCGCGGCCTGTCGCCGTTCCCAGGCGCCTGGTTCGAGCTGCCGACCGACAAGGGCCCCGTGCGGGTGAAGGCGCTGCTTTCGCGTCTGGAAGATGGCGCGGGCGCGCCCGGCCAGGTGCTCGACGACGCCCTGCTGGTCGCCTGCGGCGAGGGTGCGGTCAGGCTGTTGCGCATTCAGCGCGAGGGCAAGGGTCCGCAGGACGCGGAGACCTTCCTGCGCGGCGCGCCGGTCGCCGCTGGAACCCGGCTCGGCTGATGCCGCGCTACAAGCTCACCATCGAGTACGACGGCCGGCCCTATAAAGGCTTCCAGGCCCAGGACAACCTGCCCTCGGTGCAGGGCGCGATCGAGCGCGCGGTGAAGTCGTTCAGCGGCGAGACCCTGCGCCTCCAGGCCGCCGGACGCACCGACACCGGCGTCCACGCCACCGGCCAGGTGATCCACATCGACCTCGCGAAAGAATGGCGGCCCGAGGTCGTGCGCGACGCGATGAACGCCTATCTCGTCCCCGAACCGGTCGCGGTGATCGACGTGACGGTGGCGGAGGGCGACTGGCACGCGCGGTTCTCGGCGACCGAGCGGCGCTACATCTACCGAATTCTCAACCGCAAGAGCCCGCCGGCCCTCGACCGCGGCCGGGTCTGGCACGTCAAGAAGCCGCTTGACGCCGAGGCGATGAACGCGGCGGCGGCGCAACTGATCGGCCACCACGACTTCACCACCTTCCGCCACATGCAGTGCCAGGCGAAGTCGCCGATGAAGACGCTGGACGTGGCGCGGGCGTGGCGCGAGGGCGAGTACGTGCTGCTGGAGTTCGCCTCGCGGTCCTTCCTGCATCGCCAGGTTCGCTCGATGACCGGAACCCTGGCCGAGGTCGGCGTCGGCCGCTGGGCGCATGGGCAGGTGGCCGCCGCGCTGGAGGCCCGCGACCGAACCGCCTGCGGCCCTGTCGCGCCGGCGGACGGCCTCTATCTCACTGGCGTGAAGTACTAGCCGCCCCGCTATGCGCCCCTCTCCCGCTCGCGGGAGAGGGTGGGCGAGCGTAGCGAGGACGGCCTAAGCCGCGAACGCCGCGAAATAGCGCTCGATCAGCCGCTCATAGACCTTCTGCAGGTCGTGGATTTCCTGCACCGGCGCCCGTTCGTCGACCGCATGCATGGTCTTGCCGACTAGGCCCAGCTCGACGACGGGGCAGAGGTCGCGGATGAAGCGCGCGTCCGAGGTGCCGCCGGTAGTCGACAGTTCCGGCGCAGCGCCCGCGACGTCCTGCACCGCCCCGGCGACGACGTCGGTGAAGGCGCCCGGCGCGGTCAGGAAGGCCTCTCCGCTGATGACCGGCTCGACGGTGATCGTCCCGCCGAAGCCCTCGCGCGACTTGGCGGCCTCGGCCTCGATCCATGCGGCGAGCTCGGCGCCCTTGTGGGCGGGATTGAAGCGGATGTTCAGGCGCGCCTTCGCCTGGGCCGGGATCACGTTGGTCGCGGCGTTGCCGACATCGACCGTGGTGACCTCGAGGTTCGAGGGCTGGAAGCCCGTATAGCCCTCGTCCAGCACGTGGTTCTGCAGCCGCGCCAGCAGGTCGATCAGCACCGGGATCGGATTGGCTGCGCGGTGCGGATAGGCGACGTGGCCCTGGCGGCCGTCGACCGTGATCCAGGTGTTGATCGAGCCGCGGCGGCCGATCTTGATCATGTCGCCGAAGGTCTCGGCGCTGGAGGGCTCGCCCACCACGCAGTGATCGATGATCTCGCCCTCAGCCTTCAGGGCCTCGACGACCATCTTGGTGCCGTGGGTGGCGACGCCTTCTTCGTCGCCGGTGATCAGGAAGGACAACGAGCCCTTCACCTGGCCGGCGGCGATCGCCTTGGCTGCGGCCGCGGCGAAGGCGGCGACCGCGCTCTTCATGTCGACCGCGCCGCGGCCGATCAGCATGCCGTCGACGATTTCGGCGGCGAAGGCCTCGCGGCTCCAGGCGGCGCTGTCGCCCACCGGCACGACGTCGGTATGCCCGGCGAAACAGAGGTTCGGGCGCGCGGCGCCGTAGCGGGCGTAGAGGTTCTCGATATCGCCGAACTTCATGCGCCGGCAGCTGAAGCTGAGGCTTTCCAGCGTGCGCTGGACCACGTCCATGGCGCCCTCGTCGGCGGGGGTCACCGACGGGCGGCGGATGAGTTCCTGGGTGAGGGCGACGGGATCGAGCTGCGGCATGGCTCGCTGGTAGCTGCGTAGGCGCTCAGGGGCAATGGGGCTTGAGTCGATCCTCAGTCAAGGCCGGGCGCCCAGATTGGGCATGCTTAATCGGCGTTTACCATCCCGATTTGGGAAGCAAGTGGATCGACCTGACACACGCATTCAAGAACTATGCCTGCACCGCGTGTGGGGTGTTGCGTCATGTTCAATTTCTTCAAGAAGAAGAAACCCAGAACATCTTCAGAAAAGATCGAGGATATCCTTGATATTCTGGAGCGCGGCGGCGTTATTCGTGGAACGCAGTTACCCGAGCATATATTCCCGCCGGCGACATCGCATCAGGTCTCAGCCAGCGAGCATGTCTACTTCGCAGTTCGTTCGGTGGCCGCGGACGCTCGTCAGCACGTGATGCAGTACGCCTTCGTCGATGACCGTGGGAATGTCGCGCTCAGCGCCTTCGTGCGCTCATCCAGTCCGGCCAACCTGTTCGGCGGATCGGCCAGCGAGGATCTCGCCGTTGAACCCATGGACGAGGCGGCCTTCGCGGTGCTGGCGGCGCGGATCTGCCGGGGCGCGACGCTGGTCGCCTTCCACCGCGTGCTGCAGACTGGGCTTCTGCCGGCTGGCGCGGTGGACGGTGCGGCCGGCTCGGAATGCGTCTGGCGGCGGTTCCAGGCGGTGGCCCGGCGCAAGGGCGTCGCGCTCTCGCGGCGCGAGCCCCTGGCGCTGAACGACTGCCTGCTGAAGTTGGGCATGTCGCCGCTGGACTCCGAGGACGCGGCGGTCCGCGCCCTGGCGATCCGCCGTCTCTGGCGGAAGCTCGACAATATCGACTAGCGCTCGGTGCGCACGGCGTCCCAGAACAGCGGCTTGAGGTCGGTGAAGAACTGATCGACGTCGTAGGCCTCGCCCAGCGTGAACAGCCCATCGTCCTCGCGCACCAGATAGCCGCGCTCGACCAGGGCCAGCAGCTTGCGGCGGGTGGTCTCGCGCGGGATCTGGGTGATGTCGGCCAGGCTGAGCGCGTTGAGCCCCCTACGGCGGCGGAAGGTCTGGGGCGGTCGGGGGCCGCGGGGCAGGCTCTCGGAAATCTCGGCCAGCAGGAACACCAGGTAGAGCAGGTACTGGTCTAGGTCGCCGTCGAAGCGCGAGCGCACCCGGATCAGCGTCGCCGAGAGGTGGCCGCCCCAGCGGTAGAAGAACCGCATCGCGTCCTGTTCGAGATAGCCGGCGGCCGGTTCGGTCCAGGAAGAGGCCTCTGCAGGCGGGAAGTCCTGGCTCGGCGGCTCGGCGATGAGAGCTGCGAGGGAAGTCGCTGGGATCATCGGTTCGGGCCCTGCGTTAAAGTTAACGGCATCCGCTTCAATCGTCGTGGCGAATGCTAATGTCCTTGAATAACAACGGGCTCCGAACATGCCGCGTTGCTACGTTAAGGATACTATCAATGCTCGCCGCGGCTACGTTCGCGTCACGCGATAAACTAAGGACCCGGAAGTATCGCGAGAAGCGAATGCTATAGTTAATCGGTTGCTAAGCCCCGATCTGGGGGCTTTTCCTGTGGATGACGAGGGCGCAGTGCGGCGCGCCGCCGCATGCTCGCGCCGGCTAGGCCGCGCAAGCGGGCGCACGGAGGCGCTTACGGGGCCGAATGCCTCGCATCCCCGCGAATCATCGAGAATCAGTGGGAGTGGTCCGGCGGCGCGCCGCGCCGCCGGAGCCGGCGCCTAGTCGCGCAGCAGTTCGTTGATCGAGGTCTTGGAGCGGGTGCGCTCGTCCACGGTCTTGACGATGACCGCGCAGTTGATCGAGGGCAGGCCCTCGCCGAACGGGCTGGGCATCGAGCCCGGCATGATCACCGAGTAGGGCGGGACCTCGCCCATGAACACTTCGCCGGTCTTGCGGTCGACGATGCGGGTGGTCGAGGTGATGAAGGTGCCCATCGACAGCACGCTGCCTTCGCGCACGATCACGCCTTCGGCCACTTCCGAACGCGCGCCGATGAAGCAGTTGTCCTCGATGATTGTCGGGTTGGCCTGCAGCGGCTCCAGCACGCCGCCGATGCCCGCGCCGCCCGACAGGTGGACGTTCTTGCCGATCTGGGCGCACGAGCCGACCGTCGCCCAGGTGTCGACCATCGTGCCTTCGTCGACATAGGCGCCGATGTTCACGAACGACGGCGTCATGATCACGCCCTTGGCGATGTAGGCGCCGCGGCGGACGACGCAGCCGGGCACCGCGCGGAAGCCGGCGGCCTCGAACTTGGCGGCGTCCCAGCCGGTGAACTTCAGCGGGATCTTGTCCCAGTAGGGGTGCGGCGCGCCCTCGTCGATCAGTTGGTTGGCGTTCAGACGGAAGGACAGCAGGATCGCCTGCTTGGCCCACTGGTGCGTGCTCCACACGCCGTCGTCGCCGCGCGAGGCGACGCGCAGCGTGCCGTTGTCCAGGCGCGTCAGGGTCTCTTCGACCGCCTCGCGGACCTGCCCCTTGGTGCTGGTGTTGACGCCGTCGCGGGCTTCCCAGGCGGCTTCGATCACGGACTTCAGGTCGTCGGACATCAGGCGGTTTCCTTCAGACGCGCCGTACTCAGGAACGGCGTCAGCTTCTCGGTGCGGTGGTGGACAAAATCAGCGGTCGAGGCGAGCGCGCGCGAGCCGACCAGCACGGTGGTCATGCCAATGTCGGCGGCCGGGTGCAGGTTGCGCTCGGAGTCCTCGAAGAATGCGGTCGTGGCGGGCGTCAGGCCGTGAGCGTCGATCATCCGCTGGAAGCCCAGCGGATCGGGCTTGGGCGCGAACCCGAACGAATGGATGTGGAACACGTCGTCGAACAGGTCACGCAGGTTCAGGTGCGCCAGCACCCGTTCGGCATGGGTGTCGTCGGCGTTGGTGAAGATCAGGCGCCGGCCCGGCAGCCGGGCGATCGCTGCGACCAGTTCGGGATCGCGGGCCAGCAGGTCCAGCGACAGATCGTGGAACAGGGCATGGAAGTCCGCCGGATCGACGCCGTGATGCAGCATCAGCCCCTTCAGCGTCAGGCCGTGTTCGGCCAGGTAGTGCTTCTGGAGGTTATAGGCGGCGTCATGCTCCAGCCCCGTGACCTTGGCCACGAAGTCGGTCATCCGGCCCTCGACGCCCTGCATGAACCCGGACTCCTCCGGGTAGAGGGTGTTGTCCAGGTCGAACAGCCAGGTGTCGATATGCGACAGGTCCGCGGTCATGCGCGGATGAGCGTGCCCGAGCCGTGTTCCGTGAAGAGCTCGGTCAGCATCGCGTGCGGCCGCCGGCCGTCCAGGATGACCACCGCCTCGACGCCGGACTCGACCGCGGCGATCGCGGTTTCCAGCTTGGGGATCATGCCGCCGGTGGCCACGCCCGAGGTGATGGCCTCGCGCGCTTCGGCCAGCGTCATCTGGCGGATCAGATCGCCGTTCTTGTCCAGCACGCCGCGGACGTCGGTCAGCAGCAGCATGCGCTTGGCGTTCAGGGCTCCGGCCAGGGCGCCGGCCACGGTGTCGGCGTTGATGTTGTAGGTCTCGCCCTGCTTGGACACGCCGATCGGCGCGACCACCGGGATGTAGTCTTCCTCGGCGTAGATCAGCGCCTCGATCAGCTTGGGGTCGATCCGGGTCGGCTCGCCCACAAAGCCCAGGTCCACGACCTGCTCGATCTGGCTGTCGGGGTCCTTCTTGGTGCGGTGCGCCTTCTCGACCGTGATCAGCCGGGCGTCCTTGCCCGAAAGGCCCACGCCGCGAACGTCGGCCTCGGCCCCGGCCAGGGTGATCCAGTTGGCGATCTCTTTGTTGATGGCGCCCGACAGCACCATCTCGGCGACTTCCATGGTCGCTTCGTCGGTCACCCGCAGGCCATCGACGAACGTCGACTTCACGCCGGCCTTGTCGAGCATGCGCGAAATCTGCGGACCGCCGCCGTGCACCACGACCGGGTGGACGCCCAGCATCTTCAGCAGAACCGCGTCGGCTGCGAATAGCTTGGCGACGCTTTCCTCGCCCATGGCGTGGCCGCCATATTTGATCGTCACGACCTCGCGGTCGTAGATCTGGATGTAGGGCAGGGCCTCGGCGAGGGTCTTGGCGGTGGCCCAGCCCTGTTCTTCGGCGTCGTCGGTCAAGGTCGGAACCCTCCAGGAGCCTTCGAGGCTCCACCACACAATGCCAGGCGCGATACTTCGCGCGCTGTTGGGGGCTCCGATAGCGGACCTAAATGCCCCTGTCACCGCCTGGAGACGATGACGGGGTCATACGCCGGGCCAGGGCGCTCTCAGATCGACCGCGCGACGACTTCCTTCATGATCTCTGAGGTGCCGCCATAGATCCGCTGGACCCGCGCATCGCGCCACAGTCGGGCGATCGGATACTCGTTCATGTAGCCCGCGCCGCCATGCAGCTGCAGCGCCGTGTCGCACGCCTCCCACTGCAGTTCGGTGTGGAACAGCTTGGCGGCGGAAGCCTCGGCGGCGTCCAGCTTTCCGGCCACGTGGCGCGTGATCGCCCAGTCCAGGTGGGCCCAGCCGGCCTGCAGCTTGGCCTTCAGGGCGGCCAGGGTGAAGCGGGTGTTCTGGAAGTCGAAGATCGCCTGGCCGAAGGCCTTGCGGTCCTTGGTGAACTTCACGGCCTCGTCGAAGGCCCGTTGCGCGCCGGCCTGGGCGGCGACGGCGATCTGCAGCCGCTCCTGCGACAGCTGGCCCATCAGATAGGCGAAGCCGCGGCCTTCCTCGCCCAGGCAGTTGGTGATCGGCACGCGCACGTCGTTGAAGAACAGCTCGGAGGTGTCGGCCGAGTTCTGGCCGACCTTGTCGAGGTTGCGGCCGCGCTCGAAGCCTTCGCGGTCGCGTTCGACCAGGATCAGCGAGATGCCTTTCGCGCCCAGCGTCGGATCGGTCTTGGCGACGACGATCACC
This sequence comes from Phenylobacterium sp. Root1290, assembly GCF_001425305.1. Classification (GTDB taxonomy): domain Bacteria; phylum Pseudomonadota; class Alphaproteobacteria; order Caulobacterales; family Caulobacteraceae; genus Phenylobacterium. The sequence goes on along the minus strand of NZ_LMEE01000002.1, from coordinate 900,098 downwards.
ACGTCGGCGTTCTGGCCGTTGGTGATGTAGGTCTTGCTGCCGTTGATGACGTAGTGGTTGCCGTCCCGCCGGGCGGTGGTCTTGACGCCCTGCAGGTCCGAGCCGGTGCCGGGCTCGGTCATGGCGATGGCGGTGATGATCTCGCCGGAGACCATGCCCGGCAGCAGCCGCTTCTTCTGCTCTTCTGAGCCGTAGTTGATGATGTAGTCGACGGTGATGTCGGACTGCAGGGTCACCCCTGCCGATGAGCCGGCATAGGACAACTCCTCGCCGATGACGGCGTTGAAGCGATAGTCGAGGCCCAGGCCGCCGTATTCGGCCGGGACCTGCGGGCACAGCAGGCCCGCCTCGCCATATGCCTTCCAGAACCCGCGATCGACGATGCCCTCCTCTTCCCAGCGGTCGAGGTGCGGATAGAGCTCCTTGTCGAAGAACTTGCGCACCTGGTCGCGGAACAGGTCGAGGTCGGCGTCATAGGCCGTGCGGCTGGCGGTGGAGAGCATGGTGGCGGTTCCGAGGTTGCCTTCCCCGCCGTTCTTCCATGGACGCTGCGGCGCGCAAAGACTGACCCCGCGTCAGTGCGGCGCCGTGCGCTAGAGCGTGAGCTCGCAGGCCGACATGATCTCGGCGCGCAGTTCCGGTAGGCCCAAGCCCTTCTCCGACGAGGTGGCCAGCACGCGCGGGAAGGCGGCCGGGCGCTTGATGATCGCCGCCTCGGTGCGCAGGCGCACGGCCTCGACCTCGGCAGGCTTCAGCTTGTCGGCCTTGGTCAGGATGATCTGGTAGGAGACCGCGGCCTTATCGAAGGCGGCCATGGGCTCCTCGTCGACCGCCTTCAGGCCGTGGCGGGCGTCGATCAGCAGGTAGGCGCGCTTGAGGTTCGCCCGTCCGCGCAGGAAGTCGCGGCCGAGGTTCTGGAACTTCTTCACCGTGACCTTGGAGGCCTTGGCCCAGCCATAGCCGGGCAGGTCGACCAGCCGCAGCCGCTCGTCCAGCACGAAGAAGTTCACCTCGCGCGTGCGGCCGGGCTCGTTGGAGGCGCGGGCCAGGCCCTTGTGACCGACCAGCCCGTTGATCAGCGACGACTTGCCGACGTTGGACCGGCCGGCGAAGGCGACCTCGGGGAGGTCGCCGGGGGGCAGGCCGTCGACCGAGACCGCCCCCATGAGGAAGCTGGCCTGCCGCGCGAACAGAACCCGCGCGGCTTCCAGTTCGTCCTCGGTGAAGAGCGGGTCCTGGCTCACCCGACTTCCCTGGGCTTGCCGGTCACCTTGGCGATGATCTGGTCGATCGGGTTGTCCACCTTGAAGCGGCGCATGATCACGTACTGCTGCAGGATCGTCAGCACGTTCGACCAGGTCCAGTAGATCAGCAGGCCGACCGCGAACGGGGCCATGATGAACGTGAACATGATCGGCATGAACTGGAAGATCTTCTGCTGGATCGGGTCCGGCTGCGGCGGGTTCATGGCCGTCGAGAGGTACATGGTGAAGCCGTACAGCAGGGCCATCGGGCCCAGGTGCAGCAGGTCCGAATTCAGGATCGAACCGATCACCGGCACGTTGGCGGGATTGTAGGGGATCAGGCCGAAGAGGTTCCAGATGGTCAGCGGATCCTTGGCCGACAGATCTTGGATCCAGCCGAAGAACGGCGCGTGCCGCATTTCGATGGTGACCGTCAGCACCTTGTACAGGCCATAGAAGACCGGGATCTGGACCAGCATCGGAAGACAGCCCGTCAGCGGGTTGATCTTTTCCTTCTGGTACAGGGCCATCAGCTCCTGCTGCTGCTTGGCCGGGTCTTCCTTGTATTTCGCGCGCAGCGCTTCGACCTGCGGCTGCACCTTCTTCATCTTGGTGAGCGACTCGTAGCTCTTGTTGGCGAGCGGGAAGAAGATCAGCTTCACGGCCACGGTCAGCAGCAGGATGGCGATGCCGAAGTTGCCGACCTTCTGGAAGATGAAGTCCAGGAACATGAACATCGGCCGGGTGATGAACCAGAAGTTCCCCCAGTCGACCGCCATGTCCAGGTGCGGCACGCCCAGCTTGGTCTCGTATTCCTTCAGCAGCGGCACGGTCTTGGCGCCGGCGAACAGGCGGGTGACCTCGGTGACCTGCTTGCCGGCCGGGATGATGTGCGGGCGGCCGACATAGTTGGCCTCAAAGATGTCCGCGGCGACCGAGCGCGTGACGCGGTACTGGCTCTGGATCGGTTCCTTCTGATCGGGGATCAGGGCGGTCAGCCAGTACTTGTCGGTGATGCCGGTCCAGCCGCCGACGGACGACACCGACATGCCGCCCTCCTTCAGCCACTTGGCGTATTTCACCTGGCGCAGTTCGTCGCCCAGCCAGCCGATCGCGCCTTCATGGACGATCTGGTTGCGGCCGAGGTCGGACGGAATGCCCTGGCGCTGCACCGAGGCGTAGGGCGCCAGGGTGACCGAGCCGGCGCCGGTGTTGGCCACGGTGTCGGACACCGTGAACATGAACTTGTCGTCGACTTCGATCTTGCGCGTGAAGGTCAGCCCTTGGCCGTTCGCGGTCCGCAGCACCAGGGGCTGGCCGGGCGCGAGCACCGAGCCTTCGACCACCTGCCAGACGGTCTCGGCGTTGGGCAGGCCGGGCAGGTTCGCTCCGGTCCAGCCGAACTCGGCGAAGAAGGCGTACTTGGCGCCCTCGGGACGCAGCAGCTCGACCGGCGGCGAGTCCTTGGCCACCGCGACGCGGTAGTTCTTGAGGAACAGGTCGTCGATCCGTGCGCCGCGCAGCGACACCGAGCCCGACAGGGCCGGCGTCGAAATCGGCGCGCGCGCGCTGGCGGCGGCGGCGTCCTGGCGCGAGACCACGACGGGACCGGGCTGGGCGCCTGGCGCAGTCGGCGCGGCCGGGCCGCCTGGCGCGGCCTGCACCTCGGCGGACGCAGCCTTCTGGCGCGCCATCTCGGCGTTCCGTTTCTTCGCCGCCGGATCCAGCACGAGGAACTGGTAGGCGATCAGGATCAGAACCGCGCTGACCACGAAGATGATCGTGTTGCGGTTATTGTTCTCTTGCATTGGGGGCGCGCTCAGGCGGAGGGAGTGGGGGCGCGCTGCGATGCGCGGGACGGGCTGTCGCTTTCGGCCGCGAGGCTTATCAGCGCGGTTTTCACATCGTCAAGCAAACGCGGCCACGCGCGGGTGGGCGCGCCGTTGCGAGCGATCAAAACATAGTCAAATCCAGGCTGAGCCAGTTGCGGCAAAACCGCCTGGGCGGCCGCCCGCATTCGACGCTTGGCGCGATTGCGCACGACGGCGCCGCCGATCTTGCGGGTCGCCGTGAAGCCGACACGAATGACAGGGGAATCGTCGGCCCGATCACGGGCCTGCATCACCACCGCGCCCTTGGCGTGCGAAGACGCCCGCGCGGCGGCGAGAAAGTCCGAACGCTTCTGGATGCGCTCGATGACCTTAGGGGCGTCGGTCATGCCGACACCTCAGGAGCCCAGACGCTGATGCGTCTTAGGCGGTCAGGCGCTTGCGGCCCTTGGCGCGACGGCGAGCCACGATCTTGGCGCCGTTCTTCGTCGCCATGCGCGCGCGGAAACCGTGACGGCGTGCACGCACCAGTCGGGACGGTTGGAAAGTCCGCTTCACGAGATCAACTCCGGTATAAAATTGAGCGGCGGTTCCTAAGGGAGGCGAGGAGAGGAGTCAACCTTCTCCTGCGTTCTCAGGCCGCAAGAGTGAGGATCACCGGTCCGCGGCGGGTCGCGATCAGCGTATGTTCGTACTGAACGGTCGGCTCGTGGCCTGGCGGGGTCAGCGTCCAGCCGTCGTCGCCCTCCTCGACCCAGTCCGCCCCGAGCGACAGGAACGGCTCGATGGTGAACACCAGACCCTCGTGAATCCGGCGGCGGTCTCCCGGCTCCCACCAGGTCGGAATCTCGGCCGGTTCGTCGTGCAGGGAGCGTCCGACCCCGTGGCTGGCGAGGTTGGTGACCAGTGAGTAGCCGTTCTTGTCGGCGAAGCCCTGGATGGCCTTGCCCACCTCGTTGAGCTTGGCGCCCGGCCGCACGGCGCGGATGCCCGCCCACATGGCCCGGCGGCCGTCGCGGCACAGCCGCTCGATGTTCGGCTTGACCGGCGGCACCGCGAAGCTCGCCCCGGTGTCTCCGTAGAAGCCGTTCAGCTCGGCCGACACGTCGATATTGACCAGGGTCCCGGCCTCGATGCGGCGGTCGTCCGGAATGCCGTGGGCGCAGTCGGGGGCCACCGAGATGCAGGTCGCGCCCGGGAAGTTGTAGGTCAGCTCCGGCGCCGAGCGGGCGCCTTCCAGCTCCAGCATCTGGCGGCCCAGCTGATCCAGCTCGCGGGTGGTGATCCCCGGCTCCAGCGCCTTGCCCATGGCCTCCAGCGTGCGCGCGACCAGACGGCCGGCGGCCTTGAGGCCCTCGAGTTCGTGTTCGTGTTCGACGGTCATGACCCGACTATATAGGTCAGAGGTCCGGCCTGACGATGGTCTTGCCCACGACCTTGCGGTTGGCGAGCGAGTCGAAGGCGGCCCGCCAGTCGCTCAGCGCATACCCCTGGTCGACGCGCGGCTTCATGCTGGCGGCCAGGTCCCCAGATCGCGGCCTGGTTCTCGCGGCCCTTCTCGGGGAACTGGCGGCCGTATTCGCCCGCCCGGACGCCCATCACCGAGAAGCCCTTGATCAGGGCGAGGTTCACCGGCAGCACCGGCAGCCGGCCCGAGGCGAAGCCGACCACCAGCAGCCGGCCGTCAAAGGCGATGCAGCGGGTGCTCTCGTCGAACACGTCGCCGCCCACGGGATCGTAGATGACGTTCGCGCCGCGCCCGCCGGTGATCTCCTTGACCTTTTCGCGGAAGCCGCCGCTGACGTTCACGACGGCGTCGGGCTGATATTCACGCTGCACGATGGCCAGCTTGTCGTCCGAGGCCGAGGCGGCGATCACCCTGCAGCCCAGATGCTTGGCCAGGTCGACGGCCGCCAGGCCGACCCCGCCGGCCGCGCCGTGCACCAGCACCCACTCGCCCGGCTCCACCGCCGCGCGGCGCACCAGCGAGACATAGGCCGTCAGATAGGCCGTGGCGTAGCCTGCCGCCTGGCTGAACGACAGGCCTTCGGGCTTGCGCCGCAGGCCCGCGGCCGGGGTCACGGCGTATTCGGAAAAGCCGCCGATCCGCGCCCCGCCGACCACCGCCTCGCCGATCTGGAACTGGTCGACGCCCTCGCCCAGGGCGCTGACCTCCCCGGCGATCTCCATGCCCGGGATGAACGGCAGGGGCGGCTTGTGCTGATACTCGCCGCGGGTCTGCAGCAGGTCGGGGAAGTTGACCGCCGCGGCGCGCACCCTGACCTGCACCTCGCCGGGGCCGGGGGCGGGCGTCTCGATCTCCTTCAGGACGCAGCCGCCGTAGTCGGGGGCGAGGTCTTCAACCAGCAACGCGCGCAATACGTCCCTCCAGGCCTTCGCGGACCAGGCCCGCAATTTCTCGGCACGCCACGTCGGCGCACGGGACCACGCCGGTGAAGGCGGTGAACCCGTGCGCCATGGCGTCATAGCAACGATAGATCACCGGCACGCCCGCGGCGCGCAGGCGCTTGGCGTAGGCCTCGCCCTGGTCGACCAGCGGATCGAAGCCCGCGGTGACGACGACGGCGGGCGCCAGGCCGGCGAGGTCCGGCTCCCGGATCGGCGACAGCCTCGGATCGGCGGGGTCGGCCTCTGGGCCCATGTAGTGGCCCATGAACCAGTCCATCATCGCCCGCGACAAAGGGAACGCCTCGGCATAGGTGGTCATCGAGGCGGTCTGGCTGGCGACGTCCACGCACGGATAGATGAGCAGCTGCAGGTCTGGCTGCGGCTCGCCCGCGCGGCGCAGCTCCTGGCAGATCACGGCGGCGAAATTGCCGCCCATCGAGTCGCCCCCGATGATCGCGCGGCCCTCCGGCGCGCCGAACCGCGCGGCGTTGTCGCGGACATGCCGATAGGCCGCCAGAACGTCGTCGAGCCCGGCGGGGAAGCGGTGTTCGGGCGCCAGGCGGTAGTCGACCGAGATCACCGGGGCGCGGCTCACCTTGGCCAGGATCCCGCAGAACGCATGGCTGGTCTCGAGGTCGCCGATCACTCCGCCGCCGAAATGCGCGAAGACGATGGCCGGCGCGGCCGGGTCCTGGCCCTCGGGTCTGTAGAGCCTGGTGGGGAGGTTCCGGTCGCCGGCGGGAATGGCCAGCGGCTCGGCGCTCACGCCCGGCTCGGGGCCCCCGCCATAGACCTTTGCGCCCTCGGAGGTCGCGCGCCGGGCCTCCTCCGGCGACTGCGTGGTCATCGGGGGCAGGCGCGCGGCCTGGGCGGCCATGAACTGAAAGCGCGGGTCCAGGGTCCGGCCGCCGCGATAGACGGCGGCGCCGCCGGACATCAGGCGCAGGATCGGCGAGGGCAGCGAGAGGAGGGTGCGGGCAAGGGTGCGCTGGATGCTCGCCACCCTGCTCAGTCCTCCGCCTGTCGCAGGCCGTTCAATCCGCCCTGGATCATCGCCACCGCAAACTGCGTGGCGCCCTTGGTGTCGATCGGACGGCGGGCCAGCATTTTCTCGCCGACGTCGCGGGCGATGGCGATGCAGGCGGCGGCCAGATAGTCGGGGTCGGTGATCGGCGCGCCCCCGTTCGCCATCTCCTCGACGATGGCCTCGCGGACCTCGTTGAACACGGCCGCCATTTCGGGCGTCTCGCCATGGACGTGCGGCTGGGTCTCGCCGGGCGGGCGCTGGCTGAGCCAGCTCTTGTGCGCATCGGCCAGGAACAGGAAGTAGGCCTCGATGGCGGCGTTGAGGAACTCCTCCCAGCCGGCCGACTGTGCGCGCTGAGCCTTCAGCAGCGGCGCGAACTGGCGCGCGCCCTCGCTGGCCAGGGCGAGGTAAACCTCATCCTTGGACTTGAAGTAGTTGTAGAAGGTGCCGGCAGCCAGGCCGGTGCCGCGGATGATGTCTCGCACGGTCGCCGTCTCATAGCCCAGCTCGCCGAACACCTTGCGGGCGGCGTCGAGGATGGCCTGCCGGTTGGCGACCTTGGTCAATTCGCGCTTGCCGGTGGGAAGATAGGCGACTTCGGACATCTCAGGCCTGACTCGGAAAGGTGACGCCCGTCATATTACGACCAGGGCGGCCCGGAAGCCAAGCTCAGGAACGCTCCGAACCCGTCGTAGCGCTCCGGCGGCGCGCTGCGGCGTCGCAGCCGCTGCGGCATTGCATCCAGTTCGGGGCGCAATCCTCGGCCGCCTCGGTCGAGAGGCAGACATAGTAGCCGCTTGCGCAGTTCAGCCGGCAACGCTCGGCGTCGGCCGCGCTCGGCGGCGCCAGCGGGGCCAGGAGGGCAGGCAGCGGCGCGGCCGCCTCTTTCGCCGGCCCGGGCGTCACCGGCCCGCGCAGGGCGCTCTGCTGGGCGCTTGCGGGCCATGCGGACAAGGCCAGGATCAGCAGGAGCAGGGCGGCGCGCATGCCCCAGCCTTGAGGCGACGCGCCTTAAGGTCCGGTTAACCATAAAAGCGCCCCTCAGACCGTCCGCGCAGCGCGGTCCTTGGCGTTGGTGGCCTGGATCGCCTCCTTGGCCGCCGCCCACTCGCTCTCCCCCCATCCGGTCAGGCGCGAGAAGTTGCCGCCGGAGGCCTGCCAGGCCGCGCCGTCGATGGCGATGGTCTGGCCGTTCACATAGGCCGACAGCGGATGCAGCAGGTAGACGGCCAGATTGGCCAGCTCACGCATGTCGCCGACCCGGCCCATCGGATGGCCGCTCATGTCGGAATAGGCGCCGCCGGCGCCTTCCTCCTGGCTTGGATTGAGGCGGGCGCTCATGCCCTCCGTAGGGAAGGGGCCCGGCGCGATGTTGTTGAACCGGATGCCGTGCTGGCCCCACTCGACCGCCAGCGATTGGCTCATGGTGGCGAGCCCCGCCTTGGACATCGCCGAGGGCACGGTGAACGGGCCGCCGTTCCAGATCCAGGTGGTCAGGATCGAAATCACCGAGGCGCGCCGCCCTTCGGCGATCCAGCGCTTGCCGCAATCCAGGGTCACGAAGAACGAGCCGCGGAAAACGATGTTGGCGATGGCGTCGAAGCCGCGCGGCGACAGGTCCTGGGTGCGGCTGATGAAATTGCCGGCCGCATTATTGACCAGGCCGGTCAGCGCGCCGTCCGCCCAGATGGTGTCGAGCATCTCCGAGATCGCCTCGGGCACGCGGATGTCGCAGGCCAGGCCGACGCACTTGCCGCCGTGGGCGTCCATCAACTCCTTGGCGGTCGCCTCGACCACCCCGCCCCGCCGGCCGCAGATATAGACCTCCGCCCCCAGCATCAGCAGCGCCTCGGCCATCACCTTGCCCAGGCCCGTGCCGCCTCCGGTGATCAGGATGCGCTCGCCGGTCATCAGGCCGGGCTTGAACATCAGGTCGTCGGCCGAGAATTGAGCCATCGCGTGTCCTCCTGTCGGTGCAGGAAGTCGGCGTCGGCTGACGCCGCGTCGGTCAAGGCGCGCCGTTCAGAGCTGGCGCAACGAAAAAGGGGCCGCCTTGCGGCGACCCCCTTCGTTCCTGGACGTCTTGTATTTTTAGAACTCTTCCCAGCTGTCCTGCTCGACGTGGGCGCTCGGCGCCAGGGCGGTGGCGCCCCGGGTGGCCAGGCGCTGCGCCGGCTGGTGCTGACGCGGCGGCGCGGAGCCGACGGTGCGGGTGGCGGTCTGCACGCCGCCGCCGGTGACCCGGAAGCGCGCGACCAGACGGGCCAGTTCGTGGGCTTCGTCGGCCAGCACGCGGCTGGCGGCGGTCGACTCCTCGACCATGGCGGCGTTCTGCTGGGTGACCTGGTCCATCTGGTTGACCGCGGTGTTCACCTGGCCGAGGCCGAGGGCTTCTTCCTTGGCCGAGGCGGCGATCTCGCCGACGACGTTGGAGATTTCGGCCACCTGCCGGACGATGCGTTCCAGCGCCTTGCCCGTCTCGCCGACTAGGCTCACGCCGGAGGCGACTTGCTGGCTGGACGCCGAGATCAGGGTCTTGATCTCCTTGGCCGCTTCGGCCGAGCGCTGGGCCAGGGCCCGCACTTCGGAGGCGACGACCGCGAATCCGCGGCCGGCTTCCCCGGCGCGGGCGGCTTCGACGCCGGCGTTCAGGGCCAACAGGTTGGTCTGGAAGGCGATCTCGTCGATCACGCCGATGATCTGGCTGATCTGCTTGGCCGAGCTTTCGATCTGGCCCATCGCCTCGATGGCGCGGCCCACGACCAGGCCGCCTTCTTCGGCGTCGGACTTGGCGGCGGCGACGGCTTCACGGCCGTGGCTTGCGCCTTCCGAGGTCTTGTTGACGGTGGCGGTGATCTCGTCCAGCGCCGCGGCGGTTTCTTCCAGGGTCGCGGCCTGATGCTCGGTGCGGCGCGACAGGTCGTCGGCCGAGGTGCTGATCTCGCCAGCGCCGGACTGGATCGAGGCGGTGGCGCCGGCGATGGCGGCCATGGCTTCTTCCAGCTTGGCGGAGGCGGCGTTGAAGTCGTCGCGCAGCTTGCGGTAGTCGCCGGGGAATTCGGTGTCCAGGCGATAGGTCAGGTCGCCGGCCGCCAGGCTGTCGAGCCCGCGGGCCAGAGAGTTCACGACCATCGCCTGCTCTTCGGCGATCGCGGCGGCGGCGTCGGCGTTCTGGCGACGGGTCACTTCGGCCGCAGCCTCGGTCTGGTCGTGCTCGACGCGCAGCTTCTCAAGATGCAGCTGGTTGTCGCGGAAGATGGTCAGCGACGAGACGATGGCCCCGAGTTCGTCCTTGCGGCCGAGCTTGTCCAGGTCGATCGCATTGTCGCCGCGGGCCAGGGCCTCGGTGGCGCCGGCGATCTGCTTGACGTCGCGGCGCAGCATCATGGTCAGCGCCCAGGCCAGGGCGCCGGCGATCAGCAGGGTCGCGATCGCGGCCACCATCTGAACCATCTGGGCGGTCTGCGCGCGCTGCTCGCTGGCCTTGGCGTTGGCGTCGGTCAGGGTGTTGTTGGCGGCGACGATCTTGTTCAGCATGCTCGCCATGTTCGTATATTCCTGCTCGAACGGAGCAGCGAACCCGGCGGCGGTCCCGAAGTCGACGCTGATCATGGCGGCGATCACGTCCAGCGCGTCGCGGGTGCCCTTGAGCGCCTTGACCAGGTCCTGGAAGGCTTTCTTCTGCGAGGCGGGCGCCGTCGCTTCGAGGGCCTGCACTTCCTTGGTGATCGCATCCACCTCGGCCAGCATCTTCTGGCTTTCGCCCTCGATCTTGTCAGTTTCGATCGAAGCGGCCTGGTGGGTCAGCAGGAAGTAGAGCTGGCCGTGCACGGCGGTGATCCGTTCGGACACCTTCTGCAGGCGCAGACTGTTGGGAAGGTCAGTATGCACGACCTGCTTCAGGTCGTTGGCCTGGCCTCGCTGGATGACGACGGCGCCGCCGGCCGTCAGGGCCAGCATCACCAGTGCGAAAGCAGGAGCGAAGCCGATCTTCGCGATGAGCGGCAGGTCGACGAGCCGAAAACGCTTCACCTAAGTTTCCCCCGACTAGGTAGTATCCTTACCTTCACAATGACGGGAGGTTGCTAACCAATCGTCACTGGAAATCCGCATTTCCCTGACTTCACGTGCGCAATATATATAAAGACACGAGAATTGTGATTTCGGCATTTACTGCGCGTTAACCACATCTAATTCTCGGCCATCAGATTCTTTTAACCTGAATGCCCCATACCAGGGATGCGTCCGTTATCTAGAAAGGAGTGGGGCCATGAAGAATCTCATCAAAATCGGCGGCGGTGTCGCCCTCTGCCTGGCGTTTGCCGGCGCGTCGGCTGCGGCTGATTTCCAAGAAAGCATGTCGAAGTGCCTGACCAAGCACGCCAACACCCGCGATGCGGCTGTGGTGATGCTCGAGTGCAACGCCGCGGCTGGTAAGCTGTCGGGCTGCAAGGTCCTGGAAGACAGCAAGGCCGGCAAGGGCTTCGATAAGGCCGCCCTCTGCGTCGCCGACGCTCTGCCGATGGGTGCGAAGACCGGGACCGTGAAGGTTCCGATGCGCTTCCCCGGCGGCGCGTAAGCCGCAAACAAGAATTCGCATTCTTGCAGATCGCGCCCCCGGCCATGGCCGGGGGCGTTTTGCATTTGGGGCTACGTGTTCACCCGCTTCAGCAGTTCCTGCGCGGCCGCGGGGGCGCGGACCTTCCCCTCGTGAATAAAGAACACGAAGGTCTCGTGCGGGCCTTCGGCGGGGCCGGTCCGGTCGATGGGTTTCAAGTCTCCGGGGACGCGGCCCTTCGAATACTCGCCGAAACGCTGCGCCCAGGCGTCGATGTCCTCGGGCGGGTAGCCGGTCTCGATGTCGTCCGAGCCCATCAGCAGGCGCGAATAGACGAAGTCCGCAGTGATGTCGGAGATCAGCGGATAGTTCTCGTGTTCCGAGATGCAGATCGCCACGTTCCGGTCGCGGCACATCTTCACGAAGGCGCGATCCACGAAGCTGGCGTGCCGGACTTCCACGCAATGGCGCAGCTTCAGGCCGCCTTGCGTCTTCGGCAGCAGGTCGAGAAACCCTGCGAAGTCGTCGGCGTCGAACTTCTTGGTGGGCATGAACTGCCAGAGGATCGGGCCGAGCCGGTCGCCCAGTTCGACGATCCCCTGGTTCAGGAACTTGCCGATCGAGTCGGCTGACTCGGCCAGCACCCGGCGGTTGGTGCAGAACCGCGAGGCCTTCACCGCAAAGACGAAGCCGTCCGGCGTGGCGGCCGCCCACTTGGCGAAGGTCTCGGGCTTCTGGCTTGAGTAGTAGGTCGAGTTGATCTCCAGCGTGGTGAGATGGCGACTGGCGTAGGACAGCTCGTCCGCCTGCTTCAGTCCCTGCGGATAGAACACGCCGCGCCAGGGCTCGAAGGTCCAGCCCCCGATGCCGGCCCGGATCTGACCTGCCTGCGCCATCTCGTTCCTCGCCTTGCTACTTCCGTTCGGACGCCGTGGCGTCCCGGGTCTGCTTGAATTCCGAGCCCGCCTTCCACTCCGGCCAGGTCGTGGAGTCGGCCAGCTGGCGGCCCAGCTCGAGCATCAGTTGGCCGTCCTGGGCGATGCCTTCAAGGTTCCAGCTGTCGTCGAAATGGTCGGCCGGCTGGTGATAGCGGTCGGCGGTGTAGGCCTTCGACCAGGCCGCGCCAGCCTCCTTGCCGCCCTGCACCAGGTCGGAGCCCGAGCCGAACGAGATCGCCGGCACGCCGCGCTTGGCGAAGGGGAAGTGGTCCGAGCGGAAGAACAGGCCCGCTTCCGGACGCGAGTCCGGCGTGTAGTAGCGGCCTTGAGCCTTGCCCACGGCGATCAGCGCGTCCTGCAGCGTCGACGCGGCGTCCCCTGAGGAGGTGAAGTCCTTGGCCGGGCCGGCCGGCGACAGGGCGTCCATGTTGATGTTCGCCACCGTCTTGCCCAGCGGATAGAGCGGGTTGGCCGCGTAGTATTCCGAGCCCAGCAGGCCCTTCTCCTCGGCGGTCACCGCCAGGAACACCACCGAGCGGTCCGGCTGCGGGCCCTTGGCGAAGGCGCGGCCGATCTCGATCATCGTGGCGATGCCGTCGGCGTTGTCGACGGCGCCGTTGTAGATCGCATCGCCCTTGGCGTCCGGCAGACCGACGCCCAGATGGTCCCAGTGCCCGGAATAGATGATGGTCTCGTCGGGACGCTTGGCGCCGGGGATCAGCCCGACCACGTTCTTCGAGACGATCTTCTGGACGTCGACTTCATAGTCGGTCGAGAAGGTCGCGCCCTTCAGTTCCACTGGCTTGAAGTCGCGGGTCTGGGCCTGCTTCTTCAGCGCCTCGAAGTCGAGGCCCGAGGCCTTGAACAGCTCGACCGTGCGGTCGCGCTGGATCCAGCCTTCCAGCAGCGCGTGCGCCTCGCTCGGCTTGTCGCGGATGATGTCGAACAGCGGCGCGGTGTTGGAGTTCTTCACCGTCGCCCAGCCGTACGAGGCCGGCGCGGTCTCGTGGACCACCAGGAAGCCGACGGCGCCGCGGCGCGCGGCCTCCTCGTACTTGTAGGTCCAGCGGCCATAATAGGTCATCGCCTTGCCGCCGAAATCGCCGTTCCCGGTCTCGAAATCGGGATCGTTGACCAGCACCAGCGCGACTTTGCCCTTCAGGTCGACGTCCTTGAAATCGTCCCAGTTGCGTTCGGGCGCGGTGACGCCATAGCCGACAAACACGACCGGCGCGTCCTTGATGCTGACCCGGGTCGCCCCGGTCTGCGCCGCGCGCAGCGCGACATCGTCGCCCTGGGTCCAGGCCTGGGCCTTGCCGCCGGTGGTCACGCCGACCGCGACGGGGCCCTTGATCTCGAAGCGAGCCAGCGGCACGTCCTGGGTCCAACTGCGCTGGCCGTTCACCAGGTCGCCGCCGGGCTTCAATCCAGCGGCTTTGAACTGCTCGGAGATGTAGGCGACGGTCTTCTTCTCGCCTTCCGTGGCCGGGCCGCGGCCCTCGAACGCGTCGGACGACAGGACCTTCACGTGCTCGGCGATCTTGGCCGGTTCGAGATCGGCGGCCAGCGCCGGAGCGGCGAAAACGGCCCAAATGGCGGCGCCAGCGAGGAGAAACTGTTTCATAGTTCACTCAAACGGGGATGGAATTGCGCCGAACCCTAGTTCGGGGCGGGAGCTTACGCCAGCGCCATGCGACCAGGATGCGACACCCGCGCGACCAATACCGATTGTCTCGTCTCTGCAATCGACCTGAAGCATGAGCATCGCTAAGAACGGAACACCGGTATCAAGGTCTGCGCCGCGCCTGCCGCCCGGCGCGGTGGGTGGTGTCGCGAACCGAAAGTAATGAAGAGAGCGATGCGCCTAGTCTCCCCTGCTGTCGGACCGGTGGCCGGCATGGCCTGCCTGATGCTGCTGTCCGCCTGCGCCTCGACCCGTGACGCCGATACGCGCGTGCCGGCCGTCTATGAGGCGCCGGTCTCGCCGGAAGTCGCCAGTGCGCCGTCGCTGGAAACCTGGTGGACCGGCTTCAACGATCCGCAACTCACCGCCCTGATCGAGCAGGCGCTGGCCGCCAGCCCCGACGCGCGCAGCGCCGCGGCCAAGCTGCGCGAAGCCCGCGCCACCCGCTCCGGCGCGCTGACCAGCTTCCTGCCGCAGGGCAATCCGCGCGGCTCCGTCACACAGACCGACAGCAAGGTCATCGACGGCGCCGAGGTTGCGGTTCCGGGCTTCTCGACCGCGGGCGACAGCGAGACCCAGAGCGCGAACTTCGACGTCAGTTGGGAGATCGACCTCTTCGGCCGGATCTTCGCCGCCCGCCGCGCCGCCAACGCCGAGATGGCCGCCGCCCGGCTGGACTACGAGGCGGCGCGCGCCAGCCTCGCAGCCGCCGTCGCCGACGGATATTTCGCCGCCCGCGGCCTCGCCATTCAGCTTGAGGACACGCGCGCGACCGAGCGGATCCAGGCCGAACTCTATCGCATCGTGAACATCCGCGCCGAACGCGGCATCGCCTCGACCGCCGACGCCGACCGCGTCGCCGGCGACCTGGCGCAGGCGCGCTCGCAGGTGACCGCTCTTGAGGCCGACCTGCAGGCCGCGCAGCGCAATCTGCTCATCCTCACCGGCCGTGGGATCGAGCCGATCGCCAGCCTGCCGATCGACGCGTCGGTCGGCGTCGTGCCGCAGGTCCCGGCCGCCGTGCCGGGCGAACTGCTCGCCCGCCGCCCGGACGTGCGCCGCGCCGAGGCGATGCTTGTCTCGGCCCTGGGCCGCCTCGACTACGCCAAGCTCGCCTTCTTCCCGACCTTCAAGCTCGCGCCCGGCATCGGCCTGCAGCAGAACGACCAGCCCAGCTACTCGGCGACGATCCAGTCCTGGACCATCGGCGCCAACGTCACGGTCCCGGTGCTCGACATCCCGCGCCTGCTGACCGAAATGAACGCCCAGGACGCCCGCGCCGAACAGGCCGCCATCGCCTACGAGAAGGCGGTGCAGACCGCCTATGGCGAGGCCGAGAATTCGCTGGTTCAGCTGGAGGCGGATCGCCGCCGCATCGCCCTTCTGGAGAACGGCGAAGAGCGCGCCCTGCGCGCCTACGAGGCCTCTCGCAAGGGCTACGTGGCCGGCTTCAACGACCTTCAGACGACGCTCGACAACGAACGGGCCTGGCGCACCCTGCGCACCCTTTCGACCGCGGCCCAGGTGCAGGGCCTGCGCCGCGCCGTTCAATCCTACAAGGCGCTCGGCGGCGGATGGCCGCTTGAGGCCGCCCCGACCAATAAAGAGGCTCGCTGACGTGACGAGAACGACGACCATCCTCGCCATCGCGGCCGGCCTGGCTTCCGCTGTGACGCTCGCCGCCTGCGGCCCCAAGGAAGCGCCAAAGAAGGACGAGGCCGCCAACGCGCGCGCCGTCCGCGTCGTGCGCGTCGAGAACCGCGCGATCTCCGGTTCGCTCACCGCGTCGGGCTCGCTGATCCCGCGCGAAGAGGCGGCGGTGAACCCGGAAGTCAGCGGCTATCGCGTCTCGCGCGTGCTGGTCGAGGAAGGCGCGCAGGTGAAGGCGGGCCAGACCCTCGCTCAGCTCGACGGCGTGCTGATCAACGCCCAGGTCGAGCAGCAGAAGGCCCTGGCCGCCCAGGCCGAAGCCCAGGCCCAGCAGGCCGAGGCGGAAGCCGGCCGCGTCGCCGGGCTGGACGGGCAGGGGGTGCTCAGCCAGGAGGCGATCGACCAGCGCCGCTTCCAGGCCAAGGCCGCCCGCGCCACCGCCAACGCCCAGGCCGCCGCCTATCGCGACGTCCAGACCCGTGCGACCAAACTGGCCGTGACCGCCCCGGTCAGCGGGGTCGTCCTGGAACGCACCGTTCGTCCTGGCGATCTGGCCAGCGCCGGCGGAACGCCCTGGTTCCGCATCGCCCGCGACGGCCAGATCGAACTCTCCGCCGATCTGTCGGAAGACAGCTTGGCGCGGGTGCGTGTGGGCCAGGCCGCAACCGTCACCTTGCCGTCCGGCGCGACCGCGGTCGGCCGCGTGCGGATCATCTCGCCGCAGATCAACACCCAGACCAAGCTCGGCACGGTCCGCATCCTGCTGCCCGTTCGCAACGACATCCGCGCCGGCGGCTTCGGCCGCGCCGTGTTCGGCGACGTGGCCGGCCAGGGGCTGGTGGTGCCGGAAACGGCGATCCGCTACGACGCCGACGGCGCCAGCGTGATGACCATCGACGCCCAGAACCGCGTCAAGCGCGTCAACGTCCAGACCGGCGCCCGCGGCGAGGGTCTGGTGACCCTGGTTCGCGGACCTGCCGCCGGCACGCGCGTCGTCCAGAACGCGGCCGCCTTCCTGCTCGACGGCGACATCGTCAAGCCGGTGGAAGGCGCGCAGGCCCAGCCGGTCGCGGCGCCCGCCGCTCAACCGGCGGCCAAGGCTCAACCGGCGGATAAGCGCTGATGACCAACGCTCATTCCAGCGGCGGCGGCGATGGTCTGAAGATCTCCGCCTGGGCCATCAAGAACCCGGTCCCCGTGGCGGTGCTGTTCGTGGCGCTGCTGCTGGCCGGGATGGTGGCCTATTCCGGCCTCTACGTGAAAATGTTCCCCAACGTGCAGTTCCCGGCGGTCTCCGTGACCGTCACGCAGAACGGCGCGGCCCCCGGGGAAATGGAGACCCAGATCACCCGTCCGGTCGAGGACGCGATGGCGGGGATCCCCAACGTCAAGAACATCTACTCGACCGTGATGCTGGGGGTCTCGACCACCACCATCGAGTTCGAGCTCGGCGAGGATCTCCAGAAAAAGACCGACGAGGTCCGCTCGCGGGTCGATCAGACCCGCGCCGTGCTGCCGCGCGAGATCGACGAGCCGACCATCACGCGGGTGGAGATCGACAGCCAGCCGATCCTGACCTACGCGGTCGCCGCGCCCGAGATGTCCGACGCCGAACTGTCCTGGTTCGTCGACGACACCATCGCCCGCACGCTGCAGTCCGAGAACGGCGTGGCGCAGGTGGCCCGCGTCGGCGGGGTGACGCGCGAGATCAACGTCATCATCGATCCTGACCGGATGAACGCCCGCGGCCTGACCGCGGCCCAGGTCAACAACGCCCTGCGTGCGGCCGATCTCGACTCGCCCGGCGGCCGGGTGCAGGTCGGCGGGCGCGAGCAGACCCTGCGGGTGCTCGGCTCGGTCAACACCCTCGCGGGCTTGCGCGAGCTGACCATCCCGACCGGAACGGGCGGCTTCGTGAAGCTGACCGACATCGCCGAGGTCGGCGACGGCGCCTCCGAGGTGCGCGGCTTCGCGCGCCTCAACGGTCAGCCCGTCGTCGGCTTCCTGCTGATGAAGACGCGGGACTCCAGCGACGTCGCCGTCGAAGACAACGTCATGGCCGCGCTGGAGAAGGCCGAGGCGCAGTACAAGGGCGTCACCTTCACCAAGATCTTCTCCAGCGTCGACGAGACGCGGGCCAACTTCCGGGCCACCCAGCACGTGCTGCTGGAGGGGATGATCCTGGCGGCGCTGGTCGTGTTCCTGTTCCTGCGCGACTGGCGCTCGACGGCGATCACCGCCTTCGCCATGCCGGTCTCGCTGATCCCGACCTTCTTCTTCATGCAGCTGTTCGGCTTCTCGCTGAACGTCGTCACCCTGCTGGCCCTGACCCTGGTCATCGGCATCCTGGTCGACGACGCGATCGTCGAGATCGAGAACATCGAGAAGCGGGTGTCCGAGGGCATGCGGCCCTTCCAGGCCGCGATGGAGGGCGCCGACGCCATCGGCCTGGCGGTGGTCGCGACGACCTTCGCCATCGTGGTGGTGTTCACCCCGGTCTCGTTCATGGCCGGCATGGCGGGCCAGTTCTTCCGCGAATTCGGCCTCACCGTCTCGGTGGCGGTGTTGTTCTCGCTGGTGGTCGCCCGCCTGCTGACTCCGCTGATGGCCGCCTACCTGCTCAAGCCCGCGGCTCATCCCAAGCCGCGCAAGCCGTTCGAGGGCTTCTACCGGAACGCCCTGGAGTGGGCCCTCGACCACCGGATCATCGCCTCGATCCTCGGCGGCGTAATGTTCATCGGCTCGCTCGGCCTGGCGACGTTGCTGCCCCAGGGCTTCCAGCCGGCCGGCGACCCGGACTACCTCTATGTCGACATCCAGGGGCCGCCCGGCGCCACCGCCGAGGACATGGAAGAAGTCACCCGCGAACTGAACCGCGTGTTCCAGGCGCGGCCGGAAGTGACCGGCACCTTCGCCCAGATCGGCTCTACCGTGATCACCGGCGGCCCCGGCGGCGGCGGCGGGGGCAGCGATCTGCGCTCCGGCACCATGACCGTCTTGCTGACCGCGGATCGCGACAAGAGCGGCGATGAAATCCGCCGCGAGCTGCGCGAGGAACTGATGGGCGTTCCCGACGCCCGTGTGACCTTCCTGGACTTCCAGGGTCAGGCCGGCCTGTCCAAGGTCCTGCAGAGCGACAATCCGGCCAAGCTGGACGCCACGGCGCTCGAACTCGAACGCCAGATGCGGACGCTCGACGTCATCGCCAACCCGCGGCCCTCGACGCCGCCGGTCGGGCCTGAGGTCGTGATCCGTCCGCGTCACGCCGAAGCTGCGCGCCTCGGCGTCTCGTCCGAGACCATCGCCCAGGTGGCCCGCGTCGCCACCGTCGGCGACATCGACGCCAACGTCGCCAAGATGACCGACGGCGAGCGGCGGCTGCCGATCCGCATCCGCCTGCCGGCCGACGCCCGCGCCGACATCCAGCGGATCAAGGCGCTGCGCATCCCCACGGCCAGCGGCGGGGTCACCACGCTCGACGCCGTGGCCGACGTCGAGTTCCAGGCCGGCCCGGCCAAGATCGAGCGGCTCAACCGCATGCGGCAGCTCACCATCCAGGCCGAGCTCAACGGCGTGGAGATGGGCGTCGCGAACAACGCCGTCGACAACCTGCCGATCATGAAGAAGCTGCCTGACGGCGTAACGCCGGCCCAGACCGGTCAGCTCGAGGCCATGCAGGAGCTGTTCGCATCCTTCGGGCTGGCGGTGTTCGCCGGCGTCTCGATGATCTACGGCGTCCTGGTCCTGCTGTTCCGCTCGTTCTTCAAGCCGATCGTCATCCTCTCGGCCCTGCCGCTGGCGGTGGGCGGAGCGTTCCTCGGCCTGCTGATCTTCAACCTCTCGCTCTCCATTCCTTCGCTCATCGGCTTCCTGATGCTGCTGGGTCTGGCCGCGAAGAACTCGATCCTGCTGGTCGAGTACGCCATCGAGCGCGAGCGCGAAGGCATGGAGCAGCGACAGGCCCTGATCGAGGCCTGCCGCGAGCGGGCCCGCCCCATCGTGATGACCACCGTGGCCATGGCGGCGGGCATGCTGCCGACCGCCTTCGCCCTCGAAAAGGGCGCGGAATTCCGTCAGCCCATGGCGGTCGCGGTGATCGGCGGCCTGATCACCTCGACCATTCTGTCGCTGGTGCTGGTGCCGGTCGTCTACGAGTTCGTCGACGACTTCGAGAACTGGCTGCGGCCCAAGCTCGGCAAGCTGATCACCCCGCGCGAGGCGCCGACCGACGCCGTGCCCGAAGACCGGCTCTAAGCGGAGCTGTTGCGGCTCTAGGCCGCCAAGCTATGCTTCGCACCTCGTAGTTGCGGGGGCGAAGCATGGCGACATTTTCCGGCCGAAGCGCGTTTGCGTCCGGCTTCAAGGTCATCGGACGCAATCCGTTGGCTTTCCTGGCCTGGTGTCTCGTCTATCTCGTCGTCGCGCTCGGTCCGTTGGCGCTGATGGGAGCGATGGTCTGGCCGCAGCTCCAGGCGCTGGCGGCGCTGAATGAGGCCGACGTCTCCCCCGACTCTCCCGCGGCGACCCAGCAGATGATGGCCCTGATGGGCCAGATGAACGCCTTCCAACTCCTGCAATGGGGTTCCAGCCTGGCGTCGTCGGCCCTGATCGTCGGGGCGGTGTTTCGCGCGGTGCTGGAGCCGGAGAGGCGCTCCTTCTTCTATCTCCGCTTCGGCCGTCAGGAGCTTTGGCTGGCGCTGTGCCTAGTCGTGGTCGGCGTGGTCCTGTTCCTGGTGACGATGATCTCGATGTTCCCGATCTTCATCACCACCGCCTTGTTCGCTTGCGCGGCCGAGCCGAGCGCGGGCCTGGCTCCAAGCGTCGTGCTGGCGTGCGGCGCGATGGTGCTGATCGCGCTGGGCGCGATCATCTGGCTCTTCCTGCGCTTCTCGCTGGGCCTGCCGATGTCGTTCGCCGACAGCTATTTCCGGCTGTTCGAATCCTGGTCCCTCACCCGCGGGCAGGTCGGCAAGATGGTGGTGGTCGGGGGCCTGGTCAGCGTCGTCACCTTCGTGATCCAGGCGCTGCTGTTCACCGGCTTCATCGCCGCGGCGTTCGCGATCCTGCAGCCCACCGCCGCGATGGACGTCACCGCCCTGACCTTCGCGCAGGCGGCGCCGGTGGTCGGCGTCGCCGCGGTGCTGATGGCCGTGGTCAGCGTGCTCAGCACGACGCTCTACCTCGCGCCCCTGGCCGACATCTATCGCCAGCTCGTCGCCCAGCGCGAGAGCGCCTAGACCTCCTTGCGGAGCACCTTGGCGAACAGCTCGGGATCGACGTTGCCGCCCGACAGGATCAGTCCCGTGGCGTTGTCGCCGAAGTCGCCGACCTTGCCGGCCAGCAGCGCGGCCAGGCCCACCGATCCGCCGGACTCCACCACCAGCTTCAGCACCGAGAACGCATAGCGCATCGCCTCGGCGACCTCGGCATCGGTGACCAGGGCGACGTCGGCCACCGTCTTCTGCAGCACCGGGAACGTCAGCAGCCCGGGGGCCGGGCTCTCCAGCGCGTCGCACAATGAGCGCGAGGTCGGCTTGGTCACGATCCGCTCGCCCTTCTGCAGCGAGCGCAGGGTGTCGTCGAAGCCGGCCGGCTCGACGCCGACGATCGCGGTGTTCGGCGACAGCGCCTTCACCGCCGTCGAGACGCCGGCCAGCAGCCCGCCGCCGCCGATCGGCGAGATCACCGTGTCCAGGGATAGGCCGCGGCCCCGCGCCTGGTTGACCAGCTCCAGCCCGACCGTGCCCTGGCCGGCGATCACGTCCAGGTCGTCGAACGCCGGAACCGTCACCGCGCCGCGCTCGGCGGCGATCGCAGCGGCTATCTCCTCGCGGCTCTCGGTCAGGCGGTCGTAGAACCTGATCTCGGCGCCATAGCCGCGCGTCGCCTCGACCTTCACGCTCGGCGCGTCGGCCGGCATCACGATGATCGCCGGCAGGCCCAGCAGCCGCGCCGCCAGCGCCACGCCCTGGGCGTGGTTGCCCGAGGAGAACGCCACCACCCCGCGCCTGGCGTCCCGCGCGGAAAGCTGCGCCAGGCGGTTGTAGGCCCCGCGGAACTTGAACGCCCCGACCCGCTGCAGCGTCTCCGGCTTGATCAGCACCCGGCGCCCCAGGCGCTCGTTCAGCGCCGGGCTCTCGATCAGCGGCGTCTCGACCGCGTGGCCGGCCAGCCGCGCAGCGGCGGCCTCGATATCGGCCAGGGTCACGCTCACGTCGCGAACACCATCGAGTCGTCGGCGAAGGCCTTGAACTCCAGCGCGTTGCCGGACGGGTCGAGGAAGAACATCGTCGCCTGCTCGCCGGGCTGCCCCTCGAAGCGGATCTGCGGCTCGATGACGAACTTGATCCCGGCGTCCTCCAGCTTGCCCGCCAGGACGTGCCACTCGGGCACGGTCAGGATCGCGCCGAAGTGCCGGACCGGCACGTCCTCGCCGTCGACGCTGCTGGTGTTGCGATGGCCGCATTCCTCGGGCGACAGGTGCGCGACGATCTGGTGGCCATAGAAGTCGAAGTCGATCCAGTCGGGGCTGGAGCGGCCCTCCGGGCAGCCCAGCAGCTGGCCATAGAAGGCGCGCGCCTCGGCCAGGTCGCGGACGGGAAAGGCGAGGTGAAAACGCGGTCGGGTCATGGCCTATCCATAGCCTGCGCCGCGCCGCCGCGCGACCAGGGGCTTGACGCGGAAGCCGCTCGCTGGTTTACCCCGCCCGAACGGAGAGCCGCCGCCTTAAGGCCTGCGCCTCCGCTTCCTACAATCGATCCAGTCCACCCGCCGAGAGCCTGTCGAAGGGCGTGGTCGGACCCGCTCGGCAGGCCGGGAGATCGTATCTGAATGGCCAATGTGACCGTGATCGGCGCTCAGTGGGGCGACGAAGGCAAGGGCAAGCTCGTCGACTGGCTGTCGAACCGCGCGGACGTCGTCGTGCGCTTCCAGGGCGGCCACAACGCCGGCCACACGCTGGTGGTGGGCGACCAGGTCTACAAGCTCAGCCTGCTGCCCTCGGGCGTGGTTCAGGGCAAGCTGTCGGTGATCGGCAACGGCGTCGTGGTCGACCCCTGGCACCTGCTGGAAGAGATCGCCAAGCTCGGCGGGCAGGGCGTGGCCATCGGCCCCGAGCTGCTGGTCCTGGCCGACAACGCCTGCCTGATCCTGCCGCTGCACCGCGACCTCGACCAGGCGCGCGAAGCCGCCGCCGTCAACAAGATCGGCACCACCGGTCGCGGCATCGGCCCGGCCTATGAGGACAAGGTCGGCCGCCGCGCCATCCGCGTCGACGACCTGCGCGACCGTGATGCGCTGGAAGCCAAGATCGACCGCCTGCTGGCCCACCACACCCCGCTGCGCCGCGGCCTAGGACTGCCGGAGTATGACGGCGCCCAGCTGCTGGCGGCGCTGGAGGAGATCGCGCCGAAGATCCTGCCCTTCGCCCAGCCGGCCTGGAAGCTGCTCGACGCCGAGGTTAAGTCCGGCAAGCGCGTGCTGTTCGAGGGCGCCCAGGGCGCCCTGCTCGACGTCGACCACGGCACCTATCCCTATGTGACCTCGTCCAACACCGTCGCCGGCCAGGCCGCGGCCGGTTCGGGCCTGGGACCCAAGGGGCCGGGCTATGTGCTGGGCATCGTCAAGGCCTACACCACCCGCGTCGGCGAGGGCCCGTTCCCGACCGAGCTGAGCGACGAGATCGGCCAGCACCTGGGCACGGTCGGCAAGGAGTTCGGCGTCGTCACCGGCCGCCCGCGCCGCTGCGGCTGGTTCGACGCCGTGCTGGTGCGCCAGTCGGTGGCCCTGAACGGCATCGACGGCATCGCGCTGACCAAGCTCGACGTGCTGGACGGCCTTGAGAAGCTGAAGATCTGCGTCGGCTATCGGCTGGGCGGCGAGGTGCTCGACTACCTGCCCGCCGGCCTCAAGTCGCAGTCGGCGCTGGAGCCGGTCTACGAGGAGATGGACGGCTGGAGCGAAAGCACCGCAGGCGCCACCTCGTGGAAGGATCTGCCGGCCAACGCGGTCAAGTATGTGCGCCGCGTGGAAGAGCTGATCGGCGCCCCGGCGGCCATGGTCTCGACCAGCCCGCAGCGCGACGACACCATCATGGTCCGCGACCCGTTCCAAGACTGATCGAAGACGGGCGGCGTAAGGCGTTCTTAAGGACGCTGCGGCACTCTCTGGGAGATTCCAGGAGTCCGAGCGCCGCCCGTGTTCACCGAGAACCTCAAACAAATTCAGCGCATGACGCCGCTGATGCAGCGGGTGTTGATCATCGACCCGGCGCCCGCCAGTGCGCGCCTGCTCGCTGACTCGATGCGGAACATCGCCAACGTACAACTCTGGCATGCGCCGACCACTCGCAAGGGTTTGGAAGCCGCCCGCCAGGTCAATCCGCAGCTGATCTTCGTGGAGCTCGCCGGGACCGAGGTCGACGGCGTCCAGTTCTCCCGCCAGCTTCGGCGTTCCGACGCCGCGTGCCGGATGGCGCCGATCATCATGGTCACGGCGACTGCGACCGCCGCGGCCATCCTGTCGGCGCGCGACGCCGGCGTGCACGAGTTCCTGCGCAAGCCCTATACGACCAAGGACCTGCTGCGCCGGCTCGAGGCGGTGACCCTGCATCCGCGCGACTGGGTCGAGGCCGTCGAATATGTCGGCCCCGATCGCCGCCGCTTCAACTCCGGCGACTATAGCGGCCCGCTGAAGCGCCGCTCGGACGCCACCGCGACGCCGGAAGCGCAGCGCATCACCCAGGCGCTCAAGATCGTGCGCTCGGCCATTCCCGCCATCGCCACCGACCCCAGCCAGGCGATGCGCGCGCTGCTGGCCCAGATGGTGGAGCTGCAACGCGCCGCCGCGGTGACCAAGAACGCCAAGCTCGCCGCCGCGACGGTCGAGTTCCAGCGCGAACTGGCCGTCGCCGCCCAGTCCGGCGCCCTGGTCCCCGAGGACCTCGCCCGCAAGGCCGCCGACCTGCTGGCCTTCCTGCCCAAGGACGAACCGGGCAGGGAACGGGCGGCCTAGCGACCGCCCGCGCCCCCCCGATCGGTTAGAATTCGGCCGACAGGGTCAGTTGCACCGAGCGCGGCGGGCCGGGCCGGAAGGTGGCCAGGCCGGTGGTCGTCGTGGTGATGGTGCCCAGGTAGTCCTCGTCGAGGATGTTATCGACATTGAGCCGGAACTTCAGGTGGCTCAGCGGCCCCGTGCCCAGTTCGCCCACGTCCAGATAGGCGTTCCAGACCGTGTAGCCGTCGGTCGACTCGGTGTTGATGAAGTTGGTGTAGCGCGATGAGATGTGCCGGGCCGAGATGTTGAACAGCGCCCACTCAGTCGGCTCGAAGGTGACCCCGCCCTGGAACACCCACTCGGGGAAGTCGGGCACGATCTTGCCGGCGATCGCCACGGTGGTCGGGGTCCCGTTCACGACCGTCGTGTAATTGTCCTTAAATTCCGCGTGGTTATAGGACAGGTTCGTGTTGAAGTAGATGCGCCCGCCGAACAGGTCGGGCTTCCACTGGCCTGAGAACTCGCCCCCATAGGCGTCCACGCCGCCGACGTTCTGGAAGAACGTCTCGGTGGTCGTCGAGCCGGGCACCACCGAGGCGAACGACTGCAGGCGGTTGGCGAAGCTGGTCTGGTAGGCCACCAGCGAGGCGTTGAACGTCGGCCGGTTGGTCCGAATGCCCAGTTCCCAGTTCTTGGCGGTTTCGGGATCGGGCGCCGGGACGGTGGGACTGGCGGCCGAGAAGACGTCGTCGGCCCCGCGCGGCAGCGCCATGTTCTCGGAGTACGAGGCGAACACCTGCTCGCGGTCGGTCAGGTTGTAGACCCCGCCCACCTGGGGCAGGAAGCTGTCCTCCCACTTGGCGGTCAGGCTGGGCTGTCGCCTTGCGATGTAGTCGCCGGGGTTACGGAAGCCGGTGATCTCGTAGTCGATCCACAGCCCCTTGAAGCCGATGTCGAGCTTGAGGCGGTTGTCCAGCAGGCTGATGACGTCCTTCAGGAAGAACTGCGTGCTCTGGCGGGTGGAGACGTAGTTGCGCTGCAGGTGGACCGGCTCGTTCAGCAGCGGCGCGCCGTCGGGATTGCCGCCTTCGTGGTTATAGCGGGCCTGGGTGCGGTGATACTCGTCGTCCTCGTACCAGAGCCCGGTCTGCAGGCTGTGGTTGGCTACGCGCCATTCGCCCTTGGCGCTGATCCCCTTGCGCTCGCCATTGATGGTCGAGAGCCCGTACTGCAGACCGCGCGGAGCGGTCAGGCCGGGCACGATCAGCCGCTCGGCGTTGTAGCTGGTGAGCGACGTCGCATAGGCCTCCGGCGAGACGCCGTAGCCCTGCTTGTCCTCGTAGTAGGCGGTCGCCGACAGGTCGATGCTCTCGCCCACCGGGGTCTTGGCGTTGAGCGCCCAGAGGTAGTCGGTCCGCGAGTTGACCGCCTGCTTGTAGTACTGGTTGTAGGCCGTGTTCGAGTAGGTGATCCCCGGCGAAGTGACCGCCAGGCTCGGCACGTAGCTCAGGTATGGGAAGAACCGGCCCCGCCGCCCGAACTGGTCCGGCGGCCCCTCGTACTGGGCCTTGGTGATGGCCGGTGAGTCGTAGTCGAAATAGTCGTTGTAGACGCCCTGCAGCGTCACCTCCGCGCCGCCGTCGAAGCGGTAGCGGATCTTGCCCTCGATATGCTCGCGGTTGATGTCGCCGGCCCCGCGCCAGAGGTCCGACTGGATATCCGAGCGTGCGATGTAGGCCGACCAGCCGTCGTGCTCGCCGGTGTCGATGCGCAGGAAGTTGCGGAACAGGGCGTCGGATCCGGCGGTCAGGCTGACTGAGCCGCCGAACTGTTCCTTCGGCGCGGTGGTGAAGTAGCTGACGATGGTGCCCAGCGAGGCGTAGCTCGGCAGGCTGACGTCTCCCGCGCCGGACGAGGCCTGCACCCGCGCCAGATTCTCGTTGTC
The DNA here is from genome assembly GCF_001425305.1 of Phenylobacterium sp. Root1290. Lineage (GTDB taxonomy): Bacteria > Pseudomonadota > Alphaproteobacteria > Caulobacterales > Caulobacteraceae > Phenylobacterium. The sequence goes on along the minus strand of NZ_LMEE01000002.1, from coordinate 873,820 downwards.
GACATAGCGATAGATCGGCGAGCCGCCGAACTGGTCGGAGCGCCCCATCGGCACGTCGTCCAGCAGGAAGCCGATCTGGGTGAAGGAGAAGGCCCGCACGCTGACCGAGTTGCCGAACTCGTACATGCCCAGCGGGTCGTTGGCCTGGACGTTGAAGCCGGGCAGGCTCTCCAGCATCTTCAGCCCGGTGATCCCCGCCGGCGCCGACAGCAGCGCGTCGCGGGTGATCGAGACCGTGGCCGTCGGCTGGTCGGTGCCGATGGCCACGGCGGCCTCGGAGACCCGCCGGCCGGTGACCACCACCTCGTCGATCTGCTGGGCCAGAGCGCCTGACGCGGGAGCCGCCAGGGCGCTGGCCAGCAACAGGCCGCGCAAAGTAGTTCCAAGTGTTTTGGTGTTCATTCCTATCCCCATAGAAGCGACGCGTAATGTTGCGACGCTCTGAGGATAGTCATGGTCAGGAATATCGGTGGTTAGTCAGTATCTCTTCGAAATGCGACAGAAATGCTCAAGCCCTGTCGCGCAATTATTCACCCCGCTATTATTTCGTTTTCAGCAGATTTGAGGCTGATGCGAAAGTCGGCAGTTTTTCTGGCCGCCTGTCAACGCACCGGGCGCCTTGCGCGGCGGGCACGGAAAAGGCGCCGCAATCATGGGACTGCGGCGCCTTCTGGTTGTGCGTTCGAGGCCGTCGTCAGGCTTCGATCAGGTTCTTGTCGCGCGCCGCGGCCGTCACCGACTTCTGCAGCTTCTCGAAGGCCCGGACCTCGATCTGACGGACGCGTTCGCGGCTGACGCCGTACTCCGCCGCCAGCTCTTCGAGCGTGGTCGGGTTATCCTTCAGGCGCCGCTCGGTCAGGATGTGACGTTCGCGGTCCGACAGTTCGGTCATCGCCGCTTCCATCAGGGTCATGCGCTGGGTGCGCTCCTGATTTTCGGCGACGTAGGTCTCCTGGCTGACCGAGGTCTCGTCCTCCAGCCAGTCCTGCCATTCGCTCTCGCCGTCGGCGCGCAGGGGCGCGTTCAGCGAGGCGTCCGGACCGGACAGCCGGCGGTTCATCGAGATCACTTCGGCGTCCAGGACGCCCAGCTTGGTGGCGATCTGGCTGACCTGGTCGGGGTGCAGGTCCCCGTCCTGGAAGGCGCTGATCTGGCTCTTGGCCTTGCGCAGGTTGAAGAACAGCTTCTTCTGCGCGGCGGTGGTGCCCATCTTCACTAGGCTCCAGGACCGCAGGATGTACTCCTGGATCGAGGCGCGGATCCACCACATGGCGTAGGTCGCCAGGCGGAAGCCCTTGTCCGGTTCAAACTTCTTCACCGCCTGCATCAGGCCGACATTGCCTTCGGAGATGACTTCCCCGATCGGCAGGCCATAGCCGCGATAGCCCATGGCGATCTTGGCCACGAGGCGCAGGTGGCTGGTCACCAGCTGGTGGGCGGCGTCGGAATCCTCGTGCTCACGCCAAGCCTTGGCGAGCATGAACTCCTGGTCCTTGGCCAGCATCGGGAACTTACGAATTTCGGTCAGGTACCGGCTCAGTCCGCCTTCCGGCGACATCACGGCAAGCGCGTTAGCGGCCATGGACATATCCCCTTTCTTACTCGGCGGACCTTCGGGTGGCTGCGCGATACGCGCGCGAAACCGTCCGCCCCCTCCAACCATTCAGATAGGTATTGGTTGCGGTGGGCGTAAGGGCCTGGCTTGGGAGAAACCTGCGGCCCGGAAGTCCGACTGCTCTAGTCAGGTATTACTACAGTTCGATCGGGGCGCCTTCAAGGCGGATCGGGCACAAGCTTTCTTACAAAGCTGACAGATTAGCTTCCAGTTGCGCCATATCGGCGGGCAGGGGGCTTTCGAACCTCAAAGCCTGGCCTGTTACGGGATGGACGAACCCCAGCACCGCCGCGTGCAGGGCTTGTCGCCTAAGGCCCGCCTGGGCGATCGCCTCGCGGACGGGCCCGGCGGGAGGGCCTGAGCCATAGACCGGATCGCCGAGGCAGGGGCTGCCTTTTGAGGCCATGTGAACCCGGATCTGGTGGGTCCGTCCGGTCTCCAGCGTGCAGGAAATCCGAGCCGCCAGCGGCTTGCCGTCGCCCCCGAAGGTGCGCTCGGTGCGATAGTGCGTGATCGCCTCGCGGCCGCCGGTCTTCAGCACCGCGATCTTCTTGCGGTCGTGGGCCGATCGGCCCAGCCGCGTCTCGATGGTCCCGCGCTCCGGGCTGGGCGCGCCGCGGACCAGGGCGATGTAGACCCGATCGATATCGTGCGTGGCGAACAGCTTCGAAAGCCCCTGGTGCGCGGCGTCCGACTTGGCCGCGACCATCACGCCGGACGTCTCCTTGTCGATCCTGTGCACGATGCCGGGGCGCGCCACGCCGCCGATCCCCGACAGGCTGTCGCCGCAGTGGTGCAGCAGGGCGTTGACCAGGGTGCCGGTCTCGCTGCCAGGCGCCGGGTGCACGGCCATGCCGGGCGGCTTCTCGACCACGATCAGGTGCTCGTCCTCGTAGAGGATCGCGAGCGGGATGTTCTCGGGCTGCGGGTCGGCCGGCGCCGGGGGCGGGATCAGCAGCTGGTACTCGCCTGGCTTGGCCTTCGACGAGGCGTCCGACAGCATCGCCCCCTCGCGGCTGATCAGCCCCTGCGCCATCAGCGCCTGGATGCGGCCGCGCGAAAGGTCCGGCAGATGCTCCGCCAGGGTCTTGTCCAGCCGCCCGCCGGCCGCCTCGGGTGCGATCGTGACCAGGCGCACGACCATGCCGGCCTCGGCCGAAGGTTCTTCGGCGGCCAGGTCGTCGTCGTCGAATTGGCTCACCCTTGCAGGTGTCCGCCGGAGGAAAGGCCCTTCGACAGGCTCGTGGCCCAGGTCGACAGCAGGAACAGTTCTCCCGTGCCCGCGGCTGCGGCGGCCGGACCGATATCGCGGATCAGGTGCTTGCGCATGGCTTCTGGCGCGGTGTCCTCGGTGGCGGCGGTGTCGAGCTTCAGCAGCTCTACGCAGCGTTCGTCGTCGGTTTCGTGGTCGCCGGTCAAGTCTCCGATCCGCTCCAGCACGACCGGATAGGCCGACGGCGTGCGCGCGGCGTTGAGCGCCGCGGCCAGGATCAGTCCGTCCAGTTGCACCGCCTTGTGCAGCGACACCCCGTTGAAGACCAGGAACACCGGCGTCTGGCCCACCGTGTCGAACAGGATCGCGAAGACCTGGCCCTCGACCGGCATCAGCCAGCCGTCGAACAGCAGCCCCGAGCCGCCCATCTTGAACCGCAGCAGGCCGTCGGGGCCGCGCCGGATCATGCCGTAGTCGTGGAAGATCTCGCCGGGCATGGCGATCGACGGGCGGGTGCTGCGCCAGAACCCTTCATAGGTCGCGCCGCGGCGCTCGGTGAGCATGCGCACCATGTCCATGCCGGGCAGCGGCAGCCCGTCCTGGCCCGCGCCATTCGCAGGCTGCACCGGCGCGCGTGCGGCCGCCGGCTCGACCCCGAACACCTGGGCCAGCCCCTCGAGGTTGCGGTCCCAGTCCAGCATCGTGAAGCCGATGCGCCGCTGGGCGACCAGCCTTGTCAGGTTTTCCAGGTTGTGGGCCGAGGGCGTCACCGCCCCTGAGGCCCAGCGGCCGACCAGCGACTTGTCGACTCCCAGGTCGGCGGCAAGACGGCCCCGGCTCATCGAGAGCGCCTTCAGGACCAGATCCAGCTTCTCTGAGAAGGGCGTGGCGAGGTGCATGGGACCTCAATGATTCCATAGCCGCCTCAGAATGCAACCCTGCATGCAACGGTTGCGCTTTCGAATGCAACGGTTGCATGCCGGGGTGCAAGGGTTGCGCAGGCCGTCGCCGCCCGCTGCAACTGTCTCGCAGAACATCGTTCTACATAAATCTTCCGGCAACCAAGGCGGCGGTTCGAGCGCCGGCAGAGGAAGATCCATGAAATACCTTCCGCTCGGCTTTTCGATCGCCTCCTTCATCGCCGCCGGCGTGATCGCCCTGACCATGCCGGCGCGCGCCCAGACGGCTGCAAGCGCTCAGAGCCTTTCGCCCGGCCTCCCCGTCCCGGCGGCGGCTCTGCGGTGATCCACGGTCCCCACCCATAATTGGATCACCACGACCGGAGGCGGCGTCGGCGGACGCCGCCTCCGCGTCGAACCGCTCATCCCGGCGAGGGCCGGGACCGCCTGGAGGGTCTGGGGGCTCTCCTCGCCGCGTCGCTCGGGCGCGAGGTCCCGGCCTTCACCCGGATGAGCGGCTGGACATGTGGCCGTCATCCTTCTCCTCTAAGCTCAAGGCTCGACGACAGGGCGTGAGGGGGAACTGAAGGATGCGGATCGACAGACGCCGGGCGCTGGCCCTGCTTGGCCTGGGCGCCGCCGGCCCCGCCGCGGCCCAGGGCGCCGCCCGCTATGCCGGCGCGGTCTCCTTTCAGCACGGCGTCGCCTCGGGCGATCCGCTGGCCGACCGGATCATCCTCTGGACCCGCATCACCCCGGCCGATCCGAACGCTGGCGACATCGCCTACAGCTGGACGCTCACTCCGGTCGACCGCCGCGCCGGCGGCGCCAAGTCGGGGCAGGGGCTCACCGGCCCCGGCCGCGACTGGACGGTGAAGGTCGACGCCGCCGGGCTCGACGCCGGCCGCGCCTACACCTTCGCGTTCACCGCCAACGGCGTCGCCTCGCCGACCGGGCGCACGGCGACCTTGCCGACCGGCGCGACCAAGGACGCGGTGCTCGCCGTCGCCTCCTGCTCGCTCTATCCGAACGGCTACTTCAACGCCTACGAGGCCATCGCCCGGCTGCCGCGCGTCGACGCCGTCCTGCACCTGGGCGACTACATCTACGAGTATGGCGGCGCGGACTCCTACGGCATGACCTCGGCCGTGGCCGCCGAGCGGCCGCACGATCCGAACCACGAGATCCTGTCGCTGGCGGACTATCGCCGCCGCCATGCGCAGTACAAGTCCGACCCGCAGCTCCAGGCGGCGCACGCCCGCGCGCCCTGGATTGTCGTCTGGGACGACCACGAGACCGCCAACGACAGCTTCACCGGCGGGGCCCAGAACCACCAGCCCGAGACCGAGGGCGACTGGAACGCGCGCAAGGCCCGCGCCATCAAGGCCTATTACGAGTGGATGCCGATCCGCGAGCCGGCGAACGGCGGCGCGGCGATCAACCGGGCCTTCCAGTTCGGCGACCTGCTCAGCCTGTTCATGCTGGAGACGCGGCTCACCGCCCGCGACCAGCAGCTCAGCTACGACCGCGACCTCGCCGCCCCGGGCGGCCCGGCCGAGCTGGCGGCGTTCAAGACCAAGCTGAACGATCCGGCCCGCAAGATGATGGGCGCCGAGCAGGAGGCCTGGCTCGCCGCCGGCCTCAAGGACTCGGTCAAGGCCGGCCGCGTCTGGCAGGTGCTCGGCAACGAGGTGGTGATGGCCCGCCTGCCGGTCCCCAGCATCAAGGCGCAACTCGGCGAGGCCAAGCTCGCCGAGGTCATGGCCGCCGAGAGCGAGGGATCGCGCAAGCGCCTGGGCCGCATGGAACAGCTGGCCCAGCTCGGCATGCCCTACGGCCTGGACATGTGGGATGGCTATCCCGCCGACCGCGAGCGGGTCTACGACGCCATCAAGTCCGCGGGCGCGCGCGCCATCGTGCTGGCCGGCGACAGCCACGCCTTCTGGGCCAACGAGCTCTATGACGACGCCGGCAACCGCGTCGCCGCCGAGTTCGGGACCACCGGCATCACCAGCCCCGGCGCCAACGACGCGATCAAGGGCTTCTCGGTCGGCGAGGTGTTCGCCGCGGGGAACAAGGAGGTCGTGTTCTCCGACCAGGCGGCCAAGGGCTTCCTGCTGCTGACCCTGACCCGCCAGGAGGCCAAGGCCGAACTGATCGCGGTCTCGACCATCGTGTCGAAGACCTTCGAGACCAGGGCGATCAAGACCTTCAAGGTCACGCCCGAAGCCCACCGGGTCTCGGCGCTGTCGGAGGCCTAGTAGAAGCGGCCCCTTAAGGCCGCTCCACCAGCTTGCCGTCCTCGACCACCCGGTAGAAGCACGAGCGGAAGCCGACGTGGCAGGCGCCGCCGTCACCCTGCGGCAGCACCTTCAGCCAGATGCAGTCCTGGTCGCAGTCGATGCGCATCTCGACGATCTGCTGGATCTGCCCGCTGGTCGCGCCCTTGTGCCAGATCTCGTTTCGCGAGCGGCTGAAATAGACCGCCTCGCCAAGCTCGATTGTCCTGGCCAGCGCTTCGGCGTTCATGTGCGCGAACATCAGCACCTCGCCGGTCTGCGCGTGGGTCGCGACGACGGCCACCAGGCCGTTTGCATCGAACCGGGGGCTCAGGACCTCGCCGCGTTCGAGCGCGTCCTTGGAAGAGGCTGTGGGAAAGCTCGCTTGGGTCATGGCGCGCATATGGCGCCCGCGCCCCCGCTCGCGCTAGCCTCAAACCATGAGTTTGAAGGACCAGATCAAGGGCCAGGTCGCCCGCTTCGACGCTCTGGCCCGGCCCTGGGCCCAGCGCGGCCGCTGGCATGGATATGCCTACGAGTTCCTGCTCTTCGGCCTCAAGCAGGCCTGGGCCTGCCTGTTCGGCGGGGCGATGCTGGCCCTGCTCATCCTCACCGGCTTCTTCTGGCCCGATCACGCGCCCATCGCGCGCTACGACTTCCTGGTCGTCGCCGCCGTGCTGATCCAGGGCCTGCTGCTCGCCACCAGGCTGGAGCGGATGGAGGAGGCGCTGGTCATCCTGATCTTCCACGTGGTCGGCACGGCCATGGAGGTGTTCAAGACCGCGCACGGCTCCTGGACCTATCCGGAGGAAAGCCTGCTGCGGATCGGCGGCGTCCCGCTGTTCTCGGGCTTCATGTACGCCTGCGTCGGCTCCTACATGGCCCGCGCCATCCGCCTGTTCGAGATCCGGTTCGAGCGCTATCCGCCGCTGTGGGGGCCGTGGATCCTGGCGGTCCTCGCCTATGCGAACTTCTTCACGCACCACTACCTGCCCGACATCCGCTGGGGGTTCTATGCGCTGTCTGTGGTGCTGTTCGGCCGCGCCTGGTTCCAGTTCACTCCGGACCTGAAGGTGCGGCGGATGCCGATGCTGCTCGGCTTCGTGCTGGTCGCCCTGTTCATCTGGATCGCCGAGAACGTCGGCACCTTCACCTCGGCCTGGATCTATCCCAGCCAGAAGGACGGCTGGAGCCTGGTGCCCCTGGCGAAGATGGGCTCGTGGTATCTGCTGATGATGCTGAGCTTCGTGCTGGTCACGCTGGTGCATCGGCCCGAGCGTGCGGCGGCGGCGTCGCCGCTGGGAGCGGCCCCCACCGCGCCGGGCAGGGGGGCCGTCGCCGATAGATCGACCTAGCGCTTGTTGACGAAGTCGAGGAAGCGCTGACGCAGGGTCGCGTCGGTCTTGAAGACGCCCGTGAACTGGGTGGTGATCGTCGAGACGTGGCGGTGATGCACGCCGCGGGTGGTCATGCACTGGTGGGCTGCGTCGATCAGGATCGCGACGCCGGCCGGACGCAGGCTGTCGGTGATCGCGTCGGCGATCTGCTGGGTCATCGTTTCCTGGGTCTGCAGGCGGCGGGCGTAGATCTCGACGACCTTGGCCAGCTTGGAGATGCCGACCACGCGGTTGGTCGGCATATAGGCCACGTAGGCCTTGCCCAGGAACGGCGCCATGTGGTGCTCGCAATGGCTCTCCACCTCGATCTCGCGCAGCATGACGATGTCGTCATAGCCCTGCACGTCTTCGAAGGTGCGCGAGAGTTCCTTGGCGGGGTCGAGTTGGTAGCCCTCGAACCACTCGCCATAGGCGTCGACCACCCGCTTGGGGGTGTCGATCACGCCTTCGCGGCGGGGATCGTCGCCGGCCCACGCGATCAGCGTGCGCACGGCTTCCATAGCCTCGTCGCGCGTCGGGCGCTTCACGGCTTCAAGATCAAGACCGGGCGTGCCGATCAGGGTTCGGTCGCGACTAGGAGCGTCCATGGTCGAGCGGTTCTTTCCGGGGCCTGAGTTGCGCCGGGACGAAGGTCCCGGAAATGACGCGTGCCACCCCTGATGCGGCCATCTGCGCGACCACGGACGGAACCGTGGCCTCGCGGCCAGACCGAATGTATATGGGGCCAACCCCTTTGCGGGCAACTGTTACCCAGCGTCAGTTTTTCTCAATTGCTGCCGCTTCTTTCCATGAAGGACCCGATGGCCCTCTCGCTCTACGACACCATGGCCCGTGAAAAGCGGCCCTTCGTCCCCAAGGATCCGAGCCGGGTGACGATGTATGTCTGCGGGCCCACGGTCTATAACTACGCCCACATCGGCAACGCCCGGCCGGTCGTCGTCTTCGACCTGCTGTTCCGCCTGCTGCGCCACGCCTATGGCGAAAAGTCCGTGATCTACGCCGCCAACGTCACCGACGTGGACGACAAGATCAACAAGAAGGCCGCCGAGGAAGGCGTGCCGATCGACACGATCACCGACCGCTATCTCGCCATCTACAACGACGACATGGCGACGCTGGGGGCCCTGCGGCCGACGCATCAGCCGCGCGCCACCCAGACCATGGACGAGATCATCGAGATGATCGGCAAGCTGGTGGCCAACAACTCGGCCTACGCGGCCGAGGGCCACGTGCTGTTCAACACCCAGGCCTATGCCGACTACGGCAAACTGTCGCGCCAGCCGATGGACGACATGATCGCCGGCGCCCGCGTCGACGTGGCCCCCTACAAGCAGCACCCCGCCGACTTCGTGCTCTGGAAGCCTTCCAAGGAGAACGAGCCGGTCTGGGACAGCCCCTGGGGCCCCGGGCGTCCGGGCTGGCACATCGAGTGCTCGGCGATGATCGAGAAGACGCTGGGCCTGCCGATCGACATTCATGGCGGCGGCATCGACCTGCTGTTCCCGCACCATGAGAATGAAATGGCCCAGGGGGTCTGCGCCGGCCACGATCACGAGGTCGGCTACGCCAATTACTGGATGCACAACGGCTTCCTGAACATGGCGGCCGAGAAGATGTCCAAGAGCCTGGGCAATGTGGCCCTGGTTCACGACCTGATCGCCCAGGCGCCGGGTGAAGCCCTGCGCTGGGCGCTGCTGGTCGGCCACTACCGCGCCCCGCTGGAATGGACCGGCGAGCTGATCGAACAGTCCAAGAAGGCGCTCGACCGGCTCTACGGCGCCCTGCGCCGCGCCAGCGAGGTCGAGGCCGAGGATGTCCCGCCGCCCGCCGCGTTCCTCGCCGCCCTCGAGGACGACCTGAACACCCCGGCCGCCTTCGCCGAACTGTTCGCCATGGCGACCAAGCTGGAGACGGCGACCGGCAAGGGGCGTGCTCAGGCCAAGGGCGAACTGCTCGCCGCGGCCAACGTCATGGGCTTCCTGCTCGGCGATCCCGAGGACTGGTTCCAGGCCGGCGTCACCGACGATCTGCGCGCCCAGGTGGACGACCTGATCGCCCAGCGGCTCGAAGCCCGCGCCGCCAAGGATTGGGCCGCCGCCGACCGCATCCGTGACGAACTGACCGCGTTGAACATCGAGGTGATGGACGGTCCGACCGGCGCGACCTGGCGGATCAAGGAGTCCGGTTGATGGGATTGGGTCCGAAGGCGCAGAACGCCAACATGTTCACCGCCGGCGCCGGCTTCAAGTTCAAGGGGCGGGCGCCGGCCGGCCCCAGCGGCGTGCGGGTCGAGCACCGGATCGGCATCCAGGCCCCGGTCGAGACGGTCTGGGACATCCTCTACGACATCGAGCGCTGGCATGAGTGGAACCCGCTCTACACCCAGGCCGAGGGCAAGATCCGCATCGGCGGCCAACTGAACCTGACCCTGGCGCTGGAGGGCGAGACGCCCCGGGTGATCCAGCCGGTGGTGTTCGAGTGGGTGCCCAACGACCAGATCCACTGGCGGCTGAAGATGCTGGGCGGCCTGGTGCTGAACACCCGCTTCCTGGAGCTTGAGAAGCTCGACACCGGCAGCACGATCGTCTCGAACGGCGAACTGATCGGCGGCCTGCTGGGGCCGACCATCGCCCGCCGCCTGGGCCGCAAGATCTATCGCGGCTTCCAGGGCATGAACGAGGCGCTGAAGGCGCGCGCCGAAGCGGAATGGCGCGCACAGGGCGGGGCGCCTACATCAGCGACATGATCGACGATCTCTACTCGGCCAAGCTCCTGAAGCTGGCGGCGAACATGCCCCATCTCGGCCGGCTGCCGGAACCGCACGCCAGCTCGGAGAAAGTCGCCAAGCTTTGCGGCAGCCGGGTGGTCGTCGACGTGACGGTCGAGGGCGACCGCGTCGCCCAGTTCGCCCAGGACGTAAAGGCGTGCGCGCTCGGCCAGGCGTCGGCGGCGGTGCTCGGGGCGAGCGTGCTGGGCGCCAGCCTTTCGGAGATCGAGATGGCCCGGGACCAGTTCCGTGCTATGCTCAAGCAAGGCGCAGATGCGCCAAACGGACGTTTTTCGGATCTCTCCATGCTGGCCCCGGTGAAAGACTATCCCGCCCGCCACGCCTCCACGCTCCTGGCGTTCGAGGCCGCGGCCGAGGCTGTCCGCCGCGCAGTGGAACGAACTAGCCGCGCCGGCGCGGCTTGATCCTCAAGGCCGCCCAGCGTAATCGCTGCGGCTGAATCGCACGTCCGCGAGCCGGCATGAACCTCTACGAGACCTGCGTCCTTGGCGCCCTACGCGCCTACAAGCTGACGCTTTCGCCCCTGATCGGGCGCCAGTGCCGGTTCCTTCCGACCTGTTCGGAATACGCCGCCCAGGCCCTGATCCTGCACGGCCCCGCTCGCGGCTCCTGGCTTGCGACCCGGCGGTTGTGCCGCTGTCACCCCTGGGGAGCTTCCGGCTACGACCCGGTGCCCCAACCGCGCGACAAGGCCCCTGACGGAGATGGGCCGGCCTCGCGGACATGGACATGTGAGACATGATCGACCTGATTTTCCCCGATGGTTCCAAGCGCCAGTACGACGACGGCGTGACGGGACGTGACGTCGCCGCCTCCATCGCCAAGTCGCTGGAGAAGAAAGCGGTGCTGGTGAAGCTCGACGGCGAGCTGCGCGACCTCGATCGCCCGCTCGACAAGGGCGGCCCGTTCGAGATCCTGACGCGCGAAAGCCCGGAGTCGCTGGAGACCATCCGCCACGACGCCAGCCACGTCATGGCGCAGGCCGTCCAGGAGCTGTTCCCCGGCACGCAGGTGACCATCGGCCCGGCCATCGACGACGGCTTCTATTACGACTTCGCTCGCGACACGCCGTTCAGCCTCGATGATCTGGCGACGATCGAGCAGCGCATGAAGGAGATCGTCGACCGCGACGAGAAGATCGTGCGCGAGGTCTGGGATCGCGGCGAGGCCATCGAGCACTTCAAGTCGATCGGCGAGGCCTACAAGGCCGAGATCATTTCCGACCTGCCGGAAGGCGAGACGATCACGGTCTATCGCCAGGGCGACTGGAAGGACCTTTGCCTGGGCCCGCACCTGCCCTCGACCAAGTCGGTGGGCAAGGCCTTCAAGCTGATGAAGCTGGCCGGCGCCTATTGGCGCGGCGACCATCGCAACGCCCAGCTCCAGCGCATCTATGGCACGGCCTGGGCCAGCGAGGCCGATCTCGAGGCGCACCTGACGCGCCTGGAGGAAGCCGAACGCCGCGACCACCGCAAGATCGGCCGCGCCATGGATCTCTTCCATCTGCAGGAAGAGGCCAAGGGCATGATCTTCTGGCACCCGAAGGGCTGGACCCTCTACCGCACGGTCGAGGCCTATATGCGCCGCCGCCTGGACGTCGACGGCTATGTCGAGGTCAAGGCGCCCCAGATCATGGACCGCGCCCTCTGGGAGAAGTCGGGCCACTGGGAGAAGTTCGGCGCGAACATGTTCACCTGCGAGACGGCGGAAGGCGAAGAGCTGGCCGTCAAGCCGATGAACTGCCCCGGCCACGTCCAGATCTTCAACTTCGGCCAGAAGTCCTATCGCGACCTGCCGCTGCGCATGGCCGAGTTCGGCGCCTGCCACCGGTTCGAGCCGTCGGGCGCCCTGCACGGCATCATGCGCCTGCGGGCTTTCACCCAGGACGACGCGCACATCTTCTGCCGCGAGGATCAGATCGAGGAGGAGACGACGAAGTTCGTGCGCCTACTGAACTCGGTCTATGCGGACTTCGGCCTGGAACTGCACAGCGTGAAGCTCGCCCTGCGTCCCGACCTGCGCGCGGGCACGGACGAGGTGTGGGACATCGCCGAGGACAAGCTGGACCGCGCCGCCCGCCAGGCGGTGAACATGGAGGTCGAGCGGCTGCCGGGCGAGGGCGCCTTCTACGGCCCGAAGCTCGAATTCCACCTCTCGGACGCCATCGGCCGGACCTGGCAGTGCGGTACGCTGCAGCTCGACTTCGTCCTGCCCGAGCGCCTCGACGCCGAGTACGTGGTCGAGGACGGCTCCAAGCAGCGCCCTGTCATGCTGCACCGTGCGATCTGCGGCTCGATGGAGCGTTTCATCGGCGTGGTGATCGAAAATTATGCAGGCGCGTTCCCGCTGTGGCTGGCGCCCACGCAGGTGGTTGTCGCCACAATTACGTCAGACGCCGATGATTATGCCTTGCGGGTAGCTCAAGAATTGAGCGCCGCCGGTCTCCGGGTTGAAACGGATCTGCGGAACGAAAAAATCAACTACAAGATTCGTGAGCACAGTCTCGCCAAGGCTCCGATCATCGCGGTGGTCGGCCGGCGGGAAGCTGAGGAAGGCAAGGTCGCCTTGAGGCGTTTCGGCTCTGAAGGACAGTCCATTCTCACGCTTCAGGAGGCGGTTATTAAACTTGCCTTAGAGGCGAGTCCGCCGGATGTTACACGCCAGGCTGTGCTTCGGGGTGCTTCGACCGAGCATGGCGCGGTCGGTTAGGGAGGCTGGATGAACGGCATCGCCGCACCGATCGTTGCTTACGAGCCTGCTCCGACTCAGGACTTCCTGAAGCCGCATCGCAAAGTCTCCGTCGTCATGGTCGTCTACATGACCGGCGAAGCCCTGCAGCAAAGCATCGAATGCGTGCTCGCCGACCCGCTGGTCGACGAGCTCGTGATCGTGGACAACGGTTCGACCCGCATGGAGGCGGCGCGGCTCAAGCGCCTGTCCGACGGCGACAAGCGCGTGCGGCTGATGACCGGTCACGGCAATGTCGGGTTCGCCCGCGGCGCCAATCTCGGCGCGCGCGCCGCGGCGGGCGACACCATCGTGTTCCTCAATCCTGACGCCTTCCTGCAGCCGGGCTGCATCGCCGAACTGGCGCGCGCCATCGAGGGCCGCCCGTCGCCGACCCTGGTCGGCGGACGGGTGCTCAACGCCGACCGGACCGAGCAGCGCGGCGCGCGGCGCGGCGACATCACGCCGGTCAGCGCGCTGATGAGCCTGAGCCACCTGTCGAAGATGATCCCGGCCTGGCGCCGCTACGAGGTGCACTGGGAATCCGAGGCGGCGCCCGAAGCCGTGATCCCGGTGCCGACCATCTCGGGGGCGTGCTTCTGCATGCGCCGCGAGGACTTCGACATCGTCCAGGGTTTCGACGAGGGCTACTTCCTCCACGTCGAGGACGTCGACCTGTGCTGGCGCGTGCGTCAGACGGGCGGCGACGTCCTGTTCCAGCCCAAGGCCGAGGTGATTCATCTTGGCCATACCAGCCACGCCAGCCCGCTGCGGGTCGAGTTCCACAAGGGCGTCGGCCTGGCGCGTTACTTCCGGAAACGTGCCGAAGGCTTCGGCGAGCAGGTGCTGGCCCTGATCCTGTCACCGATCATCGTCTGCACCGCGATTGCGCGCCCGATGATGTGGCGCATCCGCGGCCGCGCGGCCTAGGGAAACACGCCGGCGCGGCTGACCGAGGCGGCGATCGGCTTGTCCAGCAGACCCGACATCCACTTGGCGGTCTCGATCAGCGCGCCGATGTCGTAGCCGGTGGTGAAGCCGGCCCGCTCCAGCATGTAGACCAGGTCCTCGGTGCCGATGTTGCCGGTGGCGGCCGGCGCGAACGGGCAGCCGCCCAGGCCCCCGCAACTGGCGTCCAGGATATCGATCCCCGCCTCGACGCCGGCGAAGGCGTTCGCCAGGCCGGTGTTGCGCGTGTCGTGGAAGTGCAGGCGCAGCGGGATGTCGCCGATCACCTCCTTCACCGCCTCGACCCGGGCGCGGACCATCCAGGGATCGGCGACGCCGATGGTGTCGGCCAGGGCGATCTCGTCGACCTTGGCGTTCGCCGCTTCGCGCGCCAGCGACACCACGCGGTCCTGCGGGACCTCGCCGTCGAACGGACAGCCGAAGGCGGTCGAGAAGGTCACCGAGATCGGCGGTCCGCCTTCCGACTTCTGGCGTGCGGCGATGGCGTGCATGGCCTCGATCTGCTCGGCGACGTTGGCGCCCTGGTTGCGGATCCCGAACCCGTCCGACGAACAGACGACTACATTGGCCTCGTCGCAGTCGGCGGCGACCGCGCGTTCCCAGCCGCGCATGTTCAGCACCAGTCCGATTCGCGACAGTCCCGAGCCGCCAGGCAGCGCGGCCATGATCTCCTCCGCGCCGGCCATCTGCGGCACACGGTTCGGATTGACGAACGACACTACTTCCATGCGCTTGGCGCCGGCGGCCTGCAGGCGGCCGATGAAATCGAGCTTCTGCCCGACGTCGAGGATGGCCTTTTCGTTCTGCAGTCCGTCGCGCGGACCGACTTCGACGATTTCAATGAAGCGGCTCATGGAGTCTCAGATGGGGCTGGGGCGTAGATGCGTAAAGTCGTCTCGTCGCCGTTCGAGTAGTTCAGTCCCTCGACCTTGCCGATTTCTCGGGCCTTCAGGCCGCGGGCCTTCAGTTCGGCCTCGAAGGCGGCCTGTTCGCGGCCCTCGACGACCGCCGGGCGCTGGTCGGCCAGCGCCTCGATGGCCTCGGGCACGTCGCCCAGGTCCGTCGGGGTGCCCAGGGCGAACACCAGGCTCGGCTCGGCGAAGCCGGCGACCGCGATCGGCGCGGGGGTGAACCCCTGCCGGGGCAGCAGGCGCGCGTCTTCCAGCACCCGCTCCGAGCGCTGGGACAGCCACAGGGGCTCCAGCCGCGGGGCGAAGGCCGCGGCGAAGGCGCCGTGGCCAAGGATGGTAAGGGCGCCGGCGACGGTGATCGCCTTCAAGGCGTCGCCGCGCCACATCAGGAACGCGCCGCTCAGGCCGGCGGCGGCGAGCAGCAGCGCCGTGGCGATGGTCGCCGGCAGATCGCTGGGATCGCCGTACTCGCCATAGAGGTAGAAGATCGCCGCCGCGAACACGACGCCGACGAGGGACGAAAGCGCGATGCCGAGCCACTTGGGGATCGAGCCGATCGGCGGCCGCATCACCGCGGCGGCCATCAGCCAGGCCAGGGCGCCATAGGTCGGCAGGGTGTAGTGCACCAACTTGGTCGGGGTCGCCTCGAACACGATGAAGGCCGGAATCAGCCAGCACAGGGCGAAGCGCACGCCCGGCTCGTGGCGCGCCCGCCAGCCGAGCGCCAGCGCCGCGGGCAGCAGCAACGCGCCGGGGAAGATGAGCAGGGGCGTCAGGAGCGTATGGTAGCCGGGAGGCGCGCCGTGGCTTTCCTGGCCGCCGACCAGCTTGGGCGCGAAGTCGGCGCCGAAGGCGGTGGTCCAGAAGCCGCCGTCGGTCGCGACGGTGACGGCCGCCGCCCAGGGGCCGACGATGGCGGCCATCAGGATCAGGCCCCACCCCCAGCCCAGCCCCTTCAGCCAGGCGCCCTTGCGGTCCCAGGCCCACAGCGCCAGCGCTGTCAGGGTGACGACCATCAGGCCGACCGGGCCCTTGACCAGCATCGACAGCGACAGGCCCAGCCAGAACAGCAGTCGTGTCAGCCTTCCCGCAGGAGGGCCGTCGCGAGAGGCGGCGTAGATCCGCGCCAGGGCGGCCAGGGCCAGGGTGGTGGTTCCGGCCAGCACCGCGTCGGTCTTGGCGATGAAGGCCTCGGTGGAAAGCAGGAAGGTCGAGCCGAGGATGGCCCCGGCCAGCAGGCCGGTCGGTCCGCCGAAGAACACCGCCGCGCCCCAGGCGCAAGCCGCCGCCGCCAGCATGGCGCCCAGCAGCGAAGGCAGGCGGTAGGCCCAGATCTCCCGATCCTCGACCTGCGACACAAGCGCGACGCTGCCTGCCTGCATCCAGTGGATGCCGACCGGCTTCTTGAAGCGCGGCTGGTCCTGGAACTGGATGACGACGAAGTCGCCGGTCTCCAGCATCTGCGCCGTGGCCTGGGCGAACCGGCTTTCGTCGCGGTCCAGCGGAGGCATGGCGAAGACGCCGGGCAGACCAGCCAAAAGGGCGATGAGGGCTGCGAACGCCGGCGCGCGCCACCCCCGGCTGAACCGGTCCAGATAGGCCTGAAGACTCATGGCAGCGTTGATAGCATCCGCGCGGCGAATTTTCCGCTATGGAGGGGCCATGGCCAAATCAACGCCCGACATTTCCGTGGTCGTCCCCGTCTTCGACGAGGAGGGCGCGGCGCCCGACCTTGCACGCGAGATCGCTGCCGCCTTTGCTGGCCGCGACTACGAGATGATTTTCGTCGACGACAAGAGCCGCGACGGCACTCGCGCGGCCCTGGGCGCCCTGAAGGTCGAGATCCCGCAGCTGCGGGTGCTGAGCCACACCAGCAACTCCGGCCAAAGCCGGTCGATTCGCACGGGCATCCTGGCGGCGCGCGGCGACGTCATCGTGACCCTGGACGGCGATGGCCAGAACGATCCCGCCGATGGTCCCGGCCTGGTCGATGCGTTGACGGCGGGGCCGGCCGACCTGGTGCTCGTCGGCGGCGAGCGGGTCAAGCGCCAGGACAGCGCCGCCAAGAAGTTCGCCTCGCGGTTCGGGAACGGCGTGCGCAAGAAGTTGCTCAGGGACACCGCCAACGACACGGGCTGCGGCCTGAAGGCGTTCCGCCGCGAGGCCTTCCTGCGTCTGCCGTACTTCGATCACATCCACCGCTACCTGCCGGCGCTGATGCTGCGTGAGGGCTATCAGGTCGCGTTCCGGCCGGTGAACCATCGCCACCGCCAGACCGGCCAGTCGAAGTACACGAATCTCGGCCGGCTCTGGGCGTCTTTGTCCGACCTGTTCGGCGTGATGTGGCTGCAATCGCGCTCACGTCTGCCGGGCCGCGTGGAAGAGCTCTGAGGGCGGAGCGCTTGTCGCGTCTGGAGAAGCAGCGGAAGCTCCTGCTCGATCCCGAAGGGGGAGGGGTTTCGATGTTCGCCGCCGTGCCGCTGCTGGCCCTGCCCGTGCTCGCCTACAATATCGTCGCGCTGACCCTGGCCGGGGGGTTCGCCTCGCAGGAGGCGACGATCCGCATGACCGAGCCGCTGTTCACGGTGGCGATGAACTCCGCCGCCGCCTGGCCGGTGACCTTGGGCGACCTGCTGCTGCTTGCCGGGCTGGTGGTGCTGTTCATCGAGCTGCTCAAGTCGACCACGAGCCGCCGGACCGCGATCGTCAATCATGCCCTGTCGATGCTGCTGTTCGTCGGATGCCTGGTCGAGTTCCTGCTGGCCCCGGCCTTCGCGACCTCGACCTTCTTCCTGCTGACCGTGATGGTCCTGCTGGACGTCCTGGCCGGTTTCATCGTCACCATCGTCTCGGCGCGCCGAGACGTCGACTTCGGCCAAGGCGACTACTAGCGGCGCGGGCCGCTACGGCCCTAGGTGAGCGCGGAGAAGATCAGGGTGACGACGGCCAGATCGAAGAAGCGGGTGGCGATGGCGAACATGGGAGTCCCGTCGGCGATGGATTCACTCCTGGTTAAGCAAGACCGGCGCCAGACCGGACTCAGCTGATGGCCCTGTTCTTCGATCGCCAATGGTTTGAGGAAAAACTGGCCGAGCGCGGCCTCAACGCGCGGATCATGGCCGCCGCCGCCGGCATGAGCGAGACGGACCTCGCTCTGGCCTTCAAGGACCAGCGGGAACTTTCCGCCGAGGAGGTAGGCATTTTCGCCGATCTGCTGGGCGTGTCCGCCGCCGAGGTCGCCGATCGTGCGGGCATTTCGACGCCCGTGCCCGGACAGGGCGACCTGGGCGGGCGACTGCAGGGGCTGGAGCGGCGTGTGGCGGTGCTGGAGGCGGAGCTAGCGCGCCTGAAGGGGCGCTAGACCTCGGTCTTGGCCGTGCGGCCCTTCGGCGTGCGGCGGTCGGCCGAGCCGGAATATTCGATCTTGTTGTAGAGGCTGCGGGCGCTGTCGAGCGTCTCCTTGCCGCCGCGCAGGCCACGCTTCTGTCCGTCCTGGCCCAGCATGTGCGCGGCGAACGCCGCCTCGGGTTGGGGCGTGACGGCCGCCGGAGCGGGCGGCGCCGGCGGCTCGTAGACCGCCGGCACGTTGCGATCCATCGATTCGCCGCGGCGCACGTCGTCGGAGCGCCGAATGCGGCGCGCCGGGGTCGGCCTGCGGGCGGGGTCGATGGGCGAAGTCATGGCCTGGGAGCCTAGCGCAGCGGGGTTAAGCTAGCGTTTTGCCAGCTTCTCGATTTGCGCCTGCATCTCCGCCATCTGCTTCTTGAGGGCGTCGAGGCTCTCATCGGCGGCCGGCGGCGGTGCGGCGGCGGCCTTGGGCGCGGGCTGCGCGTCGTCCTGCGGCCGCGTATAGGCGAACGGCGAAAACATCTTCATCGCCCGATCGAACATCGCCAGGTTCTGGCGGATCTGATCTTCGTAGGCGCCGCCCAGGCCGGCGCCCTGGCCGATGTTGGAGAACTGCGAGCGCATGCGCTCCTGCTGTTCGGCGAAGGTGGCCAGCGACAGCTCCAGATAGCTGGGCAGGAAGGCCTGCATCGAGTTGCCATAGAACCCGATCAACTGGCGCAGGAACTGGATGGGCAACAGATTCTGCCCTTCGCGGCTCTCTTCCTCGAAGATGATCTGGGTCAGGACGGTGCGGGTGATGTCCTCGTTGGTCTTGGCGTCATAGACCACGAAATTGACGCCCTGCTTCACCATGTCCGACAGGTGCTCAAGCGTGACGTAGGAGGATGACGCGGTGTTGTAGAGCCGCCGGTTGGCGTACTTCTTGATGACGACGCGGCCGTCGTCGGATCCCTGGGTCTCGGCCATCCCACAGTCCTTTATCAGCCCGCCCCCGACGGCGGATTGTCATTCTTGCACCGCAGTATCGCGGATGCGAGGGGCTTCCGAAAGTAGGCGTTCCGATTAGGCGAGTCGGTTTGCACCCTTGCCCAAGCTCCGCCCTTTATCGATAGATGAAAACCTCAAATGAGCTGAGGAGCCCACCCATGAGCGACGTCGTCATCGTCTCGGCCGTCCGCACCCCCGTCGGATCGTTCAATGGGGCGCTTTCCAGCTTGCCCGCCCACGATCTCGGAAAGGTCGCCATCCAGGCGGCGATCGAGCGCGCGGGCATCGCCGCCGCCGACGTCGGCGAAGTGATCATGGGGCAGGTGCTGCAGGCCGGCGCCGGCCAGGGTCCCGCCCGCCAGGCGGCGGTCAACGCCGGCATCCCGGTGGAGAGCCCGGCCTGGAGCCTGAACCAGCTGTGCGGCTCGGGGCTTCGCGCCGTGGCGCTGGGCGCCCAGCAGATCGCCGACGGCTCGGCCTCCATCGTCATCGCCGGCGGCCAGGAAAGCATGAGCCAGGCGCCGCACGCCCAGCAGCTCCGCTCGGGGCAGAAGATGGGCGACCTCGCGCTGGTCGACACCATGATCAAGGACGGCCTCTGGGACGCCTTCCACGGCTACCACATGGGCCAGACCGCCGAGAACATCGCCGCCCGCTGGCAGATCACCCGCGATGAGCAGGACAAGTTCGCCGTCGCCAGCCAGAACAAGGCCGAGGCCGCCCAGAAGGCCGGCAAGTTCACGGGCGAGATCGCGCCGGTCACGATCAAGGGCCGCAAGGGCGATACGATTGTTGATCAGGACGAATACATCCGCCACGGCGCGACGCTGGAGAGCGTGGCGGGCCTGCGTCCGGCCTTCGCCAAGGACGGGTCGGTCACTGCCGCCAACGCTTCGGGCCTCAATGACGGCGCCGCTGCGCTGGTGCTGATGAGCGCCGAAGAGGCCGAGAAGCGCGGCCTCAAGCCGCTGGCCCGCATCGCTTCGTGGGCCAATGCCGGCGTCGATCCCGAGATCATGGGCACGGGCCCGATTCCGGCCAGCCGCAAGGCGTTGGAGAAGGCCGGCTGGAGCGTCGCCGACCTCGATCTCGTCGAATCGAACGAAGCGTTCGCCGCGCAATCGATCTGCGTCGTGCGCGACCTGGGGCTCGATCCGGCCAAGGTGAACGTCAACGGCGGCGCGATCGCCATCGGTCACCCGATCGGCGCTTCGGGCGCCCGCATTCTCACCACCCTTGTGCACGAAATGAAACGTTCCGGCGCCAAGAAGGGTCTGGCGACCCTTTGCGTCGGGGGCGGCATGGGCGTGGCCATGTGCGTCGAGTCAGTCTGACGTTCCTGTTCCTGGAGCGCCGGACCAACCGGCGCCCAGAGATTTAAACGAGGGAGGCGAGCCCGATGGGCAGAGTGGCGTTCGTGACGGGGGGAACCCGGGGTATCGGCCGGGCTATCGTCGAGCGATTGAAGAGCGACGGCTTCGCCGTCGCAGCCGGCTATTCCGGCAATGAGGAGGCCGCCCAGGCCTGCGCGGCCGAGTTGGGCGTAATGGTCGTGAAGGGCAATGTGGGCAGTTTCGACGACTGCCGCCGCGCGGTCGAGACAGTGACCGCCGAGCTCGGCCCGATCGAGGTGCTGGTCAACAACGCCGGCATCACCCGCGATGGCGTGTTTCACAAGATGACGCCCGAGCAGTGGTCGGAAGTCATCCGCGTGAACATGGATTCGGTGTTCAACATGACCCGCCACGTGATCGAGGGCATGCGCGACCGGGGCTGGGGCCGGGTCATCAACATCTCGTCGATCAACGGCCAGAAGGGCCAGATGGGCCAGACCAACTACTCGGCGGCCAAGGCCGGAGTCATTGGCTTCACCAAGGCGCTGGCGCTGGAGAACGCCCGAAAGGGCGTCACCGTGAACTGCATCGCGCCGGGCTACATCGACACCGAGATGGTCCAGGCCGTGCCCGAAAACGTGCTGGCCTCGATCATCGGACAGATCCCGGTCGGCCGCTTGGGCAAGGGCGAAGAGATCGCCGACATGGTTGCGTTCCTGGCCGGCGAGCACGCCGGCTATGTCACCGGATCGACATTGTCGCTGAACGGTGGCCAGTACATGGCCGGCTAAGCTTGAGGCGCGTCCAAAAAGCGCCCCAGTCAAAGGGCATCTGCCTAGCTCGATGGTGAGCGAAAGACCGGCGTCAGCGTACCTAAGTCTCATCGCCGTGGCGCTTGCCGCGGCGATGAGCCTTGTCTGTGCGTCGAGCGCGCTCGCCGCCGGACCTCAGACTCTGCGCGAGGGCCTGTTCGGCGACCGACCGGCGCCGGGCCGCCAGCCGAGCCCGCCCGTCGCCCGGTATGTCAGCGAAGACGGCGACGAGTTCGTGCTCGATCGCAGCCAGCCCCGCGTCTACATGAAGTTCGACGCCAGCCCCGAAATATGGGCGCTGCGACCGCATCCGGCGCCGCGCGGCGACGTGATCTACAAGAACGATCTGGGCGAGCCGATGTTGCGCGCGACGCGCCTCGGCGGCCTCACCCTGTTCACCGCCGATCGCCCTGGCGGCTCGCCGGCCGCCCTTGCCGGCGCCGGCGGCGCCCTGCGTCTGGCGCCGCTCAGCCCACAGGTTCTGCTCGAGCGTCTGGCCCAGGCCAGCGCCCGGGCGACGCGCGCGGCGCGGCGCCTGATTCCCTTCGAGGCCGACGCCTCCCCGGCCTCGTCGGCGGTCGTCGCCGACGCCGCGGCCGTGACGGCGGAGGCGGTGGTGCGCATCTCGCGCCGCCCCGACGGCCGCAGCCTTCTGTCGCGGGTCAAGAAGGTGAAGCTGGTCGAAGGCCGCCGGCCTTCCGCCATCCTGTACGGCGAGGAAATGCGGATCACCGTAACCCCGGCCGACGGGCTTTACGGCCGTCCCTCGTCCGACCGCATCATGCAGGCCGCGGGCTCCCGCTAGCGGCCCCTGCATGCAAAAGCCCGCCACGGGTTGGCGGGCTCTCGATGGGCCGGGACCGCGCTGCTAGCGCTGGGCGAGCATCTGCGAGGTCGCCGCCTGCCGCATCGCCAGCTTTTCCTGGATCTCCGCGCGGGCGCCCTGCAGGCAGTCCTGACGGGCAGAGAGGGTGATGCGGCCCGCCGCGGCGTTGCTGCAGTACGCGCTCGCCGCCTTGGCGACCCGATGCTCCAGGGTGTGGGCGTCGCGCGGCGAACCGACGGCGATGTCCGAAACCTTCACCGCGACGGGGGCGGCCTGGGCGCTGGTCGTCAGGGCCAGCGCCGGGACAGCCGCCAGGGCGATGGTCGCCAGGCCGGCCAGGGTGTTGCTGAACTTGGTCATCTGAACTCTCCCTATTCTGGTGGCTTTGCTTGCCGCCGATGGCGTAGGGATATTTCAGAGTGCGACGATAAGTCTTGTTAAGTCGGGGTAATGACGCAGATTTAAGAATATTACCGAATGTACATTCGACATCATTACTTGGATGTTAGTCGGCGTTCTCGATGCTGATCGCCCGGCCCGCCGACGGCGATAGATTTACTCCGCTTGCGGTGAAGCCGTACCAGCCCTTAGGATTCAGCCTCAAAAGGGGAGGGCGGCTTTCATGGCCTTCAAGCTCAATGTGAACGGCAAGACTCTGTCGGCGGACGTCGACGGGGATACGCCTCTGCTCTGGGTGCTGCGTGACACCCTCGGCATACTCGGTCCCAAATACGGCTGCGGCGTCGCCCAATGCGGGGCCTGCACCGTACACGTGGACGGCGCCCCGATGCGCTCGTGCGCGATCCCGGTAGAGGGATTGGGCGCCGCTAAGATCGTCACCATCGAGGGCGTGGGCGCCGGCGCCGTCGGCAAGAAGGTCCAGCAGGCCTGGAGCGAGCTCGACGTCGCCCAGTGCGGCTACTGCCAGGCCGGCCAGATCATGTCGGCCACGGCGTTGCTGACCGAAAAGCCCAAGCCGACCGACGCCGACATCGACGAGGCGATGGCTGGCAACATCTGCCGCTGCGCGACCTACACGCGCATCCGCGCGGCCATCAAGCTGGCGTCCGGCCAGAAGACGGAGGCCTGATCATGGCGGACGGATCGCACCTTCCCTCGGCCAACCGCCGCGACGTGCTCGCGGGCGCCGGCCTGGTCCTCTCCTTCGCGATCGCCGGCAAGGCCGGCGCGGCCGAAGCCGGCGGCGCGGGCGGCAAGCTCAACGCCTATGTGCGCGTGGCGCCCGACAACAGCGTCACCATCGTCGCGAAGAACCCCGAGGTCGGCCAAGGCATCAAGACGATGCTGCCGATGCTGATCGCCGAGGAACTCGACGTCGACTGGGCGCAGGTCCGTACTGAGCAGGCGAAGAACGACTTCGCCACCTATGGCCGCCAGTTCGCCGGCGGCAGCATGGCGACGCCGCTGCACTGGGACGAACTGCGGCGCGTCGGGGCTGCGGCCCGGATGATGCTGGTCGCCGCCGCGGCGCAGGGCTGGGGCGTGCCGGCCACTGAGTGCACGACCGCCGCCGGCGTGGTTCACCATGCGGGCTCGAAGCGCAAGGCGACCTATGGATCGCTGGCGACCAAGGCCGCCTCCGTCACGGTGCCGGACCTGAAGACTGTCCCGCTGAAGGACGCCAAGGACTACAAGATCATCGGCAAGCCGCTGCGCCAGGTGGACACCGACGCCATCGTCACCGGCAAGCCGCTGTTCGGCATCGACGTCGTCGTGCCCGGCATGCTGTTCGCCACCTTCGAAAAGGCTCCGGTATTCGGCGCCAAGGTCGCCAGCGCCGACCTGGCCGCGGCCAAGGGCGTCAAGGGCGTGCGCGACGCCTTCGTGGTCGAGGGCGGGACCGTGCTCGACGGGTTGCTGCCGGGCGTCGCCGTGGTCGCCGACAACTGGTGGGCGGCGCGCAAGGCGCGCGACAAGCTGAACATCCGCTGGGCCGAGCATCCGACCGCCAGCCAGTCTTCGGCCGCCTTCGCGGCCCAGGCATTGGCGCTTTCCAAGGCCGCGCCAGGCAAGACCGAGCGCAATGACGGCGACGTGGACGCGGCGCTGAAGGGCGCGGCCAAGACGGTCGAGGCGGCCTACGCCTACCCGTTCATCTCGCACGCCAATCTCGAGCCGCAGAACTGCACGGC
Source organism: Phenylobacterium sp. Root1290 (assembly GCF_001425305.1). Lineage (GTDB taxonomy): Bacteria > Pseudomonadota > Alphaproteobacteria > Caulobacterales > Caulobacteraceae > Phenylobacterium. Next base: position 849,559 of record NZ_LMEE01000002.1, on the reverse strand, counting down.
GCACTTCAAGGACGGCAAGGTCGAGATCTGGGCCCCGACCCAGAACCCCGAGCCCGGCCGTCAACTGGTCGCCAAGACCCTGGGCGTCGCCCCGGACGACATCACCATTCACATGATCCGCGGCGGCGGCGGTTTCGGCCGCCGGCTGATGAACGACTACATGGTCGAGGCGGTCTGGATTTCCAAGCAGGTCGGCGCGCCGGTGAAGCTGCTCTGGACGCGTGAAGACGACATGCGCCACGACTTCTATCGCCCGGCCGGCTGGCACTTCCTGAAGGGCGGGGTGGACGCGGCGGGCGAGATCGTCGGCTGGCACGACCACTTCGTCACTCTCGGCGAGAACGGAACCCCGGCGCGCAGCGCCGGCATGTCGCCGACCGAGTTCCCGGCCCGCTTCCTGACCAACTATCGCTATGACCTGTCGATGGTGCCGTGCGGCGTGCCGACCGGCCCCCTGCGTGCGCCGGGCTCGAACGCGATCTCCTTCGTCGTGCAGTCGTTCATCGACGAACTCGCCCACGCGGCGGGCGCCGATCCGGTGGCGTTCCGGCTGAAATTGCTGGGCGACAAGCCGATGGTCGGCGAGCCTCCGTCCGGCTACGCCGCCGGACGCATGGCCGCGGTGGTCAAGCTGGCCGCCGAGAAATCGGGCTGGGGCCGCAAGCTGCCCAAGGGTTCGGGCCTGGGCGTCGCATTCCACTACAGCCACCTGGGCTACTTCGCCGAAGTGGTGGAGGTGGCGGTCGCCGCCGACGGCGCGATCAAGGTGGTGAAGGTGTGGGTGGCGGCCGATGTCGGCCGGCAAGTGATCAATCCGTTCGGCGCGCTGAACCAGATCGAGGGTTCGGTGCTGGACGGACTTTCAGGCGCGCTGCATCAGAAGATCACCATCGAGAACGGGGCGGCGGTCGAGAGCAACTTCACCGACTATCCGTTGATGCGGATCAACGAGGCGCCGCCGATCGAAACGCACTTCATCAAGTCGGACAATTCGCCGACCGGCCTGGGCGAACCGGCCCTGCCGCCGATCGTCCCGGCGCTGTGCAATGCGATCTTCGCCGCCACAGGAAAGCGCATTCGTCAGCTTCCGATCGATACAGCCATGCTCAAGAGTGGATAAGCGCGTCAGCCTAAGCCATCATAGGCTTGGGAGGACGCGGCGGGGCTGATCCGTCGTCGCCTGCATAACAAGAATAAGATCGATGACGACGACGGTCCGTGCACCGACCAAGCGCTTTGAGTTGCGCAAGAACGCGATTGTGGGTTCGGCCGTGGAGGTCCTCAATCGGCGGGGCGTACGCGGCATGACTCTGGCCGACGTGGCTGCGCGGCTCGACCTGGTGCCCACCGGCGTCATCTACTACTTCAAGAACAAGGAAGATCTGGCCGCCGCCTGCTTCCTGCGCGGGATCGAGCGCTACAACGACCTCATCGCGCTCGCGGAGGGCGGCCCCGACGTCCGGGCGCGGCTGAAGCTGTTCCTCGACGCCTACTTCGACTACCGCGCCCGCATGATGGCCGGGGACGTCGAGCCCCTCACCGTCTTCAACGATGTCCGTGCGTTGAACAGCGCGTCGGTCAACGCCGCCTATGTCGACATGTTCCGCCGCATCCGCACGCTGTTCGCGGGGCCGGAGACGCGTGGCCTGTCGCGGCCGGCGCTCGGCGCGCGCGCGCTGCTGTTGATCTCCGAAGTGTTCTGGGCGCCGGTCTGGCTGCACCGGAACGACGTGGAGGACTTCGGCCGCGTCTCGCAGCGGGTCTGGTCGATCAGCGTCGATGGTCTGGCCGCCCCGGGCGCCGCCTGGAATCCGGTGGCCCTGCCGACTCTGATCCCGAAATTGGGTGGAGAGGCTTCCAGCGAGCTCTTCTTGCGCGCCGCCACGCAGCTGATCAACGAGGAGGGCTATGTCGGCGCCTCGGTCGAGAAGATCTCGTCGCGGCTCAACGTCACCAAGGGCGCCTTCTATCACCACCACGAGACCAAGGACGAATTGGTCGTGGCGTGCTTCGAGCGGACGTTCGACGTCATGCGCAGGGCCATCCGTCAGGCCGAGGCGGTGTCGACCAGCGGCTTGCAGACCCTGACGACCATCGCCTCCGCCCTGGTCGAGTATCAGCTGAACGGCAACGCGCCGCTGCTGCGCGCGTCGGCGCTCACCTCGGCGCCGGAAGCGATCCAGCCCCAGCTGGTGGCGCGCTTCGACCGGCTCTCCGATCGCTTCGCCTCGTTGATCTCCGACGGGATTGTCGACGGGTCGGTGCGGCCGGTCGACGTCAATATCGGCGCGCAGATGCTGACGGCGATGATCAACGCCGCCGCCGAACTGCATCACTGGACGCCGGGGGTGACGCCGCAAACGGCGGCGGCGCTCTATGTCCGGCCGTTCTTCGAGGGCCTGGCTTCCAAGCAGGCATAGACGTCCCAGGCGACGCCCGGGCAAAGTGAGCCAAAAGCCCGAGGGAACGCCACGTGAAGAAGCTGCTGATCGCCAACCGCGGCGAGATCGCCATCCGTATCGCCCGCACCGCCGCGGACATGGGGATCGAGACTCTGGCGGTCTACTCCAGCGATGACGCGGCTTCGCTTCACACCCGCATGGCCGACGGCGCCCACGCCCTGAACGGGGCTGGGCCTGCGGCCTATCTCGACGGTGCGCAGATCCTCGCCGCGGCGCGGGAGCATGGCTGCGATGCGGTGCACCCCGGGTACGGATTTCTGTCCGAGAACGCCGCCTTTGCACGGACGTGCGCCGAAGCCGGGGTGACGTTCGTCGGCCCGTCGCCCGAAACCTTGGAGCTGTTCGGCGACAAGGGCGCGGCCCGGGCGTTGGCGGAGCGCTGCGACGTTCCGATCCTCGCGGGGACTCAAGGCGGCGTCACCTTGGCCGAGGCGCGGGTGTTTCTCGAGGGCCTGGGCGCGGGCGGCGCGGTGATGGTCAAGGCGGTCGCCGGCGGGGGCGGCCGGGGGATGCGGCCGGTTCGGTCGGCCGACGAGCTCACCGGCGCCTTCGAACGCTGCGCGTCCGAGGCGCAGGCCGCCTTCGGCGACGGGGCGCTCTATGTCGAGGAATTCCTGCCACGCGCGCGCCACGTCGAGGTGCAGATCGTCGGCGACGGACAGGTTGTGTCCCATCTCTGGGACCGCGAGTGCAGCCTGCAGCGACAGCGCCAGAAGGTCGTCGAGATCGCGCCGGCCGCCACCCTGCCGCTCGAGACCCGCGAGCGGCTGTTCGAGGCCGCCGTGGCCCTTGGGCGCGCCGCCCGCTATCGCAATCTGGGCACGGTGGAGTTCCTGGTCACTGGCGATCGCGTCGTGTTCATCGAGGCCAATCCGCGCCTTCAGGTCGAACACACGGTGACCGAAGAGGTCACTGGCCTTGATCTTGTCCGTATACAGATTGAATTGGCCCGCGGGGGATCGCTGGCCGACCTCGGGCTGACCCAAGCGGACATACCGCGCCCGCGCGGGGTGGCGGTCCAGGCGCGGGTGAACCTCGAAACCATGACGCCCGACGGCTCCGCCAAACCTTCCGGGGGCGTGCTCTCGGCCTACGAGCCGCCGTCCGGGCGCGGGGTGCGCGTCGACGGCTTCGGATATGGCGGCTACCGCACCAGCGCCCGGTTCGACTCGCTGCTGGCCAAGCTGATCGTCCATGGCCCCGACCTGCCTTCCGCGGTCGCCAAGACCCGGCGCGCGTTGTCCGAGTTCAAGATCGTCGGCGCCGCCACCAACATCGGCTTCCTGCAGAGCCTGCTGGGCCATCCCGCCGTCGCCGCCGGCGAGGTTCATACGCGGCTCATCGAAGAGCGGATGGAGGAATTGGCCCAGGCTCCGGCCTCGCCGCAGCTCTTTTTCGCGACCGCCGCGGCCGCAGCGCCCAAGCGTGCGGGGGCGCAGATCGATGCGTCCGATCCGCTCGCCGTGCTGAGCCATGGAAAGGCCGAGGCGGCGGCGCAGGAGGATCTCGAGGATGCCGACGGCCCTGAAGGCACGAAGCCGGTTCGCGCGCCGCTGCAGGGCACCGTCATCGGCCTGATGGTCCAGGCCGGCGACGAGGTCCGCGAGGGCCAGCCGCTCTTCGTCATGGAAGCCATGAAGATGGAGCATGTCGTCACCGCGGAGACTTCCGGCGTCGTGCGGCTGGTGGCTGTGGGGGAGGGCGACACGGTCTTCGAGGACCATGCCCTGGCTTTCATCGAGCCTGCCGACGTGGCCGGCGGCGCCGTTGCGACGGAAGAGGACGTCGACCTCGACCATATCCGCCCAGACCTGGCCGAGGTGCTGGAACGCCAGCGCATGACCCTGGACGAGGCGCGCCCGGACGCGGTCGCGCGCCGGCGCAAGACCGGTCAGCGCACTACCCGGGAGAACATCGACGATCTGTGCGATCCGGGCAGCTTCACCGAGTACGGCGCGCTCACCGTGGCGGCGCGCCGGCGCCGCAACACAGTGGACGAGCTGATCGCCCAGACCCCGGCCGACGGCATGGTCATGGGGTTGGGGGCGGTCAACGGCGACCGCTTCGCCGAGGACCGGTCCCGCGTTGCGGTGATGGCCTACGACTACACCGTGCTCGCCGGCACCCAGGGCTCGCACAATCACGACAAGCTCGACCGGATGAGCGAGATCGCCGCGCGCTGGCGGCTGCCGACAGTGTTCTTCACCGAGGGCGGCGGCGGGCGGCCCGGCGACACCGAGGGCGGCGGCTTCGTCCGCGGGTTCGAGTTCTGGGGCAGGCTTTCCGGCGCGGTGCCGCTGGTGGGCGTCTCCTCGGGCCGCTGCTTCGCCGGCAACGCCGCCATCCTCGGCTGCTGCGACGTGATCATCGCGACCAAGGACTCGGCGCTCGGCATGGGCGGTCCGGCCATGGTCGAGGGCGGCGGGCTTGGCGTCTTCCGTCCCGAGGAGATCGGGCCGATCAAGGTCATGCAGGCCAACGGCACGATCGACGTGCTGGCGCAGGACGAGGCCGACGCCGTGCGCCTGGCCAAGCAGTACCTCTCGTATTTCCAGGGGCCGGTCGCCGATTGGTCGTGCGCCGACCAGCGCCTGCTGCGCCGGGCGATCCCCGAGAACCGCCTGCGCGTCTACGACATCCGCAAGGTGATCGAACTGATCGCCGACGAGGGCTCGGTGCTGGAACTGCGGCCCAAGTTCGGCCTCGCCATGGTCACCGCCTTTATCCGGATCGAGGGCAGGCCTGTCGGGGTCTTCGCCAACAATCCGCAGCATTTGGGCGGCGCGATCGATTCCGACGCCTCCGACAAGGCCGCCCGCTTCATGCAGCTGTGCGAGGCCTTCGACATTCCGCTGCTGTCGCTCTCCGACACGCCCGGCAACATGGTCGGACCTGAGGCGGAGAAGACCGGCCTCATCCGCCACTGTTCGCGGCTGTTCGTGATCGGGGCGAACCTGACCGTGCCGCTGTTCTCCGTGATCCTGCGCAAGAGCTATGGCCTGGGCGCCATCGCCATGACCGGCGGCTCCTATCAGGGCTCGATGTTCTGCGTCTCATGGCCGACCGGCGAGTTCGGCGGCATGGGCCTGGAGGGATCGGTGAAGCTCGGCTACCGGAACGAGCTTGCGGCCATCGAGGACCCGGCCGCCCGCAAGGCCAAGTTCGACGACATGGTCGCCGCAGCCTACGCCCGCGGCAAGGCGCTGTCCCAGGCGATGGGCCCCGCGCTCGACGACGTCATCGATCCGAAGGACACGCGGCGATGGGTTCTGTCGGGTCTCAAGTCGTTGCCGCCGCTGCCGGTCCGCACCGGCAAGAAGCTGCGTTGGATCGACAGCTGGTGATCCCAGACTTGCAAGATACAACTTGTGTATGGACCGCGTCCGCGGGGCCGTGTGAGAAGCGCTCAACACCCCCGGAGCCGCGCCTTGCACCGTTCCACCAAGTCCGCCGAGCGCATCAGCGCGCAGAAGCTCCGGGCGCTGGCCGCAGCCTTGAGCCTGCCCGCGGGCGCGCTGCTCGACGGCATGGCGGCGGAGCCCGCCGACGTCGATCTGGCCGATGTCCTGCAGACGCTGCCGCTCGCCTGCCGCCGCCGGATCGTGCGCGTCGCCGTCTCGCTGAGCGCCTGACCCGCCGGCCGGCGCACGGGGGTGTGACCGCGCCCGGCTTGCCTCGCCATGCGCGTTAAGCAAGTTTACAAACCCTAAGCCTCGCGGCCTGCGCTGGCGCGCCCGCCCGTCAGAGGCGGCCGCCGCACCGGCCGCTGAGGGTCGGGGGACGAGTCATGGATAGGCTGGCCACGCTCACGCCACGCGAGCGGCAGTGCCTGATGGGGGTGGCCCGCCACCTCCAGTCGAAGGAGATCGCGCGCGAACTCGGGCTCGAAGCGCGCACGGTCGACAAGCACATCGAACGGGCGATGAAGAAGCTGGGCGCCGCCAACCGCCGCGACGCCGCCCGCATGCTCGCCGGCGATGTACGCGATGACTACGTAGGGGCGCCGCTCCCCCTGGCCGCCGGCGTCGAGGAGATGCTGACCTCCTTGTCGAAAGGAGGCGCACATGCCCCACACGGCGAAACAACTGCCACAGACCACCTGGGGCGACCTGGAAGCGATCTTCGACAGCCTGGCCAGCACGGGCCAGCAGAAGGAGACGGTGCATCACCTTCTGCAGGTGACGCGGGAGCTGAGCCCCTATCTCACGAGGCTCGATCTGCTGCGCGAGATTATCTGCATCGCGCTCGTCTTGTTGCCCGCGGAAGCTCAGCCCCCCCAGTCGTGGAGGTGGCTGGCTCAAGGCCCGCCCGGACCCCCTGGCGACGGCTCGTGAGCGCCATGCTGTTCACCCTGGTCGCTGGGGCCTTGCTGATCGGCGGTTTGGCCATCGCCATCCAGCTTGGCCATCTCATGCAGGCGCTCGACGTCTGGCTTGCCCGCGGCTGACGGCTCCAGGCCGCCGCCGTTTTCCATCGCAGCTCATCACACACACGTCCCGCGCCACGGCGCGGAGGAAGGACACCTCATGCAACGTCGCGAACTGGCCCAGGCCATCGCCACCTCGCTCTTCGAAACCGAGGCCGCGCTGGACGCCGCCCTCGAAAAGGCCGCCCTGCTGATCGCCCAGACCAGCGCCCTGCGCCGCGAGCACAACTACTCCGCCGTGCTTGGCCACGAGGCGGTGTCCGCGTTGACCCGCACGATCGACGCGCTGGGCGCTGCGCGCGGCCACGCCATGTCGGCGCATGCCGCCTTCGAGAAGGCCTCGCCGCAGCTGGGCGTTCAGCCCACGACCCTGCACGGCACCGGCGTCGAGAAGCCGCCGACCGGCGTAGCGGAGGGCGAGGGGCCGATCCTGCGCGCCGTCGCCAGCGCGGCTTGACGCAATGCTCGCACCGCTTTCCCTTCCGGGGATGAGCTGGTTCGAGATGTTCAATGCGCCCGTTCAGCTGACCGGCGCCGTCGCCACGGCGGCGGTCACGCTGGTGGCGCTCTGGAAGGGCGGCGTTCCCGAGCGGATCGCCGCCTGCGTCAGTCTCGCGGCCTTCTTCCTCAGCCCGTTCGCCCAGCAGCTCGGCGGCTTGCCGCAGCCGCTGTGGGGCGTGGCCGCGGTGGATGCGGCGGTGCTCGGCGTCGTGACCTTGCTGATCTGGTTCTACGACCGCCAGTGGCTGATCGGCGCCTGGGCGGCCGAGGCGCTGACCTTGATGTGCCACGCCGCCAAGCTGGCCGACGTCACCCTGCTGGCGCGGGGCTACGTCGCCAGCCTCTACATCCTCTATTTCGGGTTCCTGGCCTCGCTGGCCTGGGGAGCGTTCGAGGCGAACGCCCGCCGCACGAAGGCGGCGGACGCCTAGCTCCTAGTGCGGCACGTAGGTGCGCAGCACGTCCTCGATGATCCGTTCCAGCTGCCCCAGGGTGTTGCAGGTCTTGGCCACGTGGCAGAAGCGCTCGTAGCGGTACATGACGCTGTCCCCCTGGCTCCAGTAGCTCTCGGGCTCGGGGTTCAGCCAGATGACCGAGCGGGCGCGAGTCTGGATCGTGGCCATCAGATCGAGGCGCGGATCGGCATAATTCGACCGCCCGTCTCCCAGGAAGATGACGGTGGTGTGCCGGTCGACGCTGTCGAGGTGGTTCTCGCAGAAGTCCTCCAGCGACTTGCCGTAGTCGGTCTGCTGGAAGCCGATCTTGCGCAGCACCTGGAAGATGGCGCCGTCGACATGCTCGTCGTCGAGGATGTCGTTGACGCTGATCAGTCGGCCGGAGAACGCATAGGCCTCCATCCGGTCGACCACCTCGTTCAGCGAGTAGAGGAAGGTCAGCAGGAACTGTGCGGCCGCGGCCACCGACTTCGACACGTCGCAGATGCAGATGATCGACGGCTTGTCGATCTTCTCGGTCTTCCAGATGACCTCGAACGGCATGCCGCCATACGGCATCGACTTTCGCAGCGTGCGGCGGATGTCCATGTGGCCCTTGCGGGCGCGGTTGCGGCGGCGCGAGTAGCGGTCGGCCAGACGCTTGGCCATTTTCTTGACCAGCGCCTGCATCATCGCCTGGTCGACGGGATCGATGCCGCCGTCGGCGTTCAGCGCCTTGCGGGCAAGCATCTCCTCGCGCAGCATCTTGCCCGAGCCTGAGGCATAGAGCTCGTGCTGGCGCTCGACATAGCGCTGGGCTTCCTGGGCCAGGCGCCGCTTGCCCGCCTCCAGGCGATCGGCCGCGTCGCCGCCGCCTTCCAGCTTGCGGGCGTTGTTGATCAGCGCCTCGATCTCCGCGAGGCCCATCTCCTCGAGCAGCCGCCGGGTCAGGCGCGAGCGCTGGGTCGTCAGGCGGATCTGCGAGACCTGCGCGCGCTGGGCGGCTTCCTCCATCGCCTGGGCCAGGCCCGAGGCGTCGCCCTCCAGCAGCATGCGGGCCAGCTCCGAGTCCTCGGCGCCTTCCGGCAAGCCCTCCATCGGATCGCCGTCGCCTTGCGGCGGCGGCTCGAAGGCGAGCTCGTCACGCGAGAAGAAGGTCTCGAACGTCTCGTCGAACCGGATCACTTCGTCCGCGGTCTTGGCCAGGGTCGCGCACAGCGCGTCCTTGAACAGCTCGCGGTCGGTGAACCCGACCTTCGCCACCGTCCGGTGTGCGTCGATCGCCTCTACAGGCGAGACCTTGACGTCCGCGGCCCGCAGGGCCCGGAAGAAGTCTTCCAAAGCGCCCTGCATGGGGTCAGGCCGCCGGACGGCGCAGCAGCTCGGAGATTTGCGGCTCCACCGCGGCGATGTCCGGTTCGAACTTCAGCAGAACGTTGAGCGTGTCGCGCACGACCTCAGGGCTCAGGCTGTCGGCGTTCAGCAGGATCAGCGCGCGCGCCCAGTCCACCGTCTCCGAGATCGAGGGCGACTTGCGCAGGTCGAGCGTGCGCAGCGACTGCACGAAGTTCACCAGGCTGGCGGTGAGCGTCTGCTCGATGTCCGGCACGCGGCTGGCGACGATCTTGCGCTCCAGGTCGGCGTCGGGCAGCGGGATGTGCAGGTGCAGGCAGCGGCGCTTCAGCGCATCGCCGAGGTCGCGGATGTTGTTCGAGGTCAGGAACACCAGCGGCGGCGTCTTGGCTTCGATCACGCCGAGTTCCGGGATCGAGACCTGATAGGCCGACAGCATTTCCAGCAGGAAGGCTTCGAACGCCTCGTCGGACTTGTCGATTTCGTCGATCAGCAGGACGCAACCGTCGTCTTCCTTCAGCGCCTTCAGCAGCGGGCGCGGTTCCAGGAAGGGCTCGGAGAAGAACAGGTCGCCGATGCCGTGCAGGCGGTCCATCGCCGCGTCCATGTCCTTGGCGTCGGAGAGCGCTTCGCCCATCCGGTCCTTGAGGATCTGGGTGTAGAGCAGCTGCTTGCCGTATTTCCACTCGTACAGCGCCTTGGACTCGTCCAGGCCCTCGTAGCACTGCATGCGGATCAGCGGCTGGCCGAGCAGCTTGGCGGTCGACAGCGCCAGCTCGGTCTTGCCCACGCCGGCCGAACCTTCGACCAGGATCGGCTTCTGCAGGTGAATGGCCATGTAGAGGGCGGTGGCGATCCGGCGGGAGGCGATGTAGCCGACGCTGGCCAGCCCTTCGGTCAGGGCGTCCACGGAAGACAGGACGTCCGGCTGCGCGGCCTTAATCGCCGCGGGAGAGGTAGCGGTCAAAGTCTCAAACTTTCAAAAGTCGCGCGAAATGGCGCCTGGCTATCTTCAATGGGCGAGAGTGTGCAGGCGGCGAGGGCCGCGTGCAAGCGCTGGTTCAAACGGGTGTTGGGTGCGCTCCGCCCAGAGTGTCATCCCGGTTTCGGCGCAGCCGAAGACCGGGATGACACGACGGGGCGAGGGGACGCCTACACCCCATACGGCCGATACGGCCCGGCGATGAGTTGTTCGAACACGCCCATGCCTTCGACCGGCGCCTCGCCGGGCAGGGTCAGGGTTACGCGGCTGAGCGCCTGGATGTGCCAGTTCTCGGGGCTGCCCATGTTGGTCGCGGCCAGGTCGATGTCCTCGCGCTCGACGACGAGGTCGCCCTTGTAACCTCCGTGGCGCCAGTCGGGCGCGCCATAGCCGATGCCGCGCATCAGGAAGGTCAGGAACGGCTTGAAGCTGATCTTGGCCGAACCCTGAGCCAGCGGAATGTTCAGCGTGCCGGTGCTGGCGTGGCGGGTGCCGGCGATCAGCGAGACCTCGTCCATGGTCGGCTCTTCGCTTTCGTAGAAGCCGTCATGGCCGGCGCCGTCCGGGGCGATCACCGCGCGGGTGTTCCATGGACGCCCTTCGGGATCGGCGTTGACGTGGAAGAAGATGCTGCGGTCGGCGAAGTTCAGCGGGGTCCATTGCCAGAAGAAACCGCCCAGGGTCATCGGGACCGGCGGTTGGGGATCGGGCGCGCCGATCGGCCGGATGCCCCACGAGCGGTCGCGCGTGCCGACCGAGCCGCTGGCCAGCTCCTTGCGCACGCCGTCGACCTCGATCCAGCCGCTGCAACGTACGTTCTGGGTCAGGCGGGTGTAGTCCATGAAGGCGCGCGGTCCGATCCGCCGCATGAAACGCGGCTCCTCGATCGGGAAGGAGCGGCCCTCGAAGACGATCTCGGCGGCGAAGCCGTTCGACGGCGCGACCGTGACCTTCAACTTCTGCAGCGGCTCGAGAATCTCGATCGAGATCGGCCCGCAGGAGAGGTCGAGCCGCTCCATGTTCATCACCTTGGAGGCGTGCAGGCAGTGCTCGACGCCGTCGCGGATCACCGAGAAATGGGCGTCCGCCACATTGAGCTGGGGGTAGACGCCGAAGGCGACGGCGAAGAACTCGGTCCCGTCCGGCTGATAGCCGTTGAAAAAGTAGCGGTCGTAGAAGTTCCGGTCCGTGCCGGCATAGGCGATCGGTTCGGGCGTCTGGTGGATCGGAAAATCGTCGGCCTTGGTCAGCATGCGGGCGTCCTCCCAGACGTGTCTTGCACTGCAGCGATCATGTCTTTGTCGATTGACGGTATTGCGACGTCGCCGTGTGCGGCATTATCAAGTGAACAAAGATAACAAGACAAGGGAGGACGCTTTTTGCTGACGCCACGTAAGGTTACGCGGCGTGAACCAGCAACGGGCGCTCAGGAGAGATGAGCACAAGCAACGCGCGCATACCCACTGAATACGCGGCCAATCTGGTCGATCCTTCCGCCTATGCGGACGGGCGCATTCACGAAACCTATGCCTGGCTGCGGGCCAACAACCCGTTCGGCCTGGCGGAGATCGACGGCTTCGATCCGTTCTGGGTGGCCACCAAACACGCCGACATCCTGGAGATCAGCCGTCAGAACGCGCTGTTCCACAGCGGCGACAGGGCCACGGTGATCACCAACAAGGCCGCCGACACCGCCGTGCGCGCCATGATGGGCGGCAGCCCGCACCTGGTCCGCAGCCTGGTGCAGATGGACGCGCCCGACCACCCGAAGTACCGCGCCCTGACCCAGTCCTGGTTCATGCCGACCAACATCAAGGGCCTGGAAGACCGCATCCGCGGCATCGCCCGCAAGGCGGTCGATCGCATGGCGGCCACCGGCGGCGAGTGCGACTTCGTCCGCGACGTGGCGCTCGGCTATCCGCTGCACGTGATCATGGAGATCCTGGGCGTTCCCGAGGAGGACGAGCCCCGGATGCTCACCCTGACGCAGGAACTGTTCGGCGCCACCGATCCGGAGCTGGCGCGAGACGGCGGCAAGCAGCGCGATTTCGAGTCGCTGATGCGCGACGGGGTGATCGCCGACTTCTACACCTACTTCAACAAGGTGTCGGCCGACCGCCGGGCGAACCCGCGTGACGACGTCGCCTCGGTGATCGCCAATTCGACGATCGACGGACAGCCGATCTCCGAGCTGGAGGCGATCAGCTACTACATGATCGTCGCCACCGCCGGCCACGACACCACCTCGTCCTCGACCGCCGGCGCCCTGTGGGGCCTGGCCGCCAATCCGGGCGAGTTCGCCAAGGTGAAGGCCGATCCGTCGCTCATCCCCAGCCTGGTCGACGAAAGCATCCGCTGGATCACGCCGGTGAAGACCTTCATGCGCTCGGCGACCGAGGCCACCGAGTTCGCCGGCCGCCAGCTGGCCAAGGACGACTGGATGATGCTCTGCTACGCCTCGGGCAACCGGGACGAAGAGGTCTTCGACGACGCCGCGGCGTTCAAGGTCGACCGCAAGCCGAACAAGCATCTGGCCTTCGGCTATGGCGCGCACCTGTGCCTGGGCCAGCATCTGGCCAAGATGGAGATGCGGATCCTCTGGGAAGAGCTGCTGCCGCGCATCAAGACCCTGGAGCTGAACGGCGAGCCCAAGCAGAGCCTGGCGACCTTCGTCAACGGGCCCAAGACCCTGCCCGTCCGTTTCTCGATGCACTGACCTGGCATGGCGTTGGAACCCCGTCTGGCCGCGTACATCGCCGCCCGCATGCCTGGTGCGCGCGATGTCGCGGTCGAGGACCTGTCGCGTATCTCCGGCGGCGCCTCGCGCGAGACCTATCGCTTTCGGTTGCTTTGGAACGAGGACGGCGCTGCGCGCGAGCGCAAGCTGATCCTGCGGCGCGACCCGCCGGCCTCGCTGATCGAGACCGAGCGGCGGATCGAATTCGAGGCCTATCGCGCCTTTCACGGCAGCGCCGTGCCGGTGCCCGAGATGCTGTGGCTCGAGGAAGAGGACGCCGCCCTCGACCACCCGTTCTTCATCGCCGAGGAGATCGCCGGCTTCCAGGCCTCGCCCATGCTGCTGTTCGGGCCGCCCTATGCCGCGACCCTGGATCAGCTGGGCCAGCGCAAGTGGACGATCCTGGCCGAGATCGCCAAGGCCGACCCAGTCGCGCTGGGCCTGACGAGCGTGATGCCGCTGCCGGAGCCCGACGCCTGCTGGGAGCGCGAACTGTCCTATTGGGAGGGCCTGCTCGACCGCGACGAGCCCGAACCGCTGCCGATCACCCGCGCGGCGATCCGCTGGCTGCGGGCCAACCCGCCGCCGCCGGCCCAGAAGCTGTCGGTGGTGCATGGCGACTACCGGACCGGCAACTTCCTCTATGACCAGGCCGGCGGCATTCACGGCATCCTCGATTGGGAGATGTGTCACCTGGGCGATCCGCTGGAGGACCTCGGCTGGAGCTTCAATCCGGTCTGGTCGTTCGGTCAGGGCAAGGCCGGCGGGCTGTTGCCGCGCGAGGCCGCGATCGCGATCTGGGAACGCGCCAGCGGTCTTAAGGCCGACCCCGCCGCGCTGCACTGGTGGGAGCTGTTCAACTGCGTGAAGGGCCAGGCGATCTGGATCTCCTCGGCCCGTGTCTGGATCGACGGGGGCAACCGCGAGCCGATCATGGTCTATCCGCCCTGGCTGCTGCAGAACGCCCAGGACCGCGCCACCCTGCAAGTGATGGGACGCCTATGAACCCGACCGTTCCCGCCGTCCTGGCCGAACTGGCCGGGCTCTGCATGCGCAACGCCATGCCGGACGTGCATCCCGCCGACCGCGCCAGCTCGCTCGGCCTTACCGCGGCCCTGCTCGGCGTCGCGGCCGAGGTCTGGGACGGCATGGCCGCCCGGCTGGTGGCCGAGAACCGCGCGATTCGGCCGCTGCTGGCGCGGGCCGGGGAGGCGGGGCTGGATTTCGCTGTCCTGGCGTCGGGCGCCGACGAGGATCTGCGGCTTTCGGCGCTGAAAGCGGCCAACGATGCTCTGCGCGCCGCGCTCATCGCGCTGCACACAGCGGCCGAGGCGAAGGGCGCGAAGGATCTGGAGGCGGCCGTCTGGGCTGAGCTCCTCGCCTCGACCGACCGGCGCAAGCTGGCGTCGTCGCCGGTGTGATCAGACCATGAGTGTCATCCCGGTTTCGGCGTAGCCGAAGACCGGGGCCCACTCGCGCCGTGCTGGTCAAGTGACGCGGGGCCGCGCTAGAGCCTGATCCATCAGGAGGTCCCGGACAAGCGCTTCGCGCTTTCCGGGATGACACTTGGGGCTCACTTCAGCCGCTCCAGGACCTCCAAGGTGCGGAGATCGCGTTCGCCGCCGAAATAGCGCGCCAGCGCGGTGCGGAACGGGGCTTCCTCCGGCGCGACGGCGTTGAACAGCGTCATGCTGGAACGGAACTTCAGATCGTCCGGCGGGCCGAACACGTCGCGCGCCGAGCCGGGCGCCTCGTTCGCCAGTTCGGTCAGGTCGCGCAACCGCGAGCCGAGGACGGGATGCGCGAGATAGGCCTGCGCCTCGCCCGCCGAACCGATCGCATAGCGCTGGGCCATGGCGCTCGATCCCAGGCCGGCGATCTGCGGAAAAACGAACCACATCCAGTGCGAGCGCTTGCGTCCGGCCGCCAGTTCGGCGCGCGCCGCGGCGATCACAGGTTCCTGGGCGTCGACGAACCGGGCGAGGTCGAAGAGGTCTGACATCGAAGTTTTCCTTAGCGTCAGCATCGACAACGCGGCCGTATCGGGCTTTGCTGCCGCGCCCGTCGTCAGGCGGGCCAATTTCCAAACGTCGAATTTTGATTGGGGACGAATTTCCAGATGGCGAGAATCTTGCCCGAACCCACGCCTGAGACCCAGCATTTCTGGGACGGGGCGAGCCGGGGCGAACTGCTCCTGCAACGCAACAAGGCCACCGGCGAAGCCTACTTCCCGCCGCGCCCCTTCTGCCCGAAGACCGGGTCGCGCGATGTCGAGGTCTTCAAGGCCAGCGGCAAGGCGGTCCTGTGGTCCTATGTGATCAACCACCGTCCCCGCCCCGACATGGGGACCGAGCCCTACGCCATCGCGGTGGTGAAGCTCGAAGAAGGTCCGACCATGATGACCAACATCGTGGGCTGCCCGCAGACGCCTGAAGCCCTGGTCCTCGACATGCCGCTCGAGGTCGTTTTCGAAAAGTTCAGCGACACGATCTCGCTGCCCTTCTTCCAGCCGGCCAAGTCGTAAGGGCTCAGAGACAATGCAAAAGAATTCCGTCGCGGTCGTCGGGGCCGCGGAAACCACGAAGATGGGCAAGATTCCGGACGTGTCCGTGATCGGCCTCCACGCCGATGCGGCGCTGAACGCCATGGCCGATGCGGGCCTGACGCCGGCCGACATCGACGGCGTCGCCACCGCCGGCATCAGCCCGGTCGAACTCGCCCACTATCTCGGCATCAAGCCGACCTATGCCGACGGCACGTCGGTGGGCGGCTGCTCGTTCATGCTGCACGTCCGTCACGCGGCGGCGGCGATCGCCGCGGGCCACGCCAAGACCATCCTGATCACCCACGGCGAATCGGGCCGTTCGCGGGTCGGCGCCGGCGGCTTCGGCCGTGCGCCCTCCAGCCTGATGGGCCAGTTCGAGATGCCGTTCGGTCCGGTCGGTCCGCCGACCATGTTCACCGTGCCGGTGCTTCGCTACATGAAGACCTACGGCGTCACCGAGGAAGACCTGGCGACGGTCGCGGTCATCCAGCGCGAATGGGCCGCCAAGAACCCGCGCGCCAGCTTCAAGGACCCGATCAGCGTCGACCACGTGCTGAACTCGCCGATGATCGCCTGGCCGTTCCGGATGCTGATGTGCTGCCTCGTCACCGACGGCGGCGGCGCGCTGATCCTGACCAGCGCCGATCGGGCCAAGGACTTCCCGAACAAGCCGGTTTACGTGCTGGGCACGGGCGAGAGCGTCGAGACGCCGATGGTCTCGCAGATGTACGACTTCACCTCGTCGACGGCGTTCAAGATCTCGGGCGCGAAGGCGTTCGAGGACGCCGGCATCAAGCACTCCGACGTCGATCACCTGATGATCTACGACGCCTTCGCCCACCTGCCGCTCTACGGCCTGGAAGACCTCGGCTTCGTGAAGCCGGGCGAAGCCAAGGACTTCATCCGCGAGCGCAACACCGCCATCGGCGGCAAGCTGCCGCTCAACACCAACGGCGGCGGCCTCTCCTACATGCACTCGGGCATGTACGGGATGTATGCGCTGCAGGAGAGCGTTCGTCAGATGCGCGGCACCGCCGCGGCCCAGATCGAAGGCGCCAAGATCAGCGTCGCCCACGGCGTCGGCGGCATGTTCGCCTCCTCCGGGACGGTGATCTTCACGAACGAGAAGTAGCGGCGAAAAAAATCAGCCTTTCCCGCGCTGGGAAAGGCTGATGAAACAGCGACTTACCGCAGTTTATGCTGCACCCATGCTGCAAGGCCTGGGTGCAGCATTTTTTATGTGTCAGACGCCCTTGTTCGGGTTGATCAGGTACTTCTCGCCGGTGGCCTTGCGCGAGTAGGCGGCGATGACGTCGGGCTGCAGGGCCTCGGCCAGCGAGAGCTCGGCGGTGTAGTGGCTGGCGAAGGTGGTCTTCAGCTCAGCCGCCACGCGGGCGCGCAGCTTGCCGGCTTCCTCGGCGCCGATCTTGGCCAGGAAGGGCGTCAGCAGCCAGCCGTTCACGCCCCAGGAGAGGCCGAAGTTGCGGGCCAGTTCGGTCGGGCGCGTGTCCAGGCCGCCATAGATGTAGACCTGCTTGTAGGTCGACGAGCCGTAGCGGCTGTAGACGGTCGCCTTGCGGTTGGCCGCGACTTCCATCGCCGAGAGGATCTGCGAGGCCAGCTTGCCGCCGCCGATCGCGTCGAAGGCCAGGGTGGCGCCGGTCTCGTCGATGGCGTCGGTCAGGGCTTCGATGAAGTTCGCGGCCGAGGAGTCGACGACGTACTTCGCACCAATGCCGCGCAGCAGGTCGGCCTGCTCCTGGCTGCGGACGATGTTGACCAGAGCCACGCCGTCCTTGATGCAGATCTTGTTCAGCATCTGGCCGAGGTTCGAGGCCGCCGCCGTGTGGATCAGGGCGGTGTGGCCCTCGCGGCGCATGACTTCCACCATGCTCAGCGCGGTCAGCGGATTGACGAAGCAGGAGGCGCCGTCGGCCGGCGTCGCGCCTTCCGGCAGCACCAGCACGTCGGCCGCCTTGGCGGTGCGATGCTGTGCGTAGGTCGCGCCGCCCAACAGGGCGACGGTCTTGCCGATCAGGGCCTGGGCCTCGGGCGAGGAGCCGGCGGCGATGACCACGCCCGCGCCTTCGTTGCCCACCGGCATGGAGTCGTCCAGCCGCGCGTTGAGCGCGCGCAGGAACTGCTGCGGGACAGGGGCGGTGACGACGACGTCGTCGCCCGAGCCGCTCGCCTTGGCGTTGGCGATATCGGCCGGACCCAGCAGCAGGCCGAGGTCGGACGGGTTGATCGGGGCGCCTTCGATGCGCACGAGCACCTCGTCGGCGGCGGGCTCGGGCACCGGCACCCGCGCCAAGGACAGTTCCAGTTCGCCGCTCGACTTCACCAGCGAGCGCAGTTGCAGGCTCGTTCCCATACCCATCTCCAGTTTGAATTTTGCTTACGTCGTAAATATGGACGGGGCGCCGTCACGGCAACGGGAAACGCACGATCGGTCGGATTTTTGCGCCGCGAGGGCGGTCGTCGCCACAAATCGGCAATGAAGCTGTCGCCGCCCAGACGCCGAACCTTCGCCGCCCCGATATGAAGCGCCCTTAAAGCCCCCGCAGCACATTCCTCCGGGGGCTCGATTCTCATGAAAGCTGTACTCTTCACCGCCGCGGCCGCGACCGCGTTGCTCGCCGCCATGCCGGCGCTCGCCGACGACGCCGGGACGGTCGAAGAACTGATCGTCACCGCCCGCGCCGGCGCCGAACAGCGCAAGGTCGAGGCCAGCTACGCCATCACCACGATCAGCGAGGAGAAGCTGCGCCTGCAGTCGCCGGTCAGCGTCGCCGAGGCGCTGAAGAACGTGCCCGGCTTCTGGGTCGAGGCGTCGGGCGGCGAGGCCGGGGCCAACATCCGCGCCCGCGGCATTCCGATGGAAGGCTATTCCGCCATCGCCATGCAGGAGGACGGCGCGCCGATCCAGCATGACGGCGGGCTGGGCTTCCTCAATTCCGACTTCTCGTTCCGCATGGACGAGACCGTGCAGCGCATGGAGGTCGTGCGCGGCGGCCCGTCCTCGATCTTCACCTCCTACGCGCCGGGCGGGGTGGTGAACTTCATCACCCGCAAGGGCTCGGATCATTTCGAGGGCTTGGTGAAGGCGCAGGTCGGGGACTACGGCCTGGCGCGGGGCGACTTCTGGGTCGGCGGGCCGGTGGCCGGCTTCCGCGTCGGCCTGGGCGGCTTCTACCGGGTCAGCGACGGCGTGCGCGATCCCGGCTACCGCGCCGACGAGGGCGGCCAGATCCGCCTGTCGATCGGCCGCGACTTCGAGCGCGGCTCCATCGACTTCAACGTCAAGCACCTGGACGACAACACGATCTTCTTCCTGGGCGTGCCGCTGACCTTCGACGCCAAGGGCGAGACCGCCGGTGTGCCCGGCTTCGATCCGAACTACGGCACCTTCGCGGGGCCGGAGACCAGCAAGTTCACGTTCCGCACCAATCGCGGCCCGTACGACTTCGATCTCACGCGCGGCGCGGACGTGAAGCTCACCCAGTACAGCTTCAACTTCAACTATGAGCTCGGCGGCGGCTGGGAGGTGCAGGACAACCTGCGCTATCGCACCAGCGACGTCGCGCGCGCCGGCCTTTTCCCCAACACGCCAGTCACCGCCGCCTCCCGCCTGGCCCAGGTCCAGGCGGGCCTGCCGGCCGCGCTGGGCGCCACGTCCGTCCAGTACCGCTTCGTCAACGCGCCGACCGAGCGGTTCGATGTCGCGGGTCAGAACGGCAACGGGCTGGTGATGGACGCCTCGATGCGGCAGCAGGACATCACCCTCGACGAGTGGGTCAACGACCTTCGCTTGGTCAACCGCTTCGAGGTCGGCGGCCACACCCACAATGTGGCGCTGGGGCTTTACTACGCCAAGGTCGAAGAGACCTTCTTCCAGATCGGCGCCTCGGCGCTGGTCGATGTGCAGGACAACGCCCGCCTGCTGGACATCGTCGCGCTCAATGCGGCGGGGCAGGTGGTCGCCAACCTGACCGAGGGCGGCATCTCGCGCTACGGCCTGCAGTTCAACAATGCCGAGGGCGAGTCCGACACGCTCGCCCTCTACGCGTCCGACGAGTGGAGCCTGAACGACAAGCTCCGCGTCGACCTCGGCTTCCGCTGGGAACGCATCGAGATGTCAGGCCGTAACGAGCGCAGCGCGTCGATCAACCTTGGTCAATCGCCGACGCCGGCCGACGACGCCGTGCTCAGCGGCACGGGCGTCTTCGATCCGCTCGACCGCGAGTTCGACGGCTGGGGCGCTACGGTCGGCGTCAACTACCAGATCCAGCCGAACCTTGGCGTCTTCGCGCGCTACACCTACGGTTTCCGCCTGCCCTCGCTGGGCGACTTCCTGACCAATCCGACCCGCACGGACCCGCGGGTCCAGGGTATCGATCTGGCCGAGGCGGGCATCAAGATCGACGAGCCGAAGTTCAGCTTCTACGCGACCGCCTTCTATACCGGCTTCGACAGCCAGTCGTTCGGCGAGACGCGCTTCGACCCGGTGACCAACACCTTCGTCAGCCGCACGGAGTTCACCTCGACGACTTCGTATGGGGTGGAACTGGAAGGCGTCGTGCGGCCGGTCGAGTGGTTCGACGTCTCGTTCACCGGCACCGCCCAGGACCCGCGCTTCGGCGACTTCAAGTTCAACGAGGTGGTGAACGGCGCGCTTGTCCAGCGCGATTTCACCGACAACGTGCAGGTGCGCGCGCCGAAGGTCAGCGGCCGCATCACCCCGGGCTTCAACCTGCTGGACGGAAAGTTGCGGCTGGAGGGCGACGTTCAGTACTTCGGCAAGCGCTTCTCGGATGCGGCCAACACCTTGATCATCCCGGACTATTTCCTGCTGAACGCCCAGGTCCGCTACAACGTGACCGACAACCTGACGCTCTACGCCTACGGCACGAACCTCACCAACGAGATCGGCCTTACTGAGGGCAACCCGCGGGCGGGCCAGTTCATCAGCGGCGAGACCGGTGCGAAGTACTATCTTGGGCGTCCGGAGCTTGGCCGCGCCTTCCGGGCGGCCGTGCTATACCGCTTCTGATGATCCGGACCCTGCAACAGGGGCTGCGGGCGGGGGCGGTGTTGATCGCCCTCGCTCTCCTGGCCTTCTTCTTTGAAGCGGCGACGGCGCGGGCGCAGGTCCTGCGCGCGCCTGACCTCATCCTGACCGGCGTGCTCACCGGCGCGGCCCACGAGACCTATACCGAGGTCGCGTTCAAGGCGCCGGAGGGGACTCAGAGGCTGACCGTCGATTTCAGCTACACCGGCAAGGAACAGAAGTCGGTCATCGACCTGGGATTGCGCGATCCTGATCGTTTCCGCGGCTGGAGTGGCGGCAACAAGAGCCGCTTCACCGTGGCCGAAGCCGACGCCACGCCCTCATATCTGGCAGGTCCGTTGAAGGCCGGGACCTGGAAGCTGATCCTCGGCGCGCCGAACATCCGCAAGGATGCGCGCGCCGAGTACGTGGCCAAGATCTGGTTCGACCCCATCAGCGCGCCGTTCACCGGCTTCGTCGAGGCGCCGAGCGCCGCCGGCGAGCGCTGGTGGCGCGGCGACCTGCACATGCATACCGGCCACAGCGACGGCTCCTGTCTCTCGCGTAAGGGGGCGAAGGTCCCGTGCCCGGTGTTCAAGACGCTGGAGGCTGCGGTCGCTCGGGGCCTCGATTTCGTGGCGGTGACGGACCACAACACCACCTCGCACTTCGAGGCGCTGCGCGAACTTGCGCCCTATTTCGACGACCTGCTGGTCATGCCTGGGCGCGAGATCACCACCTTCTATGGCCACGCCAACCTGTTCGGCCCCACCGCCTTCGTGGACTTCCAGCTAGGCGGCCCGCGCGCGCCCACCTTCGCGGACATCCAGACCCAGGCCGAACGCGCCGGGGGGCTGCTGTCGATCAATCATCCGGGCCTGCCGTCCGGCGAGCTCTGCATGGGGTGCGGCTGGACTGCTCCGAGTACGGATTATTCCAGGGTTCAGGCTATCGAGGTGATCAACGGCGGGCTGGCGGACGGTCCGCTGTCGGGCCTGGCCTTCTGGGGAGCGCGGCTCGACGAGGGGCGGCGGATCACCGCGATCGGCGGCTCCGACAACCACGACGCCAGCCTCGATCCCGCCAAGGCGCCGGCCATCGGCGTGCCGACCACGGTGGTGCGCGCCCCGGACCTGAGCCAATCCGCCATCCTGCTGGCCATCCGGCAGGGGCACGTCTTCCTCGATGTGGCGGGCACGCGCGATCGGGTGCTGGAGGTCCACGCCGACGACGGAGCGGCGCAGGCGCAGATGGGCGACGTGCTCGCTGTCCCGGCCGGCCGCAAGGTGAAGGTTCAGGTTCGTGTCGCCGGCGTGCCCGGCGGCCGCGTGGTGCTGTCCGGCGATGGGGCCAAGCTCGCGACTCCGGGCGACCTGGCGCTCGTCGGCCCTGACCAGACGCTGAGCTTCGATCTCGTGGCCGACGGGCAGGCGCGATGGCTGCGCGTCGATGTGCGCGACGCGAGCGGCAAGCTCGCGCTGCTCGGAAATCCGATCTACCTGCGCCCCTGATCACTGTGGCCAGGCGTCGCAGCCTGCGGCCCGGAAACAGTTATTAACCGTGTCGTCCTAGGGTCGGCTCAGTTGTCCTGCCGCCCGGGAAAAGAATGGGTCTGAGTCCGGAATCCCGCGCCCGTTTCAATCTCGAGCGTACTTCGGTGCTGGTGCTCGATGAATCCCCCATGGGGATGAGCATCCTCGTGCAGATCCTCACCGGCTTCGGGGTCAAGACCTTGCATCGCTGCGAGAAGGTGGACGAGGCGAAGGACGTCATCGGCAAGGTCGAGGTCGACCTGATCGTCTGCGACGCCATGGGCGCGGCTGGCGAGGGCTATGACTTCGTGACCTGGCTGCGGTCGAGCCGGATCGAGCCGAACTGCTATGCGCCGGTGTTGCTGACCTCCGGGCACACCCCCAGCCATGCCGTGCAGAAGGCGCGTGATTGCGGCGCCCACTTCATCATGGCCAAGCCGCTGACGCCGATCGCCGTGCTCGAGCGCATCATCTGGATCGCCCGCGAAGGGCGCCGGTTCGTCGAGTGCGACACCTACATCGGCCCCGACCGCCGGTTCAAGAACGACGGCGTTCCCGCCGGCATGACGGGCCGCCGCCGTGACGATCTGCAAGGCGACATTGGCGAGGCCCAAACCCCCAACATGGATCAGGAAGTCATCGACGGCCTGATGAAGACGAGACGGGTGGAACTATGAGCTCGGTCAGAATTCACACGCCGCCGGTCAAGCTGGCCAAACTGTTGCGCACGCCCGGCGGTCTGCCGGTGGCGGAGGCGGTTCAGAGGGCGGGCGCGGGCCTGGCGAGCCTCAAGACGGAATGCCTTGGGGAACTGAAGACGGTGCTGGAGCAGGCCGAGGCCTGCGCCGCGCGGGCTGGCCCCGACTACGACGCGGCGCTGGCGGGCGAGCTTTACGACATCGTCGCCAAGCCGATCGGGGTGCCCAGCGTCTGCGGCCTGACGGCGGTCGACACCGCCCTGATCAGCCTGTCGGATCTGCTCGACTATCTGAAGGGACAGGAGCGTTGGGACGCCAACGCCGTGACCGTGCACCTGCGGGCGTTCCGTCTGTTGCTGCACACCGAGGGCTCGGCCGACGTCGCCGGCACTCAGGCGATCCTGGCGGGGCTGCGCAAGGTCAGCCAGCGCTACGCCAAGCCGGAGTAGGCGGCGGCAAGCCGCCTCTCGCCGGGCTGGACGTGAACGGTTAAGGCGCCAACCGGTCCGTGATCGACCACAGGCCGTCGACGACGGACTTCAGCGACGCCGGATCCTGGCCGTCCTTGGTCCACAGCAGGCGCAGCGCGCTCACATGAACCCCGATCGAGGTCCAGTCCGCGCGCTGGTGCGTGCGCTGGCGATCGACCAGTTCGCACAGGCTGTAGCAGGCGTCGCAGAGGACCCGCTTGTCGAACAGCCCGGCGATATCGAGGATGGTCGAGGCTTCCTCATAGACCGCGTCCAGCGCCGCGGTCTGTTCGCGGTTCATCGCTTCCAGGCGGCCGATCATATTGCCGAGCGACTTCATCGCATCGCCGGCATGCGCGGCCAGTTCGCGTTGGGCCCGCTCGTTGGCGATGCCCGCGGTCATGCCGCCCGGGCGGGCGACCTGTTCGGTCAAGCGGTACTTGACCTTGACGAATTCAGCTTCGCTCACAGTTGCGCCTTCATCGGTTTCAGCAGCATGTCGATGTCGGACTGATCCATGTTGGGATCGGTCGCGGCTCCGACGTGCGTGGAGAGGTCGTCCTTGCGTCGGCCTTTGACGCCAAGGGGCGGACCCATGTTCTTGAAGCGGCGATCGGGACCGACATAGCCGTCGGCAACCACCATCTGACGTTCGTCCTTGGCCACCCAGAACACCCGCTGCAGCAGGATTTCCGGGGTGAAGGGCCGCGAGACGACGAAGTTCGCGCCGGAATCCCGGCTCTTCTCGACCATGGTCCGCGCGGCGTGGCCGGTCAGCATGATCACCGGCGTGAATCGCGCGTTGTCGGGTCCCTCACGGCGCAGCCAGTGCACCAGGTCGTAGCCGTCCATGTCGGGCAGGTGGGAGTCGGTGACGATCAGGTCGAGTTCCTGCGTCTTCACGACGTGCATGGCCTCTGCGCCGGTGGCAGCCTTGAACTGCTTGCGCACGCCGAACCCACGAAACATCGCGGTCAGCGCGTCCATGGCCTGCGAGTTCTGCTGGACCAGCAGCACCACCGATCGGTCGAGATTGATCCTGATCTTGGGGTCGAGGGCCATCTGGCGCGCCGCTTCAGAAGAGGTCGAGGTCCCCGGCGTCGGCCGCCGCCCGGGCGGAACCCTCACGGGTCACCCGCGCCAGGCGGTTGGCGAGATCGCCGAGCGTAACGCCTGCGACGGCGTCGGTGAGGTCATAGGCGTCGCTCGCGGCCTGGGCCGAGAGCTTGCGGGTGAAGTTGGCCAGGGCCGCCAGGTGCTGGGTCAGCACGTCGAGGGTCTGGGCTTCGTGCAGGGCGATGGCCAGCGGCTCGCCGCGGCTGGCGCGGACCAGCTGCGTCACCAGGGTTTCCAGGCGGTCGCACAGCTCTCCGGCGTGCTCCAGCTCCTGGGCGATGGAGGCCAGGACCTCCGGGGTGCGGACGAGGGCGGATTGGCTCATCAGAACAGCTCCACGGACCCTTCGTCCTCGACCGGCGCAGGGACCCGCGCCACAGGTTCGCGCAGACGGGTTAGCTCCGCGTTATCAGTGACAGTTCTTTGTTGCGCCCGGCCGGTCGTCGGCCAGTACTGCACCCGCCGCGCCGCCAGCCCGCCCAGGCTGGAGCCCACGACCGGGATGCCTTCGTCGCGCAGGAATTTCTCGGCGAAGGCGGCGTTCGAAGCGCCGACATCCGAGAGGCCGCCGAACATCCGCGCCCCGCCGAACAGCTTGGCTTCGAGACGATCGCGCCGCGCGCCCGAGCGCAGCAGTTCGTTGATCAGCAGTTCCATGGCGTAGGCGCCGTAGCGGCGTCCTTCGTCGAGGCCCTCGACCTTGCCGGTGGGCAACAGGAAGTGGTTCATCCCGCCGACGCCGGTCTTCGGGTCGCGCATGCACACGGCCACGCACGATCCGAGGATCGTGGTCAGCATGACATCGGGATCGCTGGAGATGTGGTGCTCTCCCTGCACCACGTGGACCCGCTTGCCCGGTCGTCCGGAGACGTTTTCGACGATCATGTCAGGGGACCGAACACCGCTTCGATTTTTTCTTTGAGCGTCTGGGTGGTGAAGGGCTTCACCAGGTAGTTGTTCACGCCGAACTGCACCGCGCGCTGGACCAGCTCGCGGTCGGCGCGGCCGGTCAGCATGATGACGGCGGTCTTCGAGGTCGGACCATGGGCGCGGATCGCGCGCAGCAGGCCCAGGCCGTCCAGCTTGGGCATGTTGAAGTCGGTGATCACCAGGTTCGCCGGCGCGGCGATGATCTGGCGCAGGGCCTCTTCGCCGTCGGGCGCTTCACGTGTCTGGGTGATGCCCAGGGCGTGCAGGCTGGTGCGGATCAACGAGCGCATCGTCTGCTGGTCGTCGACGATCAGGGTCTTGATGCTGACAGCGGTGGGCATCAGGCGCTCCTATGGTGGTCTGCGGCGGAGCAGAGGTTCAAGATGGCGGGACCGAGGCGCGAGAGGCCGACTTGCTTCTCGACGGCCCCGATTTCGAAGGCGACGCGCGGCATGCCGTAGACGACGCACGAGGACTCGTCCTGGCCGAGCGTGCGGGCGCCAGCCTGGCGCATGGCCAGCAGGCCCGAGGCGCCGTCCCGGCCCATGCCGGTCAGGATCGCGCCCACCGAGTGCCGGTTGAGCTTGGCGACCGACTCGAACAGCACGTCGACCGACGGGCGGTGGCCGTTGACCGGCTCGCCGGCCCGCAGCCGGATCACCGGGTGCGACGCGGACAGCACCTCCATGTGCTGGTCGCCGCCCGGCGCGATGTAGACGTGGCCCGGCTGCAGCCGGTCGCCGTCGCGCGCTTCGGTGACGTGCGCGCCGGAAATGCGGTCCAGGCGCGCGGCGAAGCTCTTGGTGAAGGTCGCCGGCATGTGCTGGGTGATGACGGTCGGCGGGCAGGTCTCGGGGAAGGTCGCCAGGATGGTCATCAGCGCCTCGACGCCGCCCGTGGAGGAGCCGATCGCCAGGATCGCATCGGAGGCGCGATAGTCGCGGTCGCGTTCGACCGGCGCGGTCGGACCGTTGTAGGGCTTCACGCGGGCGCGGGCCGCGGCCTTCACCTTGGCGGTGAGGTCGTTGAAGGCTTCCTGCGCGGTGACGCCGCCCACCGGCTTGCCGACGCAGTCGACGGCGCCCAGTTCCAGGGCTTCCAGGGTCACCTCGGCGCCGGATTGGGTCAGGGTCGAGACCATGACCACCGGCGTCGGCCGCAGGCGCATGATCTTTTCCAGGAACTCCAGGCCGTTCATCTTCGGCATCTCGATGTCGAGCGTGACGACATCGGGATTGAGCTTCTTGATCTGCTCGCGCGCTTCCAGCGGGTCGTTGGCGAAGCCCAGGACCTCGATCTCGGGATCACGCTTCAGCGCCGCGGCGATCAGGCCGCGCATGGTGGCGCTGTCGTCGACGACGAGGACACCGACGGTCATCGGCCGCCTCGCAGGGCGTAGGTGGTCAGGCCGGTGGTCTCGAACTGGGTCGTGGCCGGGCCCGACACGCGTTCGGAATGGCCGATATAGAGCGTGCCGCCGGGCACGAGCGCGGGCGCGAAGCGGCTCCAGATCCGCTCCTGGGTCGGCTCGTCGAAGTAGATCACGACGTTGCGGCAGAAGATGACGTCGAACTTGCCCTTCATCGGCCAGTCGCCGATCAGGTTCAGCTCGCGGAAGGCCACCAACGTGCGCAGATCGTCGGCGACTTCCCAACCGGAGCTGGCCTTCTTGAACCACTTGCGGCGCAGTTCCAGCGGCACCGGGGCCACCGCGTCCTCGCGATAGATGCCCGCCTTGCCTTCGGCGACCATGTTCGGGTCGATATCCGTGGCCAGGATCTTGACGTCCAGGCTGGCGGCTTCTGGCAGCGCGGTCAGCACCGTGATGGCCATGGAGTAGGGCTCCTGGCCGTTGGAGCAGGCGGCCGACCACAGGCGCACGCGTCCGCCGCGGCGGGCGGTCTCGGCCAGCTTTGGCATGACGACGTCGCGCAGATGGTCGAAGTGATGCGGCTCGCGGAAGTAGCGCGTCACATTGGTCGTCAGCGCCGCCATCATCGTCTGGCGCTCGTCGACGCCCTGCTGCCCCTCGATCAGGCTGCAGTATTCGCGGAACGAGCGCATGCCCAGCGACCGCAGCCGCTTGGCCAGGCGGGAATAGACCAGCGCGGCCTTGCCCTCGGCCAGGGCGATCCCGGCGTGGCTATGCAGGATGTGGGCGATCTTCTTGAAATCGTCCTCGGTGAACAGGAACTCGCCTTCGACCAGTCCGGCCGCGGCGCCGCCCCTGGCGCGCGTATCGACTGGGCTCGTCATGCGGCTTCGGCCTCGGTCTCGGGCAGGACCCGATCCAGCGAGATCAGGCTGACCATGCGGCCGTCGATGGCGAACAGGCCTTTGACGAAGGTCTTCACTTGGTCGCAGGCGACGTCCGGCGTCGGCTGCACCATGTCGTCGCTGACATTGATGATGTCGCTGACCGCCTCGACCAGCAGGCCAAGCGTCCGGCCGCCGACATTGACCACCATGATCACGTGGCGGGCGCTCGGCTCGCTGGTGGCCAGGCCCAGGCGCGCGCCCAGGTCGACGATCGGCAGCACCGCGCCGCGCAGGTTGATGACGCCCTTCATGTAGGACGGCGTGCGGGGCAGGGGGGTGGCCACGGTCCAGCCGCGGATCTCACGCACCTGCATGATGTCGACGCAGAATTCCTGGTCGGCGATGCGGAAGGCGATCAGTTCGCGGCGGGCGCCGGCGGCTGTCTGGGTGACGGGATCGGTCATGCTTATCCTGCCATTCGCTTTTCGCTACGCGGCGCCGGCTTGCGCCGGTGCTGCGTGGTCACAAGGGCGTCGACGTCGAGGATCAGGGCGACGCGGCCGTCGCCCAGGATGGTCGCCGCCGCGATGCCCTCGATCTGCTGATAGTTGGCTTCCAGGCTCTTGATCACCACCTGGCGCTGGCCCTGGATCGCGTCGACCAGCAGGGCCGCCTTGCCGCCGCCCTCGCTCTCGACCAGGATGGCCACGCCCTGTCCGGCCTCCATCGGCCCGTCGCGGAAGCCAAGCGACACGCCCACGTCGATCAGCGGCACGAAGGTGTCGCGGATCCGGATCACAGCGTCCTTGCCGCCCACATAGTGCACGTCTTCCGGGCGCGGGGTCAGGCTCTCGACGATGGCCGACAGCGGGGCGACCAGAGTCTGCTCGGCCGCGGTCACCACCATGCCGTCCAGCACCGCCAGGGTCAGCGGCAGGGACATGGTGAACTTCGAGCCCTTGCCCGGTTCTGACGAGATGGAGATGCGGCCGCCCAGCGCCTGGATGGAGCGGCGGACCACGTCCATGCCCACGCCGCGGCCTGAGATGTCGGAGATCGTCTCGGCGGTGGAGAAGCCGGGCAGGAAGATCAGGTTGTCGACTTCCTCGTCCGACAGCACTGCGTCCTCGGCGATCAGGCCCTTGTCCACGGCGATGCCGCGTACGCGCTGGCGGTTGATGCCGCGGCCGTCGTCCTGGATCTCGATGACGATGCGCCCGCCCCGGTGCAGGGCGCGCATGTGGACCACGCCCTCGGCGGGCTTGCCGGCCTCGGCCCGGCCCTCGGGCGTTTCCAGCCCGTGGTCGATGGCGTTGCGCAGCATGTGGGTGATCGGATCGGTCAGGCGCTCGATGACGGTCTTGTCGACCTCGGTGCCTTCGCCTTCCATGACCAGCTTGACGCGTTTGCCGACCATGTCGGCGACCTCGCGGACCAGGCGCGGCATGCGCTGGAACACGCTCTTCACCGGCTGCGCGCGGATGGCCATGACGCTGTCCTGGATCTCGCGGGTCAGCAGTTCCAGGTCTTCCAGCCCGAGCACGACGTTCGACGAGCGCGCCAGGCCGCTCTCCAGCACGCGCTGGGACAGCATGGCCTGCTGGATGACCAGTTCGCCGACGGCGTTGATCAGGCGGTCTACGCGGTCGAGATCGACGCGGATCGTGGCCTGCGCCGGCGCGGCCGGGGCGTTGGTGTTGGCGGGCGCCGCCTTCGCTGCGGCCGGAGCCGGGGCGGCTGCGGCCGCGGGAGCCGCCACGGGCGTGGGAGCCGCCGGCGGAGCCTCGGCCTGGGCGCGCGCGATCAGCGCGGCGACATCCATGTCGGCGGCCGGTTCAGGCGCGGGTTCCGGCTCGGCCTCGGCGGCCGGCGCGTCGCCGGTGACCCGGGCCAGCAGGGCGGCCAGGTCCAGCGGGGCGTCGGCGCTCGCCTTGGCCAGGTCGTCGTCGCTGACCGGAATGTCGGCCTTGGGGGCCGGCTCGTCGCCGCCCTCGCGGATGATCGACAGAAGGCAGTCGTCTTCGACGAACTCGAACACTTCGCGGATCGAGGCTTCGTCCGACTCGGTGGTCAGCCGGATGGTCCAGCGGATATAGGCGCTCTCGGCCGAGATCTGGTCCAGGGGCGGCAGGTCGCTGTCGTCGAGGGTGACCTCCGTCTCGCCCAGACGCGCCAGTTCGCGCAGCACCAGGCCCGCTTCGTTGGCCTTGGCGTACATCTCGGTCTTGGGACCGAAGGTGATCACCCAGGCGCCGCCGCTGGCGGCGACCGGTTCGGGCTCCAGCGCGATCGGGGGCGGCAGGTCGAAGTCCATCGACGGGGCCGCGCCGTCGTCGTCGATCGAAACGGCCATCGGCACGAAGCCGAAGTCCTCGTCGCCGCCCAGATCGCCTTCGTCATCCAGGCCGTCGCCGATCAGCGACTTGAGCTCGGACAGCATGTTGGTCGAGCGGGCCTCGTCCACCATCGTGCCGTCGCGCGCGGCGGCCACATGGTCGGCCAGCACGTCGAAGGCGCGCAGCAGGGTTTTGGCGACCTCGTCGGTCAGTTCCATCTTCGCCGAGCGAAGATCGTCCATCACCGTCTCGAAGACGTGGGCGAAGCGGATGAGATCTTCCAGCCCGAAGGCGCCCGCGCCGCCCTTGACGGAGTGAACCGCCCGGAAGACCGCGTTGATGGTCTCACTGTCCGCGTCGCCCGTCTCCATAGCCAGCAGACCCTGCTCGGCGTCGGTCAGGAGCTCGTCGCACTCCTGGAAGAAGGTCTGCTTGATGCTCTCGAACGGATCCAACGGAACGCTCCGGTTGGGGGAAAAGGTATTTAGGCGGCGACCCGACGGACGGCTTCGACCAGCTTCACGGGATTGAAGGGCTTCACGATCCAGCCGGTGGCGCCGGCGGCGCGCGCCCGCTCCTTCTTGGCCGCATCGCTTTCCGTGGTCAGCACCAGGATCGGCGTGGCGCGGTGATCGGGATTGGCGCGGACGCCTTCGATCACGCCAAAGCCATCGAGGCGCGGCATGTTGATGTCGGTGATGACGACGTCGGCGCCGTTCGCCTGCAGAACTTCCAGGCCTTCCACGCCGTCTACGGCCTGGATCACGGTGTATCCGGCCTGAACCAGGGCGTGGTTCAGCATTTCCCGCATGGTGCGGCTATCGTCGATCGTCAGGACGGTCTTGCTCACGAGATTCCCCCTAGGACTCGAATTGCAGCTCGGGCTCGCCGAATGCAGCCAATTGTTCTGAAAAGCCCGAAGACGGTTGATCCACAGTTAAGCTAAGGCCGTCTTCGGCCCAGATTTTGCGCGCGGACATCAAAACCTGCAGGCAGAGCCCGCCCAGGCGCGTGACCTGAGAGGCGTCCAGCGTCAGGGGACGGCCGCGCAAGGCCATCAGTTCGGCCCGCAGGGGCTCGGCGGCCTGCAGATCCAGGATCGGCTGCAAGCTGACTACGGCGGGCGCCGCGGGCTCCGTCATCTTAACTCCCCCCAAGGGGCCGCCTTGTGCGGCGCCCTAGAATTCTTCCCAACCGTCCGACTCGGGCTCCGGCTTGCGAAGCGCCGAACCGTCACGGCTCGACCGTCTGATCTGCGGGGCCGCGGCGGCCGGACGGCGTCCGGTCTGCGCAGCCTGCGCGTGGCCGATCTTGAACCGCGCGACGGACCCCGAGAGGGTTTCGGCCTCGCCCGCCAGGGCATGGCTCGCCGCCGTCGATTCCTCGACCATGGCTGCATTCTGCTGAGTGACCTGATCCATTTGGTTAACGGCGGTGTTGACCTGTTGCAGGCCGACAGCCTGCTCCTGGGCGCTGGCGGCGATCTCCGAAACCAGTTCGTCGATCTCGGCCACGCGGCGGACGATGCGTTGCAGGGCCTCGCCGGTCTCGCCGACCAGGTGCACGCCCTGTCCGACTTGCTGGCTGGAGGCGGAGATCAAGGTCTTGATTTCCTTGGCGGCTTCGGCCGAGCGCTGGGCCAGGGCCCGCACTTCGGAGGCGACGACCGCAAAGCCGCGACCGGCTTCCCCGGCGCGCGCCGCCTCGACCCCGGCGTTCAGCGCCAGCAGGTTGGTCTGGAAGGCGATCTCGTCGATCACGCCGATGATCTGGCTGATCTGTTGCGCCGATTGTTCAATTTCGCTCATGGCCGCGACGGCTTGCCGCACCACTTCGCCGCTCTTCTGCGCATCGCCGCGGGCGCCCAGCACCACGTCGCTGCAGGTCTTGGCGCCGCTGGCGGTCTTGTTGACCGTGGCGGTGATCTCATCCAGCGCCGCAGCGGTCTCTTCCAGGCTGGCGGCCTGCTGCTCGGTCCGGCGCGACAGGTCGTCGGCGGCGATGCTGATTTCGCCAGCGCCGCTCTTGATGCCCTGGACGTTGGAGATGACGACGCTCATGGCGTCCTGCAGCTGCACCATGGCGGCGTTGAAGTCGGTCTTCAGCTGCTGGGCCTGCGGGGCGAATTCGGCGGTGATGCGGTGGGTCAGATCGCCGTGGGCCAGCTTGCCCAGGGCCTCGGCCAGGGCGCCGATGGCGACCGCGTCCTGCTCGGCCTGGAGGGCCTTTTCTTCCTCGCGGGCGCGGCGCTCGGCCTCGGCGGCGGCGCGTTGCTCGGCGGTCTGGCCTTCAAGACGCAGCTTCTCGATACCCGCTTCCTTGAAGACGGCGACGGCCTGCGCCATCTCGCCGACCTCGTCCTTGCGGCCCATGGCCGGGACGGCGGCGGTGAAGTCGCCCTGAGCCAGCCGGCGCATGGCGGCGGTCATCGCGTTCACCGGCGAGGCGATCATCTTGCTCAGCAGCCAGCCGAGGCCGATGGCGATCAGGACCGCCAGGGTAATGCCGATGGCCAGGCTCGCCGTGGCGGTGCTGGAGGCCTTGATCTGCTTGGCCTGGAGGCGGGCCATTTCTTCGTTCATCGCCGCCTGGACGGCGTCCATGGCGTCCTCGGCTGGGGCGATGACGGAGTCGGCGGCGCCGTCCGGGCCGACCATGGCGATGGCCTGGTCGATCGTGGCCGGATCGGAGGCCAGCTTCACGCCGGCTTCGAAGATCTCGGCGTACCACTTGTCGGCGGCCCCCGCGGCGGTGTCGATCTTCGCGGCCAGGTCGGGCGAGTCGGCCAGGCCGGCGCGCGCGGTCTCCAGGCGCTTCCTGAAGTTCGCGCGGTGCTTGTTCACCCGCTCGACGTAGTAGTCGCTCTTCGAGAGCAGATAGCCGCGGTAGCTGTTTTCCTGCCGGGTCATGAAGAACTTGGCTTCATCGAGGGCCGAGAGCACTTCGCGGCTCTCCTTGATCTCCTCGCGCGCATGATCGAGCGTGCGCAGGTTGATCATCATCGCGCCGCCCATGCCGGCCATGGTGAGCACGACCGCAGCGAAGCCCAGGGCCAGCTTGCGGGAGATCTTCAGATTGTCGACAAACACAGGCCGTCCCCGGGGTTCAGACCGCATCGCTCAATTGCGCGATGCGAGGCGAGCGCGCCCAAGGCTTCTCTTCCGTACCGATCATAAGAAAATGCTGGAAAGGATTGACCCGGCCCGCATCTGCAAAACGATGTTCTCAACTATACGAAAGCTCTACGCCTGAGGACGTGCACTATTCTCCTACGAATACTTTTCGACGGTGGGCGTCCTGGTGCGTCAGCCCCCCATCTCACGTCCTACCGCTAGGTCGTTCCGGCTGAAGAAATGGTTACTGCAACTGTCGCGCAGGCGCCGTTTTCTATGTGTTTGCGGGGGTTTGCAGAGTTAGCTGCGACAAGCCGCCACAGGGGGTGAGGCGGCCCGATCACCGCCCTAACCTCAGGATGTGCGGCGCGCTGACAATACAGTCCTAGGTAATATAGTGACGCCCATCTCATCTTGAACATAAGTCCAATGTGAGATGTCGAGAGCAACCCGCTAACCGCCCAGGTTCCGTCGGGTCACACTTGCGGGGCGCTGGCCGGGGTGCTCGCCTAGAGGCGACGACGCCCTGGGAGGACGCCGATGGACCTCAGATTCACGCCTGAAATGGAAGGTTTTCGCGAGGAGGTTCGCACCTTCCTGACGAAGCACCGCGATCGCTATGTCGGCGACGCCGTGCGTCCGCGCGAGGCCGCCCTGGAGTGGCAGCGGCTGCTCATCGACCACGGCTATGCCGCACGCACCATTCCTCGCGAATACGGCGGCTACGGCGCCGAGCCCGACATCCTCAAGACCCGGATCATCGCCGAGGAGTTCACTCGCGTCGGCGCGCCGCGCGGTTTCGCCAACCAGGGCATCTCGATGCTGGTGCCGACCCTGCTCGAGGTCGGGTCGGAGGAGCAGAAGAAGCGCTGGATCGGCCCGACCCTGCGCGGCGAGGTGGTCTGGTGCCAGGGCTATTCCGAACCCGGCGCCGGTTCCGATCTCGCCTCCCTTCAGACCAAGGCGGTCGAGGACGGAGACGACTTCGTGATCTCGGGCTCGAAGATCTGGACCAGCACCGCGGCCCAGGCCGACATGATCTTCTGCCTGGTGCGCACCGAGCCGGATGCGCCCAAGCACGACGGCATCTCCTACATCCTGTTCCCGATGACGACGCCGGGGATCGAGGTGCGGCCGCTGACGACCATGACCGGCTCGGCCGAGTTCAACGAGGTGTTCTTCACCGACGTCCGCGTGCCCAAGAGCGGCGTGGTCGGCGGGCGCGGCCGGGGCTGGTTCGTCGCCAACGCCACGCTCAAGCATGAGCGCGGCATGCTGGGCGATCCCAACGCCACCGAGGCGCGGCTGCACGCGCTGATCGAACTGATGAAGACCGAGAGCGTCGATGGTCGCCGGCTGATCGACGACCCGGTGTTCTGCGACCGCGCCATGCAATTGCAGGCCCGGGTGCTGACCATGAAGTTCAACGGCCTGCGCAACCTGACCGCCTCCATGGCCGGCGAGGCGAGCGGCATGGCCGGCCTGGTGGTCAAGCTGCAGGGCTGCGAACTGAACCACCAGATCGCCGCCCTCGCGATCGACGCGCTGGGCGAACTGGGCGTGCTCTACGAGGACGGCCCCCACCTGCGGGCCAAGGGCTCCTGGCAGTGGAACTACATGTTCGACCTGGGCCTGATCATCGGCGGCGGCACCGCCCAGATCCAGAAGAACATCATCGCCGAACGCGGCCTGGCCATGCCGCGCGAACCCAAGCTTGCGAGCGCCTGAGATGGATTTCTCGATCACCGCCGACCAGAGGCTGATGCAGGAGAGCCTCGCGCGCACCCTGGAGGCCGCAGCCCCGCTGGGACGCGTGCGCAGGTTCGCCGCCGACCGCGACGAGGCCGGCGCCGACGTCTGGGCGGCGCTGGCCGACTTCGGCCTGCCGGGCGTCATCATTCCTGAAGAGCACGGCGGACTTGGGCTCGGCCTGCTGGACGCCGCCCTGGCCGCCGAGGCGCTGGGCCGCGCCGTCGCTCCGGCTCCGTTCCTTGGCGCGGTCGCCGCGTCGGTCGCCCTGACCCGCGGCGGGAGCGCCGAGCAGCAGGCCCGCTGGCTGCCCGGTATCGCCTCGGGCAAGGTCGTCGCCGGTCTGGCCATCGGCGAAGCCGTCGCCGGCGCGCGCGACGGCATGGGTGTCAAGGCGTCGGGCGGCAAGCTGACCGGCGGGGCGCTGTTCGTCACCGATGCGATGATCGCCGACCTGTTCGTGGTCGCCGACACGTCCGGAGGCCTGCACCTGGTCGCCGCCGATGCGCCTGGCCTGACGCGCTCCGTGGTCACCAGCATCGACCTCACCCGCCGGCTCGGCGAGCTGCGCTTCGATGGCGTTCCGGCCGAGCCCCTGGCGGCCCACACACTGGACGCCGTGCGCGATGCGGCCTGGACGCTGCTGGCCGCCGATACGCTGGGCGCGGCCGAAGTGATGATCGAGAAGGCCGTCGCCTACGCCAAGGAGCGCCGGCAGTTCGGCCGGGTGATCGGCTCGTTCCAGGCGGTGAAGCACATGTGCGCCGAGATGGCGGCCGAGCTGGAGCCCTGCCGGGCGCTGGTGTGGTACGCGGCGTACGCCTTCGACGACGCGCCCGCCGAGGCGAGCCTGACCGCCGCCCACGCCAAGGCCCATACCTCCGAGGTCGGACGGTTCATCGCCCGCACAGCCACCGAGGTGCATGGCGGCATGGGCATCACCGACCTGCTCGGCCTGCACTACTGGTTCAAGCGGATCGGCCTGAACCGCCAGTTGCTGGGCGGGCCTGAGCGGGTGCGCCGCATCGCTGCGCAGATTCAGGGGCTCGCGGCCTGACGGTCAGACGCAGGCTTGCGCGCGACGCCTGACGCGCTAGCGTCCCGGCCATGGCGCGCATCCTGATCCAGACCACGATCCCGCCGACGCCGGACGACTGGCATGTCGGCCGCTTCTCGCTGCTGGCCGAGCATCTGCGCGGCCTCGGCCATGCGGTGACGGCGCGCGATCACCAGCCGGGCGCCGACCCGGTGCTGCTGAATCTCGCTGACAGCGACTTCGACCAGCTGTGGCTGCTCGCTGTCGACGTCGGCGACGGGCTGAGCGACGCGGAAAGCGCGGCCATCAGGGCCTTTCACGCGCGCGGCGGCGGGGTGATGGTCACCCGCGATCATCAGGATCTCGGCAGCTCGGTGCGCGCGCTGGGCGCGCTCGGCCGCGCGCATCACTTCCACACGGTCAATCCCGAGGCCGATCCGGCGCGTTGCTGCCGCGACGATCAGGATACGGCCTATATCGACTGGCCCAACTACCATTCTGGCGCCAACGGCGACTTCCAGGTGGTGAAGGCCGAGGTCGAGGGCCACCCGCTGTTGGCCGAGACGCCGTTCCTGCCCGCCCATCCGCATGAGGGCGCGATCAGCGCGCCGCCCGGCGCCCGGGTGATCGCCACCGGCGTCAGCGCGGTCTCCGGCGCGCGCTTCAATCTGATCGTGGCGTTCGAGGGCGAGGGCGGCCGGGCGGTGGCGCAGTCCACCTTCCATCATTTCGCCGACTACAACCTCGATCCGCGCGCCGGCTGCCCGAGCTTCGTCAGCGAGGCGCCGTCCGACCGCATCCTCACCGATCCCCGCGGCCGCCGCGCCGCGGAGCGATACTTCCAGAACCTGGCGGAGTGGCTCAGCCCATGACCTGCACCCACGGCGCGCACCTGAAGGTCGTCACCCCGTCGGCGGACGGCTGCGAGGAGTGCCTGAAGATCGGCTCGGGCTGGGTGCACCTGCGCCTTTGCCGCGATTGCGGTCATGTCGGCTGCTGCGACGACTCTCCCAACACCCACGCCACCAAGCACTTCAAGGCGACGGGCCATCCGATCATGGAGACCTACGATCCGCCGGACGGCTGGGGCTGGTGCTACGTCGACGAGGTGATGCTGGACCTCGAGGGCATGACCACGCCGCACCCTCCCGGCTGGCGGTACTAGGCGGCCGCCCCACCCAGGGGTCCGCATAGGGAGAATCACTAGGTCGATCCGCCTCGGCTTGAACCACCGCTCTGGCGGGGCGTAGCCTCCTCGGCAAGCCGCTTGAGGGAGGGCCAAGGCCATGAAGCGAGCTATTGCAGGCGCAGCATTCGCCGTCGCGCTGGGCGCGGCGGGACAGGCCGGCGCCGACGTCGTGGTGTTCCAGCAGTCTGGGACCACGTCCGTTTTCGATCTCTTCGGCGTGGGGCTTCCCGGCGGCGGGAACTACCGGTTCGACGCGACAAGCTCGATCCCGGTCTCCTTCGAGTTCCTGGCTTCGTACGAGGAGCACTGGGACATCTTCCGGGCGCCGGCGCCGCGCCCGCACAGCGAATTCATCGAGGGCAACAGTTCGCCGATCGAGGACAGCGCGAGCGCGAATGGGCTGGCGTTTTCGTGGACCTTCCTCGTGCCGCCGGCGACGACCACCTACTTTGACTCCGGCCCGGCCTACGAGGTCTACGGGATCCCGATCGGCACGCTGCTGTATGAGGAGGTCAAGTCGGACAACCCGTTCTTCGGCGTCTTCGTGCGCGACGAGGAGTTGGGGCGCCCCTTCGACTACAGCTTCACGGTCACGCGCCTGACGCCGATACCCGAGCCGTCGACCTGGGTCGGGATGATCCTTGGCTTCGGCGTGCTGGGCGCCGCGCTCCGGCGCCAGCGCGCGGGCCGGCTAAGCCCGGCAAACTAGGCCAGCCACGGGTCGGGTTCAGCCACCCGTCCGCAGCTGACCACTTTGCGCAGGCCTTGCCAGACGACCACGTGGGAGGCGGTGGGGTGCTCGCTGAGCAGCAACAACGCCTCGGCGATTGCGATCTTGTCCGTTGGACAACTCATCGCTTCGAAGGTCGCGGCGACGCCGTCCGGTTTGGTGGGATAGATCGTGTAGAGAGGCACGAGGTACTCCCTTCCGATTTGGCGGGAGCGTGTGGGCGGCAAGGCCCATGACTTCCAGTCGTCGAACGCCGGGAAGCCCCTCAATCGACGATGGCGCATCCTACGCCTGTCCGGGGGCTAAGCCGCGTGACGTTAGCGTGACTGCGACGCTCGCTCGTCTCGATGCACGAGATCCTGATGCTCTGGATGCTTACCGATATAGGCCCGGAAGAAGGCGCAGTGCGGCCGCACCTTCAGGCCCTGCTCGCGGGCATAGGCGAGGGCGGCCCTGGCCAGCTGCGAGGCCAGGCCCTGGCCCTCGAAGGCCCGCGGCGTGACCGTGTGCGGAAACACGATGCTGTCGCCTTCGACGCGGTAGTCGGCGAAGGCGACCTCGCCGCCGTCCAGCGCGATTTCGAACCGCTGCGGCGTGCGGACGACCTGGCTCATGCCTTCGCCAGGCCGGGGCGCTCGTCGGGGTGCACCATCTCGTGCAGCTCTGGGCGCTTGGAGATGTAGGCGTGGAAGAACGGGCAGTGCGGACGCACCCACAGCTTCTGCTCGCGGGCGAACTGCAGCCCGGCCTCGACCAGGCGCTTGCCGACCCCCTGGCCGGCGAAGGCCTCCGGCACGACGGTGTGCGGGAAGATCACGCTGTCGTCCTTCAGCCGGTACTCGGCGAAGGCCACGTGGTCGCCGGCGTGGATCTCGAAGCGCTTGTCGGTGCGCACCACTTCGGGCAGGTCGTTCGCTTCGGCCATCGGGGTTCCTTGTCGTGGCGGCTGGGACCTGAAATCTAGGGCGCTCTCAGTCCTTCCGCCACTCGCTGATCTGCGCTCCGGTGTCGGCGTCCTCGAACGCCACCCGATCGAGCTGCGCGGCCGCGATGCAGACTGGCCGCTGGTCAGGGCTGTCGGCGCGGCAGCGAATGGCGCGGCCGTCGGGGAACGCCGCGAACCGGCCCTCGAGTACAAGGCGATAGCCCTTGGCGGGCGGGATCGGCGGCGCCTCGCGCTCGCCCCGGGCCGTGAAGCTGTAGGCGCGGCCGTTGCGGCGGCCAAAGCGCGACCCTTCCGGTTCGAACACCGCGGCTAGGCCGACCGTCTGCGGGCTCGGTGTGGGAACGGGGACGTCCTCCGCGGGGGCCGAACCCTGCGGGCAGGCCTCGGACTGCAGCCAGGGGCGGTCGATCCAGTAGCCTTCGACCGCGTCCCACAGCTTGGCCTCGACCGCCTCGGCGGCCAGCGGCGAGGCGGCCCAGTCGGCGGGCGTCAGGCTCAGTTCCACGGTCTTGCTCTTGGCCCGCAGCGCGGCGCCGGCCAGGCCGGGCCCCGCCTCGCTGGCCGAGGCCGCGCAGCCGAAGGGGGTGCGGATCGTGAAGCTGCGCCCCGCGAGGGGATCGGGACCTTCCGGCGCGGCCCCGGACGCATAGGCCGACGCGGCGGCGCCGGCCGCGGCCAGCAGGTCCGCGCGGCTCAGCGCCGGCGGCGGTGCGATGACCTTCGGAGGCTCGGGCGCGGGCGGTGCGATCTTCGGCGGCGGGGCCGGGGGCGCGGTCTCCTTGGGACCGCAGGCCAGAAGCAGGCAGGGCAGGGACAGGACGGCGCAAAAACGCGCCCATCTCCGGCGCGTTGAGTTCACATCTGCGGGAGGCATGGGGCGAAGACTAGCAGGGCGCACGGCTACGTTCCAAGAACCTTGGCGTGAACGTCAAGAAGGCCGCCCCGCGCCGATGAACTTCGATCAGATCGCCGCCCTCGTGGTCTTAGTCGCCGTGGTCGGCGTGTTGATCCATGGGCGGATCAGGTCCGACGTCGCCGCTCTCACGGCGGCGGCGGCGCTGTTGCTGCTGGGCGTGATCCGGCCGGTGGAGGTGCAGGGGGCGTTCGCCAGCCCGGCGGTCATCGCGCTCGCCTCCCTGTTCGTCATCGCCTACGCCATCGAGCTATCGGGCCTGCTTGGCCTCATGATCCGCCAGGCGTCGAAGATGTGCGCGCGCCTGGGCGAAAAGGGCCTTTGGTTGGTGATCGGCTTCTGCGGCACGGTCGGCGGCTTCCTCAACAACACCCCTATCGTGGTGCTGGCCGCGCCGGTGATCCGCGATGTCGCGGCCTCGATCGGCCTGTCGCCGAAGCGCTTCCTGATGCCGCTCAGCTACGTGACGGTGATGGGCGGCCTGCTGACCCTGATCGGCACCTCGACCAACCTGCTCGTCAACGACATGGCCCGCAACGCCGGCCAGCCGACCTTCGGCCTGTTCGAGATTACGCCCGTCGGCCTGTGTGTGGCCCTGGCGGGGGCGGCCTATCTCTATGTCTTCGGCGTGCGCTTTCTGCCCAAGGGCGACGCGGTGATCGCCGACAGATCCGTCCCCATCCCGCTGGGCGAGGCGCGGGGGCATGAGGGCGGGGCCGGCGACGCGGTGCTCGGCGACGTGGCGCTGTTCAGCGCCGCCGACCGGCCGCTGCAGTTGGGAAAGGCCCTTACCTCCCTGGCGGTGTTCGTCGCCGTGGTCGTCGCCGCCGCCTTCGGGGCCGCGCCGATCTCGGCGGCGGCCTTCGCCGGCGCGGTGTCCCTGATCCTGCTGCGGGTGATCAGTCCCGACGAGGCCTATGCCGGGCTGCGGCCCGACGTGCTGCTGCTCATCGCCGGCATGGTGGTGGTCGGGCTCTCGATCGAGGTCACGGGCCTCGCGGCCATGGGCAGTGAGATCCTGATCGGCTTCATCCGGCCGTTCGGCCCGCTGGCGGCGCTGATCATCCTCTATGGCGTCACCCTCGTCGCCACCGAGTTCCTCTCGAACGCCGCCGTCGCCGTGCTTGTGACGCCGATCGCCGTCGCCCTGGCCGAGAGCCTGGGCGTCGATCCGCGGCCCTTCCTGGTGGCGGTGATGATGGCCGCCAGCGCCGCCTTCGCGACGCCCTTCGGCTATCAGACCAACGTCCTTGTCTTCCAGATGGGTAACTACAGCTACATGGACTTCGTCCGTGTCGGCGTGCCGCTCAATCTCGTCACCTGGGTCGCGGCGATGATCGCGATCCCGGTGTTCTTCCCGTTCTGATCTACGGCCGCACGTCGAACACCAGATTGAACGGCGTTTCGGTCGCCCGCTTGAAGTGGGTGAAGCCGGCGTCCTCAGCCACCTGCCGCAGCCGCTTCTCGCCGGCCTGGGCGCCGAGCCCGAGCCCCACCTCCTGGCTGAGCGAGGCCGGGGTGCAGATCATCGTCGAGGCCGAATAGAAGATCCGGCCGAACGGGTTGAGGTTGTCGGACAGGTCGTCGTTGGCGAACGGCTCGACCAGCAGCCAGCTGCCGTCGGGGGCCAGGCTCTCGCGGATGTGCTTGGCCGCGCCGACCGGATCGCCCATGTCGTGCAGGGCGTCGAAGATGGCGATCATGTCGTAGGCGCCGCCGTTGAAGTCCTTGGCCGAGGCGACTTCGAACGTCACCCGGTCCTCGACCCCGGCTTCCTTGGCCGCCTCTCGCGCCCGATCGATCGACGGGCCGTGATAGTCGAAGCCGTAGAACTTCGAGTTCGGATAGGTCTTGGCCATCAGCACGGTCGAGGCGCCGTGGCCGCAGCCGACGTCCGCCACCCGCGCCCCGGCTTTCAGCCGCCCTTCCATGCCGTCCAGCGCCGGAATCCACTCGGTCGTGAGGTGGGCGTTGTAGCCCGGCCGGAAGAACCGCTCGGTGCCGCGGAACAGGCAGACATCGTGCTCGTGCCAGCCTAGGCCCTTGCCGCTCTTGAACACCGCGGCGACCTTGGGCTCGTCACGGAACATCGACGCCAGCAGCTCGAAGCCGCCGGCCATGAAGGCCGGGCCGCCCTCGTCGGCGAACACCATCGCCTGCTCGGGCGTCAGCGAGAACTCGGACTTCACGGGGTCGTAGTCGACATAGCCCGCGGCCGCCTGGGCGGCGAGCCACTCGCGGACATACCGCTCGGTGGTGCCGGTCGCCGAGGCGAGCTGCAGCGACGTCATCGGTCCGCCCTGCGCCATGGCCTTGTAGAGCCCCAGCCTGTCGCCGAGGATCACCAGCGCCGCAGAGACGGCCGCGCCCATGTCGCCGAGCATCTTGCCTTGGAATGCTTCCAGTTTGGATTGATCGACTTGCACCTGGCCCTCCTTTGGTCGGGCGTGCGTTCGGATGACGATGTTCTGTCACTGTGCGGCGCGGGTTTGTAGACATCAGGCCGTGCGCCGGTCGCGTCCTGATTGCGGAGGGGCCCAGACTGGTCGCGACAGAGGAGCCGAGACCATGCTGCGAGCTTTGACATGGGCGTCGCTGGCGCTGCTAGGGGCGTGCGCGCAGGCGCCGTCGAGCGCCCCGCCGGGCCAGGCCGTCGGCATGGCCAATCCGGCTTCGGCGCACTGCGGCGCGCTGGGCGGCGTCAGCGAGATCCGCAGTGGTCCGGGCGGCCAGTACGGCGTCTGCAAGCTGCCGGACGGCAAGGTCTGCGAGGAGTGGGCGCTCTATCGCGACAAGGTCTGTCAGCCGGCGACGTGATCGCGCGACGACAGGCGCACCCGCCCGCGAGGCGTGTCGAGCTCGGCGCTGATCTCCGCCGGCCCAGCCTTCACCTCCACCTCGACGCCCAGTCGCTCCAGCAGCGGGCCAAGGCTCCAGGCCTCCGGATGGCGCAGGGTCAGGCTCGTCAGGCGGCAATCCTGGTCCGCGTCCTCGGCCGGATGAGGACTGTCGCCCCAGTCGATGAAGAACGGCGCCAACGGGCCATAGGCGTGACCCGTGGGGATCAGCAGCCGCCAGCGGACAAGGCGGCCCGTCGGCAGGCGGCGCGACATCGGAATGACGCCGGCGTGCGGCAGGCCGGCCTTTTCAAGATTGGCGGCCACGCGGTCGAGACGGCTCGTGGCGACGGCGAAGGTGTGCAGGGTGGGGGCGGGCAGCGAGGCCAGGCTGGCCGACGCGCCGGGCTGCGTCGCCTGGGCCGGGTCGGGCGCGAGGATCTCGAGATAGCTGCGCGCGCCCAGGCCCAGTACGGCGTTGCGGGTGCCGCCGCCCGGATGCGCGCCGCCAGGCGTGGCCTTGGCGCCGGTGCGGGTCTCCAGGTCCTTGATCGCGCGGTCCAGGTCGGGTGCGGCCCAGACCAGATGATCGAGGCTGGTCATCAAGAGGCGCGCCGCCGGAAGGCCAGGACGTTCTGTTGCAGCGTTTCGTCGGCTTCGGGCGCGCGCGCGGCCTCCATGGTCGGCAGCCGCAGCACGTAGCCGTTCATCGACAGGGCCTGGGCGACCAGGCAGGCGGCGGCCGGGAACGGCGCGCGCGGCGCGTCGGCCAGCAGCCAGGCGAGGTGCGCGTCCAGCCGCGGATAGTCTTCGGCCTGGGCGGCGGCGAACAGGGCCAGGACGGACTGCTCGTCGCGGGTGAGGCGATACGAGCCGGGCGCGGCGAGGGTGATCTTGCGTCGGCCGGAGACGCCCAGCTCGCGGACGAAGACGGTCAGGGCGGTGAGGGCCTCGAGCCCCAGCGGGCCGCAGGTCTCCTCGAACTGGCGGCGCACCAGATGGCAGTCGCCCGCGCCGAACGCCGCGGCGCGGAACGCCCAGAGCAGCATGTGCTCGCCTTGGGACAGGTCGCAGAGGCGGGCGTGGTCGTCCGGCCGGTGAGCGTGCTGGGGCATGGGGTTGGCTCCTTGGACTTCCATGACCGTATTGCTAGTGAGAATGACTCGCAACATTCATTTTGCGGCCGTACGCATTTCCCTCTCTGGGTCGCTTGACGCCGCCGTCCCGCCGTCCCCCAATGGTTCAAACAAGCGTTTGGGAGGCGCTGCGATGATCAAGACCCGCATCACCGAGATGCTCGGGGTTCAGTACCCCATCGTCCAGGCGCCGATGGGCTGGATCGCCCGCTCGCAGCTCGCGTCGGCGGTGTCCAACGCCGGCGGTCTCGGGATCATCGAAACCTCGTCCGGCGAGCTCGACGCCGTGCGCGAGGAGATCAGGAAGATGCGCCAGCTCACCGACAAGCCGTTCGGGGTCAACATCGCCCAGGCTTTCGTCCGCGATCCGGACATCGTCTCCTTCGTGGTCGATCAGGGCGTGAAGTTCGTCACCACCTCCGCCGGCGACCCCAACAAGTACTGCTCGGCCCTGAAGGAGGCCGGCCTGACCGTCTTCCACGTGGTGCCGTCGCTGGGCG
Organism: Phenylobacterium sp. Root1290; assembly: GCF_001425305.1. Lineage (GTDB taxonomy): Bacteria > Pseudomonadota > Alphaproteobacteria > Caulobacterales > Caulobacteraceae > Phenylobacterium. The sequence continues at coordinate 805,579 of NZ_LMEE01000002.1, read as the reverse complement.
CGGCGCTCAAGGCGATCGAGGCGGGCGTCGACGGTCTGGTCGTCGAGGGCGGCGAGGGCGGCGGGTTCAAGAACGCGCGGGACGTCTCCACCATGGTCCTGCTGCCGCTGGTCTGCTCGAAGGTGAACGTGCCGGTGATCGCTGCGGGCGGGGTGACCGACGGCCGCTCGATGGCCGCGGCCTTCGCGCTCGGCGCGGAAGGCGTCCAGATGGGCACCCGCATGGTCTCGGCCGCCGAGAGCCCCGTGCACCAGAACTGGAAGGACGCCATCGTCGCGGCCAAGGAGACCGACACCGTCTTCCTCAACCGCTTCGGCCCGGGCCCGGCCCTGCGCGCCCTGCGCACCGAGAAGACCGGAACCTATGAGCGCGAGGGCGGCGAGGGCGTGATGAGCGAGTTCGCCCATGCCAAGGAGATGTACTTCGGCGGCGACCTCGAGAAGTCGATACCGCTGACCGGCCAGGTCGCCGGCCGCATCGACGCGGTCAAGCCGGTAGCCCAGGTCATCGCCGAGACCATCGCCGAGTTCGAGGCGACGGTGAAGACGATGGGCCAGCGCTGGGGCTAGGCCGCCGCGCTCACCGGGCGAAAGCTTTCCTCGTCGAACAGCGCGTCCCAGTCGGCCCAGCGGTCGGCGGCGTCGCGCAGGCGGGCGTCGTCGCGGACGGTGTGGACCTGGCCCTCGATCTCGTCCCAGATCACCGTCAGGTCGGCCAGGCGATGGGCGTCCTCGCCCAACTTGCCCTCATGCTGCAGCTGCTCGATCATGCCTGCCGTGAGGCGCAGCTTCAGGCGGCCGCCCGACTGGCGCACGGCCACGTCGGCGTGGGTGATCACCTGGTCGATCATGTCGGCGCTGGCCGGAACCAGCGGGCGGCGGGCCTCGAACAGGAACAGCGGGTCGGCGTAGGAACGGCGGAACGGGGTCACTCGGGCGGCGGCGGGCATCGGGAAGGTCCTTTCCTCTCGGCAGGTTCTTGTTAAAGTGCCGATGCGTCAGAATCGGACGTACATTTGTTCTGGAAAAGTTCTCATGCGCCATGAGAAGGCCGCGCGCCTGCTGGATCTGGCCCGGATGCTGGCCTCGTCCGCCGAGGGCCTGACCCTGGACGAAATGGCCGACCGCCTCGGCGTCGGCCGCCGCACGGCCGAGCGCATGCGCGACGCGGTGCGCGAGGCCTTCCCCCAGATGGAGGAGGTCGAGGATCCGCCGACCCGCCGCTTCCGGATACCGGCAGGTTTGGACGGCATCTTCCAGGCCCCCAGCGCCGACGAGTTCGCGGCCCTCCGCGCGGCGGCCGAGCAGTTCAAGGCGGCCGGCGCGCGCAACCGGGCCGGGGCGCTGCTGTCGCTGGAGCAGAAGGTGCTCTCGGCGATCCGCGCCGGCGCCCGCCGCAAGCTAGCGCCCGATCTCGAGGCCCTGCTGGAGGCCGAGACCATGGCCATCCACGCCGGCCCGCGCCCCTTCGAGGACGAGGAGGTGCTGGGCGCCGTGCGCGAGGCGATCAAGTCGCTGCGCCGTCTGCGGCTGCGCTACGAGGGCGGCTCCTCGCCCGGCCGGGTGCGCGAGATCACGCCCTTCGGCCTGCTGTTCGGCCGCTCCAACTACCTGGTCGGCGGCGAGGGAGATTCGCCCGAGCCGCGCACCTGGCGCCTGGACCGCATCCGCGACATCGAGGTGTCCGAGACCGCCGGCTCGCGCCCCGCCGGCTTCTCGCTGCAGGCGTTCATCAACCGCAGCTTCGGCATCTACCAGGACGAGGTCGAGGACGTGGTGCTGCGGATCCTGCCCCACGGCGCCGAGGAAGCGCTGGGCTGGCGCTTCCACCCGACCCAGTCGATCGAACCCCAGGACGGCGGCTCGGTGCTGGTGCGCTTCACCGCCGCCGGCATGCGCGAGCTGGCCTGGCACCTGTTCACCTGGGGCGACAAGGTGGAAATCATCGCTCCCCAGCGGCTAAGGAGCGTCATGCGTGAGGAACTGGCCATCGCGGCCAGGGCCCACGGGCTGAAGGACACCTGACGATGAGCGCCACCGACGGCTTCGTGCTGAACCAGACCATGCTGCGCATCAAGGACCCGGAGAAGACCGTGCCCTTCTACCGCGACGTCCTGGGGATGACGCTGCTCGACCGCTACGACTTCGAGGCCGGGAAGTTCTCGCTCTACTTCATGGGCTATCCCGGCGGCGAGATCCCGGCCGATCCGGCCGACCGCGTGAAGTGGGTGTTCGAGCAGCCGGCGCTGCTGGAGTTCACCCACAACTGGGGCACCGAGGACGACGCCGAGTTCGCCTATCACAACGGCAACAGCGAGCCGCGCGGCTTTGGCCATATCGGGGTGTCCGTGCCCGACGTGACCGCCGCCTGCGCACGGTTCGAGGAACTCGGCGCCGAGTTCGTCAAGCGCCCGAACGACGGCGCCATGAAGGGCATCGCCTTCATCAAGGATCCCGACGGCTACTGGATCGAGATCTTCTCCGGGGCGAACCTTCGCGGCCTGATCACCGCGGTGCGGGCGAGCTAACTGCGCCCTTCTGCGTTCTTCCCTAGGGCCTGCACAATGGCCAGCCGCGGGAGCCGCCGATGCCTGTCCTGACCCCTCGCGCCGACGGCATGGTCGAGAGCACGACGCCGGTTCTGCTGCCGATGATGGCGCCGCGTCTTCAGGGCGAGCTGTCGGCGGCGGGCTTCGGCGAGCTGGCGCTGTGGGGCGAGGGCGACCTGGGGCGTATCCGCTTCACCCCGCTGGCCGGCCCGTATGTCTACGGGCCCAACCTGCTGACGGCGCCCGGCGGCGGGATCTACGCCGCGCAGGAGGCGCCGGTCATGGTGATCTGCGGCGCGACCTACCGTGGGTTCACGCCGGCCCGGCGCTGCGCCTCCTGGGACCGCACCAAGCACCCCAAGACGCCGGTCCGCCGCGAGAAGACCCGCCGGCGCATCGTCCTGCCCTGGGCGAGCGTCCTGATCGAGCAGCGCGGCGAGGACCTGTTGATCGCCGCCGGCGCCGACATCGCCGAGGCCGAGCGCGCGCTGCGCTTCTCCGTCGACACGATCGTGGGCGAGGCGCGGGCCCACGCCGCCCACTGCGACCGGCTGCCGGAGGCCGACCCCATGCTGCGCAGCATGGTCATCCAGGGGACCCATGCCGCGCTCTCCAGCGTGCGGCGCGACGAGCGCGGCCGCTTCGACGGCCTGGCCGCCGGGCTGCACTACTCCGCGCCGGCGCGGACCTACTACCGCGACGGCTACTGGACGCTGCAGCTGCTGCTGGAAGCCGCGCCGGCCATGGTCCACGAAGAGATCGAGATGCTGGCCTCGGGCGTGCAGGCCGACGGCGAGGCGCCCAGCGGGGTCATCGTCTCCGGTCCCGAACAGGCCAAGGCCTGGGAGGAACTGCGCACCACGGTGTTCGGCCTCGACTGGATCCACACCCGCTCGAACGACTGGTGGAGCGACCACTTCGACTCGCCGCTGTTCTTCATCCTGGCCATCGCCGACTACGCTCGGGTCACCGGCGACATCGAACCGGCCGAGCGCCACTGGCCGCTGATCAAGGCGATCTTTGAACGCTACCGCGGCTTCAGCGAGCAGGGGTTGCCGGTGAAGCCGCGGCATGACCGCGACTGGGCCGACAACGTCTATCGCGGCGGCTTCGTCGCCTACGACCTTGGCCTCTGGGTCGGCGCGCTCGACGGCGTCGGCGCGCTGGGCGAACGCCTCGACGCGCCTCTGGCCGCGCAGGCGCGAGAGCTGGCCGCATCCACCCGAGTGGCCATCGAGGCGTCGCTGTGGGGGGAGCGCGGCTGGTACGCCGACTATCATGCGCCGCCGGGTCTGGAGGACGTCGAGCCGGTCCTCGAGGACCATCTCACGCTCGACAGCCTGACCCTGCTGCGCCACGACGCCGTATCCCCGCAGCGCGCCGAGCAGGTGCTGGAAGCCGTGCGCCAGAAGCTGGAAAGCCGGCACAACGACGTCCAGACCTTCGGCGACTGGGGCGTGATGTGCTGCTTCCCGCCCTACCGCCACAAGGGCGACACCCGCTCGAAATCGGCCTTCGCCTATCGCTATCACAACGGCTCGGACTGGCCGTGGCTGTCGGGCATGTACGCCGAGGAGCGCCTGCGCCGCGGCCTGCCGGGCTGGCGCTATCCGATGCTGCGCTGGTGGGAGACCTGCCTGGAGCAGGGCTGGATGGGCGCGGTCGAGTACTTCGCTCCGCCCTGGGGCCGCGGCTCGCTGCTGCAGGGCTGGTCGGCCATGCCCGCGGCCGCGGCGCTGAAATACAAGGACGTCGTGCTGAGGGGCGACCCCGACTAGCGATCGATCGCCAGCGTGAAGTACTCCCGGTCGAACAGCCGATAGTACAGCCAGTGCGGCACGCGGTCGGCATAGGGCTGCACGTCGGCGATGACCTTGGCCTGCGAGGCGTGGACGTCCAGCAGCCGCCGCTTGCGCCGCCCGTGCGCCACGATGTTCACCGCCACGCTCGGCGCCGGCAATCCATCCTCGGGCACCTGCGGATAGTTGTCGCGAAAGGCGCTCACCAGCTTCATCGCCAGGGCGATCATCGCCTTGGGCAGGGTCGCCTGGTACAGCCGCCGCACCGACGGCGCGCCTTGCTCGATCACCTCGCGCACCCAGCGTCCGGTCTGGATGTGGTCAGGATGGCCATAGAAGCCGACCTTCTCGTCGAAGCTGACCACCAGGCTGGGCTGGAAGCGTTCGATCAGGCCCGCGATCGCCGCCTTCGCCGCGCCGCCATCGCTGCGCGGCAGCCCGCCGTCCGGAAAAGCCAGCACCTCGACATGCGCCGCGCCCAGGTGCTCTCCCGCCGCCTGGGCTTCGGCCCGGCGTACGCGCGCCAGCTCATCGCGCGAATAACCGGTGTCCTTGGCCGCTTCTCCGGCGGTCAGGTAGACCAGGGTCAGCTCGGCGCCGCCGTGCGCCATGCCGGCCAGGGCGCCGGCGCAGGTGATCTCATCGTCGGGGTGGGCCCAGATCGCCATCGCCTTGCGCGGCGCACCGGCGGCAAACAGGTCGCGGGCCACCGGCACGTCGTCGTCATTCAGTTTCTTGCGGGCGAGCCAGAACGTGGCTCCGCCCTTCGCCGCCGCCAGGACCGGCAGCAGCCACATCATCGGAAGCAGTCCACCGTCTGGCCGACCCACGCCGCCAGCGCGTCCTTCTTGTCCAGCGGCGTCGCCCCGTGCCGCACCAGGATCAGGTCGAGCTCGGGGACCAGCACCGTGAACTGGCCGTCATAGCCGTTGGCCGAGAACGAGCCCTCGCCGGCGATGCCCAGCCACCAGTGGGCGCCATAGCCCAGCTCGCTCGCGCCTGGCTGCTGGAAGGTCGGCGTGCGGGCGTAGTCGACCCAGCCCTCGGGCAGCAGCCGCCGGTCTTCCCAGACGCCGTCGCGCAGATAGAGCAGGCCGAAGCGCGCAAAGTCGCGGGCGCTGGCGTAGCAGAACGACGAGCCGATGAAGGTGCCAGCGGCGTCGAACTTCGGGATTGGGGTCTTCATGCCGAGCGGCGCGAACAGTCGCTCCTGCATGAACGTCTTCAGGTCTCCGGACGCATCGCCCGCGGCGCGGGCCACGATGTTGCTGGTCCCGCTGGCATAGGACCAGAAGCTGCCCGGCGCATGTTCCAGCGGCAGACTGGCCGCATAGTGCGCGACGTCGCCCTTGCCGGACTGGAACAGCATCTCGATCACGTCCGAGACGCTGCCCGGCACATAGTCCTCGACGAACTTCAGACCGCTCGACATGCGCAGCAGCTGGTCCAGCGTGATGGCCGCGCGCGGGTCGCCCTCGGCGCTCCACTCCGGGACCTTTGCCGGGGCATGGATGTCCAGCTTGCCGTCCAGCACCAGCATCCCGACCAGCGCCTGGGTGATGCTCTTGGCCTTCGACCACGACGGATAGGTGGCGTCGGGGCCGTGCCCCTCGCCATAGCGCTCGAAGATCAGCTTGCCGCCCTGGACGATGGCCAGCGCATGGGTCTCGCCGACGCTGTCGCCTTCGAACGCTTCGCCCAGCAGCGCCTTGAATCGCTCGTCCTGCAGCGACGCAGGCAGGTCGCCGGTCGGCCAGGCCTGGGTCGGCCAGGGAACGGCGGCGGGCTGGGCGGGCAGGGGGGCAAGGGTCATGCGGCGGGGCTCGCTGGAGAACGGAACCCGCATTACCAACACCGTTCGCTGAACGGCCGCAACCGCCTAGAGCGTGGCGGCTTCCTCGTCTAGGCGACCGCCAGGCGCTTGGTCCTGCCGGCGGTCAGCGCCCAGAACGCCGCGCCGCCCACCGCCAGCGCAATCGACGCCGAGGTCAGGGCCGGACCGCCGAAGCTGGTCAGCATCGCGCCGCCCACCGCGCCGCCCAGGGCCTGGCCCATCGACGCGGCCGAGCCGTTCAACGCGAGGGCCATCGGGGCGGCGGTCGGCAACGCCTCCACCAGGCGGGTCTGCACGACCGGCATGATCGCGAACAGCGCCGTGGCGGCGATCAGGATGGCGCAGCAAACCACCGCATAGGTGGCCGGTCCGGCCGGCGCGCCGCCCAGCAGCTCCAGCTCGTGCAGGCCTGCGCCCAGCCCCAGGGCGAGAAAGGCCAGGCCCACCGCCAGGCCGCCCTTGCCGCGGTCGGCGCTGCGGCCGCCCAGCCACAGGCCGATGAAGCTGCCCAGGCCGATGACGATCTGGAACGCGCCGACGCCCGCGCCGGTGATCCCGGTCTGCAGTCGGATGATCGGGGCGATGTAGGTCGAGACGGTCATGTTGGCGCCAAAGGCCAGGAAGGTCGCCGCCCACAGCGGCAGCGCCGTGGGGATCGCCAGCTTGCCGCCCTTGATCGGTGCGGGGGCCTCCACCTTGGGGGTGGCCAGCGCCACGGCGACGAATGAGATCAGCGAGAGCAGCGCCGACAGCGCGAAGGTCGCGCGCCAGCCGAACGCCGCGCCCACTACGCTGCCCAGGGGAATGCCCAGCAGGAACGCGATGGTCATGCCTCCCATCACCGTCGCCATCGCCGATCCGCGTCGTTCCGGCGGAACCAGGCTGGCGGCCATGGTCGAGGCGGCCGGCCCAGCCAGGGCGGCGATCGCGCCCAGCGCCGCACGCAGGCCCAGCAGTTGGGTGAAGTTGGCGGCGACCATGCAGACCAGGCTCAGCGCCACGGCCAGGCCGAGCGCGGTCAGCAGCACCGCCTTGCGTTCCCTCCTGCCCAGCAGCATCGCCAGCGGCGGCCCGGCGAGAGCCGAGCTCAGCACATAGGCGGTCTGCAGTTGGCCCGCCGCCCCGGTCGAAACGCCCAGGTCGGCGGCCATGGTCTCCAGCAGGCCCGCGAAAATGAAGGCGCTGGATCCGAATGAGAACGTCGAAAGGGCCAGGACGAGGACACGTGGGTTCATGCCGCCTGAGCTTCAGCGCCAATCTCGCCCACGTCGACCAAGTTCTTCTCTTCGCTGCGTGAGAGAAGCAGATAGGTCACCGGCGTCGCCACCCGGCTCAGGAAGGTCGAGGTGATCAGCCCGCCGATGATGGCGATGGCCAGCGGCGAGTAGAGACCCGAGCCCTCCAGCGCCAGCGGCAGCAGGCCGCCGATGGCGGTGACCGAGGTCAGCAGCACCGGAAGGAAGCGCACCTCGCCGGCCTTCTCGATCGCCTCGCGCAGGCCCATCCCGCCCTTGCGCAGCTGCTCGGTGAAGTCGACCAGCAGGATCGAGTTCTTGATCTCGATGCCGATCAGGGCGATCAGCCCGATCGTCGCGGTGAACGATAGCGAATTGCCGGTCAGCCATAGCGCCGCGACCGCGCCGAACAGGCCGAGCGGGATGACGCCGGCCACCACCAGCGCCGTGCGGAACTTGCCGAATTCCAGCACCAGGATGGCGAGGATGCCGAACACCGCCACCAGGATCGCCGCGCCCAGACCCGCGAAACTCTCGGACTGCGCCTCGGCCTGGCCGCCCAACGAGAGCTCGTAACCGGCCGGGATCGGCAGTTCCTTGGCCAGGCGCGCCTGCACGTCGGCGGTGACCTTCGAGGTCAGGGCGCCGGTGCGGACCTGCGAGGTCACGGTCACCGTCCGTTCGCGGTCGTAGCGGGTGATGCGGGCCGGGCTGGACTTGAACTGCGGTTCGGCCACCGCCGACAGCGGCGCCGATTGGCCGCCGGCCGTCGGCACATGGATCTGCGAGAGCGCCGCCAGTTCGTTGCGCTCGCCCATCGGCAGGCGCACGCGCACCGGATAGTCGTCGCCGTCGGGATCGCGATAGCGGGCCGCGTCCTCGCCCGACAGCGCCAGGCGGGCCGTCCGCCGCGCGGCGCCGGCCGGCATGCCCAGGGCCGCGGCCTTGGCCTCGTCGAGGCCAAGGTCGATGTCCGTGCGGTCGAGCCGCAGCGGGTTTTCCACGTCGCGGGTCCCCGGCGTGGTCTTCATGATCTGCTCGGCGCGCGCGGCGAGGGCCTTCAGGACGTCCAGGTTCTCGCCGGTGATCCGCACGGCGACCGGCGCCTCGATCGGCGGGCCGTTTTCGAAGGTCACGATGCTGATCTTCGCACCCGGATAGCGGGCGAAGTCGGCGCGCAGGGCGTCCAGCACCTGTTCGCTCTTGCCGGGCTCCCAGGCCGTCAGGCTGGCGAACACCTCGCCATAGCTGGTCTGGGTCTCGCGCTGCTGCTGATTGTAGAAGATCTGGGGGTTTCCGCGGCCGAGGTTGGCGGCGGTCCACTTGACCTGCGGGGTCGCTTTCAGCCGGGTCTCAACATAGCGCAGCGCCTGGTCGGTCTTCGCCATGGCCGCGCCGTCGGCGGCCTCGACCCGCACCAGGAACTGCGGGGTCTCGGCGGGCGGGAACAGGCTCGAGCCGATCGCGCCCAGCATCGGCACGGTGGTGGCGCAGATGGCGCCGATGATCGCGATCGCCGCCCATGGACGCGCCAGCGCCCGTTGCAGCACCGGCGTGTAGAAGCGATGGATGGCGCCGTTGACGGCCCGAAGGATCGCATTGCCTTCCGGGTCCTCGTGCCGCGACAGCATGCGGCTGGCCAGGAACGGAATGATGGTCAGCGCCACCACCAGCGAGGCGCCCACCGTCGCCAGCACCGTCACCGGCAGCGAGCGGATATAGGCGCCTGAGCCGCCGGGCAGGGCCAGCAGCGGCAGGAAGGCGAACATCAGCGTCGCCGTGCAGCCGATCACCGCCAGGGTGATCTGCCGTGTGCCGTTGATCGCCGCGTTCAGCCTGCTCTCGCCCTCGCGCAGGTGGCGGGCGATGTTCTCGGTGACGACGATGCTGTCGTCGACCAGCAGCCCCAGCGACAGCACGAACCCGGCGATGGCCAGCTGGTTGACCGTGAACCCCAGCGCCTGCAGCACCGACAGGCCGATCAGCAGCGAGAGCGGGATCGACAGCATCACCACGCCGCCGGCCCGCAGGCCCAGCGGCAGCAGCGTCACCATCACCAGGGCGAGGGCCAGGCCGAAGTCGCGGAACAGCCGCGAGAGCCGGTGCTCGACGTTCTCGGCCTGCACGAAGCCGCGCTCCAGCTTCACGCCGGCGGGCAGGGTCTTCTGGAACTCGTCCAGGGTCTGGTCGACGCCCTTGGTCACCCGCGCCACGTCGGCGCCGTCCTTCTGGGCCACGGTCACGAACACGGCGCGCTGGCCGTTGAAGCGGGTCAGGTGGTCGGCTTCCTGCTGGGCCCAGGCGACCTGCGCCACGTCCTTGACGCGCACGACCTGTCCGTCCACCGAGCGGACGGGCGTGTTCGCCACGGTCTCCAGGTCGCGGAAGGCGCCCCCCGCCTTGACGTTGAACCGCCGGTCGCCCGCATGCGCCGCGCCGACCGGGGTCTCCGCGCCGGCCGCGCGCAGGGCGTCGGCCACCGCGGTCGGCGGCAACTGCATCGCCGCCAGTTTGGGCAGGTCGAGCGCCACGCGCACTTCCGATCCTGGGGCGCCCCAGTACCGCGCCTCGCGCACGCCCGGCGTGCGGTCGAGCCGTTCGCGCAGGTTGTCCGCCAGCTTTTCCAGGCGCCGCATCGGCAGGTGCTCGCTGACCAGCGCGACCTGGGCGATGGCGACTTCGGTGGTGCGCACGCGCCGCACCTCGAGGCGGACCAGGCCGGCGGGCAGGTTCGCGCGCAGGGCGTTCACCTCGCGCACGACCTCGTCGTACTTGCGCTCGGGGTTGACGCTCCAGTCGAACTCGACGCTGACCACGGCCGCGCCGTCCAGGCTGGTCGAGCTGATCTTGCTGACGTCGTCCAGCCCGTCCAGCACGTCCTCGATCGGGTCGGCGACCAGCTGCTCCATCTCGGCCGGCTCGGCCCCAGGCAGCACGGCGCGGACCACCACGACCGGGATCGGGAAGTGCGGGTCCTCCGATCTGGGCGTGGTCATCAGGGCGTTCAGCCCCAGCATGGCCAGCAGGGCGAAGGCGACCAGCGTGAACTGCCAGTTGCGGACGGCGAAGGCGGCGACGTCGAACCTCATCGCGTCACTTCCCCGCCGAGGCCAGGTTGAGCTGTTTGGGGTCGACGACCTGGACCTTCTCGCCCTCGCCGACGAAGCCGGCCCCGGCGGTGATCACCCGCGCGCCGGCGGGCAGTCCCGACACCAGCGCATCGTCGCCGTCGAAGCCGCCGAAGGCGACCGCGCGGCGCCGGGCGACGTCCTTCTCGACCACGAACACGAAGGCGCGCTTGCCGTCGGCCTCCAGGATCGCCTCGGCCGGGACGCGCGACATCGGGCTGGTCGGCGCGGCGCCGACGGCGATCTCCGCCGTCGCCATCTGGCCTGAGCGCAGGGGATGGGCGCCCAGCAGCTCGATCTCGACGTCCACGGCGCCGGTCTGTGGGCCGGCCCGCTCACCGACCCGGCTGACACGACCGGGCACGACGGTGGGGAGACCGTCGATCCGCACGCTGGCGCTCTGGCCGACGCGGACGCGGATCACGTCGCGGTCGGCCAGAGGCGCGCGCAGGGTGAGCGGGCTGGTTTCGTCGGCGATGCGCAGCACCGCCTGTCCGGGTTGCACGACCTCGCCCGACTGGGCCGTGCGTTGCAGCACCACGCCGCTGGCTGGCGACACCAGCCGCGCCCAGCGGCGGTCGAAGGCGGCCGAGCCTGCCCGCGCCTGCGCCGCGCGCAGGGCGCTCTTGCGGTCGTCGAGCCGTTGAACCGAGATGAAGCCCTTGTCGAACAGCGTCTGGTCGCGGGCCAGGTCGCGCTGCGCCCGCTCGACCTCGACGTCGGCCTGGGTCTGCGCCGCGGCGACCCCGGCGGGGTCGAGGCTGGCCAGCACCTGGCCGGCCCGCACCACGTCGCCGTCGTCGACATTGAGCGCCGTGATCACGCCGCCGATGCGGAACGACAGCGTCATCTCGCGTCGGCGCTCCAGCGGCCCGGTGGCGGCGAGGATCGCGCCGTCCGAGGGGCTGCGCACGGCCACCGCCTCGACCGGGGCCGGCGGCGGCGTCTGCGCCGTCTTCTCGGCCTGCGAACAAGCGGTGGCGGCGGCCAGGCTGGCGGCCGCCGCCACTCCGGCGCGAACGAGGCGTGGTCTCACAAAACGCCTGATGCGCACCGGAAACTCCATAATCAATCAGTGATAGGTGATCAGTGATCGATAATGTGGGATTGTCAAGCGACAGCGGCTTATGACAGGCATGCAGGAATGAATGCGCCGAGCTCACGCTCGCCCCGGAAGGCGAAGGGCCAGGGAGCCGAACGGCGCGAGGAGATCCTCGCGGCGGCGCTCAAGCTGTTCACCGAGTTCGGGATCTACGGCGTCTCGACCCGGCAGATCGCCCAGGCGGTCGGCATCTCGCAGCCCACCCTCTACGCTTACTTTCCGACCAAGGACGATATCGGTGGCGAGCTGCAGGACCGCGCCTTCGCCCTGCTGGCCCAGCGGCTGGCGGACAGCGACCGCGGACCGATCGAGACGCTCGACTGTCTGGTGGCGATGCTGCGGATCTATGTCGACTTCGGGCTCGACAATCCGGACATGTACCGCATCGCCTTCATGTCCGAGGGCCAGCAGGTGCGAAAGCTGCTGGCCGAGACCAAGGACCTCGCCATGGCCCCGGCGGTGCAGGCGACCTACGGCGTGCTGCGCGGCGAACTCGCCAAGCTGCAGGCGCTGGGCCTGACCCTCGACCTCGACCTCGAGACCCTGACCCAGTGCGCCTGGTCGGCGATGCACGGCCTGGTCTCGCTGCTGATCGCCAAGCCGAGCTTTCCTTGGGTCGAGCGCGAGCACCTGATCGTCAGCCAGCTGACCATCATCGCGCGCGGCGTCTGGCGCGGCGAGCGCTGATCAGCCCGGCTCGACGATCTCGAGCCTCGGCAAGCCGTCGACCTCGAGCCTGATCTGGCCGCGGCCCGGCCGCGCCAGGCGGATCGGAGCGCCCTTTTCGTCCAGTCGCCGCCGCAGCAGGATCAGCCGGGTTTCCAGGTTGTCCTTCAGCTCGGGCAATCTGAGCGCGGTCTCCAGCCGGATCTCGCGATTGGTGAAGTCGCGGCGGCCGGTCTCGGCGAACACCCGCAGGAAGTGGAACAGCAGCCGCCCGGGCACGCCCTTGATCAGATAGGCGTCGTCCAGGAACAGGCTGTCGTCGTGGACGAAGTACTTCACTCGCACGTCCGCGCCCAGCGGCGCCGGCTCGGCCTTGGCGGCGGCGACCCCGGCCTCGCGCGCCTCAAGCTCGGCCAGGCGCAGGCTGGCGGCGAGCTGGCCGCCGATCAGGACCAGGGCCTCCTCGTCCGCCGGCCCGAACCTGAAGCGCTCGGCCGACTCCGCGAACAGCACCCCCTGCACCTTTCCGCGGCTGACCATCGGCGCGGCCAGCTGGCTCTGCGGCGCGTCCAGGCCGGGCAGGGGGACGGAGCGTTCGGCGCCCGGCGCCGAGCCGGCCCTCACCGCCGCCGCCATGCGCCGGCCGCGGCTCAGGTCGCTCAGCCGCACCGCCTGCCCGCTGGCCGCCGCGATGCCGATGGCCCCCTCGCCGAGCGCCACCTCGGACCCCGCGCCGCCCTGGGCGTAGCCGCGGCTGGCGATCGTCGTCAGCCGCCCGCCGTCATCGTCGAGCGTCAGCAGCATGGCGTTGGCGAAGCCGAACGCGCCCTCCAGCCCGTCGATCGCGGCGTCGATCATCGCCTCGGCGTCCGATTGGGCGGCGATGGCCGCGGCGACCTTGGCGGCCAGGGCCAGGCGGTCCTGCGCGTCGGCCGTCGCGGGCGCTTGCGTCGAGGGCCCGGGGATCGCCCGGCAGTCTCGCACCCGGTAGAGCTCGGCGCTGCGCAGCACCATCGCCTCGCCGACGCCATGCTGCGAACTGATGGCGGTCAACTGCGCGGACATCTTGGCGAACACCGGCCCCTCGGTCAGCGAGGCCCGGTGCTCGACGTCGAGCGCGAACTGCTCGCCGGTCCGACCGCTGACCACCAGCACATGCGCCCGGCCGGTCGCCGCGACATTGGCCGCGGTCTTGGAGAAGAACTGGTTCGACAGCGCCACGTGCTCGTCGTCCACCAGGTAGACCTGCGACAGGTATGAGACGTTCGGCAGGCCGGCGGCGTCCAGGGTGGCGATGATCGACGGGATCACCCCCTCGAAGCAGTCGCGGATGCCGGCCAGGGCGACCTTCATGCGTCGCGGTCCGGCAGGCGCTCGCCGGCGTGCGGTCCCGGCGTCTGGCTGAAGGCCATGGTCGGCGCCAGGCGCAGGGTCATCAGGTCGCCTCGCCCCAGCCAGTGGGCCATCTGCTGCGGCTGGACGCCCAGCGCCGCGAGCGCCTGCGAGACCTGAGCCGCATAGCGGTCGGCGGCGGCGATGTCCTCGGGGCCTGCCGACGCGATCGAGACCAGCTCGCCCTTCAACTGGAACGTCCGATAGTCGGCCGGCTGGACGAAGGTGAAGGCCAGCGGCGCGCCGGGAACCAGCCCGCTCAGCGCCTCGCCCCACTGGGCCGCGGGGGTGAAGATGTCCAAGGTCTCGCCGCCCGGCGACGGGCGCGCGCCCAGCGCCCGCCCCAGCGCCGGCAGGCCCGCGGCGCTCCTGGCCGCGAACACCATCATCACCGGCTCCCGCAACAGGGCCGTCAGTTCCGCATCGATCACGCCAGGTTCCCCTGGCGGGAAAACTAGCTCGATAGCGATGTTTTAGGAACGGCGTTCGCCGCTTAGGAACCATTTAGGATGAGGCGCCCGCGAGCCGGGCCTAGGAGAGCGCCAACAGCCGTCGCGCCGCCTCCAGGCGGCCTAGCCACGAGGCGCTCCATGACCGACCTTCTCACCCTTTCCGCCGCGCGCCGTTGGGACATCTACGGCCCGGTCCACAAGGGGCTGCGCCGCGCGCACGGCGCCATGGCGACGCGCCTCGGCGCGGCCGACTACGGCGCCGACCTGCGCCCGCTGCTCGACGACCTGCGGGCGCATCTGGAGATGGCCGCCCAGCACCTGACGCACGAGGAGGACCATATCCATGCGGCCTTGACCGCCCGCGCGCCGGACGCCGTCGCGGAACTGGGCGAGCAGCACGAGCACCACCGCGCCCGCTTTGCGGCCCTGACCGCCGCCATCGCCCGCCTGGAGCATGGCGAACGCGCCGACCGTCCGGGGCTCGGCCGTCTCCTCTATCTGGAGTTCAGCGCCTACGTGGCCGAGGACTTCCTGCACATGCTGCACGAAGAGACGGTGACCTGGCCGCTGCTCTGCGCCCTGTTCAGCGACGATGAGCTCATGGCCATCGAACAGGCGATCATCGCCTCGCTGTCGCCCGAGGAGACCATCGCGACGATGCGCATGATGCTTCCCGCCATGAACCCGGCCGAGCGCACGGGCCTGCTGACCGGCATGAAGGCGGGAGCCCCGCCCCAGGCCTATGCGGCGGTCATCGAGCACGCCGCGCGGCCGACCCTGCCTCTGTCCGATTTCGCCGAACTGCAGCGGCTGGGCCTGGCCGCCTGAGGCGGCGCTTCCCTCTCCGACACATCCGCGCAACAAATGCTGCGCTCCATGGGCTGGAAAAAAGGGAGGTGACGCCATGTGCGACGACGATATCCACCAGGGCCTGATCGAAGACCCCACCGTTTCGCGCCGTACGTTCGGCCTGATGACAGTCGCTGCGGCCGGCCTGACGGCGGCCAGCGCGCACGCGGCGGTTCCGGTCGTCGAGAAGGACGTCGAGATCAAGACGCCGGACGGTGTCGCCGACGCAGCGCTCTACTATCCCGAGGGCAAGGGCTCCTGGCCCGCCGTGCTGCTCTGGCCTGACGTCGTCAGCCTGCGCCCGGTGTTCCGCGAGATGGGCAAGCGCCTGGCCGCGTCCGGCTACGTGGTGCTGGTTCCCAACCTCTACTATCGGGTCAAGAAGGCGCCAGTGGTCGATGGCGGGTTCAACTTCGCCAACGCCGACGACCGCGCCAAGCTGGCGCCGCTGCGCGCCAGCGTGACGCCGGAAGGGACCGACCGCGACGCCGTCGCCTATCTCGCCTACCTCGACGCCCAGCCGCAGACCGACAAGAACAAGAAGGTCGGGACCCAGGGCTACTGCATGGGCGGTCCGCTGGCCTTCCGCACGGCCGGCGCGGTTCCCGGCCGCGTGGGCGCGGTGGCCAGCTTCCACGGCGGCGGCCTCTTCACCGACGCTCCAACCAGCCCGCACCTGGTGCTGCCCAAGACCCAGGCCGAGTACATGGTCCTGGTCGCCGACAACGACGACAAGCAGGATCCCGCCGCCAAGGAGAAGGTCAAGGGCGCGCTCGACGCCGCCAAGCTGAAGAACCGTGTCGAGGTCTACGAAGGCGCCGCCCACGGTTGGACGGTCAAGGGCAGCCAGGTCTACAACGAGCCGGCGGCGGAGAAGGCCTGGGCCGAGTTGCTCGACCTCTACAAGCGGGCGCTCTAGCGCCGCTTCAGCCTGTCGCGCTCAAGGCGCGTGCGGACTGCCTCGCTGGCTCCCGGCCTGAGCGCAGCCGCACGTCGCCGGGTCGGCCCGCGGGCGACAGCGTCCGGCGCGAAATCGGTTCAAGCCCGGATGTCGCGACCCCGCGCGCCTTCGCGGTCTCGGCGATGAGCTCGAACGGCGTGGCGTCGCGCCCGCCGTCCAGGTGGACCAGCCCTGCGAAATCGGCGCCCGCCAGTGCGATCAGCGCCTGCGCCGCGGCGCTGGCGGTCAGGGTCGTGCGGCGCTCGTCGTCCACGGCGCGCACCCGCTCGCCGTTCGCCAGCCGCTCCAGGGCGATCTGCAGGAAGTCCGGGCGTCCGCCAGGCAGGTCGTTCAGCACCCAACCCAGCCGCGCCACGCCGCCGCCGGCGGCCAGCACCGCGGCCTCGGCCTGCAGCTTCATCGCACCATAGGCGGTGGTCGGTCGCGGCGTGTCGGTCTCCAGATAGGGCTGACCCTTCTCGCCGTCGAAGACCTGGTCGGTGGAGGTGAAGATCAGACTCTTGCCGCGCGTGCGGCACCACTCGGCGATCGCCGCGCTCGCCGCGACATTCAGCCGGCGCGCGTGCTCGGGTTCGCGCTCCACGCGGTCGGGCTTGGAGATCGCCGCCAGATGCATGACCCGCTGGGGTGAGATCGCGTCCAGCAGGGCGGGCAGGGCGGCCGCGTTTGTCAGGTCATGCGCAAGGCTTGCCTGTGCGCCGCTCAGGGACAGGCGCAGCGGCGCGGCGTCGACCAGGCCCGCGCAGACAGCGCCGCCGATCAGGCCCGTCGCCCCGGTGATCAGCCATCGTTCCGACGAAGCGGACTTTGGAATCATGGTGAACGACACCATGCGCCGCCGCCCGCCACAAGTGAGCCGGTGGTGTGATTGTCGGGCCTACAACCTTGCGGCGTGCCAGGCGACGTGATCGCCGACGAAGCTGGTGATGAAGAAGTAGGAGTGGTCGTAGCTCTCCTGCATCCGCAGGGTCAGGGCTGCGCCGCCCTCGGCGGCGGCCGCCTCCAGCAGCTCCGGCTTCAATTGCTCGACCAGGAAATTGTCGCCGCCGCCCTGATCGACCAGGATCTCCCGGCCGCGCGCCTTGCCGCTCGCGATCAGCAGCGTCGAGTCGTGCGCCGCCCAGGCCGCTTCGTCCTCGCCGAGATAGGCGCCCAGCGCCTTGCGCCCCCACGGGCAGCGGGTCGGGGAGGCGATGGGCGCGAAGGCGGAGACCGTCTTGAAAAGCTCCGGATGGCGCAGCGCCAGGGTCAGCGCGCCGTGCCCGCCCATCGAGTGTCCGAACACCCCGCGCCGGCCGCCGTCCAGCGGGAAGGCCGCCTCCGCCGCGGCGATGAGGTCGGCGGTGACATAGGTTTCCATGCGGAAGTGCGGCGCCCACGGCGCCTGGGTGGCGTCGACATAGAAGCCCGCGCCCTGGCCGAGGTCATAGGCCGGGTCGTCGGCCACGCCCTCGCCGCGCGGGCTGGTGTCGGGGGCGACGATCGCCACCCCGGCCTCGGCCGCATGGGCGTAGGCGCCGGCCTTGGTGGTGAAGTTGTCCTCGGTGCAGGTCAGGCCCGACAGCCAGATCAGGTAGGGGACCGGACCGGTCGCCTCGCCCGGAACGAAGACCGAGAACCGCATAGCCGTGCCGGTCGCCGCGCTCTGATGGCGGACATAGCTCAGCGTCCCGCCGTGCACCTTGTGCTGCTGAAGAATTTCGACCGGCATGGGGATCTCCTGACTGACCTGGGTCTATAAGCCCTGATATGACCAGTACGCGAGCCTCCCTGCGCCCACTGACCCCTGCCGACATGCCGAAAGTGGCGGCGTTGCAGACGGTCGCCTTCGCACCGCTGTTCCACGAACCGCAGGACATTCTGGCCAGCCGCCTGACCGTGGCGCCGGCGCTGTGCTGGGCCGCGTTCGAGGGCGAGGAGCTGCTCGCCTACATTCTCAGCCACCCCTGGCCCGCGGCCAGCCCGCCGCCGATCGGCACGACGCTGAGTGCGCCGCCGGCCACAGACAACTGGTTCATCCACGATCTCGCCATCGGTCCGGCCGCGCGTGGCCTGGGCCTCGGTCGTGCGCTGGTCGCCTCGGCCGCGGACGCCGCGCTCGGCGCCGGCCTGGTGCGTGGGGACCTGGTCGCGGTCCAGGGCGCGTGGCGCTTCTGGGAGAAGCTCGGCTACTCACCGGTCGACGATCTGGCCGAGCCTCTGCGCACCAAGGTCGCCGGCTACGGCGAGGACGCGCGCTACATGACCGCGAACATCGCAGAACTTAAGGTCCGCTAGATCGGCGGCGCCTGCCGAGCGGGATCGCACGGGCGTCGATGCCGTCGGGAACTACGGCTTCGCTTGACCATTATCTGCTTCGACGCGGTCTTGGGAGGACGTCATGCTGTCTCGGATCATCCTGGCTTCGGCCGCGCTGCTGGCCCTGTCGGCGCCGGCCCATGCGCAGGATCGCATGGCCCCCAACGCCCAGCTCTTCTCGGCGACGAATTTCCAGGGCCGCACGCTGACCGTGGTGCGCGACATGCCGGTGATCCCGGCCACCTGGTCGCCGCGCAGCATCCGGATGGGCGGCGGCAGTTCATGGGAGGTCTGCGAGCTGCCCAATTTCCGCGGGCGCTGCACGGTGCTCGCCGGTTCCAGCGCCAATCTCCAGACTCAGCTCGGCGTCAGCGGCGTGCGTTCGATCCGGTCCGCCTCGCATGGTGGCGGCGGCGGCGGATCAGGCGGCGGCGGTGGACAGTCGCTGAAGGGGATGGCGGCCGAATTCTTCCCGGCGCCTGAAGTCCGTGGCCGCCGCGTCAATGTCTGTGACCGCGAGGGCGGCAGCGCCGCCTGCATCACCCGCGAGTCCGAGAACTTCTGCAGGTCGATCGGCTACGCCAGCTCCAGGAACGGAGCGGCCCAGACGGTCGGCGGCAGGATCTATCTCGCCGACGTGCTCTGCTCGCGTTGGCAGTAACGCGATCCTGTGCGTCTCGAGTTTCGCAGGCGTAGTCATGTCCGCCTGCGCGACCGCGCCGCCGCCGCCTTCCTCCGGGGGCGGCGGCGCGCTGGTCGGTCCGGTCCCCGAGGGCTAGGTCACACCACTCGGGCGGCGATGCCCACGAACAGGGCCACGCCGGCCAGCATCATGACCCCCGAGATGACCAGCGT
The DNA here is from genome assembly GCF_001425305.1 of Phenylobacterium sp. Root1290. Taxonomy (GTDB): domain Bacteria; phylum Pseudomonadota; class Alphaproteobacteria; order Caulobacterales; family Caulobacteraceae; genus Phenylobacterium. The sequence continues at coordinate 786,460 of NZ_LMEE01000002.1, read as the reverse complement.
CGGTCGGCCCAGTCGGAACTCCTCCGCGCGCTGGAGGTCCTTCAGGGTCATCCAGTAGCTGACGACTCCCAGCACCATCGAGAACGTGCCCATGCCCGCCAGAAACAGTCCCACCTGCTGCGGGCTGTCCGAGCGGGCGACGATGTCCTGCTGCGCGGCGGTCTCCAGGAACTTGTAGATGGTGAAGCTGAAGCTCAGCATCGACAGCGACGTGCGCACCCAGGCCATCAGCGTTCGGTCGGCGGCCATGACGGTGCGCAGGGTGCCAAGGTCTTTCGGCAGTCTTGGGCGGGTGTGCGGCAAGGTCATGAATGCTCGTGGTCCGTAGGCCAGCCAAGCACTCCAACCCGCTCTCCCGACATCGGGTGTTTCCCTGATACGTCCCCAGTATGCACGGGGTCCGCCGGCCCTGGTCAGTTCGCTTCGCCGAACACCTCGCGCGTGGCTTGGGCGAAGCCGCTGGTCCGATGGCGGGCGACGTCGCCTGCATAACAGATGCCGAGCACTCGCCGGGGCGTGAAGCCCCTGAGCCCGACCCGGGCTACCCCAGGATCGCGATAGCTGTCGGGCATGACGGTGATCCCGAGCCCCGCGCGGACCAGGGCCAGCACTTTCTCGTCGCTCGCGCCGCGATAGCTGAAGAACGGCCGCACGCCGCGATCGGTGAAATAGCGGCTGGTCTGGGCCAGCACCTCGCAGTGCCGGCGGACCATCATCACCTCGTCGGCCAGGGCTTCGCCGTCCAGCATCTCGGCGCCGGCCAGGCGGTGGCCGGCGGGCAGGGCCAGGCCATAACCCTCCTCGTGCAGGCGCTCGGCGCCAAAACGATCCGTAGACGGATTGATCGTGGTGAGCGCCACCTCGACGCGGCCGCGATCGAGCAGGCTGATGACTTCGCGCTCCGACCCTTCCAGCAGTTCGAGGCGCTCGGCGCCGGTCGGACGCCGGGCCAGGATCTCCTCGATCAGGGCCGCGGGAATGGTCGACAGCACAGCGACCCGCACCAGTTCGGCGGTCGCCACGCCCGACACGGCCGCCTGGGCCAGATTGAACTCGTGCTCGATGCGCCGGGCATGCACCAGCAGCCGGCTGCCGGCCTCGGTTAAGTGAACTCTGCGGTTGGTGCGGTCGAACAGCCGCGCCTGCAGCTGGGCCTCCAGCTTGGCGATCCCGGCCGACAAGGTGGGCTGGGCGACGTTCTCCCGCGCCGCCGCGCGGCTGAAATTCCCTGTCTCTACAATGGCCAGGAAGTAGCGTAGCAGGTAGCGATCCATGATAGATGGCATCTATCATGTGCATCATGATCATTCAATTTTGTGGATTGTTCATCCGAGCCTAGGTTTGCGAACCTGCTCTTCCTCTCTTCCGTCCGCTAAATCGAGCTCATGACCGGTCCCAGCTTCCAGTTCGGTCTCGGAGAGACCGCCGACGCCATCCGCGAGACCACCGCGCGCTTCGCGGCCGACAAGATCGCGCCGATCGCCGCCCAGGTCGACGCCACCAACACCTTCCCCCGCGAGCTCTGGCCCCAGATGGGCGAGCTTGGCCTGCACGGGATCACGGTCGAGGAGGAGTTCGGCGGCCTCGGCCTCGGCTATCTCGAGCACGTGGTGGCGATGGAGGAGGTGAGCCGCGCCTCGGCCTCGGTCGGCCTATCCTACGGCGCCCACTCCAACCTCTGCGTCAACCAGATCCGCCGCTGGGGCAGCCCCGAGCAGAAGCGCCAGTACCTCCCCAAGCTGATCAGCGGCGAGCACGTCGGCTCGTTGGCCATGAGCGAGGTGGGCTCCGGCTCCGACGTGATCTCGATGCGGACCCACGCCGAGCATCGCGGCGACCGCTACGTCCTCAACGGCACGAAGTTCTGGATCACCAACGCCCCGCACGCCGACACCCTGGTGGTCTACGCCAAGACCTCGCCTGACGAGGGCAGCCGCGGCGTCACCGCCTTCCTGGTCGAGAAGGGCATGAAGGGCTTCAGCGTCTCGCCCAAGCTGGACAAGATGGGCATGCGCGGCTCCGACACCGCCGAACTGGTGTTCGAGGACTGCGAGATCCCGGAAGAGAACGTGCTCGGCCCGCTGAACGGCGGCGCGGGCGTGCTGATGAGCGGCCTCGACTACGAACGCGCCGTCCTCGCCGCCGGGCCGCTCGGCATCATGCAGGCCTGCCTCGACGTGGTCCTGCCCTATGTCCGCGAGCGCAAGCAGTTCGGCAAGCCGATCGGCTCGTTCCAGCTGATGCAGGGCAAGATCGCCGACATGTACGTCGCCCTGAACTCGGCCCGCACCTATGTCTACGCCGTGGCCAAGGCTTGCGACGCCGGGCTCACCACCCGCTTCGACGCCGCCGGCGCGATCCTGCTGGCCTCCGAGAACGCGGTGAAGGTCAGCCTGGAGGCTGTGCAGGCCCTCGGCGGCGCCGGCTACACCAAGGAGTTCCCGGTGGAACGCCTGGTCCGCGACGCCAAGCTCTACGACATCGGCGCCGGCACCAACGAGATCCGCCGCTTCCTCATCGGCCGGGAGCTGCTGGGCGCATGACCAAACTCGCCACCTCCGTCGATAAGGCCAGCGCGGCTTTCCAGGCCAACGACACCCACAACCGCGCCCTGGCCGCGGAACTGGCCGAGCGCACCGCCCACGCCGCGCTCGGCGGGCCCGAGCCGTCGCGTCAGCGTCACGCCTCGCGCGGCAAGCTGCTGCCGCGCCAGCGGGTCGAGCGGTTGCTCGATCCCGGCTCGCCGTTCCTGGAGGTCGGCGCGCTCGCCGCCCACGGCGTCTACAAGGACGAAGCCCCCGGCGCCGGCATCATCACCGGCATCGGCCGCGTCTGCGGCCGCGAGGTGATGATCGTCGCCAACGACGCGACGGTGAAGGGCGGGGCCTACTTCCCGACCACGGTGAAGAAGCATCTGCGGGCGCAGGAGATCGCCATGCAGAACCGCCTGCCGTGCGTCTACCTGGTCGATAGCGGCGGCGCGAACCTGCCCCACCAGGCCGAGGTCTTTCCCGACCGCGACCACTTCGGCCGCATCTTCTTCAATCAGGCGCGGATGAGCGGCGAGGGCATCCCGCAGATCGCCTGTGTCATGGGCTCGTGCACGGCCGGCGGCGCCTATGTCCCGGCCATGTCCGACGAGACGGTGATCGTCCGCGGCCAGGGCACCATCTTCCTCGGCGGCCCGCCGCTGGTGAAGGCCGCCACCGGCGAGGTGATCAGCGCCGAGGAGCTGGGCGGCGCCGACACCCACGGCCGCCGCTCGGGCGTCGTCGACTACGTGGCCGAGGACGACGAGCACGCCCTGACCATCGTCCGCTCCATCGTCGCCAACCTGAACACCAGCAAGCAGGTCGACCAGGACCTGCGCGACCCGCGCCCGCCGGCCTACGATCCGGCCGAGCTGTACGGCATCGTCCCCACCGACGTGCGCGCGCCCTACGACGTGCGCGAGGTCATCGCCCGCATCGTCGACGGCTCGGACTTCGACGAATTCAAGGCCCTCTACGGCACGACCTTGGTCTGCGGCTTCGCCCGCATCTGGGGCCAGCCAGTGGCGATCCTCGCCAACAACGGCGTGCTGTTCTCCGAAAGCGCGCTGAAGGGCGCGCACTTCATCGAGCTGGCCTGCAAGCGCAAGATCCCGCTGGTCTTCCTGCAGAACATCTCCGGCTTCATGGTCGGCGGAAAGTACGAGGCCGGCGGCATCGCCAAGGACGGCGCCAAGCTGGTCACCGCCGTCGCCAGCGCCGAGGTGCCCAAGTTCACCGTGCTGATCGGCGGCTCGTTCGGGGCCGGCAACTACGGCATGTGCGGCCGGGCCTATAGCCCACGCTTCCTATGGACCTGGCCCAACAGCCGCATCTCGGTGATGGGCGGCGAGCAGGCCGCCAGCGTGCTGGCCACCGTCCACCGCGACGCCGACAAGTGGACTCCGGCCGAGGAGGAAGCCTTCAAGGCCCCGATCCGCGCCCGCTACGAGGACGAGGGCTCGCCCTATTTCGCCACCGCCCGCCTCTGGGACGATGGCATCATCGATCCGGTCCAGACGCGCGACGTCCTGGGTCTCTCCATCTCCGCCGCCCTCAACGCGCCGATCCCGGAAACCCGGTTCGGCGTCTTCCGGATGTGACCATGATCACCAGCATTCTGGTCGCCAATCGCGGCGAGATCGCCTGCCGCGTCTTCCGCACCGCCCAGGCCATGGGCCTGGCCACCGTCGCCGTCTATTCCGAGGCCGACGCCGACGCTCCGCACGTGCGCATGGCCGATCAGGCCGTGCTGATCGGGCCCGCCGCAGCGCGCGAGAGCTACCTGGTCGGTGACAGGATCATCGACGCGGCGCTGGCGACCGGCGCCGACGCCATCCACCCCGGCTACGGCTTCCTCTCCGAGAACGCCGAGTTCGCCGAGGCGGTGGTCGCCGCCGGCCTGACCTGGATCGGCCCCCCGCCGGCCGCGATCCGCGCCATGGGCCTGAAGGACGCCGCCAAGTTGCTGATGGCCAATGCCGGCGTGCCGGTGACGCCCGGCTATCTCGGCGAAGACCAGACCCCCGCGCGGCTCCAGGCCGAGGCCGACAAGATCGGCTACCCCGTGCTGATCAAGGCCGTCGCCGGCGGCGGCGGCAAGGGCATGCGCAAGGTCGATCATGCCGAGGCGTTCGCCGCCGCCCTGACCTCCTGCCAGCGCGAGGCCGCCGCCTCGTTCGGCGACGACCGGGTGCTGCTGGAGACCTACGTCACCCGCCCGCGCCACATCGAGGTGCAGGTGTTCGGTGACAGCCAGGGCCAGGTCGTCCACCTCTATGAGCGCGACTGCTCGCTGCAGCGCCGCCACCAGAAGGTCATCGAGGAAGCCCCCGCGCCGGGCATGAGCGACGCCGCCCGCGCCGCTGTCACCAGCGCCGCCGTCAAGGCCGCCCAGGCCGTCGGCTATGTCGGCGCGGGCACCGTCGAGTTCATCGCCGACGCCAGCGACGGCCTCAAGCCCGACCGCATCTGGTTCATGGAGATGAACACCCGTCTGCAGGTCGAGCACCCCGTCACCGAGGCGGTCACCGGCGTCGACCTGGTCGAATGGCAGATCCGCGTCGCCGCCGGCGAGCCGCTGCCCCTCGCGCAGGAGGACATCGTCCTGACGGGCCACGCCATGGAAGCGCGCCTCTACGCCGAGAACCCGGCCGGCGGCTTCCTGCCCTCGATCGGCCTGCTGGAGCACTTCAAGCTCCCCGAGGATCTGGTCCGCGTGGACACCGGCGTGGAGGAGGGCGGCGAGGTCTCGCCCTTCTACGACCCGATGATCGCCAAGCTGATCGCCCACGCCCCGACCCGCGAGGGCGCCTCCGACCTGCTGGCCCAGGCCTGCAGCGAGGTCGAGGTCTGGCCGGTCAAGACCAACGCCGGCTTCCTGGCCCGCTGCCTCGACCATCCGGACTTCATCGAGGGCGACGTCGACACGGGCTTCATCGAGGCGCGGCTGGACGCCCTGGCCGCCCAGCCGGCGCCCTCAGACGTCGCGCTCGCCTCGGCGGCCATGGCCCTGACCGTGGACGAGGAAGGCGTGGCTCCGACCGACCCCTGGGCCGGCCTCACGGGCTTTCGGCTCAACGCCCCGCCGCTGGCCTCCATGCGGCTCTATCTGGGCGACCAGGGCTTCGATGCGCCGCTCTACTCGGACGACGTGCCAGGCGACGTGCTGTTGACCGAAGACGGCGAGGTCGTGGTCTTCGACGCCGGCGAGACCTTCACCCTGACCCCGCGCCCGCCGGTCAAGGACGCGGCCCACGGTGGCGGCGGCGACGGCGCCGTCCGCGCCCCTATGCCGGGCAAGGTCGTGGCGATCGCCGTGTCGGTCGGCGACACGGTCGTCCGCGGCCAGGCCCTGCTGACCCTCGAGGCCATGAAGATGGAGCACGCCCTCGGCGCGCCCTTCGACGGCGAGGTGGAATCGCTGTCGGTTTCCGTGGGCGACCAGGTCAGCGAGGGGGTGACATTGGCCAAGCTCGTCACCACCTAGGTCCATTGAACCTGGACTGTGTCGTACGAGGAGGCGGCCATGCACGAGGTGGCTTCCATCGACGACTATGTCCGGCTGATGCTGGAAGAGGCGCGGTTGCCGTTCGGCTGCGCCAGCGTCGACGTGATCGGCCACGGCCAGTCGGGCGACCTGATCGCCACGGTCGGCGCCTGCGTCGTCAAGTTCGCCCCCGGCGACCATCCGGGCAGCGCCGAGACCCTGGCCCGCGAGGGCGAGGTCGTGCGCTGGCTCGGCGGGCGCGTGCGCGTCGCCGCCACCCTGTGGAGCGGCGCCTTCGACGGCGGCTTCTGCCTGATCAGCGAGCGCCTGCACGGCCAGGCGGTCTCGCACGTGGCGCCGCACGACGCCGCCGACGCCCTGGCCGCCACGGTCGATCTGCTGGCCCGGCTGCACGCCCTCGACGCGGAGGGTTGTCCCTTCGACATGAGCCTTTCCGCCAAGTTCGCCCTGGCCGAGCGCCGCGTCGCCGACGGCCTCGTGGACGAGGAGGACTTCGACGCCGAGCGCCTCGGCTGGACCGCGCGCCAGGCCCTCGACCGCGCCATCGCCGCCCGCCCGGCGGCCGAGCGCCTGGTCCTGACCCACGGCGACGCCAGCCTGCCGAACTTCATCTGGAGCCCCGGCCGCCCGGTCGGCATGGTCGACCTTGGCCGCTTCGGCCTGGCCGACCGCTACCAGGACCTCGCCCTCTTCCTGCGTTCGGCGAAGTTCAACCACCCCCACCTCGACGCCGCCGCCATCCTGCGCGAGCGCTATCCGCTCAGCGCCGTCGACGAAGCCGCCTGCGCCTTCTACCGGCTGATGGACGAGTTCTTCTGAGGGGCGGAGTGTCGGTAGGCGTTGCTATTGTTAGTGGACCCCATCGTAGTGGCGGTCGTCGTGAGCTCTGAATCGCATAGCCCCCTCGGTCTCCGACCAGCCCTTGGCGAGATCGGCGGCCGCCTTGGCGCCATCGCGCAGCAGCAGACCCTCGATCTCGTCACACGGCGTCGTCGCGGCGCGGACGCAGACCACCGGGCCGGCGGGCAGCGGGTCTGAACGCCAGAGCTCGACGAGGCCGGCGGCGGCCTGGGGGTTGTCGGCTTTCAACTTGCGCCAGGGTTCCTCGGCGAAGGCGGCGAGGTCGGCGTCGCCGGCCTGCAGCGCGGCCAGCGCCGCCTCGTGGGTGCCGGCCTGATGGACCTCCTTGAAGCGATCCGGCGTGAGGCCAACCTCGCGCAGCGCGCCGGCCTGAACCAATGCCCCGGAGGTCGAGCCCGGCAGGACCTCGGCGTAGCGCAGGCCCGCCGCCTTGGCCGGCAGGTCGCGCATCGCGGCGACCCCGGCGTTACGCCGCGCGACCAGCACGCCGCGATAGCGCCCGGCGGTCGCGGGCGGCACGTCCAGCACCGCCACCGCCTGCACCTTCGGGTCGGATTGCACCGCCAGATAGGCGGCGAGATTGGTCATGGCGACGTCGACCTCGCCGGCCCGGATCGAGGCGGCCAGGGCGTCGGGAGTGGCTAAGAGGACAACTTGAGTCTCGCGCCCCAGCGCCTGCCCCAGCTGCTTGGCCATGGGCTCCAACGCCGCGGCGCGGTCGTATTTTGGATAGGCGTAGGTCGCCACCTTCAGCGGCGGCGCGCCGGTGGCCAGTTGCGCGGCGAGCAGGAGTGCGATCATGCGCGCCGCGCCCGCCCCCTAGAACACCACCACGCTTCTGATGCTCTCACCCGCGTGCATCAGGTCGAAGGCCTTGTTGATGTCTTCGAGCGGCATGACGTGGGTGATCATCGGGTCGATCTGGATCTTCCCTTCCATGTACCAGTCGACGATCTTCGGCACGTCGGTGCGGCCGCGGGCGCCGCCGAAGGCCGAGCCTTTCCAGACGCGGCCGGTGACCAGCTGGAACGGGCGGGTGGAGATCTCCTTGCCGGCCTCGGCCACGCCGATGATCACGCTCTCGCCCCAGCCGCGATGGCAGGCTTCCAGCGCCTGGCGCATGACGTTGGTGTTGCCGGTGCAGTCGAAGGTGTAGTCCGCGCCGCCGTCGGTCAGGGCGACCAGATGCTGCACGATGTCGGCGCCGCCGATGTCGGTGGGATTGACGAAGTGGGTCATGCCGAACTTGCGGCCCCACGCTTCGCGGTCGGGATTGATGTCGACGCCGATGATCATGTCGGCGCCCACCATCTTCAGGCCCTGGATCACGTTGAGGCCGATGCCGCCGAGGCCGAAGACGACGGCGTTGGAGCCCGGCTCGACGCCGGCGGTGTTGACCACCGCGCCGACCCCGGTGGTGACGCCGCAGCCGATGTAGCAGGCCTTGTCGAACGGCGCGTCGGGCCGGATCTTGGCCACCGCGATCTCGGGCAGCACGGTGAAGTTCGAGAAGGTCGAGCAGCCCATGTAGTGGGCGATCGCCTGGCCCTTGTAGGAGAAGCGGCTGGTGCCGTCCGGCATCTGGCCCTTGCCCTGCGTGCCGCGGATTGCGGTGCAGAGGTTGGTCTTGCGGCTCAGGCAGCTTTTGCACTGGCGGCATTCGGGCGTGTAGAGCGGGATCACGTGGTCGCCGGGCTTGACGCTGGTGACGCCGGGACCGACTTCGACCACCACGCCCGCGCCTTCGTGGCCCAGGATCGAGGGGAAGATGCCCTCAGAGTCCAGACCGTCCAGGGTGTAGGCGTCGGTGTGGCAGATGCCGGTGGCCTTGATCTCGACCAGCACCTCGAACGCCTTGGGACCTTCCAGGTCGACCTCGACGATTTCCAGCGGCTTCTTGGCTTCGAAGGCGACGGCGGCGCGGGTCTTCATGGCGTCCTCATGGGTTGGTTTCGATTCGGCGCACCAGACGGCAGAGGGCGCGTCAAAGCAAGATTCCACGGCCCACAAACTGTCATCCCGGTTTCGGCGCAGCCGAAGACCGGGACCCATTCGTTCCGTCATTGCGGAGGGCGCGCGCCCGGGCCGCATCCTGATCCACCTGGTGTTCATGGGTCCCGGTCTTGCTTCGCAAACCGGGATGACACCCTTTGAATTAAGCTCAGCGTGAACTGCGCCGGGCGTCCACCGGCCAGGTTTCCGACGACCCGTCCTCGTCCACCACGAGCAGCGCGTCATAGAGGTTGATGGTCGGGTCGATATGCCCCGGCTGCAGCCAGACGACGTCGCCGACCTTCGGCGCGTCGGCCGGCCAGGCGATGGCGGCGTCCTCGTCGGCGGCGCTGATCGCGCCGGCGAAGTCGGCGCCGGCCGCCTTGACCACGCCCATCATCGCCGGATGGAACAGGGCCGAATGCTCGTCGCCCATCGGCCGCCAGCGGGTTCCCTGCGGCGCCCCGGCCACCACGCGCGCGGGCGGGCCGTCGACCGAGTGCGCCTTGAGCCCAGAGTCGCAGACCACGTGGGTCTTGTGACGGGCCGAGACCACGCTGGTGGCGATGAACAGCGCCTGGCGGAAGGGCCAGGCCTGGCCGTCGATGGCGCCGCAGTCCTCGTACTCGACGTCCATGAACACGTAGGAGCCGGCCTGGATCTCGTTGAACACGCCGCTGGCCAGATCCTCGACATAGGTGCCGGTGCCGCCGCCGGTGACCAGCTCGGGCTTGAGGTCTGCCTCGGTCAGCTCGCCGACCAGGGCGCCCAGCCGTTGGCGGGTCACCTGGCAGGCGCCGCGCCGCGCCTCCAGGTCGGCCAGGTGCTGCAGGTGGCCGAGATAGGCCTGGATCCCGCGGTAGCGCAGGCCCGGCGTCTGGCTGGCCAGGCGGGCGAGGGCGGCGACCTGCTCGGGCGGAACGCCGGTGCGGTGGGTGCCCAGGTCGATGTCGACCACCAGGCCGACGGTGGTTCCGGCCGCCTGCGCCGCCGCGCCCAGCCGCGCGATCTGGTCCGCATCGTCGGCGACGACCGCGATGTTGACGCCCGACCTGGCGATGGCGGCGACCACATCCGCGCCCCAGGGCGCCGGCGGCGAAGTGACCAGCAGGTCGCTCACGCCCGCAGCTGCATAAGCCTGCGCCTCGCCCACCGTCTGGCAGCAGAGGCCGACCGCGCCCAGCTCGACCTGGCGGCGGCCCAGCGTCGTGCACTTGTGCATCTTGCCGTGGGCTCGCAGCGCGACCCCGGCGGCGGCGCATGCGCCCTGCATGGCCGCCAGGTTCGCCTCCAACGCCGATCGCCGCACGACCAGGGCCGGCGTCACGGGAGGTTGGAACGAGAGTAGGGGGCCCAAGGTGTCGGTCACGGTTTCCTCGCCGGCGAATGGACGATGAGCTGGACTTCTACGAGTCCGGTCTCACCCAGAAGCCCGGTCGTACCAACCGCGGTCCAGGCTGGATAGGGCGCCTTCAGGTATTCGCCGACCACCTCCTCGAAGGCCGCGAACTGCTGGTCCTTGGTCCCGGCGAAGTTGGGGCCGTCCCAGACGTGGAAGCTGTTGATCATCGCCACGTCGGCGAAGGTCGCGCCAGAAGCGGTCAGGGTGGCTTTAAGCTGCTCGAAACCGCGCCGGGCCTGGGCCTTGAAGGCGGCCGCGTCATTGCCCTCGCCTGGCGCGCGGAACACCACCACGCCGGAGACGTAGAGCGTGTCGCCGGCCCGGCGGGCGGCGGCGTACCGCCACTCGTCGTGGGCCTTCTTGGCGCCGGCGCTGGGCAGGATCACCTCCCCGCCGGGGGCGGGGAGGCGGAGTGGAAACTCCTGGGCCGAGGCCGGGCCGGCGGTCAGCAGGAGGAAGGCTAGGATCAGGGCGCGCATGGGGCTCTCGTCTGGATTCTGGAGCTTCCGACGAGCGCCCCGATCGCGCCAGGGGCAAAGCGTTGGTCGACCAGCGCCCTCCTGCGGCCGACCAACAGCGCTATTTCTTCGGCTTGGCGGCCTGGACCTCGATCTCGACCATCATGCCCGGCGCCACCAGGGCGGCGACCTGGCTGGTGATGCGCGCGGTCTTGTTGGGCTGGGTCTCGTTTGCGTAGAACTGCCGGTAGCCCTCCATCATGCCGGCGAAATCCATCGCCCCGCCCTTGGCTGGGTCGCCGACCAGCAGCACCCGCATCATGAACACGTCGCCGTGGGTCAGGCCCTCGGCCTTCAGAATGTCCTCGATGCGCTTCAGGACGCCGATGGTCTGGGTCTTGGTGTCGCCGAACTCCGGCGGCGTGCCGGCCGGGGCCCCGGCGTTCAGCGCCGGCGGCGTGATGCCGCTGACGTACATGATGTCGGTTCCGGCCGGCACCACGGCCGCCTGCAGGATCGGCGAGGTCGGGGCCCCGATCCGCTTGACCTGGGCGGCGGCGGGCGTGGCGGCGGCCAGCGCCAGCAGGGCCGCCGGCAGGATGAATTTTCGCATGAATGACAGTTCCTATGACTGAGCTTGGCTATTGGGCAGGCAATGACAGTGCGGATCAAGCCGCCGCGCGCGACTCCACCAGTGCCCGTTCTTTCACTTGTTCGTTGAGGGACGCGATCGTGCGTTGCGCCGAATAGACCGCGCCTTCCTGCCAACCGGGCGTCTGGCTGAGGTGGGCGCCTGAGAAATGCACACGCCCGTGCGGCTGGTTCAGCAGCCGGTACTCGGGCGAATCGAAGTGCCCCTCCTGCACGCCGCCGCGTTCGCCCCAGCGCGGCCAGGGTCCCATGTTGTAGGGGATCTTGCTCCAGTTCACGACGACCGGGTTGGTCAGCTCGCCCTCGTGGCCGGGGTGCAGCTTGCCGACCACGCTACGGGCCACCGCGATCTGCTCGGCCAGGGGGCGCTTGGCGAAGCCCTCCGCGCGGCCGCCCGAGCCATAGCAGGCGAGCAGCATGCCGCGTTCGGTGTGCAGGCCGTTGGACGGATACCAGATCAGGCTGGTCTCGCCGCCGACGAACGAGATGCCGCCGTAGATCTGCTCCTTCTCCCAGAAGCGCGGCGCGTCGAAGCCGATCTTGTTGGAGAAGTCGTTGGGCACCGAGGCGATGGCGCCTTTCACGTCCTTGGCGAAGTTGTTGTCGATCTTGGCCAGCAGGGCCAGCGGCAAGGTGATGATCGTATAGTCGCCCTCGACCGCCTGGCTCTTGCCGCTGATGCGGTCGCGATAGGTGATCTTCACGCCCTTGCCGTCGGCGCGGATCTGCGTGACCTCGGCGTTCCTGATCACCGGGCTGCGGATGGCCCGCTCGAAGCCGGCGATGATCTGGTCCATGCCGCCGACCGGCTGGAACATCGTCGCCTGCATGTTGATATTGTCCTCGAACAGGGTCGCCCCGATCTGAGGATGGTTGATCAGGTCGCGGAACGCCGCCGGATCGCGGGCTTTGGCGAACTGGTCGGCCGCGCCGGGGGCCTGCAGCAGGCCCGACCGCTCGGTGCCTTTGAACGCCATGTCCTCGCCCAGGTCGCCATAGGCCTTCAGGAACGGGAGCAGCTTCTCCTTGTCCTCAAGCGAGAGGTCCTGGTCGAGCGCGCCCTTGTTCACCGCCTTGGCCAGCAGCTCGGAGATGTAGCCGCGGGTGTCGTTGACCCCCTGCCGCATCTGCAGCTTCTTGCCGCCGTCGGCCCAGAGGTAGGCGCTGCGGCTGGAATTGATCTCCACCTCCAGCGGCACGCCCAGCTTGCTGCAGTAGGACAGCAGCCCCTGGTGATGGCTGGGGATCCGCGCGGGTCCCGCGTTCATGTAGAGGCCATCGGCGAAGCGCACGGTCTGCGTCTCCTCGCCGACCATCTCCACCTTGTCGCCGCCGCGCAGCGTCCAGTTGCGCCCGCCCAGCCGCTCGCGCGCCTCCAGCAGCGTCACCGTGTAGCCGGCCCGCTCCAGTTCGTAGGCCGCCACCAGGCCGGCGACGCCGCCGCCCAGGATGACCACCCGCTTGCCGCGCCCGGCGTCCGCGGCCATCGCCGGCGTCGCCGCCGACGCCACCGCGCCCATCAGGCCCAAGGTCCGCATCGCCGAATAGGTCGCGCCGTATCCCCCGGTCGCGCCCAAACGATGCAGAAATAAACGCCGACTGATCCCCATCTCTCGAATTCCCCGATCAACCACCAAGGCGTTCATGACCGGCCCGCTCGCGCGGCGGTTCAAGCTCGGGTGGGGGAGGGGCCCGCGTCCGTCGTTCGCCTGTTCAATCGGGCGGCGCCGCGGGCCTCAATATTCCGCATCCGGAACACTGTCCGAATTGGGCCGAAAACCTAGCGCCCAGGTGCTGATTAAAATGAAGCGGGGCGATGACTGATCGTCGTGCAGCGGTTCACGCATTCGCCACTTCGGTCATCGACCCTCATTGACAGTCTAAACCTGCCGCGTGGAGCCTTCGGGTGTCGCGACGGGAAAAACTCCTGGGCGACGCCAGTAACCGCAAGACAAGAAACAAAAGCGCGTTCGAGGAAACAAACAGGAACCGGGCATCTCACCTTCGTGGAGAGTGTCTGAGATGTGCCTGCGTACCTATTGCGTAAGTCGTGTCGACCCAGACGAGCCGCCGCCTCCGGCGTCGGCCTCCTCGACGCATTCTTCCGAAACTCAGGCGCCGCGCGGCCAATTCGCCGTCTGCGCGCGCCCGACCAATCCAAGTCCCTGAATTCCGAACCCGGCGACGGGGACTTGTGACAAACGGCGGCCGATGTCGGCCGCCGGTGCTGTGGGGGCAATAAGCATGAGAACTAAGATGCGTATCGGACTGCTCGCGGGCGTCTCTCTCGCGACTCTGTTTTCTACCGGGGTAGCGGCGGCGCAGACCATGGCCGCGGCCGCGACCATCGACGAGGTGGTGGTGACCGGCGCGCGGGCTCTGCCGCGCACGGTTCAGGACTCGCCCGTGCCGATCGACGTGCTGTCGTCGGACGACATCAAGGCGGTGTCGTACACCGACACCAACGACGTGCTGAAGACGCTTGTGCCGTCCTTCACCCTGGCGCGGCAGCCGATCTCGGACGGCGCCACCTTCATTCGTCCCGCCACCCTGCGCGGGCTGTCCAGCGACAAGACCCTGCTGCTGGTGAACTCCAAGCGTCGCCACCGGGCGGCGCTCGTCACCATCGGCGGCGACGGCAGCCAGCCGCCGGACGCCGCGACCGTTCCCGCCTCCGCCCTGAAGAGCGTCGAGGTCCTGCGTGACGGCGCCGGCGCCCAGTACGGCTCGGACGCCATCGCCGGGGTCATCAACTTCCTGCTGAAGGACAATTCCAGCGGCGGGGCGCTCAACGTCTCGGCCGGTCAGTACTACGAGGAGGACGGCGAGGAGGTCGTGGTCTCCGGCAATATCGGCCTGCCGCTGCTGGACTCCGGCTTCATCAGCATCTCTGGCGAGTACCTGACCGCCCAGCCGACCTCGCGCGGCAAGCAGTTCTGCAACGTCGGGATCCCGAACCTCGCGCCCGGCTTCTGCGTCGACACCTATGCGGCCTCGAATCCGGGCTTCGCCCAGGTGGTGAAACGGCCGGTGGTGCAGAAGTGGGGGCAGCCCGAGATCGAAGCCTTCCGCGGCTTCGTCAACTCCGGCTACGAGTTCGCCAACGGCTCCAAGCTGTACGCCTTCGCCAACTACTCGAACTCGGACTCCAAGCAGGACTTCAACTATCGCCCGCCGGTGGGCGTCGGCTCGACCGGCTCCATCGTCGATGACGTCGTGCGCCTGCAGAACGGTTCGACCTTCGCCTTCAACTCGCTCTGGCCCGGCGGCTTCACGCCTCAGTTCTTCGGCCAGGTCACCGACTACAGCCTGACGGGCGGCTACAAGGGCGACTTCACCGACAAGTTCTCCTACGACCTGTCGGCGCGCTACGGCCGCAACAAGATCTCGTACAACCTCACCGACACCTTCAACCCGTCGATGGGGCCAAGCTCGCCCAGCCACTTCTATGCGGGCGACCTGATCTCGTCGGAATACGCGTTCAACGCCGACTTCGCCTATGAGGTCGGCGGGCCGTTCGCGACGCCGGCGGTGGTCGCCTTCGGGGCCGAGTTCCGCAACGAGGGCTACGAGATCGTCCCCGGCGACGTGCCGTCCTACATCGCCGGACCGTTCGCCACCCCGGACCCGTTCGACTTCTGCACCAACGAGGCGACGGTGGCCCAGCGCACGCTGCGCCCGACCGCGCCCCAGAACGCCGGCATCAACTGCGCCAGCGCCTCGGACCCGGTCTATACGACCCTGCCGGTGGGCTCGAACGGCTTCCCAGGGAACACCCCGGCCTATTCGGGCGACCTCAGCCGCGAGAGCTATGCGGCCTATGTCGAAGCCTCGGCCGACATCACCGAGGCCCTGTTCGCCACCGTCGCGCTGCGGGCGGAGAACTTCTCCGACTTCGGCGACACCTTCGACTACAAGGTGGCGGCCCGTTACGAGCTGACCGAGGACCTTGGCGTCCGCGGTTCGTTCGGCACCGGCTTCCGTGCTCCGACGCCTGGCCAGCTGTTCACCACGAACGTCTCCACCCGGATCGAGAACGGGGCCACCGTCGCCTCGGGCCTGTTCCCGGCGACCAACGCGGTGTCGCAGTTCCTGGGCGCCGAGGAACTGGGACCGGAGAAGTCGTTCAACGTCTCGCTCGGCGTGACCGCGACGCTGTTCGACGGGCTGAACGTCACCGTCGACCTCTACCAGATCAAGCTTGAGGACCAGTTCTACGCCGTCACCCCGATCGTGGTGACGCCGGCGATCCGGGCTCAGCTGGTCTCGGCCGGGGTTCCCGGCGCCGACACCATCGGCCAGGTGCAGTTCTTCCAGAACGCCTTCGACTCCACGACCACCGGCCTCGATATCGTGGCCACCTACGCCATCGGCTGGGACAACGGTCAGACGACCCGGTTGATGGGCAGCTTCAACTACAACAAGTACAAGATCGACACGGTCCCGACGTTCTTCGACGGCGAGGCGGTGTTCGACTTCGAGAACACCAACCCGCAGTGGCGCAGCGTGCTGACCGCCAGCCACGATGTCGGCCCGTTCAGCTTCATGGGCCGCGCCAACGTCTGGGGACCTTACGAGAACCAGTACAGCGTCTCGATCCCGGTCCGTCAGAAGTGGGACCCCATCGTCCAGTTCGACATCGAGGCGAGCTGGCAGGTCACCGAGCAGCACAAACTGACGGTCGGCGCCCGCAACGTGTTCGACAAGTTCCCGGATCCTGACAAGACCGGCGAGTCGGGCACCAACGGGCGGATCTACCGCTCTGACAGCCTGCCGGACTGGCAGGGCGGCTACTACTTCGTCCGCGCTGCGGCGACGTTCTAGGAAGATGCGCGGGCGGTCCCTTGGGGCCGCCCGTCGTTTCAGATCGACTTGCCCATCCGCACCAGCGGCACCTTCACGCCGTTCGAGGTCTGCGCCTCGAACGGCTCGATGCGTTGGTAGCCGCAGGCGGCGTACAGCGGCTCGCCGGCCATGGTCGCGGCCATCTCGCAGCGGCTGAAGCCCTCGGCCCTGGCCTTCTCCTCGCAGGTCGCCAGGATCAGACGTCCCACCCCGCGCCGCACAAAGGCCGGATCGGTGTACATGGCCCGCACCCGCGCCGGATCCTTGGCCGGATCGACCAGCGCCGCATCGCGCCCGGCCGAGTGATCGCCGCCGAACAGGGTCGCGCGCCGGCTCCATCCGCCGCAGCCGGCGATGACGTCGCCCGCCTCGACCACATAGTAGGTGCCGTCCTCGATCAGCTGGGTGTCCAGGCCCATCACCTCCTGCGAGGCCAGCACCTCGTCCGGCGGCAGGAAGGCCGGCAACAGCTCGCGGATCGCCCGGTCCATGACAATCTTCAGGGACGGGATGTCCTCGCGGGCGGCGGGGCGGATGTGCAGGGTCTGGCTCATGCCCCATAGCTAATGAGGCGGCCGGGCGGCGTCACCTCACGGCTTGCGGCGCGAAACGCCTTGCCCCGCCTTGGCGCAAATCGCGCAATGACGTACCAACCTTCCATGGCCAGCGCGTTCGATTTGTTCAAGTTGGGTGTGGGTCCGTCCAGCTCCCACACCATGGGGCCGATGACCGCCGGCGCGCGCTTCCTGCAGCGGCTGGCGACGCAGGGCCTGCTCGCCCAGGTCACCCGCGTCGAGGTGGTCCTCTACGCCTCGCTGGCCCTGACCGGTCGCGGCCATGCCACCGACCGGGCGGTGATCCTCGGCCTGGCGGGTTTCACGCCGGCCAGCATCGACCCGGACGCCGCCGACGCCGCGCTCGAGGCGATCGCCGCCGCCGGCCGCCTGACGCTGGGCGCGGATGGACCCCAGATCGACTTCGATGCGAGCCGCGACATCCTCTGGGAAGGCCGCACCCGGCTGCCGCAACACCCGAACGCCCTGGCCTTCCGCGCCTATGACGCTGGCGCCCTGCTCGACGAGAAGCACTACTTCTCGGTCGGCGGCGGCTTCGTCGCCGACGAGGCCGAGATGAGCGCCAACGCCGCGCCGGTCCGCACCGTCCCAGAGCCCTATCCCTACGCCTCGGGCGCCGAATTGCTGGAGCAGGCGCAGAACGCCGGCCTCACCATCGCCGAGCTGATGTTCGCCAACGAGACCGCGGTGCGCAGCGCCGCCGAGGTCGACGCTGGCCTGGATGCGATCTTCGCGGCCATGGAGGCCTGCATCGAGCGCGGCCTGCGCCAGGACGGCTGCCTGCCCGGCGGCCTCAAGGTCCGCCGCCGCGCCCGCCAGATCCACACCGAGCTGGTGAGCAAGATCGAGCGCAACATCTCCGACCCGCTCGCCGCCCTCGACTGGGTCAATCTCTGGGCGCTGGCGGTGAACGAGGAGAACGCCGCCGGCGGCCGCGTCGTCACCGCCCCGACCAATGGCGCGGCCGGGCTGCTGCCGGCCGTGCTGCGCTACTACGACCGCTTCCATCGCGGCGGCGCCGAGGGGCGGCGGACCTTCCTGCTGACGGCCGCGGCGATTGGCTCGCTCTACAAGCGCAACGCCTCGATCTCGGGCGCCGAGGTCGGCTGCCAGGGCGAGGTCGGGGTCGCCTGCTCGATGGCCGCCGCCGGGCTCACCGCGGCGCTCGGCGGGACCAACGCCCAGATCGAGAACGCCGCCGAGATCGCCATGGAGCATAATCTCGGCCTCACCTGCGATCCCATCGGCGGCCTGGTCCAGATCCCCTGCATCGAGCGCAACGCCATGGGCGCGGTGAAGGCCATCGACGCCTCGCGGCTGGCCTTGCTGGGCGACGGCCAGCACACGGTGTCGCTCGACAAGGTGATCGCCACCATGAAGCGCACCGGCGAGGACATGAGCGAGATCTACAAGGAAACCTCGCTGGGCGGCCTGGCCGTCAACATCGTCGAATGCTGAGCCTCTGCCTGAACGCCAGATGAACGGCCCCCTCAAGGCCAGTTCAATGCCTGGGCCTCAAGATGCCGGGATCCCCTGTGGAAAGGTCACTGACATGAAGACGTTCCTCGCCGCGCTGACTGGCGGCGCGGTCCTGCTGGTCGGCGCCTCGGCATCGGCCAATCCGGCCCCCGCCGCGGCCGAGCGGCCGCTGGGCGTCGAGGCGAGCATCCCGTTCGCCAACACCACCGGCATCCGCAACTTCAAGGCCGATGGCGACAATGCGCTCTGGATCGAGGGCCGTCGCGGAGAGTGGTATCGCGCTGAACTCTTCGGCCCCTGCATCGGCCTCAATCACTCGATGAAGGTGGGCTTCGTCACCCGTGGGACCAACACCCTCGACCGCTTCGGTCAGGTGCTGGTCGACGGCTCGAAGTGCCAGATCTCCAGCCTCGTGACCTCGGCCGCACCGCCCGCCAAGACCAAGGCCAAAAAGTCCTGATCAACACGGCCGTCGGCCGACCGGCGGCCGTGAGGGTCGGAAGTCCGCCCGGGCTGACGAAGGGAGGGCGGTGGAGGCGGTCAGGCGCTCACAAGTCTCTGCTTTCGCCGTCCGGTGAAACCTCAGCCAAAGGGATCAATTCTCTTCGAATGAAGTCGATGCGGCTCAACAGCATCTCGGCATGCTCGCGAGTGGGTGCGACCTCGATGGGATAACACTCCGACAGATCTCGCCCCTCCAACACACTGTCGGCCCAATCTTGCGCGATTGCGCAATATAGCCGTAACGCGAGGGCTGGCGTCGGCGTATCGTCGGTCTCGAAATGCATTGGGGGCAGATCGCCAACGACCGCCCACCTCTCAGTGTCTTCAGGCTTTCGGGGGCGTTCGAAGCGCACCAGGAAAAGCGCGAGGAGGGGCGACACGCCGAACGCGAGCACAAGATTCAAGATTGGTGCATGGCTGTCTCTGTCGACGAAGGCCCTAGCCTCGACTTGCAGCGCCCGGAGAGCCTCGACTTCCTCACGGCTGTCGTAGTCGATGTCCAAACCTACGGGGAAGCGGGATGTGTCAACAAGCATGGCCATGCTGATAGCCGAAGCTTGACACAAAGAGAAGAACAAAAGGCCAACTCTTCCGAGCCGGGGAGTTATGCGACGAGGTCTCCGGGCTTTTAATTGGGAAAGTAGCGCTGCCGGATTTCCTCGGCGGCTGCGCCGGATCGGCTGGACAGGAATTGGGAAAGACGCCGGGTTATCCGCGGCTTGGGCGCCTAGCGCCGGAAGAGAGACGAATTCCAGACTGGGTTGGCGGTGAGAGAGGGATTCGAACCCTCGATAGGCTTTCACCTATACACGCTTTCCAAGCGTGCGCGATCGACCACTCCGCCACCTCACCACAGGCCCTGAGGGGCGCTGGGCCCCTCGCGGAAGGCGCGCAATATACTCATGACGACCCTGCGAGCAAGCGGACTTCACGTCCGCGTGCAGGGATTTCGCGGCGGGTGTCGCCATCTGCCGACAGGATCGCAGGAGGGGGCTGTGACAGAGGGCCGGTCGCCGCCCCCTCCAGCGCCTCCGGCGGCCAGGAATACCCGGCGCACGTGAAGCTCGTCACGATCCTGGCGTCGGGCCTGGCGAGCCGGCCCGGCAGCGCCTCTTGCGAGGCTCCCGGCCAATATCCCACGAAATGGAGGGCGTGTCAGTGGCGGCCCTGACGCGCGCGGGCGTGCAAACAGGCGCGAGCGCTCCTATGTTCTGGGCCAAGTTCTCATTGATCGGGCGCGCCATGATCTTCGCCAAGAAAACTCTCGAGCTTCCCACCATCGACACGGCACTGCCGGGCCGCGCGGCTCCGCTGCCGACGGCGGAGAGCCACTTCATCAACGGACGGCCGCTGAAGGGGCCCTATCCGGACGGGCTGGAGATCGCCGACTTCGCGATGGGCTGCTTCTGGGGCGTGGAGCGCAAGTTCTGGCCGGTCCCCGGCGTCTGGGTGACCGCCGTCGGCTACGTCAACGGGATCACCCCGAACCCGACCTACGAGGAAGTCTGCAGCGGCCGCACCGGCCATACCGAGGCCGTCCGCGTGGTCTACGATCCCCGCGTCGTCACCTATGAGGACCTGCTGAAGGTGTTCTGGGAGAACCACGACCCCACCCAGGGCATGCGCCAGGGCAACGACATCGGCACCCAGTACCGCTCGGGGATCTATGTCCACAACGACGCCCAGGCCTCGGCCGCCGCGGCCTCGCTGCAGACCTACCAGCAGGCGCTGTCCGACCAGGGCTATGGCGCGGTCACCACCGAGATCGCCGAGGCCCCGGAGTTCTACTTCGCCGAGGACTACCATCAGCAATACCTGGCCAAGAACCCGGCCGGCTACTGCGGCATTGGCGGCACTGGCGTCACCTGCCCGATCGGCGTCGGCGTCAGCGCGTGACGCGCGAGACCAGCCTGGCATGACCCGCGAGGAGGTCGAGGCCGCGGCGATGGCTCTGCCCGCGGCGACCAAGGTCGTCCAGTGGGGCGGGGCCGACGTCTACAAGGTCGGCGGCAAGGTGTTCGCGATCTGCGGCCTGGCCGGCGGGCTGTCGTTCAAAGTCACCGAGATCGGCTTCATGGTGCTTACCGACGAGGGCGCGCCCGGCCGCCAGGCGTCCTATCTCGCCAAGGGCCAATGGGTGAGCGTCGACCTCGACGAGGTCGACGCGCAGGACGTCATCGGCTGGATCACCACCTCGCACGAGCTCATCGCCGCCAAGTTGACGCGCAAGGCGCGGGCCGAACTCGGCCTCTAGTCGCCGCGCTTCTCCAGCACCCCGCGTAGCTCGCGGATCGCCCGTGCGGTCGGCGAGTGCCGCTGGCGGCTGAACAGCAGCGCCACCGCCGCCAGCGTCGCGGTCAGGAACGCGGCCGGACCGAACAGCCAGGCCGCGGCCGCCAGGGCGAAGTAGTATCCGCGCACGCCGCGATTGAACGACGACAGCGCCGGGTTCAGCACCTGCGCGGCCAGCGACCCGTACTGGCGCTGGAAATCCTTGTCGTCGGTGGTGGGCGTCGCGCCGATCACCGCCAGGCAATAGTTCATCTGCCGGATCGCCCAGATGAAATCGAGCAGTCCGCGGGCCAGGGCCAGCACCATCAGCGCGATCTGGGCCTCGAACAGCAGCCGCGACGAGGTCTTCAGGACCATCAGGCTGGAGGCGCTGCGGAACGCGCCTTCGCCGCCGAACAGCACCCCGGCGGCGCCGGCGATCAGGATCAGGTTCGACGAGGCGAAGAACGACGCCGAGTTCAAGGTGTGACCCAGCAGCTGGCCGTCCATGAACTTGTTCTCGCGGCCCGCCATGGTCCGCATCCAGGCGCCGCGCACGACGGTCATGTCGGTGTTGATCATGCCGTTATCGCGCGCCAGCACCCTCAGCAGCGGCTCATAGGCGAGCCAGATGATCGCGAAGATGACGAAGGCGACCACGTCGGCGGTCGACAGGGCGCTCAGGAAGTTCAAGGTCTGGTTCCTCGGCTGGGGCGCCCGCAGGGTCGCCGGATTCGTCGCCCGCCCGCTAGATGCGGCCCAGCATCGCCAGGACGCCGACGATGACCAGCACCAGGGCCAGTCCGCCGACGGGGAAATAACCCCAGGTCCGCGAATGTCTCCAGATGGGCAAGGCGACGACCAGCAGCGCGCCCAGCACGACGGGCAGGATGAGACCCAGGTTCACGACATCTCCCCGGCGACGCCTCGTTCAGGAGCCGCTAGCGATCGGCCACGTCTGCGGTGTGGATCGCCGAGTCGCCCTGCTTGACGCCCAGAGCGTAGAGGAGACCGATGAACCAACCCTTGGTGATCGGCAGCACGATCATCGTCACGACAGCCAGCGGGATCAGCGTCGCCGGCAGCACGATCATGGTCGGCGCTTCCCAGATGATCGGGAACAGCAGCAGCGGCGCGACGATCAGGTGGCCGACGATCAGGATCGTGAAATAGGCCGGGCCGTCGTCGGCCGGGTACTTGGCCAGGTCGTGGTCGCAGGTGGGGCAGCGCGGCTGCACCTTCAGATAGCGCCGGAACAGCTTGCCTTCACCGCAGGCAGGACAACGGCCCTTGAGCCCGCGGAGCATCGATTGCACGAACATGAACGCGATACCTGGGTGACTTCGCGCCTCGATATGCGCCCTGACGGCCCGCAAGAAAAGGGGCGCCGCCGCCGCAGGCCCGGAACGTCCGCCTCCCGCGGGCTTTTCGTCTGCAGGGCCTTGGAGCAGACTTGGACTTCATGCCCCGCGGAAGGGACGACCGATGAGCGACCAGCCCCACACGCCAGCCGAGAAGCCGCCGCACGGCCATGTCGGCCCGGCGACCCCGGCGGAAGACGTCTCGCGCACCGCCGATCCGGCGGTGGTGCCGCCCCGCGACAAGGCCAAGATCGCCGAGGAGGCGTCCCGCGAGGAGGACGCCTGAGCGCGGCCTAGCGCTTCATGTCGTTGGCGGCGCCGGTGACGGCCGCGCCGGCGGCCTGGGCGTCGCGGCCGATGCCGGCCACGGTGTTGCAGGCCGAGGTCATGAGCGCCGCGGCGACGGCGGCGAGGACGATGATCTTGCGCATGGGTGGTCCCCCGAACGGTTTGGCCGCCTGATGGCCAAGCTTCCTGGCGTTTTTTAGGCCTGCCATGCGCCTCTGATCAACCGGGCGATGACGCGCTAGGGTGCGGCATGGGTTACCTCGGCGCGCTGGTGCTGGCCGTCCACCTGGCGGTCATCGCCTTCAACCTGTTCGGGCTGGTCGCCATCCCGCTCGGCGCGTGGCGCGGCTGGGCCTTCGTGCGCGTGCGCTGGTGGCGGCTGCTGCACGTCGTCTCGCTGGCGGTGGTGGCCGCGCAGGCCTTGGCGGGCCGCGCCTGCTTCCTGACCCTGTGGCAGGGCGAGCTCAGCGGCACGGGCGAAGAGCCGCTGATCATGCGGTTCGTCAACGGCGTCATCTATTGGCCGCTGCCAATGTGGGCGTTCACCGCGGCCTATGCCGCGGTGTTCGTTTACGCGCTGGCGCTGTGGAAGCTGGTTCCGCCGGCCGTGAAGACCTAGTCGGCGTCCATCTTCAGGGCGGCGATGAAGGCTTCCTGCGGGATCTCGACCTTGCCGAACTGGCGCATGCGCTTCTTGCCGGCCTTCTGCTTGTCTAGCAGCTTGCGCTTGCGGCTCATGTCGCCGCCATAGCACTTGGCCGTCACGTCCTTGCGCAGGGCGCGGATGGTCTCGCGGGCCACGATCCGGCCGCCGATCGCCGCCTGCAGCGGGATCTGGAACTGGTGCGGGCTGATCAGGTCCTTCATCTTCTCGACCATGCCGCGGCCGCGGGTCTCGGCCCGGTCGCGGTGGACCAGCATCGACAGCGCGTCCACCGGCTCGGAGTTGACCAGGATCGACATCTTCACCAGGTCGCCGACGCGGTAGCCTTCGATGACGTAGTCGAAGGACGCATAGCCCTTCGAGACGCTCTTCAGCCGGTCGTAGAAGTCGAACACAACCTCATTCAGCGGCAGGTCGTAGACCACCAGGGCGCGCGAGCCGACGTAGCTCAGTTCGCGCTGCTCGCCGCGGCGGTCCTGGCAGAGCTTGATGACCGAGCCGAGGTACTCGTCCGGGGTCAGGATCGTCGCCTTGATCCACGGCTCGCTGATCGAATCGATCTTCACCGGGTCGGGCATGTCGGCCGGGTTGTGCAGCTCGATCTCGCTGCCGTCGTTCATGTGGATCTTGTAGACGACGCTCGGCGCGGTCGCGATCAGGTCGAGGTCGAACTCGCGGCTCAGGCGCTCCTGGATGATCTCCAGGTGCAGCAGCCCCAGGAACCCGCAGCGGAAGCCAAAGCCGAGCGCGGCGCTGGTTTCCATCTCGTATGTGAAGCTGGCGTCGTTCAGGCGCAGGCGGCCGATGGCGGCGCGCAGGTCCTCGAAGTCGGCCGCGTCCACCGGGAACAGGCCGCAGAACACCACCGACTGGGCGACGCGGAAGCCCGCGAGCGCGCTCGCCGTCTGGCGCTTTTCCTCGGTGATGGTGTCGCCGACGGCGGCGTCGGCGACCTGCTTGATCTGGGCGGTGATGTAGCCGATCTCGCCGGGGCCGAGCTCGGCGACCTCGGTCTGCTTGGGCCGGAACACGCCGATCTTGTCCACCTGGTGGGTGGCGCCGGCGTTCATCATCCGGACCTTCATGCCGGCCTTCAGCACGCCGTCCAGAACCCGGACCAGGACCACGACGCCCAGGTAGGGATCGTACCAGGCGTCGACCAGCAGCGCCTTCAGCGGCGCGTCGCGGTCGCCCTTGGGCGCAGGCAGCTTGGCGACGACGGCTTCCAGCACCTCGGCGATGCCTTCGCCGGTCTTGGCCGAGCACAGCACCGCCTCGGAGGCGTCGATGCCGATCACGTCCTCGATCTGCTGGCGCACCCGATCAGGTTCGGCCGCCGGCAGGTCGATCTTGTTCAGGACCGGCACGATCTCGTGGTTGTTGTCGATGGCCTGATAGACGTTGGCCAGGGTCTGGGCCTCGACGCCCTGCGAGGCGTCGACCACCAGGATCGAACCTTCGCACGCGGCCAGCGAACGGCTGACCTCGTAGGCGAAGTCGACGTGGCCGGGGGTGTCCATCAGGTTCAGGACATAGGTCTCCCCATCCTTGGCCTTGTATTCCAGGCGCACGGTCTGGGCCTTGATGGTGATCCCGCGCTCGCGCTCGATCTCCATGTTGTCGAGGACCTGCTCGGTCATCTCGCGCTTGGTCAGCGCGCCGGTCTCCTGGATGAGCCGGTCGGACAGGGTCGACTTCCCGTGGTCGATGTGGGCCACGATCGAGAAGTTGCGGATATGGGAGAGGGGCGTCGTCATTGCGCCCCGCCTCTAGCACATTCGGAGCCGTTCGCGAGTATTGCGTCTCTCGCGCAGCTTCATGGTTAATCGCCCGTTAAGCCTGACCGCCGCATTCATGCCCCCTGGGGATGTGAGGCTCGTTCAAAGCTTCAAGGGAATTTCATGGACCGCCGCACGCTGATCGTTTCGGGACTCGCCACTATTGGGACCGCGGGCTGCGCGACGGCCCAGCCCGGAGGCCCCGGCTCGCCGCCGCCGCCGAGTCCGAGCGCGACCGCCAATCCGAGCTACCCGACCGGCCAGGCCGAGACCTATAGCCGCGAGGAACTGGTCAACAACGTCTCCGACTTCCTGGGCGTCACCGCCGAGGCCGCCGGCGGCGTCATCGAGCGCGCCTTCCAGGACAACGGCCGTCCGACCGCCTACATCGCCGGCGAGGAAGCCTCCGGCGCCTTCGTGGGCGGGGCCCGCTACGGCCGTGGCCTGCTCTACATGAAGAACCGCCAGCCGATGGAAGTGTTCTGGCAAGGCCCGTCGGTGGGCTGGGACTTCGGCGGCAACGCCAGCCGCGTCTTCACCCTCTGCTACAATCTCCAGTACCCCGAAGTGATCTTCCAGCGCTTCCCGGGCGTCGAGGGCACGGCCTATCTGGTCGCTGGCCTGGGCGTGAACTACCTGCGCTCGGACGACATCATCCTGGCCCCGATCCGCACCGGCGTCGGCGTCCGCCTCGGCGCCAATGTCGGCTATCTGGGATTCAGCCGGACTCGGCGCACCCTGCCGTTCTGAGGCCTTAGGGGACGGCGCGATGCGGCCGGTCAGCGAGACCAAGTGGGTTCAATGCAAGACGCCTGGCGGCGACCTCCTGGTCTTCGCCGCGCGGCCTGAACTTCGCGACCGTCACAAGTCGGTGGTGGTGCTGATCCACGACGTGCTCAGCACCCCCGGCTCCATGGCGCCCTGGTTCGCCCGCCTGGAGCCCGAGGCCGAGGTCATGCTGGCCTCGCTGCCAGGCCACGGCACTGCCCCGCCGCTGTCGGCCCACGGTTGGGACGATCTCGTCAACGGCGTCCACCAAAGCCTGCGCACCGTCCTGCCCGGCCGCCGGGTGCTGGTGGCCGGCCTCGGCCTGGGCGGCCTGCTGGCCCTGGCGCTCAACGCCCGCGGCTATGCCGCCATCGCCTTCGATCCGTTCTTCACCACCGCCGGGCGCTGGCCGCTCGAGATCGTGCTGGAGCGCCGCGCCGCGCAAGGCGACCTTCCGGTCCCGGAGTTCCTGTTCGAGGCGCTCGGCTGGCGCGACGGGGCGATCGAGCAGAACCGCAGCTATGGCGGCCTGCTGGACCGCCTGAAGGCCCCGGCCATGGTGGTCTGCGGCGACGTGCCCCTGGCGCCGCCCCGCGACCTCGCCACCGCCCCCTCGCTGACGGACGAGGCCGACCACGCCCTGATGGCCGCCTATCCCAACCTCAAGCTTCAGATCGCCATCGGTTGCGGCCACGACGTGCTCGGCCAGGCTCCGGATCTCTGCCGCGACATCATCCTCGACGAGCTGGCCCGCGCCTGAGGACGCGGGGGCTCGCCGGGTACGGTCAGGTCAGGCGCGGAGCTTGGCGCTCACGGCCTTTTCAGCGGCGGCGACGACCTTGGCCGACAGGGCCTCGATCTCGGCGTCGGTCAGGGTCTTCTCGCGCGGCTGCAGCAGGATCTCCACCGCCACCGACTTCGAACCCTCGGCCACGCCCTGGCCGCGATAGACGTCGAACACCCGCGCCTGGGTGATCAGCGCCTTGTCGGCCCCAGCCACGGCCTTGATCAGGTCGCCGGCGGCCACCGCTTCGTCGACCACGAAGGCGAAGTCGCGCGAGAGCGGCATTAGGCTGGAGAGCTCCAGCGCCGGCTTGGTCTTGGTCGACTTCTTCTTCGGCTCGGGAATGTTGTCGACGATCAGCTCGAAGCCCAGCACCGGCCCCTCGACGTCCAGCGCCTTTAGGATCCGCGGGTGGATCTCGCCGAACTCGACCAGGGTGTTCTTGCCCAGGCGCAGCGCGGCCGAGCGGCCCGGATGCCACCAGTCGGCCAGTCCGCCCTGCGTCGCCTGCAACGAGCCTGTCGGCGCGCCCAGGTCCTCCAGCAGCGACATGAGGTCGGCCTTCAGCTCGAACAGGGCGTCGGCCGCCGCGCCGTCCCAGCGCCGGGGCGCATGCGGGGCGACGATCGCGCTGATCGCGGTGATCTGGTCCGCCGGCTGGTCGCCGCGATAGAGCGGGCCGATCTCGAACAGCGCCACGTCGGGGAAGCCGCGCCGCGCATTGCGGCCCGCCGCCTCGATCAGGTTCGGCAGGATCGACGGACGCATGCAGTCGAGGTCCGAGGCGATCGGGTTGGTGATCACCAGCTCGGGCTGGCCGCCGCCGAACAGGGCCGCGGTCTCGCGCTTGGTGAAGCTCCAGGTGATGGTCTCGGCATAGCCCTTGGCGGCCATCGCCCGGCGAGCGACCCGCACGCGCGTCTGGCGCGCGGTCAGCACGCCGCCGGCCGGCCGCGCCATCTCGGGCAGGGCGGTGGCGGGCAGGGCGTCATAGCCCTCGATCCGCGCCACTTCCTCGACCAGGTCGGCCTTGCCTTCCACGTCGCGCCGCCAGCTCGGCGGCTGCACCTTGTCGCCGTCCAGGGTGAAGCCCAGGTCGGTCAGGATCTGGTCGATCCGGGCGACCGGCAGGTCCAGCCCCGACAGCTGCTTCACATAGGATCGGTCGAAGACGACGGCGTCCGGCGCGGCCGGGGCCTCGCCGACCACGGTGACTTCCGACGGCTCGCCGCCGCAGAGCTCCAGGATCAGCTTGGTGGCCAGCTCCAGGCCGGGGACCTGGCTGGCCGGGTCCACCGTCCGCGCGAAGCGGTACTGGGCGTCCGAGGTGATGCCCGTCGTGCGGCCGGTCTGGGCGATGCGGATCGGGTCGAACCAGGCGCTTTCCACGAAGACGTCGGTGGTCTCGTCCGAGCAGCCAGTCGACAGGCCGCCCATCACGCCGCCCAGGCCGATCGCGCCCGAGCCGTCGGCGATGACCGTGATCTCGGGCGTGACCGCATAGGTCTTGCCGTCCAGGGCCTCGACGCTCTCGCCGTCCTTGCCGGCGCGGGCCTCGATGAAGCCGCCGGCCAGCTTGCTGACGTCATAGACGTGCAGCGGCCGGGCGCGGTCGTAGGAGATCAGGTTGGTGACGTCGACCAGGGCGTTGATGGGGCGCAGGCCGATAGAGGTCAGCTTCTGCTGCAGCCAGGCCGGCGAAGGGCCGTTCTTGACGCCGCGGATCAGCCGGCCGGTGAACTGGCGGCAGCCGTCGGAGCCGTCCAGGCGGATCTCGATGGGGTTGGCGAACTTGCCCGCCACCGGCGTGACGCTGACGTCCTTGAGCTTGCCCAGGCCCGCGGCGGCCAGGTCGCGCGCAATGCCGACCACGCCCAGCCAGTCGGGGCGGTTGGGGGTCACTTCGAAGTCGATCACCGCTTCCAGGCCGAGCGCCTGCGCGACCGGCGTGCCGACCTCCAGCGTGTCGGGCAGTTCCATGATGCCGTCGGACTCGGCGGCGGTCTCAAGCTCGGAGGCCGAGCAGAGCATGCCGTTCGACACCACGCCGCGCACGGGCTTCTCGACCAGGGTCACGCCCAGGCCGGGCACATAGGCGCCGATCGGGGCGTAGACCACGGTGATCCCGGCCCGCGCGTTGGGCGCGCCGCAGACGATTTCCTTGCGGCCGTCGCGGGTGTCCACCTGGCACACGCGCAGGCGGTCGGCGTTCGGGTGCTGGACGGCCTCGACGATCTTGGCGACCGAGAACGCGGCCAGCTTGGCGGCGGGATCGTCGACGTGCTCGACCTCCAGCCCGGCCATGGTCATCGCATCGACCACCTGTGCGGTCGTGGCGTCGGTTTCGAGGTGGTCTTTCAACCAGGAGAGCGTGAACTTCATTGATCGGCTCCTTCGCCGATGATCTCGACCAGGCGGAAGCGTTCGCACCAGAGCGCCATGTCGGGCGCGAATGTGCCTTCGCGGGTGAAACAGTCTTCGTGGACGGCGGCCCAATGGGCGCGGCTGAGATCGCCTTCGCCTTCTTCGGCGGCGAAATCGGCCGGCACCTCATCGAAGCGCCGCTGGACCAGTTCGGTGGACTCGATGACCGCGCGGGGCGCGCCGGCGCCATCGAGCACCACGTAGCGCGCGTTCGGAGCGCTGCCCTTCAGCCCCTGCGAGGCGGCCCAGCAGGTCGCCGTCTTCTTGCCCTGGAGGACCAGGGCGAGAAGCGCGTCGGCCGTCGCCGGACTGTCGCCGAAGGCGAAGTGCTCCAATGCGTCGCGCGGCGCGGGCATCAGCTCAGGCCCGAAGCCTGGTTGGGCGCCGCGTAGGGACTAAAGCCGTAGTGCTCCAGCCACCGCACATCGCTGGCGAACATGTCGCGCAGGTCGGGCATGCCGTACTTCAGCACGCCCAGTCGGTCGACGCCGCAGCCGAAGGCGAAGCCCTGCCACACGTCCGGGTCCAGGCCGCAGTTGCGCAGCACGTTCGGGTGCACCATCCCGCAGCCGAGGATCTCCAGCCAGTCGGCGCCCTGGCCGATCTTCACCTCGCCGCCCGAACGGTCGCACTGCACGTCCATCTCGGCGCTCGGCTCGGTGAACGGGAAGTGGTGCGGGCGGAAGCGGGTGACCACTTCCGGGGTCTCGAAGTAGCGCGCCAGGAAGGTCTCCAGCGTCCACTTCAGGTGGCCCATGTGGATGGCCTTGTCGATCACCAGGCCTTCGATCTGGTGGAACATCGGCGTGTGGGTCTGGTCGCTGTCCTTGCGGAACGTGCGGCCGGGCACGATCACCCGGATCGGCGGCTCCTGGCCGTTGGCGATCCAGCTCGGCAGCTTCTCGTTGACCGCATGCATCACCCGCACCTGCACCGGGCTGGTGTGGGTGCGCAGCACCTTGCGCTCGCCGCGTTCGTCCTCGGGCAGGAAGAAGGTGTCGTGCATCTCCCGCGCCGGGTGCTTGGGCGGGAAGTTCAGCGCCGTGAAGTTGTTGAAGTCGGTCTCGATATCCGGGCCCTCGGCGACCGAGAAGCCCATCTCGGCGAAGACGGCGATCATCTCGTCCATGACCTGCATGGTCGGATGGACGCTGCCCCTGCGGCGCGGCGGCGCGGGCAGGGTCAGGTCGACCCGCTCGGCGGCCAGCTTGGCGTCGAGCTCGGCGGCCTCCAGCACCTGCTTGCGCGCGGCGATGGCGGTCTGGACCCGGTCGCGCAGGCCGTTGATCTGCGGGCCGCGCTCGCGACGCTCGTCGGGGCTCATGCCCCCCAGCGACTTGAGCAGTTCGGAAATGGAGCCGGATTTGCCGAGGGCGGAGACGCGCACGGCCTCAAGGGCGGCGGCGTCGCCCGCGCCGTCGACGGCGGCGAGGATGTCAGCTTCGAGTTGGGCGGTCATGACGGGCTCGTCTAAGGGATCGGGGTAGGCGCGGGAAGCGGAGACAGCAAAAAGCCCTCCGGCGGTTCACGCCGAAGGGCTTCTCGAATGCTCAGTGAGTCTGTCGACTCAAACGGCCTCAAGCCAGCGCGGCGCGAACCTTGTCGGCGATGGCCTTGAACCCGGTGGGATCGTTACCCGCGATGTCCGAGAGGACCTTGCGGTCGATTTCGATCCCGGCCTTGTCCAGGCCGAAGATAAACTGCGAGTAGGTGAAGCCTTCCAGGCGAGCCGCAGCGTTGATCCGTTGGATCCACAGCGAGCGGAAGTTGCGCTTGCGGACCTTGCGGTCGCGATACGCGTACTGGCCGGCCCGATCCACGGCCGCCTTGGCGGCGCGGATGGTGTTCTTGCGGCGCCCGTAGAAGCCCTTGGCTTGCTCGAGAACCTTCTTGTGCTTGGCGTGGGCGACAACGCCCCGTTTCACGCGAGCCATCTGTCAGTTCTCCTTAAAGGCCGTAGGGGAGCCAAAGCTTGACGATCTTCGTGTCAGCTTCGCTCATCACCTTGGTGCCACGGTTCTGACGGATGTACTTGGCGCTGTGGCTGATCAAGCGGTGACGCTTGCCGGCCACGCCGGCCTTCAGCTTGCCGTTCGCGGTCAGCTTGAAGCGCTTTTTCACGCCCGATTTGGTCTTCAGTTTGGGCATTTCTCTGCGGAGCCTCGCGACCCCGTCCTCTGGCGTATTGATGAGCCGCCCTGGCATGCCTGTGGCCAGACGACTCCGAAGAGCGGGGCGTTTACGCGAAAGGGTGAGCGAAGGCAAGGCTTTGAGTCCGCCTGCGGCGACTCGCGCGAGGCTGCGGTATAGACTTCGGCGGCGGTCAGCAACGAGGCTCTCATGGCGTCCACTCCCGCTCCGCAAGCCGCCGCGCCGCGCCGTCGGCGCATGCTCGGGACCTTCGTCGCCCGGCCGCGGTTGCTGGGCGCGGTGGGTGCGGGGGGGCTGGTCTGGGCCGGTTGCCTGCTGATTCCCAACAGCTTCAGCCTCGTCACCGCCGCGATCCTGGCCTGGGACGCCACCTGCCTGACCTTCATCGGCCTGGCCATCGCGATGATGTGGGGCGCCGACCCGGCCCGCATGCGCGCGGTCGCCGCCACCCAGGATCAGGGCCAGGGGGTGATTCTCGCCCTGGTCATCGCCGCCGCCGCCGCCAGCATCTGGGTGATCGCCAAGGAACTGTCGGCCGCCAAGGACGACGTCGGCCTCATCAAGGGCCTGCGCGTCGCCCTGGTGTTCGCCACCGTCGCCGCGTCCTGGTTCATGGTGCAGCTGATCTTCGCTCTGCATTACGCGCACGAGTACTACGCCCCCGACGACGACACGCCGCGCGACGCCGGCGGTCTGCTGTTTCCGGGCGGAGAGCTGCCGGACTACTGGGACTTCCTGCACTTCTCGGTGGTCATCGGCGTGGCCTGCCAGACGGCGGACGTCTCCTTCACCTCCAAGGCGCTGCGCCGTATCGGCACGCTCCACGGCGTCGTCGCCTTCACCTTCAACACCGTGGTGCTGGCCCTGACGATCAACCTGCTGGCCGGCCTGTTCTAGGGCGCGGGGACCGGGCCGTCCTCGGTCATCGGCGCCGCGGCCGCCGGATCGGTCAGGATCACGCCGACCGACGCGGCGATGATCAGGCCGATCGCCAGCCACTGCGATAGCGCCAGGTGCTCGCCCAGGATCGCCAGGCCGGCCAGGGCGCCGGCCGCGGGCTCCAGGCTCAGCATCACCCCGAAGCTGCGCTTGGGGATGCCGCGCAGGGCGATCATCTCCAGCGAGTAGGGGATGGCGCTGGAGACGATGGCCACCACCAGCCCCAGCCCCAGCAGCGCCGGGTTGAACAGCGTCGCTCCCGCCTCGACCAGGCCGAACGGCACGACGACCAGCGCCGCCGTGCTCATGCCCAACGCCACCGATTGCCCGGCGGGGAGGTGCCCGGTCCGCTTGCCCAGGATGATGTACAGCGCCCAGAACACCGCCGCCGCGCCCGCAAAGGCGACGCCGACCGGATCGAGGGCATGGCTCGCATCGCGCAGCGGCAGGAGCAGCAGCAGTCCCAGTCCGGCCAGCCCGATCCACAGGAAGTGGATCAACCGGCGCGAATGGATCAGCGCCAGGCTCAGCGGTCCGATGAATTCGATGGCGATGGCCAGGCCCAGCGGAATGGTGCGGATCGCCATGTAGAAGCTGAGGTTCATCAGCCCCAGCACCGCGCCGTACAGGGCCAGTCGCATCAGGTCGTCGCGCGAGAGCTTCGTCCGCCAGGGCCGCCAGATCAGGCACAGCAGCAGCGCCGAGAACCCCACCCGATACGCGGTCGCGCCCTGCGCCCCGACCAGCGGGAACAGTTGCTTGGCGAAGGACGTGCCGACGCACAGAGAGACGATCGCCCCGATCAGCGCCGCATAGGGCGTCAGGGCGCGCAGCATCGGCGCGGTCGGGAAAGCCTGGGACATGGCGCGGAACCTAGCGGAACCACCCCCTGCGCGTCACGCGGGCCGCGGCATCCGCTTGAGGATCTGCAGCGCCATCACCACCGCCGGGATGATCAGGATCGCCGTCACCACGAACGCCGCGCCCGGATCGACCAGCGAGAACAGCTGGCCGGCGAAGATCGGGCCGCCGATCCGCGCCAGGGCCATGTTCGACATGTTGAGTCCCATGGTCTCGCCCTGTCGCTCCGGCGGCGCGGCCTGCGAGATCAGCGCCGTCAGGCAGGGGAAGCAGATCGACTGTCCGAAGCAGACGAACGCGAACCCGACCATGGCCACCGGCCAGTTGGGCGAGAGGAACTGGAAGATCATGCCGATCCACATGGCCGCCAGCCCGGCGGTGAGGACCAGCGCCTCGCCGTGGCGGCGCACCAGCGCGCCGGTCACCACCGCCTGGCAGAACGCGCCCAGGACGCCGATGCCCATGAAGGCGAAGCCGATCTCGCGCGGGCCCCAGTTGAAGCGGTGCTCGGTCCACAGGCCGTAGGTCGCCTCGATCCCGGCGAAGCCTGAGATCACCACGAAGCTGATCAGCATCACCCGCAGGATGATCGGGTGCGCCAGCGAGACACGCAGCACCTCCATGCGGTTGGGCTGCGGACCCTTGTGCCGCTCGGGCCGGCTCTCGCGGACGAAGGCGAACACCGCCAGCGCCGACAGCAGGCCAAAGCCCGCCGCCGCGAACAGCGGGATCTGGAAGCCGAAAGTCCCCAGCTCGGGATGGGCCAGCAGGCCGCCGATCGCCGGGCCGACCATGAAGCCGAGCGAGAAGGCTGAGCCCATCAGCCCCATCTTGGCCGCGCGCTCCTCGGGCCGGGTGATGTCGGCCAGCGATCCCTGCAGCGTCGAGATGTTGCCCGACAGGAAGCCGCCGACGAACCGGGCCAGGAAGGCCAGCCAGATGGTCGGGGCGAAGGCCAGCGCCACATAGGCCAGCGCGCCGCCGGCGATGGTCACCATCAGCACCGGCCGCCGGCCGATGCGGTCGGACATCCGGCCCCAGAACGGCTCGCCCAGGAACTGGCCGAACGAGAAGGCCGAGAACAGGATGGCGATCTGCCAGGCGGGCGCGTTCAGCGCCTTGCCGAAGAACGGCAGCAGCGGGATCACCAGGCCAAAGCCGGCGATGTTCAGGAAGATCACCGACAGCAGGACGATCAGGGCCCGCCGATCGCCCGCGGGCGGTGGCGGGGCCTGGCTCATGGCTGTTCCGCCGACTGGGCCTGCTGCGCCGCCAGGTGGGCCTTGGCGCGCCTCCCGGCCGATAGGGCCAGGAAGATCGCCGGCGCCACCACCATGGCGGCGATAATGAATGGCCCGTTCAAATAGGACTCGAACACGAAGCCGGCCGTGATCGGCCCGACCACGCGGGCGGCCGCGCCGCAGGCGTTGTTCAACCCCAGGATCTGGCCCTGCTTATGTGGATCGGCGGTGCGCGAGATCAGCGCCCCGACGTTGGGATACGCCACCGATTGGCCGACGGCGGTGAAGCACATCAGGGCGATGGTCATCGGTCCGCCTGTCGAGACGGTCTGCAGCAACGCGCCGATGACGGTCATGCTCATGCCGACGGCCAGCATCGGGCCCTCGCCGAACCGTTCGGACATCTGGCCGGTGACCAGCGTCTGGGTCAGGAACGCGGCCATGCCGACGAAGGCGAAGCAGACGCCGATGTCCCGCGGCTCCCATCCGAAGCGCGCGTTGGACCACGGCCCGAACATCGATTCGATCCCGGTGAAGGCGAAGCCGACCAGGAAGGTCAGCAGCATCAGCCGGCCGATCACCGGATGGCTGACGGCCTCGCCGATCGCCGACCAGCGGCTGGGGCGATCGGTGATGCTGGTGTCGCGGATGCGGCTCTCGCGGATGAAGAGCATGATCGCGATCACGCAGAGCAGGGCCAGGCCCGAGGCGATGAACAGCGGGATGCGGAAGCCGGTCGGGCCGGCCCCCGTATGGACGAACAGCCCGCCGACGGACGGGCCGACGATCAGGCCGACGTTCCAGGCCGCGCTCTGGTACGACATCTGCCGGGCCCGCTTCTCGGGCGGCGTCACGTCGGCCAGGTAGCCCTGCACCACCGCGCCGTTGCCGGCAGCCAGCCCGCCGACCAGCCGGATCGCGAACGCGACCCAGATGTTCGGGGCGAAGGCCAGGGCCAGGTAGCAGAGGCAGTTGCCGGTGATCGTCGAGATCAGCAGCGGCTTGCGGCCGTACTTGTCGGACAGTCGGCCCCAGAAGGGCTCGCCGAAGAATGCGCCCACCGAATAGGCCGCGAAGATCAGCCCGATCTGCCAGCCAGGCGCATTGAACGACTTGGCGTAGAAGGGCAGCAACGGGACGATGATCCCGAAGCCGAGCATATTGATGAAAATAACGGCGATCAGGGAGGGCGCCGCCCAGCGGGACGGAGCCTTCCCCCGCGGCGCGGTGTCGGTCATGTGAGCGCTGTTAAGCGGACACGCGGTACGCCGCAAGTCCGAGTTGGGCGCTTGGTTGTTGTCGCGCGCAGATGCGGCTCCTAGGCCGCAGTATGCTCCTCAACCGTGACGCTTCATGGAGACTTGAGGGGAGGCGAATGGCGCCGCTGATCAGGCCTGCCGGCCGAACAGCGTGCTCAGCAATCGCGTCTGGCTCTCGGCGATCTCCATGCGGCGCCGGCCCGGCGGTGCGAAGCGGGTGCGCTGGATCGCGCCGGACATGGCCGTCGAGAAGACGAAGGCGTCCAGCCGGTCGACCTGCAGTCCCTGGGCCCGCAGCCAGACGATCGAGGTGGCGCCCCGGGTCGCCCGCAGTTCGCGCGCGATCGGAGACAGCGAGGGTTCGCGCGCCGAGGACAGCTGCAGCGCTTCCATCGCCCGCACCCGCCAGGCCGCCCGCTCGCCGTCGTCCTCCAGCGTCCCGCCCAGAAGGGTCTGGTCCGCGCCGCTCGCCGCCAGCGCCTGTGCGC
This sequence comes from Phenylobacterium sp. Root1290, assembly GCF_001425305.1. Taxonomy (GTDB): domain Bacteria; phylum Pseudomonadota; class Alphaproteobacteria; order Caulobacterales; family Caulobacteraceae; genus Phenylobacterium. The sequence continues at coordinate 750,377 of NZ_LMEE01000002.1, read as the reverse complement.
TGACCTGCCGGTGCAGCTCGTGAAAGGCGGCTGAGACCAGGTCGGCCTTGGTGCGGAAGAAGTAGGTCGTGGCCGCCAGCGACAGGCCGGCGCCCGCCGCCACGTCGCGCTGGGTCAGCCGATCGGCGCCCTTCTCGGCGATGATCCGCAGCGCCGCATCGAGCAACTTGCGCGCGCTGTCGCCCACCGGCGCCTCGCCGCTCAGTCGCTCGGCTGCGCCCAGCGGCCGCTCGGGCAGCGGCCCCGGAACCTGCCCCAGCATCCGCGCATGCGCGCGGTTCGCGGAATCGACGATCCACGGCGCCTTCACAGCCACCGGCTCGTCGCTGAGCAGCAGCTGCGTCAGCCCGATCGCCAGGTCCGACCAGATGGCCGCACGATCGGCGTTCTCGCCCAGGGCCAGGGCCACATCGCGCCAGAAGCGATCGGTTGCGGCGTTCTGTCGTCCCAGCCGCGCCGACAGCGCCGCGCTGTCTCCCGCCTCGGCCTGGATCTCGAACTCGGCCAGCAACAGCGTCCAGGTGCGGAACGCAGTGACCCGGTCGCCGATGATCGCCGCCATCGCTCCGGCCGGTGAGAGCCAGGCCGGCGCCCCGGCCTCGTCGCTCACATCGGCCAGCCGCTGCGCGCACCAGTCACGGGCCGCCTGCGCGGCATGATCCAGCACATGCTCCAGCAGCCGCTCGCGTCCGCCGAGGTGATAGTTGAGCGCCGACGGACTGGCGCCGGCGCGTTCGGCCAGGGCGCGCGCGCTGAGCGCCGGCAGGCCTTCCTCTCGCGCGAGATCGACGCCCGCGGCGATCAGGCGTTCGGCCGTGCCCCCCATCAACTCCCGCATCGGCTCGGTCATGTCCGCACCTTGGCCAGCCTGCAACCCCGATGCGGTGTACAATCGTTCAATTCCGGTCTGCCTTGCTTACGTGCCTGGCCCCTGAATATCGAGAATAAGTCCTTGATCGCCAGTGGTTTGCGAAACTGTCGCGAAAACTTGCGCGAAGCTTCACCCTGTACAACTGTTCGAATTGCTATCGGCGGCCTCCGTAAGGGACACCCAGGGGGACGCCATGTTCAGACCTTCCGCCCGGCTCATGCGAGCCGCGCTGCTTGCCACTACGGCGCTCGCGGCGGCGCCGGCCGTTGCTTGGGCCGACGATGACGTGGCCGCCGTCGAGGAGGTCGTGGTCGTCGCCAGGCCGATCCTCGACGCCCAGGCCGCCGCCATCGCCCAACAGCGCGAAGCCGACAACATCGTCAGCATCGTCGCCGCCGACGCCGTCGGCCGCTTCCCCGACCAGTCGGCCGCCGCCGCGCTCTCGCGCGTTCCCGGCGTCGCCATCGAGCGCGACCAGGGCCAGGAGCGCTACGTCCAGCTGCGCGGCGCGCCCGAGCGGTGGACCGTCGTGGCCGTCGACGGGATGAACATCCTCGGCGCCGAGGAGCGGCTGTTCCGCTTCGACTCGGTGCCGGCGGTCGTGATCTCCAGTCTGGAGATCAACAAGACCCTGACCCCCGACCAGCCGGCCGAAGCGCTGGCCGGCCGCATCAACATCGTCACCGCCTCGCCCTTCGACCAGCGAGGCCTGAGCGTCTCGGGCGACGTGGGCTGGGGCCAGATGGAGCTCGGCGAAGGGCCGCAGCGGCAGGGCTCGGTGCGCCTGTCCTGGTCCAACGACAAGTTCGGCGTCACCGCGGCGCTGGCCCACTACCGCCGCAACCAGACGACCGACAACCGCGAGATCACCTGGAGCCGCGACGGCAACCTCGACACCCCGGACGACTTCTCGTTCCGCTCATATCAGCTGGAGCGCGAGAACAACGCCGGGCAGCTGGGGCTCGAATATCGCTTCGATAACGGCGACCGCATCTTCGCCAGCAGCCTGTACTCCGAGTTCATCGACCGCGAGCAGCGCAACCAGTACGACTTCCAGCTCTCGCGCGCCCTGACCCAGAGCCCCGCCAACCGCGGCGCCGACGCCGGCTTCGTCGATGGCGCGGGTTACACGTCCAGCTTCCAGTACGGCCGCTACTACGACGACACCTTCACCAACACGCTCGGCGGCGACCATACGTTTGGCGACCTCGGGGTCGAGTGGCGACTCAACTACACCCACACCGACGCCGGGATGAACCTGCCGCTCATCCAGCAGAACTTCGTGCTGCCCGCCAGCCGCCTGTCGCTGGTCTATGACGGCGCGACCAGCGGCATTCCGAACATGTCGCTCTATCGATCGGTTCCCGGGGCGGCGTTCACCCGCGGCGCGGCGCTGAGCGACCTGCCCCAGACCGGCTCGGCCGCCGACGTCCTGATCCCGATCAAGACCGAGACCAACACCGACGCCTGGACCGGCCAACTCGACGTCACCCGCGACTGGACCTCGTTCGGCGCCGAGGCGACCTTCTCGGCGGGCCTGAAGTACGACACCCGCAAGGCCCAGGGGAACACGTTCTCCGGCGTCCCCGGCGCGACGCCGGTGCTGCAGAGCTTTGGCGCCCAGACCGGTCTTGGCTGGAGCGCCGATCCGCACCTCGAGGCGGCGCAGTGGGACTCGGACTTCCAGCGCGGCTGGGGCGTGCGCCAGATGGAGAACATCGGGCTGCGCGCCAAGCTCGACGCGCTGCTCGCCGCCGCTCAGGCCCAGGGGCTGTACGACCCCGCCAAGGTCGTCCAGCCGCAAGACCGCTTCGACGTCTCGGAGGACATCCTCGCCGGCTACGTCCAGAACAAGTGGCGCACCGGCCCGTGGGAGATCCTCGCCGGCCTGCGCGTCGAGCATGTCGAACTGGAAAGCTCCGGGGCTGCGGCGGCCGGCGGCGCGCTCACCCCGTTGACGGTCGGCCAGGAGTACACCGACGTCTTCCCCAGCCTGCATATCAACTACGAGATCAACGAGGACCTGCAGGCGCGCTTCGCCGTGATCACCGGCATCGCTCGGCCCTCGTTCGGTGAGCTGCGCACCAGCGTCTCCATCAACGACGTCTCCGAGGTCGTCTCGGGCGGCAATCCGGACCTGAAGCCCGAGCGGGCCTGGGGGATCGATGCGGCCCTGGAGTGGTATCTGCCGGGCGCCGGCCTGGCCTCGGTCTCGGCCTTCATGCGCAAGGTCGACGACGTCCTCTTCGACGCGACCGCCACCATCCAGGACGACCGCTTCGACGCGCCCGGCTTCGACCGGACCGGCTACGACTACACCACGACGCTCAACGGTTCGGACGGCACGCTCAGCGGCGTCGAGTTCGCCTACCTGCAGCAGTGGCAGTTCCTGCCCGCGCCGTTCGACGGCTTCGGCTTCCAGGGCAACCTCACCCTGCTGGACGGCGACTTCAAGACGCCGGACGGCAAGACCTCGCGGTTCCCGGGCATGTCGGACGCCATCGCCAACGCCTCGATCTTCTATGAGAACTACGGCCTCTCCGCCCGCCTCAGCTACCAGTGGCGCGACGACTGGCTGGACGAGCCCAGCCCTGACGCCTCCAGCGACACCTACTGGTCGGCGACCGAGCAGCTCGACTTCTCGATCCGCTACCAGGTGCGCGACGGCCTGACCGTCTACTTCGACGCCAACAACCTCACGGACGAGATCGGTCAGCGCTACCAGGGCAACCCCTCGCGCCCGATCGAGACCGAAGGCGTCGGCCGCCGCTACATGGCCGGCCTGCGCTTCAACTTCTGATCCCGGAGACTCCCATGAAGCGCATCCTGCTGCCCCTGCTCGCCCTGCCGTTGCTGACCGCCGCCGCTCCGCCGCCGGCGGTCACCGCGGCCGACGTCCGCTGGAACGCCGGCGTCTACGAGGTCACCTGGGCTACGGCCAAGCCAGGCGCCCCGGTCGACGTCTATGTCTCGGCCGATCCGCTCGCCGCGCCCAAGGCGATGAAGAAGCTGGCCGACAACGACACCGACGGCGCCGAGGCCTTCCGCGATCCGCTGGGGGCGGGCGTGCGGCCTTACTTCTACGTCCGCGCCGACGCTGCGCCGACAGGCGTCCGCATCGGCACGCGGGTGATTCCGCTGAGCGGCGCCAGCAACTTCCGCGACGTCGGCGGCTATCCGACCAAGGACGGCCACCGCGTGAAGTGGGGCCAGGTGTTCCGCTCCAACGCGCTCTCGGAGCTGACTCCGGCGGACTACAAGACCGTCGATGGTCTGGGCGTCCGGTTGATCTGCGACCTGCGCACCGATCAGGAACGGCTCGCCCAACCGACCAAGTGGCAGGGGCGGCCGCCGGCCTTCCTCAACTCGCCGAAGGCCAACCTAGACTTCGACGCCAAGTCGTTGATGGGCGAGGGGACGCCGACCGCGGCCAAGGTCCGTGAGAACTTCATCGCCTTCTACCGCCAGACCCCAAAGGTCTACGCACCTGAGTACAAGGCCATGTTCGCGCGGATGAAGGCGGGCGACACGCCGATGCTCGTGCACTGCACGGCGGGCAAGGATCGCACCGGCGTCGGCTCGGCCCTCATCCTCACCGCGCTCGGCGTGCCGCGCAGCATCGTCGTCTCGGACTATGCGCTCAGCGAGAAGTATCAGCAGTCGACCATGCGCCAGCAGGCGGCCCGCGCCGACGATCCGGCCACCGCCGCCCTGGCCAAGCTGCCGCCAGAGGTCCTGACCGTGCTGATGCGCACCGAACCGGCCTACATCGAGGCGACCCTCGACGCGCTCGTCGCCGAGTACGGCTCGGTCGAGGGCTATCTCGACAAGGAGCTGGGTGTCAGCGCCGCCGACATCGCCGCCTTGCGCAAGCGCTACACCGAGTAGCGCCTGCCGCGACGCGCGCGCTGGCCCCGCAGCGCGCGCGTCGCTTCTTTCAGCCGTTCATGGCGCCTTGTGAGAGGCGCCGACATTTTCTATTGCTGGTCTCGCATCAAGAGTTGGGCGTCGCCCAACGCCAACCTGCTTCCCGAGCAAGGTGGCGCTCCCATTGGGGGGATGTGGCCGAGGCGGCAACGAACCGGGTGATCCGAACTCCGTCCCGCGCCGACTTCAAGTGCTGAGGACCGAGCATTGCCGATCAAGATTCCTGACGCCCTGCCTGCGCGCGCCACCCTCGAGGAGGAAGGCGTCATCGTCATGGCCGAGACCCAGGCGGCGCGCCAGGACATCCGGCCGCTGCGCATCGCGCTGCTCAACCTGATGCCGGACAAGCCCAAGACCGAGATCCAGTTCGCCCGCCTGCTGGGGGCCACCCCGCTTCAGGTCGAGCTCTCGCTGGTCCAACTGGCCAGCTACACGCCGCGCAATACGCCGCCCGAGCACCTGGCCGCCTTCTACCGGACCTGGGACCAGGTCAGGCACGAGCGTTTCGATGGCTTCATCGTCACAGGCGCGGCGGTCGAGACGCTGCCGTTCGAGCGGGTCGACTACTGGGACGAGCTGCGCAGGATCTTCGACTGGACGCAGGACCATGTGCACAGCGGCCTGAACATCTGCTGGGCCGCCCAGGCCGCGCTGCAGCACTTCCACGGGGTCGGCAAGCATGTGCTGGCGAACAAGCGCTCGGGCGTCTTCACCCATCGCCTCGTCGCGCCGGCCTCGCCGTACTTGCGCGGCCTTTCCGAGGAGGTCGATGTCCCGGTCTCGCGCTGGACCGAGGTGCGGCGCGATGAGTTGCCCAGCGGCGCAGGGCTCCAGGTGCTGCTGGAATCCGACGAGGCCGGCCTCTGCCTGGTCGAGGACCCGGCGCGGCGCGGACTGCACATGTTCAATCACCTGGAATACGACGCCACGACGCTCGCCGACGAGTTCGTGCGCGACCGCGCCAAGGATCCCGCCACCCCGCAGCCGCAGCACTACTTCCCGGGCGGCGACCCCGACCGCGCGCCGAAGAACCGCTGGCGCAGCCACGCCCACCTGCTGTTCGCCAACTGGATCAACGAGATCTATCGCACGACGCCCTACGACCCGCGCGACATCGGCGCCAAGGTCGGCTGACGGCGGAGGTCAGGCCCAAACGAAAACGGCCGCCCCGAAGGGCGGCCGTCTTGTCGTTCGCTCGATGTCGTCGAGCCTAGCGCGGGGCCAGGATCATGATCATCTGACGGCCTTCCATGCGCGGCTCGTACTCGACCTTGGCGACTTCGTCGAAGTCGGCCTTGACCTTCTGGAGCAGCTTCATCCCGAGTTCCGGGTGAGCCAGTTCGCGACCGCGGAAGCGCAGGGTGACTTTCACCTTGTCGCCTTCGTCGAAGAACCGGTGCATTGCCTTGGTCTTCACTTCGTAGTCGTGAATGTCGATGTTCGGACGGAGTTTGATCTCCTTGATCTCGACGACCTTCTGGCGCTTGCGGGCCTCGTTCTTCTTTTTCTGTTCCTGGAACTTGAACTTGCCGTAGTCCAGGATCTTGCAGACTGGCGGATCCGCATTGGGCACGATCTCGACCAGGTCGAGGCCAGCTTCCTCAGCGGCCTCCATGGCGCTCGACGTCGGCATCACGCCCTGCTTCTCGCCGTGCTGGTCGATAAGCAGAACCTTGGGGACGCGGATCTCATCATTGATGCGCGGTCCGTCTTTGACGGGCGGCGCCTGCATGGGGCGGCGAATAGGCTTTCGCTCCTAGAGCTGTTGAAACAGGTGTGGCCGGCAGCACGGGGCTCCGGTCAGGACGCCATATATGACGAAGGGGATGGTCCCAATCAAGCGGTGCTAGGGCTGAGGCAGCAAAGCATTCGCCGCCTGTAGGACCTCGGCCACAGACAGGTCGCTCAGCGCGCCCGACCGCAGGACGGTCACATGGCCGCGCGGAGCGGCCAGTTCCGGGTCTGAAGCGCTCGAAAACAGCACCACGGTCGGCGCGCCGGTGGCGGCGGCCAGATGCAGCGGGCCGGTGTCGTTGCCGACCACCAGCGCCGCCTTGGCGCCCAGCATGGCGACCTTGGCGAAATCGGTGCGGCCGGTCAGGTCGCGGACCTGGCCGACCTCGCGCTGGATCTGGCGGGCCAGGGCGCTTTCCTGCGGGCCGCCGATGATGACGATGTCGTAGCCGCGCTCGACCAGGATCTTGCCCAGCTGCCCGTAGCGCTCGGCCGGCCAGCGCTTGTCCAGCCGGTGGGCCGAACCGCCGGGCACGAACAGCGCATAGGGCTTTGGCCGCACGCCGCCCGGCACCGGGCGGGTCTGGCTGGGCTTGGGCAGCACCCACGACAGGTCGGGACCTGGCGCCGTGCCCGGTTCGGTCGGCGCGTCGGGCCAGATGCCGGCGTACTTCAGCTGGTCGGCATGGCGCTCCAGCGTGTGCATGCGGTTGCGGGCGGGATTCTTGTGCGGCAGCGAGCAGCCCGCCGCGATCCCCGACCATTCCGGCGGGAACGGCGAGAGCATGTGGAAGATCCGAGCCGACTGGGCCGAGGTCTGCAGGTCGTAGACCCGGTCGTACTTGGCCGCCTTGATCCGCTTGCGCAGCGCCAGCCACTCGCCCAGGCCCTCCGGCCGGCCGTCGGTCTCGACGGCGTTGAAATAGGGGCAGGCCTTGGCCAGGCTCTCGAACGGCGGCGTGGTCAGCAGCGTGATGTGCGCGCGCTTGTGCGCCTGGCGGATCTTCTTCATCGCCGCCAGCGCCAGCACGAAGTCGCCCAGGGCAGAGAGCTTGATGACCAGGATCTTCTTGATCTCGCGCGCCATCAGCCGCTGAACCCCGAATTGCGCGCGGCCAGCACCTGGGCGTAGGCGTCCAGGGTCGCATCGCACATGGCGTCGACCGAGTAGAGCCGGCGCGCGCGGTTCGCCGCCGCCTGGCCCATGGCCGCCAGCCGCGGCGCGCCCATTTCGATCGCCTTGTTCATCGCCACGGCCCAGGCGTCGGGGTCGTCGACCTTGACCAGCCAGCCGGTCTCGCCGTTCAGCACGGTCTCGGTGGTGCCGCCGTGGTCGGAGGCCAGCACCGGCTTGCCCATCACCTGCGGCTCGACGGCCGTGCGCCCGAAGGATTCCGGCTTGGTGGTCGGCAGCATGGCGATGTCGCAGATCTGGTAGGCGGCCGGCATGTCGTCGCAATGTCCGACCAGCCGCACGTATTCAGACAGCTCCGCCGCGACGATCGCCGCCTCGACTTCCTCGCGGTAGCCGGTGCGGCCCTGGTCGTCTCCTGCGAAGAGGATCAGGAAATTCTCGGTCCCCTGCGCGCGCATGCGCCTGGCGGCCTCGATGATCAGCAGGTGACCCTTGATCCGCGTCAGCCGGCCGGCCAGCAGCAGCTTGACGCGGCGGTCGCGGCTGTCGACGCTCCAGGCCTCGCGCAGCGCCTGCACGCGCTCGGGCGTCACCCAGCTCGGGTTGAAGCGCTCGAGGTCGATGCCGCGCGGGATCGACACGATCCTGGTCGGGTCGATCTGGTGCTCGGCCAGCACGTGGTCACGGGTGTAGTCGGAATTGGCGATCACCAGGTCGCCGCGCGTCATCACCGCGTTGTACCAGCGCTTGACGCTGTTCTTGGCGCCGTAGACGCCGTGATAGGTGGCCACGAACGGGGTCTTGGTCGCCTGCGCGGCCCACAGCGCCGAGAACGCCGGGGCCCGGCTGCGGGCGTGCACGATCGAGACCTTCTCCTTGCGGATCAGATCGACCAGCCGCGCGGCGTTGCCCAGCATCACCAGCGGGTTCTTGGTCTGCACGGGCATCTGGGCCAACCGCCCGCCATCGGCTTCCAGCCGTGCGGCCATGCGTCCGCCACGGGTCGCGACCAGGGCCTTGCCCCCTGCGCGCACGACCGCATTGGCCACGTCGATGGTGGTCTGTTCGGCCCCGCCGGTTTCGAGTTCCGGCACGACCTGCAGGAGAGTGAAGTCTGGGGGAAGCGTCACGGGGTTCTGCATAGCGCAAGCCTCGGTTTGGTAAACCCTCTGCGCGCGCTTAACGATGTCACATCCGCGCGTTATGACCTACCCATGGGTGAAACGAGCGGAATTCTGGAGCGCCCCGACGGCGCCAAGCTGGCCTGGCGGCGTGTGGCGGGCGCGGGCCCGACGGTGGTCTGGCTGGGCGGTTTCCGCTCCGACATGGCCGGAACCAAGGCCCAGGTGCTGGCCGACTGGGCGCTTGCCCGCGGCCGCGCCTATGTCCGCTTCGACTATTTCGGCCACGGCGAGTCGGACGGCGACTTCGCGGAAGGAACCATCACCCGCTGGCGCGAGGACGCCCTGGCGGTGCTGGAGGCGCTGGTCGAGGGGCCGGCCGTGCTGGTCGGATCGTCCATGGGCGGCTGGATCTCGTGCCTGGTCGCCGGCGCGGTCCCCGAGCGGATCAAGGCGCTGGTGCTGATCGCGCCCGCGCCTGACTTCACCGAGAAGCTGATGGCGCCGGAGATGACCGCCGCCGACCGCGCCCAGATGGAGGCGACCGGCGTCTGGCTGCGTCCGTCCGACTACGGAGAGCCCTATCCCATCGCCCGCCAGCTGCTGGAGGACGGCGCCCGCTGGTCGATCCTGCCCGGCCCGGTGAACATCGACGTCCCCGTGCGCATCCTGCAGGGCGGGGCCGACCCCGATGTCCCCTGGCGCCATGCCCTGGAGCTGGCCCAGGCGATTCGCGGCGAGGACGTGGTCTTCACCCTGGTCCGCGACGGCGATCATCGGCTGTCGCGGCCCCAGGACCTGGCGCGCCTCACCGCCGCCCTCGACGAGCTGCTCGCCTAGCCCATGGCGCAGATCCCCAGCTTCTGGGAGGCGGCCAGGGTCTGGGCCCGTATCGGCCTCCTCAGCTTCGGCGGACCGGCCGGCCAGATCGCCTTGATGCACAAGGTGCTGGTCGAGGAGCGCGGCTGGATCGGCGAGCGGCGTTTCCTGCACGCGCTCAACTACTGCATGCTGCTGCCCGGGCCCGAGGCCCAGCAGCTCGCCACCTATGTCGGATGGCTGATGCACCGCACCGCCGGGGGCCTGCTGGCCGGGCTGCTGTTCATCGTCCCCGGCGCCCTGGTGATGCTGGGGCTCAGCATCGCCTACGTCCTGCTGGGCGCCACGCCGTTGGCCGCGGCGCTGTTCCTGGGCGTGAAGTCGGCGGTGCTGGCCATCGTGGTCGAGGCGGTGCTGCGCGTCGGCCGCCGGGCGCTGAAGACCCGCGCCGCCGTGCTCATCGCGCTGGCCGCCTTCCTGGCGCTCTACGTCCTGCGCATTCCGTTCCCGGTGGTGATCCTCGCCGCCGGGCTGTTCGGCTGGTTCGCGCCGGCGCTGATGTCGCCCCCGGTCCAGGCCGACGCGGCGCCGGACGCTCCCGATCTCGTCGACGCGGTGGTCGCCGCGGGCCAGGGCGGGCATCTGGCGCCTTCGCGCGGCCGCGCCCTGCGGGTGCTGGCGGTCTGGCTGCCGGTCTGGCTGGCGCCCGTCGCGGTGCTGTTCCTGGTGTTCGGCGAGGCCAGCGTCTGGACGCGGCTGGCCGGCTTCTTCTCGACCATGGGGGTCGTCACCTTCGGCGGCGCCTACGCCGTGCTCTCCTACGTCGCCCAGGCCGCCGTCGACGGCTTCGGCTGGCTGCAGCCCGGCGAGATGGCCGACGGCCTGGGCCTGGCCGAGACCACGCCCGGCCCGTTGATCCTGGTGCTGCAGTTCGTCGGCTTTCTGGCCGCCTACCGCCAGGCCGGCGATCTCGACCCGCTGCTGGCCGGAACCCTCGGCGCCCTGCTGACCACCTGGGTCACCTTCGCGCCCTGCTTCCTGTGGATCTTCCTCGGCGCGCCCTATGTCGAGGCCCTGCGCGGCCATCGCGCCGCCGCCGCCGCGCTCAGCGCCATCACCGCGGCGGTGGTCGGCGTCATCGCCAACCTCGCCCTCTGGTTCGGGCTGCACCTGCTGTTCGCCCAGGTCGTCCAGTTCGGCGGCTGGGGACCCGACGTCCCGGTGCTGGCCAGCTTCGACTGGCGTCCGGCCCTGCTGGCCGCCGCCGCCGGCGTCGCCATGCTGCGGTTCAAGGTCGGCCTGACCCCGACCCTGATCGCCTGCGCGCTGGGCGGGCTTGTACTGGGGTCGCTCTAGCCTTCGGCGGCCAGGATCGCCGCCAGCCCCTCGCGATAGGTCGGATAGGCCAGCCGCCAGCCCAGCTCGGCCTTGGCCCGCGCGTTCGAGACGCGCCGGTTCTCGCGATAGAACCGCTGCGCCTTCACGGGCAGGGCGTCGATGTCCAGCGGCGTCAGCGGCGGGGCGGGCAGGCCCAGCAGCGCCGCCGCATGGGCGATCACCTCGCTGTTCGCCGCGGGCGCATCGTCGACCAGGTTGTAGATCCCGCCGGCCCGCGGCCGCGCGATCGAGGCTTCCAGGCCCGCGGCCAGGTCGTCCACATGCACGCGCCCGACCACATGCCCCGGCGCGTCGTAGCGCTTGGCCCGGCCTTCGCGCAGCCGGTCGAACGCCGAGCGGCCCGGCCCATAGATCCCCGGCAGCCGGTGCACGGTCAGCGTCAGCCCCATCCCGCGCGCGACCTCCAGCCAGTCGCGCTCGGCCGCCACGCGGCGTGCGCCTTCGAGCGACTGCGCCGCCAGCCGGCTGTCCTCGAACGCCCAGCCGCCGCGCCGGTCGCCATAGACGCCGGTGGTCGAGAGGTAGCCGATCCAGTCGGGGAAGGCGCCCGCCTTGGCCAGGGCCGGAACCAGCACCTGCAGCGCCGGGCAGCCTTCCGGGCCCGGCGGCGGGGTCACCAGCACCGCCTGCGCGTCGCTCAGCCGCGCGGCGATGGCGTCCTTGTCCTCGGCGGCCACCGCATCGACGCCCTCGGCGCGCATCGCCTCGCCGTCGGCGGGGTTGCGATAGGTGGCGCTGACATCCCAGCCCTTGGCCCGCATCCGCCGCGCCAGCGTACGGCCCACGAACCCGTAGCCATAGATGAACAGGCGCACCCGGAACCGCCTACAGCAGCTCGGCGATCGCCTTGCGGGCGGCGTCGGCGAAGTCCGGGCGTTGCAGGGCGAAGGCGACGTTGGCCTTCAGGAGGCCGATCTTGTCGCCGCAGTCATAGGTGGTCCCGTCGTATTCCAGCGCGTGGAAGTCCTGGACCTTCATCAGCTCGGCCATGGAGTCGGTCAGTTGAATCTCGCCGCCCGAGCCTTTTCCCTGCCGCTCCAGCAGCGGGAAGATGTCCGGCTGCAGGATGTAGCGGCCCGAGATGATCAGGTTCGACGGCGCCGTGCCCGGCTTGGGCTTCTCGACCATGGCGGTCATGCGGTTCAGCCGGCCCTCACGCCCGTCCAGGGCGACGATGCCGTACTTGTGGGTCTCGCTCTCGGGCACGGGCTCGACGACCACGATGTTGCCGCCGACCTGGTCATAGGCGGCGACCGCCTGGGCCAGGGCCGGGGTCTGCGCGGCCATCAGCATGTCGGGCAGGATCACCGCGAACGGCTCGTCGCCGATGACGTCGCGTGCGCACCAGACCGCGTGGCCAAGGCCCAGCGGCGCCATCTGGCGGATGAAGCTCATCGAGCCGGGCGGCAGGATGTCTCGCCGCACCTCGGCCAGGACGTCGCTCTTGCCCTTGGCCTCCAGCGCGCCCTCGATCTCGGGATTGCCGTCGAAATAGTCCTCGATCGGACCCTGGCCGCGGCTGGTGATGAACACGAAGTGCTCGATGCCGGCGGCGCGCGCTTCCTCGACCACATAGGACAGGATCGGACGGTCGAAGACGTTCAGCAGGTTCTTCGGCGTCGCCCGCGCCACGGGCAGAACCCGCGTCCCCAGCCCGGCCACCGGCAACACCGCCTTGCGCACACGTTTGGTCATCCAAGCCCTCCCGCAATCCCCCGACCCATGACGGGACGCTCGATATTCAACGCCCAGTGTGACAGTCGAAGATGGACGCCAGGTTTCGGCGCCGGATTTCGACCAAGGTCACGCTCGCACGGTGGAAGAGCTTTTCAACCGATAGAGTTGCCTGAAAGCTAAAGTTTGTATGTGGACCATTCTGCTCAAGCTGGGCTTGGCGCGCTACTGTACAGGTGTTTCGTGATCGGCCGGCCGGAACTCACGAGGCCGTGAACGGTTCATCGCACGCCACCAGCACTTCGAACAAAGGGCTCTCCAATGAAACTTCGCACCTTTTCCGCGCTCGCCGCCGCCTCGGCGCTCGCCCTGACTCTGGCCGCCTGTGGCCAGAAGGCCGAGGAAGCGACCCCGGTTCAGGACACCGCGGTGACCCCGCCGGTCGACAGCATGGCCGCCACGCCGCCGGCTGACACCATGACCGCGACCCCGCCCGCCGGTTCGATGGCGACCACCCCTCCGGCCGACGCGATGACGGCGACCCCGCCGGCCACGGGCAGCATGGCGACCACGCCGCCGGCCGGGTCGGAAGTCGCGCCGGCCACCCCGCCGGCCAAGTAGGCCGCTACTCGACGGTCACCGACTTGGCCAGGTTGCGCGGCTGGTCGACATCCGCGCCCTTCTGGACGGCCACGTGATAGGCCAGCAGCTGGATGGGCGCGGAGAAGACCAGCGGCGCGATCAGCGGGTCGCACTTGGGCGCGGTCACCACCACGCGGGCGCCCGCCGGGGCGCTTCGCTCGCCTTCCGGGTCGGTGATGAAGACGACCTGTCCGCCGCGGGCCATGACCTCGCTCATGTTCGAGGCTGACTTCTCGAAGTAGCTGTCGAAGGGGGCCAGGATCACGATCGGCGTGGCCTCGTCGACCAGTGCGATGGGACCGTGCTTCAGTTCGCCGGCGGCATAGCCCTCGGCGTGGATATAGCTGATTTCCTTGAGCTTCAGCGCGCCTTCCAGCGCCAGCGGGTACATCGGTCCGCGGCCCAGATAGAGCACGTCGCGGGCCTTCGACACCTCGACCGCAATGGCCCTGACGGCGTCTTCGAGGTTGATGGATTCGGCGATCAGGCGCGGCGCTTCCAGCAGCACGCGGACCAGACGGTTCTCTTCGGCCTCGTCGATCTTGCCGCGCGCCCGGGCGGCGGCGACGGCCAGCGCGGTCAGCATGCTGACCTGGGCGGTGAAGGCCTTGGTGGAGGCGACCCCGATCTCAGGGCCGCAATGGATCGGCCAGATTACGTCGGCCTCGCGGGCGATGGTGGACTCCACCGTGTTGACCAGCGCTGCGCTCTGCATGCCTGCGGCCTGGCAGTAGCGGAAGGCGGCCAGGGTGTCGGCGGTCTCGCCCGACTGCGAGATGGCGATGGCCAGCGAACCCGGACGCAGGGCAGGCTCGCGATAGCGGAATTCCGAGGCGACCTCGACGTCGACCGGCAGGTCGGCCATCCGCTCGATCAGGTACTTGCCCAGCATGCCGGCGATGTAGGCCGTGCCGCAGGCGACGATCTGGATGCGCTCCAGCTTGGAAAAGTCGATGTCCCCTGGGATCGTGGTGCGGTCGGTCAGGGTGTCCACATAGGCCGCGATGGTGCGTTGCACGCCCTCCGGCTGGTCGTGGATCTCCTTTTCCATGAAGTGGCGGTAGTTGCCCTTCTCCATGACCGCGGCCGAGGCCGCCAGGATCTTGATCGGCCGGTCGGCAGGCGCGCCGCTGGCGTCGAAGACCTTCGCGCCGTCGTGGTCGATCATCACGTAGTCGCCGTCGTCCAGATAGGCGACGCGGTTGGTGAACGGGCCCAGCGCCATGCCGTCGGAGCCGACGAACATCTCGCCGTCGCCATAGCCGACCGCCAGCGGCGGGCCGTTGCGCGCGCCCAGGATCACGTCGGTGTCGCCGCCGACCAGCACCGCCAGCGCATAGGCGCCGCTCAGCCGGTCCAGCGTCGCCTTGAAGGCGGCCAGCGGGTCCAGGCCGCTCTTCAGGTTCTCGTCGACCAGATGGGCGACCACCTCGCTGTCGGTGTCGCTGGAGAACACGCGGCCCTTGGCCTGCAGTTCGGCCTTCAACTCGGCGAAGTTCTCGATGATGCCGTTGTGCACCACCGCCACTCGGCCAGCGATGTGCGGGTGGGCGTTGCGCTCGGTCGGCGCGCCGTGGGTGGCCCAGCGGGTGTGGCCGATGCCGGTCGCCGCGACCATCGGGTCGCGCTCCAGCACCGCCTCCAACTCGCGCAGCTTGCCGGGCGCGCGGCGGCGCTCCAGCACGCCGTTCACCTGCGCGGCGACGCCGGCGCTGTCATAGCCCCGGTATTCCAGGCGCTTCAGGCTCTCGACCAGGCGCCCGGCCACGGGGGACTTGCCGACGATTCCGATGATGCCGCACATGCCGCGCAGTTCCTTTTGCCGCCTGAAGGCGTGATAATCCTGTGTCGCCTTTAGCATTCGCAAACGCGGCGTCGACTAAATCTGGGTTTCGCATCGTTTCGGGAACACGAATGTCCAAACGCGCCTATTTCGGCACCGACGGTATCCGCGGTCAGGCCAACAGCCATCCGATGACCGCCGAAGTCGCCCTGCGCGTCGGCTTGGCCGCCGCCAAGCTGTTCAAGTCCCAGGACGAGCGCCGGCACCTGGTGGTGATCGGCAAGGACACCCGGCTGTCCGGCTATATGGTCGAACCTGCCCTGGTCGCCGGCTTCGCCAGCGTCGGGATGGACGTGCGCCTGCTCGGCCCGATGCCGACGCCCGGCGTCGCGATGATGACCCGCAGCCTGCGCGCCGACCTCGGGGTGATGATCTCGGCCTCGCACAACCCCTACACTGACAACGGCATCAAGCTGTTCGGCCCCGACGGCTACAAGCTCTCCGACGATCGCGAGCTCGAGATTGAGGCGCTGATGGGCCAGAGCCTGCATGAGGGGCTGGCCCCGCCGACCGAGCTCGGCCGTGTCTCGCGCGTCGACGACAGCCAGGCCCGCTACGTTGAGATCGCCAAGGCGACCTTCCCGCGCCGCCTCTCGCTCGCCGGCCTGCGCATCGTCATCGATTGCGCCAACGGCGCCGCCTACAAGGTCGCCCCGGTGGTGCTCTACGAACTGGGCGCCGAGGTCATCAAGATCGGGGTCAGCCCCGACGGCACCAACATCAACGAAGACTGCGGTTCGACCCATCCCGAGGCGATCGCTCGCGCGGTGAAGGAATTCCGCGCCGACATCGGGATCGCCCTCGACGGCGACGCCGACCGGCTGATCATCTGCGACGAGAAGGGCCACGTGGTCGACGGCGACCAGATCATGGCCCTGATCGCCGACTATTGGGCGGGGCGCGATCGCCTCAACGGCGGCGGCGTGGTCGCGACGGTGATGTCGAACCTTGGCCTCGAACGCTTCCTGGCCGCCCGCAACCTCAAGCTCGAACGCACCAAGGTCGGCGACCGCTATGTCATGGCCCGCATGCGCGAGGGCGGCTTCAACCTCGGCGGCGAGCAGTCCGGGCACATGATCATGTCCGACTTCTCGACCACGGGCGACGGCCTGCTGGCCGCGCTGCAGGTGCTGGCGGTGCTGAAGGATTCCGACAAGCCGATGAGCGAGCTGGCTCGCCAATTCGATCCGGTGCCGCAGATCCTGGAGAACGTCCGGTTCGCCGGCGGCAAGCCGTTGGAGACCGAACACGTGAAGGGCGTCATCGCCGACGCCGAGCAGCGCCTGAACGGCAGCGGCCGCATCGTGGTCCGCGCCTCGGGCACCGAGCCGCTGATCCGGGTGATGGCCGAGGGGGACGACGAGAAGCTCGTCGTTCAGGTGGTCAAGGACATCGTTGGCGCGGTCAAGAAGGCGGCCGCCTGATGGGCGACCTGGCCGCCTTCATCCGCGGCCTGCCCAAGGCCGAGCTCCACCTCCACATCGAGGGCAGCCTCGAGCCGGAGCAGATGTTCGAGTTCGCCCGGCGCAACGGCGTCAGCCTGCCCTTCGCCAACGTCGAGGAGGTGCGCGCCGCCTATGCCTTCTCGAACCTCCAGGACTTCCTCGACATCTACTACCAGGGCGCCCAGGTCCTGCTGACAAAGGTCGACTTCCACGACCTGGCCATGGCCTATTTCCGCCGCATCGCCGACGACGGCGCGCGCCACGCCGAGATCTTCTTCGATCCGCAGACCCACACCGACCGCGGCGTGCCGTTCTCGGTGGTGATCGAGGGGCTGTTGTCGGGGATGGACGAGGCCGAGCAGACGCTGGGCGTCACCTCCAAGCTGATCCTCTGCTTCTTGCGCCACCTCTCCGAAGAGGCGGCCTTCGAGACCCTCGAGCAGGCGCGGCCCTATCTGGACCGCATCGCCGGCGTCGGGCTCGATTCCTCCGAGGTCGGCCACCCGCCGTCCAAGTTCGCGCGCGTCTTCGCCGCCTCTCGCAAACTCGGCCTCAAGGTCGTCGCCCATGCCGGCGAGGAGGGGCCGCCCGATTATGTCTACGAGGCGCTCGACCTACTGGAGGTCGACCGCATCGACCACGGCAACCGCGCCCTGGAGGACGACGCCCTCACCGAGCGGCTGGTCCGCGAGGGCATGACGCTCACCGTCTGTCCGCTCTCCAACCTCAAGCTCTGTGTGGTCGGCGACCTGACCGTCCATCCGCTCAAGCGCATGCTCGACCTGGGCCTGCGCGCCACGATCAACTCCGACGACCCCGCCTATTTCGGCGGCTATCTCGGCCAGAACTGGACCCAGACCGCCCAGGCCCTCAGCCTGACCCGCGAGGAACTGGTCGTCCTCGCCCGCAACAGCTTCACCGGCTCGTTCCTGGCCCCCGACGAAATCGCCCGCCACCTCGCCGAAATCGACGCCTACGTGGCCCGCTCGGATCAAAACTAGATGTCATCCCGGTTTCGGCGCAGCCGAAGACCGGGACCCATCAACAACAGATCGTCCCAGATGTGGTTTGGCCTAAGCTTCCAGCGCCAGCAGCGCGAAGGTCGCCAGCCAGTGCTCGCCCATGTAGTCGCCGGCCACGTGCTCCAGCCCCGTCGCCAGGTGTTCGTCGGCCGCCGCCAGAGCCGCGCGGCGCGCCGGGTCGGTCAGGGCCAGCGACTTGGCGATCGAGCGCCAGCACCAGGCGCGGCTGAGGTTCAGACCATCCAGGTGGGCGATCTTGCCGTCGCTGCGGTCGCTGACGCTGGCCGGGGTGAACAGGCTCGCCGGCAGGCGCTCGGCGGCGTTCGGCAGGAACCTGGAGAACCAGACCCGAAAATCTGCCGATGGCAGCACCCGGCGCAGGCATTCGGCCTCGATCAGGGTCGGCGACAGGAAGTCGTCGCCGCTGGGCTCCCAGGCGTTGGCGCCGGCGTCGGCGAGGTACCAGCCGCGGGCCGTGGTTTCGATCAGCGAGACCAGTTCGCGGTCGCCGACTTGCTCCGCGTATTCATGGGCCAGGGTGAGCGCAAACGCTGTGCTGTAATGGGTCCCGTGCGGACCGGGTAGGTCGCCTTGGGCAGGAAGGCCTTGAACCGGTCGGCGAACGCGTGCGCCAGCGGCCGTAGGTTTGCGGCCCACGGCTGGCCCTCAATGCGCTCCAGTTCGGCGCTCAGCATCAGCAGCCAGGCCCATCCGTAGGGCCGCTCGAACCCGGCGCTGGTCGGCCGCTGCAGGTAGGCCAGCTCCCCGGCGACCTTGTCAGGGGTCAGCATCTCGTTGAACAGGCTGGCGATTTCGTCAGCGGCAGGTTCCATCGGCAGGCGCCGGTAGAGCCTCGCCAGCAGCCAGTAGCCGTGCACGCAGGAGTGCCAGTCGAAGCTGCCGTGAAAGATCGGGTGCAGCACGCGCGGAGGCAGGACGTCCTCGTCGCCGGTCAGCACCTGGTCCAGCTTGAACGGGTAGGGACGGCGCACGTGACCTAGGGCCAGGCGCGCGAACTTGGCGCCAAGCTCTTGATTCAGCTCAGAAACGGAAGACGAGGGCATACATCAGCGCCGTGTTGGCCAGGAGGAGGATGAGCGCGGTGGGGACCTGGGCCCGGATCACGCCGTTGCGGTCCTTCAGTTCCAGCAGCGCCGCCGGGACGATGTTGAAGTTGGCCGCCATCGGCGTCATCAGCGTCCCGCAGAACCCGGAGAGCATTCCGATCGCGCCCATGATCGCCGGGTCTCCGCCAAACCTTTGAACGATAAGCGGAAGTCCGATCCCCGCGGTCATCACGGGGAACGCCGCGAAGGCGTTGCCCATGATCATCGTGAAGATCGCCATCCCGAAAGTATAGGCCGCCACCGCCGCCAACTGGCTTCCGTCCGGCAGCCACTGGCTGGCGATCTGGCCGATCGCGGCGCCCACTCCGGCGGCGGCGAACACCGCCCCCAGCGCCGCCAGCATCTGCGGCAGCACCGCCGCCCAACCGACCGTGTCGAGCAGCCGGCGGCCTTCCTGCAAAGGCGTTGCGGGCTTGGCGCGCAGCATCGGCATGGCGATGGCCAGGGCGACGAACACGCCGAGGATCAGCGAGACCAAGGTCGCCTGCTTGGGATCGACGAGCCCCGCCAGCTCCGGCCGCTTGAACAGGAAGGTCCCCGCCAGGGCCGTCGCCGGGATCGCCAGGGCGGGCAGGAACAAGCGATTTCCCAGCCGCGCGGCGCTTTCGGTCCGCTCGGCCTGGCCCGTGGTCTGGGGTTCTCCGCGGCCAAGGCCGCCGAAGCCGGCCACCGCGACCATGGCGATGACGATCAGGCCATTGGCGAAGTCGGGCAGGTGCGACCCGAACAGAAAGCTCGCGGCGAACAGGCCCCAGAAGGCGGTGTTCTTCCAGCGCTTGGGATTGCTGGCGTCGCGGGCGCTCATCACTGCGACGGCCGCGAAGAAGGCGCCGCCGATGACGTAGAGGGCCTCCAGGCCGATCATGGCCGCGCCTCCGCCAGGGTGCGCGCCAGCCGGCGGTCCAGCAGCATTAGCCGCGCGCCGTGGACCAGCAGGGCCACGATCGCGGTGGGAATCGCCCAGACCGAAAGCTGCAAGGGCTCGACGATGATTCCGTTCTGCTCGAGGAATCCCTTGATCAGCAGGATGGACGCGATGGCGATGAAGATGTCCTCGCCGAAGAACAGCGCGATGTTGTCGGCCGCCGCGGTGTGGGCGCGGATCGTCTGTCGCACTTCGTCGGGCAGCGGGCCGTGGTGGGTCTCGGCGGCGGCCTCGGCCATTGGTGCGACCAGCGGCCGAACCATCTGCGCATGGCCGCCCAACGAGGTCAGGCCGAGCGCGGCCGTGGCTTGGCGCAGGATGAAGTAGAGCAGCAGCAGGCGGCCTGTCGTGGCCGCCTTGACCTGGCCGATCAGCGTCTTGGCGCGCTCCTGCAGGCCAGCGCGCTCCAGCAGGCCGATGACCGGCAGCACCACCCAGACCACTGAGACGTAACGGTTTTCCTTGAACGCCTTGCCGAAGGTCTCGACGACTTCGACGGGGCCCATGCCGCCGGCGACGCCGGTGACCAGCGCCGCGACGGTCACCACCAGCAGCGGATTGAGCCGGGCCATGAACCCGACCACGACGACGAGAATGCCGACTAGCGGAAGCAAAGCTTGCAGGCCCCCTGGATCCAGCGCGTTGCGCGGAGAGCGTGAACTCTAGCCGGCTCTGGGCGTTCGGTAATCGGAGGAAGAGGTAAGTTTGGCCGAATTATCCACAGTGAAGATCGGCGCGCCCCCAAGCACTGTTCTTGCGCCTATTTGTCGCGCATCCGCGCGGGACTTTGCAGATCGGCTAATTCGTGTCAGCCTCTTCCGGTCCACGCCGCTCGACCGGTGAGGACCTAAAGAAAAGTCTGGGAGCGAAACATGCCACGACCAGTCGCCTTCGGTGGCGCATCGCGGGGAGCCGCGCGGGGTCTGACCTCGATCGCCTGCCTCGCCTTTGTCGCCGCACTCGCCATCGCCTTCTGGGCCGGCGCTCTTTGGATCGGGAACACGCTCATCCACCTGCTGGCGGGATGACGAAAAAAGGCGGCGCTGGATAAGCGCCGCCTTTTCTCAATCAAATCATAGGCTGCGCGATCAGGCGCGGCCGATCGAGGCGTATTTGATGCCTCGCCCGCGCACGTCGTCGGCGCGATAGATGTTGCGCAGGTCGATCAGGACCGGCGTCTTCATGACGTCCTTCACGCGGTCCAGGTCCAGCGCGCGGAACTGGTCCCATTCGGTGATGATGACCAGGGCGTCGGCGTCCGCCGCGGCCCCATAGGAGTCAGCCTTGAACTCGACGCCCGGCAGCATGTGCTGGGCCTCATGCGCGCCTTCCGGATCGAAGGCCTGAACCTTGGCGCCCATGGCCTGCAGCGCCGGAATGATGTCCAGGCTGGGCGCATCGCGCATGTCGTCGGTGTTGGGCTTGAAGGTCAGGCCAAGCACGCCGACGGTCTTGCCAGCCAGGTCGCCGGCCATGGTGTCGGCGACCTTCGTCGCCATCGCCTTCTTGCGCGCGTCGTTCACCGCGACCGTGGCCTCGATCAGCCGCGTCGGCGCGCCGGCGTCGCTCGCGGTGCGCACCAGGGCCAGGGTGTCCTTCGGGAAGCAGGAGCCGCCATAGCCCGGGCCCGCATGCAGGAACTTGCCGCCGATCCGCTTGTCGAGGCCGATGCCGCGCGCGACATGCTGGACGTCGGCGCCCACCGCTTCGCAGAGATCGGCCATCTCGTTGATGAAGGTGATCTTCATGGCCAGGAACGCGTTGGCCGCATACTTGATCAGCTCGCTGGTGCGGCGGCCGGTGAACAGGATCGGCGTCTCGTTGAGGAACAGCGGCCGATAGAGCTCGGTCATCACCGGACGGGCGCGTTCGTCCTCCATGCCGACGACGACGCGGTCGGGACGTTTGAAGTCCTCGATCGCCGCGCCTTCGCGCAGGAATTCAGGGTTAGAGACCACCGCGAACTGCGCGTCGGGCCGCTTGGCCTTCACGATGCGCTCGATCTCGTCGCCGGTGCCGACCGGCACGGTCGACTTGGTGACGATGACGGTGAAGCCGTCCAGCAGGCCGGCGATCTCTTCGGCGGCGGCGTAGACGTAGGAAAGGTCGGCGTGGCCGTCGCCTCGACGCGAGGGGGTGCCGACGGCGATGAACACCGCGTCGGCCTTCTTCACGGCCTCGGCCGCTTCGGTGTCGAAGAACAGGCGGCCGGCCTTGACGTTCTGGGCGACCAGCACGTCCAGGCCGGGCTCATAGATGGGGATGCCGCCGGCGCGCAGGCGCTCGATCTTGCCAGCGTCCTTGTCGACGCAGGTCACGGTGTGACCGAAATCGGCGAAACAGGCCCCGCTCACCAGGCCCACATAGCCGGTGCCGATCATCGTGACGTGCATGGGTTATCCCTAAGATCCGTTCCCTTTCCGCCTTTCACCACGCCGAGAGCGCACTCGCAATCGTACGTCGATCCAGAACGGAACACTGCTATTCCGAGCAAGCAAGCTGCGCGCCAGACGCGGCTAGACTTCCTGATTGTAGGCGCCGATTTGCGGACGCTTGGCCAGGCGAGGCTTCACCTCCTGCCGGAAGAGGGCGCGCATGTCGTCCTCCGACTGGGTGCTCTCCACCACGACCACGATCTCCGGCTTGTTCGACGAAGCCCGGACCAGAACCCAGGATCCGTCTTCGAGTGCGACGCGCACGCCGTTGACGGTGATCACCTCGACGATCTTGCGGCCAAGGATCGTGCCGCCGGATGCGGCCAGCGCTTCGTATTCGGCCACCACGTCATCGACGACGCCGTATTTTTCCTCGTCGGCGCAATGCGGCGACATGGTCAGCGAGGTCCAGGCGACGGGCAGGGCGGCCTTCAGCTCCGAGAGCTTCTTGCCGGGATTCCGATCCAGCATGGCGAGGATCGCGGCGGCGGCGGTCAGGCCGCAGTCGTAGCCGTTGCCCAGCGGGGCGTTGAAGAAGAAGTGGCCGCTCTTCTCGAAGCCGGCCAGGGCGCCGAGCTCAGCGGTCTTGCGCTTGATGTAGCTGTGCCCGGTCTTCCAGTAGACCGTCTTGGCGCCGTTGGCCGCCAGCACAGGGTCGGTGGCGAAGAGGCCGGTCGACTTCACATCGACCACGAAGGTCGCGTTCTTGTGCAAAGCCGAGAGGTCGCGGGCCAGCATCAGACCGATCTTGTCGGCGAAGATCTCCTCGCCGGTGTCGTCCACCACCCCGCAGCGGTCGCCGTCGCCGTCGAAGCCGAGCGCCAGATCCGCGCCGTGCTCGCGGACGGCCTTGGCCATCTCCATGAGCATCTCGTGGTCTTCGGGATTGGGATTGTAGCGCGGGAAGTTCCAGTCGAGGTCGCAGTCCATCTCGACCACCTCGACGCCCATGCGGCGCAAGGCCTCGGGGGCGAAGGCGCCGGCCGTGCCGTTGCCGCAGGCGCAGACCACTTTCAGCGGGCGCTTGATCGCCGCGCGGCTGGAGACGTCGGCGATGTAGGTCTCGGCGAAGCCCTGGACGTGGGTCAGCGATCCGCCGGCCTTCGTCTTGCTCTCGCCGCCCAGCACGATTTCCTTCAGCCGGCCCATCTCGACCGGACCGAAGGTCAGCGGCCGCTGGGCGCCCATCTTCACGCCCGTCCAGCCGTTCTCGTTGTGGCTGGCGGTGACCATGGCGACGCACGGCGCGTCGAGGGCGAACTGCGCGTAGTAGGCGACCGGCGACAGGGCCAGGCCGATGTCGACCACTTCGCAGCCCGCCGCGACGAGGCCGACGGTCAGGGCCTGTTTGATCGACAGCGAGTAGGATCGATAGTCGTGGCCGACGACGATCTTCGTCTGACCCAGTTCCTGGATGTAGGTCCCGAGACCGAGACCCAGCGCCTCGATGCCCAGCAGGTTGATATCCGGCCCGAACAGCCAGCGCGCGTCGTATTCGCGGAAGCCCGTCGCCTTGACCAGCGGCGTGACTTCGTACTCGAAGGTATTGGGGATGAGATCGGCGCGCGGGACGGGCAGCATCGTAACTCCGTTATCTCTGTCGTGGCTCTTTAAGGCCCGTAGACCTTAAGACCATGCGAACGCGAACCTTGGCCGTCCGTTTCGTGACGATCGTCAGACCCCGGCGCGAACCAGGTCGTGAACGCGCAGAATGCCCACCGGACGGCCGTTCTCGACCACGAACAGCACCGTGACCATCGGCAGCGGGTCGCTCATCAGGGCCAGGGCCTCGGCGGCCAGCATCTGCGGCGGCGCGGTCTTCTTGGGTCCGGCGGTCATGACGTCGCCCGCGGTGTGGGTCAGCAGGCCGTCGAGATGGCGACGCAGGTCGCCGTCGGTGATGACGCCCTTCAGCGCGCCGCCAGCGTCGGTCACCCCGACGATGCCGAAGGCCTTCTCCGTCATCACCAGCAGCGCTTCGGACATCGGCGTGTCCTCGCGGACCAGCGGCAGTTCGGCCTTGCCGTGCATCAGGTCGCCGACCGTCCGCAGCATGGCGCCCAGCTTGCCGCCCGGGTGGAAGATCTTGAAGTCCTTGGCGCTGAAGCCGCGCCGCTCCAGCAGCGACACCGCCAGGGCGTCGCCCAGGGCGATCTGCAGGGTGGTCGAGGTGGTCGGCGCCTTGACCTCGGAGGTGACCTCGGTGGTGTCGGCCAGCAGCAACGCCACGTCGGCGGCCTGGCCCAGGGGGCTGTCGGCGAAGGCGGTGAGCGCGATCAGCGGAATGTGGAAGCGCCGCGAATAGGCGATGACGTCGGCCAGTTCCTGGTTCTGGCCGGACTTGGACAGCGCCAGGATGACGTCGCCCTCGGCGATCATGCCCAGGTCGCCGTGGCTGGCCTCGTTGGCGTGGACGAAGAAGGCCGGCGCGCCGGTGGAGGCGAAGGTGGCGGCGATCTTCTTGGCCACGTGGCCCGACTTGCCGATGCCGGTGCAGATCACCCGGCCCTTGGCGGCGTGGAGCAGGTCCACCGCCTTCTCGAAGGCTTCGCCCAGGGTGTCGGCCTGCAGTCGCAGGGCGTCGGCTTCGGCGGTCAGCACCCGGCGGCCCACGGCGACGGCGTCGAACTTGGTCATCTGGGCGGGGTCCGTCATTGGGTTGGGCTGAGCTTCTGGGCCTGGATGTCGGCGACGGCCTCGCGCGCGGCCTTCAGCCGTTGCTCGGAGGCTTCGGTCTCGCGCTTCATGGCGGCCTTGGCTTCGGCGGTCTGCTGGACCGGCGTGTGGCCGAACGGCCCCGGCGAACGGGCGCCCAGGCCCTGAGGCCAGACAGCGGCCAGCGCCACCATGGCCAGCGCCAGGATCGCGGCGAGGGGGAAGAACAGGCGATCGGACATGCACGCTCATATAGCCAGCGCCGCCCTCAGGGGCCAGCGGACCTTGACGCTTGGCGCCCCGGGCCTTAGCCCGCAAGCATCCAGCAGACGGAGCATAGCCCCTTGCCCACCTTGATCCTTCTTCGCCACGGCCAGAGCCAATGGAACCTCGAGGACCGATTCACCGGCTGGGTGGACGTCGACCTGACCGCCGAGGGCGAGGCCCAGGCCAAAAAGGGCGGTGAGCTGATCAAGGCCGCCGGCCTGCAGATCGACCGCGCCTACACCTCCGTCCTGACCCGCGCCATCCGCACCCTCTGGCTGGCGCTGACCGCCGCCGGCCAGGTGTTCGTGCCGGAGACCAAGGACTGGCGGCTGAACGAGCGCCATTACGGCGGCCTCACCGGCCTCAACAAGACTGAGACCGCCGCCAAGCACGGTGACGACCAGGTCAAGGTGTGGCGCCGCTCCTATGATGTGCCGCCGCCGCCGCTGGCCCCCGGCGGCGAGTTCGATTTCGCCAAGGATCGCCGCTACGCCGGCGCCGTCCTGCCCGACACCGAGAGCCTGAAGACCACCCTCGACCGCGTGCAGCCCTATTGGGACGCTGAGATCGCGCCGCACCTGAAGGCCGGGGAGACCCTGCTGGTTGCGGCGCACGGCAACTCTCTACGCGCGATTGTGAAGCTGCTGTTCGGCCTGTCCGACGAGGGCGTCATCGGCGTTGAAATTCCCACTGGAAATCCTCTGCTGATCGAGCTCGACGCTAACCTTAAGCCGGTCTCCGCGCGCTATCTCGACGAAGCCCGCGCGACGGCCCTGCCGCCGACGGCATGACCACCGACGCCGACCTCCAGCACATGCGCCGCGCCATCGTCCTGGCGCGGACCCATGTCGGGCTGACGGGGGAAAACCCCAGCGTCGGCTGCGTGCTGGTCAAGGACGGCGTGGTTGTCGGCGAGGGCGTGACCGGCAAGGGCGGGCGCCCGCATGCCGAAGAGCAGGCTATTGAAATTGCTGGCGAACGTGCGCGCGGCGCGATCGCCTATGTGACGCTCGAGCCGTGCGGCGCCCGCTCCTCCGGCGCCGCATCCTGCTCCCAGCGGCTGGCGAGCGCCGGCGTCTCCGAAGTGGTCGTCGCCTGCGAGGACGCCTCGCCCTACGCGTCCGGCCAGGGCGCCGAGCGGCTGGCCGCGGCCGGCGTGCCAGTACGCCTTGGCGTGCTCGCCGACGAGGCCGCCGGCCTCTACGAAACCTACGTTCCCCCCGCAAATTAACCACGGTCAAGCTAAGCTGCGGAAAGAGCGTGTTAATTACGCGCGCCTAGTATCGTGGCTGAAAGTCAGTGGGGTTTCCGATGTCCGCCCAGAGCGCTCCCGCCCAGGAGTTGCGCAGGCTCGATCAGCATGAGCTCGACGCCGTCTGCGCCAAACATGACCGTCTCTGGACCTCGAAGCCGGGCGGCGCGCGAGCTGTGTTCGCCTGGAAGGATCTCTCGGGCCTCGATCTGCGCGGCAAGAACCTC
Source organism: Phenylobacterium sp. Root1290 (assembly GCF_001425305.1). Taxonomy (GTDB): domain Bacteria; phylum Pseudomonadota; class Alphaproteobacteria; order Caulobacterales; family Caulobacteraceae; genus Phenylobacterium. Next base: position 723,858 of record NZ_LMEE01000002.1, on the reverse strand, counting down.
TGCGACGCCGACCTGACCGGCGCGGTGCTCTCCGATTGCCAGATGCAGGGCGTTCGTCTCGACCACGCCAACCTGTTCGGCGCCGACCTCCAGAACGCCAACATGACCGACGCCTCGCTGCGCCGGGCCGACCTGCGCGGCGCGTGCCTGCGCGGCGCCAACCTGACCGGCGCCGACATGTTCGAGGCCGACCTGCGCGAGGGCTCGATCGCGGTCGGCGACCGCGACAAGGGCCTGCGCGTGCTGGAGCACATCAACCGCGTGGGCGAGGCGTCCGGGGCGATCCTGGCCGGCGCCAACCTCGAGCGCTCGCGCCTGTCGGGCGTCATGGCGATCAAGGCCGATTTCAGCGACGCGATCCTCAAGGACGCCAAGCTGGTGCGCGCCAACCTCAAGCAAGCCAACATGTCGGGCGCCAACATGGCGGGCTGCGACCTTTCGGGCGCGGACCTGGCTGGCGCGGACATGCGCGACGTCATTCTGGTCGGCGCGAAGACCTTCGCCTGGAACGTCTCCCAGGCCGACATGCGCGGCGTGCTGACCGACGACCCAGTCGGCAAGTCGGTGCAGGACCTGCCCTACAAGACCATGATCCGCGATCACGCCAAGTGGTGCGAGACCGGCGGCGCCGAGGGGACACCCAGCGTCTTTGACAACGCCGACCTGCGAGCGCTGGAGACGATCCGCGGCTTCAACCTGACCGCGCTGTCGGCCAAGGGCGCGGTGTTCTACGGCCTCGACATGGAGGGCGTGCAGCTTCAGGGCGCCCAGCTCGACGGCGCCGACCTGCGCAACTGCAACCTCCGCCGCGCCGACCTCCGCGGCGCCCGCCTGATCGGGGCCAAGCTCTCCGGCGCGGACCTGCGCGACGCCCAGATGGGGCCGTTGCTGCTGGGCGCGGACCGCACCTTGCCGTGCAACCTGACCGGGGCGACGTTGAAGAACGCCGACCTGGCGCGGGCCGACTGCCGGCATGCGATCTTTGTCGACGCCGACCTCAGCCGCGCCAACTTCACGAGCGCGATGGTCCGGACCGCCAATCTCACCAACGCCCAAAGGTGGGGCGCGCGCGGCCTCGAAGACGTGATCTGAGGCCCTTGGGCTGACGCTCGGGCAACGCGCTATCGTCGCCTCCAGGCAAGGAGGCGGCGATCATGCAAACCGTCAGCGTCGAGGTCCGCGAGCGGACCGCCATCATCACCATTGAGCGGCCCGAGCGCCGCAACGCCGTCGACGGGGCCACGGCCCAGGCGCTCTATGACGCGTTCAAGGCTTTCGACGCCGACGCCAGCCTGGACGTCGCCGTGCTGCAAGGCAGGGGCGGGGCCTTCTGTGCGGGCGCCGATCTGAAGGGCGTCAGCGAGGGGCGTGGAAACCCGGTTCATGTCGGCGGCGATCTTGGCCCAATGGGCTGCACTCGCCTGGCGCTCTCCAAGCCGGTCATCGCGGCGGTCGAGGGTCACGCCGTCGCGGGCGGTCTCGAAGTCGCCGCCTGGTGCGATCTGCGGGTCGCGGCGCAGGACGCCGTGTTCGGGGTGTTCTGCCGCCGGTTTGGCGTGCCGTTGATCGATCTTGGCACCGTGCGCCTGCCCAGGCTGATCGGCCATTCGCGGGCGATGGACCTGATCCTGACCGGACGGCCGGTCAGCGCGCAGGAGGCTTTTGAGATCGGCCTAGCCAACCGGCTGGCGCCCAATGGCGAGGCCCTGGCGGTCGCCCTGGATCTGGCCGCCCAGATCAGCGCCTTTCCTCAAGCCTGCCTGCGCAACGACCGCGCCTCGGCGATCGCGCAGTGGTCGATGGACTGGGAGAGCGCGACCCGCTTCGAAGTCGAGTTGGGACGGGCGACGCTCGCCAGCGGCGAAGCGCGGGAGGGTGCGGGGCGCTTCGCTTCGGGCGAGGGGCGTCACGGGGCGTTCTAAGCGGCCAAGAAGAAGGGCGGCGCCTTTCGGAGCCGCCCTGCGAAGTCTGGGAGGGGAAGTGGGGCGGCGCAGGTCGCTGCGCCGCCCCGGAGGGCTAGATGCCGCCTCAGGGGGGAGGTTAGGCGGCTTTCTCGCCTTCGATCAGGTTGGCCGGCGTCGAGGTGGAGATCTCGATCGTGCGGGGCTTCAGAGCCTCGGGCAGCTCACGCTTCAGCGAGATGGAGAGCAGGCCGTCGGCGAGTTTGGCCTCGGTCACCACCACATAGTCGGCAAGCTGGAACCGGCGCTCGAAATTGCGCTCGGCCAGGCCGCGGTGGAGGAACTGGCGCTGGTCGTCGTTGGCGGCCTTGCGGCCCTGGACGGTCAGGAGGTTTTCCTTGACCTCGATGTTGAGTTCTTCCGGACGAAAGCCGGCGACCGCGATCTCGACGCGGTAGGCGTTCTCGTCGGTGCGCTCGATGTTGTAGGGCGGATAGCCGGCCGCGGCGTCGACGCTGGCGGTTTCCAGCAGCGAGGCCAGGCGGTCAAACCCGACGACAGAGCGATAGAGGGGGGAGAAGTCGATCGTACGCATGTGAAAGTACCTTCTTGGCTTAAGCAAGGTTGCGTGGGTCGGACCGCGTGCGAGCCAAGATCGGCCTCGCCTTGTGTCCGGAAGGCCCGGATGCCCAGCGCCTTCGATTGTCTAGGTGGGAGGCGATTTCCCCCGTTCAAGACCTGCCCGGAGCAACAATTTTGCGAAGGTTCGCCAGGTAGTGCTGAAGTCGGCTTGCCAGCGCTGCGCGCGTCTCTAGGCTCCGCCGCGTCCAGGAAACAACCAGAAGGCTCGATGCAGATGTCCCCCCGAATGTTCGCGCTCGCCACCGCCGCGGCGGTCGCCGTTCTCGCCCAGCCCGCTATCGCCTCGGCCGAGGATGCAGCTTTGAAGGCCGCCATCGCCGGGCCGCAGCGCAGCGCCGCCCACGTCGCCCGCGATCCCGCGCGCCATCCCTATGAGAGCCTCGAATTCTGGGGCGTGAAGCCGAAGGCGACGGTCATCGAGATCTCGCCCGGCTCCGGCTATTGGACCGAGATCCTCGCGCCCTACGCCAAGGCCACCGGCGGGACCTATGTCGCCGGCGTCGCCGACCTGGCGAACCCCAAGCTGTCGGACGGCGCCCGCAAGGGCCGCGCCGACTTCGAGGCCAAGTACGCCGACCAGGCCAAGTTCGGCCCCATCACCTATGTCGGCTTTGGTCCTGCGTCGGGCCCGCTCGGCGCGGCCGGCTCGGCCGACGTCGTCATCACCGCTCGCAACGTCCACAACTGGATGGGCCAGCCGGGCATGCTCGACAAGGTGTTCAAGGACTTCCACGACGTGCTGAAGCCCGGCGGCGTGCTTGCGGTCGAGGAGCACCGCTCCGACCCCACCCGCGCCCAGGTTCCTGGCGCGTCCGATGGCTATGTCGCGACCGACTTCGTGATCGCCGCGGCCGAGAAGGCCGGCTTCAAGCTGGCCGCCAAGTCCGAGATCAACGCCAACGCCAAGGACACCAAGGACCATCCGTTCGGCGTCTGGACCCTGCCACCGGTTCGCCGCTCGCCGGCCGCCGACAAGCCTGATCCGAGCTTCGATCGCGCCAAGTACGACGCCATCGGCGAGAGCGACCGAATGACCCTGCGGTTCGTGAAACAGTAGGGCCACGCTTTGACCATCGTCCCGGGTCAGGTAAGCCGCTCGGGACGGTGGTGACTTCGAGATTTTCATGCGGCGTGTTCTTCCGACTTCGGCGGCTTCCTTCTCGCGTCGCGGCGCCTTGATCGGCGCTCTGGCGCTGGCGGCCTGTGGCAGGAAGGGCGAGGCGGAGCCGAAGCCGCCAGCGGCCAAGGCCGCACGGAACATGACGCTGCAGGACGCCGTCGCCGGTGAGTGGCGGCCCGCCGCCGACAAGGCGCGCGATCCCTGGCGCCATCCGGTCGAGACACTTGAATTCTGGGGCCTCAAGCCCGGTCAGACCGTGGTCGAATTCTGGCCCGGCGCCGGCTGGTACACCGACATCCTGGCGCCCTATCTGGCCGCCAACAAAGGCAAGCTGATCGCGGCGAACCTGGAGCCGGCCGACCCGGCGTCGACCGAGATCGTCGAGGCCTACCGCGCTCGCTTGAAGGCCAAGCCGAAGATCTACGGCGACGTCGAGATCACCGCCTTCGGGCCGACCAGCGGACCCGTGGCGCCGGCCGGCGGCGCCGACCTGGTGCTGTTCCTCCGCAACCTGCACAACTGGATGGCCGCCGGCATCGCCGAAAAGGCGTTCCGGGACGCGTTCGCGGCCCTAAAGCCCGGCGGCGTGCTGGGGATCGAGGAGCACCGCGCCGCGCCCGGCGGAGTGCAGGACGTACTGGCCGCCGACGGCTACGTGCAGGAAGCCTATGTCGTCCGTTTGGCGCAGGAAGCCGGCTTCGTCCTCGACAAGACCAGCGAGATCAACGCCAACGCATCCGACACGCGCGACCACCCCTTCGGGGTCTGGACCCTGCCGCCTGTACGGCTGACCGCGCCGCGCGGCGAGCCGGCTGATCCGAATTTCGACCGCGCGCCCTACGACGCCATCGGCGAGAGCGACCGGATGACCCTGCGGCTGGTCAAGCCCGCCAGCTAGAGCTGCTCCTTGTAGCTGGCGATGATCTGCTCGTCCGGCACGGGCACCTTTCCCATGTCGAGCTGGTCGAAGATCATCTCCGCGCCGGAGGGCAGGGCGGTGCGCTCGACCTGCGCCTCGGCTTCCCATAGCCGCGCCCGCATGATCGCCTTGGGGCAATGCAGGAAGGCCTCTTCCACGGCGACCATCACGACCAGCCGCGGCGTCTTGCCGAACTCGACGAATTTGGCGAGCAACTCCGGGTCGGCGGAGGCCGTTGCGCTGCCGTTGACCCGCAGGACGTCGTCGAAGCCGGGGATCATGAACATCAGCCCGATGCGGCCGGGGCCAGACAGCAGGTTGCGGATGGTGTCGAGCCGGTTGTTCCCTGGCCGGTCGGGCAGGTAGAGCGTCTTGCCGTCCTCGCTGACGTGCACGAAGCCTGGTTCGCCGCCGCGGGGCGAGACGTCGATCGCGCCGTCAGAGCCGGCCGAGCTGACGACGCAGAACGGCGAGAGGCCGATGAAGGCGCGGCCGTGCTTCTCGACATGATCCAGCACCTTGTCGAGCACCAGCTTGCCGGGCGGACGATACAGCTCGTCGATGCCCGCGAGATCGAGAGTCTTCATGCCTCTGCTCCCCGTTCTTGTTGAGAGTTGTTCGCAAACATGCGCTTGAACCGGCGCGCTGTCATCCCAAGATGAACGATGTCGCGCCCGGTCCTGTCAGCATGCAGTCACCTGCATGCGGCTAGCTTGCCGCGAACCTGATGCGCTAAAGGCAAGATATGCTCCGTAAAGCCCTGCTCGCCCTGATCCCTGCCGGCCTGCTGCTGGCCGCTCCCGCCGCTGCGCAGGAGCAAACCATCTTGCCTGGATACTGGGACGTGACGAACAAGGTCTCCGCGATCGTCAGCCAGACCAAGACCGAGCGGCGCTGCATCACCCCGTCCGAGGTGTCGAAGTTCGTGATGGGGCCGTCCAATCGCCACTACAAGTGCGACTATCCCACCCGCGTGTTCAAGGACGGCAAGATCCGGCTGAAGGGCGCCTGCGCCACCAAGAACGGCAGCAAGGCGGCCATCGAGGCGACGGGGACCTACTCGCCCACGACCTTCATGATGAACGCCAAGATCAGCACCACCTATGCCGGTGTGCCGCTGAGCGCCAACGCCATCACGACGGCCAAGCGCATCAGCGAGACCTGTCCGGCGGCGGCGCCTGCCGAGGGATAAGGCGCTTAACCACGCCTGCGACGAAATCCCTAGCTGAACCGTTTACTTGGCTCGCGCTTGAGGCGAAGCTGCCCCTCACGACGATGTGAGACGGCGCCCATGACGACGACCCTGGAAGAACTGACCGAGCGCGTGGCTGCAGCTGTGGGCGAGGATTCCGGCCTCGGCAAGACGTTCAAGGTCGATCTGCGGGGCGAGGGCTTCATCCACATCGACGGGGCGGCGGTGACCAACGACGACAAGCCCGCCGACCTGACCATCTCCATCAGCCGCAAGGACCTGAAGGCGCTGGGGGCGGGTGAACTCAACCCCATGACTGCCGTGATCACCGGCCGCCTGAAGGTCTCCGACATGGGCATGGCCATGTCGTTGCAGCCGCAGATGCAGGCCCTGTTCTCCAAGCTGGGATGAGCATGTCGGCCGCGCCCCTGATCTCCACGCCCAGCGCGCCGGTTCCCGCCGGAGGCGAGGCGGCGTGGTTCGAGGGCGCGGGAAAGGCCAAGCTGCGCGCCGCGCTGTTTCCAGCCCGCGGCCAGGTGCGCGGCTCCATCGTGCTCAGCGGCGGCCGCACCGAGCCGATCGAGAAGTATTTCGAGGTCATCGAGGACCTGACCGCGCGCGGCTACGTCGTCCTGGCGCACGACTGGCGCGGGCAGGGCCTGTCGCATCGCGAGCTCGCCGACCGGCTTGCCGGCCACGCGCGCGGCTACGACGCCTTTCTGACCGACTATCGCGCCCTGCTGAGCGCCTACGAGGCGCGGCTGCCCAAGCCCTGGTTCGCGATCGGCCACTCCATGGGCGGCTGCCTGACGCTGCTGGCGCTGGCCCGCGGCGAAGCGGCCCGCTTCCAGGGGGCGGCCCTCTGCGCACCGATGCTCGGCCTGCAGCTTGGCAAGACGTCGCCGACGGCTGCGCGGGTCATGGCGGGCCTCAACGTCCTGCTGGGCCGCGGCGGCGCCATGGCGCGGCCCAGCGGCCCGGCCGAAACCTTCGAGACCAACGTCCTTACGCACGACCGCGCGCGCTACGAGCGCGCCAGGGCCCAGGTCCTGGCCGAGCCGAAGCTGGATCTCGGCGGTCCGACCTGGGGCTGGATCGACTTCGCGCTGAAGGCCACGGGCTACCTGTCCCGCCCCGAGAACTTGAAAAGCGTCACGATTCCAGTCGTCATCGTGTCGGCTGAACAGGATCGGCTCGTCGACAACAATGCGCAGCGTGCGGCCGCCAGAAACCTGCCCCAGGGCGAGTTCATCAGCGTGGCCGGCGCCTACCACGAAATCCTGATGGAGACGGACACAATGCGGAACATCTTCCTGCGTGCGTTGGACGCCTTGCTGGGCAAGTCGGCGCCTGCGCCGGCCGCTCCTGCGGCCAAGCCTGCGGAACCGGCTCCCCAGCCGGTGGTCGCCGCCGCTCCTGCTCCCGCGCCCGCGCCCGCCGTAGAACCCAAGCCGGCGCCCGAACCGGTCGTGGCCGAGGTGAAGCCCCCCGCGCCGAAGCCGGCCGCCAAGCCCAAGGCTGCGCCCAAGCCGAAGGCCGAAGCCAAGCCCGCCGCCAAGCCGAAGGCTCCAGCCGCCAAGGCTGCGCCGAAGGCCGCGCCCGCCGCCAAGGCGGCCAAGCCTGCCGCCGCCAAGCCCGCTGCTGCGAAGCCGCCGGCGAAGGCCGCCGCTCCCAAGGCCGCCGCGGCCCCGAAGGCCTCGCCCAAGCCTGCCGCCGCCAAGAAGCCCGCCGCGCCGAAGGCGGCTGCCGCCAAGGCTACACCGGCGAAGGCTACACCGGCGAAGGCTACACCGGCGAAGGCGGCTCCCGCCAAGGCCGCCGCGAAACCGGCTGCGAAACCGGCCGCCAAGAAGGCGCCGGCGAAGAAGTAGCTATTTCGCCGATCGCTTCAGCGCGACCAGGGCCTCTTCCAGGCAGGCCCGGTCGCCGGCGATGGCGATCTGGCCGCCGTTCTGGCCCACCGGCTGGCCGCGCCAGTTGGTGACCAGACCGCCTGCGCCCTCAATGAGGGGGATGGCGGACTCGATGTCCCAGGACTTCAGTCCCGCCTCGATGACCATGTCCATCTTGCCCATCGCCACCATGGCGTAGGCGTAGGCGTCGCAGCCCAGCCGCGCCAGGCGGGCGGCCGCGCGCACCTGGGTCCAGGCGCCCAGTTCGGCGCCGTCGAAACAGGCCTCAGGGTCGGTGGTGGCGATGACCGCGTCGGTCAGCTTGGGACAGGGGCGGACCTTCAGCGGCGTGGCCTGGCCACGGGCGACCAGTCGCGAGCCGCCGGCATGACCGATGTAGACCTCGTCCAGATAGGGTTGTCCAATGGAGCCCAGGACCGGCCGCCCCTGGTGGCGCAGGCCGATCAGCGTGGTCCACAGCGGCAATCCGGCGATGAAGGCGCGGGTGCCGTCGACGGGATCCAGCACCCAGACGAACTCGGCGTCGGGGCGATCCTCGCCATATTCCTCGCCGATCACGCCATGCTCGGGATAGCGCGCGGCGATCAGCTCGCGGAGGGCCGCCTCCGCGCCTTTGTCGGCGGCGGTGACGGGATCGAAGCCGCGGACTCCGCCCTTGTCCTCCAGGCCGTGGTCGGCGCGGAACAGCGGCAGGATCACCTGCGCCGAGGCGGCGTTGAGTTCGATCAGGAAGGCGTCGAGTTCGGCCAGACGGCCGGCGGGGAGGGCGGGCATGGATCCCGCTTTACCTCGCCGCCGGCGTCCGCGAAATCCCCCTGAGGAAAGCGCGGGGTCGGGCGCAAGCAGACGTCAGGCAGCCTCGTGTTCGCCGTTCAGCGACTTGGCGAGGTCAAGCAGGCGGCGGCGCGGACGCTCGCCGAGCTGATAATAGGCGCGGATCAGGTCCAGGGTTTCCTTGCTGCCCAGGACTTCGCCGCCGGCTTCGCCAGGCCCCTCGCCCAGCGCCTGTTCACGCTGCGCCGCGTCGGCCAGGCCGTCGTAGAAGTAGCCGACCGGCACCTCCAGGGCTTCGGACAGCTGCCACAGGCGCGCCGCCGAAATGCGGTTGGCGCCGCACTCGTACTTCTGGATCTGCTGGAACCGCACGCCGCAGGCGCCGGCCAGTTGCTGTTGGGTCAGGCCCAGCAGCCGGCGCCGACGGCGCAGCCGCTTGCCCAGGTGAACGTCGATATTGCTGCCCATAGGCTCCATCGCCCCCGGTCCCTCTGCTTGACGCCCGTCCCAAAGCGAGACGGCTTGGGCTGAATTTCGCAAGTCGCGCGCCAAGCGAGCGCTGTTCGCGTTGCGCGACAGGGAACGACGCGACTAGTAGAGGGCATGACGCAGGCTAAGGCCCCGGTGGCGCAGGATCTTTTGTGGCGGTTGGAGGCGCTGGCCTTCGACGTGGTGATCGCGTTCGCGCGTATACTGCCGGTCGACTTCGTGTCTGATTTCGGCGCCTGGTTCTTCAAGACGGTCGGGCCTCTGACAAGCGCGCAGAAGGTGGCCGAGACCAACCTGCGCATCGCTTTCCCGCAGGCCTCGGACCGCGAGATCGCCGATCTGCTGCAGGCGCAGTGGGACAACACCGGGCGCACCTTCCTCGAACTGCTGATCATGGACCGCATCATCGGCGCGCCGGGCCGGGTGGAGATCGTCAACGCCCAGCGTTTCGACGAGATCGCCGCGAACCAGGAGCCGGTGGTCTTCGTCTCCGGTCACTTCGCGAACTTCGAGGTGATGCCGGCCGCCATCGTCAATTCGCCGGTGAACTGCCAGATCACCTATCGGGCGATGAACAATCCGCACGTCGAGAAGCGGGTCCGCGACTATCGCTTCCGCTATGGGGTCCGCTACTTCGCGCCCAAGGGCGGGGATGGCGCACGCGAACTGCTGGCGGCGCTCGGTCGGGGCGACTCGGTCGCGCTGATGAACGACCAGAAGTTCAATGGCGGCGTCGCCGCGCCGTTCTTCGGCGTCACCTGCCACACTGCGCCGGGACCTTCGCGGCTGGCGTTGCGGTTCAACACCGTGCTCCAGCCGATGTCGGTGCAGCGGGGACACAAGGCCCGCTTCCGTGTCGTGGTGCACGATCCGATCCATCTTGAGCACACCGGCAATACCGCGTCCGACATCGAGGCGGGGGTCCGCAAGATCAACGCCATGATCGAGACCTGGGTGCGCGAGCGCCCGGCCGAGTGGTTCTGGACCCACAAGCGCTGGCCGAACGAGACCTATCGGCGCGCCCGCTAGGCCCTTGTGCTAGGCGGGCCCAGGCAAGCCGACCATCAGCAGCGGGTTCATGTTCCGCCCGCGCCACTTCAGCCGCCAGCAGAGATGCGGCCCGGTGGCCCGGCCGGTGGCGCCGACGGCGCCGATGCGCTGGCCACGGGCGAGCGACTGGCCGGCCGAGACGTCCACGCTGCTGAGATGCAGGTAGGCCGAGACCAGGCCCTGGCCATGATCGACCATGACCAGCCCGCCCTCGAACAGCATCCCAGGATCGGCCAGCACCACCAGTCCGCCGGCCGGCGCGTTGACGGGCGTGCCGCGCGGCGCCGCCAGATCGATTCCGTAGTGGGGCGGTCGCGGCCGCCCGTCGATGATCCGCTGGCCGCCGAACCGCGCGGTGACGCGAAAGTCCCGCAATGGGGCCGAGAAGCCGCCCCTGAAGTCGTCGCGTTCGGCCACGCTGGCGAACGCCGCGGCCTTGCGGCGGCTCTCATCGGCGATGCGGGCCTCGAGTTCGGGGCTGGCTTGGCCCTGATAGACACGGCGCAGGCCCTTGATGCGCTGGACGTCGTATTCGGCGGGGTCGATTTGCAGCGTACGCGAGACGTCGGGGCCGCGGCCATCGATGCGCACCAGGGCGCGAGGCCCGGCGTCCCGGTCGAAGCCGAGATAGAAGAACCCGTCGTCCGAGGCGCGGGTGACCATCTGCTGGTCGAGATAGACCTTGGCGCGCGGCGCCGTGCGTCCGATCGCGAACCCGCTTTGCTGCATGCGGCCGGTCAGCGCCAGGTCCGCGGCCCGGGCGGGCGCGGCGGCGAGTGCGGCGGAGGCCAGCCCGAGAACCGCCCTCCGGCGGTTCAGCGCATCGTCAGGGATGCATTTCCTTCCACCGCGCCAGCGCTTCGACCGGTGTGGCGTAGGCTTCCTGGAGGGCTGGGTTCCAGTAGCGCAGGGCCTCCACCGGGATCTTCACCTTGGAAACGGCGCAGATCACGTAGCGTCCCGGCTTGAGCACGACGAATTCCCCGTCGCCATAGTGCAGCGAGGCGAGGTCGGAGCCGGTGAGGTCGCGGTCGTAGGCGTTCATGGATTTCTATCTAGCGCGCCGGAAGCGGCGAGAACAGGGCGCCCTGCCAGTTCAGAACAGGTCGCCCTGGTTGGACGGCGGGGCCGGCTTCGGCGCCTTGGCCGGTTTCGGCGCGGCCGCCGGCGTGGGCGTGGGCGCCGCGCTGGGCGCGCCGTCGATCGTCGCCTCGCGGCTCTGATCGGCGAACACCAGGCGTACGCCTTCGCCGCTGGCCAGCGATGCGCCTTCGCGCACCAGCGAGCCGTCGGTCCTGTGAACGCGCGCGAAGCCGCGCTTCAGCGGGGCGCTGGGATCGACGGACGCGTAGAGCTTGGAGAGGCTGCCCAGCCGCTCGGCGGTGCGGTCCAGGCCCCGATCCATCGCCGGCTTCAGGCGCAGCACGAGCCGCGACAGCCTGTCGGCGTGAACCTGCTGCGGGCGCAGCAACAGGCTCGGCGACAGGCGCGACGAGACCCGGACCAGGTCGGTGTGGTGCGCCGCGACGTTGCGCGACAGTCCCGCGCCCAGCCGGCTGGAGGCCAGGTTGAAGCGCTGGGCGGCCATCTCGACCAGGTCGGGAACGCGCGCCAGCGCTCTGCCGGCGTGCTCGACCCGGCCGCGACGGTCCTCCACCGTGCGGCCGCCGCAGCGATGCAGCCGGGCCGACAGATCGCCGATATAGGCCTTCAATTCGGCCAGCACGGGGGTCGCCATTTCCGCCGCAGCGGTCGGGGTCGGCGCACGGCGGTCGGAAACGAAGTCGATCAGGGTGGTGTCGGTCTCGTGCCCGACGGCGGAGATCAGCGGGATGGTCCCGGCCGCGACTGTCCGGGCCAGGTTCTCGTCGTTGAAGGCCCAGAGGTCTTCCACCGAGCCGCCGCCCCGCGCGACGATCAGGATGTCCGGGCGCGGCACGGGACCGTCGGCCGGCATGGCGTTGAAGCGGGCGATGGCGTTGGCGACCTGCCCGGCTGCGGCGTCTCCCTGGACGACCACGGGCCAGACGATCACGCGACAGGGCCAGCGGTCGCGGATGCGGTGCAGGATGTCGCGGATCACCGCGCCGGTCGGGCTGGTGATCACCCCGACCACGGCGGGCATGGTCGGCAGGGGCTGCTTGCGGGCCTGATCGAACAGGCCCTCGCCATGCAGCTTGGCCTTCAGGCGTTCCAGCTGGGCCAGCAGCGCGCCGACTCCCGCCGCCTCCATGGTCTCGATGACCATCTGGTAGCGCGAGCCCGCCGGGTAGGTGGTGATCTTGCCGGTCACCACGACCTCCATCCCCTGCTGGGGACGGATCGACAGGTTCTTGACCGAACCTTTCCAGACCACGCCGTCGATGGCGGCGCGCTCGTCCTTGATGGTCAGGTAGACGTGGCCGTTGGAGTGGTGGGTGACCTTCGACAACTCGCCGCGCAGGCGGACGAAGCCGTAAGCGTCCTCGAGCGTGCGCTTCAGCGCGAAAGCCAGTTCCGAGACCGAATAGGCCTTGGCGTTGCTGTCGGTGTCGGGCGCGACGTCGGTCATGGGGCAGACATAGCGGCGAGCGTCGCCAAAAAGAAGTTCGGGCGCGCCCGACGGCGGCTAGCCATCATCGGACGCGTCCCGAACCCATCCCCCCGGATTAGATGTACCGGCGCAGCGAGCGGGCCAGTTCGTTGGCGCCGCCGCGCTTCTTGGTCTGCACCGGCTGGTAGGCCACGCGAGCGTGCTCCATGCAGTACGGACCATCGTCCTGGCGGCGGCCGCAGAAGGTGAAGCTGTCGCTCGACGGATCGCCGATCGGCCACTTGCACATGTGCGCGCCCAGGGTCAGCACGGTGGCCGTGCCCGGCGCTTCGTCGATGTAGCGCACCGGCGACGGGGCCGGGGTCGGCGCCGCAGCGACGGCGGTCGGTTCGGCGATCCGGCGCGGCGCGGCCGGAGCCGCCGCGGCCGGACGGGCCGGACGCGGCGGCTTGAAGGCCGGGCGCGCCGGCTTCGACGGAGCCGCGCGTCCCGACAGGCCCAGGCGATGGACCTTGCCGATAACGGCGTTGCGGGTCACCCCGCCCAATTGTTTTGCGATCTGGCTGGCCGAGAGGCCGTCTTGCCAGAGCTTCTTCAGGCTCTCGACGCGTTCGTCAGTCCAACCCATGTCTGGCTCCACCCGCTTGCACGCCCCCAGCGCCGCCCCCGCGGGTGGCTGGGATCTACATCTTGTGGCAGTCCGAGATCTGACCGCCATCAACTACTAGATATCGTAACCGATCCATTAATGGCCACAATAGGCGCCCTTCGCTTCGTCCACAGAAACTAGATGTTGATTCTGTCCACAGGGTTCGCCTCTCAGGCGGCGCTGTGACGCGCGCTTGCGATCTGGGAAAAGCGGGCGCACATCCTGGGCCATGAAGGACATGCCAGCCGCCGACACCGTCATTCCCCCGCAGCCCCGGAACTATCACGGGTTCAACTGGGCGGGGTTCGGAACCCTCTATACCCGCGAGGTCCGACGCTTCTGGAAGGTCGGGATGCAGACCCTGGCCGCTCCGGTGGTCACGGCGCTGCTCTACATGATGGTCTTTGTCGTGGCCGTGCAGGGCGCGGCCCCGCCGATCCACGGCACGCCCTTCGCGGTGTTCGTGGCGCCGGGCCTGATCATGATGCAGATCCTCAACAACGCCTTCGCCAACTCGTCCTCGTCGTTGCTGCAGGCCAAGTTCAACGGCCTGGTCGGCGACTTCATGACCCCGCCGCTGACCCCGGTCGAGCAGGTGCTGGCCTTCGCGCTGGGCGCGGCGACGCGCGGCGTGGTGGTTGGCGCGGTCACGTATGCGGCGATCCTGCCCTTCGCCGCATTGCCGATCACCCACCTCTGGGCCGTGCTCTACTTCGGGATCAGCGCGGCGTTGATCCTCGGCATGCTGGGCATCATGGCTGGGCTTTGGGCCGAGAAATTCGACCACATGGCCGTGGTGACCAACTTCATCATCATGCCCCTGACCTTCCTATCGGGGACCTTCTACCTGGTCGACCGACTGCCCGAGCCGTTCCGCACCGCCAGCCACTACAACCCGTTCTTCTATCTGATCGACGGCTTCCGCTATGGCTTCATCGGCCACGCGGAGGGGTCGCTGCTGGCGGGCATGGGCATGACGGCTGGCCTGGTCGCAGCCTTCGCGTTCATGTGCCTCTGGATGTTCGAGACCGGCTACAAGCTGAAGACCTGAGCCGCCGGCCAGCGCCGCGCTCCAAAAGCCCTCCCCGCCCGGGAGGGCTTTTTCGTGTTGCACCATCTATATTGATGTAATACGAACTATCATCATGTTAGAGGTGAGAACATATAATTCACGGCTGCGTCAGGAGCAGGCCGAGGCCACGCGGGAGCGGATCTTGGCGGCCATGGCCGACCTGTTGCAGACCGAGGGGCGGGTGGAATTGGTGACCAACCGCGCCGTCGCCGCTGCGGCCGGCGTGACCGAGGTGACCGTCTATCGCCACTTCCCCAGCCGCGATCTGCTGATGCGCGGGCTTTGGGAGTGGCTGAACCGGCGCAACGGCGTGACGGTGGGCATGCCCGAGAGCGCCGACGACATCTCTGCCAAGCTTCCGGCCCTATATGCGACCTTCGACGCCGCGCCGGCGCACATCGTTGCTGCGGTCACCAGCCAGCAGGGCCGGGAGATGCGCGAGAGCCTGAATGAACCGCGCCGCGCGGCGTTCCTGGCGGCCGTGGCCGAAGCCGCGCCCGACCTGCCTGCCGATGAGCAGGAGAAGGCGGCCGGCATGCTGCAACTGATTTACTCGGCCTATGGCTGGATTTCGCTGCGCGAGCAGTGGGACGTCACCGGCGAGCGCGCCGCCGACGCGGGCGCCTGGGCGGTCGAGACCCTGCTCGCCGATCTTCGCCGCCGTGGCGCGGCGCCTCTCAAGCCCGCCAAAGGCGGGACAACCCGGAGCAAGCCATGATCGCTCATTTCTCCATTCCGGCCCGCGACACCCGAGCCACGGCCGAACTGTTCGGCAAGATCATCGACGGCGAGGTGATGCCCTTTCCCGTCGTGCCGGGCGCCTGGGTCGCCATCGCCCGCGACGGGTCCGGCGTCGGTGTCGAGGTCGTACCTGCGGCCACCGCCCATCATCTGGGCAGCGGCGATCGCGACCCGGCCCGCTCGGCCCAGGGGCCGGAAACGATGCCCTGGGAAACCCAGATCCGTCAGGATGGCGACGATCGCTCCGCCAGCGGCCTGCACGTGGCGGTGACGACGGCGCTGAGCGCGGCTGAGATCATCGAACTGGGCCGCGCCGCAGGCTGGCGCGCCGTCCACTGCGATCGGGGCGGGGTGTTCGACCTGGTCGAGCTGTGGGTCGACAACCGCGTCCTGGTCGAGGTGCTGCCGCCCGAGGGCACGGCGCGTTACCTCGCCTTCTACAATCCCCAGGTCGCGGGCCAGATGTTCGCCGGCCCGCCGCCCGTCTGAGCTAGTTCTGCGGAACGGCTACGGCGATCATCTCGACGTGGGTCGGAGCGCCGCGGGTGATCACCGGCGTGTGGGTGTCGGTGATGAAACGCAGCTTGCCGTCGACCTCGATCCGCGCCGAGACCGTGTAGGTGTGGTTCTCGACGATCTTCGCCGGATCGAAGTTCAGCGTGAATTTGTAGGGCGGCGATCCGCCGGTCAGCACCTGGGTGTCGATCACCTTGGCCGGGGCATCCATCAGCGAGGTGTCGGCCAGGGTCACCGTCACGGTCGCGGTCGGCGGCAGCATGATCCGCTCGCGATAGATCACCGACCCTGTGATCTGGGCCTTTGCGGCGGTCGGCGGTTCCATCGAGGCGCATCCGGCGAGGGTCAGGGCGACGAGCGGGGCGAGGGCGTAAATCGGCTTCATCTGGTGCTCCTCGGGGACAAACGTGGCCAAACATGGACCCGCGTAGACGTGCGGTCCACGAAGCTTCACAGAACCGGTCATTGACAGACCGCCGTTCCCAGCGGAAAACGCCAAGCCTTCCAGTCCCCGCCGCCGTGGCCGCGGGGACGCTTATGTTTTCGGAGGGCAATCCCCGTGACTGAAAAGACCGCGCAGCAAGCCGCGACCGTTCCCAGCGACCACATCATGGGCGTCTACAACCGCGCTCCGCTGGCGTTCGAACGAGGCGAGGGCGCGCGCCTGTTCACCACGGACGGTGACGCCTATCTCGACTGCATGGCCGGCATCGCGGTGAACGCGCTGGGCCACGCGAACCCGAAACTGGTTCAGGCGGTCAAGGACCAGGCCGAGAAGCTCTGGCACGTCTCGAACGTCTTCCAGATCCCGGGCCAGGAAAAGCTGGCCAAGATGCTGACCGACCTCACCGGCCTGGACGAGGTGTTCTTCACCAACTCCGGCGCCGAGGCGATCGAGTGCGCGATCAAGACCGCGCGCAAGTATCACTGGGCCAAGGGCGCGCCTGAGCGCATCGACATCATCGGCTTCGACGGCTCGTTCCACGGCCGTACGCTGGCGGCCGTCAACGCCTCGGGCAACGCCGCCTACCTCGAGGGCTTCGGCCCGCGCATGCCCGGCTTCGTGCAGCTGCCGTTCGGCGACATGGAGGCCCTGAAGGCCGCCGTCGGCCCGACCACCGCGGCGATCATCGTCGAGCCGGTGCAGGGCGAGGGCGGGGCGCGCGCCCTGACCGAGCAGCAGCTCCAGCAGATGCGCCAGCTCTGCGACGAGACCGGCACGCTGCTGATCCTCGACGAGATCCAGTGCGGCCTGGGCCGCACCGGCAAGCTGTTCGCCTGGGAATGGGCGCAGGACGTGAAGCCGGACATCGTGGCCCTGGCCAAGGCCCTGGGCGGCGGCTTCCCGATCGGCGCCTGCGTGACCTCGGCCGCGGCCGGCGCCGGCATGACCGTCGGTTCGCACGGCTCGACCTACGGCGGCAACCCGCTGGCCATGGCCGTCGGCCTGGCCTCGATGGAGGAGCTGTCCAAGCCCGAGCTGATGGACCATGTCCGCGAGCTGGCCGGCTATTTCACCCAGCAGTTCAACGGCCTCAAGGACCGCTATCCGGACGTCGTGCTCGACATCCGCGGCAAGGGCCTGCTGATCGGCCTGAAGCTCGCCACCAACAACCGCGAGTTCATGCAGCATGCCCGCGACCAGCATCTGCTGGTGGCCGGCGGCGGCGACAACTGCGTGCGTCTGCTTCCGCCGCTGAACCTGACCATCGAGGAAGCTCGCGAGGCCGTCGAAAAGCTCGAACGCGCCTGCGAAGTCGCCCGCGCCAAGGCCAAGTCCGCCGCCTGACCCCCATTCCACCGCTCATTCCCGCGAAGGCGGGAACCCAAGCCGACTCCCAAGCCCATCGCCTCGGCGTTGCAGCTTGGGTCCCCGCCTTCGCGGGGATGAGCGGGTTTAGGATCGCAACATGACCCAACCTGTCAGACACTTTGTCGACCTCTGGAAGATCGAAGCTTCCGACCTGCGCGCCATTCTTGACGACGCCAAGGCCCGCAAGGCCGCGCGCCGCGGCTGGACCCAGGGCCGTCTCGACGCCGACGCCCCCGCCCGCGAGCGGACCCTGGCGATGATCTTTCAGAAGAACTCGACCCGCACCCGCTTCTCGTTCGACGCCGCGATGCGCCAGCTGGGCGGCGACGTGATCATCTCCACGGCCAACGACATGCAGCTTGGCCGCGGGGAGACGATCGAGGACACCGCCAAGGTGCTCTCGCGCATGGTCGATGCGATCATGCTGCGCGCCAACAGCCACGATGACGTCGAGCGGCTGGCCTACGCCTCCACCGTGCCGGTCATCAACGGCCTGTCGGACAAGGGCCACCCCTGCCAGATCATCGCCGACCTGATGACCTTCGAGGAACATCGCGGCCCGCTGGCCGGTCGGACGATCGCCTGGGTCGGCGACGGCAACAACGTCTGCTCCAGCTTCATCCACGCCGCGCCCAAGCTCGGCTTCAAGCTGAACATCGCCAGCCCGGCGCTCTATCACCCTGACCTGATGGATCTGGCTCGCGCCGCCGATCTGCAGGGCCAGGTGTTCACCACCGATGATCCGCGCGAGGCGGTGCGCGGCGCCGACTGCGTGATCACCGACACCTGGGTGTCGATGGGCGACACCGACCACGACGAGCGCATGGAGGCCCTGGAGCCCTATCAGGTCGACGGCGACCTGATGTCTCTGGCCGCCAAGGACGGCGTCTTCCTGCACTGCCTGCCGGCTCACCGTGGCGAGGAAGTCACCGACGATGTCATCGACGGCCCGCAATCGCTGATCTGGGACGAGGCGGAGAACCGCATCCATGCTCAGAAGTCGATCCTCGCCTGGTGCTTCGGCGCGATCTGAAGCCGCGTCATCGGGAGGCGGGCGCTGAAGCTCGCAACTTCGGTTTCGCCTCCCTATATGCCGCCACCATGTCCGACACCGTCATGAACGCCATCCCCGACAACATCGTCGCCCCGTTCCAGATCGAGGGCGAAGCCGTGCGCGGCCGCCTTGTCCGCCTCGGCGACGCCGTCGATCAGATCCTCACCGGCCACGCCTATCCCGAGCCGGTCGCGAACCTGCTCGGTGAGGCCTGCGCGCTGGCCGCCCTGGTGGGGTCCAGCCTGAAGTTCGACGGCCGGCTCATCGTCCAGGCCCAGGGCGACGGCCCGGTGCGCTATGTGGTCGTCGACTACGACACCTCGGGCGCTTTGCGCGGCTATTGCCGGTTCGACGAGGAAGAGGTCGCCAAGCTGACCACCGGCTTTGCACGCCCCGGCGCCAAGAGCCTGCTGGGCGGCGGCGTGTTCATCATGACCGTCGACCAGGGTCCTGACATGGATCGCTATCAGGGCGTGACCGCCATCGAGGGCGAGACGCTGGCCCTGTGCGCTGAACAGTATTTCGCCCAGTCCGAACAGACCCCGACCCGCGTCCGGCTGGCGGTCGGCCAGGCCGATGTCGGTCAGGGGCCGCACTGGCGCGCCGGCGGCATGCTGATCCAGAACATCGCCGAGGATGACGCCCGCGGCTCGACCGCCGAACCGTGGGTGCGCAGCCAGGCCTTCTTCGAGACCATCGGCGAGGACGAACTGCTCGATCCGACGATCTCGGCCGAGACGCTGCTGTTCCGCCTGTTCCACGAGGACGGCGTGCGGGTCTTCGAGCCGAAGGTGTTGCAGGCCTTCTGCCGTTGCTCGCAGGAGCGGATTGAGACGGTCCTGAAGTCGTTCGGCGGGGAAGAGCGCGCCGACATGGTCGAGGATGACGGCCAGATCCGCGTCACCTGCGAGTACTGCTCGACGACCTACGCCATCGACCCGGGCACGCTCTAGCTCTCCGCCGTCGTTCATAGCTGTCCCGGTCTTCGGCTGCGCCGAAACCGGGATGACGCCTTCGCCTTCTGACGCGACTATGGCGACATGCAAGACGCTGACACCGAGTTTGAGGAACTGGCCGAGCTCACCGGCGCGCTGCTGGGGGCGCTGGAGGCGCTCGCCTTCATCGCTCGGCGACTGAACCCGCCCGACCTGCCCGGACTGCTGGCCGCAGTCGGCGCGCCGGAGGAGGCGCTGCGCGGTCCGCTGCAGCGGATGGGCCATTGGCGGGGGCAGATCCTCGCCCTGCGTGAGCCGCTGGAGGAAGCCGGACTCGCCGTCCTCTCCGGGTTTGAGGAGCTGCGCGCCGGCGTGGCGGCGGGCGATGTGATCCAGGCCTTCCGGGGACTGCGCCACGGGCCGCGGGCGCAAGAGGCGCTCTATCCTCTCGCGGGTCTCCTGCCGCCGGTGAACCGCTACTTCCTCGAACCTGCGATGCGCGGCGACGCGGCGTTGCAGGCGCGCTTCCATACGCCCGCGCCGCATACCGGGGTCATGCACGCCGGCGGCGAGCCCGGCGCGCGGGGCGCCTTCTCCCTCTATGTGCCCGAGTACTACTCCGCGGACCGCGCCTGGCCCCTGGTGGTGGCGCTGCACGGCGGCTCGGGCAACGGCCGCGCCTTCCTTTGGAGCTGGCTGCGGGCCGCCCGCAGCCGCGGCGCGATCGTGGTCGCGCCCACCGCCGCCGGCGAGACCTGGGCGCTCTCGGGGCCGGATTTCGACACCCCCAACCTGGCGCACATCGTCTCCGAGATCGGGGCGCGGTGGAATTTGGACCGTGGCCGCCTGCTGCTCACCGGCATGAGCGACGGTGGCACCTTCAGCTATGTCAGCGGGCTAGAGCCGCGCTCGCCGTTCACGCATCTGGCGCCCGTGGCCGCGGCTTTCCACCCGATGCTGGCCCAGGCGGCCTACGGCGACCGCCTGCATGGACTGCCGATCCAGGTCGTGCATGGCGCGCTCGACTGGATGTTCCCGGTCGATATGGCGCGCGACGCCGTCCAGGCGTTGCAAGACGCCGGCGCCGAGGTCGCCTACCGGGAGATCAAGGACCTCGCCCACACATATCCGGTGGAAATGAGCGGCGAGATCCTCGACTGGCTTGAGCTTAGGCCGCGTCCAGCGCGCGGTTGACGTCGCGGGTCAGGTCGCCGGGGCCTTCGAGGCCGACGCTCATCCGCACCCAGCCCTCAGTCAGGCCGATTTCCAGCCGCTCGGCTTCCGGCATCGAGCGATGGGTGGTGGTGCAGGGGTGCGTGGCCATCGACTTGGCGTCGCCCAGGTTATTGGAGATGTCGACGATCTCCAGCGTGTCCAGGAATCGCCAGGCCGCCTCGCGGCTGCCCAGGTCGAAGGCCACGACATTTCCGCCGCCGGTCATCTGGTTGGCGATGATCGCCGCCTGCGGGTGATCTGGGCGGGTCGGATAGAGCACCTTCTTGGCCTTCGAGTGCGCGGCGATCACGTCGGCGATCTTGGCGGCGTTCTGGGCCTGCCGGGTGACGCGCAGCTCCAGCGTCTCCAGGCCCTTCAGCAGCACCCAGGCGTTGAACGGCGACAGCGCCGGGCCGGTGTGGCGCAGGATGTCCTTGTAGGACTCGGTCATCAGCTGCTCGGCGCCCAGGATCGCGCCGCCCAGCACCCGGCCTTGGCCGTCGATGTGCTTGGTCGCCGAATAGACGACGATGTCGGCGCCCAGGGCCAGCGGCTTCTGGAAGACCGGCGTGGCGAACACGTTGTCGACCACCAGCTTGGCGCCGGCCGCATGCGCGATCTCGGCCACGGCGCCGATGGCGGTCACTTCCAGCAGCGGGTTGGCAGGGCTCTCGACCAGGAAGGCCTTGGTGTTGGGGCGTACCGCGTTTTTCCAGGCGTCCAGGTCGGTGGCGTCCACATAGGTCACCTCGACCCCGAAACGCGGCATCCACTCCGACAGGATCCAGCGGCACGATCCGAACAGCGCGCGGCCCGCGACGATGTGGTCGCCGGCCCGCACCAGGCCCTGCAGCGCCACATGCACCGCGGCCATGCCCGAGGCGGTGGCGCGGCAGACCTCGGCGCCTTCCAGCAGCGCCAGGCGGTCCTCGAACATCTGCGTCGTCGGGTTGCCGAAGCGCTGGTAGATGAAGCCCGGCTCCTCGCCGGAGAAGCGCTTGTCGGCCGCGCCGGCGCTCTCGTAGGAAAAGCTCTGGGTCAGGAACAGGGCCTCGGAGATCTCTCCGTAGGGCGTACGCGCCAGGCCGCCGCGCACCAGCTTGGTCTCGAGCTCCCAGTCGCGCGTGTCTTCGGCCATGGTGGTTCCTTTCAGCTTGGGCAGGGCGTTCTAAACCCCGGCCCCGGCCTCCGCCACCAGTGAAAATCTGCCGCAGCTTGCAGCGGAAGCGGGCGTCGAGCCTTGCCAGACTCGGGGCGGACGGCGAGTGTCGCGGCGATGAACGACGCCCCCGGCATCTTGCCCTCCCAATCCATCGAAGACCTGATCGCCGCGGGCGCCATCACGTCCTCCCGCGCTTTCGACAAGGACCAGGTCCAGCCGGCCAGCCTCGACCTGCGGCTTGGCGCGCGCGCCTGGCGGGTGCGGGCCTCGTTCCTGCCCGGGCTTGGCCGCACCGTGCCTCAGCGCATCGAGGACGTGGCCATGCACGAGCTCGACCTGACCAAGGGCGCCGTGCTGGAGCGGGGCTGCGTCTACATCGCCGAGCTGCAGGAAGCGCTGGCCCTGCCCAAGGGCATCTCGGCCCGCGCCAACCCGAAGAGCTCGACGGGCCGCGTCGACGTGTTCGTGCGGCTGCTGACCAACAATTCCGTCGCCTTTGACGATGTGTCCGAGGGCTACACCGGCCCGACCTACATCGAGATCGCGCCGCAGACCTTCTCGATTCTGGTGCGCACCTCCACGCGCCTGAACCAGCTGCGCCTCAAGCGCGGCGAGCCGCCGAAGCTCTCGATCCGCAGCGTCGGCGTCGATCTCACCGACGGCATCGCCGGGTTCCGCGCTCGCCGCCATGCCGGCGTCGTCGATATGGATCATGTGGACGGCCACGATCCCAAGGACTTCTGGGAGCCGCTGATCCCGCGTCGCGGAGAGCTCCTGCTTGATCCGGGCGAGTTCTACATCCTGGCCTCGAAGGAAGCCGTGGAGATCCCGGTCATGCAAGCGGCCGAGATGACCCCGATCGATCCGTCTGTCGGCGAGTTCCGCGTCCACTACGCCGGCTTTTTCGACCCCGGCTTCGGCACGGAGGAGGCCGGCGGCGTAGGCTCGCGCGGCGTGCTCGAGGTCCGCAGTCACGAGACCCCCTTCCTGCTCGAGGACGGCCAGACCGTCGCTCGGCTGGTTTATGAGCCGCTGACCGCTAAACCTGCCCGTCTCTACGGCGACAATGGCTCACACTATCAACGTCAGGGCCTCAAGCTCTCGAAGCATTTCCGGGTCTGGAGCTAAGGCCAGGAGCGCTCGCCCCAGGGACATGTGCTATGGTCGGCGCGCCTTCTGAAGGAGGGCGCGCATGCTCAGACTGGACCATGTGGTCTTTCCGATCCGCGACGCCGCACGAAGTCTCGCCTTCTACCGCGATGTCCTCGGCCTCTCGCTTGCCGAGGCGCACGACGGCGACGACTGGGACTCCTTTCCCTGGCTGATGATGATCTTCCCGCTGCCCGGCGGCGGCGAGATCGTGCTGGTCGAGCTCAGGGACGCCCAACTCCCCGACTACGGAGCTCTGCCGCGGGACGCCCGGCACTACGCCATGGCGATCGACGCCGTCTCGGACCTTGCCGCCTGGCGAAGCCGGCTCCGCACGGCCGAAGTCAGGTTCTGGGAAGAGGATCATGGCGCCCAGCAGTCGATCTACTTCGAGGACCCTGACGGCGTCGTGCTGGAGATCACCGCGCCCCCCAGCCAGCTGCCAGCGACGCCCGGCGAGCGGGCGCAGCAGGTCGTTCGCCGGTGGCTGGGCGCGGCGCATCCTTGACCGCCGCGCCTGGGCGCGCCAAACGCTCCGCGCATGAACATCCTCCTCGTCGGCTCGGGCGGGCGCGAACATGCGCTCGCCTGGAAGATCGCGGCCTCGCCGCTGGTGAAGCGCCTGGTGATGGCGCCGGGCAATCCGGGCATGGCCTCGCTGGGTGAACTTCGAGCGCTCAAGGCCACCGACGTGCCGGCCCTGGTTGCGCTGGCCAGGGAAATCGCCGCCGACCTCGTGGTGATCGGCCCCGAGGTCTCGGTCGAGGCGGGGCTGGCCGACGCGCTGAACGCGGCCCAGATCCCCTGTTTCGGACCGGTGGCCGCCGCTGGCCGACTGGAGTCCTCCAAGGCCTTCACCAAGGCCTTCACCGACCGCCACGGCCTGCCGACCGCCGGCTACAAGGTCTGCGACACGGCGCAGGCCGGCAAGGCGGCGCTGGACGGCTTCCAGCCGCCCTATGTGATCAAGGCCGACGGCCTGGCGGCCGGGAAGGGCGTCGTCATCGCCCAGGACCGGGCCGAGGCCGAGGCGGCCATCGACGACGCGCTGGGCGGCCGCTTCGGCACGGCCGGCGCGCGGGTCGTGATCGAGGAGTTCCTCGAAGGCGAGATCGGCTCGCTGTTCGCGCTCTGCGACGGCAAGGACTCCATCGTCTTCGGCGCCGCCCAGGATCACAAGCGCGCCTATGACGGCGAAGTCGGCCCCAACACCGGCGGCATGGGCACCTATTCGCCGGCGCCGGTCTTCACGCCGGAACTGATCGAGCAGACGCGCCTGCGGCTGGCAGAACCCGCCTTCGCCGGCATCGCTTCGGAAGGCGCGCCCTACAAGGGCGTGCTGTTCGTGGAACTGATGGCCACCAGGGACGGCCCCAAGCTGGTTGAGTTCAATGTCCGCTTCGGCGATCCGGAGTGTCAGGTGCTGATGCTGCGCCTGGAGAGCGACCTGGTTCCCTACCTGCTGGCCTGCGCGAACGGTACGCTGGCCCAGATGCCGGCCCCGGTCTGGCGCGACGAGGCGGCGATCTGCGTCGTCCTGGCGGCCGATGGGTATCCGGAAAGCCCGGTGACCGGCTCTATCATTCGCGGCGCCGAGCAGGATTTCGGTCCCGATGTGGTGGTCTTCCACGCCGGCACCTCGCGCGATGCGGACGGGACCCTGCGCGCTTCGGGCGGTCGGGTGCTGAACGTCTGCGCCCGCGGCGCCACCCTCCAGGAGGCTCGCGACAAGGCCTATGCGGCGGTGGCCCGCATCGACTGGCCGGGCGGTTTCCACCGCACGGACATCGGCTGGAGAGCCCTTTCGGCTCGCTGACACCGGCGTCATTTTTTAGAATATTCGGTATGGATCCCGCCTGGGTGCTTGCTCGGCGGCCACGCCCCTCGGTATGGTGGTTCAAACAACTGTACGAACGTCGAGGGAAACGCCATGGCCGACGCCGCCGAGCAGCAGCGCGAACAGCTCAACAGCGGGACCAAGGAGGTCGCGGAGTCCCATCGTTTTGACGAGAGCGCGCTGGCCGCATGGATGCAGGCCAACGTCGAGGGCTATGCCGGACCGCTTGAGGTCCGCCAGTTCAAGGGCGGCCAGTCCAACCCGACCTACCAGCTGATCACGCCGGGCAAGAAGTACGTCCTGCGCCGCAAGCCGCCGGGCAAGCTGCTGCCTTCGGCGCACGCTGTCGACCGCGAGTACAAGGTGATCACCGCGCTCTACCCGACCGGCTTCCCGGTCGCGCGCTCGTACGGCCTTTGCACCGACGACAGCGTCATCGGCACGATGTTCTACGTCATGGACATGGTCGAGGGCCGGATCCTCTGGGATCAGCAGCTCCCGGCCTATGAGCCGGCCGAGCGCCACGCGATCTTCATGGCCAAGATCAAGACCCTGGCCGACCTGCACAACACCGACTACCAGGCCATCGGCCTGGGCGACTACGGCAAGCCCGGCAACTATATGGGCCGGCAAGTCGATCGCTGGACGAAGCAGTACAAGGCCTCGGAGACGGCGCACATCGAAGAGATGGAGCGGCTGATCGACTGGCTGCCCAAGACCTTGCCCGAGCAGGAGCGCACCTCGATCGTCCACGGCGACTACCGCCTGGACAACATGGTCATCCATCCGACCGAGGCGCGCGTCATCGCCGTCCTCGACTGGGAGCTGGGCACGCTCGGCGAGCCGCTCGCCGACTTCACCTATCTCCTGATGAACTGGGTGAACGGCACGATCTCGCAGCTGCCCGACCTCAAGGCGCACGGCATCCCGACGATCGAGGAGGCGGTCGAGGCCTATTGCGAGCGGACCGGCCGCTCGGGCCTGCACGACCTCGACTGGTTCCTCTCGTACAACATGTTCCGCCTGGCCGGGATCTGTCAGGGCATCGTCGGACGGGTCCGCGACGGCACCGCGAACAGCCCTCAGGCAGCGGCCATGGCCGAACGGGTGCCGTTGCTGGCCAAGTCGGCATGGACCTACGCCCAGCGGGCCGGGGCCTAGCAACCGTCCACGCGGCGTGCGAAGAGGGCGATCGGCCGATCGCCCAACGTCCGAGTACGGAGCCCCATGACCGAGCTTACCGGCGCACCCGACGTCGTGCGCGAACGGCCCCCGATCTGGCGCCGCCGCCCCTGGCAGATCGCTGGCGGGGCGGTGCTGGCGTTGGTCGCCGTGATCGTCTTCATGGTCTGGTCTCTCCCGCTCGGTCGAGCGCTTGAGCCGCTGCCGGATCCGACCCTGGTGCTGGTCACCGCCGACGGCAAACCGTTTGCCCGCCGCGGCTCCTACAAGGAGCAGCCGGTCGACGTGGCCAAGCTGCCCAAGCACGTTCCCGGGGCGTTCATCGCCATCGAGGATCGCCGCTTCTACAGTCATTTCGGTATAGATTTGAAGGCCTTGACCCGCGCCCTGCAGCGCAACGTCTCGGCCGGCGAGGTCCAGCAGGGTGGTTCCACCATCACCCAGCAGCTCGCCAAGAACGCCTTCCTCAGCAACAAGCGCAGCCTGCGCCGCAAGGCCCAGGAAGCCCTGATCGCCCTCTACCTCGAAGCCCGCCTCTCGAAGGACGAGATTCTCTCCAGATACTTGTCGACCGTCTATTTCGGCGACGGGGTATTCGGCCTGCGCGCCGCCGCCCGCCACTACTTCGACAGGACGCCCGAGACGCTGTCGATCAGCGAGGCGGCGATGCTGGCCGGCATGGTCAAGGCGCCCTCGCGCCTGGCCCCAACCGAGGACCTCGAAGCGGCCCGCGCCCGGGCCCGGATCGTCATGGCGGCCATGGCCGATCAGGGTGTCATAACGCCGCAGCAGGCCCGCGCTGCGCGGCCCGCCAGTGTCCGGTCCGGCCGCGAGAAGCTGCCTGTCGGATCGTACTTCGCGGACTGGGTCTCGTCCCAGGCGCGTGAGGCGTTCGAGGCGGCCTACGGCGAGGTCATGGTCCCGACCACGCTCGACTCCATCCTGCAGGACCGCGCCGAGGAGATCGTGCGCACGGCGCTGAAGCGCCACGGCGGCTACCTGCACGCCAGCCAGGCCGCTGTCGTCGCGATGCGCCCGGACGGCCGGGTGATCGTGATGGTCGGCGGCGACGACTACAAGGCCAGCCAGTTCAACCGCGTCACCGACGCCCAGCGCCAGCCGGGGTCGGCGTTCAAGCTGTTCGTCTACCAGGCCGCCCTGCGCCAGGGCATGACGCCTGACAGTCTGATCCTCGATGCGCCGGTGACGATCGCCGACTGGTCGCCCAAGAACCACGAGGGCCACTACGCCAACCGCGAGATCCACCTGCGCAACGCCTTCGCCGGTTCGTCCAACGTCGCCGCCGCGCGCCTGGCGCAGCAGGTCGGCCGTGGCGCGATCATCAAGGCGGCCGAGGACATGGGGCTGCGCTCGCAGTTCCCGCCCGACCTGACCCTCTCGCTGGGCACCGCGCCGACGACGCTGCTGGATCTGACGGCGGCCTATGCCGGCGTGGCCTCTGGGCGCTATCCGGTCACCCCCTACGGCGTGATCCAGGCCCGCAAGCCGGCGACGAAGGAATTGCCGGCCACCGAGCGTGACGGGCTTCGCGACATGCTGCGCGCCGCGGTTACCTTCGGCACCGCCAACGGCGGCAACGTCTCGCAGTACGCCTACGGCAAGACCGGCACGACCCAGGACTATAGGGACGCGCTCTATCTCGGCTATGTCGGCGACCTGGTGATCGGCGTCTGGGTCGGCAATGACGACAACAGCCCGATGAACGGCGTGGCCGGCGCCGGCCTGCCGGCCGAGATCTGGCGGGACTTCGCGCGCTTTGCGATGAGCAAGGGCGTGGTCCGCGCCAATGGCCGCCAGATCGGTTTGGCGCCGGTCGCCCCGCCGCCGACCGTCGAGCCTGAGGTTCTGGACATCCCGCCCATCGATGGCGAAGCGCCCCTCGAAGCGGCCGAGCCGGCTACGCCGGAGGCCACGCCCGCACAGCCGACCGCTCCAGCCGCCGCGGACCAGGCGTCGCAGCCGATCTTCTAGTCAGCGGAACGGCGCCAGCAGCCGTTCGAGCACATCGTCATCTTCGAACGCCGCGCGCACGGGCCAGGCCGTGACGCGCTTGCGCCAGGCCGGCGGCAACCTGACCCAGTCCTTTTCGGTGGTGACCAGCTCGGCGCCGAACAGTTCGGCGCGGCTCTCGATCAGCTTCAGGGCGCCGGCGTCATAGGCGAAGTGGTCGGGGAACGGGATGAAGTCGGCCAGTTCGCACCCGGCGGCCTTCAGCGCGCGCTCGACCTTCCAGGGCATGCCGATGCCGGCGAACCCGACCTGCGGCCCTGGCGGCGGCGGCGCGGCCGGGTCGAGCCGGGCGATCAGGATCGGCTTGTCGATCAGCGCCCTGACGAGCGCCGGATCCGGCTCGGCCAGATCCGCCGGCAGCATCAGCACCACCGCGTCGGCACGCGCCAGGCCGACAGCCAGCGGCTCGCGCAGCGGGCCGGCCGGGAACACTGAGCCATCGCCCAGGGGCCAGACGCCGTCACGGGTTTCGCCGTCGACAACGACCAGCGACAGGGTCTTCTTCAGGTCAGGGTTCTGGTGTCCGTCATCCATCACCACCGCCGTGGCTCCGGCCTTTGCAGCGGCGATGGCGCCGGCGGCGCGATCGCGGGCGACCCAGATCGGCGCGTCCTTGGCCAGCATCAGCGGCTCGTCGCCCACTTCGGCGGCGGTGTGCCTGGCGGGGTCCACCTGCAATGGGCCACGTTCGGAGCCGCCGTAGCCGCGTGAGAGCCCGTGCGCGCCGGGCAGTCGGCGCAAGATCTCGCGTACAACTGGGGTCTTGCCCGACCCGCCTACGGTGAGGTTGCCGACGCAGATCACCGGGACGCCCGGATCGATCGGTTCGGCCCGCGCGATGCGCCGGGCGGTCACGGCCGCCCAGATCCAGGAGATCGGCTTGAGCAGGGTGCGTGTCACCGGCGCGGGACCGCCCTCGCGCACGTACCACCAGCGCGGCGTGGAGAGCTTCATGCCGGCAACAGGGGCTTGAGGAGGGCCAATGCTTCACCCAGGGCGGCGCCCTGTCGCTCGGCGTAGGCGAGCGCTGCGCGGCCGATACGCGGGGCGATCAGCGGTTCTGTCAGCAGGCCCCGCAGGTCGCGGGCCAAGTCGGCCTCGCTCGCGCAACGGATCGCGGCCACCCGATCGAACATTTCGTCATAGGTCGCCGCCGCGTTGAACACGTCGGGGCCGGTGAGGATCGGCACCCCCAGGCGCGCAGGCTCCAGCGGATTGTGCCCGCCGATGCCGGGCACGAAGCTGCCGCCCATCACCGCGACGTCGCAGGCCCGGAAGAACAGTCCCATCTCGCCGAGCGTGTCGGCGACATAGGCCGTGGTCTTGGCGGTCGGCGCCTCGCCAGCGGCGCGGCGGGCGACGGTGAAGCCCATCTGCGCCAGCAGGGCCGCGACGGCATCGCCGCGATCGGGGTGGCGCGGAGCGACAATCAGCAGCGCGCCTGTCGCCGCGACGGCCCGCGCGATGATCTCCTCCTCGCCCGCATGAGTGCTCGCCGCGAGAACCACCTGACGATCGCCGATCGCGGCCTGGAGGCGGGCGAACTCGGCCGGTTCGGCCGGGAGCGGCGAGCCGAGGTTCTTGAGGTTCAGGTGCGGGCCGGTCGATGCGCCGAGCGCCCGCAGACGTGCATCGGTCTCGGCGTCTTGGGGGAGCACCAGATCGAAGGCGCCCAGCAGTTTGCGGGCCGCGCCAGGCGCGCGAGCCCAGCCGTCGGCGCTCGCCTGGGTCATGCGGGCCGAGACGAGTGCGAGTTTCGCGCCCCGCGCCTTCGCGCTCAGGATCAGGTTGGGCCAGAGTTCGCTCTCGACCTGGATGCCGGCATCCGGCCGCCAGTGGTCCAGGAACCGGCGCACGGCGCCGGGGCCATCCACGGGCGCGTACTGGTGGATCGCGCCAGCGGGAAGGCGCTTGGCGAGCAGGTCGGCCGAGGTTCGGGTGCCAGACGTCACCAACAGGGTGAGACCGGGGCGGGCGAGGGCCTCGGCCAAGGGCAGCAGGGACAAGCTCTCGCCGACGCTGACGCCGTGCAGCCAGACCAGCGGACCGGGCGGACGGGCGACGCTTGCCTTGCCCAGGCGCTCGCCGATGCGGGCGGGGTCTTCCTTACCTCGCTGGGCGCGGCGGCGCAGGATCACGGGTGCGAGCGGCTCGGCGAGCCCCGTCGCTGCGGCGTAGAGCGCAAGGGAGAGCGGGCGCAAAGGGCTCGGCCTCAGATCGCGTGGACGCTGGCGAGCCGGCAGGACGCCGAATGACCCGTCTCGACCTGCAGCGTGGCGTGCCCGATGCGGAACTTGCTGGCCAGGCCCTCGCACGCGGCGTGCAGGAATGCGTCGCCGTCGGCGTTGTCGGGGCGCGTGACGTGCGCGGTCATGGCGGTCTCGGTCGTGCTCATGGCCCAGACGTGCAGGTCGTGAACCTCGGTCACACCCGGCTGCGCCAGCAGCCAGGCGCGCACGGCCTGGACGTCCAGGCCGCGTGGCGCGGCGTCCAGCGCCAGGTCGACCGACTCGCGCAGGAGCGCCCAGGTGCCGATGACGATGACCACGGCGATCAGCACGCTCAGCGCCGGGTCGATCCAAAGCATGCCGGTCAGGGCGATGAGGCCTGCGCCGACGACGACCGCAAGCGACACCCCGGCGTCCGCCGCCATGTGCAGGAAGGCGCCGCGGATATTGAGGTCGTCGTGGCCCTTCATGAACATCAGCGCGGTGGCGGTGTTGATGACCACACCGATGGCGGCGACGATCATCACCGGCCAGGTGGCGATGGGAGCCGGCTCGGAGAAGCGGTGGATGGCCTCGGAGATGATGACGCCGACCGCGACCAGCAGCAGCACGGCGTTGGCCAGGGACGCCAGAATGGTGGCCTTGCGCAGACCGTAGGTGCGGCGCGACGTCGGCGCCGACTTGGCGAGAATCGTCGCGCCCCAGGCCAGCAGCAGGCTCAGCACGTCCGAGAGATTGTGTCCGGCGTCGGCCAGCAGCGCCAGCGAGCCCGACCATAGGCCGACGGCGGCCTCGGCCAGGACAAAGGCGAAGTTCAGCCCGACGCCGATCGCGAAGGCGCGTCCGAAGTCTTTCGGCGCGTGGCTGTGTCCGCCTGGCCCGTGGGCGTGCGCATGTGAGTGTCCGTGCGCGCCATGATCGTGGTCATGGTCGTGCGCGTGATCATGGTCATGATCGTCGTGACGATGGTGGTCTTGCGCCATGACCCTATGTGTCACCGCGGCTCGAAAGGATCAACGTCGGCCGACGAGGGCCTCGGCTCGCTTGGTCGTCGCGGTCAGTCTGGCCGACAGGTCTTCGATCAGGGCGGAGATCTCCGCCTCGCCTGCGTCGGCGGGCACGTAGAAGGGACCGTCCCAGGCAGTCGCGCCGCGGCCGAACGGCCAGGCGAAGGTCACCTTGTCCCAGGTGTCGAGCACGATGGCCGGGGAAACCGCCAATCCCATCAGGTAGATCGGCGCGCCGGTCTTCTTGGCGATCTGCAGCGAGCCCTGGGCGATGACCTCGGCGGGACCGCGTGGGCCGTCGGGGGTGACGATCAGCACGCCGCCGTCATTGACCCAGTTGATGGCCTCGCGGATGGCGGCGACGGCCTGCCGCGCCTTGGCGGTGTCGCCCTTCTTGGCCGAGGAGGTGCGGATGGCGGGAAAGCCGGCGCGCGACAGCGCCTGGGCGATGAACTCGCCATCGGCCGAGGGCGAGACCATGCAGCGGACCTTGTCGCGCCGCCACCAGACGGGGGCCAGGCCAAGGCACAGAGGGATGCTCCCGTGCCAGAACAGGCCCACGGCCGGCTTGCCGTCGGTCAGAACCGGCTCGACGCAGGCGAGATTGTCGTGGACCCAGCGGCGGCTCTTCAGGGTGATGATCAGGTGGAGCCAGAGCAGCCAGCTCAGGAAGGTCTGGACGCCGGGGTTACGCAGCAGGTTCTTCAAATCGCGGGTTCCATGTCCAGGTCCTGGCTCTTGGCGAGCCGGGCGTAGAGGCCGCGTTTCTTGATCAGGCTCGCATGGTCGCCGGTCTCGACCACCTTGCCCTTCTCGATCACATAGATGCGGTCCGCGCCGCGTACGGTCGACAGCCGATGGGCGATCAGGATCGTCGCGCGCCCGGTCATCAATCGTGACAGGGCGACCTGGACCTGAGCCTCGCTCTCGGTGTCGAGGGCGCTGGTCGCCTCGTCGAGCAGCAGGATCGGGGCGTCCTTCAGGAAGGCGCGGGCGATGGCGATGCGCTGGCGCTGGCCGCCGGACAACCGCGCGCCGGCCTCGCCGACCAGGGTCGAATAGCCGTCAGGCAGCGCGCCGATGAACTCGTGAGCGGCGGCGGCCTTGGCCGCCTCGATGATCTGGGCGTCGGTGGCGCCGGGCCGGCCATAGGCGATGTTGGCGTGGATGGTGTCGTCGAACAGGAACGGCTCCTGCGTCACCAGCGCCACGTGGTCGCGCAGTGAGGCCAGCGTCACGTCGCGTACGTCGACCCCGTCGATGGTCACCTTGCCGCTGCTGGCGTCGTAGAACCGGGGGATCAGGTTCAGGATCGTGGTCTTGCCGCCGCCGGAGGGGCCGACCAGGGCGACGGTCTCGCCGCGCCGCACCTCGAAGCTGACGCCTTGCAGGGCTGGGCGGTCCTCGGCGCCATAGGCGAAGCCGACGTTGTCGAAGGCGACCGTGCCGTCGGTGATGACCAGCGGCTTGGCGCCAGGGCGCTCGCGCACCTCCGGTTCGACATCGAGCGCGGCGAACAGGCGGCGGGCGGCTGACAGGCCCTCAGCCATCACCGTCTGCAGGTTCGCCAGTTGGCGCAGCGATTGCGAGGCGAGGCCGAGCGCGCCGATGAAGGCGACGAACGCCCCGACGTTCATGCCGCCCGATTGCGAGCGCCACCCAGCGTAGGCGATGACGCCGGCGGTAATCAGGGTCATCAGCGTCTCGGTCGCCGGCGCAGCGCGCGCGCGCGCGTTGGCTCCCTTGACCAGGAACTTTTGCCGCCGCTTCACCACCTCGGCGACGCGGTTCTCTTCATAGGCTTCACGGTTCTCGATCTTGACGACACGGACGCCATCCAGGCTCTCCATGATCGCGGTCGAAAGCGCCGAGGTTTCGGCCATCGCGCCCTTGGTGGCCTTCACGGTGCGCTTGGAGAACCGGCGCATGACCCAGGTCGACAGCGGCGCGGCGACGACCAGCGTCAGCGACAGCATCGGGTCGTTGCTGACCATCACCACGATCGCCCCAATCACGGTCAGCAGGTGCTGGGTGTAGTTGATGATCCCGGCGGTCGCGGCCTCGCGGATCAGGCCCGCGTCATAGAGCACCGAGGACACGAATGAGCCGGTATGCCCGGCGCGCAGGCGGGCCAGGTCGGCGCGGACCAGCTTGCCGAACAACTGCACCTGCACCTGGCCGACAACCTCGTTGCCGATGCGGTTGACCTGGGTGGCCTGGATTACCTGCGACAGCCCGCGGGCGATGGCCAGGCCGGCGATGGTCAGCGGCACGGCCAGCAGCGTGCCGGGCTTGTGGTTCACCAGCAGGTCATTGATCGCCGGCTCCAGGATCTGGATCAGGCTGGCGCTCAGATAGGCCACGGCGATCGCCGCGACCATCGCCACTGTCCAGCCCTTCCAGCGCGGCGCCATATAGACGCGCGCGATCCGGGCGACGACGGCGCGGGTGGAAAGTTCGTCGGCGGGCTCGCTCATCAGTCCTGGGGTCGGCTCTCGGCGCGGCGAAGTCAAGAAGGCGTCTTGGCCCAGCGCAAAGGCGGCATATGGTGTCGATCGGGGTGAAACAGAGGGCGCGATGCGATTTTCGAGGGCGCCTCGGGCAAACATTACCCCTAAGGAGACTGTCATGCGCATCGTCGCATTCGCCGTGGGACTGATCCTCGCGCCGGCCGTCGCCGTCGCGCAGCCACCGCCTGCGACGCCTGCCCTCAAGCCAGCGATCGCGCCCGCCGTAAAGCCTGTGGCGTCCTCGCCCGCTACGGTTCCCCTGCCGCCCGCCGCGCCGCCGCCGGTGCTGTCCGGCGAGCCCGCCCTGTCGCGCGCCCAGAACGCCGAGATCGCCAAGTCCATCGCTGCGCTCAGGACGCCCGAGGAGCGCAATCTCGCTTCGAATTGGAACAACGCCAAGAAGGTCGCCGAAGCGATCTGCCGGCCGGCCGCGCTGCCGGCGCTGAAGAAGCAGGTTCCGGGCGCCGATCGGGTGTTCCTGGGAACGGACGACCCCAAGACGCTGACCCTGGTTAGTACGCGAAGCCTGACCGGCGTCGGTCAGGTCCGCTCCGGTTCGACCTGGCGCGACTTCACCTTCACCTGCGCCCTGATGCCCAGCAGCGGCAAGGTCGCGGGCTTCACGGCCGTCCTGAAGCCGGCCACCTGACGCGGCGCCGGGGCGAGACGTCGCGTCCGGCTTCCGCTGCGCAGCCGAAGCGCCTATCTAGGCCCCCGCAATGCAGGAAGCCCCCTTGGCCGATTTTGACCTCTCCACGCCCAAGGGGCGCGTCGCGACCTATCTGGACTATCTCTGGAAGGACCACGCCTACCTGCGCCTGGGCTTCTCCAACGCGCACTGGATCAGCGACGAGCTGGTGCGCACCAATCAGCCCTGGCCCCACCAGCTGGCGGAGTGGAAGCGGCGCGGCATCAAGACCGTTATCAATCTGCGCGGTGGGTTCGACGCCAGCTTCCATGCGCTTGAGAAGGACGCCTGCGCGCGCCTTGGTCTGAAGATGGTCGACTTCACCATCACATCCCGCGAGGTGCCCAGCCGAGCGCGGGTGCACGGCGCCAAGGAACTGTTCGAGACGATCGAGTATCCGGCCTTGATGCACTGCAAGTCCGGCGCGGACCGGGCGGGCATCATGAGTGTATTCTACATGCACTTCCGCAAGGGCCTGCCGATCCGCGAGGCGCTGGACCAGCTGCACATCCGCTACCTGCATGTGAAGCAGGGCAAGACCGGGGTCCTCGACTACACCTTCGAGCGCTATCTGGCCGAAGGCGAGCCCAAGGGTCAGAGCTTCCTGGAATGGGTCGACAGCGACGCCTATGACGAGGCCGCGATCAAGGCCGACTTCCGCGCCAACATGTGGGGCCGTCTGCTGACGGAAGGTGTTCTGAAGCGGGAGTAGGCCTCCCTCGTTAGGGAGGCCCGTCGCCGGAGCTTCAGTCCTCCTGCGGATCCTTGTCGGGATCCAGCAGCTTGTGAGCGTGAATCACGAAGTAGCGCATGTGCGCGTTGTCGACGGTCTCCTGCGCCTTGCGGCGCCAGGCGGCCACTGCTTCCCCATGGCTGGCGAAGGCGCCGACGAGGTCGATCTTCGTCAGATCTCGGAACGTGTTGTGCTCCAGATCCTCAAGTTCGCCGCCGATGACGAGGTGCAGAAGCTGCTTCTCGGGCATGATGTTCCCCAAATTGGTCAGTTGGGTAGGTCGATATGCCGTACGCGCTCCAGGATCAATGGGGCCAATCGCGGAGCGGCGCAAACCAGGCTCGGTTGCGCAGGTTTTACGCCATTGTACGCGAACGGCCGTCCCTGGTGGTCGCCGACGAAGGCGCCCGCCTCCCGGGCGATGAGGTCGGCGGCCGCCAGATCCCAATCGAACTTCGCAACCAGGGCCATGGTTGCATCGAAGGTCCCCGCCGCGATGGCGCAAAGTCGATACGCCGTCGAGTTGCGCGCCTCGATCCGCATTTCCGGCCAGGGCGTGGGCCAGGCCGGGTGGGCGAACATGCGTGCGTCGCCGACCATCCCGCAGCCTTCCACGACATTGCGGTCCGAGGCGTGGATAGTCTGGCCGTTGAGAGTGGCGCCGGCGCCTGCGATCGCCTGGTAGGTCTCGTCCACGTCGGGTGCGAACACCACGCCGGCGATCGGCTTGTCGTCCTCCACGACGGCGACGGAGACCGCCCACCAGGGCCGGTTCTTGATGAACGCGCGGGTGCCGTCGATCGGGTCGACGACGAACAACCGCTTGCACGAACGCCGGGCCGGGTCGTCAGCCGTTTCTTCCGAGAGCCAGCCGTAGTCGGGGCGGGCGCTGGTCAGCAGCTGCTTGATGAGGGCGTCAGTGGCCAGGTCGGCGTTGGTGACCGGCGAGTCGCCTTCCTTGTAGGCGGTCTCCAGTCCTTCGCTGCGCAGCTTCAGGGCCAGCGCCCCGGCCTCGAACGCGGCCTGCGTGATCAGTTCGAGGTCCTGGGCGGGATCCGTCATCAGCGCCCGGCGATCGCCAGGCCGTCGACCAGCAGGGACGGCGAGTTGGCCGAGCCACGGATCTCCAGGTCGGAGCCTGGGACCAGGCGGCCGTAGATGTCGATCAGGTTGCCGGCCACGGTGATCTCGGCGACCGGATAGGCGAGTTCGCCGCCTTCGAACCAGAAACCCGAGCACCCCACCGACCAGTCGCCGGTGTTGCCGTTGAGCGAGGGGCCGAACATCGAGGTGATCAGCAGGCCCTTGCCGGCCTGGGCGATCAGGTCGGTCTGGCTGGAGGTCCCCGGCTCGAGGGTCAGGTTGGTGGTCGAGACGCCGGGCGCGCCTGCGAGCCCGCGAGAGGCGTGGCCGGTGGTCTCAAGGCCGAGCTGGCGAGCCGACGATGCGTTCATGAGCCAGGTCGTCAGGACGCCGTCTTCGATCAGCGCCCAACGACGATTGGCGACGCCTTCGTCGTCGAACGGCGAAGAGCCAAGGCCGCGGACCTTGTGCGGATCGTCGACGATGTTCACGCCCTTGGCGAAGAGCTGGGCGTTGAGTTTGTCCTTCAGGAACGAGGTGCCGCGCGCGATGGACGGGCCGGCGATGCCTCCGATCAGCGGGCTGATCAGCGACATGGCGACCCGATTTTCGAAGATCACCGGGGCCGTGGTCGAGTCGATCTTGCGCGCGCCCAGGCGCTGGGCGGCGCGGCGGCCGGCCTCTTCGCCGATCGACTGGGCGCTGGGCAGATCCCCGCGCCAGCGCGCCGATCGTCCGTCATAGCCGCTTTCCATCGTCTCGCCGTCACCAGCCACGACCGAGGCGGTCAGCGAGAACGCAGAGGCCTTGTAGACTCCGGAGAACCCAGTGGAGGTCACCAGCCGCCAATGCGACGACGAGGCTGAGGCTGAACCGCCGTCGGAATTCGTGATCTTGGGATTGGCGCGGGCGGCCTCTTCAGCGGCGCGGGCTACTTCCTCGAGCGACTCAGGCGAGGGTTCCTGCGGATCGTAGAGGTCGAGGTCCGGGAACGGGCCCTTGGCCAGCCGCTCCTCGGGAGCGAGCCCGCCGTACGGGTCTTCGGGCGCCAGCTTGGCCATCGCCACCGCCCGCTCGATCAGCTTGGCGCGGCCTACGGCCGAGATGTCCGATCCGGAGACCGTGGCCTGCCGCTGGCCGACGAACACGCGAAGGCCGAGATCGCGGCTTTCCTCGCGCTCGACCTCTTCAAGTTCGCCCATCCGGACATTGATGCCGAGCGCGGCGCGTTGCGCCCCGACGGCTTCGGCGGAGTCCGCTCCGGCTTTCAGCGCGGCGGCGACGACATCGGCTAGGAGGCTTTCATCCATCCAGGCCATATGGCGGGATGCGCGGCCCGCGGCAAGCCGCGCCTCACGCGATGGCGTAGAACAACAGGGCGACACTGGCGAACACGTAGGCCAGCCAGGTCAGGGTGACGCCGATGGAGCGGGCGAACGAAGAGCCTCCGCTGCGCGACAGGCCGAACGCGTGCAGGCCGCGGCCGACGAACAGCATGAAGCCGGTCAGGTGCACGGCCAGCGGCGGCGCATCGACCATGGCCAGCACCGCAATCCCCGCCAGCGCCGCGGGCACGTACTCGGTGGCGTTTCCGAAGGCGCGGATCGCCTGCGCCAGTTCCGGCACGCCGCCGTCTCCCAGCGCCACCTTGTGACGGCGCCGCTGGCGGACGACCAGCAGAGACAGCACGAGCAGCAGGATCAGGTGCAGCCCGACCCATAGGGCCGCAGCGTGGCCGGATGTCACGGCGTCCATACTAGATTGTCCCTCTCCCGCCCCCGCGAAGTGGCGCAGTTGGAACTTGGATTCACTTAAAGGGCAAGGCTTGGCTTGGTCACGACCTAGTCAGACCGGCTCGCCGCCGCCGGGCAGGCCTAGTCGGGCCCACTTCTCGCTGACCGCCTTTACCGTCGCCTCGTCCATGCCAAGCTTCTCGC
Organism: Phenylobacterium sp. Root1290; assembly: GCF_001425305.1. Taxonomy (GTDB): domain Bacteria; phylum Pseudomonadota; class Alphaproteobacteria; order Caulobacterales; family Caulobacteraceae; genus Phenylobacterium. The sequence goes on along the minus strand of NZ_LMEE01000002.1, from coordinate 685,783 downwards.
CCCATTCGCGATGGGTCTCGGGCGGCCATTTGTTGGTCGCGTCGAGGCCGATCTTCGAGCCCAGCCCGCTCTCGGGCGAGGCGAAGTCGAGGTAGTCGATCGGGGTGCCTTCCACGAGGGTGATGTCGCGGGCTGGGTCCATGCGGGTCGACAGCGCCCACATGACGTCCTTCCAGTCGCGGGCGTTGATGTCGTCGTCCACGACGATCACCCATTTGGTGTACATGAACTGACGCAGGAAGCTCCAGACGCCCATCATCACGCGCTTGGCGTGACCGGGGTAGGCCTTCTTCATCGAGACGACGGCGATGCGGTAGGAGCAGCCCTCCGGCGGCAGCCAGAAGTCGATGATCTCCGGGAACTGCTGGCGCAGCAGAGGGATGAAGACCTCGTTCAGAGCCTCGCCCAGCACGCTCGGCTCATCCGGCGGCCGGCCGGTGAAGGTGGTCAGGTAGATCGGGTCCTTGCGCATCGTAATGGCGCTGACCTTGAACACTGGAAACTGCTCGACCGAGTTGTAGTAGCCGGTGTGATCGCCGTAGGGGCCTTCGTCGGCGTACTCGTCCAGCATGACGTGGCCTTCGATGACGATCTCCGCCTGGGCCGGCACCAGCAGCGGTACGGTCTTGGCCTGGACCAGATCGACCTTGGCGCCGCGCATCAGGCCGGCGAACTGGTATTCGGAAAGGGTCTCCGGCACCGGCGTGACGGCCGCCAGGATGGTGCCCGGATCTGCGCCGATCACCACGGCGGCGGGCAGCGCATCGGGCTTGCCGGCCGCCTTCCAGCGGCGGTGGTGCTGGGCGCCGCCGCGGTGCGCCAGCCAGCGCATGATCGTCTTGTCCTTGCCCAGCACCTGCATGCGATAGATGCCGAGGTTGTAGTCGTCCTCGCGCTCGTCGGACGGCCCCTTGGTCACCACCAGCGGCCAGGTGATCAGCGGCGCGGGCTCGCCCGGCCAGCAGGTCTGGATCGGCAGCTTGGTCAGGTCGATCTGATCGCCCGTCCAGACCACCTCCTGCACCGGCGCCTTCTTCACGGTGGCCGGGCGCATCGACATGACCGTCTTGGCCAGCGGCAGCATCTCGAAGGCGTCCTTCAGGCCGCGCGGAGGCTCGGGGCTGCGCAGGAACGCCAGCAGTTCCCCGACCTCGCGCAGTTCGCCCGCGGTGGTGCGCTCCTGGCCCTCGAGGGTCACGCCCATGGCCACGCGCTTCACCGTGCCGAACAGATTGACCAGGCAGGGCATGGTCGAGCGCTCGCCGTCGGCGCGGATGACGTTCTCGAACAGCACGGCCGGACCGCCGGTCGCCAGGAGTCGGCGCTGAATCTCGGTCATTTCCAGCACGCTGGACACCGGCTCGCTAACCCGCACCAACTCGCCCGCCGCTTCCAGCTTGGCGATGAAATCCCTCAGGGACCGATAGGCCATGCGCCCTCCATTCGTGCTGGGGCTTGGTCTAGGGCGGGGCGGCCCTGGTGTCACCTGCGCGACGCCGGTAAAATCCTCGCCCATGAAGCGCATCGACCTCGACGACCTGCCGCCCAAACTCGCGCAACTGCTCGCCGCCGTGGAGGAGGGGGAAGAATTGCTGCTCGTCCAGAACGGCGCGGTGGCTGGCCGGCTGATCGGCGTGGCGTCTCCCGTTCCAGAGGCCGAACCTGAGCAGCCCAGCAACGAACGCGCCGCCGAGATTTTCGAGCAGTTCCGATCGGCCATGGAAGACGAGTTCTAGATCACGTCTTTTCGGGTGGCGCGGCGGGCGCAAACCCCATATCTGTCAAGCGTTGTGGCGTAACGAGGCCGCAGAGCCTCTCGGCTGCGACATCTTTTGGCAGTAGGGAAACGCCATGCTCAAAATCTTCGCAATTTCGGCTGCGCTCGCGATGGTCGCTGGCTCCGCCGTCGCCGCTCCGGCCGGTTTCGGTTCGTCGGTCATCCGCGTCGCCGACCTCAATGCCGGCCGCCCGGCGGATGTCGAGCGTCTTCAGAAGCGTCTCGAGACCGCCTCGCTCGCCGCCTGCGGCGCGCAGGAAGCCAGCGCCCGAATGGTCAAGCAGGCCATCGCGCGTTCGGATTGCTACAAGGAAACCTTGGCCCAGGCGTCGGCTCAGGTTCGGACCGGCCTGGCGATCCGCTAGGGCTCAGTCTTCGTCTTCGAAGTCGTCATCGCCGCCTAGAACCTCGTTCAGGGCGTCGATGATGGCGTCCATCTGGTCGGGCGTGACTTCCAGCGCGACAGGCTCGCCACCGGCGCCGGCCACGGTCAGCAGGTAGCCCTCGTCGGTTTCTTCGAACTCGAAGCGCTCGAGCGGTTTCGGCTGGGCCATAATCATCTCCTGTCCGCGGGCGTCGCGGCGTACGCCCACCATCGCCTTGGGAGCGAACGGAAGCCATCTCCGTTCCAAGAAATTTGTCGCTGAGCGTTCAGGCGCCGGCGTCGCGGGCCTTTACCAGCTTCCTTGGCGCAATCTTGCGCCAGCGGCGATCGAGGAAGTTCCGCAACGATCCCGGATGCAGGGTTCCGATCCTGGCCAGCACGCTGGGATAGTCCTTGTAGTGCGGCGTGATGTGGAATGTGGCCGGCTCGGCTTCCATCAGCATCTCACGCTCGTCATGGCTGACGTCCAGCAGCACCACGCTTTGATCTTCACGTCGCAGCCGGGTGAAAAACTTGCCGTTCACCTTGAACGACGGCTGGCCATAGGACACGCCTTCCTCGGCGCCTGGAAAGGCCAGCACGATCTCGCGCAACTCATCAGGGGTCATGATGCGTCCCTCTTGGTGGCCGAGGCCAGCTTCACCCCATCTGCGCAGGCGTCAATCAGGATCGCTTGGCGCGGGTTGTCGGCTCCATCAGTAGGCCAGAGCCACGCCGTCCTTGCGCATCTCGGTCGCCGCGGCGTAGCGGCCCGGCCAGCGCTCGATGGCCTGATAGCCGCCATAGCCGCCTGGGTCGGGCGCGAGCTTCCAGCCGATCGCGGCCAGCGCAGCGCGGGTCGCTTCGGGCACGCCGGTTTCCAGGTTGAGGACGCCGATCCCCTTCTGGGCCTCGCCGGTCGGCTCGGACGACCCCCCGTGATGCCAGCGCGGGCTGTCGCCAGCCTCCTGAACGCCCAGGCCGAAATCGACCATGTTCGAGATGATCTGCGCCTGGCCCTGCGGCTGCATGTCTCCGCCCATGACCCCGAACGACAGCCACGGGTCGCCGCCCTTGGTCGCAAAGCCGGGGATGATGGTCTGGAAGGGGCGCTTGCCCGGCGCGTAGATGTTGGCGTGGCCGTCCTCCAGAGCGAACAGTTCGCCGCGGTTCTGGAACATGAAGCCCAGACCGTCCGGCGACAGGCCCGAGCCCATGCCGCGGTAGTTCGACTGGATGATCGACACCATCATCCCGTTGGCGTCGGCGGTGGTGAAATAGGTAGTGTCGCCCCGGCTCGGCGCCTGGCCGGGGAACACCGGCGTCAGGATCTTGCCGGGCGAGATCAGCTTGGCCCGCTCGCGCGCATACTCCTTCGACAGCAGCCACTCGGTCGGGACCTTGAAGAAGTCGGGGTCGGCGTAGAACTTGGCGCGGTCCTCGAAGGCTAGGCGCTTGGCCTCGACGGCATGGTGGATCGCCGCTGCCGACTGGAAGCCCATGGCCTTGAAGTCGAAGGTCTCCATGATGTTCAGCATCTGCAGGGTCGCTAGGCCCTGGCTGTTGGGCGACAGGCCCCAGACGTCGACTCCGCGGTAGTTGACCTTGTGCGGCGGATCCCAGCGCGCATGGTGCGCCGCCAGGTCGGCCTTGGTCATCCAGCCCCCGATACGCTTGAAGTAGGCCTCGATCGTCTGTGCGACTTCGCCGCCATAGAAGCCGTCGCGGCCGTTTGCGGCGATCTGGCGATAGGTGCGGCCCAGCGCCGGGTTCTTGAAGACCTCGCCTTCCTTCGGCGTACGGCCGTCCGGCGCCCAGATCGTCTTGAAGTTTTCGACCTCTTCGATGCCTGAGGTGGGCCGGGTGAAGTTCTTCAGGGAGCGGTCGAGGTAGTAGGCGACGTTCTGGGACACGGCGTGCCCCTCTTCAGCATAGATGATCGCCGGCGCGAACAGGTCCTTCCACGGCAGCTTCCCGTAGCGCAGATGCAGGGTCCACCAGGCGTCCACGGCGCCGGGGACGCTGACCGAGACCGCGCCATAGGATGGGATCAGTCCATTCTTGGCCCGGCCGCGCACCGTCTCCAGCGACAGGCCCTTGGGGCTGCGGCCAGAACCGTTCAGGCCCTCCACGCGCCGGGTCTTCGGGGCCCAGACCATGACGAAGCAGTCGCCGCCGATGCCGCAGGCGATCGGCTCCACGAGGCCGAGCACAGCATTGGCCGCGATCGCTGCATCGACCGCCGACCCGCCCAGCCGCAGGACGTCGAGGGCCGCCAGGCTCGCCAGCGGATGGGCGGTGGCCGCGGCGCCGTGCGCGCCCCAGGCGGCGCTGCGCGAGGCGAAGGTCGCCCCGTCGATCCGGTCCCCGCCATGGACGTCGGGGCGATCGCGGTTGGGGTTGTCGGCGCGGCTCTGGGCCATGGCGCCGCCAGCCAGGGCGGTGGCGGGCAGGGCGGCGAGGAAGGTGCGGCGGCGCATGGGAACTCCGGAAATCGAATGCTCGGCGACGACCCACTATAGGGTGAAGTTTGCCCCGCGCGCGTCCGTTCGGAGGGGAGCATGCAGCGTTTCGCCGTGCAGACCGCATCGTTAGATTGCCCCGGCGGACCAGCCTCGGCTATATGGCGCCAGGGGATAGACATGCGAACAATCGACGCCTTGGCGGCGTCGGCGGCGTTGCTTGCCGCCCTGGCTTTCAGCCAGATGGCGGGCCAGCAGGCGTCGCCCGACGAGATCGCCGCGGATACTTGGATCTTGGAGCAGGACATGGTCCGGCTGCTGGGCGCTATGAGCAGCTCGGCCGAGGCCTGCTATGCGATGACCCTGCCGTCGACCCAGGCGGACGAGGGACTGCTGCCGCTCGCCAGGGACCGCGCCGGCGTGGCGCTGGCCACCAGCTGCGACCCGACGATGATCTCTCAGCTGACCTAGCTGGCTTCGACGTCGCTCAGGATCATCGCGTAGGGGATCATCGCCCCGTCGCGCTCGGCATAGCCGCTGACGAGCTTGTGCTCGGGATTGACCAGGCCCAGGTCCACATCCTCGTGCGGGAAGACGACAATGCGGCGGTCGCCGATGCAGACCACCAGTTCGCGGCCGTCCAGCGCCAATTCCGACATCGCCTTGATGCGGCGGTAGTAGGGCTCCCGCTTCCAGGCTCCCGGCTGATTGGGATCGACGATGACGTTGAGCCGCTGGCCGCCCTTTTCGGTGTACATCAGGAACTTGGCGCGATCCGGCCGCCAGGCGTCGTCCAATTTTTCGGAATCCAGCCATAGGCAAATGAAGCCGCGGCAGGCGGGCGGTCTGTCATCGTAGACGCCGCAGCCTGCGCCGCGCTTGAAGTGTCCGCACCAGGCGCCGGCCGGCTTGTCGAGGGCCTGGATGGCGAGCAGCTTGCAGCACATGCCGCACTCGCCGCAGCTCTTGCTCATCGCCCCTGTCCCTCAGCATCGTCCGATGCCGGACGATAGCGACGGTGCGTGACGGTTCGACGACGCCCTAGGTCTCCGACCAGACCGCCAGTTCGTTTCCGGACGGGTCGCGGAAGTGGAACCGGCGTCCGCCTGGAAAACTGAAGATCGGTTTGATGATCGCGCCGCCTGCCGCCTGCACCTTGGCGGCCATGGCCTCCAGGTCGTGCGCGTAGAGGATGACCAGGGGCTTGTCCGTCTGGGCCGCAGCGTCGGCGTCGAAGCCGCCGTCGAGGCCCGCCTCGAACGCGGTGTAGCTGGGACCATAGTCCGTGAACGCCCACCCGAAGGCGGATTCATAGAAGCGCTTGGTCGCGATCAGGTCGCCGCCCGGCAGCTCAACATAGTCGATCTTGCCATCTTCCCGCATCGGCGGTCCTCACGAATGTTCTTAATACGTTCCAGAATGTGCGATCACGCTGGCAGAGTCCAGACGGCGGTCTTCTTGACCTCTCGGTCCTCAAGCTCGCGCGTGGTCTGAACTTCGTACTCGGCCAACTTCTCAAGCCCGACCCGCGGAAAATAGCTGCGGCCAGGGTCGCCGATCAGGATGCGTGCGCCGCGAACGTGCGCCGCGGCCAGCCAGTTCATGACCTGATCGGCCAGAGGCTTCTCGTAGCAGATGTCCCCGGCCAGAATGACGTCGACGTCGGGGGGCGGGGCGTCCAGCAGGTTCTGGTCGGTGTAGTCGAGCCGAACGCCGTTGAGCTCGGAATTGACCGCCAGTGCGGCGCCGCAGAAGGGGTCGATGTCGGCGGCGAGCACATGGCCGGCCCTGGCCTTCATCGCCGCGATTCCGACGATCCCCGAGCCGCTGGCGAAGTCGATCACCCGTTTGCCGGCCACTTCTTCGGGGTGGTCCAGCACATAGCGGGCGAGCGCTTGGCCGCCCGCCCACGCGAAGGCCCAGAACGGCGGCGGAAGTCCGATCTCGGCGAGCGCCTCCTCGGTCAGGCGCCAGATCGGCGTGACTTCGTCGGCCAGATGCAATGTCAGCTCCGGCGTGTGCGGCGGCGGCTGGATGCGGGTATTTTCGAGGATGAAGGCGCGACGGCCTTCCAGGGTCTGGATGATCACGCGCGCCCACTAGCACGACCTAATCTGCCGCGCCGCCGAATTGGTTCGGAACCGAACGCCTAGGTTTCGCCTTTTTCCCCTCAAGCGGGAGAAGCACATGGCTACTGACCAAGGATTGCGTTCGCCCAACCCGGTCCTGACGTCCATGTTCGATGGCGTCTCCTGGCCGGCGATCGCCCTGCGCGGGGTGGCCGGCGTGCTGTTCGGCCTTCTGGCGGTGTTCGCGCCTGTGACCACGGCGCTGTCGCTGGTGCTGGTCTTTTCGATCTACCTGATGGCCGACGGCTTCCTGGCCATCTTCAGCGCGTTCCGGGCGATGCGCGAGCGGCACTCCTGGGGCCTGCTGGCGGTCGAGGGGGTGGCGAACATCATCGCCAGCCTGGTCCTCTTTTTCATGCCCAAGCTCGGCATTGTGACCTTTGTGGTGATCGTCGCCGTCTGGTCGCTGTTCGCTGGCGGCGTAAAGCTCGTGACGTCGATGCGGCGCGGCCCGGTTCCGGCGCGAGGGTGGCTGGCCTTTTCCGCGGTGGTGTCGCTCTTGTTCGGCCTGGTGCTGCTCGTCTCACCGGTGATCGGCGCGGTGGTGTTGACCTGGTGGCTTGGGATCTACGGGCTGGTGTTAGGCGTCGTGCTGCTGTTCCTCGCCTTCCAGCTGCGCTCGGCCAGAAAGAAGGCTGGGCTCTAGCGTTCCTTCGACGAAGCGAGTTTCAGCACGCTCAGGTAGCCGCCGGGTTCGATCAGCATCCGCTCGCCGACGCCCTTGGTCCGCAACGCGCGATGCACGCGGGGCAGATTGTAGCAGGGCACATGCATGAACATGTGATGTTCGCAGTGGTAGTTCACATAGTAGGGCGCGATCAGTAGCCGCTCGAGGAAGCCGGCCTTGGTCGTCCGCGCCTGGCGCATCGGATCGGGCTCGCCCACGTCGATGCAGGCGTGTTCGGCGATGTTGCGGAGGCGGGTGACCAGCGGCAGCCAGGTCGCCTGCGGCAGAACCCACAGCACCGGCCAGGCCCACCAAAGTCCGAATGGCGTCCCCACGGCGGTGACGAGCAGGCCGAATCCCAGCCAGCGACGCTTGTGCTTGATCTCCTGCGCGATGATCGGGAGCAGCGGCTCTCCGGCCTTGCGCGCCTTCAGCTTGGCGACGAATGCGCCGAACCGCTGCTTGAAGAAGGTCTGGCCAGTCAGGTCGCGGATGATCTTGCGCTTCAGCGAGAGCGGCGTGATCGGGAACGGCGCCGACAGCACCAGGTCCGGATCCTCGCCCTGCTGAGCGAAGCGGTGATGGGTCAGGTGATAGGGGCGGTAGCGGTGAAGGCCGCCGGGGGTCAGCCACTCGCCGATGAAGTCGTTGACCTTCAGGTTCTTATGCAGCGCGCCGTGGGCGGCGTCGTGCATCAGGATCGCCAGGCCCAGTTGGCGCGTCCCAATGACCATCACCGCGAGCGGCAGCGTCAGCGGCCAGATCACGACCATCGCGCCGGCTGCGACGATCAGGGCCCAGGCGTGAGCGATCATGGCCGGCCCGCGCCAGTAGGACCGTGCGGATATTGGCGCCCATTCCTGGTCGGTGAAGAAGTCCTTGGGCGAAAGGCGAGCGGCCGCGGCCATCAGTCCTGTCCTCCGCTTGAGCTGTGCCGCAAGAGGGCCAGCATCTCGTCGACGGCTTCCTGGGTCGTTGCGCCCGTGGCCCCGTCGCGCAGGGTGACGCCCAGCGCCAGCGTCCAGAACCGGCGTGCGGTCGTGGCCGGATCGTCGCCGCCGGACCAGCCGCGTTTGACCTTGGTCTCGGCATAGGCGCGGTCGCCCTGGGCGTGGAGCCGATCAAAGGTCCGTTCGACCAGCGGCACCAGATCCTGGCGTCGGCGGGTGAGCGACAGCGCCTCGACGAACAGCGCCAGGCCCGGCGATCCGACCACCGTCTCGACCAGCACGCGGTTGTAGTTCGTCCCCGTCGGGGCGCGGGCCGCGGCCTCCTCGGCCTTGCGGGCGACATAGAGCACCTCGCGGCAGGCGGCCTCGACGAACAGCGCCTCCTTGGTGCGGAAGTAATAGGTGATCTGGCTGGGATAGGCGCCGGCGGCCGCGGCGATGTCCGCCACCGCCACGCCCGCAAGCCCTTGCGCCTTGAACAGGTCCACCGCCGCGTCGAGCAGGCGCGAGCGCATGCGCTTGCCGGGCTCTCGCACCCCGCGGACATCGGCCAAGGATCGCACGTTCGGCATGGCTTATTTGTACGTCATACAAACAAGCGCGTCAATTCAGGCGTTGCGCGCCATCAGGCCTCCGTCGACCGGGATTGAGACACCGGTGATGTAGGACGATGCCGGCAGGCAAAGACTGACCGTCACGTGCGCCACCTCTTCCGGCAGGCCATAGCGGCCAAGCGCGGTGCGGCGCTTGGCGAACACCGCCTTCTGGTCGTCGGGAATGGCGGCGGTCATGCCGGTGGCGATCGGGCCGGGGCAGATGCAGTTGACGGTGATCCCCTCGCGGCCCAGCTCGACGGCGAGGGCGCGCGTCAGGCCGGTGACCCCGGCCTTGGCCGCGGCGTAGGGGCTGTCCATCGCCGTCGCGCCCAGCGCCTCGGTGGAGGCGATGTTGACGATGCGCGGCGCCGACGATGCGCGCAGGTAGGGCAGGGCGGCGCGGATCACCCGCTGGTGCGCGCTGAGCAGGATGGCCAACGACCGATCCCAGACCGCCTCATAACTGTCGCTGTCGATGGGCGAGAACGCCGAGACGCCGGCGTTGTTGATCACCACGTCCAGGCCGCCCAGCTGCTCGGCGATCTGCGGCACGACGGCGGCGATCTCGCCGGCGCTCGACACGTCCAGCTTCCACGCCTGGGCGGCCAGGCCGTCAGCGGCGATGGCGTCGGCGACGGCTTGGGCCGGCGCCAACGCATGGTCGGTCACCGCCACCAGCGCGCCCTCTCGAGCGAAGACTTCCGCGGTGGCTCGGCCCATGCCCGAGCCCGCGCCGGTGACCAGCACCCGTGATCCTTTGAGCGAACGGCTGAGCGGGCTCACAGGCTCAGCCCTCCGTCCACGACCAGGGTCTGGCCGACGACATAGGACGCCAGCGGCGAGGCCAGGAACAGCGCGGCGCCGGCCATGTCCGAGGGCTCGCCTATCCGGCCGGCGGGTATGCGGTTCAGCGCTCCGCGCAGGCGATCGGGATGTTCCGTGGTGACCTTGGTCAGCTTGGTGTCGACGAGACCGGGCGCCAGGCCGTTCACGCGGATGCCGTCGCCCGCCCACGCCTGGCCCAGGGTCTTGGTCAGGCTGACCGCGCCGGCTTTCGAGGCGGCGTAGGCCGGGTTGCCGCGGTTGGCCTGGAAGCCGGACACTGAGCTGACGATGATGATCGAACCTTTCGCCGACGCCAGCATGTCGTGGAACTTCGCAGCGCAGGCCATCAGGCTGTCGAGGTTCACCGCCATGACCCGATCCCAGCCCTCGCGCTCGAACTCGCCCCGTCTGTAGACGACCGTGCCTTGGCAGAGCACCAGCACATCCAGCCGATCGAACGCGGGACGATGGGCGGCGATGGCGTCGCGGTCGGCCACATCCACCTGGGCGTAGGTCAGGCCCTCAAGGTCGGAGCCGTCATCTGGAGAATAGTCGGCGGCCGCTTGGCGCGTGCCCCAAATGTGGACCGCCGCGCCATGCGTACGGAAGCCATGCGCGATCCCGTTGCCGATGCCGCTCGACCCGCCCACGACCAGCACGTTGCGGCCGGTGAAGTCCAGCTCTCCCATCGTGTCGTCCTCCCTGTTTTCGGCATCCTCACGCCGGAAGCCGGGGTGCGGCAATGCTCACCCAACGTGAGGATTGACGTGAACGTAAGGTCGGGGAACTCTCCAGGGTGACGGGCGCGGAACAAGCCCCGCGCATTAGAGACAAAACGGGAGGTTTAGATGCTCCAGAGGCTTCGCCGTCCAGCGACCACGTTCACGATCACCCAGCTATGCCGCGAGTTCGGGACCACCCCGCGCGCGCTTCGCTACTACGAAGAGCAGGGCCTGCTCTCGCCGAGCCGCGATGGCCAGGCGCGCATTTACACCTATCGGGATCGCGCCCGGCTCACCCTGATCCTTCGCGGCAAGACAGTCGGCCTGTCGCTGGCCGAGATCCGCGACATCCTCGATCTTTACGAACGCGATGACGACCTGATCGCCCAGAACACCCAGGCCCTGGGCAAGTTCAAGGAACGCATCCAGGCCTTCGAGGCCCAGCGGCGCGAGATCGACATGGCCATCGACGTGCTGCACGACGCCAGCGCCCGCCTCGAGGCCGCCTTGGCCGAGCGTGCGGGACGCGCCGCCTTCGGCTGACGATCCAGCTCCCGTGGCGGTCTAGAACCCCGCCACGGGGCCTTTCCAGGTTCCGGCCGCCAGGGCCAGGAACAGCAGCAGCCCGGCCAGGTTGTTGGACTTGAACAGCGCCAGGGCCAGCGGCCCGTCGTTGATGTCGATCCTCGCGGCCTGCCGCGACAGATGCATGCCGAACAGCGCCGCCAGCGGCAGGAACAGCGGACCAAGCCCGCCCGCCCAGGCTGCGGCCAGCGCCAGGGCGAAGCTCAGCACGTAGAAGACCAGCACGCCCTTCTGCACGCCCGCGCCCAGACGGCGGGTGGACGACTTGATCCCCGCCAAGGCGTCGTCCTCGAGGTCCTGGATCGCGTAGATGGTGTCGTAGCCGAGGGTCCAGAATATCCCCGAGGCGTAGAGCAGACCGGCCGCCAGGGTCAGTCGCCCCAGGTCCAGCTGATCGGCCGGCACGAGGTCTGCGCCGCCGACCAGGCCGCCCAGCCAGCTATAGGCCGAGACCGACCCCGTGGCCGCCGCGAAGCCGAGCAGCGCGCCCCAGTTGAAGGTCAGGCCCAGCCAAGCTTGCGGCCACCAGGTGATCCGCTTCATGAACGGGTAGCCGGCCACCAGGCCGAGCGAGGCGACGCCGAGACCGACGGCTAGCGGCGACATGCTGAGCAGCAGGGCCAGCGACACCAGGCTGCACAGCACGACGAAGGCCCAGGCCTGCTTGACGCTGATCTGTCCCGAGGCCACAGGGCGCATCGCCGTGCGCGCGACCTTGGCGTCGAAGTCGCGGTCGACGATGTCGTTGAACGCGCAGCCCGCCGCACGCATCAGCGCCGCGCCGATGAAGATCTTCACCAGCAGCAGAAGGTCGGGAAGTTTGCCATCCATGGCGGCCGCCAGGGCGGCGCCCTGCCAACCCGGCAGCATGAGCAGCCAGATGCCGGCCGGCCGGTCGAAACGCCCGAGCTTCAGCCACGGCTGGAGGGCGGCGGGCGCATGGCGGTCGACCCAGTTGCTGGGTGCGGCGTCGGGGAGCTGGGCGGTCATGTGCTGGCTTTACTCCGCCTGTGGCGTTGCGGCCACTCCTCGACTGCAACTAGGCGGTGTGGGTGAAATAACGCCGGTCATTGCGATTGACAGGGCAAATCCATGCGCGCAGGTTGCGTCTCGTCGTCGTCCGGCCCGCAACCATCTGACAGGGAGGTGATCATCGTGGCAGCACTAAATCATCGTCCGCAGATGCCGCTTGTCGCCGTGATCGCCTACGCAGGACGGTTCCGCGACTAAGTCGCGCCCGGCCCCGCCAGCGGGCTGATCTGCACCTCCATCGTCAGCATGCCCGCGCGATCCTTCGCGCTGCCCTGGCGTTCCCCGATTCCACGGATTCCCCGTTCGCAACGCGCGGAATCCGTCCGTCTCGAAAGACGACGACATGCCTATCGCCGAACCCATTTCGGTCCCGACGAACGCCCCGCATCCCAATCGCTATGGGGCGATGTGCACCGAGGTCTACGATCTCGACAAGCCGCCCGGCTCACTGCCCGACGTTCCGTTCTACCTGCAGCGTCTGGCGGGAACCGACGGCCTGATCCTGGAGGCCGGCGTAGGGACCGGGCGGCTGCTCATCCCGCTGCTGGAAGCCGGGCTGGAGGTGGAGGGCTTCGACCGCTCCGCCGACATGCTGACCTCCTGCGCTCGCCACTGCGCCGCGCGCGGCCTTTCGCCCGCGCTCCGCCAGGCCAGGTTCCAGGACTTCGGCTACGACCACGACTTCGCGGCGATCCTCGTACCCGCAGGGACCTTCACCCTGCTGGACGACGTCGCAGAGGCGCTGGCGGTGCTGAAGCGGTTCTTCGATCACCTGCGTCCCGGTGGGCGCCTGCTGATCGACCTGATGCCGCTCGGCTACCTGACCAACGAGCGGCCGGACATCCGGACCTGGACGACGCTCACCGGCGATGTCCTCCGGATCGAGGGCCGCGCCGTGGAGATCGATCTCGTCGGCCAGCGCCGGGTCACGCACGACCGCTATGAGCGCTGGCGCGATGGCCGGCTGGTCGAGAGCGAACTGGAGGTCATGGCCTTCCGGCTCTGGGGCCTGAAGGAGTTCGAGCTGGCGCTGGCTGCGGCGGGCTTCGACGAGATCTCCGTATGCGCCGACCACCAGTCCGGACGGCCGCCCGGCCGGTCGAGCCGAATACTCAATTTCGAGGCCCGGCGACCCGTCTAGGGGCGCGGCAGCGGCGCCGGGGTCCGTGCTCCCCCACGGGCTCCGGCGCCCACCCTCGATGTCTCAATTTACCCCCGGCGCCTTGCCGGGCCGATTTGCGAAACGCGTTATGACCGACACTCTCGACGACGACGATTTCAACCGTCCCCGGACCCTCACCAACAGGCAGGTGCTCGGCTTCATGGCCGGGCACTGGATGCGCGAACCGAAGAAGTTCGCGGTGATCATCGCCTTTGGCCTGGTGGCGACGATCTGCGACCTCTCGATCCCATGGGCCACCCGAGGCCTGATCAACGCGGTCTCGAGCCCTGAGAAGGTGACCGAGGCGGCATGGATCGCCTGGGCGTCGCTGTCTGGCCTCTACCTGGTCTTCTACATGTCCAGGACCAGCATGTTCCGGGTCATGAACGGCTTCTACGCCCGGATCATGTCGCGGATGGTCAAGGAAGGCTTCGCCCGCGTGCAGGCCTTCTCGTCCGACTGGCACGCCTCGAACTTCGCGGGCGCCACGGTGCGGCGGGTCAGCCGCGCCATGTGGGGCTACGACAGCGCCGCCGACGCGCTGATCGCCATGCTGCTGCCAACCGTCCTGGTGCTGAGCGGTCTGGCGATTTCGCTCGGCCTGCGCTGGCCGGTCGCCGGCCTGTTCGTGGCCGTCGTGATCGCGGTGTTCGCCGCCTACAACATCCTGATGTCGGTGCACTTCGTGCGGCCGGCCAATCTCCGCTCGACCGCGCTCGACTCCGAGATCGGCGCGGCGCTGGCGGACGCCATCGGCGCCAATCCGACCGTGAAGAGCTTCGGGGCCGAGGATCGGGAAGCCGCCCGCTTCGCCCAGACCGCCGACGCCTGGCGTTGGGCGGTCAATAAGACCTGGGACCGCTTCAACGTCGTCGGGCTTGGCCAGAACCTGCTGCTCATTGTGCTTCAGGCGGGCCTGACCGGCTTCCTGGTGCACGCCTGGTCCAAGGGCCAGGCGACGCCTGGCGACGTGGCCTTCGCGATCACCTCGTTCATCGTCATGGCCGGCTACATGCGGAACTTCAGCGAGATCACCCAGATGCTCCAGAAGGGCCTGGACGACATGCTGGACGTGGCGACCTACATGCGCACCGAGCCGCAGTTGAACGACCACAGCGAGGCGCGGCCGTTCCGCGGCGACCTGGGCGAGGTCATCTTCGACCGCGTCACCTTCGGCTACGCCAACCAGCCGCGGCCGCTCTATGAGGGCTTCACCCTCATCGTGGCGCCGGGCGAGCGTATCGCCCTGGTCGGGCCGACCGGTTCGGGCAAGTCCACCTTCGTGAAGCTGATTCAGCGCCTGTACGACGTGCAGGGCGGCCGCATTCTGATCGATGGCCAGGACATCTCCAGGGTTGGCCAGACCAGCTTGCGCCGCGCCATCGCGGTGGTGCCGCAGGACCCGGCGCTGTTCCACCGGAGCATCGCCGAGAACATCGCCTACGCCCGGCCGGACGCGACGCCGGACGAGGTGATGCTGGCGGCCAAGCGCGCCCGCGCCCACGACTTCATCGCCCGCCTGCCGAATGGCTATGACACTCCGGTGGGCGAGCGCGGCGTGAAGCTGTCCGGCGGCGAGCGCCAGCGGGTGGCGATCGCCCGCGCCTTCCTGGTCGATGCGCCGATCCTGGTGCTGGACGAGGCGACCTCGTCGCTAGACGTGGAGACCGAGCGGCAGGTCCAGGCGGCCATGGAAGAACTGATGGTGGGGCGCACCACGATCGTCATCGCCCACCGGCTGTCGACCATCCGCGGCGCCGACCGGATCCTGGTGTTCGACCAGGGCCGGATCGTCGAGGAGGGCCGCCACGCCGAACTGATCGACAAGGGCGGCGCCTATGCGCGGCTGCACGCCGTGACCGAAGGAACTGACCTGTGACCGACCATTACGAGGACGCCGAGGACCAGAAGCAGCGGACCCTGCCCAACAGCAGGGTCATTGGCTTCGTGATGCGCTACTGGCTGCGCCGGCCCGGCCTGCTGAGCGGCATGACCGTCTTCACCCTGCTCGCCATCGCCGCCGACATGGCGATTCCGCTGGCCGCCGGCCGGCTGGTCGACGCCGTGGCCGAAGGGCCGCAGGCCGCCGACATCGCCTGGGGCGCCTGGGCGCTGTTCGTCGGTCTCTACCTGGTGCTGTCGGTGGTCCGGAACATCGCCAACAAGTTCTGGAATCCGCTGGCGGCGTTGAACATGCGCGACCTGACCGACGAGGGCTTCGCGCGCATTCAGTCCTTTTCGGCCGACTGGCACGCCGACGCCTTCGCCGGCGCCACGGTGCGCCGGCTGTCGCGGGCGATGTGGGGCTACGACATGGTCTCCGACGCCATCGTCATGTGGATCGGCCCGGCCCTGCTGGTGCTCATCGGCCTGTCGACCATGATGATCTTCCGTTGGCCGATGGTGGGGTTGTTCTCGCTCGCCATCGTCGCGCTCTACATCGCGTCCAACGTGATCCTCACCGCCAAGTACGCCCGGCCCCTGAACCAGCGGTCGGTAGCGCTCGACTCGCGGATCGGCGGGGCTCTGGCGGATTCCGTCACCGGCAACCCCACGGTCCGCAGCTTTGGCGCCGAGGCCCGCGAGAGCGCCCGCATCGGCGAGATCACCGAGACCTGGCGCGGCGCCGTGGTTCGCACCTGGAACCGCTTCACCGACCTGTGGCTGATCCAGAACATCCTGCTGGCTGTGCTGCAGGGCGGTCTGACCGGCCTGCTGCTCATGCTCTGGACGCAGGGCAAGGCCACGCCCGGTGACGTGGCCTTCGGCATCACCGCCTTCCTGGTGATGAGCGGCTATCTGCGCAACATCGGTGAGAACGTCCGCATGCTGCAGAAGGGCCTGGACGACGTCGAGGACGTGGCCCGGTTCGCGCAGATCGAGCCCCAGGTGGCCGACCATCCCGGCGCGAAGCCGTTTGTCGGCGAACTTGGCGAGGTGGTCTTCGAGAACGCCACCTTCCGCTACAAGTCGGTCGCTGAGCCCCTGTTCCGGAATTTCTCCCTGACGGTCCGTCCAGGCGAGCGCATCGCCCTGGTCGGGGCGACAGGGTCGGGCAAGTCCACCTTCGTCAAGCTGGTCCAGCGCCTCTACGACCTGGACGGCGGCCGCGTGTTGATCGACGGCCAGGACATCGCCCGCGTGCAGCAGGGTTCGCTCCGCCGCGCCATCGCGGTGGTGCCGCAGGACCCAGCGCTGTTTCACCGGACGATCGCCGAGAACATCGCCTACGCCCGCCCGGACGCGACAGCCGAGGAGGTCGCGCTCGCCGCCCGCCGCGCCCGTGCGCACGAGTTCATCATGAAGCTGCCCCTGGGCTACCAGACCCTGGTGGGCGAGCGCGGGGTGAAGCTTTCGGGCGGCGAACGCCAGCGGGTGGCGATCGCCCGGGCCTTCCTGGTTGATGCGCCGATCCTGGTCTTCGACGAAGCCACCTCGTCGCTGGACGTGGAGACCGAGCGCGACGTCCAGGCGGCGATGGAGGAACTGATGGCGGGCCGCACCACCATCGTCATCGCCCACCGCCTCTCCACCGTGCGCAACGCCGACCGCATCCTGGTCTTTGAGCAGGGCCGCATCATCGAGGAGGGCCGCCACGCCGAACTCGTGCGCCAGGGCGGCGCCTATGCCCGCCTGCACGCGGTGACGGAAGGAACGGCCTGAGGCTGACATGGGCATGGCCGCCCGTGTTAGATGGCCCCCAGGACCTCGCCGGTCCTGGGGGAGTTCCTATGACCTATGTCGAACAGGTGGTTCAGTGGCTGCGTGACCGCCTGGCTCGGGAGCCGTCGCTGGCCGATCCGCGCGAACTGAACGTCGCGCTGCGGGTCCTGGCGGTGTGGCGTTCGCGCGCCATCGCCAACGGCTATATCCGCCAGTACGGCGCGAAGATCATGCAGGGTCCGTTCGCCGGCATGGACTACGTGACCTCGGCCACGGAGGGGGCGCTGACTCCGCGACTGATCGGCACCTACGAATCCGAGCTTCACCCCTATCTGCGCGACTTCGCGGCCAAGGACCTGGACTGCGTCATCGATGTCGGCTGCGCGGAAGGCTACTACGCCGTCGGCCTGGCCCGGATGATGCCGGCCGTCACGGTCCACGCCTTCGACATTCAGGCGCATGCGCGATCGGCATGCGCCGAGCTTGCGGCCAAGAACCACGTCACCGACCGGGTGATCATCGGCGAGCGGTTCGAGCCCGACGGCTTCGAGGCCTTCAAGGACCGCCGTTGCCTGGTGCTGGTCGACATTGAAGGCGCCGAGGACGACCTGTTGCGGCCTGACCTGTCGCCCGCCCTGGCCGGCATGGACCTGATCGTCGAGACGCACGACGTCTATCGTCCGGGGGTGCTTGAGCGCCTGGTGGAGCGTTTTGCCCCGACCCACGACATCGTCCGTCTCGATCCCCAGCCCAAGACCCTGCCGCTGCCGGACTTCCTGAAGAGCGCGAGCCACCTCGATCAGTTGCTGGCGGTCTGGGAATTCCGCCTGCAGGCGACGCCCTGGCTGGTGATGACACCGAAAGCCTAGGCGAGCGCGGCGGCGAGCATTTCGGCCAGGTCGCCCTTCGGCGCGACCTCGACCCGGTCCAGTCCCAGCCAGCCGGCCATCAGCCTCAGCTCGGCGGCCAGCAATGCGGGCGTTGCGGCGTTCGCGTCCGGCTCGGCGTGGGCGGCCTGGACCATCAGCGCTCCCCTCTTGCGTTCGGCCTTCAGGTCGACGCGGGCGGTGATCGCCTCGCCCTGCAGGAACGGCAGCACGTAGTAGCCGTGCACGCGCTTGTGGGCCGGGGTGTAGATCTCCAGCCGCACCCTTGTCCCGAACAGCCGCTCGGTGCGATCGCGGAACCAGATCAGGTTGTCGAATGGCGACAGCAGGGCGTTGGCGGTGATCCTGCGGGGACGCCGCGCCTCGCGGCGCAGATAGGCGCCGTTCTCCCAGCCCTTGACCTTGACCGGCGTCAGGTCGCCGGCCTCGACGAGTTCGGCGATCCGGGCCTTGGTCTCAGCCACACCCATGCGGAAGTAGTCGCGTAGATCCCGCTCGGTGGCGACGCCCTGGGCGCGGGCGGCGATCCTCAGCAGCTCGCGCTGCGCCTCCTCGCGCGGCGGCGGCTCGGCCAGGGCGGCCTGCGGCAGCACCCGTTCCGGCAGGCCGTAGACCCGCTCGAAGGTTCCGCGCCGCGTCGCGGCGGTCAGGTCGCCGACCCAGAACAGGCACTCCAGCGCCCGCTTGCCCTCGCTCCATCCCCACCAGCCGCCTGCGCCCTTGGCGCCGAGACTGAGCTCGGAAGCCGGCATCGGCCCGCGGGTCTCGATCTCGGCCAGACACTTGTCGATGAAGTCGCCGTGGCTGCGCAGAAACCGCGCGACGCCTTTCCAGACGCCGACACCGGCGCGGGCGTCGTCCATCCGCCACTTGAACAGGGGATGCATGGCGGCGGGCATCAGCGAGGCCTCGTGCGCCCAGTATTCGACCAGCGCCGGCCGCTTGCCCCAGGCGATCTCCTCCAGCAGCGGCCGCGGATAGGCGCCCAGGCGCGAGAACATCGGCAGATAGTGGGTGCGCGAGACCACGTTGACCGAGTCGATCTGGACGACCCCCAGCCGCTCGATGGTCTTCAGCAGATGCCGCTTTCCGGCCGTCGTCGGCCGGCGCTCAGCGAACCCTTGCGCGGCCAGCGCGATGCGCCGGGCCTCGCGGGCCGAGATCTCCTCCACCCCCACGCGCCGGCCGCTACTTGTTCAGGCGGCCTTCGGCGATGGCGCCGATCTCGAACGGGAACAGCACCTTGTCGTCCGGCGCGTCGACGGCGTCGGCGACTTCCTTGGGCGCGATGGTCTTGATCAGGTGCCGCATGACGTTGATCCGCGCGACCTTCTTCTTGTCGGTGACGACGCAGGTCCAGGGCGAGACCGTCTGGTGGGTGCGGGTCAGCATCGTGTCCCGCGCAGCGCTGTAGTCGGCCCACTTTTCCTGGGCGACATCGTCCAGCGGGCTGGTCTTCAACGCCTTCAGTGGATCCTCGCGGCGCGCTTTCAGCCGCTCGGCCTGCTCCTCCTGGCTGATGTCGAGCCAGATCTTCACCAGCTTGAGCCCGCTCTCGACCAGCATCTCCTCGAAGTGCGGCACGTCGCGCAGGAAGATCTCCTGGTCCTTCTGGCTGGAGAACCCCATCACCCGTTCGACCCCGGCGCGGTTGTACCAGGAGCGGTTGAAGATCACGACCTGGCCGGCCGACGGCAGAAACGGCACATATCGCTGGAAGTACCACTGGCTGGATTCCAGCTCGGTCGGCTTGGGCAGCGCGACCACGCGGGTGGCGCGGATCGACATATGCTCGGTGATCCGGCTGATCGCGCCGTCCTTGCCCGCCGCATCGCGGCCTTCGAAGATGACCAGCACCTTGTCGCCCGCCTTCATCGCGTGCTGCTGGTAGCGCACCAGGGCCAGCTGCAGCTCCGCGAGCTCGGCCTCGTATGCATCGTCAGTGTCTGACTTCGCCATGGATCGAAGCCTAGTCCTGAACCCATGCCCAGGGCTAGAACCTCGTTCATGATCCGTCTCTACGTCGCCGCCGATCTCGCCCAGGATGTCGCCTTCGGGCTCGACCATGGCCAGAGCCACTATCTCACCTCGGTGATGCGCCGGGGCGTGGGCGACGAGGTGCTGGCCTTCAACGGCCGGCACGGAGAGTGGCGCGCGGTGATCGAGGTCGCCGGCAAGCGCGGGATGATTCTTCGGCCCACGGCGCTGGAGCGGGCCCAGGCGCTGGGGCCGGATCTCGATCTCGTGATCGCCCTCGTCAAACGCAGCCGGGTCGAGACGATCGTCGAGAAGGCCGCCGAGCTGGGCGCGCGCCGTGTGCGTCTGGTGATCACGGAGCGCACCAACGCCGAACGCACTCGCGTCGATCGCCTGGCCGCCATCGCGGCCGAAGCCGCCGAGCAGACCGGCCGACTCGATGTCCCGGAAATCTTCGAGCCTGTGAAGCTCGGAAAGCTGATCGAGGGCTGGGACGCCTCGCGCCGCCTGCTGTTCTGCGACGAGGCTGGCGACGCCAAACCGGTCCTCCAGGCCTTGGAGGGCGCGCCGCCGGCGCCCTGGGCGATCCTTGTCGGGCCGGAGGGCGGCTTCTCGCCGAGCGAACGCGAAGCCCTGCGGAACCTTCAGTTCGCTACGCCCGCTTCCCTGGGGCCACGGATCCTTCGGGCTGACACCGCCGCCATCAGCGCGCTCACACTTTGGCAAGCTGCTCAGGGCGATTGGCGTGGTCTTGAGGTTTCCTGAATTGCGCCCACCTGTCTGAGCGGCGTAAAGATCGCGCCGCTTTTGGCTGGATTGGGCTGGGGAGAACGAGATGGCCGACGTCGTGACCGACGAGCGACCCCTCACGCTGGAGGACCTGGTCCGCTGGTTTGAGGCGGGCGAAAAGCCTGCCAGCGCTTGGCGCGTGGGCGCCGAGCACGAGAAATTTGTGTTTCGCCTGGGGACCGGCGAGCCGATTCCCTATGACGGCCCGGCCGGGATTCAGGCGCTGTTGAACGGCCTGACTCGTTTCGGCTGGAAGGGCGTCTACGAGGGCGAGAACATCATCGCGCTCGAGCGCGGCATGGCCAATGTCAGCCTCGAGCCGGGCGGACAGTTCGAACTGTCCGGCGCCCCGCTCGAGACCATGCACGAGATCTGCGAGGAAACCGGCCAGCACCTCACCGAGGTGAAGACCGTCGCCGACGAGCTCGGTCTAGGTTTCCTTGGTCTCGGCTTCACGCCGCTCTGGCGGCGCGACGAGATCCCGGTGATGCCCAAGGGCCGCTACAAGATCATGCGCGAGTACATGCCCAAGGTCGGCAAACTTGGCCTCGACATGATGTTCCGCACCTGCACCGTCCAGGCCAACCTCGACTTCGGGTCCGAGGCCGACATGGTGGCCAAGTTCCGCACCAGCCTGGCGCTGCAGCCGATCGCCACCGCCCTGTTCGCCAACTCGCCCTTCATCGAGGGCAAGCCGTCCGGCTTCCTGTCGGCGCGGGCCAACGTCTGGACCGACACCGATCCCGACCGCACCGGCATGCTGGACTTCGTCTTCGCCGACGGCTTCGGCTACGAGACCTACGCCAACTACGCCCTCGACGTGCCGATGTACTTTGCCAAGCGTGACGGCAAGTACGTCGATCTCGCCGGCCGCTCGTTCCGCAAGTTCATGGCCGGCGAACTGGCCGAACTGCCTGGCGACCGTCCCAGCCTCAAGGATTGGGCCGACCACACCACGACCGCCTTCCCGGAAGTGCGCCTCAAGCAATACCTGGAAATGCGCGGCGCCGATTCGGGTCCGTGGAGCCGCCTCTGCGCGCTGCCGGCGCTCTGGGCTGGCATCTTCTACGACCAGGCCGCGCTCGCCGCCGCCTGGGACCTCTGCAAGGACTGGCAAGTCGAGGATCACGAGCGCCTGCGCGCCGACGTGGCCCGCCTGGGCCTCAAGGCCCAGGTCGGCGGCCGCACCGTGCAGGACGTGGCCAAGGACATGGTCGCCATCGCCAAGCAGGGCCTGAAGAATCGCAACCGGCTCAGCGCCGGCATGGTCGATGAGAGCGGCTACCTGGCCGAGCTCGAAGAGATCGCCGATAGCGGGATCACCCCCGCCGAGCGGCTGCTGGACCTCTACAACGGCCCGTGGAAGGGCGACGTGCGCCGGGTGTTCGAGGACTTCGCCTACTGATCATGCACGTCGGCTCGTGCCATTGCGGGGCCGTCCGCTTCCAGGTCGAGGCCCAGGTCACCGAGCTCACCACGTGCGACTGCTCGCTGTGCGTGAAGAAGAATGCCGTCATGGCCAAGGTGCACGAGAGCGCCCTGACCATCACGGCGGGCGAGGAGCTGCTCTCGCTCTATCGCTGGAACACCGGCCGGGCGCGGCACTATTTCTGCAGTCGCTGCGGCGTCTACACCTTCCACCGCAAGCGGGCGGCGCCCGATCACTTCGGGATCAACGTCTTCTGCCTCGACGGCTTCGATCCGGGCGCGATTCCGGTTCGGGCCGCCGAGGGGGCCGGCATGACGCTGGAGGACCAAGACGCGCGACCGGAATGGTCGGGACCGCGGACGCCCTGATCCATTACGGCGGCTAGCCCTCGGGCGAAGGCGAAGTGACGTTCGGCGGCCAATGGTCGCGCTGGCTGGCGCCGGAACCGCTGTCGGTGTGCTGCACGATCTCGTTCACCGCGGCGTGCGGGTGCTTTGGATCGACCAGCATGTCCTCGACCGCATAGACCTCGACCTTGTCCGGGTAGAAGGCCAGGCGGCCACGGATGGCCTCCATCGCCGGATAGGGTTCCTCGTAGGTCCAGACCGCGTTCTCGGCGAAATGGCCGTCCATCAGGATCGTGTAGTACGCGGCGTCGCCCTTGTACGGGCAATGGGTTTTGCGGTCCGAGCGGGAGAAGTACTCCATCGAGACGTCCGCGCGCGGGAAGTAGACGACCGGCGCGTACTGGGCCTCGGTCAGCACAAGCACATCGCCGCTGTCGGCGATGACGTGCTCGCCGTACATGGCGCGCCAGCGGGTCTTGCCGGGGGTGATCTCGATCGGATGGTCGGGGCCGGGGGTCAGCATGGGGGACGCTCCTCCTTGGTCCTGGTGCAACGCTCAAGGTGGGGTCTAGGCTCCCACATCGCCAAGCTTCAGGCGCCCGATTGCTTGTGCTCCGCCCGGCCGCGTGATCTTCTCCCGCCAAATTAGCCGGCGGGGGCGAAAACGACCCTCCTCAAGGAGCCGGCAGTCCAAGGAATCGGAACACCGCCCTCATGAACATCGTAGTCCTTTTGGGGATCGTCATTACCCTGGCGACCGGGATCCCCGTTCTCATGCAGTTGCTCAAACAGCATCCGCGGGGACTGATCATCCTGTTCTTCGCCGAGATGTGGGAGCGGTTCTCCTACTACGGGATGCGGGGCATCCTGATTTTCTATCTGACGCAGCACCTGCTGTTCGACGACGCCACCGCCGGGGCGCAATACGGCTCCTACACCAGCCTGGTCTACCTGCTGCCGCTCATCGGCGGCCTGCTCGCCGACCGTTACCTGGGCACCCGCAAGGCCGTCGCGTTCGGCGCCCTGCTGCTCGTCGCCGGTCACCTGACCATGGCGGTCGAAGGCACGCCCGCGACCCAGCAACTCGTCTACGGCGGTCAGAAGTACGAAGTCGTCGCCGAGGGCCGGATGGAATCCCGCTCCGTGAAGCTGATGGTTGGCGACAAGGCCTATGACTTCGGTCCCGCCGAGGGCGGCGGCCTGGAGATCAAGGGACTGCAGGCCGGCGGTCCGCTGCCGACTGTCCTGCCCAAGGACAGCTACACGATGGAGAAGCAGATCGACCCGGTCGGCAAGAACGCCTTCTACCTCGCCATCTCGCTGATCATCATGGGCGTCGGCTTCCTGAAGCCGAACATCTCGACCATCGTCGGACAGCTGTATCCGCAGGGCGATCCGCGCCGCGATTCAGGCTTCACCCTCTACTATTACGGGATCAACCTCGGCGCCTTCTGGGCCTCGGTTCTCTGCGGCCTGCTGGGCCAGACAGTCGGCTGGTGGGCGGGCTTTGGCCTCGCCGGCGTCGGCATGGCGCTGGGCTGGGTGGTCTTCGTGCTCGGCAAGCCGCTGCTCCAGGGCAAGGGCGAGCCGCCGAACCTCGAACTGCTGAAGGCTCCGATCGCGGGCCCGATCAACCGCGAATGGTTGATCTACATCCTCGCCATCCTCGGCGTCGCGCCGATCTGGCTGCTGGTCCAAAGCAATCAGATGGTTGGCTGGGCGCTGGGGATCTCCACCGTTCTGGCGCTGGCGTTCATCGGCTACTTCCTGATCGTGAAGTGCAGCAAGATCGAGCGCGAGCGCATGCTGCTGGCGCTGGTGCTGATCTTCGGCTCGGTCGTGTTCTTCACCCTGTTCGAGCAGGCGGGCACGTCACTGAACCTCTTCGCTGCGCGCAACGTCGACCTGATGGGCATTTCCGCGGCCCAGACTCAGTCGTTCAACGCCGGCTTCATCCTGATCTTCGCGCCGATCTTCGCGGCGATGTGGGCCTGGCTCGGGGCGCGGGGACGTGACCCGAACCCGGTGATGAAGTTCGGCTTCGGCCTGCTGCAGGTCGGCCTCGGCTTCCTGGTCGTGGTCTGGGCGCAAGGCTTCGCAGACGACAGCTACCGTCTGCCGCTGATCATGCTGGCGCTGCTCTACATGCTGCACACCACGGGCGAGCTCTTCCTCTCGCCGGTCGGGCTCTCGCAGATCACCAAGCTCTCCGTGGCCTCGGTGGTGTCGTTCATGATGGCGGTGTGGTTCCTCGCCTCGTCCATCGCCCAGTTCGTCGGCGGGGCCATCGCCGGCGCGATGGGGACGGAGACCGTCGGCGGCCAGGTGCTGGACCCGGCTGCGGCGCTGGCCACCTCGATGGATGGCTTCAACAAGCTCGGCTGGGCCGGCGTCGGCGTCGGCGTGGTCTTCGTGCTGCTGAGCTTCTTCATCAAGCATTGGGCCCACGGCGTGAACGACACTGGTCCGGCTCAGCCCGAGCCGATTGCGCCCGTGCTGGACGGCGAACGTCAGGCGGTCAGCCCGGCGGCGATCCGCGCCGACCGCGAGAGCTGATCTCTCCGGTCGCCGGACCATGAAAAAGGGGCCGGACGCAGCGATGCGTCCGGCCCTTCTTCATTTCGGCGCTCAGGCTCCGAAGGTCTTGCGCACGCGGACGAAGTACATGCGGCCGAAGTCCAGCTCGCGGTCGTCGGTGAACAGCACCGCGCTGGAACCGCGCGGCCCATCATAGACGGTTCGCGTGCGGCGCAGGCCGCGCTCGGTGATGTTCGGCAGCTCGAAGCGCACGATGATGTCCTGCCGCGCGCGCCACTCGACGAACGGCCGCACGAAGGTCCTCAGCTTGAAGGTCGACACCTCGTTGAACCGGTAGCTGGTCTCGCGCCAGCCGCCGTAGACGTCCACGCCCCAGGTCAGCCGCCATTGCGGTACGTCCTGCGACAGCGTCGCCTCCCACTCCAGCGGCCGCAGCTTGGAGATTTCCCGGCTCTCGCCGGTGGTCGGGTCGGTCACCTCTGAACGCCGCCAGGTGGCCTCGCCCTTCAGCTGGGCCCCCGTCAGGCCGAAGCGCCCCAGCGGCGCCGTCAGGTTCAGCACCAGCTCGTCCTTCTCGCCATCGCCGATATTGGCGGGCGAATCGAAGACCGCGACGTCCGTGAAGATCGGCGCGCGATCGATGACGTCGGTCAGCATCGAGCGTCGCAGCGTCACCCCGACCACGCCGTCCTTCCAGAACCGCTGTTCGATGGCCACTTCGCTGACCCAGGCCTGCTCGGGGTTCAGGTCTGGATTGCCGGCGGTGACGACGCCGGTGTTGAGCGAGGAGTCGGCGACGAAGTCGTCGAAGGAGAGCTGTCCCACGACGCGCTCGAAGCGCAGCCGCACCTGGGTCGTCTCGGTCGGCGCCCAGGCCAGGGCCAGCCGCGGCTTGAGGAAGCGCAGGCTCTTTTCCAGCGCCACATCGCCGGACGACGAGATCGACGAGGCCTCGTAGCGAAGGCCGCTCTCGATCGTCCATTCGCCGGTCGGCCGCCAGACGCCTTTGGCGAACACCTCGCCGCGGTTCTCCTCGACGACGACGTTTGCGGCCGGCAACGCCACGGGCACGCCGTCGGACATCAGCCGCGTCTGGCTGTCGAGCTTGTTGAACGCGCCCTCCGCGCCGGCCTCGAGCGAGAGCTTCTCGCTGGCGCGGTAGGAGAGCACGCCCCGGCCGATGGTCTCGCTGCTGTCGCGTTGGAGGTTGAACCGCCCGTCTTCATCGGGAGAGGCGAACACCGACGAGATCTCCCGGTCCCTGGTCTGTCGCAGGCCGAGCAGATCCAGCGTTGCGCGCGAGCCGAGGTCGCGGGTGAAGCGGCCTCCCAGTTCAGTTTCGTAGGTGTGGTTGACGTCGTCGGTGGTCGCCAGGCTCGGGGACGGGAAGACGAAGACGTTGTCTTCCTTGTACTTGAACTTCTCCCAGAACAGACGGCCGTTGACGCGCAGCTTGCCGCCGAGGATCGGCTGCTCGTAGGCGCCGGTCAGGGTCTGGTTGCCGACGCCGCCGCTCGAATCGATCTGGCTGACCCTGATCGGTGCGCCGTCGGGCCCCACGGTCACGCCAGGCCCGAAGTCGCCGCCGTCGTCGGCGCCGAAGCCGTAGCGGGCCGAGCCTTCCCAGTTGCGGCCGTCCTTGCCGCCCGAGAGCTCAAGGCGGAAGCCATGCAGATTGCGGCCGTCGTAGATGTGGTTGTTGGCTACCGCGACCAGGCCCTGCAGGCCGCCGCCCGGCTTGCGGATCACGTTGGCGATCACCGTGCGGCCCTGCATGTCGATTCCCGGCGCGCCGCCGCGGATCAGGTCGATGCGCTCGATCTGCGCCACCGGGATGCGGCGCAGCAGTTCGTCCAGGGGATCGGTCTTGCTGGTCGGGCGCTGACCGTCGACCAGGGCGTTGCCGCCGCCGCCCTCGAACCCGCGGATCTTGTCGCCGGTGTCGAGCGCGAAGCCGGGCAGGCGCAGCAGCATCTCCCAGGCGTTGGCCGCCTGGCTGTCGGCGAAGAACGCGGTGGGGTAGCTGATGACGCCTTCGGTTGGGGCGGCGCTGCTGGCGGCGGGCGCGGGTTGGGCCTGGACGCTGCCTGCCGGCTCGGGCGCGGCAAGGGCGAGTGCGGCGGCCAAGGCCGATACGGTCATGTAACATTGCTCCCCAAAGACGCAGGCAAGTGACCTGCGCCCGGGGTGTCGCGCCAATTAAATCCAGGAAAGGTGGATTAAATTCCTGAAAGAAATCCGATGATTACCTATCGGTAACCATCGGCGGGCCGCGTCAGATGCTGGTGCCGCCGACCGTCAGCCCGGTGAGCTTCAGCGACGGCTGGCCGACGCCGACCGGAACGCTCTGGCCAGACTTCCCACAGACGCCGACGCCGGAGTCGAAATCGAAGTCGTCGCCGATCATCGTCACCCGCGTCAGGGCCGAGGGACCGTCGCCGATCAGGGTCGCGCCCTTCACCGGGGTGGTGATCTTGCCGTTCTCGATCAGGTAGGCCTCGGTGCATTGGAAGACGAACTTGCCGTTGGTGATGTCCACCTGGCCGCCGCCGAAGTTGGCGCAATAGAGCCCGCGCTTGGTCGAGGCGATCATCTCCTCGCGCTTGTGATGGCCGCCCATCATGGCGGTGTTGGTCATGCGCGGCATCGGCATGTGAGCGTAGGACTGGCGCCGCCCGTTGCCGGTGGCGGTCAGGCCCATCAGCCGCGCGCTCATCCGGTCATGCATGTACCCGACCAGGATGCCGTCCTCGATCAGGATGGTCCGCTCGGTCGGCGTGCCTTCGTCGTCGACGGTCAGCGAGCCGCGGCGGCCGGGCAGGGTGCCGTCGTCGAACACGGTGACGCCCGGCGCGGCCACGCGCTGGCCGATCTTGCCGGAAAACGCCGAGGTGCCCTTGCGGTTGAAGTCGCCCTCCAGGCCGTGGCCGACCGCTTCATGCAGCAGCACGCCGTTCCAGCCTGGGCCGAGCACCACGTCCATCTCACCCGCGGGGCAGGGAACGGCGTCCAGGTTGACCAGGGCCTGGCGAATGGCCTCGTCGGCCTGCGACTGCCACTTGTCGGGAGCGATCCAGGCCTCGAAGCCGGCGCGGCCGCCGGCGCCCGAATAGCCGCTCTCGCGCTTGCCGTCTTTTTCCATGGTGACTTGGACGTTCACCCGGCACAGCGGCCGCACGTCCCGGATCAGCCGGCCGTCGGCGCGCAGAATCTCCACGATCCGGCGCTCGCCGGCGATGCTGGCCATCACCTGCACCACGCGCGGATCGCGGGCCCGCACCCAGGCGTCGATTTCCTGCAGCAGGGCGACCTTGTCGGAGAAGGCGGGCGAGGCGGTGGGGTCGTCTTCGCCATAGAGCTTGGTGTTGGTCGCGCGCGGGCCTTCCGCCGACACGCCGGAATATCCGCGCTTGGCCAGGGCCGACGATTGCGCCGCGCGCTTCATCGCCGCCTCGGAAACTTCGCTCGAGTGCGAGTAGCCCGCGGTCTCGCCAGCGACGACGCGCAGGCCGAAGCCTTCCGACGAATCATAGGAGGCCGACTTCAACCGTCCGTCGTCGAACAGGAAGGCCTCGCTCTCGGAACGCTCGACAAACAGCTCGCCGTCGTCGGCGCCCACGAGCGCCTCTCCGAGGATTTCCCGGGCTCGTTCAGGCGAGACGCCGACGGAGTCGAGGATCGAAGCGGAGGGGGCGAGGGCGTTCATCGGCGGTCTGCTTTCGAGAGGCGAGCGCCCAGAAATAGGTGTTCGTGGACCGAACGTCACCCCAAACCGCCCGATGCCCGGCGGTTTGCCGGCAGGTTCTTGGAAGCTGACCGGCTTAACCTTCCGAAGTTACGCCAAATCACCGCTTTTTCGGCGTGTCCGGACAGTCCGAAGCCGCTCCATTGCGAGACATTGCGCCATAGGGGGTCTTAGCGCCTTGGCAAGCTAGGGGAGAGCGCGTATGCACCCCGGCTTAAGGGCGGGGCCTCGCGGTTTGCGGGGCGCTTCGTCTTGATTTCAGTCGGCGGGGGCGATCGTCTTTCGCGAGGCGCGGCCGGCCAAGCAGACCGAGGGGACATGAAGTCTAGGGTTCAGGGCATGCGGACGTGGGCGGCAGCCGCCGCGGCGGGCGCAACGTCGGCGTTCTGGGGCGTCCAGGCGTTCGCAGAGGAATTGATGGGTCAACCGACGCCGAAGGGCATCGGGCTCCAGCCGGCCGCTGCGCCGCTGAAGCATGCGGCGCACGATTTCCACAATCTCATTCTGCTGCCGATCATCACGCTGATCTGCGTGTTCGTGCTGGCCCTGCTGATCTGGGTTGTCGTGCGCTACAACAAGCGCGCCAACCCGGTTCCGGCGAAGTGGAGCCACAACACCGTGATCGAGGTGATCTGGACGGTCGTTCCGGTCCTGATCCTGATGGGTATCTCCATCGTCTCGTTCAAGCTGCTGTTCGCCTATCACGACATGCCCAAGCCGGATTACACGGTGAAGGCCACCGGTTATCAGTGGTACTGGGGCTACGAGCTCCCGGACCAGAAGGTCGGCGAGTTCGTCTCGAACATGCTGCCCGAGGACGAAGCCGAGAAGCGCAAGGTTCCGTTCCGCCTGGCCGCCACCGAGCCGCTCGTCGTCCCGGTCAACAAGACCGTCCGCGTGCTGGTCACCGGCGCCGACGTGATCCACGCCTTCGCTCTGCCGGCCTTCGGCCTGAAGATCGATGCGATCCCCGGCCGGATCAACGAAACCTGGTTCAAGGCCGAGCGCACTGGCACCTTCTATGGTCAGTGCTCGGAACTGTGCGGCGTCGACCACGCGTTCATGCCGATCGAAATCAAGGTCGTGACCCAGCCCGAGTTCGAAGCCTGGGTGGCTTCGAAGGGCGGTTCGATGGTTCCCGACGCGCCGGCCGCTCCGGCTGCCGCGGCTCCGGCGGCTCCCGCCGCCGAGGCTGCGCCGGCCGCTGACGGCGCTGCGACCCCGGCTGCTGCGACGGCGCCCGCCGCCGCGGCTCCGGCCGCCGCCGCTCCGGCCCCGACCTCCACGCCCGCCGCGCCCGCCGCGGCGCCGGCCGCGAAATGAGCTTAGGACATAGTAAGATGGCACAAGCCGCAGCTCACGATCATCACGACGAAGCCGAACACAAGCCAGGCTTCATCGCTCGCTGGTTCTTCTCCACGAACCACAAGGACATCGGCACCCTCTACCTGCTGTTCGCCATCATGGCGGGCTTGGTCGGCGGCGCGCTTTCCGGCCTGATCCGCTGGGAACTGGCCGAGCCGGGCATCCAGATCTTCAAGGAAGGCTCGTCGATCCAACTGTTCGGGCTCGTTGAGCAGTCGAAGCATGGCTACAACGCCGTGGTGACTGCGCACGCCCTGATCATGATCTTCTTCATGGTCATGCCGGCCATGATCGGCGGCTTCGGCAACTGGTTCGTGCCGCTGATGATCGGCGCGCCGGATATGGCCTTCCCGCGGATGAACAACATTTCGTTCTGGCTGCTGGTGGCCGCCTGGATCCTGCTGCTGGTCTCGATGTTCGTCGACGGCGGCCCGGGTAAGGGCTTCGGCGGCGGCTGGACGGCGTATCCGCCGCTCTCGACCAGCGGTCACGCAGGTCCGTCGATGGACGCCGCCATCCTGGCGCTCCACCTCGCCGGCGCCTCCTCGATCCTCGGCGCCATCAACTTCATCACCACGATCTTCAACATGCGCGCGCCGGGCATGACCCTGCACCGTATGCCGCTGTTCGTGTGGTCGGTTCTGGTCACCGTCTTCCTGCTGCTGCTCTCGCTGCCCGTCCTGGCCGGCGCGATCACCATGCTGCTGACCGACCGTAACTTTAACACCCACTTCTTCGATGCGGCCGGCGGCGGCGACCCCGTCATGTACCAGCACCTGTTCTGGTTCTTCGGTCACCCGGAAGTGTACATCCTGATCCTGCCGGGCTTCGGCATCATCAGCCACATCGTCTCGACCTTCTCGCGCAAGCCGGTCTTCGGTTACCTGGCCATGGCCTACGCCATGGTGGCCATCGGGTTCATCGGCTTCGTCGTGTGGGCCCACCACATGTACACCGTGGGTATGAGCATCAATCTGCGCGCCTACTTCGTGGCGGCCACGATGGTCATCGCGGTGCCGACCGGCGTGAAGATCTTCTCCTGGATCGCCACGATGTGGGGCGGCTCCATCGACTTCAAGACGCCGATGCTCTGGGCGATGGGCTTCATCTTCCTGTTCACCGTGGGCGGCGTCACCGGCGTGGTCCTGGCGAACGCCGGCATCGACTACACCCTGCACGACACCTATTACGTCGTGGCGCACTTCCACTACGTGCTGTCGCTGGGCGCCGTCTTCGCGATCTTTGCGGGCTTCTACTACTGGTTCGAGAAGATCTTCGGCGTGAAGTACCGCGAGTGGCTGGGTCAGGTGCACTTCTGGGTCATGTTCATCGGCGTGAACCTGATCTTCTTCCCGCAGCACTTCCTCGGCCTGCAAGGCATGCCGCGCCGCTACGTCGACTATCCGGAAGCCTTCACCTACTGGAACCAGGTCTCGTCGGTCGGTTACCTCGTGACCCTGGTCGCCGTGGGCATCTTCATGGTGGTTCTGATCGACGCGATGATCTTCCGCCGCAAGGCCGAAGCCAATCCGTGGGGCGAAGGCGCCACGACGCTGGAGTGGACCCTGTCCTCGCCGCCGCCGTTCCACCAGTTCAACGAACTGCCGGTGGTCAAGCCGGACCTCCACTAGGTCCGGCTCCCCAAAGACCTCTGCGGGGCGCGGGCTGGGACATTCCAGCGCGCGCCCTTCGGTCGTTTTGAGAGTATTGTGATGGCCATGTCGCCAGCCCTTTCACGCTCCAGCGCGCCCCCCCGGTGGCAGGACTACGTCCAGCTGCTCAAGCCGCGCGTCATGTCGCTGGTGATCTTCACCGCGATCACCGGCCTGGTGTGCGCCAACGCGCCCATCAACCCGGTGCTCGGAGCCATCGCGATCTTCTGCATCGCTGTCGGGGCCGGCGCGTCGGCCGCCTTCAACATGTGGTACGACGCCGACATCGACGCCAAGATGCGCCGCACGCGCGGCCGCCCGGTGCCGGCGGGCAAGGTCCAGGGCGCCGACGCCCTCGCCATGGGCGTGGTGTTGTCGCTGTTTTCGGTGATGCTGCTGGGCATGACCACGAACTGGCTGGCCGCCGGTCTGCTGGCCTTCACCATCTTCTTCTATGCCGTCGTCTATACGATGTGGCTGAAGCGCTCGACGCCCCAGAACATCGTCATCGGCGGCCTCGCAGGCGCGCTGCCGCCGGTCATCGGCTGGGCCGCGGCGACGGGAACGGCGCCGCTGAACGCCTGGCTGCTCTGCGCGATCATCTTCATGTGGACCCCGCCGCACTTCTGGGCGCTGTCGCTGTACACCAGCGAGGACTATCAGAAGGCCGGCGTGCCGATGATGCCGGTCACCGCGGGCGCAGCCTCGACCCGCAAGCAGATCCTCATCTACAGCCTGCTCTTCGTGCCGCTGTGCATTGTGCCGGCGCTTACCGGACTGGGCGGCCTGACCTATCTGGTCGTCGCCGCGCTGGGCGGGCTGATGTTCCTGTTCCTGGCCTGGCGGGTCTTCAAGAGCCGCGCCGGCGAGACCGGCGGCCAGCGCAATGACGACGGCCTCTATGACGTGAAGGCGAGTTCCAAGGACGCGCGCAATCTCTTCGCGTTCTCGATCCTCTACCTGACCCTTCTGTTCGCCACCCTGCTGGCCGAGCACCTGCTCGACCTGCCTGCCGTCGGAGTATTCTCGTGAGCGAGCCCACCCCCGATCCGACCGTCGAAGCCCGCGCCCGCCGCGGCCGCAACATCGCGTTGGCGCTGGGCCTAGTGCTGTTCGTCGTCCTGGTCTTTGTCGTGACCGTCGTGCGTCTGGGAGGCAGTGTTGGCCAGCGGCCCTTCTAAGCCAGAGCAGTCACCGCTCCAGAAGCGCAACCGCAAGGTCGCGCTGATCGCCGCCACGGGCTTTGTGTTCATGGTCGGGGCGGCCTTCGCCTCGGTGCCGCTCTACAAGGCCTTCTGCCAGGTGACCGGCTTCGACGGCACCGTCCGCAAGGCCGAGGCGGCGCCAGACACGGTTCTCGACCGCAAGCTGACCATCCGGTTCGACGCCAACATTCGTGAACTGCCCTGGACCTTCACCGCCGAGCAGGTGACCCAGGAAGTGAAGATCGGCCAGACCGGCCTCGCGTTCTTCAAGGTCACGAACAACAGCGACAAGCCGCAGACCGGCCGGGCGATCTACAACGTCGTGCCCGAATCGGCTGGGGCGTATTTCCAGAAGCTCGAGTGCTTCTGCTTCTCGGATCAGACGATTCCGCCGAACACGACCATCGAATTCCCGGTCGTCTACTTCGTCGATCCGAAGTTCGCGAAGGACTTCGAGACCCAGGGCAAGGGCGAGGTGACCTTGTCCTACACCTTCTTCCCGTCGGTTGAGGCGCAGCGCGGCGAAAAGCGCGCGGACGCCACGCCGTCAAAGCACTCTTCCGCCCTTGGCGTTCCGGCCAAGGCGGGGCTATAGCACACGCGAATTGTCATTCGCCGGCCCGAGAGAGGGGTTGGCGTCTGTGAGATCTGAGAGGGGTTAGGACCGAAATGGCCCACGGCGAAGTTAAGCACGACTACCACCTGCTGCCGCCCAGCCCGTGGCCGCTCGTGGGCTCCCTGTCCGCGACGATCATGGCGATCGGCGGGGTCATCTGGATGAAGGGCATGTTCGGCCTTCCGGAGGGCTTCCCCTGGGTGTTCTTCATCGGCCTCGGTGGCGTGCTCTACACCATGTGGGGCTGGTGGTCGGACGTGATCAAGGAATCGAAGGCGGGCGACCATACCCCCGTCGTCTCGATCGGCCTGCGCTACGGCATGATCATGTTCATCGCGTCCGAAGTGATGTTCTTCGTGGCGTGGTTCTGGATCTTCTTCGAAATGGCCCTCTTCCATGAGGCCCGGACGCTGTCGTCGATCGAGGAAGTCCGCGCGGCCTGGGCCACTTGGCCTCCTGCCGGTATCGAGACGGTTCCGGCCTGGAACCTGCCTCTGCTGAACACCCTGATCCTGCTGCTGTCGGGCACCACCGTCACCTGGGCGCACCACGCGATCCAGCAAGGCGACCGCAAGGGCACCAAGATCGGCCTGGCCCTGACCATCGCCCTCGGCGCCGTCTTCACCCTGGTGCAGGTGTACGAGTACATCCACATCCTGGATCACAAGTACTTCTTCGGCGGCGAAGGCGCGGAGAACTCGGGCCTCTACGGTTCGTCCTTCTTCATGGCCACGGGCTTCCACGGCTTCCACGTGCTGATCGGGACGATCTTCCTGGCCATCTGCCTGATCCGTCTGCTGCGTGGCGGCATGTCCCCGCAGAAGCACTTCGGCTTCGAAGCCGCCGCCTGGTACTGGCACTTCGTCGACGTCGTCTGGCTCTTCCTGTTCGCCTTCATCTACGTGGTGTTCGGCGGGGCGGGCCACTAGGCCCGCCGATATGGACAGCCCCAATCCGCTGCTGGCGGGCCTTCGCGGCCGCTGCCCGAACTGTGGAGAGGGGCGTCTGTTCCAAGGCTTCCTGAACGTAGCCCCCGCCTGCGAGCGGTGCGGCTACGATCTGGCCAAGGCCGACTCTGGCGATGGTCCCGCGGTCTTCGTGATCCTGATCGCGGGCTTCGTCTGCGCCTTCGCCATGCTCTTCACCGAGCTGACCTTCGCGCCCCCGGTGTGGGTGCACATCCTGATCTTCCTCCCCATGACGCTGGCTGTGTGCATCGGCCTGCTGCGGCCGTTGAAAGGCCTGATGCTGGCGGCGCAGTTCGCCAACAAGGCGTCGGAAGCCCGCCATGACTGACGTCGCCCGTCGTTTTCCCATCGGGCTGACGATCGCGGTCGGCGTCTCCCTGATCATTCTCCTCGGGCTTGGCGGCTGGCAGCTCCAACGCCTCAGCTGGAAGGAGGCGCTGCTGGCGCGGGTCTCGGCCCTGCAGGCGGCCCCGGCCACCTCGGGCGAAGCGGCGCTGGAGCGGATGGCCGCCGGCGCCGATCTCGACTTCACCCGTGTCCGGCTGACCTGCCCCGGTCTCGCCAGCGCGCCGTTCCTGGAGCTATTCTCGGTCCGCGAGGGCAAGG
The DNA here is from genome assembly GCF_001425305.1 of Phenylobacterium sp. Root1290. GTDB lineage: Bacteria > Pseudomonadota > Alphaproteobacteria > Caulobacterales > Caulobacteraceae > Phenylobacterium. The sequence goes on along the minus strand of NZ_LMEE01000002.1, from coordinate 650,725 downwards.
CCGGATCGCGCCTGATCTCGGCCTGCCGGGTCGCCGGCGGCGGCTACCAGAGCATCCTGGTCGACCGCGGGTTCGTTCGCGACGACGTCTCGGCCCGACCGCGGGTGAACGTCTCAGACCTGGCCCCGGTGGAAATCGTCGGCGTGCTGCGCGCGCCGGAGCCGGGCAATCGGTTCAGCCCGCCCAACGACGTCGCCGGCAACCGCTGGTACGTCCGCGACACCGCGGCCATGGCCCTGGCGCTGAAGGCCGACGCCCCGGCTCCGCTGTTCCTGATGGCGGAGGTCTCGTCCAATCCCGACTGGCAGGCGCTGGATCCAGCGCCCCTGCCGGCTGAAATCTCCAACCGTCACCTCGAGTACGCCCTGACCTGGTTCGGCCTTGCCGCCGCCCTGGTCGGCGTCTATGCCGCCATGCTCTGGCGGAAACGGAAGTCTTGATGCGGTACGTCTCTACGCGGGGGCAGTCGCCCTCGGTCGGCTTTGTCGATGCGGTGCTCGCCGGCCTGGCGCCGGACGGCGGCCTCTATGTGCCGCAGGAGTGGCCTGAGTTCACCCGCGACGAGATCGCCGCCTTCGCCGGCCGGCCCTATGCCGAGGTCGCGACCGCGGTGCTGGCCAAGTTCGTGGGCGACGAGATCGATCGCGAGACGCTCGGCGAGATGTGCGTCGAGGCCTATTCCAGCTTCGCCCACGCCGCTGTCGTTCCGGTTCGCCAGATCGCTCCGGGCGGCTTCATCGCCGAGCTGTTCCATGGGCCGAGCCTGGCCTTCAAGGACGTGGCGATGCAGCTGCTGGCGCGGCTGTCGGATCACGTGCTGGGCAAGCAGCAGCGGACCCAGACCATCCTCTGCGCGACCTCCGGCGACACCGGCGGCGCGGCCGTCGAGGCCTTCCGCGGGCGCAGCAACACCAAGATTGTCGTCATGTTCCCCGACGGCCGGATCTCAGAGGTCCAGCGCCGCTTCATGACCACGGCCGAGGAGGACAACGTCCGCTGCGTGGCGGTGGACGGTGACTTCGACGATTGCCAGGCGATCCTGAAGACCTCGCTCTCCGACGCCTCGCTGAAGCAGTCGGTCGGCCTCTCGGCCGTGAACTCGATCAACTTCGCGCGCATCGTCGCCCAGAGCGTCTATTACTTCACCGCCGCGGTGGCCCTGGGCGCCCCGCATCGGCCGGTCTCGTTCGCCGTGCCGTCGGGCAACTTCGGCGACGGCTTCGCGGGCTTCGTGGCCAAGCGCATGGGCCTGCCGATCGACCGGATCATCGTCGCGACCAATTCCAACGACATCCTGGCCCGCGCCTTCGAGGACGGCCGCTACGTGCGCGGCGTCACCGCCCCGACCCAGTCGCCGGCCATGGACATCCAGTCCGCTTCGAACTTCGAGCGCCTCTATTTCGAGTGCGTGCGGCGGGACGGCCTGGAGACCGCGCGCGCGTTCTCCGCCTTCGCCGAGACCGGCGGCGTCGACATTCCCCCGCAGGCCCTGGCCACGATGCGCGAGACCTTCACCGGCATCGCCATCGGCGAGGGCGACACCACGCGGACCATCGTCGCCACCCTGCGCGAGACGGGCGAGCTCATCGATCCGCATACTGCAGTCGGCGTCTGCGGCATGCAGCGCGGACGCGGCGCCACTGCGGCGCCGATCGTCGTGCTGTCGACCGCCCACCCGGCCAAGTTCCCCGAGACGGTCGCGGCCGCCACGGGCGAGACGCCCGTGATGCCGCGGACCGCCGCGCACCTGGCCGGCAAGAGCGAGCGCTTCGACCGACTTCCGGCCGACGCGGACACCATCAAGGCCTATGTGCGGGCCTTTGCGGAAGGCTGAGGCTCTGCCCAACATCCACACGCTGAAGAACGGGGTCCGGGTCGTCTGCGACCCCATTGATGGGCTCGAAACCCTGGCGCTGTCGGTCGTCGCCGGTCGCGGCGCGCGATCGGAGGACGAGGCCCGTTCCGGCTGGTCGCACCTGCTCGAGCACATGGTGTTCAAGGGCGCGGGCGACCGTTCGGCTCGCGACATCGTCGAGGTGATCGAGGCCGAGGGCGGCCAGATCAACGCGGCCACCGGCTATGAACGGACCAGCTTCCAGATCCGGGCGTTGAAGGGCGGCCTCGACCTCGGCAGCGCGGTGCTGGCCGACCTGTTGCAGCGGCCGACCATGGACGCCGGCGACCTCGCCCGTGAGATCCAGGTCGTGGGGCAGGAGATCGCCGAGGCCGCGGACACGCCTGACGACCACGTCTTCGAGATGGCCCAACAGGCCGCCTTCGAAGGGCAGCCGCTGGGCCGTCCGATCCTGGGCACCGACGAATCGATCGCACGCGCCACGCCGGCCACGCTGGCCGACTGGCGGGCCGCGCTCTACGCCCCTGACAGCCTGGTGGTGGCCGCCTCCGGCGCGGTCGACGAGGACGAACTGCTGGCGCTTGCCGAGCGCGACTTCGGCCAGGCGGCCGGGGAGGGCGCGAGCGTCCCATCGCCCGCGAGCTTCGTCGGCGGCGCGCGGACCACCTCGAAGTCGCTTGAGCAGGCGAATCTGGTCTTCCTGTTGCCGGCCGTGGGCGTGCGCGACGAGGCCTACTTCGCCCTGCGCCTCTATGCCGAGATCCTGGGCGGGGGCATGGCCTCGCGACTGTTCCAGGAGGCGCGCGAGAAGCGTGGCCTGGCCTATGCCGTCGACGCCTATTCCGAGACCTATGCCGACACCGGGGTGCTGGGCGTGTTCGCCGGCTGCGCCGCCAAGGACGCCGCCGAACTGGCCAAGGTCGCGGCCGAGGAGATCAAGGGCATGGCGGCCGGCGTGGAGGCCGCCGAGCTCTCGCGCGCCAAGGCGCAGTTGAAGGCCTCGATGTTCATGGCCCGGGAGCAGCCGCTGTCGCGCGCCGAGCAGGCGGCGGCTCAGGTGCTGCTGTTCGGACGCACCCTGCCGCCGGCCGACCTGGCCGCCCAGATCGACGCGGTAAGCGCCGACGACATCGCGCGGCTGGGCGCCCAGATCCTGGCTCCGGGCACGGCCGCGACCAGCGTGCTGGGGCCCAAGGGCGCGATGAAGGCCAAGGGCGCCTTCCAGCGGGCGCTGTTCGGCTAGTTCGACGACGGTCGGACGAAGGCTGGCCTTGACGGATTCCGCGCATCCCGCGACGTTCCCGCCCATGGCCCTATTGGACTGGATCGCGCCGGAAAGCGGCCTTCGCATCGAGGGCGACGGCGTGCGTCTGCGTCCGCCGCGCGCCGCCGACTTCGCCGAGTGGCGTGAACTGAGGACCCAGTCGCGCGAGTTCCTCCAGCCCTGGGAACCGACCTGGCCGGCCGACGATCTGACCCGTGCGGCCTTCCGCCGCAGGCTCACGGCCTATGCCCGCGACCGTGAGGCCGGCACAGCCTATCCGTTCTTTGTCTTCCGCACGCGCGACGATGCGCTGACCGGCGGCATCACGCTTTCCAACATCCGGCGTGGCGTCGCGCAGATGGGTTCTGTGGGCTACTGGTGCGGCCAACCCTTTGCGCGGCAAGGGCAAACGCTCGGCGCGGTGCGGGCCCTGACGGTGTTCGCCTTCCGCACCCTGGCGCTGCATCGGCTGGAAGCGGCCTGCCTGCCCAGCAACGAGCCGTCGCGCAAACTCCTCAACCGTGCCGGGTTTCAGGAGGAAGGTCTCGCCCAGGCTTATCTGAAAATTAACGGCGTCTGGCGAGATCATGTGCTGTTCGGTCTTGTGTCACCACTCAGGGGACACGAGGGGCCGGACGAAGGAGTGTCTGTTTAGCGCTCGGCTGTCGTGGGCCGAACCGCTCTGCGGCGCGTTGGCCTGAAATGTCTTGAGACAATGCCGAACGATCGTTGGAGCTGGGACGCAACCGCGACCTTGGAGGCGCTAGGCGCCGCCGATGTGGCCCTGTGGCTCTGGGAGCCTGAAAAGGATCGCCTGCACCTGACCGGGGCCTCGCGCGCGCTGGGCCTGGGCCCGCTGGCGCCTGAGTGCTCGTCGGCGGCGATGCGGGCCCTGGCCCTGCCGCCTGACCGGGCGCTGGCCGAAGACGTCCTGCGGGTTCAGGAACCGGGCACCGAAATTTCCGTCCGCCTGCGCATGCGCGGCGGCGGCGTCTGCATCTGGCGCGGCGTCTGGCTCGAGGAAGGCCTGCGCGCGGCCGGCGTTGTAGCGCCGGAAGCCAAGTTCGCCGCCTCTGACCAGGACGGGCTGACCGGCCTGCTCGATCGCAAGAGCTTCGTGGCGCGGGCCCGTGAACGCCTGGCCCATCCCGGACAATATGAACTGGTGGTCGCCGACCTCGACCGCCTGCGCCGCCTGAACGAGGCGCTGGGGCATGAGCGCGCCGACCTGGTCCTGGCCGCCCTCGGGTCGCGCCTGGCCGCCGCCTTCCCGCCGCACGCCCTGCTGGCCCGGGTCGGCGAGGACGAGTTCGCCGTGCTGACCACCGTCAGCCAGATGTCCGCGGCCGAGACCCTGCGTCAGGCGCTGGAGCAGCCGCTGCGCGTCGCCGGCTTCGACATCCATCCCACCCTCTCCATCGGCGCCGTCGAGGCGCCGGGCGGCGAGGACGCGCCTGAGGCCGCCGAACTGCTGCGCCGCGCCGAACTGGCCGTGGAAGCGGCCAAGAGCGGCGGACGCGGCGGCGCGGCCGCTTATGGCCGCAGCCTGGAAAGCGACGGCCTCTCGCGCCTGGCGCTGGAGAGCGACCTGCGCGGCGCCTTCGGCCGCAATGAGATCGTGCCGTTCTACCAGCCGATCGTACGGCTCTCCACCGGAGCGCTGTCGGGCTTCGAGGCGCTGGTGCGCTGGCGCCATCCGCGTCGCGGCCTGCTGACACCTGACCAGTTCCTGCCGCTCTGCGAGGAGATGGGCCTGATGAGCGAGCTAGGCGCGATGATGATGCGCCGGGCCGCCGACCAACTGGCCCGCTGGCGCCGCGATCACCGCGCCGCCGGCGAACTGACCGTCGCCGTGAACCTCTCGACCGGCGAGATCGACCGGCCCGACCTGATTTCCGACGTCGCCGAGATCCGGCGCGAGACCGGCCTGCCGCCGGGCGCGCTGAAGCTGGAAGTCACCGAAGGCGACGTCATGCGCGACCCCGACCGCGCCGCCATTGTGCTGCGCAACCTGCGTGAAGCCGGCGCCGCCTTGGCCCTCGACGACTTCGGCACCGGGTTCTCGTCGCTGAGCTACCTGACCCGCCTGCCGTTCGACACCCTGAAGATCGACCGCTACTTCGTGCGCACCATGGCCACCAACGAGGGCTCTGCAAAGATCGTCTCGTCCGTGGTGAAGCTGGGCCAGGACCTCTCGCTGGAGGTCGTGGCCGAGGGCGTCGAGAACGCCCAGATGGCCCGCCAGCTGCTCTCGCTCGGCTGCGACTACGGACAGGGCTTCGGCTACGCGCCGGCGCTCTCGCCGCAGGAGGCCGAGGTCTATCTCAACGAAAGCTATGTGGACGGCGCCGCGCCGGTGAAGGCGCGCGGCTAGGCCCGGCCGGCGGTCGAGCTCAGCAGGCTGGCGTCGACGCCGATCTTGGCCAGGGCGTTCGACCACTTGTGCGCGTGGTCGTCGCCGAAGATCAGGGTCTCGTCAGGCTCGCAGGTGAGCCAGACGTTCTCGCGCAGCTCGCGTTCCAACTGCCCCGGACCCCATCCGGCATAGCCGAGCGCCAGCAGCGCGCGGCGCGGCGGATGGCCATGGCCGCCCATGGCTTCCAGCACCTCGCGGGTGGCGGTCAGGGCCACGCCGTCGCCGACCTCCATGCTGTGCTCGCCGGCCATGTAGTCGTCGGTGTGAAGGACGAAGCCGCGTTCACGATCGACCGGCCCGCCCAGCAGGACCAGGTCAGGCGGCACATCGATCGAGAGCTTCACGTCGAGCCGCCCCAGCAGGTCCGGGAGGGTCAGCCCCTCGACCGGCCGATTGACCGCGATTCCCATGGCGTGACTCTCGTCATGGGCGCAGATGAGCACCAGGGCGCGCTCGAAGCGCGGGTCGCCGATGCCGGGCATGGCGATCAGCATCTGGCCGGAAAGAAACGCGCCGTCTCCCATTCCACGAAATTTGACGCGGATCGCGGCGCTTTCAAGTCTTAGCGTTACACAAGGCCGTTGATGCAGCCGCATAGGTGGTTATCTGGTGGCCTGAGCTGATCAGGGAGACAGATCATGACCATCAAAGTCGGCGACAAGCTGCCCGCCGCCACCTTTTCCGCCGGGACCGCCGAAGGTCCCAAGCCGATGACGACGGACGAAGTCTTCGCCGGCAAGAAGGTCGCGCTGTTCGCGGTGCCCGGCGCCTTCACCCCGACCTGCTCGGCCCGCCACCTGCCGGGCTTCAAGGATCACGTGGCCGACTTCAAGGCCAAGGGCGTGGACGCCATCGCCTGCGTGTCGGTCAACGACGCCTTCGTCATGAAGGCCTGGGGCGAGAGCCAGTCGGTGCTGGGCGACATCCTGATGCTGGGCGACGGCAACGGCGACTTCACCAAGGCCATCGGCCTGGAGATGGACGGCTCGAAGTTCGGCATGGGCGTCCGCTCGCAGCGCTACTCGATGATCGTCGAGGACGGCGTCGTGAAGGAGCTCAATGTCGAGGCGCCCGGCGAGTTCAAGGTCTCGGCCGCCGACTACATGCTGGCCCAGCTCTAGAGGCTAGACGCCCAGAGCCTGCGCGCCGACGGCCTCGAGGTCGTCGGCGCTTTCCATCAGGCCCTCGGCCAGGCCCGGAGCCTGGGCCAGGACCTGGCTGGCGAAGACGCGCGCCAGGGCGGCCTTGCTGCGAGACCAGTCGTCGGCGCCGTCGGCCACGGCCTGCGCCTGCTTGGCCAGCATCCAGCCGCCGATGACGTCGCCGGCCAGCTTCAGATAGGGCGTCGCGGCCGCCAGGGCGTTGGGGCCCTTGTTCTGCAACACCCAGTCGGTGGCCCGTTCGAGGGCCGCGACGCCGGCCTCTAGGCGCGATCCCACCGGGGCGAGCTCGCCGCCCAGCGTTTCGGCCGTGGCGTGCATCTCGGCGCAGAGCGCGTCCATCACCGCGCCGTCCTGCATCGACACCTTGCGGCCGACCAGGTCGATGGCCTGGATGCCGTTGGTGCCTTCGTAGATCGGGGCGATGCGGGCGTCGCGATAGTGCTGGGCTGCGCCGGTCTCCTCGATGAAGCCCATGCCCCCGTGGATCTGCACGCCCATCGAGGCGACCTCGACGCCGATGTCGGTGGACCAGGCCTTGGCGATCGGGGTCAGCAGCTCCTGGCGGGCCTTGGCGGTGGCGCGTTCGGCTTCGTTCTGGGCCAGGCGGGCCTGGTCGGCCAGCACGCCGGTGGTCAGGCAGATGCCGCGGGCGGCCTCGATCTTGGCCTTCATCAGCAGCAGCGAGCGGCGCACGTCGGGGTGGCCATAGAGCGGGGCGGGGTTTTCGGCCGACCATACGGCGCGGCCCTGCTTGCGCTCCTGGGCGAAGGCCAGGGCCTGCTGGAAGGCGCGCTCGGCGATGCCGACGCCCTGAACGCCGACCTGCAGGCGGGCGGCGTTCATCATCACGAACATATGGGCGATGCCGTTGTTGATCTCGCCGACCAGCTCGGCCTTGGCGCCCTCGAACAGCATGACGCAGGTGGGCGAGCCGTGGATGCCCAGCTTGTGCTCGATCGAGCCGGCGCGCAGGTCGTTGGCGACGCCCAGCGAGCCGTCGTCGAGGACCTCGCGCTTGGTGGCCAGGAACAGCGAGATGCCCTTAACCCCGGGCGGGGAGTCGGGCAGTCGGGCCAGCACCAGATGGCAGATGTTGTCGGCGGCGTCGTGGTCGCCCCAGGTGATGAAGATCTTCTGGCCGTACAGGCGATAGCCGCCGTTCCCGTCCGGTTCGGCGCGGGTGGTGACGGCGGCGAGATCCGAGCCGGCCTGCGGCTCTGTCAGGTTCATGGTGCCGGTCCATTCGCCTGAGACCAGCTTGGGCAGGACCAGGCGTTTCTGGCGCTCGGAGCCGTGCAGGTCGAGCGCCTCGATCGCGCCCTGGGTCAGCATCGGGCAGAGGCCGAAGGCCATGTTCGCGGCCTGGACCATCTCGAACACCGCCAGCTCCATGGCCTTGGTCAGGCCCTGGCCGCCGTGCTCGGGATCGGCCGACAGCGAGTTCCAGCCGCCGGCGACAAAGGCCTGGTAGGCGTCGGCGAAGCCTGGGGCCGAAATCACCGCGCCGTTCTCATAGCGGGCGCCGACCTGGTCGCCCTTGCGGTTCAGGGGCGCGAGCTGCTCCTCGGCGAAGGCGCCAGCCGCCTCCAGCACCGCGCTGACCGTATCGTCATCCAGATCGGCGAAGGCGCCGGATACGAGCGCCGGGTGGCCGGCGATCCGCAGCGAGAGGGCGAGGTCACGGATGGGCGCGCGGTAGGACATGCTGAACTCCGATATGTCAGGCGTTCTTTAGGGGAGGCGCGGCGGCGCTCCAAGCGCCAACGAGTTGCAAAATGCAAGCTTCAGGCTGATCAAGGGGTTGGATGACCGAATTCGGCCGCCAGAAGGATCGGCGCTCCCGTCGAAGCGCTGCCGTTGCAGCGGGCGAAACGGTGCGTTGCAGACGCCGCGGCAGCGAGGCCTAGCCAGATCGGCCGACCGACGCCCATATGTGAACCTGGAACGCAACTGAGCCCTATCGGCAGGTTTTCCCGGACGTCGTCCACGAACCTGCCGGATCGGCGCAGGGCGTCCGCAGTCGTGTCGAGTTCAGAGTAGATCGTCCATGCCCGAGGCCCCCCAGGCGCGCAGTCGTTACAGCGCTGTCGCCATCGTCCTGCACTGGCTGATCGCCGCGGCGATCGTGTTCCAGGTGATCATCGCCTGGCGGATGGGCGGGGGGCGCACGCCCGAGGGCTTCGCGCTCGTCCAGCTGCACAAGTCGATCGGGATCACGGTCCTGCTGCTCAGCCTGGTCCGGCTGGGCTGGCGGCTGACGCATCGGCCGCCGCCGCTGCCCGCCGGCATGGCGACCTGGGAGAAGGCGCTGGCCAAGGTCGCGCATGTCGGCCTCTACGCGATCATGATCGGCCTGCCGATCACCGGTTGGATCATGGTCTCGGCGAGCCGCATCCAGGTGCCGACCCTGCTCTTTGGCGTCATCCCCTGGCCGCACGTGCCGGGACTGGCGCACCTGGCCGAGCCGGCCAAGAGCGCCTGGCACGCCTTCGGCGAGACCGGGCACGAGGTCCTGGCCTGGGGCGCCTATGTCCTGGTGGCGCTGCACGTGGCCGGGGCGCTCAAGCACCAGCTGTTCAGCAAGGACGAGCCGGTGCTGGCGCACATGGCGCCTGGGGCCAAGCCGGGCGCCTGGTTCGACCCGCGGCTGGTCGCCATCGTCGTCGCCGCCCTGGCGGTGATCGGCGCCGGATACGCCGCGGCGCCCGCGCCGCCGGCCTCCAAGCCGCTGCCCGCGCCCCCGCCCGCCGCCCCGGAGGTTCCGGTCGAGACCCCGCAGGCCGCCGCGCCGGCGGTGGTCGAAACTGCGCCCGCCGCGGAGACCCCGGCCGAAGCCGCCGGCCCGTCGGCCTGGAAGGTCAACGCCGGTTCGACCCTGGGCTTCGCCACCTCGTGGGGCGGCTCGGCGATCGAAGGCCGCTTCGACCGGTGGACCGCCGACATCCTGTTCAGTCCGCAGGCGCTCGACACATCCAAGGTCAGCGTCAGTATCGACCTGGCCTCGGCGGTCAGCGGCGACGCCCAGCGCGACGAGTCCATGCAGGGCGCCGACTGGTTCGACGCCGCCAGCCACGCCAAGGCGACCTTCACCGCCACGCGCTTCGAGAAGACCGGCGAGAACCGCTATGTCGCCATCGGGACGCTGACCCTGCGTGGGGTCTCCAAGCCGCTGCGGCTGCCGTTCACGCTCAAGATCGAGGGCGACAAGGCGCGCGTCAGCGGTGTAACCACCCTGGACCGCACGGCCTTTGGCGTCGGACAGGGCGAGTGGAAGAGCACCGATCAAATTCCGGCCGAGGTGAAGGTCAGCGTCAACCTGACGGCGACGCGGCGCTAGAGGCCGCCGCCCAGGCGCTGCGCGCGGGCAAGCTGGTCATCCTGCCGACCGAGACGGTCTACGGGCTGGCGGGCGACGCCGGCGACCCGCAGGCCGTCGCCGCGATCTTCGAGGCCAAGGGCCGGCCGAGCTTCAACCCGCTGATCTCGCATGTCGCCGACCTGGCGGGCGCGGAGAAGATCGCCGTGTTCGACGAGCGCGCCCGCGCCCTGGCCAAGGCGTTCTGGCCCGGCCCCCTGACCCTGGTGCTGCCGGTCGCCGACACCCAAGCGGTGAGCGACCTGGCCCGCGCCGGGCTCGACACCGTGGCGGTGCGCGCGCCGGCCCATCCGCTGGCCCGCGCGCTGCTGGCGCGGTTCGGCGGGCCGGTGGTGGCGCCCTCGGCCAACCGCTCGGGGCGGCCCAGCCCGACCAACTATGCCGACGCCATGGAGGAGACGGGGGACAAGGTCGCCGCCGCCCTCGACGGCGGCCCCTGCGAGGTCGGCCTGGAGTCGACGGTGGTCTCGCTGCTCGACCAGCCGCGGCTGCTGCGGCCCGGCTCGGTGACCCGCGAAGAGATCGAGGCGGTGATCGGCCCGCTGGCCGAGGCGCAGGCCGACGCCAAGCGCTCGCCCGGCCGGCTGGCCCGTCACTATTCGCCCAAGGCGCCGGTGCGCCTGAACGTCGCCGCCCCGCAGCCGGGGGAGGCGTACCTCGCCTTCGGGCCCGGCGAGCACCGCTGGAACCTCAGCCCGACCGGCGACCTGCGCGAGGCCGCCGCCCGCCTCTTCGCCTATCTGCGCGACGCCGACCGCACCGCGCCCGCCGCCATCGCCGTCGCCCCGATCCCGCACGAGGGCCTGGGCGAAGCGATCAACGACCGCCTGAAGCGCGCGGCGGGGTTTGTCGGGTAGGGGCATGCTGGACTTCGACGCCGACAAGGAGATTTCCTTTGCCTCGGACCTCTTCGTTCGCTTTTCGCATGACGACAGGGGCGTCGCGTCCGGCCTCATTGATGAGGCGAGGAGCATCTCATTCAACGCCTGCTGTTGCGTGCTCAACGAGATTTGCAGGCCAGCGATCCCCGGCAAGGTCGCCCCGGGTCGACAACTCGAACTCCTCGACGAATGGGCGAAGGGTATTGAGCATCCCTTGAAGGAGGCGGTGCTGCGGTGTGCGGTGGCGCTCATCAATGCCGAGCCGTTGTCTTACGAGGCTTGCAGGCGCCTCATGGATGACATCGCGCGATACGACGGCCAGCGAGCGGCGCTTGGCCTCGCCTACTTCGCCGGCGATCCGGATGACCAAGAAGGTGATGTGCGGCTGCAATCGCATTTGGAAGCCGTCACGAAGCAATGGGCTGATCGGGGCGTCTGACTGTGGCTCGTGGGCTACCGGGCTGTGGCACGGGGGAGAACTGATCCCAATCGAGTACCGCCGGGAGCTTTGCGACACCTGCGGCGCGCATCGCCTCATTGCTGTGATCACGGCGGCCAGAGCCCCTTCGTGGGGCGAGCACCGTAACGTTGGGCTATGTTCGATTTTTCTGATTGTTTTTCAAAGCCGGGCCCGCAGTTATGCGGGCCACAATTAGCGGGGGGACCCCATGGCACTATCAATTGCTGCCGCGATCGCCAGCCTCAAGACCGCAGGCGAAATCGCGAATGGGTTTCTGACGCTACGCGATCAGGCCGTCATTCAGAGCAAGGTGATCGAACTCCAGTCGATCATTCTCGCGGCTCAACAGGGCGCAATCACCGCCCAGAGCGAACAGATGGAGCTTGTCGATGAAATCCGTGCACTTCGCGCGGAACTGGACAGACTGGCGGCATGGTCTGCGACGGCAGACCGCTACCAGCTTACCGACCTCGGAAAGGGCGTCTTCGCCTATAAGCCCCAGGCTGAGACGTTGGGGTCCGATCCGGACCATTTCGCTTGCGTTCAGTGCTTTGAGACGGGCAGGCGATCGGTGCTTCAGAACCTCGGCCGCTTCAACAGCCGTGAGCGGCTCGAATGTCAAGCGTGCAAGTCAGCGATTAACGTTCCGGTCGCCTGATCCAAAGCAAGACCCCGCCGGGTTAGGGCGGTGTCTTGTTCTTGGGCAGCCACTTCCGCCAAGCACGGTGGAATAGAAGCAACCCCAGGACGGTCAGCGCGCCCGCAACCAGCGACTCATACTCGTTGAGGAAGAAGCTCCAAAGCATCGAGGCGGCGACGGCCGCGATCAAAAGCCTGAAGTAACTCCCAATGCGCTTTCGCCTACGTGGCGTTTGTCGCGCATCTGCTTCGCTCACTCGCTCTCCGCCTCGACAGCAAAAGCCCCGACCAAAAACCAGGGCTTTGCCAGGCGCGCGAGGCGACCTTGACCACATGTAAGGGTGATTTGCGCGGAGACCTCAAGGGGTTGTGTCCGCTCCAATTGGCGCACCATTCTCAGGCCCCTATTCCTGTAGTTACAAAAACCCTTGCGCCCAAATCATTTTTGTAGTTACATCAATTCGCGGAGCAAACCGCAATAGGGGGACGAACGTGGCCATCCCGGCCGCGCTTCTCAAACAGGAGATCGCCATGGCTTACAAAATTCATTTCAAGGGGAAGAGAAAATGGAGACAAGTTATGACGAGAAGAAGAGGAAGCTAACTCTAGAGAACCGTGGGCTAGACTTTGCTGACGCGGGCAAGATATTCGCTGGTCTAACTCTAACTGTCGAGGACGACAGAACGGATTATGGCGAGGTGAGATATCAGACCATAGGTCGGCTCGTTCGCTCGACCCTCATGGTTGTGTGGACCCCGCGCGGTAAAGCACGCCACATCATCTCGATGAGGAAGTGCAATGATAGAGAAAAAGAGCGTTATAGAGCGAGCTTGGGTGGACTCTGACGACGCGCCCGAATGGGCGGACGATGTCTTCGAGCGTGCTGAGGTACGTGAAGATGACCGCATCATCCGCCCCGCTTCGGGTACGTTGACAAAGAGGGGGCGCCCCAAGCTCGAGAACCCCAAGCAGCAGGTCACGATCCGCCTCGACAGTGACCTAGTCGAACTGCTTCGAGCAACCGGGCCAGGCTGGCAGAGCCGAATAAACGAACTACTTCGGAAGGCGGTCAAGGTTTAGCTTTGACCGCCTCTTCGTTAGAGTGGGTCTATGTCCACGCAGGTTCGAAAGTAGTCGGCGGCTCATTCTTCGCTTCGCATGAAGAATCAACTCTGGCATCATGTTTGCGGCGTCGCAAACCCTCGTCCTAGCAGTAACGAGAGCCTCTGTTCACACGCTCCAAATACGCAAAGACGCTGCGGGCCGCCACAGCGGCGCGACGCCAACCTACACCCTTACCGCCCCAAGGTAGACGCCGGCCAGATCCAGCGCAAAGCCAGGCTCGGTGACCACTACCTCAGCCTCCGCGCCCCGTTCCCCCACCTCAGGTGTTTCCCCGCCGGACGTGAGGGCGCGTCGGGATTGCCTCGCGGCGGCGGCGGTCGAAGCTGGCGGCGATGTCGGACAAGTCCAAACGCCGCTTTCGCCTGGGCAGCCTCTTCAAGCTGTTGTTGCTGGCGGCTGGGGTGGTCGTGCTGCTGGTCGCGGCGGCGGTCGCCGCCTATGTCTGGAAGGGCTCGCACCCCTCGTTCCTGGCGCAGCAGCCGCGCGCGGCGCATGCTGCGTTCATGGCCTCGGGCCTGACGCTGCACACTCCGCCCGGCCCCGGCCCGTTCCCGACCGTGCTGCTCATCCCCGGCTGCGGCGGCATCCGTCGCGGCGAGGGCCCCAACCCGATCATGGACGAGTATGCGCAGTCGGCGCTGCAGGCCGGATGGGCGGCGGCGATCCTCGACAGCTATGGCCCGCGCGGCTGGGATCCGGACTGGGCGCGCAGGCGCGTCTGCGCCGGGGCGCGGCTGCAGGGGCTGTTCCGGACCGCCGACATCCTGGCCGGGCTGGACCTGCTGGCCCAGGACCCGCGCGTCGACCACAGACACGTGCGCGTCGCCGGCTGGAGCCATGGCGGCTGGGCGCTCGGCGACCTGGTCACCCTGCATGGCGATGCGGACTTCCAGCAGACCATGGCCGGGGTCGAGGCGATCCGCCTGACCTATCCGTTCTGCGCGCCGCCGGCCCGCGGCGGCCGCCGCGACTGGACCTGGAGCGGCGGCGTCGACCTGGTGATGGCCGAGCGCGACGTCATTCAGCCCCCGGCCGGCTGCACGCCGCTGGTCGAGCGTGCGAAGGCGGCCGGGGCCACGGTAGAGGTCACCGTGGTTCCCGGCGTCACCCACGCCTTCGACGAGCGGGTTCAGACCCCGGAATCGGCCTTCCGCTTCGACCCCGCCGCCACCGCCAGGATCCACCGGCAGTTCATCGGCTGGCTGCAGACCCCGGCGCCGCCGCGGTAGGGAGGCGCAGCGCCAATTGCGCGTAGACCGCCCGCTCGAAGGCCTCGAAGGTCGCCAGCATGCCGGGGTCGGCGAAGGGCAGGAACTGGCCGCAGAGCATGCCGGCCACGCCGCTGGCCGGGTCAGCCCAGTAGTAGCAGTTGGCCAGGCCGCCCCAGGCGAGGCTGCCGGCGCGGCGCATGCCGGGGACGTCGGCCTCGTTGCGCAGGAAGCCCAGCGTCCAGGTCTTGGGCGTGCCGGGCATGGGGCGGAAGTCGTGGCTGATCGGCGGCATGGCGGTGGAAAGGTCGCCGGCGTGGATGGCGCTGTCAGCCTCTCGCAGCCAGGCGAGCGTTTTGGGTCCCAGCACGCCGCCGCCGTCTTCGGCGAGAACGGCGCGGAGGAACTTCAGGTAGTCGGGCGCCGTGGAGCGCAGGCCGCCGCCGCCGTAGTAGGCGGGCGAGGAGGGCAGGGGCGGCACGGGGATGAAGGCGCCGTCCGGCGCATGGTGGTGCATGCAGGCGGCGCGGGCGTCCAGTTCGGGCGTGGACACGAAGGCGGTGTCGGTCATGCCGAGCGGGCCGGTGACGTGCTCGGCGACATAGGCGTCGAGGCCCTGGCCCGTCGCCTGCTCGACCAGCCAGCCCACCGCGTCGATCCCGATGCCGTATTGCCAGCCCTCGCCCGGATCGAAGGCCAGCACCGGCGCGCCGGGCGCACTCTCCATCAGGCTGCCGCCGACCTGGGCGTAGTAGCGGGCGAGGTCGGCGTGGAAGAAGTCGTAGGCTAGGCCCGAGGTGTGGGTCAGCAGGCGGCGAAGCGTCAGCGGTTTGGCGGCCGGGCGCAGGCGCGGCGCGCCGTCGGGCCCGAAGCCGTCCAGCACCTGCGGCGCGGCGAGGTTGGGCAGCCGCTCGCCGACCGGCGCGTCGAGATCGAGCACCCCGCGCTCGACCAGCTGCAGCGCCGCCGCCGAGGTGATCGCCTTTGTGCAGGAGGCGATCCAGAAGGTGTCGTCCGGCGCCATCGGCGTCGGGTCCGAGGCGCCGCGGACGCCGGCGGCGTAGAAGCTGTCGGTCCCGTCGGCGAAGGCGACGGCGGCGGTGAGGCCCGGCGCCGCGCCCCTGGCCACGGCCGCGTCGAGCAGCGCCTGTATCGTCTGCGAACCCATGCTTCCTCCCCCGGCCTCTGATGAGGCTCTCGTCGCCCGCCAGCGGGGATGATCAGCGGGGGGCTGTCAACGGGCGATGTTGGCTGCGCGTCTCGTCGGGCCTAGGGTCGCGCCATGACCGTTTCCGTTCCCGCCGACGTCATTTCCCGTCTCAAGGCCGTGCTCGGCGAGGGTGGCTGGAGCCAGGATCCTGAGCGGCTGGCGCCCAAGCTGGTGGAGTGGCGCGACCGCTGGCAGGGGAACACGCCGTTCCTGGCGCTGCCGAAGACGACCTCCGAGGTGGCCGCGGTGATCGGCGTCTGCGCGGAGTCGGGGACGCCGGTGGTGCCGCAGGGGGGCAACACCGGCCTGGTCGGCGGGCAGATCCCGCTGGGCGAGATCCTGCTGTCGACCGAGCGGATGCGGGCGATCCGCGACGTCGACGCCTTCGACGACGTGCTGGTGGCCGAGGCCGGGGTGACGCTGCAGGCCGCGCACGAGGCGGCGTTGGAGAAGCGGCGGCGCTTCCCGCTGGACATCGCCTCGCAGGGCACGGCGACCATCGGCGGGATCATCTCGACCAACGCCGGGGGCACGGCGGTGCTGCGCTATGGGAACACCCGCGACCTGGTGCTGGGGCTGGAGGCGGTGCTGCCCAATGGCGAGATCTGGAGCGGGCTCAAGCGCCTGCGCAAGGACAATACCGGCTATGACCTCAAGCAGCTGCTGATCGGGGCGGAGGGCACGCTGGGCGTCGTCACCGCCGCCAGCCTGAAGCTGTTCCCGGTGCTGGTCTCGCGGGCCACCGCCATCGCCGCGGTCGAAAATCCGGAGGCGGCGATCCGGCTGCTGGCCCGGGCCAAGGACGAGGCGGGCGGCGCGGTCGAGGCCTTCGAGCTGATGGGCCGGCGGGGCGTCGACTTCGTGCTGAAGAACATTCCCAACCAGCGCGACCCGTTAGCTGAAATCCATCCCTGGTACGTGCTGATCGAGATCGCCTCGGGCGAGCCGGGCGCGGCCGAAAGCGCGATGGAGCGGCTGCTGGGCGCGGCGCTGGAGGACGGGCTGGTGCGTGACGCGGCAGTCGCCCAGAGCCAGGCGCAGGCGCAGGCGTTCTGGTCGGTGCGCGAGAACCAGTCGCCGGGCCAGAAGCCGGAAGGCGCGACCTGGAAGCACGACGTCTCGGTGCCGGTCAGCCGGGTGGCGGCGTTCCTGAACGAGGCGACGGCGCGGATGGAGGCGCTGGTTCCCGGCGCGCGCGTCACCGCCTTTGGCCATGTCGGCGACGGCAACATCCACTACGACGTCATCCGCCCGGACGGCGGCGACGACGCGGCGCATTCGGCGCTGCGGAGCGAGGGCTCGCGCATCGTGCACGACATCGTCGCCTCGATGGGCGGCTCGATCTCGGCCGAGCATGGGCTGGGATCGATGAAGACCGAGGAGGCGAGGCGCTACAAGTCGCCGGTCGAGGTTGCGGCGCTCTCGGCGATCCGGCTAAGCCTGGACCCGAAGCGGATCATGAATCCGCGAGTCCATTTCTGAGTCCCCATGCTGATCGTCATCTCTCCCGCCAAGGCGCTCGACTTCACGCGGCCGGACGGCGCCGCCCCGATGACGACGCCGCAGATGGCCGAGGACATCGCCGAGCTGAGCGTCACGGCCAAGAAGCTGAAGGTCTCGGACCTGAAGAAGATGATGGACCTGTCGGACAATCTGGCGACGCTGAACCGCGAGCGCTTCCAGGCCTTCGACCCGGCGATGGAGGACGGCCTGCAGGCGGCGTTCGCGTTCAACGGCGACGTCTATTCTGGGCTGAAGGCGCGGGAGCTGAACAAGAAGGGCCTGAACTACGCCCAGAAGCACTTGCGGATCCTGTCGGGCCTGTACGGCGTGCTGCGGCCGCTCGACGCGATCCAGCCCTACCGCCTGGAGATGGGCGTGCGCATCAAGACCAAGCGCGGCGCCAGCCTCTACGACTTCTGGGGCGACAAGATCTCGGCCGCGTTGAACGAGGCTGGGAGCGGGCACAAGGACCCGACGCTGGTGAACTGCGCCAGCCAGGAATACTTCGGCGCGGTCGACCGGGACGCGATCAAGCTGCCGGTGGTGACGGCCAAGTTCTTCGAAGAGAAGGACGGCGCCTCGAAGATCATCTCGTTCTACGCCAAGAAGGCGCGCGGGCTGATGGCGCGATACGCCATCGACCACGGCGTCGAGAAGGCCGAGGATCTCAAGGCCTTCGACAGCGAAGGCTATCGTTTCCAGAAGAGCGCCTCGAGCGACACCGAGTGGGTGTTCTCGCGGCCCCAGCCTCCGCCGCCGTCAGCGGCTAAAAAGCAGAAGGACTGATCGGATGGCCGTGGACTATGGGCTGCAGGGCCATGTGGCCGTCATCACCGGCTCCACCAGCGGCATCGGCCAGGCGCTCGCCGCCGCGCTGGCCGAGCAGGGCGTCAACGTCATCCTCAACGGCTTTGGCGATCCGGCCAAGATCGAGGCCGACCGCGCTGCGCTGCAGGCGCGGACCAACGCGGCGATCCGCTACCACGGCGCGGACATGACCAAGCCGGACGAGATCACCGACCTGATCGAATACGCGGTGCGCGAGTTCGGCCGGCTGGACATCCTGGTCAACAACGCCGGCATCCAGCATGTCGCCCCGGTCGATGAGTTCCCGCCCGAGAAGTGGGATGCGCTGATCGCGATCATCCTGTCCTCGACCTTCCACGCCAGCCGCGCGGCGATCCCGATCATGAAGGCGCAAGGGCGCGGGCGGATCGTCAACATCGCCTCGGCGCACGGCCTGGTCGCCTCGCCGTTCAAGGCGCCCTATGTGGCGGCCAAGCATGGGGTGGTCGGCTTCACCAAGGGCCTCGGCGTCGAGCTGGCGCGGACGGGCATCACCGCGAACGCCATCTGCCCCGGCTATGTGAAGACGCCGCTGATCGAGGCGCAGATCGTCGATCAGGCCAAGACCCGCGGCATCCCCGAGGACCGGGTGATGGAAGAGGTCATCCTGGCCGCCCAGCCGAACAAGAAGTTCGTCGAGTACGAACACCTTGCGGGCATGCTGCTGTATCTGGTGTCGGACATGGGCGCCTCGGCGACCGGCGCGGCGATGGTGGTGGACGGCGGCTGGACGGCGACCTAGAGCGGCCGCCGTCCCCGAGGGCGGCTACTTCTTGAAGGTCAGTTCGCGGGCGGTGAGGCCGCCGCGCAGGACGCGGACGGACTCGCGCGAGACCGCGGCCTGGTTGCTCTTCGGGACGCTGCCGAAGGCCTTGGCCATGACGGCTTCGCCCTCTTCTAGGCTGCGGTCGAACACGGCCATGTTCTTGTACTGGACCATCAGGACGACGTCGGCCTCGCCGTCGCGGGGGGAGTCGATCGCCAGCACACGGTAGTCGAGGACGTCGCCCCGGGCTTTCTCGGCTTCCTGGATGCTGCGCCAGGTCGAGTTCAGATAGGCCAGGTAGTCATCGAACATGCCGGCCTTGGTCTCGATGTAGGAGATCTGCCAGACAGGACCCAGGTCGTAGGTCCTGGGCGCGTTCTGGGCCATGGCGGCGCTGCTGAGTCCCAGGGCCAGAGCGGCGGCTGCAAGAATAGTTCTCACGCAAACTCTCCTGTCGTCTATCGCGCGGGTCTGCGCAGCGGGAGCTTGCTCTGCTGTAGTTCAAAGAACAACGTTATCCAGGTTGTGCGGGCTGTCGCAGCCGCAGCAGCACCCAGATCGAGACCGGCAGGTTGACCAGCACGGCGGTCACCACGCCGGGCGCATAGCCGCCGAACGCCCAGGCGGCCGGGAGGTGGGGCGCCAGCACATTGACCAGCAGCAGGACGGCCACCGCCCGCAGCGCGAGGATCTTGGCGGCCGTCGAGACGCCGGTGGCCGCCCACGCGGCCAGGGCGCCGATGGCGAGCGTCAGGAAGGTCAGGGCTAGGGCGAAGACCGCCGGCTCCGGGCGCCACCCGACCAGGCCGTAGGCGTCCAGCATCGCCTCGACCTGGCCCCTAAGCAGCGCGTAGGCGAGGCCCTCCTCGAGGTTGTGCAAGGCGAGCGCCGCGATCAGCGCCAGACCCGCGCCGCGACGCCGGCCCATCTCAGTCGGCCGGCCGGGGACCGAAGTCCGGGCTGAAGCGGATGTTGTCCCTGGCCAGGCCGTCGATCACCACCTGGGCCCCGCCGCTCTTGATCATCCACTCCAGCCGGTGGTCGCGGTACTCGCGCTTGAACAGGCCCTGACGGACCAGTTCGGCGACATTGGGCATGGCCGCGGCTCGGGATGAGGCGGCCGCCTCCTCGGCGGTGCGGGCGACCGAGCTGCGGGCGTTGGCGCGCTCCAGCCAGGCGGCGAGGCGCGTACCCTTGTCGGGCGGCAGGCCGTGGCCGACCGAGCCGTTCAGATAGGGCGCGACGGCCAGGTCGCCCCAGCCGAAGGTCTCGCCGTTGAACCAGGTGCGATCGGCCAGCTCGTCTTCGAGCCAGGCGTACCAGCGGCGTGTCTGGCTGGCGGCTCTGGCCAGCAGGGTGCGTTCCAGCTCGCCCTCGGCGCGGCGGAACCAGCGGATCTCCGACAGGCCCCAGTTGATCGCCTCGAAGTGGGTGTCCATCGCCTCCTCCAGCATCCGAACGCGGGCGCGTTCGGCAGGGCCGGAGGGCAGCAGCGGCGGGTCGGGCCAGCGGTCCTCGATGTATTCCAGGATGATGGTCGAGTCGAAGACGCGGACCTCGCCGTCGACCAGGGCCGGGACTTCGGCGCGGGGATTGGCCTGCAGGAATTCGCCGGCCGCGCCGCCGGCGCCGAGGCCGCCGGGGGTCAGGGTCTCGAACGGCTGGCCCTTCTCGCGCAGGGCGATCTTGACCTTCTGGGCGTAGGGCGAAAGCGGGTGGTCGTAGAGCTTCAGCATGGCGCGGCTACCTCCAGCGTCATGATCGAGCCGTCCTTGCGCCGCGGAAGTCAACAGGGGCGCCTTGACGGCCCCCGCGGAAGGCCGCTCCTTGTGGCCCAACAAACGTTTGAAAAACGAGGGAGGCGCTCGTGGCCTACAAACCATTCGACCTGACCGGCAAGGTGGCGCTGGTCACCGGCGGCAACGGCGGCATCGGCTTCGGCATGGTCGAGGCCATGGCCCAGGCCGGGGCCGACATCGTCATCTGGGGCTCGAACGCCCAGAAGAACGTCGATGCGGCCGAGAAGCTGAAGGCCACCGGCGTGCGCGTGCTGACCCAGGTGGTCAATGTCGCCGACGAGGAAGCCGTGCGCGCGGGCATGGTCGAGGCGGTCAGCAAGATGGGCCGGGTCGACACTGTGGTCGCCAACGCCGGCATCGGCGGCGGCGCCAAGTCGTTCGCCGAGTTCGACACCGCCACCTATCGCAAGGTGCTGTCGGTCAATCTGGACGGCGTGTTCTTCACCTTCCGCGAGGCCTGCAAGCACATGGTCGAGCGCTCGGGGCAGGGCGACCATGGCGGCTCGCTGGTGGCGATCTCCTCGCTCTCGGCCCTGGACGGGGCGGCGCGCAACGAGGCGTATGCGGCCACCAAGGGCGCGCTGATCCCGATGATCCGGGCGATCGCGGTGGAGCACGCGCGCTATGGCGTGCGGGCCAACTGCATCCTGCCCGGCTGGATCGCCACCGACATGACCGCCGGCGCACAGGACAACGACAAGTTCAACGACAGCGTCATCAAGCGCGTGCCGATGCGGCGCTGGGGCAAGCCGGCCGATTTCGGCGGCATGGCGGTCTACTTCGCTTCCGACGCCTCGGCCTTCCACACCGGGGACTCGGTGCTGATCGACGGCGGCTACGCGATCTTCTGATCTACAATGGCTGTCATCCCGGTTTCGCCGTGAGGCGAAGACCGGGACCCATTGCCGCCCGATCACGATGGAAGGGCGCGGCCGAGCCGCATCCTGACGCGCAAACCGGGATGACACCTCGGCGGCGACGATGAATGACGTCGGGTCATAGTTTCCTTGGCGCCCGCCTGGCGCCATCCTCCCGACCATAAAATTCGGGAGGATTTCGATGAGCCTGCATACTCCGCTGTGCGATCTGCTGGGTGTGAAGCACCCGATCATGCTGGCCGGGATGGGCGGCGTCTCCTACGCCGAACTGGTGGCCGCGGTGTCCAACGCCGGCGGCTATGGCGTGCTGGGCATGGCCGGCCGCACGCCCGACTTCATCCGCGACGAGATGCGCAAGGTCAAAAGCCTGACCGACAAGCCGTTCGGCGTCGACCTGCTGGCCGCCAGCCCGGAGAGCCTGACCGCCTCTGTGGAGATCATCATCGAGGAGGGCGCCTCGTCCTTCGTCGCCGGTCTCGGCGTGCCGATGCCGATCATGGAGAAGCTCAAGAAGGCCGGCCTCAAGGTCATGGTCGTCTGCGGGGCGGTGAAGCACGCGGTGAAGGCCGAGCAGGCCGGCTGCGACGCTGTGATCTGCCAGGGCGGCGAGGGCGGCGGGCACACGGGCCTGGTCGGCACCATGCCGCTGGTGGCCCAGGCGGTCGAGGCGGTGAAGATCCCGGTGGTGGCGGCCGGCGGCCTCTATGACGGCCGGGGCCTGGCCGCGTCCCTGACCCTGGGTGCGACCGGCGTCTGGATGGGTACGCGGTTCATCGCCTCGCAGGAGGCGCATGCCGGCGAGCTCTATCGCCAGGCGATCCTTGAGGCGGCCGACGAGGACACGGTGCGCACGCGCTCCTACTCCGGCAAGCCGATGCGCGTGAAGAAGAACCCCTATGTCGAGGAGTGGGAGACCCGCCCGCAGGACATCCAACCCTTCCCGATGCAGGCGATGCTGTCGACCCGCGAGGGCGTGATGGGCGGCATCGGCGGCCAGATCGAGGGCCTGGACCCCGACCGCTCGTGCTTCGCCATGGGCCAGTCGGCGGGCGGCGTGCACGAGGTGCTGCCGGCGGCCACGATCGTCGCCAACCTGATCAAGGAAGCCGAGGCGGCGATCGACCGCACGGCCAAGCTGCGCGCCGGCGTGCCGGCCTAGACAGCAAAGAGCCCGCCCCCGGGGCTGGCGGGGACGGGCTCGGCGTTGCGGCGGAAGGGGTGTGCGCCTTCCGCCTGCGTACTGGACCTTACGCTGCGACCTTGGCCGCAATCTGGGCCAGGTGGCGGCCTTGGAAGCGCGCGCCGTCCAGTTCGTTGGCGCTGGGCTGGCGCGAGCCGTCCCCAGCCGTGATGGTCGAGGCGCCGTAGGGGCTGCCGCCGGTGATCTCGTCCAGCTTCATCTGCCCGGCCCAGGCGTAGGGCAGGCCGACGATGACCATGCCGTGGTGCAGCAGCTGGGTGATGGTTGAGATGATCGTCGTCTCCTGGCCGCCGTGCTGGGTGGCGGTGGAGGTGAAGACGCCGCCGACCTTGCCGACCAGGGCGCCCTTGGCCCACAGCCCGCCGGTCTGATCCCAGAACGCCGCCATCTGCGAGGCCATGCGGCCGTAGCGGGTGCCGACCCCGACGATGATGGCGTCGTAGTTCGCCAGGTCATCGACCGTGGCGACCGGCGCCTCCTGGTCGAGCTTGTAGCCCGAAGCCTTGGCGAGCTCGTCGGAAACGGTTTCCGGGACGCGCTTGATGTCGACGGTCGCGCCGGCCTCGCGGGCGCCTTCGGCGACCGCCTTGGCCATGGTTTCGATGTGGCCGTAGGTCGAGTGGTAGAGCACGAGGACTTTGGTCATCGGGGTTCCTGGCATTCGGTGTGAGAAAAAGGGGCGGCCCGGACGCGGGGGGCGGCGTCCGGGCCGCTAGAGGCTTCCGCGCCGTTCCGGCGAGGAAAGCCTCTAGTTTTCGTAGGGTTGAGCGAAGTCCAATCGGACTTCGCTCGGGGGTCAGGCGGCGTCGACGAGGACGAGTTCGGCGTCCTCCAGGGCCGTGACGCGGATCGTCGCTTCGTCGCGGATGGCCAGGCCATCGCGGGCGTTGGCCTTCACGCCGTTGACCTCGATCGCGCCGGTGGCGGGCACGAGGTAGGCGTAGCGGCCTTCGCCAAGCTGGTACTCGGTGGTTTCACCAGCCTTCAGCGTGGCGCCGGACACCCGGCCGTCGGCGCGGATCGGCAAGGCGCCTTCATCGCCGTCGATGCCGCTGGCCAAGGTCACGAACTTCCCGGAGCGGTCGCCCTTGGGGAAGGGCTTGGCGCCCCAGGAGGGCTCGCCGCCGGCCTTGGTCGGCAGGATCCAGATCTGGAACAGCGTCGTGTCTTCGTTCTCGACGTTGTACTCGGCGTGACGGATGCCCGAGCCGGCGCTCATCACCTGCACGTCGCCCGCCTCGGTCCGGCCCTGGTTGCCCAGGCTGTCCTGGTGGGTGATCGCCCCGGTGCGAACGTAGGTGATGATCTCCATGTTCGCGTGCGGGTGCGGCGGGAAGCCGGAGTTCGGAGCGATCTTGTCGTCGTTCCAGACGCGCAGGGCGCCCCAGCTCATCCGCTTCGGATCGTGGTACTCGGCGAACGAAAAGTGATGCTTGGCGTCGAGCCAGCCGTGGTTGGCGCCGCCGAGGGTGTTGAAGGGTCGGATGTCGATCATCTTCGTAGCTCCGGGGGACGGGTCTGCTTGGGCCGTCCGTTCGAGAAAAAGGTAGCGATCTCCCCGGAATTAGAAATAGAAACGATGGAAACAGATTGTTTCCAAAAACGTCATGGCAAAACTCCCTGATTTTGAAGCCTGGGCGATCTTCGCCCGGGTCGCCGAGACCGGTTCGTTCGCCCGCGCGGCCGACGAGCTGGAACTGTCCAAGGCCACCGTCTCCAAGGCGGTCAGCCGATTGGAAGCGCGCCTGGGCTCCAGCCTGTTCCACCGGACATCGCGGCGGCTGTCGCTGACCGAGAGCGGGCGCAACGCACTGGAGCGCGCAAACCGCATCCTCTCGGAGGGCGAGGCGGTGGAGGCCGAGACCGCGGCGCAGTCGGCGATCCCGCGCGGCGTCGTGCGGCTGGCCGCGCCGGTGTCGTTCGGCCTGCTGCACATGGCCGACATCCTGCCCGACTTCCTGGCGCGCTATCCGGAGGTGACGCTTGACGTGAACCTCGCCGACCACAAGGTCGACCTGGTGGCCGAGGGCTACGACCTAGCGGTGCGGATCGCCCAACTGCAGGACTCCTCGCTGCTGGCGCGCAAGCTCTGCGACATGCGGGTCATGCTGGTCGGCTCGCCCCGCTATTTCGAGGCCTTCGGCAAGCCCGAGCACCCGCGCGACCTGATGCAGCATCGCTGCCTGACCTACACCAATGTCGAGAACCCCGACCTGTGGCGGTTCACCAATGCGGCGGGCGACGAGCAGAGCGTGACGGTGGCCGGCCCGATGCGGGTCAACAGCTCCGAGAGCCTGAGCCCTTCGCTGCGCGCCGGCCTCGGCGTGGCGCTGCAGCCCGAGTTCATTTGCTGGCGCGACCTGAAGGACGGGGCTCTGGAGACGGCGATGTGCGACTGGCGCCCGCCCAACCCGGCCTTGCACATCGTCAGCCCGCCGGGCCGGCTGCGGCCGGTGCGGGTCAAGGTGCTGATGGACTTCCTGGCCGAACGGCTGGCGGCCGCGCCGTGGGAGACGGGCCTCTAGGCGCCGGGGGCGTAGGCCTGCGGCTCTCGGTTGAAGCGGCCGAAGGTCGAGAGGCAGCCCTGCCAGACGCCCAGGTGCTGCTTCATCTCGGCCGACGACATCCGGGCCGTGAGCAAGGCGCCGTACATCACGTTCGAGCGGCCGTCGTCGGTCAGGTAGCCGCGGCAGGCGACCTGGGTGCGGTTGAAGACGTTGATCTGCTGAAGGTTCGGCCCGCGCCGATCGAAGGCGGTGGAGAAGGCGACCATCCCGCAGGCCTTGCCCTTGGCGTCGCAGTCCACGAACTGGGCGCCGAACTTGCCGCCCGGCGTGGCGATGTCCAGCACCACGACGCCATTGCCCGAACCGGCGATCGTCGCCTTGGCGTCCATCGAGGCCAGCAGGGCGACCAAGGCGGCGGGATCGCGCGCATCGAAGGCGCCGCCGGACGCCGGTTTCGGAGCCGGCTTGGCGGCCGGCTTGGGCGCAGGCTTGGCCGGTTCGGCGGCGAGCGCGGGCGACGCCGTGGCGAGGGCGAGGATGACGGCGATGGCGCGCATGGGGTCTTGGCTCCGGCGTGGAGGGCGAGGGCTATCGTCTCAGGCCCGCTGGTGACAAGCCGGTGCGAGCGGATTTAAGTGCGGCCCATGCGCCGTGTCCTTCTGTTCGCATCCCTCCTGCTGGTCCCCGCCGTGGCGGCGTCGGCCCAGGAACGCCCCGTCGAGATGCGCCAGACCCTGGTCGACCTGACCCGCGTGCTGGGCGAGAGCCATGCCCTTCGCCAGGCCTGCGAAGGCGCGGACGACCAGTACTGGCGCTCGCGCATGTCGCGGCTGGTGGAGGCCGAGCAGGCCGAGCCGGAGCTGGAGACCAAGATGCGCGACAGCTTCAACGCCGGGTTCGCCGAGGCCAGGCGGCTTTATCAGGGCTGCGACGACGGCGTGCGCCGGGCCCAGGGCCTGATGGCCGCCCGCGGGCGCGAGCTTTCGACGACGCTGGCCCACGCCAAGTACCGCAGCGGGGTCATGCAGCCGACGCCCGAAGAGGAGGGCGTGACGGCGGAGCCTCCTCCGCGTTAGGGTGGCGGCCTGTTCTCGGGGAGGTTGTCATGGAATTGACCGCGGTCGTCGTCCTGCTGGTGCTGGCGCTGGTGATCCTGTTCGGGGCCATCAAGATCGTCCCGCAGGGCCGTGAGTTCACGGTGGAGCGTTTCGGCCGCTACACCCGCACCCTGCCGCCGGGGATCAGCTTCCTGACGCCGTTCGTCGAGGGCATCGGCCGCAAGGTGAACATGATGGAGCAGGTCCTGGACGTGCCCCAGCAGGAGGTGATCACCAAGGACAATGCGGTGGTGAAGGTGGACGGCATCGTCTTCATCCAGGTGATGGACGCCGCGGCCGCGGCCTACCGCGTCGACAACCTCAACTACGCCATCGCCCAGCTGGCGATGACCAACCTGCGCACGGTGGTCGGCTCCATGGAGCTGGACGAGGTGCTGTCGCAGCGCGACCAGATCAACACCCGCCTGCTGCACGTGATCGACGCGGCCACCGGCCCCTGGGGGGTCAAGGTGGCGCGGATCGAGATCAAGGACCTGATGCCCGGTCCGGACATCACCAACGCCATGGCCCGCCAGATGAAGGCCGAGCGCGAGCGCCGCGCGGTCATCACCGAGGCTGACGGCGAGAAGTCGGCCGCCATCGCGCGGGCCGAAGGGGCCAAGCAGGCCGCCATCCTGGAGGCCGAAGGCCGCCGGGAAGCGGCCTATCGCGACGCCGAGGCGCGCGAACGCGAGGCCGAGGCGGAAGCCAAGGCGACGGCCATGGTGTCGGAAGCGATCGCCCGCGGCGACGTCAACGCCATCAACTACTTCGTCGCCCAGAAGTACGTCGAGGCCTTCGCCAAGCTGGCGGACAGCCCGCAGCAGAAGACGGTCATCGTGCCGGCCGAGATGTCGGCCCTGGTCGGCTCGCTGGCCGGCGTCGGCGAGCTGGTGAAGACCATCCGAAACGACGACCCGCCGCCGCGTCCGGCCCCGCCGCGCGCGCCGCGCAGCGCCGTCCCGCCCACCGGAGCCTGATCCGATGGCCCCGTTGGTCGAGTTCTACAGCGCCCACGGCTTCTGGGTCTGGGCGGCCATCGGCGCGGCGGTGCTGGCGGTTGAGATCGCCTTCGGCTCCGGCTGGCTGCTGTGGCCGGCCGCCTGCGCGGCTGTGGTGGCGGTGATCAGCCTGTTCACCCGCAATGCTGTCCTGGAGATCGGCCTGTTCGCGGGGCTGACGATCGTGACCACCCTGGTCGCCCGGCGCTTCTGGCCGCGCGAGCGGCATCCGGCGGCGGACATCAACGACAACATCGCGCGGCTGGTCGGGCACGAGGGGCGTGTCTCGGCCGCCTTTGTCCACGGCGCGGGCCGAGTGCTGATCGACGGCAAGGAATGGGCGGCGGAGTCGGACGACGGCGCGCCGCTGGAGCTGGAAGCGATTGTCGAGGTGGTCGGGCTTACGGGCGGATCGAGGCTTCGGGTGCGGGCCCGGCGCTGACCTCTTCCAGGAAGACCCGGAGGTTGCGCAGGAACGGCAGCGCCTGGCGAAACTCGGCGTCGGTGAAGCCCTCGCGCAGCAGGTCCATCTTCCACTTCATGGCCTTGAGCACCTCGGCGTGGCGCTCCAGGCCGGTCCGGCTCAGCCGCACGCGCTTCTTGCGGCCGTCGGCGACGTCGGCCAGCACGACCACGAGGCCAAGCTCGCTCATCTTCTGAAGGATATTGGTGAGCGCGGCCTTGGACAGCATCATCTCACGCGCCAGTTCGGCGGGGGTCTGGCCGTCGCCGTTGCGCACGAAGTGCTGCAGCAGTTCGAAATGCGCGAAGGTCATGCCGGACGGCAGGTGGCGAACCACCGACTGGCGGATCAGGTGCTCGATGACGCCGATCTCGCTGAACACCGCGACGTCGGGCCGGTCTTGCAGGGTAGGGGCCATGGCGGCCTCCCGTTCTTCAGGCTCGAACATGGTTGTCGTTCGAACTTGAACGGTCAAGCCTTGCGGGCTTGCTCCAGCCCCTTGCGCGCCAGCGCGTCGGCCCGCTCGTTGAGCTCGTGGCCGGCATGGCCCTTGACCCACTTCCAGGTGACGTCGTGGCGGCCGCGGGCGGTGTCCAGCCGCCGCCAGAGGTCGTCATTCTTGACGGGCTTGTTGTCGGCCGTCTTCCAGCCGCGCTTCTTCCAGCCGTGGATCCACTCCGAGATGCCCTTCATCACGTAGGTGCTGTCGGTGTGGAGCTCGACCTTGCAGGGCTTCTTGAGGGCTTCCAAGGCCTGGATGGCGGCCATCAGCTCCATGCGGTTGTTGGTGCTGTCGGGCTCGCCGCCGCAGATCTCCTTGACGTGTTCGCCGGAGTTCATCACCGCGCCCCAGCCGCCGGGGCCGGGATTTCCCGAGCAGGCGCCGTCCGTGTAGATCACGACCTGAGGCGTCACGAGGCCTCGCCCAGCAGGACGAGGTCCGGGGCCGAGCGGTGCACGGCCAGCTTGCGCTCGTACTCCAGCGGGTCCTTGGGACGGACCAGCGCGCCGGCCGGGGTCGCGCCCCAATCGTGCAGCCGCGTCAGGAAGAACCGGATGGCCGCGCCGTGGGCCAGGGCCGGCAGGGCCGCGCGCTCGGCCGGGCTCAGCGGACGATGGGCCTCGTAGCCGGCCAGCATCGCGCGGGCGCTGGTGATGTTGAAGCTGCCGTCGGCCTCGAAGCACCAGGCGTTCAGGGCCACGGCGATGTCGTAGGCCAGGAAGTCGTTGCAGGCGAAGTAGAAGTCGATCGCCCCGGCGAACTTGCCGCCCTGGTGGAAGAAGACGTTGTCCGGGAAATAGTCGGCGTGGATCACGCCGCGGGGCAGGTCCGTGGGCCAGGCGGCGGCGATGCGCGCCAGGTCGCCGTCGATGACCGCGGCGAGGCCGGGCTTGAGGGCCTCGGCGTCAGCCCTCAGGCCCGCGAACATCGGCGCCCAGGCGTCCTGGCCCAGATCGTTGGGCCGGGTCATCGCAAATCCGTCGGCGGCCAGGTGCAGACGGGCCAGGCCTTCGCCGGCCTCGCGGCAGTGGGCGGCGCTCGGGCGGCGCACCGACAGGCCGGGCAGGAAGGAGAAGATCGCGCAGGGCTTGCCGCGCACGCGCTTCAGCGCCTCGCCGGCCTTGTCGATCATGGGCGTGGCTGAAGGATAGCCGTGCTGGGCGAGCCAGCGAGTGAGGCCCAGGAAGTAGGGCAGTTCATCCTCGCGCACCCGCTTCTCGTAGACGGTCAGGATGAACTGGCCCGCCTCCGTCTCCAGCAGGAAATTCGAGTTCTCGACGCCTTCTGCGATGCCCTTGAACGCCAGGGGCGCTCCGAGGTCGAAGTCGGAGAGGAGGGCGTTCAGCTCCTCGTCGGAGATATCGGTGTAGACGGCCATGCTGGCGCGGGGATGCGGGAGCGCGGGCTCCCCGTCAAGCGTCCGCTGTCAGCTTTCGCGGCAGCTTGAAGCTCACCGTCTCGCGAACGGTGTCCACTTCCTCGACCGTGACGTCGAAGGCCTCGCCCAGGCGGTCGATCAGGCCCTGGACCAGGACCTCGGGCGCCGAGGCTCCGGCGGTGACCCCGACGGTCGACACGCCGTCGAGCCAGGCGAGATCAAGGCCGCGGGCGTCGTCGATCAGGTAGGCGCCCTTGGCGCCCGAGCGCTTGCCGACCTCGACCAGGCGCACGGAATTCGAGGAGTTGGCCGAGCCCAGCACCAGCAGCACCTCGGCGCGGGACGAGATCGCCTTGACCGCGTCCTGGCGGTTGGTGGTCGCGTAGCAGATGTCTTCCTTGTGCGGGGCGGAGATGTCGGGGAACCGCTCGCGCAGCGCGGCCACGATCTCGGCGGTGTCGTCCACCGACAGCGTGGTCTGGGTGGCGAAGGCCACGTTGGCTGAATTCTTGGGCGTGAAGGCGCGGGCGTCCTCGACCGTCTCGATCAGCTGGACGACGCCGTCGGGCAGCTGGCCCATGGTGCCGACGACCTCAGGGTGGCCGGCATGGCCGATCAGCACGATCTCCTTGCCAGCGTCATAGTGGCGCTGGGCCTCGACATGGACCTTGGAGACCAAAGGGCAGGTGGCGTCGAGATAGAGCATCTGGCGGCCCTTGGCCTCGGCCGGGACCGACTTGGGCACGCCGTGGGCCGAGAACACCACGGGCCGATCGGTCGGGCACTCCGAGAGCTCCTCGACGAACACGGCGCCCAGGCTCTTCAGGCGGTCGACCACGTGGCGGTTATGGACGATCTCGTGCCGCACATAGACCGGAGCGCCGTACTTCTCGATGGCGCGCTCGACGATCTGGATGGCGCGGTCGACGCCGGCGCAAAAGCCGCGCGGGGTGGCCAGCAGGACCGTCAGCGGGGGGCGAGGGCGGGGCTCTTGCAACATGCCGCGCAAGTTAAGCGTTCGAGGCCGTATCCGCCAGCCGCGTTGCGGCCTCAATCGATAGCCATTACTAGGGGTGACGCACGCGCAACGCCCGAACGGGCGCGCGCCCCTCTGGCTTTTGGACGACCTTGATGCGCCGCTCCCTGATGCTGCTTGCCGCCGGCCTGATCCTGGCCGGGTCCACGGTCCCCGAGCTGGCGCTCGCCCAACGTCGTGGGAATGACGAACAGCGCCAACAGGAAGAGGCGGCCAAGAAGCGCAAGCGCGATTCGGAATGGAGCGACGTCCAGGCTCCGCTGCCGCAGCTGCGCAACGCCGGCCCGTGCCCGTACGTGAAGGTTCTCTACGACGCCGCCCGTTACGTCGAGTTCAAGGACAACCGCGAGGCCTCCTCGGCCGTCGGCTTCTCGGGCGAGATCCAGGGCATCTCGGCCGGCTGTCAGTACAAGGACGACGAGCCGATCAAGGTCACGATGGAAATCCTCTTCGAGCTGGGCAAGGGCCCGCAGGCCGAGGGTTCCTCGAAGAACTATCGCTACTGGGTGGCGGTGACCCAGCGCGGCGAGTCGGTGCTGGCCAAGGAATACTTCGACCTGCCGGTGAACTTCGCGGCGGGCCAGGACCGGATCTACGCCACCGAGCAGATCGCGCAGATCACCATTCCGCGCGCCACCATGACCACCAGCGGCGCCAATTTCGAAGTGCTGGTCGGTTTCGACGTCACGCCGCAGATGGCGGCCTTCAACCGCGAGGGTAAGCGTTTCCGGCTGAACGCCGGCGCCGCCGTCGCCGGGAACACCAACGAAAACAAATGAGCGACCTGAAAAGGGGCCTGAGCGAAGCGGTCGCCGCCGCCTTCGCCGCGGCGGGACTGCCGGCCGAACTCGGCCGGGTGACGCCGTCTGACCGGCCCGACCTGGCTGACTTCCAATGCAACGGGGCGCTGCCCGCGGCCAAGGTGGCCAAGCGCGACCCGCGCGAGATCGCCGCCGAGGTGGTGGCGAATCTGTCCGGCGATCCGCGTCTGGCGTCGGTCGAGGCCGCAGGCCTCGGCTTCATCAACATGCGCGTCAGCGACCAGGCCCTGTCGGCCCGCGCCGATGAGATCGCCGCCGACCCCCGCCTGGGCGCGCTGAGCGTCGAGACCGCCCGCAAGGTGATGATCGACTACGGCGGCCCGAACGTGGCCAAGCCGATGCATGTGGGCCACTTGCGCTCGTCGATCATCGGGGAATCGCTGAAGCGCATCTACCGGTTCCGCGGCGACACCGTGGTGGGGGACGCCCACTTCGGCGACTGGGGTTACCAGATGGGCCTGCTCATCGGGGCGGTGACCGACGAGGACGCGGCGATCGCCGCGCTCGTCGAGGAACTGAACGCCAAGTCCGAGGTGAGCGCGCAGGACGAAGCGGCCGCCGCCGCCCTGTTCGACGAGAAGGTCAGCCTGGCCGATCTCGACCGGCTTTATCCGATGGCCGCGGCCCGCGGGAAGACCGAGCCCGACTACCGCGATCGCGCCCGCAAGCTGACCGCCGAACTGCAGGCTCGCGGAAGCGGCTACTTCCTGCTGTGGCGGCACTTCGCCAAGGTGACAAAGGTCGCCCTGGAACGCGACTTCCACGCCCTGGGCGTCGATTTCGACCTCTGGAAGGGCGAGAGCGACGTCGACGAGCTGATCAAGCCGATGGTCGCGGACCTGGAGGCCAAGGGCCTGCTGGTCGAGGATCAGGGTGCGCGCATCGTGCATGTCGCCGGCCCGAACGAGACCAAGAAAAAGAAGCTGCCCGACGGGTCGGTGATCGTGGTCCCGAGCCCCGATCCGCTGCTCGTGGTCTCGTCGGAGGGCTCGGCCATGTACGGCACGACCGACCTGGCGACGATTCTCGACCGCAAGCAGACCTTCGGCCCCGACCACGTGCTCTACGCCGTGGACCAGCGTCAGGCCGATCACTTCGAGATCGTGTTCCGCGCCGCCTACCTGGCCGGCTACGCCGAAAAGGGCAGCCTGGAGCATGTCGGCTTCGGCACCATGAACGGGACCGACGGCAAGCCGTTCAAGACCCGCGAAGGCGGCGTCCTGAAGCTGAACGACATGATCGTCATGACCCGCGACAAGGCGCGCGAGCGTCTGCACGAAGCGGGTCTGGGCGCCGAGCTGGACCCCGACACCTTCGAGGACACCGCCCACAAGGTCGCCGTCGCGGCGCTGAAGTTCGCCGACCTGCAGAACTTCCGCGGCACGTCCTATGTCTTCGACCTCGACCGCTTCTCGAGCTTCGAGGGCAAGACCGGCCCCTATCTGCTCTATCAGGCGGTGCGGGTGAAATCGGTGCTGCGGAAGGCCGAGGCCGAGGGCGCCAAGGCCGGGCCGATCGTGGTGAGCGAACCGGCCGAGCGTGACCTGGTGCTGCTGCTTGACGCCTTCGACCAGGCGCTGGTCGACGCCTACGACAAGAAGGCCCCGAACTTCGTGGCCGAGCATGCCTACAAGCTGGCCCAGGCGTTCTCGAAGTTCTACGCCGCCTGCCCGATCCTGTCGGCTCCGGCCGAGGTGAAGGCTTCGCGCCTGGCCCTGGCCCAGACGACGCTGCGCCAGCTTGAGCAGGCGCTTGAGCTGCTGGGCGTCGAGGCGCCCGAGCGCATGTGACGCCAAGCTCTCGCGCCGTCGGCGGCGCGAGACGCTTTGCGCGTTGACTCCCATTCGGCGATCGAAGAGTTATGCGCCGACTCTCGCGGGAGAGATCGGGCCTTTCGGGGTCCGGAGCCGAAGGCGCAACCGCCCCGGAAACGCTCAGGCAAAAGGACCGCGCGAGCTGATGCACGCTGGAAAGTAGCGCTGGGAAACCTGCGCTCGCCGAAGGAGCAAGGGATCGCCAGGCGCGGCCCCGAAATCTCTCAGGCTCAGGGACAGCGGGGGCGCGAACGTGGCGAGGGCTGAGCCCTCGCACACGCTCGCGAGGTCATCAGCTGGAGTCCGCCGTGTCCGACGAGAACTTGAAGACCACGCCCCTCAACGCCGCGCACATCGCCGCGGGCGCCCGCATGGTGCCGTTCGCCGGCTATTCCATGCCGGTGCAGTACAAGGACGGCGTGCTGAAGGAGCACCTCTGGACCCGCGAGAACGCCGGACTGTTCGACGTCTCGCACATGGGCCAGGCGCGCCTGCGCGGCGTCTCGCCGCTGTCGGCCTTCGAGGAGGTCACCCCCGGCGACTTCATCGGCCTGAAGCCGGGCAAGCAGCGCTACTCGGTGCTGCTGAACAAGAAGGGCGGCATCATCGACGACCTGATGGCCGCGCGTCCAGATGACGACGGCCTGTTCGTGGTGGTCAACGGCGCCTGCAAGGACGACGACTTCAAGGTCATCGACAACGAGCTGGCCGGTCAGGTGCGCATCGAGCGCCTGGAGGACCGCGCGCTGCTGGCGCTGCAAGGTCCCAAGGCCGCCGAGGTCCTGGTCCAGCACGCCCCCGAAGCGGCGAGCATGGTGTTCATGGACGCCCGGACGATGAGCGCCTTCGGGACCGAGGCGATCGTCTCGCGCTCGGGATACACCGGCGAGGACGGCTATGAGATCTCCGTCCCGGCGTCGGAAGCCGAGCGGATCTGGAACACCCTGCTGGCCGACGAGCGCGTGAAGCCGATCGGCCTGGGCGCGCGCGACAGCCTGCGCCTGGAAGCGGGCCTGCCGCTCTATGGTCACGACGTCGACGAGAGCGTCAGCCCGGTCGAGGCGGACCTGGCGTTCTCGGTCTCCAAGAAGCGCCGCGACGCCCGCGACTTCCCGGGCGCGTCGCGCATCGCCAAGGAACTGGCCGAGGGCGTCAGCCGCAAGCGTGTCGGCTTCGTCGTGCTGGAAGGCGCGCCGGCCCGAGAAGGCGCGGAGATCGCCGACGAAGAAGGCAATGTGATCGGCGTGGTCACGTCGGGGGGCTTTTCGCCTAGCCTCGGCAAGCCGATCGCCATGGGCTTCGTTCCGCCCGCCTACGCCGGGCCCGGTTCGAAGTTGAAAGTCATTGTGCGGGGCAAGGCCCAGACCGCCGAGGTCACGGCCATGCCCTTCGTTCCCCATCGTTACGTCCGCAAGCTCTGAGAGAGGACACCCCAGATGCGTTTCACCAAGGATCACGAGTGGGTCGTCGTCGAGGGCGACGTGGCCACCATCGGCATCACCGCCTACGCCGCCGAGCAACTGGGCGACGTCGTGTTCGTCGAAGTTCCGGAAGCGGGCAAGTCGGTCAAGGCCGGCGACAACCTGGCCGTGGTCGAGAGCGTGAAGGCGGCTTCGGACGTCTACGCCCCGATTTCGGGCGAGGTCGTCGAGGGCAACGCCGCGCTGGGCGATGCGCCCGAGACGGTCAACGACCAGCCGGAGGGCCTGGGCTGGTTCGCGAAGATCAAGCTCGCCAACCCGGCTGAGGTCGAGGCGTTGATGGATCGCGACGCCTACGAAGAATTCCTGGGCACCCTGTAACCACACCGCTCATTCCCGCGCAGGCGGGAACCTAAGCCGCAGTCCGAATGGGCCCCCGATTTCGCGGGGATGAGCGGGAAAGAAGAAGCTGATGAGATACCTGCCCCTTACGCCCGCCGACCGCGCCGAAATGCTGGCGACCATCGGCGCCGGCTCGATCGACGACCTGTTCGCCGACGTGCCGCAGGCGGCCCGCAAGGCCGACCTGTTCGACCTGCCGCTGCATGCGGGCGAGATGGAGGTCGAGCGTGAGCTCGCCAGCCTGGCGGCGATGAACCGCCCGGCGGGCGCGGGTCCGTTCTTCTGCGGGGCAGGGGCCTACAAGCACCACGTTCCGGCGACGGTGGACCACATCATCCAGCGTTCGGAATTCCTGACCAGCTACACGCCCTACCAGCCGGAAATCGCGCAGGGCACGCTGCAGGTGCTGTTCGAGTTCCAGACCCAGGTCGCGGCCCTGACCGGGCTCGATGTGGCCAACGCCTCGATGTACGACGGCTCCACGGCGTGCGCCGAGGCGGTGATGATGGCCCAGCGCGTCACCCGCCGTAAGAAGGCGGTGCTGTCGGGCGGCCTGCACCCGCACTATGCGGCCACCACCCAGACCATCGCCCATGCCGAGGGCATGGACATCGTGCGCCAGGCCGCGGCGATCGACGCCGAGGCCGCGGTTCTGGACGCCATCGATTCGGACACTGCGGCCGTGGTGGTGCAGACCCCCAACGTCTTCGGCGTGGTCACCGACGTGACCAAGATCGCCGAGGCGGCGCACGCCGCCGGGGCGCTGCTGATCGTGGTGACGACCGAGGCGGTGTCCTACGGCCTGCTGAAGTCCCCGGGCGAGATGGGCGCGGACATCGCAGTCGCCGAGGGCCAGTCAATCGGCAACGGCCTGAACTTCGGCGGTCCCTATGTCGGCCTCTTCGCCTGCCGCGAAAAGCTGGTTCGCCAGATGCCCGGTCGCCTTTGCGGCGAGACGCTGGACGCCGAGGGCCGTCGCGGCTTCGTGTTGACCCTGTCGACCCGCGAGCAGCACATCCGCCGCGAGAAGGCGACGTCGAACATCTGCACCAATTCGGGCCTCTGCGCCCTGGCCTTCACCATCCACCTGTCGCTGCTGGGCGAGCGCGGCCTGCGCGAGCTGGCGGCGCTGAACCACTCGCGGGCTCGCGAGCTGCGTGACGCCCTGGCCGCCGTGCCGGGCGTCGAGGTGCTGACCCCGCGCTTCTTCAACGAGTTCGCCATCCGCCTGAAGGGCGACGCGGCCAAGACGGTCGAGGCCCTCCTGGCCGACGGCGTCGTCGCCGGCGTGCCGTTCTCGCGGCTCGATCCCGCCGCCGGCATGGAAGACGTCCTGCTGGTCGCCGCGACCGAGACCACCACCACCCAGGACATCCAGACCTTCGCCCAGGCGCTCGCCGGGAGGACCGCGTAATGACCATGCAGAACGTTGGACGTCCGACCCGTCCCGAAGGCGCCGTCGAGGCGACGGGACACACCTCGCTGAACGGCGGCCGCGGCCTGCTGCAGGACGAGGCGCTGATCTTCGAACTGGGCGGCTGGGACAAGACCGGCGTCGACCTGGCGCCGGCGGCGCAGGACGCCTCGGACCTGGGCGACCTGGTCCGGGCCGCGCCGATCGGCCTGCCGGGCCTGTCCGAGCCCGAGGCGATGCGCCACTACGTGCGCCTGAGCCAGAAGAACCACGCCATCGACCTGGCGCTCTATCCGCTGGGCTCGTGCACGATGAAGCACAACCCGCGCCTGAACGAGAAGATGGCCCGGCTGGCCGGCTTCTCCGACCTGCACCCGCTGGCGCCGCAGGCGACCGTGCAGGGCGCGCTGGCGCTGATGGACCGCCTGGCCCACTGGCTGAAGACCCTGACCGGCATGCCCGCCGTCGCCCTGTCGCCGAAGGCCGGCGCCCATGGCGAGCTCTGCGGCCTGCTGGCCATCAAGGCGGCCCATGAGGCCAAGGGGCAGGGGCATCGCCGCACGGTGCTGGTCCCGACCTCGGCCCACGGCACCAACCCGGCCACCGCCGCCTTCGTCGGCTACTCGGTGGTCGAGATCGCCCAGACCGAAGACGGCCGCGTCGACACTGCCGACCTCGCCGCCAAGCTGTCGCCCGACGTGGCGGCGATCATGGTCACCAACCCCAACACCTGCGGCCTGTTCGAGCGCGACATCCTCGAGATCTCGCGCCTGACCCACGAGGCCGGGGCCTACTTCTACTGCGACGGCGCCAACTTCAACGCCATCGTCGGCCGGGTGCGTCCGGGCGACCTGGGCGTCGACGCCATGCACATCAACCTGCACAAGACCTTCTCGACGCCGCACGGCGGCGGCGGGCCGGGCGCGGGTCCCGTGGTGCTGTCGGAGGCCCTTGCGGCCTTTGCCCCGGCCCCCTGGGTGGTGTCGGGCGAGGACGGGTTCAAGCTGGTCGAGGAGACGGTCGGGGAGGCCGCCCAGGGCTTTGGCCGCATGAGCGCCTTCCACGGCCAGATGGGCATGTTCGTCCGCGCCTACGCCTACATGGTCAGCCACGGGACCGACGGCCTGCGTCAGGTCGCCGAGGACGCGGTGCTGAACGCCAACTACATCAAGGCGCGGCTGTCGCCGGTGATGAGCCCGGCCTTCCCGGACGGCCCCTGCATGCACGAGGCGCTGTTCGACGACGCCTGGCTGGAAGGGACGGGGGTGACCACGCTCGACTTCGCCAAGGCGATGATCGACGAGGGGTTCCACCCGATGACCATGTACTTCCCGCTGGTCGTCCATGGCGCGATGCTGATCGAGCCGACCGAGACCGAGCCCAAGCACGAGCTGGACCGGTTCTGCGAGGCGCTGATCGCCCTGGCTCACGCGGCCAAGGCGGGCGACGCCGAACGCTTCAAGGGGGCCCCCTACCTCGCGCCGCTGCGCCGGCTGGACGAGACGCTGGCGGCGCGCAAACCGCGTCTGACGTGGCGTCCTGAGGCCAAAGGTGTGTCCCCGGCGCCGCTGGCCGCCGAATAGCCACAGGTGGACGAAATTTAACCGCTGGGTCGCCTTTACGAGTCCTAGATACGTTCTCATATCGCAGAACACCCGACCGCTGGTCCTCCCCAGTTCCGCGCGCGGGCTCATTCCAGGTATTGAACGTGTCACTCGCCATGCCCAGCGTGCGCGGCAATCGCGCCACCGACGACGTCACCCGCGATCTCGCGGGTCGGCTCGTGCGCTTTGGGCTGGTCGTCGTCGGCAGCCTGATCGTCCTGGCGGGGATTCTGATCGCGCCTCTGCCGGGTCCTGGCGGGATCCCGGTGATCGTCGTCGGCCTGATGGTGATCCTGCGCAACTCGTTCAAGGCGCGGCGGCAGTTCGTCCGCCTGCACCAGGCGCACCCGCGGGTGATCTCACCGATCCGGCGGCTGCTGCGGCGTGACCCGCAAATCCTGAAGATGTCTTGGCATCAGGCTTTGAAGATCGAGCGTCTTCTGGCGCCTAAGGGCCTTCGCTTCATGGTTCGCAGCCGACGCCTTTTCAGGCGTCGGCGCTAGAACCCAATCTACTGGAGCTTGGAGCTCAGCTGGCTGATCGCACGATCCACCAGCGGGTCGGTCTTCGTGCCGGCGAGGCGCTTGGTCAGCACCACTTCGGCGGCCTGGGCCGCCAGATCGGCGGCGGCGGCCTTCACCTCGGCCGCGGCTTGCGCCTCGGCGTTGGCGATCTTGCGCTCGGCGAGCTGCTGACGGCGAGCCAGGCTCTCCTCCAGCTTCGCCTTGGCTTCGGCCTCGTAGCGACGAGCCTCGTCCTGGGCGGCGGCCAGCATTTCCTTGGCTTGCACCTCGGCTTCGGCGCGCTCGGCCTTCAGTTGGGCCAGCAGGCGCTGGGCTTCCTCGCGGATGCGGGCCGCTTCGTCCAGGTCAGCCTGGATCTTGGCGGTCGTAGCGTCCAAGGCGGCGTTGATGGTCTTCGGAGCCTTGGCCACGAAGATCACAATGCCGAGGAAGATCAGCAGACCCGCGCCGACCCAGAACTCCGGATTGCTCGGAATGAGGAAGGCGGGCATCAGGCGGCTCCTTGAGCGCGGGCGGTGAGCGCCGCGTCGATCTCGGCCGCAGTGACCTTCTGACCGGTCAGCTTTTCGACCATGGCCTGAGCCGTCTCGCCCGCGATGCCGCGGACGTTGGACATGGCCTGGTCGCGCAGACCGCGGATGCGGGCTTCCGCCTCATCCATCTGGGCTTGCAGACGTTCGTCCTCGGCCTTCTGGCTGGTGGCCAGTTGGGCCGCGGCCTTGGCCTTGGCTTCGACGGCGAGGCCGCGAGCGCGGCTGCGGGCTTCGTCGATCTCGGCCTGAGCGGCCTTGGCTTGCGCCTCGGCTTCGGCCTGGACGCTGCGCGCCTGGTTCACGGCGTCGGCGATGGTCGCCGCGCGGTTGTCCTTGATCTTGCGGAGCCGCGGCACGAAGACCTTGGCGAGCAGGATGTAGAGGACGGCGAAGATGAGGAAGAGCCAGACGATCTGACCGCCCCAGTATTCCATGCGGAACTGGGGCAGACCGCCGCTCTCGCCGCCGCCATGAGCGGCGACTTCCGTCGTGCCGGTCGAAGCGTGGGCTCCGTGGTCGGCGCCGGCGGTCTCGGCGTGGTTTGGGGTCTCGGCGGCCATAAGGCTTAGGCGTCCTTACAAACGCAGGTCAGGGCGCGACGGTGACGGCGCGCCCCTCGGGACCTGCGAGACTGGCTTTAGGAGAAGAGGATGAGCAGGCCGAGCACGAAGGCCAGAATGCCCAGAGCTTCGGTCAGAGCCGCGCCGAGGATCAGGTTGGTGAACTGGCCGCCGGCGGCCGACGGGTTGCGCGTGGCGCCCGCCAGGAAGTGGCCGAAGATGGTGCCGACGCCAACGCCGGCGCCGATCATGCCGAGGGTCGCCAGGCCAGCGCCGATGTACTTAGCAGCTTCCGCGTCCATAGTTTTCAGTCCCGTTTGAAAGTTGAAGAGTTGAGTTGTGAACGGCCGATCAGTGGTGATGGCCGAGGTTGACCACGTCGTTGAGATAGACGCAGGCCAGAACCGCGAAGACGAAGGCCTGCAGGAAGGCCACCAGGAACTCCAGCGCCGTCAGGGCGACGACGCCGCCCAGCGACAGGGCCGCGGCGAGGTAGCCGAGGCTGGCCACGCCGCCGGTCGCCGCAAGAGCGCCCAGCGAGACCACGAAGCCGGCGAACACCTTGAGAGCCACGTGACCGCCCAGCATGTTGCCGAACAGACGCAGGGCCAGGGTGACCGGACGCAGGAGGAAGGAAAGGATTTCGATCGGGGTGACCAGGATCAGCATGTACCAGGGCACGCCCGCCGGGACGAACAGCTTGTACATGTTCGCGCCGTTGCGCATCAGGCCGTAGATGATGACGATCAGGATGGTCATGACCGCGAGTGAGGCGGTGACCGCCAGCTGCGAAGTCGCGGTGAAGACCAGGAACAGGCCCAGCACGTTCATCGCCAGGATGAACACGAACAGGGTGAAGATGTAGGGGAAGAACTTGCGGCCTTCATGGCCGATGATGCCGACGACCAAGTCGTCGATATAACTGAAGATCCCCTCGCCGATGACCTGAAGGCGGCCCGGTACGACGGCGGCCTTGGCGGTGGTCACCGCAAAGAACAGGACAACCAGAGCCGCTGCCAGAAGCATGGCGACAGTGGAGTTGGTGATCGACATGTCGATCGCGCCGATGCCCGGAAGGGTGATGGCGGGCAGATCCAGCACCTTCTGGATCTCAAACTGATGCATCGGGTCGGCCATGCCGCCTCGAACTCCTTCAATCGTCCTCGTCGTCGGGGGGGAGATCCTGAGGCGGACCCCACTCCCTCGCCGCTTCGGCGGACATGCGCTGGGCCGAGCGAACGGCCATCCAAATAGAAACGCCGAAGCCCACGAGGACTCCGATGATCATCCCCCAAGGCGCCGTTTTCAGAACAACGTCCGCCCCAGCTCCAAAGCCCAGCCCCACAAAGACGCCGCCTATCAGCACGCCCATGAGGCGATAGCCGTAGCCGGCGGCCTTGGAACCGTAATCACGCGGCGTCTGGGTTGTGCGCTCTTCAAGCGCCGCAGCCCTTTCGTCGAGGCGTCTGATGGCCTCGTCGCGCGAATTGTCCGGATGCGGCATGCGTCGGCGGCCTTATGGAACCACGACGTCGCCCGCCGCGGCCGGGGCTTCAAGTCGCGCGGAACCTATAGACGCGGGTGCAGTGCGTCAAGGCTGGGGTTGTGTGATTTAGCGCTTTGTATTTATTGGAAAAATCGGCGTCGCGACAACTCGTCCACCGGCTATGGGGCCGGCCCGCCCGAAGGCGGCCTCGGCTAGGACGCAGATTCCCTTGCGGAACCTCGCCTTATTGCGCCGCCATGGCCTCCGCCTGGCGCAGATCGACGGAGACCAGTTGCGAGACGCCGCGCTCGGCCATGGTCACCCCGAACAGGCGGTCCATGCGGGCCATGGTCACCGGATTGTGGGTGATGGTGATGAACCGGGTCTCGGTCCGGCGGCGCATTTCGTCGAGCAGGTTGCAGTAGCGATCGACATTGGCGTCGTCGAGCGGGGCGTCGACCTCGTCCAGCACGCAGATCGGCGCCGGCTGGGCCAGGAACACCCCGAAGATCAGTGCGCAGGCGGTCAGGGCCTGCTCGCCGCCGCTCATCAGGCTCATGGTCGAGAGCCGCTTGCCGGGCGGGCACGCGTAGATTTCGAGGCCGGCTTCCAGCGGGTCGTCGGACTCGACCAGCCGCAGCTCGGCCTGGCCGCCCTGGAACAGCGCCTGGAAGAGCGTCTTGAAGTGCTCGTTGATCACCTCGAAGGCGGCCAGCAGGCGTTCGCGGCCCTCGCCGTTGAGCTCGTCGATCCCCTGGCGCAGGCGGGCGATGGCGCCGGTCAGGTCGGCGCGCTCGCTCATCATGGTCTCGAGCCGGGCGGCGTGTTCGCCGGCCTCTTCCTCGGCCCGCAGGTTGACCGCGCCGATCGAGTCGCGCTGGCGTTCCAGATTGTAGAGGTGGGCCTCCATGCCGCCGGCGTCGGTCGGGATCGCCACGGCCTCGTCGGCCAGCTTGCGGCCCAGCTGCTCGGGCTCGATGCGGGCGGTCTCGCGGATCTGGCCGGTCATCTCGGTCAGGCGCTCGACGGCGGCTTCCAGCTTTGCGGCCAGGGAGGCGCGCAGTTCGCGGGCCTCGCCGGCGGCGCTCTCGGCCGCGCGCAGGGCGCGGTCGGCCTCGGTGCGGGCGGCCTCGGCCTGGGCCAGGGCGTCGGCGGATTGCGCGCGCCGCGCCTCGGCGGCAGACAGCTCGTCGAGCAGCTTGCCGAGCCGTTCCTGGTGCGACGCCGGGGCCTCCAGCGCCTTGTCGAGATTGGCCTGCACCTTGGCGCGGCCCTCGGCCAGGTCGTCCAGCCGGCGCGCGGCGGTCTTGCCGCGCCGCGTCCAATCGTCGGCGTCGCGCTTCAGGTTCTCGAGCCGCCGGGCGCGGCCGTCGCGTTCGCGCACTTCCATTTCCAGCGCCGAGCGGGCGGCCGCGGCGCCCTCGCGCGCCGGACCGGCGGCGGCGCGCGCCTGGGCGAGGCGTTCGGCAAGGTCGCCGGCGTCGCTGGTGCTGGAGGTCTCGGCGATCGCCACCGCTAGGATCTGCTCGGCGTCGGCGAGTTCGGCCTCGAAGCGGCCGATCATGTCGTCGAGCGACTGGGCCTGGGCCTCGCGGCGCGTCGCCTCGCGGTCGAGCTTCTCCAGTACGCCGCGGGCGAGGGTCACCTTCTGCTCGGCGGCGGGCGGTTCGCGACGGGTGTTGCGGACCGCGTCCTCGGCCGCACGCACGCGGCCGGACGCCGATTGCAGGGCCTCCTTGGCGCTGGCGGCCTTGGGGGCGACGACTTCGATCTCGCTCTCGACCTCGGCCAGCCGTGTCTTCTGCTCCATGCGGATGGCGGCCGGCTTGGGCGCGTCGGCGCGGGCGACGAAGCCGTCCCAGCGCCAGAGGTCGCCTTCCTTGGAGACCAGGCGGGCGCCGAGCGGCAGAGCCTTCTGCAGGCGCTCGCCGTCCTCGCGGGAGACGACGGCGATGTGCGCCAGCCGCGCGGCCAGCGCTTCGGGCGCCTTCACCTTTGGAGCGAGCGGTTCGGCGCCGGCCGGCCAGGCGGCGGGCGCGGCCTCGCCGCCGCCCCAGAAGGCCGGGGCCTTCGGGTCCAGCGCCGCGTCCAGGTCATCGCCGAGCGCGGCGGCGACGGCGCGCTCGTAGCCGCGCGAGGGTACGACCGAATCCAGGGCCGGGGCGAAGCCGGCGCGGCGCTGCTGGGCGACGATCTGCGCCAGGGCCCGGGCCTCGGCGGTCAGCCGGCCCAGATGTTCGTCCTGCTTGCGCGATGTTTCGCGGACCTCGGTCTCGGCGGCGGCGGCCTTGCCGCGCTCTTCCTCGGCGGCTTCGAGCGCGGCGCGGACCGTGGCGAGCACGCCCTGCGCGCGTTCGAGCTCGGCGCGGGCTTCCTCGATCTGCGGCGTGACGGCGGGGCCGAGTTGGGCGCGTTCGCTCTTGGCCTGGTCGAGGGCGCGGCGGGTGCGCGACACGCGGTTCTGGGCCTCGTCGACGCGGGCCGCGCCGGCGCGGCGGCGGGCCTCGTCGGCGGCGGCGAGGGCGGCGAGTTCCTCCACCGCCTTGTCGGCGGCGATCCGGGCTTCTTCCGCGGCGCGGGCGGCGGCTTCCAGTTCCGGCACGCGCTCGGGCGCCGCGGCGATGGCCGCTTCCAGCGCCGTGAGGTCCTCGGCCATGCGCTGCAGCGCGGCGTCGGCGTCGTGGGCGATCTGGGTTTCACGGGCGCGGTCGGCGTCGATGCGGGTCAGGTCGCTGGTCAGGCGCTCGACCTCGGCGGCCAGGGCCTCGCCCTCGCGCTCCAGCCGGTCCTTGTCGATGGCCAGGCGGTTGAGGATCGCCGCGGCGATGGTCTCGGCCTCGCGCAGCGGCTTGATCGCCTCCTCGGCCTGGGCGGCGCGGGTGGTCGCGCCCGCGGCCTCGCGGGTGTTGGCTTCCACCGTCGCGGCGGCGGCGGACGCCTCCTCGCGCAGGCGGGCGGCGGTGTCACGGGCTTCGGACCAGCGCGCGAAGAGCACGGCGCCCTGCAGGGCGCGGATCTCGGCGGAGAGCTTCTTGTAGCGCTCGGCCTGGCGCGCTTCGCGCTTGAGACGGTTCAGCGCGGTTTCGAGCTCGCCGGAGACGTCGTCCAGCCGGGCGAGGTTGGCCTCGGCGGCGCGCAGGCGCAGCTCGGCCTCGTGACGGCGCGAGTGCAGGCCCGAGACGCCGGCCGCCTCTTCCAGGATCAGGCGGCGGTTCTGCGGCTTGGCGGCGATCAGCTCGGAGATCTGACCTTGACGGACCAGGGCCGGGGAGTTCGAGCCGGTCGAGGCGTCCGCGAACAGCAGCTGCACGTCGCGGGCGCGGACCTCGCGGCCATTGATCTTGTAGGTCGAGCCCGCGCCCTTATCGATCCGCCGGACGACCTCAAGCACGGGCGTGTCGTTGAAGGCGGGCGGAGCGCGCCGGTCGCTGTTGTCGATGGTCAGGGTGACTTCGGCGTGGTTGCGCGAAGCGCGATTGCCAGACCCGGCGAAGATCACGTCGTCCATGCCGCCGGCGCGCATCGCCTTGGCGGAATTGGCGCCCATCACCCAACGCAGAGCTTCCAGCAGGTTCGACTTGCCGCAGCCGTTCGGTCCCACAATGCCCGTGACTCCGGGCTCGATCCGAAACTCGGTCGAATCGACGAAGGACTTGAAACCGGTGAGTCGGAGCCTTTGGAAATGCACGGGCCGGGGGCGCCTCCTACCGCTTGGAGGCCGCGGCCACGGCCGCGTCGAGTTCGGCGGCGGTGATCTCGCCTTCCTTCACCTTCTTGCCGTTGAAGACGAAGGTGGGG
Source organism: Phenylobacterium sp. Root1290 (assembly GCF_001425305.1). Lineage (GTDB taxonomy): Bacteria > Pseudomonadota > Alphaproteobacteria > Caulobacterales > Caulobacteraceae > Phenylobacterium. The sequence continues at coordinate 605,774 of NZ_LMEE01000002.1, read as the reverse complement.
GTGCCGGTGATGGCGCCATCCTTGGCGTTCTTGGCCACGCGGGCGTTGAGCGCTTCGAGGTTGGCCGTATCGGCGAGGCAGGCCTCGAACTGGGCTTCGGTCAGGCCGCCGGCCTTGGCGGCGGCGACCAGCACCGAGCGCGCGTCGCCGGTCTTCACCATCTCGTCATGGCCGCGGAACACGGCGTCGACGACGGTGAAGTAGTTGTCCTTGCCGGCGCAGCGGGCCGTGATGTAGCCGGCCGCGGCGACCTGGGCCGGCGGGGTCAGGATCTCGCGCAGGGTGTAGTGGACCTTGCCGGTGTCGATGTACTTCCTCTTGAAGGCTGGGAAGACCTCATTGTTGAAGACCGCGCAGTGGCTGCAGCTGAGGGAGGCGTACTCCACCAGCTTCACCTTGGCCTTCGGATCGCCCAGCGACATGTCGCCCGTCGCGGGCGCAGGTGGGGCGGCCATGGCCGAACCGGCGCATAGCGCAAGCGCCCCGAAGGCGGCGGCGACGATGCGGCGGCTCGGCTGGCGCATGGCTTACTTCGAGGCCTCGGCGACGGCCGCGTCGAGCTCGGCCAGGCTCATTTCGCCTTCCTTGACCTTCTTGCCGTTGACGATGAACGACGGGGTCGAGGTGATCTTGTCGACCTTGATGGCCTTTTCGACGCGTTCGTTCAGGGCCTTCAGCGCCGCTTCATCGGTGATGCAGGCGTTGAACTTCTCTTCGGTCATGCCCGCCGACTGGGCGGTGCGCAGCAGGATGCCGCGCATGTCGCCGGTGGTGAACATTTCCTGCTGAGCGTGGAAGATCGCGTCGGTGACCTGGAAGTACTTGTCCTTGCCGGCGCAGCGCGCGGTCAGGAAGCCGGCGGCGGCCACCTCGTTCGGCGGGGTCAGGAATTCCTTGAAGGTGTAATGCACCTTGCCGGTGTCGATGTACTTCTTCTTGAACTCGGGGAAGACCTCGTTGTTGAACGTGCCGCAGTGGCTGCAGGTCAGCGAGGCGTACTCGACCAGTTTCACCTTGGCGTTCGGATCGCCCAGGGTCATGTCGGCGGTGTCGACGGACCCGACGCCGCCGCTCTTGGAGCAGCCGGCCAGCGCGAGCGCACCCAGGGCCGCGACGACGAGAAGGCGACGGTTGAAGTTCGGCATATGCACCTCTGCGGAAGTCCGAATGAAAGATTAAAGCGCGATTCCCGGCCGGAGGAACGTGGGGGCCGGAGCAAAGTCAACCGGCCTCAGCCGGCGTTCCGCCGCATAACGCCGCGACCCAACCTCAGCAATGCGGCTTTCAGTGGGCCGTCGGGAGCATTCTCCAGCGCCTTGGCGAGCTCGGCCTCCCGCGCGGCGTCGAGGGGCGCGGCCCTTTTGCGGGCGGTCTTGGGCTCGGTTGCGGCGCTGGTGCGCAGGGGCCCCTGGACGATGCGCAGCTTGTTCACCGCGCCCTCGCCGAGGAACAGGTTCACCCGCGAGACGATCTCGTGCGCCTGATGCTGGATGAGGGCGGCCGAGGCGCCGGCGACGCGGATCTCCAGCGCGCCCGGCCCGCCGCCGCGCGGCTTGGTCAGTTTCACCGGCTCGGTGCGCTTGGCCAGTTCGACGCCGACGATCTCGCGCCAGCGGGCCTGCAGGGCGCCCGGACCCTGGCCGTACTTGGCGTCGAGTTCCTTCAGCAGCTTGAACAGGCCTCGTCCCGCCACCGGCGGGGCGCGGTGCTGCGGCCGCGTGCGTTTGCGCGCCAGGATCTCGGCGGCTTCGGCGGCGGTGGGCAGGGGGCGGGGCGGCATCGGCTTACCTTACAACAAGGCTCCCGTCCGAGGCGAGGATCGGGTAGCTGAGACCATGTGACGCCCGAGACGCTCCGCGACCGCCTGCTCGCCTGGTACGACGCCAACGCCCGCGACCTGCCCTGGCGGGTCGGGCCGGCGGACCGCGGCGTGCGCGCCGATCCTTACCGGGTCTGGCTGTCCGAGGTCATGCTGCAGCAGACCACGGTGCCGCACGCCACACCGTACTTCATGAAGTTCACCCATCGCTGGCCGACCGTTTCGGACCTGGCGGGCGAGGAGGACGGCGAGGTGATGGCCGCCTGGGCGGGGCTTGGCTACTACGCTCGCGCCCGCAATCTGCTGGCCTGCGCGCGCGCGGTGGCGGGCGATCACGGCGGGGTATTTCCCGACACCGAGGAGGGGCTGCGCTCGCTGCCGGGCCTTGGCCCCTATACCGCCGCGGCGGTCGGGGCGATCGCCTTCGACCTGCCGACCAACGTCGTCGACGGCAATGTCGAGCGGGTGATGTCGCGGCTGTTCGCGGTGGAGACGCCGCTGCCCGACGGCAAGGTCGAACTAAAGGCGCTGGCCGGCTCGCTGGTCCGCAACCATCGGCCGGGCGACTGGGCCCAGGCGCTGATGGACCTGGGCGCGACGGTCTGCCGGCCCAAGGCGCCGTTGTGCGACCGCTGCCCGCTGACCGAGTTTTGCGCCGGTCTGGCCGGCGGCGAGCCGGAGACCTATCCGCGCAAGCTGCCCAAGGCCGCGCGGCCGCATCGCAACGGGGTCGCCTACATTCTCACGCGCGGCGGCGAGGTGGCGCTGGTGCGCCGGCCGCCCAAGGGCCTGCTGGGCGGCATGCTGGCCCTGCCGACCAGCGACTGGCGCGCCACGGGCTGGAGCGACGCGGAGGCCGCGGCGGCCGCGCCGGTGGGCGCCGACTGGCGCGCCGTGGGCGAGGTCGAGCACGTCTTCACGCATTTCAGCCTGACCCTGCGGCTGCTGCGCGCCGAGGGCGACGCCGACGGAGTGATCTGGACGCCGCGGGCCGGGCTCGACGCCTTGCCGAGCGTGTTCCTCAAGGCCGCGCGGGCGGGGCTGAGCAACCTGCTCTAAATTCAAGTGTCATCCCGGTTTGCGTAGCAAGACCGGGACCTATGAACACCTGATGGCTCAAGGCATCGCGGAGGCCGGGCCGCATCCTGCCGACGCGGCGCGAATGGGTCCCGGTCTTCAGCCTGCGGCCGAAACCGGGATGACACCCTGAGTTGGTTCAGGCCTGCGGCATCGCCGAGCGGATCTTGGCGCGCAGGACGTCGATCGGGGCCAGGCCCTTGTCGGACTTGAAGTGCCAGTAGGTCCAGCCGTTGCAGGCCGGGGCCGACTGGACCATGGCGCCGACCTTGTGGATCGAGCCGGAGAGGTCGCCGACCACCAGGCTGCCGTCGGCGCGGACGCGGGCCATGCGTTCGCCCTTGGGGCAGTAGAGCGCGTCGCCCGGGCTGAGCAGGCCAGCTTCCAGCACCTGGCCGAAGGGTACGCGCGGCTCGGACTTCTTGGAGCCGGTGACCTCCAGGTCGCCCGGCGCGATCGGGATGATCTTCGAGATCCGGTCCTTGGCCAGGGCGACGTACTTCTCGTCCTGCTCCAGGCCGATGTAGCGGCGGCCCAGGCGCTTGGCGGCCGCGCCGGTGGTGCCGGTGCCGAAGAACGGATCGAGGATGATGTCGCCCGGCTTGGTCGACGCCAGGATCACCCGGTGCAGCAGGGCTTCGGGCTTCTGGGTCGGGTGGGCCTTGGCGCCGTTCTCGTCCTTCAGACGCTCCTCGCCGGTGCACAACGGGAAGGTCCAGTCCGAACGCATCTGCACGTCGTCGTTGGCCATCTTCATGGCGTCGTAGTTGAAGGTGTAGCGGCGCGCGCCACGGCCCTTGGCGGCCCAGATCAGCGTCTCGTGGGCGTTGGTGAACCGGGTGCCCTTGAAGTTCGGCATCGGGTTCGACTTGCGCCAGACGATGTCGTTCAGCAGCCAGAACCCCAGGTCCTGCAAGGTCGCGCCGACGCGGAAGATGTTGTGGTAGCTGCCGATCACCCACAGGGCGCCGTCGTCCTTCAGCACCCGGCGGCACTCGGTCAGCCACTCGCGGGTGAACTTGTCGTAGGCGGCGAAGCTCTCGAACTGGTCCCAATGGTCGTCGACGGCGTCGACCTTGGAGTTGTCGGGACGCAGCAGGTCGCCCCCGAGCTGGAGGTTGTAGGGCGGGTCGGCGAAGACCAGATCGACCGACTTCTCGGGCAGCTTCTTCAGCTCCTCGATGCAGTCGCCTTGAATGATCGTGTCGGCCAGTACGCCCATAAGGTCACCTCGATGTCCGGAGTCAGAATCCTGAGTCATCGTGGTGAAGGGGGTGTTGAAGAACGTGGTTAACGGCTGTTGATCTTGGTTAACCGGTCCAACTCACCGAGGCGCCGTGGGGGTGAACGGTCCCCAAGAGCCGCTCCGCTCCACCGGGCCACATCGTAAGCCGGATCTCCATGAGCGCCATGTTCTCTGGCGGCGGCTCCATGCGCAGCCAGGCCAAGGGCGCCTCGTTGGTTGCAGATAGTCCAATATTCTCAATGGTCTGTCGCAAAGCGGCCTGGTTCTCCCGGGGCATGTATTGCCAGAACACCGAGTGATAGATGACCGTGGCCGCGCCGGGCGAGGGGGCGGCCAACCGGGCGGTCCATTCCACGGCGTCGGCCGCCTCGACGCGCACGCCCTGAGCCAAGGTCACCTCGATCGCGGCGCGAATACGGGTCAGGCGGTCGAACTGATCGGGCCATACATAGGCCAGCAGCCGCCTGCGCAGAGCAGGATCGTTAAGGTCCACGGGGCGGCGGTCGCAGGCGGCGCGGTGGCTCACCACGACCGGCGCGTCGAGCGGCGGCGACGGACCGGTCCACTCGGTGGGCAGCAGCACCGGGCTCTCAGGGCCCCAGGCCGCGCCGGATAGATCGTAGCGGTAGCGGTCCCAGGACGTGTTCAGGCCGGCGCTGGCGGCGATCTCGAAGCAGCGCAGCGGCAGGCCGGTCTCCTGGGCCACGGTGAGGAAGCCGCCCAGCAGGCAGACCGAGCGGCGGACCTCGTTGGTCTGCGGCTCGTGATCCATGAAGGCGGCGAGGCGGGCGGCGTGCTGCGTCATCGCGAGGCGGGCCTGGGGCCAGGCGCTCGCTGCGTCGAATTCCTTGCCAGGCTTGGGGTAGACGTCGGCCAGGGGCGGGGCGTCGCCGCTGAGCACGAGGTCGTGCAGGCCGCCCAGCAGGCGCAGAGGCACGGCCGCGGCCATGAGGCCGCGGAGGTCTTCGCCCGCCCAGGGGGCGAGCAGGGCGGCGGTGGGGCCGCCAGCCTCGCAATCCTCGGCGGCGAGGTCCAGCAGCCCGGCATGGAAGGGCGAGCCGAGGGCGAGGCAGGCCTTGGCCTGAAGGCGGAGCGAAGAGGAGAGAGCGCTGTCCATGCCCCGCGATCGGTCCGCGGGGCCGGGGCGTCAATCTTGATTCAATTGATCAATCGACGACTTCGACGATCTCGCCGCGCTCGATCAGGGCCAGGCGGATCGGCTCCCAGCCGCGCCGGTGGATCGGGCAGGGGCCGAGCGTGCGCAGCGCCTCGACATGGACCTGGGCGTGGTAGCCCTTGTGGCCGGCGAAGCCGTAGCCGGGATAGAGGCCGTCCATCTCGACCATCAGCCGGTCGCGGGCGACCTTGGCGAGGATCGAGGCTGCGGCGATCGAGGCGCTGATCGAGTCGCCCTTGACCACGGTCTTGATTTCGCAGGGCAATTTGAACTTGTAGTTGCCATCGACGAGGGCGAAGGCTGGGGTGATCGCCAGCGCCTCGACCGCCCGGCACATAGCCAGCCCCGTGGCGTGCAGGATGTTCAGTTCGTCGATCTCGTCCACCGAGGCGAAGCCGACGCCCCAGGCCAGCGCGCTCTGTTTGATCTCCAGCTCCAGGGCGTTGCGGGCCTTGGCGCTGAGCTTCTTTGAATCGTTGAGGCCTTCGGGCACGCGGTTCGGGTCGAGGATCACGGCTCCGGCGCTGACCGGTCCGGCCCAGGGGCCGCGGCCGGCCTCGTCCACCCCGCAGACGGGGCCGTTCGGACAGGCTAGTTCGAGCATCATGTCCGGCATTAACGCACCAGCCGTTTGACTTGTTCGTGGCGGTGGCAGCAGGTCAGGTGATCGTTGACGACGCCGACAGCCTGCATGAAGGCGTAGACGATCACGGGGCCGACGAACTTGAAACCCTTGGCTTTCAAGGCCTTGGCCATCTCCTCGGCGACGCGGGTCTGTGCCGGCACCTGGCCGATCTCGGTCCACTGGTTCTGGACCACGCGGCCGTTGGTGAAGCTCCAGATGAACTGGCTGAAGTCCTCGCCCTTCTCGCGCATGTCGAGATAGATCCGCGCGCCCTGAATGGCGGCGTCGATCTTGGCGTTCGAGCGGACGATGCCGGCATTGGCCATCAGGGCGGCGCGCTCTGCCTCGCCGAAGCGGGCGACGACGTCGGGATCGAAGCCGGCGAAGGCCTCGCGGAAGGCGTCGCGCTTTCGCAGGATCGTGATCCAGGCGAGCCCGGCCTGGAAGCCGTCGAGGACGAGCTTTTCCCACAGGGCGCGGGCGTCGTACTCGGGCACGCCCCACTCGGTGTCGTGGTAGGCCTCGTAGAGCGGATCGCCGGCCATGCCGCGCCAGCCGCATCGAATCAGGTCGCCGGTCATGAGGCGCAGTCTTGGCTTTCGGCAGGGAGGGCTTCAAGCGCTGCCGATAGACCATCCATCGGCAGGTTTCCGCCCGCGACCTTGCAGCAACTTGCCGCTGGAGCCGCCAGAGCGCGCGTTGTCGCGGGGCGGAGCGGCGAGCGCCGGTCGCACGACGCCCGGCCCGCAAGGCCATTTGCGCTCTATCGGCGTTTCGGCAGGTTTTTTGTCGGCCCTGACGAATGAGCGCAACAAGAGCGACGGAAAACGCCTCATCTCCCGTTCAGGAGAGTGGGGGCAGTTAGCCGCAGAGCTATCGCCCAATCCTCCTTCCCAATGACTGGATCGTACCTCGTGAGTTCATCGTCTCCTGCCCGCCGGATCGCCGCTCGCCTGCTCTGCGGCGTCGCGGCCGCCACTCTTTCGGCCGGAGCGGCGTTCGCCCAGACCGACGGGTACGATGTCGACACCGAGGTCGAGGAACTGGTGGTGGTCGCCGGCGTGCGCACCCTGCCGGGCGCGGTCGCGGGCGACATCACGCCGGAGCTGTCGATCTCGCCGCGCGAGATCCGGGCCTACGGGGCGGCCAACGTTTCCGAGCTGCTCGAGGCCCTGGCGCCGCAGACGGCCAGCGGCCAGGGCAGCGGCGGACGCCCGGTGACGCTGATCAACGGCGGCCGGACCTCCGGCTGGGCGGAAATCCGCGACCTGCCGACCGAGGCGATCCTGCGCGTCGATATCCTGCCGGAAGAGGTGTCGCTGAAGTACGGCTACCCGGCCGACCAGAAGGTCGTGAACATCGTCCTGCGCAACCGCTTCCGGGCCTGGCTGGCCGAGGGCGCGGCTTCGACGCCGACCCAGGACGGCGGCGGGCAGAGCGTGATGGGCCACGGCTCGCTGCTGCGCATCCTGCAGGGCCAGCGGCTGATGCTGGACGCCAAGGTCACGGGGACCGAACCGATCTATGAAGGCGACCGGGACATCGAGGGCGGGGAAGGCGACTTCCGGACCCTGCAGGGCAAGTCGACCGACGTCGCGCTGAACGCGATCCTTTCGCGGCCGCTGGGCCAGGGCGTCTCGGGCACCATCAACGGCACCTTCGAGTCCGGCGAGAACGAGTCGCGCCTGGGCCTGTCGCCGCTGTCGAACGAGGCGCTGACCCGGCGCTCGGAGACGCAGAGCGGCCGGCTGGCCGCCGCCGCGAGCGGGGCCTATGCCGGCTGGCAGTGGTCCTATACCGGCGAGCTCAACCGCGAGCAGACCAAGACCAACACCGACCGCACGCTCGAGACCCTGGCCTATACCGACCGGACCAAGAGCACGACCACCTCGGCGCAGTCCGACATCGTGCTCAACAAGGCGCTGTGGGAACTGCCGGCCGGCCAGGTCAGCTCGACCCTGACGGCGCGCGCCTCGACCACCCGGCTGGAGAGCGAGGCCGAGCGGACGCTGATCAGCCAGTCGACCGACCTCGACCGCAGCATCGGCCAACTGCAGGCCAGCTTCGACGTGCCGCTGACGCGGGACGGCGAGGGCCTGGGCGAGCACATCGGCAAGCTGTCGGCGAACGTGAACCTCGGCTACCAGCACCTGTCGGACTTCGGCGACCTGGAGACGCTGGGCGCGGGCCTGAACTGGACCCCGGCCAAGCCGGTCCGGGTGCTGGCCTCGTTCACCCGCACCGACCAGGCGCCGACCATGAACCAGTTGGGCGATCCGCTGACGACGACGCCCGGCGTGCGGGTGTTCGACTTCCAGAGCGGCGAGACCGTGGAGGTGACGCGGATCACCGGCGGCATCCAGGATCTGGACGCCAGCCAGCGCGACGTCTTCAAGCTGGGCTTCACCTACAAGCCCTTCGACCAGACCAACCTAACCTTCCAGGCCAACTACGTCTCGACCCGGACCAACGACGCCATCGCCGCCTTCCCGTCGGCCTCGACCCAGGTGGAGGACGCCTTCCCCGAGCGGTTCGTGCGCAACGCCGAGGGCGAGCTGACGATCATCGACGCGCGGCCGGTGAACTTCGCCAAGCAATCGCGCGACGAGTTGCGCTGGGGCTTCACCTATTCGCGGCCGGTCGGCCCGCAGCCGAACCCGGATGAGTTCCGCCGGCGCATGCAGGCGGCGCGGACCGGCCAAGGGGCGCAGGGCGGCCAGGCGACGCAGGGCCAGGCGGCTCAGGGCGGCGCCAGCCAGCCGGCGCAAGGCCAGCAGGCTCAGCAAGGCCAGCAGGCTCAGCAGGGTGGGCGTCCGCCGGAAGGCCCGCCGCCCGGCGGCGGCGATGGTCCGCGCGCGCCTGGCATGGGCGGCCCCGGCATGGGCGGTCCGGGCATGGGGCCAGGCGGCCCTGGCGGCGGCCGCGGCGGCTTCGGCGGCGGCGGTCCGCGCGGCGGCGTGTTCCAGGTCGGCGTCTATCACACGGTGGCGTTCCGCGACGACGTGCTGATCCGCGACGGTATCCCGGAGCTGGATCTGCTGGACGGCGGGGCGCTGGGCTCGGGCGGCGGTTCGCCGCGCAACCAGATCGACGTGCAGGCCAACTACGCCCGCAATGGCCTGGGGGCGGCGGTGAACGCCAAGTGGCAGAGCGCCACGCGCGTGGCCGGCGACACCGCGGCCGAGGACCTGGAGTTCTCGGACATGACCACGGTGAACCTGCGGCTGTTCGCCGACCTCGGCATGCAGCCGATCGCCCGCGAGCAGCGCTGGCTGCGCGGCATGCGCGCCACCCTGTCGATCGACAACCTGTTCGACGAGCGCCAGGAGGTGAAGACCCCGCAGGGGATCACGCCGATCAGCTATCAGTCGGACCTGATGGACCCGGTCGGCCGCTCGGTGCGGTTCACGGTGCGCAAGCTGTTCTTCTGATCGGGAGGAAAAGCCGAGGCCTCGATAATCCTATCGAAGTCGCGCTATCGTCGGCCCAGCAAGGGAGGCCGCCATGGCGACGCTCGTCTTTGGAATGAACCAGTCGCTGGACGGCTATGTCGACTACGACAAATTCGCGCCGGATCCCGAGCTGTTCCAGCACTTCGTCGAGCAGGCGCGCGAGCAGACCGGGGCGATCTATGGCCGTGGGCTCTACGAGATCATGCGCTACTGGGACGAGGACGACGCGGGCTGGAGCGCGGCCGAGCGCGAGTTCGCGCAGGCCTGGCGGAACCAGCACAAGTGGGTGGTGTCGCGCTCGCTGACCGAAGTCGGGCCGAACGCCACGCTGGTCGGCGAGGACTTCGAGGCTGTGCTCCGCAAGGTGAAGGCCGAGCATCCGGGCGAGATCGAGGTCGGCGGGCCGGTGCTGGCCCGGAGCCTGGGCGAACTGGGGCTGATCGACGCCTATCGGATCTATCTCCACCCGGTCGTGCTGGGCGGCGGCAGTCCGTACTTCGTCGGCCCGCGGCCGCGGCTGCGGCTGGTCGCGCACGAGCCGATCGGCGGGGACGCGATCCGTCTGACCTATGTGCCGGCGTGAACGTCCAAAGGTGTCATCCCGGTTTCGGCGCAGCCGAAGACCGGGACCCATTCGCGCCGCATAGGCGAGTGGGCGAGGCCGTGCCGACATCTTAGAGTTCGGTGTTCATGGGTCCCGGTCTTTGGCCTGCGGCCAAAACCGGGATGACAGTTTAGGGCTTGGCGGAGGTCGTGCTTTCGTAGCGCTCCGCCATTCACGGAGCGCGCGATGTCCTTCGAAGACTTCAAGCTGGAGCGCATGAGCACCGGCGAGGCGGTGTTGCGCTATCGGATCGGCGGCTCGGGGCCGCCGCTGCTGTTGCTGCACGGCTATCCGCAGACCCACATGATGTGGGGCCAGATCGCCGGCGAGCTGGCCAAGGACTTCACGGTGGTGGCGCCGGACCTGCGCGGCTATGGCGGCTCGTCGAAGCCGCCGACGACGCCGGACCACGAGCCCTATTCGAAGCGGGCGATGGCGCGGGACATGGTGGCGCTGATGGCGGCGCTGGGGTTTGACCGGTTCGACGTCGCCGGCCACGACCGTGGCGGGCGCACCGCCTATCGGCTGGCGCTGGATACGCCGCAGGCGGTCGGCAAGCTGAGCATCCTCGACATCATCCCGACCGCCGACGTCTGGCGGCTGGCCGACAAGCGGTTCGCGCTGGCGTACTGGCACTGGAGCTTCCTGGCCCAGGCCCATCCGTTCCCAGAGCACTTCATCGCCGCCGACCCGGTGCATTTCGCGTTCCGCATCGCCCAGGGCGCGACCTATTTCGAGCCGGCCGCCTATGCCGACTATGTGCAGGCGCTGGCGGATCCGGCGGTGATCCACGCCATGTGCGAGGACTACCGTGCCGGGGCGACCTACGACGTCGCCGCCGACGAGGCCGACCGGGGCGTGAAGCAGATCGCCGCCCCGACCCAGGTGCTGTGGGGGGCCAAGGGGGCGGTCGGCCACTGGTACGACGTGCTTGAGGTCTGGCGACCCTGGTGCGCGGACCTGCGCGGTCAGGCGATCGAGGGGGCGGGGCATTTTCTCGCCGAGGAAAAGCCGGCCGAGACGCTGGCGGCGTTGCGCGGGTTTTTGCTGGGCGGGTGAGGCTTAGGTGTCATCCCGGTTTCGGCGCAGCCGAAGACCGGGACCCATTCGCGCCGAGGCGGCAGGATGGGGCGCGGGTGATGGTTTGCCTGCACCATCAGGTGTTCATGGGTCCCGGTCTTTGGCCTGCGGCCAAAACCGGGATGACGCTTAGGGGTGGGCTTCCAGCCACTCCGGCGTTTCGGCGCGGACGGCTTTGCCGTCGGCGGTGAGGGGGCCGTCGAGGCGGTCGAGGCGGACGAGGGCGATGGCGCGGCCGTTGGCGCCGGAGAGCACTTCGCCGGCGCGGCGTTCGCCGTTCAGCAGTTCGGCGCCGGCGGCGGGCGGGGGGCCGTCGAAGGCGAGGGGGAGCATGCGGTTCTTGATCTGGCCGCGGCGCTTCATGCGCGAGGTCGTCTCCTGGCCGATGAAGCAGCCCTTGTGGAAGTCGATGCCGTGCAGCAGGTCGAAGTTGGCCTCGATCGGATAGGTCTGCTCGACGCCCCAGTCGGCCGGGCCGGGCACGCCGAGGGCCAGGCGGTGGGCGTCGTAGGCGGCTTCGTCCGCAGTCGGCGCAGCGTCGAGGCCGTAGCCGCGCCACCCTAGGGCGGGCAGGCGCGGGTCGGCGAGCCAGCCCGGGCCAGGATCGGCGCCCCAGGCGGCGAGCACCGGGGTCTCGTCGGCGGCGATCGTGACCTTGGCCCGCAGGCGATACATGGTCAGCCGCAGGATCAGGGCGTCGCGGTTGGCCCGCTCGACGTCGATCCAGGCGCCGCCAGGCCGTCCGACCACGAACAGATCGAACAAAAGCCGGCCCTGGGGGTTCAGAAGAGCGCCGAAGCGAACCTCGCCGTCCACGAGGGTTTCGACGTCCTGGGTGATGAGGCCGTGCAGGAAACCGCGCCAGTCCTCGCCGGAGACGGCGATCAGGGCTCGGCTGGAGAGGGATGCGATCGGGGGCTGCGTCGACATGGTGGAGGAGTTAAGGCCTGCGCGGGTGGAGCGCCAGCGTCAGGAGCCCTATAGATGGACGATGGCGCACGGGTCCTTCCCGATTCTGTTCATCACCGCGACCCGTATCGGCGATGCGGTGCTGTCGTCCGGCCTGATCAAACGTCTGCTGGACGAGGTCCCGAACGCGCGCTTCACGGTCGTCGCGGGGAAGGCGGCTGCGCCGCTGTTCGCCGAGGTCCCGAACCTCGACCGGCTCATCGTGCTGGAGAAGGCCAAGAACGGCGGCCACTGGTTCAAGCTGTGGCGCGAGGTGCGCCATCGCAAGTGGGGCCTGATCGTCGACCTGCGCGGCTCGGCCATCTCGCAGTTCCTGCGCCGGGACCGGCGCGCGGTGTTCAAGCGCGGCTCGGGCGGCGGGGTCCACAAGGTCATTGAGGCCGCGCGGCTGCTGAAGATCGAGGACGAGCCGCCGGCGCCGTACCTGTTCACGTCGGCCGCGACCGAGGCCTATGCCGACCAGCTGACCATCGGCAAGGGACCGATCCTGGCCCTGGCCCCGGCGGCCAACTGGGTCGGAAAGACCTGGCCGGCCGAGCGGTTCGCGCAGGTGGCGATCCAATTGCTGGGTGGGCCGATGGCCGGCGGACGGCTGATGCTGCTGGGCGGTCCCGAGGACAGCCAGGCGATCAGCGCGCTGCGCAACGTCGTCCCGCGGGACCGGACCATCGACCTGGCCGGCAAGGTCGAGCTGCTGGCCAGCTATGCGTGCCTGAAGCGCGCGCAGCTGTTCATCGGCAACGACAGCGGCCTGATGCACATGGCCGCCGCGGCCGGGACCCCGACCATCGGCCTGTTCGGACCCTCGGACGACAAGCTCTACGGACCCTGGGGCGAGAACACGCGCATCGTGCGAGGGATTCGCAGCCTCGAACAGATCCGCGAGGTTGACCCAGGCCTTTCGCAGGCGCTCTGTCACATGATGGACCTGCCGGTGGATTGGGTGACCAACGCCGCCAAGGACCTGCTCGCCCAAACCAGTTCCAAAGCCAGTTAAGCCCAGAGACGACACATGCCCGAGACCTTCGACCTCATCGTGAGGGGCGGCGAGGTGGTGAACCATGCCGGCCGCGGCCATGCCGACGTCGGCGTTCGCGCCGGCAAGATCGTCGAGATCGGCGACCTTTCCCAAGCCAGCGCCGGCGAGGTGTTCGACGCCAAGGGCCTGACCGTGCTGCCGGGCGTGATCGACACTCAGGTGCACTTCCGCGAACCTGGCCTGGAGTGGAAGGAAGACCTGGAGACCGGCTCGCGCGCCGCGGCCATGGGCGGGGTCGTCGCCGTGTTCGAGATGCCGAACACCGAGCCGACCACCACCGATCCCGACGCCCTGGCCGACAAGCTGGCGCGGGCCAACGGCCGGATGCACACAGACCACGCCTTCTATGTCGGCGGCACCCACGAGAACGCCAAGTTCCTGGGCGAGCTGGAGCGGCTGCCGGGCTGCTGCGGGATCAAGGTGTTCATGGGCGCCTCGACCGGCAGCCTGCTGGTGCAGGACGACGAGGGCATCGAGCAGGTGCTGCGCCACGTGAACCGCCGCGCGGCGTTCCACTCCGAAGACGAATACCGGCTGGCCGAGCGCCGGCCGCTGGCGCGCACCGGCGACTGGACCAGCCACGAGGAAGTGCGCGACGCCGCCTCGGCGCTGGAATCCACCCACCGGCTGGTGCGGATCGCCAAGGCGCTGGGCAAGCGCATCCACGTGCTGCACGTGACCACCCGCGAGGAGATCGAGTTCCTGGCGCTGCACAAGGACGTGGCCAGCGTCGAGGTCACCCCGCAGCACCTGACCCTGACCGCGCCGGAGGCCTATGAGCGGCTGAAGGGCTACGCTCAGATGAATCCGCCGATCCGCAACGCCTATCACCAGGCCGGCCTGTGGCACGGCATCGCCGCCGGCATCGCCGACGTGCTGGGCTCGGACCACGCGCCGCACACCAAGGATGAGAAGGCCCGGCCCTATCCGGCATCGCCGTCGGGCATGCCCGGCGTGCAGACCCTGGTGCCGGTGATGCTGACCCACGTGAACGAGGGCCGGCTGAGCCTGGAGCGGTTCGTCGACCTGACCAGCCACGGGGCCAACCGGGTGTTCGGCATGGCCGACAAGGGCCGCCTCGCGGTCGGCTACGACGCCGACATCACCGTGGTCGACATGAAGGCCCGCCGCACGATCAAGCACGAGGACATGTCGACCCGCGTCGGCTGGACCCCGTTCGACGGCTTCGAGGCCAAGGGCTGGCCGACGGCGACGATCATCCGCGGCACGGTGGTGATGCGCGACGACGAACTGGTCGCGCCTAGCATCGGTCAGCCGGTGCGGTTCGCCGAAACCCTGGGCGGCTGATCACCGCCTTCTGAAGCCCTGGGGCCGAGTTCGGGTCTCAGCAACACTTCGCGACTACACTACCTTCGGTGGGAAGTGACCGGCGTGTTCGCGCCGCGGGCCTCAGTCGCGGGGGAGTAGATGTCGCGATCGAACGCCGCCGAGTCGGGCGGCCAGAGTTTGACGCTCAAGCAGAGCATCGACGCGCGCGCCCTGCTGCCGTCGAGCCTGCGCCACGGGGCGTTGAACCTGGCGACGCTCGGACTCTACGGCTTCTGGGCGCGAAGCGAGACCCGGCGCGTGCTGTGGGCCGAAACCCACCTCAATGGCGAGCCGCTGCACTATGGCGGTTCAGGCGCCGAGCTGCTGATCGGCTGCATATTCAAGGTTTTGCTGGTCGGCGGGGCGTTGGCGGCGGCCGCCGCGGCGCTGTGGAGCCTGGGCGCCTGGGGCGCGCCGGTCGCCCTGGCCGCGGTGGCGTGCGCAGCGCTGATCGTCGGCTTCTCGCGCTTCGCCGGCTTCATCTATCTGGCGACCCGCACGGAGTGGCGCGGGCTGGTGTTCGAGGTCGACGGTTCGTCCGGGGCCGCGGCGCTGAGCGAGCTGCGCGATTGGGCCATGAACGTGCTCACCCTGGGGTGGTGGCTGCCGCATGCCGACCGGCTGCGGGCGCAGACGCTGTGGGGCGGGCTTCGCCATCTGGACCGTCCCGCCGCCTATGACGCCGCTGCGGCCGCGCGCCGTCCGCTCTACAGCGCCTTTGCGATCGGCTGGTTCGGCACGGCGATGATCGGGCTGTTTGCGGCGGGCATGCTGCTGGGCCTGGCGCCGCTGCCGACCCCGAAGCTGGGCGCAGCGCCGAGCCAGCTGGCGGCGCTGGGCGCCCTGGCTCTGTCGATCTGGCTGGGGCTGGCGAGCGTCTGGGCGCCCTATCAGGCCGCGCGGCGCACGGCGGTGGCGGCGGGGCTGGGCCTCTGGCTGCCGCTCGACTGGCGGGCCTGTTCGCGGCTGCAGCTGTCCAACGTCGCGCTGCGCATCGTCTCGCTGGGCCTGCTGGCGCCCTATGCGGCCGCGCGCGAGAGCGTCTTCGTGTTCTCGCGCCTGGAGGCGGCGCGGCGGCTGTCGAAGCGGGCGCGGGCGGCGCGGCTGTCGCCCGGGGTGACGCTGGCTTCGATCCAGACGCGCGACGAGGTCCCGGCGATGCGCGCCGCCGACCTGTGAGGAAACCGGGATGACACCGATAGGCGCCTGCCGCTAAGGCTAGGGGCATCATGGACGCCAGAATCCGCCCCACAGACGCCCCGTTCCGCGACGCGCGCTATGCGCCGACGCAGCTGGACATCGAGGAGAGGGGCGGCGGCGAGCTGATCCTCACCAATCCGACGCCGTTCTCCGGCGACTTCACCACCATGACCCAGGCGCTGGACCGCTGGGCCGCCGAGGCGCCGGCGCGGACCTGGCTGGCCGAGCGTTCGGGCGAGGGCTGGCGGCGGGTGAGTTTCGGCGAGGCGCGCGAGCAGGTGCGCGCGATCGCCGGGGGCCTGCGCGAGCTGGGCGTGGTCGGGACGGCGCCGCTGCTGATCCTGGCGCGCAACGGGATCGACCACGGGCTGGTCGGCTACGGCGCGATGAGCCAGGGCATGCCGATCGCGCCGGTCTCGCCGCAGTACGGCCTGCCGGGCGCGAACCTGACGCGGCTGGCCCATGCGGTCGAGGTGCTGAAGCCCGCGGCGGTCTACACCGAGGACGCCAGCCTGTTCTCGGAGGCGCTGGAGGCGCCGTTCCTGGCCGGACTGCCGGTGATCGCGGGCAAGAACGCGCGGCCGGGCGACGTGCCGCTGGAGCGGTTGCTGGGCGCGGGCGGCGTCGATGCGACCGCCAAGCCCGACGACCACGCCAAGTACCTGCTGACCTCGGGATCCACGGGCCTGCCGAAGGCGGTGATCTGCCTGCACCGCGGGATCGCGCTGAACTCGGCCCAGATCGCGGCCTGCTTCGCCGACGACGAGCCGCCGGTGATGGTCAATTCCGCGCCCTGGAGCCACAGCCTGGGGGCCAACTCGATCCTGCACATGGCGCTGCACCGCGGCGGGACCTTGCACATCGACGCCGGCCAGCCGGTGGCCGGACGGTTCGGCGAGACGCTGCGCAACCTGACCGAGGTGGCGACGACCTATCACAACATGGTCCCGGCCGGCTGGATGCTGCTGGCCGGCGAACTGGAGCGCGACGAGGCGCTGGCCAGGACCTTCTTCGAGCAGGTGCGGGTGCTGCAGTACGGCGGCGCGGCCCTGGGCCAGGACACCTGCGACCGTATCCAGGCCGTCGCCGTGGCGACCGTTGGCGAGAAGATCAGCTTCGCGTCCGGCTATGGCGCGACCGAGACCGGGCCGACCGCCTGCAACGTCCATTGGCGCAACGACCGCATGGGGCTGATCGGCCTGCCGGTGCCGGGCACGGCGGTCAAGCTGACCCCGGCGGCGGGCAAGCTGGAGTTCCGGGTGAAGGGGCCGCAGGTCTCGCCCGGCTATCTGGGCCGGCCCGAGCTGTCGGCCCAGAGCTACGACGCCGACGGCTTCTACCTGCTGGGCGACGCGGCGCGGTTCGTGGACGAGGCCAGTCCGCAGGCGGGACTGGCGTTCGACGGCCGCATTTCCGAGAACTTCAAGCTGGCCAGCGGCACCTTCGTCACGGTCGGCGACTTGCGCGTGAAGGCGGTCTCGGCGGTGGGCGACGCGGTCACCGATGCGGTGGTCTGCGGCGAGGGCAAGGAGGCCGTCGGCCTGCTGTTCTATCCGAACCCGAACATGGACCGTGCGGCGATCGCCGCGGCGGTGCGCGACGGGATCGAGCGCTTCAACGCCGGGGCCAAGGGGTCGGGCGGCAAGGTGGCCCGCGCCCTGGTGCTGGACACGCCCCCCGACGCCAACGCCGGCGAGATCACCGACAAGGGCTATATCGCCCAGCCCGTCGCGCGCGCGCTGCGCGCCGGCGAGGCCGAACGTCTCTTTTCCGATGCTGCTGATGTGATGGTGTTTTGATGAACGGCGCCGACGCCCTGATTACCACCCTCGTCGAGAACGAGGTCACCGCCTGCTTCGCCAATCCCGGCACCAGCGAGATGCAGTTCGTCGCGGCGCTGGACCGGGAGCCGAGGATGCGGCCGGTGCTGTGCCTGTTCGAGGGCGTGGCGACCGGCGCGGCCGACGGCTATGGCCGCATCGCCGAGACCCCGGCCTGCACGCTGCTGCACCTGGGTCCCGGCTACGGCAACGGCCTGGCCAACCTGCACAACGCGCGGCGCGCCTTCACCCCGATCGTCAACGTGATCGGCGACCACGCCACCTATCACCGCCAGTACGACGCACCGCTGAACTCCGACATCCCGACCATCGTCGGACCCAACTCGCTGTGGGTGAAGTCGGCCGACAGCCCCGACACGGTTGCGGAGATCACCGCCGAGGCGGTCACCGCCAGCTACGGTCCGCCCGGCGGTCCGGTCAGCCTGATCCTGCCGGCCGACTCCGCCTGGCTGGAGACCACCAAGGGCGCGGTGAAGGCCTCCGTGCCGACCCGCGCGCCGCCGGCGAGCGGCGTGGTCGAGGACGTCGCCAAGAAGGTCCGCGCCGCCTCCAAGCCGGTGGTGCTTCTGGGCGGGCAGGGGACCAGCGCCAAGGCGCTGGAGCAGGCCGCGCGCCTGCAGGCGGCCGGCGTGCGGGTGATGGCCGATACTTTCTGCGCGCGCCAGCCGCGCGGGGCCGGCGTCTTCCAGCCGGCGCGGATGCAGTATTTCGGCGAGGCGGCGCTGGCGGACCTGGAAGGGACCGACCTGATGGTGTTCGTAGGCACGGTGACGCCGGTGGCGTTCTTCGCCTATCCCGACCGGCCGAGCGTGCTGGTCCCGGAAGGCTGCGAGACCATGACCCTGGCGCAGCGCTCGGAAGACGCGGTGGCGGGGCTGGCGGCGCTGGCCGACGCCCTGGGCGCGCCGGCGAGCGGGCCGTCGCAAGCCTACAAGGTGGCCGACGCGGCCCCGACCGGGCCGTTGACCCCGCAGTCGGCGGGCGTGTCGGTGGCGCGCCACCTGCCGGAAGGCGCGATCATCTGCGACGACTCGGTGACCTCGGGCGGCGGCATCGCCGTGCCCTGCGCGACGGCCAAGGCGCACGACGTGCTGGCCCTGACCGGCGGGGCGATCGGCATCGGCGGGCCGCTGGCCATCGGGGCGGCGACAGCCGCGCCGGACCGCAAGATCGTGTCGCTGAACGGCGATGGCTCGGCGATGTACACGGTGCAGTCGCTCTGGACGATGGCGCGCGAGAACCAGGACGTGACGGTGGTGGTGTTCGCCAACCACTCCTACCGCATCCTCAACATCGAGATGGGCCGCACGGGTTCGGGCAATCCGGGGCCGTCGGCCAGCAAGCTGCTGGACCTGGGCGATCCCAAGATCGACTGGGTGTCGGTGGCCAAGGGCCTGGGCGTGCCGGCGGTGCGCTGCGAGACGGCCGAGGCGTTCGACGCCGCCTTCGCCAAGGCGATGGCCGAGCCGGGCCCGAAGTTCATCGAAGCGGCGATCTAAGGCGACGGTCGCCCTCCTGGGGGAGCTGTCAGCCGAATGGTTGACGGAGGGGGCATGCGGGCTCCCTCCGTCTCGCCGCTGCGCGCCGATCCACCTCCCCCAGGAGGAATTTTAGGTGCTTCGCAAACCGGGATGACCCTGATGAGGGCGGTCGCGAGGCGTTCGGCCTTTGCAATGCAGCATCGGCCGATCACGCCCGGTCCGGGCAGAAAGCTGACCCCGGATGGTGCTGGGGCTCGCTTCACATTTTTTCATCACAATATGAAATATTGCGACGCACCATTGATTTTGGGTGCGTCGCAGCATAGGTAGCGCTCAGCACTTGGAGGCGATCATGCTGTTTGCTGAATACGAAAACGTCGAAGGCCAACTGGCTTTTTACCGCGCGACCAACGCGTTCGTGGGCAAGGTCCTGGCGCGCCTGCGCGGCGAAGCCGAACACCTGCTCTCGCACGCCTAAGCGCGCGACCGAATGACGAGCAAGGCCCGCGGAGCGATCCGCGGGCCTTTTCGTTTGGGCGAGCCGCCGGCGACGGGGGATGACAGCGGCGGGCGGGCCTGACAGAGCTTGGGCATGAAGACGCTCGTTGATCCGCACAATGCGTTGAGTCAGGGCCTGGCCGGCCTTCGTTCCCGCTTCAAGGTTCCAGACGGTTTTCCCCCCGAGGTGCGGGCCGCGGCCCAGGCCGCCGCGCAGCGACCGTTGAGCGAGCATGTCGACCGCACCGACCGGCCGTTCGTCACGTTGGACCCGGCGGCCTCGACCGACCTCGACCAGGCCTTCACCATCGAGCGCAGCGGCGATGACCTGCTGCTGCAGTATGCGATTGCGGACGTCTCGTGGTTCGTGCGCGACGGCGACCTGCTGGATCAGGAAGCCTGGAAACGGGGCGCGACGCTCTATCTGCCCGATGGCAAGGCGAGCCTCTATCCGCGCGAACTGAGCGAGGGGGCGGCGAGCCTGCTGCCGACCGGACCGCGGCCGGCGGTGGTCTTCGCCGTGCGGGTCGCGCCCGACGGCGAGGCGATGCTGGACGGCGTCGAGCGGGCGGTCATCCGCAGCGTCGCCAAGCTGGCCTATGACAAGGTCACGCCGGCCGAGCTGCCGGACGGCTTCGCCGAGCTGGCCGAACGGGTGAGGGGCGCCGAGGCGCGGCGCGGCGCCTCGCGGGTGGATCCCCCCGAGCAGGAGGTGGCGAGCGTGGACGGGCGGCTGCAACTGCGCTTCCGTCCGCGCACGCCGGCGGAGGACCAGAACGCGGCGCTGTCGCTGGCGACCAACATGGCGGTGGCCCAACTGCTGCAGGCGCACCAGACCGGCCTGTTCCGGGTGATGCCCGAGCCCGACGAGCGGGCGGTCAAGCGTCTGCGCCAGACCGCCAAGGCGTTCGGGCTGGCGTGGCCGCAGATGGCGAGCCTGGCGCAGTACGAGCTGACCCTGGATCCAGACGATCCGAAGGCGGCGGCGTTCATGCTGGCCATCCGCCGGGCCAGCACGGCGGCGACCTATGTGCCCTATTCCGAAGGCGCGCCGCCCTGGCACGCGGCGATGGCGGCGACCTATGCCCACGCCACCGCGCCGCTGCGGCGGCTGGCCGACCGCTATGTGGTCGACACCGCTTTGGCGATCGCCAACGGACGCCCGCCGCTGGCCGCGGCGGTTGAGGCGTTCGCCAAGCTGCCCAAGGTGATGGCGAGGGCCGACGCCCAGGCCGGCCAGATCGACCGCGCGGTGATCGACCTGGCCGAGAGCGTGATGCTGCACGGGCGCGAGGGCGAGAGCTTCCGCGCGGTGGTCACCGACATCGACGAGCGGGGCGCGCGGATGCAGCTGTGCGAGCTGCCGGTGGTGGCGCGGATCACCGCCCACAAGGTCGAGGTCGGCGATGCGCTGCAGGTGCGGTTGGCCGCCGCCAACCCCGACGCGCCGCCGGCGGTGTTCGAGCGGGTCGCCTAGGAGGCGGCCGCAGCAGGCAAAGAAAAAGGCCCGGGGTCGCCCCCGGGCCTTTCGCTTTGGCGTTGCTGGCGCGGCTTAGACGTTGCCGGGCAGCTTGCAGTCCTTGGTGAAGGCGCAGCCGGTGGTGGCCAGCGGGGTCAGGTCCGCGCTGTACTCCATGACATAGCCCTTCAGGCCGTCGGCGCAGGCGACTTCCATGTAGGTCGTGCCCTTGGCGGTCTTGCCGATGACGCGGGCGTTGGAGACCGCGCAGTCAGCCTTGCCCATCTTCTTCAGGTCGGCGGTGACCGAGCCGTAGCTGTTGACGTCCAGCTTGGTGAACGAGCAGCGGTAGCCGGCGATCGGCGCGCGGGCGCAGTCGTAGACGATCGGCTTGTCGTTCGGGCCGCCGAAGACGCCGACGCCGCCGTCCGGACGGTTCGAGCAGGCCATCTCGACGATGTCCTTGCCGGCCGGGCCGGGGAACGGCGCGTACTTCGACACGTCGCAGTTGAAGCCGGCCGACTTGGCCAGGCGGGTGTAGAGGCCGTTCTGCTCGGTGACCGCTTCCTTGGTGTCGGTCAGGGTGCAGCCGCCCATGACGCCCTGGGCCTTGGCGCACTCATAGGTCTGAGCGAGCTTGCCGGCGTCGACGCGGTAGAGGTAGCCCTTGCCGTCGGCGCAGGCGGCTTCGAAGAACGACGAGCCGGTCTGGGACATGCCCAGGTACTTCTTGTCCTTCACGGTGCAGCCGTTGTTGGCCTGGGCCGCGACGGCGTCGACCACCGCCAGGCGCTCTTCCTTGGTGCGCAGGCTGCAGGAGATGTTGCTGGAGCCGCCGTCGTACAGCATGCAGTCGCTGGCCTCGACCGGCTTGGCCGCGTCGATCGGAGCGCTGGTCTTCAGCACGTAGCCCTGGGCCGAGCCCTGGCAAGCGACTTCGAGGTAGGTGGCGCTGGCGCTTTGGCCGATGCCGCGGACGGCCTCGGGCGTGCACTGGACCTTGGCGGCGGCGAGCACGCCGGCCAGGTCGGCCTTCGGATCGGCGTTGCCGGGGAGCTTACAGGCCAGGTTGGACGGCTTGCCGTCCGGGCCGGGGGTGTTGGCCTCGATACAGGTGAACGAGGTCGTCGCGCCGCCCTCGACCGCCGACAGCACGAAGCCGACGCCCTGGTCGCAGTCGATCTCGAAGTAGCTGGTCTTGGTCTTGGCCTTCTTGTCTTCGGTCTTGCCGATGAAGAAGGCGTCGGTGACGTTGCAGGCGATGCCGGCGGCCTTGGCGAGGGCCGGAGCCTCGGCCATCCCCTGGGTGCGCGCCTTTTCCGAGATCTCGGCGGCTTTGTTGCCTTGCGAGACGGCCGCCGGCGCCAAGGCCAGCAAGGCCAAGGTGGCGGCCAGCCCCGTGATGAATGGCCTCATGGTTCAAAAACTCCTGGGTGGTTCCCTATTGCGCGGACATAAGCCCCCACAGCGCCAATGGGTCAAGTTCGTCGTGAATGACGTCTGAACGCGGCTGCGGGTTGCATTTGCCCTGACCAAGAGTGCGGTCAAAAATAGGGCGGGAACGAGAAGGGGATCTGGCTTTGCGCGACGGTTTCGAAGAGACGCAGGAGCAGACCGCGCGGGCGCGGCTGAGCTATCCGTTCGCGGAAGGTCCCGAACTGGGCGAGGCCGTCGATGTCGCGCCCGGGGTGAAGTGGCTGCGGATGCCGCTGGGCGGCTCGCTGGCCTTCATCAATGTCTGGGCGATCGAGGACGGCGAGGGCTGGGCCATCGTCGACACCGGCATGGGCGGATCGGACACCCAGCAGACCTGGCGCAAGGCGTTCGCCGGGGTGCTGGCCGGCAAGCCGGTGACACGAGTGTTCGTCACCCACATGCACCCCGACCACATCGGCATGGCCGGCTGGCTGACCCGCAAGTTCCAGTGCCGGCTGTGGATCAGCCGCCTGGAGTTCCTGATGTGCCGCTCGCTGGCGGCCGACACCGGCCGCGAGGCGCCGGCCGACGCGCTGGAATTCTACCGCGCGGCCGGCTGGGACGAGGAGGCGCTGGAGAACTACCGCGCCCGGTTCGGCGGCTTCGGCAAGGGACTGCACGCGCTGCCCGACGCCTTCCGCCGGCTCTGCGACGGCGACGTGGTGGAGATCGGCGGCCGGCCCTGGGAGGTCGTGGTCGGCTCGGGCCATAGCCCCGAGCACGTCTGCCTGTGGCAGAAGGACCTGAAGCTGTTCATCAGCGGCGACCAGGTTCTGCCGAAGATCTCGTCGAACGTGTCGGTGTTCCCGACCGAGCCGGACGGCGACCCGCTGACCGAGTGGCTGACGACCCTGGCGGCGATCAAGGCGCGGGTGAGCGACGACGTCCTGGTGCTGCCGGCGCACAACGAGCCGTTCTTCGGCTTGCATGCGCGGATCGACCACCTGATCGGCGGCCACGAGCGCGGGCTGACGCGGCTGCACAAGCTGATCGGCGAGCCGAAGCGGGCGGTCGACGTGTTCCCGGTGCTGTTCCGCCGCAAGATCGACCAGTGGGTGCTGGGCATGGCCACGGGCGAGAGCCTGGCGCACCTCAACTGCCTGATGTCGCGCGGCCAGGCGGTCGCCGAGCCCGACGAGGCCGGGGTGATCTGGTACCGGGCGGCTTAGGGCGGGCCCGAACTGTCATCCCGGTTTGCGAAGCAAGACCGGGAACCATTCGCGGCTGAGTTGGCAGGATGAGGAGAGGCCGTTGGCTTGCCTCGTCCATCAGGTGTTCATGGGTCCGGTCTTCGGCTGCGCCGAAACCGGGATGACACGAAATGATGGCGTCGCAGCCCCGCGCCGCGTTAGCATACGGCGTAAGTTATGGAGCGCATTTCAATGTCCGAACACATTCTGATCGAGAAGTCCGGCGGGGTTCTGACCCTGACCATGAACCGCCCTGACAAGAAGAACGCCCTGACCCGGGACATGTACCAGGCGCTGGGCGACGCGATCGATCAGGCCGAGTTCGACAAGGACGTGCGCTGCGTCCTGATCCAGGCCAACGGCGACATGTTCACCGCCGGCAACGACATCAGCGACTTCGCCGCGGTGAACGCCGGCGAGTCCTCGGCCAACGAGGCGCGGCGCGGCGGCAATCCGCTGCTGGCGGCGCTGGCGCGGGCCAAGACCCCGCTGATCGCGGCGGTGAACGGCCGTGCGGTCGGGGTCGGCACCACCATGCTGCTGCACTGCGACCTGGTCTATCTGGCCGACAACGCGCTGCTGACCACGCCGTTCGTGAACCTGGCGCTGGTGCCGGAAGCCGCGTCCAGCATCACCCTGCCGAGCCGGATCGGCCATGCGCGGGCGTTCGCGATGTTCGTGCTGGGCGAGGCGGTCGACGCCAAGAAGGCGGTCGAGTGGGGCATCGCCAACGAGGTCGTACCGCTGGACCAGGTGCGCGCCAAGGCCCGCGCCGCGGCCGAGGCCGTGGCGGCGCGTCCGCCGGCCGCGGTGGTGATCACCAAGGCGCTGATGCGCGATGAGACGGGCCTGGCCCAGCGCATGGACGAGGAAGGCGCGCACTTCGCCGCCCAGCTGAAGTCCGCCGAGGCCAAGGAGGCGTTCGCCGCCTTCGCCGAGAAGCGCGCTCCCGACTTCAGCAAGGTGTCCTGACCCATGATCCGCTCCCGCTTCGGCGCCTTCACCCCCGCCCGCGTGGTGGCCGGCGACCACGACCTGTCCGGCCGCAACGTCATCGTCACCGGCGGGGCCAGCGGGATCGGCTATGAGACGGCCAAGGCGCTGGCCGCGGCGGGGGCGGACGTCATGCTGGCCGTGCGCGACCGCGTGGCCGGCGAGAAGGCGGCCATGGCGATGAACGAGGCGATCGGCGCCGACAAGGTGGTGGCCGGGACCCTGGACCTGGCCAGCCTCGGCTCGGTGGGGTCGTTCGTCGACGCCTGGGGCGACCAGCCGCTGGACATCCTGATCAACAACGCCGGGGTGATGGCGACGCCCTTGCTGCGGACGGCCGAGGACCTGGAGCTGCAGATCGGCACCAACCACTTCGGCCACTTCGTGCTGGCGATGGGGCTGACGCGGGCGCTGCTGAACGCCTCGGACGAGGACCGGCTGGCGCGGATCGTGGCGCTGTCCTCGATCGGACACCGGCGCAGCGACATCAACTGGGACGATCCGAACTACCTGACGCGGCCCTATGACAAGTGGGAGGCGTACGGCCAGTCCAAGACCGCCAACTCGCTGTTCGCGGTCGGCTACAACGCCCGCTTCGAGGAACACGGCATCACCGCCAACGCCGTGATGCCCGGCGGGATCATGACCCCGCTGCAGCGTTACCTGCCCAAGGAGGAGATGGTGGCGATGGGCTGGATGGACGAGGAGGGCAACGTCCGCGAGGGCTTCAAGACCCCTGAGCAGGGCGCCTCGACCAGCGTCTGGGCCGCGGTCGGCGAGGAGCTGGAAGGCGTCGGCGGCCTCTACCTCGAGGACTGCGCCGAGGCCGCGCCCTGGAGCAAGGACAACCCGGTGAAGGGGGTCATGCCCCATGCGCTCGACCCGGAATCGGCCGAGCGGCTGTGGGCGCTGTCGGAAGAGATCACGGGAGTGACGCTATGAGCCTGAACGGCAAGACGCTCTTCATCACCGGGGCCAGCCGCGGCATCGGCCTGGCCATCGCGCTGCGCGCGGCGCGGGACGGGGCCAACATCGCCATCGCCGCCAAGACCGCCGAGCCGCACAAGCACCTGCCGGGCACGATCTATTCGGCGGCCGAGGAGATCGAGAAGGCGGGCGGCAAGGCGCTGCCGCTGATCGTCGACGTCCGCGAGGAGGCCAGCGTCTACGATGCGGTCGAGAAGACCGTGGCCGCGTTCGGCGGGATCGACATCTGCGTGAACAACGCATCGGCCATCCAGCTGACCCCGACGCTGGCCACCGACATGAAGCGCTACGACCTGATGAACCAGGTCAATGCGCGCGGCAGCTACATGACCTCCAAGGCCTGCATCCCGCACCTGAAGAAGGCGGCCAATCCGCACGTGCTGATGCTGTCGCCGCCGCTGGACATGAGCCCCCGGTGGTTCCAGGGGCACGTCGCCTACACCATGGCCAAGTTCGGCATGAGCATGTGCGTGCTGGGCATGGCCGAGGAGTTCCGCGAGGACGGGATCGCGTTCAACGCCCTGTGGCCGCGCACCGGCATCGCCACCGCGGCGATCCAGTTCGCCCTGGCCGGCGAGGAGGGCATGAAGTCCTGCCGCACGCCCGAGATCATGGCCGATGCGGCGCATGCGATCTTCGAGAAGCCGAGCCGCGAGTTCAGCGGCAATTTCCTGATCGACGACAGCTTCCTCTACGACGAGGGCGAGCGGGACTTCGACAAGTACCGGGTCGATCCGACCACGAAGCTGATGCCGGACTTCTTCGTGCCGGAGAGCAGCAAGCCGCCGCCTGGGGTAGTGATCGGGTAGGGATTCACGCCCGGCACGGCCCGTTTCCCTCGCCCCTTTTGGGGGAGAGGGGAGGGTGAGGGGGCTCGGGCGGTTCGGCGATCTGTGAGGCCGGAGGGCGCCGCTGCGCGTCGCGGACCCCTCACCCCAGCCCTCTCCCCTCAAGCGGGGAGAGGGAGCTAGTCAGCGTTTCTTTTTGACGGTCTTCGCGCGCATCGCCGCGTCGAGCGCGCGCGTCGTCCAGGCGGCCATCTCGTCGGGGTCTTCGAGGGCTTCCATGGGCACGGTCCAGTAGCTCATCGCCTTGTCGCCGCCGAACGGCTTGAAGGCCTCGCAGCCGGCGGCCTCGAAATCCGGGCGGCTGGTCTCGTCCACCTTGAAGTAGAGCACGTCGTCGGCGATGAGGGCGAAGAACAGCTCATGCCGCGAGACGCCGACCCCGCCGAACATCCGTCGATGGGTGATCCCGCCGAGGGGATGCAGCTGCTCGAGCACGTAGTCGAGGAAGTCGGGAGAGACGGGCATGAGCCAGGAGAAGAGCGCCGCCGCGGCCAAGGTGCAAGTGCGGCCGGCGATCCCGGCGGACGCGCCGCTGATCTACGGCTTCATCCGGGCGCTGGCCGAATACGAGAAGCTGCTGCACGAGGTTGAGGCGACGCAGGCCGACGTCGAGACGGCGCTGTTCGGCGAGCATCCGCGGGCGTTCTGCGACATCGCCGAGGCGGACGGGACGCCGGTCGGGTTCGCGTTGTGGTTCTACAACTACTCGACCTTCCGGGGGCGGCACGGGATCTATCTGGAAGACCTGTTCGTGGTTCCGGAGGCGCGGGGTCTTGGGGCCGGCAAGGCGTTGCTGCGGCGGCTGGCCCAGCGATGCCAGGACGAGGGCCTGGCGCGGCTGGAGTGGTCGGTGCTGGACTGGAACGCGCCGTCGATCGCGTTTTACGATTCGCTGGGGGCGAGCGCGCAGACCGAGTGGATCGTGCGGCGGTTGACGGACATGCCGCTGAAGTCGCTGGCGGAGAGCTGAAGCAGGGCGCCGCTCCGCGTCGCTCACCCCTCACCCAACCTCGCCCCTCGGAAGGGGAGAGGAGGAATTCTGCGGTGGGCCGGGGTGAGCGTGGGTCTAAAGCTTCAGGCCGAACCGGGGGCCGATCCAGGTCATGGCGAGGTAGAGGCCGATGGTCAGGGCGCAGCCGATGGCCAGGGCCGGCCAAAAGGCCATGCCCCGGCGCAGCAGGGCCGGGATCAGCAGGAACATCGGCAGCGAGGGCAGGACGAACCAGAAGGTGCCCTCGGCGTGGGCGGCCATTCGCTGGACGTCGCCCGTATCGCGCCACAGCCACATCATGCCGAGGATCGAGACCAGCGGCAGGGACGCGACCAGGGCGCCGAAGCCTGGGCTGCGCTTGGCGATTTCCGACACCGCCGCAATGATCGCGCCCGACAGCAGCGCCTTGATGACCAGATAGACCACGCCTGTACTCCCCCGACTTGACGCGCCCCTAGGCGGCGGCCTGGAGCCTCAACTCGCCGCGAGCTTGCCTGATGATGGACGAGGCGGTCGAGAGGAACAGGCTGGCCATGATCGCGGCGACAAACAGGTCGGCCCACTTGGTGGCCGTGTAGGCCACGACGCCTGCGGCGCAGAGCACCGCGACATTGCCGATGGCGTCGTTGCGCGAGCAGAGCCAGACCGAGCGGACGTTCGCGTCGCCGTCGCGGAAGCGCAGCAGCAGCAGGGCCGAGATGACGTTGGCTGAAAGAGCGAGCGCGCCGACCCAGCCCATGGTGACGGCGTCCGGCGTGCCGTCCACGAAGGTGCGCCAGAGGGCGGCGGCGAGCACGTAGACGCCCATGATCGCCAGGCTGACGCCCTTGACCAGGGCGGCCTTGGAGCGGAACGAGAGAGACTGGGTGAGGGCGAACAGCGACAGGCCGTAGGTGGCGCTGTCGCCTGCGAAGTCGAGGGCGTCGGCCTGCAGGGCCATGGAGCCCGCGAGCTGGCCCTGGACGACCTCGAGCGCGAACATGCCGGCGTTGAGGCCAAGCACGATCCACACGGCGCGGCGGAAGGCGGGAGAGCCGTTCTCGACGGCGCGGGCGGCCGCCTCGCAACCGCAGCCGGCGGCGGCGCAGGCGGCGCCTTCGGGGGCGGGCGGCGGAGCCTTGTGGTGGACGATCTCGAAGGTCATGCCTAGATGTTGCATCCTCCAGTCACTGTAGGAGCAAGAGGCGAATGGCGGGCGATATCTCGATCGGCGAACTCTCGCGCCGGGCCGGCGTGAAAGTGACCACCATCCGCTTCTACGAAGGCGCCGGCCTGATGCCCGCGCCGCCCCGCAGCGAGGGCGACCGCCGGCTGTACGACGCGGGGCACGTGCGGCGGCTGTCGTTCATCCGCCACGCCCGCGAGCTGGGTTTCGAGATGGAGGACCTGCGTACGCTGCTGGAGCTGAGCGACCGGCCGGACGGGTCCTGCGGACCGGTCGACGAGATCGCCGGCCGGCACCTGGCCGCGGTCGAGGGCAAGATCGCCAAGCTGACGGCGCTGAAGGGCGAGCTGTCTCGGATGCTGGAGACCTGCAACCACGGGGCGGTGGGCGAGTGCCGGGTGATCGAGGCGTTGGCCGACCATTCGCACTGCGGCGGCGAGCACTAGGCGGGCCGAGTTTGGTGGCTCGGGCGGTTCCGCTCCCGGAGGCTGGAGGGCGCCGCTGTGCGTCGCTTGACCCCTCACCCCAGCCCTCTCCCCTCACGCGGGGAGAGGGAGCTAACAGGGTGACCTGGGGTGGGTCTTAGTCGCTGTTGGCGAAGGGCTCACTGCGCTTCGGCGATCGCCAGCTTCAGGTTGGTTTCCAGCAGTTCGTCGGCCAGGGCGCCGTCGGGGACGGCGCGGGCGAGCATCAGGGCGCCGGCCATGCGGGTGACGACGCCCAGCGCCCGCTGGCGGCGATCTGGGGTGTCGGGCAGGCGCGCCTCGACCGAGACGATCATCTGTTCGACGCCGGCGGCGAAGACGGCCTTCAGGTCGTCCGGCTGGCGGCCGACGTCTCCCCCCAGGGCGGCGGCGGGGCAGCTCTTGCCCGGCGCGCGGCGCGCGGCCTGGGACAGGTAGTGGGTGAGCATTTCGGGCAGGTCGCGGGCGCGCTCCCGGTGGCCGGCCATGGTCTTGAAGGCGCTGTCCAGAGCTTGCGCGGCCAGGGCGTCCTTGGACTGGAAGTGGTTGTAGAAGCCGCCGTGGCTGAAGCCGGCGGCGCGGGTCAGGTCGCCGACGCTGACCCCGTCGAAGCCGCGCTCGCGGAACAGGCTGGCGGCGGCGCCGACGATCTTCTCGCGGTTCTCGCCTGCCTGCGCCTTGCTGATCTTCATCGGCTTGCCTCTTGACGACCCTATGGACTCAATGATGATGATCATCATTATTGAAGTCAAGGCGGCGCTGAAGCCGCCCAAGGAGCCGATCCATGCCGCTTTGGAAGATCTATCACCCGGTCGGGGCGTTCAGCCTGGAGGACAAGAAGGGTCTGTCGGAGGCGATCACCGCGCTCTACGCCCGCGGCCTGCCGAAGTTCTATGTCGGGGTGGTGTTCCAGGAAGTCGCCGCCGACTCGTTCTTCATCGGCGGCGAGAGCGTCGACAATTTCGTGCGTATCTGGATCGACCACATCGCCCGGACCATGCCGACGGCCGAGATCAGGACGAGGTTCATCCAGATGGCCGACGAGGCGCTGGCGCCCTACGTCCGCGACCGCGGCCTCAACTGGGAGTACCACATCGACGAGACGTCCTATGAGCTGTGGTCGATCCAGGGCTACCGCCCGCCGCTGCCCGGCACGCAGGACGAGATCCGCTGGCGGACCGAGAACCAGCCCAGCCCGGTGGGGCCGCGCGAGACGGCCTGACTGCGTCGATCCTAGACCGAGATGTCGATGATCATCGGCTTGGCGGGTTCGCCGCGCTTGGCGGACTCGGCGGCCTCGGTCTTCAGGGCCTGTTCCATCGCCTCCTTCACGAGGCGGGCGACTTCGTTGTCGACGGTCGCGGCATCTGCGTCGGGGTTGGCGGATTTGACCTCGGCCTCGATCTTTTCCTTGAGCTTCTCGAGCTTCTGCTCCTGGGCCCAGGCGTAGATGCCCTTCTCGCGGATCTCGTCGAGCACGGCGCGCTGGGTGGACTGGGCGAGCTCGGCCTTGCGCGCGGCTTCGGCGGCGGCGGAGGGTTTTGCCGAGTCGGTTTTGCCGAGCTGGCCGATCTTGCTCAGCGTATCGGTGGAGAAAAGGCTGTTGGCGAGGCTTGAACTGCCGACTTGCATGCGAAGGCTCCTTGACTGCGCTAGGCTTGAGCAAAGGCCGGGCCAACCGGCGGAGCGGAGGAACAGCCATGAGCGCGCCACCCAAGACGGTGCTGCAGGTGAGCCCGGAAGAAGACGCGGCGATCCGCGCGGCGGTTCGCGGGGCGGGCGGCGAGGCGATGATCATCGCCGGCCCCGAGCATGTCGCGGGGCTGACGGCGTTGCTGGCCGACCCCAAGGTGTCGGACCCGATCTATGACCTGCCGCGGCCGATCAACGAGACCAATGTCGGCCGCTGGGTCGAAGCGAGCGAGGCGCTGCGCCAGAAGGGCGAGTGCATCCTGAGCGTATCGGTGGACGAGGCCGGCGAGGTGGCGGGCTATTCACGGTTCACCGTCTGGCCCGATCGGTCGGCGGCGGAGATCGCCGGCGCACGGCGCGCGGACCTGCAGAACTCACACAGCGGCAAGGCGGGCGTGGCCCGCTCGATCGCCTTCATGTTCGAGCATCTGGGCGTGCGGCTGATCGCGCTGACCGCGGCGCTGGACAATGTGCGCTCGGCCGCCTCGATCGATGCGGCGGGGTTTCGGCGGATGGGCGAGGTGGAAAGCGTGCGGCCTGACGGGACCACGCGACGCTCGCTGTACTGGGAGCTGACCCGCGAGGAGTGGGTGCGGACCCACCGCCTCTAGGCGCGGATGTCGAGGATCGCGCCGGCCGGATCGCGGCCTTCAGCGGCGCGCTTGTCGGCCGCGCGCTGGGCGTCCTCCTGGAGGATCTTCTGGAAGTCGCCCGCGGCCATGCCTGCGAGGGTCTTCTTCAGCTTCTCCTCTTCCTCCGGCGTCATCGTCCGGTCGGGCTTGGCCGGCTCCTCGATGCGCAGCTTGCTGGCCGATTGCTCGCTCTCCTTGGCCTTGCCGGCAGGGGAGGTGAACTGCGGCTGGGCGTACCAGCCGGCGGGGCCGGCGCTGCTGACGGACATGGGGCGCTCCTGTCGAAGGGACGCCTGGCGTTAAGCAAGTTTCGGGCCAGCAACCCTTGCAGCGTAAGCGATTGCGAGCGCGCAAAGAAAAGCGGCGGCCCCTGAAAGGAGCCGCCGCCTTGAAGTCCTAGCCTATGGGGCCGATCAGCCGGCCTTGGCCGGAGCGGCGCCCTGGCTCGCCAGCGGCGGGCGCGAGAGCGGGGTGAACTTCGGTTCCATCTTCGGCACGGCTTCCGACAGGATGGTCTCGACCGTCCAGCCTTCTTCCTTGGTCACGGTCTCGATCGGACGCGGCTGGCTGTAGAGGATGATGTTCTCGCCCGAGGCGCCGAACACCTGGCCCGAGACGCTGGCCGCGGCCGGGGTGATCATGGCGACGGAGAAGCGGGCCGGTTGGTCGGCGCGGATCTTCTCGGCCATCACGGCCCGGCGGGCGGCGGCGGCTTCGTCCTTCACCGGCACCGACTGGGTCATGCGGGTCCAGGCGACGGGCGCCAGGCAGTTGGAGCGCACGTTGTTGCGCGCGCCTTCCATGGCGATGATCCGCGACAGGCCGGCGATGCCCATCTTGGCCGCGCCGTAGTTGGCTTGGCCGATGTTGCCCAGCAGACCCGAGGTCGAGGTGAAGAACATGTAGGCGCCGTCGTTCTGTTCGCGGAACAGCTCGATGGTGGCGCGGGCGACGTTGAACGAGCCGCGCATGTGGACGGCGATGACCGCGTCCCACTCGGCTTCGGTCATCTTGTGGAACATCACGTCACGCAGGATGCCGGCCGGGTTGATCACGGCGTGCAGACCGCCGAATTCCTTCTTGGCCTGCTCGACCATGCCGTAGACGGCGTCGAGGTCGGTGACGCTGTCCGAGTTGGAGACCGCCTCGCCGCCCGCGGCGCGGATCTCGGCCGCCACCTGTTCGGCCGGACCAGCCGAGCCTTCGTCGCCGCCGCCAAGACCGCCGCCGAGGTCGTTGACCACGACCTTCGCGCCTTCCTGAGCCGCGATCAGCGCGCAATCGCGCCCAATGCCGTTACCGCCGCCAGTGACCAGGACGACTTTGCCTGAAAGAGCACCCATCCAATTATCTCCCTAAAAGAATACCGTGTTTGTTATTCGAGCCGGTCGGCCTTGCGCAAGGCGGGAAACAGTTTCGCCCAGACGCCGGTGACGATCAAAGCCGCCACGCCGCCCGAGACGGCGGCCCCGACAGCGCCCATGAAGCGGGCGGCGACGCCGGTGCGGAACTCGCCCAATTCGTTCGACGCGCCGATGAACAACGACGACACCGCCGCCACACGGCCGCGCATCTGGTCGGGTGTGACGATCTGCACCAGGGTCTGGCGGACATAGACGCTGAGCATGTCGGCGGCCCCGAGCACGGCCAGGGCGACGACCGACAGCCAGAAGATCTCGGACAGGCCGAAGACGATGGTGGCCAGGGCGAAGATCGCCACGCCGACGAACATGATCGGGCCCGCGTTGGAGCGGATCGGATTGGCCGCCAGCCAGATGGCGACCAGGGTGGCGCCGATGGCCGGGCCGGCCCGCAGCATGCCGAAGCCCTCAGGGCCGACGTGCAGGATGTCGCGGGCGTAGACCGGCAGCAGGGCGGTCGCGCCGCCCAGCAGCACCGCGAACAGGTCGAGCGAGATCGCGCCAAAGACGATCTTGTTGTGCCAGACGTAGCCGAGGCCTTCCTTGATCAGCGTCCAGCGCGAGCCGGGCTGGGTGACCGGCTTGGTGTTCATGGCGATCAGCGACACCGTGAGAACCGCGATCAGATAGAGCGCCGAGGTCGAGCCGTAGGCGGCGGCAGGCGAGATCGAGACCAGCGCCCCGCCGAGCGCCGGGCCGATGATCGAACCGCCCTGCCAGGCCAGCGAGTTCCAGGCGATGGCCCGCGGCAGCAGGCTGCGCGGCACCAGCATCGGCCCCATGGCGGTGCCGGCCGGGCCCATGAAGGCGCGGCTGGCTCCGAACAGCACGGCCACGCCCAGCAGCAGCGGGATGGTCGCGAAGCCGAACAGGGTGGCGGCCAGCAGCAGCAGCACGGAGGCGATCTCGCCCGCGTAGCAGAGCTGGAGGATGCGCTTGCGGTCGTAGCGGTCGGCGGCCTCGCCGGCCCACAGCGCCAGCAGCAGCACCGGGATGAAGGTCACCAGCCCGATCATGCCGACATAGAAGGCCGACTGGGCGACGCTGTGGGTCTGGCGCGCCACGGCGTAGACCTGCCAGCCGAGCGCGACGCTCTGGATCTGCACGCCCAGGGTCGAGGCGACGCGCGTCGACCAGAACAGCATGTAGTCGCGGTGGGCGAGCAGTTCGCGCGCGGTGGTCGGCTGGTCGGCGGCGTGATCGGACATGCGGACTCGGGAACTTGAAGGCTGCGCAACTTGGCCCGCGAAGACCTGCGCCGCAACGCGCGATTGACGCGGGGCTGTCATGGCCTTATGCGCCGCGCTTCCTGTGAACGATCTGGAAGACGTCCATGCGACGCCAGCGACGAACCGGGCGCGCCCGCCGCGCCAGTTAGAGCCCCGCACGCCGGCGCCGATGCGCGTTGGCGGCGGACCCCGTCGTCCCCGTCATCCGCAAAGACGTTCATGATCGATCCCGCCGACCCGGCCCTTTCCTACACCCAAGAACAACCCGCCGACGCCGACGCCATCGAGGCGCTGCTGGACCATGCCTTCGGTCCCGGCCGCTTCGTGAAGTCGTCCGAGCGCGTGCGCGAGTTCGCCGAGTTCCGTCCTGAAATGTCGTTCTGCGCCTGGGACCAGGGGCTGCTGGTCGGCTCGGTGCGGATGTGGAAGGTGCATGTGGGCGGGACGCCCGCAGTGTTCCTCGGCCCGCTGGCCGTGCGCGCCCAGGGCCGCAAGTTCGGCACCGGCGGCGAGCTGGTGGCGCGGGCCTGCGCCGCCGCACAAGCCGCCGGCTATCCGGTGCTGCTGGTCGGGGACGAACCCTATTTCGGCCGCTTCGGATTTTCCGCCGCGCCCTGCAAGGGCGTGCGGATGCCGGGTCCGGTCGATCAGCGCCGGGTGCTGGCGCGCGGCGTCGACGCGCTGTCGGGGCCAGTCACGGCGTAAAGGCCGCGGTGATGGCGGCCAGGCCGCTCGGTCGGGTCACGAGGCCGACATGGTCCAGGCCGGGGACGAGCTGGACGCGGACCTTGGGATTGGCGCCCTGGAACTCGGGCCCGTAGCGGTCGGCGTAGAACTGCTGATCTTCGGCGCCGACCAGCACGAGCATCGGCCGATCGGCGTTCCGCAGCGCCGCGCGATGATCGCGGACCGCGTAGTTCATCGCCAGGCGATAGGAGTAGGCGGGCGTCATCAGGCCGGCGACCTGCGGCGGGACGTCGAAACGCGCCACCTCCGCCCCGTCCCAGCCGTGAAGGCCCAGGCGGTTCAGGCCCATGATGAGAACGATCCTGACCACGTCGATGTGCGCCCAGCCGCCGCCGCTGCGCGCGATCTTCGAGGGGAAGGGGATCGCCGGGGCGAGCAGGATGAACCGGTCGAACTGGGCCTCATTGGCGCCGCCCGCGGCGCGCAATGCGAACGCCCCTCCGGCGGAGAAGCCGACCAGGGTGATTTCCGCGTCCGGCCGCTGGCGCCGGACGACGGCGACGAAGTCGGCGAGGTCGTCGTCCAATTGGCCGACATAGGCGATGTCGCCGCGCGGCCCCGAGGCGCCGTGGCCGCGGACGTCCGGGACATAGACGCTGACGCCGGCGGCGTTCAGCGACCTGGCGAGGGGATTCATGGTCAGGGACTGTCCTGCCGACCCGTGGAGCAGGATCGCGACCCGGCGTCCGCCCGGATAGGCGCGGTAGGCGAGGGCGGCCCCGTCACGCGCCCGATATTGCGAGAGCGGCGGCGCGCCGGCGGCGTCCAGCGCCGCGGCCGGTGGCCGGGTCGCAAGCGCGGCGGACGGCAGGAGCGCAAGGGTCAGGAGCCCGCACAACAGGGTGCGGGCGGCGGCTTTGATGGTCATGGGAGCCTCTTCGAACAGCAGATCGGCGGCGACGTCCGCACGCGCCGCCCGGCCCGTCTGGCCGTTTTCGAAATCGGCCAGCCTGCTAGGCGAGGGCCGTCCTGCGGTAGGCGCTGGGGGTCAGCCCCGTCTGGGCCTTGAAGGCGCGATTGAACGGGCCGATCGAGGCGAAGCCGGTGTCGAGCGCAATGGTCAGGATCGAAACCTCGGCCTGGCTGGAATCGGCGAAGGCCTGCCGCGCCTCGGCGATCCGATAGCCGTTGATGAAGGTCGAGAAGTTGCGATGTCCCAGGCCGTTGTTGATCAGGCGGCGAAGCTGGTGCTCGGGCAGCCCCATGCGCGTGGCCAGGCGGCCGATGGTGAGATCCTCGCGATAGGCGCGCTCGACGGTCATCAGGCGTTCGAGACGCTCGATCATCGCGCGTTCGGGACTGGCCGCGGGCTCGGGGGGCGTCGGGCGGTCGAAGAGGTCGCCGGCCCGCAGATTGAGCAGCCCCCAGGATACGGCGCCCAAACCGGCCAGCACGGCGGCGATCGTCGCGAGACTGACCAGGTCGGCGCGGGACGATGGGCCGAAGGCGGCGAACAACGCGGCGTTCAGCATGGTCGCGCCGGCCAGGCTGACGACGACGATCAGGCGCAGCCGCCGCCGAGCGTCGCTCAGGTCATCGCGCCAGCTGGCGAACACTTCGGTGAGCGCACCTGCGGAGAGCAGGAGAACGATCGCGGTGACGGAGAGGCGAAGGCCGTCGGTGGCCGTCGCCACCAGGCCTGGCGCGGCCGCGGCGAAGCCCAGTGCGGCGACGAGACCCCAGATCGCGCCATGCCAGGGACGAGGGCGGAAAGTGGCGCGGAACAGCGAAGCCGCCACCAGCCAGCCCACGACCGCATTGCCGGCGCTGAGCGCCAGCAGCACGGCATGAAGCCAGCCCGTCGACGCGGCAAAGCCCGGCGCGGCGCACCAGGCGTGGGCCGCGACGCCCAGCGCGAAGGCCGCGGCCAGTCGGGCGCTGTGCCGCCCCCGATGGTCGCGCAGCATGAGGGCCGCGACCAGGAAGGCGAGAACGGTGACGGCGCCGCGCAGCGCCATGTCGAGATCGGTCAAGGGCATCGCCGCCGCAGCCGTCAGCCCTTGCGGGGCTTCTTGGAGGCGCTGTTCAGGGCCGCGGCGGCGCTGACCAGGGCCTTGAAGGCCGCCTCGTCCAGGGCGGCGCCCTGCGGGATGTCGATGGCGCGGCGGACATTGCCGTCGAGGCTGGCGTTGAAGAGGCCGGCGGGGTCGTCGAGGGCCGCGCCCTTGGCGAAGGTGAGCTTGACGTAGGCCTTGTAGGTCTCGCCGGTGCAGATGATCCCATCGTGCGACCAGACCGGAACGCCGCGCCACTTCACCTCCTCGATCACCTCTGGAAGCGCCTGGTGGATCAGACTGCGGACGTGGGCGAGGGTCTCGCCCCGCCAGTCGCCCAGGTCATTGATGCGCGCGTCGATCTGCTGGGACGGGGATTCGGAGCTGTCGGTCATGGTGCAGGTCCTTCGGCGGGCCCTGCCATTTTGGGGCGAGCGGGCGGGGCCTGTCGACACCCGGATTCCTCGCCGCTGCGCCGACCTGTGAAGAAGGCCGTTGAGGCGGCGCGCGGGCGTCCTTACCTTCAGCGCATGGGAGACACGACAAAGAAGCCCGGCCTGGAGGGCGTCATCGCCGCGGCCAAGCAGGCCCCCGGGCGCGGATTGCCGCCGGTGCACCTGTGGAACCCCGCCCACTGCGGCGAGATCGACATCGTGATCCGCAAGGACGGGACCTGGTTCCATGAGGGA
Organism: Phenylobacterium sp. Root1290; assembly: GCF_001425305.1. Classification (GTDB taxonomy): domain Bacteria; phylum Pseudomonadota; class Alphaproteobacteria; order Caulobacterales; family Caulobacteraceae; genus Phenylobacterium. Next base: position 568,360 of record NZ_LMEE01000002.1, on the reverse strand, counting down.
TCGCCGATCGGGCGCGAGGCGCTGGTGCGGCTGTTCTCGACCGTGCTGCGCAAGGATCCGGACGGTTTCCACCTGGTGACGCCGGTGGAGAAGATGAAGATCACGGTCGAGGACGCACCGTTCATCGCCACGCGGGTGGACCACGAGGCCGACGGGCTGAAGTTCCTGACCAATGTCGGCGACGAGGTGGTCGCCGGGCCGGAAAACGAGATCCGGGTGGAGATGGACGCCGCGACCGGCGAGCCGCGGCCCTACCTGCACGTGCGGCGGGGCCTGGACGCGCTGATCGCCCGGCCGGTGTTCTATGAGCTGGTCGAGCTGGCGCAGGAGCGGGACACGCCCGAGGGGCCGCGCCTGGGGGTCGAATCGAACGGCGCCTGGTTCCCGGTCGGCCCGGCCGGAGCGCACCAGCTGTGAGCCCGAGCGCCAGACCGGCGGAGTTGCGCGAGTGGATCTCGGGGCACCTCGACCCGCTCGACGCCGAGCCGCCCGGCGCGGCGGCCTCGGACTTCGATCTGGGACCCAACGCCTTTCCGAACGAACCCGTTAGCCTGAAGCCGGCGGCGGTGCTGGTTGGGCTGATCGAGCGGCCGCACGGCTATTCGGTGCTGCTGACCCGGCGGTCCGACACGCTGCGCAGCCACACCGGCCAGATCGCGCTGCCCGGCGGCCGTCGCGATCCCGGCGAGACCAGCCCGGTCACGGCCCTGCGCGAGGCGCATGAGGAGGTTGGGCTGGCGCCCGACTACGTGACGCTGGCGGGGCTGTCTTCGCCCTACCGGACGGGGACGGGGTTCCTGGTGACGCCTGTGGTGGGCTTCATTCAGCCGGGGTTCTCGCTGACGCCCAATCCGGCCGAGGTCGCCGACATCTTCGAGACGCCGTTCGGGTTCCTGATGGACCCGGCCAACCACGAACAGCATGAGCGCCAGGGCCCGGACGGCCAGCTGCGCCGGTTCTACGCCATGACCCATGAGGACCGCTTCATCTGGGGCGCGACGGCCGGGATGCTGCGGGCGCTCTACGACCGGCTCTATGGGGCGGCGGTTGCTTAGGGAACTCGCCCCTCGGCTGCTGCTGGTGGCGGCGCCTTTCGTCATCTGGTTCATCTGGCGCGAGGTCGCGCTGCGCACGGGGCGGCCGATGGGCGCGACGCCCTGGACATGGCTGGTGGCCATCGCCGGCGTGCTGCTGGCCGTTTCGCTGCTGGCGACCGCGCTTTTCCATGGCGACAACCGCGGGGAAACCTATGTTCCTGCGGAAGTGGAGGCCGGCGGCCGCGTGTCGCCGGGACATTTCGAGAAGAAGGCGCCCGCAAAGTGACGCAGAGCATCGGCGAAAAGCCCTGGATGAAGCCCGCCGCCCCGGTGATGGAGGCGCTGGAAGCCGCCGGGGGCGAGGGATGCGCGCGGTTCGTCGGCGGCGCGGTGCGCAACGCCCTGCTGGGCCAGCCGGTGGACGATGTCGATATCGCCTGCACCCTGACCCCGGACGAGGCGACCAAGGCGCTGCAGAGCGCCGGCATCAAGGTGGCGCCCACCGGCGTCGAACATGGCACGGTGACGGCGATCGTGAAGGGCCAGCCCTTCGAGGTGACGACCCTGCGCCGGGACGTGGAGACCGATGGGCGCCGCGCGGTGGTGGCCTTCACCCAGGATTGGGCCGAGGACGCCCAGCGCCGCGATTTCACGATGAACGCCGTCTATGCGGACCGGCTGGGCAATCTGACCGACCCGACCGGAACGGGCGTGGCCGACGCCAAGGCGGGGCGGCTGGTGTTCGTGGGGGACGCTGCGACTCGGATCGCCGAGGACAGCCTGCGCATCCTGCGCTTCTTCCGGTTCCTGGCCTGGTACGGCAAGGGCGAGCCCGACGCGACCGCCCTGGCCGCCTGCGAGGCGGGCCGCGAGCTGATGGGCAACCTGGCGGCCGAGCGCGTGGCCAAGGAACTGCTGAAGCTGCTGGCGGCCTATGACCCGCGCCCGGCGGTGGCGCTGATGGCCAAGACCGGCGTGCTGGCGCAGCTGCTGCCTTCGGCCACGGATCTGACCGCCTTCAATCAACTGGTCGAGGTCGAGACCGAGCAGCTGTTCAACTGCGATCCGGTGCTGCGGCTGGCGACCCTGTTGCCCGACAACGAGATCGGCGCTGGCAAGGCGGCCGAGGCGCTGCGGCTGTCGAACGAGCAGCGTGACCGGCTGTCGGCGGCGATGGGCAAGACCCCGCGCATCACCTCCTGGATGAGCCCGCGCGAGAGCCGCAGGGCCGTCTACAAGATCGGCGTCCAGACCTTCAGCGACCGTATCAAGCTGGCCTGGGCGCGCTCGGATCGATCGGCGGCCACGCACCAGTGGCGCGGCCTGCTGGCCCTGGCCGAGAGCTGGACCCCGCCGCCGTTCCCGCTGAGCGGCGAGGATGTGATCAAGTCGGGCGTGCCGAAGGGGCCGATGGTCGGCCAGGTCCTTCGCGAGGTCGAGGACTGGTGGATCGACCACGACTTCATCGACGACAAGTTCTCGGCCATCGAGAAGCTGAAGGCCGTGGCGCAGGGTATGGCCTACTGATGAAGCTCGGCATTCTGGAGACCGGTGCGCCGCCGGAGGAGATTCGCGGACGCTATGGCAGCTATCCGTCGATGTTCCGGCGGCTGTTCGGCGAAGGGGCCTATGACTATGCGGTGTTCGACGTGGCGGCGGGAGAGCTGCCGTCCGGGGTGAGCGACTGCGGGGCGTATCTGGTCACCGGCTCGTCGGCGGGCGCCTATGACCCTGAGCCCTGGATCGCGCCGCTGGAGGACTTCCTGCGCGCCGCCAAGGGCCAGGCGCCGCTGGTCGGCGTCTGTTTCGGCCACCAGATCATGGCCCAGGCGTTCGGCGGCAAGGTGACCAAGTCGCCCAACGGCTGGGGGCTGGGGCTGCAGCGCTACCGGCTGGACGAGGCGCGCGGCTGGATGGACAGCGGCGAGCCGATCGCTGTGCCGGGATCGCACCAGGACCAGGTGGTCGATGCGCCGCCGGGCGCCCGCGTCATCGGCGGCAACGACTTCTGCCCGGTGGGGATGCTGGACTATGGCGCGGCGCGGGCGATCTCGATCCAACTGCACCCGGAATTCGAACCGGACTACGCCAAGGCGCTGATCGAGACCCGGCGCGGCACGCGGCTGACCCATGAGGAGGCCGACCGCGCGGTGATGAGCTACGAGCAGCCTGACGACCGCCTGCGGGTCGGCGCCTGGCTGCAGAGGTTCATCGAGACGGCTTAGCGCGTCGCCGACCCCTCACCCGGCCTCTCCCCTTGGAAGGGGAGAGGGGACCGGGGTTAGATCCAGCTCACCATCGGCGGCATCGAGGACAGGATGGTGTCGATGTTGCCGCCGGCCTTGAGGCCGAACATGGTCCCGCGGTCGTAGAGCAGGTTGAATTCGACGTAGCGGCCGCGGCGGACCAGCTGTTCCTGGCGGTCGGCCTCGGTCCAGGGCTCGTCCATGCGATGGCGGACGATCTTGGGATAGACGTCGAGGAACGCGTCGCCGACGGCGCGGGTGAAGGCGAAGTCCTTCTCGAAGTCGCCGCTGTTGTGACGGTCGTAGAAGATCCCGCCGACGCCGCGGTGCTCCTTGCGGTGCGGCAGGAAGAAGTACTCGTCGCACCAGGCCTTGTACTTGGGGTGCCACTCGGGATCGAAGGCGTCGCAGGCCTGCTGCATCGCCGCATGGAACAGCTTGGCGTCGTCGGCCTCCTGGCTGCGCTGGGCGTCGAGCATGGGCGTCAGGTCGGCGCCGCCGCCGAACCAGCTCTCGGCGGTCGACAGGAAGCGGGTGTTCATGTGCACGGTGGGCACGCGCGGCGAGCGCGGGTGCACGATCAGGCTGATGCTGGCCGACACGTAGGTCGGGTCCTTGTCGGCGCCCGGCATCTGGGCGGCCATCTCGGGCGAGAAGCGGGCCAGGGCCGCGGAGGTGTGGACGCCGGCCTTCTCGAACAGCCGGCCCTTCAGGTGGCCGCCGATGCCGCCGCCGACCCCGGTCTCGCGGGTCCAGGGGCGCATGTCGAACTGGCCGGGCTCGCCGGGATAGAGATCCGCCGGCGCCTCGTCCTCCAGCCGCTCAAGCTCGGCGCAGATGCGGATCTGCAGATTCTCGAACCATTCCTTGGCGCGGGCGCGCCGGGCGTCGATCTCGGGAGAAATGTTGGTCATCGCGTACCGCAGTTATGAAATTTGGCTGGGAGTAGGAAATTGACCGGTCTGGCGCAACGCCTCGGAAAGGCCGATCGCGGCCGAGACCGTGACGTTGAGCGAGCGTCGGCCCGGGGTGAGCGGAATGAAGACACGAGCGTCGGCGGCGTCGTGAACGTCGTCCGGAACGCCCAGGCTCTCGCGGCCGAACAGCAGGATGTCGTCGGGCCGGAACGCGAAATCGTGCAATGGCAGCGCGGCCTTAGTGGAAAACAGCACTATTCGACTTTCGCCCTTCGCCGCCTGAAAATCGCCCCATCCGGCATGGCGGACGACATCGGCCGGCTGCCCGTAATCCATGGCTGCACGGCGGATTGCCTTGTCCGAGAGCGGAAATCCACAGGGCTCGATGACGTGTACGGGGACCCCCATACAGGCCCCGAGACGAAGAGCCGCGCCAAGGTTTTGCGGAATGTCCGGTTGAAAAAGCGCGAGCAGCATTCTAAGCGGTCCAGCCACGGGATTAGCCGGGGCCAGGGGCGAATCACGGAAGGTGGGCTGCGAGTAGCAATCCACTAGCCTTCCGCGGGTTTGCCCGGCGCCAGCATTCTAGTTCCGGTGGCCCTTACCAGAACCGCTGGCAGGGGTCGAAGGCGGGATCACTCCGGAATTATCCGTAGGGGTCCGACGGGTCGCAGTCCGCGGCCCCAAACGAAGGGTAGCTTTAAGGTGGCCGACACCGTCGCGGGCGCAAATCCCGATACCCATGCCGCGGGCGACGACCCGAACCGGCGTGATTTTATTCATATTGCGGCCGCGGTCGCGGCCGGCGGCGCTGTCGCGGGCCTCGCCTGGCCGTTCATCGACCAGATGAACCCGTCGGGCGATACTCTGGCCCTGGCGTCGGTCGAATTCGACCTGACCAAGGTCGAGGAAGGCCAGCAGGTCACGATCAAGTGGCGCGGCAAGCCGCTGTTCATCCGCAATCGGACTGGCGCGGAGATCGCCAAGGCCATTGGGGACGACAGCGCGAGCATGCCCGACCCGCAGAAGGACGAAGACCGTCACAAGCCGGGCAAGGCCCAGTGGCTCGTGCTGGTCGGCACCTGCACGCACCTCGGCTGCGTGCCGACGTTCGGCGGCGGCGACTACGGCGGCTGGTTCTGCCCGTGCCACGGTTCGCACTACGACGTGTCGGGCCGCATCCGTAAGGGTCCGGCGCCGAAGAACCTGCTGGTGCCTGACTACACCTTCCTTTCCGACACCAAGGTCAAGGTGGGCTGACCCAGATGAGCGGACATTCCAATTACGAACCGAAGACCGGCATCGAGCGTTGGCTCGACACCCGTCTGCCTGTCGTGCGCCTTGCGTACGACTCGATGATCGACTTCCCGACCCCGAAGAACCTGAACTACTGGTGGACCTTCGGCGGCATCCTGGCGGTCTGCCTCGGCATCCAGCTGGTCACCGGCATCGTGCTGGCCATGCACTACGTGCCGCACGTGGACCACGCCTTCGCCTCGGTCGAGCGCATCATGCGTGACGTCAACTACGGTTGGCTGATCCGCTACATGCACGCCAACGGCGCCTCGATGTTCTTCATCGCGGTCTACATCCACATGTTCCGCGGGCTGTACTACGGCTCGTACAAGGCTCCGCGCGAAGTGCTGTGGATCCTGGGCTGCGTGATCTACCTGCTGATGATGGCCACCGCCTTCATGGGCTACGTGCTGCCCTGGGGTCAGATGTCCTTCCACGGCGCCGTCGTGATCACCAACCTGTTCGGCGCTCTGCCGGTCGTGGGCGAAGCGATCACCACCTGGCTGTGGGGCGGCTTCGCGGTCGACAACCCGACGCTGAACCGCTTCTTCTCGCTGCACTTCCTGCTGCCGTTCATGATCGCTGGCGTCGTCGGCCTGCATATCTGGGCGCTGCACGTCCCGGGCAACAACAACCCGACCGGCGTGAACGTGAAGTCGAAGGAAGACACCGTTCCCTTCCATCCGTACTACACGGTGAAGGACGGCTTCGCGATCGTGGTGTTCCTGATCATGTTCGCGACCTTCGTGTTCTATAACCCGAACGCCTTGGGCCACGCCGACAACTACATCCCCGGCAACCCGCTGGTGACCCCGGCGCACATCGTGCCCGAATGGTACTTCCTGCCGTTCTACGCGATCCTGCGCGCGGTTCCGGACAAGCTCGGCGGCGTGCTGCTGATGTTCGGCGCCATCGCGGTCCTGTTCGTCCTGCCCTGGCTCGACACTTCCAAGGTGCGCTCGATGCGCTACCGGCCGACGGCGAAGCTGTACTTCTTCATCTTCCTGCTGGCCTGCCTGGTGCTCGGCTATTGCGGCGGTCAGCTGCCGGACGACCACGTCATCCCGCACCTGTCGACCTTCAAGCTGCTGGACGCCGACCTGAACTCGTTCGTGTGGCTGTCGCGTATCGCCACGCTGTATTACTTCGCATACTTCCTGGTCATCCTGCCGGTCCTGGGCCTCACCGAGACCCCGCTGCCGCTGCCGGAATCGATCAGCGAACCTGTGCTTTCGCATCCTGCCAACGCGCCGGCCGGCGCCGCGGCTTCGCCTGAGAAGAGGGGTTAAGCCCAGATGCTGCGTAAAGGTATCGCGCTCGCGGCGCTTGGCTTGGCCATTCTCGCGGCTCCGGCGGCCCAGGCCGCCGGCGGCGCCCTGCCGCCGAAGGATGTCGCGTTCAGCTTCGAAGGCCCGTTCGGCAAGTTCGACCAGGCTGAGCTGCAACGTGGGTACAAGGTCTATCGGGAGGTCTGCTCGGCCTGCCACTCGATGAACCTGATGTACTTCCGCAACCTCGGTCAGAAGGGTGGGCCGTTCTACGACCCGAAGTACAAGAACCCGAACGACAACCCCTATGTGAAGTCGATCGCCAAGGACTATCAGATCAAGGACATCGACTCCGAAACGGGTGATGTCATCGATCGTCCGGGCACCTCGGCCGACAAGTTCCCGTCGCCCTTCCCGAACGAAGCGGCGGCGCGGGCCTCGAACGGCGGCGCCTATCCGCCCGACCTGTCGGTGATGGCCAAGGCTCGTCACCACGGGCCGCAGTACATCTACTCGCTGCTGACCGGCTACAAGAACCCGCCCGCGGGTCTGAAGGTCGGCACGGGTCAGCACTACAACCCCTACATGGCCGGTGACGTCACCGCGGCGTGGACGGGTCCGCACGACAAGGTCCCGCCCGGCGGCTTCATCGCCATGGCCCCGCCGCTGGCGGCCGGTCAGGTGAGCTTCGACGACGGCACCAAGTCGACGATCGAGCAGCAGTCCAAGGACGTTGCGGCCTTCATCGCCTGGGCCTCCGAGCCCAAGATGGAAGAGCGCAAGGCCTTCGGTCTGGCCGCCATGATCTACCTCTTCATCTTCGCGGGCCTGCTGTACGCCAGCTACCGCAAGATCTGGAAGAACGTCGCCCACTAGGGCGCGTCGCTTCCGCAGAGACGACAGAAGGCCCCGGAGCGATCCGGGGCCTTCTTGCTGTCGGGCCCTGCGCGTTCAGTCGCCGGCGGGCGCCAGGACAAGCCGATGGCCGGGGAAATCGAACCGCAGTCGCCAGCGGGCCAGCAGCGGCGCACCCAGGACGCCCGCGCCCGGGGGATCGGAGACGAGCCCTCCGTCGAGGTTCTCAAGCAGGGTCCCGGCGAAGGACGCGGCGCGCAGGCGGGCCCGGCGCTCGCCATAGGGCAAGAGGTCCTCAGGCTTGGCCGCGCCGGGGACCGAGGCGAGGTTCTGGGCCAGGCGCACCGGCGTATCGGAGCCGGTGGCGACCACGAACTGGCCGGAGAACGCCATCGGACCGTCGGAGACGGCTGCGCGGGCGGTGGCGACCCCGCCCTCGGTTCTGAGGCGCAGCGCGGCTCCCGTGGCGAAGCGGGGGGCCTTGCCGCGCGGATAGATGGCGACCTTGCAGGGCGCGAAGCTGACATCGACCACATAGCCCGACAGCAGGTCGGCGCCGATGACGCCGGCGATGGGCGTCGGAAAGGCGTAGGTCCGCGCGTCGAGATCGGCGATCGCGAACGGACGATCGGGCAGGGTGAGGCCTGCGATCCGGACCGGCCCGCGCTGGGCCGGTTCCACCAGGCCGGCCGCCTGGGCCTTGGTCTCGTGCAACTGGGTGACCGGCGAGCCGGTGTCGACGATGTAGTCGCCCGCTAGCCCGTCGATCGAGGCGGGGGCGACGATGACGCCTTGTTCGTACCAACAGGCCGTTTCACCCGCGCGGGCGGCGGCCGGGGACGCGACAACGAGGGCGAGCACCAGGGCGGCTGGCTTCATGGGGTCCCGAGGGGCGAGAGCGCCGGGGCGCTTTGCGGCCCCTTCGCCTGCAGCATAGCCATGGATCGGGCCAGGGGCGATGGCCCTCGGCGCCTGGGTCGATGCATGGACAATCAGCGGATCAGCGGCATGCCGCGAGAAAGCGGCGATAGGGTCTTATCGACACGGCGTCGATCGCCTAAGTCGGACCCATGAGCTTCATCAAGCCCTGGCGAGACTTCCGGCGGATGCAGGACATGGCGGTCGGCGCGGCCGTGCTGATCTATGCCGGCGCGGTCGTCAACGCGTTCCAGGTGCTGCCCGGCGGCCCGGCGCTGATCGCGCAGCGCACCCTGCTCTGGCCCGGTGTGTTCCTGCTTCTGTCGCTGGCCGCACCGCTGGTCGTCCCGCCGTTGAAGCGGGGACTGGCGAGGTACGTCTGGCTGAGCTTCCAGGCGGGCTTTGGCCAGACGGCGATCTCGGTGCTGACCGGCGTCGGGCTGCTGGCTGGGGCGGCGCTGTTCATCTACTGGCAGGTCTGGGCGGTCGCGCACGGCGGCAGGTACCCGGCCGGGGTGTTCTCAGGGTACGGCGCGGGGATCGGCATCCTGGCGGCCCAGGCGGTCCTGGTGCGGGCCCTGGAGACCGTTCCGGACGTGCGGCGGCAGATCGAGGAACAGCCCTAGCAGGGGCCGGTGACTTCCTCGCTACGGACCTCAAGCCGCAGGCGAAGGGTCGGCAGGCCGAACTCGTCCTCCTCCTCGCCGATGGTCGTAAAGCCGAGCTTTTCGAGAATGCGCCACGAGGCGCGGTTCCGCGGGTCGATGGTGGCGTCCACCGTGCCGGCCGAGCAGTTCGCCATCAGGGCCTGGGCGGCCTCGGTGGCGTAGCCCTGGCCCCAGTAGGCGCGGGCGAAGCCGTAGATCAGTTCCAAGCGGTTGCGATGGGGCGTCGGGATGAGGCCGACCCATCCGATCAGCGCGCCGCTGCTGCGCAGCACCACGGCGCGGCTGCCGACCTCGCTCATCACCAGACTGGCGGCGGCGTTGCTGATCCAGAGCGCCGTCGCGGCCCGGCTGAGCGGCACGCCGTCGCCGACGTGAGCCATCACCTTCGGATCGGCGGCGATGGCGCCGAGCGCGTCGAGATCGGTCTCCGCCAAGGGGCGGAGAAGCAGCCTGGAAGTTTCGAGGATCACGCGGAGCTGCGGCCTCCGCCGTTGTTGGCGAACAGGGCCAGGGTCCGCAGTCGGGCGAGCCGGGCGCTGTCGGCGTCATAGTCGGCGCGGCGGTCCGAAACGAACCCGTGGCCGGCCGGATAGAGGTGAATGGGGATGTCGGGATGCCGCTCGCCGATCTCGTCCACCTTTTCCGGGGGGATGGAGGCGTCGGTCTTGCCGAAGTGCAGGATGATCGGGACCTGGGGCGTCTCGTCCTTCAGCTCGCTGATCCTGCGGCCGTAGAAGCTGGCCGCGGCCGACAGGCCCGTGCAGCGGCATGCGGCCAGCCACGTCGCCGCGCCGCCCCAGCAGAAGCCGGTGACGAAGACCGGCGCCTTGAGCGCGTCGATCGCCGCCTGGGCGTCGCCGGCCACCTGGTCCCAGGGCGTGGCCTGCGAGTACTCCACGCCCTTGGCGATGGCGTCCTGGCTGTAGTCGGCCTGGAAGCCCCGTTCGAGACGGTCATAGAACGAGGGGGCGATGGTCTCGTAGCCGTCGGCGGCGAAGGCGTCGGCCAGTTCGCGGATGTGGTCGGTGACCCCGAAGATCTCCTGGATCAGCAGCAGGCCGCCGCGACGGGCGTCGGCGGGCCGGGCGTGATAGGCGCCGAGTTCGAAGCCGTCGAAGGCGCTCTTCAGGGTGATCTGCTCGCCCATGCTCACGCGGTCTCGAACAGTTCGCGAGTGCGGGCGCGGGCGAGGTCGGCGGCTTCCTCGTTGTAGCGTTCCGGGCTCTCGTTGTTGAAGCCGTGGCCGGCGCCTTCGTAGATGTAGACTGGAACGTCGGGATTGTGCTCGTGCACGGCCTTTTCAACCTCGTCGGCCGGGATGCCGGGATCGGTGTGGCCAAGGTGGATGATGGTCGGGCAAAGGGGCCGCAGTGCGGCGTTGGCCTGCACCAGGCTGCCGTAGTAGCTGGCGGCGGCGGCGATGCCCTCGAGCTTGGCGGCGGCGAGCCAGGTCAGCGAGCCGCCGTAGCAGTAGCCGACGACGAGCACCTTGCCGCGAGCGGCGAGGTAGTCGCGGCAGGCGGCGATGTCGCCCAGCGCCTGGTCCAGGGGCGTGGCGCGGGCATGGGTGACGCCGGCGGTCAGGCCCTCGGAGTCGTGCTCGGCGGTGAAGTTGCGTTCGCGGCGATCGTAGAGCGACGGGGCGATCGCCTCGTAGCCGGCCTTGGCCCAGCGCTCGACGTCGGCGCGGATGTGCCGGTCGATGCCGAAAATCTCCTGCAGCACGATCACGCCGCCCTTGCGCGGGGTGAAGGCCTGCTCGTGGTACGCCGAAAAGTCGAAGCCGTCCGCGCCCCGAAGGGTGATCGTCTCGCCCATGCGTTTTCTCCCGTCTTGTTAGACGCGAGCTAAGCAGAGAACCTCAGCAGGGGGGAGGGAGGTTCGCGCATTTTGGGAAGCGTGCGCCGCTGCGCGGCGCTACCCCTCACCCTAGCCCTCTCCCCGGCGGGGAGAGGGAATTTGCGCGCCTTAGACGTTGAAGCGGAAGTTCAGGACGTCGCCGTCCTTGACGACGTACTCCTTGCCTTCCTGGCGGAACTTGCCGGCTTCGCGCGCGCCGGCTTCGCCCTTGAGGCTCACATAGTCCTCATAGGCGATGGTTTCGGCGCGGATGAAGCCCTTCTCGAAGTCCGTGTGGATCACGCCAGCCGCCTGCGGGGCGGTGTCGCCCTTGTGGATGGTCCAGGCGCGGGCTTCCTTGGGGCCGACCGTGAAGTAGGTCTGCAGGCCGAGCAGGTGATAGGCCTCGCGGATCAGCTTGTTGAGGCCGGGCTCAGACAGGCCGAGCGTCTCCAGGAACTCGGTGCGCTCGGCTTCGTCGAGCATGGCGATCTCGCTCTCGATCTGAGCCGAGATCACCACGTGGTCGGCGCCGTCGCGCTTGGCGCGCTCGGCGACCAGGTTCGACAGGTCGTTGCCGGTGGCGGCCGAGGCTTCATCGACGTTGGAGACGTAGAGGGCGGGCTTGGAGGTCAGCAGCTGCAGCATGCGCCAGGCCTTGTCGTCCTCGGCGGAGACCTCGGCCTTGCGCGCCGGGCGGCCGGCGTTGAGCTCGGTCAGGGCGACCTGGACCAGGCGCAGGGTCTGGGCGCTTTCCTTGTCGCCGGTCTTGGCCCGCTTTTCGAGGTTGGCGACGCGCTTTTCCAGGCTCTCGAGGTCGGCCAGCATCAGCTCGGTCTCGATTGTCTCGAGGTCGGCGAGGGGATCGATCTTGCCTTCGACGTGGGTGATGTCGTCGTCGATGAAGCAGCGAGCGACGAAGGCCACGGCGTCGCAGTCGCGGATGTTGGCCAGGAACTGGTTGCCCAGGCCCTCGCCCTTCGACGCGCCGCGCACTAGGCCGGCGATGTCGACGAAGTTCATCCGCGCGGGAATGATCTCCTTGGACGGGATGATCGCGGCCAGGGCGTTCAGGCGCGGCTCGGGCACGGCCACGTCGCCGGTGTTCGGCTCGATGGTGCAGAACGGATAGTTGGCGGCCTGGGCCGCAGCCGTCTGGGTGAGCGCGTTGAAGAGGGTCGACTTGCCGACGTTGGGCAGGCCGACGATCGCGACTTTGAGAGCCATGGGAAGAGCTGTTCCTGAAATTCGAGCGCGCGAACTAGCACGTTAGGGGGCGGCGCCCAAGGGGCCGGGACGTGTCCCACGCCCTTGTGGGGCGAAGATCAGGCCCGGCCGCGCGGGACGTCGCTCTTGTCGGCGGGGGCCAGGCGCATGACCTCGGTCTGGTACTTCTCGTCCTCGCCCTCGGCGAGCAGCGGGGCGGCGTCCGCGACCGCGCGGAGCAGGGCTTCGACCCAGGCGTGGTCGACCTTGTGGAAGTCCGAGAGCACGTGGCCCTGGACGCGATCCTTGTGGCCGGGATGGCCGACGCCGAGGCGGCCGCGGCGGAAGTCGGGGCCGATGTGGGCGGTGACCGAGCGCACCCCGTTGTTGCCGGCCGCGCCGCCGCCGGTCTTCATCCGGAAGCGTCCAGGCGCCATGTCGATCTCGTCATAGAAGAGGACGAGGTCGGCAGGCTTCAGCTTGTAGAATTTCAGCGCCTCGGACACGGAGCGACCGCTCTCGTTGTAGAAGGTCTGAGGCTTGAGGATCAGGGTGCGGACCGGGCCGCTGGGCGTCTCGATCTCCCCCTCGCGGACGAGGGAGGAGAAACGAGAACGTTCGGGACCGAAGCGCCAGCGGCGCGCGATCTCGTCGACGGCCATGAAGCCGATATTGTGCCGGTTGCCCGCATAGCGGGCTCCCGGATTGCCCTGGCCGGCCAGGACGAGCATGCGTTGCTCCCCAAGCCGGCCGATAGGGGCTTAGGCTTCGGCTTCGTTCGCGGCTTCTTCAGCGGCTTCCGACGCCGAGGCCGACGAACCGGCCACGGTGGCGACGACGAAGTCGCGGTCCATGGCGGCTTCGACGCCCTTGGGCAGGGTGAAGGCCGAGATGCGGATGGTGTCGCCGATGTCCAGACCGGTCAGGTCGAAGACCAGCTCTTCCGGGATGGCGTCGGCATGGCACTGCAGTTCGACGTCGTGACGCACCACGTTCAGCGTGCCGCCCTTCTTCAGGCCCGGCGAGGCTTCGTGATTCTTGAAGTGCACCGGCACGGCGATCTTGATCGTCTGGTGCGCATCGACGCGGTACAGGTCGAAGTGGATCGGCTCGTCGGTCACCGGATGCATGTCGACGACCTTGGCGATCACCGGCTGGGTTTCCTTGCCGTGCTTCAGGGTCACCAGGTGGCCCAGGAGCTTGCCGGTGTAGAGCGCCTTGCGGAACTCGTTCGACTTGACCGTGATGGCCACCGGATCCTTGTCACCGCCGTACAGCACGCCGGGGACCAGGCCCTCGCGACGGGCGGCGCGCGCGCCACCGGTTCCAATGCGCTCACGCAGTTCAACGTTCAGGATGATATCGGCCATGGCCTCGCCTCAAAACGAAGCCGCCGCGCGAAGACCCGCGCGGCGACGGAACGACCCGTTAGGGCCGAAAGGTGCGCGTAGATACACAAAACCCCTGCCTGTGGCAACGGGCAGTCGGAAGGATTTCTAACCCTTCTTCGCGGGCTTCTTCGCCGCAGGCTTCTTGACCGGGGTCACCTTGTAGCTGGCGTTCTCGCGAACGGTCGGCACGAAGCGCGGTTCGAAGGGCTCAGGCTGACCCGAGGCTTTGATTACGCAACGGGCGCTGTCCATCATGCCGTGCTGGCCAAGGCAGAAGACATCCTCGTAGTGCGGCTTGGAGACGGCCAGGCACTGATAGAGGTTCAGCTTCGACATGTTGATGCACGAGGTGATGTTCGGCTCGACCATCATCGCGTTGATCGTGGCGATGTTCGGCTCGCTGGCGTGGCCGAGGACGCCGAGGGCGGCGATCGCCAGGCTTCGAATCACCACCGGGGTGAAGGGCGGATTGGCCGCCGTGCCCGTGACGCCGAGCGGGGCTCCGCCGCTGATCGCCTGCTGGAGGCGAGTCGTCTGGGCGACGTCGCCGACGACGGGTGTCGCGCTCAGCAGCTTGGCCTGGGACAGGCGCGCCGCGTGGGCGGCGACGTCGGCCTTGGACCACGACTGCTTCTGAACGTCGTAGGCGGCCTGCTTCACGGTCTTGCCGGCCAGGTAGAACTTGTTCCCGTCCGCGCCGAGCGCGGCGATGACGACGCCCGCGCCGCTGGCCGCGCCGGGCAGGCCGACCACATAGGCCGGGTCCTTCATGATCTCGTAGGCGATCTGCTGACGCTGGGCGGCGGTGCCGGAGTACTGCTTCACGCCGGCTACGAAGGTCGGGTCCTGCAGCGCGACGATGGCGCCGTAGGCGATGGCGCCCTGCAGGAACTGCTTGGGCTCGTAGGACGCGGCGACCTTCAGCCCCTCGGCGACCATCTGGCCGTCGACGAAGGCGGGCGAGATCGCGGCGGCCCTGTCCATGTAGTAGCGGTAGGCGGCGGCCTGCTCGATGAGCCTTGGCGCCAAGCTCGCAGCCGGGGCCGGCGGTTCAACCGGCTTGGGCGGCGGGGGTTCTGCGCAAGAGGCCAAAAATGTGGCGAGCGCGACAGCTGCGGCCGTCAGGCCAGCGCGAGAAGCCGAGTTCATCCAGAGCTTTCCCCAAAAAATACAGGCATCGGAACATAGCCCCGTCAGCGGGCGAGAATGTGACCGCCAGGGGTTAACGAGGCTTAACCAAACCCGTGTTCAGCCGGGGGCTGACGGATTTGTGACCCATGGTGAAGCTTGGATTTGGGCGTTGGACGGGCAGGCGCATGGCGACCGAGTCGCTGAGGCGGCCGGCGGGGAAGGCGACGGCCGCGGCGGCCCGCAGGCCGCCGCGGCGCGTTCGGATCAGTCGAAGAGCTTGGAGACCGATTCTTCGTTGGCGATGCGGCGGATGGCTTCGCCGAGCAGCTGGTCGCAGCTGACGTAGCGGATCTTGCCGGCGTCGGTGGCGCGTTCGGGAGCCGGGATCGAGTCGGTCATGACCAGTTCCTTGAGCACCGAGCCGTTGACGCGCTCGACGGCCGCGCCCGACATCACGCCGTGGGTCACATAGGCCGAGACCTCGGTGGCGCCGGCGTCGATCAGGGCCTGGGCGGCGTTGCAGAGCGTGCCGCCGCCATCGATCATGTCGTCGAAGAGAATGCAGCGGCGGCCTTCGACGTCGCCGATGACGTTGGCGACCTCACTCTTGCCTGGGCCCGAGCGGCGCTTGTCGACGATGGCCAGCTCGGCGTTGAGGCGCGAGGCCACCGCCAGGGCGCGGACCACGCCGCCGACGTCGGGCGAGACGATCATGATGTCCGCCGGCTTTTCGTAGTTTTCCTTGATGTCGGTCGCCAGCAGCGGCGCGGAGATCAGGTTGTCGGTCGGAATGTCGAAGAAGCCCTGGATCTGGCCCGAGTGCAGATCCATGGTCAGGACGCGATCGGCGCCGGCGCGCTCGATCAGGTTGGCGACCAGCTTGGCCGAGATCGGCGTGCGGCCGCCGGTCTTGCGGTCCTGACGGGCGTAGCCGAAGTAGGGCATCACCGCGGTGATCCGCTTGGCCGAAGCGCGTTTCAGCGCGTCGATGCAGACCAGCAGCTCCATCAGGTTGTCGTTGGCGGGGTAGTTGGTCGACTGAAGAATGAAGACGTCCTCGCCGCGGACGTTCTCGTCGATGGTCACCCAGACCTCGTTGTCGGCGAAGCGCTTTACCTGCGCGCGGGTGAGGGGGAGATCGAGGCGCGAGGCGACAGCCTCCGCCAGCGCGCGGTTGGAGTTGCCGGCCAGCAGCTTCATCGGTCCCCCAGGGGCAGGTATCGGTAATTGCCGGGCTTTTAGCAGGCGAGGGCCCGGGAGCAAGGCCTCAGAACATCGCAGCACGATATCGCATAACAATATCGCGGGCGGAACGGGTTCGGGTCGCGGCATGGCGGCGCTTGGTTTACGCTGCGCGCCATGCCCAAAATCGGACTCCCAGCCTGGACCTGGCTCTCACCCATCATCGGCTCGCTGCTGCTCTTCGGATCCAAGCTCGGCGGGCCTTACGACATAGTCCTGGCGGTCGGATTGGTCGCTTGCGTACTGGCTGCGGTGCACCACGCCGAAGTGGTGGCCCACAAGATCGGCGAACCTTACGGGACACTGGTGCTGGCCATCGCGGTCACCGTGATTGAGGTTTCGCTGATCGTCTCCCTGATGCTGTCCAGCGGCCCTGCCGGCGCGGGCCTTGCGCGCGACACGGTGTTCGCCGCCATCATGATCATTCTCAACGGCCTGGTCGGCCTTTGCCTGCTGCTCGGCGGCGCGCGCCACCTGGAGCAACGCTATGGCCAGGCGGGTGTCAGCGCGGCGCTGGCGACCCTCGCGGCCCTGGCCGTGCTGACCCTGGTGCTGCCTAACTACACGACCTCCATGGCCGGCCCGGTCTATTCCAATAGCCAGCTGGCCTTCGTCGGCCTTGTCTCGCTGGTGCTCTACGGGACCTTCGTGCTGGTGCAGACGATGCGCCATCGCGACTATTTCCTGCCCAGCGGCTCGGCCGCGCATGACGAAGACGCGCACGCCGCGCCGCCGACGGCGCTGGCGGCCTGGGTCAGCCTCTCGCTGCTGGTCGTCGCCCTGGTCACCGTCGTGCTGCTGGCCAAGTCACTGGCGCCGACCATCGAAGCGGCGGTCGCCGGCGCCGGCGCCCCCAAGGCCGTGGTCGGGGTGATCATCGCCGGCCTGGTGCTGCTGCCGGAAAGCCTGGCGGCGGTGCGGGCGGCGCGAGCCGACCGCCTGCAGACCAGCCTCAACCTGGCGCTCGGCTCGGCCCTGGCCTCGATCGGCCTGACCATCCCCGTCGTGGCGGTGGTCTCGCTGACCATGGGCTGGCCGCTGTCGCTTGGCCTCGACGCCAAGGCGATGGTGCTGCTGATGCTGACCCTGCTGGTGACGACCCTGTCGCTGGCCACCGGGCGGACCACGGTGCTGCAGGGCGTCGTGCACCTGGTGCTGTTCGCGGTCTATCTGTTCACGACCATCGTGCCTTGATCGTTTCCTGATCTGCAGCGTTCGTTGCTGGACCCAAGCCGGCCGCGCCGGCGCAAGTTCGAGACAATCGCGACATGATGGAGTGGATGGAGGGCGCAGCGCCCTCGTGGCTGCCTGCTTGGCTGCTGAGCCTGACGGTGCTGGCGGCGGGGGCCTTGCTGGCCCTCGCGGCGCATCAAATGCTGGTGCTGACCGTCAGACGGCTCATCGCCTCGCGCGACGAGTTCTGGCGTGAGCTGGTCAAACGCACCCGCAGGCCCAGCCGGCTGGCGGCGCTGATCCTTGGACTGGCCGCTGCGGCGCCGCTGGCGCGGCTGCAGACGATCCAGTTGGACGTGCTGGCGCGGGTGCTGCTGATCGGCTTCATCGTGCTGTGCGGGTGGGCGGCGATGACCGCGCTCGACGTCGCAACGCTGCTCTACACGCGCCGCTTCCGGATCGACGTCGAAGACAATCTGCTGGCCCGCAAGCATGTGACGCAGACGCGCATCCTGCGGCGCACCGCAGCGGCGATGATCGTGGTGCTCACCATCGCCTTCGCGCTCATGACCTTCGCAGGCGTGCGGCAATACGGGGTCAGCCTGCTGGCCTCGGCGGGCGCGGCGGGGATCATCGCGGGTCTGGCGCTGCAGCCGTTCCTGACCAACCTCATCGCGGGCATCCAGATCGCCACCACCCAGCCGATCCGCATCGACGACGCGGTCATCGTCGAGGGCGAGTGGGGCCGCATCGAGGAGATCGGCTCGACCTATGTGGTCGTGAAACTGTGGGATTGGCGCAGAATGGTGCTGCCGCTGACCTACTTCATCCAGCAGCCGTTCCAGAACTGGACGCGCGAGAGCGCCTCGCTGATCGGCACGGCGATGGTCTATGTCGACTATTCGGCCCCCATCGAGGTGCTGCGCCGCAAGCTGGTAGAGATCGCCGAAGCCTCGCCGCTGTGGGATCGCAACGTGGTCAATCTGGCGGTGACCGAGCTATCGGAAAGAACCATGCAGGTCCGCTGCCTGACCAGCGCGCGCAATGCGGGCGAAGCCTTCGACCTGCGCTGTGAGGTCCGCGAAAAGATGGTGGCGTTCCTGCAGACCGAACTGCCCCACGCCTTGCCGCGCGAGCGCTTCGACCTTCGCCCCGCGGATTAATCCAGGGCGATCGCCGAGAGCAGGCGGCCGAAGTCCGGCTCGCCACGCTTGAAGGCGCGGCGGTTGGAGAAGAACAGCTCTTCCTCGGCGCAGGTGTCGCGGCCCAGCCATTCGCAGGCCCCGACGCCGGCCAAGCGTAGCCGGTGCAGCACATAGCCCGGCAGGTCGAACATCGCCTTGTCCGGCGCTTCGCCGGGAATGAAGAACTCGACGTTCTCTGCGTTCTGCGCGGTGAAGGCCTCGAGGAATTCCATGCCCACTTCGTAGGAGGATTGGGCGATGCAGGGGCCGACCACGGCGACGATGTCGCCGGGCCGCGCACCGAGCTGCTGCATTGTCTCGACGGTCGCGCCGACGATCCCCCCGAGCGCGCCCTTCCAGCCGGCGTGGGCGGCGGCGATCACACGGGTCTTGGGATCGGCGAACAGGATCGGCGCGCAATCGGCGGCCAGGGCGCTGCAGGCGAGCCCCGGCTTGTTGGCGACAACGCCGTCGGCCTGCGGGCGCTCGCCGTTCCAGGGCGCGTCGGCGACCAGGGCCGTGGCCGAGTGGATCTGGTAGCAGGTGTTGAGCGCGCCCTCGGCCAAACCGAAATGGGCGGCGGCGCGGCGGCGGTTCTCGATCACGTCGGCGGGCGCATCCTTGGAGCCGCGGCCGACATTCAGGCTGTCATATAGGTCGGTCGAGACCCCGCCCCGACGCGTGAAGAAGGCATGGCGGATCCCCGCCAGATCGAGCAGGGGCGAAGTCAGGACGGGCAGGTCGGTCAAGTGAGAGTCTCGAAAGCTGGCGGCTCGAAGCCCGCGGAGTGGATGCAGGCGGCCTTGAACAACTCGCCCATTTCGTCGGGGGAGACGAGGCGCTCGAGCTGGCGCTCGATCGTATCGCCAAGGTCGGGACGGGCGTTGGCCAGGGCCTCGGCGCGGGCCCCGATGCCGAGCCGGACCAGCAATTCGCCCTGGGTCAGGATCTGCGGAGTCTGAGCGCCCTGGGCGGCGGCGGCGGCGAGCACGGCGGGAAAGTCCGCATGAACGGTGAGATCGGCCTCGCCCGGCCCGGCCAGGGGGCTTTCCTTCTTGTGACGGCGCAGCGCCTGCAGGGTGTCGCCGAGGCCGGGCACGGCGCGGCCGTAGTCGATCAGCAGAGCCGCGCCGCCATCGGCGACGATGCGAGCCGCCAGTTCGTCGCCCAGCGCGGCCTGGGCGGGGGAATGTTCGAGGATGGCGCCCACCGGGGCGAGCCGCTCCACGGCCGGAGCGCCGGCCAGGCCGAAGGCCAGGGCGCCGGCTTCGTCGAGCCCGACCATGCGCTCGGCCCAGCCCTTGTCCGTGCGGACGAACTGGCGAGCCGGGAGGCAGTCGAGCAGTTCGTTGGCGATCAGGATCAGCGGCGTTCCGCCGGGCACCTCGGCCAGCGACGCCGCCCATGACACGTGATCGCCAAGCGTCTGGCGCTGGCGGTCGCGCAGCGGTTGGGAGACCTCGACCAGCCAGACGTCGGCGGCCTCGGTGAACTCGCGCGAGAGGCGGGCGGCGCGCAGCAGGTCGCTCATCAGCGTGCCGTCGCCGGGACCCATCTCGACCAGCCGGAACTCGGCCGGGCTGCCCAGGCGCGCCCAGGTCTCGACGGCCCAGAGACCGATGAGCTCGCCGAACATCTGGCTGACCAGCGGCGCGGTGATGAAGTCGCCGTTCTGGCCGAGCGCCGGACGGGTGGCGTAGTAGCCGAAGTCCGGATCGTGCAGGCAGGCGTGCATGTACTGGGCGACGCTCATCGGCCCGCTGGCCCGGATCTGGGCCGTCAGGCGGTCGCGCAGGCTCATGGGGTGTGGGTCTTGGCCTGCGCCGGAGGGGGCGCGGCCTCGACGGCGAGGGGTTCACGCAGGCCGCGCCAGATGAGGAACAGGCCCAGCAGCACCATCGGCGCCGACAGCATCATCCCCATGGTGAGCCCGAACGGGAACGCCTCCAGGTAGCGGTCCGGCTCGCGGAAGTTCTCCACGAAGGTGCGGAAGATCGCATAGCCGAGGAAGAACATGCCGGCGACGACGCCGCGGCGCTGCAGCAGCTTGGCGTGATGGGTCGCCCAGCGCAGGACCAGGAACAGCACGATACCTTCCAGCGCCGCCTCGTAGAGCTGGCTGGGGTGGCGGGGCGTGATCCCGTCGGCGTGGGGGAAGATCACCGCCCAGGGAACGTTGCTGGGACGGCCCCAGAGCTCGCCGTTGATGAAATTGGCGATGCGCCCGAAGAACAGCCCGATCGGCACGCAGGCGGCGACCGCGTCGCCCAGCCGGAAGATGTCGATCTTGTTGCGCCAGGCGAAGCCGAACAGGGCGATCATCACCCCGAGCACCCCGCCGTGGAAGCTCATCCCGCCTTCCCAGACCTTCACGACCTGCAGCGGGTCCTGGAAGATGATCGAGGGCGTATAGAATAGAACGTGGCCCAGCCGGCCGCCGAGGATGATGCCGAGCGTGATCCAGAGGATCATGTCGTCGACCTGCGGGATGGTAGCGGGCGCGCCGCGCGGACCCCACAGCGTCTGATTCTTCATCAGCCCCGCGACATAGCGCCACCCCAGAAGGATGCCGGCCACATAGGCCAGGGCGTACCAGCGTATTGCGAAAGGCCCGATCTGAACGAGGACTGGATCAAAATCGGGGAAGGGCAAGGTTGGTTCTCCGAATGCTTCGCCCCCAGGGTTTAGACGAGAAGGTCTTCGCTTTCATCCCCTGGCGGGCCATATAGGGCCTATGCAGACCCAGAACCCTTTCCTGGACGAGTTCGCCAAGCTGACCAACGCCGCGATGGGCCTGGCCCAGACGGCCGGCGACGAGGCCAAGGCCGCCTTCCGCGCCCAGGCCGACCGCTTCGTGGCCGACTTCGATCTCGTTCGTCGTGACGACCTCGACGCGCTCAAGGCGGAGATCGCCGCGCTGCGCGCCGAAGTGGCTGAGTTGAAGGCGGCCGCGCCCAAAAAGGCGGCCAAGAAAGACTAGGTCTCGATACACGCGAATGTGGCTCGCCCGGTGAAAGAAAGCCGGTGACGCAGGAGCCGCGAAGCAGCTTACTTTGAACATCGCAGGCGATTCGATGGCCGGCCCGGCCGCGGACGCCCTCTGCGAAAGGACCGCTGGTCTAATGGATACCTCCCAGCCTGACGAAGACGTCCTGGTCACGCTCGACCCGCTCGACGTGGTCGAACATGTGCTGACCGCCGAGAACCTGCAGTTCGACCGTACCGAAGACGGCGACCTGGCCTTTGCGCTGACCGGTGACTGGAAGGACTATGAGCTCTGGTTCGCTTGGCGCCCCGAGGCTGACTGCCTGCAGCTTTGCCTGTCGGTGGACCTGAAGGCGACGCCGGAACAGAAGGTCGCGGCCTACGAGCTGATCTCCACCCTCAACCAGCGCGTCTGGCTGGGCCACTTCGAGGTCTGGGACGACGGCGAGATCATCTTCCGCCACTCGATGGCGCTGATGACCGGCGAACGTCCGAGCCTGGCCCAGGCGGCGGCGATGATCGACGTGGCGATGGAGGCGGCCGACCGCTTCTACCCGGCGTTCGACTTCCTGGTGCGGGGCTCGAAGTCGGCGGCCGACGCCGTGGCGGCCTGCATGTTCGAGACCGTCGGCGAAGCTTAAGGACTACACATGACGCCGATCTTGATGCTGGGCGCCGGCCGCATGGGCGGGGCGCTGATCGAGGGTTGGCGCATGGCAGGAGCCTTCCAGGCGTCCGACCTGCTGATCCGCGAGCCGCACGCCAATCCGACTCTGGAGGCGGCGAAGGCGGCGGGGGCGAGCGTCAATCCGGCCGACGCCGACCTGGCGCGGGCCAAGACCGTGCTGCTGGCCGTGAAGCCGCAGCTGTGGCGCGAGGCGGCGGCGCAGGTCGTCGCGTACCTGGCGCCCGACGCGATCATCGTCTCGATCGCCGCCGGCGTGCGCGCGTCGGACATCTCGCAAGCATTCGGCGGACGCGCCGTGGCCCGCATCATGCCGACGACGGCGGTCGCGGTCTGCCAGGGCACGGCCAGCATCTACGCCGCCGACGACGAGGCGAAGGCGCGCGCGCATGCGCTGTTCGCGCCGGTCGGGACAGTGGTCGATGTGGCCGACGAGGAACTGATGCACGCGGCGACCGGCGTGTCCGGTTCGGCCCCGGCCTATCTCTACGCCTTCGTCGAAGCCCTGGAAGCCGCGGGCGCCGCGGCCGGCTTGCCGGCGGCCGATTCCGCGCGGCTGGCCCGTTCGACCATCGCCGGCGCTGCGGCGCTGATGGCGCGCAGCGGCGAAGAGCCAGCCGAGCTGCGCAAGCAGGTCACCTCTCCCGGCGGCACGACCCAGGCTGCGCTGGACGTCCTGCTCGCCGCCGACGGCTTTCCCGCACTGCTGCGCGACGCGGTGGCGGCGGCTACACGGCGGTCGAAGGAACTGGGCGGGTAGGGCCTAGCTCGCCCGCTTCCAGGTCTGGGCCTGGCAGACGACCGCCACGCAGCCTTCGACCTTCAGCGTCCCATTGGGGTTGGCGCTCATCTTCGAGCCGTAGGTCTTGCCCGAGTTGGGGTCATAGATCTTGCCGCCGGTCCATTTGCCGGGGCCTGCCGACTTGAAGTCGCGGATCATCAGCATGCCCAGGATCGGGCGGCTGCGCAGCGAGGCGTCGGGGTTGTTGGCGTCCTTGGCTCCGGCCATCTTCAGCCAGGCGACCTGACCGCACATTTTTGTCTTGTCGCTCGCGCAGGGAGCGACCTTGATCTTGGCCGAGCCGGCTTCGACCAGCCAGAGGCCTTCGACCGGATCTGCGGCCAGGGCGGGTGAGGCGATCGCGGCGGCCAGGGCGGTCGCGGCGGCTAGGCGGGCTAGGGTCATCGGAAGTTCCTCGGCGGCGTGCCGCGGAGACTGACCGAACCCGGTTATCCAGGCAACCTGACAATCGCCCTGAGGCCGCCCAGCGGCGAGCGATCGAGCACGATGTCGCCGCCGTGGCTGCGGGCGACGTCGCGGGCGATCGCCAGGCCGAGGCCGACGCCCTTTTCGTTCTGGTTCCGAGACTCGTCGAGCCGGTTGAACGCCTTGAAGGCGTCTTCGTAGCGGTCCTGGGGGATGCCCGGACCGTCGTCGTCGACGACGATCTCGACGCCGCCGGTCGCGCGCGGCGCGGCGGCCACCTCGACGGTCTCGCCGTGGGCCGCGGCGTTCATGATCAGGTTCGACAGGGCTCTCTTCAGCGCGTTGGGCCGCACGGAGGCCATCAGCTCGGGATCTGCGGCGACGCGCACCTGGGCGCCGGCGCGGATGGCGCCCTCGCTGACCTCCTCGATCAGGCTCTTGAGGCGGACGCTCTCGACGGCCTCTCCTCCCTCGCCGCGGGCGAAGGCGAGATACTCGTCGATCATGTGCTCCATCTCGGCCAGGTCGCGCTTCATCTCGACAGTGCGGGGGCCGGGCTCGGCGAGGGCGAGCTCCAGCTTCAGGCGGGTCAGAGGCGTGCGCAGGTCGTGGCTGACGCTGGCGAGCAGGGCGGTGCGCTGGTCGATGTGACGCTGGATGCGCTGCTTCATGGCCAGGAAGGCCTGGGCGGCCTGACGTACCTCGCGCGCGCCGCTGGGCTTGAAGGCCGGGGCGTCGACACCCTTGCCGAAGGCGTCGGCGGCGCTGGCCAGGCGCTCGATGGTGCGGGTCTGGTTGCGGATGAACAGGATGGCGATGGCGGTCAGCAGGATCGTCGCCATGGCCAGCCACAGCACGAAGATGTGGCCCTGGGTGGCGAAGGCGCGGTCGCGGGGCGCCAGGATGCGGATGACGCCCTGGTCCACCTTCACCCGGATGTCGACATAGGCGGGGTAGCGGGTGGTGTCGAACCAGTAGGGCGCGTCCAGCCGCTGGCTGAGGGCGCGGTCGATGGCGCGGTCGACCACGGCGAAGGTATTCGTGCGCCGGCCTTGCGGCAGCTCGCGGCCGGGCTGCAAGGCGATGGAGAGGTTCAGCGATTTTTCCGCGCGATCGGCGATGGTGCCCATGGTCGCGGGGCTGGGATCGTCCTGATAGCTTTCGACCGCCCAGGCGACCTCGCCGGCCAGGCCGTCGGACAGGCGGCTGGTGACCGTCTGCCAGTGGGCGTCGAAGAAAATCCAGGTCACCGCGATCTGCATCAGCGCCACCGGCAGCACGATGATCAGCAGCGAACGGCCGAACAGCGAGGTCGGCAGACTGCGCTTGATCAGCCGCTGCACCAGGCGCGGTTCGAGGCGGCGAGGGAGCTTCACGGCCTTCCCATCAGTCCGGCGCCAGCAGGTAGCCGACGCCGCGGACGGTCTGCAGGTAGCGCGGGGTCTTCGGATCGTTCTCGATCTTGCGGCGCAGGCGGGTGACCTGGACGTCGACGGCGCGGCCGGAGGGGTCGACGGTCTCGCGCGCCAGTTCCAGGCGGTCGACCGGTTCGTGCGGGCTGCGGGCCAGGCGCTTGAGCAGCGCGACCTCGGCCTCGGTGAGGCGCACCGGCACGCCGCCGCGGCTGAGCTCGCCGCGCTCGAGGTCGAAGCTGCAGGCGCCGAGCGAGAGGCTGCCGTTGGCGCCGCCGGCCGGGCGCTGGTCGGAGCGGCGCAGGATCGCCTCGATGCGCAGCAGCAGCTCCTCGGGCTCGAAGGGCTTGGCCAGATAGTCGTCGGCGCCGAGCTTGAGGCCTTCGATGCGGTCCTCGGCGAGGCCGCGGGCGGTGAGCATCAGCACCGGCGTGCGGCCCGCGGCGCCCTTGCGCTCGCGCAGCCAGCGGGTCAGCGAGAAGCCGTCCTCGCCCGGCATCATCACGTCGAAGACGGCGAGGTCGAAGTTGATGGTCTCGATCAGGCTGCGCGCCGCCGCGCCGCCGGGCGCCGAAGTCACGCGGAAGCCGTGCCGCGTCAGGTACTGCTTGAGCAGATCGCGGATGCGGTCGTCGTCATCGACCACCAGCAGGTGACGTTCGGCAGTCTCGACCGCGGCCATCAGGCGCCTCCGCTTTTCATCCGCCCGCCGGCCAGGGCCGACAGGATGCGCCTGGCGCCGGCCACGCCGTCCAGGCCCCCCACCCGATAGGACCGGGCGAGCTGGGCGCGCAAGCGTTCAGAGACGCGCTCCTCGAACGCAAGGCCGGCCGGGGTGAGGCTGACGGCGCGGCGGCGGCCGTCCAGATCGCCGGCGATCTTCTCGGCAAGGCCCCGGGCTTCGAGGTCGGCGACGATGCGGCTGGCGGCCTGTTTGGAGAGGCTGGTGAGATGGGCCAGTTCCTGCACGCCGACCCCCGGCCGGCGCTTGAGCAGAAAGGCCGCGCGCCAGTGCGAGCGGCCGAGCGAGAGGCCATCCTCGGCCTCGAGTCCGGCATCGACGCCGGCCCATAGCGCAGCCTCCGCCAGCAGCAGCATTTCCAGGCCGCCGTCCAACTCTTCGTCGCGCAGAATGAGCCTTGGATCGGCTGCGACCATTACACTTTGAAACCCATTTTGTTTGACGCGAGGGGCAAGGGAGTCTGTAAGGGGGCCGTATTGAAAGGAGGACTTTCCCTCATGTCTCTAGTGCCCTTTGACGATCGCGACGGATGGATCTGGCTGGACGGCCAGTTCGTGCCCTGGCGCGAGGCGAAGGTGCACGTACTGACGCATGGCCTCCATTACGCCTCGGCGGTGTTCGAAGGCGAGCGGATGTACGGGGGAGAGATCTACAAGCTGACCGAGCATACCGAGCGTCTGTTCAAGTCAGCCGAGATGCTGGACTTCGAAATCCCGTTCACGGTGGCGGAGATCGACCAGGCCTGCAAGGACACCTGCGCCAAGAACGGCCTGACCGACGCCTATCTCCGTCCGATCGCCTGGCGCGGTTCGGAAATGATCGGGGTGTCGGCGCAGAACACCAAGATCCACGTCGCCATCGCGGTGTGGGACTGGCCGAGCTACTTCAGCCCCGAAGAGCGCGCCAAGGGCATCCGCCTGACCTGGGCCAAATACAAGCGCCCGTCGCCGGAGACCGAGCCGGTCCACGCCAAGGCCACCGGCCTCTACATGATCTGCACCATCTCCAAGCACGCCGCGGAGAAGGCCGGCTACACCGACGCGATGATGCTCGACTATCGCGGCTACATCGCCGAGAGCACCGGTTCGAACGTGTTCTTCGTGAAGGACGGCGCGCTGCACACCCCGACCCCCGATTGCTTCCTGAACGGCATCACCCGTCAGTCGGTGATCGCGCTCGCCAAGGGCAAGGGCATCGAGGTGATCGAGCGTCACATCAAGCCGGAAGAACTGGCTGACTTCACCGAGTGCTTCGTGGTCGGCACGGCCGCCGAAGTGACCCCGGTGGGCGAGATCGGCGAGTACCGGTTCACGCCGGGCGCGCTGTCGCTGGGCCTGGCGGACGACTACGCCAAGATGGTCCGGCGCGAGCTGGTCGCGGCCTAGGGCCGAAGCCGCAGCCTGAATTAAAGACGCCGCCCGGACCGATCCGGGCGGCGTTTTCGTTTTCGAAGAATGGGGATGGGGGGATTCGCCCTCCAGCCGCGCCTGCCTCGTCGCTCGCGCTCCCCCGCAGCAGCGCCAAACTCAGGTCAGCTACGAACCCCCCCGCGCCGTCGCCCCCCTTGGCGTCGACGAGGACAGATGCTGCCAAAGCGGGGGGAGGGGGTCTAGTGCGGCTGCGCCACAGGGCGCGCAAGACGATAACTGCGCCGCCCTTTCGAGCGGACGGCGCAGCCATTGCCGTCAAATCAGCCAGGTATTCGGTCGGGGATAGGCTTCCCCTTGCGAGATGTAGACCAGGCCGATGATGCAGCGGACGGCGAACCAGACCCCGACCGCGCCCCACAGGAAGAGGAACAGGAAGAAGAACGGAAGGCCGATCAGCACGACCGAGAGGACGGCGCTGATGCCGATGAGGACGGCGAGCGCGACGAAGATCGCCAGACCGATCCAGAACGTCCGGATCAGGAAGGCGTAGTGCGTCTTCATCCGCGGGCCGGCCTTGTCGAGGTTCATGTAGGCGACCACCAATCCAACCAGGATGGTCAGGCCGTTGACCAGGCCGAGCAGGTAGAGGCCGTAGACCACTGCCGGCATGATGCGGTCTTCGGTCGTCACAACAGTGGTTTCGGTTTGGCTCAATTCAGTCTCCCAAGCGAAGTATCTGAACGAGATGTGGCCCCGTTCGACGCGAATGCTAGCTTAAATCGCGTTCATGTCGCCGGGGCGACTGGGGCTAGCGGGCCCGGGGCCTGAGCCAGGGCAGCACCGCCGCCCCGAGGATCACAACAAAGACCAGCCGGGCCGCCAGCGCCACGCCCAGCAACCAGGCGCCGGCGACGCCGGCCGCGAACAGCACGGCGGCGGCGCCGACCGCCATCAGGCCCATGATCCAGAGCACCGCCTCTACGTTCGGCGAAGGACGGCGGATCGGACGATCGGGAACGGCGTCCGAGAGGGCGGCGAGGAAGGCCTCGAACGTGTCGGTCTGGTCGAGCGGGCGCATGGCGCCGCCATAGGTGAGGGCCGGGATGGTCACGCGGCGGCGCTGGAACTGCAGGACTGCGCCGCGCCCGGCGCGGGTGACGCCGCGCAGCTCGGCCAGCGGGAAACGGCGTTCGCGGCCGGTGCGGCGTTCGACGATGGCGGACTTCTCAAGCGTCCAGACGGTTTCGCCCTGCAGCGGCGAGAGACGCGCGGCGTAGGTGACCATCAGCCTCGGACGACGGTGATCTCGACCCCGGCGGCGGCGGCGTGCGGCGCAAGCGCCTGGGGCTTTTCGACCCGAACCCGGGCGCGCATCACCCGCGGATCGGCGAGGCAGGCGCGGGCCAGGCGCTCGGCGAAGTCCTCGACCAGCTGGATGTGTCCCGCGGCGGCGATGGCGCGGGCGGATTCACCGATCGACTCGTAGTTGACGGTGTCGGCCAGCCGGGTCGCCCCGGCGGTGGGGACGTCCAGTTCGACGTCGACGACCAACGGCTGGGCCTTGCCCTTCTCGTGGGTGTAGACGCCGATCTCGGCGGCGACCTTCAGGCCGGTGACGAAAATCTTGGTCATGACCACGCGCCCCTGCGACTCAGGCGAAGGGGGCGAATTGTCCTGCAGCGATGGAAGAACCAAGTGCGCTCCGTTCCAAGGAGAAGCGGCTCAGGCCAGATGCTGGCCAGCGTCGACGGCGATCATCTGGCCCGTCACTGACCTTGCGTCAATGAGATACCTGAGCGCATGGCCGATCTCGGCGGGATCGACCGGGTGTCTGAGCAGGGTCGTGGCGACCTCGTCCTCGAAGTCGGCTCCCTGCTGGTGGATCGAGGGCAGGGTGGGGCCGGGCCCGATGCCGTTGACTCGGATGCGCGGCGCCAGTTCCTGGGCCAGCATCAGGGTGGCTGCCCAGAGGGCGCTTTTGGACAACGCGTAGCTGAAGAAATCGGGGCCGGGCGCGAGCACCCGCTGGTCGAGGATGTTGACGATCTGACCGGTGCGCCCGGCCGGGAGCCGGCGGGCGAAGGCCTGGGCCAGGACGAGCGGCGCACGCAGGTTGGTTTCGAGGTGGGCGTCCCAGGACGCGCGGTTCATGCTGGCGAAGGCGTCGTTCTCGAACACCGAGGCGCAGTTGATCAGCAGGGTCACGGGGCCGAGCTCGCTCTCGGCGGCGCCGACCAAGGGAGCGGTCGCGCCTTCGTCGCGCAGATCGCAGGCATGGATGGAGGCCTTGCGGCCGCGGGCCCGGACATCGGCCGCGGCGGCTTCGGCGTCGTCGTCGATGGCCCGGACGTGGATGGCCACGTCGAAACCCGCGTCGGCGGCGGCCTGGGTCAACGCCCGGCCGATCCTGCGCGAGCCCCCGGTGATGAGGGCCGCGCCGCGGGTGGTGTCAGCCAACGAGCAGCCTTAGTCGAGCCGGCCGAACTCGAAATAGTTCAGGCCGCCGATGACGACGAGGAAGACGAGGATGGTCAGGATCGCGGTCATGAAAAGCTCCGACGTTAGGTGACCGGCTTTAGAATGGGCGCGGGGCGTTCGCAAGGGGCAGGTCAGGTCCTGCGCCGAAGGTCGGGCGGCAGCGGACCGCCTGCGCCTTCCGCCATCAACCAGTCGCGAAAGGCTTCGGCGAGAGGGTCTGGGGCGGCCCGGGCGCGCACGAAGACACAGGGTGTCAGCGCCTCGACGAAGCCCAGCGGCGCCAGCAGCGCCCCGCTCTCGATCTCCGCCTTCACGGCGAACCAGGAGCCGATGGCGGCGCCAAGCCCGGCGGCCGCGCCCCCAATGGCCTGAAGGTAGCGGGGGAACTCGATGACTCCGGTGGGCGCGGGCAGGTCGACGTCCGCCGCCTGCGCCCAGTGTTCCCACTCCCCGGGATAGGTGTGCGAGATCAGGCGCGGCAGGCGCAGCACCTCTTGCAGGGAGCGCCCCGCCCCTGCCGATCTGGCGATGACCGGCGCATGATGCCGGGTCAGGAAGGGTGTGACTTCGGCCGCGTCGACCGGTGCGTCATGGCCGAGTTGCAGCGCGCAATTGATCTCGGCGGTGGGGCCGTTGGTGTCGATGATCCGGATAGAGGCGCCCGGCCTCTGCGCCAGAAACGACGACAGCCTTGGAATGAGCCACTTCGACGCCAGGGTGCCGACGCAGGCCAAGTGCAGCACCTCGCCCTCGACCTTGGGTTTGGGCAGGGCCGCCTCAAGATCGTCGAAGAGCGGCGTAAGCGTGACGGCCAACTGGCGTCCGGCGTTGGTCAGACGAAGGGCGTTGCGCGGACCCTCGGTCAGATCCACGCCGAGCGCCGCCTCCAGGGATTTGATCTGCCGGCTGACGGCGCCGTGCGTGACGCAGAGCTCATCGGCTGCAAGCGTCATGCGGCCATGGCGCGCGAAGACCTCGAAGGCGCGGAGGCCGTTAAGCGGCAGTTGCGAGCGGGCCATTGTGATGAAACCTCACAGACAAGCGCAGCTATAATCGATTTGGCCGCCGCAGCAACGGGTGCAGAACCGCGCTCGCACAGCTTGGGAGGGCGGGATGCGCGAGGCCGATATCCGTGATGCGGGCGCGATCGCATTCGTCGACGCGAGTTCGTACCCCATGCGTGGCGGGAACCTTGTTCGCCCCCTGATCGATGGCGAGCCGGCCTTTCGGCGGATCTGCGAGGCCGTCGAGGCGGCCGAACGCAGCGTCTGGGTGACGGTCGCTTTCCTGACCGCGGACTTCCAGATGCCGGATGGCCACGGTTCGTTGTTCGACGTGCTGGACCGGGCCGCGGCGCGAGGGCTGGAGGTGCGGGCGCTGTTCTGGCGCGACAACGAAGGCAGCGGCTTTCGGAAAGATGAGGTGTTCTCCGGCTTCGCCGAGCACCGGGCGTTCCTGACGGCGCGAGGCGCGGCGTTCACCGCGCGCTGGGACCGGGCGCAGAAGGCGTACTGCCATCATCAGAAGAGCTGGGTCATTGACGCGGGAGGGGCGGGCGAAACCGCCTTCGTGGGCGGCATCAACCTTAACACTCATGGCATGAGCGTACCGGGCCACGGTGGGCATACTCACCAGGCCCACGATCTCTACGTCGAGGTGCGGGGACCCTGCGCGGTGGACGTTCGCCACAACTTTGTCCAACGCTGGAACGAGGCGAGCGAGCGGGAGCTGGCCGACGGCGCGTGGCTGGACGACGGGCGCGATCTCGCCTTCCCGAGCGCTGCGTCGCCGGCGCGGGGCGCAACCCTGGCGCAGGTTCAGCGGACCGTTAGAGCGGGCCAGTACGCGGACGGGCAGGCGAGCCCGGGTGGAGAGGCCTTCGCCGTCGCTGGCGGCGATCTGGCGGTCTTCCGGCAGTACCGGCAGGCGATCGCCGGCGCCCGGCGGTCGATCTATATCGAGAACCAGGCGCTGGGGACGCCGGAAATCGTGGAGGATCTGCACGACGCACTGGCGCGCGGCGTCGAGGTGGTCTGCCTCCTGCCCGCCGACGCCAACGGATTCATGCGCGTGGCGCGCCAAAGTCCGCAGTCGCAACCGTTCTTTGAGCGCCTGGGCGCGTTGGGCGATCACCCCAACTTCCTGCTCGCCGGCATAGCCGCGCAGGGCGACGACGGCGTGCGGCGGAATGTCTACGTCCACGCCAAGGCGATGCTGATCGACGACGCCTGGGCGACGATCGGATCGTGCAACATCGGCGGGCGGTCGTTCTTCGGGGATACCGAGCTGAACCTCAGTTTCGAGGATGCCGCCGTGGTCGGGGACTTACGCCGTGACCTGCTCGCCGAGCATCTGGACCGCGATACATCGCACCTGAGCGATGTCGAGGCGCTACGTCTTTATGCGCGGATCGCCCGCGCCAACCGCCAGGCTCTCGATGCCGGCGAGGGGGACTGGCAGGGCCTCGCCTTCGCGCTCGACCCCAAGACCTACGGGGTGTGAGGGTTGTCGTTCCCGGGCCTCGGCAGGGAACCGGAAGGCGCTTGAAGCCTTTGCTTTAGCGGGGCGTCGCCCTGTGGCTTCGCCCGACGGCAGGAGCACCTAGATGATCAAAGACCAGGAGTCCTTCGAGGCGGCCCTTCAGCGGGTGGCGGACCTTCTGGAGCATCCCCCGGCGCACGGCACGCAGGAAGACCAAGAGTTCTTTCAGCTGCTGCACGACATCGAGATCTTCCATCCTACGGCCCTCAGCGCGCCGCCGGACACCAACTTCGCGCAGCTCGGCCGCGACGCCGAGGCGCTGATGGCGCGGGCCAACGACTTCCAGGCCAAGCGCGAGGCGCGCGAGAAGCAGGAGAAGTGGACAAGCTTCCCCGAGGACGGCCAGGGCATCGGTCCAACGACCGGCGTCTAGGCGCCTCTTGTAAAACGCCGTTCGGGCAGGCCAAGGTCGCGGCCAACGACAAGACGCCCGAGGAAACGCCATGCCGCTTTCGCCTGTCTCGCCCGGCGACCTGACCAAGGTCGCCGTTGGGATCGATCGTCCAGAGGACGTCGTGGTCGGGCCGGACGGCCGGGTGTTCGCCTCCGATCACCAGTGCGCGGTCGCCGAGATCTTCCCGGACGGGTCGTTCAAGCGCATGGGTCCCAAGGGCGGGGCGCCGAACGGGATCAACATGGACCGGCAGGGCCGGGTGCTGATTGCGAACTTCGGCATCTATGACCGTGAGGACGGGCCGCTGCAGCGGTTCGACCCGGCCAGCGGCGAGCACGAGACCCTGGCGACCGAGATCGATGGGCGGCGGCTGACCAGCGCCAACTATCCGGTGATCGACCGGGCCGGGAACATCTGGTGCGCCAACTCCACCCACGCCGAGACCTGGCCGCAGGCGCTGGACGGACGCACCGACGGCTTCATCTTCGTGCTGCGGCCCGACGGCTCCAGCGACGTGGTGGCCGAGGGCCTGAAGTTTCCCAATGGCATCGCCCTGTCGGCGGACGAGCGCTACCTGTTCTGCGCCCAGACCAGCGGCGGCGACGTGATGCGCTTTCCGGTGCACGAGGGCGGCAAGCTGGGCGCGGGGGGACGCTATGGCCCGGTCCTCGGCAAGCTGCAGCCGCCAGGCCCTGGGGTCGATCACAACGATCTTGGCTATACCGACGGGGTCGGGCTGGACGCCGAGGGCAACCTCTGGGTCTGCCTGCCTGCCGCCAACAAGGTCGTGGCGATCACGCCCGAACTTGAGGTGGTGACGGTGATCCACGACCCCTCCGGCGAGGTGGTCAACCATCCGACCAACATCACCTGGGGCGGCGCCGACCTGAAGGACCTTTACATCGGCTCGATCCGGGCCGGATATGTGCTGAAGGGCCGTAGCCCGGTTGCGGGACAGCCGCATGTGCACCAATTGGAAGGACAGCTTTCGACCTGACCTGGGTGGGTTCTGAAGGTTGCCTCTTCCACAGTGATCAATGATCACTAAAATGCTTGTTTGAAGCCGTCGGGGGATCTCGTCGGCGCGCCAAAAATTCCAACGAACGCCTCCGGGAGGACGTCATGCGCGAGTACCTGCAGTTCTACATCGACGGTAAGTGGGTCGATCCGGTCGAACCCAAGACGCTCGACGTCATCAATCCGGCGACCGAGAAGGTCGCGGGCAAGATCTCGCTCGGCGGCGCCGCCGACGTGGACAAGGCCGTCCAGGCCGCCAAGAAGGCCTTTGTCACCTGGTCGCAGACCAGCCGCGAAGAGCGCATGGATGTGCTGAACCGCATCCTGGCC
Source organism: Phenylobacterium sp. Root1290 (assembly GCF_001425305.1). Classification (GTDB taxonomy): domain Bacteria; phylum Pseudomonadota; class Alphaproteobacteria; order Caulobacterales; family Caulobacteraceae; genus Phenylobacterium. The sequence goes on along the minus strand of NZ_LMEE01000002.1, from coordinate 534,828 downwards.
GAGTACCAGAAGCGCTTTGGCGACCTGGCCACCGCCGTCACCGAGGAAATGGGCGCCCCGGCCTCGCTGGCTCAGCGCGCGCAGGTTCCGATCGGCATGGGCCACCTGGGCACCGCCGCCGCCGTTCTGAAGGACTTCAAGTTCAGCGAAGACCGCGGCCCGACGATGATCGTCAAGGAACCGATCGGCGTCTGCGGCTTCATCACCCCCTGGAACTGGCCGCTGAACCAGATCGTCTGCAAGGTGGCTCCGGCCATCGCGACCGGCTGCACCATGGTGCTGAAGCCGTCGGAAGTGGCGCCGTTCACCGGTCACATCTTCGCTGAGATCATGCATGCGGCCGGCGTGCCGGCCGGCGTGTTCAACATGGTGCAGGGCGACGGCCTCGGCGTCGGCGTGCCGCTGTCGAGCCACCCGGACGTGGACCTGATCTCGTTCACCGGTTCGACCCGCGCCGGCATCGAGGTGGCCAAGAACGCCGCCCCGACCGTCAAGCGCGTGGCGCAGGAACTGGGCGGCAAGAGCCCGAACATCGTCCTCGACGACGATGCCTTCGCCAAGGGCGTGGGCCGTGGTGTGGCGACTGTGATGACCAACTCGGGTCAGTCCTGCAACGCCCCAACCCGCATGCTGGTCCCGACCAAGCGCATGGATGAAGCCATCGCCGTCGCCAAGGAAGCGGCCGCCCAGGTCACCGTCGGCGACCCGAACGGCAACAGCCTGCTCGGCCCGGTGGTCTCCGAGGTCCAGTTCAACAAGATCCAGAAGCTGATCCAGGCCGGCATCGATGAGGGCGCGACCCTGGTCGCCGGCGGCGTCGGCCGTCCGGACGGCCTGGACGTCGGCTACTATGTGAAGCCGACCGTCTTCGCCAACGTCACCCCGGACATGACCATCGCCAAGGAAGAGATCTTTGGCCCGGTGCTGTCGATCCTCGGCTACGAGAACGTCGATCAGGCCATCCAGATCGGCAACGACACCGAGTACGGCCTGGCCGCCTACGTCCAGGCCGCCGATCTCGCCAAGGCTCGCGAAGTGGCTTCCAAGCTGCGCGCCGGCCAGGTGTCGATCAACGGCGGCGGCGGCGACCTGATGGCGCCGTTCGGCGGCTACAAGATGAGCGGCAACGGGCGCGAGTGGGGCGATTTCGCCTTCAACGAGTTCCTCGAAGTGAAGGCCGTTCTGGGCTACGCGCCGAAGGAAGCCGCCGAGTAAGGCTTTCAAAACGCGAAGGCTTTTGCGGGCCGGCAGGACGAAGGTCTTGCCGGCCCGCTTGCTGAGGGATCATCCTCTCCGAAAGAAGAGAGGTGGGAGGAAACGATGTCCACGGACATCCGATGCGTCGCCGACATCGCGCGCCATCATGCCGACGTGCGCCCTGATGAGACTGCGATCTGGTTCGAGGGCGCGGCCACCACCTACGGCGAGCTGGACCGGCTGTCCTCGCAGTGCGCCCAGGCGCTGATCGCCGCGGGCGTGACGCCGGGCGAGCGGGTCGGGGTGCTGGCCAAGGGCTGCGACGCCTTCTTTATCCTGTGGCTTGGCTGCCTGAAGGCCCGGGCCTGTCTGACGCCGGTGAACTGGCGGCTGGCGCCGCCCGAGATCGCCTTCGTGCTGAAGGACGCCGGTTGCCGGCTGGTGGTCACCGCCTCCGATTTCGCGCCGCTGCTGGAGAAGGTGCGGGGCGACATCCCGGACCTGCAGACGCTCGTGCAGATCGAGCCGGGACATGCGCAGTGGCCCGGATTCGCCGACTGGACCGGCAGGTTTCCGGCGCAGGACCCGCAGCTACCTGCCGCTGACGACGATGACGTCATCCAGCTCTACACCTCGGGCACGACGGGCCTGCCCAAGGGCGTGCAACTGACCGAGCGGAACTACGCCACGGTGTTCGAGTCGGCCCTTCAGCAATGGGCGCAGTTCTCGCCGGGCATGGCGGTGCTGGTGGCGATGCCGCTGTTCCATGTGGCTGGGGCCAATCTCGGCATCCTGGCGCTGCTGCAGGGCGCCAAGGCGATCGTGCTGCGCGAGCCCGACCCTGGGGTGATCCTCAAGGTGATCGAGCAGCATCGCATCGAGCACGCCTTCCTGGTGCCGGCGCTGATCAACATGATCCTTCAACGGCCCGAGGTCGGCGACACGGACCTGTCGAGCGTGCGCAACATCTACTACGGGGCCTCGCCGATCTCGGAGGAGGTGCTGAAGCGGGCGCAGGCGACATTCCCGGCCCAGTTCACCCAGCTCTACGGCCTGACCGAGACGATCGGCGGCGGCACCAACCTGCCGCCTGAGGCGCACGATCCGGCGCGCGGCAAGCTGCGCTCCTGCGGGATCCCATCGGCCGGCTTCGAGGTGCGGGTCCGCATCGAGGACCGCAACGCCGCGCCGTTCGAGGTGGGCGAGATCGAGATCCGCTCATCCGGCGTGATGAAGGGCTACTGGAACCGCGCCGAGGCGACCGCCCAGGCGATCTGCCCGGAAGGCTGGTTCCGCAGCGGCGACGCCGGCTATTTCGACGACGACGGCTATCTGTTCATCCACGACCGGGTGAAGGACATGATCGTCTCGGGCGGCGAGAACATCTATCCGGCCGAGGTGGAGAACGCGCTGTTCTCGCATCCGGCCGTGGCCGACGCTGCGGTGGTCGGCGTGCCGGACGACAAGTGGGGCGAGGCGGTGAAGGCCTTCGTCGTGCTGCGGCCGGGCGCCGAGGCTGACGCGGGCGCGGTCATGGACCACTGCCGCGGCCTGATCGCCGGCTACAAGGTCCCGAAGTCCGTGGATTTCATCGCGGTCCTGCCGCGCAACCCGTCCGGCAAGGTGCTGCGGCGGGAACTGCGCGCCCCGTTCTGGGAAGGCCGCGGCCGCAATGTCGGCTGAGTTTCAAGAAGAGGAAGAACCGATGCTGGACCCGCACTTCAAGGCGATGATCGACGCCAGCGCCGAGCAGGCGGCGAACGCTCCGCCGCTGGACGCCGTGCCGCCCGCGATGATCCGCATGGGCTACCAGATGCAGCGCAAGGCGAGCGACCAGAACCCACCGCAGGACGTGGCGGCCAAGGACCTGAGCGTCGATGGCGCGGCGGGCCCGATCGCAGCGCGGCTCTACACCCCGGCCGGCGCCAAGAGCCCAAGCGGCGGCCTGGTCTATTTCCACGGCGGCGGCTTCACGATCGGCGACCTTGAGACCCATGACGGGCACTGCCGGCGCCTGGCCTCGCTGGCCGGCGTGCGGGTGCTGGCCATCGACTACCGCTTGGCGCCGGAGCATCCGTTCCCGGCCGGCCACGACGACGCCCTGGCCGCGACCAAGTGGGCCTTCGACCATGCGGCCGAGCTGGGGATCGACCCCAAGCGCATCGCAGTCGGCGGCGACTCCGCCGGCGGCAATCTGGCCGCGTCGATCTCGATCGATCTCAAGGATGACCCGGCGCGGAAGATCGCCTTCCAGCTGCTGCTCTATCCGGGCATCTGGCCGGAGGAGGAGACCGCGTCTCGCAAGGAGCTGGACGGTCCGATCCTGACCAAGGCGGCGCTGGCCTGGTTCGACAAGTCGCTGGCCGCGATCGGTCATGCGCAGTCCGGCCGGGCGTTCCTGGGCAAGGCCAAGCTGACCGGCGACCTGCCGCCGGCGCTGGTGGTCACGGCCGGCTTCGATCCGCTGAAGGACGAGGGGTGCGACTACGCCAAGCGCCTGAACGAGGCTGGGGTGTCGGCGGCGCACGTGGAGTATCCGGGCCTGGTGCACGACTTCTACCTGATGGCGGACATCTCGCCCGCCGTGCACGAGGCGGCCAAGGAAACCGCCGCGGCCCTGAAGGCGGCGGTGGGGTAGCTGGGCCTTTATTCCCTTCCCGCTTGAGGGGAGGCGGCGTGAAGCGGCGCTTTGCTGCGGATGGGCCGTGTCCCCCCTCACCCCAACCCTCTCCCCCCAAGGGGGCGAGGGAGCGGCTTCATGATGGGCCGGCCTCAGCGACAGCCGGCCCTTTTCCTCTCCCCACTTGAGGGGAGAGGGGAGGGTGAGGGGAGGCGGCGTGAAGCGGCGCAAAAGGGGGCGAGGAGCGGGAGGGTGTTGGCGGTCTTAGCCCAGCAACACCGCCTGGATCGCGCCGGTCAGCTGGGCGAGTTCGGCGTCGGTGGTGACGTAGGGCGGGGTCAGGTAGACGACCTTGCCCATCGGCCGGATCCAGCAGCCGTGCTCGGCGAAGGCCATGCAGAGCGGGCCGGTCTCGACCGGATGGTCGAACTCCACGACGCCGATGGCGCCGTAGGTGCGCACGTCGACGACGCCTGGCGCGGCGCGGCAGGGCTCCAGCCCCTCGGCGAGGGCGGCGTTGATGCGCGCCACGTCGGCCTTCCACTGGCCAGTCTCGAAGAGGTCGAGGCTGGCGTTGGCGGCGGCGCAGGCCAGCGGGTTGGCCATGTAGGTCGGGCCATGCATCAGCGCCGCGCCGCCGTCGTCGGACCAGAAGGCTTCGAAGACCTTGGTGCGGGCGATGGCGGCCGAAAGCGGCAGGGTGCCGCCGGTCAGCGCCTTGGACAGGGTGACGATGTCGGGCGTGACGCCCGAGCCCGAGCAGGCGAAGAGGTCGCCGGTGCGGCCGAAGCCGACGAATATCTCGTCGAAGATCAGCAGCAGGTCGTGCTTGTCGGCTAGCCGCCGCAAGGTGCGCAGCACCTCGTCGGAGTGGAACAGCATGCCGCCGGCGCCCTGGATGCGCGGCTCGACGATGATGGCGGCGATCTCACCGGCCTTCTCGCCCATCAGGGCGTCGAGGGCGGCCTCGGAGGCGGCGTCGACGGGCAGCGCGGTGACGACCTGGGACGGCATGACCCCGGCGAAGAGGCTGTGCATGCCCTCTTCCGGGTCGCAGATGGTCATGGTGGCCAGGGTGTCGCCGTGATAGCCGCCCTGGAAGCTGAGGAAGCGGGTACGGCCCGCCACTCCGCGGTTGATCCAGTATTGCAGCGCCATCTTCATGGCGATCTCGACCGAGACCGAGCCGCTTTCGGCGAAGAACACGTGGTCGAGGTCGCCGGGCAGCAGATCGGCCAACCGCCGGGCCAGGCGATAGGCCGGCTCGTGCGCCAGGCCGCCGAACATGACGTGCGGCGCTCGCTCCAGCTGCGCGGTGACCGCGGCGCGAATGTGCGGATGATTGTAGCCGTGGCAGGCGGTCCACCAAGACGCGATGCCGTCGACCAGCTCGCGACCGTCCTCGAGGATGATCCGCGCGCCCTCGGTGCGGGCGACCGGCAGCGGCGCAGGGGCGGTCTTCATCTGACAATAGGGGCGCCAGACGTTGCGGGCGCCTTGGGAAAGCCAGTCCGGTGTCGGGAAAGTCATGGTCGCTGGCTTTAACCGAAGCTCCGCCTCGTGCATACCGCGGGCCGTGACCGACAGCCTGACCGCCTTCGCCCAGTCCAAGCTCGACGCGCTCGAAGCGCGCAGCCTGAAACGAACCTTGGTCCCGACCCAGCGCCTGGATGGGCTGTGGGTCGAGCGGAACGGGCGGCGGCTGCTGTCCTTCTCGTGCAACGACTATCTCAACCTCTCGCATCATCCCGCGGTGAAGGCGGCTGCGCGGGCGGCGGTCGATGCGCATGGCGTCGGTTCGGGGGCCTCGCGGCTGGTGACGGGCGACAACCCGATCTTCGGGGAGTTGGAGGCCCGGCTGGCGGCGCTGAAGGGCGCGGAGGCGGCCTGCGTGTTCGGCTCGGGCTATCTGGCCAACTCGGGGATCATCCCGACCTTCGTCGGCGAGGGCGACCTGGTCCTGATCGACGACCTGGCCCACGCCTGCATCTGGTCGGGCTCGCAGCTCTCCAACGCGCGGATCGTGCCGTTCCGCCACAACGACGTCGCCGACCTCGCCGCTAAGTTGCAGGCCCATCGCGGCGAGGCCGGGCGGGCGCTGATCGCCACCGATGGGGTGTTCTCGATGGATGGCGACGTCGCGCCGCTGGACGAGATTTCGGCCCTGGCCCAGGCGCATGACGCCTGGCTGCTGGTCGACGACGCCCACGGCCTGGGCGTGGTCGGCGAGGGGCGCGGCACGGCGGCGATGTTCCCAAGCGCCAAGGTCGACCTGGCGATGGGCACCTTCTCCAAGGCGCTGGGCGGCTATGGCGCCTATGTCTGCGCCAGCGCGCCGGTGATCGACTTCATCAAGACCCGCACGCGCACGGTGGTCTACACGACCGGCCTGCCGCCAGCGAACGCGGCGGCGGCGCTGGCGGCGCTGGACGTGATCGCGGCCGAGCCTGAGCGCGTCGCCGCGGTGCTGGCCAAGGCGCGGCGCTTCACGCGGGCGCTGAACCTGCCGGAGGCGACGAGCGCCGTCGTGCCGATCGTGCTGGGCGAGGCCGACCGTACGCTGGCGGCGGCCAAGGCGCTCGAGGCGGAGGGCTTCCTCGTGGTGGCGATCCGGCCGCCGACGGTGCCGGCCGGCACGGCGCGGCTGCGGGTGGCGTTTACCGCGGGCCATCCCGACGAAGAGATCGACCGGCTGGCGGCGACGGTTCGCCCGCTGATGGAGGCCTGATGCGCCATTTGTTCGTCGCCGGCGCCCATACGGACGTGGGCAAGACCTATGTCGCCTGCGCGATGCTGCGGGCGGCGCGGGCCAAGGGATTGAGCGTTGCGGCGCTGAAGCCGGCGGTCAGCGGCATCGATCCCGCCGACTGGGCCGACAGCGATCCTGGACAGTTGCTGGCGGCGATGGACCGGCCGCTGAACCTGGCCGAACTGGACGCCATCGCGCCGCTGCGCTTCGTCGCCCCGCTGTCGCCGCCGATGGCCGCGCGGCTGGAGGGCGTGGATCTGCGGCTCTCGCAACTGACGGACTTTTGCCGGGCGGGATTGGCGGCCAGCGCCGCGGACCTGACGCTGGTCGAGGGCGCGGGCGGGGTGATGTCGCCGATGGCCGAGGACGGCACGGGCCTGGACCTGATGATGGCGCTGGGCCTGCCCAGCGTGCTGGTCGGCGGCTCCTATCTGGGCGCGATCAGCCATACGCTGACGGCGATCGAGACCCTGCGCTCGCGCGGGCTGGCGATCGAGGCGGTGGTGGTGAGCCAGAGCGGCGAGCCGGACGCCCCCGACTTCGCGCAGACGGTGGAGAGCGTGGCGGCCTTCGCCGGCGGCGTGAAGATCATCGCCGCCGCGCGCGGGGCCGATGATTGGGCGAGCGGACTGGTTTGAGGGCGGCGAAGCGGCGCTAGACTTCCGCCTCGTCGCGCTGGCGCTGGGCGTAGGCGATGACGCCCATGCCGACCAGGGCCGAGAGGATCGAGCCGGCGATGACGCCCATGCGGACCTCGGTCTGGGCCAGGATGTCGTTGGGATCGAAGGCCAGGCCGCCGATGAACAGGCTCATTGTGAAGCCAACCCCGCAGAGCAGCGAGACGCCGTAGAGCTCGAGCCACTTCGCGCCGGTCGGGCGGCGCGCCAGCTTCAGCCCGATGACCACGGCCGAGAAGCCGAAGATGCCGATCTGCTTGCCGACGAAGAGGCCGAGCGCGATGCCCAGCGGCGCCGGATTGGCGAGGGTCGAGAGCGACAGCCCCTGGAACGAGAAGCCGGCGGCCGCAAAGGCGAACAGCGGCAGGATCAGGTAGGCGACGTAGGGGTGCAGGCTCTCCATGAAGTGCTTCAGCGGTCCTTCGTGGCCGGGTTTGCGCGGGTCAATCGGCACGGTCATGGCGGCGGCGACCCCGGCCAGCGAGGTGTTGACCCCGCTCTTCAGGCAGAATGCCCAGGCCAGGGCGAAGCAGGCCGCGTAGAACAGGTAGGGGGCCGATTTCCATTTCGACATCAGCGCCATCAGGCCGATCGAGGCGGCCGCTCCGCCCAGCGCGTAGACGTTCACCTCGGAGGTGAAGAGGATGGCGATCAGGGCCACGGCGCCGAGGTCGTCGGCTATGGCGAGCGTCAGCAGGAAGATACGCAGCGACGAGGGCAGTCGCGGCCCCGCCACGGCCAGGGCGGCCAGGGCGAAGGCGATGTCGGTGGCGGTCGGGGTCGGCCAACCCTGGGGGGACCCGCCGGCGCCGGCGTTCAGCGCCAGATAGACCCCCGCTGGCGCGACCATGCCGCCTAGCGCTGCGAGGACCGGGAGGGCGAGGCGCCGGGGATTGGACAGTTCCCCGCGCAGGATCTCGTGTTTGATCTCCAGCCCGACGACGAAGAAGAAGATCGCCATCAAGCCTTCCTTGATCCACCGGTAGACCGGCTTGACCTCGTGGAAGGCCCCGATCTGGATGGTGATCTCGTGCTTGATGAAGGCGAAGTAGTGATCGGCCCAGGGTGAGTTGGCGAGGGCGATGGCCAGCAGCGCGGCAGTCGTCAGGATCACCCCTGAAGCGGTCTCGGTCTTCAGGAAGTCGAGGGTCAGTCTGCGCGCCATGGCTCCGGTTACCATGGGCGGCGCCGCTCAAATACGTCAATCGGGCGTTGCTGGCGCCGATGTGATCGCGCATCTGATGGGCATGCCCGTTTCATCAGCCTACCGCCCCGAGCCGCATGTCCAGGACCTGGGTCCGGCGTTCTTCGATCCGTCCGCGGCGGCCGACTTTCCGATGACCTTCCTGCGGTTCCGCAACGAGCGGGCGGCGGCGACCATCGGCCTCGAAGGCCTGACCGATGACGAGTGGGTGGCGCATTTCGGGCGGTTCGAACCGCTGCCGGGCCAGCCGGCGCAGCCGCTGGCGATGCGCTATCACGGCCACCAGTTCCGGGTTTACAACCCCGACCTCGGCGACGGCCGCGGCTTCACCTTCGCGCAGATGCGAGAGGCGGGGAGCGGGCGGCTGCTGGAGCTGGGGACCAAGGGCTCAGGGACCACGCCGTGGTCGCGGGCGGGCGACGGGCGGCTGACCCTGAAGGGCGGCGTGCGCGAGGTGCTGGCGACGGCGATGCTGGAAGCGCTGGCCGTGCCGACGTCGCGCTCGTTGTCGCTGATTGAGACCGGCGAGCAACTGGTGCGCGGCGACGAACCCAGTCCGACACGCTCGTCGGTGCTGGTGCGGCTGTCGCACAGCCACATCCGGTTCGGGACTTTCCAGCGCCAGGCCTATCTGCAGGACGCGGCCGCCATCACGCGGCTGGTCGAACATGTGGTCGAGCTCTACTACCCAGAGCTTGGGAACGCGCCGGACAAGGGCGCGGCGCTGCTGGGCGCGGTGGCGAGCAGGGCTGCGCGGCTGACGGCGCGGTGGATGGCGGCCGGGTTCGTGCACGGGGTGCTGAACACCGACAACATGAACATCACCGGCGAGAGCTTCGACTACGGGCCCTACCGGTTCCTGCCGCACAACGATCCGAACTTCACGGCCGCCTATTTCGACACCGCCGGGCTCTACAGCTTCGGCCGCCAGCCCGAGGCGGTGTTCTGGAACCTGCAGCAGCTCGCCGGATGCCTGGCGCAGGTCGCCGAGCAGGAGGCGCTGATCACGGCGTTGAACAGCTTCGGTCCCGCCTATCGCCAGGAACTGGCCGGCGCGCTTCTGAACCGGCTGGGGCTCAAGCGCGGCGAGGAGGCGGCGGAGGTCGCCTTCGCCAACGCCACGTTCCGGGCCATCGCCGAGGGCGGCGAGCGTCTGCGCTGGGAGCCGTTCTTCTTCGACTGGTTCTGCGGCGACGAGGGGCGGGCGCTGGCGAGCCTGCGCGGCGACATCTATGCCGGCGAGGCGTTCGCCGACTTCCGGGCGCATATCAAGGGCTTCGAGCCCGAGCGGCCGGAACGGCTGGCCGACGGGTACTTCGCCGAGGCTGAGCCGCAGGAGCTGCTGATCGACGAGATCGAGGCCATCTGGGCCGGCATCGCCGAACGCGACGACTGGAGCGCGTTCCACGCCAAGCTGGCGGCGATCGAGGCGGCGCGGACCGCCTGGGCGCTCTAGGCGCCGGGCCTATCTGGCTCGCCGCGAGGCAACTTGCGAGAGCACGACGCCAAAGAGCGCGATGGCCCCGCCCAGCGACTGCAGCGGGCCGAGCGCCTCGGCGAACAGCAGCCAGCCAAGCAGGGCGGCGACGACGGGCTGGATCAGCACCACGACCGAGGCCGTGGCCGCCGGCAGCCGTCCAAGCGCCCAGGCGATGGAGCCCTGGCCGGCGACGTGCATGATCCCCAGGCCGATCACCGCCGCCCAGCCGGCCGTGGTGGCGGGGAGGATCTGTTCTCCGAGGGCGAGGGCGGCGATCAGCAGCAGCGGGGCGCTGGCGGCGCTGGACCAGAACATCACCCGGGTCGCGCCGACGCTGCGGCGGGCGGCGCTGATGGCCAGGAAATAGAGCGCGTACCAGACGGCGGTGGTGAGGGCCAAGGCGTCGCCCAGCGGCGGGTTGGCGCCCGGGGCGTCGGCTCCGCGTCCGGCGGCCATCATCCAGGCGCCCGCGACCGCCAGGGCGACGGCGGCCACGAACAGCTTGGCTGGACGCTGCTTCAAGAAGATCCAGGCCGCCGCGGTGACGACGACGGGGGTCAGGTTGGTCAGCACCGTGGCGTTGGCGACCGAGGTGAAGTGGATGCTGTAGTGCCAGAAGGCCAGGTCGCAGGCGAAGGCGAGGCCGGCCATCAGCGCGAACCGGTTGGGGGCGCCGACGCCGCCATCGGTGCGCAGCGCCATCATCCCCAACAGCGGCAGGGCGATGGCGACGCGCCAGAAGCCGACCGCCGCGGGTCCGGCGTCGGCCAGCCGCACCAGGATCGGGGCCAGGCCGATGACGGCCGCGCCGAGGACGAGCACCGCCAACGCCTGGCCTGCGCCGCGGGACGGTTCAGCCAAGGCCCATCTCCGCGCGCAGCTCATCGGGTGTCACGCCGCGGGCTCGCAGGTCGCGCAGGGTCTCGGCCTGGTCGCGCTTGGCGTAGCGCTTGCCGTCGGGGCCGGTCAGCAGGCGGTGATGGCGATAGACCGGCGCGGGCAGGTCGAGCAGGGTCTGCAGCAACCGCTGGACATGGGCGGCCTCGTAGAGGTCCTGGCCGCGGATGACATGGGTCACGCCCTGCAGCGCGTCGTCGACGACGACGGCCAGGTGATAGGCCACCCCGACGTCCTTACGGGCGAGGACGACGTCGCCGCCCGAGAGGGTCGGGTCGACGGCGATGAGGCCATGCTCGCCGGCCGGGCCCTCGCCCTCCTCGGTGAGCGTCAGGGGACGCCCGGCCAGCGCCTGTTCGGCGGCGTCCAGCGACAGGCGCCAGGCGAAGGCCTGGTCGGCGGCCAGGCGCGCGGCTTCTTCGTGCGCGGGCAACGGGCCGCCGCGGAAGCTGTCGGGCCGGCCGTGCGGCGCGCTGGCGGCGGCCTGGGCCAACTCCTTGCGGGTGCGGAAGCAGCGATAGGTCAGGTGGTCGGCGGTCAGGGCGGCGAGGGCGGCCTGGTAGTCGTCGAGGTGTTCGGACTGGCGGCGGACCGGGGTCTCCCACTCGATCCCAAGCCAGGCGAGGTCTTCGTAGATCGCGGCCTCGAACTGCGGCCGGCTGCGGGTGACGTCGATGTCCTCGATGCGCAGGATGAAGCGCCCGCCGGCCGCGCGCGCGGCCTCGTAGGCGGTGAGGGCCGAGAAGGCATGGCCGCGGTGCAGGTAGCCGGTCGGCGAGGGGGCGAAACGGGTGACGAACACCCGATCAGCTTTAGCCGTGGTGGGCGGCGCCGAAAATGCCCATGTGCTCGAAGACGCCGCGCAGGAAGGCTTCGTCCCCGCCAAGAGCGTCCTTCAGGTGGTCGAACTGCTTGAAGGAGAACATCTCGGCCAGGCCGTGGGCGGCGCACCAGGCCGCGGTGGTGGCCAGTTCCAGTTCCTGTTCGTCCATCGGGTCGGCGCCCGCCTCGACCAGGGTGTCGCGGACCTGGCAGTAGGCGCTGTCGTTCTGGGCGTGGACGTGGTCGGGCAGGCTGTCCTTGTCGCGGGAGCAGTCGTACATGACCCGGTAGAGCGCCGGGTTGTCGCGTGCGAACCGGACATAGGCGACGCCCAGCGCGGTCAGCTTGTCACGCACCGAGGCGTGGCTGGCGCGGGCGGCGGTCATCAGCTCATTGAGCAGATCCCAGCCTTCGTGCGCCACCGCGTCGAGCAGTTCGCCCTTGTCCTTGAAGTGGTGGTAGGGCGCGGCCGGGCTGACCCCCGCCTCACGGGCCACGGCGCGCAGCGACAGGGCCGTCGGGCCTTCGGTTTCCAGCAGTCGCCGGGCCGCGTCGATCAACGCGCGGCGCAGATCGCCATGGTGATAGGGGCGATTGTCGGTGGCTGCAGCTTCTCTCATGGCGATCACTCTAAAACTGAATCTGGACGCCGTAAAGATCATCTTGACGGCGTTCAGATCGGCGTTATCTTAGCGGTGTTCAAATTACAAAAGCCCTCGCTCCCCCGAGGGTTCCAACTGGGAAGGTGTGTGTCATGTCTCTCGCTCGTTTGACCCGTTTTGAACGTCTCTTCGACCGTGTCGTCCCGCTCGTGCTGATTGCGCTCAGCGTCAGTCTGGCGGCTGCCACGGTTTCGGTCGGCGCGTAGCAGCCGACAATTCAGTCAGTGTCGAAGGGGGCCGGTTTCGGCCCCCTTTTTTGTTGCGCGGTCGGTCGGCGCCCGCGCTCGGCAGGCCAAAGCCGCAGGGGCTGAGCGCCCACAGTGTTCCATGCATTTTTGAATACCTTACGATGTAAAATGTATCTGTACATTGTTTAGATCCGGACCTATCTAAACATCGTCCAGATGGACGCGAGGCGGCTCCCGCCGCTCCGGATCAACAAAGGAAAGACCCCATGTCTGCTCTGACCCAACTCGGCCGCTTCTTCGACGCCAGCGTCGCCGTTGCGTTTGTCTTCATCAGCCTGAGCCTGGCCGGCGCCACCGCCGCCGTCGGCGCCTAATGCTTGAGCTGAGCGCCCCGTCCGCCTGGGCCTGCGCCTCCGGACGGGGCCGCCGAGCTTCATTTCATGGAGCTGTCTCAAAAACCGGCCTATAATTCCCTGGCTACGGGAATTCCCCAAACGGGCGATTCGCCGAGCGCTCGGATCGCGAAAGGGGGCCTGTCTTCAGTCTCTACGCGTACGACATAGGGGGTTGCGCCCCCGCCCGGAGGGCCGACCATGCAGGTGCTTAATCACCCGCCGTCCGGCTGGCCCTGCCTTGTGCTGAACGCGGACTTCCGTCCCCTCAGCTACTATCCGCTGTCCCTCTGGCCGTGGCAGGAGGTGATCAAGGCGGTGTTCCTCGATCGCGTCGATGTCGTCTCGACCTACGACCAGGAAGTCCACTCGCCGTCCTTTGCGATGAAGCTGCCCAGCGTCGTTTCGCTGAAGCACTATGTGCCGCAGGACCGTCCGCCGGCCTTCACCCGCTTCAACCTGTTCCTGCGCGACGCCTTCACCTGCCAGTACTGCACGGCCGGCGAGGACCTGACCTTCGACCATGTGGTGCCTCGATCTCGCGGCGGGCGCACGACCTGGGAGAACATCGTCACCGCCTGCGCGCGCTGCAATCTGATGAAGGGCGGGCGCACGCCGCACGAGGCGCACATGCACCCGTTCCACTCGCCGCGCCGTCCGAGCGCCCACGAGCTGCAGGAGCGCGGCCGCAGGTTCCCGCCCCACCACCTGCACCGCAGCTGGCTCGACTATCTCTATTGGGACATCGAGCTGGAGGCTTAGCGACGGCGGCCTAGATCAGCATCGAGTTCGGCGGCAGGCCGACCAGGCTGCGGCCGTGCAGTTCGTTGGCGGTGTCGACGTCGAAGACGACGTGGCTCGACAGCACGTTGAGGTCGCGCACCGAGCGCTGGAACGGTTGGTCGAGCATCTGGGCGCTGGAGCCGGCGGACTCGGCCAGCAGCGCCACCGCCTCACGGCAGATCGAGACGGCGTAGGCGACCTGGGCGCGGGTGCGCAGCCGCTCGGCCACCTGGCCGGCGCCCTCCAGCGCGCCGGCGGCGACGTTGTCGCGCCCGACCTTGCGGATGATGTCCTCGGCCGTGTCGATCATGGTGCTGGCCCGGCCAAGCCGCATCTGGGCGGCGGGCTTGTCCGATTGGCTGGAAAGGCCGCCCATCCGCACGTGGCCGGCCAGCCGCTCGCGATAGGCGCCCAACGCGCAGCGCGCCGCCCCGACCGCGGAGATCGCCGCGGTCATCGCCAGGAACGGCAGCATCGGCATGCTGTAGATCGGGTTCGCATAGCCGCGAGAGCCGGGCCCGCGGCCAGCGGCGATCAAGTCGAAGCGTGCGGTCCGCGCCTGCGGCACGAACAGGTCCTGGACGACGATGTCGTTGCTGCCGGTGCCGACCATGCCGGCAACACGCCAGGTGTCGAGCACCTGGGCGTCCTGCGCCGGCAGCAGGCAACTCAGCAGCCGCGGCGGGCCCTCGTCGTCTACGAGCAGCGTGCTGCCGACGATCCAGTCGGCGTACATGACGCCGGTGCCCCACTTCCAGTGCGCCGAGATCTGGTAGCCGCCGGGGACGCGCACGGCCTTGCCCGGAGGCGCGCTGACCACCGGGGCGACGACATAGGGGTAGTCTCCGCCGAACAGCGCCTGCTGGGTCTCTTCCGGGAAGTGGGCCAGGAACCAGTTGTGCTCGGCGCAGAACGACGCCGCCCAGCCGGTGGAGGGACACGCCTCGGCGATCGGCAGGCTGATGTCGATGAACTGGTCGGTGGTGACCTCCAGACCGCCGAACGCCTTGGGGACGAACTGGTAGAAGTAGCCGGCGGCCCGCAGGGCGTTCCAGATCTCGTCCACCGGGCGGCGCAGGCGCTCGGCCTCCTGCGCGGCCGCCGCGATGCGCGGCGCCAGGTCCTTCATCCGCTGCACGAGCAGGTCCGGCGTCAGCTCGGCCAGGGCCTTGGCCGAGAGGAAGTCGCCGCCCGTGGGGATCCGGCGATCGGCCAGCGGCGGGTCGATGCTGTCGAAGCTCATCGGTCAGGCGACCGGCGGGGCGGTGTAGGAGGCCATCTTAGTCAGCACTTCGTCCGGCGTCGCCAGCAACTGCTCATAGACCGCCTTCGGATAGACCATGTGCGGCATGGCCGGGTCATAGGGCGGCTGCGCGACAGGGCTTGGGCCGTCATAGGCGACGGGCGCCTTGAAACGTGCGGCCTCATCCTCGGAGATGCCGGCCTTGGCCAGCACCGCCGGATCGATCCAGGCGGCCGGGTCGAGGGTCTCGCTGGACGTGGCCACCTCCAGGGTCATCTGGTCGGGGCCGGCGAAGTAGATCGACTTGCACATGCCGTGGTCGATCGGGCCGATGACATTGACGCCCTTGCTGCGCATGCGATCACGCATGGCGATGAGATCGGCTTCCGTCTCCACTCCGAAGGCCAAATGCTGAAGCGTGCCGGCCGCGCTTGGCAACGCGCCGGAGCCGGCGTGGGTGCGGCCCAGCTCTATCGGGATGTCGGCCACGGCCGGCAGTTGCACGATCGAGAAGTAGCAGTGGTCGTTCAGGCGCAGGAAGGCGTGCAGTCCGCCCGGTACGCCGTGCATGTCGAAGAGCGCCACGAGCGGGCACCCCATGACGTCGGAAAAGAAGGCGATGTGCTTCTTGATGTCCGCGGCCATGAAGGCGAGGTGGTGAATACCGTTGGGCTGCTGGCTCATTGCGTTTCCTCCCGGGCTCTTCGGCCCTTTTCAGTCAGGAAGCCGCCGAGGACGGCCTCCAGGATCATCTCGTCGTGGATGGCGCGGTCGGCGGCCACGTCGCAGTCGAAGGTCGTGCGCATCAGCGGCGCCAGGTTGATGACCCCGACCGCCGCGGTCTGCAGCGTCACCACGATCTGCTCGGGCGGGTAGGGCAGGAGGTCGCCGGCGGCGATGGCCTCGCCGGCGATGGCGGCCAGCCGGCGATTGCGCGCGCCGAGCAGGTGACGGTCCAGCCACTCCAGCCGCTCGCCCCCGGCCATGCCCTCCAGCGCCACGATCCGGCCGAGGGCCGGGTGCTTCCAGCTGATCTGCAGGAACAGCCGCATGGCGACCCGCAGCTGGGTGAGCGGCGGCGCGTCGGCGGCGGCCTCGATCAGCCGCTCCTCCTCCTGGATCACGGCGCGCAGGCCCAGCATGGCGCTGCGCCAGAGGTGGGCCTTGTCCTCGAAATGGTAGTGCAGCGCCGGCTGCGACACCCGTGCGGCCTTTGCGATGCCGGCCATTGTCACCCGCTCAAAGCCGAGCTGCGAGAACTGGTCCAGTGCGACCGCGCGGATGCGGGCGGCGGTGGCTTCGCCCTTGGTCGTCGCGGCCCATTCACCGTCGTGCGGCATGACGATTGACTCTGTGATCAGCTTTTCTGATTTTGTAATCAGAAATTGGAGGCGCCACAAGCCGCGCCCCAGGGGAGGGACTGATGGCGGTCGTTCGGGAGGCCTACGGCTTCGTCCACGCGGATAAGAGCCGGCTGAAGGAGGTCTATGGCGGGCCGACCGGCCAGGTGTTCGTCGAATGCATGCGCGTGCGGCCGGACGTGGGGGACTCCAAGACCGTCATCCTGTTCAGCCATCCCGTCGGGGGCGGATCCTTCCTGCCGCTGGTTTCGGCCCTGGCCCGGGCCGGACGGCATGTCGTCTATTGCAACCCGCGCTACCGCGGGAACGACACGGCGCTGATCATGGAGAAGTGCGTCCTCGACCTGGGGGCCTGCATCGCCGACCTGAAGACGCGCTTCGGCTACGAGAAGGTGGTGCTGGGCGGCTGGTCCGGCGGCGGTTCGCTGTCGCTGTTCTACCAGGACCAGGCGCAGACCCCGACCATCACCCACACGCCGGCGGGCGACGAGGTCGACATCGCCGGGGCCGGGCTGCAGGCGGCGGACGGCGTGATGCTGCTGGCCGCGCACATCAGCCGGTCGGTGACCATGACCGAGTGGCTCGATCCGTCGATCCTAGATGAATCACGTCCCTTCGAGCGCGATCCCGGGCTCAACATCTACGACCCGAAATGCCCCGAGACGCCGCCCTATTCGGAGGCCTTCGTGCAGCGGTTCCGCGAGGCGCAGATCGCCCGTAACCGCCGCATCACCGCGTGGGCCAAGGCGCAGCTCGCCGAACTGAAGGCCGCCGGCGATCCCGACGCCGAGCGCTGTTTCGTCGTCCAGGGTACGATGAGCGACGTGCGCTGGACCGACCCGACCCAGGACCCGTCCGACCGCCGGCCGCACACCTGCTATCTGGGCGATCCGAAGATCGTGAATGATGGTCCAGTCGGGCTTGGCCGCTTCACGACCCTGCGCTCGTGGCTGTCGCAATGGAGTTATGACGAAAGCCGTGCGAACGGCGTGGTCAACGCCGGGCGGATTTCTTGCCCGGTGCTGGTGATCAACAACACCGCCGACCTGGCCTGCACGCCCAGCCATGCCCAGCGCCTTTTCGACGCCGTCGCCTCGGCCGACAAGACCCTCGTGCACATCGAGGGAGCCGACCATTACTACGCCGAAAGGCCCGACCTGCTGCCGCGGGCGACGGCGGCGATCGGCGAGTGGCTGGACGCGCGCGGCTTCTAGGCGTTCGGCCGCCCCTGGGAACGCTGCGGCGTCACTTAGGGGTTTCACCCGATGCCGTCGGCGGCGTTTCGGCCTGTAGCCTGAGCATCCAGGGGCGCGCGCGGCCTGCCGCGGGCGCCCTCAGTTTGCGATGGGCGCCATCGCTGTGCCGACAGGGTGAACCCCGATGTCCGTCGCGGATGCACTTGCGCTCGTCAAACGCCTCCTCATCCTGAGCTGCATGCTCGGCGTGATGTGGCTCGGGGTCTGGATCGCTCCGGCCTTCGGCCAGGAGCGGCCGCCTCCCGCAACGCCCAAGATCGGCCTGGTGCTGTCGGGCGGCGGGGCGATGGGCATGGCCCATGTGGGCGCGATCCAGACGCTGGAGGAATTGGGCATTCGTCCGGACCTGGTGGTCGGGACCTCGATGGGGTCGATCGTCGGCGGCCTCTACGCGTCGGGCATGAGCGGCGCCGAGCTCGAGCACGCCATCGAGACCATGGACTGGGACCTGATCTTCGACACCTCGCCGCCGCGCGAGGGGCTGACCTATCGCGAGAAGCAGTTACAGGCCGCGTTTCCGGTGAAGGCCAGCGTCGGGGTCGCCGGCACGCGGCTGCGCAGGCCCGACGCGTTGATCTCGGACGCCAACCTGTTGCTGGAGCTTCGCCGTCTGGTGCGGGTGCGCGCGGCCGTCCCGACCTTCGACGACCTGCCGATCCCGTTCCGTGCTGTCGCGACCGATATCGAGACGGGGAAGAAGGTGGTGCTGGACCGTGGCGAACTGGCCGGGGCGATGCGGGCCTCGATGTCGGTGCCGGGCGTGTTCGCGCCCTACAGCCTGGACGGCCGGCTGCTGGTCGACGGCGGCATGTCCGCCAATGTACCGATCGACGTGGCGCGGGAGATGGGCGCCGACGTCGTCATCGTCGTGTCCACTCAGACGCCGTTGCTGGCGGCCGACCAGCTTCGCAGCCTCGGCGGCATTCTCGGCCAGACCGTAACCCTGCTGATCCTGGCCAACGAGCGCCAGCAGCTGGCGACGCTCAAGCCCAGCGACGTCCTGATCACCGTCGACACCGGCTCGCTGTCGTCAGCCGATTTCAAGCGTGGCGCGGAGTTCATCGCGATCGGCAAGGCGGCGTCGGAGAAGCAGCTTGGCGCCCTGCAGCGCATCGCCTCGCTGCGGCCGGCGCACCCGGCGACCAGCATCGACAAGCCCCCGCCGACCATCGACTACGTCAGGGTCGAGAACGACTCGCGCCTGTCCGACAAGATACTGCTGCGGCGGATCGAGCCGTTCGTCGGCAAGCCGATGGCGCCCGACGAGGTCGGGACGGCGATGCGCGACATCTACGCCATGGGCATGTTCTCGCGCGTCGACTACCAGATCGAGGAAGGCGCGGACGGGCGCACGGGCCTGGTGGTCAACGCCATCCAGCGGCCGGGCGACGCCAACCGCCTGCGTCCCGCCATGACCATCGCGGCCTCCAGCGAGGGCGGGACGGAGTTCGACTTCTCCGCCGAACTGCGGCTGGTGCAATTGGACAGCTATGGCTCAGAGGCGCGGTTTGTCGGCGCGGTGGGCGAACGCACCCTGTTCTCGGCCGAGTACTTCAAGGTGCTCGACAGCTACCAGCGCTGGTTCGTCGATGTGATGGGGTCGGTGCAGAAGCGGCCGATCAAGGTCTACGACGACACCGGCTTCCGCCTGGGCGAGTACGACGCCGCCTACGGTCTGGCCTCGTTGGCCTTGGGGCGGCAGTTCGGAAGCGTCGGCGAGGTGCGGGTCGGCGTCGAGGTCGGCAAGGGGTCGGCCTCGCTCCAGGAGGGCGATCTGACGCCACGCGATTTCGATCTCGACGTGGGACAGCTGTTCCTGACAGCCGGGGCCGACACGCTGGACAATCCGTACTTTCCGAGCCGCGGCATGAGCGGGCGGCTACAGTGGAATGTCGGCCTGGAGGCGCTGGGCAGCGAAACCGACTTCCAGACCCTGCGACTGGACGGCCTCTACGCCGTCAGCCGCGGTCGGCAGGCCTTCAACTTCAATGTCTCAGGCGGCGACACGATCCAGGGCGACCTGCCGCTGGCCTCTTTGTTCACTCTGGGCGGGCCGTTCAGCTTCCCCGGCTATTCGGTCGACGAACTGACGGGCGAGACCTACGCCGTCGCGCGCGGGATGTACCGCTACAAGCTCACCGACAGCTCCAGGAGCTTGCTGAGTGTGCCGCTCTATGTCGGCGCGACTCTCGTGGCCGGCAACGTCTGGGCGCGGCACGGCGATGCAGAGGCCAATGACGTGCGGGTCGGCGCCAACGTCTTCCTGGCGGCCGACACCGTGATCGGCCCGGTGTTCATCACCGCCGGGGCGACCGACGACGGCCGCACGGCGCTCTACTTCTTCGTCGGCAAGCCGTTCTGAGGCGGGAACTTCGCCGCGCGGCGGGCGGTTGCCTCTGCGGAGGACGCGAGGACCATGGCCCAGGCCAGGCATACGCGCGCAGAGAACGAAACCGAGACGCGGCCGCGCTCGCGGCTGGACGGTCATCGGGCGATCCTGTGGATCCTCGCCCTGGCGTTCGCGGTGTTCGTGGTGGTGTTCATGACCAGCCCCAAGGAGAGCGCCGATCCCAAGACGGGCGCGCCGCCGGGCGAGGTCCCGGCAGCGCAGCCCTGAAGTCTACTTCGCGGGCAGGACCCGCTGGGCGACCATCTCGCGGCCCTTGCGGCTGATGCCGTAAAGGACGCCACGTTCGCTTTCGTCCCAGTCGATGGCCTGGCCTTCTGTGGCCACGCCGATGGTGTCGAGGTGATCGAGCACCGCGCCGCCTTGCGTCGGCAGGGCCAGAACGTACAGTTCCGGATGGTCGTGGCCGGTGATGTAGAGCTTGCCGTCAGGCCCCCAGCCGCCGCCCGACGAGCTCATCGGCTTGAAGCGGTCGAGCACCGACTGCGGGAAGCTCCAGCTCTGGGTTTGGCGCCAGTCGTCGTCGAAGCGCACCAGGACCGAGTGGCGGTGGTCGCGCGGCGCCTCGCCGCCCTTGCCGTCATAATTGGCGAACGCCGCCCACCAGGCGCCGTCCTTGCGGTCGACCCAGGTGATCGAACCGCGGCCAGGGCCGAGGGCGACCGTACGCAGGTGCTTCATGGTCGCCGGGTCGAAGAACTCCACCGCGCTCCAGTGCGGCACGGCCGGGAAGTTCGAGCTGGCGCAGACCAACTCCCTGGCGATCACGGCGCAGGAGTTGATGTGCGGATAGCGGACGGGGTCGCCCTTCCACTCGGCGACCTTGGCGCCGGTCTTCTTGTCGTACTTGGCGATGGTGGAGTTGGCGACGGCGTAGACGTGGGCGGCGTCGACCGCCACGCCCTGCCGGGCCTCCGGCGCCGGGTAGCGGCGCAGCACGTCGGCGTTGCGCGAGGGCGCGGGTCCTTCCTGGGCGATGGCGGGGGCCGAGGCGGCGAGCGCCCCGGCCAGGATCAGGGAACGGATCATTCCGCCGGCTCCTAGAAGTTCACCGCCGCGCCGACCCAGTAGGTGCGGCCGTAGTTCGCCCACTCCTGCAGGTAGCGGCGGCCGGGGCCAGTGACTTCCTGGCGCCCGGTGTTCGAGAGGTTCTGCCCCTCGACGAAGACGGTCATGTGATCGTTGAAGCGCCACGACAGGCTGGCGTCGAACACGTGCCGGCCCTTCCAGTACTGGTCGGAGTTTGGGTTGGCGTCGTTGATCGTCTCCAGCTGGCCGCCGATGTAGTTGTGCGAGACCCGGGCCTCGAACGGACCGCGCTGGTAGAAGATCGACTCGTTGGTGGTGATCTCCGGTTGCTGGAACAGGCCCGTGACCCGCGGGCCGGTCGAGGTCAGGAACGTGAACTCGGTGTCCAGCCAGGTGATGTTGCCGTTGAAGCCGAAGCCGTCGAACGGCGCGGGCAGGAAGGTGAAGGCCTGCTGCACCGCGAACTCGACGCCGCGGATCTTGGCGCTTTCGGCGTTGCGCGGAGTCGAGACCAGCACGCTTTCCGGGCCGCGGCCGACGTCCAGGGTCTCGGTCGAGGACAGGGTGAAGATCTCGTTCTCGATGTCCTTGGTGAACAGCGCGAGCGAGATCATGCCGTCGGCCGGATAGTACTCGAACGACACGTCGAAGCCGCGGCTCTCGCGGGCCTTCAGGCCGGGATTGCCGCGCGACAGGGTCGGTTGGCTGCCGTCGAAGTTCAGGCCCTCGGTCGCGGCCAGCGAACCGTAGTCGGGACGGCCGATGGTGTTGGTCCAGGCGGCGCGGACGATGACGTCCTCGCGCGGCTTCCACTCCAGGTGCAGGCTGGGCATCCAGTTGCCGTAGGAGCCCGAGTTGCTGACCGGGGTGAGCACCCTGCCAGTGCTGCGCACGGCGTCGGACTCGACCTCGGTCTGCTCGTAGCGCAGGCCGCCGAGGACGGTGAGGTCGCCCCAGCTGTAGCTGGCCTGGGCGTAGGCGGCGTAGATGTCTTCCTGGACCTTGTAGTCGCCGGTCGGCGCGGTCGTGGTGGTGGTGAAGCGGCTGCGGTTGGCGTTGAAGAAGTCCATCGCCGCGCCGGCGTCGATGCGCGGCGAGAGCAGGTAGCGGCCGGCGATCAGCTCGCTGGGGCCGGGCTTGTCGACCTCGGCCAGGGTGTACACGAAGCCCGATCCGGCGCGGTAGTTGACCTGGGTCGAATTGAAGTCGCGCTCGGTGGTGCGCAGCAGGCCGCCGAACTTGGCCTTGAGATTGCCGTCGGCGTTCCCGTCGTCGAAGGCGAGGTCGAAGCGCACCTGGCCGGTAGTCTCGTCGGTCTTGGTCAGCGCGTCGCGGTGCTGCTGGAGGACGAAGTTGGCCGGGTTGCGGGCCGCCGCGTCATTGACCGAGGTGAAGACCGGGAACAGCGGATTGGTGGTGTCGTAGTTGAAGGCGTAGTTGGCGCCTTGGGCGTCGACGGTGCGGAACTCGACCGAGTGGTTCGGCACCTCGAGGCCGGCCTGCGAGTAGACGAGATCGCCGGTGGCGGTCCACTGCGGGGCGAAGTTCCACTCAAAGCCCGTGCGCAGCAGCCCGATCTCGCGCTTGGTGATCGGCTGGTTCAGCTGGATCACCTCGCGGCCGCGGGCGAAGTAGCCGCTGGTCGGGGTCTGGTTGGCGACGTTGCCGAGAGGCTCGATCCGGTACTCGATCCGCTCCTCGTCGTCCTCCATGCGCGAGAACAGGCCGGCGGCTTCCCAGCGGAAGGTGTCTGTCGGGCGGTACTCGATCTTGGCGTTCACGCCGCTGCGCTGCTTGGTGTTGTTATACCAGAACAGGCGCTGGAAGGTCGGGACCTGGATGCCGTTGCCGAGCGGCGAGCCAGAGGCGACCGGCGCGCCGGCGGCGGTGTACTCGCGCACCGACGGGTCCTGGGCCTCGACCTGCGGGATGTCGTAGTCGAGCTGCTCGTGCGAGGCGCCGATCACCACGCCCCATTGCTCGCTGTCGCCGAAGGTCGTGCCGGTGGCGAAGGCCAAGCGGTAGGAGGGCTTGTCGTTGCGCACGTCGCCGCTGCGCTCGTACATGCCGTAGGACGCCATCCCATTGAAGAACGGCCGGCCGACGTCGAAGGCGCTGCGGGTGGTGACGTTGATCACGCCGCCGATGGCGTTGCCGTCATGCTCGGGCGTGACCGTCTTGATGACTTCCAGCCGGCCGGCCATCACCGAGGGAACGATGTCCATCGGCACGGTGCGGCCGCTCTCGTCGACCGAGGCGACCAGGGCGCCGTCGATGGTGGTGCGGTTGTAGGTCGAGCGCAGACCGCGGATGACCGGGAAGCGCGGTTCGCCCTGGTCTTCCATCACCGAGATGCCGGGAATGCGGCGCAGGGCGGCGGCGGTGTTGTGGTCGGGCAGCTTGCCGATGTCGTCGGCCGAAACGACGTCGGCGACGACGAAGGACTCGCGCTTCACCTCGATGGCGGCGCGCTGGGCCTCGCGCTGGCCGGTGACGACGATTTCCTCGACAGCCGCCTCGTCATTGGCGAAGGCCGGCGTCGAGATCGCCGTGCCGGCGAGAAGTAGAGCAAGGCAACCGTAAGCACGCGGAACGAAAGGCATCTGCACCCCCCCAAGAACTGAAAACGGGCGGAGCAGTAGGGAGGCCGCACGACGGTGCGGTGACAGGCCGGTGAACGGATTACGAAACCGGGCCGCCCTGTCGCAGCAGCAGCACGGCCAGGGCGAGCTGGGCTATGAGGATCGCGTATAGGACGCTGGCGAAGGGCTGCTTGCGGGTCTTGTGGCGGAAAACCTGCTGGGCGATGATCGCGCCCGGCCCGCCGCCGGCGGCGGCGAAGGTCAGCAGGGTCCGCTCGGGGATTCGCCGCTCGCCACGCTCGGCGCGCGCCTTGTCCCAGCCCATGACGGCGAACGAAACAAGATTGGCGAGCGCCAGATAGCCGAGGACGAGGGTCACTCGGGGGTGCGGGCCTCGCGCCACATGGCCCACATCTCCGGCGCGTCGGGCTTGGCCTTCAGCACCTCGACCACCTCGAAGCCGTGACGGCGGTAGAGCGGCACGTTCGCGGGGCTGGAGGACTCCAGGTAGGCGGGCAGGCCCTTGGCGTCGACGCGGGCCAGGCCGTGGGCCAGCATGCGCGAGCCGACGCCCAGGCCCTGGGCGTCCGGGCGCACGCCCAGGAACCAGAGATAGGCGTGGGGCGGGGTCTTCGGATGATGGGCGTCCATCATTTTGCGCATGGCCGACATCCGCGCCAGGCGCGAGAGGCCGGTGGCGCCGATGATCCGGGGCAGGGCGCGCAGCTCCTGCAGGAACGGCGTCGGGCCAAGGCTCTCGGACGGCAGCCAGATGGAGGCCGCGCCGCCGCCGGCGGGGCGGAACACCTCGCCGTCGGCCAGGCCCATGGCCAGCAGCATCTGGAACAGCTTCAGCCGCGCGGAGTCGTGCTGGGCGTCGGCGCGCAGGAACCAGTTGAAGACCGGGTCGGTGGCGAACGCGGCCGAGAGATCCTGCGCCACTGCGCCGATGTCGGCCATGCTGGCGGCGACCGGGGTCTCGGCGCCCCTGCGAAGAGCCAGGATCTCCTCGTCGGTCATAGCTTTTCGCTGATCTTGATGGCGGTGCGGCAGCCGGCGCGGATGACCGCGGCCAGCAGCGGATAGCCGGGCGCCTCGCGGGCGCCTTCCTCCAGCGCATGGTCGCGGTGGGCGATCTCTTCGTCGCGGAACTTGGTCAGCTCGGCGGCGAGCTCGGGCTCGCGGTGCTCCAGCTCGGCGATCTGGGCGGCGTAGTGCTGCTCGATCACGTCCTCGACCGCCTCGGTGCAGGCGTGGGCCGCCTTCTCGCCCAACAGGGCGGTGCCGGCGCCCAGCGCGAAGCCGGCCACTCGCCAGAGCGGGGCCATGGCGGTCGGGCGAACCTTGTGTTCGTTCAGCAGCTTGTCGAAGCGCGAGAGGTGGTCGATCTCGTCCTGCTCCATATCCGCGAGCTGAGCGGATATGCGCTCGCGGCCCTTGCCGGCGCGCAGCACGGCGAGCTGGCCGCGATAGATGTGCACGGCGCCCAGTTCGCCGGCGTGGTCGACGCGCAGGATCTCGGCGAGACGGTCGCTCGTCGCGCCGATGCCGGGGCGCGGGGGGATCGGCTTGTCGCTCATGACGCCTTCCTTCTTTCGTGACGGACGGCCAGCAGGCTGAGCACGGCGAGGCCCAGCGACGCCAGGGCGTTCCAGCCGGCCATCGAAAGCCCCAGGAACACCCAGGCGGCCTTGTCGCAGGCCGGCGCCGCGATCTTGGCGCCCTGCAGCAGATCGGCGATCTGGCCGGCGCTGACCGCGCCCGCGCCGCCGGAGCAGGCGGTGGGGCCGGGCCACCACTTCCATTCGACGCCCGAGTGATAGACCGCGAGCCCAACTCCGAAGGTGAAGACCGCGGCCAGGCCCGCGTCGAACACCCAGCGCCAGCGGGCGCCAGCGCGCATGCGCACGACCAGCATGCCGGCCAGGGCGAGCGCGGCGGCGACCCAATAGACCTCGCGCGCGCGCAGGCAGAGCGCGCAGGGGGCCATGCCGCCGAAGGTCTCGAAGCCGTGCGCGATCGCCAGCATCAGCAGCGAGGCGATCAGCGCGCACAGGCGCCAGCGCTCGAGGAAGGGTCTAAGAAACGCGCTCATCGCCGGGATAAGACCTCAAAAGCTGCGCCATCCCAAGCGATCAGATGAGCACCTTCAGGACGACGATCAAGCCGACCAGCGCGATCAGGCCGAGCGTGCCGTAGAGGGCGATGCGCTTCTCGAACTCGGCCAGCATGGCCGGGCCGAAATACTTCAGGATCGCGGCGACCGCGAAAAAGCGCAGGCCGCGCGTCAGGACCGAGGCCCAGATGAAGGTGACCAGCGAGAACTGGGCCAGGCCGGCGGTGATGGTCACCAGCTTGTAGGGGATCGGGGTTGCGCCCTTGATCAGGATCACCCAGAGGCCCCAGTCGGCGAAC
Organism: Phenylobacterium sp. Root1290; assembly: GCF_001425305.1. Lineage (GTDB taxonomy): Bacteria > Pseudomonadota > Alphaproteobacteria > Caulobacterales > Caulobacteraceae > Phenylobacterium. The sequence continues at coordinate 508,864 of NZ_LMEE01000002.1, read as the reverse complement.
CACTTCTCGAACGCCGCCTTGCCGTCCGGATGGCCCATGAGGCTCAGCAGCCACATGCCGACGGGTTCGAGATAAAATCCGATCGCATAGCCGAGCAGCCCGCCCAAGACCGAGGCGGCCGTGCAGATGCCGGCATAGACGAAGGCCCGATCGGGTCTGGCCAGCACCATGGGCGCCAGCATCACGTCCGGCGGGATCGGGAAGAAGGAGCTCTCGGCGAAGGAAACGACGGCAAGGCCAGTCGGGGCGTGGCGAGAACCGGCCAAACCCATGACCCAGTCGTACAATTTGCGAAACATGCTGATCCGGCCCGACGTTCCCAACCTTGCTAGCAGGCGAAAGGGCGCTTGTCTCCGTCCGCGCGCTCGGGCAATTCCTCTCCCCCCGACATGGCCCGCGCCGGGACATGTTTCCACAAAATGCGCCGGGCTCGCCCAAACCTGCCAAGGAGGGACGATGCGCGTCCTAACTCTTGCCGCCGCGATTGCAGTTCTGATGACCAGCCAAGTTCAAGCCGCCCCGCAACCTGCGCCCAAATGGGCGATCGTCGTGCATGGAGGCGCCGGCGTGATCGAGCGCAGCCAGCTGACGCCGGAGCAGGAAAAGGCCTATCGCGCCGCCATGACCCGCGTCACCGAGGCCGGCGCCAAGGTGCTGAAGGACGGCGGCAGCGCCATGGACGCCATCGAGGCGACCATCCACCTGCTGGAAGACGACCCGCTGTTCAATTCCGGCCGCGGGGCGGTGTTCACCGCCGAAGGCCGCAACGAGCTCGACGCCTCGATCATGGACGGCAAGACCATGGGCGCCGGCGCGGTGGCCGGCGTCACGCGCACGCGTCACCCGATCTCGCTGGCTCGCGCGGTGATGGAGAAGTCGCCGCATGTGATGCTGATCGGCGACGGCGCAGACGCGTTTTCCAAGGCCCAGGGGCTGGAGCAGGTCGATCCCAGCTACTTCTTCACCGAGCGCCGCTGGAAGAGTCTGGAGAACTTCCTGAAGGCCAACAACCTGCCGATCCCGGCCAAGCCGGCGAGCTCGGATCAGCCCGATCCTGCCAACGGTCTGGCGCACGACGAGGGCAAGCACGGCACGGTCGGCGTGGTGGCGCTGGACGCCCAGGGCAATGTCGCGGCCGGGACCTCGACCGGCGGCACGACCGGCAAGCGCTGGGGCCGGGTCGGGGATTCGCCCATCATCGGCGCCGGCACCTATGCCTCCAACACCTCCTGCGCGGTCTCGGCGACGGGCGCGGGCGAGTACTTCATCCGTCTGACCGTGGCGCGCGACATCTGCGCCCTGGTCGAGCTGAAGGGCCTGAGCCTGCAGGCCGCGGCCGACGAGGTCGTCCAGAAGAAGCTCACCGCCCTGGGCGGCGACGGCGGGATCATCGCGGTGGCACCCGACGGTCAGATCGCCTGGAGCTACAACACCTCGGGCATGTATCGCGCGGCGGCGGTCGATGGCCGTCCGCTGACGGTGGGCATCTACAAGGACGAGCCCTAAGTTAGGGCCATGGCCCATATCGACCCGCAACTCGACCTGACCGAAGCCGCCGACGAGGAAATGGAACGCGCCTGCTCGTTGGGCCGGCGCGACATGGCCGCCTGCACGCCTTGGGGCGACACCTATGAGGGCTACACCCCCGCTGGCCGGGAGGTCTGCTTCGAGCGCAATTATTTGTGGGTGGACCAGCCGGGCGGAGACATCTGCGTCGAGGTCGTGGTCTACTCCCCCGAAGCCTACGAAAACGGCGTGCGCGTGACACGTACGGTGGGCCGGGAGGAATGAATGAAGCTCGCCTCTCTGAAGGGGGGACGTGACGGCCGTCTGGTCGTCGTCTCGCAGGACCTTGCCTGGTGCGCCGATGCGAGCGCCATAGCCCCCACGCTGCAGGCCGCCCTCGACGACTGGGAAAGGACCGAGCCGCTGCTGCGCGGCCTGGCCGAGAGCCTGGAGCACGGCTCCGTCCCGCGTGAGCGGTTCCATGAACACGAGGCGGCCAGCCCATTGCCGCGGGCCTATCAGTGGGCTGACGGCTCGGCCTACGTGAACCACGTGGCCCTGGTGCGCAAAGCCCGCGCCGCCGACATGCCCGACAGCTTCTGGACCGACCCGCTGATGTACCAGGGCGGTTCCGACGGCTTCCTCGGGCCGCGCGATGTGATCCCGTTGGCCGACGAGGCCTGGGGCTGCGACATGGAGGGCGAGATCGCCGTCGTCACCGGCGACGTGCCGCTGGGCGCCAGCCGCGAGCAGGGCCTGGCCGCCATCCGACTGGTGATGCTGTGCAACGACGTCTCGCTGCGCAACCTGATCCCCGGTGAGATCGGCAAGAGCTTCGGCTTCTTCCAGTCCAAGCCGGCCTCGGCCTTCTCGCCGGTGGCGGTGACGCCCGACGCGCTCGGGGAGGCCTGGAAGGACGGCAAGCTCAGCGGGGCCTTGGAGGTGGAGTTGAACGGCGCGCCGCTGGGCGCCGCCGACGCCGGTGTCGACATGACCTTCGACTTCGGGACGCTGATCGCTCACGCCGCCAAGACACGCGCCCTGGGCGCCGGGACGATCATCGGTTCGGGCACGGTCTCGAATCGCGGCCCGGACGGCGGTCCAGGAAAAACCGTCGCCGAGGGCGGTGTCGGCTACTCCTGCCTAGCGGAGTTGCGTACGGTCGAAACGCTCGCCCAAGGTGCGCCCAAGACACCGTTCCTGAAGGTTGGCGACGAGGTCCGCATTGAGATGCGGGATGCGCGGCGCCATTCCATCTTTGGAGCGATCGAGCAGCGAGTGGCCGCCACATGACGGGTCCGTCCCAGCTGAGTTACGACGACCAGGCGCCCGCCGCCCTGCAGCTGGACGCCTATCTGCCCTATCGGTTGTCGGTCGCCTCCAACGCGGTCAGCGGCCTGATCGCCCGGGCCTACGAAGACCGCTTCGCCCTGACCGTCCCGCAGTGGCGGCTGATCTGCGTGCTCGCCGAGGACGGCGGCCAGACCCAGCGCGAGATCGTCGCGCGCACGGTCATGGACAAGGTCACCGTCAGCCGCGCGGCGCGCGGGCTGACCGCCCGGCGCCTGATCGTCCGCTCGGAGAACCAGGCCGACGGACGCTCGCACGTCCTGACGCTGACGGAGGAGGGGCGGCGGCTGCATGCCGAGATCGCGCCCCTGGCCCTGGCCTATGAGGCGGCGTTGATCTGCGGACTGGCGCCGGCCGAGGTCGCACAACTCAAGCGCCTGCTGACGCGGCTGCAGCACGCTGCGGGCGCGCTGGCCGGCGGCGCGCCGCCGCTGGCTGATCCCGGGCTGATCGGCCGATAAGGACCTAGTGCGCGGTGGCGGCCTTCAGGCCCCAGCGGTGCGACCCCTCGCCGAAGCGCAGGTGGAAGCCGTAGAGCGCCCGTCGGGCCTCGTCGCGCCAAGTCTCCTCAAAGGAAACGATGACGGCGCTCTCGAAGTCTTCCGGGATGTTCTTCACGTCGACCCCCACTTCGCGCGCGACGTTGGCGATCACGTCACGACGATGGGCTTCGCCACCGAAGTAGAGAAGGGTCTCGCGGATGCGCTCGACGAGGTGCTCGCTCGTCGGACGCTGGGACGCCTTGCGGCGCGTTTGCTTGTGAGCTCGGTCCATTCTAGTCCCCACCCAATGATGGAACGCTAGAACCCCTGGTTTATCGGAGGGTTAATTTCCGTGATTAACGCCACCTTCAGGTTGAGAGGGCGTCAGCCCCCTCCCAGCGCCACGGCCGTGCGGTAGACGATGAACGAGGCGATGTAGGCCAGCGCCACCATGTAGACGAACATCACCGTCGGCCAGACCCAGCTGTTGGTCTCGCGCTTCACGACGCCCAGGGTCGGGGCGCACTGCGGTGCGAAGATGTACCAGGTCAGGAACGACAGCCCGGTCGCCACCGACCAGTGCTGCGAGAGCGTCGTGGCCAGGGCCCCGATGTTGTTCTCGGCGTCGCCCACCGCATAGACGGTGCCCAGGGTGGCCACGGCCACCTCGCGCGCGGCCATGCCGGGGATCAGGGCGATCGACATCTGCCAGTTGAACCCGATGGGGGCGAGCAGCGGCTGGATGAAGTTCCCGATGATGCCGGCGAAGCTGTAGTCGATGGCCGGTCCGGCCGCGCCTTCCGGCGGATAGGGGAAGGTGGAGAGCACCCAGATCAGGATCATCATCGGCAGGATGATGCGGCCGGCGCGGTTGATGAAGATCTGGGCCCGGACCAGCAGGTTGCGCAGCACGCTCTTCGGCTCGGGCAGCTTGTAGGTCGGCAGCTCCATCAGGAACGGCTCTACGGTGCTGCGCCAGAAGATCCGCCGGGTGATGAAGGAGACGACCAGGGCGCTGACGATCCCGGTCGCGTAGAGGCCGAACATCACCAGCCCCTGCAGGCTGAACAGGCCCCAGACCTGGGTGTTGGGAATGAAGGCGCCGATGATCAGCGTGTAGACCGGGATCCGCGCCGAGCAGGTCATCAGCGGGGCGACCAGGATGGTGGTGATCCGGTCGGGCTTGGAGTCGATCACCCGCGTGGACATGATCCCCGGGATCGCACAGGCGAACGACGACAGCAGCGGGATGAAGGCGCGCCCGTGCAGGCCCGCCCCGCCCATGATCTTGTCCATCAGGAACGCCGCCCGCGCCATGTAGCCCAGGTCCTCCAGGAGGATGATGAAGAAGAACAGGATCAGGATCTGCGGCAGGAAGACCAGCACGCTGCCGACCCCGGCGATCAGGCCGTCCGCCACCAGGCTCTGCAGCAGTTCGTTGGGGATGTACTGGGCCACGGCCGCGCCCAGCCAGCCGAACAGCGCCTCGATGGCGTCCATGGCCGGACCGGCCCAGGTGAACACCGCCTGGAACATCAGGAACAGCAGGCCGAACAGGATCGCCAGGCCGGCCACCGGATGCAGCAGCACGGAGTCGATGCGGCCGGTCCAGGTGTCGGGATGCTCCGGCGGGCGGACATAGGTCCGCACGATGCGCTGGGCTTCGGCGTGGGCCTGGCGGATCTCGGCGGCGTTGGGCTCGCGCCAGACGTTCTCGCCGGCCAGGTGGCCGGCCTCGACCAGGGCGTCGACCTGGGCCAGCAGATCCTCGATGCCGCGCTTGCGCGTGGCGACGGTGGTGACGATCGGCGCGCCGATCTCGCGCGACAGACCCTCGAGGTCGATGCGCAGGCCCTGGCGTTGGGCGATGTCGTACATGTTGAGCGCCAGCACCATCGGGCGCCCGACCTGCTTCAGCTCCATCGCCAGGCGCAGGACCAGGCGCAGATTGGTGGCGTCGGCCACGCAGATCACGATCTCGGGCGGGACTTCGCCGGCCAGGCGGCCCAGCACGGCGTCACGGGTGACGGCCTCGTCCGGGCTGCGGGCGCGCAGCGAGTAGGTGCCCGGCAGGTCGAGCACCATCAGCTGGCGGCCGGCGGGCGAGGTGACCACGCCCTCCTTACGCTCGACGGTGACGCCGGCGTAGTTGGCGACCTTCTGGCGGGCGCCGGTCAGGGCGTTGAAGAGGGCGGTCTTGCCGGAGTTCGGATTGCCGACCAGGGCGACGCGGGCCGGAGACAGGGTCTGGTTCATACTCAACGTTTATCCAGCAGCACGAGCACGTCTTCGGCGTCGCGGCGGCGCAGGGCGACGCGCATGTCGTCCAACCGGACGGCGATCGGGTCGCGGCCAAAGGCGCCCTCGTGGATCACCTCGATACGCGCGCCCTCGACGAAGCCGAACTCAAGCAGGCGGCGTTGCAGTTCCTCGACACCGACGCCATGCGCGGTGGAGTGGCTTTCGGCGCGGACTTCCAGGATCGTTCCGGCGTCGCCCATGGAGGCGTCGCAAAGGCGCACGACGGCGCCCTCGGTGGCGGCTCCGTCGGCCCCCGGCCGGGTCGAAATATTGTTCATCCAGCTTTCCCTACGCGCACTCTTGAGAATGATTATCAGTAGGGCGAGTTGGCGTCGAGAGCTTTGCCGGTTTCTTGGGCGGGCGGAGGCGAAACGTCGCGCGCCGCCAGCTGTCCGCGGGCGGCTAGCCTTCCGCCCCGACGCTTGATAAACGGATGCCCCTCACGCATGCGGGCGTGGTGAAACTGGTAGACGCGCCGGACTCAAAATCCGGTTCCGAAAGGAGTGTCGGTTCGAGCCCGACCGCCCGCACCAATTCTTTCTTCATAAGAAAACGGGCCGCCGAAGCGGCCCGCAGGCGGTCTAGCGACAGGCGCCGCCGGTCACCGGGTTGCAGCGGAAGCCGCCTTCGAAAGGCTTCACCGCATAGTCGTTGCCGAAGATGTTCGGCGCCCAGGGATAGTCGGTCGAGATGACCTGCGCGCCGCTGGCCAGGACCGCGTCGCGGCGCTTCACGTCGTTCTGCCGCGCCTCGTAGGTGTCGATGTCGCTGCGCGCACGCACCAGGCGGCCGCTCTTCACCAGGTCGCGGATCTCGTCGCCGCGGGTCAGGGCGTTGTCGACCATGGTGAAGGCGGCGTGGGCCATGCCCGGCTCGCCCTGGACGAAGGCCAGCCGTCCCTCGAGGTTGGGGTGGCCGTCCAGATAGGGCTTGAAGGCCGCCAGGTTCATCCCGGGCACGATCATCAGGAACACGAACTTGCCGCGCGCCTGGCCCACCGTCGGCCAGGCTCCGGCCAGGGCCGCCTTCTCCAGGGTCTCGTGCTTGCCGCGCAGGTCGTCGGGGGCGACCACCTTGTCGCGACCGATGATCTCGCCGATCGAGGCGTCCATCTCGACGAAGGCCTTGGCGTCGAACGGGATTAGCTTGGTGGCGCCGGGCGCGAAGCTCGCCAGGCTGTTGAACTTCGGTTCCAGCAGCACGAAGACCGGCGAGTGGCCAGGATTGGCGTCCGACCAGGCCCGCATCTGCTGCAGGCACAGGCGGAAGGTCGGGCAACTGCTGCGGAAGTCGATGTCGGCGGCGTGCAGGGTCTTCAGGCCCGGCTCCTTGAGGGCGTCGGAATAGAGCGGGGCCAGGTCCTTGGCGCCCTTTTCCCGCAGCAGCCGATAGGCGAGGGGATCGGAGAACCGGCCGCCCTCGTGGTCGACATTGAGGTCGAACTCCAGGCTGCGCAGGCCGGCGCGCAGCTGCATCTCGACCGGCGGGTGGACGTATTCGAGACCGGCCTGCAGGTCGGCGCCGAGCGGGTTGGGATGCTCGTCGGCGAAGCGCGCGGCCATGGCCGGGGGCATCATCTTCATCATCCCGTCCAGGGTCGGCTGGATCAGCGGTTTCATCACCGCGAACACCCGCGGATCGGCCGGCTGGCTGTAGCTGTTGTGGGTCCCCACCACCTGGATCTGGTTGAGCTTCAGGTCATCGCCCGGCGCCGCCGCAGCGGTCGAGGCGAACGCCAGGGCGGCGAGGCTGGTCATCATCGTCTTCATGGGATGTCTCGAACTAGCGGGTGATGCGCACGCGCACGCCGACCATGCGCGGGTTGGCGCGGATCGAGGTGGGGACGCCGAAGAACTTGCCGCCGTTGCCGACGTCGCGGACCCAGTCCTGGCCCAGCAGGTTTTCGGCGTAGGCTTCCAGCAACACGCCGCTTGCGCTCTCCAGCCCCAGGCGCAGATCGACCAGGCCGAAGGCCTTCTGCATCTCGCTCTCGAGGTTGTCGTTGTTCAGGAAGTACTCCGAGCGCCAAGCGTAGTTGGCGTTCACGAAGCCGTCCCAGTCGCCGAACGCGGGGCGGCGATAGTCGGCGCTGACCGAGGCGGTGTGCTCTGGGGCCATCCGGAACACGTTGCCCGAGCGGTCGACCGGCTGGCCGCCGACCACTTCGCGGAACTCGTCGTACTGGGTGTGCAGGTAGGCGTAGGCGCCCGAGAGGGTCAGCTCCGGCGTCACCTTCAGCCCGCCGTTCAGCTCCACGCCCCAGGCCGAGGCCTTGCCGGCGTTGACCACGCCCAGGGTCAGGTCGACGGCGCGGGTCTGGAAGTCGTTGTAGTCGTAGGTGAAGGCGGCGGCCTCGAAGTAGAGCCGGTCCATGAACGTGCCCTTGGCGCCGACCTCGAAGTTGACCACCTCCTCGGTCTTCACCTCGCTGAAGGTCGGGGTCGGCTGGCCGTTGACCGGCGCGCCGAACGTCGTCTGCGGATAGCCGGCCTTCAGCCCGCGCGAGGCGCCGGCATAGACGTTGACCTGGTCGGTGAGGCGATAGGTCAGCGCGATCCGCGGCTGGACCAAGTCGTAGTCGCGGCTGTTGGCGAACTCCTGGCCGAGCGAGTTGGACAGGCCGTTGGGCAGCGCGATCGGGCGGACGCCGTCGACGGTGGTGACCAGCGAAGAGTTGCGGACCGTCGCCTCGTCGTGGGTGAAGCGCACGCCCGCGTCCAGCACCAGGCGCTCGGTGATGTCGTAGCCGCCGTTGATGTAGGCCGACCAGCTTTCGCGGTTGTTGCGGGTGTCCGAGAGGGTCGAGTTGCCGGTGGTCACCGGCAGCACCAGGCTGGTGCCGGGCACAGGGAAGCGGGTCACCGGCGTCGTGCCGCGCGGGAAGCCGGCCAGCAGAAGCTGCTCGTTGATCACGAACTCCGACTGGTTGAACGTCTTGTCCTTGTAGAAGCTGACGCCGCCGACCGCGCGGAACGGGCCGCCGGTGTCGTAGGCCAGGCGGAATTCCTGGCTGAGGATGGACTGGTCGTCCGCCAGATTGCGGCCGATCAGGAATTCGTAGGTCGTGCCGTCGACGTCCCAGGATTCGGCGAAGTCCACCTCGCGCCAGGCGCTGATCGACTTGAGGTTCCAGCCGTCGGCGAAGTCCCAGTCGGCCAGCAGGGTCGCGCCGGTCTGGCGGCGCTTCTGCGGCGGCTGATAGCGGTTCTGGCCGGCGTCGCTGAACCAGTCGGTATCGCCGCCGGGCGAGGCGATGTTGATCGCCTTGGTCGCCGCGGCCGAGTCGTTGTCGGCCTGATGGTCGAGGATCAGGTCGAAGGTCAGGTCGGCGCTCGGCGCCCAGCGCAGCGAGGCGCGCGCCGCCCACAGGTCGTCATCGTTCAGCTTCTTCCCGCCGGCGATGTTGGTCATGTAGCCCTCGCGCTCGCGGCGGCGGACCGAGACGCGCAGGCCAAGCTCGTCCTCGATGATCGGCACGTTGGCCGTGCCGGTCAGGCTGTAGAGATTGTACGAGCCATACTGTCCCTCGACCGACCAGCCCGTGCGCGACAGGTCGGGACGGCGGGTGACGACGGCGACGGCGCCGATCTGTGAGCCGCGGCCGTACAGCGTGCCCTGCGGGCCCTTGGCGACCTCGACGCGCTCGATGTCGAACAGCTCCTTGAGCATCCCGCGCGAGCGGCTGGTGTCGACGTCGTTCAGGAAGAACGAGATGCTGGGTTCGGAAACGGCCCCGGCGTTGCCGGCCTCGATGCCGCGCATGACGAAGCTGGCCGCCGAGTCGGTCTGCTGCTGGACGAAGAAGCCCGGCGTACGGGTCGAGAGCCGTTCGAAGTCGGTGAAGTTCTGCTGCTCGATATTGGCCGCGCCGAAGGCGGCGATCGAGATCGGCACGTCCTTCAGCTTCTGCTCGCGCTTCTGGGCGGTGACGACGACTTCCTCGATGGCGAGCGGGTCGGCGGCGGCCGCTTGGGCGAACGCTTGTTCAGTTGCGATGGCGCTGACGCCGATGGCGAGAAGCGCCCGCAGCGTGTGGCGGCCGATGTGCGCGGTCTTGAGCATCTTTGATCCCCTGTGGCTCGGACGCGGGCCTTCTAGGGGTTCTGCTCAGCTCTCAGGAAAACAGTTGTGCGAAATATTTGCGACGCATCGCGCTCGTGATGCCGCTTGCACAGAACATTTGTTCAGATACTGGTGAGCCACTCCACCAGCCCGTCCACCTTCTCGCGTGGCTCGTCGGCGGCGAGGGTGATGAGGGTCGCGCCCAGACGGGCGATCGAGGCGGCCTGGGCCATGCAGAGGTCGATGTCGCTTCGCTCGCCCAGGCGTTCGACCAGTCGGCGGCGGAGGTTTTCGCCGCGCAGGCGTCGCAGGTCGGCGGCGAAGGGCGCCAGTTCCGGGGCGCGGGCCGCGGCCAGGGCTACCGAGGCCGTGCCCCGCGCGACGAAGCCTTCCAGCTCTGCCTGGTCGGGCCGCGGCGCCAGCCGGCCCTGGGCGACGCGATAGATCACGGTCAGCCCGGCCCGCAGCAGGTCCAGGCGTGTGCGGAAATGATAGGCCACCGATGACGCCGGGGTCTGGGCGCGTTCGCCGACCGCGCGGTGGGTCACGGCCTCGGCCCCCTGCGCCACGATCACCTCGCCGGCGGCCAGGGCGATGAGCCGCGCCCGCGGCGAGAACGGTTCGTCCGGCGAGGAGGCGCCGGGCAAGGCGAGCGCGGGGTCGAGCCTGCGCACCACGGCGTCGAACAGGTCGGGATGCGAGAGATCGCGGCCAGCGCCGCGGGTGGTCAGCCGCTCGACGCCCATGCGCCGCAGCAGCCGGTAGTCGGGGTCCTGGCCCTGGGCGAGGCTATGGATGGTTTCGTCGGTCACGTAGCCGAGGACCACCGCCGCCCATGTCTCCGGCGCGTCGATCCGATGCTCGAGCAGATCGCGCCAGAAGGCGCGGCGGTCGTCGATCCAGGGGGCCGCCAGGGCCCGCGCCTCCGGGTCGGCCGCAGCCTGCAGCAGCAGTTCGCTCCAGATCATGCTGGTCACGCGGGCAGGGCCGGACGCCTCGTCCAGATAGGCCTCGACCAGCGCGGCGAGGCCAGGCGGCGTCAGTTTCGGCAGGGCGGAGTAGCGCGCCGCGAACTCGGCGTGGCGGTCCGCATCGGCCAGGCGTTCCTGCCGGACCAGGCGTTCGATCAGCTGGCCCTTGGAGCCGAAGTGGTAGGTCAGGGCCGCGACGGTGCTTCCGCTGGCCTCGGCCAGGGGGCGCAAGGTGAGATCGCCGAAACCGCCCTCGGCCAGCCGCAGGCGCGCGGTCTCCAGGATGCGGACGGCCGGCGCGGCGGTGATCGGCTCGGCCTGGCTCATCGGTCCTTCGGCTCCATCTGCGAGGTCCGGCTGGCCGGCGCCATTCCCCCGATAGAGCACGCGAGCACTAGGACGCCACCGAGAACATCGGCGTGGAGCCCTCTACCCGGCGAAGGCCTTGCTGCTCCTACTTGATCGACAGCAACAGGGCGCTGGCCAGCAGCATCGCCCCGACGAGGGCCGCGCCTGCGCCGGCCTGGGCGGCCTGCCTGGGGCGATAGGGGGCCGCCAGGGTCAGGGTGAGGGCGGCCAGCGAGATCGCCCCGCACCACTCGACCGAGCCGAACTTCCAGCCGTCGGCCAGGACGGCGCAGGCATAGGCGGCGGCGAGAGCCGCGGCCCCGCCCCAGCGGACCTGGCGCTGGCGCAGCGGTTCGAGCTTGCGACCCAGCAGTTCGGGCTGGTGCTTGGCCATCGAGACGCAGATGCCGACGAAGCCGGCATAGGCCAAGAGCAGCATGGCGAGGTGGATCATGCGGCCTCCGTGGCGACGGTGGGCGCGGGCGCCTTGCGCTTGGGCTTGGCGACCGGCTTGTAGCGGGCCGCTTTCCAGCCGCAGAAGGCCAGCAGGGCGCCAAGCGCGACCAGGGTCAGGTCGAAGGCGACCATCGCCCCATCGCCGCGCATGGCGTTGGCGAAGATGTTGCGCTCGGGCGTCGTGACGGCGCTGACGATCGGCAGGGCCGCGACCATGAACGCCGCCAGGCCCAGGGTCTCCATCCAGGCCTTCTTGTTCGGCCGCAGGCAGGCGTAGAGGATCATCCCGCCCCAGAGGATGAACATGCTGTGCACCTCCCAGGGCGAGCGGCTGGCCATCTCGACCGGCAGCAGGCGGTTGGCCCACAGCATGGCGGCCATGCCGGCCGGCACGCCGGCGATCGTGCCGATGTTCAGCTTCTCGACCAGGCGGAAGCCGAAGTGCGGGCGCTCGGGATCAGGCAGCTTCTGGCGGCGGCTGACCGACCACAGCACCAGGCCCGTGGCGACCATGGCGCAGCCGGCCAGACTGCACAGGAAATAGACCCAGCGCAGCACCGGCTCGGCGAAGCGGCCCATGTGGATGCCGTACATCGCCCCGCCCGTGACATTGGCAGGCCCAGCCTCGGGCGAGCGCGTCAGCAGTTTGCCGCTGGCGTCGAAGGTCAGCGAACCGCCGCGGTAGGACAGCTTGTCGCCCGAATGCCGGGTCACCTCGATGCGGGCCGTGGCGTCGCCGGGGTTGCTGACGTTGATGATCCAGGGACGGCCGCCGCCCCAGGCCTTGGAGGCCTCGTCGATCACCTTGGGCAGGGGGGCGAGCGGGGCCGCCACTCCGCTGCGCTCGATCTCCTCGGCGCGCGGGAACACCGCCTTGAAGTAGGCGTCGTCGGAACTGTAGTTCGCGAGCACGCCCCAGGGCATGTACAGCGCCATCAGCGTGACCAGGCCCGTATAGGTGATCATCGCGTGGAACGGCAGGGCCAGGACCGCGGTCATGTTGTGGGCGTCCAGCCACGAGCGCTGCGCGGCCTTGGTCGGGCGGAACGTGAAGAAGTCCTTGAAGATGCGCTTGTGGGTGATCACGCCGGACACGATCGCCACCAGCATGAACATCGCGCAGAGGCCGGCGAACCAGCGGCCCCAGATGACCGGCAGGTAGTGCATCTGGAAGTGGAAGCGATAGAAGAACTCGCCGCCGCGGGTCTCGCGCGGCTTGACCACATCGCCGGTGGCCGCGTCCAGCGTCGCCTGGGTGTCGCGGTTGCGGCCGCGCCGACGCGGTCGTTCCTCTTCGCCCGGCTTGGGCTGCGGCTGCCAGAAGACGCTGGCCGTCGCCTGGCGCTCGTCGGGCAGGGTGATCGACCAGCTCTTGGCGTCCGGCGCCACCTTCGACAGGTACGCCGCCGCGCCCGCCGCGGCGATGTGATAGTCCGCCGGCATGCCGGTTTCCGGCTCCATCCAGCGGGTGATCTCGGGACGGAAATAGGTGGCCGTTCCGGTCAGGAACATGGCCAGCAGCACCCAACCGACCAGCAGGCCGCTCCAGGTGTGCAGCCAGGCCATGGATTGGCGGAAGGACCCGTTCACAGGCGCGGCTCCACGATCAGCGAGATCCACAGGATGGCGGCCAGCGCCGCGCTGCCGCCGGCCAGGCCCAGCCACACGCGCCAGGTCTTCGGGTCGGCGAAGGCCCAGATGACGACGGCGGTGTAGACGGCGAAGGACAGCAGGGTCGCGGCGATGGTCGCTTCCTCCGTCCCGCCCGGCAGCAGCCGGGCGAGCACGGCGGTCGAGAGCGACGCGAAGACATAGCCGACGACGATGGCCGCCACGGCGCGGGCGGCCACGTCCAGCCTTTGGCGCAAGGTGGGGCCCTTGGGCCCCTTGCGCTTTGCCGCCGGCGGCGGCGCGGTCTGCGCGACGCTCATGGTCAGAACGCGGCCCGCAGGGTCAGCGTCACCTTCCGCGGCTCGCCGTAGTAGCCGCCATTGTAGAAGCCGACGCGGCGATAGTAGGTCTCGTCGAACAGGTTATCGACATTGAGCGTGGCGCTGAGCTTCTCGTTGAAGCGGTAGCGGGCCATCAGGTTGGCGAGCACGTACGAGTCCTGCGAGACATTGACCCGCAGGAGCGGCGGGTTGGTCCCCGGGGCGCTGGTGTTGCCTGGAACCGGAATGCTGGCGGCGGTGAAGATCTCGCTCTGCCAGTTCAGGCCGCCGCCGATGGTCAGGCCTTCGAGCGGTCCAGACAGGTCATAGCTCGTATAGATGCGGGCGATATTGCGCGGATTGAGGGTGTTGATCCGCACCTTCGCCGCGTTCTCCGTGTAGGCGTAGGTGTAGCCGCCGGCCACGCGCCAGCGCGGGGTCAGCTGGCCGGTGATCTCGGCCTCGAAGCCGCGGGTCTCGGCGCCGGTCACCGCGCGATAGGCGGTCCCGCCGTCCGGCAGGATGAAGCCGTCCGGCACGGTCGGGTCGACCTCAGCCAGATTGTCCTGCTGGACGTAGAAGCCGACCACGGCCGCGTAGAGCTGGCCATCGAAGAACTCGGCCTTCAGGCCGCCTTCGTAGTTGGCGCCGATGACCGGCGCCAGTTGCTCGTTGTTCTTGTCCTTGTTGGCCTGCGGCTTGAACAGGTCCGAATAGCTGACATAGGCCGAGATCTGCGAGGTGATGTCGAAGATCGCCCCGAAGTACGGCGTGACCTTGTCTTCCGAGTAGGCGTTGGCCGTCCTGACGTAGGCGCCCGCCAGGTTGTAGCGGTCGCTCTTGGTTTCGTACTGGCTGCTGCGCGCGCCGACGATCACCTTCAGGCGGTCGGTCGGATTGAACCGCAGGGCGCCGTAGATCCCCGTCTCCTTGATGTGGTCGATCGACGCCGGCGTGCCGTAGCGCAGCACCACCGGTTCGGGGATGCGCCCGTCCCAGGTGAAGATGTTGGGAATGGTCATCGCGTAGGGGCGCTTGGACGCATCGACCGCGTCGTTCAGCGTCGTACCGTCGCGGTCGTAGCCGTTGGCGCCGATGACCAGCTCATGCTTGCGGCCGAACAGCTGGAACGGACCGCTGGCATAGACGTCGAACGCCGTCTCTTCCTGCTCGTAGACATTGAAGTAGTCGGCGACCGTCAGGCCGCTACCGTTGTTCGGATCGGGATAGCCGCCGAAGCCGTAGTAGAGCTTGGCGGTCGACTCGCTGTCTCGCTTGTTGACTGCGGCGCGGAATTTCCAGTCGCCCGGAAGTTCCTGCTCCAGCACCGCGTACAGGTTGGTGCTGTTGCGGTCCCAGGTGCTCCAGCGCGCGGCGGCGTTGTAGGAGCGGTCGAAGCTGGTCGCCGAACCGTCGCGGAAGTAGAGCGGCGTGGTGCCCCAGGTCGTGCCCTTCGGCGTCACCTCGGTGTAGTCGACGCCCACGCGGACCAGGGTCGTCTCGGTGACGTCGGCCTCGATCACCGCCAGGCCGATCTTCTTCTTCTCCTCGTAGAAGTCGATGTACGATTCCCGGTCCTCGAAGGCGCCGGAGACACGGGCCCGCACGCGGCCGTCGGCGAAGATCGGACCCGAGACGTCGGCCTCGATGCGGCCGCGGTTCCAGCTGCCCACCAGGGCGCTGACCGAGCCGGCGAACTCGCGGGTCGGGGCCTTGCGCAGCAGGTTGACCGTGGCCGAGGGATCGCCCGAGCCGGTCACCAGGCCGGTGGCGCCGCGCACGACCTCGACGCGGTCGTAGAGGACCGTGTCGCCCATGACGCTGTTGCCTGACGAGTAGGCTGTCGGCACGCCGTCGAGCTGGAAGTTCGAGATTGAGAAGCCGCGCGAGGAGAAGTTCACGCGGTTGGAATCGTTCTCCTGCACGGTGATGCCGGTGGTCTGCTCCAGCACGTTGGCGATGGTGACCAGGCCGAAGTCGTCCATCCGCTCGCGGGTGATCACGGTCACCGACTGCGGGGTTTCGCGCAGCGACAGCGGCAGCTTGGCGGCCGACTCCGTCGTCTTGGCCGCGTAGCCTTCCTTCACCCCGGTGACGACGACGCCCTCGACGGTGGCGTCGGCCGCGTCATCGGCGAAAGCCGGAGAGGTCAGGGCGGTGCCCGACAGCAGGACAACGGCCAAGGCGGCCGGGCGGAACGTGGAACGCGAACTGGACAAGAGTACCCCCGATGCTGACCGCCGATGGGCGGCGCTTATTTCGGGGGCGGGGTAAGCGTCTGGACGCTTAGTTGCAAGCGATTATTAGTTTCATTCGCATCTTGGGGCGGCGGGCTTAGCCGTGCCGAGTTGCAGAAAGGCCGTACATCAGCGGGATGCGGGGCAGGTGCGCCGGCGGAGCCAGCCGCCCGCCGCCCAGGTCGCGCATGTCCGCGAACCCGGCCCAACCGTTGGCGTAGGGATATTCCTCGAGCCGCTCGATGGTCAGGCCGGCCTCGACCAGTGCGCTGACCACCTGGCCGACGCCCCAGTAGAATTCGAACGCCGGGTTCGGATTGCGAAAATCCTCGACGCCAGGGTGATAGGCGTCCAGCGCCAAGGTCTCGCCGGACTCGGCCACGTAGTCGCCGACGCCGTCCGGTTCGGGAATCGGCCCGTCGACGAAATAGTCGTGGCGCGGCGTCCACTGCGGATCGAACACCATGGCGAAGGGATGGAACTCGACCATCCCGAACCGTCCGCCTGGCGCCACCATGTCGGCGACGCCGCGCGCCCAGGCCTTGAGGTCCGACAGCCAGCAGATCGTGCCGTATGAGGTGAACACGCGCTCGAATGTTCGCCCGCTCGCCCGCGCCGTGTCGAACCAGTCCAACAGGTCGGAGCGTTCGAACGTCGCCGGAACGCCGCTGCTGACCGACAACTGTTGGGCGAAGGCGATCGCCTCGTCGGAGATGTCGACGCCCGTCACCTGCGCGCCCAGCCGCGCTAGGCTCAGGCTGTCCTGGCCGGAGTTGCACTGCAGGTGCAGCAGGCTTCGACCGGCGATGTCGCCCAGCATCTCCAGCTCTTCGGGATACAGCGTCGAGCCGCCGGCCCGGAAGAACGCCGCCTGGTCGCCCTTGTGGCTGTTGTGGGCGCGGGTGGCCTCGTTCCAGGAGAGCCGATTGGCTTCGTGCAGGTCGCGTCTCATGGGGGCCTATCTCCGCGGTCAGTCGAGAACCCATGGAGGCTGCGTTCAGCCGGTCCTCGCCGCCAGATAAGCGCTATAGCCGAGCGCCTGGTAAAGCCTCGTCGCGCCGTAGGCCTGCGCCTCAGCCCCCGTGAACATGCGCTCTCCGGGACTTGGGCTTCGGCTCGGACGGCAGCGCGCCCTGGGTCAGGTCGGCCAGGATCGGGCAGTCGGGCCGGTCGTCGCCGGCGCAGCAGTGGGAGAGGTGGCGCAGCGTCTGCGCCATGGCCTGCATCTCGGCGATACGCGCATCGAGGTCGGCCAGGTGCCGGTCGGCGATCGCCTTCACCTCCCGGCTCGGCCGGTCGCGGTCGCGCCACAACGACAGCAGCTGGGTGATCTCGGGCATCGAAAATCCCAGCGAGCGCGCCCGCCGTATGAAGCGCAGCTCGTTGATCTCGCGCTCGTCGTACTCGCGATAGTTGGAGTCCGTCCGCGCCGAGGGCCGCACCAGCCCGATCTCGTCGTAATAGCGGATCATCTTGGTGGTCACGCCGGACGCCTTGGAGGCCTGGCCGATGTTCATGCGGGTTCTCCTTGGAACGGCGGCCGGAAGGCCTTCAGCCGCAGGGCGTTGGTGAGGACGCTGACGCTGGACAGCGCCATGGCGCCGGCCGCCACCATGGGCGACAGCGACAGGCCGAAGCCGGGGTACAGGACCCCAGCGGCGACCGGGATCAGGATCACGTTGTAGCCGAACGCCCAGATCAGGTTCTGGCGGATGTTGCTCATCACCGCCCGGCTCAGCGACGCGGCGGTGGCCACCGCGCGCAGGTCGCTGCGCATCAGCACCACGTCGGCGCTCTCGATGGCGACGTCCGTGCCCGCGCCCATGGCGATCCCGACGTCGGCGGCGGCCAGGGCCGGGGCGTCGTTGACCCCGTCGCCGACGAAGGCGATGGGGCCGAACCGCGCGCGCAGCGCCTCGATCGCCGCCACCTTGCCGCCCGGCAGCACCTCGGCCTCGACTTCGTCCAGGCCCAGCTTGGCGGCCACGGCGCGGGCCGTGTGGGCGTTGTCGCCGGTGATCATGGCGACCTTCAGCCCCATGGCGTGCAGCGCGGCGAGGGCCTGGGGCGTCGTCGGCTTGATCGGGTCGGCCACCGCCAGCACCGCGGCCAGGCGCCCGTCGATGGCGACATAGAGCGGGCTCTTGGCCTCCGCGCCCAGCTGCCGGGCGGTCTGGGCGAAGACGTCGACGTCCAGTCCCAGCTTGGCCATGAAGCGGTCGGCGCCGACCTGGACCAGCCGCCCGCCGACGCGGGCCTGGGCGCCGAAGCCGGGCACCGCCTCGAAGTTCTCGGGCGAGGCTACGGCCAGGCCTCTGGCCTTGGCGGCTTCGACAACGGCCTCGGCGATCGGGTGCTCGGAGCGGCTTTCCACCGCCGCGGTCAGCGCCAGCGCCTCATCCTCCTCAAAGCCCGCCGTCGCCTGCAGGTCGGTGAGGGCGGGGCGGCCCAGGGTCAGGGTGCCGGTCTTGTCGAAGGCCACGACCTTGACGTCGCGCAGCGCCTGCAGCGCCTCGCCGCGCCGGAACAGCACGCCGAGCTCGGCCGCCTTGCCGGTGCCGACCATGATCGAGGTCGGGGTGGCCAGGCCCATGGCGCAGGGGCAGGCGATGATCAGCACCGCCACCGCGCTGACCAGGGCGAAGGCCAGGCCCGGTCCGAACGCCAGCCAGGCGGCGAAGGTGGCCAGGGCGGCGGCGATCACCGCCGGCACGAACCAGGAGGTCACCTTGTCGACGGTCGCCTGGATCGGCAGCTTCGAACCCTGGGCGGCTTCGACCATGCGCACGATCTGCGCCAGCATCGTCTCCGCGCCGACCTTGGTGGCGCGGAACTGGAAGGCGCCGGTCTTGTTGACCGTGCCGCCGACCACGGCGGCGCCGGGGTGCTTCTCGACGGGGATCGGCTCGCCGGTGATCATGGATTCATCGACGAAGGAGGCGCCCTCGACCACTTCGCCGTCCACGGCGATGCGCTCGCCGGGGCGGACCAGGACGACGTCGCCGGCGACCACCTCGGCGATCGGGACCTCGACGGCCTCGCCGCCGCGCAGCACGCGGGCGCTCTTGGCCTGCAGGGTCATCAGCCGCTTGATCGCTTCGCTGGTGCGGCCCTTGGCCTGGGCCTCGAACAGCCGGCCCAGCAGGATCAGCGTCACGATGACCGCGGCCGCCTCGTAATAGACGTGGTCGGCGCCGGCGGGCAGCAGGCCGGGCGCGAAGGTCGCCACTGTGGAATAGGCGAAGGCCGCGGTGGTCCCCAACACCACCAGCGAGTTCATGTCCGGAGTGCGGCGGATGAGGTTCGGCACGCCCTTCCGGAAGAACCGCAGGCCCGGTCCGAACAGCACGACGGCGGCCAGCACGAAGCTCGCCAGCCGCCAGGGCTGCTCGCCGATCGCGCCGGCCAACCAGTGGTGGGCGCCGGGAATGAAGTGCCGCCCCATCTCGACCAGGAACAGCGGCAGCGTGCCTGCCGCCGCGACCGCGACCGCGCGCTTCAGGCTAGTGATCTCGGCCTGGCGGGCCTGTCGCTCGCGGTCGGTCATGTCCAGGGCGGCGGCGGCGTCGACAGCCTCGGCGCTGTAGCCGGCCGCCTCGACCGCGGCGATCAGCTGCGCGGTCTCGGCGCCGCCGGCCAGGGCGCGGACCCGCGCCCGCTCGGTCGCCAGGTTCACCTGCGCGTCCAGCACGCCGGGCACGGCCTTCAGAGCCTTCTCGACCCGGCCGACGCAGGAGGCGCAGGTCATGCCGCCGATCTTCAGCTCGACGCTGCGGTCCAAGGGTTCATAGCCGGCCTTGCGGATGGCCTCGATCACCGCGGCGGTGTCGCCCTCGGCCGTCAGCTCCACATGAGCGCGCTCGGCGGCGAGATTGACGCTCGCGGCGGCGACTCCGGGCACGGCGGCGATCGCCCGCTCCACCCGGCCCACGCACGAGGCGCAGGTCATCCCGAGGACGGGGATTTCCAGTGGTTTGATCTGCGGCATGACGGGCTCCTACTCGATGCCCGCTGTCTATGAACGTTCCTATCATGGGAGGGTCAAGCGAGGTCTTTGCCGCTTGACCTTCCCACCGTGGGAACGCGCAGAACCGCTCCCGAAGATTGGTCAGGAGCGGTTCCGATGTTGAGTTTCCAGGTTGAAGGCATGTCCTGCGGCCACTGCGTGAAGTCAGTGACCGAGGCGGTCCAGGCGCTTGAACCGACGGCCAAGGTCGTGGTGGACCTCGCCGCCGGCCGCGTCACGGTCGATGGCAGCGACCGCCGCGAGGCCGTGGCCCAGGCGATCAAGGACGCCGGCTACGCCGTAGCAGCCTAGGCCCTAGTAGCGCGGGCTGCCGTCTTCCCAGTAGTAGCGGCGCGCGCCGGAGTCATAGAAGTAATACCGGCCTACGCGTTCGTCATAGTACTGGCGGCGATTGACGTTGTTGTGCCGTGGCGCCGTCGCCGCGCCCAGCGCCGCGCCCGCCGCGCCGCCGACCAGGGCGCCTGTCCAAGAGCTGTCGACAGCGCCGCCGATGGCCGCGCCCGCCAACCCGCCGGTCGCCGCGCGTTCCGTCACAGTGGTGCCGCAGCCGGCCAGAATGAGGACTGAGCCGATCGCGGCGGTCTTGAGTGTAAGTGTCATCGCGAACCTCTCTGGGTTACGCCCGTCCCGTTGAACGAACGGGCGCCGTATCAGGTGGTTCCCTAGTCCAGTTGGCTCCAGGCCTTGCCGGCGACCGCGGTGTCCTCGCCCAGCTTGAACAACCTGCGCATGCTTTCGGGCTGGAAATTCAGGCTGCCGCTCTCGGCGTCGCGCGGCACCTCGGCGATTTCGAAGTCCATGTTGTTGCGCTCGGCGAAGGCCCGGTTGGCGGCGATGTGCGCGCGCAGGTTGGTCTTCATCATGGTGTCGAAGGTACGGCCCAGTATGGTCGGCGCACGCCCGCGCACGACCGCGAAGCTGGGGTCGAGCTTGCCGTTCACCAGCACGAAGATGCGGCCCGGCGTGCTTGTCTGGCCCTCGGGCGCATCCCAGAAATAGAGCCCCTCGGGGATGGAGACGAACGGCGCGGTCACCCCGCCGTCCACGTGCATCTCGTCGATCTGGCGGCCGTCGGCGTCGCCGATCGGGATGATCACCGGCGGGAAGACCCCCGGGATGGCGGCGGACGCGACCAGCACCTCGCGGAACAGCTTCAGCGCCTCGGGGCCGCCACGCGTGGCGATCGCCCCCATGTCCCAGACCACGGTCTGCTGGCTGTCGAGATTGGTCGTGGCGATCAGCAGACGCCGGCCCTTGGCGTGCTCCTGGGCGATCTCGTGCAGCATCACCGAGGTGCAGTAGGTCTCGACCAGCGCGCGCAGATACTCAGGGCTGTACAGGCTCGACGAGAACAGCACGCCCAGGCCCTGTCCCTTCAGCACCTGGCTCGCCTTGCCGCCAGCATAGGCGTCCCGCAGCGTCTTGTCCCAGTGCGGGCCCAGGAACGCGAACGGGGCGATCAGCGCGCCGGTGCTGACCCCGGTGACCACCTCGAAGGTCGGCCGGGTCTTGGCCCGCGTCCAGCCGACCATCACGCCGGCGCCATAGGCCCCGTCCGCGCCGCCGCCGGAAATCGCCAGGATGTCGACCCGTCGGTCGCCGCTGCTCTCCAGCTGCCGGCGCGTGCGGTTGCTGAACGCCACCGCGGCGGCGCCGTCCGCGGCGTTGAAGCGGATGTCGGCGGCGGCCGGCGGCGTGGCGCGATAGGCCTCGTCGGCCGTGAAGTCCTCGCGCGAAAACGAGGCGCAGCCGGCCAAGGGCGCTGTGAACAGGGCCAGGAGCAACGCGGCCAGTACTGAACTACGCATCATCACGCCTTGCCGCACGCCCTGTGTGCGGCGTCAAGCGATCCGCGGCCTTGGAGACGTCCCTAGGGCAGCAGGATCGCCTGAGCGATCATTCCCAGGCCGACGATGCTGACCAACCAGACCAGCGAGCGAACCTGACGCACGCCCCAGGCATAGAGCGGCACATAGGCGACGCGCGCCCAGAAATAGATCTGCGCGCCAAGGGCGGTGATCTCGCTCTCCTTGCCGGCGACGTGCGCGATCAGCACGGCGCCGAGGAACAGCGGCAAGGTCTCGAACAGGTTGTCCTGGGCGCGCTTCAGGCGCAGCGCCTTGTCATTCAGCGGCGGCATCTCGCCGTCGCGCGGTCCGGTGTTCCACTTCAGCCCGTACTGGCTGGTCCTGGCGATATCGAAAAGCAGGATCTGCGCGAAGGCCAGGACCAGCGTCCAGGCCGCCATCATCAAACCGATCGTCATGCCGAATCTCCCCGTGGTTGGCGCCAGTGTGGGGCGCGCGCGTCGGTGGTGCGAGTCGCAAGCGCCGCCGCGGCGCCGGCGCCTATGGCGCTACGGGGGCAGGGCCTCTATGCACGGCGCTTCCGAGGAGACCTCCGTGACCGCAGAGACCACCGCTCACGCCATGAAGCAGAGCAACGGCATGGGCATCGCCCTGCGCGTCGCGGCGATGGCGTGCATGGCCGTGCTCGCGGCGCTGGTGAAGGCGTGCGCCGAACGCGGGGCGCCGGTGCTGGAGATCGTCTTCTTCCGCAACGCCTTCGCCTTCGTTCCGGTGCTGCTCTACGTCTCGCGCACGACCGGGTTCTCGGTGCTGAAGACCAAGCGGCTGGGCGGCCACGCCACCCGTGCGGCGGTCGGGTTGGTAGGCATGGTCTGCGGCTTCACCGCCGTCTCGATGCTGCCGCTCACCGAATCCACGGCGCTGTCCTTCGCCTCGCCCCTGTTCATGACCGCGCTCTCGGCGATCATCCTCAAGGAAGTGGTCGGCGTGCACCGCTGGGCGGCGGTGGCCATCGGGTTCGTCGGCGTGCTGATCATGGTGCGGCCCGATCCCGGCCACATGGCCACGCTCGGCACGCTGTTCGCGCTGCTGGGGGCCTTGGGCGCGGCCGGCGCGATGATCGCCATCCGCGAGATCGGGCGCACCGAGCCGGGGCCGACCATCGTCTTCTACTTCACCCTGGCGGGGATGCTGCTGGGTCTCTGCAGCCTGCCGTTCGGTGGCTGGACGATCCCTGACGTCACCACACTGGTCATGCTGATCAGCGCCGGCCTGGTCGGCGGAACCGGCCAACTGTTCCTGACCGAGGCCCTGCGCCGCGCGCCGGTCGCGGTGGTCGCGCCCTTCGACTACACCCAGCTGATCTGGGCGGGGATCATCGGCTATCTGGTCTGGGACGAGCTGCCGCGCGCCGCGACCATCGCCGGCGCTGTCGTGGTCGCCGGCAGCGGCGTCTACATCCTCTTCCGCGAGACACGCCGCCTGCGCCGCGCGAGCCCAGCCTCACATTGACAGACCCGCGTTACGGGAGGACTCTTCAAACGCGCCGGACCATCGCGGGTCGGGCCTCTTGAGCCCGCCAGCCTGATCGCCCGAGCGTAGGGAGGTCGACGATGTTCAGGGGCGTGATGCTGACGGGGATGACGCTGGCGGCGTTCGCGGCGGCGAGTGGCGCACAAGGGGCGATCAGCGTATTCGGCGGCGGCCTGGCGCAGGATTGCGCGGACGCCGCCATCCGGGGCGAAGACGATCCGCAATTCCAGGACGCGTGCACCCTGGCGCTCGAGACCGAACTGCTCAGCGAGCGCGACCGCGCCGGGACCTTCGTCAATCGCGGCGTGCTGAAACTGCGCCGGGCGGCCTATTCCGACGCCACCCGTGACTTCGACGCCGCCGTGAAGCTGCAACCGGCGCTGGGCGAAGCCTACGTCAACCGCGGCGCCGCCTCGATCGGACGCAAGCGCTACGCCGAGGGGCTCAGCGACATCAATCGCAGCATCGAGCTGGGCGTCAGCGAGCCGGCCAAGGCCTATTACAATCGGGCCCTCGCCCATGAAGGGCTCGACGACCCCAAGGCGGCCTATTTCGACTACCAGAAAGCGCTGGAGATCGACCCCGAATGGTCCGCTCCGCGCGAGCAGCTGACCCGTTTCACCGTTTCGCGTCGCTGATGCGGACCCTTGGCCAGGGTTGATGCGTTTGATGTTCATGCGACCGTTGCTCTTCGCTCTGGCAATCTTCGCCGCGTCGGCTTCCCCGGCGCCGGCCCAGGTCGCGCGCGATCCGGCGGCGCGTGATCTGGAGTTTCAGAACCAGCAGCTGCTGAACCAGCAACTGATCGAACGGCAGCGGTCCGTCGCTCAGGAGAACCAGCTCAACACCCTCGACGCGCGTGTGCAGAGCCAGGAACGCCTGCAGGGCCTGGAGGCCGCACGCCGCCCGACGCTCGCGCCGCTGCAGTCGGCGGTGCAGCCGCCGGCGCTCAACATGGGCAACTATGCGACGATCCCTGACGCCGCTCTGGCCGCGTCCAACGCCCGCGTTCGCGAAGCGTCGCAAAACAAGCGCTGACAGCGGCGCCGATCGGTCGCATCCTCTCGCCGGGCTGGTGCGTTGAGGCGTCTCTAGAGGGATCAGGACATGCGTTGGCAGGGCGGCCGTAGGGGCGGCAACATTGAGGACCGTCGCGGCATGAGCGCCGCGGGTGTCGGCGGCATCGGCCTGGGCGGTCTGGCGCTGGCGCTGATCGGCTACTTCGTTTTCGGCATCGACCCATCCACCACCATGTCGGTCGTGCAGGGCGGCGGTCAGGCCGAGCAGCAGGAGGGCGTGCGCGGCACGACCCAGGACCAGGGCGGCCAGTTCGTCGATGTGATCGAACAATCGACCACCGACGTGTGGACCCAGATCTTCGCCGCCGAGGGCCAGCGCTACCAGCGCCCGGCCTCCATCGTGATCTATGACCAGGCCACCGGAACCGGATGCGGCATGGGCCAGTCGGCCATGGGGCCGTTCTATTGCCCGGCCGACCGCAAGATCTATCTGGACCTGGCGTTCTGGAACGAACTGGAAAGCCGCTTCGGCGCCAAGGGCGAGGCGGCGCGCGCCTATGTGATCGCCCACGAGGTCGGCCATCACATCCAGAACCTGACTGGCGCGACCAACAATGTCGAACGCGGCTCGCGCGGTGCGGACTCTTCGGCCGTGCGGCTGGAACTGCAGGCCGACTGCTACGCCGGCGTCTGGGTTGCCCGTGCGCCGGCCGCGTCCGGCGGCCAGGTGGCGCTCGACCCCGCCGACATCGAGGACGGCATCCGCGCGGCGGCGGCCGTCGGCGACGACGCGATCCAGAAGCAGTCCCAGGGCCGCGTGATGCCCGACGCCTTCACCCATGGCTCCAGCGAGCAGCGCATGCGCTGGTTCCGCATCGGGGTCGAGAAGGGCGATCCAGCCGCCTGCGACACGTTCAAGGCCGCGCGTCTCTGACGCCGGTGGACGGCTCGCTGCTGCATCGCTTCGGTCCGGAAATCTGGCTGGCCCACGGGCGACAGACCGAGGTCATGGGGTTTCGCTATCCGACCCGGATGGCGGTGATCCGGTTGGCCGGCGGCGAGCTGCTGATCTGGTCGCCGGTCGGGCTCTCGGAAGCGCTGAGCGTCGCGTTGGCGGAGCTGGGCGAGGTTCGACATCTGGTCGCGCCCAATTCGCTGCACCACCTGTTCCTGGACGAGTGGCGGCAGGCCTATCCCCAGGCCAGGCTGCATGCCGCCCCCGGACTGGGACAGAAGCGCAACGACCTTGTGATCGACGCCGAACTTGGCGACGGCGCGCCGCTGGCATGGGCGGGCGACCTCGACCAGGTCGTCGTTCACGGCAACAGGATCACCACCGAGGTCGTCTTCTTCCATCGGCCCAGCGGGACCGTGCTGTTCACCGACCTGATCCAGCAGTTCCCGCCTGGCTGGTTCCGCGGCTGGCGCGCGGTCATCGCCCGGTTGGATCTGATGACCGCGCCAGAACCATCCGTGCCCAGGAAGTTCCGTGTCGCCTTCACCGATCGCGCGGCGGCCCGCGCTTCGATGGCGCGCATCCTGGAGTGGCCGGCGACCAAGGTCCTGATGGCCCACGGGGCGCCGGTGGAGCAGGATGGCCGGGGCTTCATCGCCCGGGCCTTCCGCTGGCTCTAGAGCGCGGGAACCGGCTCCAGCCCCAGGCACACCGCCACGCATCGCCGCGCGAGCACCTCGCTCGCGTCGATGAAGGGCAGCCGGCCTGAGCCGGCCTCGAACACCAGCGGGACTTCCGTGCAGCCGGCGATGATCGCCTCGGCCCCGCCGGCGGCGAGATCGGCGGTCAGCGCGGCCATTCCGCTGCGCACTTCGGCGCTGCGGTCGCCGCCCTTGATCTTGTAGAGCAGCGCCATGAAGTCCTCCTGGCGCTCGGGCTCCAGGGTGACCATGCCCATGCCCTGTGCGGCCAGGTACTCACGATAGAGCTTCAGCGCCTGGCGCGTGCCCAGCACCCCGGCCCGCCGCGCGCCGCTGTCGCGGGCGGCGGCCGAGGCCGTGCCGATCATGTCGATCAGCGGCAGCCCGCTCGCGCGGGTGATCACGTCGGCATAGGCGTGGGCGGTGTTGCAGGCGATGGCCAGCACGTCGGCGCCGGCCCCGTGCAGGGCGCCGGCCATTTCGGCCAGCACCGGGCCGGGCTTGTTCAGCGGATCGTTGCGGTCGGGCACCTGCGGGTTGATGTCGACCAGGGTGCGGATGTGGTCCTGGTCGCGCTCGGCCGGGGTCAGGGCCTGCAGCTTGGTCAGGAAGTCGAGGGTGGCGGCGGGGCCCATGCCGCCCAGCACGCCCAGGACCAGGCTCACGACAGCGATCCTTCGAGTTCGCCGTGATACCCGAACAGCCCCTGCGCGCCGCCCGTGTGCAGCAGCACCAGCGTCTCGTCCTTGAAGGTTCCCTTGCGAGCCAGGTCGATCAGGCCCTTGACCGCCTTGCCCGTATAGACCGGGTCGAACAGCAGCCCCTCGGTCCGCGCGGCCAGCTTCAGGGCGTCGATCACCGCCTCGTCGATCAGGCCGTAGCCGGCGCCGACGTAGTCGCAGTTGGCGACCGTCATCTCGCGGGTGATGCGCTCGCCATGGCCGAGCAGGGCGGCGGTCTCGACCGCCAGTTTGTGAACGTTGGCTTCCTGGACATCTCTCGGGGCGCGCACCCCGATCCCCAGCACCGGAATGTCGGCCCCAAGCAGGGCAAGGCCCGCGACCAGTCCGGCGTGCGTACCGGCGCTGCCGGTCGCCGTGACGATACGGTCTATGGTCAGGTTCTCGGCGTCCGCCTGGCGCACCAGCTCGAGGGCGCAGTCGACATAGCCCAGCGCGCCGATCGCGTTCGAGCCGCCGCCTGGAATAAGGTACGGCCTGCCGCCGCGCTCGCGCACCGCCTGCGCGGTCCTTTCGAGCTCGGCGTTCATGTCGGTCCCGCCTGGCACGTTTCTGATGGACGCGCCCAACAACCTGTCGAGAAGCACGTTGCCAGAGCCGTTGTAGTCGACCGCATTCGACCCGGTGCGCTCTTCCAGGATGATCTCGCAGGCCAGGCCGAACTTGGCCGCCGCCGCCGCCGTCTGGCGCACGTGGTTGGACTGCACCGCACCTTGGGTGACCAGCGTATCGGCGCCTTTCGCCAGAGCGTCTCCGACCAGGAATTCCAGCTTGCGGGTCTTGTTGCCGCCGCCGGCCAGGCCCGTGCAGTCGTCGCGCTTGATGTAGAGCTGCTTGATCCCCAGCTCGGCCGCGAGCCGCGGCGCGGCTTCCAGCGGGGTGGGAAGGTGCGCGAACCGCGCGCGCGGGAACTTGGCAAGCTGCATGGGGGTACTCCTTGGCCGCCTGCCTAGCACGCGGCCAAGGGCGCTCGCGAGCCCAGATTCTCTGGCGGCGCTAAGGCTTGACCTTGGGCGGCAGCGCCGCGATCTGGTCGGGCGTCAGCTTGGTTATGTCCTTGATGATGCAGGGCGAAAGCATCCCGGGACTGGTCCTCACCTTGAGGTCGAGATCCAGCGGACGGCAGATCAGATCGATGCCCGCGGTCGGCGTCATCACCAGGGCGTCGTTGGACGATGCGCCCGCCAGGCAGGACCCGGACATGTCCAGGCGATAGACGTCGCGGTGGCGCACCGAGAGATAGAGGGTCTGGTTGTCGCCCTTGGTATGATTGTCGATCTGGCTCATCCGGAAGCACTGGGCGGATGAGGCGGCCGGCTTGGCGGGCTCCTGGGCCAGGGCCGGCGCAGCGAGCGCGGCGGTCAGGGCGGCGGCGAGGACAAGGCGTAGCATGACGATCCTCCTTGAGGGCGCAATCTAGCCGCCAGATTGCGGCTGGACGGCGGCGCTTTCAATCGGCGGCGTTCGCGCCTATGAGTGAGGCTTGTCCTCGGGGGGCCGCGCTTAGGCGGCTGAGAGGCGGGCGAGCCCGCGACCCGTAGAACCTGATCCGGGTCATGCCGGCGAAGGGAAGGCGTTCCGAGCATGCGCATGCCCGGATTCCCGGTCGCCGGCAGGCCTTTGGCCGCAAAGGAGCTTGCCGGTGAACATCCAGACGCCCGTCAAAGACGCCATTCCCACCGGCGAGCGCCCCGGCTCGCGCAAGGTCTATCAGCCCGGTGTGCTGTGGCCCGACATCCGCGTGCCGTTCCGCGAGGTGGCGGTGCATCCGTCGGCCAACGAGCCGCCGGTGACCATCTACGATCCCTCCGGCCCCTACACCGACCCGAAGGTGAAGATCGACATCGACCAGGGTCTGGCGCGGGTGCGCGAACCTTGGGTCGTCTCGCGCGGCGACATCGAAGTGGTTGAAAATCCTCGCGAAGTGAAGCCGGAAGACAACGGCTTCGCCAAGGGCGAGCATCTGGCGCCGCAGTTCAACGCGCCGCGCCGCGTCTATCGCGCCAAGGCCGGCGGGGCGGTCACCCAGCTCGAATACGCCCGCCGCGGGATCATCACGCCGGAGATGGAATACGTCGCCATCCGCGAGAACCTGCGCCGCGAGCAGGCCGACCCCTTCATCCGCGACGGCGAGGACTTCGGCGCCTCGATCCCCGACTTCGTGACGCCCGAGTTCGTCCGCGACGAAGTGGCCCGCGGCCGCGCGATTATCCCGGCCAACATCAACCACACCGAACTCGAGCCGATGGCGATCGGCCGCAACTTCCTGGTGAAGATCAACGCCAACATCGGCAACTCCGCCGTGCTGTCGACCGTCGCCGACGAGGTCGACAAGATGGTCTGGGCGATCCGCTGGGGCGCCGACACGGTCATGGACCTGTCCACCGGCAGGAACATCCACAACATCCGCGACTGGATCATTCGCAACAGCCCGGTCCCGATCGGCACCGTGCCGATCTACCAGGCGCTGGAAAAGGTCAACGGCGTCGCCGAGGACCTGAACTGGGAGGTTTTCCGCGACACCCTGATCGAGCAGGCCGAGCAGGGCGTCGATTATTTCACGATCCACGCGGGCGTGCGGTTGCCGTTCATTCCGCTGACCGCCAAGCGCGTCACCGGCATCGTCAGCCGCGGCGGGTCGATCATGGCCAAGTGGTGTCTGGCGCACCACAAGGAGAACTTCCTCTACGAGCACTTCGAAGAGATCTGCGAGATCATGCGGGCCTACGACGTCTCGTTCAGCCTGGGAGACGGCCTGCGTCCCGGCTCGATCGCCGACGCCAATGACGCCGCCCAGTTCGCGGAACTGGAGACCTTGGGCGAGCTGACGCCGATCGCCTGGAAGCACGGCGTGCAGGTGATGATCGAAGGGCCGGGCCACGTGGCCATGCACAAGATCAAAGCCAATATGGACAAGCAGCTGAAGGCCTGCGGCGAGGCGCCGTTCTACACCCTCGGCCCGCTAACCACGGACATCGCGCCGGGCTACGATCACATCACCAGCGCCATCGGCGCGGCCATGATCGGCTGGTTCGGCACCGCCATGCTTTGCTACGTCACGCCGAAGGAACATCTGGGCCTGCCGGACCGCGAGGACGTCAAGGAAGGCGTGATCACCTACAAGATCGCCGCCCACGCCGCCGATCTCGCCAAGGGCCATCCGGGCGCTCGCACCTGGGACGATGCGCTCAGCCGCGCCCGCTTCGAGTTCCGCTGGGAGGACCAGTTCAACCTCGGTCTCGACCCGGAAACGGCGCGCCAGTACCACGACGAGACCCTGCCCAAGGAGGCGATGAAGACCGCGCACTTCTGTTCGATGTGCGGCCCGAAGTTCTGCTCGATGAAGATCAGCCAGGACATCCGCGAGGCCGCCGCCAAGCAGAACGACGTCGCCGCCGGCATGGAGAAGATGAGCGAGAAGTTCCGCGCCGAAGGCGGGGAAATCTACGTTCCCGCCACTTCGGCGGAGTAGCTCCGCCGCCGCTCCCCCGGGGGAAGCTGGGACCTGGAACTTGCCTGCGACCGCATTCGACGTGGATGGGGCATATTCAGCTTGGGTCCCGGCTTTCGCCGGGATGCGCGGAGGACGTCATGGAATTGAGGCCCGGTGCGAAGCTTGTCGAACAGGACCTGTCCGACCTCGACTGGACCGACGCCGACCTGACCGATGCGGTGTTCGAGCGCTGCACGCTCAAGGACGTCCAGGTTCAGGGCGCCGTGCTCCAGGGCGCGCGCTTCACCGAGTGCCGCCTGGTTCGAAGCCGCTTCGCCCATGCCGACCTGCGCGAGGTGGTGTTCCATGGCTGCAGCTTCGCCGATGACGACGGGCATGTGGGCGCGACGTTCGCCTTCTGCCGGCTGGAGGAAGCGCGACTGCGCAAGTGCGACCTGTCGTTCGCACGGTTCGAGCGCTCAAGCCTCTGGGGCGTCGAGATGGAGGCCTGCAACCTGCGGGGCTCGGCCTTCGTCCGCGCCGACTTCAGCCGCGCGTTCGGCCGCAACGTCGTGCAATGGGCCGGAGCGCTCAAGGGCTGCAACCTGGAACTGGCTGACCTGACCCAGTTTCGCCTGCCGAAGGGCGACCTGAACCGATCCAAT
Organism: Phenylobacterium sp. Root1290; assembly: GCF_001425305.1. Classification (GTDB taxonomy): domain Bacteria; phylum Pseudomonadota; class Alphaproteobacteria; order Caulobacterales; family Caulobacteraceae; genus Phenylobacterium. The sequence continues at coordinate 478,339 of NZ_LMEE01000002.1, read as the reverse complement.
CTGCGCGAGGCGGTTCTGGTCGACGCCGATCTGGAGGGCGCGGACCTGCGCGAATGCGACCTGTTTCAGGCCTTGACCGTCGGCGCAAAGCTGGCCGGCGCCGACCTGCGCGGCGCGGAGGTGAGCGGCCTGAACCTGGCTGAACTGGCCACCCTGCAAGGAATGAAAATCACGCTGGATCAGCAGTATCGCCTGCTGAGCGCGATGGGCGTGGATGTCCACGCCGAGTGATCAGTCCCGTTCGGCGCGGGCTTTGACCGGCTCGGCCTTCCAGACGCGGACAGCGACCGCCGCCGTGATCGAGGCCAGCACGGCGGTGATCGCGCCACACCACTGAAGCGTGTTCATGCCCTCGGCGGCGAAGCGGCCGACGGCGGCGCTGACAAAGAACACAAGACCCGCGGTGCCCCACTCGGCGCCCCAGCTCGAAAACAACAGCTTCAGCATAAGTAGTCCTCAATGGATCGCGACTGCGGCGGCAAAAGCCACAGCGAACGGCGTTCGGGAATGTGGCAAGGGGTCGCTTGGCCGTTAGGCGGCCGCGGCGAGTCCCTGGCGATCGGCCACTGCCTGCAGCACTCCGAACAGCTTGGCGGCCTCGATCGGCTTGGCCATGTGCAGGTCCGCGCCCGCCGCCAGGCTGGCGGCCTGATGCGAGGGCAGGGCGTTGGCGGTGAGCATCACGATGGGCGTCTGGCCCAACCCGCGCATGCGTTCGCGCTCGCGGATCGCCCGCACGGCGGTCAACCCGTCCATGACCGGCATCTGCATGTCCATCAGCACCAGGTCGAAGCGCTGGAAGGCGAAGGCCTCGCAGGCCTGCTCTCCGTTCTCCACGCAGACGAGGTCGACGGGCAGTTCGGCGAACAGCACCTGGACGACCTTGCGATTGGTGGGGTGGTCGTCGGCCAGCAGCACGCGCAACGGGCGGTCCGGAGCGGCGTCGGCCTCGGGCTCGGCCTGCGCGTCCACCGGGGCATGAGTGATCGCCATCGGCAGCCTCACCGTGAAGGTCGCGCCTTCGCCTGGCGCGCCGGTGGCGTCGATCTCACCGCCCATCAGATCGATCAGTTGCTTGGCGATCGTGAGACCCAGACCAGCGCCGCTATATCTGCGCGTCCGGGAGCGGTCGCCCTGCTCGAAGCGGCTGAACAGGCGCGCCTTGTCGGCCGGATCGAAGCCGATGCCAGTGTCCTGCACATCGATCCGCCAGCGGTCGGGACCGTCGGCGCGCACGGCGATGGCGACATAGCCCTCGCTGGTGAATTTCACGGCGTTGGAGACGAGGTTGAGCAGCACCTGCTTCAGCCGGACCGAATCGCCGGCGACCACGGTCTCGGCAGCCGGATCCAGGTCGACGATGACGTCGAGCGCCTTTTCCTGGGCGCGCGTTCCGGCCAGGGCGGCGACGGCCCGGATGGCGTCGCCCAGGTGGAACGGACGCTCCACCACCTCGACCGCGCCGGTCTCGATCTGAGAGAGGTCCAGCACGTCGGAGAGCAGCCGCTCCAGCGACTCTCCCGACCCCTGGATGATGCCGACCATCTCGGCCTGCGAAGGATTGAGCGGCGTCCTGCCGAGCGCCGCGGCGATCGCATTGACGCCGTTCAGCGGGGTGCGGATCTCATGGCTCATATTGGCGAGGAATTCGCTCTGCGACTTGTGGCTGACCACGAACTGGATGGCTGCCGCGCGAATGCGGGCGATCATCACCGCGCCGACCAGGCCGAAGGCCAGCAGCACCAGCGCTACGGGCAGGACGGCGGCGCGGGCCAGTTCGGCTCCAGGCTTGTGCGGGGTCCAGCTGAGGATCAGCGGGGGCTGGCCGGCGCCGGTCGGCAGGACGACCTCCGCGTCGCCGGGCGCGGCGGCCGACCGGCCGACGCTGGAACGCAGATTGTACAGCTGCAGGCGCTCCTGCAGCTTGCCCAGGGAGTTAGGATCAACCTTCAGCGCCATGATGACGATGGGCGCGTATGGGCGGCTCGGAACCGCGGTCGCGAAGTCCGGCTGCACCAGGGTCGCCGAGACCAGATATACGGCGCCGTCCCGGGCGACGAAGTCGCTGGCCTGGATGGCGTGCGAGACGATCTGCCTGGGCGCGCCGATGTCACGCTGCGCAATCGGCCCACGCTCGGCTTCAGCCCGTCGCACTCTGGCGATCAGGGACTCCGCGCCGCGGAACTTCAGGAAGCTGGACGGATCGACGGTCTTGCGATGATGGCGCGCATAGAGCGCACGGTTGTCGCCGTCGAGGACGAAGAGATGCTCGAAGTCGATATTCTGGGCGAAGTAGTCGTTCAGGTTGGCGTCGGCCCAGGCCGCGTTGAACCGGTTGTCGAGGTTGACGATCGCCTCGTCCCAATTGGTCTCGGGCAGGATCGAGCGTTCGATCTCGGCGATGTTGGTCAGGATGCCACGCTCGACGAGTGCGATCTCGCGCAGGCGGACGTCCTCGTCCACCTGCCGCGCCCAGATGAGCAGGCTGGCGACAAACACCGCCATGGCGCCCAGGGCCAGCGCCACCAGGGGCGCCAGTAATCTGAACTCGGACTCCCGCCGCATATCCCGGCCCCTTACTCGGCACTACGGAAGGCGACATTGCGGCTTAGTGGTTAAGGGAGGGTGTGGTCACGCTTGATGCACGAAAAAGGCGACTCCCGTGCGGGAGTCGCCTTCCTCCGTCGCTCTCGACGCTTTTAGGGCGTCGGCTCGCCAAGGCTCTCCTGAGCCGGCGCCGGGGCCGAGGACGCGGCCGGATCGGGCGTCATGGGAACAGCCGGCGCTTCAGCCTCCGGCGTGACGGTCAGCGCCGGGGGCGCGATCGCCGGAGCGCCAGCCGGGGTCTGTGCGATCGCCGAATACGGGACCGGCGCCGACGGCAGCGTCGCGCTGGCGTCGCTCGCCCAGGTCTCGGGGCTGTCGGCCACGGGGGCCGGAGCCGGGCGGGCGCTGGCGGTCCGGACCGGCGCGGCTCTCGGCGCGGCCTGACGCTCGATCACGGGCGGAGCCGGCGGCGCCGCGGCGGTGGTGGTGGTCAGGGCAGCCGCACTGGTCGCCGGCGGAGGCACCTCAGGCATCGCGGCGATCTCAGTGACCGGCGGGGCGGCGGCGGGCGTTGCGGCCTCCTGTTCGGCCATCAGGCCATCGCCAGGCCGCATCATCAGGAAGGCGGCCGTGGCGAGCACGCCGGCGGTGACGACGCCGCCGACGATCAGCTGGACCGGCGGTCCGCTGCGCTTGGTCGGGCGACGGGCATAGATCGGGGCGAAGACCGGCGCCTCATCGGCGCGGTTCGCTTCGGCGCGAGCCGCCGAACGCGGCGTCTCGAAGTTTTGTCGAGCGATAGGATCGTAGGTCGTGGTCATTTCGGATCTCCCGGTCATGGGTCGAAATGAGCAACGGCCGAGCCTGAGATTGCGTTCCGTAGTTTACCGGAGCGGAAGATCTTTCCGAGTGCCTGAAAATCCTGAATTCATAGGGATAATTGGCCGTGAAGAGGGTGAAATTTTCTTCGTTGCACTGCCTGTTCGGAATCAGCGACGGGCGATTGCTTGTCTAAACTGAGGCGCGTTCGGCCGGCTTTCGCCGCGATCCCGCCCTATTCCTTGCGGGTCGGGTTCAACTCGGCGATCGAGCGCACGATCCTGTCGGGCTTGATCGCGCTGTCTGGCGGCAGGCCCTCGCCCAGATGATCGTGCCAGATCGCGTAGATGCCGAGCCGCTGGGGCGCGACGACCTCCCACTCCAGATTGTCGCCGACCATCCAGGTCTCGTGCGGGGCGACGCCCAGCGCCTGCATGGCGTGCAGATAGGCTTGCTCCTCGGGCTTGCCGAAGCCGGCCTCGCCCTCGATCTGCACGTGGTCGAACAGCGGGGCCAGATTGAAGCGTTCGACCTTGGCCCGTTGCGGCGCAGCCGCGCCGTTGGTGACGAGGGCCAGTTTCACGCCGAGGTCGCGGAAGGCCTGGACCGTCTCCAGCGCGCCGGGAAAGAACTTGGCCTGCTCCTCGCGGTAGACATGGAACCGCTCGCCGAAAGTGCGGGCGAACGCCGGCGTAAGGCCCGGAGCGCGGCCGTGGAGTTCGGAAAAGCCTTCCTCCACCGCCAGGATGCGGCCCGCGCCGAGATTCTGGCGCCAGATGGCCGCTCGCGACTCGTCAGACCAGAACCGTCGGAAGCCGGCCTCTATCGCGACCGCGGCGTCTTCCGGCGCCACGGGGGCGAAGTGGTCGGCGAACTCCTCGATCACCTCCTGCAGGATGAGGCGGCGAGAGCCGAACGAGATGATGGTTTCGTCGAGGTCGAAGAGAATCGCTTTGGGCAGGGCGTCCATGCCCAGTTCCAGTGCCAGTGAAACGGGTCGGATTCCAGAGCGGAGGGCGGCAGGTGAGTCCTCGGCGCCACGCTTTGGCTCGCCTGACGCGTGTGTGACCGCGAGGGGCGACGGCTCAGCTTGACCCCTCTGACCGGGCGCCTCCAAGGTGGCGATACGTCGGAGGGAATGAATGCGACTCAAGGCCCGTCTGGAGCGTGATTGGCGGTTCTTTCGCAATCTCAGGCGCACCCTGAAGAGGGTGAAAACCATCGCGCCGACCTCGCCCAACCTGATCTGCGACGATATTCAGGCGGCGGTCGATCAATGGCGCGACCGTCCCGCCCTGACGTTCGAGCACAAGACGATCACCTATGGCGAGATGGACGCCATCGCCAACCGCTTCGCCCATTGGGCCAAGGGGATCGGCGTGCGGCGCGGTCAGACCGTGGCGCTCTTCCTGCCCAACCGGCTTGAGTATTTTCCGATCTGGTACGGCCTGACCAAGATCGGCGCCGTCACCGCCCTGATCAACAACCAGCTGGCCGGCGCGCCGCTGGCGCACTGTCTGAACATCTCCGGCGCGGCGCACGTCATCGTCGACAGCGAGACCTCGCCCGCCTTCGAGCAGGCCAAGGGTCTGCTGGAGCGGACGATGCAGCAATGGGTGCTGGGGCAGGCGCACGGCGACCAGCGCGACCTCAGCCAGGCGCTCAAGAGCTGCAGCCAGTTGCCGCCGGACCGGTCCGTGCGGGACGGCATGACCGCCAAGGACACCGCGCTCTACATCTACACCAGCGGCACGACCGGCCTGCCCAAGGCCGCGCGCATCACCCACGTGCGGGCGCAGCTCTACATGCGCGGCTTCGCCGGTTCGACCGGGGCGAACGAGAAGGACCGGATCTACGTCGCCCTGCCGCTCTATCACGCCACGGGCGGGCTCTGCGCCCTGGGCGCGGCGCTGCTGAACGGCGGTTCGGTGGTGCTGAAGAAGAAGTTCTCCGCCAGTCACTTCTGGGACGACGTCGTCGCCGAGAACTGCACCATGTTCGTCTACATCGGCGAGCTGTGCCGCTACCTCGTCAATCATGAGGAGGTCGAGGGCGAGCGCCTGCACAAGATCCGCCTGGCCTTCGGCAACGGCCTGCGCGCCGACGTCTGGGCGCAGATGAAGAGCCGCTTCCGGATCCCGGAGATTCTCGAGTTCTACGGGGCGACCGAAGGCAACGTCTCGATGTTCAACTTCGACGGCAAGGTCGGGGCGATCGGACGCGTGCCGAAGTGGCTGAAGGATCGCTTCAACTTCCGGCTCGTCCAGTTCGACGTCGAAAAGGAAGAAGAAGTCCGCAGCGTCAACGGGCTGTGCATCGAGGCCGGCGCTGGCCAGATCGGCGAGTGCATCGGCAAGATCGGCCATGACGCGCGCAGCGAGTTCACGGGCTATGTCGACAAGGCCGCCTCGGACAAGAAGATCCTGCGCGACGTGTTCACGAAGGGCGACGCCTGGTTCCGCACCGGCGACCTGATGAAGACCGACGCCGACGGCTACTTCTATTTCGTCGACCGCATCGGCGACACCTTCCGTTGGAAGGGCGAGAACGTCTCGACCGGCGAGGTGGCCGGCCATCTGCAGGCCATTCCCGGCGTCGCCGAGGCCAATGTCTATGGCGTCGAGGTCGAGGGCGCCGACGGCCGCGCGGGCATGGCGGGCCTCGTCGTCGATCCCGACTTCGACATCAAGGTCTTTGAGGAGGTGGTGAACCGCGAACTGCCGTCCTACGCCCAGCCGGTCTTCGTGCGGATCCTGCCGGCGATCGAGACGACCGGCACGTTCAAGTACCGCAAGATCGACCTGGTGGCGGAAGGCTTCGACCCGGCCCTGTTCAAGGGCGTTGTCTATTACAAGGACCCGACCAAGGGTTATGTGAAGATGACCAAGCCCGGCCACGCGAAGATCCTGGCCGGCGGCGTGAAGCTCTAGCGCCGCGCGCCCTACGCCTGGGCGCGGACTCGCCTATATTGGCGACATGCCGACCGAAGTGACCGCAGACGCGCCCCTGCAGGGTGCAGCCCTGATCAAGGACGAGGTGCGCCGTCTGCCCGACGCGCCCGGCGTCTACCGCATGATGGGCGAGGGCGGCGAGGTCCTCTACGTCGGCAAGGCGCGCTCGCTGAAGAAGCGGGTGCTGCAATACGCCCAGGGCCGCTTCCACACCCAGCGCATCGCCCTGATGGTCGACCTGACGCGCTCGATGGAGTTCGTCACGGTCCGCACCGAGACCGACGCGCTGCTGCTGGAAATCAACCTGATCAAGCAGCTCAAGCCGCGCTTCAACGTGCTGCTGCGCGACGACAAGAGCTTCCCCGAGATCGTGATCCGGCGCGACCACGCCGCCGCCCAGCTGCGCAAGCATCGCGGCGCGCACACGATCAAGGGCGACTATTTCGGACCGTTCGCCTCGGCCCACTCGGTGACCAAGACGCTGAACACCCTGCAGAAGGCGTTCCTGCTGCGCTCGTGCTCGGACAGCGTCTACGAGAGCCGCACCCGGCCCTGCATGCTGCACCAGATCAAGCGCTGCGCGGCCCCCTGCACCGGGCTGATCAGCCTCGAGGACTATGCGGGCCTGGTCGAACAGGCCGAGGACTTCCTGCGCGGGCGTAGCCGCGCGGTCGTCGGCAAGCTGTCGGCCGAGATGCAGGCCGCCTCGGACGATATGGAGTTCGAACGCGCCGCCCGGATCCGCGACCGCATCCGCGCCCTGGCCTCGGTGGCGCAGGAGCAGCAGATCAATCCTGAGACCCTTGAGGAGGCCGACGTCTTCGCGCTGTACGCCGAGGGCGGCCAGGCCTGCGTCCAGGTGTTCTTCTTCCGGGCGGGCCAGAACTGGGGCAACCGCGCCTATTTCCCGCGTGTGGACAGGACCGACGAGGACGTCGACGTCATGTCGGCGTTCCTGGGCCAGTTCTACGACGACAAGCCGATCCCGCGGCTGATCCTGACCAACATCGAACCCTCGGAGTGTCAGTTGCTCTCCGAAGCCTTCGCGTTGAAGGCGGGGCGCAAGGTCGAGATCAACCAGCCCAAGCGCGGCGAGAAGGCCCAGCTGGTCGATCACGCCCTGACCAACGCCCGCGAGGCCCTGGGCCGCAAGATGGCCGAGAGCTCGGCCCAGTCGAAGCTGCTGGCCGGAGTTTGCGAGGCCTTTGGTCTGGAGGCCAGTCCCGAGCGCATCGAGGTCTACGATAACGCCCACATCTCAGGGACCAACGCGGTCGGCGGCATGATCGTCGCCGGCCCGGAGGGCTTCCAGAAGGGCCAGTATCGCAAGTTCAACATCAAGGGGACCGACCTCACCCCCGGCGACGACTACGGCATGATGAAGGAAGTCATGCGCCGCCGGTTCTCGCGCATGGTCAAGGACGAGGAAGCCGGCGAGAATCCGCCGCGTCCCGACCTGGTGCTGGTGGACGGCGGGGCGGGCCAGCTGGCCGCCGTGATGGAGATCATGGCCGACCTGGGCGTGGACGACATCGACGTGGTCGGAGTCGCCAAGGGGCCGGACCGCGACGCCGGCCTGGAGCGCTTCTTCATCGAGGGCAAGACGCCCTTCATGCTCGAGCCCAAGTCGCCGGTGCTCTACTACCTTCAGCGCCTGCGCGATGAAGCGCACCGTTTCGCCAACGGCAGCCACCAGACCCGGCGCGCCATGGACATCAAGAAGAACCCGCTCGACGAGATCGACGGCGTCGGGCCGGGCCGCAAGCGCGCCCTGCTGCATGCGTTCGGGTCGGCGCGGGGCGTCAGCCGCGCCTCGGTCGACGACCTCGCCAAGGTCGACGGGGTGAGCGAGGCGCTGGCGCAGCGGATCTTCGATTTCTTCCGCAAGGGTTGAGCATGCGGCTAGTCTGCTCGTCCTGATCAACGAGGAGACGCTCATGTTCCGCATCGCCGCCGTAGCCGTGCTCGCCGCCCTGATCCCGGCCGTGAGCCAGGCCAGCTCGCCGCAGGCCTGGGAAGAGTTCCGCGCGGACGTGGGCGCCAAGTGCCTGGCCGCGGCCAAGGCGACGGGAATGAAGGCGCCGGAAGTGCTGGTCCACCCTGTCGGTACGGAGACCCACGGGCTTGCCGTGCTACGGGAGGGCGCGGACAAGCGAATCTGCGTCTATGCCAAGCAAACCAAGACGGTCGAGCTGACGCCGGCCACCTAAAGGACAGTCCAGCGCGCCATGAAAGCTCTGCCGAACATCCTGACCTCGCTGCGGCTGGTCCTGACACTCTTCGTCTTCCTGGCCCTGGCGACGGCGGCCGGCGCCGTGCCCTATGTCAGCGAGCGCCTGACGCCTGAGGCGCAGTTCTCACTGCAGCGTTGGGCCTTCTGGTCGTTCGTCATCGCCGCCGTCACCGACTTCTTCGACGGTTGGCTGGCGCGCAAGCTCGACGCGGTCACGGTCTGGGGCGCGATCCTCGACCCGATCGGCGACAAGGTGCTGGTCTGCGGCGCGATCCTGGGCCTGCTGGCCATGGGCGGTCAGCCGGCGGTGGTGCTGCCGGCGGGCCTGATGCTGTTCCGCGAGTTCACGGTCAGCGCGCTGCGCGAAGTCGGCGCCGGCAAGGGCGTGAAACTGCCGGTCACGATGTTGGCGAAGTGGAAGACGACGCTGCAATTGACCGCCCTGGCGGCCGAGCTGCTGGTGGCGTCGTGGGGCGCATTCGGCCTGCCTGCCGATCCGGCCATCGAGCAGCCGGTGGTGCTCTTCGCCCACGGCCTGATGTGGCTGGCGACGATCGTCACCCTGATCACCGGCGCGCAGTACTGGGAACAGACCCGCAAGGCGCTGATGACGAAGTAGGGGGCCCGCGTCGCCGCGAGCCCCACGTGGTCGCTCAGGCCGGGGCCTTCTCGCCGGCCCGAGCCTTCACGCGCTCGAACCAGGCGACGATGTTCTTGTTTTCGGGGTTGAGCGGCTGGCCCACCGTGGCCCCGAACTGCAGGAAGCAGAACAGCATGATGTCGGCCAGGGTGAAGCGCTCGCCGGCCACCCAGGTCTTGCCGGTCATCAGGCCGTCGAGCCAGGTCAGCTTTTCCTGGGCCAGTTCCTTTAGATCCCCGGCGGCATGCGGGATCGTCCGCATGCGGCTCTGGAACAGCGGCAGGCCCTCGGCATAGCGGAAGCCGCTGGTCAGCGGCTCGCAGATGTTGAGATCGATACGGCGCACCCACATGCGGGTGGCGGCGCGCTCCTCGGGCGTCGCGCCGATCAGCGACGGGCCCGGCAGCTTCTCGTCCAAGTACTCGCAGATGGCGGTGATCTCGGCCAGGTGCGAGCCGTCGTCCAGTTCGAGGCACGGCAGCTGCCCGGCCGGGTTCTTGGCCACGTAGGGCGCCTGGCGGTTTTCGCCGCCCATCAGGTCGACCTTCTCGGTCGGCAGCTCCGCGCCCTTCTCGGCGAGGAACATCGTCACGACCGCCGGATTGGGGCCCATCGAAGAATAGAGTTTCATGCCGTCCTCCCTGGACTTCTGCTTGGGCGGCATCTCGCGCGCTTTACCTTGGGTCGATCAAGTCCGTTTGTCGCGATTGGGCGACTAGGACATCGGATTGGCGGGCGGCGGCGGCTCGGGCAGGGGGATGAACTCCTGGTCGTCGGCGTCGGGCAGCTTCATGCGTCCGGCGCGCCAATCGGCCTTGGCCTGTTCCAGGCGGTCCTTGGACGAGGAGACGAAGTTCCACTCGATCAGCCGAGGACCGATCGGCTCGCCGCCGAGCAGCATGACGATCGCGTCGCTGATCGCGGTGAACAGGACGGGCTGGCCGGGCAGGAACACCAGCATCTGGCCCTCGTGGTACTGGCGCCCGTCCACCTCGACCATGCCCTGGGCCACATAGGCCGCGCGTTCGGGATACTCGGCCGGGAGCTGCGCCTGGGCGCCGGCGTTCAGATGCCAATGGACGTAGAACATCGGCGAATGGGTCTGGACCGGCGAGGAGGCGCCGAAGGCCTGGCCGGCGATCAGCCGCGCCCACATGCCCTTTTCCTCATGGGTCGGCAGGACGTCGGGCGAGTAGTGGCTGAATGAGGGCGCCATCTCCTCGTCCTCGACCGGCAGGGCGATCCAAGTCTGGATGCCGTTCATTCGGCCGCCCTTCTCGCGCAGCGTTTCGAAGCGCTCGGAGTGGGTGATGCCGCTGCCGGCGGTCATCCAGTTGACCTCGCCTGGACGGATCGGCTGGGTGACCCCCACGGAATCGCGGTGGGTCATCTCGCCTTCGAACAGATACGAGAGCGTCGAGAGGCCGATGTGCGGATGGGGCCGCACATCCACTTCGCGACCGAAGCCGGCCTGGAAGTCCGCCGGCCCCATGTGGTCGAAGAAGATGAAGGGCCCGATCATCCGCCGCTTGGCGTACGGCAGCACGCGTCCGACCTCGAACCCGCCGAGGTCCTTGCGCCGTTGGTCGATGACGAGGTCGATCATTTTCCCGCTCCCTGCGTTTCCTCCTGCAGGGGAGGTGCAGGAAGGAGGCTAGCCTTGCGCGCTCACATAGGGGCTGACAAGGCCGAGGGGCGCGGCGGTGGTGTGCTTCACGGACCGAATGACGATCCGGCTTTCGATGTTCGACACCAGGCCCAGCGACAGGATCTTGTCGCGCAGGAAATCGTCGAAGGCATGCATGTCGCGCGTCACGATGCGCAGTTCATAGTCGGCGGCGCCGGTTACGGTGGCGCACTGCACGACTTCGGCCAGCTTGGTGATCGCACTTTCGAAGGCGTCGAGGTTGTCCTTGGTCGGCAGGCTGAGCTTGACGGTGCAGTAGACCTCGAAGCCAAGGCCCAGGAGGTCGCGGTCCAGGATCGTCACGCGGCGCTGAATGACGCCGGTGTCTTCCAGGCGCTTGATCCGCCGCCAGCAGGGGCTGGAGGACAATCCGACCCGTTCAGCGATCTCTGCGACCGACAATCCGGCGTCATGCTGGATCAGATCCAGAATCTTGGCATCGACCGCGTCGAGGGCCTCGGACAATATTTCCTCCATCAAACGGCATATGTCGGCGTCATTCTTGCCCCGAAATGGCTTTGGAGGGGCACGCCTTTGGCAAGCAATTCCATCGATCTTATATGATCTTCTATAGCCATTGGGGAGCCGAAAAGGAAAGATATTGCTATGCGGCACGCTGACGTGACGCTCGACGACAAATTCCTGCTCACGGAAGGTCGAGTCTTCATCACCGGCGTTCAGGCGCTGCTCCGGGTGATGATGGATCAGCATCGGCTGGACAAGGCCGCTGGCCTCAACACGGCCGGTTTCGTGTCGGGCTATCGCGGCTCGCCGCTGGGCGGCCTGGACCAGCAGGCCCACCGCGCCGGCAAGTTCCTCAAGGAAGCCGAGGTCGTCTTCAAGGAAGGCCTCAACGAAGACCTCGCGGCCACCGCCGTCTGGGGCAGCCAGCAGGCCAATCTGTTCCCGGGCGCCAAGTTCGATGGCGTGACCGGCATGTGGTACGGCAAGGCGCCGGGCGTCGATCGCACCGGCGACGCGTTCAAGCACGCCAACTTCGCCGGAACCTGGTCCAAGGGCGGCGTGCTGGCCGTGGCCGGCGACGACCACACCTGCAAATCCTCCACCCTGCCGTCGCAGTCCGAGTTCGCGTTCCAGGACTTCGAGATGCCGGTGCTGTCGCCGGCCGACGTGCAGGAAGTGCTCGACTACGGCCTGATGGGCATCGCCATGTCGCGGTTCTCGGGCCTGTGGGTCGGGCTGATCGCGCTGGCCGACACCATGGACTCAGGCGTCACCATCGACGTGTCGGTGAACCGTCACCAGATCGTCGTCCCGACCAACTTCAACATGCCGGCCGGCGGCCTCGGCATCCGGCTGAAGGACCAGCCGCTGGAGAAGGAGCGCCGGCTCCGCAATTTCAAGATTCCAGCTGCGCTCGCCTTCGCCCGCGCCAACCGTCTTGACCGGGTCATGCTCGGATCCTCGCGGCCGCGCCTCGGCATCGTCTGCCAAGGGCAGGCCTACAAGGACGTGATCGAGGCGCTCGCCGCCATGGGCATCTCGTCCAAACAGGCCTCCGATCTCGGCGTCGCCATCTACAAGGTCGGCATGCCCTGGCCGCTGGAGCCGACGGGGCTGCGCTCATTCGCGGCCGGCCTCGAGACGCTGATGGTCATCGAGCACAAGCGGCCGCTGATCGAGACCCAGGCCCGCGCCGCGCTCTACGACCTGCCGGCCCACGCGCGGCCCAAGATCGTCGGCAAGGTCGATGAGCAAGGCCATCCCCTGCTGTCGACGCTGGGCTCGCTTTCGGTGGCCGAGGTCGCGCTGGCGATCGCCGACCGACTTCCGCCCGGACCGCATATGGAGCGGGTCCACGACTATCTCAGCCGCGTGTCGGCCGCCTCGGTCGCCGCCGTGACCCTGGCCGCCGACCAGCAGCGCAAACCGTTCTTCTGCTCGGGCTGTCCGCACAACACCTCGACCCGCCTGCCGGAAGGCACGCGCGCCCTGGCCGGCATCGGCTGCCACTACATGGCCAGCTTCAACGACCCGCAGACCGACCTGAACAGCCACATGGGCGGCGAGGGTCTGACCTGGGTCGGCTCGGCGCCGTTCACCACCGAACCGCATGTGTTCGTGAACCTGGGCGACGGCACCTACAATCACTCCGGCTCGCTGGCGATCCGCGCCTCGGTGGCCGCCAGTTCGCACGTCACCTACAAGCTGCTGTTCAACGACGCCGTCGCCATGACCGGCGGCCAGCCGGCCGAGAGCGGCTTCACTCCCGCCCAGATCACCCGCCAACTGGCCTCCGAAGGCGTCGCCAAGACGGTGATCGTCGCCGACGATCCCAGTCGCTACGAGGGCGCCACCGACCTGGCGCCGGGCGTCGAGGTCAAGCCGCGCTCCGAGCTGATGGCCGTGCAGAAGATGCTGCGCGAGACGCCCGGGACCACGGTGCTGCTCTACGATCAGGTCTGCGCCACCGAGAAGCGCCGTCGCCGCAAGCGCGGGTCGATGGAGGTCGCCACCAAGCGCGTCTTCATCAACCCACTGGTCTGCGAGGGCTGCGGCGACTGCTCGAAGAAGTCGAACTGTGTCTCCGTCGAGCCGCTGAACACCGAGTTCGGCCGCAAGCGGAAGATCAACCAGTCGACCTGCAACACCGACTATTCCTGCCTGGACGGCTTCTGCCCGTCCTTCGTCACCATCGAAGGCGGCGAGAACGCCCAGGCCAAGACCATGCCGGCGCTGACCGCGGACTCGACCCCGCTGCCGACGTTCGAGCCGCTGGAGGGCGTACGCAACATCGTCTTCACCGGCATCGGCGGCACGGGCGTGACCACAGTCGCGTCCATCCTGGCGATGGCCGCGCACGTCGACGGGCGCGCTTCGTCGGTGGTCGACATGACCGGCCTGGCCCAGAAGGGCGGGGCGGTATTCTCGCACGTCCGCATCGGCGAGACCGAGGACACCGTCGTCGGCGGCCGCGTGCCGGCGGCCAGCGCCCACGTCCTGATCGCCTGCGACATCCTCTCGGCGGCCGGCGCCGACGCGCTGGCGCTCTACGCCAAGGACCGCACGGTCGCGGTCGGCAACGAGGACTTCGCGCCGACCGCCGACTTCGTCACCGACCGCGATGTGCGCTTCGACAGCGGCGCCATGTCCCGGCGGATCAAGGCGGCCAGCAAGGCCTACGACGAATGCCCGGCCCACCATCTGGCCGAGACCACCTTCGGCGACGCCATCTACGCCAACATGATCATGGTCGGCTTCGCCTGGCAGAAGGGCCTGATCCCGCTCTCCAGCCGCGCGGTCTATCGCGCCATCCGCCTGAACGGCGTGCAGGCCGAGGCCAACCTCCAGGCGTTCGAGCTGGGCCGCCGCGTGGCGCACGATCCCAGCCTGGCCCGGGCCGCCGAGGAGCACACGCCGACGCCCGAGACCATGCCGCTGGACGAACTGATCGCCCATCGGACCCGCGAGCTGACCGCCTACCAGAACGCGGCCTACGCCAAGCGCTATGCCGACACGGTGGCCAAGGTCGCGGCCGCCGAGGCGCCGCTGGGCGCCGACGCTCTGACGCGCGCCGTCGCCGTGAACCTCTACAAGCTGATGGCCTACAAGGACGAGTACGAGGTCGCGCGGCTCTATACCGACGGCCGGTTCGCGGCCGAGCGCGGCAAGACCTTCAAGGGCGGCAAGGCCAAGATCCTGCTCTCGCCGCCGCTGATCGCGCCCAAGGGTCCGGACGGCAAGCCCAAGAAGATCGAGTTCGGCGGCTGGATGCTGGAGACCGCGTTCCCGATCATGGCCAGGATGAAGAGCCTGCGCGGCGGGCCTTTGGACATCTTCGGCCGCACCGAGGAGCGGCGCATGGAGCGCGGCCTGATCGCCGAGTACGAGGCCGGTCTCGACAAGCTGCTGCCGGGCCTCGACGCCGGGCGCCTGGCCCTGGCGACCCAGATCGCCCAGGTCCCGCAGGCGATCCGCGGCTTTGGCCACATCAAGGAAGCCTCGGTGAAGGTCGCCAAGGCCGACGAGGCCAAGCTTTGGGCCAAGTGGGAGGCCGCGACGGCCTAGATCGGCAGGGCGTTGGCGCGTTCGGCGAGCAGCGCCGCCTTCAGCGCCCCATCGCCGTTGCGTCCGGCGGCCTCGATGATCGTCAGGTCGAGGAGGTCGCGCTGGGCGTGGCTGCCGCCGAAGCGGGCCGCGCGGTTGCGCACCTCGCGCAGACGATCGACGGTCTGGCCGAAATGGCCCTCGCCGAACGCATGGATCGCCTGCATGACCGGCAGACCGACCTCGCCTGTAAAGCCGGCGTTGTCCACGCCGCTGGTCAGGGCTTTCGCCTGCAGCTCCAGCAGGGCCTTGGCCGCTTTCGGTCGCCCGGCGCCGACAAAGGCCATCATCGCGTGGGCGTCGTCGAAGGCGTAGGTTCCCTTGTCGACCTTGGCCTCATAGGCGTCGGCCAGCGGCTCCCATCGCTCGCCCAGATCGACGCCGCGCAGGTGCAGCCGCCAGAGCAGCGCCGCCGCGTCCACCATGTCGAACGCCATATCCGATTTCGCGCCCCAGATCGGGCCGTCATACAGCGCCAGCACCTCGTCGACCTCGTCCAGGCCCAGGTGGAAGAGCGCCAGATGCCACCAGTTGTGCACCTGGAAAAAGCTCTCCTCGGTCCATGACGGGACATCGCCGCGGAACCAGGCGATCCCGTCGCGGCGGCGATCCTGCATCTCCATCACGTGGGCCACCGCATGGCGGGCCCAGCCGTTGCGGGCGTTGAGCTCGATGGACTTCCGACCGGCCTCCTCGGCGCGTTCGTAGTGGCCGGATTCCTCCAGGCCGAAGGCGTGCATGCCCAGCAGGGCATGGTAGCCGGGCTGGCCGGGCGACCATTGCGGCAACGCCCGTCCGATGCGGTCGCGCAACATGCGGCTGTCGCCGACCAGGAAGTCGATCAGGTGCCCGACCTGCAGGGCCAACCCATCGCGCGGATTGGCGATGGCGAGGTCCTCCAGGATCCGGGCCGCGGCCTTCAGTTCGCCGTCGCGCATCTTGGCGAGGGCGGCCAGGTGCCCGCGCTCGCGGTCGTTGGCGGGCAGGTCCTGTGCGTCGGCCAGGGCCGCGACGCCGATCTGCGAGGTCTCGGCGTTGGCGCCGATCAAGGTCAGGTAGGACTTCAGCGCATGGCCCATCACGAACTGCGGACTGTCGGCCAAGGCCTCGTCCAGCAGGGTCATCGGATCGCCCGCGTAGCAGTAGTAGGCCTCCAGGGCCTGCTCGTACCGCTCGGCCGCGCCGGCGCTGGCGCCGCTCAGAATGTCTCCGGAAAACGCCCGCACGCTCATCTACGCCTCCATCGAAGGGGCCTGAAAAATGGTGGGGTACTTGTCGGGAGTTATACGAGCGGCGGCCGATGGCGGCAATCTAAGGACGGTCGGCGACGGCCCTCCTGGGCGGCCTACTTCGCGGCCTCGCGGATGGCGGCCGTCAGGCTGTCGCGCGCGGCGTTGAGCTCTGCGGTGTCAGCCGCCGGCCAGGCCGAGTTGATCGCGATGACGAGGTCGTCCTTCGGGAAGGTGGTGATCGCCTGGCCGAAAATGCCGATCGCCTCATAGGCGCCGGCCTTTGGATTAACCCACCAGAAGTAGCCGTAGTCGCCGTATTCCGGATGCGCGGGATCGACGGCGACGTGCGAGCGGGTGGCGTCGGCGGTCCAGCCCTCTGGCGTGATCTGCTGACCGCCGGCCTTGCCGCCGCCGAGGATGAACATGCCGATGCGGCCATAGTCGCGCAGGGTCATCGACATGCAGCAGCCGCCGCGCTCGTGGCCTGCGACGTCCTCGGCCCAGATGGCGTCCTGCTCCATTCCGAACGGCGCCCAGATCTTCTCCGACAGATAGGTCGCCAGCGGCTTGCCGGTCGCCTTGGAGACCAGGATACCGACCAGGTCCGTCTCGCCGGTCGAGTAGTGGAACTTGGCGCCCGGCGTCACGTCGCGCGGCAGCTTTCGCATGTAGCTTACGATCGGATTGACGCCAGGCTCAGTCACCGCCTGGCCGACCTTGGCGACGTCGGAATTGAGGTCGGTGTAGTCCTCGTTCCACCTGGCGCCGGAGGTCATGGTGATCAGCTGGCCGACAGTGACGCCGTCATAAGCGCCGCCCTTGAGCTCGGGCACGTAGGTCGTAACCGGCTCGTCCAGGCTCTTGATGTAGCCATCCTTGATCGCCGCCCCGACCAGGGTCGAGGTCACCGACTTGGCGACCGAAAACGAGGTCCAGCGGTCGTCCGCATTTCTGTCGAGGCCGTAGCGCTCCAGCACCACCTTGCCGTCCTTGATCACCAGCAGGCCTGAGACGCGGTAGGCGGCCATGTAGTCGGCGACGCTCATGGTCTTGCCGCCGATGGCCACCTTCACCTTGTCCTCGATGGAGGCGCCGCCGGGCAGCGGGAACACGTGCTCGCCGCGCTTCACCACCTTGTAGGGGACGACCTTCTCCATCGACTTGTAGCCGAGCTTCTGCTGCTCGGGGGTCCAGGTCAGAACCGCCGCGCCGCCCGGCAACGGCGTGTCGGCCGCCGCCTGCGCCGCAACGGGCGCCAGCAGGAACGCCGCCGCCAGGGTGAGTTTCATTGCGTGCATGGCCGCCCTCCCGCTCTATTTATGATTGAAGGCCAAGCTAGAGAGCGCTGCGCGGTTTGCATACTGGCGTCCTTCGGCTAGGCCTTGGCGCATGGCGGATTTCGATTTCGATGCGGTGGTGGTCGGGGCGGGGGCGGTGGGCCTGGCTTGCGGCTATGCGCTCAGCAAGCGTGGCCTGGTGGTCGCGGTGCTGGAGGCCGGCCCGATCATCGGCGAGGGCGTCTCGGCCCGCAATTCCGAGGTTATCCACGGCGGGCTCTACTACCCGACCGGATCGTTGAAGGCGCGGCTCTGCGTCCAGGGACGGCGTGCGCTCTACGCGTTCCTCGATGCGCACAAGGTCGCCTACGACCGTTGCGGCAAACTGGTCGTCGCGACCAACGCCGAGGAGGTCGGCCGCCTGGACGGCATCCTCGAGCAGGCGGAGGTCAACGACGTCGAGGGCATGGCGCGCCTGACCAAGGCCCAGGCTCTGGCGCTCGAGCCCCAGCTCAACTGCGAGGCCGCGCTGATCTCCCCCGAGAGCGGCGTCTTCGACAGCCACGGCTACATGCTGGCTCTGCAGGGCGAGATCGAGGCGGCGGGCGGCGCGGTGGTCACCTCCACGCCGTTCGAAGGCGCGACCCCGCTCGATGGCGGCGGCTATTCGATCCGTGCTGGAGGGGCCGAGCCGACGACGCTGACCGCACGTCTTCTGGTCACCGCGCCCGGCCTTTCCGCCCAGGCTGTCGCCGGAGAGATCGAGGGCTTTCCGAAGGCCGGCATCCCGCCGCTGCACTACGGCAAGGGCGTCTACTTCCGGCTCAGCGGCAAGGCGCCGTTCGCGCGCCTGATCTATCCGCCGCCGATCCCCGGCGCCCTGGGCACCCACTATCGGCGCGATCTCGGCGGCCAAGCCGTGTTCGGCCCCGACCTGCACTATGTCGACGCGCTGGACTACAGCGTCGATCCGGCCTTGGGCGATGAGTTCTACGCCTACATCCGCAAGTTCTGGCCCGGCCTGCCCGACGGCGCCCTGGCGCCCGACTATGCGGGCATCCGTCCCAAGCTGCATGGCCCTGGCGAGCCGCAGCCCGATTTCCGGATCGACGGCCCGGAAAAGCACGGGCTGGCGGGCCTGGTCGCCCTGTTCGGGATCGAGAGCCCCGGCCTGACCTCCTCGCTGGCGATCGGCGAAGAGGTCGCCGGGCGGCTCGGCCTTTAGCCCTTCGGCGTGACCTTCAGGACCCGGCCGTTCTTGCTGTCGGTCGCCAGGTAGAGCGCGCCGTCGGGGCCGACGATCACGTCCCGGATGCGCTCGTTCAGGTCGGTCAGCAGGCGCTCCTCGCCGACCACCCTCCCGTCCTGCATGACCAGCCGCACCACGGCCTTGCTGGCCAGGCCGCCGATCAGGATGTTTCCCTTCCAGGCCGGGAAAAGGTCGGCCTCATAGAAGGCCATGCCGGCCGGCGCGATCACCGGGTCCCAGTAGTAGACCGGCTGCTCCATGCCTTCCTTGGCGGTCAGGCCGGCGCCGATCTGCTTGCCGGAGTATTCCAGGCCATAGCTGATGGTCGGCCAGCCATAGTCCTTGCCGGCCTGCGGCTGGTTCAGTTCGTCGCCCCCGCGCGCGCCGTGCTCGACTTCCCAGAGCTTGCCGGTCTTGGGATCGATGGCGGCCGACAGGATGTTGCGGTGGCCGTAGGACCAGATCTCCTGCTTCACGCCGGGCTTGCCGACGAACGGGTTGTCCTTCGGGATCGAGCCGTCGGAATTGATGCGGACCACCTTGCCGAGAGTGCCGTCCAGGCGCTGGGCCTGGGCGCGGCCTTCCAGGATCGAACGCTCGCCGGTGGTCACGAACAGCGTGCCGTCCGGCGCGAACGCCAGCCGCCCGCCATAGTGCTTGGTCGAGTTCAGCGACGGCGTCTGGTGGAAGATGACCTGCACGTTTTCCACGCGGTCGCCGGTCAGCTTGCCGCGCGCCACCGCCGTGTTGTTGGTCCCGTCGGCCGCCGGCTCGGCGTAGCTCCAGTAGATCAGGCCGTTCTCCGCGAACTTCGGATCGACCGCCAGGCCCAGCAGGCCGCCCTGGTCGGCGCCGACCACGGCGGGCAGGCCCATAACGGGTCCCGACAGCTTGCCGTCGGTCCCCAGGATGCGGAGTTGGCCGATGTGCTTTTCGGTGATCAGC
Organism: Phenylobacterium sp. Root1290; assembly: GCF_001425305.1. GTDB lineage: Bacteria > Pseudomonadota > Alphaproteobacteria > Caulobacterales > Caulobacteraceae > Phenylobacterium. The sequence goes on along the minus strand of NZ_LMEE01000002.1, from coordinate 458,691 downwards.
AGTCGGCCGTCGGGCAGGAACGCCAGCGCCCAGGGCATCTCCAGGCCCTCGGCGATCGTCGTGACCTGGACCGCGACGTTCGACTTCACTTCCGGCGCGCGCGTCTGGCCGGCGAAGGCGGGCTTCTGGTCCGGCGCATTGGCAGGCTTGGAGTCCACCGGCGCGGCCGTCCTCGCCGACTGCGCCTGCCCGTCCGATCCGCCGCAAGCGGCGACCAGGGCGGCGAGGGCGGTGGTGATCAAGAGACGGCGCATCAGGGGCTCCAGGGGTTCAGGGACGTCCGGCGACGGCGGCCAGGGCTTCGGCCGGCTCGGCGCCTTCAAGGTGGATCAGCGACCAGACTGCAAAGAACAACAACGGCCAGCGTCCGGTTGCCTGGGTGGTGAAAGCGGCGCCCGCGTCGGGGCCGAGAATGCGGCGCACGGCTTCGACCCCGCCGATCCGCCCGGCGATCTCGCCGGCGCGCGGGGCGATCCAGGCGTCGACCGGCACGGTGAAGCCCTTCTTGCGCCCCCAGGGATCGGCCGCAGGGCACGCCTGCTCCAGCCACTTGCGCAGCAGCCATTTCCCATAGCGCCCCCGCACCTTCATGCGGTCGGGCAGGGGGAAGGCGAAATCGGCGACCTGCGGGTCCAGGAACGGCGTGCGCCCTTCCAGCCCATGCGCCATCAGGCAGCGGTCGAGCTTCAGCAGCAGGTCGTTGGGCAGCCAGGTGGCGATGTCGGCCCATTGCGCACGCTGCAGGCCGGAAAGCGTCTTCGGCGCGGACGCCGCGGCGCGCCAGCGCTCGACGACGCCCTGGTCCTCGGTCCGCGGTTCGGCGGGACGCCCGCCCAGCCAGGCGGGGCGCAGGGCGCGGCGATAGCGGCCATAGCCGCCGAACAGTTCGTCGCCGCCTTCGCCGGTTAAGACCACGGTCAGCGTGCCCTTGGCCGCTTCGGCCAACTTGTAGGTCGGCAGCGTGGCGTAGTCGGCGGTCGGATCGTCCATCGCCCAGGCGACCTGCGGCAGGATCCGCCAGAAGTCGTCCTCGCCGAAGCTGGTCTCGCGCCAGTCTAGGTTCAGCGCCGTGGCGACCCGTTCGGCCTGGCCCCGCTCGTCGCGCGCCCCGGGCGCCTCGAACCCGCAGGTGAAGGCAGTGACCGGCCGCGCGTTCAGCCGCGCCATCAGCGTCGCGATCGTCGCCGAGTCGATGCCGCCTGACAGGAACAGGCCATAGGGCACGTCCGAGCGCTGATGCACCCGCACGCTGTCTTCCAGCACGCTGTCCAGGCGCTTGATCAGTTGGGCTTCGTCGCCGCCCCGCGACGGCGGCCGCGCGGCGATCGCGGGCCTGACCTCGCGCGGCGTGATCTTGCCGTCCACGACCTCGACGATCTCGCCGGGCGCCAGGCGGCGCAGGCCCTTGAAGATCGTCTCGCCGGTCAGGGTGTAGTTGAAGGCCAGCAGCTCGCGCGCCCGATCCTCCGACAGCTCCGCCCCGATCAGGCCCGCCGCCAGGAAGGCGCGCGGTTCCGAGGCGAAGGCCACCGAGCCCTCGTGCTCGAGCAGGTACAGCGGCTTGATCCCGAACGGATCGCGCACCAGCCAGGTTCGCCCGTCGTTCCCGACCAGGCAGAAGGCGTACATGCCGCGCAGGCGATGAAAGGCGGCGGGGCCTTCCTTGGCGTAGATGTGCAGCAGCGGTTCGAAATCCGAGCCGGTGCCCATCTGGCCCTCGAGGCCGAACTCCTGCGCCAGTTCGACATAGTTGTAGATCTCGCCGTTGCCGATGACGGTCGAGCCGGCGCCGTGCAGAGGCTGCCACCCGCCTTCCAGGTCGATGATCGACAGGCGCGCATGGGCGAGGGAGCGTCCCTCGCCGTCCTCGACGAACACGCCGTCGGGGCCGCGGTGTGTCAGGGCCTCGATCATCGGGCGGGCCGAACCGCCCGCGCCGAGGATCCCTGCGATGCCGCACATCAGGCGGCTCCGTAGTCGGCGAACAGGCGCCGCCATTGGGCGACGACCGCCGCCGGCGAGAATTCGGCCTCGACTCGCTCCGATCCGTTCTGGACCAGGCGGATGCAGAGCATCGGATCGGCGATCATCCGGTTGACGGCCTCCGCCAGCGCCCCGGCGTCGTCGACCGGCACCAGCAGGCCGTCCTCCTCGCTGCGGATCAAGGCCGAGGGGCCCTGGCTGGCGGCCGCGACGACCGGCAGGCCGTGCGCCCAGGACTGGATGACCACATTGCCCAGCGGTTCGTAGCGCGAAGGGAACACGCAGATGTCCGCCGCCCGGTAGAGGGCCGAGGGATCGTTGCGCCAACCCAGGAAGCGAACGCGCGGCGCGACGCCCAGGGCGGCGGCCATGGCGCGCAGCTTTGCGTCCAGCGGCCCGGCCCCGGCGATCCAGAGGTAGGCCTCGGGGATGTTCACCAGCGCTTCGAGCGCCACATCATGCGCCTTGGCGTCGTGCAGCCGGCCCATGGCCAGCAGCAGCGGCACGTCTTCCGGCGTCTGCAGGTCGGCCCGATTGGCCGGCGCGGTGTCCGGCGGGGCGAGGGCGAAATTGGGAATGTAGCGGACCTTGCCCGCCGGCCAGCCTTGGCCCACCACCCACTCGGCGATGTCCTCGGTGTTGGCGACAAGCTCCTCGAAGCCCTTGTAGTACTTGATGTTGTAGTAACCGCCCAGCCGGCCGACCCGCGCCCACGGGCCGGCGGGCGTGTGGCGCGCCGCCCGGTTCATCCAGGCCAGCGCCAGTTTCACCTCCGAGCGGGTCGCAAAGGTCTTCAGCTTCGGCTTGGTCAGGATGTCGATGGGGCCGCCGAACCGGAACACGCCGGTCGGTACCTGGAGCCGCCGAAGCGCGGCCTCGCGATTCGGATTGGCGCGAATGGCGGCGGCCTGCTTCACCCCGTCGTCGGCCAGCGCCGCGATCAGATCGAGGAAATAGGTCTCCGCGCCGCCTTCGCCGGCCGTTCCCAGAAGATGCAGGACGCTCATGCCGGGGGGACCCTAGTGTGGGCCGCGCGAAAACGGAATCCGCTTTTGGTCGAGACGTCGCATCCAACCCGCTTGAAGATGCGAAAAACCCAATCTATAAACCGCGCCTCGCCGAATGGCCCGGCGGCTGGGTAGCTCAGATGGTTAGAGCGGTGGATTCATAACCCACAGGTCGGCGGTTCGATCCCGCCCCCCGCCACCACTTCAAAACGCCGGCCGGAACAGGCCTGCCAGCGTTTCAGACAAATCCGATCTTGCGATGACGCCGCGCCGTTCCGCGCTAGCCGGCGGCGGCGGCCGTCTCTGCGGCAATGGTCCGGATCGCCTTCTCGAAGGCGGCGGCGGGTTGGCCGCCGGAGATCAGGTAGCGGTCGTTGACGATCACCGCCGGCACCGAGCTGATGCCGGCCTGATACCAGTGCCGTTCGGCTGCGCGCACGTCATCGGCGTATTGGCCGGAGGTCAGGACCTCGCGCGCGGCGCCGCCGTCCAGTCCGGCGGCCTGCGCGGCGGCGACCAGCACCTCGTGGTCGGCCGGGCTCTGGTTCTGGGTGAAGTAGGCGTCGAACAGGGCGCGCTTCAGCTCATGCTGGCCGCCGGTCAGGCCGGCCCAGTGCAGCAGCCGGTGAGCGTCGAAGGTGTTGTAGATCCGGCTCTGCGCGTTGGTCTTCATCGTGAACCCGACATCGGCGGCGCGCGCATGAATCGCGGCGCGGTTGGTCGCCGACTGCTCGGGCGTGGCGCCGTACTTCTGGCCGACGTGCTCGACGATGTTCTGCCCTTCCGGCGGCATGTCCGGATTGAGCTCGAAGGGCTGGAAGTGGATCTGCGCCTGGACCAGGTCGCCGACATTGCGCAGCGCTTCCTCAAGGCCGCCGAGACCGACGACGCACCAGGGGCACGAGACGTCGGAGACGAAGTCGATCTTCATGGGCTGGGTCATCGCGGTTCCCTCGGTCAGGACGAACAACGCCCGCGCCAGGGGGGAATGGCGCGGGCGTTTCTCTGTAGACGCGAGCCTGGCGGGGGGGACCAGGTTTTTCTCGCCGTCAGGAGACAGATTGGGAGCCGGAGCCGACTTTGCAATGGCCCGATCAAGGCCATTTCGCGGTCGGCGCCGCTAGAGCGCCAGGTCGCGGGCCCAGCGCGCGAGCGCCGCCATTTCTTCGCGCGAGCGGCGGATGTCCTCGCGGATCACCACGCAGGTCGAAGGCTCGAAGACGCCTTTCTCGATGTGGATTTCGAGCGCCGCGATCAGCGCCTCCTGCGCGGCTTGGGCGCGCGATACCGGATAGATGTTGGACAACGCTGTGCTCCCTTCGCTCGCAAGCTTCACTGCAGGATCTACAGGGTCAATTATGAGCCGCTTATGCCGTCGTTGGGCGTCGCGATTGCCCGAAGGCGGCGGCTGGGCGATGATCGCAGTATGGAAGAAGGGGCGCCTGTTTTGAAGACCGCGATAGTCCTGGCCGGCGCCTTGGTCCTTTTGGGCGCGTGCTCGCCCCGGGACGTCACGAACAAGGCCGCCGAGATTTCGCTCTGGGCGCAGCGCGGGTTCGCCGAGTCCCAGGCGGACTATGGCGACAGTTTCCCGGCCTATGGCGGCGGCGACGGCTATGTCCGCCCGCCGACTCCGACGCCGTTCGAGCAGGCGGCCGCCGGCGCCGCGGCGGAGAAGGCTGATGCGCCCGCAGCGCAGCCGCCCGCCCCGCAGTATGTGGTGATCATGCCCTAGCGGTGGGCTGTTTCCCGCAGCGTCTTGACCCCGGCCGCATCGGTGGCGTGCCAGAGCGCAGGCAGGAAACGGCGAAGGCCCTTCGTCCAGCGCTTGCGATAGCGCCAGCCTTCGCCGTCCGGTGCGATGTCGAATTCGTAAGCGGGGGGCGGCGGCGCCTTGTCCATGATTGATCCTCACTCCAAGCGTTCGAGGCGCTGGGAGCAGGATCGGCGCCAACCCGCCGCTTAGCGGTCGTCGCGCAGGTAGACGACGTTGGAGCGGGCGCTGCTCATCAGGTGGCCGATCAGGAAGCCGGCCAGCGCCGCTGTGGCCAGCGCGATGTAGGGGCGCTCGTGCACGAACACGTCGGCCTGTTCGGCGCGCTGCTTGGCTTGCACCTTCAGCCGGCCGTATTGGTGTTCGGCCTCGCGGCGGGCCTGGCCCACCTTGTCTTCCATCACGGTTCGGGCGTCGCGCGCGAAGGTCGTCGCCGCTTCGGCCAGCGCGCCGGACGCGGCCACCGCGCTCTTCTGAGCCCGCTTGGCGGCGCGCTTGGTCTCGGAGCGCACGTCGCCGGCGGCGTCCTTGAAGGTGTCGGCGGCTTCGCGCACGGCGTCGCGCGCCTCGCCGTTGGTGCCATAGGCGTTGGTCATAAAATCTCTCCGCTCGGTGGACGCGCCGCGCCCGTTCTCCTGGGGGTGAGCCCTTGAAACGAGAGGGGGAACCGACGGTTCCGGTCAGCCTACGGAAAAGGCGCCGCGGCGGCGCGCGGGCCACGCGCGGCAAATTTCGTGGGCGCCGACATCAATCTGACATTGCGCTGCAGCAGAATAGGCGTACCTCGACTTTTGCAAGTGCACAGTTGCGTAGGCCCTTCGCGGGTCAAAATGAGGCAGTCCGATGATCATGACGTCCCTTCGAGTTTTCCCCAGCCTGTTCATCGGTCGGCGTGAAGTGCTCCAGGCTGTCGAAAGCCCGGCCATCTCCGAAACTGAAACCGGCTCGGCGTTTCTCTGCGGCGCCTGCGAAGAAGTCGTCATGACCGGGCGCGACAGCGCTCAGATGCGCGACGTGGTCGTGAAGTGCCGCTGCGGCGAGTACAACCAGCTCTAGATCGCGACGATCCAGCCGTCTGTCAGGCTGGCGACCACTACGCCGACCAGAACCATCTGTGCGCCGCCGCTCAGCGAGACGACGACGTCCGCGCCCACCTGGGCCACGGTCCAGCTCGCGCCCTCGCTTACCAGCACGCGATCGCCCTCGGCGCGGATGAAGTCCATCACGCGATCGACCCCGGCGTCGCCCCAGGTGTGGAAGCTGTCGGCGCCGGCCGCGCCCCACATCGTGTCGTCGCCGCGGTCTCCCGACATCCAGTCGTCGCCGGCCTCGCCGTACATGATGTCGTTGTGCTGGCCGCCGCGCATGACGTCGGCGCCCACGCCCCCGTACATCGTGTCGTCGCCCATATTGCCATAGACGAGATCCATGCCGTTCTCGCCGAACAGCAGATCGTTGTGCTGGCCGCCGACGACCCAGTCGTCGCCTTCGCCGCCATAGGCCGTGTCGGCGCCCTGGTTGCCGTGGATGTCGTCGAAGCCCAACCCGCCGACGATGTAGTCGTCCCCGGTCTCGCCGCGCAGGAAGTCCTGCCCGTCGCCGCCGCTCAGGCTGTCGTTGCCGGCTGCGCCATAGAGGTCGTCGTCGCCCGCCCCGCCGGTGAGGGCGTTGGCCGCGGCGTTGCCGTTGATGGTGTCGGCGCCCGTGCCGCCAATTGCGTTCTCGATGGTCGCGCCGACCGCGACAGCGACGTTGCCGACCAGGCCGCCGACATTGGAAAAGGCCCCCTCGCGCAGGTCGATCAACTGGCGGACCGAGAAGCCCGAGAAGTCGAAGGTATCGACACCGCCGGCGTCCCAGACCGCAAAGACCAGCTTCTGGCCCGAGGCGATGGCGTCGAACCAGGGCCGATCGGCGGTGGAATTGAAGCCGTAGACGGTGTTTCCAGTACGGGTCGACATGTTCGCCCCGTACTCCATCTGGGCCGCTGCGATGTCGTCCAGCAGGGGCGCGGCCGAGTAGCGGCCGCCGAAGTTGGCGCCGGTGTTCTGCTCGCCGAAGTAGCTCATCACCGTGAACTGGCGGGAGTCTTCATAATAGAGCGCGTCGGCGCTGTAGCTCGGCGATCCGTCGGCGTCGTAGTCGGCCGGGTGGCCCAGGCCGATCGCGTGGCCGATCTCATGGACCAGCACCATCGCGCCGTAGTTGCCCATCGCCGGGGAAAGGTTGCTGCCCTTGGTGCTGTTGATCCAGACGTCGCCCGCGCGGGACGAGGACGCGGTCGACCCGGGATAGAAGGCGAATGCGGCCGACCCCTCGCTTCCGGTGGCGTAGTTGCCGAACAGGATCGTCGCGTAGTCCGAATAGGCCGCTTCGCCGGCGCCGCCGATCCCGACCCGCATGAAGCGGATGTTGGCCACGTCGCTCCAGGCGGCAAGGGCCAGCTCGGTCTGCAGGATCTGCGCCTCGTTGAACCGCGAGAAGCCGGCGGTGTCTTCGGGCATCGTCGTCGGGGCGTCGGCGCGATAGGCGTAGGTCACCGCTGCCGGGACGCCAAGCGCGCCCGACCAGCCCGGTTCGCCGCGAATGATCTGATGGGCCGCCTGGGCGACGGTATAGCTTTGCTTGCCGTCCACGAGGCCGCCGCGCGCGTCGGCGTTCAGGAAAAACTGCGGGGCGGGATCAACTGACATGGAACGCTCCCAGCGACATTGATAGGCGCTCGATGCGGGTCCGACAACCGGCCCCCCGACGGCCCCTCATCCCTAGGCCCGGCGGCTTGCGAAACGATTTACGCCACGCGGGCCGCGCCCCATTCGTTCCAGCCGGCGAAGCGCGGCGTGCCGGGAAGGTACATGGTCTGCGAGCGCTCGACCTGGAAGCCGGCGGCGGCGATGGCGCTGGTCACCGGGCGGGTCAGGTGGCAGCCGCCGGCCAGCCGTTTCCACAGGGGTTCGATCCGCCGCTGCCACTTGGCGACGTCCGGGTCCGGGGCCAAGCCGTGCTCGCAGAATAGGAACCGCCCGCCCGGCCTCAGCACCCGGCGCGCCTCGGCCAGGGCCGACGTGGGCGTGTGGACGGAGCAAAGCGTGAAGGTGCAGACGACGCAGTCGAACGCCGCATTTTCAAAGGGCAGGGCCTCGGCGACGCCGTCTTCGATAGAGACCTCGAGCCGTGGATCGCGCGGCGCCGCCATGGCCTGGGCGCGCAACTCCGCGGCGGGGTCCACGCCGAATACGCGGCTCACCTTGCCGGCGTCATAGAGCGCGAGGTTGAGCCCCATCCCGACACCCAGCTCCAGCACCCGGCCCTCCGCCAGCGGCACGATCTTGGCGCGCTGCTTCATCATCGGCGGCGAGGCGCACGCGCAAGTCAGCAGCTTGGGAAGGATGCGGCGTTCGTAAAAGGTGGCCATGGGCCGACGATGACGGGCGCGGCGGCGCGCGCCTAGCCCTTACGCCGCGGCAGCGTCGCTCGAACCGCCCAGGTTTTCCTGCAGGGTGCGCAGCAGGTGCTCCGGCTTCATCGGCTTTTCCACGACCCCGTTCATGCCCGCCTTCAGATAGGCGGCGGCGTCTTCGGGGTCGGCATTGGCGGTCAGTGCGATGATCGGCACCTGGCCGGCCGGGCCGGGCAGGGCGCGGATCTCGCGCGTGGCGGTCACCCCGTCCATGCGCGGCATCTTGATGTCCATCAGGATCAGGTCGAAGCGGCCGGTGCGCGCGGCCTCGACGGCCTCGACGCCGTCAGTCGCGGATTCGGACGTGCAATCGAACATCTCGCAGAGGGTCTCGGCGACCATTCGATTGGTGGCGTTGTCGTCCACCACGAGGATGTGCGCGGCGCGCTCGGTCTGGCCAAGGGTCTCCTCGGCCGGGGCTTCTTCGTACGCAGTGGGAACCGAGACCTCGAACACCAGGGTCTCGCCGGTCCCGACATTGGCCTCGGAGCGGACCTGGCCGCCCATGGCGTCGACGATCTGGCGGCTGAGCGCCACGCCAAGCGCTGTCTCCAGGCCGAACAGCGCCTCGATCTCGCGGATGTCGAGGGCGCGATCGCCCATGACGCGGTCGGCCGCGCCGCGGATGCGCCCTTCCAGGCGGGTGATATCGCCGTCGACGACCGCCTTCAGCGTCGCCTCGACGGCGCCGCGCCGCACCCCGGCCAGGGCCTGGGCGATGAAAGCGTCGAAGATCTGGTTGATGCGGCCGCTGTCGACCATGACCAGTGTGTCGGGGTCGCCGTCATAGGAGACCAGCAGGGTGACGCCGCCATCGGTGGCGCGTTCTTCCCAGCGGGCCTGTACGTTGTCGGCCAGTTCGGCGGCGCGCCTGGCCTGCGGATCGAAGGCCAGGCCGGCGGAGGCCGCGTCCTTGAGATCGGTCGAGGACGCCAGGATCTGCCGGACGGCCCGGGCCGCCTCGGCGACACCGGCTACGCAGGCTTGAGCGTCCGCGCCCATCGGTTGGCGGGCAAGGCGTTCGGCAAGGGCGAGCACGCCTTCCATCTGCTGATGGATTTCGCTCGTGACGCGCTCGTAAAAGAACTCGGGCAGAGACATGAACGCCAGGGTCCAAAGGGAACTTATGCTCAGCATGGGCCTAAGCGCTTGCGGAGACGTTAAATTCCACCCAGGGTTAGCGTAAATTGACGCTGAAGCGAAAAGAGCCTGTCGGGTTCCCGACAAGCAAAAGGGCGGCGGGATTTCTCCCGCCGCCCTTCGCTTTCCCGGGATGCCCCGGACTTAGAAGCGGTACTGCAGCTCGACGCCGTAGGTCCGCGGCTGGATCAGGCCGCGGGTGATCGCGGTGCTGGTCTGGCGAATATAGGTGGTTCCACCGACGACCAGGCCCGGGTTCGGGTTGGCGAACACGGCGGTCGGGTTGGTCGACGACGTCGAGGTGAAGCCCTCTTCGTCCGTCACGTTCTTCACGTAGCCGATGAGCGAGTAGCGGTCGGCGGCGTCCTTCCACAGCACCCGCAGGTCGCCGGTGCCGTAGGCCGGCACGGAGAAGTCGGGGTTGTCGAAGGGCTGGTAGGTGGTCTCGTCGGTCCAGGTGTAGCTGCCCGAGAGGACCAGCGAACCCGGCGAGAAGTCGAAGGTGTAGTTGGCGTTCAGCGCGAACTTGTTCTCCGGCGACTGGTAGATCCTCGAACCGGCCAGGTCCTGGAACACCAGCAGTACGCCGTTGGTCGTCGCGCTGCCGCCGGCCGGACGGGCCGTCGACTTCAGAGCGCTCGGATCCGCCGGATCGTAGAAGCAGCAGCCCTTGGTGATCTCGGTGTGCAGGTAACCGTAGGAGGCCGAGATCTGCAGCGGCTGGATAGGCTGCCACATGGCTTCCAGTTCCAGACCGTAGGCTTCGGCGTCGACGTTGACGAAGTTGTTCGACGCCGCGGTGCCGGCCGCGTTCAGCTGCGACAGGTTCAGCTGCAGGCCCTCGAAGTCGTTGTAGAAGGCCGAGGCGTTCAGGATCAGGCGACCGCCGATGGTCTTCTTCAGGCCGAGTTCGTAGGCGTTGACCGACTCTTCGTCCGCGGTCGGCTTGGCCGCCAGGGTGCCGAGCAGGAAGCCGCCCGACTTATAGCCGCGGCTGTACTTGGCGTAGACCAGAGTGTCGTCGTCCGGGGTCCAGTCGAGGTTCAGGGTGCCGGTGACGGCGCTCCATTCGTCTGACAGGTTGCGGTAGTTCTGGACGCCGGCGCGGGTCGGATCCATGTCGCTGGAGACGTCCACCGCGGCCGGGCCGAACGGGCCGACCGGGTTGAACAGCACTAGGCGCTGGGTTTCGAAGCCGTCCTTCTGATCCTTGGTGTAGCGCAGGCCGGCGGTCAGGGCGAAGGCGTCGTTGATCTTGTAGGTGCTCTGGCCGAACACCGCCCACGCCTTGGACTCCAGCTCCGCCTGGTTGTCGGCGAAGTTGCGCGACGGGTTGGTCGAGGGCAGGCCGGCCGCGGCCAGGCTGGCGACGCCGGGCGCCGCGCCGTTGATCGAGCCGTAGTAGAAAGCTGGCGTCGCGAACTGGGCTTGCAGCGGGCTGGCCAGCTGGATGCGCTGACGATACCGCTCCTGGTACTGGTAGAGACCCAGGATCCAGCTCAGCGGGCCGTCCGAGTTCGAGGAGAGGTTGATCTCGTTCGAGTAGTACTTCTTGTGCTCGTTGAAGTCGGTGGTCTGGTCGCCGTAGACCGGCACCGTCGAGCCCGGCAGGAAGAAGGCGCTGGTGCGGTTGGTGGCGTCGTTGTCGCCGCCGGTCTGGTAGTTGTACTGCTGGAAGCCGCCGATGTACTTCAGGTCCGCCCAGCCCAGATCGTAGCTGATCGTGGTGGTGAACAGGTGGTTGCCGCGCAGCTGGCCATAGCCGTTGCGGTTGGTCGACTGGGTGTAGGGATCGGTGAGGCCCGGGTTCGGGGTGGTCATCCCGAACTGCGGGTTCGGCGCCAGGCCGCCGATCAGCGGGAACGGACGGGTGGTGTCGTAGGGCGTGATCAGGTTGGCGAGGCGGTCGCCGACGCCGGTCGAGTCATCCCAGTTCGAGCGCGAGTAGCGGGCCCAGACGTCCAGGTTGTCGCCGAGCTCGGCTTCGGCCTGGATCTCGAAATAGGTGCGCTTGATGGTGGCGCCGTCATTGGCGCCGCCGATGTTGTTGATGAAGCCGTCGCGCTGCCAGTCCTGGCTGCCGCCGATCTTGAAGCGCAGGTTGTCGGCGACCGGAACCGAGAGGACGCCCTCGACCTTCGAGCGGTCGAAGTTGCCGTAGCCGAGGCGGATTTCGCCGCCGAACTCGTTCGAGGGGCGCTTGGAAATGGTGTTCAGCGCGCCGCCCATGGCGTTGCGGCCGTACAGCGTACCTTGCGGGCCGCGCAGGATTTCCGTCCGCTCGACGAACAGCGAGCTTTTGAACAGTTCCGACGAGGAGGCCGAGTAGAAGCCGTCGGTATAGGCGGCCACGCCCGGATCGTTGCCGATGTAGAAGGTGTTGCGCCCGGCGCCGCGCAGCGAGACGCGGTCGGTGCCGGAGTAGTTCATGCCCGGCGTGAAGTTCACGAAGTCCTGGATGCCGGTCATGCCGCGGATGTCGCGCTGCTCGGAGGTGTAGGCCGAGACGGCCACCGGCACGTCCTGCAGCGCCTGTTCGCGCTTCTCGGCCGTGACGACCAGTTCTTCGATCTGGAAATCTTCCTGGGCGAAGGCGGGGGCGGAAATTGCCGTGAGCGTCAGAACTGAAGCGCTCAGGGCCAGCATGGTCCGCAGACGCGGTGCGTTGGTAGCCATCAAGTATCCTCCCAGGGCGGAGGGGCGTGGAGCGCCCTCTTCGTATCCGCCCGCATGATGCGTTGATCCAGCGCAGGGAGGCGCCGGGGAGGGGGAAACTCCGTCCGCCCCGCCCCGCCGTCAATGTGAGGGGCGATAACTGATCGCGATTCAGCTGAGCTTTTGAGAATTTGTGGCCGAAATACCGCGCTTTCAAATCGCGCGTACAAAAATGACCGCTGTTTTTCTGAAGGTTATGAATCAAAGAAAAACAAAGTGGTTGGGCATCTGCGGCGGGATGCCCGGCCATACCTTAACCGCAAAATGTCGTTCGGATTTCATTGGCGCGCCAAGAAAAAGGCCGCCGTCCCGAGGGGCGGCGGCCAAGGCCTTGCGGCTGGGTAGATCAGGTCATCAGAAGCGCTTCTGCAGCGACACGCCGTAGGTGCGCGGCTCGGTGTAGAAGGCGTTCCGGAACAGGCCCGAGGAGTCGTCGGTCAGGTAGAAGTCGGTGATCGCTTCCTCGTCGGTTGCGTTTTTGACATAGGCGCCGATCTCCCAGCCGTTGACCGGATTGGTCAGGGTCACGGTCAGGTTGACGTTCTGCCAGTCGTCGAGGCGGTCCGGCTCGGTGTTGTAGATCCGGGCGAAGGTTTCGGTCTGCTTGTAGTAGTCGCCGCGCGCCGTCAGCGACCAGTCGTTGTCGAAGTCCCAGGTGTATTGGGCGCCCAGCGAGATGGTCCAGTGCGGGGCGTTCGGCAGTTCCTTGCCTTCGAGCGAGATCGGCACGCCGTCGCTGACCAGGCCGCCGAAGGCGTTGGTGCCGACCGCCAGCGCGCCGCTGCCGATGTTGGTGCCCGCGCCGGCCGTCGAGGCCGGGGTGCAGACGCCGAGCAGGGCGAACGGGTTGTTGGTCAGGTTCGAGACGGTCAGGGCCGTCTGGGCCGCGGCCAGGTTGACGACGCAGTTCGACGCCGCGCTCGACTTCACCAGCACCAGGTTGGGATCGCCGCCCGTGCGGTTGAAGGTGTCGATCGAGGTGCCGGAGCTGATCTCGGTGTCGAGCCAGCCGATCTGCGCGTTGAGCCGCAGCCCTTGCAGGGGCTGCCAGACGGTTTCCAGCTCCGCGCCCTTGATCTTGGCGTCGATGTTCTCGTTGGTCGAAGCGCGGTTGACGATCTTGGAGACCTGGTAGCCCTCGTAGTCATAGTAGAAGGCCGTCAGGTTCAGGGTCATCGTCCCGTCGAGCACCGTGTTCTTGGTGCCGATCTCATAGGCGTTGATGAACTCAGGCTCGAAGGTCGGCGGGCCGCAGATCACGCCCGCGCCGCCGCTGCAGGGGGAGTTGAGGCCCCCGGCCTTATAGCCGCGCGAGAAGAAGGCGTAGAGCAGGGTGTCGTCGGTGAAGTCGAGGTCCGGCTTCCAGTCGAAGCCGACCCGGCCCGTCGTCTCCTTGAACTCCACGTGCAGGATGTCGGGGGTGCCCGGCAGCGGCCCGGCGATGCCGAAGCCGGGGATGCCGAGGTTGACCTGGTGGTTTTCGACTTCCTTGTCGTCGACCGTATAGCGCAGGCCGCCGGTGAACTTCAGGGTCTCGGTCGCCTGCCAGTAGAGCTCGCCGAAGGCGGCGTGCGAGCGCAGGTCATAGGGGCCGTAGGCGTCGTAGTAGTTCCGGCCCGAGCGATCCGGCTCGTAGTTCTGGTCGATGGTGATGCAGGGCGCGGCGCCCGCGCAGTTGGGATTGCCGGTGCTGAACAGGTTGTTGATCTGGTAGTAGCCGGTCCCGGTGTTGAACATCACGTAGTAGTCGCCGGTCGCCTGGTAGCGAACCATGATCCCGCCGACGTTGAAGTTGAACGGGCCGTCATAGGCCGACTGCAACCGCAGCTCCTGGCTCCAGCCCTTGGTGTAGGCCGAGGAGATGTCGCTGGTGGTGAAGCGGTTGTAGGGCTGGTTCTGGGCGTCGTTGATCACGCCGCCGGGGAACAGCGCCCCGTAGATCCCGGCATAGCCCGGCACCGCGGCGAAGGCGTTGACCGGGTTGGGGGTGGTGTTGAAGCTCGTGCTCGGGACGTAGCGGTTGTAGTCCTGGCGCGTATAGAGATCGAAGTCCGTATAGGACGTCAGCCAGGTCAGCCGCAGCTCGTCGGTCAGGTCCCAGTCGACGTTGAACTGGATGATGTCGGTCTTGGATTCGTAGATCGGGTCGAAGGTGGATTCGATGTCGCGGACGTTGGTCGTCTGCATCTTGCCGGCATAGGCGTCGCCGGTCTGGAACCCGCCCAGGGCGCCGAACAGCCCGCCCAGCGTCGCCTGCGAGTTCACCGTTCCCAGCGCGCCGGCCGAGTAGAGCGAAGTCGCCTGACAGCCTTGGCTGAACAGGCCGCGCTGGATCTGGCCGATCAGGCCGCCGGCCGCGGCCGAGTACCCGACCCCGCCGATACTGGCCGGTCCCAGGTCCTTGGTGCAGAACTGCTTGCCGATCCGCGAGCGGTTGTCTTCCTCGTTGAAGTGATCCCACAGCAGGTAGGCGTGGAAGGTGTCGGTCGGATTGAAGGCCAGGGTCGTGCGGATTCCATAGAGGTCGCGGTCGTCGGCGTCGTTGCCGGTCACCAGGTTGTCGCCGAACCCGTCGCGCTTCAGGTAGGAGCCGGCGACGCGCAGGGCGAACTCGTCGCCCAGCGGCACGTTGATCATGCCGCGCAGCTTGCGGGTGTTGTAGTTGCCCAGTTCGCCGCGGATCATCGCCTCGAACTCGTCGATCGGCTTGGCGGTGATCATGTTGACCACGCCGCCGGTGGCGTTGCGTCCGTAGAGGGTGCCTTGCGGCCCGCGCAGCACCTCGACCCGCTCCACGTCGTAGAACTCGGTCTCGAACAGGTTGTTGGAAAGCAGCGGCGCGTTGTTCAGGTGGATGCCGGTGCCGGCGTCCCCGGAACCGGCGACGAGCTTGGACCCGATGCCCCGGATCTGGAAGTTGTAGCCGGTGAAGTTCCCCTTCGAGAAGTTCACGTTCGGAACGGCGATGACCAGGTTCGGGCCGCCGTCGATCTTCGCCTTCTCAAGTGCGTCCTGATTGAAGGCCGACACGGCGATGGGGACGTCTTGGAGGGCTTCCTCACGCTTCTGGGCGGTCACCACCAGTTCTTGAATGACGTTCTGGGACCAGGCCGGGGACGCAACTGAACTCAACGCTACAGCGGACGCGCCCACGATCAGTAGGCTCCGCAAATGCAGAGTATTGGACATTCCAGGTTCCTCCCAAGACGCCCGAGGCTCTCTACAAACCGGCCCGGTGCGTCACCTTGCGCCGCACGAGAATTCGTCAAAGGGGTGGCGGCCACTCCCCCGACCAGCAAGGCTCGCGCTCAGTTGTGGAGTCTGTCAACGTGACGACGTTAAGTTATCGACGTTCAGGGCAAAACTAACCAATCCCTGTTGCTGAAATGCATAGGCGCGATTTCTTTCAATTGCAGGTGGTTCTCCATGGGTTGCCGGGGCGTCAACTTGGCGCTTTCCGGTATTCGCGATGCTGCATGTGCGAGATCGTTGTTTCCTCAGGCGTTTTGGATTCTCTGGTATGGAGACGGGGCTGCGCGAATGTCGCGCCGGGCTTCCGATTTGCGCCGCGCGCGCGCATATGGGGCCGATGAGCGAAGCTTCCCCGCAGTCCCGCGCCCTGGTCCTGTTCTCCGGCGGCCAGGATTCCAGCGTCTGCCTGGCCTGGGCGCTGGCCCGTTACGATCATGTCGAGACGGTCGGCTTCGATTACGGCCAGCGGCACGCGGTCGAAATGGAACAGCGTTCTTTGGTTCGTGAAGCGATCCGGGCGCGTTTCCCGCAATGGGCCGGCCGGCTGGGCGAGGATCACGTCCTCGATCTGACAGGCTTTGGCGCGGTCGGCGAGACCGCCATGACCCAGGAGCGCGCCTTCGAAATCACCGAGAAAGGCCTGCCGAACACCTACGTGCCTGGCCGCAACCTTGTCTTTCTGACCTATGCGGCGGCCCTGGCCGATCGCCGCAAACTGAAATTTCTAGTGGGCGGGATGTGCGAGACGGACTTCTCCGGCTATCCGGACTGCCGTCGCGAGACGCTGGACGCGCTGGAGCGGGCGCTGAACCTGGGCATGGCCCAGGACTTCGTCGTCGAGACGCCGCTGATGTGGCTGACCAAGGCGCAGACCTGGGCGCTGGCCAAGCAGTTGGGCGGCGAGGATTTGATCGAGATCATCGTCCGCGACAGCCACACCTGTTACCGGGGAACCCGTGGCGAGCTCCACGATTGGGGTCACGGCTGCGGCGACTGTCCGGCCTGCGACCTTCGCGCTCGGGGCTGGAACGAGTGGGTTGGCGCCGGCCGCCTGGAACTTGAGGCATGAGCTACGCCGTCAAAGAGATCTTTCTGACCCTCCAGGGCGAAGGCGGCCAGGCCGGCCAGCCGGCGGTGTTTTGCCGCTTTGCGGGATGCAACCTGTGGTCGGGACGTGAGGAAGATCGCGCCAAGGCGGTCTGCACCTTCTGCGACACCGACTTCGTGGGCATGGACGGGGAGGGCGGCGGCCGGTTCGCCACCGCCGACGATCTCGCCCGCGCGGTCGAGGCGGCCTGGACCGGCGGTCCCGACCATCGCCTGGTGGTCTGCACCGGCGGCGAGCCGCTGCTGCAGGTCGATCCGGCCTTGATCGCAGCCCTGCATGCGCGCGGCTTCCGGATCGCGCTGGAGACCAACGGCACCCTGCCCGTGCCGCAGGGCGTCGACTGGATCTGCGTCAGCCCCAAGGCCGACGCCGAGGTGGTGCAGACCCGCGGCCAGGAACTGAAGCTGGTGTTCCCGCAGCCGCTGGCCGATCCGGCGCGGTTCGAGCACATGGACTTCGAGCGTTTCCTGCTCCAGCCGATGGACGGCCCGGCGCGCGTCGAAAACACCCAGGCGGCGATCGCCTATTGCCTTGCGCACCCCCGGTGGCGTTTAAGCGTCCAAACCCACAAGTACCTGGGTATTCCGTGACACGCGCGCACGCGCGGCCGGACGCCCCTCCAGATCCCACGATGACCCAGCCGATTTTCGAGATCACCAAGGCCGCGACCTTCGACGCGGCGCACTACTTCGCCGAGGGGCCCGAACATCGGCCCTATCGGAACCTGCATGGCCACTCCTTCAAGGTCGAAGCGACCGTGCGCGGCGCGCCGCAGGAGCCGGTGGGCTGGGTGGTCGATCTGGCCGATCTGGACGGCGAACTGAAGGCGGTCGCCGCCGAACTGGATCACGGCCTGCTGAACGAGAAGCCGGGGCTCGAGCGCCCGACCCTGGAACACATCTGCCTCTACTTCGCTGAGCGCCTGCAGCCCAAGTTTCCGGGCCTGTCGCGCATCGTCGTCTCGCGCCCGACCATCGGCGAGAGCTGCGCCATGGCGGTCAGCGGCTAGGCCTACTTCCGACGGCGGTCGTCCCTGTCGTCGTCGTCGTCGTCGTCGCCGTCCGGGATGATCGCGCCGGCCGCCATGCCGACGCCCTTGGCGGTGACGCCCACTGCCGCGCCGGTCACGCCGACGGCCGTTCCCACCACGGCGCCGGTGGCGGCCACGGCCAGGCAGCCTGACAAGCTCAGGGCGACGCCCGCCAGCAGCGAGAGCCTGGCGAGAAGGCTAAGGGCGGACATGCGGGGAAGGTCTCCGGCGGGGCTGACCCATGCCTACCGGCCGAAGATCACCAAATGGTGGCGAAAACTAAAGCTCCAGCGCCCGAACGTTGCGGTGATCGCCCGACCGCCGCCAGGGCCCCTCGTGCCTCGGGTCGTTGCGCCGTCGCCGCTCGGGACCGAAGTAGTCGCCTGCGCGGATGAACGGCCGGGCGTGGTCCACCACCTGCTGCAGCCGCGCGATGACGCCGCTCGCCGTGATCGGCTTGGCCATGAACTCGTTGACGCCGGCGTCCCGCGCCTCGCTGATGCGGGTCATGGTCGAATGCCCCGTGATCATGATCACCGGGATCAGGGGGCAGGGGCTTTCCGGCCCGGTACGGATCGCCCGCACGAAATCGACCCCGTTCAGCGGCTCCATGGCCAGGTCGGTCAGGACGATGTCGATGGCGTGGTTGCGCAGGGTCGCCAGGCCTTCGAGTCCATCGCCCGCCTCGAACGTCTGGGTGATCCCGAGCGCTCTGAGAATCTGCGCCAGCAACAGGCGCGTGTGCTTGTTGTCGTCGACGATCAGAACCTTGAGGCGATCGAGGCGCACATTCACCGCGCTGACTGTGGGGCCGATTCGCGATGATTCGTTTCGCGATGACAGCTGATTAGCTGCGCGAAAGTTGCACGGTCAATGTCAAAAAACAGCGATTCGTGAGTGTCGAAATTCCAGCGCCCGCAAAGGGTCAGCGGCGCTCCGTACCGCCCGGAATATAGGCGCCGCCGCCGGTCTGGGCCCGGTGGCGCAGATAAGCGTCGGCCAGCACGCACGCGGTCATCGCCTCGACCACCGGCACGGCGCGCAGCCCCACGCAGGGGTCGTGGCGGCCCTTGGTGCGCAGGTCGATCTCCTGGCCGGCTTCGTTCAGGCTGCGGCGCAGCGTCAGGATCGACGAGGTCGGCTTGAACGCCACTCGCGCCACCACCGGCGCGCCGGATGAGATGCCGCCCAGGATGCCGCCGGCGCTGTTGGACAGGAACAGCGGCTCGCCGTCGTTGCCCATGCGCATCTCGTCGGCGTTCTCCTCGCCGGAGAAGGCGGCCGAGGCGAACCCCGCGCCGATCTCCACGCCCTTGGAGGCGTTGATCGACATCAGGGCCGCGGCCAGTTCGGCGTCCAGCTTGCCGTAGACGGGCGCGCCCCAGCCGGCCGGCACGCCCAGCGCCTCGACCTCTACGATCGCGCCGGTCGATGACCCGGCCTTGCGGACCTGCTCCAGGTGCTCTTCCCAGACCGGCACGGTCTGCGCGTCCGGGCACCAGAAGCCGTTCTCGTGGCGCTGGTCCCAGTCGAAGCGGCTGCGGTCGATGGCATGCGGGCCGATCTGCACCACGGCGGCGCGGACGGTGACGCCCTCGATGATCTTGCGCGCCACGGCGCCGGCGGCGACCCGGGCGGCGGTCTCGCGCGCCGAGGCCCGTCCCCCGCCGCGATAGTCGCGCACGCCGTACTTGGCGAAGTAGGTGTAGTCCGCGTGGCCCGGCCGGAATTGGGTGGCGATCTCGCCATAGTCGCGCGAGCGCTGGTCGACGTTCTCGATCAGCATCGAGATCGGCGTGCCGGTGGTCACCTGGCCGTCGGTGCGCTCGTCCTGAAACACGCCCGACAGGATCTTCACCGCGTCCGGCTCCTGGCGCTGGGTGACGAACTTGCCCTGGCCGGGACGGCGCTGGTCCAGCCACACCTGAACTTCCTCGGCGGTCAGGCCGATACCGGGAGGGCAGCCGTCCACGACGCAGCCCAGGGCCGGTCCGTGGCTCTCGCCCCAGGTGGTCACGCGAAACAGATGGCCGAAGGTGTTGTGCGACATGGCGGCGTTCTTAAAGCCGGCTCCGGCCCAAGGCTAGAGCAGGCCAGGGTTTAGGCCGCCCAGGCAGCCGCGAACCGGCGGCGCAGGGCGCGCGTGGCGGTGTCGGTGATGCGGGTCTGCTCCGTCAGGCGCAGGAACAGGTGACCCTGCGGATGATCGCCGCGCGCGGGCAGTCCCTGGCCCGCCAGCCGGATCAGGCCGCGCTCGCCGGCCTTCCTGGTGATCCAGACCACCCGGCGCCCCAGCGGCGTGTCGACCGCGACCCGGCCGCCCTGGGCCAGGACATGCGGATGCAGCGGCGTGGTGATCCAGAGGTCGTGCCCGCGCACCATGATCTCGCCATCCCCGCGCACGGCGATCTCGAATAGGTCGGCGCCCGCCCGCAGCAGGTCGCCGGAGCGCAGGCCCGCGGGCAGGGTGATCTTCAGGCTGCGAGCGTCGGCGGTCTCGCGCAGCACCACCCCGCCGTTCAGCGCCAGCAGCGGCGTGATCGGCAGGATCCTGTCGTCCTGGGGGGTTTTCCTGACGGTGGCGGGCGGTTGGATGATCTTGTCGGTGGGGGTCGGCTCGGTCAGCAGGCGATAGGCCTCGACCACCTGGCGGAACCGTTCGGCGTCGCCGCCGGGCCGGTCGGGGTGGGCCAGCTTCGCCGCCTCGCGAAAGGCGCGGCGCAGTTCGGCGGGCGTGGCGCCGGACGCGGCGCCCAACACGGCGCGCGCCCGCTTCCTGTCCAGCATGGGTGACTTGGGCGCGGCCATCCGGCGACTGTGGACGGCGCATGGTCAACGGCGCGTTAAGCATGGCGCGCGCGCGCCAAGGCGCTATATCGAGGCCATGAGCGACAAGGCCCAGATCCCTCCCTCGCCCAGCGAGGACGAGTACGTCCGCCAGGTGACCGCGGCCGAGCCGCCGCCCCTGCTGTCGGAGCAGGATCCCTTCGCCCTCTTCGCCGAATGGATGAAGGAGGCTGCCGCCAAGGAGCCGAACGATCCTAACGGCATGGCGCTGGCTACCGTGGACGAGAGCGGCATGCCCGACGTGCGCATGGTGCTGCTCAAGGACGCCGGTCCCGACGGCTTCGTGTTCTACACCAATCTCGGCAGCGCCAAGGGCCGTCAGCTCGCAGCCAATCCCAAGGCCTCGCTGCTGTTTCACTGGAAGTCGCTACGCCGCCAGGTCCGCGTTCGCGGCACGGTCACGCCGGTGACGCCGGAGGAAGCCGACGCCTACTTCGCGACCCGCGCGCGGCCGGCCCAGATCGGGGCGTGGGCCTCGGAGCAGTCGCAGCAGTTGCCCGACCGTCTGGCGCTGGAGAAGCGCATCGCCGAGATCGGCCTGAAGTTCGGCCTCGGCAAGGTGCCGCGCCCGCCGCACTGGTCCGGCTACCGCGTGCGGCCCGAGGCGATCGAGTTCTGGCGCGACCGGCCGTTCCGGCTGCACGAGCGCCTGGTCTTCGTCCGCGTGGGGGAGGGCTGGACCACCCAGCGCCTCTATCCTTGACCGACGCCGAAGAGGCCGAAGTCGTCGCCTGGCTGGAAGGCGAGGCGGAAAAGAAGATCGAAACCGGCTGCGCATGGGTGTTCCTGGCCGGCGACACCGCCTTCAAGGTCAAGAAGCGGGTCGATCTGGGCTTCCTGGATTACTCCACCCTCGACCTGCGCCACTGGGCGCTGGAGCGCGAGTTGCGCTTCAACCGGGCCGCCACCTCCGACATCTATCGCACGGTGCGGACCATCACCCGCAAGGCCGGCGGGGGGCTGGAGCTGGACGGCGCCGGCGCGGTGGTCGAGTACGCGCTCGAGATGCGCCGCTTCGATGAGAGCTTCGTGCTCGCCGCCCGTCCCTGGGCGGTCGACGGGCCGCTGGCCGAGGCCATGGGCCGCGAGGTCGCGGGCGTCCACGCCAAGGCCGAGCTGCGCCCGCAGGGCGGCGGCGGCAAGGCGCTGAAATACACCATCGACTCCAACGCCAAGCTGCTCCGCGAACTGGCCTCGAAGCTGGGCCATGAACGGGTCGAGGCGCTGATCGCCGCCACCGACGCCGAGTACTTCAGGCGCGAGCGGCTGCTGGACGCCCGTCGCGGCGCTGGCTTCGCCCGCCAGTGCCATGCCGACTTGCATCTTGGGAACATCCTGCTGGAAGACGGCAAGCCGGTCCTGTTCGACTGCATCGAGTTCAACGACATCCTGTCCGACATCGACATCCAGTACGACCTGGCCTTCCTGTTGATGGACCTCGACTTCCGCCGCCGTCGCGACGCGGCCGTGCGGGTGCTCTCGGCCTATGTCGACGAGGGACGCCGCCATTTCGGCCCCGATCTGCTGGACGGCCTGGCCGCCCTGCCGCTGATGATGGCCGTCCGCGCCGGCGTGCGCGCCCACGTCCAGGCGCACAGCGCCGACCTGGAAGGCGCGGGCGCCTATCTCGACGCCGGCTTGGCGCATCTGTCGCCGCCGCCGCCCAAGCTGACCGCGGTCGGCGGGCTCTCGGGCTCGGGCAAGTCGACCTTTGCGCGGCTCATCGCGCCGGGCCTGGGCGCCTCGCCGGGCGCGGTGGTGCTGCGCACCGACGAGATCCGCAAGCGCCTGCTGGGCGTGGCGCCCGACGCCGCGCTGCCGGCCAGCGTCTATTCGCCCGCCTTCTACCAGGAGGTCTACGACACCCTGCTGGCGGAGGCCCGGGCCCTGCTGGACGCCGGGCGCGCAGTCGTGGTCGACGCCACCTTCATCCAGCCCGAGCTGCGCGGCCGCGTCGAAGCGCTGGCTAAGAACGCCGGGGTCCCGTTCCACGGGGTCTGGCTGCAGGCTCCGCCCGAAGTCCTGGCCCAGCGCATCGAGGGGCGGGAAGGCGACGCCTCCGACGCCACGGTCGCCACCCTGCGCATG
This sequence comes from Phenylobacterium sp. Root1290, assembly GCF_001425305.1. Taxonomy (GTDB): domain Bacteria; phylum Pseudomonadota; class Alphaproteobacteria; order Caulobacterales; family Caulobacteraceae; genus Phenylobacterium. Next base: position 436,287 of record NZ_LMEE01000002.1, on the reverse strand, counting down.
CAGCTCGAACGCGACGTCGGCCCTATCGAGTGGGTCCGCGTCGACGCCTCAGGCCCGGCCCAGGACGCCGCCGAGGCCTGGTCGATCCAGCACGCGGGCGCGCCGCCGCCTTAGGGATCCAAGGGATGTCATCCCGGTTTGCGAAGCAAGACCGGGACCCATGAACACCTGATTTCTAGAGGTTGTCAGAGCGCCTCGCCGACAAGCGTCTCACGCTTTTCCGGGATGACAGTGGCGGGCGGCCTCAGACCGCCTGTCCGGCCACCCAGCCCGACGACCACGCCCACTGGAAGTTATACCCGCCCAGCCAGCCGGTGACGTCGACCACCTCGCCGATGAAGTAGAGCCCCGGTACGGCCTTGGCCTGCATGGTCTTTGACTCCAGCGCGTCGGTGTCCACGCCCCCCAGCGTCACCTCGGCGGTGCGATAGCCTTCCGAGCCGACCGGCTTCACCGTCCAGGCGTTCACCGCTGTGTCGATGCGCCCGATGGCCTTGTCCGACAGGTCGCCGGCGTTGGCGGGGGCCGCGGCCTCGTCCAGGATCATCTGCGCCACGCGCCGCGGCAGGTGTTCCGACAGCACGGTGATCGCCGCCTGCTTGCCGCGGGTCTGGCGCGCGCTCTTCAAGGCGGCGGCGATGTCCACGCCCGGCGCCATCGACACCGTGATCGCCTGGCCCTCGCGCCAGTAGGACGAGATCTGCAGGATCGACGGGCCCGACAGCCCGCGGTGGGTGAACAGCATCGCCTCCGTGAACTTGGTCTTGCCGCTGGCGACGACGGAATCCACCGCAACCCCGGCCAGCGGTTTCAGCCGCTCCAGCATCCCGATCTCGAAGGTCAGCGGCACCAGGGCCGGGCGTGTCTCGACGATGTTCAGCCCGAACTGCCGCGCGATCTCGTAGCCGAAGCCGGTGGCGCCCATCTTCGGGATCGACTTGCCGCCGCTGGCGATCACCAGGGCCTCGCAGGTCACCCGTCCGCCGCTGGTCTCCAGGGAGAAGCCTTCGTCCTCCTGCTCGACCCGCTCGACGCTGGTCTTCAGGCGCATGGTCACGCCCGCCGCGCGCATCGCGCTGGTCAGCATGGCGATGATGTCCTTGGCCGAGTTGTCGCAGAACAGCTGGCCAAGTGTCTTCTCGTGATAGGCGATGCCTTCGCGCTCGACCCAGGCGATGAAGTCCTTGGCCGTGTAGCGGCGCAGCGCCGAGATCGCGAAGTGCGGGTTGGCCGAGAGGAAGTTGGCCGGGGCGGCGTTGACGTTGGTGAAGTTGCAGCGCCCGCCGCCGGAGATGCGGATCTTCTCGCCCGGCGCGGCGGCGTGATCGATCACCAGAACGCGGCGGCCGCGTTTGCCGGCCTCGATCGCGCACATCATGCCCGCCGCGCCGGCGCCGATCACCACGACGTCGAACTGATCCACTAGGTCCTCGCGGCTTGGATGAAGGAAAGTCGGCCCTTCGATAGGACCAGGACCGACAAGTCAACCGGCGGGCTGGAACAGCTCGATCGGATTGCCGAACGGATCCTCGCACAGGATTTGCCGCCCGCCCGGCCCGGAAACGATCTGATTGCGGAAGGGCGCGCCGCGGGCGGTCAGCTCCGCGACCATCGCCTCTATGTCATCGACCTCCAGCACCATGCGGTTCCAGCCGCCGGGCTGCGGCCTGCGTCCGTCGGGCATCGGCCTGGCGGCGGAGGAGGACGGCCCTGCCGTCCACAGCGTCAGGTCGCCGCGCTTCAGGATCGCCATGGCCGGCGCGAACTGCTGCGCCACCTCGAACCCTAGCACCCCGGTATAGAAGTCCACCGCTGCCTCGACGTTGGTCACCAGGTATCGGATCGTCGCCATCGCAGGTCTCCCTTCGTCCGCAACCACCATGACGCAGCGGCTTTTCGCGACAAGCCCCTGTTCACCGAGCCGCGTTGCGTTAAGGAATTGGTGAATCTAGCTTGCGCCCAGCCCCAGAGAGGGCGGCGTCGTCGGGAGGAAGTACGAGTATGCAAGGTTTGATGCAGGACTGGCCGCTGACGGTCGACAAGATCCTCGACCACGCCAAGGCCTGGCACGGCGGCCGCGAGGTCGTCAGCCGTTCGGTCGAGGGGCCGATCGTCCGCACCACCTACGCCGCGATCCATGAGCGCGCCAAGCGCGTGTCGAATGCGCTGAAGGCCCTGGGCGTTGCGCCCGGCGACCGCGTCGCCACGCTCGCCTGGAACACCGGCCGCCACATCGAAGCCTGGTACGGCATCATGGGCATCGGCGCGGTCTGCCACACGCTCAACCCGCGCCTGTTCGCCGAGCAGCTCGTCTACATCATCAACCACGCCGACGATCGGGTCATCTTCACCGACCTGACCTTCCTGCCGATCCTGGCCGCCATCCGCGACCAGATCCCGGGCGTGAAGCACTTCGTGGTGCTGTCGGACGAGGCCCACCTCGGCGACCAGCTGCCCGGCGCGCTCGCCTACGAGACCCTGATCGAGCAGGCCTCGGCCGACGTCGCCTGGGGCGGCTTCGACGAAAACACCGCCGCCGGCCTCTGCTACACCTCCGGCACCACCGGCAACCCCAAGGGCGTGCTCTACTCGCACCGCTCGAACTTCCTGCACACCCTGGTGACCATGGGCGGCGACGTCCTCGGCATCCGGGCCACCGACACCGTGCTGCCGGTCGTGCCGATGTTCCACGCCAACGCCTGGGGCCTGGCGTTCTCCGCGCCCGCCGTCGGGGCCAAGCTGGTCATGCCGGGCCAGAAGCTCGACGGCGCGTCGGTGCACGAGCTGCTGGAGACCGAGGGTGTGACCTTCTCGGCCGCCGTGCCGACCGTCTGGCAGATGCTGCTGCAGCACCTGCGCGCCACCAAGGGCCAGCTGACCACCCTGAAGCGCGTCGTCATCGGCGGGTCGGCGGTGCCCGAGAGCATCGTGCGCGGCTTCCGCGACGAGTTCGGCGTCGACGTCACCCACGCCTGGGGCATGACCGAGACCTCGCCGCTCGGCACCCAGGCCACCCCGAACGCCGCCATCGCCGCCATGGACGACGAGACCCAGCTGCAGTTCAAGCTGAAGCAGGGCCGCGCCCCGCTCGGCATCGAGCTCAAGCTGGTCGACGATGCGGAAAAGGACCTGCCGCATGACGGCTCGACCTTTGGCCGCCTCAAGGTCGCCGGCCCGTTCGTGGTCGGCCAGTACTTCAAGTCCGAGGGCGGAAACATCCTCGACGACGCCGGCTTCTTCGACACCGGCGACGTCGCCACCCTCGACGAGCATGGCTTCATGCAGATCACCGACCGCGCCAAGGACGTGATCAAGTCGGGCGGCGAATGGATCTCGTCGATCGAGATCGAGAACATCGCCGCCGGCCACCCGAAGGCCGAGCTCGCCGCCGTCATCGGCGTCGCGCATCCGAAGTGGGACGAGCGGCCGCTGCTGCTGGTCAAGCTGAAGGCGGGCGAAACCTCGACCAAGGAAGAGTTCCTGCAGTTCCTCGAAGGCAAGATCGCCAAGTGGTGGACCCCCGACGACGTCGCCTTCGTCGAGGACATCCCGCTCGGCGCCACCGGCAAGATCGACAAGAAACTGATCCGCGACCGGATGAAGGACTACGTCCTGCCGACCGCCGCGGCGAGCGTCGGCGGCGCGGTGGCCCTGGCCGCCTCGCCCGAGCCGAAGATCTACGCGCCCGAGCATTCCGACCATGACGACGGCGCTTGGCTCGAATGGACGCCCAGTCCCCACCAGACCCTCGATCGTACCCAGTCCCAAGTTCAGTCCGGCGCCAAACTGCAGTCGCCGGAGGCCCCGGCGGACGCCGTCGGCCCTTTTCGGCGAAGCTGACCGCGCCTCAACCGGCCTTCAGGCCGGTTGAGCGGCGGCCAGCCGCATCCCTGCAGGTGCGTCAACCCGCCGTCTCGCACGGCTTCGCCGATCTTTATCTGCACGGCGCGACCCTGGTCGCCCTGGCGCCGACCTTCCTGGTCGCCGTCGGGGTGATCGCGCCCAAGCTCGGTCTGATGAGCGAGGGCGTCGGGGTCGGCCTGATCGCCATGGAGTGGGCGCCGCACTTCGCGCTCGGCAGCGTCGCCGCCGGGTTCTTCGGCGTGCTGGTCGCCGTCCTGGCCGGCTTCTCGAAATTCTGGCTGCGCGCGCTGCTGGTGCTCGCCATCACCACCGCCACCCTGTTCGCCTATGTCTACGACCGCGAGGTTCGTCAGCCGGCCGCCGTCGCGGCGCTGTCGCTTCGCTGATGATCCTGCGCTCTGCCGCCGGCATCCCCGTCCAGGCGTTCGCCCCCCTCAAGGGTCTCGACGCTTAGAGCGCCGTGCTGGCGGGCCCGCGAAATCGCTCGAAAAGCGGCGGCCCAGACCCTTTGTGCGACCCGGCGCCGCCGCCGTTTGAACAATTGTGGCTGGCGTCACGGCCCTATTTCCGCTAAAAGACAAAATCGAATATCGCTTTCGGTTCGGTTGTTCTCCCCGCTTTTTCTTCGGAAATCGCCCCGAGCCGACCTCAACCTTCTCCGAAAATTTGATCCGTCGCCTCAGACTGGGCGCGCGAAAACTTGCACCTGAAAGGTGACAATTATGACGACCGGCATTGTGAAGTGGTTCAACCCGACCAAAGGCTTCGGCTTTATTCAACCTGACGCGGGCGGTGCGGACGTGTTCGTCCACATCAGCGCGGTCGAGCGCTCGAGCCTCGGCTCGCTCGAAGAAGGCCAGAAGGTCGGCTACGAACTGGAACTGGACTCCCGCAGCGGCAAGATGACCGCCGTCCAGTTGCAAGCCGCCTAAGAGTTTGTCCTCCGCTTGGGCCGGCCCGGCCTGCTCGGCGGAGGAACCGTCAAGATCATGACCATCCCCACCATCGAGCGCGCATTCCAGATCGCGCGATCAGGCCAGGCCCGCGACATCGCTACGCTCAAGCGCCAGCTTGAGGCCGATGGCTGCCGTGCTGTGGACGCCCTGCTGGCGCCGCGCAGTCTGCGTGGCCACCTGGAAGCCATCTGCCTCGCCGCCTTCAAGCCGGCGACCGCTGACACGCCCGACAGCTGAAAGTACAAATGAACGAAACCCAACGCACAGAATTCGCCGAACGCCTGAAGACGGCGGCCGACGCGCGCAGCGCGCTCCTCGCCAAGCTTCGGCCCAAGCCGACGGTCACCGCCGCCCAGACCCCCGATCGCAGCGCGCTCCGCGCCGCTGAGCTGGAAAAGGTCCGCGCCGCCCGCCGTCAGGCCAAGGCCGACAAGCAGCTTGCCGCCGCTGAAGCGCAGGAAGCCGCCCGCCAGGCCGACGAGGCCGCCGTCGCCGCGTCGCTCGACGCCAAGCGGGGCGAACGCAAGGAGCGCAAGGCGCTCACCAAGGCCGAGCAGAAGACCAAGCGCGACCTGCGCTACGCCGCTCGCAAGGCCCGCCAATAGTTACGAACAGGAGCACCGATGGCGAGGAAGCCGAACTATCAGTTTGAGCGCATGGAGCGCGAGCGCCAGAAGGCGAACAAGACCGCGGCCAAGGCCGCCGAAAAGCGCGAAGAGCGCGAACGCGCCCGGGCGACTTCTGCGCCGGCGGATGAGGAAAAATAGGCCATGTCGACCAGCGTCGTTTACAGCCATGAGACGGTCAGCCTCGACGGACAGGTGTTCTCCGATTGCGAGTTCCTCAAGTCTCGCCTGATCTATGCCGGCGGCGAGCCGCCGATCTTTGAACACTGCCGCTTCCAGGACTGCGAGTGGCGTTTCGACGACGCGGCCGGCCGCACGCTCGCCTACCTCAAGAACCTTTGGGGCGCGGGCGAGAAGGCCTCGGTTCAGGCCGCGATCAAGGAAATCACCGGCGTCGCGCGCTGACGCGACAGTTTACCGGTTCAGATGACGTCATCTGAACCGGAACGAACTCAGTCTAACAGGCCAGAATTGTTGTCCCGGTGAAGTGGGGATTTAGCGGCGACCCTAACGGATAGTCCCGCCAATTTCTGTCCCGAGCGCTCGGGGATCCCACCATCGAAGCGTTCTCATGCGCTTGCCAGGCGGCGACGCCAACGAAGTCCGCTCGCTGGCCTTAACGTGACTTCGGCTATCGACACACGTTGCGGACATTGCCCCCCTCTGGTTGTCTGGGGGTTCCAAGTCCAACCTAAGCGGGGCGTTCGTGAGCGATCAGCAGAGGGATACCTTCGACGCCGTCGCGGCCGAGTACGACGCTGTTCGCCCGCCATACCCTGACGAGTTGTTCGCCGATCTAACTGAAGTTGTCGGGGCGGCCGGTCAGCGTGTGTTGGAGGTCGGTTGCGGCAGCGGCCAGGCTACGACTGGCTTGATTGGCTGCGGTTGGGACGTCGTGGCCGTCGATCCGGGCGCCGAGCTGATTGCCCTCGCAAATGCGCGTCATAGCGGCGTCGAATTTCACGTAGCCCGCTTCGAGACGTTCGATCCAGAGCCGGCCAGCTTTCGGCTCGTCGCCTCTGCGCAGGCGTGGCACTGGATCGCCCCCTCCGTCAGCTTCCCGAAGGCAGCGATGGCCCTGCAGCCGGGCGGGTGGCTCGCCATCTTCGGGCATGTTCCGTCGTCACCGCCACCTGAGGTCATGAAGGTGCTTCAGCCCATCTATGCGGAGATTGCGCCGGACCTCTGGAAGCCTCCACCGCAGGCCTGGTACCTGCCAGAAGGCCCTGTTCGCATGCTCATCGACGCTTCCGGCCTATTCGGGCCAGTGATCCGTAAGGCCTACATTTGGTCAGAGCGTGTTACTGGCGGCGCCTTTGTACGGCAACTGCGCACCCGATCAGACTACAATGTCATCGCCCAGGACCGACGCGACCAGCTGTTGGCCGAGGTCGAGAAAGCGCTAGCACCGCTGGGTGAACTCTCCCTGCGCAATGAAACGCATTTGTATTTGGCGGAACTCAGTTCCTGAGCACGTCCGTCGACTCTCACCCCCTTGCGGTCATTCGATGTGCCGGTAGTTTGGAGTCGTGAGCAGAAGCAGACATCAGACGATCAAGGGCGTCTTCGGTGGCAAGCCGGCCAGCGAGGTGGACGCCATGATCGACGGTGGCGACGAGGGCGTCGAAGCCCTCGCGGAGAAGAAGCTGTTCAAGTTGGGAGAGCAAAAACGGCGAGCTGCGACAGGCAATCAGCCGAAGAAGACATAGGTCTGCTGCCCCCCTCGCTGACGACTATGGAATTCGCTCGTTGGCGCCCGGCCGGGAGCCGACGGGAATGACCGCCTGGCGCCAGAAGCGGACCAAAACGCTTGGTCCAAGAGTCGACAACCATTGACGTGTTGAAGCTCTCCGCAGCTCAATTGCGGGACGGCGTAGTTCGCGTCGCCCACTGGAAGGGAAAGAGCTTTTCGAGGGCGTCCGACCGATACTCACGACACGTGGTTGGGGAGCTGCCGCTTCCAAAAAGGTTCTCAAATGCCGTGCTGAGAGTCTGAAAACGGGCTCCCGGTTCGATACCTTTGAAAGTATCTCCAAGGGTAGAGGTTCCATCGTCGGTCGCGAAGCGGACGGAAATCGTCTTCGCCTTGATTAGACGGTCCATTGCTACAGCAGCTTTTGCGTCGGTGCGGTCGAGGACGACGGTCGGGGCGCACATGCCTCGGCGCGCACGATAGGGTGCTCGGTACACTTCCGCTCCGTCCACTTCGACAGTAGCTACGCCTGGGCCGCACACCTTGGGCGCGCCCCCGCTGTTGTACGCGAGGCCGATGCTGTCGATGGTTGCGCTCAGCGGCGCAACAGCTTTGACTTCATAGCTGAACGTCAAAGTCGTCATCGGCAAGGGTCTAGGTGGGTCCAACAGCAGGAACGTGACGTGAAGCGAGGCTCGCGTGAGCTCAATCTGCTCGCCATTCATGATAGCGGACGCTGAAGCCGACGACCCGTCAGGACCGGAGACCCTGCTGCTGCACTGGAGAAGCGGTTCGGTAGCGTGCGCATTCCCAATAGCGAAGCCTGCCGCGGTAGCTGCGGCGATGAACATTCTACGGAACGAGCGCACCACGTCTCCACCAGGAGCAATCAACGAGCTGGGCTAGATATCCATCGATTAGATTGATGAGGTGTTCGCGCGCTCCGAGTTGCCGCGGGCTGGAGACGGGGTCGGTTACGCGCACCCGTCTCTGCCATTTCGAGTGTCCGCTTCGATACTCGCGCGTCATTGACCGAACGCGACTGGAAGGTCGCCTCGGGACCGAAACTCTGGTCAAAAGCGGGGGAAGGGCGCCAACCCCAAAAACTCTGATCTTTGGACTCAGCTGGCCAGCCGATAGTCGCTGTCCAGGCCGGGATCGCGGTCGTCCGAAACGACCACGCCCCGGCGGGTCAGGTCGATCATGTGGCCCAGCACCGAACGGGCCGCCGCCGGCCACAGCCGCTTGTCGACCTCGGCGTACAGCACCGGCACCATCTCCTTGATCTTGCCGTGGCCTTCGCCGACCGCCTTCAGCACCTGCGCCTCGCGGGCGCGGCGGTGGGCGATGTAGGCCTCGATGAACGGGCGGACCTCGCGCACCGGCGGACCATGGGTCGGCCACAGGACGTCGAAGTCGCGGTCCTTCACCAGGTCCAGGCTCTCCATATAGGCGGTCATGTCGCCGTCCGGCGGCGACACCACCGTCGTCGACCAGCCCATGATGTGGTCGCCCGAGAACAGCGCGTTCTCTTCCTTCAGCGCAAAACAGATGTGGTTCGACGTGTGGCCCGGCGTAGCGATCGCCTCCAGCGTCCAGCCCGGTCCCGTGAACACCGCCCCGCCGCCGCAGATGTCGATGTCCGGGGTGAAGCTGAGGTCGTGCCCGGCCTCGGTGATCACCGTCGAATCGCCGGCCTTCGCGCCCACCGCGCAGCCATAGATCTTGGCGCCGGTCTTCTCCTGCAGCGGCCCGGCCAACGGAGAGTGGTCCGAATGGTGGTGCGTGACCAGGATGTGGGTGACGGTTTCGCCCTCCAGCGCCGCCATCAGCGCGTCCAGGTGCTCGGGCAGGTCGGGGCCGGGGTCGATCACCGCGACCTCGCCCTTGCCGACGATGAAGGTGCCGGTGCCCAGATAGGTGAACGGGCCGGGGTTGTTGGCCACCACCCGGCGGATCAGCGGCGAGACCTGGTCGCAGGCGCCGTACTCGAACTGAATCTCACGAACATAAGGGATCATCGAAAATTCCTGCGGCGGCGCCCGACTTGCTTTGACGTCTTCGAACTTGGGGAACGAGGTCGGTCATGGCGACGGACGCGGCGATTTATGTATCAAAACGGCTCCAACGGCCGGCCTTCGCGCTGCTTTGTCTCCTGGCGGTGCAACTGGTCCTGGCCGTCGCGAGCTGCGAACCCGAGCAGGTAGCCATGGGCGCGGCCCGGGTGCAACTCGATCAGAGGCCGTAGACCGGGCTCGGACGACGAGATCGCGGTCGCCTCGCCCGCAATCGCGCGATTTCCGCGTGCGGGGCGCCAACTGTTCAAGACGCAGCGGGACTCCGGTGGCACTTTTCGACGCCTGATCGGGGGACCATCATGCGCCATCTGTTCATAGCCATCGCTGCGGCGCTTGCCGTTTCGACCGCCGCGGCGGCCGACCCTCAATGGACTTCCGCGTCGCCCAGCAGCCAGGGCGCCTCCGCCGAGGGGCTGTCGGCCCTGGATGCGGCTGTTCGCGCCGGGACCTACCAGAAGATCACCAGCGTCCTGATTGCGCGGCGCGGCCGGCTGATCCACGAGACCTATTTCGATGACGGCGGCGCCGATCGTCGCCGCAACACCCGCTCGGTCACCAAGACCGTCACCGCCATGCTGGTCGGCGCGGCGATCGCGCAGGGAGACATCGCCAACGCCGATGCGCCGGTCATGCCGTTCATCGGCGCCTATGGCCCGTTCGATCGTCCAGACCCGCGCAAGGGCGCCATCACGATCGAAGACCTTCTGACCATGAGCTCGCTTCTGGAGTGCGACGACGAGAACCAGTTCTCGAGCGGCCATGAGGAGCGGATGTATCTGATCGAGGACTGGGTGAACTTCGCGTTCGGTCTGCCCATCCGAGGCTTTCCAGCCTGGATCGCCAAGCCCGCCGACCAGCCGTACGGGCGCGCCTTCAGCTATTGCACCGCGGGGGCGACCACGCTCGGCGCGGTGGTTCAGTCCGCCGCCCGCCAGCCGTTGCCGGACTTTGCGCGGCGCGCGCTCTTCGATCCCTTGGGTATCGAGAGGCCGGAGTGGCAGATGTCCCCGACCGGCTTGGCGCAAGGGGGAGGGGGCCTTGGCCTGCGCAGTCGTGATCTGCTCGCCTTGGGCCAGCTCTTGCTGAACGGCGGCCGGTGGGAAGGGCGACAAGTCCTGCCGCAAGCCTGGGTCGGGGCGATGACCAGCCCCCACGCCCGCGTCGATGCGCAGCGCGGGGACTACGGATATTTGACCTGGCTGCCGACCTACACGGTCGCGGGCAAGCCGCACGCCGCTTGGGCGATGTCCGGGAGCGGCGGCAACAAGGTGGTCGTCGTGCCGGATCTGGATGCAGTCGTGGTGGTGACCACCGAGAACTTCCGCGTCCGCAATTCCCACAGCCTCACCGACGGCCTGATCGCCGACCACGCCCTGAAGGCGCTCGTCGCCGGAGGGTGACGCCTAGCCCCTCGCCGTTAGCGCGGGAAAGCGCCCGACAGGTCGTAGCCGGCCTGGGCGCCCAGCTCGACGAGTTCCTCGGCCGAGCGTTCGTCGGCCTGGAACTGGCCCAGCGACCAGGTGACGATCGAACGGGTGCCCGAGCGGCAGAAGGCCAGCACCGGGCCGCCGGCGGCTTCGACCGCGCGATGGTTGGCTTCGACCTGGTCGGGGGTCGGGCCGCCGCGCACCGGGATGTGAACGTAGTCTAGGCCCGCGGCGCGGGCCGCGGCCTCGATCTCGGCGCTGCTCGGCTGGGTCGGGTCCTCGCCGTCCGGCCGATTGTTGATCACCAGCTTGAAGCCCTGGTCCGCCGCGTCCGCCAGGTCGGCGGCCGAGATCTGCGGGGCGACCGAGAGCTGGTCCGTGACGCGTCGAAAGTCAGTCATCTGCAATACCGCTAGGAGAGGAGGGGGGCGATCGTTTGACATCATCGGGGGCCGGTGAAAGTTTCGCAACGCCCGGCCGATCATCGGCCGTCACCTTGAGCCCCTGATGTTCCGCTTTATCGGCCGCCGCCTGCTGGTGGCCATCCCGACCCTGTTCCTCGTGGTGACGGTCGCCTTCTTCATGATGCGCGCCGCCCCGGGCAGTCCGTTCGACATGGACCGCAAGCTTTCGCCCGAGATCGAGCGGAACGTGATGGCCAAGTACGGCATGGATAGGCCGCTGCACGAGCAGTACTTCAACTACCTCAAGGACGTGACCCGCGGCGATTTCGGGCCCTCTCTGAAGTACAAGGACAAGAGCGTCCTCCAGATCCTCAAGGAGAACTACAAGGTCAGTCTGACCCTCGGGCTGTCGGCGATCATCATCGCCGCGGTGGTGGGGGTGACCCTCGGCGTCCTGGCCGCGCTGCGGCAGAACCGGCTGGTCGATTACGGGGTGATGGCGGTGGCCATCGTCGGGGTCTGCATCCCCACATTCGTCACAGCGCCGCTGCTCGTGCTGTTCTTCGGCTCGAAATTGCAGCTTTTGCCTTCTGGGGGTTGGAACGGCGGCGCCCTGGCGAACCTGATATTGCCGGTTGCGGTGCTGGCCTTGCCGCAGATCGCGATCATCTCGCGCCTGACGCGGGCGGGGATGATCGAGGTGCTGCATTCCAACTATGTCCGCACCGCCCGCGCTAAGGGCTTGCCGGAACACAGGATTGTCGGGAAGCACGCCCTGCGCGCCGCGATCCTGCCGCTGGTCAGCTACCTCGGCCCGGCGTGCGCCGGACTGCTAACCGGCAGCTTGGTGGTGGAGAAGATCTTTAACCTGCCGGGACTGGGCAAGTTCTTCGTCATTTCGGCCCTCCAGCGCGACTACACCGTGGTCATGGGGATGGTCATCTTCTACGCCGCCCTGATCCTCGTTCTGAACCTGATCGCCGACCTGCTCTATGCGGCGCTTGATCCCCGCGTGAGGCTGTCGTGATCCTGGCTCCCGGTTCGCGCGCTGGCGCACAAGTCATGGAAAAGGCTGTGAAAGGTCGCAGCCTGTGGGACGACGCCCTTCGTCGGCTGCTGCGCAACTGGGCCGCGGTGAGCGGCATGGTCGTGCTCGCCGTGCTGGTGCTGGTCGCGATCATCGGGCCGCACCTGGTCCCGTTCAGCTACGACCAGATCAACAAGAACGACGTCTGGGCCCCGCCGCTGACCGCCGGCCACCTGCTCGGCGCCGACTCCCTGGGCCGCGACCTGCTGGCCAGACTCCTTATGGGGCTTAGGGTTTCGCTCGCTATCGGGCTGGTGGCGACGCTGGTCTCGCTGGCCATCGGCATCGCCTGGGGCGCCGTCGCCGGCTATGTCGGCGGGGTGCTCGACGAGGTCATGATGCGCGTCGTCGACGTGCTCTACTCCCTGCCTTTCATCTTTTTCGTGATCCTGCTGATGGTGACCTTCGGGTCGAACATCATCCTGATCTTCATCGCCATCGGCGCGGTGGAGTGGCTGACCATGAGCCGCATCGTGCGCGGACAGACGCTGGGCTTGAAACATAAGGAGTTTGTGGAGGCGGCGCGGGCCGCGGGCCTGAGCCAGGGCGGCATCATCTCGCGCCACATCATCCCCAACCTGCTGGGGCCGGTGGTGGTCTATGTGACCCTGACGATACCTGCCGTTATCCTCGCCGAGAGCTTCCTCAGCTTCCTCGGCCTGGGGGTTCAGCCGCCGATGGCCTCGCTGGGCACCCTGATCGCCGGCGGGGCGCAGGACATGGAACTGGCCCCCTGGTTGCTGATCTTCCCCTCGCTCACCATGGTCGTGACCCTGATGAGCTTCAACTTCATCGGCGACGGCCTTCGGGACGCGATCGACCCGAAGGACCGCTGACCCTTAGCGCAGGCGCTTGGCGCGGGCGCCCGACTGGCCGTCCAGGCTGAGGAAGTAGCCGCCGACCGCGCCCTTGCGGACCTCGGCCTTGCTGCCCTTCTTGGGCTGACGGCCCAGGTCGGCGGCGTCGTAGTACTGCCAGACCGCGCCACCGGTGAGTTCGAACACCCACTTGCCGTCGCCGCCGCGATAGGCGCGCTCGACGGTGTCCTCGATGCGATTGGCCTCTTCCGGGGTCGCCTCGGCCTTATTGAACATATCCAGGCTCGGGAGGCCGAGACCAAAGGCCTGCTTGCGCGCGGCCTTGGCCTGCTCGCGGTCAACGACGACGATGTCGCCCTTCTGTTCGGCCGTGTCGATGGCGCCGGCGGCGGCGTCATAGCAGGCCAGGCGCTCGGTCGGATCGCTCTTGGCCTTGCAGTCCAGCAGCCCCTGCAGGACGGCGGCGCGGCCCTCGGATCTGGTCTGGGCGGCGGCCTGGCCGGAGGCGGCGAGGGCGGCCAGCAGAGCGAGTGCGGTCAGCTTTGAGCGCGTGGGAAAGTGTGTCATCCGTGACCCATGGTTTCGACGTCCCGCATTGATAGGGCGCTCCGGGCGCTCGGCAATACGCTGATCCTGGCTTCCGCTGCGTTTTCTATCGCCGCCTGCGCGCCCAAGGGACCTTCGCGTCCGCCGTGCCCGGAGGGGCAGGTCTGCATCCAGGCCGGCAATGTCTCCGAGCCGGTCACGCTCGATCCGCACAAGTCGACCGGCACCTGGGAAGACCGGATCATCGCCAACCTGTTGATCGGCCTGACGGACTCCGATCCGGAGGGAAAGGCTGTGCCCGGCATGGCCGAGCGCTGGGAGACTACGCCCGACGGGCTGGTCTGGACCTTCCATCTGCGCGACGCCCAGTGGTCGGACGGCGTGCCGGTCACCGCCGACGATTTCGTTTTCTCGCTGCGCCGCATCCTGTTGCCGGAGACGGCGTCGGAGTACGCCTCGGTTCTCTATCTGATCAAGAACGCCCAGGCGGTGAACGAGGGCAAGGCGCCCAAGGAGGCGCTCGGCGTGCGCGCCGTGACGCCGAAGATCCTTGAGATCACGCTGAACCACCCGGCGCCTTACCTGCCCGAACTGGCCAAGCACCACACCATGTCGCCGGTGCCCAAGCATCTGCTCGACAAGGTCGGCGAGAAGTGGGTCCAGCCGGGCAACTATCTCTCGAACGGTCCCTACATCGTCACCGACTGGAAGCTCGGCGACTATGTGCGGCTGGTGAAGAACCCCAAATTCTATGAGGCCGACAAGGTCTGCGTGGACCAGATCTATCTCTATCCCACGTCCGACGCGGCGATGGCCGAGCGGCGGGTGGCTCGCGGCGAACTGGATATGAATGCCGACATCCAGTCGAACCGCATCGCTTTCCTGCGCGAGACCATGCCGGGTTACGTCCGCACCAACACCTTCCTGGGTGTGACGTATCTGGCGTTCAACTCGAACGTCCCGGCGTTCAAGGACAAGCGGGTCCGCGTCGCGCTAGCCATGTCCATCGACCGTGACTTCATCACCGAGAAGCTGCTGCGCGGCGGTCAGACGGCGGCCTACACATTCGTGCCGCCCGGCGTCGCCGACTATCAGCCCGCCAAGCCCCCGGTCTGGGCCTCGTGGCCGCTTGAGAAGCGCCAGGCCGAGGCGCGCAAGCTGCTGGCGCAGGCTGGCTACGGCCCGAAGAACCCTCTGCGATTCGAGATCAAGCATCGCAACACGCCTGACCCGATGCTGTTCATGCCGGCCATCCAGGCCGACTGGAAGGCGATCGGAGTGGACGCGAGGTTGGTGCAGAACGAGGCTCAGATCGCTTACGCCGCGTTCCGTTCGCGCGATTTCGATGTCGCCGACGCGGCCTGGATCGCCGACTACAACGACGCCATGAGCTTCCTTTATCTGCAGCAGTCGGCGACCGGCTCGCAAAATTATGGCGATTATCGCAATCCCGCCTACGACGCGCTGCTGGCCAAGGCGGACGCGGAAGTCGATGCGAAGGTCCGCGCCGGTTACCTCGCGCAGGCCGAGGCGCTGATGCTCGATGACGCCCCGGTTGCGCCTATCTACTTCTACGTGAACAAGAATCTCGTCTCGCCGAAGGTGACAGGATTCGTCGACAACATCGTCGATCAGCATCGGGCGCGTTACTGGTGTGTTGCGAAAAACACGCCCGCAACGTCGAATTCCCTTGCGCCAAAAGGGTAAAATTGTGCGCGCAAGCGGTGCTCAGGCACATTCTGTGACCAGAATGCGACAGGTTGGCGTCCACAACGTTGCAGCCTTGCGATCTGCGTTGACCCTCCAGGCGTAAGCCTCGTAACTCCAAGGTAACCGGGTTCGAATGCGAGTCCGGGACCGAACCTTTTTGTGGGGAGCGGGAGTCGCCACCGTCGCGGTGGGCGGACCGCTGGAGGATCTAGACCTTGAAAATGACTACGCAACGTGGGCGCCTCATGGCGTCGTCGATGATTTGCGGAATTGTTGCGACCCTCGGTGCGGGCCAAGCGCTCGCCCAGGACTCGGAAGTCACCGAAATCGTCGTCACCGGCTCGCGCATTCCGCAGCCGAACCTGACCAGCGTGAGCCCGGTTCAGGTGGTCGGTTCGCAGGAAGTCACCCTCGGCGGCCGTCCGGTCACCGCCGACTTCCTGAACCAACTGCCGCAAATTTCGCAGAACGCCGCCACCGGCCTGTCGTCGACCTCGAACCCGCTGTCGGGTCCGGGCGGCGTCGCGACCATCGACCTGCGCGGTCTGGGCCAAACCCGCACCTTGGTGCTGGTCGACGGCCGCCGCCTCGGCATCGGCGACCCGAACACCGGCAACCCGAACCCTTCGCCCGACATCAACCAGATCCCGAGCCAGCTGATCGAACGCGTTGACGTTCTGACCGGCGGCGCCTCGGCGACCTACGGTTCGGACGCCATCGCCGGCGTCGTGAACTTCGTGATGAAGCGCGACTTCGAAGGCCTGCAGATCGACGCCAACTGGGGCATCTATCAGCACAATCAGCAAAACGAGTTCGTCCAGAGCCTGCTCGGCCCGCGCCAAGTCGCCAAGCCGAAGGACAACACCTGGGACGGCGCGTCGCGTGACCTGAGCATCGTCTACGGCGCCAACACCGAAGACGGCCGCGGCAACGTCACCGCGTTCTTCACCTACCACGACCAAGAGCCGGTCACCCAAGGCAAGCGCGACTGGTCGGCCTGTCAGGTCGTCGCCAGCGCCGCGGGCGTCGCCAGCTGCGCGGGTTCGCCGAACTCGAACCAGTGGTTCCGCGCCGATGGCGCCGGCGGCCAGCTCGCCGTCGTTGGCAACGAGTTCCGGCCTTACGACGCGAACGCGACGACCACCCCGCCGCCGCTGTTCAATTCGAACGAATATTCGTACCTGATGCAGCAAAGCACGCGTTACAGCGCGGGCTTCTTCGCCAAGTACGACGTGAACGATAACTTCAAGTTGTACTCCGACTTCTCGTTCATGAACGACCGCACGAACGTGCAGATCGCGCCGACCGGCCTGTTCCAAGGCAGCGGCCCGTCCGCCACCAGCGGCTTCCTGGTCAACTGCGACAACCCGTTCATGAGCGCGCAACAGCGCAATGCGATCGGTTGTAACCTGCCGGGCGTGCTTCCGACCGACTCGGTCGACATGTACATCGGTCGCCGGAACATCGAAGGCGGCGGCCGCGTCGGCTTCTACGAGCACCAGAACTACCGCGTGGTCCTGGGTTCGCGCGGCGACATCGTCGGCCCCTGGAAGTACGATCTGTACGGTTCGTACTACTACACCAGCCTCTACCAAGCCTCGCAGAACTACCTCTCGATCTCCAAGATCCAGAACGCTCTGCAGGTCGTTCAAGGCCCGAACGGTCCGGTCTGTATCTCGGGCGGCGACTGCGTCCCGTACAACATCTTCCGCGACGGCGGCGTGACCAACGAAGCGCTGTCCTACCTGGCCATCAACGGCACCTCGCGCGGTGCGGTCAGCCAGCGGGTCGTCGAAGGTTCGATCACCGGCGATCTGGGCGAGTACGGCGTTAAGTCGCCGTGGGCCAATGACAGCGTGGCGGTCAACTTCGGCTTCCAGACCCGTCGTGAACACCTAGAATACGCCCCCGACGTCGCTCAGCTGAGCGGCGACCTGTCGGGCGCCGGCGGCGCTTCGGTCACCATCGACGAGAGCATCGCCGTCACCGAAGGCTTCGGCGAAGCGCGCATCCCGCTGATCCAGGACGTGGCCTGGGCCAAGGACGTCGTTCTGGACGTCGGCTACCGCTACTCGGACTACTCGACCGGCATCACCGCCGACACCTACAAGATCGCTCTGCAGTGGGCGCCGATCGACGACATTCGGTTCCGCACCTCCTACAACCAAGCGATCCGCGCTCCGAACCTGCTCGAGCTGTACACCCCGCAGTCGGTGACCAACACCAGCCAGGTGTCGTCTGACCCCTGCGCCCAGGCGGCCCCGTCGCCGGCGAGCCTCGCGGCCTGCCTGAACACCGGCATCACCGCGGCTCAGTACGGCAACATCCCGCAGTGCCCCTCGGGTCAGTGCTCGGTGCTCACCGGCGGTAACCCGGACCTGAAGTCGGAAGAAGCCAAGACCTTCTCGATCGGCTTCACCCTGACGCCGACGTTCCTGAACGGCCTGACCGCCAGCCTCGACTACTTCACGATCGACCTGGAAGGCACCATCGGGAACATCCCGCTGGGCGTGATCATGCAGCGCTGCCTGCAGACCGGCGACGAAGCGTTCTGCTCGCAGATCGTTCGTAACCCGGTCAACGGCGCTCTGTTCGGTGACGATGTCGCCGCCGGCGGCTACATCAACGGCGCGAACGTCAACGTTGGTGCGGGCACCACCTCGGGCGTCGACGTCCAGGTCAACTACAACCTGCCGATCGAAATGGTCGGTCTGGAAGACTACGGCCGCGTCTCGGTCGCCCTGAACGGCGCCTACCTGATCGAGTCCACCACGATCCCGCTGCCGGGCGATCCGGAATACGACTGCGCCGGCCTGTTCGGCCCGCAGTGCCAGACGGTGAACCCGAAGTGGCGTCACCAGATGCGCGTCAACTGGACCACTCCGTGGGACATGACGTTCTCGGCCGCTTGGCGCTATATCGGCGAAGTGAAGCTGGAAACCGACACCCAAGAGCCGACCATCGGCACGGGTTCGCAGAACGCCTTCAACCACACCCTGCCGGCGCGTAACTACCTCGACCTGTCGGGCACGTGGAACATCAACGACACCTTCACGGTGCGCGCTGGTGTCAACAACATCCTCGACCAAGACCCGCCGCTGGTGAACTCGCGTATCGCCGGCACCGGTCTGCCGAACACCTACCCGACCTACGATCTGCTGGGTCGCAAGATGTTCATCGGCTTCACGGCCAACTTCTAAGACGCATCCCCCTCAAGGGAGGCGAAGGGCGGCGGAGCAATCCGCCGCCCTTTTTCTTTGCCTGGTCGTTCGGTGGTCGGCCTTCGGCCCCGCGCGCTGGACAGGCGGGCGACTCCCGCCAATGTTCGACGCAAGACCGGCGCATGACGCCGGCGACGGCGGAGGATGGCGGTGCAGGCTTTCGACAGGCGGACGGTGGGTCTTGGCCTGCTCGCTCTGGCGGGCTGTGCGGCCCCGGCCCGCACGCCGCCGGTGATGGTCAACATGGCGCACGTGCCGCCGCCGCCCTTGCTCCAGCCTGGCGACGCCGGCGCCGCCCTGGCCACTGACGCCGACATGTCCGGCCGGGTGACCGCGCCTGTTCGGATCAACGGGCAGGGCCCGTTCGACTTCGTCGTCGACACCGGAGCGAACCGAACCGTCATCACCAGCGAACTGGCCGCGCAGCTTGGCCTGCCCGACGCAGGGCCGGCCGATGTGCACGGCGTGGCCGGCGTCGAGCCTTCGAACACGGCCACGATCGCGCTGCTGGAAGTCGACGCTGTGGCGACCCGAGGCATTCGGGCGCCGACGCTCAGCCGCAGCCGACTGGGCGCGGACGGCCTGCTGGGCGTCGACGTCCTGCGCGGGCGGCGGGTGACCATCGACTTCCTGACGGACGAGTTCCGGATCACCCCGTCGCGCGGCCCGGGATCAATCGCCGCGACCCTGGGGGTGAGCGGCGCGGCCGCCAGCCGGCTTCCGACCAACGATGCTCTCACCGGGCGGCAGATCGTCGTTCCCGCGCGCTACCGCTTCGGCCAATTGATCATCGTCGGCGCCGACGTTTCAGGGCGGCCGGTGACGGCGTTCATGGATTCGGGATCGCAGAGCACCGTCGGCAACGCGGCGCTGCATAGAGCGGTGATCGGAACCCAGGAGCTGCGCGCGCCGCGTTATGTGGTGCCGGTCCTCAGCGCCACGGGGCAGACCGCCCAGGGCGAGCTGGCGGTCTTGCCGCTGCTGCGGATCGGCGGCCTCGACATCACCGGGCTGACCACCGTTTTCGCCGACCTGCATATCTTCGACATCTGGGACCTGAAGTCCAAGCCCAGCCTGCTCATCGGTATCGATGCGATGCGTCAGTTCGATGCGATCACGTTGGACTATGGCCGCCGGCAGGTGATCTTCACGCTGCCGGCCTCAAGCCCGCGCCGCCGCCGTCCGACGAGCTAGTTCACAGGCGTCGGCGCCAGCACCATCGCGCCGGAGCTGCGCATCCGTTCCTGCGCCATGTGATCCAGCACGCCCTTGGCCCGCGGGTCGCCGAACACCCAGGCCGCAGCCGCAAGGGTGCGGGCCGAGTTGGCGGAGACGCCGAAGGCGCTTTCCAGGGCCTGGAACGGCGACACCTGGGTGGTCATGCGCTTGAGGCGGACGTCGCCTTTGAGGCCGGCCAGGGCCTTGGCCTTGTCGACCGCCTGATAGAAGCCGCCGACCTCATCGACTAGACCGATTTCGCGGGCCTGGGCGCCGGTCCAGACGCGGCCCTTGGCGATCTCGCGGACACGCTCTGGCGGCAGCTTGCGGCCCTCGGCGACGCGGTCGATGAAGTTGGCGTAGATGCGGTCCATCCATCCGGAGAAGGCCGCGCGCTGGGCCTGGTTCATTTCTCCGCCCGCGCCGAAGGCGCCGGCGTACTCGCCGCCCACCCCGACCTGACGGATGTCGACCCCGAACCGCTCGAGCGCCGGGCCGAGGGCGAACTTGCCGCCGAACACGCCGATGGAGCCGGTGAGGGTGGTCGGGTGGGCGACGATCGCCGAGGCCTCGCTGGAGACCCAGTAGCCGCCGGAGGCCGCATAGGTGCCCATGGAAACGACGACCGGCTTCTTCGCGGCCTTGGCGGCGCGGACCGCGGCGAGGATCTGTTCGGAGGCGGTGTCCGAGCCGCCTGGCGAGGAAACGCGGAAGACGATGGCCTTCACGTCCTTGTCCTCGATAGCGTCGTACAGCGCCTCGGCGATGTCGTCAGAGTACATGGCCGACGACGAGGAGAACGGATTGGCGGTGCCGTCGTGGCCGGTCACGATCGCGCCTTCGCCCTCGACGATCGCGATCGCCGGGCCCGGACGCGGGACGCGATCACGGCTGGAGCGCATGTACCTCTCGAACTCGACCAGCTCGGCGCCCTTGCCGGCCTTGGCCAGGACGGCGGTCTCGGCGTCCTTCACCTGGCCGACCTTGTCGATCAGGTTCAGCTTGAGGGCGTCTTCGGCGATGTAGGGGCCAGCTTCCAGATTGGTGCGCAGCAGCTGCGGCGCCTGCTTGCGGTCCGTCGCGGCGTTGACCAGCGTGGCGCCGTAGACCGAACCCATCCAGGAGAGCTGCGCCTCGCGGTGCGGAGCGGTGTAGTCGCTGTAGAGGTACGGATTGACCGCGTTCTTGAACTCGTAGCGCTGCTCGTAGTCGGCCTTCACGCCGTACTTGTCGAAGAAGCGCTTGAAGAACACGTCCTCGCTGGCGAGGCCGGTCGCCTGCAGCGAGGCGCCTGGCTGCATCCAGAATTCGTCGGCGGCGGCGCCCAGCATGTAGGTCGAGGTGATGACGCCCGAGGGGTAGAGGCCCTGGCTGTGGGAGATCACCGGCTTGCCTGCGGCGCGGAATTTCTTGAGCGCCAGGCGGATCTCATCGGCCGCGGCCGGGGGCATGCCGCCTTCCGGCAGGCGCACGAGCACCGCCTTGACCTTGCCGTCCTTGCCCGCGCGATCGAGCGTCTCGATCACGGACATCACCGACATCGAGCGGCGGCCGATCGAGGCGAACGGATTGACCGGATCCTGGTCGGTAAGCGGATCGCGCAAATCCAGCGTCAGCACCGTGTGGGCAGGCGTCGGCGTTGGCTTGGCGGCCCCGGCGGCCATCACGATCAGCAGGAACGGCACGCCGATCAGGAACAGCACCAGGCCCGCGAAGACGCCGGCCATGGTGAGGAGGAATTGCTTCATGTGGAGGGTCGCCAGGGGGGAGGAGTGTTCTGAGCCTAGGCTACATGGGCTTGCGTTGCGTTGAAATGAAGACGTTAAGAGGTTTGAACCCGCCGCGGGCGCCGTCAGGGAAGGGGCAAATTCATCCCCTCGGAACGGCGATATGAGTCGCCTTCTTGCCGTGCGGGGCCTAACGGAAGGCCTAGTTGGAACGGCGAAGGCTCGGCCGGCCGTTCAGTGACGAGTATTCGGGGGTGCATGTGAGCGTAGTTCGAGACGGTTGGCGCGCAGTTGGACTGGCTGCAGCGAGCGGAGTCGTGGCTTTCGCCGGCGCAGCGCAGGCGCAGGAGCGGCCGGTGGCGATCATCGGCGCGACGGTGTTCGACGCGACGGGCGCGGCCCCGCACCTGGCCAATGTGGTGATCAAGGACGGCCGCATCGCCGAGGTCGGCCCCGACGTGAAGGCGCCGCGCGGCGCGCTCGTCGTCAACGCCAAGGGCAAGGCCCTGTTGCCGGGCTTCTTCGACGTCCACACCCATTGGACGCCGGGCGGCGAGCCGCGCATCTCGCCCGAGATCGCCAATGCCTACATCGCCGCGGGCGTCACCACCGTGAATGACTTCCACCAGCAGCCCGAGTCGTTCGAGCCGCGCCGTCGCTGGATCGCGTCGATGGCCGCGCCGCATGTGAACTTCGTCGCGCGCATGAGCACGCCGGGCGGCCACGGCGCCGACTGGGCCGACCGCGCCACCACCAAGTGGGTGAACTCGCCCCAAGGCGCGCGCCTGGAAGTGAAGGCGCTGGTTCCCTACAAGCCCGACTTCATCAAGGCCTTCGCCGACGGCTGGCGCTATGGCGCCTCGGCCGACAACACCAGCATGGACGAGGGCACGCTGAGCGCCTTGGTCGACGAAGCGCACCGCAACAACCTGAAGGTCCTGACCCATACGGTGACCGTGGAGCGCGGCGCCATCGCCGGGCGGGCCAAGGTCGACGTCATCGCCCACAGCCTGCAGGACCGCCAGGTCGATCAGGCGACGATCGATGCGATCAAGGCCGGCGGCACCGCCTATGCCCCGACCCTTGCGGTTTACGACCCGGCCAAGGCCGGGCCCTCGCAGACGCCGGAGGCGCGCAGCCGCAGCGAAGTGAAGTTCGGCTATGCGCTTCACAACGTGAAGGCGCTGCATGATGCGGGCGTCACCATCGCGCTTGGCACCGACGCGGGCATGACGGGCACGCCGCACGGCGTCTCCACTCTGCGCGAAATGGAGTTCCTGGTCCGCGCCGGTCTGACGCCGTCGGAGGCGCTGGTCGCTGGGACCGCCAACAGCGCGAAGGTGCTCGGCGAACTGGACGACCGCGGCACCATCGAGAAGGGCAAGCGCGCCGACCTGGTGCTGATCGCCGGTCAACCGTGGGCTGACATCGCCGATGTCCACAAGACCGATCGGGTCTTTGTCGACGGCGTGCAGGTGCATGGCCCGGGGACCAAGCTGCCCGCGGCCAACAGCCAGAAGTCGATGCCTGTCGTGAAGGCCAAGGGGCCGGTGATCGACGACTTCGAGAGCGCGCGTTCGAATTACGACACCCTGCGGATGGACGACATGGACGGCGGTATCGACCGCACGGTCCAGGTGGCGCAGGTGATCAGCCGGGCCGAGGGCGGCCACGTGCTCAGCCTCGCCGCGCGCATGTCGGCCAAGGACGACCCCAACGCTGGCGTGATCATTCCGCTCAGCCGCGGCTCGGTCGAACCGGTCGACGTTCGGGCCTACAAGGGCGTGCGCTTCGAGTTGCGTGGCGACGGCCGCGCCTATGACCTGGGCGTCAACACCCAGAACGGCCGCTGGATCGGCGAGGTCGCGTCCGGCGCCGAGTGGCGCACCGTAGAGGTGCCCTTCAGCAGCCTGAAGCGGACGACCGGCCGCGGGGCCGGCACGGGGCCGTGGACGGGCGATGACGTGCTCGAGATCACCGTCGATGGCGGCCGCGGAGCCGGCGAGAAGATGTGGCTCGAGATCGACAACGTCAGTTTCTACTGAGGATCTGAATTCTCACTGCGTCTAGTCACTGAGCACACGCGTCGGCCCTTGCCGCCGCGTGTGTTCGGCTGCCCGTTCGTTCGCAGGCGCTGATAAGTCACGATGCAGTCGCGGCGAGTAGTGGCCGCACCGCTCTTGCTGCGGTGGCTGCAATGCCACAGACGCCGTTATTTCTCGCTGAGACTAGCTGGGGAGGGTGACGTGACGGCATTGATCATGTGTTTGTCACGCCAACGTCGAATTTTGCAGTATCGGCTGCATATCGCCATAGTACATCTATTGGTTGAGGGGGTAATCTCAATGAATTCTCGCACTTCGTGGCGTCGCGCCATGCTCGCGACCTCGGCGCTTTGCGCGCTCTCCATCGCCGGCGCGGCCTCCGCGCAGACCGACGACGGAACGGTTGAAGAAATCATCGTCGTCGGCTCGCAGATCGAAGGCGCGAAGGTCACGGCGGCTCTCCCCGTCACCGTGGTCGATCAGGCGCAACTGGCGAACGTCGCGGCGACCTCGGGCGACGATCTGTTCCGCTCGATCCCGCAGATGGGCGACGTCAGCTTCAACTCCAGCTACCTGCCGAACTCCAGCAACAGCGCCCGTGGCGACGTCGGTTCGGTGAACCTGCGTAACCTCGGCGTCGGCAACACCCTGGTGCTGCTGAACGGCCGTCGCGTCGTGGCCCACCCCACCAGCCGCGCCGACGAGAACCTGGTGCCGGTGCTGACCTACAACACCAACGCCATCCCGGTGAACGGCCTGAAGCGCCTGGAAGTCCTGCGTGACGGCGCCGCGGCCCTCTACGGCTCGGACGCCGTGGCCGGCGTGGTCAACACCGTGCTGATGGACGACTTCGACGGCCTGACCGTCGATGCGCAATACGGCGCCGCCGAAGGCACCAACATGCGCGAGTACGAGTTCAACGTGCAGGCGGGCCGAAACTTCCACGAAGGCCGCGGCAACGTCAGCCTGTTCGCGAACTACACCAACCGCACCTCGCTGAACGCCTGGGACCAGGACTACACCTCGTCGTCCGACAAGACTCCGCTGTTCGCGGGCACGTCCTATGCCGGCAACGTCACCCTCGACGATCGCCTGACCGCGACGCCCTGGTCCAGCCTGACCGCCGCGGGCGGCATCATCCGCCAGAACGGCGTGGCGCTGACCACGGCCGCGGGCGCCTATCACATCCAGCCCTCGACCAACTCGGCCTGCGCCGCCCAGCTGGGCGGCGGCATCTGCCTCGCCTCGGGCGCGGCCACCACCTCGGCGACCGGAGCGGACCGCAACCTGCGTTTCGACACCGGCAGCTTCAACACCTCGGTCATGCCCGAGCTTGAGCGGGTGAACCTGTTCCTGACCGGCAAGTACGACATCACCGAGGACGTGCGCGCGTTCGGTGAAGTCGGCTTCTACACCGCGACCACTCACGCGGTGCAGACCTCGACGACCAACCTCAGCACCCTGCCGATCGCGATCGCCGCCTCGAACTACTACAACCCGTTCGGCGCCACGACGATCAACGGCCAAGCGAACCCCAACCGCCTGGCGGGCCTGAGCGTCGGCGCGGCCGGCGTCGGTTCGACCATGAACGCCTACAACTTCGTCGACGTCGGTCCGAACCGCGTCGATGTCGAGAACGAGCAATGGCGCTTCCTGGGCGGCCTGAAGGGCGAGAAGTTCGGCTTCAACTGGGAAGGCGCGCTGCTCTATTCGAAGGCTCAGGTCGAGGACACCTCGGACGGCATCAGCGCCACGGCGCTCCAGCGCCAGATGGCCTTGGCCACGCCCGACGCCTACAACCCGTTCAACGGCGGCAGCCTGGACAACCCGAGCATCGGCGACAACCGCCCCAGCTCGCAGGCTTCTATCGACGCGATCCGCGTCAAGACGGTCCGCAAGAACACAAGCAGCCTGGCCATGGCCGACTTCAAGGTCTCGAAGGTCGACCTGTTCCAACTGCCCGGCGGCGACGTCGGCTTTGCGGCCGGTGTCGAGTACCGTCGGGAAACCCAGAAGGACGACCGTGACGCCCGCCTGGACGGCACGATCAACTTCACCAACTCGGCGACTGGCGTGACCTACGCCAACGACCTGGTCGGCTCGAGCCCGTCGCCCGACACCAAGGGCTCGCGGAACGTCACCTCGGCCTATCTCGAGTTCGCTATCCCGCTCGTCTCGCCGGAGATGGACATCCCGTTCGTCTACAACCTGGAAGCCCAGGTCGCCGGACGTTACGAAAGCTTCAGCGACGCTGGCGACGTGGCCAAGCCGAAGGTGGCCATGGCCTGGGACGTCATCGACGGCCTGCGCTTCCGCGGCTCCTGGGCTCAGGGCTTCAAGGCTCCCAACCTCGAGCAGGTCAACGCCACCCTGGTGACCCGCTCGAACAACCGCCGCGACTGGTATCGTTGCGACGCCGACGTCCGCGCCGGCCGTCTCAACAACCTGCAGGCTTGCTCCGCGCCGGCCACCGCCGAGCGCCGCTCGGGCAACCCTGAGCTGAAGCCGGAAGAGTCGGAAACCTGGGGCGTGGGCGTGGTTTACGAACCGCGCTTCATCCCGGACGACTTCGGCCGCTTCACCTTCACCGTCGACTATTGGCGCGTGAAGCAGGACGGCATCGTCGGCCTGTTCGGCGGCGGCAACGCCATCACCGCCGATTACCTGGCGCGCCTGAACGGCTCGTCGTACGCCAGCGTGGTTCGCGCCGCGCCGACGGCTGACGACATCGCGGCCTTCGCCGGCACCGGGCTCGCCCCGGTCGGCCAGATCCTCTACATCACCGACCAGTACCAGAACCTGCTGCCGCAAGAAGCGCGCGGCCTGGACATCGGCGTGATGTGGAACCTGCGCGGTACGCAGTACGGCGACTTCAGCGTCAACTTCAACGCCGCCCACCTGATCAAGTTCTACCGCTCGCCCTCGCCGGGCGTGGCCGAACTGATGGCGGCGCAAGCGGCCGGCGAGATCGACCCGACCATCTTCATCGGCGGCGGCGGTGATCTGGTCCGCCAGGACGGCCGTCCGGAGTGGAAGTGGTCGGCCTCGGCCACCTGGAGCTACGATCAGTGGACCGTCGGCGCGTTCACCCAGTACATCGGCGACGTCGAAGACACCGCCCTGGTGGACTCGGCCGGTACGCCTTGGGTTGTCGACTCGCAGCTGACCGCCAACCTCTACGGTCAGTACGAGTTCACCGAAGGCCTGGCGTCCAACACCCGCCTGCGGGTCGGCGTGCGTAACATCACCGACGAGAAGCCGCCGCTGGCCTCGGACGGCTATCTGGGTGCGCTCTACCAGCCCTACAGCCGCTACTGGTACGTGAGCGTCCGCAAGTCCTTCTAAGGACGTTCAGGACGATCGAAGATCTGGCGCCGGCCGGTCCCCCTGGGACCGGCCGGTTTGCTTTTTTGGGTGCGGGGAGGGACCAGCGCGGTCGAGCGGCGGCGTGCGACGAACATCGCCGCGCCGCCGCGCCGCCGCCGCCCAGAACGCTCCAAAACCGCGTCCGCTCGAGGCTAGCCATAGCAACGACGAGACAATCGGTTTTGGGAGCGCGTCATGAAGCTGTGGGGCCAAATTTCTATTGAGCTGAATGTCGGCGACTATGTCGAAGCGGCCGAACATCAGCGTCGCCTGGAAGGCATCCTCGAGCAGGTAAGGGTGGTCTATCCCGAGGCCAAGCTGGCGATGCGCGAACGCCGGGAGCGACGGGCTACGCCGGCCGTGAGGGCGCTGCCGGCCGGGAGCGGAACCGGTCGGCTGAACGCCTATGCGAGGTCTTGAGCGTGCGGTCCCGCAATTCCCTGATCGAGGCGCTGGCGCTGTTCCGCGGCCTGAATCCGACCATCACGGTCAATGAGATCATGACCTTTCTCTACACCTGCGAGAACGAGGGCCTGAACATCCAGGAGCTCGCCCATGTGGCGCAGATGACTGAACCCACGGCGTCGCGCAGCGTGCGGTCGTTCGGGCCGCCAGGCTCGGCGTGGGCGAGGGCGCCGGGGTGCGGGCTGATCGAGGCCTTCCTCAATCCGCACGACGCGCGCAGCCGCGTGCTGCACCTCACCGTGGCCGGGCAGGCGGTTCGCGACCGACTGGACCAGATCATCGCCGAGGCGGCGCCGATCGCTCAGTAGCGGGCTTTGCTTTCGTCGATGAAATCAGCCGATCTGCGACAGAGATCGCGCTTAGACGCGCGGTCGGCCACCTTGGTCGCGAACGGCATGACCGCGCATCGCCCGAGCGCCATCTGGAGGTCGTGAGACCGTGGAGGAGATGGCGATGGATTTGCAGCTCGACCGACTGGACGTGCGGATCCTGTCGGCGCTCCAGGTATCGAACCAGACGAGCGCGCACGAGCTCGCCGACAGCGTGCCGCTGTCGCCCTCGGCGATTCAACGGCGTATCCGCCACTACCGCAGCAATGGGCTGATTACGGCGGACGTGTCGGTGCTCAACCCGCGGCTGGCCGGAGACCACATCTCGGTGATGGTGATGATTCAGCTGGCCCAGCAGGGGCTTGCGCGCGTCGCCGACGTTCGCGCGCGGCTCAGCCGCTCGCCCCACGTCCAGGTCGTCATGGAGATCGCGGGCGCCTACGACCTGATGTGCATCACGGTCTTTGACGCCATGGAGGCGTTCAACGCATTCGTCGACGCCGAGATCGCCGACCATCCGTCGGTCGGCCGGTTCGAGACGGTGTTCATCCGCCGGCGCGTGAAGTTCGGCGCGACGATCCCGCTCTGAGCCTAGGGCTCAACGGCAGCCTGGATGACCTTGGCCAACCGGCGGCGGAGACTGGCCTGGCCCTCGGCGTCCAGGTCATGGTCGTCTGTAATGGCGCGTGAGATCGCCACGCCCATGATGAGGTCGCCGGCCAATCGCGCGCGGACGTCGGCTTCCGGTCCACCGAGGTAGGCTGCGAAGGGGTCGTGGAACCAGGCGCGCATCGAGCGCCGCAGGGGTTCGGCAGCAGCCGGCGAAGAGGCCGAACGCAACATGATCAGGAGATGGTCGAGGCCGTCGTGGCGATCGGGGTCGTCCAGCAGACGGTCGGCCACGCGCTCGCCGAACTGACTAAGTTCGCCCTGAAAGAGTTCCGTAGCGTCAGGTCCGCAGTTCAGAACCTCGACGAACAGCTCCTCCTTTGAGCCGAAATATCGCGAAACTAAGGCGGCGTCGACGCGGGCGTCGGCGGCGATCTCGCGAAGGCTCGCGCCATCATAACCCTCTCTGGCGAAACGGTTTTTGGCCGCATCGAGGATCGCTTGTCTTGTCGCAGCCGCGTTGCGCGCGCGCACCGGCGCCGGATTTTCGGCCATTTCCGCCGTTCGCTCCCTTGTTGTCATCGGCTGTTGACATATGTAGGCCCTGTCGATGTAAAAGTCATCAACCGTTGACTTGGGCGCTCCCCCGCCCCTGGGATAAATCATGCGAAAGTTTCTCGCGCCGTTCATCGCAACGGCTGCCGCTGCATTGGTATTGGCTGGATGCGGCAAGCCGGAAGGCCCCCCGCAGATGCCGCCGCCGGAAGTTTCCGTCGCCACGCCTCTGCGGCAATCGGTCGTCGATTGGGACGACTTCACCGGCCGCTTCGAGGCGCCGGAGCGCGTCGATGTGCGCGCTCGCGCCGGCGGCTACCTGCAGACCGCGCACTTCCGCGAAGGCCAGTTCGTGAAGAAGGGCCAACTGCTCTTCACGCTCGACCCGCGCCCCGCCGAAGCGCAACTGGCCGCCGCCCGCGCCCAGGCCAAGCTCGCCGCGTCGGATCTGGCGCGCGCCGAGACCCTGTTGAAGGTCCAGGCCATCAGCCGCGAAGAATACGACAACAAGCGCGCCGCCAGCGAAGTCGCCCAGGCGAGCGTCCGTGCGCGGGCGCTGGATCTGGAGTTCACCCGCGTCACCGCGCCGACCTCGGGCGTGGTGTCCGATCGTCGGGTCGACCCGGGCAACGTGATCTCCGGCGGCGGCGCAGGCGCCGACGTCCTGACCACCATCGTCTCCACCACCCCGATCCATTTCGTGTTCGACGCGTCCGAAGGCCAACTGCTGAAGGACCAGCGCGCGACCGGCAAGGGCGGCAAGGTGCAGATCCGTCTGCAAGACGAGCCCGACTATCGTTGGAACGGCGAGATCGACTTCACCGACAACAGCCTGGACAGCTCGTCCGGCGCGGTTCGCATGCGCGCCGTGGTCGCCAATCCTAACGGCTTCCTGAAGCCCGGCATGTTCGGCAAGGCCAAGGTCGAAGGCGGCCAGGCCTATGACGCGCTGCTGGTGCCCGAGGACGCCATCGTCGCCGACGGCGCCCGCAAGGCGGTCAACGTGGTCGCGGCCGATGGATCGGTCACTCTCAAGCCGGTCGAGCTTGGTCCGGTCAGCCAAGGCCTGCGGGTCATCCGCACCGGCATCAAGGCTGACGACAAGGTCATTGTGAACGGCGGCGTGCGGCTCATGGGGCCGGGCATGAAGGTCAAGGCCAAGGTCGTGACCATCGAGCCCAAGAAGGCCGCTGAGCGCGTCACCACCAACGTCACCATTCCCGTGGCCTCGAGCGCCACGCCGGCCGGCGCCCGATAAGGGCCCGAGCCAGGAACGGAATCCATGCGCTTCTCGCACTTCTTCATCGACCGTCCGATCTTCGCGGGCGTGTTGGCGGTGTTCATCGCCCTGATCGGAGCCTTCGCGCTGCCGCTGCTGCCGCTGTCGCAGTATCCGGACATCGCGCCCCCGACCATCGCGGTCACCGCCGTCTATCCGGGCGCCTCGGCCGAGACCCTCGCCGAGACCGTCGCTGCGCCGATCGAGCAGGAAATCAACGGCGTCGAGGGCATGCTCTACATGACCTCGTCGTCGACCGCCGACGGCATGGCGACGATCTCCGTGACCTTCGAGCCGGGCACCGACCTCGACGCCGCGCAGGTGCTTGTGCAGAACCGGGTGGCCTTGGCCACGCCGCGCCTGCCCGAGCAGGTGCGCCAGGTCGGCGTCACCGTGAACAAGCAGCTCTCAGGCTTCCTGCTGCTGGTCGCCCTGACGTCGGACGACCCCAATGCCGACCTCGACCACATCGGCAACTTCGCGAACTCTACGGTGCGCGACCGTATGCTGCGCATCAAGGGCGTCGGCGGCGTGCAGGTGTTCGGCGGCGGCTTCTATTCGATGCGAGTCTGGATCGATCCGGGCAAGGCGGCCGCGCGCAATCTGACGTCCGACGAGATCGTCGCGGCGCTGCGGGCGCAGAACGTCCAGGCCGCCGGCGGCGCCCTGGGCCAGGCTCCCACCGACACCGGCGCGGCCTTCCAGCTGCCCGTACAGGTCCAAGGCCGCCTGGCGGATCCGGAAGAATTCGCCAACATCGTCATCCGCACCGACGCCGAAGGCCGCGTGACGCGCGTCCGCGACATCGGTCGCGTCGAGCTGGGCGCCCAGGACTACGGGATGCGCGGCTACTTCGACGGCAAGCGCGGCATCGGCCTGGCGATCGTCCAGCAACCGGGCGCCAACGCGCTGTCGACGGCCGCCGAGGTGATGAAGGCGGTAGAGGAACTCAAGCCGTCCATGCCGCAAGGCGTGAGCTACTCCATCCCCTACAACCCGACCGAATTCGTCGAGGCGTCCGTCTCGTCGGTTCAGAGCACGCTGCTGGAAGCGGTGGTCCTCGTGGTCGTCGTGATCATGATCTTCCTTCAGACCTGGCGCGCGGCGATCATTCCGATCCTCGCCATCCCGGTCGCGCTGGTCGGCACGTTCGCGATCCAGCTGGCGCTCGGCTACTCGCTGAACTCGCTGTCGATGTTCGCCCTCGTGCTCGCTGTCGGCATCGTCGTCGATGACGCCATCGTCGTGGTTGAAGCGGTCGAGCGAAACATACGCAGGGGCATGACCCCACGAGAGGCGGCCTATAGGACGATGGACGAAGTGTCCGGCGCCCTGATCGCCATCGGCCTCGTCCTTCTGGCCGTGTTCGTGCCGACCGCCTTCATGCCGGGCATCCCGGGGATGTTCTTCCGCCAGTTCGCGGTGACCATCTCGGCCGCCTCGGTCATCTCGCTGATCGTCTCGCTCACCCTGTCGCCGGCCCTGGCCGCGATCCTGCTCAAGCCGCACGTCGAACACTCGGCCGATACCGGCCCGCGCTGGATGCGTCCGATCAAGCTGGCCGGCCAGAAGTTCAACAGCGGCTTTGACTGGCTCAGCGACAAGTACGGCGCGCTGACGGCCCGACTGGTGCGCGCCAGCATGATCGTGCTGGTCGTCTATGCTGGCCTGATCCTGCTGACCGGCTGGCGTCTGACCGCCACGCCGACCGGCTTCATCCCGCAACAGGACCAGGGCTTCCTCATCGGGGTCGTCCAGCTTCCGCCGGGCGCCTCGCTGGAACGGACCGACGCCGTGGTTCGCCAGGCCAGCGCCATCGTGCAGGACACTCCCGGCGTGCAGGGCGTGTCGGCCTTTGCCGGCCTCGACGGGGCCAGCTTCTCGGCCATGTCCAACGGCGGCGTGTTCTTCGTGAAGCTCGACGACTGGGCGGTGCGCGGCAAGGAGCTGAGCGCTGACGTCATGGCTGGTCAGGTCATGGGTCGTCTGGCGGGCATTCAGGAGGCCAACATCTTCTTCCTGGCGCCGCCGCCTGTCGAAGGCATGGGTAACGCCGGCGGGTTCAAGATGATGGTCCAGGACCGCTCGGGCGCAGGCTACGCCGCGCTGGAGCAGGCCGCCAACGGTCTGGTCGGCGCCGCCGCCCAGACCCCGCAGAGCACCGTAGGCGTGTTCTCGCAGTTCAACACCGGCTCGCCGCGTGTGACCGCCGAGATCGACCGCGACAAGGCGCTGCTGATGGGGGTCCAGCCCAGCTCCATCTATGACGCGATGAGCACCTATCTCGGCTCGACTTACGTCAACGACTTCAACCTGCTCGGCCGCACCTTCCGGGTGACCGCGCAGGCGGAGTCCGACGCGCGCGACGATCCGGCCGATATCGCCGGGATCAAGGTCCGCTCGGCTTCCGGCGGCATGGTTCCCTTGGGATCGCTGGCGACAGTGAAGGATGAGACCGGTCCGGTGCGCGTGGTCCGCTACAACCTCTTCCCGGCCGCGGAAGTGCAGGGCGGGGCGCCTCCGGGCGTCGCCTCGGGCGCTTCGCTGACGGCGATGGAGGACCATGCGGCCAAGGTGCTTCCGCCGGGCTTCAGCTACGAGTGGACCGAGCTCGCCTATCAGGAAAAGGCGGCCGGCAACTCCGGTACGCTGATCTTCGTCCTGGCGGTCGTGTTCGTGTTCCTGGTGCTGGCGGCCCAATACGAGGCCTTCACACTGCCGCTCGCGGTCATCCTGATCGTACCGATGTGTATCCTCGCGGCGATCCTCGGCGTGAACCTGCGTGGCCAGGACAACAACATCCTGACCCAGATCGGTCTGATTGTGCTGGTGGCCCTGGCGGCCAAGAACGCGATCCTCATCGTCGAGTTCGCCAAGCAGGCGGAGGAAGACCAAGGGGCCGACCGGTTCGAGGCGGCGGTGCAGGCGGCCCGCACCCGTTTGCGTCCGATCCTGATGACCTCCTTCGCCTTTATCCTGGGGGTGCTGCCTCTGGCGATCGCCACGGGTCCGGGGGCGGAGATGCGTCAGGCCCTGGGGACGGCGGTGTTCTTCGGGATGCTGGGCGTCACCATCTTCGGCCTGATCTTCACGCCGGTCTTCTATGTCCTCTGCCGCTGGATCGCCGCCCGGCTTCCGAAGGCCAAGGGCAAGGAAGAGAAGACCTATCCGACCACCGGGGGCGGCACGCCGCACCACCCGCTCGAGTATGAAGGAGGCGCGAAGTGATCCGCCTTAAGCTGATCTCTGCGCTGCTGGGAGCGACCGCGCTCACCGCCTGCGCCGCCGGACCGAACTACAAGGTCCCGGCGCCGGTGGCCTCGGGGCAGGGGGCGTTCGTCTCCGCCGAGGCGGACGTGGCCGTCCCGCAAGCGCCACCAGGCGACTGGTGGCGGCTGTTCCAGGACCCGACCCTCGATGGCCTGGTCCAGGAGGCCCTGGTCGCCAACAAGGACGTTGCGGTCGCGGCCGCAAACCTGTCGCGGGTCCGCGCGGTCCTGAGTGAAACTCGCTCCGGACTGCTGCCCTCCACGACCGTGTCGGCCTCCGGCCAGCGCGTGCGCGAGCAGGACCTGCTGTCGGGCCAGTTCGGCGAGGGCGATCGCTACCGCGCCGGCTTCGACATGTCCTATGAGGTCGATCTGTTCGGCCGCGTTCGTCGTAGTCTCGAGGCCAATCGAGCCGACGTGGCGGCCGCGCAGGCGGCGCTGGACGTGGTGCGGATCTCGGTCGCCGCCGAGACCGCTCGCGCCTATGCGGACATCTGCGCCGCGAATGCGCAGATCGCCGTGACGAAGCGGACGATCGAACTGCAGCAGAACACCTATGACCTGACGGTTCGTCAGCTCGACGCCGGCCGCGGGACGGCGGCGGACACCTCCAGCGCAGCGACGCAGCTGGAAACCTCCAAGGCGGTGTTGCCGACGCTGGACGCCCAGCGTTCGGCCGCGCTCTTCCGCCTGGCGCTGCTGACCGGGAAGACCCCCGCCGAGGCGCCTCAGGCTTTGCTGAGCTGCCAGACGATGCCGCAGGTGGCTCAGGCCATCCCGGTGGGCGACGGCGCCGGCATGCTGGCGCGCCGTCCTGACGTGCGTCAGGCCGAGCGTGAACTGGCGTCCGCCACCGCGCGCATCGGCGTGGCGACGGCCTCGCTCTATCCGTCGGTCACGATCGGCGGCGGGCTGGCGACGACGGGGGCTCGCACCGGCGACCTTGGCGACGACTTCACCTTCAACGTCGGGCCCCTGATCAGCTGGAACTTCCCGAACATCCTCGCCGCCCGGGCCCGCGTGAAGCAGGCCGGGGCAGGCGCGGAGGGAGCGCTCGCCAACTTCGAGAAGGTCAACCTGACGGCCTTGCAGGAGACCGAGACGGCGCTCACCCAGTACGCTCGCGAACTGGACCGCCGCGCCGCGCTCAAGCGCGCGCGTGACGAGGGCGCCAAAGCGGCCAACCTCACGCGTCTGCGCAACGAGGCCGGCGTGGACAGCCTGTTGGCCGTCCTGGTCGCTGAACGACAGCTAGCCTCTCTGGAGGCCCAACTTGCTCAGTCGGACGCTCAGGTGACGACAAACCAGATTGCGCTCTTCAAAGCGCTGGGCGGCGGGTGGGAGCCCAAGGTCTGATAGCTGAGGACAAGGGCGGGGCGTTCCCCCGCCCTTTTTCTTTGTTGCAGCTTGTCTTCCAGCTGCGCGGGACTTTCTCCATTGAGGTCTCAGTTCCTATGAAAGGCTGGCGGCGTCGAGGCTTGGTCCAAGCCAAGGCCCGCCAGTTTCGGCGACCATCGGGTCGTCTGCCGACGCCCAGGCGCTGTATGTCGAGGGCGAGGACATCAGCAGACAAGTGGAGCCGAACTAAGGGATTCGCCGGGTACAGGCGTCAGCCAGATTGGGCGACCATTCGTCTTCAACCAAAGAGGACGTGCGAGATGGTCCGACTGATGAATCCCTGGGCGAGCGTACGATTCGTTTCGATCCTGGCGGTAGGCGGGTTGGCTTTAAGCGGCTGCGCCACCACTGACTATGTCAATGAGCAGATTGCTGCGGTGAACGGGCGGATTGACGCCGTCGACTCCAAGGCGACGGACGCGATTCAGCGTGCGGATGCGGCCAACAGCGCGGCCCAGGCTGCGTCAAACGACGCTCGGAACGCCAACCAGCGGCTCGATCAACTGACGGCTCGCGTGGACCGAAACGAGCAGATGGCCATCCAGGCGGCGTCTTCGCGCGCTGCAAAGATGCCAAGAAACTGATCGTCCCAATTTCGACGATCTGCGCCGTCAAACGTTCGCTCTTGGCGCCAGTTGTAGTGGCGTTGGGTTGGTGGGACGAATTCCATGCGCGATCCTTTGAAAGCGATGTTGGCGGCTTGGGCGCTTGGTGTGCTGTCGGTCGGGGTGTCTGCAGCCTCGACCGCAGCCGCAGCGACGCCAGAGCAGCGATCTGGCGCCGCACAGACACCGGCGTCAGCTGAGGTTGTGAAGCTGGCCGACTGGATCTTCGCATCCGGAGACAACAAGGGCCTGCCGTTCATGATCATCGACAAGACCTCTGCCGAGGTCTTCGTCTTCGGCGGTGACGGCTTGTTGCGCGGCGTCGCTCCCGCATTGCTGGGGTTCGCGCGTGGAGATGACTCCGCGCCGGGCATTGGCGAAAAAGAGCTCTCCAAGATCACCCCGGAGGAGCGTACGACGCCGGCGGGACGCTTCGTCGCAGGTTTCGGCGCGAGCCCGAGCGACAAGGACATCCTCTGGGTGGACTACGAAACCGCCGTGTCGATTCACCAGGTGGTCAACAACAACCCGAAGGAGCAGCGCCTCAAGCGTCTGGAATCGCCCAGCGTCGAGGACAACCGCATCACCTTCGGCTGCATCAATGTTCCCCCGGACTTCTACAATAAGGTGGTCGTCCCGGAGTTCACGGGCACGAGCGGCGTGGCCTATGTGCTGCCCGAGACGCGGCCGATCGAGGAGGTGTTCCTGAACTTCCAATATCAGGAACGTCCGCTGTCGGGGTTGGCCGCTGCGAGCGCTACGGGCGTCGATGCTGGCGCGACCGCGGCTGCCGACGACGTCCGGGGCCGTCCGGACGCGCACTGACTGCGTCTGGCGCACAGGGTCATGCGTGCGAGCCCAGAAGCCGGACGAATAGCCCGGCATGCCTTCTGCTTAGCTGGCGGCGACGGCGCGCGGATGCGTCCGCCGCCCCCGAAGGGGTGGATGTGTTTCGGGAATTTTGGGAAGTCATCCACCCGCGTAAGCGGGGGAATGAAATGGTCGGAGTGGCAGGATTCGAACCTGCGACCCCCGCGTCCCGAACGCGGTGCTCTACCAGACTGAGCCACACTCCGACTTGGGAGGGCGCCTTATAGAGGCGATCCTTCTGCGCCGCAAGCGGGTCAGAAAGACCTTTTTTGGGGCGTTGCATCCGGCGAAGTGTTGAGCTATCTCCACGCCCTCGCCGCGGGGGACATATCCCCCCGAGCCGTTCCTGCTGGGGAATGGTGTAATGGTAACACTGCGGTTTTTGGTACCGTCATTCTAGGTTCGAGTCCTAGTTCCCCAGCCACTTCTCCCGAGCTCAGACACCCTTGCAGGCGCAACCCGGTGGGGTGTGACTAGGCCACAGGCCAGCAGGCCTCCTCAGGCCCCGCCCAGGATCATGCCAGCGGCCTCAGGCGCGCTGGTGTCGCCGCCGTTCAGAGCCTTGCGCATCCAGACGATGTCGACCCAGCGTCCCTTCTTCCAGCCGAAGCCCTTGCCGACGCCGGCATGCTCGAAGCCGAGCGAGGCGTGCAGGCCGATCGAGCCGGCGTTCTCGGAGTCTCCGATCACCGCCACCACCTGGCGGATGCCGAAGTCCTCACAGGCCGCGATGACGGCGCCGAGCACCGCCTTGCCGACACCGCGTCCAACGGCGTCTGGCGCGATGTAGACGCTGTCCTCGACCGTGTAGCGATAGGCGGCGCGGGGGCGGAACGGCCCGGCATAGGCGAAGCCCAGGACCCGCCCTTCGTCCTCGGCGACCAGATAGGGCAGGCCGCGTTCGACGATCGCCTGGCGGCGGGAGGCCATGTCGTGGGCGGTCGGAGGGACCTCTTCGAAGGTGCCGAAGCCATTCAGCACGTGGTGGCCGTAGATTTCAGCCAGCGCGGAGGCGTCCTCCGTCGTCGAAGCCCTGACAATCACTGTTCCCAACCCCGTTCCTGCGCCCAGATGGCGAAGGCGTAGTCGAGGGCGATTTCCTTGAGGAAGTCGAAACGACCCGAAGCGCCGCCGTGGCCCGCGTCCATGTTGATCTTCAGCAGGATCGGCGCATCGCCTGTCGTGTTGTCGCGCAGCTTCGCCACCCACTTCTGCGGCTCCCAATAGGTGACGCGCGGATCGCTGAGGCCGCCCGTTGCGAGCACCGGGGGATAGGGCTTGGCGCCGACCTGATCATAGGGGCTGTAGGCGGCGATGCGATCGTAGGCATCGGGATCCTCGAGGGGGTTGCCCCACTCGGGCCACTCGGGCGGCGTCAGCGGCAGGGTGGTGTCGCTCATCGTGTTCAGGACGTCGACGAACGGCACGGCGGCGATGATGCCGCTCCACAGGTCGGGCCGCATGTTGACGACGGCGCCCATCAGCATGCCGCCGGCCGAGCCGCCGTAGGCGACCATGCGGCCGGCCTTGCCATAGCCATTGGCGCTCAGATGCTCGGCGCAGGCGATGAAGTCGGTGAAGGTGTTGGTCTTCTTCTCCTTGCGGCCGTCCAGGAACCAGCCCCAGCCCTTGTCGGAGCCGCCGCGGATGTGCGCCACGGCCCAGATCCAGCCGCGATCCACAAGGCTGAGATTGCGGATCGAGAAGGTGGGCTCCATGGCGTGCCCGTAGGAGCCGTAGCCGTAGAGCAGCAGGGGCGCCGACCCATCCAGGGGCGTGTCCTTCAGCATCAGCACCGTGATCGGCACCTCGGCGCCGTCCGTAGCCGTGGCGTAGAGGCGGCGCGCGACGTAGCGGGACGCATCGTGGCCTGAGGGGACCTCCTGGGTCTTGCGCAGGGTCCGCTCGCGGCTGGCCATGTCGTAGTCGAACCATTGCCGCGGCGTGGTCGGCGACTGGTAGACGAAGCGCGTCAGCGAGGTGTCGTACTCCAGTCCGTCCTCCAGGGAGAGGGCGTAGGCCTCCTCGTCGAAGGTGATCTCATGGCTCTCGCCGTCGCGGGCCATGATGACGATCCGGTCGTTGGCGTTGACGCGCTCCAGTCGCGCCAGGAAGCCGGCGAACGCAGCAAACCCGGTGATGAAGCGCCCGGGCTCATGCGGGACGAAGTCGTTCCAGGTCTCTCGCGTGGGAACGGCGGCGCTCGACTGAGCGAGCCTGAAGTCGACCGCGCCGTCGGCGTTGGTGCGGATCACCCAGCGGTCGGTCCAGTGGTCGAGCTCGTACTTCACGCCTTCCTGGCGGGGCTCGGCGACGACGGGCTCAGCCGTCGGCTCGGACGCGGGGATCAGCCAGAGTTCGGTGGTTTCCTGGTTGCCGACATGGATCAGGATGTGGCTGCGGTCCGACGCCACGCCGACGCCCAGGAACATCCCCTCGTCGGCCTCCTCGTAGACCAGGACGTCGTCGCCGCCGCGCGCCGGCCGACGGAAGACCTTCGACGGGCGGGCGTTCTCGTCGCGCCAGATCCAGAAGATCCATTGGCTGTCGGGCGAGAAGACGAAGGAGCCGTAGGCGCTGTCGATCGCGTGATCGAAGGTCTCGCCGCTCTCCAGGTCCTTCACGCGGATCGTGTAGTATTCCGAACCCTGCTCGTCGGCCGCCCAGGCGTAGAGCTTGTGGTCGGGACTGTGGCTCGCCGCGCCGACCTGGAAGAAGGCCTTGCCCTTGGCCAGGGCGTCCTCGTCCAGCAGCACCTGCTCGCCGTCTGCCTGGCCGCGGGGGCGACGGCCGTGGATTGGGTGCTCAGCGCCGATTTCGTAGCGGGCGTAATACTCCCAGAGGCCGTCGGGGGCGGGAACGCTGGAGTCGTCCTCCTTGATCCGCCCCTTCATCTCCGCGAACAGCTGCGCTTGCAGCGCCTCGGTCTTTTCAAGCAGCGTCTTGGTGTAGGCGTTCTCCGCCTCCAGGTGCTCGCGGATATCTTGGCGCAGGACCTTGGGGGCGCGCAGCACCTCGCGCCAGTTGTCGTCCTTCATCCAGGCATAGTCGTCGGTGCGGGTGCGGCCGAGCTGCTCAACGAGCTTCGGGACGCGGCGGGCGGCGGGGGGCTTGGGAGCGCTCATGCAAGCTAAATGCGACGCCGCGTCGCTGGCCTCAAGGGCTAGAGCAGAACCGCGTCGACCGTCGTGCAGGCGAAGTCCTCGATGGCGCTCTCGACGGCCAGCTTCTCGATCACCGCATCGCGCAGGATCATCGTGTAGCGCGCGCTGCGTTCGCCCAAATAAAAGCCCTCCGCCCGCACGCTGAGGCCGAGCTTGCGGGTCAGTTCCAAATTGCCGTCAGACAGGAAGCGGACCTTGCGCTGCGGATCCAGGTCCTGGGCCCAGCGATCGATCACCCAAGGGTCATTGGGCGTGATGCAGACCAGCAGGTGGAAGCCTGCCGATCGCAGGCGGTCCGCATTGCCGATGAAGTCGGGGAGGTGGCGCTGGGCGCAGGTCGGACTGAAGGCGCCGGGCATGCCCATCACCACGGCCCGCTTGCCTGCGAACAGGCTCTCTGTCCGCAGAATCGTCAGTTCACCATTTTGGAGTTCTGCAAGATTGGCGGCGGGAATCCGCGTGCCGACGGCGATACGCTGGAACATGCTCGGCTCAACTCTCCGTGCAACTCTTGCGCAGGTCTGCCGACCTGACCCTTAATCGCCATAGGGGCGTCGCGCGGCAATCGGGCGCGGTCTCCCGGCCTTTCCGCTAACGGCGTTCTTAACTAAATATCGCGTATCGAAGAGCGTACGATTTGTTGAGTTTTAGGGGCGTTTGCCTTGGATCTTGCAGTTGAACTGATACACGCGACTGTCCAGTTGGAGCAGCCGCTGGGCGATGGAACGCGCACGGTGGGCACTGGGTTCCTTATCGCCGAGACGGCGCCGGACGGCAGTCCGCGTACAGTGCTGGTCACGGCCAACCACGTCCTTGCGAAAATGCCGGGCGCCGAAGCGCGCATCGGCTATCGGGTTTCAAATCCGGACGGCAGCTGGAGCTACTCGCCCCAGACCGTGAAGATCCGCGACGCCAACGGCGCGCAGCTGTGGACGAAGCATCCGTCGCGCGACGTGGCGGCGATTTCGATCAAGGCGCCGGAGGCCTTCGCCAAGTCGGCGATTCCGTTGCAGTGGCTGGCGGAGGACGAGACCTTCCAGGCCAACCGCATCGGCGCCGGCGATGAGATGATGGCGCTGGGCTTCCCGCGCGGCCTTGCCGCCAATCAGGCGGGCTTCCCGATCCTGCGGTCGGGCCGGGTCGCATCGTTCCCGGTGGCGCCGGCTCAGGTTTTCCCGACCTTCCTGCTCGACTTCACGGTGTTCCCCGGCAATTCGGGCGGGCCGGTCTTCATGTCGCAGGCGGCGCATCGCCGGGTCGGCGGCGCCGACGCCGGTCAGGAAGTGCAGTTCATCGCCGGCCTGCTGACCCAGCAGGTGGAGCTGAACAATGAGCGGCTCGAAATCGGCATCGTCACGCACGCCAAGTTCATCCGCGAGACGATCACCC
Organism: Phenylobacterium sp. Root1290; assembly: GCF_001425305.1. GTDB lineage: Bacteria > Pseudomonadota > Alphaproteobacteria > Caulobacterales > Caulobacteraceae > Phenylobacterium. Next base: position 395,569 of record NZ_LMEE01000002.1, on the reverse strand, counting down.
TGATCGACGACCCGCGGGCGCCGATCACCATGGCCCGGTCCGAGCCGATCACCGGCGCGCGCGCCGCGTCGGCCGAGGAAGCGGTGTCTCCGCAATAAAAAACGCCGCCCGTCGCGATGACGGGCGGCGCTTCGATCGGTCGAGGGGCTCGGCTTAGGCGCCGTAGACCACCGAGATCGTCTCGGCGATGCACGCGGGCTTGGTCTCGCCTTCGATTTCGATCGTGCACTCGTTCTTCAGCTGCATGCCGCCGGCCTTGGGCTCGGCGCCGATCAGCTTCTGGCGCATGCGCACGCGCTTGCCGACGCGGACCATGTTCACGAAGCGGACCTTATCGGAGCCGTAGTTGATGCCGCGGGTCACGCCCTTGATCGGCAGCATGCCGGCGCCCAGGAACGGGATCAGCGACAGGGTCAGGTAACCGTGGGCGATCGGGCCGCCGATTTCCTTGGTCGCGCGCTCGACGTCGACGTGGATCCATTGATGGTCGCCGGTGGCTTCGGCGAATTGATTGACTCGTTCTTGGGTGATTTCCACCCAATCCGAAACGCCGACTTCCTGACCGACCAGGCCGGCCAGATCCTTGAACTCCACCGGGTTCATCGTTTGCTCCCAAATCAATTGAAACAGATGTTCGAGGTCTAGCACCTGTCTGGGCGCTCGCAACGCCTTTACGCCGCCGCCAGGGACATTAAAGAGCGCCATATGCAACGAGCTCTCAGCGTCAGCCGGATGACCGGCAACAAGTCGACCTTCCCTGACTGGTACCAGGCGATCGTCCGCGAGGCGGACATGGCCGAGGTCAGCCCCGTGCGCGGCTCCATGATCATCAAGCCGTGGGGCTATGGCGTCTGGGAGCGGATCCAGCAGACCATGGATCGCCGCATCAAGGAGATGGGCGTCGACAACGCCTACTTCCCGCTGTTCATTCCGCTCGGCTTCTTCGCCAAGGAGGCCGAGCACGTCGACGGCTTCGCCAAGGAGATGGCGGTGGTCACCCACCACCGGCTGAAGAACATCGACGGCAAGCTGCAGCCTGATCCGGACGCCAAGCTGGAAGAGCCGCTGATCGTCCGTCCGACCTCCGAGACCATCATCGGCGACGCCTTCTCGCGTTGGGTGAAGAGCTATCGGGACCTGCCGCTGAAGATCAACCAGTGGGCCAACGTGGTCCGCTGGGAGATGCGTACGCGCCTGTTCCTGCGCACGTCGGAGTTCCTCTGGCAGGAAGGGCATACGGCCCACGCTGACCGCGAGGACGCCCTGAAGTCCACGCTGCTGGCGCTGGAGATGTACCGGGAGTTCTCGGAGAACGTTCTGGCCATGCCGGTGGTTGCCGGTGAGAAGCCGGAGAACGAGCGCTTCCCCGGCGCCGACAACACCTTCTCGATCGAAGCGATGATGCAGGACGGCAAGGCCCTCCAGGCCGGCACGTCGCACTATCTCGGCACCAGCTTCTCGCGGGCCCAGAACATCCGCTACCAGAGCGACAGCGGCGAGATGGAGTTCTGCCACACCTCCAGCTGGGGCACGTCGACCCGCATGATCGGCGGCGTCATCATGACCCACGGCGACGACGACGGCCTGCGCCTGCCGCCGGCCATCGCGCCGCGCCAAATCGTCATCGTTCCGATGCTGCGCGGCAAGGAGGAGGACGCTCAGGTCCTAGCCTATGCCGAAGCCCTGGTGAAGGACCTCAACGCGCAGTTCGCGCTCGGCGAGCCAATCCGCGCTCTGCTGGACACCAAGGATCAGAAGTCGAGCGACAAGCGCTGGAACTGGGTGCGTCGCGGCGCCCCGGTGATCGTCGAGCTTGGCCCGCGCGATGCGGCCGGCGGCCAGGTCAGCTTCATGCGTCGCGACCGCTTGCGCGACGGCGACAAGGTGAAGTCCCAGGCTCTGGCCCGCGATGAGTTCGTCGCACAGGCCCCGGCGTTGCTGGCCGAAATCCAGCAGACGCTGTTCGACGAGGCCAAGGCGCGCCTCGACGCCAATATCCGCAGCGATCTGACCACCTTTGACCAGGTCGCCGAGTACTTCGGCCAGCTTTCCGACGAGGACGAGGAAACCTCGCCCTTCAAGGGCTGGGTGCGGGCGTCGTGGAGCCGTCCGACCGGCGACGAGCTGGAAAAGGTCGTTACCCGCCTGAAGGCCCTGAAGCTGACCCTGCGTAACGCCCCGGCCGACCAGCCGGCTTCGTTCGGCGCCTGCGTCTTCACCGGCGCGCCGGGCGTCGAGGAAATCCTGATTGGGCGGTCTTACTAGCCGCGCACTATCGGCGAGGCGTAGTCGCCTCGCCGATATCTCGAAGCTCAGTATGCCTCGAAGCTATCCAAGCCTAGAAGCTTGAAGATCTCGTCGACACTATCAGCGGCGTGCACCTGCTCCATTAGCGGAAGCAATACCGTTTCCCGCTCGTCGAAGAGGCAGTAGTCATCCGGAAAGGCTTCCAGCGACTTGCAGGCGCGAGCCTTCACTTCGTTCAGGGACGTCTCTTCAAGCCGCATTAGGCTGTATTCGATCCTGTACAGCCGACCGGACAGCAGCGCCTTTATGAGCCAGGGAATCAGGGATCGCGCGCGGCCCTTGTCGTGGATGGCCGTGACTCGCCAGCAACCGCCGTCGCCGTCGATGAGCTCCATCCCCAAGGATTTGCCCTCACGCAGTGTCAGCACTCCGCAGGTCGTCAGCGACTTTCGATCGGGAAACCCCCAAATCTCACGATCGGGCGTGAAGCCGATCAATGGGAACCTGAAGTCGATGAGATCGGAGGTGATTGTGTCGGTATTCGAACTCATCTGCGCGGCGTTCCCCGCTGTTGAGAAAGGTTTTGAACGCCATCGGCCAGGTTCGCGGCGGCCGCCGTCGGCAGAGCTTTCTGCCAGTCGGTGGTTCCGTACCAAACACGTCGGACAGGGTCATAGCGAGGGGCTCCCTTCCAGCTTCCCGTCAGGCGACGGTGCTGTTCGACAGGCAGCACTTTAAGCAGCGCATAGTGATTGCGAGGATCCTGGGCGGTGCGGCTCAGGCCCTTCAAGGGGATCGTATGGTGGATCTCCTGCCCCTTGCCGGCCAAGCCTTTCGCCCGAATCTTCTTGGCGGCGGCGTTTGCCGAGACTGAACCGTCCTTCAGAACCTTGATGCCTTTGCTCGCGGCGCGTGCGCCTTTCGCCGCTATCCCGATCGGCAGGAGGTCCGCGACCGCCATGGCCCCGTTGAAGGCTGCGCCCGCGTAATTCCCGTCCTGATAGTCGGCGACGGCCTCCCATGCGGGACCGACGACCGGAATGAACGATTGCACCAGACTGGGGCGGGCTATCTTTGTGCGCCCGTCCTCGGCCTCCTCGCGCCGCCTCCTGAGGGCGGCCATCTCAACATCATAAAGTTCGCCCTCCGGATCAGGTACGGAGCGCGGCTGCCCTTTCGGCATTGTCGTCATGCGGGGTTCCTGTCGATCTCAGCATCGCCGTACGGCCATGCGAGGAGGAACTATCGCATAGATTGCATTGAAATCAAGAACGAATGGGGAACGATTGCGCTGTTAGACGATGCGCGAGCCTTCCTTGCCCCAGTAGGCGTCGCGGATCAGGCGCTTGTAGAGCTTGCCGGTCGGGTGGCGCGGCAGTTCCTGCATGAATTCGATCAGGCGCGGCGATTTCACGTGGCTGAGGTTGGCGCGGCAGAAGGCGGCGAGCTCGGCCTTCAGGTCCTCGCCGGCGGCGCTCCAGTCCATGGGCTGGATGACCGCCACGACCTTCTCGCCCATCTCCTCGTCCGGAGCCCCGACCACGGCGGCGTCGGCCACCTTCGGGTGGGTGATGAGCAGGTTCTCAAGTTCCTGCGGATAGATGTTCACGCCGCCTGAGATGATCATGAAGCTCTTGCGGTCGGTCAGGTAGAGGAAGCCTTCCTCATCGACCCAGCCCACGTCGCCCAGGGTGGTCCAGCCGTACTTGTTGGTGTTCTCGGCGATCTTGTCCGGGGCGTTGTGATAGGTCAGCGGCGCGCCGCCGCCGAAGTAGACCACGCCCTCGCTGCGCGGCGGCAGCTCTTCGCCGTCCTCGCCGACGATGTGCAGTTCGGCTGTGGTCGCCTTGCCGACCGATCCCTTGTGGGTCAGCCAGTCGTGCGGGCCGATGTAGCAAAAGCCGTTGCCCTCGCTGCCGGCGTAGTACTCGTGGATCACCGGACCCCACCACGCCATCATCTGCTCCTTGACCGGGATGGGGCAGGGGGCGGCGGCGTGCACGGCCGAGCGCATCGAGGAGACGTCGTACTTGGCGCGGACCTCGGGCGGCAGCTTCAGCATCCGCACGAAGTGGGTCGGCACGAACTGGCCGACATCGATCTTGTGCTCTTCGATCAACGCCAGCGCGTCTTCGGGATCGAATTTCTCCATCACCACCACGGTGCCGCCCAGGCGATGGACGCTCATGCACCAGCGCAGCGGGGCGGCGTGATAGAGCGGCGCGGGCGAGAGATAGATGCTGTCGTTCTGAAAGCCGAAGAGCATCTGGGCCATCATCGCCAACGGGTTGGGCGCGTCGATCGGCGCGCCGGTCAGCGGCGGCTTGATGCCCTTCGGCCGGCCGGTGGTGCCCGACGAATAGAGCATGTCGGCGCCGCCGCTCTCATCGGCGATCGGCGTGGACGGCTGGACGTCGCGCGCGGCTTCGAAGCTCTCGTAAGGGGCGCGGGGCTGGCCGACCATGAACAGCTTCACACCCGGCAGCAGCGGCGGCAACTCGTCGACGACGGGGCCTACGGCGGTCGAGGTGATCAGCACCTTCGCCTCGCAGTCCTTCATGATGTACTCGACTTCGCCCGCCGTGAGCTTCGAGGAAACGCAGGCGTAGTAGAGGCCGGCGCGCTGCGCGGCCCAGGCGATCTCGAAGAACCGCGGGTGGTTCTCCATCAGGATGGCGATGACGTCGCCGGTCTTCAGGCCCATGGACCGGAAGAGCTGCGCGCCCTGGTTCGAGCGTTCGTCCAACTCCCTGTAGGATACGGTCTCGCCCGACCCGGCCATGATGTAGGCGGCGCGGTCGGGGTTGGTCTGGGCGTGATTGGCCGGATGCATGAACTCTTCCTTGCGGCGGCCAGACGCTCATGGGCGTCTCGACCGTCCTCCCAAAGTTATCGTTGTTAAGGCGAGTATGCGGGCCTTGACGGACCGTCCGTCAAGCGCGGCGGACTAGACGAAATTTCAGGGAGGATCAGATGGCCACGCACAGTTTCGAGACCCTCGGATACGGCGTCGAGGATGGGGTGGCGACGATCACCCTCAACCGCCCGGAGAAGCTCAACGCCTTCAACACGCAGATGATGAAGGACCTGATCGCCGCGTTCGACGTCACCGACGCCGACGACGACGTCAGGGCCGTGATCGTGACGGGGGCAGGGCGCGCCTTTTGTGCCGGGGCCGACCTGTCGGCCGGCGGCGAGACCTTCGACTATGAAAAGCGGGGCGGCGAGGACAAGGCCGCGCGCACCCGTGAGGGTGTTCAGCGTGACGGCGGCGGCCTGGTTTCGCTGCGCATCTATGACAGCCTCAAGCCGGTGATCGGGGCGATCAACGGGCCGGCCGTGGGCGTCGGCGTTACGATGCAGTTGCCCATGGACATCCGCATGGCCTCGACCGAGGCGCGCTTTGGCCTGGTGTTCGCGCGACGGGGTCTCAACCCGGAAGCGGCCTCGTCCTGGTTCCTGCCGCGTCTGGTCGGCGTCCAGACGGCGCTGGAGTGGTGTTATACCGGCCGCGTCTTCCCTGCGCAGGAGGCGTTTGACCACGGGCTGGTCCGTTCGCTGCACGCCCCTGACGAGTTGCTGCCCGCGGCGCGGGCGCTGGCGCGCGAGATCGCCGAGAACACGGCACCGGTGTCCATCGCCCTGACGCGCCAACTGCTGTGGCGGATGGCCGGGGCCTCGCATCCCATGGAGGCCCATCGCGCCGACAGCCGCGGCATCCAGACCCGCGGGGCCATGGCCGACGCCCGCGAAGGCGTGATGTCCTTCCTCGAGAAGCGGCCGCCGTCGTTCCCGAACAAGGTGTCCAGCGATCTGCCGGACATCTGGGAACATTGGTCGGCGCCAAGCTTCAAGTGAACACACGGTTAAGCGCGATGTGATTCGATAGCGGCAGGTATTCGTTCGGACCTGCCATGAATCTGCCGTCGATGATGACCGAGCTCGACGCCCCGCCCGCCTCACGGGCGCGGGCGACGTTGCTCAAGCGGCTGGCCGATGTGGTCTGCCTGCCGATCTCGCGGGTCAACGCCTTCGAGCGGGCGATGACCGCCGACCTGCTGGTCGACATGCTGCGCGACGCCGAGCCCGCGGAGCGCAAGAAGGTGGCCCGGCGTATTTCCGGGCTCACCGAGATACCGGCCAGCCTGGCGCGGCTGTTGCTGCGCGACGAGGTCGATATCGCCGAGGAGCTGTTGCTCAACGCCGCGACCCTGTCGGATTCTGATCTGCTCGACTGCGCCCGGTTGATGAACCTGGAGCATCGCCGGCTCATCGCCCTGCGCCGCGGGGTCAGCGAGGTCGTCTGCGACGTGCTGATCGAGTTCGGCGAAGTGCTCGTCCTGGAGTGCCTGCTGAAGAACGACGAGGCCAAGTTCTCCACGGGCGGCATCGAGGCGGTCGTGGCCCTGACGCGAGGCGATCCGCGTCTGACGACGATGCTGCTGCGCCGGCCGGAACTGCGGCCAGCGCACGCCTATGTGCTGTTCTGGTGGGCCGACGCCGAGGCGCGGAAGATCATCCTCCAACGTTTCGCGGTCTCACGCGAAGTCCTCCAGGAGGCGACCAGCGACATCTTCGCCATGGCCGCCGCCGAGCGCTGGCAGGACTCGCTTTCCCGCAAGGCGCTGCAGTTCATCGAACGGCGTCAGCGCAACCGCGCTGCCGTCGAGAAGAGCCCCTTCGATCACCTGGAAGCAGCCGTGGCCGCGGCCGGCGACGGGCTGACGCGCGAGGTCGCCGAGGAGATATCCTATCTCGCCGGCTTGAAGCCGATGACCGGCGCGAAGATCTTCACCGACTCCGGCGGTGAGCCGCTAGCTATTCTCTGCAAGGCGACGGGGCTGCCGAAGTCCGCGATCCGCGCCCTATGGCGGGGGCTCAAGCGCGACGAGACAGAAGCCGACGGGGCCCCCTCCGCGGCGCTGGAACGGGCGATACTGGTCTTCGACATGATCGCGGTCGACCGCGCCCAGACTGTTCTCAGGTATTGGAACTGGTCTCTGACGTCGGCCCTGACGCCAGCTCTACTACGCGCCATCCGCGATGGCGACGAAGACGGTTTCGACGAATACTCGGCCCCACAGAAGGCCGCCATGCTAGCGTTTTCCAAGGAATTTGGGCGCTGATCACTTCAGCTTGCGACGCTTTGCCGCGTCGCAATAGTAGGTATTGCACAACCGATCGGTGCATCGAAACACCTAGACTTAACGATGAACGTGTTCGTTGAAGAACAGCACCGTATTGGATGCTTGTGCTGCAGTTGGGTTCCAGATATTAACGCGATCACTGATGTCGTGAATCAGTCATCCCCCAACTTGGTGCAACCGCACTCACGGAACCGAGAAATATGGACGAGAAGTCGGAAGTCATTGAGATGACGGCGGATATTGTTTCCGCGTATGTCGGGAACAACTCGGTCGCTGCCGCCGACCTCCCGAACCTTATCCAGAGCGTCCATCGGGCGCTGGCCGGTATTTCCACCGGTTCCGATGTTCAGGAAGTCGCGCCGAAGGAGCCTGCGGTTCCTGTGCGTCGGTCGATCACGCCCGATCATCTGGTTTGCCTGGAGGATGGGCGCAAGTTCAAGTCGCTTAAGCGTCACCTGCGCACGAAGTACAATATGAGCCCTGAGGAATACCGCGCGAAGTGGGGTCTTCCGAAAGACTACCCGATGGTCGCGCCGAACTACGCCAAGGCGCGCTCGGACCTCGCCAAGCAGATGGGTCTTGGGCAAGGCGGCCGTCAGGCCCCGCGCAAGCGCTCCAAGTAAGCCGCACACAAGCGATCTTCGAACGCCCGCCCTCTCACCGGCGGGCGTTTTCTTTTGGGCGCCCGCGCGCCTCTACGGCCAAGCTGCGCCACCTTTCGGCCCGAATTCTTTCCAGCGGTTAGGATTTCCCCTTGCCGGAGAATCACCCTCTGGGCGATAAGTGATTCGTCGTGATTCCAAGGGGTTGTTAAGGAATCTGAATATGGCCGCACAGATGGGGGCTTCGGCGGCGGCCGCCCGCGCTCATGAAGAGCTTTACGCCTATTGGGCCGGGCTTCGGCGAAGCGGCCGACTGCCGGGACGCGATGATATTCGCCCCGACGACTTCAAGCGGCTGCTGCCGTCGATCAGCCTGATCGATGTTCGCCGCGACCCGATGGAATTCCGCCTGCGCCTGGCCGGGACCGGCCTCTATGGGGTGTATGGACGCGAGATCACCGGCCGTACCCTGTCCGAGGTCTACAATTCCAACGCGGCCGACTACTGGCGCCGTGAATTGAGCAAGTTGGTTGAAGAGCGGCGGCCCGCGGTGGGCGTGCACAGCCTGGCCTGGCGCGGCGCGTCGCACATCTCGATCTTGTGGCTGCGTCTGCCGCTCGCGTCGAACGGCGCGGATGTCGACATGATCCTCGGCTACGACGCCGTTGTCGGCGTGCAGGGCGACACCTTCGCCAGCGGCATTCGCGCCGCCTGATCCGTCTTAGGCGGTGGTGAGCGCCTCGGCGTCGCGGCGGATGCGCGCGGCCATTGACGCCAGGCCATTGGACCGTTGAGCCGACAGGTGGCCGGCCAGGCCCAGGCGATCGAACGCCGACTTCACATCAAAGGCGAGGATCTCGTCCGGACGCCGGCCGGAGAACAATCGCAGCAGCACCGCGATCAGCCCCCGCACGATGTGGGCGTCTGAATCGCCCCGGAACACGACGGCGCCGTCTGCCTGCGGCTCGGTCACCAGCCAGACCTGGCTGGCGCAGCCGCGGACCTTGTTGGCGTCATTGCGTTCGCCGTCGGTCAGCGGCGCCAGCTCGCGGCCAAGCTCGATCACATAGCGATAGCGTTCCTCCCAGTCGCCCAGGAGGTCGAACTCCTCGACGAGGTCGGCCAGGTCGTTCTCGATTGTGCTCATATCAAAGGCGACTTAGGCGCCGCGGGCCGCCAGCGCAACGGCTTTCAGGCCGCCGGCAGCCTCACGCGGGCGGTCAGCCCTTCGCCCGGAGCCGAGCTCAGCTTCAGGCGGCCGCCCATGGCGGTGCACAGCAGCTCGACGATCGGCAGGCCGAGGCCCGCACCCTCGCTGCGGCGGGTGAGGGCGTTCTCGCCCTGCTCGAACGGCCGCAGCAGCCGCGGAATGTCCTCGGGATCCACGCCAGGGCCGCGGTCGATCACCGCCAGTTCGACCCAGTCGCCGATCCGCTCGGCGCGCACGCGGACGACGCCGCCCTCGGGCGAGAAGATTGCGGCGTTCTGGACGAGGTTGCCAAGCAGGTTGCGCAGCCCCCGGGCGTCAGCGAGCGCCACCGGCAGAGCGCCGCGGTTCTCGATCAGCACGGCGACGTTGCGCAGGGCGATCTCTTCGCGAAGCCCGTCCAGGACGTCGTCCAGCGCATGGTCCAGCGACTCGGGGCGCAGGTCGAAATCCATCGCCCCGCCTTCGAGCCGGGCGATTTCCAGCACCTGGTTCACCAGCTTCAGCAGCCGCGCGCCGCTGGTGTGGATGATGCCCGCGTACTCCTTGTACTGGGGGGCGCCCAGCGGGCCGTAAAGCTCCGACTGCAGGATTTCCGAGAAGCCGAGGATCGAGTTCAGCGGCGTGCGAAGTTCGTGGCTCGCCATGCGCAGGAACGAACGCTTCGCTTCGTCTGCGACGGCGTCGCGCCGCTTGCGGGCCGCTGCCCGAGCGTCCGTCTCTGCTGCGCAAGCCGGTTGCGCGCCGGGCGGTATGGAAGCCGCTTGGGCCATGGGGGACGAAAAGCCTCGCGGTCTGTACTGGCGAAAATCTAGGGCCGGGCCGCTTACGATTTGGTTTCGATCTGCGGTCGCCGCCATCTCTACGCCCAAGTTGGGTCGCTTCGGACGCGAGCGGCCTCGCGGAGACTCACCGGCGCCGCTAGACTCTGGGACGGAGAATCCTCTGTCGAGTCGCCCGCCAAAGGAGCCGCGAACCGCCCGTGATCGAAAGCCCGCCCGCCAGGACCCTATCGACAGCAAGGCCGGCCGGCCGTGCCTCGATCCTTGCGATCGTCGGCCTCGGTGTGGCGGCTGCGAGCACGGCTGTCCTGACCGGCGGTGTCGCCAGCCCGATGGCCGTCTGGTGCCTGGCGCCGCTGGTGGCGGCGGTCGGCGTGGCGCGGGGCGAGCGGCTGGCGCTGGGCGCGGCGGTGTCTCTCGCCGCCGTCGGGGTGACGGCGCTGGGCGGCCTGACGGTTTCGGCTTTCGTCGTGCGCCCGGCGGTGGCGCCGGTGCTCACCCTCTTCGCCCTCGCCTCGACGGTGCTCGGCCTGGCCGCGGCGCTGGTGGTCATGCAGCGCGAACTGGGCCGAGAGGATCGGCGGCAACGCCAGGCCCTGGCGCACCTGCGCCGCGTGCTGGAGGAGCAGCCCTTTCTGTTGGTGTCGATGGCCGCCAACGGCGATGTCGCGCGCACCTGGGGCCAGGAGCCGGCCGGAGCACCGGGCGTATCGAGCGCCGGCGGTTCGATCGTGGACCTAGCCAGGGAGGCCGACCGCGGGCGACTGCGCGAGGCGCTCGCCCGCGCCACGTTCGATGGCGCGGCCGAGGTCGGCTTCGCTCCGTCGGCCGAGCCCCAGGCCTGGCTGTCGCTGGTCCTCAAGCGGACCGAATCCGGCAGGCTGGTGGGCGCGCTGCGCGACGCCGGCGCCGCGCACGCGCGCGAACTGGAATTGGAGCAGGCTCGCAGCGAGGCCGAGGCGCAGAACGCCGGCAAGTCGCGCTTCCTGGCCAATATGAGCCACGAACTGCGCACCCCGCTGAACGCGATCATGGGGTTCTCGGACATCATGCGGCAGCGCCTGTTCGGGCCGCTGTCGGATCGCTACGCCGAATATGCCGAACTGGTGCACGAGTCCGGCGGCCACCTGCTGGACCTGATCAACGACGTCCTCGACATGTCCAAGATCGAGGCCGAGCGCTTCGAGCTGGCGCGCGAACCCTTCGATGCGCGCGATGCGGTGTCGAGCGTGCTGAGGCTGATGCGCGGCCAGGCGGACCGGGCGGGCGTGCAGTTGCGCGGTCTGCTGCCGCGTGAATCCCTGGATGTGGTGGCCGACCGTCGGGCGCTGAAGCAGATCGCCCTGAACCTGATCTCCAACGCGTTGAAATTCACTCCGCGCGGCGGCGGCGTGACCGTGACCCTGCACGCAGACGGTTCGGTAATGGAACTGATCGTGGCGGACACGGGGGTCGGGATCGGTCCGGAAGACGTTCAGCGTCTCGGCCGCCCGTTCGAACAGGCGGGCGGCGCGGCGCAAAAGGCGGCCGGGACCGGGCTTGGCCTGTCCCTGGTGCGCTCGTTCGCTGAACTGCATGGCGGCGAAATGGTCATGGAAAGCCGGTTGGGCGAGGGCACCACGGTGACGGTCCGACTGCCGGTGATCGACCATCCGCAGGCCGCCAACGAGGTCTAGCGGGAAGCGACCTGCAGGAAGGCGCGGCCGGCCGCGAAGTCGCCCACCTCGACATAGGCGCGACGAACGACCTCTCCGTCCGATCCGGCAAATAGGAACTCCACCGCCACCGCTTCGCGCGGATCAAGCTCGGCCAGGGCGTGCGCCGCCGCGGCCGGAAAGCGGAACGCCCAACCGGACTTGAACTCCTTGGGCAGCAGATCCTGGCCCGCGGGGCTGCGCGCTTCGGCGGTGTAGGCGTTGCGCGCGGTCTCCGGCGGCAGGCGCCGCGCCAGGGGCAGCTTGGTCAGGGGTTGGCCTCGGGCGTCCAGATAGGGCCCCAGCGTCGCGTCGGTGTCGCGCAGCACCAGGCGCGCACCATAGGGCGCCTTGCCGTCGGCGAAGGTGGCGACGGTCATCAGGGCGTTGGCGCCTTCGCGGCCGGCCAGCCCGAACACCATCTTGTTCCAGCCGAAACTGGCGGTTTGCTGCAGGCGCCAACGCACGCCGCCGGAGCGGTCCGCGCGCCACTCGGAGATCTCGCCCGGATAGGTCATGCGGCTGAGCTGCGCGTAGCCTTCGAAGGCCTCGCGCACGCGGCCGGCCGCCAGGGTCATGTCGGCCGAGCGGCAGGGGGTGGCGGCGGCCTTGGCGCGGGCGCGTCGTTCAAGCTGGGCCAGATCGGCCTTGTCGGCGCCCGACCGGATCGCCGCGCCGTGCGCCTGCATGCGGCCAGCCGCCAGCGCCGCGCCGACGGGGGGCGCGAACAGGCCGCACCTTGCGTCGGCGGCGGTCATCACCGTGCGTTCGTAGAAGAGGTCGGCGGCGGCTGCGACCGAAACCCCGGGCGCAGCGAGAAGCCCCCCCGCCGCGGCCAGCCCCATCCATCCACACACGACGCGCCGCGCGGTTCTGCGCGTACTCGTCATGCCTTTTGTTTTTCTCGTATAGGTTCGAGATGTTGCGGCCGAGCCTAGAGGTTCGGCCTTTCCGTTCCGTTATCGAGACCGCGCCAACGCCATGCTGCTTTCCACCGACATCTGGGTCGCGGCCCTGATCCGCCGCGTTGAGCTGGGCGGAGGCTTCGCCGTGGTCGTGCGCAAGGGCGACGCTCGGGCCGGCAGCGTGCTGGTCAAGGTGCTGAACCGGGGCGAGGGGACCAGCCGCCTCTATGCCGAGGCCACGCGCGGCGACGGCGAGCGGATCTGGATGCGGCCGGCGTTGTCTGACCAGGAGGCAGATCTCGATCGCTACATCGAGCGCGCGATCCGCATCGACCCCGACATCTGGGTGGTCGAGATCGAGGATCGGGACGGCCGTCACTTTCTGATCGAGCCTGTCGAACAGGGCTGACCAGCGCGGTTACCGGCGGATTCACCGCCTTTCTCAACGAGGGCGAAAGCACGCCCATGGCACACCATGGCGTTCCACGAACGCGAGCGCTTGCTTGGTATGCTCTTTCTTCTGAACGACGTTGTCCTGAACCTCAGTGGAGCCAAGCTCTCGCCGAAAGTGGCGGGGCGCAGGTTCCGGGCGTTGCCGTTCAATGTGGTCAGCAAGCTGGGGCAGGAGCTCTACGCCGAGGACCCGCTGCTTCACTTCGACAAGCCTGAGCGGGCTCGGCGGCTGGCGACCCTGATCATCGCCAAGGCTCCGTCGATCAATGCGGCCCTGTTCGTCGCCCCGGCCTACGGCTGCGCTCCCGAGGACGTGACGCTGCGCTACGCCAATGTGGACTTCGAAGTCATGGCCCGGCTTTCCAGCGCCCAGGACCAGGGCGTCCTGGACACCGTGTCGACCGATCGGCAGGTCTGGCGTCGCCTGGCGGCATAACGCGGGCTTTCGCGGCGGCCCCGGCTGCGCTACCAGCCGTCCATGAGCACCTCTCCCGCCGCCGAGGCCGCGCGCCGGCGCACCTTCGCCATCATCTCCCACCCGGACGCCGGCAAGACCACCCTGACCGAGAACCTGCTGCTGGCCGGCGGGGCGATCCGGGCCGCCGGGGCCGTGCGTGCGCGCGGCGAGAACCGTCGCACCCGGTCCGACTGGATGAAGATTGAGCGCGAGCGCGGGATCTCGGTCTCGGCCAGCGTCATGACCTTCGACCACGAAGGCCTGATGTTCAACCTGCTGGACACGCCGGGCCACGAGGACTTCTCGGAGGACACCTATCGCACGCTGACGGCCGCCGACGCCGCGGTCATGGTGCTGGACGCGGCCAAGGGCATCGAGCCGCAGACCCTGAAGCTGTTCGAGGTCTGCCGCCTGCGCGACATCCCGATCGTGACCTTCATCAACAAGATGGACCGCGAAGCCCAGGACCCGATCGAGTTGCTGGACGAGATCGCCTCGAAGCTGGCCCTCGATCCGGCGCCGCTGTTCTGGCCGGCGGGGTCCGGCGGCCGTTTCAAAGGCATGCTCGACCTGCGTAGCGAGCAGTTCTTCCCGTTCGCCAAGAAGGGCTCGGACGTCGACGAAGGCCACCCGGCCTCGGTCGCGTTCAAAGGCAATGCGGTGGACAGCTACCTCGACCCGGAGGAGCAGGCCGAGCTCGAAGAGAACGCGATGCTGGTTCAGGAGGCTTCGAAGCCGTTCGATCCGCAGGCGTTCCTCGAAGGTCACATGACCCCGGTGTTCTTCGGCTCGGCGCTGCGCCATTTCGGCGTCGACCAGCTGCTGGCCGGCCTTGGCGCCTATGCGCCGCCGCCGAAGGCGGTGGCTGCGGCGCGCGGCGGCGAGCCGACCCACATCGCGCCTGGCGACAAGGAGGTCACCGGTTTCGTGTTCAAGGTCCAGGCGAACATGGACCCCAACCACCGCGACCGGATCGCCTTCCTGCGGCTGACCTCGGGCCGGTTCAATCGCGGTATGAAGCTGAAGGTCCAGAACACCGGCCGCCAGCTGTCGGTCAACGCGCCGATCATGTTCTTCGCCTCCGATCGCGAACTGGCCGAGGAAGCCTTCGCCGGCGACGTCATCGGTATTCCCAACCACGGCGTCCTGCGGGTAGGCGACAGCCTCTCGGAGACGGGGACGCTGCGCTTCGCCGGCCTGCCGAACTTCGCGCCTGAAATCCTGCAACGCGTGCGGGTCAAGGATCCGCTCAAGGCCAAGCACCTGAAGAAGGCGCTGGAGGGCCTGGCCGAAGAGGGCGTCACCCAGCTGTTCCGCCCGGTGATCGGGTCGGACTTCATCGTCGGGGCGGTGGGGCAGCTGCAGTTCGAGGTCATGGCCGACCGCCTGGCCAACGAGTACCAGCTTGAGGTGATCTTCGAGGCGTCGCCCTATGCCGAGGCCCGCTGGCTGTCGGGCGCCAAGGCCGACGTCGAGGATTTCGCGAACAAGCACAAGGGCGCGATGGGCTCTGACATCGACGACCAGCCGGTGTTCCTGGCCAAGTCCGCGTGGGAAATCGGCTATGTCGCCGAGCGTTTCCCCAAGATCGGGTTCGAGCGGTCGAAGGAACGTGCTTAACAGCCGTTAAGCAAGTTCGGCGCCAGAGCGGAGCTGGCGCCGAACACATTTTATTCAGTTATTGTTAACCATACTCCGCGCGTTAACCACTTGTTTACGAACTCGGCTCCGGCTTTGCTGCTTCCGGTCTGAACCTTCCGTAGGCGTCCCGTGTTGAGACGTCGCGAGGTGATCGGAGCCTTCGCATGTTCGAGTTCGGTCGAGAACTGAAGCGTCTGTTCGGCGCGGACGCGGTCAACGCCCCGCGCGACGGACTGACCGGCGGCGACGCATCGCTGCTGGAACTGCTCGACTTGCAGATGATCGCCGAGGAGGGCCGGGCCGCCGACGTCGCCGCCGGCCGTGTCGGAGCCAAGGACAAGGCGCAGCGCCGGCTGGAGAGCGCGATCGTCTGGCGCGAGGTCGCAAGGCGATCCGGCGACGCCGCCATCCTGCGCAAGGCCGCCGCCACCGCCGAGGCCGCGGCCGAAGCTTTCAATCGTGAACGCCGGCCCGACGGTTGGGCCAGGGCGCGCTGCGAGCAGGCGTTCTGCGCCATGCTGGGCGCGGAACTGTTCGGCGATGACGGCCTCAACGCCGCCGCCGACGTGGCCTTCCGTGAGGCGCGCGCCGCTGCGCGGGGCGGCCTGTCGCTGCCGCTCGCCGATATCGGCATCGCCGCCATCGAGGCGCGCGAACAGATGGCGACGGGCGACGCCCACGCCGCTCGCGCAGTCGCCCAACGCTTCGCCGGCCCGATCGCCGGCCTGCAGAGCCTGACCCGCCGTTGCCGCGCCGCGCGGCTGCTGGCGGTCGAGGCCCGGCTGGTGTTGGCCGACATCCTGATCGGCTGGGGCGCTCGGCTACGCGACATCGACATCCTGGCCGCTGGCCGCGAGGAGGCCGAGCGGGCCGCCGAGGGCCTAGACCCTGCCTACGAGCCCCTGAGCTGGGCGCGCGCCGCGGCGCTGCGCGGCCAGGCCATGGCGCTTCAGGGCGAGATGATCGGCGAGGTCGAGGTGCTGGCCCAGGCGGTCAACGCCCTCGCCGATGTGGTCGGCGAGCTTTCGCGAGAGCACAGCCCGCTCGATTGGGCGCGGGTCCAGACGGCGCTGGCTCAGGGGCTCCAGGCATTGGGCGAAGCCGGAGCCTCCGAGCGCGCCTACGAGCAGGCCGTGACCTGCTACGATCGCGCCGCGCACGTGCTGAAGAAAACCCCGGGCCTCTCGCTGCGCGCCTTCGGCGCCTCGAACCGGGCGCTCTGCCTGGCGCGCTCGGCTGAGCTGTCCGGCGACCTGACGGTGTTGGATGCGGCCGAGGCGGCGTTCAAGATCGAGCTGGCGGCGATTTCCGCCAAGCGCGAACCGGCGGCCTGGGCGCTGCTGCAGGTCAATCTGGCCCGGCTTTACGAAGCGCGCATGGACATTACCGGCGTCGACCGCGGCGAGCGCGCCAGCGCCGCCATGGCCCTGAACGCCGCCCTCGACGTCTTCGGCGAACTCGGCCTGCGCTCGCTCAGCGTGATCGCCGCCGACGCGCTGGAGCGGCTGGCGAACGCGGGAACCGCGGCGAAGTCGGCCTACTAGGCCGCGGCCATGTCGCCGGTCTTGCGGCGCATGCGCCAGAAGCGGATCGTGCGCTGGGCGGCTTCGCGCGGCAGGTTCTCGTAGAGCTCGCCGTATTCGCGCGCGCGGCCCATGGCGTTGGCGTCGCGGTCCAGGATCAGCACCGCGAAGGTGAGGTAGAGCGATCGCTCGAAGCCGGCCGCCTTACAGACGATCGACAGGGCGTCGAGCTCGCGGCGCTCCAGGATCCGTCGGGCGGTGTGGAAGTCGATGTCGGCCAGTTCGCTCAGCGCCACCAGGAACTTGGTGGTCTCGCGGGCGCGCAGGAAGCCGGCCAGAACCTGCGGCGTGATCGCCCCGCGCAGGCGCAGCACGCGGATCTGCTTTTCGGCGTCGGAATAGTCGGAGGGCAGGGCGCCGTCGCGGGCGGCCAGCTGCTTGCGGCCGGCGGCCAGGGCGGCGTCCAGCTCGGCCGGATCGACCAGCTCGTTGCGGGCCAGGATCTCGCCGCGCAGCCGGGCCTCGACCACGAAGTACATCTCGTTCAGCAGGTCGACCGGCAACGCCTTGCGGGTGACCACGGCCTCGTGCAGCGCCGGGTTCTCGACCGCGCGGTCGACGACCATCTCCTGCACCTCGCGCGACATCGCCGCGCCCTCATTGGCCAGCAGCACGCCGAGCGTGGCGTCATCGCCGCGTTCCACGATGGCTTCTGAGACGGCCTCGGACACCGTCGGGCGTTGCGAGATGGCGCGCAGGTGGTCCTGGCCACGGGTGCGGGCGACCGACAGCAGATCGTCGTCGGTCAGCGCCCGGGAGTTCTCCAGCACCGGACGGGCGACGTCGATCGAGACGTCGCGGGCCAGGTCGCGCAGCAGGCCGCGCGGCGGGCTGGCGGCGCTGGACATCCGCTGGGCCAGTTCGCCGCGCACGGCTTCTTCCATTTCGCCGGCGAGCTGGCTGAGCACGTCGTCGAACAGCTCCATTTCCTCGCCGCCGCGCATGTCGTCGCTCGAGAAGAACAGGTCCGTCACACCGCGCAGCAGCTCGCGCCGCCGTTCGCTCGACGGCTCCTTGGCCATCTCGATCAGGTCGTGAAGCTTGCTGCGGGCCATTTAAGCGTCTTCTCAGAAGGCGCCCGGACGGGCGTCCGGTGCGTCGTCGTCGTCGGTCTTCGCGTTCTGCGGCGCATCGGGCGGTCCGATGAGTACGAACCGATCACCGGCCGGCGGCTCGGGGATCGCATCGGGCGTCATCCCGTAGCCGCGATGGACGGAGTAGAAACGGGGCGCTCCGCCCACGCCGCCCGGCGTCGCGGCGGCGAGGCGCTGGGGCGGCGCTTGGACAGCGCGCGGAGCGGGCGCCGGAGCGGTCTGGCGAACCGGAGCCGGAGCCGCGGTGGCGGCCGGGGTCGGCGCGGCCTGGCCATAGATGCTCGTCGGCAGGCGCTGGGGCTGGACGGCGGCGACCGGCTTCTGCTGCTGCAACGGCAGGGGAACCTGCGGCTGGAACGGCGCATAGGTCGGCTGCTGGCGGTAGGGTGTCGGCGCCGACGGCAGAGCCTGGCCTGGGTTGGTTTGCACGGCCGCCTGTTTGTTGGCCCAGCTCAGCGCCCGGCCTTGATAGGCCTCGCTGGCGGCCTGGTTCAGGCGTGCGACCGAGGTCGGCCCATAGCGGTCGCCGGCGGTCTGAGCGGCGGCGCTCAGCGGGCAGGCGAGGCCGACGAGGATGGCGAAAACGGCGCGCATGCCTGCATCGTTAACCGCAAGCCGCTTAAAGCTCGCCTAACGGCTGAGCTTAACGTCCGCGCCACCATGTCAGGCCGATGCGCTCGGCCTTGTCGAGCAGCGCATGCAGCGCCACCCCCATCAGGCCCAAGACGACAAGCGCGGCGATCATCCGCGCAGTCTGCAGCTTGTTGCCGGCGTCGAGGATCTGCCACGCCAGACCGCGCACGCCCCCGGATCCGGCCCCGAACTCGGCCACCACGGCGCCGATGATCGCCAGGCCCGCGCCGACTTTGTGGCCTTCGAGCAGGAACGGGACCGAGGACGGAAGCCGCAACCGCAGGACCCGCTGCCAGCGACCCGCGCCGTAGAGGTCGAACAACCGCTCGAGATCTGGGTCGGCCGCGCGCAGGCCGGTCACGGCGCCGGAGAAGATCGGGAAGAAGGCGACCAGCACGGCCAGGGCGATGATCGCCCGCTCGGGATGATCGATCCCCGACCAGATCAGCACCAGCGGCGCGATGGCCACCACCGGCGTCACCTGCAGCACCGAGGCGAGCGGCCTGACCGCGGCCTCCAGCAAGGGGTTGAGGCCGACGACGACCGCCAGCCCGACGGCGAGCAGGCTGGCGACCACCAGGGCGATCAGGGCGGTCGAAAGGGTGATCCATGCCGCGGCGGCCAGACTCGGCAGGTTCTCCACCAGGGCGATCGCGACGCCCGATGGCGGCGGTAGGAAGTACGCCGGCACCCCCATGGTGCGCACGGCGATTTCCCAGGCCGCCAGCAGGACGCCGACCAGGACGAGCGGGGCGAGGATGCGGCTCACGATGCGGTCTCCATGCCCTGGACCAGCAGGCCTGAGACCTGCTCGACCGCAGCGCGGAAGACCGATGAGGTGCGGAAGCCTTCAGGCCGGGGCAAGGGCGCGTCGATCTGGGTCACGCCCGCCAGCCGTCCGGGGCCGCGGGTCAGCACCGCGACGCGGTCGGCCATGTAGACCGCCTCCTCGACATTGTGGGTCACAAAGACGATCGCGGGGCGGGACGTCTCCCAGAGGCGCAGCACATCGTCGGCCAGGGTCCGGCGGGTGATCTCGTCAAGGGCGGCGAAGGGTTCGTCCAGCAGCAGCAGGCGCGGCTCGGTGACCATGGCGCGGGCCAGCGAGGCCCGCATGGCCATGCCGCCCGATAGCGTCGCCGGCCGGGCGGTTTCCGCGCCGGCCAGCCCAACGCGGGCCAGGGCTTCAGCGGCGCGGCGGCGCGCCTCGTCGCGCGGTGTTCCCGACAGTTCGAGGGGCAGGGAGACGTTGGCACGAGCGGTCAGCCAGGGGGCGAGCGTCGGCGCCTGGAACACCACGGCGGTTTCGCCACGGCCGGGCGTCCGCTCCAGGGTTCCGCGCGTCGGACCCTCGAGCCCGGCCAGCAGCCGCAGAGCCGTCGACTTGCCGCAGCCGGACGGCCCGACCAACGCCAGAATCTGTCCAGGCTCGATGCTCAGGCTGACTGGCCCGAGCGCTCGTCCACGTCCTGGGTAATCGACCTCGACGTCCTTGAGGGCGGCGATGCTCATGCGCTTTCCTCCCCTGCGAAGCGGGGGAGGGGGACCGCCCGAAGGGCGGGGGAAGGGGCGCGAGGCGTTTTCGCCCGTTTCACCGTCAGAACTGGTGCGCGCACGTCGCCCTACTTGGCCGCCGGCGTGACGAACTGCAGCGTGTAGGCGCTCTTGTAGTCCATGTCCTTGGGGTAGACGCCCTGACTCGAGGCGACGTTGAAGAACTCGGCCCAGCGCGCATCGGTCATCACGCCGACGCCGGCGGTCTGCGCGTCGCCCGAGTCGACGATCCCGTAGGATTTCAGCTTCTCGCGCGCCTGGTCCAGGACATCCTGGGTCATCTCCGGATTGTCCTTCCGGATCAACGCATCGCCGGGCGCGGCGTCGCCGTGCAGATAGCTCTTCCAGCCGGCGGACGAGGCCTCGACGAAGGCTTTCACAGCGGCCGGATTTTTGGCGATCAGGCTGTCGGGGACCAGGATCATGGTCGCGTAGCCGGGATAACCTTCGTCGGCCAGGAGGAAGACCTTCGGCTTCAGGCCCGCCTGTTTCTCGATGGTGTAGGGCTCGGAGGTGACATAGCCCTGCTGGACCACGCGCTTGTCGGCCAGGAACGGCGCGGCGTTGAAGGTGTACTTGCGCACCTGATCGTCGGTGAAGCCGTACTTCGACTTGAGCCACACCCAGAAGGCGGTGACCGAGGCGTCCGACAGCAGGATCGGGCGGCCCTTCAGGTCGGCGATCTTCTCAAGCCCCTGGTCAGGGTGGGCGATCAGGACCTGCGGGTCCTTCTGCATCATCGCCGCGACCGCTTTGACCGGGATCTTCTCCTGGGCGAGGTTCATCACGATGAAGCTGTTGGAGCCCATGCCCGCCTCGACGGCGCCGGACGCCAGGAGTTGCGGGACGTTCACGCCGGGCCCGCCCTGCACGATCTGCACATCCAGGCCGCGCTTGGCGTACTCGCCGGTCGCCACGGCCTGATAGAAGCCGCCCTGTTCGGCCTGGGCGCGCCAGTCGGTGGCGAAGCGGATCGTGGTGCGTCCGTCAGGCGCTTTGGCCGCCTGGTCCTTCTGGCTAGGCGAGCAGGCGCAAACGAGGGCCGCGAGAGCGACGGCGGCGAGACGCAGGAGTTTCATGGACATCCCCAGACTTTAGCGCCGGCGAGCCTAAGCGCAGCCGCTCGCGGTTCCAAGGCTGACGGACGCTAAAGTTCAGGCCGCGGCCGCGCCCTGACCCGGCAGCCATTGCGCCAGCACCTGATGCAAGGCGCTGATCTGGATCGGCTTGCCGACGGCGGCGTTCATGCCAGCCTTCAGGCAGGCGGCCTCCATCTCGGGCATCACGTCGGCGCTCATGGCGATGATCGGCACCTCGGCGCAAACGCCGCCGAGGGAGCGGATGGCTCGGGTGGCCTCCAGCCCGTCCATGCGCGGCATGTGCACGTCCATCAGGATCAGGTCGCAGCCGCTGGTCTGGGCTGCGCTGACCGCCTCTTCGCCGTTCTCGGCCAGGATCACCTCGCATCCCAGCAGGCTCAGCACCGTCGAGCCGAGCTCGCGGTTCATAGGATGGTCGTCGACCAGCAGCACGCGCGCGTTCAGCATCGTGGCGTCGGCGGGCTCGGCGGCCTCCGGCGCGGCGCCTTCCAAAGGGCGGGCCGGGATTTCGAACCAGAACACCGCTCCAGCCGACGGCTTGCTCTCGACGCCGATCTTGCCGCCCATCAGATCGGTCAGCCCGCGGCAGATGGCTAGGCCAAGGCCTGTCCCGCCATGGGTGCGACTGACCGAGGAGTCGCCCTGGCTGAAGCGCTTGAACAGCCGTGCGGCCTGTTCGGAAGGCACGCCAGGCCCGGTGTCCGAGACGCGGAAACGCAGCGTTGTGGCGTCGGCGGTCTCCAGCGCCTGCAGGTCCAGGCGGACCCGGCCCTGTTCGGTGAACTTGATCGCGTTGGAGAGCAGGTTGAGCAGGATCTGCCGCACCCGCAGGTCGTCGATCATCACGGGCCGTTCGACCGGACCGATGAAGCCGAGCTGCAGATCCAGCCCCTTGCGGCGGGCGGCCTCGGCGACAATGGCCAGGGCGTCCTGGGCGACGCTGCGCGGCGTGACCGGGGCAAGCGAGAGTTCGACCTCGCCGGACTCCACCTTCGAGAAGTCGAGGATATCGTTGACGACGGTGAGCAGCGAGGCGCCCGCCCGGTCGATCAGCGCCAGCTGGCGGCGCGCGGGGTCGGGCAGGTCCTCGCGCTTGAGCAGCACCTCGGTGAAGCCGACGATCGAGGTCATCGGGGTGCGGATCTCGTGGCTCATGGTCGCCAGGAATTCGGTCTTGGCCTGGCCGGCGGCCATGGCGCGGGCCTGGGCGGCGCGCGCGATGCGCGTGCGGCTGGCCCAAAGGCGCTTCATGCGCTTCTGGTCGGCGATGACGATGGCCATCGCCAGGCTGGTGAAGAAGTTGATGGCGATCAGGAACTGCAGGCTGCGCGCGCGCTCGGCCAGGCTCCAGCTTGCATCGAGCGCTCCGACGGGCAGGCTGAACATCAGGCTCGACAGCGTCACGGCCATGACCAGGGCGCCGACAGCCGACCCGCGGGGGCCGAGTCGGAAGGCGAGCAGCGCCATGGTCGGAAACAGCAACAGCGAAATCGGAAACCGCAGGGGCAGCGCGGTGAGGGCGCTCAAGCCGGCGACCAGTCCGTAGAGGGCGACCTGCTCCATCCACGGACGGCGGAAGTCCCGGATCATGTCGGGGCGGGCCACCATCAGGCAGGCCGGCAACATGATCGCCATGCCCAGCGCGTGCCCGTAGAACCAGCTGGCCAGCACCGTGTTGAAGCTGCGTCCGTAGAGCGTGAAGATGTCTGCGGCGAGCACGGCCGCCAGGCCGGTGGCGGGCGCGACGGCCAGGAAGATCAGTTTTGCGACCCGCGCCATGCTGGTGAGGCGCATCGTAGAACCGCACACCTTGCGGGCCAACCAGGCGGTTGCTGCGGCCTCTGCGGTGGTGAGGGCGGGAAACGTCGCGGACGCGAGCAGCGTGTTTCCGACCACAAGATTCAGGGTGAACTGAAAGGCGATGCAGATAGCCGCCATGCCCACGCCCCAGCGCCGCGGCAACAGCAGGAAGCCTGCGGCCATGATCCCACCGGCCAGCCAGATGGTCGCCACCCCGGACCCCTCGCGCGTGAGGGTCAGGCTGAACAGCACGCTGGCCGCATAGGCCACCGACAGGCCTAAGCTGAGCGCCAGATTGTGAGACCAGGAGGTCCGAGCCGTCATGGGGGTTCCCGTGAGTTCGGACCAGGGTGCGCCGACCTTGAACACCAAACGCTTAAGGCGTCAGGGACGGGACGGTTTGTCGCAGGAACCTGCGAGCCGTCTAGAGCAGGCGCGCGGGGCCGCCGGCTGCACCGGGAATTGCCGCCAACCCTGTTGCCCGAACGCGAACTATGCCACCTCCTACAGCTTGTGGTCATGGTTAAAGGGGGCGGCGCGGTGCGGGCGGGCTTCGGATTGGCGGTGGTGCTGGCAGGGCTGGTCATGGCCGGCGGAGCTTTCGCGCAGCTGAACGACGCATCGCTCAGCGCGCGCGAGCGCCGCGCCATCAGCGCCAGCGGCCTGCCGCGCGCCTCGGTGGTTTCGGTGAAGTCGGACCTTGTGGTGGCGATCCGGGACCGCGGCGCGGCCAGTCCTGGCGGCGGCGTGATCGAGGGCGTGGTGCTCCAGGGCGAGGTCACCTCGGCCGAGGCGGCGCGCTCGCTGGGTTACCGCTCGATGCGCTCGACCGTGAACGTAGACTGCGTTCGCAGGCGCGACCTGGTGGTGAAGATGACCGTCTTCACCGAGCCGAACGCCAAGGGTGCGGCGATCAATCGCCACGTCCCAGGCGGCTGGGTCCAGCCTTCGCCGGACGCCTACCTCGCTCACGTGCTTCGCGCGGTCTGCGGACCGGCGCCGAGGGTGGCCGAGGCGGAGGAGTCCCGCCCGGTCAAGGCCGCCCCGAAACCAGCAGCCGCGAAACCGGACAAGCTGAAACCCAAGGCGGCGAAGGCGGCCCCCGCCAAGCCAGAGACTGTCGAAGTCGCTGCAGCCCCCGCAGGGCCGCCGGTTCCCAGCGAGGAGGCGCCCCTGCCGACCGCCTTCGAGGCGCGGTTGACCCGCTCGTCAGGGGCGCGGCCGGCGGCTCGGGTCGCGCCGCCGGCGGAAACCGCGGCTCTGCCTGAGGCTGCCCTGCGTCCGTTGACGCCTGAGCCTGAGCCGGCTCGCCCTGCGGCGAAGCCTGCGCCGCCGCGGGCCAAGACGCCGGGCAAGGTCGCGGTGCAGATCGCGGCCGCCGACAGCGAAACACAGGCTCGCGCTGCGCTGACCAAGATCAAGGGCAAGGTGGCGCCGCCCCTGACCAGCGCCGTCCGCAGCGTCGTCGTCGACGGCAGGACCTTCCATCGCGCCCTGGTCATGGGGTTCCAGACGCGCAACGAGGCGCAGGCCTTCTGTAAAGGTCTGAAGGGCGACTGCTTCGTGCGTTAGCGGGCGAGCGCCTCGCGGCGCTCTTCCAGTTCCAGCCACTCCTCCTCGGCCGCGGCGAGTTCGCTGCGCGCGGCTTCGAGCTGGCCGTTGATGCGGGCGAATCCGGCCGGATCGCGGGCGTAGAGGTTGGGGTCGTGGAGGTCGGCTTCCAGCTTGGCGATCTTGTCGGGAAGGGCGGCGATGGCGGCGTCCAGTTCCTGCAGCCTGCGCTGATCCTTGTAGGAGAGCTTGGTCGGTTTGGCGGGCTCGGCGCGTGGAGCGGCCGGCTTGGGCGCAGCGGCGAGCGACGAGGCGCCGTCCGCCACCGACTTGAAGAAGCCCGGGTTCTGCGACAGGAAATCCTGCCAGCCGCCGGGGGTTTCCACGACCTTGCCGTGGCCGTCCAGGGCGATGGTCGAGGTCGCCAGCCGGTCGACGAAGTCGCGATCGTGGCTGACCAGGATCAGGGTGCCCTCGTAGTCGGCCAGCAGGTCCTCCAACAGGTCCAGCGTGTCCATGTCGAGGTCGTTGGTCGGTTCGTCCAGCACCAGCAGATTGGCGGGGGTGGCCAGGGCGCGCGCCAGCAGCAGGCGATTGCGTTCGCCGCCGGACAGGCTCTTCACTGGCTGGCGCAGCTGGCTGTCGGTGAAGAGGAATTCCTTGGCGTAGGCCGCCACGTGCTTGGGTTGGCCGCGGACCATGACCTGGTCGCCGCCGAGCGGCGTCAGCACGTCGCGCAGCATCATGTCGGGCTTCAGGTCGACGCGGCCCTGGTCGATGTAGGCGATCTCCAGGTTGACCCCGAGGTTCACGGACCCGCTGTCGGGCGGCAGCTCGCCCAGCAGCAGCTTGACCAGCGTGGTCTTGCCCGCGCCGTTGGGGCCGACGATGGCGACGCGGTCGCCGCGCAGGATGCGGGTCGAGAAGTCCTTCACCAGCGTCCGGTCGCCGAACGCCTTGGCGATGTTCTTCACTTCGGCGACGCGTTGACCCGAGAGGCCTGATGAGGCCAGGCCCATCGAAAGGTCGCCACGCACTTCGCGCATGCGCTCGACCTTGGTCTTGCGCAGATCCATCAGGGCCCGGCGGCGGCCTTCGTTCCGCGCCCGGCGTCCGGTCACGCCGCGGCGCAGCCAGTATTCTTCCTTTTCGAGCTGCTTATCGAGGCGGCGGCCTTCCTCGGCCTCGGCGGCGAGAATGCGCTCCACCCACTCGTCGAAGGCCGCGAAGCCCTTCTCCAGCCGCCGGACCCGGCGGTGCTCCAGCCAGAAGCAGCGGTTGGTGACGCGTTCCAGGAAGGCGCGGTCGTGGCTGACGATGACGAGCGCCGAGCGGGAGGAGGCGAGTTCCGTCTCCAGCGTTTCGATCGCGAGGATGTCCAGGTGGTTGGTCGGTTCGTCCAGCAGGATGACGTCCGGCTCTTCGGCGAAGGCGCGGGCGAGGGCGGTCCTGCGGATTTCGCCGCCCGAGAGACCTTTGGCAGGTTTGGCCGGATCGATGCCGAACAGCTCCAGCGCCGCCTCGCCACGATGTGGCTCGGCCCCGCCGGCGACCACGTAGTCCAGCAGCGTGTCGCCGGTGATGTCCGGCTCCTGCGGCACATAGGCGATGCGGATGGCCGGTTGGACCGTACGCTCGCCCTCGTCGGCGGCGATCTGGCCGGCCAGTATCTTCAGCAGGGTCGACTTGCCCGCGCCGTTGCGGCCGACCAGGCAGGCGCGCGAACGCGGCTCCACGGCCAGATCGACGCCGTCGAACAGCATCTTCGGTCCGTCGGCGAGACGGACGTCCTTGAGCGCGAGAACAGGGGGCTTCATGGGCGCAGGCACATATAGGTAGCTACGCCTCGAAGCGACCCCTCAGTTCGGCGCAGGCTCGATCTCGGGCTCGTACATGTCGGGAACGGGCAATTGCGGGATTGGCGGCGGCGGGGGCGCGACGTCGCGTTCGGTCTGCTCGAATTCGTACGCCAGGCCTTCGTAGAAGCTGTTGCGCGGGTCGTCCTCGTAAACCGGCTCGGGGTCGGGCAGCAGCCACTCGAACTCGCGGCTCGGCAGGTTCATGTGGGCCGTGACCATGTAATCCTTCCAGATGGCGGCGGCGACTTGGCCGCCGGTGACCTGGTTCATCGGCCGGTCGTCGTCGTTGCCGACCCACACCCCGGCGACGTAGTCCGGCGTAAAGCCAATGAACCACGCGTCGCGGAAGTTCTGGCTGGTCCCGGTCTTGCCCGCCGCCGGCCGCCCGAAGTTCGCCCGCGTCCCAGTCCCCTCCGTCACCACCTTCTGCATCATCTTCACCATCATGCTGGCCCAGTGGATGTCGTAGGCCGGCACCGGCGAGGAGGTCTGGTGGGCGTAGATCACCTGGCCGTCGGCCGTCTGGATCTGGGCGACGATGTAGGGCCGCAGGCGGTTCCCGGCCTGCTGGAACACCTGATAGGCCGAAGTCATCTCGATCAGCGGGACTTCGTACGCGCCCAGCGATACCGAGAGGTTCGGGTTCGGCGGCAGGGTGCTGACACCGAAGCGGCTGGCGAGGTTGGAGATCGCCGAGGGGCCGACTTCCTCACCCAGCCTGACGGCCACGGTGTTGAGCGAGCGGGCCAGGGCCGACTCCACGGTGACGGTCCCGGCGTACTTGCCGCCGTAGTTCTTGGGCTCCCAGTCGCCGATCTTCACCGGCTCATCGACGCGGGTGTCGGTGGGCAGCACGCCCTTTTCGAGCGCCGCCGCATAGATGAGGGGCTTGAAGCTGGAGCCCGGCTGGCGCTTGGCCTGGACGGCGCGGTTGAAGACGCTCTTGGTGTAGTCGACGCCGCCCACCATCGTGCGGATGGCCCCTGTCGAATCCAGCGCGATCATCGCGCCCTGGCTGGCGCCGCTGGCCTTGCCGTCGACCTCGATGATCCGCCGCAGGACCTGGGCGCCCGCCGTTTGCAGGCGCGGGTCGATCGTCAGGGTGACGTTGAGATCGGGCGAGTTCTCCCCGACCATCTTCAGCACCTCGGCCTGGGCGTAGTCAATCAGGTAGCCGTTATCGCCGTCGTTGGCCAAGGCGGTCGCCGCCAGCTTCGGCGGGGCGGCCAGCGCGGCGCGCATCTCGGCGTCGCTGATCCAGTTCTCGCCCCGCATCCGCTCCAGAACCAGTCGCTGGCGTTGCAGCGCCTTGTCCATGTTGCGGTGAAGCGCCATCCGCGACGGCGCCTTGGGCAGCGAGGCCAGCAGCGCGGCTTCCGAGAGGTTCAGCTGGTTGGCCGGCTTGCCGAAGTAGGTCCGCGAGGCGCCGTCCAGGCCGAAGGTGTTGGCGCCGAAGTAGATGCGGTCGAGGTAGAGCTCGAGCACCTCGTCCTTCGTCAGCATCTGTTCGAGCTTGTAGGCGAGCGCCGCCTCCTGGATCTTGCGCTTCAGGTTCTGCTCGGGGCTCAGGAACATGCCCTTGGCAAGCTGTTGAGTGATCGTCGATCCGCCCTCGACGACGCGGCCGGCCTTCTGGTTTGCGCGCGCCGCGCGGGCGATGGCCCACGGATCGACCGCGCCATGCTGATAGAAGCGTCGGTCTTCGGCGGCCAGGAAGGCCTTCGGCACGTAGTCGGGCAGGGCCGCCAGCCGGACGTTCTCGCCGTACTGCGGCCCGCGCGAGGCGATGAACTGGCCGTTCATGTCGTAGAACTTGATCGCGGGCGCCCGCGTGGTTGCGTAAATTTCCTGGCGGGTCGGCACCTCCGGCAGATCCTGCAGGTAGGTCTTGTTGACGTGGTTCCAGGCCATGAACGCGGCGATCAGCCCCGCGGCGACCAGCACCAGCATCGCCACGCCCGCCCACTTGAGCACCGACCACAGCAGCGACCGCCCGCCAAGCTTGCCTTTGGGCGGCGAACCGGTCAGGTCAGCTTCCGGAAGCTCCCGGCGCTGGCCGAAAGGCGTCTTGGCGCCGTTGGAGTCGTTGTTGTCGTCGGTCACGGGTAATCTGGGGCGGCTGGAATTGGATTGTGTAGGGCGCCTGTAGCATGCCTTCGAGGCCTTTCTGGGAAACGAAGTCGCTCGAACAGATGACTGTTCGCGAGTGGGAGAGCCTCTGCGACGGTTGCGGGCTCTGCTGCCTCGTCCGCTTCGAGGACGAGGACTCCGGCGAAATCTTTCCGACCCGCGTGCACTGCAAGCTGTTCGATTCCGACCGCTGCAGCTGCACCAACTATCCGCAGCGCAAGAAGTACGTGCCCGACTGCATCAAGTTGACGCCGCACAACGTCGAGACCCTGCAGTGGATGCCCAAGAGCTGCGCCTATCGGCGGATCAACGAGGGGCGCGGGCTGGCGTCCTGGCATCCGCTGGTGTCCGGCGATCCTGAGAGCGTCCATGACGCAGGCGTTTCGATCCGCGGCGAGACGATCAGCGAAGACACGCTGGAAGATCCCGAAGACGCGATCCAATATGCTGCCTGGGACTTGCTCGAGGAGCGCGGCGGCGACTAGGCGCCACAACGGGTTGTGGTAAAAATGTCACATCAAGGCTTGCGCCCTTCGTCAAACGGCCTAATTGAGTGGCCCGTGAGTTTCCCCAAGGTTTGAGAGGTCTTTTCTTTGGCGCGCGACCCCTATCAGGAGCTGGGCGTCTCCCGCAGCGCGAGCGCTGACGAGATCCGCAAGGCGTTCCGCAAGCTCGCCAAGCAGCATCACCCCGACACCAATCCCGGCAACAAGGCCGCCGAAGAGCGCTTCAAGCAGGTCAGCGCCGCCTTCGACATCCTGGGCGACGTGGAGAAGCGCAAGAAGTTCGACGCCGGCGAAATCGACGCCGACGGTCGCGAAACCATGCGCGGGTTCGGCGGCGGGCCTTTCGGTCAACAGGGCAGCCCCTGGGGCGCGCAGGGCCGGCAGTCGGAGACGATGGAGGGCGCTGACCTCAGCGACCTGTTCAGCGAGATCCTGGGCCGACGCAGCGGCGGCGGAGGAGGAGGCGGATTCGGAGGCTTTTCGCAGCGCGGCTCGGATGTTCGCGCCAAGCTGGAGATCGAGCTGGAGGAAGCCATCCATGGCGCCAAGCGGCGCATCGCCTTCTCAGACGGCCGCACGATCGACGTCACCATCCCCAAGGGCGCCGAAGAGGGGCAGACCCTACGCCTGAAGGGCCAGGGTTCGCCGGGGCGCGGTGGTCCGGGTGACGCCTTCATCGAGCTGGTGATGCGGCCGCATCCGATCTTCCGACGCGAAGGCGACGCCCTGGTGATGGATCTGCCGGTCTCGATTCCCGACGCGGTGCTGGGCGGCAAGGTCGAGGCGCGCACGCCTGACGGCGCCGTCACCCTGACCGTGCCGAAGGGCGCCAACAGCGGTCAGTCGCTGCGGTTGAAGGGCAAGGGTTTGTCGGACAGTCGCGGCAAGCGCGGCGACCTGCTGGCGCGCATCGTGCTCATGCTGCCAGAGAAAGCTGATCACGAACTGGAGACTTTCGCCGAGCGCTGGCGAAAAGAGCGGCCCTACACGCCCAAGAAGAAGTAGTTTCGCTGCTGCGAGTGACAGGACCGGCGCGGGCATTCATAAACCCCGTATTCAGGCTCGGTTCAGTGATCTCCATCTAAAGCTGTGGTCCATGAAACGCCTTCTTGTCATCGCCGCGTTGCTGGCGGCCGCCCCCGCGGCGGTCGCCCAGCCGTACCCTGACCATGGCCGTCCGTCCTATGGCGGCCGAGGCGATCAGGACGCGGCCCGCGACGCCGTCCGCGGCGGACGGCAGGTCCCGCTGTCGCAGGTGATCGCCAACATCGCTTCGCGCACGCCGGGCCGCCAGCTCAACACCACCCAGGGCGATGCAGGCGGACGTCGCGCCTATTTCGTCCAGTGGCAAACGAACGACGGCCGGGTGATCATCTTCGTCGTCGACGCCCAAAGCGGCCAGATCATCTCGCGCCAGGGCGGCTAAGGAGTTCCATGCGTATTCTATTGGTCGAGGACGATCCGGATCTGTCGCGCCAGCTCAAGGCCGCGCTCGGCGACGCCGGATATGCGGTGGACCACGCCGCCGACGGCGAGGAAGCCCAATTTCTGGGCGAGACCGAGCCCTATGATGCGGTGATCCTGGATCTGGGTTTGCCCAAGGTGGACGGCGTATCGGTGCTGGAGCGCTGGCGGCGCGAGAGCATGGCCGTGCCGGTGCTTATCCTCACCGCGCGGGGGGCATGGAGCGAGAAGGTCGCCGGCTTCGACGCCGGGGCCGACGACTACCTGACCAAGCCGTTCCACACCGAGGAGCTGCTGGCCCGGCTGCGCGCCCTGCTGCGCCGTTCCGCCGGACACGCGGCGCCCAGCCTGTCGCTGGGCGGCCTGCGGCTGGATCCGCGCGCCGCCCGCGCCAGCGTCAACGGCGAGCCCCTGCGGCTCACTTCGCTGGAGTACCGGCTGCTGCACTATCTGATGATGCACCAGGGTCGGGTCATCAGCCGGACCGAATTGGTGGAGCACCTGTACGATCAGGATTTCGACCGCGACTCCAACACTATCGAGGTGTTCATCGGCCGGCTGCGTAAGAAGATCGGCGCTGACCGGATCGAGACCGTGCGCGGGCTTGGCTACCGGCTGACCGCTCCAGCCGAGGAACTGGGAGGCGGGGCGGCGGGATCGTGACCATACCGACCCTTGGCCAGCCGTCGCTCGTTCGGCGGCTGGTGATCCTGGCGGCAGGCTGGAGCCTGGCCGTGCTGGTGGTCTGCGCGGTGGTGCTGGCGCTGCTGTTCCAGCAGGCGGCGCTGCGGCGGTTCGACCAGGGACTTTCCGAACTCATCGACAATCTGACCGCAGGCACGACCATCGCCGAGAAGGGCGAGGTCGTGGCGCCGGCCCTGACCGATCTGCGGGCGCTTCGGGCCTTTTCCGGCAAGTACTGGCAGATCGCCGAGCCGGGCGAGGGCGGCAAGCTGCGGGTCCTGGTGCGCTCGCGCTCACTCTGGGACAGCGAACTCAAGTCTCCAGCGGACGTCGTGAACCGCTTGGACGCCGGGCCGGGCCAGCCGGTTTCCTATGACACCTTCGGTCCTCTGAACGAGCCGCTGCGGGCCATGGCCACGCAGGCGAAGCTGCCGGGGCGCGCGGCTCCGGTGGTGTTCATGGCGGCCGAGGACCGCAGCCCGGTCGACCGTGACGTCCGCGGCTTCGTCACCGCGACAGCCATCGCCTTTGCGTTGCTGGCCGTCGGCATGATCGCCGCCGTGGTCATTCAGGTGCGCGTGGGCCTCAACCCGCTCTTCGCCCTACGGCGGGAGGTGGCGTCGGTGCGGCGAGGCAAGGCCGAGCGGGTGGTGCGGGCCTATCCCAGCGAGCTCTCGCCGCTGGCGGATGAGTTGAACGCCCTGATGGCGCACAATCAGGAGGTCGTGGAGCGTCAGCGGACCCACGTCGGCAATCTGGCCCATGCGCTCAAGACACCGCTGTCGGTGATGCTGACGGAAGCGCGCCAGACGGGCGGCCCGCTGGCCGAGGTGGTCGAGTCCCAGGCCGAGGCCATGCGCCTGCAGGTCGATCACCATCTGCGCCGAGCCCGCGCGGCTGCACGCACCCAAGGCTCGGGCGAACGGACCTCCGTGGCCGATGTTCTCGACGAACTGTCGCGCACCCTGGAGCGCATCTTCATGGACAAGGGCGTCGAGATCGACTGGGACGCGGCTGACGACATCTATTTCCAGGGCGAGCGCCAGGACCTGCTCGAACTGGCCGGCAATGCGATGGAGAACGCGGGCAAGTGGTGCAAGGGACGGGTGAGAGTTCGCGCCTTCATCGCGCCCGGCGATCGCTTGCGGCTGACCATCGAGGACGACGGCCCGGGCCTGACGCCCGAGCAACGGGAAGCCGTGGTGCGCCGCGGAGCACGATTGGACGAAAGCGCGCCCGGTTCGGGGCTTGGCCTCTCGATCGTCGATGAACTGGCCAGGGCCTATGGCGGCGCGCTGAAGTTGGGTGAGGCGCGGCTTGGCGGACTTCTGGTTGAGCTGGACCTGCCGCGCGCTGAGGCCTGATTTTCAAGGGCTTTTCGTAAAGCCTTAACTTGGAGAGGGCGATGTTGCCGCTTGCGCGGGAGTGCGCCCGCGACTGGAGCGTCTTCCCCTATGGCCGGCTTGCCCGACGCCAAGATCGACATTGTCCGCACGCTCGTCGCCAACGCGCCTGACAAGGTGGTCAGCGGCCTGCGCAACGCGCTGGCGGCGGCCGATGGCGACACGGCCCTGGCCGGGGTCCGCCGGGTCGTCGAGGCCGAGGTCGCGGACCGCACGCTGCGCAACAAGGCGCTCGAGCCGATCGCGCCGCTTTTCGTGCATGTGGCCGCCGACGCCCAGCGACTGACCTTTCCACCGCGCGCGTTGCCGCTGCTCTGGCGGGGATTGCGCGACCTCGCTCCGGCTGATGTGGCGAGCGCAGCCTTAATCCTGGCCGACTACGAGCCGGGCGTGAGCTCGACCGAAGCCTTCGATCGTCTGACCGAGGTGCTGGCCGAAGAGATCGAGACAGGCCAGCAGCGCGACATCGCCGCGGCGCTGGAGATCATCGAAGCCGCCAGATCGGGCGGGACCGAGGTTCTGCACTCTTGCCTGACCATGGCGCCTGTCGTGCGGCGGGCGACGCAGAAGCTGCCCGAGTGGATCAGCCGGACGACCCAGGAACGCGCCGCCGCCGCACGCCTGGCCTATCGTGACGCCTGTCGGTCGGGAGAGGACGCCGGTCCGCGGTTCTTCGAGATGCTGGGCGCGCAGATGACCGAGCCCTGGACCATCCTGCGGATCGTCTCCGCCGTCATGGATCACCCGACCGAGAGCTATCTGTCCGGCTCCGAGCTGGCGGTCTTCGCCATCCGGTTGATGGACGCTGTCGACGCCAATCTGAAGACGGTGGCGGGCTTTGACCTCAACGGCGGCGCCGTCGCCGGACAGACTGCGGCGGCCACCGTGGAAGTCCTGACCCTGCAGATCACCGAACTCGAGAACGCCATCGACCTGGCGCGCGAGGGCGGCTGGGGCAGTCGGATCCAGAAGCAGAAGCAATCCTTGGCGTCGGTCGTCGAACGGCGACTGCGCGAGCTGGCGAAGTTGCAGCAAGCGGCGTTGCCAAGCCAGAAGGTGCGCGTGGCGCGGGCCGTGGTCTCGGAGCCGAACCTCACCACCGCGCCCGACCAGGATCATGTGCAGCGGTGCCGCACCCTGCTGACCTTCGCCGAGGGCATCCGCGCGAGCGCCAACTACGGCGGCTTCGCGTCCACGCGCGCGAAGGTCATGGAGGCGGCGGGCGAGACGCTCGATCAGTATGTCGAGGACGTGCTGTCGCTGGTCCGCGACGGCGAGGCGTTCGACCGCGAGATCGCCGCCCTGTACCTGCAGATCGCCGCCGAGTTCGCCGGCCTGATTCATGAGCCGCGGGCCCGTGAAATCGTTCGTCGCAGGGCCGCCACGGCGTTCGGCGCGGTCAAGGCGCCGCGCCCGGCATGGGAAGACCCGGCTCGCCCCCTGTAATTTGATCGGTGCGCCGATCGGACCGGTGGCACTGGCGGTCTGTTTCAGCTAAAGCCCCGCCATGATCGCGTTCTGGGTGGTCGCGGGCGTGCTGTCAGCGCTCTGCGCCGGTCTCGTCCTCTGGAGTTCGGCCCGCGCGGCGGCTGTCGCTGGCGCTGATGACCCGACGACCGCTGTTTATCGCCGTCAACTTCGTGAAATCGACGACCTCGCCGATCGCGGCCTGATCGAGGCCTCTGAACGAACCATCGCTCACGCTGAGGCCGCACGCCGCCTGCTTGGCGCGGCGGAAGGCAAGTCCGCGCCCTGGTCTGCGGATGTCGCGTTGCGTAAGCCAGTACTGCTCGTCGCCGCGCTGACGCCGTTGCTGGCGCTGGGCATCTATTTCGCGGTGGGCTCGCCTGGCTTCGCCGACCAGCCGTTCAAGGCGCGGGTGGCGGCGTGGCGCGGGGCCGATCCGTCGGCGCTGACCCCGCCCGAGATGGCGGTCGTGCTGCAGTCGCTGATCTCTGAACGCGGCGGCGATCCCGAGGCCTATGGCTTTCTCGCCCAGGCCGAGATGGCGTCCGACAACCCCGCCGGCGCCGCCCGGGCCCTTCGCCGGGCGATCGAACTTGCCCCTAACCGGGCGGACCTTTGGGAAGGTCTGGGCGAGGTGCTGATGGTGCAGGCCGAGGGCGAGGTCACGCCTCAGGCCCAGCGTGCGTTCCAGGAAGCGACGAAGCGCGATCCCAAGGCGGTCAGCGCACGATTCCATCTGGCGCGCGCCCAGATCACCGGTGGCCAGCGGGCTGAAGGGCTCGCTGCGTGGCGCGCCCTGGCCGCCGAACTGCCGCCGACCGATGCGCGGCAAGCGTCGATCCAGCAGGCCATCGCCCAGGCCGAAGGCGCGCCTGCGCCGAAGTTTGACGACAGCCAGATGGCCGCAGTCGAGGGCATGGTCGCCAGCCTCGCTGCACGGTTGGAGACCAACCCCGCAGATTCCGAAGGATGGGTGCGCCTGGTCCGCTCCTACGCAGTCCTCGGAGACGTGGGCGAACGCGATGCGACTTTGACGGAAGCCAAGGCGCGTTTCGCCGGAAACGCCGATGTTCTGAAGGCCCTGGATCTGGCGGCGAAAACGGAACCCATGCGATGAGCGGCTGGCTGCCCAAGTCTCCGAAGGCGCGGCGACGCCTCTATCTGATCGCGGCGATCGCGCCGGTGCTCGCGCTGGCTGTCAGCCTGACACTTTGGGGGCTCTCGGATTCCATCTCGTTCTTCTACACCCCGGCCCAAGCTGCCGAGGCGAAGCCGCCGGTCGGTCGGTCGATCCAGCTAGGCGGCCTGGTGCAGCCCGGCAGCGTCGCCAAGCATCCGGATGGACGCGTGGAGTTCGTGGTGGCCGACCAGCTGGCGACCGCCAAGGTCCATTACTCCGGCGACCTTCCAGACCTGTTCCGTGAAGGCCAGGGCATCGTCGCCACCGGCGCGTTCCGGGCGGACGGCGACTTCGAGGCTAAGCAGGTGCTGGCCAAGCACGACGAGAAGTACATGCCGCGCGAAGTCTCCAAGGCGCTCAAAGAGCAGGGCGAGTGGCGGGGCGAAGGTGCGCCGCCGCCGAGCTACGGGGCGGAACCGTCCGCGCTATGATCGTCGAGATCGGGGCGTTCTCGCTGGCGCTGGCCCTTGCGCTGTCGGTTGTTCAGGCGCTGCTCGGCGCGGTGGCGCGGCTGCGTCGCTCGCCGGTGCTTTCGGGCGCGGCGCAGGGCGCAGCGATAGGGGCGTTCGGCGGCCTGATCGTCGCTTTCGCAGCGTTGATGTACGCGTTCGTGACGTCGGACTTCTCGGTGGCCAACGTGGCCGCCAACTCTCACACCGCCAAGCCGCTGCTTTACCGCGTGGCTGGAACCTGGGGCAGCCACGAAGGCTCGATGCTGCTGTGGTGCCTGGCGCTGACGGGCTGCGGCGCGGCCGTCGCCGCGTACGGCCGCGATCTGCCGGCTGGCCTCAAGACGCTGACCATCGCCGTCCAGGGCGCGCTGGGCATCGTCTTCCTTGCCTATACGGTGTTCGCCTCCAACCCCTTCAACCGCATCGCCAACCCGCCGGTGGAGGGCCGATCGCTCAACCCGCTGCTGCAGGATCCGGCACTCGCGTTCCACCCGCCCGCGCTCTATGTCGGCTATGTCGGCATGTCGGTGGTGTTCTCGTTCGCCGTGGCGGCGCTCATCGAAGGCCGGGTCGACACCGCCTGGGCGCGCTGGGTGCGGCCCTGGACGCTGGCGGCCTGGAGCGCGCTGACGGTCGGCATCACGCTCGGGGCCTTCTGGGCGTACTACGAGCTCGGGTGGGGCGGCTGGTGGTTCTGGGATCCGGTTGAGAACGCCAGCTTCATGCCCTGGCTGATCGCCGCGGCGCTGCTGCATTCATCCATCGTGACGGAGAAGCGCGGGGCGCTGGCCGGCTGGACGGTGTTTTTGGCGCTCGCGGCCTTCACCTTCTCGATGCTCGGCGCGTTCCTGGTCCGCTCGGGCGTGCTGACCTCGGTGCATGCGTTCGCCGTCGATCCGACCCGCGGCGTGCTGCTGCTGATGATCCTCGGCGTAACCGCCGGTTCGGGGTTTGCGCTGTTCGCTTGGCGCGCGCCGCTGTTCGCGCGCGGCGGGGTCTTCGCGCCCGTCAGCCGCGAGAGCGCGCTGGTGCTGAACAATATCCTTCTCGCGGCCGCCACGGCCACCGTCCTGCTGGGCACGCTCTATCCGCTGATCCGCGAAGCGGCGACTGGCGAGGCGATCTCCGTCGGTCCGCCCTTCTTCAACCTCACCTTCACGCCGTTGATGGCCGCCTTGGCGATCCTGCTGCCGGCCGGCCCGCTCCTAGCCTGGAAGCGCGGCGACCTGCAGGGCGTGATTCAGCGGTTGTGGCTGGCGGCCCTGATTGCGATCGCCTGCGGACTGGCGGCGTTCGCCCTGATCAGTCCGCGCAAGGCCTTCTCGGCGGCCGGCGTGGCGATGGGCGCCTGGCTGGTGATCGGCGCGCTCGTCGAATTGGCCGAACGCACGCGGATGTTCCGGGTCTCAGCGGGGGAAACCGTGCGGCGTCTGGTGGGCTTGCCGCGCGGCGCGTGGGGCATGACGCTCGCGCATCTTGGCCTGGGCGTCTTCGTGCTGGGGGCGTGCTTCGAAACAGGCTGGAAGCTCGAGACCGCCGAAACGCTGCCGGTCGGCGGACGGCTCAACATCGGCGAGTACAGCCTGGTGCTGGACGAGATCCGGGGTGTCGAAGGACCGAACTACGAGGCCGAACGCGGCATGCTGCGGGCCTTCAAGGGCGATCGCGAGATCTGTGCGCCCAAGCCTGAACGCCGGTTCTATCCGGCCGGGGGCCAGACCACGTCCGAGGTCGCCATCTGCACGCGTGGCGCCGACCATCTCTATGTTGTGCTCGGCGAGCGCCGTGACGCCGCAGGTCAGGATGTCTGGCTGGTGCGGGCCTATTGGAACCCGTGGGCGCTGCTGATCTTCATCGGTCCCGGGATCATGGCCCTGGGAGGCGTCGTTTCGCTGTCCGACCGTCGGCTTCGCATGGCGAGCGGTCGCAAGCTCGAAGCGGCGAGCGCATGAAGCGGCTGGCGGCTGTCATCGGGGCGGTGCTGTGCATCGCCGCAGCCTCCGACCCGGCCGAGCGGCTGCCCGATCCGGCGCAGGAAGCGCGCGCGCGCGAGCTCTTCCGCGAGGTTCGCTGCCTGGTCTGCCAGAACGAGTCGATCGACGACTCCAACGCCGAACTGGCCGCCGATCTGCGCCGCCTGGTGCGCGACGAGGTCAAGGCCGGCAAGTCAAATGCCGAGGTGCGCAAGCACCTGACCGACCGCTATGGCGAGTTCGTTCTGCTCAAGCCGGCGTTCTCCCTGGGCAACGCCGCGCTCTGGGGCGCGCCGCTGCTGGTGGTCCTGCTGGGACTTTGGCTGCTGCTGCGCAACTTCCGGAACCGGCCCGTCGATCGGGAGCTATCGCCTGAGGAAAGCGCGCGCCTGGCCGACCTGTCGCGCGATTGAGCAGCGTGACAAGATTGCGCCAAAGATTGAACGCTATGAAGAGCCGAGCGTGACCTAAACGTAACTTGAGAGACATTGCGCTCTTTGGCATCGAACATAGGTTGTCGGGGACGTGCCCGTGTTATTGGCGTCGGGCGCCCACAGGGAAATTGAAGGCTAATGACCTCGAAGAAGACCGGTTATCTCCTCGGCGCCCTGGCGGGCGTCGGCGTCGCGACTGCGGCCCTTGCCGGCGCCAATCTCGCGGACCAGCCGCGAGCCGAGTCCAGCGTCCAGCGCGGCCTGCTGATGAAGACGTCGACGGCGCCGATCTTCGCGCCCCCGCCGGGTGCGCCGCTCTCCTTCGCCGACATCTTCGAGAAGGTCTCGCCTGCGGTCGTGTCCATCAATGTGACGTCGGACGTCGATCCCTCCGCCCTGCGCCGCGTGCCGGGCTTTGAGAACTTCCCCTTCGACATCGTGCCGCGCCAGCCGCCCGGCGGCGGTGAGGACGAAGAAGGCCAGCAAGGTCAGCCGGGCCAACAGGCCCCGGGCCGCGGCCAGCCGCGCCTGCCCAGCCAGCAATCCTCCGGCTCGGGCTTCTTCATCTCGGGCGACGGCTACATCGTCACCAACAACCACGTCGTCGAGAACGCCAAGGAAATCAAGGTCGTGCTCAAGGACGAGCGCGAACTGGACGCCGTGGTCGTCGGCCGCGACGAAGGGACTGACCTAGCCGTCCTCAAGGTCAAGGGCAGCGGCTTCCCATATGTGAACTTCGAGAACGCCGGCAAGCCGCGCGTCGGCGACTGGGTCATCACGGTCGGCAACCCGTTCGGCCTCGGCGGAACGGCCACCGCCGGCATCATCTCAGCCTATGGCCGCGACATCGGCGAGACCTTCGTCGACT
Organism: Phenylobacterium sp. Root1290; assembly: GCF_001425305.1. Lineage (GTDB taxonomy): Bacteria > Pseudomonadota > Alphaproteobacteria > Caulobacterales > Caulobacteraceae > Phenylobacterium. The sequence continues at coordinate 356,699 of NZ_LMEE01000002.1, read as the reverse complement.
ACATCCAGATCGACGCGCCCATCAACCGCGGCAACTCCGGCGGTCCGACCTTCGACGTCTACGGCCGCGTGATCGGCGTCAACACCGCGATCTTCTCGCCGTCGGGAGGCTCAGTCGGCATCGGCTTCGCCATTCCGGCCGACGTCGCGGACTCGATCACCAAGCAGCTCATCGCGGGCGGCAAGATCACCCGCGGCTACATCGGCGCCTCGATCCAGAACTTCACCGCCGAGATGGCCGAGGCCCAGGGTATGGGCGCTCAGCGCGGAGCGATCGTGGCCAACGTCACGCCGGGCGGCCCGTCGGAACGTGGCGGTCTGCAGTCAGGCGACGTGGTCACCTCGGTCAACGGCGTCAACGTCAAGACCTCGTCCGAGCTGACCCGCGAAGTCGCGAAGGCCAAGCCGGGCGATGTGCTGCGTCTTGAAGTGCTGCGTGCGGGCAAGCGCAAGTCGGTCGAGATCCGGTCGGGCGTGCGTCCGACCGAGCGTGAGCTAGCGGCGAATGACAACCAGCAGGGCGGGCAAAACCGTGGCGGCGGCGAAAAGCCCGAAGCCCAGGCGCAACGTCCTGTCGTGCTCGGCCTGGCGCTGGCTCCGCTCGACGAGGCCACCCGTCGTCGCCTGAATCTCGATCCGGGCTTCAAGGGCGTGCTGATCTCCAGCGTCGACCAGTCTTCCGACGCCGCTCTGCGCGGCCTGCGCAAGGACGACGTTCTGGTGCAGGCGAACGGCGAGCCGGTCACCACGGCGGCCGAGTTCTCCGCGGCGGTGACGACGGCCAAGAAGGCCGGCCGTCAGAGCATCCTCGTCGGGGTGCATCGCGGTGGCCGCACGTCGTTCCTGCCGCTGAAGATTTCCGGCTAGGTTGAAGCAAGGCTGGGGGCCTGAACGATGCGGATTCTGATTGTCGAAGACGATCTCGAAGCGGCCGAGGTGATGGACCGCGGCCTCACCGAGGCAGGGCACGAATGTGTTCGGGCCAGCGACGGGGAGGCGGGCCTCTCCGCCGCCCACGCCGGCGAGTTCGAAGTGATGATCGTCGACCGCATGATGCCGCGCCTGGACGGGGTCTCCATGGTGCAGGCGCTGCGACGCGAGGGCGATCAGACCCCGGTCCTGTTCCTCAGCGCCCTGGGCGAGATCAACGACCGCGTCGAAGGCCTCAAGGCCGGGGGCGACGACTATCTGGTCAAGCCCTACGCCTTCGCTGAGTTGATCGCCCGCGTCGAAGCGCTTTCGCGCCGTCGGGAGACCGGCTCGGTGCAGACCCTTCTGAGGGTCGGCGAGCTGGAGATGGATCTCATCGGCCGCACTGTGCATCGGCAGGGCAAGGAGATTGACCTGCAACCGCGCGAGTTCCAGCTTCTGGAGTTCATGATGCGCCATGCTGGCCAGTCGGTGACCCGGACCATGTTGCTGGAAAAGGTCTGGGAGTATCATTTCGATCCGCAGACCAACGTCATCGACGTCCACGTCTCGCGGCTCCGCTCGAAGATCGACAAAGGCTTCGACAGGGCGATGCTGCAGACCGTCCGCGGGGCGGGCTACCGCCTCGAGCCGTAAGGTTCGGCGCGCGCGATGCGCTTGCCGCGCCTCTTCAGAACCACGCCGTTTCGGCTGACGCTGCTCTTCCTGGCGCTGTTCGCAGCTGCCGCCAGCGCCTTCCTGGCCTATATCTACCTGGCCACGGCCGGGGAGGCGACGCGGCGCACGGACCAGAACATCACCCGTGAAATGCACTCGCTGGTCGCGGCGTACGACCGCGCCGGCGTCGATGCGGTGAACCAGTCGCTCATCGAGCGCGCGGCCAGTGAACGGCCGTTCCTCTATCTGCTCATGAAGCCGGACGGGACACGCATCTCGGGTTCGATCGCGGAGTCGCCGATCGAGGACACGGCTGGCCGCGGCTCAACGCGTGCGAGTTTCTCGGTCACCGACTACGACAGCCAGGGGCGCCTGGTGAAGCACCCCGCGCGCGGGATCCAGGAGCACCTCAGCGGTGGTGAGATCCTGTTCGTCGGGGCCGACATCAGCGAGGATCAAGCCTATGTCGTGAAGATCGTCCGGGCGCTCTGGGGCGCGGGCGCCCTGGTCATCGTGCTGGGCCTGGCTGGCGGCCTGCTCGTGAGCCGCAATGTCTCGCGTAGCATGGGCGCGCTGAATGATGTGGTGGCCGCCGTGCGCAACGGCGACTTCGACGCGCGTGCAGCCGTCCGCGGGGCGCGTGACGAGTTCGACGAGCTCTCCGAAGGCATCAACGAGATGCTGGACCGTCTACAGCGCTCGATGTCCGGTCACCGTCACGCCGGCGACGCCATCGCCCACGATCTGCGCTCGCCCCTGACGCGGCTGCGGGCGCGGCTGGAAACGGCCTATCTCGATGTCGAGGCGGGCAAGGGAGATGCGCAGGAAGCTCTCGCCCAAGCGCTGGAAGACACCGATGGCGTATTGAAGACGTTCGGCGCCGTCTTGGCGATCGCCCGATTACAGGCGGCCGGCCAGGCGCCCGACCAGAACCTGTTCGATCCGACCGACCTGGCCGCGGACCTCGCCGAGCTCTATGAGCCGACCTGCGAGGACAAGGGCCTGGAGTTCGGCGCTGAGCTGGCCAAAAATCTTCAGGTCCGGGGCAACCGCGAGTTCCTGGCCCAGGCGCTGGCCAACCTGCTCGACAACGCGATCAAGTACACGCCGGCCGGCGGCGCCATCATGCTGCGGGTGCGGCGGCGCTCGTCCGGCGAGATAGAGTTCTCGGTCACCGACACTGGCCCGGGCGTTCCGGACGAGGACCGCGCGCGTGTGGTCGAGCGCTTCGTGCGGCTGGAAAACAGCCGCAGCGAGCCCGGGTCGGGTCTTGGACTATCGCTCGTCGCTGCAGTCGCCGAGGCGCACGGCGGACGGCTGGAGCTCTCCGAAGGACCCGGAAAAGTCGGCGAAATGGGTCCTGGTCTGCGCGTCGCGCTGATCCTGCCGCGGGCTGTCTGACACGGACTGGGCCGTGCCTAGTGAAATGTCCACCTTGGGCCGTCTACAGTCGATCCGATGACTCGATTGATTGACGCCATGTCCCCCTGCGGTCCGATCGCGGACGAGAAGGCCGCTGACCGCGCCCGCAACGTGCTGGTCGAAGTCGCCGAGCGCGACGGCTGGTCGCCGCTGCTGGACGAAGCGTGGCCGGCCTTGGCGCCGGTCTTCGGCGCTTCCCCCTATCTGACCAGCCTTGCGCGGCGCGATCCTGGCCGGTTGCGCGCGCTGCTGGAAAGTGTTCCCGACGCGCGGTTCGAAGACCTTCTCGTCAGGACGGCGGAGCTCGCCATGGCGGGATGGGAGGAGGCGAAGGCCGGCTTGCGCAAGCTCAAGGCCGAAGCTCACCTGCTGATCGCCTTGGCCGATCTCGGCGGCGTCTGGAACCTCGACCAGGTCACCGGCGCGCTGACGCGTTTCGCCGATGCGGCGCTGGCGTCGGCCCTGACCGTCGCGGCGCAGGCGGAGCTTGAGGCCGGCCGCCTGACCCGAATGGGCGCGGGCGAGGAGGGGCCCGTGCCAGGCTGGTTCTGCATCGCCATGGGCAAGCACGGCGCCTATGAGCTGAACTATTCCAGCGATATCGACATCTCGGTCTTCTACGAGCCGGACGTCCTGCCGTTGGCCGACGGCGTTGAGACCCAGGCTTTCGCGGTCAGGCTGACGCACCGGCTGGCGGAGATGATGCAGGACAAGACCGGCGACGGTTACGTCTTCCGCGTCGACCTGCGCCTGAGGCCCGATCCGTCTTCGACCCCGCCGGCGGTGCCGGCCCCCGCCGCCTTCGACTACTACGAGAGCGTGGGCCAGAACTGGGAGCGTGCGGCCTTCATCAAGGCGCGGGCGGCGGCGGGCGATATCGGCCGCGGTCGGGCGTTCCTGGATGAGCTGGCGCCCTTCATCTGGCGCAAGAATCTCGACTTCGCGGCCATCGCCGACATCCACTCGATCAAGCGCCAGATCCACGTGCACAAGGTCGACGACCGCCTGACCGCCAAGGGTGTGGACCTGAAGCTCGGCCGGGGCGGCATCCGCGAGATCGAGTTCTATGTGCAGACCCAGCAATTGATCCTGGGCGGACGCCATCCCGAGTTGCGATCCCCGCGCACCCTAGATGCGCTTCGCGCGCTGGAAGCGGCCGGCCACGTTTCAGCGCAAGCCGTTGAAGAACTGACTGAAGCCTATCGCCAGCTGCGATCGGCCGAACATCGCGTTCAGATGCTGGCCGACGAGCAGACCCATCGCCTCTCGGAATCCGACGGCGAGCGCAAGCGGGTGGCGGCGCTGTCCGGCTTCGACCGCGTGCGCAGCTTCGACACCGCCATCGAGCGGACCCTGAAGACCGTCAACCGTCGCTATGGCGAGCTCTTCCCGGATGAGGAGCAGTTGTCCTCGCGCTTCGGCAGCCTGATCTTCACGGGGGTCGAGGATGACCCTGAGACGCTTGCGACGCTGTCGCGGATGGGGTTCTCAAGCCCAGCGACGGTCTCGCAGACCATCCGCAGCTGGCACCACGGTCACATCCAGGCGACCCGCACCGAGCGCGGCCGCGAGCTGTTCACCCGGCTCGCGCCCCGCCTGCTGGACGCCGCGCAGGCCAGCGGCGCGCCCGATGCGGCTTTCACCCGCTTTGAAGCCTTCTTCTCGAAGCTGTCGTCGGGCGTGCAGCTTCAGTCGTTGTTCCTCGCGCAGCCCAAGCTGTTCGAGCTAATGGTTCAGGTCATGGCCTTTGCGCCGCGTCTCGCCAGCACCCTGGCCAGGCGTCCCGCGGCTCTGGACGCCCTGCTCGACGGAGCGTTCTTCGCTGACATCGACACAGATGAGGACCGCAGCGTCATGACGCTGGCGGTCAGCCGGGCCGAGGGCTTCGAAGAGGTCATGGACGCGGTGCGCCGCGTGCACCGCGAGCAGGCGTTCCGGGTTGGGGTGCAGGTGATGAGCGGCGCGGCCAGCGCCGAGATGGCCGGGCGCGCCTTCGCCAATCTCGCCGATCTCTGCATGGAGGCGCTGGCGCCGGCCGCTCTGGCCGAGGCCGAGCGCCTGGGCGGACAGTTTCCCGGCGAGGTCGCGGTGATCGCCCTGGGCAAGTGCGGGTCGCGAGAGATGAGCGCGGGTTCCGACCTGGATTTGATGACCCTCTATCGGCCGGCGGAGCCAGGCGCGGCGTCATCGGTCAAGGAGTGGAGCGCTGACGTGTTCTACGGCCGCTTCACACAGCGCCTCATTGCAGCGCTGTCGACTCCGACCGGCGAGGGAGAGCTCTACGAGGTCGACATGCAGTTGCGGCCTTCTGGCACGAAGGGCCCGGTGGCGGTCAGCTTCGCAGCCTTCGAGGATTACTATGAGCGCGAGGCCGAGACCTGGGAGTTGCTGGCCCTGACCAGGGCGCGTGTCGTCTGGGCGAGCTCGCCGCAGTTCGCCGAGGCCGCCGCCGGCGCGGTCGAGGCCGCTCTGCGCCGCCCTCGAGACCGTGGGCGCACAGTGGCGGACGTGCGCGACATGCGGGCCCTGCTGGAACAGGAGCGCCCGCCGAAGGGCGAGTGGGACCTGAAGCTGTCGCCCGGCGGGTTGGTCGACATCGAGTTCACAGCCCAGTTCCTGCAGCTCGCCCATGCGGCCGAGGGCGGGCCGCTGCATCAGAACACTGCGCAGGCGCTGGCGGCGTTTGACGGTCTGGCGCCGGCCGACGCCCTGGCGGCTCTGCAGAAGGCCTGGACGCTCCAGCAGAACCTGACCCAGCTGCTGAAGGTGGCGCTGGGCGACAACGCCGATCCGGCCGAGGAGCCCAAGGCCTTCCGCGCGCTGCTGGCGCGCGCTGGCGATGCCCGCGATTTCCGGGCGTTGCGAACCAAGCTGGAGGCTGCCCGCAAAGCGGCGCGGGGGGCCTACGAGACAATCGTGCGCGCCTAGCGACGGACTTGCGCGCCCTGGTGCGTTGAACAGGCGCAGGGCCTTTACCCTGCGCCCAGAACAGAGGCCGTGAGCGCGATTGCAGGACATAGCAGGCTCCCATCCCTCGCAGGCGAGGTGACGTTTGAGCGACCCGGACGAGGAGCTGCTGACGCGTGTGGGCGAAGGCGACCCCGCGGCCGTGCGCGCCCTCGTGGCCCGCAAGCTCCCGAGGCTGCTCGCGCTCGCTGGAAGGATGCTGGGCGATCCGGCCGAGGCCGAAGACGTGGCCCAGGAGACGTTTGTGCGGGCATGGAAGCAGGCGCGCGACTGGCGCCCAGGCGTCGCCCGGTTCGACACCTGGCTGCACCGGGTGGCGCTCAACCTCTGCTACGACCGCTTGCGCCGCCGGCGCGAAGTGGTCACCGACACGCCTCCCGAGCGCGCCGACGAGGGGCCGGCGCCCGACCGCGGGCTGGAAGCCAAGGATGTCGGCGATCGGGTTGGGGCCGCGATGCAACGGCTGCCGGACAGGCAGCGGGAGGCGATCGTGTTGTGCCATTACCAGGAGCTCTCGAACATCGAGGCTGCGGCGCTGATGGGGATCAGCGTCGAGGCGCTGGAGAGCCTGCTCGGACGGGGGAGACGCGCCTTGCGCGCGGCGTTGTCGGATATGGTGGGAGGTTAGTCACATGACCCACGAACGCTTTGAGATCCTGGCCCAGGCCTATGGCGGCGACATCGCCCGCTGGCCCGCGCCGGAACGTGATGCGGCGGCCTTGCTCATGGCGGCGGAGCCGGAATTCTCCCGCATTGTCCTCAGCGACGCCGGCGAACTGGACGCGGCGCTGGAGCTCTGGGCGCCGATGTCGGTTTCGCCGGCGCTGCGCCAGACAGCCATCGCCTCGGCGCCGGGGATGCGGCGTCGCTGGGGCGGCCCGTGGTCATGGTTCATGGGCGCCGGCGTCGGCGCTGGACTGGCGGCGGCGTGTGCGGCCGGATTGGTGGTCGGCGTGATGCTCTCGGACGTGACGCAGCCAGCAGCGTCCGACGACACCGTCAGCGCCTCGCTCAGCAACTATGAAGACCTGTCGGGTCTGGTGACGGGGGAGGGCGCCTAGATGAGCCGCAAGAGTCTGTTGATCGTCCTTTTCATCTCGCTGGCGCTGAACCTGTTCCTGGCCGGCGCGGTCGCGGGCGGCCTGGTCGTCGGCCAGAAGGTGCGCGGAGAGCGGCCGCCGATGGGCCAGCGCCCGGTACAGCCGCTGTGGCGCGCCGGAGACTCCCTGCCGCCGGATCGCGCAGAGGCGTATCGCAACGCGCTGCGCCAGCAGAGCCCCGATGTCCGGGAAGCGATGCGCTCGGCCCGTTCGGCGCGAATGGAGGCCTGGCGTTCGATCGGTCAGGAGCCGTTCGATCCGGCCGCCACCAAGCGCCGGCTGGCCGATATCCGAGCCCAGGAAGCCAATGCCCGCGGCCGCATCGAAGACAACATGATCGACTTCGCGGCCGGCCTGTCGCCCGCGGATCGGGCGGTGCTGGCGCGTGGTCTTACCGAACGTCCTCGTGGCGGTCCTCCTCAGGACCGTCCGCGTTAGGCGGCCGCGAAGCCGCCCAGCGTCTTCACACGCTCGCCCTGTTGCAGTGGAATGGTGAAGGAGACCATCGTGCCCTCGCCAGGGGCGCTCTGCATGTCGAGCATGCCGCCGTGCATCTCCACCAGCGACTTGGTGAGCGCCAGGCCCAGGCCGGTGCCCTGAGTGGTCTTGGAGTGCTGACTCTCGACCTGTTCGAACGGGCGTGCGAGGCGGGCTAGGTCGTCCTGGGCGATGCCGATGCCGGTGTCCTGGACGCTGACCCGGATGCTCTCGCCGGTCGGATCGCGGCGGCCCTCGGCGCGTACGGTCACGCGCCCGCCACGGGGCGTGAACTTGATCGCGTTCGACAACAGGTTCAGCAGCACCTGCTTTACGGCGCGATAGTCCGCGTCGACCTCGGGCAGGTGCGGGAAGTCGATGGTCAGCGTCAGGCCGGCGGCTTCGGCGCGGTTGCGGACCAGGCGCGCGGCGTCTTCGGCCACTTCTTCCAGCGCCAGCGGTTCGAACTTCAGGCTCATCTTGCCGGCCTCGATCTTCGACATGTCGAGGATGTCGTTGATCAGCGCCAGGAGGTGCTGGCCCGATGACAGGATGTCCTGCGCGTAGCCCTTGTAGCGCGCGTCGCCGAGCGTCCCGAACATCTCGCCGACCATGATCTCGGAGAAACCGTTGATGGCGTTGAGCGGCGTGCGCAGCTCGTGGCTCATATTGGCGAGGAACTCGCTCTTGGCCTTGTTGGCGCCCTCCGCCCGAACCTTCTCCATCTCGTACTTGCGCGCCAGTTCAGACAGCTGCTCCTGGCTGCGCTCAAGATTGAAGACCGCCTTTTGCAGTTGCTCTTCGTTCAGGCGGCGGGCGGCTTCCTGAGTCTTGATCGCGGTGATGTCGGCGGCGGTCATCACCAGTCCGCCCTCGGCCGTGCGCCGCTCGGAAATCTGGATCCAGCGGCCGTCGCTCAGCTCAGCCTCGCGAACGCCCTTTCGTCCGTCTGGACTGGGCCCTTCCTGCTGGATGGCCAGTTGGGCGAAGCGGGTGACCTCCTCGCGCATGGCGCCTGGCTTCAGCAGGCGCGGCTCCAGCGAGAAGACATTGCGGAAGTTCTGATTGCACAGCAGCAGCCGGCCGTTGCGATCCCAGAGCACGAAGGCCTCGGAGACGCTCTCGATCGCATCGCGCAGGCGGCCCTCGGCGGCCTGCGCGCGCGCCTGCGCCATCCGCTCTTCGGTGACGTCCAGCGCCACGCCGATGATCCGAGAATATCCATCGTGCCCTGGCCGGCCGAAGGCCTGACCGCGGGCGTCGATCCAGATCGGGCGGCCGCCTTGAAGCGAGGGCACCCGGAACGATACGTCGAAACCGCCGTACATCGCCGCCGTGGACAGCGCCTGTCGGACCCGCTCGCGATGGTCGGGCGAGACGCGATCCAGCACCTCCTGGCCGGACACCACGCCGCCGCCGCCCCAGCCCAGGATCGCGCCCGTTACGTCGGACATGAACATCTGGTCAGTGGTCAGATCCCACTCCCAGATGCCGCAGCGAGCCGCCTCGACCGCCAGGCGAAAGCGCTGCTCGGAGTCGATGAAGGCTTGCTGGGCGCTCTCGATTCGGCGGCTCTGGTTCAGCAGCAGGAGGCCGAGGGCGAAAGCGACCATCAGCGGCGCGGTCAGCCAGGCAAGCTCGCGGCTGGCGGAGATACCCTCCCGGGCGCTGGACGGCGTAGCCGCCACGGTCAGAAGCGCCCCGCCCATCGCGGGCCGCGCCACCAGGTCGAGCGCCGCCCCGTCCGGCCTGGCGCCCTTGAGCAGCCCGCTGGCGCGCGTCATGCCCGGCGCTGAAACGCCAAAACCCTGGCTCACGTCCAGGGCTTGAGACAGGCCGCCGCTGCCGAGGGCTGCAATTATGCGTCCCTGCGCTGTGGCGACCGCCTGGTCAGGCGCGAGGGCTGCGCCCAGCCGATTGGTGTCGCCGATTGCGACGATGCGTCTGCGACCCTTGGGCGTCACTGCCTCAATCGAGGCGGCAAGGGCTGGCGCCGACTGAGCTGACCCGCCGAACCAGATATCGCCTTTGGTGCGCTCAATTTCGGCCGAGAGCGCCGGCCAATCGACGCCCTGAGCCTTTCCGGCGAGCGCGATGACGCCCTGGTCGTCGAGAATGGCGACGGCGCTGGCCGCGCCGCCCGCGGCGATCAGACCTGCTTCAGCGGCGTCCAGCGGCGGATCGACCTTGCGCTGGAGTATCTCGCGAGCGGCCAACAGGCCGCCGCGAAGCGCCGTGCCTTCGACGTCGACCCTGGCCGCCAGCGCTTCCGCACGGCTGGGCAGGGCGGCGTTCTCAAGCGTCTGGACCTGGGGCTCGCGGCCGATCCGGATGATGGCTACGGCCGTGTAGACCGCCAGCAGCAGCAGGGTTGAGAGGATGGCGATGCGGACGAAGCCCTGATGGGCAAGCAGCTTCGTGCCCGGCGCGGGGGCGCCGCGCAGGTGGCCGGGCCGAGCCCCGGCCGTGTCCTTGCCCCCGCGTATGGCCAAAGCCCAGCAGCTCCTCTGCGCGCCGATTCACCTTAACGATGAGTCTACGCAAGCGGGCAGGTCGCGTCACGGGCCGTCTAGCTTAACTGTCAGGGTTTCACGCGCCGATCGGCCCGTCGCTCGGGACCTGTGTATCTGGGGTCGTCGTGGCGGCGTCGGTCGGGACCGAAATAGGCCTCGCTGCGGACGAACGGACGGGCCTTGTCGATCACCCAGGCGATGCGCTTCAGCAGGTCGGCCGGCGTGATCGGCTTGACGCAGAACTCATTCACCCCGGCGTCGCGCGCCGCTTCGATGCGCGGCCTGTCGGCATGTCCGGTGAGCAGGATGATGGGCGTATAGGGAGCCGGGCTTTCTGGCGCGGTCCGCAGCCAGCGGGCGAAGTCCACGCCGGCCTCGGAGCCCAGCATGTAGTCGAGGATGACGATGTCGCAGGGCGAGGTTCGCATCTGCGACTTGGCGGAGGCGATGGTCTGGGCGTCGTACAGCTGATCGGCGCCGAAGCCGCGCAGCATGGCCTTCACCAGGTTCACGGCATGGGTGCTGTCGTCGACGATCAGGAACCGCAGTCGTTGAAGTGACACGGACATGGCGCGCGGCTCCGTTCCTGTCCCCCGAAGCTACGGAATTAGCGTAAATTTTCCGTTCGCCGTGACTTCGGGGGCAAGCTGGGCGGCTAGTCGGCCAGCGCCTTGGCGGCCAGTTCGTAGACGTTCTTCGACAGGCCTTCCGTCGCCACGATGCGGGCCAGCTGCTCTTTCATCAACGCGCCCAGCTCGGGCTTGTAGCGACGCCAGCCGCCGAGCGGCTCGACGAGGCGGGCGGCGGTCATCGGATTGAAGCCATCGACGGCGAGGATCTGGTCGGCGAGGAAGCGATACCCTGCGCCGCTCGGATCATGGAACCTGGCCGGGTTGAAGTTGGCGAAGGTCGAGACGAGCGCCCGCAACCGGTTCGGATTCTTCTGGTCGAACGCAGGGTGGGCGGTCAGCCCCATAACCCGGCCCAGAGCGGATTCGTCGGGGTCGCGGGCCTGCAGCGCGAACCACTTGTCGATCACGAGCGGCTCGGACTTCCAGCGCGCGAAGAAGTCGGCCAGCGCTGTTTCATAGAGTTCGCCGCCGATCTGCATGAGCGCCGAGAGGCCGCCGATTGCGTCGGTCATGTTCGCGGCCGCGCGATAATGGCCTTCGGCCAGTTCGCCGACTTCGGCCCGCGGGTTGGCGGCCATCAGGTCGAGGGCCGCATTGCGCAGGGCGCGTCGCCCGGCGCTGGCGGCGTCGGGCGAGAACTCGCCCAGTTCCTGCAGCCCGATGTGAAGGCGCTTCAGGTCCTCGGTCAGGTGCAGAGCCAGCCGCGTGCGCATGGCTTCACGCGCGACGTGGATGGCGGCCGGATCGGCCGGCTGTATCGACATCGCAAGGTCCGACTCGGTCGGCAGCGAGAGCAGCAGCGCCTTGAAGGCGGGGTCAGACGCCTGATCCGCCAGCGCGCGGCCCAGCGCTTCGGCGAACCGCTCTTCGCCGACCTCGTCCGGGGCGCCCGTCGCCCGGGCGATGATCAGGGCGCGAGCCAGGTCTTGGCCGGATTCCCAGCGGTTGAAGAGGTCGGGGTCGCCGGCCAGCTGCACGTAGCGATCGGCGGCCCGAGCATCGGTGTTGAGCGTCACCGGCGAGGAAAAGCCGCGCAGCGCGGAGATCACAGGCGCCTCGTCGACGCCGGTCAGGGTGACGGACGAGGCCGCGCTGTCCAGCACGACAAGGGTTTCGTCCACGGCGCGTCCATCGCGTTCGAACGCCAGGGTGCGGCCTTCGCCATCCAGCAGGCCGAGGATGACCGGAACGGGCAGGGGCTTCTTGTTCGGTTGCCCCGGAGTCGGCGGCGTTTGCTGGGACAGGTCGATGGTCAGCGTCTTGGCGTCGGCGTCGTAGCTGTGGGTCAGCTGCACCTTCGGCGTGCCGGCCTGTTCATACCAGGCGAAGAAGTCCGAGAGGTCCTGTCCGCTCACTTCGGCGAAACAACGGATGAATTCCTCGACCGTGGTGGCGTGGCCGTCCCAGCGCTCGAAGTAGAGGTCCATACCCTGCCGGAAAGCTTCGGCCCCGATCAGGGTCTTGAGCATCCGGATGACCTCGGCGCCCTTTTCGTAGATCGTCGCGGTGTAGAAGTTGTCGATCTTCAGGTAGCTCGACGGACGCACCGGGTGGGCCAGCGGGCCCTGGTCCTCGGGGAACTGGCGCGCACGCAGCGCCTTCACGTCCTTGATCCGCTGAACCGCGTGGCCGCGCATGTCGGCCGAGAAGCTCTGGTCGCGGAAGACGGTGAGCCCCTCCTTCAGGCACAGCTGGAACCAGTCGCGGCAGGTGATCCGGTCGCCGGTCCAGTTGTGGAAGTACTCGTGGGCGACGACGCTCTCGATGCGTTCATAGTCGAGGTCGGTTGCGGTCGCTGGGTCGGCCAGCAGCAGCGAGGAGTTGAAGATGTTCAACCCCTTGTTCTCCATCGCCCCGAAATTGAAGTCGCGCACGGCGACGATCATGAACAGGTCGAGGTCGTACTCGCGGCCGAACGCCTCTTCGTCCCACTTCATCGAGCGCTTCAGGGCGTCCATGGCGTAGGCGGCCCGCGGCGCCATGCCGGTGTCGACGAAGATGCGAAGATCGACCGTGCGGCCGGTCATGGTGACGAGCTTGTCTTCCAGCACGTCGAGCTCACCGCCGACCAGGGCGAACAGGTAGGCCGGCTTGGGGAACGGGTCGTTCCAGACCGCGAAGTGGCGGCCGCCCGGCAGCTCGCCGGCCTCGATCAGGTTGCCGTTCGACAACAGGTGGCGGAACACCTTGTCGGCCTCGATCCGAACGGTGAAGCGCGAGAGAACGTCCGGGCGGTCCGGATACCAGGTGATCTTCCGGAAGCCCTCAGCCTCGCACTGAGTGCAGAAGCGGCCGCCGGACATGTAGAGCCCTTCCAGCGCCTTGTTGTTTTCCGGGTCGATCTCGACCTCGGTCTCCAGGACGAACGCGTCCGGCACGTCAGGCACCGTCAGGAACTCGGCGTCGATCGAGCGTTCGCCTTCGGCGAGGACGCGGCCGTCGACGGCCACCGAAATCGGCTTCAGCCGCTCCCCGTTCAACACCAGCGGATCCGAATGCTCGCCGTTGCGTCGGACGCTCAGGCGCGCCTTCACCCGCGTCGTATTGGGCGCGAGCGCGAAGTCCAGGCGGACCTCTTCGATGAGGAAAGCGGGCGGGGTGTAATCGTCGAGCCGGATCGGCTGGGGCGTGTCAGTGCGCATGGGGGGCATTTAGCCACGCCAGGCGTCGTCCGCCAGTGCGCCGATTTGAGGTTGGTCAAGGCGAAGCTTCCCGTTCGGCGCGATGTCTCCGTTGGCGATAGCCACAAGAGAAATGGGGATACTCATGACGACCGCTCGCTTTGTCCTGGCCTTGGGCGTCGCCCTGGCCATGGCGGCTCCTGCCGCCGCACAAGACTTCCAGCCCAAGGAAAAAGGGCTGTTGATGCTGAACGCACGCGTCAGCGGCGTGCTCACCGACGCTGAGGATCCGATCCTGACCTCTGGCGGCGCCGCGAGCGGGCTCAACGCCAAGGTGGGGGACGACGTCATGCCGACGCTCGGGCTGACCTACTTCCTGACCGATCACCTGGCGGTCGAGGCCATCGCCGGAACCACGAAGCACGAAGTGAAGGCGGTCGGGCCCGGTACTGACGTGAAGGTTCACGAGACCTGGGTGCTGCCGCCCGTCGTGTCGCTGCAGTACCACTTTGCGCCGCAAGGCAAGGTCAGCCCCTATGTCGGCGCCGGGATCAACTACATGATCTTCTATGGCGGCGAGAACGAGAACGGCTTCAAGGTCGATATCGACAACGGCTTTGGGTATGCGCTGCAGGCTGGCGTCGATGTCGCGCTGCAGGGGCCGTGGAGCGCCAATCTCGACATCAAGAAGGTGTTCTTCGAGACCGACGCCTCGGTCAACGGCGGCGCGCTGAAGAGCAAGGTCAAGCTTGACCCTTGGGTCGTGTCCGCGGGCCTCGGCTACAAGTTCTAGGCGCTCCGGACCTCTTAAACAGCCGCGCAAGCTCGGCCTTCGAGCGGATGCCGAGCTCGAGGGCTGAGGGGAAGTAGCCGTGTCGGGGGACGCGGTCCCTTCTGCTTCAGGAGCCGCGGTCGAGGCTTCCCGGTTAGGCCACCTCGGCCCTGGCGGGCGTGGGGTTCGCCGTCGGCGCTTCCCGGAAGTGTCGGTCAAGCTTGGCGATCTCTTCGGCGATGCGTTGCAGCTCGGGCGGCGCATCGCCGGCGCTCTCATCGACGATCCGCACCACCTCACGGGCCAAAGCCAGCAGGTGCGGAGCTCGCGCGATCAGCCGCGCCTGGAATTCGATCTTGTGGGGATCGCGGTCGTACTCGGCGCCCGGCACGCGCCAGCCGCCCCAATCTGCGGCGTCCGTGACCACGACCGGATAGGTGCCGGGATAGGGATGGTGGCTGGCGTCTTCCTCGGTCTGCCACTTGTTCCGCGCCCGCATCAGCCGCCAGGGCGGGGCGCCGGCGCCCAGCGCCTCGGCGCCGCTCTCCTGCTCAGGCTTCAGCTCGTGGGCCAGGAATTCCCGGCCCAGGCCGACGTCGTAGGTCACCCGCACCGGCTCGTCGAAGCCCTTGGCCCAGACCGGGACGATCTTCTCGATCATCGCCCAGACGCCGACGCTCTCGACCCAGACCTTCTGGTTACGCTGGAAATTCGCCTTGGCCATGTGCCGGAGCCCTCGTTCAGCTCGCCATAAGACCCTGAATTTCTTGACGCGAGGTCAATCTTTCCAAGGCGCGCACGGTGCGTATGGTGGCCGCCGAACAAGCATCAACCGGCCGGACACACGGCGGAATGGGCGGAAATGAATTTCGATTTTTCTGACGACCAGAAGTTCCTGAAGAGCGAGGCCCGCAAGTTCCTCGAAGCCAACAGCCCGACCTCGCGGGTCCGCAAGGTGCTCGACGATGACGCCAAAGCCTATGACGCCGACCTCTGGAAAGCGGTGGCCGGGCAGGGCTGGCTGGGCGCGGCGATTCCTGAGGAACACGGCGGCCTTGGCTTGGGACACCTCGAACTCTGCGTGATCGCCGAGGAGCTCGGCCGCGCGGTGGCTCCGATCCCCTTCGCCTCGACGGTCTACTTCCTGGCCGAAGCGATAATGCTGGCCGGCAACGACGAGCAGAAGGCCTATCTGCTGCCGAAGATCGCCGCCGGCGAGATCATCGGCGCGATCGCCACTTCCGAAGGCCCGGGGGTGCTCAATGCGTCGAGCCTCCAGGCGAGCGTCGCTGACGGCAAGCTGACCGGCGTGAAGATCCCGGTGACCGACGGGGACATCGCCAACGTCGCCCTCGTCCTGGCCAAGGAGAACGGCAAGCCCGGCCTGTTCCTGGCCGAGCTGTCGGACGCCTCGGTCGCTCGTGAAGCGGTCAAGACCCTCGACCCGACGCGCGACGCCGCCAAGCTGACGTTCAAGGACACGCCCGTCCGCCGCGTCGGCAATGCGGGCGAAGGTTTCGAGCTGGTCGAGCAGATCTTCGACCGGGCCGCCGTGCTGTTGGCCTTCGAACAGACCGGCGGCGCCGACCGCTGCCTGGAGATGGCCAAGGAATACGCGATGGAGCGCTATGCTTTCGGCCGCGTCATCGCCTCCTACCAGGCGATCAAGCACAAGCTCGCCGACATGTACGTGAAGAACGAACTCTCGCGTTCGAACGCCTACTATGGCGCCTGGGCGCTGAACACGAACGCACCTGAACTGCCGGTCGCCGCCAGCGCCGCGCGGATCGCAGCCAGCGAGGCCTACTGGTTCGGCTCCAAGGAAAACATCCAGACCCACGGCGGCATCGGCTTCACCTGGGAAATGGACTGCCATCTCCACTACCGCCGTTCGCGCCAACTCTCGCTCGTGGCCGGCGCCCCGCGCGTCTGGAAAGAGCGTCTCGTCAGCCACCTCGAACGCCGCAACGTCGAAGCCGCTTAAGGGAGATCAGGATCATGGATTTCAACGACACTCCCGAAGAAGCTGCCTACCGCAAGCAGGTCCGCGATTGGCTTGAGGCCAACGCCCCCAAGGCGCGCGAGGGTTCCGCCGATCCCGAGGCCAGCGACGGCATGGCCGCCTCCAAGGCCTGGCAGGCCAAGAAGGCGGCGGCCGGCTATGCCTGTATCACTTGGCCCAAGGAGTGGGGCGGGCAGGGCGGAACGCCGGTGCAGCAGGTCATCTTCAACCAGGAAGAGGCCAAGCACCCGATCCCAGGCAACCCCTTCCAGATCGGTCTGGGCATGTGCGTGCCCACGGTGATGACCTTCGCCGACGAGGAGACCAAGAAGCGGTTCGTCGGACCGGCCCTGCGCGGCGAGGAGATCTGGAGCCAGCTGTTCTCCGAGCCGTCCGGCGGCTCCGACGTCGCCGCCTCGCGCACCAAGGCCGAGCGTGTCGATGACGGGTCCGGCGATTGGGTGATCAACGGCCAGAAGGTGTGGACGACAGGCGCCCAGTTTTCCGACTATGGGATTGTAATCGTTCGGACAAATCCGGATGTGCCGAAGCACAAGGGCCTGACCATGTTCTGGCTCGACCTCAAGGATCCGGGGGTTGAGGTCAAGCCGATCCACCAGATGTCGGGCGGCTCGGGCTTCAACGAGGTGTTCTTCACCAATGTGCGGGTCAAGGACAGCCAGCGGCTCGGCGCGGAGGGCGATGGCTGGAAGGTCAGCCTGGTGACCCTGATGAACGAGCGCCTGGCGGTCGGCGGCGCCACCGGCGCGGGCTGGAGCCAGTTCATGGAGGCGGCGCGCAAGACGCCGGGCCTGGACGGCGCCTCGGCGCTGCAGGACCAGTCCGTGCGCGAGAAGCTGGCCGACTGGTACGTCCAGGCCGAGGGGCTGAAGCACACCCGCAACCGCACCATGACCGCGCTCTCGCGCGGCCAGACGCCGGGGCCGGAAAGCTCGATCGGCAAGATCATCTCCGCCGTCCAGATGCAGGAACTGGCCAACACCGCCGTCGAGATGCTCGATCAGTACGGGATCATCAACGATGAGGACCTGGCCCCGCTCAGCGCGGCCTTCCACTGGTCGCTGATGTTCGCACCGGGCCTGCGGATCGCCGGCGGCACGGACGAAATCCTGCGCAACATCATCGCCGAACGCGTGCTTGGTCTGCCCGGCGACATCCGCGTCGACAAGGACGTGGCGTTCAAGGACATGCCCACCGGGCGTTGACGAACTGGGCGCTTGGGAGGTGCCTGGCCTTGAAGGCTCCCCGCGAGGGGAGCCTTTCTTTTTCGGCCAGATCAGGCCCGCATCGGCACCACTTCGGCGGCGCTGCGTCCAGCGACGAGCTCGCCGTACATGCGGGTCAGGCCCTCGAAGGTGTTGTCCCACCGGTGGCGCTGCTCGGCGCGGCGGCGGGCCGCGACCTTCACCTTGGCGAGATCGCGGGCGAACAATGCTTCGATGGCCTCGGCCATGCCCGCCGGATCGACGGTGGCGGCGCGCTGGCCGACATGCTCGTCGATCAGCTCGGAGATCCCGCCTCGAGACGGGCCGACGACAGGCAGGCCGGCGGCCAGCGCTTCCAGCACCACCAGGCCGAACGGCTCGTTCTCGTTGGCGTGCACCAGCGCGTCGCAGCTTGCGATGACGCCGGCCAGCTTCACCGGGTCGCGCTCGTAGCCCATCGGGATGACGCGCGGCGAGTAGTGGGTGTCCTTCGCCGCGCCCACGAGCAGCAAGTAGTAGGGCGCCCCGAGCCGCTCGACGGCGCAGATCAGGCTCTCGATGTTCTTCTCGCGCGCGGGGCGGCCGGCGAACACCAGCAGTCGAGCCTCAGGGGGCAGCCCCAGGCGCCGCTTCAGCCTGCCGCCGTCGGCTCGGCTCGGATGGAAGAGCTCGGTGTCGACGCCCAGCATCTGGACGCTCACCTTCTCCACCCCGGCCTCGGAGAGGCGCTGGGCGATGTGACGGCTGGGCGCCACCACGCGATCGAACTTCTGGAAGGTGGCGGCCCAGTGCTTCATGGCCGGGGCCTCGGCCCATTCGCCGAAGTGCAGCGCGGCCAGCGCCGCGGCGTCGGTGTGGCAGAAGCCGACCACCGGGACGCCCAAGGCCTCGCCGGCGTCCAAAGCCGCGTGGCCCGGCACGAAAATGTCGCCAGCCTCGATGATGTCCGGCTCCAGCATCCGGATCACGGTCTCCCACTTGGTCGTGGAGGCCGGCATCCGGTAGCCGTCGCCAAACGGCAACCGCGCGGCCGCCACGCTGACGACGCCGTGCGCGGCCAGGCCGGTGGTGGGGCCGGGCACGACCAGAGTGTGGCTGATGTCGGGCCGACGGTTGGTCAGCCATTCACGCTTCTGATGCAGGTAGCGCTTCACGCCGCCGGAACGCGGGGCGTACATCATGGTGGTGTCGATCAGGTGGAAACCCATGCGACCCGGTGCGCCAAAATGTGGAGCTTCTGTCGGATCGAGGCGTATCAGATTCTCAGAGCGCGAGTCGGTGACGTCGAACACTCGCCGCCTCCCTCTTGTTTGGACCCAGGGCTAACGAACGGAAGAGCAGTTTGGTTTCTGACCGGACGGAAATGGCCTGCGCGCAGTCTCGAGAGCGCCAGGCGCGCAGGTTCCGTCGCCTCTAGTCGCCGCGCGATTGCGCCTCGCCGGCCGATCGCACCAACTGCACGAACTCCGCCCGGATGCCGAACGGGTCTTCGCCGCGTGCGCCCTGCGCCAGGCTCGCCACGTCGTTCCAGCCGTAGCCGGCGTCAACGCGCGGATCGGCCTTCAGGAGCTGACCGAAAGCCGCGACAGCAAGCGCCCAACGGGTCGCCTCGGGGGCGGCCTGCACGGTCGGGTAGGAGTCGCGCACCCCGATGGGTCGCTCGATGAGCTTCGAGGCGCCCGCTCCCGGCAACTTGTAACGAACTTTCAGGTAGGCGAGCTCGCCGGCCGCAGCGGGCGCCGCTGAAGGCCGTGCGGCCCCGTAGCGCAGGGGATCGCTGGAGCCGGGCGCGCCGACCGGGGTGATCTCGTAGAGCGCGGTGACCGAGGCGCGAGACCCGACTTCGCCGGCGTCGACCTGGTCGTTGTTGAAGTCCTCTCGCTGCAACATCCGGGTCTCGTAGCCGATCAGCCGGTATTCGCTGACCGTCGAAGGGTTGAACTCGACCTGGATCTTCACGTCGTCGGCGATCGGGAACAGCGAACTGGCGAAGTCGTCGCGCAGCAGTTTGCGGGCCTCGTTCAAGGTGTCGATGTAGGCGGCGGTCCCGTTGCCGTTCTGGGCCAGGGTCTGCATCATCACGTCGTTGTAGTTGCCGCGCCCGAAGCCGTAGACCGACAGGTAGGTCCCTTCCTTGCGCTTGGCCGTGACCAAGTCCTTCAGCTTGGCGGGATCAGCGACCCCGACGTTGAAGTCGCCGTCCGTCATCAGGATCACGCGATTGACGGACTTGGGGTCGAAGTTCTGCTTGGCGAGGTCATAGGCGAGCTTTAGCCCCTCGCCACCCGCCGTCGACCCGCCGGCCCGCAGCGCGCCCAGCGCGCAGCGCACCTTCAGCTTGCTGCGTCCATCGGTGGGGGCGAGCACGGCGCCGGCCGAACCGGCATAGGCGACGATGGAGACCCGGTCCTGCGGCCGCAGCTGATCGACCAGCAGGTTCAGCGACTTGATCGCCAGCGGCAGCCGGTCCTGGCCCCACATCGAGCCTGACGTATCGACCAGGAACACCAGGTTCAGCGGCGGCTCTGACGTGCGCGGCAGGTCATACCCCTGCAGTCCGATGTGGACGATCTGGCGATCCTTGGCCCAAGGCGAGGGGGTCACCGCGACATAAGGCCGGAACGGCGTCGCACGGTCGCCGGGCTTTGCGTAGCCGTAGTCGAAGTAGTTGATGAGCTCCTCAACCCGGACAGCGTCACCGGGGGGCCGGGAGCCGTCATTCAGGAACCGCCGGACATTGGCGTAGGAGGCGGTGTCGACATCGACCGAGAAGGTGGAGACCGGCTCTTCGGCTGTCCGCTTGATCGGGTTGGCCTGGACGCCAGGATAACGTTCGGTGTCCATCGGCGGGCGGGCCTGGCCGGTGACGACGATGCTGGGCCGTGAAGGCGGAGCCGGCGCTGCGAGGTATGCCTCGGATTGTTCGATCCGCTTCTGCACCGGCGGCACGGGCAGGGGCGGGATCTGCGCTACTGGTGAAGGCGGAGGCGGGGGAGCAGGCATTCCCCCGCGATAGGCCTGGCGAGGCATGCCGCGCGTGTAGTCCTGAGCTTGCGGAAAGCCGAGCGCCTCGCAGGCGGCGGGGTTCGGCGCGCCGTCGCGCACGACGGGTTGGGCTATTCCCGGTGCGGCCGGGGCGGCGATCATGCCTGCAAGCCCAAGGATGGAGACGCTACGCAACATCTTCTGCACCGGCATGACGAAGCTCCTGGCTAGTTCATGGTGCAGCTTGGCGCGCCGCGTGAGGCGAAATGTCGGCGTGATCGCGGCCCGCGCGCGGCATCACATCCGCGTCAGTCTGATGAGAATGGCTCTCAGAAGCGATTGCATCTCAGGATCTTCGTGCTAGTGCGACCAAGTTGCAGAAAGCTTGAGTTTAAGGGGATTGTTTTGATTACGCCGATTGCCCGCGCCCTGATGCGAACCAGCGCGGGTGTTTGCCTCGCCTTTTCCGGCGGCGCCGCTTTTGCCGAAGTCGAATCCGAGGATCGCCGCAAGGCTCCGCCCGCCCGCGCGTTCAGCGTGGCGAGCGCCGCCGTCGACGCCAATGACAGCGCCGTCGATCTTGAGGGCGTGGTCGTTACCGCCGCAGGCTTCGAGCAGAAGATCGTCGATGCTCCCGCCAGCGTGACCGTGATCTCCCGCACCGAACTCCAGCAAATGCGCGCCACCAACCTGGCCGAAGTGCTCTCGACCGTCGAAGGCGTCGACGTCGGCGGCGCGGTCGGCAAGACCGGCGGCCTCAACATCAACATCCGCGGCATGGGCAGCGACTACACGCTGATCCTGATCGACGGCCGCCGCCAGAACACGGCCGGCAGCGTCACGCCGAACGGCTTTGGCGAAACCTCCACCAGCTTCCTGCCGCCGGTCAGCGCGATCGAGCGCATCGAGGTCGTGCGCGGCCCGGTCTCGACCCTCTACGGCTCGGACGCCATGGGCGGCGTCGTCAACATCATCACGCGCAAGGTCGGCGAGACCTGGGGCGGCTCGGTCACGCTGGACGGCACGATCCAGGGCGATGACGAGTTCGGCAACATCTACGGCGGCAACGTCTACGCCAGCGGCCCGCTGGTTCCCGGCCTGCTGGGTCTGACCCTGCGCGGCTCGTTCGTGGACCGCGAGGCCTCCGGCCTGACGTTCGAGAACGTCAACGGCGTGCCGACGCCGGTGACCGGCTTTGGCCGCAGCTCGACGAAGAGCGAGATTCGCGGCTACGGCGCGCGCCTCAGCTGGACCCCGATCGACAGCATGGACTTCTGGCTGGACGCCGATGTCGGGACCCAGTGGTACGACAACTCCAAAGGCCAGATGGGCACCAACACCCTCGCCGGCGGCTATGCCAACGCCTTGGAGTTCAATCGCCAGCAGTACGCCTTGGCGCACAATTGGCGCCTGCCGTTCGGCGTCCTGGAGAGCAACCTCTCGCGCGGGATCACCGAGACCAAGGGCCGGATCATTCCGCCCGGCGTCGCGGGCGCCGGCGGTGCGCGGACCTTGGAGTCGACCAACACCATCTTCGACACCAAATTCTATTCGCAGTGGCGCAATCACACCTTCACGGTGGGCGGCCAGTACTGGGACGCCGAAATGGTCGATGGCGTCGCGCCGGGCAATTTCGAGCACCAGCAGTGGGCGATCTACGCCGAGGACGAGTGGCGCTTCACCGAGAACCTCGCCCTGACCGTCGGCGCGCGGCATGACGACCACAGCACCTTCGGCGGCCACTTCAGCCCCCGCGCCTATCTGGTCTGGAACCCGAACGAGCATTGGACCTTGAAGGGCGGCGTCAGCCAGGGCTTCAAGACCCCGCGTCTGGAGCAGCTGGCCAGCGGCATCAACGGCTTCGGCAACCAGGGGCGCCTGCCGCTGCTCGGCACCCCGACCTTGATGCCGGAAACCAGCACCAGCAGCGAGATCGGCGTCTACTATGACAGCCTGGAAGGCTTCTCGGCCAACCTGACGGTCTTCGACAACAAGTTCGAGGACAAGATCGCCACGGGCCAACCCGTCTCCAACTGCAGCGCCGGCCTGACTCTGGCCCAGTACAACTCCGGGGCCGGCCGCCCGGCCGGTTGCATCGATGTCGGCTTCTTCCCCGGCTTCCCGACGTTCGGTCAGAGCGTGAACATCGACGAAGCCGTGACCCGCGGCGTCGAGATGGCGATGCGTGCCCGCTTCCTCGAGGATTGGACGCTCTCGGCCAACTACACCTACACCGACAGCGAGCAGAAGAGCGGCGCGTCCGCCGGCCAGAAGCTGACCGACACTCCTGAGCATATGGCCAACGCCGACCTGCGTTGGCAGGCGACGGATCGCCTGACCACCTGGCTGCGCGGCGAGTACCGCAGCGAGCGGTTCCGGAGCGATGCGCCGGCACGGGCCGCCCTGGGCGACTTCAAGGCCTACAGCCTCTTCCACGTCGGCGGATCGTTCCAGGTGACCGAGCGCGTGACGGTGAACGCCACGATCTACAATCTGCTGAACAAGGACTTCGTGCGCCTGCTGCCTTACGGCACGCCGGTCGCCTATGGGGCCGAGTACACCAATAACCAGGAGCCGCGGCGCCTGTGGCTTTCGGTGAAGGTCGACTTCTAGTCGCCCAGCCCGCCGAGACGGACATGAAGAAGGCCGCGCCCTCCAGGGCGCGGCCTCCGATGTTTCCGGACGCTGGCTAGTGCTTCAGCGCGTCGCGGGCGGCGTCCTTGATGTCGCCGACGCCCTTCTGGATCTTGCCCTCGGTCTTTTCGACGGCGCCTTCCGCTTCGAGCTCGCGGTTGCCGGTCGCCTTGCCGGCGGCCTGCTTGACGGAGCCGGCGGCTTCCTTGGCGGCGCCTTTGATTTGATCTTTGTGCATCACGTACTCCTCACAACTGTGGGGAGGACTACGCGGGGCGAGGCGGATCGTTCCGAAGCTTGGCTTTGCGCCGGGGCGCCTCTGCGCCCAAATCAACGAGCCGACAGCGCGCGCCGGCGGCCTCGTTTCCGGTGATTCGTGCGGCGCTTTTTCTTCGGACGTCGCGGCTCGTTCGTCCCGCCGCATTGCGCCAAGGGCTTGCGGCGGCTATCTCCCTCACCGAATTCCCTGAACTTTTCGGCAGAGCGAGCGCGGACGCCTCATGGCGCAGCAGTATATTTTCCAGATGCAGGGCCTGACCAAGGCCTATCCCGGCGGCAAGAAGGTGTTCGAGAACATCTGGCTGTCGTTCTACTCGGACGCCAAGATCGGCGTCGTCGGGGTGAACGGCTCGGGCAAGTCGACCCTGCTGAAGATCATGGCCGGGATCGACAAGGAATTTAACGGCGAGGCCAAGGCGGCCGACGGCGTGAAGATGGGCTACCTGCAGCAGGAGCCGCACCTCGACGAACAGCTGAACGTCTGGGGCAACGTCATCGCCTGGTGCGAAGAGAAGAAGATCTTCGACCGCTACAACGAAATCGCCGCCAAGCTGGGCGAGGACTATTCCGACGAACTCATGGAGGAGATGACCACCCTCCAGGAGAAGATCGACGCCGGGGACCTGTGGGACATCGACAGCCGCGTCGAGATGGCCATGGACGCCCTGCGCTGCCCGCCGAACGATTGGCCGGTGGACAAGCTGTCGGGCGGTGAGAAGCGCCGCGTGGCGCTGGCCCGCCTGCTGCTGTCCAAGCCGGACATGCTGCTGCTCGACGAACCGACCAACCACCTGGACGCCGAGTCCGTGGCCTGGCTGCAGCATCACCTGGAAGCGTTCCCGGGCTGCGTGATCCTCGTCACCCACGACCGCTACTTCCTGGACCAGGTCACCAAGTGGACCCTGGAACTCGACCGCGGCAAGGGCCACCCGCACGAGGGCAACTACTCCAGCTGGCTGGAAGCCAAGACCAAGCGGATCGTTCAGGAGCAGTCGGAGTCCGAGGCCCGCCAGCGCGCCATGACCCGCGAACTGGAATGGGTCCGCTCGGGCGCCAAGGCCCGCCAGGCCAAGTCCAAGGCCCGTCTGGCGGCCTATGACGACATGGTGCGCGAACAGGAGAACTCGCGCCAGGCGCAGAGCTTCTCGACCATCCAGATCCCGCCTGGCCCGCGCCTGGGCAACCTGGTCATCGAGGCCAAGGATCTCTCAAAGGCCTACGGCGACAAGGTGCTGTTCGAGAACCTCTCGTTCAGCCTGCCGCCGAACGGCATCGTGGGCGTCATCGGGCCGAACGGCGCCGGCAAGTCGACTCTGTTCCGGATCATCACCGGGCAGGAGCAGCCGGACAGCGGCACCTTCCGCCTCGGCGAGACCGTGAAGCTCTCCTACGTGGACCAGAGCCGCGACGCGCTCGATCCGGCCAAGACCATCTGGCAGGAGGTCTCCCAGGGCCTGGACATCCTCACGGTCGGCAAGCGCGAGATCAATACGCGCTCATACGTAGGCTCCTTCAACTTCAAGGGCGGCGACCAGCAAAAGAAGGTCGGCCTGCTGTCGGGCGGTGAGCGCAACCGCGTCCACCTGGCCAAGACCCTGACCACCGGCGGCAACGTCATCCTGCTCGACGAACCGACCAACGACCTGGACATCGAGACCCTGCAGAACCTCGAAGAGGCTCTGGAGGAATTCGCCGGCTGCGCCGTGGTCATCTCCCACGACCGCTGGTTCCTGGACCGTCTGGCCACCCACATCCTGGCCTTCGAGGGCGACAGCCACGTCGAATGGTTCGAAGGCAACTTCGAAGCCTACGAGGAAGACAAGAAGCGCCGCCTGGGCGCCGACAGCCTGATCCCGCACCGGATCAAGTTCCAGAAGTTCACGCGCTAGGCGCGAGCTTCATCCAATCGATCGGGCCGGCGGTGACGCCGGCCCGTTTTCGTTCGGGCCTAGGCGGCGCGGCCCACCACGACGCCGGTCATGCTGATGGCGCCCAGGTCGATCGCGTCGTTGAAGAACCGCACCTCGTCGTCCTGTCCCTGCGCGCCCAGGACGTAGAGCAGCGGCAGGTAGTGCTCGTCGGTCGGTATCGAGAGGCGCGCGTCCTGGCCAAGGCTCATCCAGTCGATCAGCGGCGCGTGGTCGTGGGCCGTGATCAGGCCTTTGACCGTCTCGTTGAAGCGGTCGGCCCAGTCGAGCGGCTCGGCGCTTTGGGCGCGGATCGCCAGCCGCAGGTTGTGCACCCAGTCGCCCGAGCCGACGATCAGCACGCCCTCGTCGCGCAGTTCGGCCAGCTTGCGGCCCAGCTCGTAGTGGAAGGCTGGCGGCTGGCGCAGATCGATGGCCAGCTGCAGCACCGGAATGTCCGCTTGCGGGAACATGTGCATCAGCACCGACCACGCGCCGTGATCCAGGCCCCAGTCATGGTCGTGGCGAACGGGGACGGGCGCGAGCAGGTCGCTCACGCGCTCGACCAGCCAGGCGTCGCCCGGGGCCGGGTAGTGGATGTCGTAGAGCGGTTTCGGAAAGCCATAGAAGTCGTGGATGGTCCGCGGCTGGCTCATCGCCGTGATCGCGGTCTCCTCGACATACCAGTGGGCCGAGACGCAGAGGATCGCCTTGGGGCGGGGCAGGCTGGCGCCCAGATCGCGCCAGGTCTGCGCATAGTCGCCGCCGAGGGCGTTCATCGGGCTGCCGTGGCCGACGAAGATCGCCGGCATGTGGGGGACGCGTTCGCTCATGACGCCCTTCTAGATCGGTAGAGCTTCGCCGCTCGTCAATCGGCCGCGTCAATCTCGCGCAAACGGGGGGCCTCATCCAGCGATGCTCTGAACGAATGCCGCTACGGCGCGGTCGCCTCTCAGCCGTTGGATCGACGTGGCCGGCGCCAGTGTCGCCAGGCGGCGCTCCAGGTCGGGCCGCCCCTCGCGCTCGAAACTCCAGATGTCGGCCAACATTTCGCGACTGGGCGTATCGCGGCAGCCGGCCGGCAGATCGGCTCGCGCCGCTTGTCTTGGATCGATGCAGCGGGCGAGCGCGCGGGCCAGCGCCCGCCAGCGCGGCTGCTCAAGCCAGATGACGTGTTCGGCGCGGGGCAGGGTGATGTCGCCGACCAGCGAGAGGAAGGCTCCGTCCACGATCCAGGCGTCACCCGCGAGCGCCTCGGTCACGCGCCGCCGAAACGTCGCGGCGTCGCCGTGAACCCAGCCGGCGCCGTAGTAGAGCGGATCGAGATGCACGACCGGCAGACCGAGGCGCGCGCCCAGCATCCGCGCCAACCTGGACTTACCGCACCCCGAGTTGCCAAGGATCACCATGCGGCGCATGACGGCCTCCCTGCGCCTTGGCTATAGGACGCGCAGAGTTCGGAGAACCCCATGACCGACGCCGCCCGCCCCCTCGTCCTGATTTCCCACCAGATGCTGTCGCCGGTGCAACAGGCGCTGGAGGCGGCGGGCTATCTGGTCGCGCGGCGCTGGGAGCTGGAGCCGGGCCAGGCCGAACAGGTGACAGCGATCGTCCATGCCGGCGAGATTCCGCTCAGCCACGACTTTCTGCAGAGCCTGCCGAAGCTCGGGCTCATCGCCAATGTCAGCGTCGGCTACGATGGCGTCGATGTGCCTTGGTGCCGGGCCCGCGGGATCGAAGTCAGCCACGCCAAGGGGCTGAACGCCGACGATGTTGCAGATCACGCCATCGGCCTGCTGATCGCCGGTTGGCGCAACATCGTCGCCGGCGATGCGGTGGTGCGCGGAGGCGGCTGGCGTGACGATCCGCGGGTCGGCAACCGGCCCGGGCTACGCGGCCGCAAGCTGGGCGTCATGGGCCTGGGCGCGATCGGCGAGGCGGTCGCCGTGCGCGGCGTGTCGATGGGCATGGAGATCGCCTGGTGGGGCCCGCGCGAGAAGCCGGACGCACCCTGGCCGCGGGCCGAGAGCCTCGTGCAGTTGGCGCAGGCCAGCGACATCCTGGTGGTGGCCTGCCGTGCCGACGAGAGCAATCGCAAGGCGGTGAACCGGGAGGTCCTCGACGCCCTCGGATCGCGGGGCATGGTGGTCAACGTCGCTCGCGGCTCGGTCATCGATGAAGATGCGCTGATCGCGGCGCTGAAGGAGGGGCGGCTTGGGCGCGCCGCGCTCGACGTGTTCGAAACCGAACCGACGCCGGCGTCGCGCTGGGCCGACGTGCCCAATACGGTGCTGACGCCCCATAGCGCCGGCGGCACGGTGGATTCCATTCCGCGGATGGTCGGTCAGGCGCTTGAAAACGTGCGGCTCTTCGTGGCCGGACAACCGGTCATGAGCCCGGTCTAACCGCACGCGGGACGCTGTGGTATAAGCGCTGGCGAACGCTCCAGGCAACTTGACATAAAGACATAAAGATATCTTTATGCGCCCATGACGCTCTCGACGAGTCAGGCGGTGGATATCTTGCGCGCGGCGGGCGAGCCCACGCGCCTTCGCATTCTCGCGCTGCTGTCTGGTGAAGAGCTGGCGGTGCTGGAGCTGTGCCGGGTTCTGGACCAAAGCCAGCCGCGCGTCTCGCGGCATTTGAAGCTTCTGGCCGAGGCGGGTCTGGTCGAGCGGTTTCCGGACGGAGCCTGGGTTTTCTACCGGCTCGTGAACAGCGGCGACGCTCGGCACCTGACTGATGAAGCCTTGAAGCTGGTGGATCCCAGCGATGAGGTCATCGTCCGCGATGCCGTGCGCCTGCAAGCCGTTCGCGGCGAGCGCTCGACCGAAGCGGGCGAGTACTTCGCGCGCAACGCCGCCCGTTGGGACGAAATTCGCTCTCTCTATGTGGCCGAGAACGCGGTCGAGGCGGCGATCCTCGAAGCCGTCGGGCCTGGCCCCTTCAAGCGGCTGGTCGACCTGGGCTCGGGCACGGGCCGAATGCTGACCTTGCTCGGCCCCCACGCGGACGCCGCGATAGGGCTCGATCTCTCCCAGCAGATGCTGAACATCGCCCGCAACCATGTCGCCGAGGCGGGGCTCGAAGGCTTCGAGCTGCGTCATGGCGACATTTTCGGCACACGCCTTCCGGGGCAGAGCGCCGACCTCGTCGTCGTCCACCAGGTTCTGCATTACCTGGCCGACCCTGCCGCGGCGGTTCGCGAAGCGGCGCGCCTGGTCGCCGAGGGCGGTCGCCTGCTGATCGTCGACTTCGCACCCCACACCCTGGAATTCCTGCGCGAGCAGCACCAGCACCGGCGCCTCGGCTTCGCCGAGCCGGAGATGGCGCGTTGGCTGGGAGAGGCAGGGCTTTCCAACATCCGCGTAACGGCGCTGCCCCCAGCCAGGGCTGAAGGCCTCACCGTGAAAATCTGGGTCGCCGAGCGCGGCCGCATGCCCCAAAGGAGCGCCGCATGAGCCCTCATGAAACTGCGCTCGGACCTGTCGCCCGCGCCGCCGCTGGAAACACGCGCCGCCCGTCCGTGTCGTTCGAGTTCTCCCCGCCCAAGACGCCGGAAGCCGAGGTGAGCCTGTGGGAGGCGATCCGCCGGCTCGAGCCGTTGAATCCTTCGTTCGTCTCCGTCACCTATGGCGCTGGCGGCTCCACGCGTGACCGCACGCACCGCACGGTCGTCAGGATGTTGAAGGAGACGACCCTAAAACCTGCCGCTCATTTGACCTGCGTCGAGGCTTCGAAGGCCGAAGTCGATGAGGTCGTGCAGGCCTATTGGGACGCGGGTATCCGCCACATCGTCGCCCTGCGCGGCGACCCGCCCGGCAACATCGGCGGGGTCTATGCGCCGCGCGCCGACGGCTACCTGAACGCTACGGAACTGACCGCCGGCATCAAGGCGGTCGCGCCATTCGAGGTCAGCGTCAGCCTCTATCCGCAAATCCATCCGGAAAGCCCGTCGATCGATCACGATATCGAGGTGCTGAAGGCCAAGATCGACGCCGGGGCGACCCGCGCGATCACCCAGTTCTTCTACGACATCGACGCCTACCTGTTCTTCATGGACAAGCTGCGCAAGGCCGGCGTGACCATCCCAGTTTCGCCGGGGATCATGCCGGTGTCGAACTACAAGGGTCTCAAGAAGATGGCCGGCCCGGTAGGCATCCCGCTGCCGGCGTGGCTGGGGAACCTGTTCGACGGCCTGGACAAGGACCCGGAGACCCGCAAGCTCATCGCCGCTTCGGTGGCGTCCGAGATGTGCGTGCGTCTGGCCGAGGAAGGCTATTCAGATTTCCACTTCTACACGCTTAACCGCGCAGACCTAGTCTATGCGATCTGCCGGGTCCTCGGCGTGCGCGAGGCGCCGACCGAGCCCAGCGAGGTGGCGGCGTGAAGGCGCTCCTGACCATCGCCCTGCTGGCTTCGGCCGCGCCGGCGCTCGCCCAGTCGCCGGCCAACTGGAGCGCGCCGACGAAGCCGTTCCGCATCGCGGACAACCTCTATTATGTCGGCACCGAAGGGCTCACCTCGTTGCTGCTGACGACGCCGCAGGGCCACATCCTGATCGACGGCGCCGTGCCGAGCGCGGCCAAGGGCATCGAGGCGAACATCACGGCCCTGGGCTTCAAGCCATCGGACGTGAAGATCCTTTTGAACAGCCACGCCCACTTCGATCACTCCGGCGGTCTCGCTCAACTGAAGACCGACACCGGAGCCATGCTGGCGGCGAGCGGCCCGGACAAGGCCGCGCTGGAGAGCGGGACCTATCCCGGCTCAGAGGAACGCAGGGACCTCGATTTTCCGCCGGTCAAGGTCGATCGGGTCCTGAAGGACGGCGAGAAGGTGGCTCTGGGCGGCGTCGTGCTGACGGCGCACCTGACGCCTGGCCACAGCGCTGGCTGCACGACCTGGACCTTTCCGCTGAAGGTGGACGGAGCCGTGCGGCAGGCCGTCTATCATTGCAGCACCAGCGTGGCGCTGAACCGCCTGGTCTCCAAGGACAAGGGGCCGCAGTACCCCGGCATCGTGGGCGACTACCAGGCGACTTTCGCCAAGCTGAAGACCATCAAGGCCGACGTCTTCCTCGCGCCGCACGCCGAGAGCTTCAAGTTGGCCGACAAGCGCGCCCGGCTGGGCGCCCAACCCAATCCCTTCGTCGATCCGACCGAACTTCAGGCGGCTGTCGCCAGTTCGGAGCGGGACTTCAAGAAGGCTCTCGCCAAGCAGCAGGAGGCTGCCCGATGACCGCACGTCAGGACCGTATCGCGGCGCTCAAGCAGGTCGCCAAGGAGCGCATCCTCATCCTCGACGGCTCGTGGGGGGTGATGATCCAGAAGCGCGGCCTGGACGAGGCCGACTACCGCGGTGAGCGCTTCGCTGGGCACAAGTCGGAGCTCAAGGGCAACAACGACCTGCTGTGCATCACGCGGCCGGACATCATCGGGGACCTGCACGACCAGTACTACGCCGCCGGCGCCGACATCTCTGAGACCAACACCTTCTCGGCGACCACGATCGCGCAGGCTGAATACGAATGCGGCGAGGCGGTCTACGATATCAACTTCCTGGGCGCGAAGATCGCCCGCGAGCGCGCCGACGCCTGGACCGCGAAGGAGCCGCACAAGCCGCGCTTCGTCGCCGGGTCGATCGGCCCGCTGCCCAAGATGCTGTCGATGTCCTCGGATGTGAACGACCCGGGCGCTCGGCTCGTCACCTTCGACGAGGTCTACCAGTCCTATCGCGAGCAGATGATCGCGCTGCATGACGGCGGCGTGGACATGTATCTGATCGAGACCATCACCGACACGCTCAACTGCAAGGCCGCGATCAAGGCGATCCTCGACCTCGAAGACGAGGGCTACGAGCCGCTGCCGATCTGGATTTCCGGCACCATCACCGACCGCTCGGGCCGGACGCTGTCGGGCCAGACCGTCGAGGCGTTCTGGAACTCGGTGAAGCACGCCAAGCCGTTCGCCATCGGACTGAATTGCGCGCTGGGCGCCGATCTGATGCGGCCGCACATCGCCGAGCTGGCGCGGGTGGCCGACACCCTGGTCTCGGCCTATCCGAACGCCGGCCTGCCCAACGCCATGGGCGAATACGACGAGCAGCCGCACCAGACTGGCCACCAGCTGCACGAATGGGCCGAGCAGGGCCTGGTCAACATCCTGGGCGGCTGCTGCGGCACGACGCCTGACCACATCAAGCACGTCGCCGACGCCGTCGCCGGCCTGACGCCCCGCCAGCCGCCCGAGCGGCCGAAGGCGATGCGCCTCGCCGGCCTCGAACCGTTCGAGCTCGCCTAGGTCCGCGCGCGGACTGTGTTACTTCCCGGCTTCGGCCAAACCTGATTCAGCTTGGGTCCCCGCTTCGGCGGGGAATTTGCGATGCGACCTGTCTTCATCAATGTCGGCGAACGGACCAACGTCACCGGTTCGGCCAAGTTCAAGAAGCTGATCGTCGAAGGCGATTACAGCGCTGCGCTGTCGGTCGCCCGGCAGCAGGTCGAGGCGGGCGCGCAGGTCATCGACATCAACATGGATGAGGGCCTGCTGGACTCGGTCCAGGCCATGAAGACCTTCCTCAACCTATTGGCGGCAGAGCCCGACATTGCACGCGTGCCGATCATGGTCGACTCCTCGAAGTGGGAGGTGATCGAGGCGGGCCTGAAGTGCGTCCAGGGCAAGTGCATCGTCAACTCCATCTCGATGAAGGAAGGCGAGGCCAAGTTCATAGAACAAGCGAAAGCGTGTTTGCGCTACGGCGCCGCGGTCGTGGTCATGGCCTTCGACGAGGTCGGCCAGGCCGACACCGCTGAGCGCAAGTATGAGATCTGCGCCCGCGCCTACAAGATCCTGACCGAGCAGGTCGGCTTCCCCCCCGAAGACATCATCTTCGACCCCAACATCTTCGCCGTCGCGACGGGGATCGAGGAGCACGACAACTACGCCGTCGACTTCATCGAGGGCACGCGCCGCATCAAAGAGAACCTGCCCCACGCCCGCGTCTCGGGCGGCGTCTCCAACGTCTCCTTCAGCTTCCGCGGCAACGAGCCGGTCCGCCGGGCGATCCACTCGGTCTTCCTCTACCACGCCATCGCCGCGGGCATGGACATGGGCATCGTCAACGCCGGCGACCTGCCGGTCTATGACGACATCGACGCCGAGCTGCGCGAGGCCGTCGAGGACGTGATCCTCAACCGCCCGCAGCGCACCAACGTCTCCAATACCGAGCGCCTGGTCGACCTGGCGCCGAAGTACAAGGGCCAGAAGGGCGAGGCCAAGGTCGTCGACCTGGCCTGGCGCCAGGCCTCCGTCGGCTCGCGCCTGGCCCACGCCCTGGTCCACGGCATCACCGAGTACATCGACGCCGACACCGAGGAAGCCCGCCAGGCCGCCGAGCGCCCGCTGCACGTCATCGAAGGCCCGCTGATGGACGGCATGAACGTCGTCGGCGACCTGTTCGGCTCGGGCAAGATGTTCCTGCCCCAGGTGGTCAAGTCGGCCCGGGTGATGAAGCAGGCCGTCGCCTACCTGATGCCGTTCATGGAGGCCGAGAAGGAAGGCCAGCCGCGCAGCAGCGCCGGCAAGATCCTGATGGCCACCGTCAAGGGCGACGTCCACGACATCGGCAAGAACATCGTCGGCGTGGTCCTGCAGTGCAACAACTACGAGGTGATCGACCTCGGCGTCATGGTCTCGGCCGACCGCATCCTCGACGCGGCCAAGGAGCACCAGGTCGACATCGTCGGCCTGTCGGGCCTGATCACCCCCAGCCTCGACGAGATGGTCTATGTGGCCGGCGAGATGGAGCGCCGCGGTTTCGACATCCCGCTGCTCATCGGCGGCGCCACCACCTCAAAGACCCACACCGCGGTCAAGATCGAGCCCGCCTACAAGGCCGGCTCCACCACCTATGTGCTCGACGCCAGCCGCGCGGTCGGCGTGGTCTCGGGCCTGCTCTCGCCCACCGAGAAGACCCGCATCCAGGCGCAGACCCGCACCGAATACGCCAAGGTCCGCGAGAGCTACGCCAGAGGGCAGGGGAACCGCGCCCGCGCCTCCCTGGCCGAGGCGCGCGAAAACGCCTTCCAGCCCGACTTCAAGGCCTACGTGCCGCCGAGGCCCAGCTTCACCGGCACGCGCAGCTTCGTCGCCTATGACCTGGCCGACCTCGCCCGCCACATCGACTGGTCGCCGTTCTTCGCCTCCTGGGAGCTGATCGGCCGCTTCCCGCAGATCCTCGAGGACGACGTGGTCGGCGAGGCGGCCCGCGACCTCTATCGCGACGCCCAGGCCATGCTGCAGCAGATCATCGACGAGAAGTGGTTCGAGGCTAGAGGCGTGGTCGGCTTCTGGCCGGCCGC
Organism: Phenylobacterium sp. Root1290; assembly: GCF_001425305.1. Classification (GTDB taxonomy): domain Bacteria; phylum Pseudomonadota; class Alphaproteobacteria; order Caulobacterales; family Caulobacteraceae; genus Phenylobacterium. Next base: position 323,214 of record NZ_LMEE01000002.1, on the reverse strand, counting down.
CGCCGACGGCGACGACATCGTGCTCTATACCGACGAGACGCGGTCCGCCGAGCTGACCCGCCTGCACAGCCTTCGCCAGCAGATGCCCAAGGACAAGAGCCGCGACGACGGCGGCCGGGCCAACGTCGCCCTGGCCGACTTCGTGGCCCCGGTCGGCGGACCGGCCGACTGGGTCGGCGGCTTCGCCGTCACCGCCGGCCACGGCGAGATCGCGGTGGCCGAGAAGTTCAAGGCCGCCGGCGACGACTACTCGGCCATCCTCGCCACCGCCCTGGCCGACCGCCTGGCCGAAGCCTTCGCCGAGGCCATGCACCGCAAGGTCCGCACCGAGCTCTGGGGCTACGCCCCGGACGAGGCCTTCGACATCGACGCCCTGGTGGCGGAGCAGTACCGCGGCGTGCGCCCGGCCCCAGGCTACCCGGCCCAGCCCGACCACACCGAAAAGGCGACCCTGTTCAAGATCCTGGACGCCGAGGCGGCGACCGGCATGGAGCTGACCGAAAGCTTCGCCATGAACCCGCCGGCCTCGGTGTCGGGGCTCTACTTCGCCCACCCGGAGGCGCACTATTTCGGCGTCGGCCGGATCGAGAAGGACCAGGTCGAGGACTACGCGAAGCGCAAGGGCTGGGAACTGAAGACGGCGGAGCGCTGGTTGGCGCCGATCCTGAATTACGAGCCGTAGAGGGCTTTGGTTCCTAGGCAACTTTAGGAAGGTCTGCTCCCAGCGCCTCGTGCGTCATGGGGTCGTAGACGAAAAACGCTTTATGAATGTGGGTGTGCTTGCCCCAAATTGCCTGAATTGTGGGGTCATCGCGCAGTTTCTCCGACGCGCTAGAATGCATCTCGCGTTCGCCCCAATTGAGCCAAACGAGCGACCTCTTCCTCTGCCGCAGGTAGTCTTCAACGAGATCGGCGCGCATGTAGAATAGTCGGCCTCGTGATTCCGGATTTTCGGAATCGAACACGCGATAGATAGTCGCTCGTTGGCCCTTTTCGTCGAACATGTCGATCTGGGGGCCGCGCTTCCGCAGCCGCAATTGATCGACCATTGCCGGGGATGGATAGGTCGCGCCACCACCCTGATTTTCCTCGCTGTGGTGGCTCTCCCAACTGAAGGCGCGGACCGGCACCTCAAGCTTCACGCCTGCAACGTGCTCGTACGTCTCCACCGTCACCAGATGATCAGGATCAGGTTCGATTGCTTCCTCGCGTATTGCCTTCCTCCCTTTCAGGATGACGCGAAAGCGGCCGAGCAGGCGCATTTTCTCGATGGCATCCATGTCGCCGTAGCGTTTGGTGACTGCTATCGTTTTACTTCGGTCAAAGGCCTCACTTACATCTGGTCGCGCCATGCCTCCGAGCTTTCGCTGACCATACTTGTCAGACCATCCGATTTCGCCTGCGAAGAGGTAGTACTCCTCGCGGGGCTCGGGAATTTTCCGGTTGCCCGGATACTCTGTGTCGTTCACCGCGCCATGGAGCGCTCGAATGTCTCGCGGCGTCACAAAGGCACCGCGCAGGAATGTGAAGGTCTGGCGATGATCGTTGGGGGTTCCTTCGCCGAGATAGCCCTCCAAGAGTACCCAGGGCCCGGGCTGACCATCAACCGAATCGAGGACGAGCAGGTCGTGGTAGTGTGGTGATGGGCCGTGTTCGAGCCAGCCTGCCGCCGAGGTGAAGGGGGCTGAGAACAGCTTCGGCAGAGGCGGCTTCCACATAAGCGCCGCCGCAGGAAAACTTGGATCGATGTCGGTGTCGCTTACGCGCGTTTCCCGCTGGCGGGGAAGGCGGCCGCGCAGTGCAAGTCGCCCAGCTACCTCGAAGTATGCGATCCAAGAGTACTTTTTGCCGTAGCGATCGGTCTTCTGGCCGTCACTTGATTGACGCCCGTAGAAGGAACGATCGGAGATCGTGCGATCGATCATTCGGAACCGCTCCGCATCGTAGCCTAAATCGAGAATCCGACGCTCGATTTGGCGACGGATGGCACGATAGCCCTTGTGATTGTAGTCGTAGTTGCTTCGGCCCGGCACAAGGCGACCGATCGTGTAATTGCCGAAATCCATGTGGATCGCATCGTCTGCGCCCTTCACGGACTTCTCCGAAATGCGGCTCGGACGGCGCAGGACAGATTCGGACGAAACACGCCGCGGTTCCGCTCGAAGCTCATCCGCATGACTTGGCCAAAGTCGAGCCGTTAGTTCAATAAAGCCTTGAGCGTAGTCTCGCATCAGTACGTGCTCGATCGGGGGGGTATCATCCGCCCCCGCCAAGCGATCACGAAGCTCGCGCGCTAGCGGCAAGGCGGCCGCCCTTAGGCCATCCGGTGCGCTAGCCCATTGCCGCATTAGAACCCCGTAGGCGGCAGCAAGCATACGTTCTCGAACATAGGGGTCGTTGAACGCGAAGCTTCGGCTTACCTCCGCAAACAGGCTGTCAGGGAACCGCTCACCGAGGATAACTAGGCAGTGGGTGGCTCGATCTCGAAAGGGCCTCACGTTGGACGTGAGGAATAGCGAGATTAGGGTAATGAGGTTCCTTGCCGTGGCCTCCTCCATTTGGGAGCCAGGCCTTTGAACCCAATCGAGCACGCGATACGCCGCAGCTGACCGGCCATGCGCCCGTAAAAATTCCGACCAGAACAGGTCGCGGCCGGTAACCTCCATCGCCCCCAGATAACGACGGAGCCTGTCGGCGCTGTAGCGATGATCGGGCCTGGAGGCGAGGCCGACGAGGGCCTCGAGCATGGACTCCTGTGTTTCCCTTTGTGGAGCGTTGAGGAAGGCGCCTACGAGCTTGTCCGTCTGCTTCGAGAATGAATCGACATCCCGCCATAGTAGACCTTCAATAAAGGGCTGGCTGAGCTCGTAACTCCTCAGCTTGGTGGGAATATAGAAGGCGAGCTCCTGGCGGTCCTTATGCACTGCGCGTTTAACTCTCTCCGGAAACTCCAGCATCACGGCCGACACGATGCCCGGCATTTCGTAGCCGCCCCAACTTCGCGTCTTGAAAATTCTTCCGAGAGGTTTTGTTGGGCGGAAGCAGTTCCGGATAGCGGCCGTCGAGCTGACGTCCAGGTGCCGCGCGAGAAGATGGCGGCTGATGAGGTGGTCGCTGAAACGTTGATACGGTAGACGTATGGTATCGAGCCAGGCACCGTTCATGTAACGGCTATCCTCGCTAAGGAGACCTTCATTTGCCATGCGAGCAATCAACGCCATGGCTCTGACATCATTAAATTTGGTAACCTGAGAGACGATCTCTACCGCATCAGTGCGCGGGATTTGGTCGTCCATCAGTTCAGCCATTTTGGGTGCGAATCCGACGGTGACCGCCGCATCTCCATGGCCTTTGAGTATACGCCAGCAAGCTTTCGGCGTGAGGCCAAAGTCCTTCTCAATGTTGGCTCCAATTTGACCAACGAAATCTTCTAAGAGCTTGGTCATTCCTTTGTGGCCAGAGGCGAAGCTCTTGATGCGCCTCATCTTGGCAGATCGGCTGAGATTCGCGATACTCTCGCAGAGAATTTTCAGAAACAGTGGTGTCGAAAACTCGGGTGCCAGTAGGGGAAGCTGTGGACTTGGGATGTCATAGTAGCGAAAAAATTCGTCCTGGGCATCGAATTCTACGTCGATGAAGCCCATATGATCTGCGAATGCGAAGTTCTTTTCGGCGCTATCTTTTAGTATTTGCTTGTCGAACGGCGTGCGGCAGCTAAGGGCGAGGCCGACGTTCGGATAGTCTCCAACAAGCGACGCGATCCGATCGAGGTGCTCGTGCCAAGCTACGCGGTCCCCCTCGTTGATGGCGTCGACAAGGATCAGGGCGCGCCCGCCGGCCTGCTCGCCCAGGTCGTTCAGCACTTGAAGGGCAGTATCTACGTCGGAACCGAGGCCTGTAGACTGAACCACCGCGCGGAGCGGATCCTCGCCAGCTGGCAAGGTCTGAGCGAGGATCAGCAAGGTGGGCTGCCCAAGCTTTATGCGCTCGTGGGCTATATCGCACAGGAGGTGGGTCTTACCCGTGCCCCAGGACCCTCTCAGGAACAACCGGTTATTGAAGATGGCCCTGAACGCGGTCGAGGTGACAAACTCCTCCTGCTCTGCAAGCGTCTGACCAAGCCGTCGTGTCTCCTCTATTGAAGCGTCGAGAGACTGCCGTTCCTTAGATCCCTTTTCATGCTTTGTGCGAACGGCATCCAACTCGGCCTCGTACTCCCAGAGAGCGGATCGGACGTTGTCGTTGGCAGTTTTGAGTTCACTTTCGAGATGTGGTTCTGACCCGGGCGGTTGGGTCCGAAGTCTCTTCAGAAGTTCCGCACCAAGCACCGACGCTTCGCCAGCTTTCGCCAGCGCCTGACGCAATGGACTTGAGAGCCGAGACCACGCCTCACGAAGTTCACTCTCAATCTTGAGAAGGCGGACCTTGAACTCACCCGAGTAAGTCAGCGCATCGAAGGCTTCGACGAGCGGCGCAATGCGGAGGTTAGGCGCATTTGGATCAAGCGCTGGCGTATATCGCGGGCCGGCGCGATGAATACTGGCCTCGGTTATGCGCTTTAGGTCGGACAAGCCGAATAACTTTTCGTCGGCCAACATTTCCTTGTTGATCCTCCACATCCCTCTTCCGGCTGGAAACGCGCTGGTTCATTTGCGCAGCGCTTGCGTCCATGGGTTGCAAGCGTAGCAGTTATTGCAGATTCGGTTCAGCAGTCGTGGTTGGCAGGATCAGCCCGGAGTTGGGCTCGTGTGTTGTTATGGTTCAGGCGAGCCGGGTGTGTGGCACGGCGAAGCCCTCACGTCGCAATTGTTCGTTCTTTGTTCTTGAATTTCCGGTTCGCTCGCGCTACACTGAAGCCTTCTCATTTGCTGTCGTGGGGGCTTGATGCCTTCGTCATTGCCGGGGCCTGGGCGGGCCGGGGTTCGGGCGTCTGTGCGCTATTCGGCCGAGCTGGGGCGGGAGATCTGCGCGCGGGTGGCGGCGGGGGAGAGTCAGCATGCTCTGGCCCGCGAGCCGGGGATGCCGTCTCGGCGGACGTTTCGTGACTGGGCGCTGCGCGAGCCTGAGTTCGGGGCGGCGTTCGAGGCCGCCAAGCTGGAGGGGCGGGCGCGGCAGATCGCGGCCGACCGGGAGGCGGACTTAAGGCCGGGCAGCGGCAAGATCTGGCGGCGGATGCTGGCTCAGGCCTCGCCCGCGCGGCGGCGCGGGGGCAGCGTCTCGATCCTGACCCCCGAGCTGGCCGAGGAGATCTGCCTGCGCATCGCCGGGGGCGAGACGGTGCTGGCGCTGTCGGCCGATCCGGACATGCCGTGCGCCGGCTCGATCTATGGCTGGGCGCGGCGGGACGACGAGTTCCGCGAGATGTACCTGCGGGCCAAGGAGCTCGCCGCCGACCTGTTCTTCGACCTGGCCCATGAGGTGGCGATGGAGGCGACCGAGGATTCGGTGCGCGGCGACCGGCTGCGGGTGCAGGTGCTGCGCTGGCGGCTGGCGGCGATGGAGCCGAAGAAATACGGGACGCGGCGGTTGCTGGGGCCGGTTGTGCGCGATGACCTGGACGAGAGCGGGGCGCCTCGGCCGTTTGCGATCGAGGTGGTGAACTTTGTGGAGCGGGACGGGGGTTGGCGGGAGTTGGGGTCTTAGGGTGGGCTTGTGGGGCGGATGGGCTTTGGCCCCCTCACCCTAGCCCTCTCCCCAAGGGGCGAGGGGATGTTTTGGGGTGGCTTGGGTGGCTCCTCTCCCCGCTTGAGGGGAGAGGTTGGGTGATGGGGGGCGGCGCGGAGCGGCGCTCTGCTGGTTTGCGGTTTTGGGGCGGTGGGGCTTTGGCCCCCTCACCCTAGCCCTCTCCCCAAGGGGCGAGGGGACGTTTTGGGGTGGCGTGGCTTGGGTGGCTCCTCTCCCCGCTTGAGGGGAGAGGTTGGGTGAGGGGGGGGCGGCGCGGAGCGGCGCTCTGCTGGTTTGCGGTTTTGGGGCGGATGGGGTGTGGCCCCCTCACCCTAGCCCTCTCCCCAAGGGGCGAGGGGACGTTTGGGGGTGGCGTGGGCGGTGCGTCTCCTCTCCCCGCTTGAGGGGAGAGGTTGGGTGAGGGGTGGCGGCGCGGAGCGGCGCTCTGCTGGTTTGCGGTTTTGAGGCGGATGGGCTGTGGCCCCTAGCCCTCTCCCCCAGGGGGCGAGGGGATGTTTGGGTGGGCGCCGCACTCTCCGCCCGGATTGCGAAGCCTGCGCGGGGATGAGCGGGTTTTTACGGCGCTCGGCGCATGGTGAGGATGGGGACCGGGGGCTTGAGCCACTGGCCGCTCTGGTCCTTGAACTTGGTCTCGCCGTTGGTGGGTAGCGACAGGATCTTCTCGACGATGGGCATGCCCTGGACGACGCGGCCGAAGGCGGCGTAGCCGAGGTTGTCGCCCTTGGCGGCGGGGTTGGCGTCGAGATAGGGCTGGTCGCCGACGCAGATGAAGAAGTTGCTGGTGGCGGTGCCGGTGGCGAAGCGGCCGAGCGAGATCGTGCCGTTGAGGTGCTTGAGCCCCGTCTTGGTGGTGCTTTCGTGGGCGATCGGCGGGAAGGGGCGGACCTTGGCGTCCGGGGCGCCGACGATGGTGCCGTCCTTGGGAACGCCCGGCGTGCGGGCGGCGCGGAAGAACGTCCCGCCGTCATAGGACTGGGCGTCCACGTAGCGCAGGAAGTTGGCGGTGGTGAGCGGGGCCTTGCGGGGCTCGAGCTCGACGACGATCGAGCCGCGCGGGGTCTTGATGACCACGCGCGGCTTGGCCGGGGCGGCCAGGGCGGCGCGGGGGGCGGCGAGGACCAGGCCGCCGGCGGCGATCAGGCTGCGTCGGGGAAGGTCGCTCATCGTCGGGCTCCGTGCGGCGGCTGCCGGGATCGTTTCGGGCCTCGCGCGCGCGGCGTCAACCGTTGGGCCAGGCCTTGGCGGTCCCGGCCTCGCGCACCGGGCCGCGGCCGTCGGAGCCGTGCCAGATCTGCATCTGGATGTCCTGGGCGTCCGTCGCATAGCGGAACTGGCGGCGGGTGAGGTCGGGGGTTCCGAGCAGCTCCGCGCCCTCGCCGCCGAGGCCGTGGCAGGCCGCGCAATGGGTCTGGTAGAGCGGCACGGCGCGGACGACGGCGGCCGGGTCGCGCGGGGCGCCGGCCAGGGCCAGGACGTACTCGCTGAGGTCGGCGATCTGCGAGGGGCCAAGCTCGCCGGCGTCGCCGAAGCCCGGCATGTTTCCGGGCGCCGGCCAGGCGGTGAGGCGGGCGGGCTCGGCCGGGCGGGGAATCTGCTGCAGCGCATGGGCGCCCAGGGCCAGGGCGCCGAGCAGGCCGGCGCAGAGGAGGGCGGGCACGCGGGACATGGGGGCAGTCTAGGGCGCGTCGGCGAGCGGCGCCTAGGCGGGCGTCAAAATCCTGGCGCCGATCGTGAACTTCGAGCCGTCGTGGACGGTTAACTGTCCCAGTCGCGCACGGGCTTCCGGACGCGGATGGACCATGCTCGCTCGGAGGGCTGTGGGATGATGCATCGCAAGGCGGCGGCGCTGGCGCTGGGATTGGCTTTGGCGGCCGGGGGCGTGCAGGCCGCGCCGTTCGAGGCGATCAGCTTCAAGAAGGGCGCGAGCGCCCTGGTTTATGACGTCGGCAGCGTGCGGCGCGACGGGGCGATGGCGCAGGCCTGGGTCTACCAGATCGTCGCCCACCCGATGGATGGGGCCAGCATGGTCGCCACCTATCGCGAGTTCTCCTGCGCCATGCGCCGCACGCGCGACATGGCCCGCCGCTTCGTCTCGCCGGACGGCGAGACGCTGCGGGCGGTGGAGGCGCCGGGCGAATGGCAGGACGTGGCGCCGGGCGACGAGCGCTACGACCTGATGCAGAAGGTCTGCGTGGGCCAGCCCCAGCGGATCGCCGGCCAGCAGATGTCGGTGTTCGACTTCCAGACCGTGGTGCGCGAGGCGCTGGGCGCGCGCTAGGACTCGTGGTGGAGGGTCTTGGCGGCGGGTTCGGCGGCCTGCAGGTCGTCGTGCTCGGCGTCGCGGACGGCGCGGGAGACGTTGAGGCGGGTGAACAGATGGCCGGACGAGGCGGAGAGGGTGTCGTGCGAGAGCTGCTTGGCGCGCGACAGGTCGCTGCACACGCCGAGCCCGACGATGCTCACGCCCTGTCCCTCGAACGCCAGGACGGCGAAATTGCCCGCCGTCGGCGTATGATGATCGCTCTCCGGCCAGGCGCGGAAGCGATAGGTGGCGCCCGAAGCGCCGCGGAGTTCAACAAATTCACGCATCAACACAACCCAAGCGCCCTACCGGCGCCAATATCAAGAACTAGGCCCGAGATCGACTGATCAACGGAAGGGAGCCGAACCGGCGTATGGCGGAGTCTATCGAGCGCTTTCTGCGTCGTCGCCCCACCATCTCCACACATGCGCCACTTGGCCGCGTGTTCAACGTGCTGCGGGAGACGTGGCGTCTGGACGACGATCCCAAACGCACGGCGCCTGATAGCAGTTTCATCGCCACAGGGCGATCCGCCGCGGAAGCCGCCGATCTGGCCCGCGAGTGGGCGGGGCGGTTCCAGCGGCATGGCTTCGACAAGGCCTCGGGCGCGTGGTGGGCGGTGGAGGGCGAACGCATCCACCGGGTGACCGTCGCGCCCAAGCGGCGCCGCCCGGTCGGACTGGCGCTAGGCCTGGGCGCCGCGGGCCTGGCCGCCGTGCTGGTGGCCCGCGGCGTGCGCCGCTAGCAGGCGTAGCGCCGCTCGACCACCACGCGACGGCCGCTATAGGGGTCGTAGACCCGCTCGCGGCTGCTGCAGGTGCGCGCGCGGTAGCCGTAGGGCTGGGCGTAACCGTAGCTGCGGCCGCCGCCATAGTAGCGGTTGTCGTAGTAGCCGTCGCCGCCGCCGTAGTAGCCCGAGCCGTAGTAGCGGTTGTCGTAGCGGTCCTTGTTGGAGCCGGCGATGGCCGCGCCGAGCGCCAGGCCGATGACGCCGCCGACAATGGCCGCAGCGGCGGCGTCGTTGTTGTTGTTGTGACGGCGGTCGCCGTAATAGCGGTAGGGCTCGGCCTGGGCCGCGCCCGCGCTGGCGGCGATCGCGCCGGCCGCGGTGAGCGCCGCGATGGTCGCTGTCAGGAGCTTCTTCATGCTCGCCTCCTTGCTTGGGCGGCACCCTCGCAAAGTCACGCTGAACGCAGGCTGAATGGGTTAACGGGCGACGCCGTGGTCGCGCATGTGCTCGGCGGCGGCGCCCAGCATCTGCAGGAACATCTCGTCGCCGCGGTCGGTCTGGGTGACGAGCATGGCGGCGAAGAAGGCGGTGCCGAACAGCAGGTAGGCCCCGCGCCCGTAGAGCGGCTTCAGTTCGTCCATGCCGAAGCCCACGACGCCGTGGGCCTGCAGGGTGCGCAGATAGAGCGCCAGGAGCTCGGGCTCATGGGCGCGGCGGACGTCGGGGGCCAGCGCGCCGGCCAGGAAATAGGCCAGGTCGGTCGGGCCGCAGCCGTAGGCGAAGGACTGCCAGTCGAGGACGGTCACCGGGTGGCCGCCGGCCGCCGTGCCGAACATCATGTTGTCGGGCCGGAAGTCGTTGTGGGTCAGGCAGCGGGGGCCGTCCTCGGTGCGGGCGAACTGGCCGAACCGCGGCGCCAGCCAGTCGCCGACCTCGACCCAGGCTGGGTCCAGCCGGGCGCCGTAGCGGAGCTTGAAGCCGGCCCACAGAGCTGAGACCGCGGCCTCGTCGGCGGCGCTGGGCGGCGCGGCCTTGGAACCGGAGACCCAGGGCAACTCGTCCAGCCCATCGTCGGCCCAGTGCGAGGCGTGGAGCCTGGCGGCCTGCTCGACCACCAGGCGCGCCTGCTCGAGGCTGACGCCCAGCAGTTGGTCGCCCTGCACCGCGGGGGTGAGGTCCTCCATCATCAGCACGAAGTCGCTGGTCGCCTCGTCGACGTCGGTGAAGTAGCAGCGCGGGGTCTGGACCAGGGCGGTGGGGGCCAGCTGCTGGTAGAAGCGCACCTCGCGAAGGTAGTTGCCGAGCATGACGCCGGTGGCGCGGCTGGCCTCGCCCGCGGCGGGGAACTTGCCGACCAGGGTGTCGGGCGCGTCCTGGCCGCGGCGATCGTAGGTCAGGCGAAAGCGGATGCTGTCGCCGATCTGGCCGGTGCCGACGGGCTGGGCCTCGAAGCTGCGGACCGCGGCGTCGACGCCGCCGGCCTCGAGCACCGCCGACAGCCAGGCGGCGTCGATCTCGCCGGGCGCGCGGATGTCCGGGCGGGCGGCGCTCATGCCGGAAGCTGGTGGACGTAGACTTCGTTGAGGGCGATCAGATCGCCCTCGAAGATCACGAGGTCGAAGCCGCGCAGGCGCGCGCCGCCCGCGATGTCGCAGTACCAGCGGCCGCAGAAGCCGCCGGGGATCGGCCAGACCTCGTCGGGGGTGTAGGTCATGGCCGGCGTCGCCGCGAACAGACCCTGGAGATAGGCGCGCAGCGCGGCGCGGCCGTCCAGGCCGGCGGGCGTCTGCGGGTCCTTGTAGACGGTGTCCTCGGTGTAGAAGCCGACCAGGCGTTCGACGTCCTTCTGGGTCCAGGCCGCCAGCCAGCGGGCGTTGAAGTCGGCGATGTCGGGCAAGGGCGTTTCTCTCAGGCTTCCAGCACGCGGGCGCGGTGCGCGTCGGTGAAGATTTCGGCGGGGGCGGCCTCGGGGCCGGCCATCACGGCGAACCCGTGGGCGCGCAGGCTGGGATCGCCGGCGGCGCGTTCGAAGTGGCGCCGACGCCGCTCGCGGGCGACATCGCCGAACTCCATGTCGAGGGTCGACTGCAGCTTGGCGGCGAACCGCAGCCGGCGCATCCGCTCGGCCCGTTCGACGGCGTAGGGCTCGAAGTCGAGGCGCTCCCAGTCGGGAGTGGATTTCAGCAGCTCGCTGACGATGCGGACGTCGCGGTAGGTGATGGAGAGGCCGAGCCCCAGGATCGGGTCGTTCCAGCCGGCGGCGTCGCCGATCAGCACCGCGCCCTTGCGGAACGGCTCGTCCGTCCAGCTGTCGGCGTTGAAATAGCTGAACAGCGGCCCGGCCGGCTCGCCGCGGGCCAGGCTGGCGGTGGCCGGGCTGCATCCCATGTCGAAGGCGTCGAGGAAGCGGCGCGGGCCGTCGGCGCCCTTGAACCGGTGGGTCTGGTCGAGGGCGTAGCCGCCGTAGACGCGCACCGTGCCGCCGCCCTGCGGGAAGGCGAGGAAGCCGAAGTCGCCCTCGGTTCCGATCGCCTGCAACAGCGGGTCCCAATCGACGACATTGCGCACCAGCAGGCCGCCGAACCAGTGGTGGGGGCGGTCCTGATGCAGCGGGACGCCGATCGTCTCGCGCACCTGGGAGGTGCGCCCGTCCGCGCCGACCAGCAACCGCGCAGACGCCTCGTGCGGTTGGCCGCCGTGTTCATAGGCGACATGGGGCCGCTCGCCGGCCGCGAGGCTGGTGACCTGCACGCCGCGCAGCGCGACGGCGCCCGCGGCCTTGGCGGCGTCGAACAGGGTCTGGCAGTGCAACGGATGGCGCAGGCAGAGCGGACCTGGAACACCCTCCTTGAAGAAGTTGAGCGGCAGGGCGGCGGCCTCGGCGGCGGCCGGATCGAGCGACTCGTCATAGGTGACGTGGCGGGTGATGTGGTGGCCGCCGGCCGCGACCAACCGGTCGTAGACGCCGAGCCGATGGGTCTCGGCCACGCCCCAGGGGGCGATCCACTCGCCGCGGACCTTGTCCTCGTAGACGTCGGTCTGCTCCAGCAGCAGCACCGAATGTCCGGCCTCGGCCATGACGAGCGCCAGGGCAGAGCCGCCGATGCCGCCGCCGACGATGATCAGATCGTAAGTCTGCACGATGCTCGCCCGCTCCGTACCCGCGTTCTGCGAGCAGTACGCGCCGGCGAAAGGGCGCTGTCTAATCAATAGGTAGCCGCGATTTATAGCGGGTGCTTATATATCGTCATGGCCGCGCTTCCCGAGATCGAGTTGCGACTGCTGCGCGCCTTCGTCGTCCTGGCGGAGGAGCTGAACTTCGGCCGCGCGGCCGAGCGGCTGAATGTGACCCAGCCGGCCCTGTCGGCGCAGCTGAGGCAGCTGGAGCAGCGCCTGGACTTCCAGCTTTTCGAGCGCAGCACGCGGCGGGTGGGCTTGACCCAGAAGGGCGCGGCGCTGTTGGAGCCGGCACGTACCCTGCTGGCCGAGAGCCGTCGCTTCGCGGGTCTGGCCAGTCAGTTGCGCGGGCGGGCGCACCGGCGGCTGATCTTCGGCGCGGCGCTCTACACGTTCGGAATTCCCGAGCGCGAGGCGTTGCTGGAAGCGTTCTTCGCGCGCCACCCGGACGTCCCGTTCTCGGTCTCGCCGCTCTGGCAGCGGGAGATGGGCGAGGCCCTGCTGCGCGGGGAGGCGGACCTGGCGCTGATGCTGGGCGTGGCGGTCCCGCAGACGAGGTGGGAGAGCGAGCCGGCCGCCGAGGTGATGTTCCCGGACACGCTGACGCGTCTGGTGCTGCGCCGAGAGCGGGTCGGGCTGCTGCTGCCGCGGGAGTCGCCGCTGGCGCAGTTCGAGGAGACGCCGCCGGCCGCCCTGGAGGGCGTCGCCGTCGCCATGCTCGGCGGCCCGCACGGCACGCCGATCCTGGGGCCGGTGCGCAAGGCGCTGGCCGGCGCGAGCCTGGTCGTGCCGCCCGAACCGCATGGCATGGGCGTGGAGCGCTATGGACGGCAGTTCCGGTTGCCGGCGGTGTCGCTGGGCTGGTTCGGCACTGGCGGCGCCGACGACCCCGACATGATCCGCCGTCCGGTCGAGGGGCTGACGCTGGAGACCGAGCTGGCGCTGGTGCGCGCGCCGCCGGGGCGCCATCAGGCCGCCGATCTTTTCTGGGAGGAAGCCGAAGCGCGGTTTCCCGCCGCGCGCCTGTGTCGCGGCCCGGAGTATTTGACCTAGGACTCCGCGTTGATGGCCGGACTGCCGGTCAAAAACTACACTAGCCGTCCGGACAGCAATTTGACGCTCAGGGTTGGTGGCCCTGGCCGGCAGAGAGACCGCATGCAGGCTCGCCCACCATTTCCGCATGCGACCCATTGCGGACCTACAATTCGTTCAAGGTTGGCCACCTACTCTCGGGCGAATGAACAAGCCCAGATTGAAGAGGCCCAGGCGAAAGCGACGGCCGGGCACGGCCATGGAGCTGGTTTCGCTCACAATGGTTGGGCTGGCGGTTGCTGGCTGCCTACCTGCGCCCAACAAGCAAGCGTGCGCGCCGGCAGACGTTGTCCGCGTTGTCGTCGATGGCGTGGACTGGCAGATACCCGCGGCGCTACAAGCCGAGTTCGAGGCGGAGGAGTATGGGCCGAAGTTGCCCTACCGCTGGGTGTCTGGAAATTACGTCTACTGTCAGGAAGCGCGTACTGAGCCAACTCGACAGTCCACCTTTTGGATTAGACAGCGCACGTTGCGTAGCCTCGCTGAGGCCGATCCCACTCGCTACGCCGGCCTCGCGGACATCGATTTGCTCAGTGTGGGCGGCCCTGCGCGCAGGTCCGCCCTCCCTAATCGCGAGCGAGGCGAATTCTATGGGCCGCCTCTTTTCGGCCGCCCGACGGTCGTGCGGCGCCAAGTCATTGACGTCTTGCCGACACAGAAGATCGGCCACCTGGATCGTCTGGCTGGCTGGGCTCCTGGTGGCGTAGCTGTCGAGCTGATCTACTCTGATCACGACGTCGCGGCGAGTGTGCCCTCGGTCGAAGCGCTGCTTACCGATTTGCGGGAAAACAATACGTCGGTAGGTGATGGCGGCTGCAGCGTTCCCGCTAGTGCAGCGTGCGTCCGCTAACCACCCCTCGCAGACATCGCCGAGGTCCGCTTCGGGGCAGCAACTATGCCCAGCCGTGGCCAAGAATACTGACGGATTCCCGGACAACAACAAATGGGTCAACCATTGTGGACCGTGACACGCCTGGCGGAAGGCTGAAACCCGCAGCGTTTCAGGACCGTTGCATACCGACATGGTTCAGACATTATATAGATATATCTAAACCTATCGAAGATGTTCACTGAAGGGAGACGTAAGCCATGAGTTCCAGCCCTGAACAGCCGGCCCGGCCGGCGGCCGATATGTTGGAAATGCTCCGCCGCCGGGGCCTGGTCGAGCGGCGGCTGGTCATGGTGTCGAGCGAGGACCTGACCCCGCGCATGCGGCGGCTGACGCTGAGCGTCGCCGGCGCCGAGCCGTTCGAGCCGCGCGCCGGGCAGGACCTGGTGATGCTGTTGCCCGACGGCGCCGGCGGGCTTGGGCGGCGGCACTATACGATCCGCAGCTACCGCCCCGAGCAGCGGCAGATCGACATCGATTTCGTGATCCACAGCCGCAACACGCCCGGGGCGCGGTGGGCCCTGGAGGCCAAGGCCGGCGACGAGGTGATCGCCTTCGGTCCGCGGGGCCGCAACGTCATCCAGCCGGGCGCGGACTGGCGGCTGTTCGTCGGCGACGAGACCTGCGTGCCGGCCATCTTCGGGATGCTGGAGGAACTGCCTGACGGCGCGGCGGCGCACGCGATCATCGAGGTGGCCGACGCCGAAGAACGCCTGCAGCCGGGTCGCCCAGGCGCCTCGATCGAGTGGGTGCTGCGCGGCGGTGCGGCGGCCGAGCCGTCAAGCGCCCGGCTGATCGAGAAGCTGGCCGCGCATCCGCTGCCGCCAGGGCGCGGGCATGTCTATGTTTTGGGCGAGACGAGCACCATTCGCCGCCAGCGCCATGATCTGCTGGCGCGGGGCTTGGACAAGGATCAGATCTTCGGCGAAGGCTACTGGCGTCCGGGCCGGGTCGGCGGCCACGATCACCTGGCCGAGCACTAGCCTGGCGGGAGCTCAGCGGCGCGCGGCACGGCGCGCGCGCCCCAGGGGTCGCCGGGCGGCAGGTCGATGATGAAGTCCGGACCGTCGAGCAGGGCGATGCTTTCCGGGGCCGCCGCCGCCGCCGCCGCCGATGCTTGTGCGCCGACATAGGCTGGCGTTTCCGCGGCCGAGGCCGAGGCCAGTCCGACAACAAAAACCGTCGTAGCCAATACTTTCATGACAGATCCCTCGTTGGCCCGTCACCGGGGATTCACCAAGAAGACGCCCCTGAACCGATGTCGTAGAGCAGGCCGGAGGGATTTCCACTCAAATCAACTCTGTCACGAAAGTTTACCGTAAATGCGATCTTAAGAAGCGAGTTCTGACTGCTGATTAAGCGTCGGTGCGGCGTCGAAAATCCCAAGCGCTACTGTGCGGGCGCCCGTGGATTGCACAGTCGCGCGGAATTCGCCCGATTGCATCGCGGCCGTCATGCGCTCGCCATCTTCGCCGCGTTAAGCGTTCCCCCTTTGCGTCCTGCGTTTCGGGGCGCGTGTTGGACGGAGCAGACGGTGAAGATACTACCCATGGCGATCCTCACGGCGGCGCTTGGACTGGCGGCCTGCCAGGGCGGCGAGAAGGGCGGAGCGCAGGGGGGCGACCCGAACGCCGGGCTGGATGTGGCCATCCGGAGCTGGCACGCCGAGCTGAAGACCAACGACCCGCAGTGCAAGGGGCGGCCGGACGGCGAGCAGTGCCGCGCGTTCGAAGTGGCCTGCAAGGGCCTGCGCGACGTCTCGCCCGAGGAAGCGGCCGGCGGCATGTCGGCCAAGATCGGCGCGGCCATCGGCTGGGAAGCCTGGGACAGCGCGCGTTCGGAGTACCGCCCCACCTCGGCCACGGCCGAATTCCAGAAGGTCGGCGGCGAGTGGAAGCGGCTGGCGACCGGGCCGGTGAACCTGTCGACCTGCGTGGCGTCCTAACCGCACGGACGGCCATTTCCTGTCATAGTCCCGAGGGGCGAGGCAGGAGGCGGCCATGGCGCACATCCGCGAGCCACGATGCTGGATCCCGAAGGGAACCGGTTGCTGCGTTCAGGATCCGCGCGGCGGATAGTCGCGCAGCACGGGATCTTGCGCCACGCAGTCGAGAATCCACTCGCGGAACGCCTTGATCTTGGGCGCGCGCTTGCGGTCGGCGCGGTAGGCCAGCCAGTGACCGCCGCCATAGTGGGCGACGATCGGGAACGGCATGACCAGGCGTCCTGCCTCCAGGTCGGCCGTGAAGAAGAAGGGGCAGGCGAGGGCGACGCCCTGCTCGCCGAGCGCGGAGGCGACCTCGACCGTCTGGCTGTCGCCGGCGATGCGCGGGATGCGCAGATCGGCGGCGCCCTGGCGTTCCAGCCCGGCGGCGGCGAACCAGACCGCCCATTCCTGCGGCGAGCCGATCAAGGGCGCATCGAAAAGCTCTTCCGGGCGGGTCAGGCCGCCGAGACGCTCGCGCATGGCCGGCGTGCAGAGCGGGGCGTGGATGTGCGGAAACAGGTAGTGGCTTTCGATCCCCGGCCAGTCGCCTTCGCCTGACCGCACGGCGACGTCGAAGTTCTCGTGCGCGAGGTCGACCATGCGGGTCGAGGTGTCCAGCCGGACGGCGATCGACGGATGCTGGAGCTGGAACGCGCCGATCCGCGGCGCCAGCCATTGATTGGCGGCCGTGGCCAGCGAGGTGATCGACAGCACGCCTTCGCCGATTTCGGTGATGTCCAGCAGGGCCGTGCGCAAGGCGCTGACCGCCTCGCTGGCGGCGCGTGACAGCCGCTCGCCCGCAGCGGTGAGGGCGACCTCGCGCGGCAGGCGCAGGAACAGCGGCTGGTCGAGCCGCTTCTCCAACGCCTTCACCTGCCAGCTGACTGCGGCCTGGGTGACGCCGAGCTCCTCCGCCGCACGGGTGAAGCTCTTGAGGCGGGCGGCGGCCTCGAACACGCGGATGGCGCTGAGCGGGATGGAGGCGAGGATGTCTGACATAAGCTGCCCTAATGCGTAGCGCAGCAGGACCCGTTTGTCATCAAGCGCCGACGGGCCGATCTTTCCCTTGCAAAAAGGCGATTAGAGCGGGTCAGAGCCATGGAAGAGCTGCACAGGATTCATAAGGACGTTCCCTTCGGGTGGGTCCTCTGGCTGCAAGAGATCTTCGGTCAGGCGGCGCGCAAGGGCGCGGTGCGTCAGGGCAGGGCTGACCCGCGCAAGGCGACGACGGCCGGCTATGTTCCCGGCGACCTTCACTGTCTCTCCGGGCCGCATTAGCGGCCGGAGGGCTACTCGGCGATGTCCTGGAAGTAGGGCTCGACCTCGCCCTGCAGCTTGACGGTCATGGCGTTGCCCTTGCGGTCGACGGTCTTGCCGACGCTGAGCCGCACCCAACCTTCGCTGACGCAGTATTCGTCGACATTGGTCTTCTCGACGCCCTTGAAGCGGACGCCGACGCCGCGCTCCAGCGCTGCGGCGTCGTGATGGGGGCTGGCCGGGTTCACGGAGAGCCGGTCGGGAGGTGTGTCGCTCATGGCGCCCGATTAGCCTTCCTGGGCGCGATTGCCAACTGTTAGCGGGCGGGCGGGAAGACCTGGGCCCAGTCGTTCTTGACGCTGACCACGTGGATGCCGAACTCGGCGGCGCGGTCGAGGGTGTCGGTCAGCGGGCTGAGCTTGAAATCGCGGTCGTAGGCGCTCTCGCGCGTGTCGTCGTCGTGGTGGACGATCAGGGCCAGCCGCCGACCCGGCCCGTCGAGGGTGTAGCGCAGCATCGCCTGGTCGCCGTCAGAGTTGCCGAAGGCCAGGATCGGCCGGCGGCCGATGTGCAGCCAGATGTTGGCGGGCTTCACCGCGCGGTCGTCGAAGGTGTCCAGCTGCGCCAGCTTGGTCAGTTGGAAGCGGCCGTTCGTCTCGCGCAACTCGGTCTTCACGCTGGAACCGATGACCTGCTCGGGCGGCACGCCGTACACGTGCTCGGCGAAGGCGCGCATGAAGTCGACGCCGCCGCCGGAGACGATGAAGGTCTTGAAGCCGTTCGCCCGCAGATAGGCCAGCAACTCGAGCTGGGGCTGGTAGACGACCTGCGTATAGGGGCGGTCGAGCTTGGGGTGACGGGCGCTGGCGAGCCATTGGCGCACCTCGTCCTGGAAGGCCTCGACCGGCATGCCGGCGTGGATGGCGAAGGCGAACTCGAACACCCCCTCTTTGCCCAGGGCGTGGATCGCGGCCATGTCGTGATCCAGGAACGCCTTGAACGGCTGGCGCTGGGCCAGCGCGGGATCGGCCATGGCCATGGCCGAGGCGCGGTCGAGGGTGAACAGCACCTGCACCTGCAGCGGCTGCTCGCACCAGAGGGTGCCGTCGTTGTCGAATACGGCGATCCGTTCGGCGGCGGGGACGAAGTCAGGGCCGCCCTCGGTGGTCACGGCGGTCACGAAATCGACGATGGCGCGGCGGGCTGCGGCGTCATTCCAGGACGGGAGCGATTGGGTCAGGACGGGTCCTCCAGGGCCCGAGAGCTTGGCGCGCGGACCGGAGGGGGCCTATCGGGGGTTTCCCTGCGGCGGGCGCAGAGATCCACCTGAACGGCCCGCGCGTTCGTTAGGTGTTGCTCACCGGGGCGAACGAACGTTGGCTATGAGCCAGGCCGCGACGGGAGGAACCATGAGCCGGGTATTCGGGAAGGTCTGCCAGAACGGCTATGTCGTGCGCGACATCGAGGCGGCCATGACGCATTGGATCGAAGTCATGGGCGTTGGTCCCTGGTTCTATATCGAGGACGTCAAGACCGACTGGTTTCGGCATCGCGGCGCCCCGTCGGACGTGAAGATGTCCATTGCGCTGGCGAACTCAGGCGACCTGCAGATCGAGCTGATCCAGCAGCGCAACGACGCGCCGTCGATGTACAAGGAGTTCCTGGACGCCGGCCTCGAGGGCCTGCAGCACATGTCCTATTGGACCCATGACTATCAGGGGCTCTACGACAAGGCGCTGGCCCTGGGCTACGTGGTCGGCCACGAGGGCGCGATCGGCGGCGAGAAGGGGCGGTTCGCCTATTTCGACACCCAGGCGCATCCGGGGACGGTCGTCGAAATCTCCGACATCAGCGGCACGAAGGGGCGAACCTTCGAGCATATCCGCAAGGTCGCCGAGGGCTGGGACGGCGCCAATCCGATCCGGACGTTCAAGTGACGGCGTAACACCCTCTTAAGTCGCGGCCCGTCAGGATGGCGGGGCCCTCGCATGACGGGGGTCCTTGCGACCTGGGAGGTCGGCATGTCGGTGACCCGGACCTCTAGCGTGCGGCGGAGCCACGATCACTTCGAGCCCGACGGGTCGCTGGATCCGCAGGCCCAGAAGCGCCTGCGCGGGCATATCGAGCAGATCGACTATACGGCCTATGCCTCCAACCGCGAGGTGATCGGCCAGATGCTCGGCCAGGCCGACGCGGGCAAGTTCCAGAAGCTGGCGGTGGCGGCGGCGGTCGCGCGCAGCCAGTGGGTGGCGCAGGCCCTGGCGCTCAGCGAGACGCCGCGCCCGCTGACGGCGCAGGAAACCGAGCGGCTGGGTTCGCTGCGCAGCGCCTACGAGGAACTGACCGAAGCCTATGAGGCCATGCGGCGCATGGTCGAGCGCGGATACCTGACCTTCCCGGGCTGAGTCTTCAGACCACCATCCGGCCCGTGGGCTCGCCGTCGAGGATGGCGGCGACGCCGCGCAGGGCCTGGGCCAGCACCGTTTGCTTGGACGGACCCCCCAGCGAAATGCGCAGGCCGGCGCGCGCGCCCGGCGCGGCGGCGAAGGCGTCGGCGGTGACCAGGGACAGGCCCCGGCTCTGGGCGGTCTCGCGCAGGCGTTCGCCCGGCCAGTGGTCGGGCGTGTCGAGCCAGATGTGGATGCCTTCGGGCGAGCCCTTGGCGGCGGGCAGGATCTGGCGGGCGAGGGCCTGGCGCTCGGACGCCTCGGCGCGGACGGCGGCCAGCACGCGTTCGGCGGTTCCTTCGCGGATCCAGGCGGTGACGATGGCGGCGCTGAGCGGGGCGGGCATCAGGGTGGTGGCGCGCAAGGCCTCGGCCAGGCGCTGGGCGGCGCTCGCGTCGGGGGCGGCGACGAAGCCGATCCGCAGGCCAGGAGACAGCGCCTTGGCGGTGGTGGCCAGATGCCAGACCATCTCGGGCGCGAAGGCGGCGATGGCGGGCACGGGATCGGCCGGCAGCCGGCCGTAGGCGTCGTCCTCGATGATCGGCACGCCGGAGGTGCGGGCGAGCGCGGCGATCGCGCGGCGGCGACTTTCGCTCATGGTCGCGGCGGTCGGGTTCTGCTGGGTCGGAATGCAGTAGATGGCGCGCGGGGCGGTCTCGGCGCAGAGCCGCGCCAGGGCCTGGGGATCGAAGCCGTCCTCGTCCACTGGGCAGGGAACCAGGCGCAGCCCGAGCAGGGCGGCGGCCGAACGCAGGCCCGGATAGGTCAGCGGCTCGACGATCACCGCATCGCCGCGGCGGGCGAGCAGGGCGAGGGCGGCGGTCAGGGCGGCCTGGGCCCCTGGCGCGACGACGATGCGATCGGGCGCGACCTGCCCCAGGCAGGGCGCGAGCCAGGTCGCGCCGGCCGTGCGCTGGGCCAGCGAGCCGCCGGACGGGTGATAGGCCATCAGCGCCTGGGCGTCGGTGCGCTCCAGCACCGCCTGGGCGGTCTCCTTCAGGAGTTTCCCGAGGTTGAGCCCCTTGGGCGGGGGCGGCAGGTTCATGGAGAGATCGACGAGGCCCGCCTCGTCTTCGGCCGCGCGGCCGGCGACGAAGGTGCCGCGGCCGACCGAGCCCTCGACCAGCCCGCGGGCGCGGGCGGCGGTGTAGGCGCGGGTGACGGTGGTGAAGTCGACGCCGAGCGCCGAGGCCACCGCCCGTTGCGGCGGCAACTGCTCGCCGGCCTGCAGTTCGCCGTCGGCGATGGCGGCCTCAAGGCCGCGCAGGATGGCCAAGTAGATCGGGCCGTCGCCGCGTTCGACGCGCCGCAGCCAAAGGGTCGCAGGGGAGGCCATGCTTGCTATCCGCGCTCAGTATCCATACATTGATAGGCAATTGTAGGCATCAATGCAACGATTGTATGTAATAGGACATGGTCATGGCCGACGCCGAACCCACCTATGATCCCCCGCTGCCCATCATCTCGGGCCTGACCTGCCGCTGCCCGCGCTGCGGCAAGGGCAAGCTGTTCCGCGGCTTCCTGACCATGGCCAAGGAATGCGACGCCTGCGGCCTGGATCTCTCGTTCGCCGATCCGGCTGACGGTCCCGCCTTCTTCGTGATGACCGCCATCGGGATGATCGTCATCGCCGTCTTCACCTATGTCGAGGTGGTCTATCACCCGCCGTTGTGGGTGCATGCGGTGACCGTGTTCCCGGCCCTGATCCTCGGCTGCCTGGGGGGCCTCAGGCCCGTCAAGGCGTGGCTGGTGGCCTCGCAGTATTTCCACAAGGCCGAGGAGGCTCGGTTCTCCAGCCTGGGCGGTCATGGCGAGGGCGGGTTCGGCCTGAGAGGCAAGGCGCGCGACCGGGCGGCGTAATCAGATCAAGTTCTATCTGTGGTAGGGTGTTCTCGGCGCCACGTTCACGCATTTTGTGGTGGCAAGTCCGCCTGCGGAACAACTGCGACAAGAATGTTAATTGGATGGACTCATCGCCTCCGTCATAAAGACGCCATCGTTTCGACGCGGCGCCGATGACGGCGACGAGGTCCGCCTGTGGGGACAGGCTAAAAGGGCGCTTCCGGCTTTGGTCGGGAGCGCCTTTTTCTTTACCGTGCTTAGAAGATGACGTGCTCGTGGCCCCACCATAGGGGTGAGCGCGAGAGGTCGATGAATCGCTTCTCGTCCTCCAGAAGCAGTGCTCCGGCGGCGCGGGCCGCCTGCGGCTCGGCGGCGGCCATGTCCTCGAAACTGTCCCACCAGAGCTGGGCGACGCCATCGAAGCCCTCCGGTCCGCCGCGTACGTCGCGCAATGCGGCGGACGCATCCAGCGGCAGGCTGTGCAACTGGACGTAGCGCCTGATGCGCAGCGCGTCGCGCACGCTGGCGACCAGCGGGGCATGGGTGTTCAGCCAGTAGTCCTGGAACTGCTCGCGGGTCAGGTCGGGCCGCCGAACCAGGGCGAAGGTGAGCTTGAGCATGATCAGGCCAGCGCCTCGCCCAGGAAGCCGGCCATGGCGGTCCAGGCGCGGTGCGCGGTGCGCTCGTGATACTCGATGCCCATGTCGGGCAGGTTCGCGCCGGGGTTCATGAAGGCGTGCTTGGCGCCGCCGAAGGCGTGGATCTGCCAGTCGGCCTGAGCGGCGGTCAGTTCCTGACCCAGGGCGACGACGTCGGCGGGCGGCACCATCGGGTCGTCCCAGCCGTGATAGGCCGCGACCTTGGCGGCGATCGGGCTGGCGGTCGGCAGGCCGGGCGGGGTGAACAGGCCATGGAAGCTGGCCACGCCCTTGAGCGGCGCGCCGGCGCGGGCGAGGTCGAGCACGCACAGCCCGCCGAAGCAGAAGCCGATCGCGGCCAGCCGGTCGGCGCGAAGTTCGGGCAGGGCGGCGACCACCTCGACCACGTGCAGCAGGCGCCGGCGCAGTTCGGCGCGGTCCTGGACGAGCGGGGTCATCAGCGCCTCGCACTCGGCCGGGGTCTCGCCGCGCCGGCCCTTGCCATAGAGGTCGACGCAGAAGGCGCCGTAGCCGAGGCCGGCCAGCTTATGGGCGAAGGCCTCCTGGCCCTCGGAGCGGCCTTCCCAGCCATGGAACACCAGTACGCCGGGCAGCGGAGCCGTCGCTCCGTCGGGCAGCACCAGCGCCCCGTCGTGCAGCGCGTCGTCGCGATGGTACTCGATGGTGCGGATATGGCTGTCCATGCGCGGTCCTCCCTTGGGCGGACCGACGCTAGGCGCTGGGATGCGGGCTTCGCAAGGCGGTCCCTACGTTACCTGGCGGGTAATCGCGCGGCCTCGGCCCGGCCGGCATGGTCGGCTCATCAACAAGGAGCTTTCCGATGACCAACGCCGCCGACATCGCCGAAATCTACATCGCCGCCTGGAACGAGACCGACGTCGCCGCCCGCCAGGCGATGATCGCCGACACCTGGAGCGGCGACGCCACCTATGTGGACCCGATGGCCGCGGTCGAGGGCCACGCCGGGGTCGACGCCCTGATCGCCGGGGTGCAGGAGCGCTTCCCGGGCTTCCGCTTCGCGCTGATCGGCGAGCCGGACGGCCACGGTGAGCATGTCCGCTTCTCCTGGGGCCTGGGCCCGGACGGCGCCGACGCCCCGATCAAGGGCACCGACTATGTCCGGGTCGAGGATGGGCGCCTGAAGAGCGTCACCGGTTTCCTGGACCAGATCCCGGGCTAGGGCGGGTACGCGTCTCAACATCTTCTGTAAGCATTGGCGCGGCATGTGAAAGCATGTCGCGCCATCCTTTCTTGGCCCTCGAAGATCTATGAAGATCCGTGGCCAAATGGCGGCGCATTGTCGTGGCCGATCCAGCCAGTAACTGCGCCTTATGACCCGATGGGGCATCGACCCGATATAGGCGTGGGCCGCCGGCGGCGCCAGAATGACTGGGCTGGAGACTCCTCCAGCGACGCTTTCAAGCGCTTCTTTTTTAAAGATGCCCAGCTCGACCTCGGCGGTCCTTCGCCGAAGGCGGTCCAGGCCTGAGCGGGCGTCGCCCAACCCAAAAATGAGAGGGGATAGCCATGTCTCTCAAGCTCGCATTGACGGCGGCCGGCTGCATCAGCCTGCTCGCGCCCGCCTCGGCCCTGGCCCAGGAGGACTACGACTGGACCGGGTTCTATGTCGGCGGCAACCTCGGCGCCAGCTGGGGCGACACCTCGATGAAGACCCGGATCGAGCCTGGGCGCGGCGCCGCGCCGATCGATCCGCGCGACATCGCCGTGCTCAACGCGCCGATCGCCGAAGACAGCAACGACACGGGATTCACCGGGGGCGTCCAGGGCGGGCTAAACTACCAAACCGGCAGCTGGGTGTTCGGGCTGGAGACCGATGTCGGCTGGATGGACATCGGCCAGAGCCGGTCGAACTCCATCATCCTGCCGTCGGTGCTCAATCCGCCGATCACCGCGACCCTCAGCCAGGAGGTCAGCACCGACTGGGTCTGGACGCTGCGGCCGCGCATCGGCTGGGCGAGCGGGCCGTACATGATCTACGGCACCGCCGGCCTGGCCGTCTCGAACATCGAGGTGAAGGCCAGCTACACGGACAACCGGGCGCTGGGGAACACCGGAAGCTTCACCGACGACGACACCAAGACCGGCTGGGCCGCAGGCCTCGGCGGCGCCTACGCCTTCAGCGACAACGTGTCGGTGCGCGGCGAGTGGATCTACACCGACTTCGGCGAAGTGAGGGCCACGTGGGTGACGCCAAACGGCTATGCCGCGTTCACGACGGAATCCGACACGCGGGCGAACCTCCTGAGGATCGGGATGGACTACAAGTTCTGACGGCTCAGGCGGTCGGCGCCGTGCCGCCGTCGATTCCGCGCCGTGAAGGGTGGCGGCCCGGTCGCTGATCAGGAAGGCGATCAGGTCGGCCGCCTCCTGCGGCAGGTCCTGCTCGAACGGGCCGCGCAGCGTCCGGCCGCGCCCAAGCGCGAAGCCTAGCGGCAACCGCCGCGGCTACGCGTCCGTTTCTCCTTGAGACGCAAGGGAGACGGAAGATGGCCGACGACAATGTCTACAAGCTTCTGGAACTGGCGGGGTCATCGACCTCGAGCGTGGAGGACGCCATCCAGACGGCGGTCTCCAAGGCCAGCGCCACGGTGCGCAACATTCGCTGGTTCGAGGTGATCCAGGTGCGCGGCCATGTCGAGGACGGCAAGGTCGCGCACTATCAGGTGCTGCTGAAGGTCGGCTTTACGCTGGAGTAGCGGCGTCCGGCTCCGTGCCCAGCCACTGGTGCAGGACCGACAGCACGGCCGGCGCCGGCTGATAGCCGCGGTTGACGATGCCGTAGTGACCTTCCTCGTTGGGGCCGCCGACCAGGGTCGGGAAGCCGGTGACGCCGGCGCGCTGGGCCGTGGCGTAGTCGTTCCAGGTTTCGTGCTTGAGGTCGTCGGTCTCGAAGTCGGCGAGGAAGGCGTCGCGCTCGACGCCGAACTCGGCGGCGAGGCCGGCCAGGACCTCGGCCTTGGTCACGTCCTGACCCTCGGCGTAGAAGGCGTGGTGCAGGCGGCGCAGGAACAGCACTGCCTTTTCTCCGTCGTGGCGGCGCACGCGCACCACGGCCCGGGCGGCCGGATCGGTGTCGTAGAGAAAGCCGGGCCGGTCGAGGACGGCGTCGTCGAACGGCAGGCCGGTCGCCTCATACACGTGTTCCCAGTGGACCTTCAGTTCGGTCCGGGACTGTTCGGTGGAGGGCGTTTCCGTTCCAGGACGCAGTCCGCCCATCACCAGCTGGATCGGCAGCGCCCGGCCGAAGGTCTGCCGGATCTGGGTGATGACGGGCGAGAAGCCGTAGCACCACGAACACATCGGGTCGGCGAAGTAGATCAGGCGGGGCGTCTGCATGGCGGCTTCCTCTCGTGCGGTCTATGTAATGCGCGGGGGCCGCCTGGGCGAGCCGCATGGAGACCACGATCCTTGAAAGCCTGAAGTCCGCAATTTTCGCGAACAAGCTTTCACGCTCGCCCGAGCGGCGCGGCGATCCCTTCTGACCAGGCATCCATATGACCCTCCACATCCGCCCTGCGCGCGCCGACGAGATCGAGCGCGTCCGCGACATCGAACGCCTTTCGGCGACGCGCTTCCTTGGCACGGAACGGGCGGCGCTCGCCGATGACGAGCCGACCGACGCCGCCATCCTGGCCGCGCGGATCGGGGAGGGCGGGCTGCTGGTCGCCGCCGAGGCGGGGGCGCCGGTCGCCTTCGTGATGTTCCGGCCGGTCGAGGGCTGCGCCTATGTCGAACAGATCGACGTGGCTCCGAGCCACGCGCGGCGCGCGATCGGGGCGAGGCTGCTGGACGCGGTGGCGGACCTGGCGGGGGCGCGGGGCTGGCCGGCGCTGACGCTGTCGACCTTCAAGGACGTGCCGTTCAACGCGCCGTACTACGCGCGGCTGGGCTTCGCGGAGGTGGGCGAGCTGACGCCGGGCCTGGCGGAGATCCGGGCCGAACACGAAGCGCGCGGGCTCGATGAGACCGCGCGCGTGTTCATGCGTCGGGAAGTCTAGGCGTTACGCCGCTATGTTGGCGAGCGCGGCCCGGCTGTCGGCGAGGGCCTGGTCGCGGGCTTCAGGGCCGTAGCCGATCTTCTCGGCGCGGATGAAGGTCACGTCGGTCAGGCCGATGAAGCCGAGCAGCTGGCGCAGGTAGGGCTCCTGGAAGTCGATGGCCTGGGCCGGGCCTTCGCTGTAGAGGCCGCCGCGGCTCTCGACGACGATCACCTTCTTGCCGGTCAGCAGGCCTTCGGGGCCAGCCTCGGAATAGCGGAAGGTCTCGCCGGCCCGCAGCACGTGGTCGAACCACGAGCGCAGGTTGGTCGGGATGCTGAAGTTGTACATCGGCGCGCCGATGACGATGACGTCGGCCGCGCGCAGTTCGGCGATCAGCTTGTCGCTGAGGGCGCGGGCTTCCTGCTCGGCCGGGGTCGAGGCCTGGGCGCGCACGCCGGCCACGGTCGAGGGCAGCAGGTGCGGGATCGGATCGGCGGCCAGGTCGCGGAACACGATCTTGGCGTCGGGCTCGCGGGCGGTCAGCTCGGTGACGGCGTCTGCGACCAGCAGCCGCGAGATCGAGGCCTGGCCGCTGACGCTGCTGTTGAGAACGAGGATGTTGGACATATCAGCCCTCCAGGGCGTTGGTGAATTCGACGCCGACAGAGGTGAGGTCTTGAACGGTGCAACAGTAGCCCGATATTTCGAACCAGATTGTTGCATAATCAGGAACGCAAAATGCTCGACCTCGAAGACATCCAGGCCTTCGCCGAGGTGGTGGAGGCGCAGAGCTTCGGCCGCGCGGGCCAACGGCTGGGGCTGTCCAAGTCGATGGTCAGCCGGCGGGTGGCGCGGCTGGAGGCCGAGCTGGGCGCCCAGCTGCTGAGCCGTACGACCCGCGGGGTCTCGGTCACCGAGGCCGGGGTGGAGTTCAAGGAGCGCGCCGACCGGGTGCTGGCCGAACTGGAGGCGGCGCGCGACGACCTGGCTCAACGTGGCGAGGAGATCGTCGGCAGCCTGCGCATCTCCGCGCCGCTGTCGTTCGGCATGACCCACCTGTCGACGGTGTTGGCCGAACTGGCGGTGCGCCATCCCAAGCTTCAGGTCGACGTCTCCTACAGCGACCGCTTCGTCGACCTGATCGGCGAGCGCTATGACGCCGCCGTGCGGATCGGGACGCTGGAGGATTCCAGCCTGGTGGCGCGCAAGATCGCGCCGATCCGCGCGGCGCTGGTCGCCAGCCCCGCCTTCCTGGAGGCGCACGGGACGCCGAGCCGGCCAGAGGAGCTGGACAGCCTGCCGGCGGTCATGAGCGGCTCGGAGGTCTGGCGGTTCATGGACGGCAAGCGGACGATCACCGTGCGGCCCGAGGGACGGTTCAAGGCCGACAACGGCCCGGCGGTGCTGGCGGGCGCGGCGGCCGGGCTGGGGGTCGCGATGCTGCCGACCTTCCTGATGGGGCCGGCGATCGACCGCGGCGAGGTGGTGCCGCTGCTGCTCGACTTTCCGCCCCCGCCGGCCGGGCTGTTCGTGGTGCGGCCGCCGCCGGCGACGCACATGCCGGCCAAGGTGCGGGCGCTGAGCGACCTGATGATCGAGCGGTTCGGCGGCGAGCCAGCCTGGGACGCCTGCTATGCGCGGCGGGTCGCCGAGGGGCTGCCCGTCTAGACAAAAAAATAGGGCGGTCGCCGTAGCGACCGCCCCAGTCAGCGTTCTCGAGGGGGAAGACCTCTAGAACTTCTTGGTGACGCCCAGCTTGTAGTACCGGCCCAGCGGGTTCGCCGTGAACGGGTCGTAGCTGAGGTCAAGACGGGCGAACGGCGGTTCTTCGTCCAGCACGTTGATGACCGAGGCCGTCAGCGTCGTTTCCCACGGCAGGAACACGCGGTAGGCGAGGTCGTGCGTGATGAAAGCGTCGATCTTGCGGCCGTTCTGGTTGGTCGCGAAGGTCGAGGAGCCGCCACGGGTGTCGATCATGTTGTCGACGTAGCGGACGGTCCAGCGCAGGTTGTGCTCGCCGCGGGTGTATTCGGCGAAGGCGCTGCCCTTCCACTGCGGCTGCGAGCCGTAGCCGAGGTAGTCCATGGTGCCGACGTAGTCGGTTTCCGGGGCCGTCACGATGCCCTCGATCGTGTTCTGAGCGACCACGTATTCCAGGACGTAGGTGACGTCGGCGCCGAAGTTCATGTCGCCGCCGATGACGTCGCGGGCCGTGTAGTTGGCCGAGAAGTCGATACCGCTGGTCTTCACGTCCGGACCGTTCACGAAGTTGTGGCGGACCCGGTTGATGTTCGCCGCCGAGCAGGCGCCGTTGAACGAGATGCGGTTCTGCAGCGCGGCGAAGGCCGCGACGCCGCAGTTGTTCGGCGCAATGATGGTCGCCGGTTGCCCCGGCTCACCCGCCCGCGGGTTCGGGATCGTACCGCCTTGCGGGAAGATCGCGTTGACGATCTGCGAACCGCTTTCCGAACGGATCGGGCCTTCGAAGTCGAACGACCAGTAGTCGACCGAGGCGCGGAAGTCGCCGAAGTCGAACAGGGCGCCGAGGTTGATCGTCTGGGCCTTTTCCGGCTCCAGGTTCGGGTTGCCCCACAGATCATAGGCGCGATAGCCGCCGGCCGCGGTGGTGTACGACAGGTTGGTGGTGGCGGTCGCGGCGATCTGGGTCTGCGGCGGGGCGCGGAAGGTCGAGCCGGCCGAGGCGCGGAACGCCAGCCAGTCGGTGGCCTGCCACTTCAGAGCGACCTTCGGGTTGGTGGTCGCGCCGATGTTGCCGCCGTAGTCCTCGTAACGGACCGCCAGGGTGCCGGTGAGGGTGTCGGTGAACGGCATCTGCATTTCGACGAAGGCCGCGCCGACCGAGTAGTCGAGGTCGTAGTCGGCCAGGGCGCCGAAGAAGCTGAACGGACCGTTCTGGGCGACGCAGGTCGCGCCCGGGTTCACCGACGAGTCGGCGCAGGGGCTGACGGCGATGTTGGTGTCGTCGTTGTTCTGACGCTCAACGCCGCTCCAGCGGTATTGGCCGCCGGCGGCCCAGGCCAGCGGGCCGGCGCCGAAGTCGACGCCTTCAACCTGGCCGTTGAACACCAGGTCGGCGGTGAACATGCGCGAGCGCTGCTTGTAGCCGTACTCACCGAAGATGTAGTCGAGCACTTCGCGGCTGTTGGCCGTGGAGGCGACGTAGCCCGGGTTGGTGCGGCCGTCGATCACGTTGCTGGCGACGCCGGTCGAGAACGGGTTGAACCACAGACAGCCGTTGGCGCCCGCGGTCGTGCCCTGGCAGTTGTCGCCGCCAAAGCCCTGCATCGCGCGCTGCAGCTTGCCGACCAGGATGTCGGACGTCGCCACTTCGGAGTTGGAGTCCATGTAGGTGACGGCCGCGTCCCAGCCGATGCCGCCGGCATAGTCGAACTCGCCCTTCAGGCCAGCCGAGATCCGGTAGGTCTCGAAGTAGCGCTTGTCGTGCTTCGCGCCGCCGCCGAACAGGTCGTTGCCGCCGACGCCGATCGGACGCCAGGCGATCGAGGTGAAGAGGCCGTTGGCGGCCGCGGCGGCCTGAGCCGGGGTCAGCTGGCCGAGCATCGCCTGCAGGCCGGGGTTGGCCGCCGGGATGAAGAAGCCGTTCGGCTGGATCTTGCCGGTCAGCGCCGAGGTCGGGAAGTTGTTCGGCGGATAGGACGGCGAGGAGTGTTCCTGCGGCACGTCGTGGGCCGCGTACAGCACTTCGGCGTGGAACTTGGTCTTCTCGGTGAGGTCGACGTTGATCTCGCCGTACAGCTGCCAGTGTTCTTCTTCTTCAATCAGGTTGTTGAAGCCGATGAACTGGAACTGGCAACCCGGACCGGTGATGGTCGCGCAGCCCGGATCTTGCAGCGCGCTGGTGTAGGTCACACCGCCGTTGCCGCTGGTCAGGTAGGTGCCGGGATTGCCGAAGCTCGACCAGCCGCCTTGCGGGTTCTCGGTGAGCGAACGCATCGCGAAGTCACGCTCGGTGACTGGCAGCGGGGTGCGCTTGCGGTAACCGGCGGTCAGCAGGATGTCGGCGTTATCGCCTTGCCAGCCGTAGGCGGCGCTCAGAGTGTAGTCGCCATCGGTACCGTCGATGTACGAGTAGTTGCCCGAGACTTCGAGGCCGTTGAGGTTCTTGCGGGTGATGAAGTTCACGACGCCGGCGACGGCGTCGGAGCCGTAGGTCGCGGCGGCGCCGTCCTTCAGCACTTCCACGCGGCCGATCGCAGCCGTCGGGATCATGTTGGTGTCGACGTAGATCGCGCCGGGCGAGATCGCCATGCGGCGGCCGTTCATCAGCACCAGGGTGCGCTCGGCGCCGAGGCCGCGCAGGTTGACGTTGCCCACGCCGGTCGACTGGGCGGCGGCGTACTGGTTGGCTTCGCCGAGAACGCCGGACACGGCCGGGATCGACTTCAGCAGATCGACAGTGCTGGGCGTGCCCTGCTTCTGCATTTCGTCTTGGCCGATGACATTAACCGGCAGAGCAGCGTTTTCCGGCGAGCCCGCGATGAAGGAGCCGGTGACCACGATCTCTTCGACCGCGACCGAATCGTCTTGCGCGCTGGCAGGGCCGGCGAGCCCGAGGACCGCCAGGAGCGCGAGGGAGGAGGCTCCTGCGAGGTACCTACAATGCAACATTCGTTTCCCCTAATATAACTACGTTATACGTCGAATTGTCGTCTTAACGTGGCGCAGGAAAAAGCGGCCGAGCCCAGGAAACGCAAGTCTCTTTTCCGTCACGGAAAGAATAACGCCGCTACATCGTCGTAATCGAATGCCGTTATCGCAAAAATGGCGGCGAAATTTTTGACTTATTCGCCAAATCGTACCGACAATTCGAATTGCGGTCGAATTTTCCTATAAAAATCAGCGACTAGTTTTGGTGTGCCTGTCGAATTGGCTGTGGCGCCCGAAAATGTCGCTTCCGCGCCACAGGGGGGCGGAATTCGTTTTCAACGACCAGGTATGGTGGGAAAACCGGCGTGGGAACGCCGTTCGGCGAGAATCCTAGCGTTCGTCTGGGATTCCGCGAAGCGAGCTAGTTTGACGTTTCGGTAGGTTTTGCCAGCAGGTCGAGGATCGAGACGAGGTAAGCCTCGGCGTTGGCGCGGGCGGCTGGGACGCCGCTGACGCCGCTGGCCTCGAGTTGGTCGAAGCCGCCGCCGATGGCGAACAGGATGCGGAACGCTTCCTTCTCGATGAGCGGCGTGGGCAGGATCTCGATGTCGCAGGTGCGCAGCTGAGCGACGACTTCCTTCAGCGAGCGCGGCCGCAGGGCGGCGGGCACCCGGGTCAGCAGGCAGCGGTGGGGCAGGGGGCGGCCGGCGCGGCGCCCGAACTGGGTCACCATTTCCGCCGCCTTGATCGCCTGGATCGCCTCAAGCTGCGAGGCGGCGAGCGGCGTCACCACCAGGTCCAGGCGCATGGTCGTGAAGGCCATGGCCCCACGGATCGAGCCCTCGGTGTCGAGGATCAGCCAATCGGGCTGCTTGCGCTGCGCCTCGCGCAGGGCGTCGCGCATGTCTTCCATCATCGGGGCGGGATGGATGCTGATCTTGTCGGGGCGGCCGGGCAGCGAGGCCCAGTGCACCAGCGGCTTGTTGGGATCGGAATCGATCATCGCCACGCGCTGCCCGCGCTCGACCAGGCCGAGGGCGAGAAGCAGCGCCGCGGTGGTTTTCCCCGCGCCGCCCTTCGGATTGACAAAGGCGACTGTCGGCAAGCCGATCTCTCTGATTGAGGCGCCCCCCGGCGGGACCTGGGCGTAAACCATAGCGCTCAGCAGCCGGACTATCGAGCGGGTATGCGGCGCTACTTTGTCCTAGGGGCGGGACGAGCTTGCCGGATCGGCGTGTCATCCCGGTTTGCGAAGCAAGACCGGGACCCATTCGCGCCGCATCTGCCGAGTTCGCCTGGACTCAGCTGGTCGGGGCTTCGGCCGGAGGCGGGGTCTCGGCGTCGGCGGCGGCCGATTCCATTCCGGCTGTGGGGTCGAAGGCCGCGCCGAGCAGCTTGGCGTTCTTCTCCAGGCGCTCGGCGGTGGGACTGCAGCGCACCGGGAGCGACCAGCTCATCCACTCCTGGGCGAGGCGCGCCTTGGTCAGGTTCGGGGCGCCGGCCCAGACGGACTGGCCCTTCTTGATCGCGGCGGCGCCGATCGGGCCGAGCGGCTTGATGCTGGCCTTCTCGGCGGTCTCGATGGCGCGCTCGAAGGCCTTGAGGTCCTTGCGGCTCTGCTTCTGCATGTCGGCGTAGACCTTGAGGTCCTCGGCCACCGAGCGGCCCGGCGGGCGATAGGCGGTCTCGATGCGGGTGACTTCGGGCATCACCTGATCATGCAGCTCAAGATACCCGGTCAGCGCGCCGTGGCACCAGGACACCAGCCCGTAGTCGTCACGCGGCGCCCCCACCGGCCAGGGGAGCTCTTCCACGCCAGCAGGCGTCGCTGCGTCGGCCGTGGCGGGCTCGGCCGCCTGGTCGACGGCCATAAGGGCGAGAGCGATGAGTAGCGCTGACATGGAACCTCGTTGAAAGATGGGATCAGGCGGCCCCGAAACCCCCGCCCCCGGGGGTCTCGATCTCGATAATGTCGTCGGGCTCGACTGTAAGCGAAAAACAGCCCGGTAGTTCCTTTACCGCGCCATTGGCGGCGATCAAACGCTGAGCGCCGGCCTGGGCGGCCCCGCCGCCGGCGATTCCCTGGGGCGCATGGTCGCGGCGGGTGGAGAGCAGGGCCGCCTCCATCGGGGCCAGGAAGCGGATCCGGCGGTGCGAACCCTCGCCGCCGGCCATGGCGCCGGCGCCGGCCGACCCGCGCCGGATCGCGAAGCTTTCCACGCGCACCGGGAAACGGCGCTCGAGGATCTCCGGGTCGGTGAGGCGCGAGTTGGTCATGTGGGTGTGGACGGCGCTGGTCCCGGCGCGCTGGGCGGTCGCGCCGGCGCCGCCGCAGATGGTCTCGTAGTACTGCCGGGTTTCATCGCCGAAGGTGAAATTGTTCATCGAACCCTGGGCGTTGGCCATCACCCCCAGCGCGGCATAGAGCGCGTCGACCACGTGCTGGCTGGTCTCGACATTGCCGGCGACGACGGCCGCCGGAAAGCGCGGGGCGAGCATGGAGCCGTCGCGGGTGAGGATCTTCAGCGGCTCCAGGCAGCCTGCGTTGAGCGGGATGTCGTCGTCCACGAGGCTGCGGAACACGTAGAGCGCGGCGGCGTCGACGATGGCCGAAGGGGCGTTGAAGTTGGAGCCGAGCTGGTCGGCGGACTGGCGGAAGTCCAGCACCGCCTCGCCGGCCGCCGCATCGACGGTGGTGGTGACGACGATCTCGCCGCCGCCGTCCATCGGCACCCGCGCCTGCCCGTCGCGGAGCTTGCCGACCGCGCGGCGGACCGAAGCGGCGGCGTTGGCCTGGACGAAGCGCATGTAGGCGGCGACCGCGTCGCCGCCGTAGGTCTCGATCATGGCGCTGACCGCGCCTGCGCCCGCCTGGCACGCGGCGATCTGGGCCTTGAGGTCGGCGACATTGCGATCTGGCGCGCGCGACGGATAGCGGCCGGCGGTGAGCGCCGTTCGCACGGCGTCTTCCAGGAAGACGCCGCCAGCCATGATCGGCAGGGCGTCCAAAAGCACGCCCTCTTCTTCCAGGGTGTGGGAGAAGGGCGGCATGGAGCCCGGCTGTATGCCGCCGACGTCGGCGTGGTGCCCCCGCGCGGCGACGTAGAAATCGGGCTGGGCGGCCTGGCCCACGAACACAGGCATGACCACGGTGATGTCAGGCAGATGGGTGCCGCCCGCATAGGGATTGTTGAGGGCGAAGGCCTCGCCGCGATGCAGGCGGGCGTGGCGGTCGCGGACGGCGCGCACGCTGGCGCCCATCGAACCCAGGTGCACGGGCATGTGCGGGGCGTTCGCGACCAGCCCGCCGTCGGAGTCGAACAGGGCGCAGGAGAAGTCGAGCCGCTCCTTGATATTCACTGAGTGCGCCGTGCGCTCCAGGGCCGCGCCCATCGCCTCGGCGACGCCCATGAAGCGCTTGTTGAAGAGTTCGAGGGTGACGGGGTCGGGCTTGTCTAGCGCCAGGGCCGCAGCCTTGCGGCGGCCGGCCTGCTCCAGCCGCACCATGCCGTCCGGAGCTCGGGTCGCGCTCCAGCCAGGCGAGAGCGCGATCTGGGTGTCGGCGCGGACGATCAGGGCCGGACCTTGGGCCGTGGTCAGGTCGTCGGCGGCGATGATGGGCGCATCGTGCCAGGCGCCGTGGAAGAAGATGCGGGTCATGTTCCCTCTCCCCCCGTCCCGCGGGGGGAGAGGGTCGGGTGAGGGCGGGCTCTCGGCTGGGCTGGCGATTGGGAGAGGTTGCGTTGCGTCGCCTTGCGACGCGCCCCTCACCCCACCCTCTCCCCATGTCTGGGCAGAGGGAGTTGACGCGCCGCTCACGGCCTCCGCCTCCACCGAGGCGATGACGATGGGGAGGTTCGCCTCGATGAAGCCGAACAGGCGCTTGTGGGCGGCCTCGAAGGCGGCCTTCACCTGCGCCAGCGGGCCGAGGGCGATCGGCAGTTCGGCGTCGGCGCCTTCGTAGCGCAGCCGCAGGATCTGGCGGACCTCGCGGGCCTGCGCGCCCTGGTCGGCCAGGGCGGACCGGGCGGCGGTGTCGGCCTCCCGCGCGGCGGCTTCGGCGCTGGCGAGGCCGGCGGCGTCGAGCACGGCGTCGACGCCGACCTGCCGCAGGCTGGAGACCTGGGCCTGGCCGATGCCCCAGGCCGAGAGCACGCTGCCGTAGCGCGGGCAGATGACCTGGGAGGGGCCGAGCGCTTCGGCGACCTCGCAGGCCACCTGGCCGGCCGCGCCGCCGAATGCGGTGAGCACGTGGTCGCGCGGATCGAACCCGCGTTCGGTGGAAATACGGTCGGTGGCGCGGGCCATCTGCTCGACGGCGATGGCCACGAAGCCCTCGGCGGCCGCTTCGACGCTGAGCGCGCCCATGGCCTGGGCGAGCGTCTGCAGCGCGGCGCGGGCGGCCGCGACGTCCAGCGGGGCGTCGGCGTTGGGGCCGAAGATCGGCGGGAAGAAGCGCGGATCGAGCCGGCCGAGCACCAAGTTGGCGTCGGTGACGGTGGCCGGGCCGCCGCGGCCATAGGCGGCCGGGCCGGGATTGGCGCCGGCGCTCTGCGGCCCGACCCGGGCGCGCAGGCCGTCGAAGGCCAGGATCGAACCGCCGCCGGCCGCGACGGTCTCGACGTCCAGCATCGGGCTACGCAGCCTGACCCCGGCGATGCGGGCGCTGTCGCGGCGCTCCAGCAGGCCGGCATAGCGGCAGACGTCGGTGGAGGTGCCGCCCATGTCGAAGCCGAGCGCCTGGTCGGCGCCGGCCGCCTGGGCGGTGCGGGCGACGCCGACGACGCCTCCGGCCGGTCCGGAGACCACGGCGTCGCGACCGCGGAACGCTTGCGCGCGGACCAGACCGCCGGCCGAGGTCATGAAGTAGAGCGGGGCGCCTTCGACCGCGTCTGCCACCCGCTCGACATAGGCCTGCAGGATTGGGGTCAGATAGGCGTCGGCCACCGTCGTCTCGGCGCGCGGCACGAAGCGGGGCAGGGGCGAGACGTCATGGCTGAGGGCGACGAACTCGAAACCCGCCTCCCTGGCCAGTTCGCCGGCCCGGCGCTCATGGGCCGGATTGAGGTCGGCATGCAGGAAGGCGATCGCCGCGGAGGTGAAGCCCTCGGCGTGGGCGGCCGTCAGGGCGGCAAGGAGGGCGGCCTCGTCCAGCGCGGTCACTTCGGCGCCGTCGGCGGCGAGCCGCTCGCTCGCCTCGACGACCCCCGAATAGAGCGGGTCGGGCCGAACGATGTTGAGCGCGAAGAGATCGGGGCGGGCCTGGTCGCCGATCACCAGGGCGTCGGCGAACCCGGCGGTGGTGACGAAGAGGGTCTTGGCGCCGGCCCGTTCCAGCAAGGCGTTGGTGGCGACGGTCGTGCCCATCTTGATCGCGCGGACGCGGGCGGCGGGGAACGGCTCACCGGCCGCCGCGCCCAGGACCCGGCGCATCGCCTCGACGGCGGCGTCCTCGTAGGCCGGAGAGGCGGACAGCAGCTTGAGGGAGACTTCCTGGCCGTCGTCGGCGCGGGCGATGACGTCGGTGAAGGTGCCGCCGCGATCGATCCAGAAGCTCCAAAGCCTGTCCAAACTGTAACCTTTCGCGGGGGCGATCTGCATTGTCAGGACCGACGGCGGGCCTTACAGCTTGGATACTCCCATGAGCTTCTGGCGCAACATTGCTGGGCTCGCAGTCAAGAAGCCCGATGCTGGTGACTGCGCCGATTGCCCTGCCACCCGGCCGGGTGAGGATCCCGCCTTTTCCACCGCCGTCACCGCGCTGGGCGCGAAGCTGGCGAAGGCTGACGGTCGCGCCTGCGTCGGCGAGTTCGACGCGTTTTCGCAGGTGTTCCAGCCGGACGCCGCCTCCGAGCGCAACATCCACCGGCTCTACGACCTGGCCCGCCAGACGACGCGCGGGTTCGAGAGCTATGCGCGCCGGCTGGCCAAGCGCTACGCGAACTGTCCCACCCTGCTGGAAGACGTGCTGGACGGCCTTTTCCATATCGCCGCCGCCGACGGCGTGGTGAGCGCCGACGAGCTGGAGTACCTGGAGCAGGTCTCGGACCTGTTCGGGTTCTCGCCGCTGGTGTTCCGCCGGCTGAAGGCGGTGCACCTGGGGATCGGCGCGGACGATCCGTACGGCGTGCTGAGCGTGGCGCACGATGCGTCGGACGCCGAGGTGCGCGCGGTCTGGAAGGCGGCGCTGTCCGAGGCCCACCCCGACCGCGCTCGCGCCCGCGGGCTGCCCAGCGAGTTCATCGAGGTCGCCGAGGCGAAGTCTGCGGCGATCAACGCGGCGTTTGACGACATCATGCGCGAACGCCGGGCGATGGCGCTCGAAGGTGCGGCATGATGCAGCCACTTTGTCGTGTTTTGTCGTGTTCTCGTTGACGTCGGGGATCGTCCGACCAAATTATTCGTTTAGCCGTAGCAAGCGGCGCCCTTGAGGAAGCGCATGGTTCGCGAATTCGCCAGGAAACACGGCTCGACCCTTCGCGGGTTCGCCGCGGTCGGAGGGGCTCTGGCCACCGCCGCCGCTGTCGCGGTCGGCGCGGTGCTCGCCGTTTTCTTCGCCGCCACGGTGGTGGTGATCGCGGTCATGGCCTCGGCCCTGCTGGCCCTGGCGGGTCTGGCGTTGCGCGCCAAGAAGGCCCGCGCCCAGCAGCGCGACGACGGCGTGATCGAAGCGCGCAACCTCGGCGGCCACCACTGGGTGGCCTATGGCTGGAACGAGCGCCAGGGGCGCTAGGCGCCTGATCCCATGTTCATCTTGAGACCCTTCCGCCCCGGCGACGCCGCCGGGGTGATCGCCGTGCTGGACGACACCTTCGAGTCGACCTGGGCGCCGCAGCTGCGTCCCGAAGCGCTGGCCAGGCGCCGGCGCGAGCAGCCGGCCAGGGCCTATGTCGCGCAGAAGGCCGAGGCCTTCGTCGTGGCGGCGCAGGGCGAGCAGGTCCTGGGCATGGTTCACTGGGACGGCGATTTCATCCACGCCCTGCATGTGACCGGCGCGGCGCAGAGACACGGGGTTGGGCGGGCGCTGCTGGCCCACGCCGAGCAGGCGATCGCCGCGGCCGGGCGGGCGGCGGCGCGGCTGGAGACCGACACCTTCAACACCCGCTCGCGGGCGTTCTATGCGGCGCTCGGCTATCGCGAGATCGACAGCTATCCCGACCAGGAGTGGGACAGCGGGCTGACCACCCTGCTGCTGGAGAAGCTGCTGGATTGACCCTGCGTCGCGGCTTGCCCGACGGCCACGCCGCCTCTAGGCTCCCATTCAAACAATCGTTGGGAGAAAACGGCATGATCGGCGTGGTGGCGACCCTCAAGGTCCAGGACGGCAAGCAATCCGAGTTCGAGGCGATCTTCATCGATCTCGCCAAGCAGGTCCGGGCCAACGAGCCGGGCAACATCGCCTACCAGCTGACCAAGAGCCGCACCGACCCGACGGTCTACAAGGTGCTGGAGCTCTACAAGGACGAAGACGCCCTGAAGGCCCACGGCGGCACCGACTACTTCAAGGCCGCCGGCGCCAAGATGGGCCCCTGCATGGGCGGCCGTCCCGAGATCGAGTACCTCGACGCCGTGGAGTAGGGACCATGGATCTCGAATTCTCGAAGGAAGATCTGGCGTTCCGTGACGAGGTGCGCGCGTTCATCGCCGAGGCGTTCGACGACGACATGCGGGCGCACTCGGCGCAATCGAAGAACGCCCACATCGACAAGGCCGGTCAGGTCCGCTGGCTCAAGCGGCTGAACGACAGGGGCTGGATCGCGCCCGACTGGCCGAAGGAATACGGCGGCACCGGCTGGAGCCACGCCCAGAAGTACATCTTCGACATGGAGATGGCCCTGGCCGGCGCGCCCTCGACCTCGAACATGGGGCTGAAGATGTGCGCCCCGGTGGTGATGGCGTTCGGGACCCCCGAGCAGAAGGCCCAGCATCTGCCGAAGATCCTCTCCACCGACGTCTGGTGGTGCCAGGGATATTCGGAGCCGGGTTCGGGTTCGGACCTCGCCTCGCTGTCCATGAAGGCTGAGAGGGACGGTGATCATTACGTCCTAAACGGTTCAAAAATATGGACAACTTACGCCCAG
Source organism: Phenylobacterium sp. Root1290 (assembly GCF_001425305.1). Lineage (GTDB taxonomy): Bacteria > Pseudomonadota > Alphaproteobacteria > Caulobacterales > Caulobacteraceae > Phenylobacterium. The sequence continues at coordinate 284,436 of NZ_LMEE01000002.1, read as the reverse complement.
TGGGCGGACTGGATGTTCTGCCTGGTGCGGACCTCGAATGAGGATATCCGCCAGAAGGGCATCTCGTTCCTGCTGCTGGAGATGAATACGCCGGGGATCACCATCGTGCCCCTGCCGACCCTGGACGGCCCGCCCGAGGGCGACCAGGAGATCAACCAGGTGTTCTTCGAGAACGTGCGGGTGCCGGTCGCCAACCGCATCGGCGAGGAAGGCCAGGGCTGGACCTACGCCAAGTACCTGCTGCAGTTCGAGCGCGGCAATCCCTATGCGGCCGGCCTGACCAACCAGCTCAACAAGGTGCGCAAGATCGCCAGCCTGGAGCCGTCGGACGGCGGCGGGCGGATGATCGACGATCCGGATTTCCGCAAGAAACTCAGCGAGATGCAGATCAAGGTTGATGTGCTGAACGCTACCGAATTGCGGATGTTCTCGGCGCGCTCGTCCGGCGAGGCGATGGGGGCGGCGTCCTCCATGCTGAAGCTGGAGGGCAGCCAGGCGCAGCAGGCGGTGACCGAACTGGCGCTGGAGGCGGCGGGGATCTACGCCCAGCCGTTCGTGCGCGACACCTGGGCCGAGATCCGCGGCGAGCGCAACGAACCGCGGGCCGGGCCGGACTATGCGGCCACGCTCGCGCCGACCTACTTCAACTACCGCAAGACCTCGATCTATGCGGGCTCCAACGAGATCCAGCACAACATCATGGCCAAGATGGTGCTGGGCCTGTAGCGGGCCTTTTCAGCAGGTTGCGGGTCGCCCGTAACCTGCTGAAAACCGTATGAAAAAGCTGTTCGACCAGATCGAGGTCATGGCCGAGCCATAGCGATGGCCTTGTCGCCTCAAAATGGTTGGCGACCTGGCTCATGGAGCCAGTGCAGGCCGCCTGGCGGCCAGTTGCACGCGGATCTCTCCGACAAGATGGAAGCGGGAGCTCGATCTCCGACCTCCTCGCGCGGGCGCACGCCTGCTCCAGCTAGGGCGTCTCCGGCCGGCATTTGGTCCCGGTGGTCCACGTCTGCGGTCCATCAGGGTGTCCGCTTCCAGAAAACAGAGGTCGGCGCCCGCGACGCCGCCAGGACACCGAGCGCCCGCAGGTGGGACCCCGCCTGCCGCATTTTTCGAGACAAGCGGCCTTGTAATATTGTTCCTATCGGAATTATAGGAATATAGGGTCGGTCCTCTAGAGAGAGAATTTCATGCGCCGGACGCCTGTCGGTCTTGAGTTGGTGGCGTTGGATGTGCGCCTCCAGGATTTCCTGGGCGCGACGCGCCTGGATGCGGCGCGCGCCTTTCGCGTGTTCAGGGATGTCGGTCCCGTTCATCCTGCCGCCGAACTCGACTTCATCCTCCGCGGTCCGGGGGAGGGGCAGATCGTGCGATTGGGCCATCCGGGCCTGTGGTCGGTCTCACTGGAGCCGAAGGTCACGGTCCTGGACCCGGACGGCCAGCTCGTGGCGGGAGAGCGTGCGGCTCGCGCGCCCGTGGACGAGTACATCGATCTCTTCCAGCGCCGCGAGGACCTGAACGCCATCGCGCGGTTCAACAGCCCCCGGCTCGACGCCTGGGCGCGGGGCGGGCGCAACCTGCCATTCGCTCACATGCCCCTGGCCCGGTCGAGCCTTCATCAGGGCGTGTGGGTTTACGGCCACGGCTCTGCTGTCGCCGCGCTCGGTCCGGCGCTGGACAACAACTATGCCGGCGTCGTGCACGAGCAGGGCGGCGCGGTGCTGGTCGGCACGGGGATCCTGCAACTCACCGAGCTCGTGCTTCAGGTCGAACAGGCCGCTCATGTCGAACTGCTGTCGGACGTCTGGCGGCGTGAAGAGCGTGAGGAGCAGCGGGCTCCCGAAGCTCGGGCGCTGCTGTCATGGGCCTAGTACAGGCTCTGGCTCCGGCGCCGTCACGGCTGGACGAGGCCCGCCTGCGCGATGGAATGGCGCGGCTCGCCAGCGGCGTCACCCTGATCACGTGCTGGGCGGACGGCGCGCCTGTCGGTCTGGCGGCCACGTCTCTGGTCAGCCTGTCGGTGAATCCGCCGCGGCTGTTGTTCAGCGTAAGGCGTGCGGCTTCGGCTCATGACGCCCTCCTGAAGGCTGGCCGGTGCGCCGCCGTCGCGCTCGCCGAGGCGGACCTGGATGAGGCCCAGCTCTTTGCGGCCTCGGACGTTCTGGGGCGGCGCTTCAAGTCGCCTGCCTGGCGGCTGAACGACCCATTCGCGCCACGCTACTCCGGCGGCGTGGCCCGTTTCGATCTCGCCATCGAGCATCGGATCCGTGCGGCCGAGCACACCATTCTCATCGCCGAGGTTCTGGAGGTCGCCAGCCAGCCGGGCGCGCCGCTGCTCTACTTCGAGCGCAACTTCGCGGGCCTGGTGCAGGACCCCCAGCCGGCGGCCTAACCCGCTATTCAGTTTAGTGACACCTTCGAGGTCGTTTATGTTTTCCCGTCGCTCGCTTCTATCTCTCATCCCTGTCGGCGGAGCCGGTATGGCGCTGGCTGCATGCGGGGGCGGTGAGAAGGCGGCCGGCGGCGGCAACGTCGGTTCGCTGACCGCGACGACCGGCTACCCTGAGCCGCACACGATGTTCGCGCCGGGCGGCGGCGGCGGCGGCCCTGGCTTTACCGGCTCGAAGGTGCTTGAGCGCCTGGCCCGCTACAACCGCGATCAGACCTTCTCTCCGGTGCTGGCGGAGAGCTGGAGCATCGCTCCCGACCATCGCTCGGTGACCCTGAACCTTCGGTCCAATGTGACCTGGCACGACGGGAAACCGTTCACCTCCGAGGACGTGGTCTGGACGATCAAGGCGTACTGGAAGCCGTTCTTCCCGCAGACGATCCTCGACTTCCTGGCCGGGGTCGAGGCCACCGGGCCGCTGGGCGTCGTGGTCCGCTTCGACCGCCCCGTCCCGGAGTTCAGCGTCGGATATCTGCTCAGCGACGGCGCCAACTACATCCTGCCCAAGCATCTCTATGCCGGGACAGATCTGCTGCTGAACCCGGTGAACAATGCACCGGTCGGAACCGGTCCTTGGAAATTCTCCCAGTGGGTGCGCGGGTCGCATGCGGAGTTCGTGAAGAACCCGACTTACTGGATCCCCGGCCAACCGAAACTGGACAAGCTGATCGTCCGCTGGTGGCGCGAGCCAGCCTCCCGCGCCGCGGCGTTCGAGACCGGCCAACTCGACATCGGCGTGCACAATCCGGCGCCTTTGGGCGACCTGAAGCGGCTACAGGCCAATCCTCAGCTGTCCGTCAGTTTCGAGGATCAAGGCGCGCCGCTCGGATTGCACTTCAACACTCGCAATCCCGTCGTCTCCGACCCGCGGGTGCGACGCGCGCTGCTGCATGCGGTCGACCGCGATTTCATCTCCCGCACCGTCTACTACGGGTACGCCAAGCCGGCGGCGGGACCGATCCTGACCAGCAACCGGCTCTACTTCGATCCCGATATCCCGAAGTACCCGTTCGACCCGGCCCTGGCCGACCGGCTGCTGACCGAGGCCGGCTATCCCCGTCGCGCTGGCGCTGAGCGCTTCAAGCTGAATCTGCTCGCCTCGGGCTGGTCGGAGGAGAACGGCAAGTCTGGAGCGTATCTCAAGCAGGCCTTCGAGGATCTCGGGATCGCCACAACGCTCCGAGTCCCAGATCGCGCCAACTCGCTGAAGGCGCTCTACACCGACTACGACTTCGACGTGGCCTACAGCCAGGGCGGGGGCACCTATAACGACCCCATCCCCGACCTGCCGCTGGTGTTTGGGACGGCGGGGATCAAGAAGGGGCTGATCTTCCGCAATTCGGCGCGGTACTCGAACCCCGAGCTCGATGCGATCTTCGACCAGATCAAGCAGGAGGTCGATCCGGCGCGCCGCAAGGCCGAGACCCTGAATGCGGCCCGCATCATCCTGCGCGATGCGCCGATCGTGCCCCTGGTCGAGTGGCCGACGCACATCATCCAGAAGACCTCGGTGAAGATCGCTTCGAACGCGGCCAGCATCGCGACCGACTCCTGGGGTGACATCTCCAAGAGCTGACTGTTTCCACGGATCGAAGGCTTGTTCGCCCGCCCGCCACATCGGCGCGGCGGGTGAAACGCGTGCGCGTTCGCGGGCGTCTCTCGAGGATAAAAAACTAAACGATATCAAGAGGAAAACTGGTGCTCGAACCCTCTTCCCGCGGCCGATTTTAAACTCTATCCAGCAGGTATGAATTCGGGGGGCCGCAGGGCCTGACAAGGATGCGACGGCGTGGGCAAGCGCGCTGAACGGTCCGCTATCGTGGAGAGCGTACGAGTATGTTGCGGCCCGTATCTGGTCGGTGGATGTCATCGACGGCAGTAGCTTTGGTCCTGGCGGCGGGCGCCGCAGGTCCAGCCTTCGCAGAAGAGGCGCTCGACGCCGCCACGGTCGAGGAAGTCCTGGTCACCGCCGAGTTCCGTGAGGCCAAGCTTCAGGATACGCCGATCGCGATCACCGTGGTCACGCCTCAGACGCTGGAACTGCGGGCGGTCGAGAACCTTCGCGACGTCGTGACCCGAATCCCGGGTCTGGCCGCGCCGACGGCTTTGCAGCACTCGCAGACCAGTTACTACATCCGCGGCATCGGCGAGTCGGACTCAATCGCCAATCAGACGGTCGGCACCTATGTCGATGATGTCTACATCTCGCGGCCGATCGGCGGCACCTTCGAGCTGAACGACGTCCAGGACATACAGGTGCTGCGCGGCCCCCAGGGCACGCTCTACGGCCGCAACTCCTCGGCCGGCGCCATCAAGGTGACGACGCGCCTTCCGGACAATGACTTGAAGACCTTCTTCGAGGTCGGGGCCGGCAACTACTCCGCCAACATCATCCGGGCGGGCATCTCCGGTCCGATCATCGAGGACAAGCTGGCCGCCAGCCTGTCGTTCATTCACCGGGAGCGTCGCGGCTTCGTCTACAACGTCACCAACGACGAGTATGTCGGCGACGTGCAGACGGACGCGATCCGCCTGAAGGTCAACTACAACGCCACCGACAAGCTCGCGATCCTGTTCGCCGCCGACTACTTCGAGGACAACGGCGACCCGACCCCGAAGCAGACGCGGGTGCAGCCGGGCGGGGTGATCAACAAGAAGGTCAACTACTCGGAATGGCCGATCAGCAACCACACCCAGCTGGGCGGCGCCTCGATCCGGGCCACCTATGACCTGACCGAGAACACCTCGCTGCGCTCGATCACCTCGTATCGCGCCTTCAAGCAGCCGGGCTATTACGATCAGGACGGCGGCGCGAACGCGATCAACCGAACCTATTCCGATCACCGGAACGAGAACTGGTCCCAGGAACTCCAGTATCTCTACAACGGCGATCGCCTGAACGTCGTCGGCGGACTGTTCTATCTCTACGACAACTTCCGCTCCTACCGGACAGGCTACTCCCCGCTGAGCAGCCACGCGCTGCTGCCCTACCGCAACGAATTCCTGCAAGCGCGAACGACGCTGCAGGACTCGGCCGAGGTGACCAAGAACTACTCGGTCTACGGGCAGGCGACCTATGAGTTGACGCCGTCCATCAGCGTTATCGCCGGCGCGCGCTATACGGCCGAGAAGCACAACTTCCGCTTCACCGGCGACGAGCGGAACGCCCAGGGCCAGTACCTTCCGATCAACTACACGATCTACCGTGACTGGCAGAATTGGAACTCGTTCACGCCGAAGCTTGGTGTCGACTGGCGGGCCAACGACCATGTCCTGGCCTATCTGACCTACTCCAAGGGCTTCAAGGCCGGGGGCTTCGACGGGCGGGCCAACTCCAAGGAAGCCGCCGGACTGCCGTACGATCCTGAGTACGTGACGGCGATCGAAGCCGGCCTGAAAACCGACTTCTTCAATCGCAGCCTGCGCGCCAACCTCGCGGTGTTCCACAACAAGATCAAAGGCTACCAGGCCACGGCGCTCGACGAGAACAACGTCAGCCACCGCATCAATCTGGGCGAGGTCGAGACCCAGGGCTTCGAGCTCGAAACCACATGGCTGCCGGTCTCGGGCCTCTCGCTGCTGTACAACATCTCCTTCATGGACTCCGAAGTCCTGAGCGCGGGCGGTGCGGCGACCAACACCGCGCAATTCGTGGGCAAGAAGGTCCAGAACGCGCCTGAGTGGTCGCACTTCGTGTCGGTCGACTACGTGTTGCCGTTCAACAGGTTCGGCGAGTACCGGGTCGGCGCGGAGTACGTGAACCGCTCGGAGTACTTCATCGACGGCCCCAACACCGTCTCGGCCGCGGCCGAGGCGCAGGAGCTGGTGAACCTGTCGGCGAGCTTCCAACCGGAGGGCGCGCAGAACTGGCGGTTCTCGTTCACCGTTCGCAACCTGCTGAACGACCAGTTCGACACCGGCGGCACCCGCGGCAACGGCGTCACCTCGTCCAACGCCACCACCTATTCGGATCCGCGCACCTGGTTCGTGCGCGTCCGCTACGCTTACTGAGGGCGAGCGACATGCAGTACGTCAATCTTGGCCGGACTGGCCTGAAGGTTTCCCGCATCGCATTCGGTTGTTCGAGCTACGGCTCGACCGACTGGATGCCCTGGGCCCTGCCGCCCTCCGAAGCGCTGCCGTTCTACAAGGCGGCCCTGGAGGCGGGGATCAACTTCTTCGACAACGCCGACTCCTATTCGACCGGTCTCGCCGAAACGATCCAGGGCGATGTGTTCAAGGAACTGGGCGTCGATCGCGAACGCGTCGTCATCGCCACCAAGGTGTTCGGCGCCATGGGGCCCGACGTCAACCAGCGGGGCCTGTCGCGAAAGCACATCCGCCACGCGGTCGAGGCCTCGCTGCGCCGGCTGAAGACCGACTACATCGACCTCTACCAGATCCATCGCCTCGACCCGACGACCCCGCCGGAAGAGCTGCTGGAGGCGCTGCATGGCCTCGTCCGCGAGGGCAAGGTCCTGCACATCGGCGCCTCGAGCATGTACGCGTGGCAGTTCGCCAAGCTGCAGGCCCTGGCCGAGCAGAATGGCCTGACCAAGTTCGTGACCATGCAGAACCGCTACAACCTCCTCTATCGGGAGGAGGAGCGGGAGATGATCCCGTTGTGCCTCGACCAGGGCGTCGGCGTCATTCCCTACAGCCCGCTGGCGCGGGGTCTGCTGACCGGTTCGCGCCGGCGCGGCACAAAGCGGTCGGAGGTGGTGAAGGACTTCGCCCGTCCCGAAGACGAGGCCGTGGTCGATCGCGTTCTGGAAGTCGCCGAGGCCCGCGGCGCGCCGGCGGCCCAGGTCGCGCTCGCGTGGCTGCTGTCGCGCCCCGGCGTCACCGCGCCGATCGTCGGCGCCACGAAGCTCAACCACATCTCCGACGCCGTTACGGCCCTCGATGTGGTGCTGACGCCAGAGGAGATCGCGCGACTGGAGGAGCCTTACGTGGCTCAGCCGCCGCAGTTCGGTCGGGAGACGGTGCCCTCGCACAACGCCGCGTCACGGGTTGCGATCGCCGCCGCGCTCGGCCGGGCGGAAGACTGATATGGCGGGCAAGCGCACCCTGCCGACGCCGTTCTCGGATCCCTTGCGCTTCGAGGGCGCGACGCGGACGTCGACCGCTTCACGCGGCCTGAACGTCGCGCGCCGAGTGGGGCTGCGCCTGCTCACCCATGTCCTGCCGCTGATGCTGGTGATCATCACCAGCACGTTCTTCCTGATCCACTCGGCGCCGGGCAGCTTCGTCGAGATCATGTCCTCGGAGATGCAGATCTCCGACCAGGCGATGATCGACCGCCTGACCGTGACCTACGGCCTGGACCAACCGCTCTGGATCCAATGGCTCAGGTACCTGCAGGCGATCGCCCAATTCGACCTGGGCTTCTCCTATCGGCAGAACATGCCGGTGCTGGAGGCCATTCTGCATCACCTTCCGGCGACCCTGATCCTGATGGTCACGGGCCTGCTGGTGGCGTTGATCTCCGGGGTCGCAGCGGGCGTCCTGGCCGCCTCGCGGCCCAACAGCACGCTCGATCGGGTGCTGTCGCTGGCGGGCGTCTTCCTGTTCGCCGCGCCAGGCTTCTGGCTGGGCATCATGCTGATCGTGCTGTTCGGAGTCGTGCTTGGGTGGCTGCCGATCGGCGACATGCGGACGATCGGCGGCGACTTCGGCTTCGTCGGCGGCGTTCTGGACGTGGCCAAGCACCTGATCCTGCCGGCCGTCGCCATGGGCCTGCATCAGTCGGCGATCTATCTGCGGGTGACGCGCGCGGCGATGATCGAGGCCGCGGCCGCCGACTATGTGAAGACCGCGCGGGCCAAGGGGCTGTCGGAACAGGCGGTGGCGCTGCGCCACGTCTTCCGCAATGCGCTGCTGCCGATCGTCACCGTACTAGGGCTGCAGTTCGCGACGGTCTTCTCTGGCTCGGTGGTGGTCGAGGCGGTGTTCAACTGGCCGGGCATCGGCAGCCTGCTCTACGACGCCGTGGTGGCCCGCGACTATCCCATGGTGCTGGGGGTGATCATCCTCAGCGCCCTCGTCGTCATCCTGGTCAACCTCGTGATCGACGCCCTCTACGCGTGGCTCGATCCGCGCATCGCGCTGGACTAGCGGCATGATCGATTTCCTTCGTCGCTTCTCGCAGAACCGGCTGGCCCTCGCAGGCCTGATCCTGCTGGGCCTGGTGCTGCTCGTCGCCCTGCTGGCGCCGGTGATCTCGCCCGAGGATCCGCTGCGGATCGTCGGGCCGGCGCTGTCTGCGCCGTTCACGCCGGGCTTCCCGCTGGGCACCGACGCGCTCGGTCGCGACATGCTGGCGATGCTGGTCCATGGCGCGCGCACCACGCTGCTGATCGGTGTGGCCGCCGCCTGCACGGCGATCCTCATCGGCGTCACCGTCGGCGCGATCGCCGGCTACTATGGCGGCGTCGTCGGGGCGTCTTTCACGCGCCTGATCGAACTGTTCCAGACCATCCCCGGCCTCATCTTCCTGTTGGCGGTGGTGTCGTTCGTCGGGCCGCAACTCATCTTCGTGGTGCTCGCCATCGGCCTGATCTCCTGGGAGTCGATCGCGCGCCTGACGCGCGGCGAGTTCCTGACCTGGCGCAAGCGCGACTTCGTGCTGGCCGGCCGGACCATCGGCATGGGCGACCTGCAGATCATCTTCGGCGAGATCCTGCCCAACGCCATCGGGCCTGTGCTGGCGGTCTCCACCCTCAGCATCGCCGGCGCCATCCTGGCGGAGTCCGGGCTCTCCTTCCTGGGGCTCGGGGACCCGTCGGTGACCACCTGGGGCCGCCTGATCGGCGAGGGCAGGGGGCTGATCCGCACCGCCTGGTACGTCTGCGCGATCCCGGGCGTGGCCATCGTGCTTACGGTTTTCGCGCTCAGCCTGGTCAGCGACGGCCTCAACGACGTTCTCAATCCACGGAGGCTGCGATGACCTTGGCCGAGCCGGCGCTCATCGAGGCGCGGGGCCTTTCCACCGCCGTACGCACCGCCGCCGGCGAGACGCCCATCGTGCTCTCGCTCGACCTCTCGATCGGCCGCGGCGAGACGGTGGCCATCGTAGGGGAGTCGGGTTGCGGAAAGTCGCTGGCCGCCCTGTCGATGATCCGCTTGTTGCCCAAGGGGCAGGCGCGGGTGACGGGAGGCGAGGTCCGGCTGGATGGACGCGACATCCTGCGCCTGCGCGAGCGCGAGATGAATGCGCTGCGCGGGCGCGACATCGCGCTGATCTCGCAGGACCCGATGAGCGCGCTCAATCCGTTGATGACCATCGGGGCCCAGCTGTACGAGGCGATCAGCGCCCATGCGGCGTTGCCGCGCGAGGCGCTGCGCGAGCGGGCGCTCGAGCTCATGCGCCTGGTGCGTATCCCTGATCCTGAGACGCGGCTGGGGGAGTATCCGCATCGACTGTCGGGCGGCATGTGCCAGCGGATCGTCATCGCGATGGCGATCGCCGGACATCCGCGGCTGCTGATCGCCGACGAGCCGACGACGGCGCTCGACGTGACCATTCAGGCCCAGGTGCTGCAACTGTTGCAGCGCCTGAAGGAGGAGACCGGCATGGCGCTCCTCATCGTGACCCACGATTTCGGCGTGGTCGCGGAAATGGCCGACCGCGTCGCCGTGATGTACGCGGGCCGGATCATCGAGGAAGGCCCGGTGCGCGAGATCTTCCGCGCGCCCCGCCATCCCTACACCCAGGGTCTTCTGGCGCTGACGCGGCGGGCGCCGGCTGGTGAGCGGCTGCCCGAGATTCCGGGCGTCGTCCCGTCCTATGCGGATCGCCCGCCCGGTTGCGCCTTCGCTGGCCGATGCGATCGCGCGCTGGACATCTGTCGCACGACGGCTCCGGCCCGGCGGATCGTCGGCCGCCGCCATGAGGTCGAGTGCTGGTTTGATGGGGAGGCGAGCGCATGAGCCTGCTCAGCGTCAAGGATCTTCACGTCAGGCTCCCGACTGGGCAGGGCGTGGTGCACGCGGTCAACGGTCTGGATCTCGAGATCGAGCCAGGCACGACGGTCGGCCTGATCGGCGAGTCCGGCTGCGGCAAGTCGACCCTCGGCAAGGCGATCCTGCGGCTGGTTCCGAGCGCCGAGGGGAGCATCGAGCTCGATGGCGAGGAGATCACGCATCTGGGAGCGGAGGCGCTGCGCGCCATCCGTCCGAAGGTCCAGATGATCTTCCAGGACAACGGCAGCGCGCTCAATCCGCGTCACACGATCGGCAAGAGCATCGGCCAGCCGCTGCGCCTGGCGGGTTGGTCGGCCAAGGACACCCGCCGGCGTGTCGAGGAGCTTCTGGCCCTGGTCGGACTGCCAGCGGACGCCTATGGCCGATACCCCAACGCCTTTTCAGGCGGCCAACGCCAGCGGATCGGCATCGCCCGGGCCATCGCCCTCAACCCGCGTCTGATCGTCTGCGACGAGCCGGTGTCGGCTCTGGACGTCTCCGTGCGGGCCCAGGTCATCAACCTGCTGGGCGACCTGCAGCGCGATCTGCAGATGTCCTACCTGTTCATCTCCCACGATCTCTCGGTGGTCGAGCACATCGCCGACCGGGTGGTGGTGATGTATCTCGGCCGCATCGTCGAGCAGGGCGCGCGTGAGAGCTTCTGGTCGGCGCCCCGCCATCCCTACACCCGCGCGCTGCTGGCCGCGGCCCCGGCGACCGATCCCGACGCCACCAAGGCCATCGACAAGCCGGTCCTGCAGGGCGAACTGCCCAGCAACCTCAACCTGCCCCAGGGCTGCTTCTTCCAGGGACGCTGCCCGCTGGTCGAACCCCGCTGCCGTGAGGCGGCGCCGCAACTGAGGCCAGCCGAGGGCGGCAATCTCGTCGCCTGCCATCTCGTTCCCGACGTCGGCGAGGCCCAGACCGGCGCGCCGGTCCAACTCGCTCTCACCGAAAGTCTCTGACCTCATGCCCTCGACCCTGATCTCCACGCGCCAAGGCTGGATCCAAGACCCGCAGGCGCTGTTCGACGCGGTGCAGTCCGCCCTGACCGAGAGCATCGGCACCCCGCCGCAAGCGCGCCACCTGCGGCTGGCGGAGCACCCGGCCAGCCACTTCAACAGCGGGCCGGGTGAGAGCGATCGCTACACCGAGCTGCAGATCACGCTCTTCTCGGGGCGCACGGATGAGATGAAGCAGGCGCTGTTCGCCGCGGTGAAACGCAATCTCGGCGCGCTCGGCCTGGCCGAGGCGGACATCAAGGTGATCCTCATCGAAGCCCCGCGCGAAAACTGGAGCTAGGCGGTCCGCACAACTTCCAATGACCGCTTTCGCCGCCTTCAGGTCGGGCGACTTCCGTTGGTTCTATGCGGCGCGCGTCGCCAACAACCTCGGCACCAACATCATGCTGCCGACGCTGGGTTGGCAGGTCTATGCGCTGACGCGCGATCCCTTTGCGCTGGGCATGGTGGGCCTGGCCGTCTTCGTGCCGGTCCTGCTGTCCACCTTGCCGTCCGGGCAAGCCGCCGACCGCTTCGAGCGGCGCAACGTCTATCGCGTGTTCCAGCTGGTGCTGACCTCGGCGGCGGTGCTGCTGACGGCGTGCACGATCGCCGGCGTGACCTCGGCGCTGCCGTTCTTCCTGGCGGCGGGCGTCTTCGGCATGGGCAAGACCTTTTCCGCGCCCTCCGCCCAGGCCTGGATGCCTCGTCTGCTGCCGCTCCAGGACTTGCCGAACGCCGTGGCGTGGACCTCTTCGGCCTTCCAGCTCACGGCCATCGCGGGTCCGGCGGTCGCGGGGTTGATCATCGCTGGCTCGGGCGAGGCGGCGGCTTATGGCGTGGCGGCGGGCTCGTACCTCGCCTCGTTCGTCCTGGCGACGCTGGTGCGCACGCGCAGCCGCGGCGGCGACACCCAGACCAAGGGCCTCGCGCATCTGCTCGGGGGGCTCACATTCATCGCCCGCAGTCCCCTGATCCTGTCCGTGACGACCATGGACCTGTTTGCGGGCCTGCTGGGCGGCGCCACGGCGCTGCTCCCGATCTTCGCCACCGAGATCCTCCATGTCGGCGAGGCGGGCTTCGGCGTGTTGCGCAGCGCCCTGGCGGTCGGGGCCCTGGCGGCCGGGACGGTCATCGCGCTGCGTCCCCTGCGCCGACGCGTCGGTCTCTGGACCTTCGTGGCCCTGGCCGTCTTCGGCGTCTCGCTGGTCGTGTTCGGCCTCTCCAGATCCTACATGCTCTCCGTCGTCGCACTGACGGTGATGGGCGCGGCGCGGATGGTCGGCGCCTGCGTGCGCCAGTTGCTCATCCAGCTTTCTACCCCCGACGACATGCGCGGGCGGGTGAGCTCCGCCAACATGGTGTTCGGCAGCGCCTCGACTGAGCTTGGCGACATGGAGGCCGGGTTCGTCGCGTCCCTGGCCGGGGCTGCGCCGGCGGCGGTGATCGGCGGGGCCGGAGTGTTGGCGGTGGGCGGCCTGTGGCTCTGGCTGTTTCCGACGCTTCGCCGGATCGACCGGATCGAGGATGCGCTGTCGCCGACCTTCGGCGGCGGCGAGGAGCCCGCCCGGCCCGCCGCGTTGGCGGGCCGGGGGACATCCGCCTAGGAGGGACCCTGGGCCGGCGCGTTCTCAGGGAAGCGCGCGCCGATGGTCACACCCACCGGGAAGGCCGTCTCCAGTTCGGCGACAACCTCTTGATCCAGTTGCAGGTCATTGGCCGCCCAGTTGCTTTCCAGGTGCGAGACCCGCCGCGTGCCGGGGATCGGGACCACGTTCTTGGAGAGCACCCAGGCCAGGGCCACCTGCGCGCTGGTCGCGCCCAGCCGGCCCGCGACGCCTTCGATCGCGGCGCGGCGACGGGCGTTGGCCTCAACGGCCTCAGCCTGGAATCGCGGGTGGCGATGGCGAACGTCTTCGGCGTCCTCCGGCGCGGAGGCGCCGGCCAGAAACCCGCGTCCCAGCGGCGAGAAGGGCACGAAGGTGACGCCCAGTTCGCGGGTTGTCGGGAGGATTTCGGTCTCCACCTCTCGGGTCCACAGCGAGTACTCGCTCTGCAGGGCCGCGATCGGATGCACCGCGTGCGCGCGCCGCACGGTTTCGGCCGTCGCTTCCGAGAGGCCGATCGCGCCGATCTTGCCTTCTTCCTTCAGTCGCACCAGGCCGCCGATCGCTTCCTCGATCGGCAGCGAGGCGTCGATGCGGTGGAGATAGTAGAGGTCGATCTGCTCGACCCCGAGCCGCTTCAGGCTCTTCTCGGCCTGGAGGCGAGTATAGGCCGGGCTGTTGTTCACCCGCTTGCCTTCGGCCCCCTCCTGGGCCTCGCCGCCGCCAACGATGCCGACCTTGCTGGCGATCACCACCTGGTCCCGACGTCCGCGGATCGCACGGCCGACCAGCTCCTCATTGTGACCGGCGCCATAGACGTTCGCCGTGTCGATCAGATTGATCCCGAGCTCCAGCACGCGCTCCAGCGTGCGCAGCGACTCCGCCTCGTCGGCATGCCCATAGTTGTGGGAAAGGCCCATGGCCCCGAACCCCTGACGGCGCACCTGGAATGGTCCGATCGAACTCATTTGTTATCCTTTTAATCCTATTGACGTACTAGGATATGGCGCGTAACAGACACGGCCTCGGGGGGCAAGGCGAGCCTTGCCGCCAGCCGGCTCAAGGCGCGCTGCGCGCCGCAGCTGGACATTAAAATTCTAGCGGGACCACGGCGAAATGAGCACCAGACCTCTGCATTTCGGCTTCACCTACACGCCCTACAGCGAGCCGGAGGCGCGATTCGATCCGTTCAATCCGGCGCAGATTTCGACCCTGGCTCAGAGCGTCGAGAAGGCCGGCTTCACCTTCATCCGTTTCCAGGACAAGCAGGCGAGCGGCGAGGGTCCGGCGGCCTTCGCCCGCACCGAGCCCTTTACGACGGCCTCGTTCCTGGCCACCCGCACCAAGCGGCTCGGCTTCTTCGTCACCGGCAATACGAGCTACTTCGAGCCCTTCAATCTGGCGCGCCTCACCGCGTCGCTCGATCACGTCACTCATGGCCGCGCCGGCTGGGAGCTGGTTTCCGGCGCGTCGTATCCCGCAGCAATCAACTACAGCCATGCCGAGCCCTCGGCCGAGGAACACTACGGGCGGGCGGGCGAGGCCGCGGAGATCCTGAGCAAGCTCTGGGACTCCTGGGAGGATGACGCCTTCATCCGCAACAAGGCGACCGGCGACTACGTCGATGGCGACAAGATCCATCCGATCCACCACGCCGGCGAGCGCTTCCGCATCAAGGGGCCGCTCAACGTCGCGCGGCCGCCGCAGGGCCAGCTCGTCGTGGCGCACGAGATCACCTCGGAACTGTCCTATCCGCTCGCCGGGGCTCAGGCCGACGTGGTCTTCCTGGGCGCGCAACCGGCCGAAGAACTGAAGGTCCGCGTGGCCGCTTTTCAAGCCGCCCTCGACGCCGCCGGCCGTGATCGCAAGGACGTGCGCCTCTTCGCCGAGGCCACTGTGATCGTCGCGGCGAGCGCGGCGGAGGCCGCGGCCCTGGTGGAGCAACCCAGCCCGGCCGGAGACGCCGCGCCGCGCTTTGTCGGCGCGCCGGGCGAGGTCGCCGAACAACTGGCCGCCTATGCTGACGCCGCCGGCCTCGACGGCCTCACCCTGAGGGCCGCAGGGCTCCCAGGGCAACTCGACGCCCTCATCGAGCTGCTGGCGCCCGAGCTGCAGCGCCTCGGTCTGCTGTCGGCCCCCAAGGATGGCGGCACGCTGCGAGACCACCTGGCCCTCGACAAGCCTGCCAACCGCTACGCGGCGGCCTGAGCAGAAGCACCAATGTCGGCCGTCCATGTGGCCGGCCGACCTAACAATCGACGACCATCGTTGGCGAAATTCCGCCGGCGCCAAAGTGGAAGTGTCCTATGGCTGAGCGTGAACTGCACTTCGGATTGATGTTCTGGGCGAACGGCACCCACCCCTCGGGGTGGCGGATGCCGACGGCGCTCGAAACCGCCCCCTTCGACATCGAGTTCCTGCAAAGCGTGACCCAGATCGCCGAGGCAGCGAAGTTCGACTTCCTGTTCCTGGGCGATCGCCTGGCCTCCGACCCGGCGCTGCAGACCACCAATCCGTCGCAGATGTCGCGGCTGGAGCCGTTCATCTCGGCGGCGAGCCTGGCGGCTGCGACCAACCGCATCGGCATCGTGGTCACGGCCAACCCGACCTATTACGACCCCTTCGCCATCGCCCATCTCACCGCCTCGCTTGATCATCTCTCCGGCGGTCGCGCGTCCTGGAACCTGGTGACCGGCGCCGACGAGATCGCCGCCGCGAACTTCAGCCGCGATGAGCACTGGGATACCGACAAACGCTACGACTGGGCCGAGGAATTCGTCCAGGTGGCGAAGAAGCTGTGGGATTCCTGGGACGAGGACGGCTATGGCGCCGGTCCGAACGGCGGCGCCCAGTCGATCAACCACAGGGGCCGGTTCTTCTCTATCGACGGCCCGCTGCCGGTTCGCCGCCCACCTCAGGGCCACGTGGTGATCCTGCACGCCGGCACCTCGGATCGCTCTCGCGAGCTGGCGGCGCGCGACGCCGACGTGGTGTTCGCGGCCGGCCCGACCATCGCGGTGGCGAAGGCCTACTATGATGACGTGAAGACCCGCGCGAAGAAGTACGGCCGCACAGGCGACCAGATCGCCATCCTGCCGGGCATGACGCCGATCGTGGCTCCGACCACCGCAGAGGCGGTGAAGATCTACGATCAGCTCAACAGCTTCATCAAGCTCGACACCGAGGACACGCTCGAGGAGCATCGTCGCTACGGCGCGCTGGGCGGCCGCGGCAAGCGCAACCTGTCCAACGTCACCCGGGTGATCGAGGTCGACGTGCGTGGCCGCGATCCGGACGAGGCGGTCGATCCGCGGGTGCTCAAGGAAGCCAACGAGGAAGGCCAACGCCTCTTCGCCCAGATCAGCGAGCGCACGCGCCGGGACGTGACCGGCGCTAACCGCATCACCTATCGCGACCTGATCATCGCTGCGGCGGGGCAGGGCGGCGGCGTGGTCGGCAATCCGGTCGAGGTCGCCGATTACATTCAGGACTGGTTCGAGAAGGAAGCCTGCGACGGCTTCAACATCTTCCCCTCGTACAACCCCGACTCGGTCAGCGCCTTCGCCGATCTGGTGGTGCCGGTCCTGCAGGACCGCGGGCTCTACCGCCGGGACTACTCGGGCCCGACCTTCCGCGACCACCTTGGCCTGGCTCGCCCCGCCAATACCCTGACGGGCGCCCGCGCCGCGGCGGCGGAGTAGGCGATGAGCCGTTCTGACGTTCTGATCTCCGCCGCGGAGCTGAAATCGCGGTCTGACTTGGTGTTGATCGACGTCGGACCGCGCGAGGGCCGCGACATCGGCCTGGCGGGCGCCGTCCCCGCCGAGCTTGGCGCCGACTTCGCTGGGCCCGGCGGCGGCGACCTGGGGGCTCGCCCCCTGCCGCAGATCGACGATCTGCAGGCGCGCGTCCGGCGCTGGGGAGTCGGCGCGGACACCGAGGTCGTCGTCTATGACGACAAGGGCGGCCTCCAGGCGGCGCGGGCGTGGTGGACGTTGCGCTGGGCGGGTCTGACGCGGGTGCGGCTGCTGGACGGAGGGTTTCAGGCGGCGCAAGCGGCGGGGGCGCCCGTCGCGCCGCTCGCCGCTCCGTTCGGACCGGAGGGAACCGTCGAGATCTCGGCCGGACATCTATTGGTGCTGGACGCCGAGGCCGCCGCGAGCCTGGCGTGCGAAGGGCGCCTGCTGGACGCGCGCGGCGCTTCCGCCTTCACAGGCGACGAGGCTGCTCGGAGCGGCGGGCACATTCCCGGATCACTCAACGTTCCGGCTGCGGACAATCTCGGCCCGGACGGGCTGTTCTTGTCGGATGAGGCCTTGGCCGCGCGCTACTCGCCCTTCGGCGGCGAGTTAGGGGTGTCCTGCGGTTCGGGGGTGTCGGCGGCGCACGCCGCCGTGGCCTTGGCCATTCTTGGGCGGAACTCCGCGCTATACGTCGCGTCTTGGTCAGGCTGGAGCAGCGATCCGAGCCGACCGGTCGCGTATGGTCAACACTGAGCGGCTCTTGTCGAAGATGACCAGTCAAGCTTCGGCGGCCGTGTCCGAGACCGCTCTCGACACGCTTTTTCGCACCGCGCGGTCCGCCAACGCCTGGGCGCCGGGCGGTGTGTCGGAAGGGCTGCTCCGGAAGGTCTATGACCTGGCCAAGCTTGGCCCGACTTCGGCCAACGTGTCGCCGGCGCGTTTCCTGTTCCTGACGACGCCTGAGGCCAAGGCGCGGCTTGCTCCGCACCTCTCCAGTGCGAACCGCGCCAAGACGCTGGCCGCGCCCGCGACAGTGATCGTCGGCTACGACCTTCAGTTCGCCGACATGATCCCGCAGCTCTTCCCCCACAACCCCGGCGCCAAAGCTTGGTTCTCCGATCCGGAGGTGGCGGCCGTGACGGCCTTGCGCAACGGGACGCTGCAGGGCGCATATCTAATGCTCGCAGCCAGGGCCCTCGGGCTGGACTGCGGGCCGCTCTCTGGCTTCGACCACGCAGGGGTCGACCGCGAGTTCTTCACCGGCAGCGCCGTCGTTAGCAACTTCATCTGCAATCTCGGCAGGGCCGACAGAAGCAGCGAGCTCGCTCGGCTGCCGAGACTGAGCTTCGAGGATGCCTGCGGGCTCCTTTAGGGAAAGTCCGATGACTTCGCTGCGGTGTCGAAGCTGGCAGGCTGGTGGGGGCGAGGACAGGGCGCCTCGGTCCGGCGTCCGGACTTGGCGTTCGGTGGACGTTAGCGATCTGGCTTGGCCGGTGGCCCGCTGGCGAAGTGGTCGATGCCGCGTGACGCGGCCAGAGCGACCTGGCGCTGCCGCTCCGCGTAGCCCGCCCGTTGTTGCACGTCCCGCTCGCCATGGCAGGCCGGGCAGCTGACACCGTCTTCGTAGAGCGGCGAGGCGCGCTCCTCCGAAGTGACCGGCATGCGGCAGGCGCGGCACAGCACGTGGCTTCCTGGCGCAAGACCAGGGCCGAGCGCCACGCGCTGGTCAAAGACGAAACACTCGCCTTCCCAAAGGCTCGTCGGCCCGCTCGCCGTCTCCAGGTATTTCAGGATGCCGCCGTCGAGGTGATAAACGGCGTCCAGACCTTCCGACTTCAGGAAGGCGGTCGCCTTCTCGCAGCGAATTCCGCCGGTGCAGAACATGGCGATCTTCGGCGACGTCCGGCCACCCAGCAGGGCCTCGCGGTTCGCGCGGAACCAGTCTGGAAACTCCCGGAAACTACTCGTCCCCGGGTTCACTGCGCCCACGAAGGTGCCGATCCTGACCTCGTAGTCGTTTCGGGTGTCGATGACGAGCGTGTCCGGCTCGCTGATCAGGGTGTTCCAGTCGTCGGCCGACAAATAGTGTCCGGCCTCCAGGGGGTTTATGTGCGGCTGCCCCATGGTGACGATCTCGCGCTTGATGCGGACCTTCATCCTGTAGAACGGCATGACCTCGGCGCGGGAGATCTTCACCGATAGGTGCTCGCAGCCGGGCAGCGTGCGGATATAGGCCAGCGCCGCATCGATCCCGTCCGGTGTGCCCGCGATCGTGCCATTGATGCCCTCCGGCGCCAGCAGCAGCGTGCCTTTGATCCCGTGGTCGGCGCAGACAGCCGCCAGTCCATCGCGCAGCCGCTCGCAGTCGCTAAACGGCGAGAACCGGTAAAGGGCGGCGACACATACAGGCAGGTGGTGCTCGGTCATTTCGCGGCAATGCTGTCAGGTGAGCGGCTTCAGCGGCAGCAACTCCCACCGATAGCCACGCCATGGCAAGCTGCGAAGCGCGTCACCTTGCCTCGCGATGGAGCCGTGAAGGTCCGCAATCGGGGCGATGCCGGGTTCCGCAACTGGCGCCAAGCGGCCCCTGTGCGGTCGCGCAGGGCGGCTGCAGGAAAAAGGGCCGGCGCGCTGAACGGGCCGGCCCTTCGAACTATTCGGCGTAGAGGTTGTCGAACCTGCCGATCTTGCAGCTGTAGCCCTCGGGCGGGGCGGTCAGCTTGAACTTCCGCGGGTCAGAGCCCTTGGGATGCGAGGCCATGGTGGTCAGCGCCCAGAGGTTGAAGGCCTGGGTGTTCACCTGCGGCCACATATGGCCATGGGTGGCGGTGCAGGCGACGTGGACCACGTTGGGCTTGGAGCTGAAGTAGTTGGACCCGGCCTGGGTGCTGGGGCGATAGTCCGCGCACAGCACCGAGCCGCAGTGCCAGATGTCCTTCTCGCCGCCCCAGACCGTGACCACGATCATCGGATCGAGATCGTCCTTGAGGGGGAAGGGGCCGATGCGGCCCTGATGGATCTTGGCGGGAGCGTCGATCACCGCCTGGCGGGCGGCGTCGAAGCTCAGCGGGCCGCCATCATCCTTGCTGACGTACCACTCGCCCGAGATCGGCATGCCGCCGGCCCAGAAGTCGGAGCGGAAGGTCAGCGCCCGGTTGGTCATGGTCCCGCCCGAGGAGATGCCGCCGATGTAGAACCGGCTGGCGTCGAGCGGGAACTTCGTCCCGACGCACTTGATCATGGCTTCGAAGAAGCTCGAGTCCGGGCCTTGGTCGTTTTTCCAGGCGTCGCCCGCCGCGGTGGGGGCGCGGCCTTCGCGCCAAGGCATCCAGTTCCAGCCGTCCTTGCCCGGACCGTTGCAGGCGCCGCCGCCCAGATTGGGGTCCTGGTTGGCGCACTCGCGGACCGGGCCGATCACCGTGAAGCCCTTGTCGGCCATCAGCGCGTTGGCGCCGCTGCGCGCAACGTTGAGATTGGCGTAGGTCGACTCGACCGTTCCGGTCAGCGGGACCCAGACGGGCGCAGGTCCGGCAACGCCCTTGGCCGGATGGACATAGAAGGCGCGCTTTTCACCCTTGTGGGGGAAATCGACGTTCAGCCCTTCCTTGACCTGGTAGCCATCGGGGCACTCCCAGGTGATCTGCGGGGCTTTGGCGCTTTCAACCTGCGGCTTGTCGGCGGCGGCGCATCCGGCCAACGAGGTCAGCAGCGCGCCCACGCCCAGGATCTTGAGTTCAGAGTTCATCTGCTTTCCCCGTCACTTGCCGTCGATTGAAAAGGCCATGAGCACGTTGCCGTCGGCGCCGGTCAGGTCGCGTCCGGCGCTGGCGCCGGAACGGCCCGCATAGCCCGAGTGCACGTAGACCATGCCGCCTGAGATGGTCGGTCCCGCGCCGTCCATGACGCCGCCGAAGGCCTTGCGCCCTCCCAGCACGTCGGTGGGTTCAGAGCCGGTGTCGTAGGACCAGACCACCTTGCCGGTGGTCGCGTCATAGGCGCGGAAGACGCCGTCATAGGCGCCGGCGAAGACCAGGCCGGGCATGGCGCTCACCGCCTGCGAGACCGCTCCATGGCACCAACGGCCGGTCCAGCGGCACTTGGGGTTGGCGGGCGAGGGCGCGCTCCACAGCAGTTCGCCGTCGGCGATGCGCAGGGCATAGACGCCAGGCTTGCCCTCGTCGCCGGCCAGCACATCGGAGACGCCGACGTAAAGTCGCTTGCCGTCGCTGGCCATGCCGAACTCGACGCCGCCCAGGGCGCTGCCGGGACCGATGCGGCGGCTCCAGACCACCTTGCCTTCGGCGGCGGGATCCAGCGCGTAGACATGTCCCGACTTCTGGCCGACCAGCAGCAGCTGTTTGCCGCCTGGCAGGTCCTGCAGGATCGGCGAGTTGCCGATCGAGAAGTCGGGGCCTAGGTTCTTGGGGCAGTTGGCCGCCAGCTCCTTGCGGCCGTAGCCTTCCCAGCAACCGTTGATGAAGTTGTCGTTGGCCAGCAGCTGGTGCATCCACCGGACCTCGCCGGTGGCGATGTCCATGGCCATCACCGCGTCGGAGCCGTCGTACGGCACATCGGTGTAGGAGTTCGAGGTGCCGACGTAGACGAGGCCCCGCTTGGGGTCGATCGTCGGCGCCGACCAGATCGACCCGCCGGAGGGACCCCACATGGGGCGGCCCAGGCGGTTGGTGGTGAAGATCTTCGGTTCGACCGCGGTGGTGTAGGTCTTCCAGAGCACCTTGCCGGTGACCACGTCGAGCGTCACCAGCGAGCCTCGGAATTTGCAGCACTCCCAGCCGTCGTACTCGGCGAAGGCCTCGATACCGGACGAGATCGGCACGAACAGCTTGCCATCGTGGACGGTGGGCGCGCCGGTCATCTGCAGACCCGCGGAGTCGTCGACCTTGGTCTTCCAGAGCTGCTTGCCGGTTTCGGCGTCCAGAGCGACGGCGGCCTTGGTCCAGTCCGAGAAGAACAGGGCGTGGCGCGCCGGCGAGCCGGCCGGCAACGGGATGACGGTGACGCTGGACCGGGTGGCCGCCTCGGCCTCGTGGCGCCAGCGGACGCAGCCCGTCCTGGCGTCGAGCGCGTAGACCGCGCCGGACATGCTGGTGGTGAACAGCCAGTCGCCAACGATCGTCGCCTGGCCGTTCTTGGCCCCGGGGTAGTTGAAGGCCCACTTGAGCTTGAGCCGTGAGACGTCCGAGGCCTTCAGGCCGGGCTTGGCCTGGTAGCGCGCGTTGCGGGTGGTCGGGCTCCAGCCGTTCCAGCCGGCGGCCTTCAAGTTGATCGGCGGCGCGGGCGTCTCGCACTTCGGCGCGTCGAGCGGCATGTTCGCGGCCGACGGCCCCCAGATGCTGTTGGGGTCGATGTCGCCGGCGACCGGCGGAAGCTTGGTCCCGGTGATGTAGGCCGCGATGGCGGCCTTCTCGGCGCCGGAGAGCCCCTCGGCCATCGGCGCCATGGCGCCGTTGGTCAGCGAGGAGATGATGAAGGAGGGCGGGTTCTTGGACAGAACCTCACGCGCAGGCGTTCGGTCGACGGCGTTGTCGTGGCAGACCGCGCAGCGCTCCTTGTAGAGCGCCTCGCCGTCGGGCGGCGGGGCGATGGCGTCGGACGCCTGGGCGGTCAGCGAGGCGCCCAGCGTGAGGGCGAGTGCGGTCAAGGTCGCCGGGACGATCGCCGCACGGACGCGGGGCGGCAGGCGCTGGATCATGCGGAACTCTTTGAGCTTGAACGGAAAGGCGCCCGGGCCGCGGGCCCGGGCGCCTTGCGCGACGGTCAGAAGCGGTAGCGGAGCTGCAGGTTGTAGAACCGGCCGCCGCCCAGGTTGTGGGTGATGGCGTAGTTCACGTTCGCGCCGCCGACGGCGATCGAGGTGTCGTAGATCTCGTCGGTGAGGTTCGTGATCCCCAGCACCACGTCGTACTGGTTGTCGGCCGCGCGCCAGGTCAGGTTGGTGTTGACCAGGGTGTAGCCCTTCACTTCGAACAGCGGATTGTCGAAGACGCTCTGGTTATAGGAGCTCTGATAGGCCGCCGAGCCGCCCCAGATCAGGGAGCCGGGTTCGAAGTCCCAGGTGTAGGCGCCCGACAGGCTGACCTTGTGCGTCGGCGAGCGCGGCATGGTGTTGCCGGACAGGTCCTGCGGCGTGTTCAGCGGCAGCGAGGCGTTGGTGTTGTCGACCGCGCAGCAGAACTCTTTGATCTCGCCGTGCAGGTAGCTGTAGCCGCCTTGCAGCCAGAGCGAGGGCATCGGGCGCCAGTCGCCCTCGAGCTCGAGCCCGTAGAGTTCCGATTTGTCGATGTTCGTATACTGCGCGAACGTCCCGCCGGTGAGCGAGTTGAAGGCGGTGATCGGCGCCTGGAAGTCACGATAGTCGTAGTAGAAGAGCGCGCCCGACACTCGCAGGTCCGGGGTGATGTCGTGCTTCACGCCCAGTTCGTAGCTGTAGAGCTTTTCCGGATCGGTGGCGTTGTTGGTGGTGGCGTCGCCGAGGGTGAAGCCGCCCGCCTTGTAGCCCTGCGCGAAGTTTGCGTAGACGAGCAGGTCGTCGCTCGGCTCGTACTCGACGCCGAGGCGGATCGTGTAGCCGTCCTGCTCAAGTTTCAGCAGCTTGCCGGCGTATTCGGGCGCCGACCAGATGTCGCCGACCACTGTCTGGGGCGTGGATTCGAAGGCCGCGCCGAAGGCCGGGTTCCAGAAGACATAGCGGAACTGCGTGGTCGCCCGCTTGGAGTCGACGGTGTAGCGCAGGCCGCCCGTCAGCCTCCAGCTGTCATCGATGTGCCAGGTCGCCTGGCCAAAGGCCGCGGCGGACTGCTGACGCAGGATGTTGTGCTGCTGGTAGTAGGCGCGGTCGGGGTTGGCGAGCGCGGCGGGGTAGGGGGCGGCGCCGAAGATGGGGGTCGCGAGCTGCGGAACGTCCGGCATCGCTTCCCAGTAGCGCTCGTTGTAGTCGGACTTCAGGAAGTAGGCGCCGACCGTCCACTCCAGCTTCTCGTGGTCGTTGCCGACCAGGCGCAGCTCGTGGCTGAAATACTGGTTACGGTTCAAGTAGTTGGCGGTCATGTTGGTGCTGACCACCGTGCCGTCGGCCAGGCCGGTGCCGGTCACCTGGCCGGGCTGCGAGCCGGCGACGTACGACCCGCGCGAGGTGTTGTCGAGGTCGCTGTAACCCTTTGATTTATATTGGGCGATGCCGCCCACGTAGTAGAGCGTGGCGGGGCCCAGGTTCCAGTCGGCGTTCAGGATATGGACCTGGTTGCCGGTCAGCTTGTCGACGCCGCGCTGGTCGATATTGATGCGGCGCGGCTCGTTCGACGGCGAGGCGATTTCGTACTGGTACGTAGGGTTTGGAGCCAGGGCTCCCATAAACCCGACGGTGTTGTAGCGGCCCGGCGCGGTCTCAGCCGGCGTGTTCAGGTAGCTGAAGGTCGTCGAGCGCAGCAGGAAGTGCAGGTCCTCGGTGACGTCGCCCTCAAGCTGGAACTCGGCGTAGAAGTTGTCGACGTCGTAGCCGGCCTTGTAGGGCGCGATGTTCTTCGAGGCGGAGTCGCGCTGGTTGATCGACTGAACGCCGATGCGGACGCGGTAGTTGTCGTTGATCGGGCCGGCCAGCGTCAGGCCGAGCGTGCTCCAGTTGTACCGGCCGTAGCCGACCAGGGCCTCGCCCATGAAGGTCTCGGTCGGGCGGCGGCTGAGCAGGTTGGCGGCGCCGCCGATGGAGTCGCGACCCCACTGGGTGCCCTGCGGGCCGCGCAGGAACTGCACGTTGCCCCCGAACAGGGTGCTTTCGCCGACGGTGTTGAAGTCGACGTTGTAGAAGCCGTTCACGTAGTAGGCGATGGCGTTCTCGGAGCCGAGTGCGGTCGTTGCGTTCTGGCGACCGATGCCGCGCATGTTGACGCCGGTGTCGGAGATGTAGACGCCCGGAGTCAGGTTCACCATGTCCCGGACGGTGTTGGCGCCGATCAGGTTGCGCTCTTCAGCGCCGAAGGTCGTGACCGACACCGGCGCGCTCTCGATTTCGGCTTCGTGCCGTTGCGCGGTGACGACGAGCTCTTCGATCACATAGCCGTCGCGGGGCGCCGCTTGCGCGTTCGCGGCATGGGGCGCGAACACGGCCCCCATGGCGGTGGTGGCGAGCAAAAGACGTTGCAGGTTCATGTTTCCCCCCGTGAGCGGGCCGCGTGTCGCGGTCCCATTGTCGATGCATACAACGGCGTCTCGCCGGACGAGTCGCCTAGAAAGTATGCATACTACAGACTCAAAAAAACTCAGATGGCAATGTCATAACCTAGAAATGATCCTACTTAACGATCAGTTTCTGTCGTCGTGATGCGAATGCGCCGCGCTCCTTTCGGGGCGCGGCGCTCTTGTTTGGGGGCTACTCGTAGTTGGTGCGACCGCCCGCGGTCATGCCGCCGTCGACCACCAGGTCGTGGCAGTTGATGTACGCGCCCTCGTCGCTGGCCAGGAACAGCGCGGCGGTGGCGATGTCGTGCGGCAGGCCCGCTCGGCGCAGAGGTGTGGCTTTCGAGAGGTTGCGTGTCAGCTTCGCGAGTTTCGCGTCACCGGCGCCTGCCTCCATTCGCGAGGCGACGGCGGAACCTCCGAAGAAGATCGGCGTGGCGATCGCGCCGGGCGCGATGGAATTGACGCTGACGCCGTACTGCCCAAGCTCCATGCCGGCCATCTTGGTCGCCTGGACCACTGCGGCCTTGGCCATCGAGTAGAGGTAGCCGCCCATGTGGGTGCGGGCCGCCGCGACGCTGGAGTTGTTGATGATCGCGCCGCGGCCCTGGGCGCGCATGATCGGCGCGGCATGCTTGATGCCGAACACCACGCTGCCGACCAGCAGGTCCATCGCGTAGCTGAAGTGCTCCGGCGTCACGGTTTCGACGTCGCCGTCGGTGGGGCCGCCGGCGTTGTTGAACAGGCAGTCGAGCCGGCCGTAGGTGTCGACCGCGGTCTGGATGGCGCGTGCGATGTCCGCTTCGCGGCGCACGTCGGCCTGTACGAACGTGGCGCCGAGGCGGTCGGCCATTTCCTGGCCCTTGTCGGCGTTACGCGCAGCGATCACGACCTTCGCGCCCTCGGCGATGAAGAGCTCGACGCTCGCCTCGCCGATGCCGCTGGTCCCGCCGGTGATGACGGCGACCTTGCCTTCGAGCCTCGATGTCATGACCTGTTTTCCTTGAGTTTGATGTGCGGCTTTTGTCGCGATGAGCGGCGCTGTCCAGGACATTTTGACGAATTGCCACTTTCCAGATTGCCGTAATAGCGCGTATCAATCGGAAAATTTGAACGTGCAGTAGGAAATTCGATGTCGGCCGCTGAGATTCTCGATCGCGACTTCGCCACCCTGCCCGACGTGATCGGCGCGCAGGCGGTCGAGCTGAAGGACAAGCCGGCGCTGGTGGATGCGCGGCGGACGATCTCCTACGCCGAGCTGGACGAGCTGATGGACCGCATCGCCNCGCCGAAGGGCATCGTCCAGCCGCACCGGATGCGCTGGGGCCAGATCCGCCGCGGCGTCTATCCGGCCGAGTCGGTGACGATGATCTCGACGCCGCTCTACTCGAACACGACGTTGGTCTCGTACCTGCCGACGATCTCCAACGGCGGCACGGCGGTGCTGATGCCCAAGTTCGACGCCGAGCAGTTCCTGAAGCTGTCGGAGAAGCACCGCGCCACCCACGCCATGCTGGTGCCGGTGCAGTACCGCCGGCTGATGGAGCGGCCGGACTTCGACAGCTACGATCTTGGCAGTTACGTCGTGAAATTTTCGACCAGCGCGCCGTTTTCAGCCGAGGTGAAGGCTGATGTCCTGAAGCGTTGGCCGGGCGGGCTCGTGGAGTTCTACGGCATGACCGAGGGGGGCGGCTCATGCATGCTCCTGGCGCACGAGCATCCTGACAAGCTGCACACGGTCGGTCGCCCCATACCGGGGCACGACATGAGGCTCATCGGCGAGGACGGGGTCGAGGTGGCGCAAGGCGAGATCGGCGAAGTCGTCGGCCGCTCGGGTGCGATGATGGTCGGCTACCACAACCAGCCGGGCAAGACCTCGGAGGCCGAGTGGTACAGCCCTGAGGGCCTG